>NZ_LMOI01000017.1 GCF_001423525.1 Arthrobacter sp. Leaf137 | reverse complement strand
CGCATGAGGAGGGCCACGGCGTGGCGATTTCCGCGTCCCGGTTCGGCTCTGCCGGTGTGCTGCCGATCTCCTGGGCGTACGTGAAGCTGATGGGCGGTACGGGCCTGACCGAGGCCACCAAGTCCGCGCTGCTGGCCGCGAACTATGTTGCTGCCCGGTTGAACGAGTTCTACCCGGTGCTCTACACGGGTGAGGGCGGGCTCGTGGCGCATGAGTGCATCCTGGACCTGCGCGAACTCACCGCCCGCACCGGTGTCACGGCCGAGGACGTGGCCAAGCGCCTGATCGACTTCGGCTTCCACGCCCCCACCCTGGCCTTCCCGGTGGCCGGGACCCTGATGGTGGAGCCCACCGAGTCCGAGGACCTCGCCGAGATCGACCGCTTCATCGACGCCATGATCACCATCCGCAAGGAAATCGACCAGGTGGCCAACGGCGACTTCGCCGTCGCAGATTCCCCGCTGCGGCGTGCACCGCACACGGCGTCCGCCGTCGTCAGCTCCGACTGGGACCGCGCCTACCCGCGCGAGCAGGCCGCATTCCCGGCACACCACAAGCAGGACAAGTACTTCCCGCCCGTGGGCCGCATCGACGGCGCAGCCGGCGACCGCAACCTGGTCTGCTCCTGCCCGCCCCTCGAGGCGTTCGAGGAAAATACCTCCTTCGAAAACTAGGTTGCTCGGTGGTTGGGCTTGCCGAAACCTTGATGTCGACAAGCCCAATCACCACATTCGACAGGCCTAACAGCTGCTCCCTAAGGACTTCCCATGACTGAGAACTACACCGCCCTTTACGGCGAGCACCAGAAGCTGGGCGCCTCCTTCACCGATTTCGGTGGGTGGCAGATGCCCCTCAAGTACAGCTCCGAGCTCGCCGAACACCACGCCGTGCGCAACGCGGCCGGCCTGTTCGACCTCTCCCACATGGGTGAAGTCTGGGTCACCGGGCCGGACGCCGCAGCGTTCCTGGACTACGCCCTGGCCGGCAAGATCTCGGCCATGCCGGTGGGCAAGGCCAAGTACTCGCTGATCTGTGACACCGACGGCGGCATCATCGACGACCTGATCACATACCGCCTCCCCGCAGCTGCGGACGGAACAGCCAAGTACCTGGTGGTCCCGAACGCAGGCAACGCCAAGGTGGTGGCCGCGGCCCTGCGGGAACGCGCCGCCGGCTTCGACGTCACCGTGCAGGACGCCTCGGCGGAAACGTCGCTGATCGCTGTCCAGGGGCCCAAGGCGCAGGACCTTCTGCTCCGGCTGGTCCCCGCGGCCCAGCACGCAGACGTCACCGGGCTGAAGTACTACGCCGCGGTGGAAGTCCCGTTCCTGGTCAACGGAGCCGGACTCGCCCTCCTGCTGGCCCGCACGGGCTACACCGGCGAAGACGGCTTTGAGATCTTCGTGCCCAACGATGACGCCGTGGGGCTTTGGCAGGCACTCCTCGCGGTGGCCGACGACGGGGAGCTCACTCCGGCGGGCCTCGCATCCCGGGATTCGCTCCGACTGGAAGCCGGGATGCCCCTGTACGGCAACGAACTCTCCCTGCAGGGCGATCCTTACTCAGCTGGACTGGGTCCCGTCGTCGCGCTGTCCAAAGAGGGCGACTTCGTGGGCAAAGCTGCGCTGGCAGCAAAGAAGGAGGCCGGCGCGGGATCAACCACCGGCCGTCGCCTGGTGGGCTTGAAAGGCCTGGGCCGCCGTGCCGGCCGTGCCCACTATCCGGTCCTCAAGGACGGGGCAGTGGTTGGTGAGGTCACCTCCGGACAGCCCTCGCCCACCCTCGGCTACCCGGTGGCGCTGGCCTACGTCGACGTCCAACACGCCGCCCCCGGAACAGCCCTCGACGTCGACCTCCGCGGCAAGGCCGAACCGTTCGAAGTCGTCGAGCTGCCATTCTACAAGCGCACCAAGTAGGACGTCATGGCTGTTGGTGTTTTTGATCTGTTTTCTGTTGGTATTGGGCCGTCGTCTTCTCATACGGTGGGGCCGATGCGGGCTGCTGCGGTGTTTGCCGAGGAGTTGAGGGGCAGCGGGGTGCTGGACAGGGTGGCCGGGCTGCGGGTGGATCTGTATGGGTCGTTGGCTGCGACGGGGCATGGGCACGGGACGATGACGGCCATCCTGCTGGGCCTGGAGGGGTTCCACCCCGAAAGGATCCTGCCGGCGGAGGTTGAGGAGCGGTTGGCTGCGATCGCCGAGACCGGGACGCTGCAGCTGGCGGGCGCCGGCGAAGGGGGGTCCGTGGCGTTGCCGTATGGGGTGAAGGACATGGTGTTGCGGCCGTTGACGGTGTTGCCGCGGCACACGAACGGGATGACGTTCACCGTCTCGGACGGCAACGGCGGGGAACTCCACCGGGACGGCAACGGCGGGGAACTCCACCG
>NZ_LMOI01000016.1 GCF_001423525.1 Arthrobacter sp. Leaf137 | reverse complement strand
CGGATAATTCAACCGCCCCACCGCATTCTTGGACTTCGACACCACCCACACACCACCGTCATTCAACTCCACCTCAGTGGTCTTAAACCCCGGATAGAGCACGGCACCGGTCACCACGACGGCCACGGCAGCGGCGAAGGCTGTACCGGTGACGATCTTCTTGTGGCGCCGTTTGAGCCCAAGTTTCCCCAGCAGACTTGTCACAGCGATTTGCTTCCCTCGGTTGTGCGGCGGCCCCCCGGCCGAAATCCCCAAAAACCCGGTATCGGGCTCCCTGTTCCCCGCGCAAGCCTACCCAACGGTGCAATGGTCCGCGATGGGTAGAGGTGCCCCGCGGCCTGACCTGCGGTTTCATGGTTTTGGCGGGTCAGCATGGGGGTGCTCCAAGCCCTGCGGGGTCCGGAAGCGTGGTGTGTCCTGCGATGACGTAGCGGCCCACGTTGCGTGCGGAGCCGGACTCAACCCGCCACCAGCGGACAATCCCGTTACCGGACCAGTTGTCGTCCTGGTCGATGTAGCAGGCCACCATGATGCGGTCCTGGCTGGACTTGTAGAACCAGGGCGGGCTGTTCCCGCTGACGCCATCGCAGGTGAAGTACGGGGTGGGCCGGTAGTTCGAGCCGCCCCGGGTGAAGGTGCAGCTGCGCTCAAAGTTGGGATCCGAAGTCTTGATCCGGGTTTCCCACAATCCCTGCTTGCCGGACGTCGCCCTGGCACTGGCGATACCGCTTCCGGTGCCCACGGAGTTCAGGGTCTGGACCTCGATGGTGCGGGTCTGCTGCCAGCCGCCGGTATTGATGGTCCGGCTCCCTGAAGCTGCCACGTTCTCCCAGCCGCCGCCGTTGATCCTGATCCTGGTGCTCGCGACGTCGTTCGTTGCCGTGGATGGCGACGACCAGCGAAGCGTGACGGACTGGTCGTTGACGCCGCCGTCCTGTCCCGATGCGGACGGCGTGCCCGGGGACCCGTACGGCGTCGCCGACGCCGGGGCGCTGGCGTTGGAGCTCGGTGCCACGGAGGAATTGGCAATGACGGTGATGCTCACCTGGGCGCCGTTGGCGAAGCCGCCGATGGTCTGGCCCGGGCTGATGGGGCCGCTGGCACCATTGCTGGCGTTGTAGCTGTAACTGACCTCATTCTCGGCAGAGCCGTTCCGTTCAGCTGCCGTCAGCCGCCGGAAGTCGACCGTGACCGACCGGCCGGCACCGCCGGTGTTGGCCGGAGTGGCGTTGACGCCGGAAACCTGGCCGAGCTTTCCGGTGGCACGGCGGGGAGCTGACGGCGGGCTGACTGCACCCTTGCCCGCTTTATTCTCCGCCTGGACCGTGAAGGTGTACGCAGCTTCGGAGTTGTCCGCCGTGAAGTTGGCGGTGCGTACCGTCCCTGGAATGGCCTGCGTCTGGTCGGGCCGGCCGCCGCCGGACATCGTGACGTAGTAGGCGCTGATGGCGTCCCCGTTGGTGTTGGGTTCAGCCCAGTTCACCCGCAGCTGGTTCTGGGTTCCGACTGACGATGCAACGGCGGAGGTGGGTGCGGCGGGGGCTGCCGGAACGCCGGCCGGATTGTCTTCGGCGGAATAGGTGCCCCAGTCGGATGGGCCCAGCTCGTTGACGGCCTGGGCGCGCACCTTGTACTTCACGCCGTTGGTCAGACCGGTCCAGGTGTAGTTGAGGCCTGCGACCTCGTTCTTGACGGCAACACCGTTGGCGGGCGGAGGCGAGATCTCCAGGTTGTAGTGCTTGACCGGTGAGCCTTCCGTCCGGGCAGCGGGCCAATTGATGACCATGTTCTTGTCGCCGGCTTTGACACTGGGGGCTTCCGGCGGGGAGGGCTTCTCGTCGGGCCGGATCTCGTTCGACTGCGGTGACGGCTGCGACTCCCCCACCTCGTTGGTTGCCTTGACCGTGAAGACGTACTTCACGTTGTTGGTCAGGCCGGAGAGGGTGCAGGTGGTGGTGGGGCACTTCTGCTGGAATCCGTTGTTGGATACCACCGTGTACTCGCTGATGGGCGCTCCATTGTCCGACGGCGGCGCCCACTTGAGCACCGCGGTGCGGCTGCGGACGTCCGTCGCCGAGGGGGCGGACGGCGCATCGGGTTCACTGCGCACCGTGAGGCGGACCCGGCCGTCCACCTGGCGGGAAAGGTCACCGGTCTTGTCGGCGATGGTGTAGCGGACCACCATCACGCCCTTGAATCCGTCTGCCGGGGTGATGGTGATGGAGTCGCCGTTGATGGCGGGCTGGCCTTGGGCCGAACCGGTTTCGACGCTGGTGCCGACGATTTTCAGCGGCGTATCGCTGAAGGGGTTGACGTCGTTGGCCAGGACGTTGACCGTCTCGGCGCGGCCCGCGTTGGCTTTCTCCACCACGTCGTCATTGGCTACCGGCATGGGCCGGTTGGATGCCACGTGCCGCACCTGGATGGTGGCTGTCACAGCGGGCGAGCGTCCGTCGGTCACGGTGGCCTGGATATTACCCGTCACGCCGACCCCTACGGAGTTTTCCGCACTGACGCTCAGTACCGTACCGTCGAGCTTCGCGCTGAAGCCGGGGGGCGGTGACCCAACCAGGGAGAACGTGAGGTTACCCTGGTCCCGTTCGTCGACATCGGCCGCGAGTGGACCAAGGTCCAGGGTGGCAGTTTCCGTCTTGGGAATGTCCAGGGATGCGCCGCGGAACGTGGGCGGGGTGTTGGCTTCGTCCGGGTCCGGGATCACGTTGGTCATGATGACCAGGGTCGATTTCAGCCCGTCGGGATCGTCGGGACCGGAGCCGTCGGTGACTTCGAAGGTGATGGAGCCCGGCCCTGCGTAGCCTGGCCGGGCCGCGTAGCGGAGGCCTTCTCCCTCGCCAACAATCACGTTGTCCGGGGAGGCGCCCAGCACCTTGACGGAGTCGGCAACACTGATCTTGGGCCGGCGGCCGTCCCGCACCCTGACGTAGTCGTCCAGGTCCAGGGTGATTTCCTTGCCGGCCATGACCTCCACCGTTTCGGTGTTGGACAGCGTGGGGTACTGCGCTCCCTGGCCCGGCAC
Organism: Arthrobacter sp. Leaf137; assembly: GCF_001423525.1. GTDB lineage: Bacteria > Actinomycetota > Actinomycetes > Actinomycetales > Micrococcaceae > Arthrobacter. The sequence continues at coordinate 2,515 of NZ_LMOI01000016.1, read as the reverse complement.
CCAGATCACAGCTGTTGCGGTGAGGCCATCGGTGTCGGTCACCGTATACGGGATCAGCTGGTCTTCTGGCGTGAGGTTGACCACCACGTTTCCGGAGCCGCCCACGCGGGCATTGGGGTTGCCGTCCGGAAGGCTGATCTGCAGCTCGGAGGCCACCCCGTCGGGGTCGGAGTCGTTCTTCAGGACGGGTACGTCGATGGCCGTCTTACCCAAAGTTTCGGCCAGCGTGACCCTGTCGTCCTTGGCGATGGGACGCTTCAGTTCCGCGTCCGCACTGACCCGCACCCGGATCACGGCGCTGGCCTGTGCCTTCTTGTCGTCCTGGATGCGGTACCGGATGCTCTCGTTGCCTTCCACCGCGGGCGCGGTGAAGAGTACTTTGGCGCCGTCAGCCACTTCGACGTTCAGCTCAGGCCGCGCCTCGAATCCGTCGGTCAGCAGGGAAATCGGATCACCGTCGGGGTCCGAATCATTGGCCAGGGCGTCAACGGCGACGTTCCTGCCCGGTCGGACATCCACGGCGTCGTCCACGGCAATCGGGTTCTGGTTGATGGCTTCCGGCGGTGCAACGCCCACAATGACGGTGCCGGTGTTCTCGGCGCCAATCCGGTCGCGGACGCGGTAGGTGAAGGTGTCCGTCCCGGCGGCGTCGCCGGCGGCCGTGTATTCGAGGTAGCCGTCGCGGACGATCGCCGTGCCCATGCCCGCTGCCTTGTCGATTCCCATCAGCTGCACCGAGTCGCCGTCGGCGTCGATGCCGTCCAGGGGCACGGGAATCTTGACGGTCATGCCGGCGACCACGCGGCCGGTGAGGTTGCGGGGTTCGGGGCGGCTGTTCCGTTCGTCGTCGCGGGCCAGGATACGGATGGTCACCTGTTGGGAGTCCACCTGGCCGGACTCATTGCGGACTTTGTAGATGGCGTAGACGGTTTTCGCCTCGGACCCGGCGATGAACCGAAGCTGGTCCCCGGCCACGAAGGTCCGTCCGTCGGCTTCGTCCGGAACCTGGGCGAGCTCGGGCACGAGGGTCAGCTTGCCGCCGTTGGGATCGGTGTCGTTATCGAGCACCGGGATGGAGACGACGTCACCGGCTCGGACGGTGGCTTCGTCGGGCTTGGCCTGGGGTGCCTGCAGTTTTGTCGGTGCCGGGACCACCACGACGGCGATCTCGCCCGTCGCGGAGGACCGGCCGTTGGAGATGGTGTACTTCAGCGTCAGCTGGCCTTCGGCGCGAAGGTCCGTGATCCGGACCACCGAGTGGTCCAGGACTGACACACTGACCGGAAGCGAGCCGTCGGCGGTCACCGACTGGACCACCAGGACGCCGCCGGAGGGGTCGGAGTCGTTGCCGAGCACATCGACAAGGACGCTGCCGCCGGTGGGCAGCAGGGCAATGTCGCGGACGGCGACGGGGGCTCCGGCGTCGTTGCCGGCAACAACGTCGACGCGGACCAGCTGCACTGCGCTGGCGGGCCCATTGGTCACCAGGTACTCCACGTAGTGCGGTCCCGGCACGTCGGAGGTGAAGCTGAAGGTCTGCTGGTCGGCGCCGATGACCGCCCTGGACTGCTCGTCCGCGGTCACCTGGGCGAGGCGGAGGGCGCCTCCTTGGGGATCGATGTCGTTCTTGAGTGGTGCGATCACCGTCGAAGCACCGGCCACTGCCACTACGTGGTCAGCGTTGGCGATGGGCGGGAGTGCCCCGGCGGGGCGGACGTCGAGGGTGATCCGGCCTTCAGTGGTGGCCTGGCCATCGGAGATGCCCACGGTGAGGACCTTGCGGCCCGGCGAGGTGCCGCTGTCCTGAAAGGACAGCTGCCCGTCGGGGCGGATGCGGACCTGGTCAAGGGGGTCCGCGCTGGAAACCGAGGTGGCGTAGAGGTCGTCGCCGTCGGGGTCGATCCAGTCCGAAAGGATGTTCCGGGTGACCGATTTGCCCTGCTGGACCACCATGGTGGTGTCACGGTTCGGCTTCTGCGCCGGCGCTTTGTTTTCCGTCAGCGGGACAACGCGCAGTGAAACTTCGGCGGTGGCGGAAAGCCCGCGGCCGTCGTCCACCGTGTATTTGAAGGTTTCGCTGCCTGTCTTGTCGGCGGGAACAGCGACCTGGAAGCCAGTGCTGCCGTAAATTGTCGACAACGTGCCCAGGCGGATGTCGTCGGGCTGGCGCACTGTCAGGATGTCGCCGTCGGGATCCGTGTCGTTGTCCAGGACCGGGAGGATGGTGGTTTTGCCGGCGCGGACGCCGTAGCTGTCCGGCTGGGCAACCGGTGGGCTGTTGGGTTTGGTGCGGTCCGGGAGGACTGTCTGCTGGACTTCGTCGGCAGAGTCCTTGTCGGCGTCGTCCGAGGTTTCCTTGGGGGGAATAACGTCGTCCCAGTTGTTGACGAGCTGCATGTTCTGGTTCACCAGCCACACATTCCCGGAATTCACATCATTGAGGACCACCAGGTCCCGGTTCACCCGAAACACATACGACGGCGACGCACTCGCCTTCGGCACATCCACGTTCTTA
>NZ_LMOI01000015.1 GCF_001423525.1 Arthrobacter sp. Leaf137 | reverse complement strand
GACTTTGGCCTTGATCCATTCCGGTTTGCGTTCCACCGGGACAGCCGCGTTGCGCTGCTCGATCCGCAGCAACTTCCGGCCTTCGGGTGCCAATGTCATGATCGATTTCCTTTGTTTGTGCTGGGTGTGCCGTCGGGGCGGCGTTAGTTGAGCCCGTCGAAACCCTGGGTCAGCATTCGACGACGTTGACGGCGAGGCCGCCCATCGCGGTTTCCTTGTATTTGGAGGACATGTCCTTGCCGGTTTCGCGCATGGTGATGATGACTNGTCAGCATTCGACGACGTTGACGGCGAGGCCGCCCATCGCGGTTTCCTTGTATTTGGAGGACATGTCCTTGCCGGTTTCGCGCATGGTGATGATGACTTCRTCGAGGGAKACCCGGTGGGTCCCGTCGCCCCAGAGCGCCATTTTCGCCGCGTTGATGGCCTTGGCCGCGGCGATCGCGTTCCGCTCGATGCACGGAACCTGCACCAGCCCSCCGATCGGATCACAGGTCAGGCCCAGGTTGTGTTCCATCGCGATTTCCGCGGCGTTCTCCACCTGCGCCGGGGTGCCGCCCATCACCTCGGCRAGTCCCGCCGCCGCCATGGACGACGCCGACCCCACCTCGCCCTGGCAACCCACCTCGGCACCCGAAATGGACGCCTGTTCCTTATAGAGCACCCCCACGGCACCGGCGGCGAGCAGGAACCTGGCCCCGTTCGTCGGGGCGGTAACCACCCTCCCGCCGGAGGCGTTCTCCTCGTTCACGGCCAGGGCCACCAGGTTCACCCACTCCTGCCAGTACCGGGGATCATGGAAATCCCAGTCCGTGAACTCCAGGTCCTGGCTGTCCTCGCCGGGGCGGGCGCATTCCTTTTTCAGCCGGTCGAACCAGTCCGGGGCGCGGCGGCGGACCTTCAACCCGCCCGGCAGCACCCCGTCACGCTTCAACGACGTCGCCACGCACKCCTCCATCACGGACCAGATATGCAGCAGCCCCGCCCGGATCTCCTCCTCGGAACGSGAAGACTTCTCRTTGACCAGCATCACGTCGCTGATCCCCAACCCGGTATCCGCGCAATGCCYCAGGAGCTCCGCAGCGGTCCGGAACGGCAACGGCAGCTCCTTCTTGGACTCATCGAGTTCCTGCTGCGCGGCGTCCTCCTCACCCTCACGGACAATGAACCCGCCRCCCACGGAGAATGGAGTTCCCCGCCGTTGCCGTCCGAGACGGTGAACGTCATCCCGTTCGTGTGCCGCGGCAACACCGTCAACGGCCGCAACACCATGTCCTTCACCCCGTACGGCAACGCCACGCCTGCCCCTTCGCCGGCGCCCGCCAGCTGCAGCGTCCCGGTTTCCGCGATCGCAGCCAACCGCTCCTCCACCTCCGCCGGCAGGATCCTTTCGGGGTGGAACCCCTCCAGGCCCAGCAAGATGGCCGTCATGGTCCCGTGCCCGTGCCCCGTCGCAGCCAACGACCCATACAGATCCACCCGGAGCCCGGCCACCCTGTCCAGCACCCCGCTGCTCTTCAACTCCTCGGCAAACACCGCAGCAGCCCGCATCGGCCCCACCGTATGAGAAGACGAAGGCCCAATACCAACAGAAAAAAGGTCGAAGACGCCAACGGCCATGGTGGGATTCCTAACTAGAAACGTGCGTGGTTGGGTTGGATGGTGGGTGACCGGATTCCTCCGCGTGCTGCTCCTTCGTCGCTCTGACGCACGCTTCCGGAATCCGGCTCACCCCCGTAGGTCCCGTCACCCAAGCGAACAACAGGATGGGCAACGACCCCTGCGCACCTTTGCGAAGAACAGGGATGAACACGCACGTTGTCGGCGCTCACCCGTAGCCTGCCCACAAGGGCCGGCGGAGCCGGACTTTTCGAAAGCCTGCGTCAAAGCGAGGAACGAGCAGCAGGCGTGAAAATGTCCGGTCCGCTGGTCCCGAAGGTGACCAGGGCCGTGCACCTAGGCGAGGTTTGCGACGCCGGGGTACAGCGGGTGGGCTGCGGCGAGTGCTTCGACGCGGTGACGCAGGCCGGAAAGGTCTGCGTCGGCGTCGGCCGTCAGTGCCTCGGCGATGATGTCCGCAACCTCGCGGAAGGCGGCTTCGCCGAATCCGCGGGTCGCCAAAGCCGGGGTGCCGATGCGCAGGCCTGAGGTGACCATCGGCGGGCGCGGGTCGAAAGGCACGGCGTTGCGGTTGACGGTGATGTCAATCGCGGCCAGGCGGTCTTCGGCCTGCTGGCCGTTGAGTTCGCAGTTGCGGAGGTCAACGAGGACCAGGTGGACGTCGGTGCCGCCGGAGATGACGTTGATGCCCTTGGCGGTGACGTCCGGCTGGACCAGGCGCTCGGCCAGGATGCGGGAGCCGGCGAGGACGCGCTCCTGCCGTTCCTTGAACTCAGCCGAGGCGGCGATCTTGAATGCCACGGCCTTGCCGGCGATGACGTGCTCCAGCGGCCCGCCCTGCTGGCCCGGGAACACAGCCGAGTTGATCTTCTTGGCGATGTCGGCGTCGTTCGACAGGATGATGCCGCCGCGCGGACCGGCGAGGGTCTTGTGCGTGGTGGAGGTGGTGACGTGGGCGTGAGGCACCGGGCTGGGGTGCAGTCCTGCAGCGACGAGGCCGGCGAAGTGAGCCATGTCCACCATGAGGTAGGCGCCCACAAGGTCGGCAATCCGGCGGAACTCGGCGAAGTCCAGCTGGCGTGCGTACGCGGACCAGCCGGCAACGATCAGCTGCGGCTTCGTTTCCAGCGCCAGGCGCTCCACCTCTGCCATGTCGATGGTGTGGGTGTCTTCGCGGACCTGGTACGGCACCACGTTATAGAGCTTGCCGGAGAAGTTGATCTTCATTCCGTGTGTCAGGTGTCCGCCGTGGGCGAGGTTCAGGCCCATGATGGTGTCGCCGGGCTTGATCAGCGCGTGCATCACCGAGGCGTTGGCCTGTGCACCGGAGTGCGGCTGCACGTTGGCGAACTCGGCACCGAACAGGGCCTTGAGCCGGTCGATGGCGAGCTGTTCAATGACGTCCACGTGTTCGCAGCCACCGTAGTAGCGCTTGCCCGGGTAGCCTTCGGCGTACTTGTTGGTCAGCACCGAGCCCTGCGCCTGCATGACTGCGGCGGCGGTGTGGTTCTCGGAAGCGATCATTTCCAGGCCGTCGCGCTGGCGGCCCAGTTCGTCGTCGATCTTGGCCGCGATCTCCGGGTCCAGGACGGACAGGTCCGCGTTCAGGCTGGGGGATTCAACCTGGCGGAAGGCAACCGTCTCAGTGACAGCCGCGCCGGCAGCCGCGCTCACAGCTCGCCGCCGTTCGCTGCGGCGTATTCTGCGGCGGACAGCAGCGGGCCTTCTTCGGTGACGGACACCTTGAAGAGCCAGCCAGCCCCGTACGGGTCGCTGTTGATGAGGGCGGGATCGGACACCACGCCGTCGTTGATCTCGGTGACTTCGCCGGTGACGGGGGAGTAGAGGTCCGAAACGGACTTGGTGGATTCCACCTCGCCGCAGGTTTCGCCGGCCGTCACGATGGAGCCAACCTCGGGCAGGTCCACGTACACGATGTCGCCCAGCGCATCGGCGGCGACGGCCGAGATACCGATCCCGGCAGGCCCGGACCCGTCAACAGCAATCCACTCATGCTCGGCGGAGTACTTCAGTTCAGCTGCAACTTTGCTCATGATTTTCCTGTTCGTTTGAAAACTTAGTTGTGGTCGGGAGTGGAGTTGGCAGGACATCCTCCACGTGCTTGGTCGCGTAGACGCCCGCTGAGCGGACGTGACGCTTCCTTAGACGCACGTTTCCGGATGCCCCGCCACCTCCAAGGGCGGGCTGGCCGCGGTTTCCGAAAGCGTGCGTCAGAGCGACGAAGTGGGCCCACGCCGTCCGGGTTCCCTGGCCGAGCTTGCGAGGCTAGGGGGACGGTGGGGTGCAGCACGCGTGGAAACTGGGGCTTGTCCGTCCCGGAGTGGGGCTACTTTTGGCGTTTGTAGAAGGGGAGTGCCACTACTTCGAAGCGTTCCGGCTTGCCGCGGAGGTCCACGTCGACGAGGGTGCCGGCTTCGGCGAACTCGACGTCGACGTAAGCCAGTGCCACCGGGTAGCCGAGGGTGGGGGAGGGCTGGCCGGAGGTAACTTCGCCGATGAGGGAACCGTCCTTGAGGACCGGGTAGTGGCCGCGGGCGGCGCGGCGCCCGGTACCCTTGAGGCCCACGAGCTTCTGGCCCACGGTGGATCCGACGCCGGCGGCCTTGATGGCTGCCAGGGCCTCCTTGCCCACGAAGTCGCTTTCCTTGGCCAGGGACACGACCGGTCCCAGCCCGGCGGCGTAGGCGTTGACGCGGCGGGAGAGTTCGTTGCCGTAGAGGGGCATGCCGGCTTCGAGGCGGAGCGAGTCCCGGGCGGCGAGGCCTGCCGGGATGAGGCCGGAACCTTCGCCGGCCGCGAGCAGGGCCTCCCACAGGGCGGCTGCCTCCAGGTTGCCGACATAGATCTCGAAGCCGTCTTCGCCGGTGTAACCGGTGCGGGCCACCAGCAGGTCCCGGACGGCGCCGTTGACCGTGATGCCCACCTCGACGGCGGCGTAGTACTTCAGCTCCGTGACCAGGGAGTGCTGGCTGGCCGGGACAAGCGCCAGCAGGATGGCCTCGGCGGCGGGACCCTGGACGGCGATCAGGGAAGTCTCGGCCGAGGCGTCCTGCACGGTGACGTCGAAGCCGGCGGCGCGTTCCTGCAGAGCCCCGGCTACTACCTTGGCGTTGCCTGCGTTCGGGACCACCAGGTACTTGGCTGTTCCGTCCGCAGCCGCGGGGAGGCGGTACGTGATCAGGTCGTCGATGATGCCGCCGTCGGTGTCACAGATCAGCGAGTACTTGGCCTTGCCCACCGCAACGGCTGACAGCTTGCCGGCCAGGGCGTAGTCCAGGAACGCTGCGGCGTCCGGGCCGGTGACCCAGACTTCACCCATGTGGGAGAGGTCGAACAGCCCGGCGGCGTTGCGCACGGCGTGGTGTTCGGCGAGTTCGGAATCGTACTTGAGGGGCATCTGCCAGCCGCCGAAGTCGGTGAAGGAGGCGCCGGCCTTCTTGTGCTGCTCGTAGAGAGCGGTGTAGTTCTCAGTCATGGGAAGTCCTTAGTTCTCGAAGTCGGAAAGCGGCGGGCAGGAGCAGACCAGGTTGCGGTCGCCGGCTGCGCCGTCGATGCGTCCCACGGGCGGGAAGTACTTGTCCTGCCGCAGGGAAGCGACGGGGAACGCGGCCTGCTCGCGCGGGTAGGCGCGGTCCCAGTCGGAGCTGACGACGGCGGACGCCGTGTGCGGTGCGTTGCGCACCGGCGATGCCTCCAGGGAGAAGTCGCCGGCTGCTACCTGCTCGATCTCGGCGTGGATGGTGATCATGGCGTCGATGAAGCGGTCGATCTCGGCGAGGTCCTCGGACTCGGTGGGCTCSACCATCAGGGTCCCGGCCACCGGGAAGGCCAGGGTGGGGGCGTGGAAGCCGAAGTCGATCAGGCGCTTGGCCACGTCCTCGGCCGTGACRCCGGTGCGGGCGGTGAGTTCGCGCAGGTCCAGGATGCACTCRTGCGCCACGAGCCCGCCCTCACCCGTGTAGAGCACCGGGTAGAACTCGTTCAACCGGGCTGCGACGTAGTTCGCGGCCAGCAGCGCGGACTTGGTGGCCTCGGTCAGGCCCGTACCGCCCATCAGCTTCACGTACGCCCAGGAGATCGGCAGCACACCGGCAGAGCCGAASCGGGACGCGGAAATCGCCACGCCGTGGCCCTCCTCATGCGCGGCTTTATTSGCATCGCCGGGCATGAACGGGGCCAGGTGCGCTTTCGCCGCGACCGGGCCGACGCCGGGCCCGCCGCCGCCGTGCGGGATGCAGAACGTCTTGTGCAGGTTCAGGTG
>NZ_LMOI01000014.1 GCF_001423525.1 Arthrobacter sp. Leaf137 | reverse complement strand
ACGGATAATTCAACCGCCCCACCGCATTCTTGGACTTCGACACCACCCACACACCACCGTCATTCAACTCCACCTCAGTGGTCTTAAACCCCGGATAGACGACGGCGCCAACCACCAGGGCGGCGAGGGCAAGCCCCATTGCGGAGGTGCTGAAAAGGGGGGACTGGAGGAAGGGCCGGCGCCGTGGCGCAGCAGCAGCTTTTGCGCGCGCTCGTCCGCGAAGTTTCATGGAACGGTTCCCCCCGTTAAGTCCGGCAACGGCCGATGACCGGCATGCGGCAGCCGGGCAGAACAAATATAGCCGGTCTAGCTATCAAATGGACAAACCCTTTCCCCGCCGACGGGGACAGGGCAAGAAAGGTCAGTCGACGATCAGGCCCTTGCCCAGGCCGCGGGTCAGGCGGACCGGCTTGATTTCGCCGAAACCGCGGACGTTTTCCGGCGGTTGGGGCACCATGACGAACCGTTCGTCATGTTCGAGGGCAGACGCGGTCATGGAGTCCACCAGCACCGTTCCGGGATCCGCCAGGGTGGTGAGCCGGGCAGCAAGGTTAACGGTGGGGCCGTAGATGTCGCCGAGCCGGGACAGGATCCTGCCCCAGACCATGGCTACCCGGGCTTCCGGCAGGATCTCGTCCTCCGTGAACGCCTGCGCCAGCGCCAGGGATATCTCGGCGCCGGCCGCGGGGGTCTCAGCAATGTAAAGGACTTCGTCGCCAACGGTCTTGACCAGGCGGCCGCCGCCAACGGAAATAATCTCGGCACATTTGTTCTCGAACCGCTGCACCAGGCGGGCCAGTGTTTTCTCGTTCATCCGGCGCGAGAGGCTGGTGTAGGACACCAGGTCCGCGAAGCCCACGGCCCGCGCCAGGGGCAACGGCGCATCGTCCTCGTCGCCTTCGCGGCCTTCTTCGCTGGCCTGCAGTCCGGCTTCGGCCCGGACGGCCAGCCGCTGGATGCCGGCATTGAGCTGGCGGCGCCACGAATAGACCAGCACTTCCTCGAGGGCATCCACCAGGGCCGGGAGCTCGTTGACCAGCCGCTTGCGGGCGACAGCATCGGTGACGCCCTGTTCGTGGACGAGGTCCTCCACCAGGGCTTCGATCTGCCACACCACCATGCGGTCCGTCATCTGGCCAATGGCACGGGTGACGGAAATGGCCGCTTCCTCGGTCAGCTTTCCGCCGCGGACGAGGTCCACCACGGTTGACAGTGCAGCCTGGTCGCGTTCGGTGAAGGCAACGTCCTCGTCACCAAAGTTCGGGAACCCGAGCGCGCGCCAGAGTTTGCGCGCGGACAGCAGGGACAGGCCTGCGCCCGCCGCCACCTCGCGACGGCGGAGTTTGCGTTCGCCGCCGAGCAGCCGCGCCTCAAGGGCTTTCATGGCCAGGCGCTCTGCGGACATCGCTCCGGTGGGAGGGTGCGGGTCGGCGGCAGGAGACTGCGCGACGGGATCCACGAGCTCCTGCTGGTCCTCATCGTTCATTCCGTCCACCTTCTCTCATTTCCGTCGGCACTGCCCCGGCAGGGTAATCCCCTGCATCTCCGGGCGGGAGGCGCTCATCGGGCAGTTCCCCGATGGCGTCGAGGATAAAATCCCGGAACCTGGCGGCCTCCGGCACGTCCCGGAATGTCGTCACGCCCTCATACCCGGTTTCCAAGGATATATTCCCGGAGCGCAGGAGGCGTTGAAGCACGCCCTCGTGGACTGTGAGGTTGCGGACGGAGAGGAGGTTGACCTGTTGTTCGCGCCGCTTGAAGATGCCGGACCTGGCCACCATCCGCCGGCTCGTGAGGGTATAGCGCGTGGCGTGCCAGCGCATCAGCCGCGGCAGGCAGTAGCCCAGCCACACCCACGCGGCAGCCAGCACGCAGGCCGTCACCAGCCAGGGGGTCCAGCGTGCCTCCAGCGCCGGAACCAGGCGCCCGGCTTCCCCCCGCACGATCCAGGCGGACGCGAATGCCGCCACCGCGGGGGCGATGATGAAAGCGGCGGCAGGGCCGGCCAGCTTCCTGGGTTGCGGGCGGGTGGTGACGATGACCTGTTCGCCGGGTACGAGGTCCTTACGCATAACCGCCTTGGCCGGTGCCTTTCGGCGTGCCGGCATCAGCAGCGCCGGGCTCTTCCGGTGCGGTCCAGGGCCGCAGGTGAACCACGTCCCCAGCGGTGACGACATGCTCGCGTGAATCCTTGTCCACCACCAGCAGTGAACCGTATTCGTCCAGGCGGGATGCGTGGCCAATAATCTCGTGGTCGCCCGGCAGTTGCGCCCGTACCTGCCGGCCCAGCGTTACCATGACGGCCTCGACGCGCTTATGCAGGGACGGGCCGCCTGCCATGCCTGCCGTGGGGTCGCCGTCGGCGTTGCAGAAACTCCGGTAGAGCACCGCAAAGTGGGACAAATAGCTCTTCAGCAGCTGGGTCCGGTCGGTGGTCTGCGGCCCCTCGAGGAACACCGAGGTGGCCGTGGGGACCGGCAGTTCGTCCTCGTGGAGGGTGACGTTCAGGCCGGTGCCCAGCACCACCGGCGGGACGGTGCCGTCCGCCATGGGGCCCATCTGGGCCAGGATGCCGGCAATCTTCCGGCCGCGGACCAGGACGTCGTTGGGCCATTTGAGTTCGGCCGGGATGCCTGCCGTCTCCAGGAGGGTTTCGCGGAGCGCCAGGGCCGCGATGAGTGAGAGCCACGAGTAGCTTTGCGTGGGCAGCGGCCGCCCCTCGGCGTTCACGGGCCGCAGCACAATGGAAACGGAGACCGAACTCAGGGGCGGTGCTTCCCAGCGCCTTTCCAGGCGTCCCCGTGCGGCGGTCTGGTATTCGGCCGTCAGCACGGAAAGGTCCGGCCAGGACGCGGGCTCCACTGTCACTGCACGGAGCAGGTCGGCGTTGGTGGAGCCGGTGGAGTCCACCACGTCCAGCCGGGAGATGCCGGTGGCGGACAAGAAGCGCTGATCGCCCAGCTCCGACCTGTCCAATGGGATACCGGGGATATGCGCTTCAGCCATAGCTAAATCCTACCGAGCCGGGGAATGCCGCCGCACCGGCGGCCTGCCCCTGGCGGCTACAGGAAAATGTCGGGAACCAGCCGGTCCTCCGGGGCCCCCAGGCTGTAGGGGCGGAAATCGGAAACCCCTGCTGCCGCCAGCACCTGTTCGTCAGTGTAGAAATTGCCCGTGGCCTGCCCGCCGGCGGGCAGGTTGCTGCCGGTGAGGATGGCGTGGGCGGCGTCGGCCATGATCTGTGGTCCGCGTGCGGCCTGGACGATAGCCTCGCCCTGCGGCATGTTCCTGATGGCCGCGGTGTCGATCAGCGTGCACGGCCACAGCGAGTTGACGCTGATCCGGTCGTCTTTCAGTTCCTCGGCCAGGCCCAGCGTGGTCAGGCTCATCCCGTATTTGGCCATGGTGTAGGCCAGGTGCCGTCCGGCCCAGTGTGGATCCAGGTTCAGGGGCGGGGACAGCGTGAGGATGTGCGCATTGCCGGATGCGCGCAGCGCGGGCAGCGCGAGCTTGGAGAGCAGGAAGGTCCCGCGGACGTTGATGTCCTGCATCAGGTCGTACTTTTTCATGTCCACGGCATCCGTGGTGGACAGGTCAATGGCGGAGGCGTTGTTCACCACGACGTCGATGCCGCCGAAGCGGTCAACGGCCTCGGCCACGGCGCGGGCCACGTCCTGGTCGTTGCGGACGTCCCCCACCAGGGGAAGCGCACCCCCGCCGGCCTCGGTCAGTTCCTGGGCAGCGGTGAACACCGTGCCGGCGAGCTTGGGGTGGGGTTCGCCGGTTTTGGCCATCAGCACGATGTTGGCGCCGTCCGCCGCCGCCCGCAGGGCGATGGCAAGGCCGATGCCGCGGCTGCCACCGGACATCAGGATGGTCTTTCCGCGGAGCGAACCGGACGCCCGGTAAGGGCTGGCGGCAGCGGTCAAAGCGTCGTTGCTCGAAGTCATGGAAACACTGTAACGCAGATAAGTTACCGGAGAGTAACATAGTGGTCCGGGTGACGGCACGGCAGAAAATTGTAGGTTCCCTACAGCTGCGGGCACTCAAAGCGTCATTAGACTTGCCAGCAGGGTTCGTTTTTTGTGTGGAAGCTACTTAAGCGCCTCCAGAGCACAGCCCGTCAACATACTCAGCGACACTGAACCAATCTGCAACAGAGCCGGAGATACTTGATGAGCCACGATCTGACAACGACAGCGGGAAAGATTGCCGATTTCCGCGACCGCCAGGCACGTGCCGAACAGCCCTCCGGCCCCGAGGCCGTCGAAAAGCAGCATGCGCGCGGCAAGAACACCGCACGCGAGCGCATCGCCCTGCTGCTGGATGAGGACTCATTCGTCGAGTTCGACGCCCTCGCAGTGCACCGCTCCACCGCCTTCGGCATGGAAAAGAAGAAGCCCCTCGGTGACGGCCTGGTCTCCGGCTACGGCACTGTGGACGGCCGTCCGGTGGCGGTCTACAGCCAGGACTTCAGCGTTTACGGCGGGTCACTGAGCCAGGTCAACGGCGAGAAAATCGTCAAGGTGCAGGAATTTGCCCTGCGCAACGGCTGCCCGGTGGTCGGCATCCTCGACGGCGGGGGCGCCCGCATCCAGGAAGGCGTCGCTTCGCTGGCCATGTTCGCCGATATCTTCCGCAACAACGTGCACGCTTCCGGCGTGGTGCCGCAGATCTCCCTCATCATGGGCCCGTCCGCCGGTGGCGCCGCCTACTCCCCCGCCCTCACCGACTATGTGGTGATGGTGGACAAGACGTCCCACATGTTCATTACCGGCCCCGACGTCATCAAGACCGTCACGGGCGAGGACGTGGACATGGAAACGCTCGGCGGTGCCCGCCAGCACAACGCCACCACCGGCACGTCCACGTACCTCGCCTCGGATGAAGGCGATGCGATCGAGTTCGTCCGCGAACTCCTGGACTTCCTGCCCTCCAACAACCTGTCCGAGGCCCCCGTGCTGGAGCACGCGCAGGAAAACGCGGTCAACGACGACGACCTCGCCCTCGACACGCTGATCCCCGATTCGGCCAACCAGCCCTACGACATGCGCGCAGTTGTTGAGCAGATCGTCGACGACGGCCACTTCCTGGAGATGCAGGCGCTGTACGCTCCGAACGTCATGATTGGCTATGGCCGGGTGGAAGGCCACACCGTGGGAATAGTGGCCAACCAGCCGCTGCAGTTCGCGGGAACCCTGGACATTGCCGCCTCCGAAAAAGCGGCCCGCTTCGTCCGGAACTGCGATGCCTTCAACATCCCCATCATCACGCTGGTGGATGTGCCGGGCTTCCTGCCGGGCAAGGACCAGGAGTTCCAGGGCATCATCCGCCGCGGCGCCAAGCTGCTGTACGCGTATGCCGAGGCCACAGTGCCCAAACTGACGGTCATCACCCGCAAGGCGTACGGAGGCGCGTACATCGTCATGGGCTCCAAGAAGCTCGGGGCGGACCTCAACCTGGCGTGGCCCACCGCGCAGATCGGCGTGATGGGGGCGCAGGGCGCCGTCAACATCCTCTACCGCCGGGACCTCGCGGCCGTCGCCGAGGACGGCGGCGACGTCGAAGCCCGCCGCGCCGAGGTCATCCGGCAGTACGAGGAAGAACTCCTGAACCCTTACCAGGCAGCCGAACTCGGTTACGTTGACGCCGTCATCGCACCGTCCGACACCCGGCTGCAGATTGTCCGGGGCCTGCGCGCCCTCCGCGACAAGCGCGCGAGCCTCCCGGCCAAGAAGCACGGGAACATCCCGCTGTGAGCGCCACCGGAACGCCGGAGCCGGCCGAAGCCGCCGCGGCTCCCCTGCTCTCTGTGGTCAAGGGACAGGCGAACGCCGAGGAACTCGCTGCGCTCACCGCCGTCGTACTCTCCCTCGGCGGCCCGGAAGCGGCCAGGCCTGCCGCGCCAACCGCACGCCACTGGGCGCGCCGGCAACGGCTGGGCCTTGCACCAGCGCCCGGTCCAGGCGCCTGGAAGCGCAGCAAGGGCTGATCCCCGGCGCGTTCCTCGCCCGGTGGGCGCGGCCGGGCTAGTCTCGGATGGTGACTACCGACACTTCGCCCGCCGCACGCCCGCATACCCGCATCGACGCCGTCGCGGACGCCTATACCGATACCCTTGTCCGCCTGAATCCGTCGCTGGCGACCACCCTGGGACTGCCGGGCCGGGAAACCGAGTACCAGGATTTCTCCCCCGCAGGCATCGCCGAATTCGCGGAGGTGGCCCGCAAGGCCCTGACCGACCTTGAGGGCTTGGAACCTGAGGACGACGTGGACGCCGTCACGCTGGACGCCATGCGCGAGCGGCTTGGACTGCAGCTGCTGATCCACGCCTCCGGGTGGGAGTACGCGGACCTGAACAACATTGCCTCGCCCGCGCAGGACATCCGGGCGGTCTTCGACCTCATGCCCACCGCCACGGAACAGGACTGGGAGCACATCGCCGGCCGGGCGCAGAACGTGCCCGCCGCCGTCGATGGCTACATCGAGTCCCTGGGCCTTGCGCGCGACGCCGGCCGGGTGGCCGCAGCCCGGCAGGTGAACATCGTCATCGAACAGGCCACTAGGTACGCCGCCGCGGACGGATTCTTCGCCAAGCTCGCCGCCGGCGCCGCCACCGAGACCGGCCCACTTGGCAGCGCCCTCCAGGAGAAGCTCGACGCCGGGGCTGCCGCCGCCCGCCGCGCCTACACCCGGCTTGCCGACTTTCTCCGCACCGACCTGCTGCCCGCTGCACCGGAGAAGGACGCGGTGGGTAAGGCCCGTTATGCGCTGGCATCACGGTCCTTCCTGGGTGCCGCCGTGGACCTGGAGGAAACGTACGCCTGGGGGGTTCAGGAACTGGACCGCCTGATCGCTGAACAGGAGGTGGTGGCGGGCACCATCAAGGCCGGCGCGTCCATCGCCGAAGCCAAAGAAATCCTGAACAACGATCCTGCCCGGCAGATCAAAGGCACCGACGCACTCAAGGCCTGGATGCAGGAACTCTCCGACAAAGCCGTCGCGGAGCTGGCCGGGGTCCATTTCGACATTCCCGACGTCATGAAGAAACTGGAATGCCTCATCGCCCCCACCGACGAAGGCGGCATCTACTACACCGGCCCCTCCGACGACTTCACCCGCCCCGGCCGCATGTGGTGGTCCGTGCCAGCCGGCGAGGACACTTTCACCACCTGGGCCGAAACCACCACCGTTTACCACGAAGGCGTCCCCGGCCACCACCTCCAGGTGGCCACCGCAACCTACCGGCGCGAACTGCTCAACAAGTGGCGGCGCAACATCTGCTGGACCTCCGGACACGGCGAAGGCTGGGCACTTTACGCGGAAAAGCTCATGCAGGAACTCGGATACCTCGACGACGCCGGCGACCACATGGGAATGCTGGACATGCAGAGGATGCGCGCAGCCCGTGTGGTGTTCGACATCGGGGTCCACCTGGAACTGGAGGTGCCCGCACGCTGGGGCACCGGCACCTGGACCCCGGACAAGGGATACGACTTCCTCAAAGCCAACCTGCCCATCAGCGAAGGACAACTCAACTTCGAGTTCACCCGCTACCTGGGCTGGCCCGGGCAGGCGCCCTCCTACAAAGTAGGACAGCGGCTCTGGGAACAGATCCGCGCCGAGCTTGAGTCACGGCCAGGGTTCGACCTCAAGGAGTTCCACACCAAGGCCCTGAACATCGGTTCCGTTGGGCTCGATACCCTACGGCGGGCGCTGCTTTAACCTCACGGGTGCGCGGCCCCAAGGGGACCATCCTCGGCGCGCTGCTCGTACCTCGCTCTGACGCGCGCTGCCGGATAGGCCCCTCGCTGCCGCCAGTTGCGAGATTTTAAGCACACCGCCACTGGGAATAAGTAACAAAACCCGCCGTCCACCTTGTCTTTCCGCCGTTTTGTGTTTCTCCTGGCGACTGAGCGTGCGTAACATTTCTCAATGTTGTTTCGGCGTGGTAGGTGGTGCGGATCTAGCGTATTCGGGTGAGCACTCAGACAAGCACCCCTTCCCCCGCAGGGAAGACGGGCCTCCAGCTTCCCAAGTGGGCTGGATCGTTCGGCTTCCAAATCATCGCCGCACTCATCGTGGGCCTTGCCCTCGGCCTGCTGGCCAAGTACACCGGCAGCACCAAGACCAACCCCAACGGCCTTGGCGCAACACTGCAGACCATCGGCTCCAGCTACGTGTCGCTGCTGCAGACCGCCGTCGTACCCCTCATCTTCACGGCGGTGGTGAGCTCCATCTCCAACCTCCGCCAGGTATCCAACGCCGCCCGGCTGGCCTGGAACACCCTGCTGTGGTTCGCCATCACGTCCCTGATAGCGGTGCTGATCGGCATCGGCCTGGGCGTCCTGCTGCAGCCCGGCGCCAACACCGGAATCACTGAAGAAGCCAAGTACGCAGGTAAGTCCGGCGACTGGTGGTCCTTCCTGATCGGCCTCTTCCCGAAGAACTTCCTCGGCCTGGGCGCGAGCTCCACCGTTGCCGAATCCGGCGCCGTGACCACCTCCGTCAGCTTCAACGTGCTGCAGATCCTGGTGATCGCCATCGCCGTCGGCGTTGCCGCCCTCAAGGTGGGCAAGGCAGCCGAGCCCTTCCTGAACCTCAACGCCTCCGCCCTCGCCGTGATCCAGAAGGTCCTTTGGTGGATCATCCGCATCGCACCGCTGGGCACCGTCGGCCTGATCGGTAATGCCGTCGCCGTCTACGGCTGGGACACCATCGGCTCCCTGGGCAAGTTCACTGTGGCCATCTACGCAGGCCTGGCCCTGGTGCTGTTCGTTGTGTACCCCATCCTGGTCCGCACCCACGGACTGTCCGTCAAGCAGTACTTCTCCGGCGTCTGGCCGGCCGTGCAGTTGGCCTTCGTTTCCCGCTCCTCCGTGGGTACCCTGCCGCTCACCCAGCGCGTCACCGAGCGCAGCCTGGGCGTCCCCCGCGGCTACGCGTCCTTCGCCGTCCCGCTGGGCGCCACCACCAAGATGGACGGCTGCGCCGCGATCTACCCGGCCATCTCCGCCATCTTCGTGGCCCAGTTCTTCGGCATCCAGCTCGACTTCAGCCAGTACCTGCTGATCGCCTTGGTCTCCGTCCTGGGGTCCGCTGCGACGGCCGGCACCACCGGCGCCGTGGTGATGCTGACGCTGACGCTGTCCACGCTGGGACTGCCGCTCGCCGGCGTCGGACTCCTCCTTGCCATCGACCCGATCCTGGACATGGGCCGTACCGCCGTCAACGTGGCAGGCCAGGCCCTGGTCCCCACCATCGTGGCCAAGCGCCAGGGAATCCTGGACGAAGCGCTGTACAACGCGCCGCGCAACGGCACCCCTTTCGTTGACGACGACACCGCCGACAACGGTGCCGCTACGGACGGTACTGCTGCCGACACCGCGCCCCGCGAACTGCAGGACGCCAAGGCATAGTCAACGTCGGTGCCGCCAGGCGCCACGCAGGTGCAATCACAGGAAGTCCCCGGGAATTCTCCCGGGGACTTCCTGTTGTCCCGGGCTTTTATCTTGGGATGCTGTCCCGGCCTGCGGGGCCCTTGGGCGCGTGGTCAGTGTCCGCCGCCGATCACCCCGTTCTGGACCGCCTTGGTCACGGCGTCCGCCTCGGCCTGGGTCAGCTTTCCATCCGTGACGGCCTGGTCCAGGCGGGTCTTGAGCGCCGCCGCCCGGTCTGCCTGTGCCGCGGTACGGAGTTCGTCGAGCGCCGCCGTTACCTTGGCCTCGTCAATTCCCAGCGTTGCTGCCAGGGACTTGGCCAGCGCAGCTTCGCGGGCGGCCATGTCAGGCTTCTCGCCTTCTGCCGGCGGTCCGCTGGGCTTGTTGGCCTCACGGAAAGCCTTTAAGGCGTCCGTGACTTTTGCCTCGTCCACACCGAGCTTCTGAGCCAGCGCTGACGCCTGGACGCCGCCGCGTTCACCTCCGCGTCCGCCGTGGCGGCCCATGCCGTCATGGCCGGCGCCTGTGCCGGTGCCGGCATCGGCAGAGGCACTGGAACTGGCGCTCGGTGCGGGGGTCGGCGTCGTCGTGGCTGACGCCACTCCCGCCACTCCAATGCCGGCACCAACGGCAAGCGCCGCGGCCGACAGGCCGAGCGCCATCTTCTTCCTGCGTGACATTTCTCTTCTCCTGCTCCGCCGTCGCCAGACGGCTGCTGTGGTTGCACCCTTTCCGGGTCCTACCAAGCATCGGTGCGCAGGTTCTGTAGACGCTGTTGGGAGCCTTTCATTCTCCTGTGAATATAACTTGCGCACCGTGCAAACTTGCACATAGTGTAAGAGCGTGAATCCTCCACCGTCCCCGCCTGACGCGCCCGCGGCTCCCTCACGCCGCGAACTGAATAAGGCGGCAACCCGGCAGGCCATTACGGATGCCGCGCTGGCGCTGCTCCGGTCAAAGGGGCCAGGCGGTTTCACGGCCGAGGACATAGCAGAGGCGGCCGGCATCTCCCGGCGGACCTTCTTCAACTACTTCAACAGCACCGACGCAGCCCTGGCTTCCGTGACTCACGGCTTCCTGGATATTGTCATCCGGCAACTGCAGCTGCGGCCAGCAGAGGAACCGCTGCTGGAGGCGGCACAGGCTGCCCTCATGGCCCTGGCGGACCCCAGGACGGTGGAGCCCCTGGCCGAGCTGTTCGCCCTGACGCAGCACAGCCAGCTGATGGCCCATACCGAGCTCGAGGCCTGGGACCACTGCCGCGCCCAGGTCTTCACCGTGGCACGGGATCGGGTGGCAGCCACGCCGAACGGGGCGGACGAGCTGTACGTCCATGCCCTGGCCGGCTCCGTCATCTCCTGCGGCAAGGCCGCCATGGAGGTATGGTTCAGCCGCCGCGGGCCCGACCTGTCCGCTGCATCCCTCGCCGAACTCCGGCAACTCCTTATTGACGCCATGGCCCTGTTGGGCTCCGGCTTCACCCCCTCAGCCGCCCACTCCTCCTGACCAGATCGGTTTCCCTCATGGCACTGCTGCTCTACCGCCTTGGCAAGTTCTCCTACCGCCGGCGCTGGCTGGTCCTTTCGTTGTGGCTCGTGGCGCTGGTTGCCGTCGGCGGTTCCGCCGCGGCTTTCCACGGCACCCTGTCCAACAACTTCCAAATCCCCGGAACGGAAACGCAACGGATTGCGGACAAGCTGAAGGAAGACCTCCCATCCGCGTCCGGCGGAACTGCGACGATCGTTTTCGAGGCACCCGACGGCGGCTTCACCGACGCCAGCCGGGCGGCGGTCACTGACGCCCTGAAGAAGCTCGAAACGCTGCCGGACGTCCGCGGCACCGTAGACCCGTTCGCCACCCAGGCCCAGGTGGACCAGGCCGGGCAGGCCATCACCGACGGTGAGCAGCAGCTGGCTGCCGGGCAGGCCACGCTGGATGCCTCCAAGGCGCAACTGGATGCCGGAAAGGCACAGCTGGAGGCTGCAGAACAGCAGATGGTGGCTGCCGGTGCTCCCGCAGCGGCCATCGAGGCGCAACTGGGCCAGCAGAAGGCCGCAGCGGCCGAAGGCCAGGCCAAATTCGACGCCGGAGCGAAGGAACTTGAGGCCAGCAAGGCCAAGCTGGAACTGGGCAAGCGGCAGGCCGAAGCATCCTCGGCCATCCGCTTCGTCTCCGAAGATGGCAAGGCTGCCGTAGCCCAGGTGCAGTTCAACGGCTCCATCAACGGGCTGAGCCCCGAAGTCCGCCAGCAGGTCCAGGACATCGCGCACGGGACCTCCTCCGCCGGCGTCACAGCCCTGGCCAGCAAGGAAATCACCGAGGACATCTCCGAGCTGTTCGGTATCGCGGAAATCATCGGCATCGCCGTCGCAGCCCTGGTGCTGATCATCATGCTCGGCACCCTGGTGGCGGCCGGCCTCCCGCTCCTGATGGCTGTCATGGGCGTCGGTGTGGGCGTGGGCATCACCTTCGCGCTCTCCGGCCTCTTCGACATGAGCTCCATCTCCCCAATGCTGGCGCTCATGCTGGGCCTCGCCGTCGGCATTGACTACTCACTGTTCATCGTCAACCGGCACCGCACTCAACTCCTGGCAGGCATGGATACCGAGGAATCCGTGGCCCGTGCCACTGGAACGTCCGGCAACGCTGTGGTGTTCGCCGGCCTGACGGTCATCATCGCCCTCGCCGCCCTGGTTGTTCCCGGCCTGCCGTTCCTGGCCGTGATGGGCCTGGCAGCCGCCGGCACGGTGGCCGTGGCGGTCCTCGTCGCCATCACCCTCACCCCGGCCATGCTGTCCCTCATCGGCCGCCGCATCATCTCCAAGCGGGCATGGGCCAAGGCCAACGCACACAACGCAGAGCCCGGCCACGAAGCGGAAGACGACGCCAAGGACCGTGAACGGAGCACCCATGGCTGGGGCGGCCTGGTCACCCGGCACCCCGTGCTTGCCATGGTGGCCGGCGTTATCCTGCTGGGCGTACTCGCCCTCCCAGCCACCCAGTTGCAGCTCGCCCTGCCCGATGGCGGCTCCGAACCGGTGGATTCCGAGGCCTACCAGGCTTACGACGTCACTGCCCGCAGCTTCGGCGAAGGCGTCACCGGCCCCATCGTTGCCGTGGGCGAGTTCCCCGCCGGCCTGGACGAGGCAGCCGCCAGCACCTTGCAGTACGACATCGCGGACAAGCTCCGGTCAGTGGACAACGTAGTGGCAGCTGTTCCAGTGGCCATCAGCGAGGACCGCCGCACCGCTGTCTTCCAGGTCATTCCAAAGGAAGGCCCTGCCAGCGTCAGCACGGTCAAGGTCGTCTCGGAACTCCGCGGCCTGAACGGCGAAATCAAGGCCGACTACGACGTAGCCATGGGCCTGACCGGGCAGACCGCCGGCAATATCGACGTCTCCACCAAACTCGGCGACGCCCTGCCGCCCTACCTGGCCATCGTCGTCGGGCTCTCCCTGATTCTGCTGCTGCTGGTGTTCCGCTCCATCGTGGTGCCGCTGCTGGCCACCGGCGGCTTCCTCCTGTCACTGGCGGCCGCGTTCGGCGCCGTGGTGGCCGTCTACCAGTGGGGCTGGCTGGGCAACGTGTTCGACGTCGCCAACCCCGGCGCAGTCCTGAGCTTCCTGCCGATCATCCTGATCGGCGTGCTGTTCGGCCTCGCCATGGACTACCAGGTGTTCATCGCCTCCGGCATGCGCGAGGCGTACATGCACGGATCCACCGCGAAGGAGGCCGTGCGGGTGGGCTTCCGGCACGCCGCCGCCGTGGTGACCGCCGCCGCCATCATCATGGTCAGCGTGTTCGCGGGCTTCATCTTCAGCCACCTCACCATGGTCCGGCCGCTGGGCTTCGCGATGGCGTTCGGTGTGCTGCTGGATGCGTTCGTGGTCCGGATGACCATTGTCCCCGCCGTGATGTACCTGCTGGGCGAGAAGTCCTGGTGGCTCCCGCGCTGGCTGGACCGCATCCTGCCGGACGTGGACGTGGAAGGCGCCAAGCTCAGCCGGCCGGAGAACGCCAAGGCGTCCGCTGAGCTGGTCCACTAGGCTGATTCCGTGGTCCGCCTGATACTTGCCTCCCAGTCCCCCGCCCGCACCAAACTCCTGGCCGAAGCCGGCATCCGGCACACCGTGCTGGTCTCCGACGTGGATGAGGACGCCGTGCAGGCGCGCTACGGCGTGACCGATCCGCACGACACCGCCCTCCTGCTGGCCCGGGCCAAGGCCGAGGCCGTGGCGGCGCTGCCGGACTCCGAGGGCGCCCTGGTGCTGGGCTGCGACTCGGTGTTCGAGTTCGACGGCGAAGCGCACGGCAAGCCCTACACGGCGGACGTCGCGCGGGAGCGGATGCTCCGGATGAGCGGCAGCTCAGGGGTGCTGCACACAGGGCATTGGCTGGTGGACTGCCGGGATGCGGACACGGACGACGACGGCGGTGACGGTGCCGGATCGGGGGCCACCCTTGGCGCCGTTGCCTCAGCCGAGGTCGCCTTCCTGGACATGGACGCGGAGGAAATCGACGCGTACATCGCCACCGGCGAGCCACTGCAGTGCGCCGGGTCTTTCACCATTGACGGCCTGGGCGGGGCCTTCATCCGGAAGGTCGACGGCGACCCGCATGCCGTCGTCGGCCTGTCCGTTTCCACTCTCCGGGGACTGCTGGCCGCCGCAAACGTGCGCATCACCGATCTTTGGCCGCCGCGCTGAAAGGCGCCAATTGCCCCGGACTTGTAGCTTCCCTACAAAGCATTGCTGGTTTACACGCGGATTCCGCAAGTAATATCGGCGGAACCTCCAAAACCGCGCTAGGCTCCCTGAAGGAAAGAAGGAGACGCCTTGTCAGCAAATATGGAGCAGTCCGCCGGTACCACGCAGCAGAGCCTCACCAAGGTGCTGATCGCAAACCGCGGTGAAATCGCGGTGCGCATCATCCGCGCCGCCCGCGACGAGGGCATCGCCTCTGTAGCGATCTACGCCGACCCGGACCGCGACGCCCTGCACGTCCGGCTTGCTGACGAAGCCTATGCCCTGGGCGGCAACACGGCCGCCGAGTCGTACCTGGTGATGGACAAGATCATCGACGCCGCCCTGCAGTCGGGTGCGGATGCCATTCACCCCGGATACGGCTTCCTGGCCGAAAATGCAGAGTTTGCGGCGAAGGTCATCGCCGCCGGCATCACCTGGATCGGCCCGTCCCCCGAAGCAATTTCCGCCTTGGGCGACAAGGTCCAGGCCCGGCACATCGCCGAAAAGGTGGGTGCACCCCAGGTCCCCGGCACCGCCGATCCCGTACAGTCGGCCGAGGAAATCCTCGAGTTCGTGGACAAGTTCGGCCTGCCCGTGGCGATCAAGGCTGCTTTCGGCGGCGGCGGACGCGGCATCAAGGTGGCCCGCACCCGCGAAGAAATCCCCGAACTGTTCGAGTCCGCCGTCCGTGAGGCCACTGCGGCCTTCGGACGCGGCGAATGCTTCATCGAACGCTTCCTGGACGCTCCGCGGCACGTTGAAACCCAGTGCCTCGCTGACGCCCACGGCAACGTCGTGGTGGTCTCCACCCGCGACTGCTCGCTGCAGCGCCGCAACCAGAAGCTCGTCGAAGAAGCACCGGCCCCGTTCCTCACCCCCGAGCAGAACCAGCGGCTGTACGAATCCTCCAAGGCCATCCTGAAGGAAGCCGGCTACCTCGGTGCCGGTACCTGTGAATTCCTGGTGGGCCAGGACGGCACCATTTCCTTCCTTGAGGTCAATACCCGCCTGCAGGTGGAGCACTGCGTGTCCGAGGAAGTCACCGGCATCGACCTGGTCCGCGAACAGTTCCGCCTGGCCCGCGGCGAGGAACTGGGCTACGGCGACCCCGAGGTCCGTGGCCACTCCATCGAGTTCCGCATTACCGGTGAAGATCCGGGCCGGAACTTCATGCCCGCCCCCGGCACCATTGCCACGCTGAAGAACCCGACTGGCCCCGGCATCCGGATTGATTCCGGCGTGGAGCAGGGCGATGTGATCAGCGGCAACTTCGACTCCATGCTGTCCAAGCTGGTGGTCACCGGGGCTACCCGCACCCAGGCCCTGCAACGCTCGCGCCGTGCCTTGGAGGAGATGGTGGTGGAAGGCATTCCTACCGTCATCCCGTTCGACCTCGCCGTGGTCAGCAACCCCGATTTCGCTCCGGCGGAGGGCCCTTTCAAGGTCCACACGCGGTGGATCGAAACAGAGTTCACCAACGACCTGCCAGCCTGGAACCCCCACGGCGCAGCCGAAACCGAGGACGCCGAAGAACGCCAGCGCGTAGTTGTCGAGGTAGGCGGCAAACGCCTCGAAGTGGTGCTCCCGGCATCCCTGGGTTCCCTGGGCGCAGGCGCCGCTCCTGCAGCGAAGTCCGGCAAGTCGAAGAAGCGCGCACGGTCCGGCGGCCCCGCTGCCGCCACCGGCAACGCCCTCACCTCCCCCATGCAGGGCACCATCGTGAAGGTGGCTGTGGCTGAAGGCGACGTTGTCGCCGAGGGTGACCTGGTAGTGGTGCTGGAGGCCATGAAGATGGAGCAGCCCCTCACGGCGCACCGTTCCGGAACCATCACGGGCCTGAAGGCTGTTGCAGGCGAGACTGTGTCCGCGGGCGCCGTGATCGCCACGATCGAAGACTGACGGACCGGAGGCACCCATGCTGGCACCCAGTTTCCAGGAAGAAGTGGCCCGCTACCACGAGGCGGTTCCGGAGATCACCCGGGGCAATACGGGTCCTGTCAAGGACCTCTACTCCCGGCTCGAGGACGTGACGCTGGCCAACCCCTTCGGCGGCATCGCCCGGGGTTGGGCCCAGGTTGAAGCCAGGCTGGACCAGGCCGCCCGGCAATTCCAGGACGGGGAGATGCTCGGCTTCGACACCATCACGTCGTACACGGCGCGCGACACCGCCTACCTGGTGGAAACCGAGCACTTCCGTGCCCGGCTGGACGGTGCCGCGGCCACCGAAGAGTTCGCCCTCCGGGTAACCAGCATTTTCCGCCGCGAGGAAGGCTACTGGAAACTGGTGCACCGCCATGCCGATCCGGCTGCGAGGCCCCAGTCCCGTAGATCGCTGGTCCAGGCAGCGGCCGGCTGAACCAGCCTGTCGCCCGCCGCCTCCTGGCTAAGCGGTCCTGCCCGACCAAGCAGTACTACAAGTTCAGCCGTTCCACACTACCCAGCAGTCCGGAGCCATCCGCTTCGGGCTGCTGGCGTATAGCGGGCAAGTGCAGGCACACTTAGCAGGTGTTGCCTTTCCTGCTCCTGGCTTCCCGAGCCGAGGACGCCGCCGCCGATGATGAATACGCCGCGTACCTGAGGTACGGCGGCCTGGAGGAGCGGGAGCTGCGACGGATCCGGCTTGAGTCGGCTCCCCTGCCAGAGCTGGACCTCTCCGAATACTCTGGCGTGATCGTGGGCGGTAGTCCATTCACCTCCAGCGATCCGCCGGAAGACAAGAGCCTGGTCCAGCACAGGGTGGAACAGGAACTGTCGGGCCTGCTGGACCAGCTGGTGGCCCGCGATTTCCCGTTCCTGGGGGCGTGTTACGGGGTCGGGACGCTGGGCAGGCACCAAGGCGCCGTGATCGACCGAACGTTCGGCGAACCCCTTGCGGCCGTCGAGATCGGCCTTACCGATGCCGGCCTCCAGGACCCATTGCTCCAAGGAATGCCACAGGCGTTCACCGCGTTTGCCGGCCACAAGGAAGCCTGCAGTTCGCTGCCCGCCCATGCGGTTCTGCTGGCAGGGTCCGCGGCCTGCCCCGTGCAGATGTTCCGGGTCCGGTCAAACCTCTACGCCACCCAGTTCCATCCCGAACTTGATGCGGAGGGCCTGGTAACGCGCATCGACATCTACCGCAACGCCGGCTACTTTCCTCCGGAGTCCGCCGAGGACCTGATGGCTGACGCCCGGAAGTTCACCGTGACGGAGCCGATGAAGATCCTGCGAAACTTCGTGACGAGTTACGCCGCCTGAGCTGCCGGGCAGCCGGGCAGCCGGGCTGCCGGGAGCGACCATTCGGGCAGGGGCGGACCACCGGCAATCGCATCCCATTCATATGGCTTGTTCAAACTCCTGCTGCCACCTGGGCTCTTGTGACGACATCCCTGGCTCGCCCTGGAAATTCAGTCAGTGTGTTCCTGTGTCAGGGAACGCCGGTTTGGATGACGCGGCCGAGGACTTGGACGGATGGTTGTGGGGGTGGCTGGTTGGCCCGCGTGGGGGCTCGTGCTGGCCCTGCGCGTTTGCCCGGGCTGCTGGCGTGGGCGAAGGGCGTCCCGGGGAGTGGTGGTGCGGTGGAGTGGTACGTGTTACCTGTGGGGGTTCGGAGTTTTACGGTGTGGCGCGTGACGTGCCTGACCCGGGGTGGTCCGTCAGGGAAGTACGTGGGGTCCGTCAGCGGCGCCGTTACGGGCACTGGGACGGGTGTTGAACTCCAGCCGGGGCTGTCTTTGGTGTGGTTGCAGGCTTCGCAGAGTCCTTGGCCGTTGGAGGCTGTGGTGCCGCCGCCGTGGCGCCAGGGGGTGATGTGGTCGTGGTGGCGGATGGGTGCGTCGCAGTACGGGGTGCGGCAGGTGTCGTCGCGGATTTGGAGGAAGCGTTTGAGTCCTGCCGGGAAGAGCCTGGCCTTGGCGTCCAAGCCGACGAGCTCCCCGCTGCCGGGGGCGGTGTAGAGCCGCCGGACCCAGACCGGCAACCCGGAATCAGCCCCGGTTCCCTCGCCCGCTCTGTCGCCGGCAGGGTTTCCGGATGTGCCGCCGGTACCGGCACCGGTCATACCCATTGCGCCGCTGCCGGTCGTATCGATACTGCTGCTCGCCGTGGTGGCGCCTGGCTGGTCTCCGGTGATCAGTTCGCGGGCCCATTGGGCGGGACGATGCCGTAGCCGGTCAGTCGGGCGGGTTCGGTGTCGGCCTGGAGGAGGGTGCGGTCGGTCATGACGAGCTGGACCTGAATCCCGTTGATCCCGCCCGGCGTCCCGGTGGCCCGCTCGACGAGGGTGTCGGCCATGATCTGGCCCTTCGATCGGCCGTCCCCTGAGGAACGGAGGGTGCCGGCTTCTTTGGTGAGGGCCGCGTAGGCGGCGACACCCTGGGCGACGGGCAGCAGCGCGGTCAGGCGGGCCATGGTGTCCGGCGCCGGGCGAAGGCTGTCGGCTTCTTTGGTGAGGGCCGCGTAGGCGGCGACACCCTGGGCGACGGGCAGCAGCGCGGTCAGGCGGGCCATGGTGTCCGGCGCCGGGCGAAGGCTGACCGTCCTTGCCCCCACGGCTGTGGCGGCCCGCCGGGCTACCGATGCAGGATCGCGCCGGTACGCGGCGGCCTTAACGGCGGAGATGATGGTCCGGTCCCCGGCACCATCGAAGACGCCGGTATCGGGCGCGAGTTCCGCATCCACCCCCGCCCGGTCCTCGGGTGAGAGGCAGATGGTTTCCCTCACGACCAGGGTGGTGCGCCACTCACTCAACCGCCCGGACCGGAACGCGGCGAAGGTGTGGGGCATCCCGGTCAGGGTTTTCGCCAGTCCCAGCAGCCGCCCGCCCCGGGCCGGGATCGCGCCGGTACGCGGCGGCCTTAACGGCGGAGATGATGGTCCGGTCCCCGGCACCATCGAAGACGCCGGTATCGGGCGCGAGTTCCGCATCCACCCCCGCCCGGTCCTCGGGTGAGAGGCAGATGGTTTCCCTCACGACCAGGGTGGTGCGCCACTCACTCAACCGCCCGGACCGGAACGCGGCGAAGGTGTGGGGCATCCCGGTCAGGGTTTTCGCCAGTCCCAGCCTTCATTTGGGAGGTCGGGTTCGAGGCACC
>NZ_LMOI01000013.1 GCF_001423525.1 Arthrobacter sp. Leaf137 | reverse complement strand
CCGACGGCATCGACCACGTCAAAACCGACAGCCAAGACGCCGCCACCGACGTCAAAGACCGCGCCACCAACGCCAAAGACACCATCCAAAACACCTAGGTAGGCGCGGCAACAGCACGTCATTCCGTAGGCAACCGCATCACACGACAGGCCGGCCCCGCCCACCCGCGGAGCCGGCCTGTCTGGTTGGCCCCCTGACCGAGAGGACACCCCATGGCAACTCATGACGCATCCGAAACCAGCACCGCGAAAGCGGGGCAGGCACCGGATCCAAACGACTCCAGGAAACCTGACAGCCCCAAGGAGCTGGACAAGCCGAACTGGAAATACATCGCCAAGAAGACACTGCGCGAGTTCAGCAAGGACCAGTGCCCTGACCTCGCCGCTTCCCTGACCTACTACGCGGTCCTGTCATTGTTCCCGGCCATCCTGGCCCTGGTGTCCCTGATCGGGCTGTTCGGCGATCCGCAGAAGACCACCGACGCGCTCCTGCAGATCGTCAGCGGGTTCGTCCCGGGCGAGACTATGGACACCATCGGCGGAGTGGTGAAGGACCTGGCCAACGCCCCGGCCGCAGGATTCACCCTGGTCATCGGCCTGGCCACCGCGCTGTGGTCGGCTTCCGGGTATGTGGGTGCTTTCGGCCGTGCCCTGAACCGCGTATATGAAGTAGACGAGGGACGCCCGTTCGTCAAGCTGCGCGGCACCATGCTGGCCGTGACCCTGCTGGCGATCGTCATCATCGCCATCCTCGCCGGCATGCTGGTCCTGAGCGGCCCCGTGGCGGAAGCCGTCGGCGGCTTTATCGGGCTCAGCGGCGTTTTCCTCGCTGTCTGGAACATTGCCAAGTGGCCCGTGATGGTGGCCCTCATCATTGTCATCATCGCCGTCCTCTACTACGCCACACCCAACGTCCAGCAGCCGAAGTTCAAGTGGATGAGTATGGGGTCGGGCATCGCCTTGGTCGTTTTCCTGCTGGCCTCCCTGGGATTTGGCTTCTATGTGGGCAACTTTGGCAACTACAACAAGACCTATGGCGCCCTGGGCGGCGTGATCGTCATGCTGCTGTGGCTCTGGATCCTGAACATGTCGCTGCTCTTCGGAGCCGAGTTCGACGCCGAGACAGAACGCGGCCGCCAGCTC
This sequence comes from Arthrobacter sp. Leaf137, assembly GCF_001423525.1. GTDB lineage: Bacteria > Actinomycetota > Actinomycetes > Actinomycetales > Micrococcaceae > Arthrobacter. The sequence goes on along the minus strand of NZ_LMOI01000013.1, from coordinate 19,319 downwards.
CAGGCCGGCATCAAGGCAGAGGAAACCATCCAGCTGCCGCCGCGCGACACCAAGAAGAGCGAAAAACTGCAGGCCCAGGAAGAAGAAGACATCAAGCACGGCCGCGAACTGCGGGAGAAATATGCCGCGGAGAACGGGGAGAACGGCGACGCACAGGCAACCGGCGCCGGGGAAAACGCACCCACTGAACCGCACCGGGAACGGGTCCGGGACAAGGTCCGCGACCGCGCCACGCGCGGCACGCCGGAAGACGAAGACCGCGGAGGCCAAAGGCACTAGGCAGGACCCCCAAATGGGTGGAAGATTAATCAGGTCCTGAAGAGTTCCCGGGTGCATGAACCCTGGGGTTAGGCGGGGCCGGCGGTGAGATGGCCTCTTCTGAGACCGAGGCCAGTCCCCCCAGTCGCCGTCGGCCCCCTGGACGGATTCCGCCCGGGCGGATGCCCCACGTGACCTGACCATATTCCGCAACGGGAAAGCCTCGCATAACTGGACAAAAGGCTCCGTGCTGAAATACCTTCATGTTTACCCTGTCGGCCAACTGACGCCAGGGCCGCTGAAGCAGACACGGCGGAAATCACGGTCCAACCTTGTGAGCGGATATGCCTGCCAACCATTTTGAAGAATTTCTTGCCGATGCAGTTGTTCCGGCCAAAGAACCCGGCCTCGGCCTCGGCCGCGACGAACTCTACGGGCTGTACACCAGCTGGTGCCTGATCCATAAGGTCCGGCTCCAATCGCCCGAAGAACTGTGGGAAGCCCTGAAACTGAAGGGCATCGATCCGGACAGCAACAACCTCTCCATGACCGGCCCCGCGGCAGCTGACTACATTATTGCCAGCGCACCAGACCTGGTCTGACCGCTAACCGAAAGGGCTGCCACGGTTTTCCGTGGCAGCCCTTTCGCGTCTCCTCAGCCCTCTGCACCGCGGGGGTCCAGGGCAAGGGCAAGGAGGTAACCTGCGAACCCGCGCGGAGCGCGCGCCTCCAACCTGCCCGAGGTAATGACGCGGTTGCTGTCGGTAGCGGCGATCACGGCGCCTCCGCTGCGCAGCTTCTTGACGAGGCTCCGGTCCTCACCGGATTCCGCGGCGGGAAATCCGCCGGCTGCCAGGTAGGCGGATGCGCGGACACCGAGGTTGGCACCGTAGACGTGGTGGTGGTTGTCCTGCAGGCGGTGCCGCGCGTGCCACCGCTGCAGCAGCCCCGTGTCCATCCCGTCAGAGTCCGGCTCCACGGAGCCCAGCACAGCGTCCGCGCCGGCATCAGCGAGTTCCAGTTGCCGGGTAAGCCAATGCGAAGGAACGCGGGAGTCGGCATCGGTGTTGGCAATCCAGGTTTCCGGTGCGGGAACACCCAGGGCACCGGCTTCGGCCAGGACCGACCGGTTCCCTTCCCGCCTGCTCCGCCCAACGCTGCGGAAATCCGCTGCCAGGACGTTGAACTGCGAATCTGCCGCAGTGAACCGGGCAGCCACAGACGCTGAGAGGTCGGTGCAGGCGTCCAGGACTACCAGCACGCGGACGCCCAGTCCGGGGCGCTGCACCTGCAGGTCGGCGACGGCGGTGCGGACGGCCTCAAGTGCGGCATCCAGGTGCCGCTCTTCGTTGTGGGCGGGGACAACCACGCCAAGATGGCTCACGCGATGGCCGGTTGGAGCTGTCATTCCGGGGCCGTCCCTGCCGGAACGGGAGCCACGAGGACCTCCAGGAGGAAATCCCGTTCGCGGTAGATTCCTGCCTGGCGCCAGCTCAGCCGCTCCCTGGCGAGGGCGTGGACGGATTCGCCATCAAGCTCCCAGCCCGCCACCGGGTGCCTCCAATGGCAGAGCACCAGCGTCCCGCCGGGCTGCATGGCCGCCTCCACCCGATCCCACATGCCGGCAAGCTCATCGCGGGCCAGGTAGTAGCCCACCTCGGACACCACGATGAGGTCGAAGGAGCCCCCCGGCCAGGCAGCCGGAAGCACGGCCTGCTCCACCGTGACGTGGTGCGCCCCCGCCAGCCGGCGTCTCGCGTGTTCTACGGCCACCCCGCTCGCGTCCACCCCGAGCAGGCTCCGGCACCGGGGTGCCAAATCCGCCGTCAGGGTGCCGATAGAGCAGCCGATTTCCAGTCCTGCCCCGTAGGAGGCCTCCGGCAAGGCGGCCAGCGTCAGGGCACGCTTGCGCTGTTCGTACCAGCTGGAACCATAATTCCAGGGGTCCTCGGTGCGCTGATGCACGCGGTCGAAAATCTCCGTGGCCTCACCGCTGTGATGCGGTGGTTGCGCCGGTTTCCGCGGCGGTGTCCAGGCGAACATCTCGTAGCCCCTGGCGAAGTGCCGCAGGAAGCCCTCGCTGAGCAGCGCTTCGTCACCGGGGGCAGGCGACAGCGGCAGGACCTGCGTGGCATGCGCGGCCATTGCACGGTCCTTGGCTTGCCGGGCGGGCGGGTCCAGGTGGAACCTCATCCAGTCCCGCCAGTCCGAATGGTCCGGGCCGGCCCAGTGCCAGTACCAGATGGGATATTCGAGGAGGCCGTGGCCGCCCTCCGCGGCAACGTCCGCCGCCACTGCACCCAAGGCGTCGTGGTCGGCGTGGCCGTCCGCCCGGTACGGCGCCACGACCACCACGTCCCGGCGTTTTCCCTCGGCGCCGGCGAGCCTGGCCGCGGCCTGCCGGACCGCATCAGCGATGACATCCGCGTGCAGGCCCAGTCCGCGGTCCGGCAGGCCAAGGAAACGCCACCGGCCCTCCAGCCCCAGCGCCGTGAGGGCTGCCGCGAACTCCTCCAGCCGGGCCGCGGCGAGCCGTTCGGGCGTGTGCGTTACGGATTCCGGGTGGGAGCCCTCGCCGGCCGTGCAGAGCAGCACTTCCACGGATGCCCCCAGCTCGCACAGGCTCGCTGCCAGCCCTCCTGCGCCCAGGGTTTCGTCGTCGGGGTGGGCGGCGAGGACCACAAAGCCCAGGGCGGCCAACTCGCCGGCGTCCAGGGGCAGCTCAGGGGCGGCGGACAATCCGGCTGCCATCCATGCGTGTTCGGCCGTGCCCAGGTCCGCGTGGGAGAAGGTCACCATGGGCAGTCACCTTTGAGGGTCAGCGAGCCCAACTGGGCGTCGTCACGGTGCCCGTGGTGCTGCCGGACATAGAGGGCCAGATCTGCCACCCGCTTGGCGTACGCGGCGTCAAACGCCAGTGGCCCGGGTCCGCGGTTGGCCGTCACCAGTTGGAGGACGCGGTCGACGGCGGAGGCAACAGTTCCGCGGACACGCTGGGCCTCGCTCCAGTCGCTGCTGCTCCCGGCCGCGGTTCCAGCGGCGTCCACCCGTTCGGCGGTTCTGGCCAGGTACTGCAGTGCGGAAACGAGGATCCGGTCCGTTTCGCCCAGCGCAGCGAGCGCCAGCTGGTCCGGCTCGCGGCCCGTTTCGGCGCCTTTCCGCATGCCGTCCCGGAAGTCGCGGGCAACACCCACCGCTCCCCCGAGCCAGCAGGCGGCAACCCCCATACCGCCCCACGCGAAGCCGGGACGGCTGTGGTACCAGCCGCTGCCGCCTACAGCCGCAGCAGGTACGTGGTCGAAGTGCACCGTGCCGCTGGGGATCTCGCGAAGTCCCCGGGCAATCCATTCCGGTTCCTCGGCCCTAACCCCGGCGTGGTGGAGGTCGACGGCGAACGCTGCCCGGCCGCCGTCGTCCGTGTGCGCGGTGATGACCGCGTGGTCAAGCTGGCCTGCCAGGGAGCACCAGGGCTTTGACCCGTTCAGGACGTACCCCGTGCCGTTGGCCGCGGCCCGGAGCCGAAGCCCCGGGCCTTCAGCCGCGAAGACACCCCAGGAGCCTTCGCCCGCGTCGGCCACTGCCGGAGCCTGCTTCAGGATTGCCGCAGCGTCGAGGTGCGGTTCGAAGACCCGGGCAGCAGCGACGTCCACGGCGGCCACAGATGCGAGCAATTCCCACAGCTGCGCGGTCCGGCCTTCGCCCGGCATCGGCCAGGAGCGTCCGGCCGCGACGGCGAGCTGAAGCAGCGCCGGCACATCCCCCGCTGCGCAGCCCACAGCCGCAAGCCCGGGGCCAAACCGCGCGAGCTGTTCCGCCGTGGAGCTGAGAAGCACGGGCCGGACGGGGCTGCCGCCGGTTTCCGGGTTTCCTTGCAATATGCCCCGACCGCTGTCCGGGCTGTCCCCCGTTGCCACCTACTTGCTGGCCGGCTCGGTCACCGCGGCGGTGGGCGCCATGGTTTCGGCGTTGACCATCCAGGCCAGCTGCTCCAGCCGTTCGATGATCTTGTGCAGCAGGTCTGCGCTGGTGGGATCCTCATCGTCGACGTCGTCGTGGACTTCGCGCGTGGTCTTGACGGTCCGCTCCAGCCGGGCGGTGATGAGCTTGACGGTGTCCTTCGTGGACGTCAACCCCTCCGGGAATTCAGCCAGGCGGTTGTCCGCTGTGACCGTGCTGCTGCGGCCGTCCGGCAGTGCGTGAAGGGCCCTCATGCGCTCGGCGACCTCATCGGCGAACAGCCGCGCCGCCGTGACGATTTCATCCAGTTGCAAATGCAGGTCCCGGAAGTTGGTGCCCACGAGGTTCCAGTGGGCCTGCTTTCCCTGCAAGTGCAGCTCAATCAGGTCCGTGAGGACCATCTGCAGGTTGCTGGCAAGGGTGGGTGATGCCTTCATCGTTTTCCTCCATTGCGGCCTGTCCGGCTGCCCGCCAGCCGGACGCTTATTCTAAGCATACTTATCAATGGAGGTGCGGCGGGCGCCGGAGGGCGTTGTCAGGTGATGCGGGCGAGGGCGAAGCCGTCCCATCCCTTGGATCCCACGGTCTGGATAACGGTGGCATCCAGGCGGGGATGCTCCCCCAGCATGGTGAGGGCATCGACGATGCCGGGGGCGTTCACGGGATCCATGTCCGGATCCAGGACCGCCCCTTCCCAGATGGTGTTGTCCAGCACCACGGTGGCTCCGCGCCTGCCCAGCCGGACCGCCCAGTCAAGATAGCGGCTGTTGTTCTCCTTGTCCGCGTCGATGAAGATGAAGTCAAACGGCTCGCGGCCTTCTTCCTCCAGCGCGGCCAGCGTCTCAAGCGCCGGGCCCAGCCGGATTTCCACCTTCTGGCCCAGTCCGGCGAAGTCGATGTTGGCCCACGCCACTTCGGCGTGCTTGGGGAGGAACTCGCAGGTGACCAGCGTGCCGTTGGCGGGCAGTCCGCGGCCCATCCAGATGGTGCTGAAGCCGGCAAGCGTACCGATTTCCAGGATCCGCCGGGCACCGGAGAGCTGCACCAGGAGCATCAGCAGCTTGCCGGCGTTGGGTGCCACCTCAATGGCCGGCATGCCCGCTTCGGCCGCGGACCGGATGGCCTGGTCCAGCGCAGGGTCCGGGTGGACCACCACCCGCGAGAGGAACTCTTCGGTGGCGATCCATTCCGGCCGCGGCTTGTGCTCGAACATGGGCACAGTTTGGCACGCGGCGATCAGCCGGTCCAGAGGCTTCCGGCGGCCGGGAAATCGACCGCCCCCACAGGGGAGGGTGACTTCAGGAGCCCTCCGCGAGCGCCTCTTCCAACCGGTCCACCTTGGCTGTGAGTTCACCCGTGTAGCCGGGCCGGATGTCGGCCTTGATCACCAGGGAAACGCGGCTGCCGTACCGGCCTACGGCCTCGGTGGCCCGTTTGACGACGTCGAACACCTCATCCCACTCGCCTTCGATGGTGGTGAACATCGAATCGGTTGTGTTGGGCAGGCCAGAGTCGCGGACGATCTTTACTGCGGCTGCAACGGCGTCATGCACGGAGGCATCTCCGGGGCGTGAACCTTCGGCTGGAGTACCTGACGGGGCAACTGAAAAGGCAAGGAGCATGGGGCAAGTCTGCCACTGCACGCCACCGGGCAACATCCGCCCGAACAGGGCCGGCGTCACAATGAGCTTCTACCCTTCAGTAACGGTGATGGGCTGACCCTCCGTTGCTAACCTCATGGCATGAGCCTCGCAGTCGCCCGCAAGCCCCTCCGCGCCGACGCCGCGCGAAATGTGGACAAGATCATCGCCGCGGCGCGGCAGTGCTTCCGGGAGTTCGGCCCCGAGGTTCCGCTGCAGACCATCGCCACCACCGCCGGCGTTGGACCGGCCACCCTGTTCCGGAATTTCGCCGACAAGGAAGAACTGGTCCTCGCCGCACTGAACCGCCAACTGCGGATCTCGGTTGACCCCGTGGTTGACGGCGCCTTGGCGGACATCGATGCCGCCAACGGGCTGTTCCGGGTGCTGGAGTCCCTGATGGCCGCCGCCAGCGCCGACGCCAACCTGCTCGGCGCGGTGGCCGGGCGCCGCGGGCTCCTGACCGGCATCACAGGTTCCCTCATGGATTCCCTCAGCGTCCTGCTGGTCCGCGGGCAAGGCCAGGGCAGCCTGCGGCAGGACATTTCCATGACGGACATGTTCCGCCTCCTGGCCATGCTGATCTCCGTGGTGGACACCATGGAACCCGGATCGGACGCCTGGCGGCGTCCACTGGCCCTGGTGGAGGATGCCATCAGGTCAACACGTCCCGCGCGTGCGCTGCCCGCGCACGTGCCGGTGCCTGCACCCGTGGCACCGTAGCCGGCGCCACCACCGGAAGGCCGCCCGCCCCGTCGGAGCTAAGACTGGCCCGCCCTGCCTGTATGCCGCCAAAGGGACCGTTGTCCGGCCCAGTCTCCTGTTTTAGAATTCAAGAGGGTTACGCAGCCAGCCCACGACCTTCTGTACTGGAGCGATCCATGACACAGTTCTTGTGCATCCAGCGAACAAAGTCCGCAGCCCGATGAAGAATCCACAGCTGATCCAGTATCTGGACGACCCCCGCGAGCCGGATGAGGTCCTGGCCGGACTGCCAGCGGACGAACTGGCTACTTTGCTCGACATCCTGTTCCAGGAACTGGACACCGAGGACCCGGAATACGGGGCGCATGCGTGGTACGACCTCGCAGTCGAAGAAAGTTGCCGCCGTTCGGTGACGCCGGACGGGGCGGCGCACGGCGTGGCGTAACCGCCCCGCCCGTCCGGCCGCTAGGCCCCTTCTGCGTCCCGGTGGCCTGAACCTGGATCCCCTGCATCTGCGGTGCCTGCATCAGCCGCACCGGTGTCAGGGGCAGTGCCATCTGCATCGGCAGCATGAGGTTCGTTGTACTCATTGGGAACGTGGCCCCTGGCCTCGAGGAGATGCTGCTGCAGTTTCTCTTCGGAGTCCCTGCGGCGGCGGGCAGTGTCCCGCATTTCCCTGGTTGATTCCGAGCCGCGGGGTGACTTGTCGTTCATCGCGGGTCCTCCTTCTGGCGGAGCCAGGCGTAGGTTTCGCCGCCGCCGTGTGGCGGGCGGCCTGCTTACAGTTCACTACAGGCGTTATGCTGCCGGCCCGGGAGGCGGCTATCCCGCTGCGGCATCCGCGCGGCGCCGGATCTCCCGGTGAACGGCGGCATGCAGCGCCGGGACGGGCGAGCCGGGTTGCAGGTCCAGTGCGTTCCTTAGGCTGCCTGCCAGTAACTCCAGGTCTGCCGCAGGGACATCGGACAGCCCGGCGAAGCGGGTGATGAAGTGTTTGGCGGGGAGACCGGCCCGGCGCTGGGGGTTCCTGCGGTGGGACCTGCCGGCTCTTTCGCCGGCGTGCTGCTGATTTTCCATGATGGCCGTTTCACACGTAATCCAGCGGCCAACTGCATAGCCGAGATTATGATACCGCCAGCCCCGCCCACTTCCTGTGAGCCAGATCACGTCAGTTCCAGCCGGCCATCCTGAGTAAGGCGGCGGTACCGGCGCCAACAATGACTACCAGCAGGAAGGGCGCACGCAGCGCCAAGGCGATGGCTGCCGCCGCCAGCGCTCCCAGCCGGGCATCCGCGGCGAGCGCCTGCCCGGCCGCCGCGGCGTTCACCACGGTCAGGGAGGCGAGCAGTCCGATGGTCATGGTGCCGGCGATCCGGGACATGCGGGGGTTTTCCAGGAACCGGGCGGGGACGAAGTAGCCCACCAGCTTCCAGGCGTAGGCCAGCACGCAGGACACGAGGATCCAGAACCAGAGACTCATTGGCCGGCCTCCGCAGCGTCGCCGTGCCCCTGCCGGTGGTGGCCGCCGTACGGTTCCACATCAGGTTCGAGGCCCTCATCGCTGCGGCCGTGGCTGAACCAGCCGATCAGGGCCGCCACCAGCGCGGCCACCAGGATGGGCACCCCCGCGGGAACGAACGGCACGGCCAGCACGGTGGCCACGGCGCAGACGACGGCGATGGCCACCGGCTCGCGGCCCTTCAGGCGTGGCCAGAGCAACGCCAGGAAGGCGGCCACCGCGGCGCCGTCGAGCCCCCATTGCTTGGGGTCGCCGAGTCCGCTGCCAGCCAGCGCGCCTACGGCGGTGAAGAGGTTCCAGAGCACGTAGATGCCAATGCCCGCCGCCCAAAAGCCTCGGCGCTGCTCGGCAGGATCAGCCTGGCCGGTACTCGTGGCCGTGGATTCGTCGATGGTCAGCTGGGCGCCGACGTATTTGCGCCACCCTTCGGGCCGTAAGAGGGCATTGAGTTGCATCCCGTAGATCCCGTTGCGCATGCCCAGCAGGGTGGCCGCACTCATGGCGGCAATGCCGGAACCGCCGCCGCCCACCACGCCGATGAACGCGAACTGTGAGCCGCCGCTGAACAGCAGCAGGCTCAGTGCCATGGTCTGCCAGAAATCCAGGCCGGAGGTGACGGACAGGGCACCGAAGGACACGCCATAAAGACCGGTGGCGATACTGATGGAGATCCCCACCCGCACGGCGGGGGACGCCGCCAGCTTCACCGCCGGCCGTCCGGGCCAGTGTTGCGGAGGCTCCAGGCCCAGGCGATGAGGGGTGCCTGCAGCGGCAGGCGCGCCGTGTGGATCCGCCGCTGGAGCGGCGTCCCTTCCGGGCTGTAGGCCCGCCGGAGCGCGTCGGCGTGGCCGGCGAGGAACGCCGTGAACATCGCGGCCACGGCAGTGGCGGTGACCTTTCGGGTTGCTGGAATGAGGATCCCGACGGCGGCCGCGGCCTCGATCAGGCCGGACGCGGCGATCCATTCCTCACGTGAGAGAACAGCGAATGGGCCGTTGGCGCCGGTGGGCACGGTGCCGGGTGCGGGGTCTTCACGGCAGAGGTAGTCGGGAACCACCTGGCGGTAGAAGCCGGGGCTTCGGAAGTGCTTGCCGGCGCTGGCCAGGAGCAGGGCGCTCATCGCAGCAGCGGACAGGTTTCGTGCAGCCCGGCCGGAGCTGGGGAAAGGCATGGCTCCACTCAATCACAGCGCGGGCAGCGGCAGAAACCAGCGTGCGTCCCCTCGTTGTGGGGCTCCCGTGTTGCGGCGGCACGCGTATGCTCAGTCCCCGCGCGGCACCCATTCCATGGCGGAGCTGCCGTAGGGCGGTGGCGGGCCGGGGTAGTCCAGCGGCTGCCCCTCCACCAGCAGCGGAGGCCGGACGTACCGCAGTTCGCCGTAGGAGCTGGCCAGGGTGCGGTATCCCGGCGCTGGCAGGGCCTGCAGTCTGCGCGGGTTAGGTGGAAGCCCGAAAAGCTCCTCCGCTGTCCGGGCGAGTGACAGGCGCGCCGATCCGCCAGCGCCGCTTTCCCGCCGCCGGGTGAGGAGGCTAACCGCCGCGGCTGCCGCCCCGTACCCTGTTGCATGGTCCAGGGCCTGGACCGGCAGGGCACCCGGCCGCCATCCGGCGTCGTCCGTCATTCCGTACAGGTGGGCGATCCCGCTGGCGGCCTGGACGATGCTGTCGAAGCCGCGCAGCCTGCTCCATGGCCCGTCCGTCCCCCAGCTGTTCAGTGTGACCACCACGAGGTCCGGCCGGGTGGACAGCAGCGACGCCGCGTCGAGGCCGAAGCGGTCCAGGGAGCCGCTGCGGTAGCCGGTGATCACGACGTCGGCCACGGCAACCAGGCGTTCCAGCGCGGCGCGGGTTTCGGGCAGGCCGAGGTCGGCCACGGCGCTGCGTTTGCCGAAGGCGGTGTCCACGAACTGGTCGGAAAGTTCGGGCAGCACCGGCGGGTCGATGCGGAGTACGTCGGCTCCCAGGGCCGCCATGAGCCGCGTGGACACCGGGCCCGCGATCACGCGGGTGAGGTCCAGGACACGCACCCCCGCCAGCGGCCGCCGTGGATCGCCGCCGGGCCGTGGAATATCCCGGCGGCCGCTGCCCTGCGTGGCAGCGCCTGCAGCCGGGCCGTCCTGAACCTGCGGGTCAAGGACGATCCACGGCCCGGCGGCTGCTGCCCGGCCCATGTCCGAGGCCTGCCACTCGGCCCGGGTCCGGACGGCGGCTGCCACTGCACCCCGCGCCTGGATGGCGGACTCGGCGTCGAGGGAATCCCTGCTGCGCAGAGCGGCTTCGGCTTCCTCCGGCGTCGTGGCATCCAGGGCCTGCAGGAGGCGTTGCCGGTGGTGTGGGTAGTTGGCATGCAGCCGGATCCAGCCGTCCCGGGTAGGGCGGAAACCCGAGAGCGGAGCAAATCCCTGCAAGGGGCGGCCGGCGATCCTCAGGTGCCCCGAGGAGTCGAATGCGGCGGCGGTCAGTTCCGGGCTGGCCGTGTACCTGCCGGCCGCACCCGTGTACCGGTCCAACGCGGCGCCCGCAGCACCCACGGCAGCCAGGGCGAGGCCTTCTACATCCAGCGGGCCGCCCCACCAGGTGCGCAGGCCCTCTGCATCCGCCCCCGCCACGGCTACCGTCCCCGCGGGGGTGCCGCCTGCAGTTGCGAGAGCACCCGGGCCGGGACGTTTGTGGTGACCTCCTGGATCCCCAGCTCCCGGCACAGCGCCACGTCGTCCGCCGAATCCACGGTCCACACCCGGAAGCGCCTTCCGGCCTTGAGCCACTGCCGAATGGTGTCCGGGCGTTCACGGACGTAGTCGATGCCCGGTCCCGCAAGCCCCACGAGGCCGGCGTCAAGGATACGTTCGCCCTCCAGCTGGGTGGCCTTCATGAGGTTGGCGACTGCTCCGCCGGTGATCAGGCCAAGGCCCAGGCCGCCGCGGATTTCGTGGACCGTGAGGTCGTCCACCAGTTGGCAGATGTACTGCGCGGGCACGGATTGCAGCAGGTGCCGGACCGAATCCGGGCTGAAGCTCATGAAGGTCACCGCCACGTTGTCCACCGTGGAGCTTCCGGGATCCCAGCCTTCGCTGAGCAGGACCTCCAGCACGCGGTCCTCGAGTTTGAGCTGGTAAGGGCTGGGGTGTTTGAGCTCGATGGCCAGCTTCACCGGCCGGCCCGCGCCGCGGAGGACGTCCAGGAGTTCCGGGAGCGTGAGGAGCTGCTCGGACCGGGCGCCGTAGGTTTCCGGGATACGGGCGCCCTTCCAGGAGGAGAAGTCCAGCTGCCGCAGTTCGCGGAGGGTCCGCTCGGCCACCGGGCCGGTGCCGTCCGAGGTGCGGTCCAGGTTGGCATCATGCAGCAGGACGACATGCTGGTCACGGGTCAGGTGGACGTCGCACTCCACGCCGTCAGCGCCGTCCGCCAGCGCCTGCAGGTAGGCGGCGCGGGTATGTTCGGCGAAGGCGCCGCTCGAGCCGCGGTGGGCGAAGACCAGCGGCCGCTGCGCCAGCCGGTCCGGAGCGGTTTCGTCAGCTATGGTCCCCTCAGATGTGGTCCCCTCAGATGTGGTCCCGTCAGGCGTGAGCTCGTCAGGTGTCATGGGGACACGGTAGCCGACCCGGCCCGGTCAGCGGGGCTAGGCTTGGCACATGCAGGTGAACTCTGAGCCAACTGCCCGGGAATCCCCTCCCCGCACCGCTCCTCCGGTGCCGGAAGGCGCGAAACCGCGGCCCGCCGTCGTCGGCCATCAACTCAGCGCGGGAGACGCCGAAAAGGCGGCAGCGCTGCGGAAGATGAAGATGCTGGCCTTGGGCCTGCTCATCGCCATGGCCGTGGTTTTCGTATTCGCGTTTGCGCTGCAGGAGGAATATCCGTGGCTGCAGTACGTACGCGCCGGCGCGGAAGGCGGCATGGTGGGTGCGCTGGCTGACTGGTTCGCCGTCACCGCGCTGTTCAAGTACCCCATGGGCATCAAGATTCCGCACACCGCCATCATTCCGCGCCGAAAGGACCAGATCGGCGCGTCCCTGGGCGAGTTCGTGGAGACCAACTTCCTCTCCGAGCAGGTGGTCCAGGACAAGCTGGCCAGCGTGAACATCGCCCGCCGCGCCGGCGAATGGCTCTCCGCGCCCGGCGGCGCGGACCGGGTGGCCAAGGAAGGTGCGGCGGTCATCCGGGGCGCCTTCAAGGTCCTGAACGACGACGACGTCCAGGCGGTCATCGAGGGCATGGTCCGCATGCACCTGCTGACCCCGCCGTGGGGACCGCCGGTGGGCAGGCTCGCGGAGCGGATCTTCCACGACGGGCACCACCACACCCTGGTGGACCTGCTGGTGGACCGTGCCGCCGACTGGGTGGACGAGAACCACGAGACTGTCTCGCGGCTGGTTTCCGACCGCTCCCCCACCTGGGTACCCCAGTTCGTCGATGGCCTGGTGGGCGACAAGGTCTACGTTGAAATCCTCAAATTCGCCCGTGCCGTGCAGTCCGACCCCAACCACCAGGTGCGGCAACAGATCGACAAGTACCTCAACGACCTGGCGCAGGACCTGCAGCACGACCCCAAGATGATTGCGCGCGCCGAGGACGTCAAGGCCCAGGTCCTGGGCGATCCCGAGGTCCGGGAGCTGGCCTCGCGGACGTGGGGCACCGTCAAGAACGCCCTGCTCGGAGCCGTGGACGATCCGGACAGCGAACTGACCGTCAAGTTCAAGGCCGCGGTCCGCGACTTCGGTTCGCGCCTGGTCAACGATCCCGAACTCGCCGGCAAGGTCAATACCTGGATCGGCGACGCCGCCGGCTACCTGGTAAAGACGTACCGGTCAGATATTGCCGGGGTCATCACGGATACTGTGGCGCGCTGGGATGCGGAAGAGACCTCCCAGAAGATCGAACTCCAGGTGGGCAAGGACCTGCAGTTCATCCGGATCAACGGCACCGTGGTGGGATCGCTGGCCGGGCTGCTGATCTTCACGGTGGCGCACCTGATCTTCGGCTGAGCTCCGGGCAGGGTCCCGGTGAGCGCCCGGGCTGGGTCAGGCGAAGGACTCCAGGCTGACGCCGGCGGCTTCCAGGCCCGCCCGGACACCGGCTGCCATGTCCACGGCACCCGGGGTGTCTCCGTGGATGCACAGGGAATCGGGCCGGACCTGGACCAGGGTGCCGTCCGTGGCCACGACTTCGCCCTTTGTGGCCAGCCGGACGGCCCGCTCAACGATCGCGTCGACGTCGTGCAGCACTGCGCCCTCCTCGGACCGCGGCACCAGCGTTCCATCAGCCCGGTAGGCGCGGTCCACGAAGGCTTCAACGAACACCGGGTGTCCGGCTTCCTGTGCCTGCTTGAGCAGCTCGGAACCGGGGAGGCCCAGGATCGGCAGCCCGGGGTCGTAGGCGTTGACGGCCGCCACCACGGCGGAGGCCTGCTCAGCGTCGTGCACCAAACGGTTGTAGAGCGCCCCGTGCGGCTTCACGTAGTCCACCGACGCACCTACGGCGTGGGCCACGCCGTCGAGCGCGCCCAGCTGGTAAAGAACGTCGCCGAAGAGCTCATCAAAACTCGTGTCCAGGGACCGCCGGCCGAAGCCCGCCAGGTCCCGGTAGCCAACGTGCGCGCCGACGGTGACGTCCAGTTCGTAGGCAGCACGGCAGCTGTCCAGCATGGTGACGGGATCTCCGGCATGGAAGCCGCAGGCCACGTTGGCGCTGGTGACCAGCTGGAACATCCGGGCGTCATCGCCCATGGTCCACGAGCCGAATGATTCGCCGAGGTCAGCGTTGAGATCCAAAAGTGTTGCCTTCCAGCTGGTTGTCCGTGGTCCCGGCTGGCGTGAGCTCGCCGGGCAGGCTGTCCGGCATGGGTCCAAACGCCTCCTTGGCGTTGGCCACCACCGCACGGCCCATCACGAGGTTACCGGCTCCGCCCACCACGGCGCCGATCCCGAACGGGAGGGCCCGGCCCAGGAGCGCGGTTCCCTGGCGTTTGAGGAGGTTCTTGAGGAAGGCCCTCTGGATGCGGTTGCGGATGGTGCTGAAGCCCGGCATCGGCATCGACTTGGAGAGCACGCTGCCCCACTGCTTGGTGGCTCCAGCGCCGTTGCCGGCCATTTGTCCGCTGAGGGTGCCCAGCAGAGCGGTTCCTTCCTCTCCCAGCATGATGGCCATGACCATGGTGCTGGCCTTCTCCGGGTTGGTCAGGCGGATGCCGTGGAGCTCCGCGAGGGAGGTTGCGTACAGGGCGGTTGCCTCAAGGAAGCCCACCGTGGCGGCTGCGGAAAGTCCCAGCGACGCGACGGTCCCCACACCGGGCACGACGGCGGTGGCCCCCACGATTGCGCCGCCGCCGGTGACGGCACGGAGGTAGTCGCGCTCAAGGAAGCCGGCCAGCTGGGCTGCCGTGGCACGGGGGTGCTTCTTCTGCAGCCGGCGGATATAGGCCAGCACCAGCGGGCGCTGGATCTCCACGGCTTTCAGGAGCATGTTGTGGACGCCGGGCTTGGGCTTGCCGTCCTTGTCAAAGACTGCGTTGTGGGCAGTTTCCTGGGCGATCCGTACTGCTGGGTTGCTGCGCTTAGCCATGGTCACCTTCGTTTCACGTCGAGCTGCAGCGGGTGGCTGCCGTGCTTCTCCATCCTAGATGCAGAAACACTAAGCATGCTGAACTTTGACCCCGGCGCCCCTGCACCCTCCTGCTGCAGACAGCACTGCGGCGGGACCCGGCGTGGGTCCCGCCGCAGCGTTGCAGTCAGGAGCTTTTTCGCTTATCCGCAACCTGGTGGCCTGGATTTGCGAAGAAGCCTAGGAGCGGGAGCCCCTGGATGCTTCCTCCTGGGCGGACCTTTCGCGGTCCTGCCCGCCGGCCGCCGCTTGTTCGTCGGCGCGTAGCTCGGCCCGGAAGACCTCGAAGCGGGCAAGGTGGGCGGGCCGGCGGCGGAGGATGGCCCAGGCAACGCCAAGCACGAGGAACCAGATGGGGGTCACCAGCAGGGCTGCAAGCGTGTCCGGCTGGGTGGTCAGGGCCCAGAGGACGAACGCGAAGAACGCGTAGACCACCCACACAACGGGGATGCCGCCAGGCATCTTGAACTTCGATGCCTCGTGCAGGTGCGGGCGGCGCTTGCGGAACGCAATGTAGCTGGCCAGGATGACCGACCAGACGAAGATGAAGCACACGGCGGAGACGGTGGTCACCATCTCGAAGGCCTTGCCAACGTCCTGGCCGGCGTACATGAGCACGACGCCGGAGAGCAGGAGTACGCAGGAAAGGAACAGCGCGTTGCTGGGCACCTTCCTTGAGGACAGGCGGCTGAAGATGCCCGGGGCGTCGCCCTCCTGCGCGAGACCGAACACCATGCGCGAGGTGGAGTAGATGCCGGAGTTGGCCGAGGACATGGCAGAGGTGAGGACCACCAGGTTGACCACGGTGGCTGCAGCGCCCAGCCCGGCGAGCGAGAACATGCCGATGAAGGGGCTGTGGCCGGCCGCGAACTGGGTCCACGGGGTGACGGCCATGAGGATGATCAGGGCGCCCACGTAGAAGAGCAGTACGCGCACGGGAATGGCGTTGATGGCCTTGGGAAGCGTCCGCTCCGGGTTCTTGGCTTCGGCTGCGGTGGTGCCCACCAGTTCGATGCCGACGAAGGCGAACACGGCGATCTGGAAGCCGGCCACGAAGCCCATGAACTCATTGGGGAAGAATCCGCCGTGGCTCCAGAGGTTGGTGAAGCTGGCGGTTCCGGCGTCGCTCTGGAAGCCGGTGAAGATCATGAAGAGGCCCACAATGATCAGCGCCGCGATGGCAATGATCTTGATGAGGGCGAACCAGAACTCGGTTTCGCCGAAGGCCTTGACCGTGGCGAGGTTCAGCAGCAGCAGGATGGCCACGGTGGCAAGGCCCGGGATCCAGAGCGGCAGTCCGGGCCAGAGTTCCTTGGAGTAGCCGGCGATGGCGATGACGTCTGCGATGCCGGTGATCACCCAGCAGAACCAGTACGTCCAGCCGGTGAAGAACCCTGCCCACGGCCCCAGGAGGTCGGCTGCGAAGTCGCTGAAGGATTTGTAGTTCAGGTTGCTCAGGAGCAGTTCGCCCATGGCTCGCATGACGAAGAAGAGCATGAACCCGATGATCATGTAGACGAAGATCACGGACGGGCCGGCCGCGGAGATGGTCTTGCCGGAGCCCATGAAGAGGCCGGTGCCGATGGCACCGCCGATTGCTATGAGCTGGATGTGCCTGTTGGTGAGCTGCCGCTCCAGGTGGGGAGGCTCGCTGCGGGCGGCGCTGCCCGCAGGAGGGATGTTGCGCGGTGGCTCGCCGTTGGACGTGGGGGGATGAATCGCCATGGGGAACTCCATCGATAAAGCGGCATTTTGGGTGCCGCAGAAGTTGGGTTCCTCCCCACTCTGTAGTGAACCTGAGAGTTTCCGCAGCCCAAGCCGCTTGCACCGCCGGTGAGCCGGAACGGGTCCGGCTGCTTTCCAGAGTTGCCTGTCCGCGGCGGTACATGGGCCTGAGAGTTTCCCGGGGAGGGTTTGCTCCTACGGCGCCTGCTAAATGTACCCGGCAGGACTCTCCCGCCGCAGGTCGAAGGCATGTTCAATTAGGTATGCTCAGCGGCCGCACCCTTCCGGGGCAACGCTGGCCCGGGCTGCTCCGACGAGCTGAGCCAGCCGGACACGGTGCTGATCACCGGACCCAGTGTGGTGCGGGTCACGATCGGATGTCAAACCCCTTTTTCCGCCGCCGCAACAAAGCGGCTGCCGCCCATCGTGTGACAGTCGGATTTGTTTTCCTTTCAACCAACCTGTACGGTGTGAGGCGAATCACCCACAGTTGAATAGCCTTTCGAGCTGTGACGGGAGAGTCCTCCCGGCACCACCGGGCAGGCGCCGTAGGAGCAAATCCTCCCCAGGAATCTCTCAGGCCCATGTACCGTCACGGCGAGGCAACTCTGGAAAGTAACCCGGCTCCGGCCAGGTTCACCGACGGTGCAAGCGAACCCGCCACGCAGGGTTCCGCGGAATCTCTCAGGTCCAATACAGAGCGGGGAGGAACCCATCCCACGCCGTGCCACCCTGGCCGGCCAGACCTGGAGTTCCTCATGACGATTCAATCCCTTCCAACCTCGTTCGTTGACCGCCATATCGGTGCACGCCGGCAGGCTGACGTCGACACCATGCTCAAGGCTGTGGGCTACGACAGCGTTGACGGCCTGGTGGACGTGGCTGTTCCGGCATCGATCCGCCAGGAAACGGCGCTGAAGCTGCAGGACGCCCTCAGCGAGGTTGAGGCGCCCGCTTGGTACACCGCGTACACCCCGTACCAGCCCGAGATCTCGCAGGGCCGGCTGGAGGCGCTGCTGAACTTCCAGACCATGGTCCAGGACCTCACCGCCCTTCCCGTGGCCAATGCATCACTCCTCGATGAAGCCACTGCCGTGGCCGAGGCTGTGCTGCTGATGCGCCGGGCGAACAAAAATAAGGACGCCAAGGACGGTAAGACCGTCCTTGATGCCGACTGCCTCCCGCAGACCATCGCCATCGTGCTGGGCCGCGCCGAAGCGCTCGGCTTCGAGGTGGAGGTTGCTGACCTCTCCAAGGGCCTGCCTGAAGGTGACATCAACGGCATCGTGCTCCAGCAGCCGGGCGTGTCCGGCCGGGTGTGGGACCAGAGCATGGTTATCGCCGAGGCCAAGGAGCGCGGTGCGCTGGTCACTGTTGCCGCTGACCTGCTCGCGCTGACGCTGATCACCCCTCCGGGCGAGCAGGGCGCAGACATCGCCGTCGGCTCCACCCAGCGCTTTGGTGTGCCGCTGTTCTTCGGCGGTCCGCACGCGGCTTACATGGCTGTGCAGAAGGGCATGGAACGCACCCTCCCCGGCAGGATCGTGGGTGTCTCCAAGGACAACGCGGGCGCTCCCGCCTACCGCCTGGCCCTGCAGACCCGCGAGCAGCACATCCGCCGTGAGAAGGCCACGTCCAACA
Organism: Arthrobacter sp. Leaf137; assembly: GCF_001423525.1. Classification (GTDB taxonomy): domain Bacteria; phylum Actinomycetota; class Actinomycetes; order Actinomycetales; family Micrococcaceae; genus Arthrobacter. Next base: position 1,278 of record NZ_LMOI01000013.1, on the reverse strand, counting down.
TCTGCACCGCCCAGGCGCTGCTGGCCATCGTGTCCTCCTTCTACGCGGTCTACCACGGCCCGGACGGACTGAAGGCCATCGCAGAAACCGCCCACCACAACGCCAGGATCCTGGCCACGGCCCTCACCGCCATGGGCCGCGAACTGGTCACCGACTCCTTCTTCGACACCCTCACCGTGCGCGTGCCGGGCAAGGCCGCCAAGGTCATCAACGCCGCCGAGGCGCGCGGCATCAACCTCCGCTTCGTCGACGCGGACACGGTGGGCGTTTCCATCGATGAGACCACGACGGCGGCAACGCTGTCCGCAGTGGCCGTCGCCTTTGGTGCCGGCCCGGTAGGCGACGCCCAGGGTTTCGAGCTGCCCGACTCCGTGCTGCGCACCTCCGGCTACCTGGAGCACCCGGTGTTCAACACGCACCGGTCAGAGACGCAGCTGTTGCGTTACATCCGCCGCCTGTCCGACCGGGACCTGGCCCTGGACCGGACCATGATCCCGCTGGGTTCCTGCACCATGAAGCTGAATGCCACCGCCGAGATGGAAGCGATTTCCTGGCCGGAGTTCGCCTCCATCCACCCGTTCGCTCCGGATTCCCAGACCGAGGGCTGGCGTGAGCTGATCACCGGGCTCGAGGCTGACCTGACCGAGATCACCGGGTACGACCAGGTGTCCATCCAGCCCAACGCCGGTTCCCAGGGNCGAGGGCTGGCGTGAGCTGATCACCGGGCTCGAGGCTGACCTGACCGAGATCACCGGGTACGACCAGGTGTCCATCCAGCCCAACGCCGGTTCCCAGGGCGAACTCGCCGGCCTGCTGGCGATCCGCGGCTACCACCACTCCCGGGGTGATCAGCAGCGCAACGTGTGCCTGATCCCCGCCTCGGCGCACGGCACCAACGCCGCCTCCGCCGTCCTGGCCGGCATGAAGGTGGTTGTTGTCGCCACCGCCCCGGACGGCACCATCGACCACGCCGACCTGTCCGCCAAGATCGAGGCGAACCGGGACGCCCTGTCCTGCATCATGATCACCTACCCGTCCACCCACGGCGTCTACGACGGCGACGTCACCGAAGTCTGCGACGCGGTCCACGCTGCAGGCGGACAGGTGTACGTGGACGGCGCGAACCTCAACGCCCTCGTGGGCCTGGCGCAGCCGGGCAAGTTCGGCGGCGACGTGTCCCACCTGAACCTGCACAAGACGTTCTGCATCCCGCACGGCGGCGGCGGGCCCGGCGTCGGCCCGGTCGCGGCGAAAGCGCACCTGGCCCCGTTCATGCCC
>NZ_LMOI01000012.1 GCF_001423525.1 Arthrobacter sp. Leaf137 | reverse complement strand
CCCTCGAAGTGCGGTCCGAGTCCGTAGCCTTTGACGGTTTTGGCGAGGATGACGGTGGGTTTGCCCTTGAATTCGGTGGCGGCTTTGTAGGCTGCGTAGACCTTGCGGTAGTCGTGGCCGCCGCGTTTGAGGTTCCAGATCTGGTCATCGGTGAGGTCCGCGACCATGTCCTTGGTGGCGGGGTCCTTGCCGAAGAAGTGTTCGCGGACGAACCCGCCGGATTCGGCCTTGTAGGTCTGGTAGTCACCGTCGGGGGTTTCATTCATGATCTTCACCAGGGACCCGTTGGTGTCCCGGGTGAGGAGGTCATCCCATTCCCGGCCCCAGACGACCTTGATCACGTTCCAGCCCGCGCCGCGGAAGAACGCTTCGAGTTCCTGCATGATCTTCCCGTTGCCCCGGACCGGCCCGTCGAGGCGCTGGAGGTTGCAGTTGATCACGAAGTTCAGGTTGTCCAGGTTCTCGTTCGCGGCGAGCTGGAGCAGGCCGCGGGAYTCGGGCTCGTCCATTTCCCCGTCGCCCAGGAACGCCCAGACCTGCTGGTCGGAGGTGTCTTTCAGGCCGCGGTTGTGCAGGTACCGGTTGGACTGGGCCTGGTAGATCGCGTTCATCGGGCCGATACCCATGGACACGGTGGGGAATTCCCAGAAGTCCGGCATCAGGCGCGGGTGCGGGTAGGAGGACAGGGCATGGCCGGCCCGGGACTTTTCCTGCCGGAACCCGTCCAGGTCCTCCTCGGTCAGGCGCCCTTCCATGAACGCGCGGGCGTACATGCCGGGGGAGGCATGGCCCTGGAAGAAGACCTGGTCCCCGCCGCCGGGGGCGTCCTTGCCGCGGAAGAAGTGGTTGAAGCCGACCTCGTACAGGGTCGCGGCACCGGCGTAGGTGGAGATATGCCCGCCCACCCCGATCTCGGGCCGCTGCGCCCGGTGCACCATGACCGCGGCGTTCCACCGCATGTACGCCCGGTACCGGCGTTCGTACTCTTCGTTGCCCGGGAACGGTGCTTCCTGGTCCACSGGGATCGTGTTCACGTAATCGGTGGTGGTCACCATCGGCACCCCGACACTCTGCGCGCCCGCACGCTGCAGCAGGCTCCGCATAAYGTACTGGGCACGCTCGGTACCCTGTTCCCGGATCAACGCATCCAGGGACTCAACCCACTCCGCAGTCTCTTCCGGATCACGATCAGGCAGCTGGTCAGTCAACCCGCTGAGGATATGGGAGGTATCTTCTCCTGCAGCCACGGGAGCCTCTTTTCATCTTCGAATGGCCCATGTTTTCGTATTGTGAGAAAACATTTCTGTATGACGAGATTATCAGGGACTCAACCCACTCCGCAGTCTCTTCCGGATCACGATCAGGCAGCTGGTCAGTCAACCCGCTGAGGATATGGGAGGTATCTTCTCCTGCAGCCACGTCCAACCTCTCTTTGCGCGCATAGATCGGCGCACTCAGGCCAGGCAGGGTGACTGCCCGGCAAACGTACGCCGTGTGCGACGTATCGGTTACATCAGCCCGGTCATGTGTGCCGGGCAGGGTTCCTAGAGCTCCTACGTCTGCACGGAGTTACAAGGTTGTTGTCCTGCAGGCATAGTCGTCATCAGCCACTCTAACCGCCGGGGCAAGCCGATGCGTAGCCGTGGCTTTGGCGCGACAGTTGTATTTCGCCGTCATACTGGTTGTGTGACGAAGGGCCGCTGCGACGCAGGCAGAAAGCCACGGTGTGACGCAGAATATGCGCAATTCCGGGTATGCCAGCTTGAAGCGCAGGCACAAAGGGTGTTGGCTTGGGAGTAATGGAAGTCACTATGCAGACTGCATATCAAACGTATTGGAGGAACACGTGAGCGAGGCCGACGCCGCCACTTCGGTAAATGTGGCGGAAAAATTGGGTTTCAAAAATGGGGATCTGATTCAGGAGTTCGGTTACGACGACGACGTCGACTTCGACTTGCGTGACGACATCGAGGACCTCACCGGCGCGGACATGCTCGACGAGGATGACCATGAAGTGGCGGACGCTGTCATTTTCTGGTGGCGTGACGGCGACGGTGACCTGGTGGACAGCCTGATGGACTCGCTGACCACCCTCAGCGAAAGCGGTGTGGTCTGGATCCTGACGCCGAAGTCCGGCCGGGACGGATACGTCTCGCCTGCCGACATCCAGGAAGCAGCGCCCACCGCCGGGCTGCACGTCACTACGTCGGCCGGGGTCTCCAAGGACTGGAGCGCAACAAGGCTGGTCAGCAGGAAGAACAAGTGACGCCTGCGCCTGCTGCTGCCACCACCCTGCTGGCCGCAGGCGACCCGGCGCCGGACTTTGAACTTTCCAACCAGTTTGGCGAACCGGTCCGGTTATCGTCGTTCCGCGGCCAGAACGTTGTACTGGTCTTCTACCCGTTTGCCTTTTCCGGCATCTGCACGGGCGAACTCTGCGAGATCAGGGATAACCTCGCCTCGTTTGAGGACTCGAATGCCGCCGTCGTGGCTGTCTCCGTCGACAGCAAGTTCAGCCTCCGGGCATACGCCGGGCAGGAAGGCTACAGCTTCGACCTGCTCGCTGACTTCTGGCCACACGGCGGCGTTGCCCGCGCCTACGGTGTCTTCGATGAAGACAGCGGCATGGCCAAGCGTGGCACGTTCATCATCGATGCCGGCGGCGTCATCCGGTACACCGTGGTCAACCCCCGCGGCCAGGCACGTGACTTCTCCGCCTACCGCACCGCGCTGGCCGGGCTGGAACAGGCCTGACAGCAGTGGAGAAGGGGCGGCATGGGGTGGGACTCACCGGGTTCGCCAGCATGCCGCGCGTCGAACCGGCGCACCCATCCAGCCGGGACCTTGAGGTCCTGGGCCTGATCCGCGACCTCCTGTCGGGAGCGCCGTTCGCCTTGCTCACAGGGGCGGGCCTGAGCACTGATTCCGGGATTCCCGACTACCGAGGGCCCGGGTCCCCGCCACGCTCGCCCATGACCTACCAGGAGTTCGTCAGGGACCCGGCCAACAGGCAGCGGTACTGGGCACGGAACCACATCGGCTGGTCCCACCTCCGCCATGCCGACCCCAACCATGGACACCTCGCGGCAGCAGAGCTCGAGCGCCGGGGATACCTGACGGGCCTCATTACGCAGAATGTAGACCGGCTCCATGAGGACGCAGGAAGCACCAATGTGGTGGACCTCCACGGCCGGTATGACCAGGTGGTCTGCCTCGATTGCGGCCGCACCTACTCCCGCGGGCTCCTGGCCGGCATGCTGGGTGAACTCAATCCGGGTTTCCTGGAGCAGGCCGAGGCATCAGGCCTCGTGGAGATGGCCCCGGACGCGGACGCCACGGTGGAGGACCTGGGCCTGATCGGCGGCTTCGTTGTTGCAGTTTGCCCTGCGTGCGGCGGGACACTGAAACCGGACTTCGTGTACTTCGGGGAGAACGTGCCGAAGGACCGTGTGGAACGGTCCTATGCGATGGTGGATGAGGCTGCGGCCCTGGTGGTGGCCGGTTCATCCCTGACCGTCATGAGCGGCCTGCGTTTTGTCCGCCATGCAGCCAAGGAAGGCAAACCGGTGGTGATCATCAACCGCGGCGAGACCCGCGGGGACGACAAAGCCACCATCAAGCTTGAGGCCGGCGTGAGCGAATCACTGAAATGGTTGGCGGAACGGCTCCCACCGCTCTGACCTGCCGGAATACCCATAAGTCAGGCCCGTGATCCCGATTCGCGTTTAGCCGCCTCTGTCCGGTAGAGTCTATGTTCGTTGGTTTGCGGCTTATCGAAAGCAATCCAATGGCAAGGGTCTTTAGCTCAGCTGGTAGAGCGCCACGTTTACACCGTGGATGTCATCGGTTCGATCCCGGTAGGACCCACCAATAGCCCGCCTGCCATGCTTCCCGAAGCACGGCAGGCGGGTTTTTCCTTTCCCTTTGCAGGCACAATGCCGGCATGGTCCAGCCGGAGTGCGGTGTCAGACCCCCGCCATAACGTACAGGGCATGGAACACGTGATAGTCCGCGACGGCGGCAATGGAATACCTGCATCTGTGGTTTGCCGGGGGCGGGAGTGGCTGCTGGGCGCCGAACCGGTCAGGTGGTTCGAACGGGTCAACTGGTGGGAGACCAACCGCCGGATGCCCAAGGGCCGGAGCAGGGTGGACGTAGAGGTCTTGCAGGTCCAGGTACGCCTGGGAAGCAACGCTGGCTCAGCGCTGACCACCATGCTGCTTGAGCGGGACGGGCTCGGCGGAGGATGGCGGCTGCGGGATGCCGTTGCGGACGCCGCTTAGGGGGCCAGAACAGGCAGCGCGGGGCTTCCGGGCATTGGAAAACCCTCCACCGCGACTATTGGGGGATGCCGCGGTGGAGGGCCTGAAATGAATATACAGTGAAGTTCCGGAAACAAAAAGTCATTCCGGACTGTGTGCCGCCGGGGAAGCGAAGAAAGCGCTAACCTGCTGCCGCCCGTGCCGCTCAGCGCTTCACCGGGATGAAAACCCGTGGCTGTTCGGTCCAGGAATCGGACATCTGCGACATCGTCCTGCGCATGATGTGGTCGGATGCCTCTCGGGCAGCGGCCGCGTCGCCCCGCGAGATTGCTTCTGCAACATCCACGTGCCACTGCAGGGCGGCTTCGTGCGGGTGGTCGGGCATGAGACCGTGGACGGTACGTCCTGTCAGCGTCTCGGCCACCTGACCCATCAGGTTCGCGAACATCTCGTTCCCGGAGCCGGAAAGCAGCAGCGAGTGGAAGTGGATGTCGAGCTCAAGGAAGCGGGGCACCTCACCCTTGTTGCCGGCGTCCCGCATGGCGTAGGCAACGTCAACCAGCTCCAGGCGCAGCGGCGCGGGTGCATTCTGGGCCGCCAGCTCAGCCGCCACAGGCTCAACGGCCGCGCGGAGTTCTGCTAGGGACCGCAGCTGGGCACCGCGGGCGCTGCTTGCCAGCCGCCAGCGGATGACCTGTGGATCGAACGGATTCCACCGGCTGGCGGGCAGGACGCGGATACCCACCCGTTTGGTGGTCTCCACCAGCCCCAGGGACTGCAGGACACGGACAGCTTCCCGGATCACCGAGCGGGAAACCTTCAGCTCGACTTCGAGCTGTTCTGCAAGCATGAGGTGGCCTGCGGGCAATTCACCCGAGATGATGCGGGTGCCAAGATTTTCGATGGCACGGTGGTGCAGGCTGCTTGTCATGCTGCAAGCCTAGTGCGCAGCAGCGCACGGCCATGCTCCGGGGATGGACCGCGGCAGGCCCGGTCTGGTCCACTGTATGGGCGTTACTTTCCTGTGACCCCAAGAATATATATGCTTTATTCCGACAGCTTGATCAGCGCAGCGCCGCCCGTCCGGGCAGGCCTGCCGCATTTTCCGCCGTACGCAATGAATTGGAGTTTTGATGTCTGCACACATCGGTGTCACCGGCCTCGCGGTGATGGGCGCCAACCTGGCACGCAACCTGGCCCGCAACGGCTTCACCGTGGCCCTGCACAACCGGTCCGTGGAAAAGACGGACACCCTGCTGGAAAAGTACGGTAGCGAAGGCGACTTCGTCCGCACCGAGACTCTCCAGGAGCTCGTCGATTCGCTGGAGAAGCCCCGCCGGGTCCTGATCATGGTCAAGGCCGGCAAGCCGGTCGACTCGGTCATCGAGCAGCTTGAGCCGCTTCTCGAAGCTGGCGACATCATCATTGACGCCGGCAACTCGCACTACGAGGACACCCGCCGGCGTGAAGCAGCCCTGGCCAAGAAGGACCTGCACTTCGTGGGCGTTGGCGTGTCCGGCGGCGAGGAAGGCGCGCTGAACGGCCCGTCCATCATGCCCGGCGGCTCCAAGGAGTCCTACAAGGCCCTCGGGCCCCTGCTCGAGAAGATCTCCGCCAAGGTCGACGGCGAGCCCTGCTGCGCCTGGGTTGGCACCGACGGCGCCGGCCACTTCGTCAAGATGGTCCACAACGGCATTGAATACGCCGACATGCAGGTTATCGGCGAGGCCTTCGACCTGCTCCGCTCCGGCGCAGGCATCGAGCCCGCCGAACAGTCGAAGATCTTCACGGAATGGAACAAGGGAGACCTGTCCTCCTTCCTGATCGAAATTTCTGCTGAGGTCCTGGGGCACGTGGACGCCAAGACCGGCAAGCCCTTCGTCGACGTCGTGGTGGATGCTGCCGGCCAGAAGGGCACCGGCCGCTGGACCGTTATCTCCGCGCTGGAACTGGGCTCGCCGGTGTCCGGCATCGCCGAATCCGTCTTCGCCCGTGCATTGTCCTCGCAGGCGGGCCAGCGCAAGCTCGGCCAGGAACTGCTGGCCGGCAACGAAGCTTCAGTTGAAATCCCGGAAACCTTCGTCGAAGACGTCCGCCAGGCGCTCTACGCTTCCAAGCTCGTTTCCTACGCCCAAGGCCTGGACATGCTCACGTCGTCGGCCAAGGAATACGGCTGGGACCTGAAGCTGGACGAGATCGCCTCGCTGTGGCGTGCCGGCTGCATCATCCGCGCCGAACTCCTCAAGGACATCACCAAGGCCTACGCCGCCGACGAGAAGCCTGCCAACCTGCTGTTTGCACCGGCCTTCACCAAGGCCATCGCGGACGCTCTGCCGGCTTGGCGCCGCGTCGTGGCCACTGCCGTGCAGCTCGGTATCCCGGTGCCCGTGTTCTCGTCCTCGCTGGCCTACTACGACGGCCTGCGCCGCAAGCGCGTCGCTGCCGCCCTCATCCAGGGCCAGCGTGACCTGTTCGGTGCCCACACCTACGGCCGCGTGGACGCCGAAGGCACGTTCCACACGCTCTGGGGCGAAGACAAGTCCGAGATCGAAGCGGTAGACACCCACTAGCATCCACCGATACAACGCAGAAGGCGGGCAGTTCCCGGAAAATCCTGGAACTGCCCGCCTTTTGCGTTGCCCGGCCGCGGTGCGTCCAGGTTCGCTCGGCACCCCGTCCGGGCGTCAGATGCGGTATTCGATATCGTACTCGGCGGGGTCGACTGCGGGTTTGGTCTCCCGCTGCGCGTCACGGTGCCGCCATTTGGCAGGCACGCCGGTCACGATCGACTCCGGCGGAGCGTCCTTGACTACCACTGCGTTGGCGCCCACAGCGCTGTCCCGGCCGATGGTAATGGGGCCGAGGATCTTAGCGCCGGCCCCGATGGTCACGCGGTCACCGATGGTGGGGTGACGCTTAATCCGGGCCAGCGAACGGCCGCCCAGCGTGACGCCGTGGTAGATCATGACGTCCTCGCCGATCTCGGCGGTTTCGCCGATGACCACGCCCATGCCGTGATCGATAAAGAACCGGCGGCCGATGGTGGCGCCGGGATGGATCTCGATTCCGGTGGTAAACCTGCCCAGCTGTGAAATGAGCCGGGCAGGAAAACGCAGCGCCGGCTTCTGCCACAGGCGGTGTGTCAGCCGGTGGATCCAGATGGCGTGCAGGCCGGAATAAGCGAAAAAGTTTTCGAGGGAACCCCGAGCCGCCGGGTCGTGCGACCGGGCGGCGTCGAGGTCCTCTTTTAGTCTTGCGAAAAAGCCCACAAAGTTCTTTCTACAGGAAACGGGCGACTGCGCGGTCTGATCAGCCGCGGATGTCGTCATAGAGAACGGTGGAGATGTAACGCTCACCGAAATCGCAGACGATGGCAACAATCAGCTTGCCGGCGTTTTCCGGGCGCTTAGCCAGCTCCAGGGCGCCCCAGACGATGGCACCGGACGAGATACCGCCCAGGATGCCTTCCTTGACGCCAAGTTCGCGGGCAACGCGGACGGAGTCCTCAAGCGTTGCGTCCAGCACCTCGTCGTAAACGTTGGTGTCCAGCAGTTCGGGAATGAAGTTGGCACCCAGGCCCTGGATTTTGTGCGGGCCGGGCGCGCCGCCGTTAAGGATGGGGGAGTCCTTGGGCTCGATTGCCACGATCTGGACGCCGGGCTTGCGTTCCTTGAGGACCTGGCCGACGCCGGTAATGGTGCCGCCGGTGCCGATGCCGGCAACGAAGATGTCAACCTCGCCGTCGGTGTCGGCCCAGATTTCCTCGGCCGTGGTGTCGCGGTGGACTTGGGGGTTGGCCTCGTTGGCGAACTGCTGTGCCCAGATGGAGTTTTCGGTGTTGGCCACGATTTCCTGGGCCTTTTCCACCGCACCGCGCATGCCCTCGGAGCCAGGCGTCAAGACGATTTCGGCACCGAAAGCGCGGAGCATCACACGGCGTTCCGTGGACATGGTTTCGGGCATGGTGAGGATGACCTTGTAGCCGCGGGCTGCACCCACCATGGCAAGGGCGATTCCGGTGTTGCCGGAGGTGCCTTCCACGATCGTGCCGCCCGGCTTCAGCGCACCGGACTTTTCGGCAGCGTCGATGATGGCTACACCGATGCGGTCCTTCACACTGTTGGCCGGGTTGTAGAACTCAAGCTTTACGGCAACGGTTGCACCCAGCCCCTCGCTGAGCCGGTTCAGCCTGACCAGCGGGGTGCGGCCTACCAACTGCGTTACGTCGTCATAAATCCGTGCCATGTAGATACGCCTATCTCTGAGGGGTGAATACTGAGGTCAGCCTAACGAGGCCGCGTAATGCTGGCTAAGCGTTAAGCCATGCAGAGTAATATTTCCTGGCCTTGGCGAGTTTGGGGTTGATGATGACCTGGCAGTAGCCCTGCTCGGGATGTTTTGCGTAGTAGTCCTGGTGGAACTGCTCGGCAACGTGGAACCGGGGGAGGCGGCTGACCTCGGTGACGATCGGGTGGCTCCACAGGGCCTGGTTCCGGTCGATGGCCTCCTCGAAGAGGATCTTCTCTTCGGTGGTTTCGTAGAACATCGAGGAGCGGTACTGGGTCCCCACGTCGTAGCCCTGCCGGTTCAGCGTGGTGGGGTCGTGAAGGGCGAAAAACATGTCAAGCACCACCTCGGCAGGGATGACATCCTCGTCGAAGGTCACGGCCACCACTTCGGCGTGACCGGTGGTTCCGCTGCAGACTGAGTAGTAGTCAGGGTACGGATCGTGGCCGCCCGTATAGCCGGACACCACCGCCGTGACACCCTTGGTTTTCTGGTAGACGGCGTCGAGGCACCAGAAGCAGCCTCCGCCAAGAACAAAAGTTTTCATGACCTCTTCAATGGTTGGCAGCGCCGGATGATTCCCCGCGCATCCCGCGTCGCACCGGTGGCATGCCTGCGCCTGCCGGGCGATGGGGTAAAACTAAGACTATGGAACCTGTGGACACCGACGTTACCGGTCCGGACGAGCACGACGGCGACGCCCCCTTCGCCGGGCAGGCCGGAAACGAGCCGGACGGGGCTCCCACCCTCGGCGACCTGCTGCTCGCGGTGGAGGAACTGTGGCCTGAATCCCTGGCCGAAGGCTGGGACGAGGTTGGCCTCGTGGCGGGCCATCCGGCAGCGCCGGTCACCAAGGTGATGTTCGCCGTCGATCCCACGCTGGAGGTGATCGAGGAAGCGGTCGAATGGGGTGCAGAGCTCCTGATCACCCATCATCCGTTGCTTCTCAAAGGCGTCACGTCCGTTGCGGCCACGACTCCCAAAGGCCGGGCGGTCCACCGGCTGATCGAGTCCGGAACCGCCCTGCTGACCGTCCATACAAACGGTGATTCCGCCGTCGGGGGTGTGTCTGATGTGCTGGCCGACGCGCTGGGCCTCCAGGACGTCGCCCCGCTGACGCTGGCGGCCAACGGGTTGCCGGAGGAGGGAATCGGGCGCGTAGGGGACCTCGAGGACGCCATGACCCTGGGTGATTTCGCGGCCAGGGTATTCGGTATCCTGCCATCCGTAGCCGGGGGAGTGCGCGTCTCCGGTGACAAGGACGGCCTGGTCCGGCGGATCGCTGTGTGCGGCGGCGCGGGCGACTCACTGTTCAACGAAGTCCGGGCCAGCAACGCCGACGTCTACGTCACGGCCGACCTCCGGCACCACCCGGCATCGGAGGCGCGGGAAGCCGCGCTGAACGGACGTCCCTACCTCGTGGATGTGTCCCACTTCGCCAGCGAATGGCTCTGGCTGCCGGCCGCCGCGGCCGCCCTGGGCAACGTCCTCGCCGACCAGGGGCACGACGTCGAAATCCAGGTCAGCGCCACTAACAGCGATCCGTGGGACTTCATCCTTACTCCGGGCTGACCTTTCGCGTAGCCGGCCAGGCAGGGAAGCGGGCCAGGCGCTAGAGTCGAGGAAGCGCCGGTAAGGTGCCCGGCCCCGGCCGGAGGGATCAAGCGGAGGTAACAGTGGCAAAGGCAGCACCGGCGGAACAGATCAAGTTGCTCGACCTGCAAGGCCTGGATGCAAAGCTCAAAGCCCTGGCCAGCCGCCGCCGTTCGCTGGAAAACGATCCCCGGATCAAAGACCTTGAAGCTGCCCTCTCCGTGGCCAGCGGCGAACTCGGTGCCGCGAAAGTTGCCGTGCACGACGCCGAAGCCGAGCTGAAGCGGGCCGAGGCGGACGTCGAGCAGGTGGCCACACGCATTGAGCGCGACGAAGCGCGCCTGAACAGCGGGACCGGCCTGTCCAAGGACCTGGTGGCACTCCAGAAGGACATCGCCTCGCTCAACAGAAGGCGTTCGGACCTCGAAGACGTGGAGTTGGAAGTCCTGGAACGCCTGGACACGCTCCGTGAGCGGCAGTCTGCGCAGCAGCAGATCGTGGACGATATCCAGGGCTCATTCGGCAGCATTCGTGCGGAGCTGGACAAGGAACTCGCCGCAGTCGACGCGGAGGCTGCAGACGTGCGGGGCAGGCGCAATGAGTTCGCCGCCGGACTGGACGCCGGGATGCTGGCCATTTATGAGAAGACCCTGGCCAAACGCGGCGTGGGCGCTGCCCGTCTGTTCCACGGCACATCAGAGGCCTCAGGCATGAAGCTCAGCCCCGGCGACCTCGCGGAGATCACCGCCGCTTCCGGTGACGACATCGTCTTTTGCCCCGACTCAGGTGCCATCCTGGTCCGCTCGGAGGAGTGGGCCTGACCGGGGCATGCAGCAGCTGGCGCCGCGGTGGGGGCTAAAAAGGCATGTGGCGCTGCGGGTTGGACCGGGCAGGGGAGCCTCAGCCCGGCAGGATGACGTTCAGCGCATGCGGCTTCCGGGCAGTTCCGGGCACGAGCTCCGCAGTCCACCGCTCCTGTGCGGCCTTCAGGAGGCCGGCAGGCGTTGAGGGCGCTTTGCCGCGGCGCGAGAGCAGGTGCCGGGCCAGCTCGCCGCGGGTGTGCTTGGCAAAGTGGCTCACGACTTTCCGGACACCCCCGGCTTCGGTGAAGACGTTCACGGACACCGTCTGTCCTGCCGGCGGAGCCCACGCTGCCGCGTAGGTGCTGGACCGGCAGTCCACCAGCAGTTGGTCCCCCACGACGGAGGCGAGAGCCTCGGAAAGCTGCGGCTTCCAGAACGTGGCGAGGCGTCCGACGTCGGGCAGCGCCGTCCCCATCGACAGCCGGTAGGCGGGCACAGAGTCGCCGAAGCGGATGGCGCCCCACAGGGCCGATACCACCAGCACCGACTCATCAGCCTTGCGCCGCTGCGCCGGCGTCATGGTCCGGTAACCAAGGGCATCGTAAAGGACGCCGGAGTAGATGCGGTGCGCAGGGGCCGCCGGTTCAGCGTGCAGCCGCGTGTTGCGTACGACGTCGTCATGCAGCGATGCGCCCACGCCCAGGAGGTCGAGGGCGTCCTCGTGGGCACTGACGGTTCCCAGCGCCTCCAGTACCTTCGCCCGCGCAGGGTTGAGGCCGGGAAAGCCCAAGGACGACCAATCGACGGCGGCACCGTTGAGCGCGGGGGTCTTGCCTTCTGAAGGGGGGAGCAGAATCAGCACCGTCCGATCCTACCGGCGGCACCAGCAGCCGCCGGCGCCGGTAGACTGGAAGCGGATGGGACAGCCAGGCGGCCGCGCGTCACGAAAGTGGCTCGAGGAACGTCCGGGCTCCACAGGGCAGGGTGGTGGGTAACGCCCACTCGGGGTAACCCGCAGGCAAGTGCCACAGAGAACAGACCGCCTGCTTTTTCCGTTTTCGGAAAGCAGCAGGTAAGGGTGAAACGGTGGTGTAAGAGACCACCAGCTTCCCGGGCGACCGGGAAGGCTAGGTAAACCCCACCCGGAGCAAGGCCAGACAGGGCACGTTCGAGGGCTGCCCGCCCGAGTGTCCGGGTAGGCCGCTAGAGGGTGCCGGCAACGGTACCCGTAGATGGATGGCCGTCGCCCCCGTGCCGGCAACGGCACGGGGGAACAGAACCCGGCGTACCGGCTGTCCCATCCGCACAACCGGTTTGACCTTGGAAGATGTGTTGGGGATCCTGAACCGTGCCCGCAAATACCGATCCGCAGCCGGCCGGCCGACCCGCCGGACCCCAGACCCGCAACCTGCCCACGCAGGTCCTGGGCCTGCTGGCCTTCCTTGCCCTCTCCGCCACGGCCTGGGCATTGGCCACGGTTCCGATCCTGCTGAACATGCACGGCTGGTTCGCGGCCTCCGTGCAGGCACCCTGGATGCCGCCGCAGTGGATGTTCCGCTCCGTGTGGCTGCTGCTGTACGCCAGCATCGCCGTTGCCGCCTGGCTGGTCTGGCGGAAAGGGGCGCTCACCGGCGGCACCATGGCCGGCTACCTGATCCAGCTGGTGCTCAATGCCGCCTGGCCGCTGAGCTACTTCGGCCTTTACCCGCTGCTGGGCCCGGCCGCCCTTTGGGCCGCACTGGTGGTCCTCACCGGACTGGCAGGATGCCTGGTGTTCCTGATCCTGCGGTTTGGCCCGGTGAACGGCCTGGCCGGGCTGCTGGTGCTGCCCTACTTCTCCTGGGTGGTCTTCTCCTGCAGCCTCAACCTCTACGCCGCACTTCACAACTGAACGCCGTGTGAGTGATTTCACGCCCGGCGGTCCTGTTCCCCGGGCCGCGCCAAATTAGAATGGATTCCGGACGTAGGGGTTCTTCCGCTGGAATTGCGTTCGCATCCGGCGGTTTTTCTTTGCACACGATCCAGGCGCCTGGGGGCCGAACCCCGCAGGCGTGGATGCCCCTGGACATCATCAGGTGGCCTACAACCGCATACGAGGACGTATGCGGCTGAACCGAGGAAGGTATTTCTGTGAGCCAGACGTCAGATTCTTGTCTTGATACGTGGATGGGCCGCGAGGCCCTCGCCGAGGCCATGATTCCGGTGATCGGCCGGCTGTACCGCGAAAACAACGTGGTCACGAGCATCCATGGCCGGAGCCTGATCAACAAGTCCACCATGAACATCCTCAAGGCACACCGTTTCGCCCGCCGGATGAGCAAGGACGAACTCCTCCTGGAGGAGACCGCACCCCTGCTGAACACCCTTGCCGGGCTGGAGCTCGGCGCCGCGGCCATCGACATTGCCCGGCTCAACCAGAAGTTCAAGGAAGAGGGCAACGGCGCCACCCTTGAAGAGTTCCTCCGCGCCGAGCTGGCCGACGTCGTGGGCAAGCGGGGCGGCGACGACCGCACCAGCACCGACGTCGTCCTCTACGGTTTCGGACGCATTGGCCGGCTCCTCGCCCGCCTGCTGGTCGAAAAGGCCGGTGGCGGCCACGGCCTGCGCCTGCGCGCCATCGTGGTCCGCCGTGGCTCCGACAACGACCTGCTGAAGCGCGCCAGCCTGTTGCGCCGCGACTCCGTGCACGGCTCCTTCGAAGGCACCATCCGCGTCGACGAGGAGGCCAACACCATCACGGCAAACGGCGTCCGGATCCAGGTCATCTACTCGAACGATCCCGCCACCATTGACTACACCGCCTACGGCATCAACAACGCCCTGGTGGTGGACAACACCGGCCGCTGGCGCGACGCCGAAGGCCTCTCCCAGCACCTGCAGAGCAAGGGCGCCGCCCGCGTCCTGCTCACCGCACCTGGCAAGGGCGAGCTGAAGAACATCGTCCACGGCATCAACCACGGCACCATCGAGGACACGGACACGATCGTCTCTGCGGCGTCCTGCACCACGAACGCCATCACCCCGGTGCTGAAGGCCCTCAACGACAAGTTCGGCGTGATCCACGGCCACGTTGAGACGGTCCACTCGTTCACCAACGACCAGAACCTGATCGATAACTTCCACAAGGGCGACCGCCGGGGCCGGTCCGCTGCCCTGAACATGGTCATCACCGAAACCGGAGCCGCGAAGGCAGTTGCCAAGGCCCTGCCCGAGCTGCTCGGCAAGCTCACCGGCAGCTCCATCCGCGTCCCTACCCCGGATGTGTCGCTGGCCATCCTGAACCTGAGCCTGGAAAACGGGACCACCAAGGACGAGGTCAACAACTACCTCCGCGAGATGTCGCTGCACTCGGACCTGCGCAAGCAGATCGACTACATCGATTCGCCTGAAGTCGTCTCCACCGACTTCGTCGGTTCCCGCCGTGCCGGCATCGTCGACGGACTCGCTACGGTCTCCACCGATAAGAACCTGGTGGTCTATGTCTGGTACGACAACGAATTCGGCTACAGCTGCCAGGTGGTCCGGGTCATGGAAGAAATGGCCGGCGTGAACCCGCCGTCGTTCCCTGCCAAGGAGAGCGCCAAGGCCCTGGCGGCCATCGCCGTCTGACCTTTCTTCCTTTTGGGTGAATTCCCGGCTGGTTCTCTGGAATCAGCCGGGAATCGGGCCCACACTTGGGGAATGGAAAACGATCAGGCCCTTGAGCACGAAACCACGCTGGAACACGCATTTGACGTAGCGAAGGCCAATCACAAGGAAGCGCTCCGGCTGCTGGACGGCGCCAAGGCCGCCCATGCTTCGGGCGACGTCACCGCTGAACGGGTGCAGCAGCTTGAAAGTTTGCTGGCCGTCGCCGAGGAGGACCTCCGGAGGGTGTCACGGGAGTTGTAGCGGTGACGGCGTGACCCATCACTCGTCCTGCACACTGTGGATATCCATGGGCGGCGGTTCCCTGTGACCTAGGCTCAGGTGGTGCTCCAACCCCACCTCCGAAATGCCGTCCAGTGACCGTCAGTTGGTCCGCCTACCGGCGGGCGCGACGCCGTTCCCGGCAGGCCTGGGCACTGCTGGCAGTGGGCGGTGTCGCTGCCCTGGGGCTACTGGGCTGGTTTTTCACAGCGGGGCAGTTTGAGATTGCCGCCCCTGCGGCGGACGGCCCCACAGCGGCTCCCGTATTTGATGCCGCGTGGATGAAACCGGTGGCAGCGGTCCATGAAGACCCCCGGGGCTTAGCTGCGGACGTGTTGGAAGCACTCCCCGTCAAGGGCCGGGCAGGCAAGGACAACTACAGCCGCGAGGCTTTCGGGCAGGCCTGGCTCGACGTTGACCGCAACGGCTGCGACACGCGTAATGACATCCTCCGCCGGGACCTGGCCGGCGCTGTCTTTGCGGAAGGCTCGAAGTGCCGCATCTCCGCAGGACACTTCCAGGAGCCCTATACGGGAAAGCCCATCGAGTTCCGCCGCGGCCAGGACAGCAGCGCCGCCGTCCAGATCGATCACGTGGTGGCCCTCTCCGACGCCTGGCAGAAGGGCGCCCAGGCCCTGACCCCGCGCCAGCGGCAAAACCTGGCGAATGATCCCCTGAACCTGATCGCTGCAGACGGCCCGAGCAACCAGCAAAAGGGCGCGGGCGACGCCGCAACCTGGCTTCCGAAGAACAAGTCCATCAGGTGCCACTACGTAGCCCGGCAGGTGTCCGTCAAAGCGGCGTACGGGCTGTGGGTGACGGAGGCCGAGAAGGACGCGATGAAGCGGGTCCTGGGCTCGTGCCCCGGCCAGCAGACCATCAGGGCACCCTGAGCCAGGTCACCGGCTGGTCAGTGCCCGAACGGGTCCGGGTCCACGCCCGGCAGCCAAGTCAGGCCGGGAACGCCCCAACCGTTCTTCTTTGCCGTCTTCTTGGCCTTGCGGGCATACCTGTCCATCAGTCGGTTGACGTACAGTTTGCCGTCCAGGTGGTCGTATTCATGCTGGATGACCCTGGCAAACCATCCGGTGGCCTCGAACTTCACGGGCTCGCCGTTGCCGTCAAAACCTTCCACCCGTGCCCACTCGGCGCGCTTGAGCGGGTACTGGTCGCCGGGAAACGACAGGCACCCTTCCTCTTCCTCATCGGGGTCGGGAGCAGCTCCGGAGATCTTCGACAGCGTGAGCACAGGGTTGACCAAAACGCCGCTGGCGGGTGCGTCGTCGTCGTTCGCGTACTTGTAGACGAAGATCCTCTTGCCCACCCCTACCTGCGGTGCTGCCAGCCCCACGCCGTTGGCGGCATCGTTCGTCTCAAACATGTCCGCAATCAGGGTGCGCAGTTCGTCGTCGAAAACTTCCACTTCGGAAGCCCGGCGGTGCAGCACGGGTTCGCCCCAGATGGTGATGGGCAAAACGGTCATCTTCGCTGTCCTTCGGCTTGCGGCCCCGCAGCGGGCGCAGGGCGGTGATGCAAAAAATAGTGAAAAACAAAGGAGGCCGCACCGGAATAATCCGATGCGGCCTCCTTTGGGCGGCTGCAATGCCGCCCTCTGAGGGTGAGCTACGGGGGTTGAACCCGCGACCTCCTGGACCACAACCAGGCGCTCTGCCAACTGAGCTAAGCCCACCATGTGCCCCGCAGTGTGACCGGCTTCCCGGCCCTCTGGAAAGGCAACTCAAATAGCTTACCTGCTCTTTGGGGATGCTTCGTCCACTTTTGGCGTTTTCAGCAAAAAATCCTGAAAGTGTGGCGCAGATTACTTTTCGGGCAGGCCAGCCTCAGGGCTGGTAATCCGCCGGGCGATCTTTTGCGCCGTTGAGCTGTCCGGGCCGGGCGCCGGTACGAAGACTGCGTCCCGGTAGTAGCGGAGTTCGTCGATGGAGTCCCGGATGTCACCCAGGGCGCGGTGGCCGCCCTTCTTGGCCGGGGACTGGAAGTACGCGCGGGCGAACCAGCGGCGGGACAGTTCCTTGATGGTGCTGACGTCGATCACGCGGTAGTGCAGGTGCTCCACGATGGCGGGCATATCCCTGGACAGGAAGACCCGGTCTGTTCCCACCGAGTTGCCGCCCAGCGGTGCCTTCCGCGGCTCCGGCACCCATTCGGCGATGTACTCCATCACTGCCGTTTCTGCCTCGGCCATCGTCTTGCCCGCCGGCAGTTCCTTGAGGAGCCCGGATTTGGTGTGCATGTCCCGGACAAAGTCGTTCATCTGCGCGACGGCGGCGTCATCGGGTTTGATGACGACGTCGACCCCCTCGCCGAGGATGTTCAACTCGGAGTCGGTGACCAGCGCGGCCACCTCGATCAGGGCGTCGTTCTTGATGTCCAGACCGGTCATTTCGCAGTCAATCCAGACGATTCTTTCGTTTGTTATAGGCACCGGACCAGCCTACCGTTACACCTCCTGCCAACCGGCCGGTGCTAGGATTTTCGAATACGTGGCGGGTCACCCCGCTGTGTGGAAACGCGCCCCGGACAGGCCCGGCGGCCTGCGGGCGCGGCCTGCGAAAACGCACGAAGATTGGACAACCCTGATATGACGGCGCCTTTGCCCGCGGCGGGCGGAATGGCTGCCGCCGCCCCGGCCGTCAACGGCGGTGCCGAGATGGACGATCCGCGGTCGCCGATCCTTGCAGGCTTCGTTGGCTCCATGTTCATGCTGGTCGGATCCCTGGGGGTCGGCTGGCTGGCGCCCGTCTCCGAACTGCGCAGGATGCCCCTGTTCATCTGGATGCGCGCCGAGGCCGCCGGGGTGGCACTGTCCATCATCCTCCTGGCCGTCGGCGGCATGCTCCTGGTGCGGGCCTGGCTGCGGCTGGGCCAGAAAGTCCACGTGTGGGGAGCGCAGGCGCGCAGGGCCACGCTCAAGGCGATCCTGGCATGGGGCCTGCCCATGGTGGTGTGTGTCCCGCTGTTCAGCCGGGATGTTTATGCCTACATCGGCCAGGGCCGCCTCATGGTTGAAGGGTTCAACCCCTACGAGAACGGCATCTCAGCCCTGTCGAACTATTTCCAGCTGGGCGCCGACAAAATGTGGACCGAAGCGCCGGTTCCCTATGGCCAGCTGTTCCTGTGGATCGAGCAGTTCGTCGTCTGGTCCACCAATGTCCAGCCCGAAGCCAGCGTGATGCTGTTCCGGCTGGTGGCGGTAGCGGGCGTGGTGCTGTGCGTCATCTACGTGCCGAAACTGGCCGAACTGCACGGCGTCAACCCGCACCGGGCGCTCTGGCTGACGGCGGCCAACCCGCTGTTCCTGACCAACTTCATCGCCAGCGTCCACAACGATTCCCTCATGATCGGCCTGGCCCTCGCCGGCCTGTATTACTGCGCCACGCACCGGGTGGTGCGCGGCATTGTCCTGGTAACGCTGTCCATCGCGGTCAAGCCCATCACGATCGTCTTCCTGCCCTTCATCGGCCTGCTCTGGGCCGGGCAGAATGCCGGCTGGGTCCGCAAGTTTTCCTTCTGGGCGCTGACGGCCGGCATCAGCCTGGGCCTCCTGGTTCTGATGGGCCTGGTGAACGGGTTCGGGTTCGGGTGGATCAATGGGCTCTCGGCCCCCGGCAGCATCGCCATCTGGTACGCCCCGGTGGGCCTGGTCGGGATGATCGTGGCCTCGCTGGCGAATTCGTTTGGCCTGGACGGCAGTGTCTTCGCAGGGTGGGTGTTCGACGCCGGAAAGCTCCTGGCGGTGGGCATCGTGGCCTGGCTGATTTTGCGGGACGACTATGACCGGCTGATGCGGCGGCTTACGCTCGGATTCGCCGCCATCGTCCTGTTGGCCCCCATCATCCAGTCCTGGTACGTGGTGTGGCTCATTCCGCTCTTTGCGGTCACCGGCATCCGCAACGACTGGCAGGTCAAGGCGCTCTACTTTGTGGTGTCTTTCTTCATGATCTACGCCATCTCGGACCAGCTTGAAGTCTTCCCCTACCTCCAGGCCGATGACCTGGGCTTCGCGTTGACCCTGGCCCGGGTCGCGGCGGCTGTGACAGGCCTGCTGTTCGGCCTCTACCTGATCTTCTGGGATCCCTCGACGAAACGGCTGTTCCGCAAGACCGGCGACCTGGTTGTTGTACGCCCGGTCATTTAGCGGCGCGCAGCCCGGCCGTTGAGCCTTCGCAGGGCTTCCCGCCGCGACAGGGAGCTGATGACGGCCGAGTGCTTAGCCACGAAGGCCGCCACCCAGTCCGGTGAGGTTTTGGCGTACTCCCGCAGCGCCCATCCGATGGCCTTCCGGACGAAAAATTCTCCGTCTCCCAGGTTTGGTTCGATCACCGCGGCCAGCAGTGCGGTGTCCGTGGCGGCCTTAGCCTTCAGTTGGGCGATGATGGAGGCCCGCCTGAACCAGAAGTCCTCATCGGTGCTCCAAGCGCGCAGCACCGCAGTCATTTCCTCGCGGTGGGCCTGAAGCAGGCCGAAGATGCGCCCAGAAACGCCATCCACGAAGTCCCACCAGGCGCCGGTACGGATGATTTCCTCGTAGACCGGCAGCATGTGCAGGTCCCGGGACACCATCCTGTTCGCGGTCAAATCAATGGCAGCGTACCGCTCCTCGCGCACCTCGGAGTGGCGCCACAGATCGAGGACGGTGGCACGCAGTTCCTCCCCGGACCGGAACGGCGCCGCGGCAGCCGCGTCCTTCGCGATCCGGCGAACTTCCGGCACCCGGACTCCCAGCGAAGGAAGGCTCGACCTCATATATGCCTGGGCGCCCGCTGCCCGCGCGGGATCGGCATGTTCCCGCAGCTCAGACCGGATTGTGGCGAGCACCTCGGTGTTGGAAGTTGCTGGGCTTTCCATGAGGCAACCTTAGCCAGCGCCGGGCCACCGCAGCCATGACCTCCACAGCCCCGGTAACGCTCAGGGCGCCGCTGTTGCAGCTTCGGGGGCGGCTGACTGGCCGGCGTTCGTCCAACCGGCTCGCTCCAGCCACGCCGCGCACAGTGCCGGCCACTCCTCGGCGCCCGGTGCTCCGGCTGCCAGGCCGATGCCGTGCCGGCCATGCGGAAAGACATGGAGTTCTGCGGGTACGCCGGCGTCGAAAAGCGCCTGCGCGTATCCCAGACTGTGGCTGACGGGCACCGCCTCGTCGTCGGCCGTGTGCCACAGGAAAGCCGGCGGGGTCTGGGAGGTCACCTGACGGTCCGCGGAAAGAGTCGAGAGCAGGTCCGGGGACGGTGCGTGGCCCACGAGGTTGTCTACCGACCCCTGGTGCACGTCCCGGGCCAACGACACCACGGGGTAGCACAGCACTGCCAAGTCAGGCACGGAGCCGGGGACATCGAGGGCCGGGACTCCCGTGGAAACCGCCGTCGACAGTGTTGCAGCGAGGTGGCCGCCCGCCGAGAATCCCAGCACCCCGATCCGTTCCGGATCCACCGCCAGGCCATGGGCGCCGCTGCGGATGTACAGCATGGCTTCCTTGGCATCCACCAGGGGAGCGGGGTGCCGGTGGGGAGCTACCCGGTAGCGCAGGACAAATGCGTGAATACCCAGCGAGGCGAGCCATTCGGCCACGGGTTCGGCCTCATGGTCCGCCTGCCGCGCATAGCCGCCGCCGGGCAGGACCAGGACGGCGGGCCGCAACCCGCCATCAGGGCAACGGGCGGGAACTGAGGTCAGGCCGTTCGGCGCCATCAGTCCGTGGCCTCCGTGCTGCGGCGCAGCATGACCCTGCCGGTCACCGGAAGCGGTGCGGAATCCTGTTCGTCGCCGTCGGCCGTGGGTGGTGCAGTGGCCCTGGTGGCGAGCCGGCCAATCTCCTCCAGCGGCAGGCTGACCGTGGAGAGTGCAGGCCTGAAATCGCGCAGGGTCTCGATGTCGTCGAAGCCCGCGATCCGTGCGTCGCGCGGGATGCGGAGGCCTTCTGCCCGTAAAGCGGCGGCCGCACCGATGGCCATGACGTCATTGACAGCGAAAATACCCAGCCCGTTGCCAGCCGGCCGGCCGCCTTCGCCGGTTCCCCCGGCCTTGATCCGTGCCGCCAGCTTGAGGCCGGCGTCGTATCCTCCGGACCGGTTGAAGGAGTTCCGCAGTACCTCGGCGGGGCCGCGGCCTGCCCGGCTGAGCCCTTCCTGGAAGCCGCGGATCCGGTCATCGGAGGTGAAGAGCCCTTCCGGGCCGCCGATGATGACGAAGTCGCCTTCCCAGCCCGCGGCCAGTTCCACGGCCAAGTCTGCGGCAAGTTCCTGGTTGGGGACAGACACCACGTGGTAGCCCTCCGGGGCGGCGGCGCCCACTACGGGGTGTCCCACCACAGCAACCTGCCCTCCGTTGCGGCAGTAGCGGTCCAGTTCCGCGGCCAGTTCCGCGTTGTCGTCCCCGTCTTCAGCCCGGGACGAGCGCGAGCCGGCGATCACGATCGAGTCTGCGCGCCGCGCAGCGAAGGCGGCAACTGCTTCCTTTTCTTCCCCGGGAGCTCCGCCTGTTGTGGCCAGCAGCACCATCCGGCGCTGTTCGCGGGCAGCCTCCTGGACGCCCCTGGCAATTGCCGCGAAGTAGGGGTCCGCGATGTCGTGGACGATCAGGCCTATCAGGCCGGAACTCGACTTCGCCAGTCCCTGTGCCTGTGCGTTGGGAATGTAGCCCAGTGAATCTGCCGCCTGGCGGACCCGCTCGGCGATGTCCTTGCCGGGCTTGCGCGCTGAGCCGTTGAGGACGCGGGAGGCGGTGGCGGGAGACACCCCGGCAAGCCGGGCCACCTCGGTGAGGGTACTAGCAGCCACAGCAGCTCCTGGACGTCGGGGAAGATAACGGTCACCACATTATGGCAGTTGAAAGTTCTTGCGGAAAGCGCTTGCCAACTCCGGCGGGAGCGGTGCATGATGGAACAAGTGGGAATGCGCTTTCCCAATCAGGCTTGAGTAAAACTTGCTCACTCACCGTGGAGGACACATGGGCTTCGAAACAAAGACGATCCGCATCGCCATGAATGGCATCACCGGCCGCATGGGATACCGCCAGCACCTGCTGCGTTCCATCCTGCCGATCCGTGACGCCGGCGGCTTCACGCTGGAAGACGGCACCCGCGTGCAGGTTGAGCCCATCCTGGTGGGGCGCAACGAGGCGAAGATCCGCGAACTGGCGGAGAAGCACAAGGTCGCCGAATGGACCACCGATCTGGAATCGGTCATCAACGATCCCACTGTTGACGTCATCTTCGACGCCTCAATGACCAGCCTGCGTGCGACCACCCTGAAGAAGGCCATGCTGGCCGGCAAGCACATCTTCACCGAAAAGCCCACCGCGGAAACCCTGGAAGAAGCCATAGAACTGGCCCGCATCGGCAAGGACGCCGGCGTCACCGCGGGCGTCGTCCACGACAAGCTGTACCTCCCGGGCCTGGTCAAGCTCCGCCGCCTGGTGGATGAAGGCTTCTTTGGCCGCATCCTCTCCATCCGCGGCGAGTTCGGCTACTGGGTGTTCGAAGGCGACGTACAGGCAGCCCAGCGCCCGTCCTGGAACTACCGCAAGGAAGACGGCGGCGGAATGACCACGGACATGTTCTGCCACTGGAACTATGTCCTTGAGGGCATCATCGGCAAGGTCAAGAGCGTCAGCGCCAAGACCGCTACGCACATCCCCGCCCGCTGGGACGAGGCCGGCAAGGAATACAAGGCAACGGCCGACGACGCCTCCTACGGCATCTTCGAGCTTGAGACCCCCGCGGGAGACGCAGTCGTGGGCCAGATCAACTCGTCCTGGGCCGTTCGCGTCTACCGTGACGAGCTGGTGGAATTCCAGATCGACGGCACCCATGGGTCCGCCGTCGCAGGCCTCAACAAGTGCGTTGCCCAGCAGCGCGCACACACCCCCAAGCCCGTGTGGAACCCGGACCTGCCCGTCACCGAATCCTTCCGCGACCAGTGGCAGGAAGTTCCCGCCAACGCCGAACTCGACAACGGCTTCAAGCTGCAGTGGGAAGAATTCCTCCGTGACGTCGTCGCGGGCCGCGAACACCGCTTCGGCCTGCTCTCCGCCGCCCGGGGTGTCCAGCTTGCAGAGCTCGGACTGCAGTCCAACGACGAACGCCGCACCATCGACATCCCGGAGATCACGCTCTAATGACGTCCCTCATCCTTCCCTCCCACGACGGCGGCACCAGGGAATACCGCCTGCAGGGCGGCACCACCTGGGCCCGGCCCTCCGCCCCCCTGACGGCGCGGCGGGCTTACGCCGCAGCCCACGTCATTCCGGAGGTCCTTGCCGACAACACCCCCGGTGCCCCGGCACGCCTGGACTGGGACGCCACGATGGCCTACCGCCACGAACTGTGGTCCTACGGCCTGGGCGTCGCCGATGCGATGGACACCGCACAGCGGGGCATGGGCCTTGACTGGGCAGCCACCCAGCAGCTCATCAAGCGCACCGGCGTTGAGGCGGCGTCCGTGGTTGCAGCGAACAACGCGGCCACCGCTGGCAAGTCCGTCCGTGACCTCGTCTCCTGCGGCGCCGGCACCGACCAGCTGGACATCGATTCCCTTCCCGTGGGCGAAGCCGGCCTCAAGGCTGTCCTCGAGGCCTACCGCGAACAGATTGCCGTCATCAGCGAGGCCGGGCCGAAGGTCATCCTGATGGCCTCCCGTGCCCTGGCCAAGGTAGCCACGGGTCCGGAGGACTACCTGAACGTGTACTCCACGCTGCTGCAGGAAGTTGACCAGCCGGTCATCCTGCACTGGCTCGGCACCATGTTCGATCCCGCACTTGCCGGCTACTGGGGCTCCGAGGACGTCGCTGCTGCCACCGAGACCTTCCTGGGCCTCATCAAGGACAACGCGGACAAGGTTGACGGCGTCAAGGTCTCGCTGCTCGATGCAAGCCACGAGGTGGCCCTGCGCGCAGCCCTGCCCGCGGGCGTTCGCCTCTACACCGGCGATGACTTCAACTACCCCGAGCTCATCGACGGAGACGGCACGCACCACTCGGACGCACTGCTCGGCATCTTCGCAGCCATCTACCCGGCCGCCTCGGTAGCCCTGCAGAACTATGACGCCGGCAACGCCGCCAAGGCCCGCGAGATCCTGGACTCCACCCGCGAACTGGGCAAGCACATCTTCAGCGCCCCCACGTTCTACTACAAGACCGGCATTGCGTTCATGTCCTGGCTCAACGGCAAGCAGCCGGGCTTCCAGATGGTGGGCGGCCTGCACTCCGGCCGCTCCGTCTGCCACCTGGCCAAGACCTTCGAACTCGCCGACCGGGCGGGCCTGCTGAAGGATCCCGCCCTCGCCGCCTTCCGGATGTCCGATTACCTGCGGATCAACGGGGTGGGCGTGTGAGCGACTTCTCAAGGTTGGCCATCAACAGCGCCACCACCAAGAAATGGACGCTGGCACAGGTGGTCGAGGGATGCGTCAACGCCGGCATTCCCTCCATCGGCCCATGGCGCGACCGCGTGGAGGAAGCCGGCCTGGACAAGGCTGCCCGCCTGATCAAGGACGCGGGACTGCGGGTCTCCTCGCTCTGCCGGGGCGGATTCCTGACCGCAGCCGACGCCGAGGGGCAGGCGGCCGCGCTCGCTGACAACCGCGCTGCAATCCTCGAGGCCGTGGCATTGGACACCAGGGAACTGTTCCTGGTGGTCGGCGGCCTGGCGCCCGGGGAGAAAGACGTCGTGGCGGCACGGCAGCGTGTGGCGGACCGGTTGGCGGACCTTGTTCCGTTCGCCGCGGAAAACGGGGTCCGGCTGGTGCTGGAACCGTTGCACCCGATGTACGCCGCGGACCGCGCACTCATCTCCACCCTTGGCCAGGCGCTGGACCTGGCGGCGCCCTTCGACACGAAGGATGTTGGCGTCGCCGTCGACACCTTCCACGTCTGGTGGGATCCGGAACTGAAGGCGCAGATCGAACGTGCCGGCAGGGAAAACCGCATTGCGTCCTATCAGGTGTGCGATTTCAACATGCCCATCGCTGCGGATCCGCTGCTCTCCCGCGGTTACATGGGCGACGGCGTCATTGACTTCGCCACGATCGGCACCTGGGTCAGGGACGCCGGGTACACCGGCGACATCGAGGTCGAAATCTTCAATCAGGAGATCTGGGAAACGGACGGCAACACCGTGCTTTCCACGGTCAAGGAGCGCTACGCGGAGCTGGTACTCCCGTACGCCTGACCTGATGCAGACCGCGGGCTCCTGCCAACGTCACGGCAGGAGCCTGCGCCCCACCAGAAAAGGACCTGCACCGCTCCGGCGGTGCAGGTCCTTTTGCGTTGCGGTCCATGCACAGGGCACGGCCCGCCGCCGGGCTCAGGCGAGGTACGCGGCGGCGTACCGGCGGTACCTGGCCAGGATGCCGCCGTCGGACGGTTCAGCCGGAAGATCCACACCGGTGAGGGTCCACTCCGGGATCGACCCGGCCAGCACAGCGGCGGCCTGGCGGGCCGCGCCGTCGGCCACGTACTCGCCGGGCGTCGGCACAAAAGCGGGAAGGCCAAGCAGCTGGCTGGCTGCCAGCTGCACGGCCGGCGACTGCGCACCGCCACCCACCAGGATGACGCGCCGGGCCTCCACGCCCTGCGCCTGAAGGGCTGCCAGGCCGTCGGCGAGGGAACAGACCACGCCTTCGACGGCGGCGCGCGCCAGGTTTTCGGGCGTGTAATTCGTTCTAGTGATGCCGTGCAGCGATCCGGCCGCGTCCGGAAGGTTGGGTGTCCGTTCGCCGTCGAAGTATGGAATGAGCGTCAAGCCGCCGGCTCCTGCCGGGGCCGCCAGCGCGAGCTCGTTGAATTCTTCCAGGCTGACATCCAGCAGCGCGGCCGTCGCATCGAACACCCGTGTCGCGTTGAGCGTGCAGGCAAGCGGCAGGAAATTGCCCGTGGCGTCCGCGAATCCCGCGACAAGCCCCGACTCATCGGCCGCAGGGGTTGCTGACACCGCAAACACGGTTCCGGACGTGCCCAGCGAGAGGACAACATCGCCCACGCCCGCGCCCACGCCCAGGGCGGCGGCGGCGTTGTCCCCGGCGCCCGGACCGATGAGCGACCCTTCCGGGGTTTTCCCGGCGATGTCCAGCGGGCCGACGACGGCGGGAAGCCGGGGGACGTGGCCAAGGGACTTTTCGAGGGCGTCAGGAAGGTACTCGTCCGCAGCCGCGGAGTAATAGCCGGTTCCCGAGGCGTCGGACCGGTCGGTCCGGAGTGCCGCCAGGCCCGCCTCGCCGCTGCCGGGGCCGAATCCAGCCAGCCGCCAGGAGAGCCAGTCGTGGGGGAGGCAGACGGCAGCGACGCGGGACGCGTTGTCGGGTTCGTTTCCGGCGAGCCAGCGCAGCTTGGTGATCGTGAGCGAGGCAACAGGGACTGTTCCCGTGGCGCGGGACCAGTAGCGGGCACCCGCGGCGGAGTCGCCATCGCCGGCTTCCCGGATCAGGTCCAGGGCGGCGGGAGCACTCCTGGTGTCGTTCCACAGCAGGGCCGGCCGGATGACGTCTCCGGTGCCGTCGAGGCAGACCATGCCGTGCTGCTGGCCGCCCACGGACACGGCGCTGACATCAGCGAGCCCGCCTGCCTGCGTGATGGCGGCCTGGAGTGCGTTCCACCAGTGCTCGGGGTGGACTTCGGTTCCGTCGGGGTGGCTGGCGCGTCCCTGCCGCACCAGCGCGCCGGTGTCGGCGTCGCGGATCACCACTTTGCAGGACTGGGTGGAGCTGTCGATTCCGGCAACGAGGGCCATGTGGTTCCTTCTCATGCGACGGTGCCGCCGGATCGTGGCTCCGGCGGCACCGTGGTGCTGGTGGTTGGTTGCCTGCGCCTAGCGTGCGTTGAGCAGGTGCTCGATGGCCAGCTGGTTGAGCCGCACGAAGGCGAAGGAGCGTTCGGCGGCGGCATCGGCGTCGAACGTTTCGAACGCGCTGGCGTCGGCCAGCAGATCCGCAGTGGTCTCACCGGCAGCGAGAGTGGGTTCCCCGAGTTCGAACACGCCGGAGGTCTTCAGTGCTTCCTGGACCTCAGGGTCTGCGCGGAAGGCGAGCGCGCGTTCCTTGAGCAGGAGGTACATGGACATGTTGGACTTCGCGGATTCCCAGACGCCGTCGTAGCCGTCGGTGCGGGAGGGCTTGTAGTCGAAGTGGCGCGGGCCGTCGTACGTGGGGCCGCCGTTGGGGAAGCCGTTCTCGAGGAGGTCAACGGTGAAGAAGGCGCTGGTGAGGTCGCCGTGGCCGAAGACGAGGTCCTGGTCGTACTTGATGCCGCGCTGGCCGTTGAGGTCGATGTGGAAGAGCTTGCCTGCCCAGAGGGCCTGGGCGATTCCGTGGGTGAAGTTCAGGCCTGCCATCTGCTCGTGGCCGGTTTCGGGGTTGAGGCCCACGATGTCGCCGTGTTCGAGCTGGGCGATGAAAGCCAGCCCGTGGCCGACGGTGGGCAGGAAGATGTCACCGCGGGGTTCGTTCGGCTTGGGCTCGAGGGCGATCCGCAGGCCGTAGCCCTTGTCCTTGATGTATGCGGCGGCGGTGTCCACGCCTTCCTTCATGCGGTCCAGTGCGGCGGACAGGTCCTTGGAACCGTCGTATTCGCTGCCTTCGCGGCCGCCCCACATTACGAACGTTTCGGCGCCGAGCTCGGCGGCGAGGTCGATGTTCTGGAGGACCTTGCTCAGGGCGAAGCGGCGGACGGAGCGGTCGTTGGAGGTGAAGCCGCCGTCCTTGAAGACCGGGTGGCTGAACAGGTTGGTGGTGACCATGGGGGTCTTGAGGCCGGTGTCGGCCAGGGCGGCCTTGAAGTTCTTCAGGATCAGTTCGCGCTCGGAGGCCGTGGCGTCGAACGGGACCAGGTCGTTGTCGTGGAAGGTGATGCCGTATGCGCCGAGGTCCGCCAGCTTGTGGACGGCTTCCACCGGGTCAAGGGCTGCACGGGTGGCCACACCGAAGGGGTCGGCGCCGGTCCAGCCCACCGTCCAAAGGCCAAAGGTGAACATATCGGCAGGGGTGGGGGAGAGAGTCATGATGCGTCCTTGCGATCGATGGTCCGCGACGTGCGGATCTTTAGTTTATTGCCTGAACTTTATGTCTGGACGTAGGCTGTGGTCAAGGGTCCGGCGGTGCGGGCCACCGGTTTTCTTGGCGGGATCCGCAGCGAGGAGTGCCATGAGGTTGCCTGTTCCGGCGTCGACGCCCCAGGGGCCAGCGGCTCCCGGCAGCATGGGGGACGTGCGCAGGAGCAACCTCTCCCTGGTCCTCGGTGCCATCGCGGGTTCGCCCCGGGGAGCGTTTCCCACCAGGGCCCAGGTTGCTGCCGCCACCGGCCTGACCAAGGCGTCCGTTTCAAGCATGGTGATGGACCTCGTGGATGCAGGCCTGGTGCGCGAAGTTGGACTCAACGCACGGGGGGAGCGCGGCCGTCCCGGGGTGGGCCTGGACCTGAACACCATGCGGGCCGTCATGGGTATGGAGGTCAACGTCGACTACATAGCTGCCGGCGTGATGGACCTGTCCGGGGCGGTCGTCTTCCTGGAGGTTCGGGAACGGGATAACCGGGGAAGCCAGCCGGAACCGGTCCTGGAGGCACTCGCAGTCCTGGCGGCCAAAGCGCGAAGTTACGCGGGGGAGCGGGGGGTGGAAATCCTCGGCGGCGGCCTCGCCGTGCCCGGGCTGGTGGGACCCGGAGGGACGGGAATCCTGACCGCCCCGAACCTGGGGTGGACCGACGTCGACCTTGACCTTGGTGCCTTGCTTCCGGAAGCGCCACTGGCCGTCGCCCTCTTCAACGAGGCCAACGCTGCGGCCTTGGCTGAACTCCGGCACAGGCCCGGCAATGAAGGCGACTTCCTGTTCGTTTCCGGGGAGGTGGGCGTTGGTGGCGGCCTGGTCCTGGGCGGCGAACTCTTCACCGGACCCGCCGGCCACGCCGGCGAAGTGGGACACGTGGTGGTGGACCCGGGAGGAAAGCGCTGCTCGTGCGGAGGGATGGGCTGCCTTGAAACAATTGCCGGCCAGGATGCGATATTCGCTGCCGCGGGCGTGGAAACCACCGGCGAAAGCCGCTCCTCAGCCATGCGCAGCCTCCTTGCAGCGCTCGCGGCGGGGGACACCCGGGCGACATCCGCCGTCGAACGTGCCGGCAAGTACCTGGGCATTGCCATCGCATCAACTGCGCGGGTGGTGGACATCGGTTCCGTGGTGCTTGGCGGCCACTTTGCCGTCCTTGACCAGTGGCTGCGTGCTCCGCTGCTGGGCAGCCTTTCCACCTATGCGCCAGGGAAGCTGGCCGCCGAACATGTTGTCACCTCGGCCGTGGGTGAGGAGGGCGCGCTCCTGGGCGCGGCCGGAAGCGTCCTGCGCTCGCTGGTGGACGCGCCGCACTTGCTGCAGGGCTAGCCGCGGGGCGGTCAGGGGGCTTCAACGATCCTGCTTGAACGTCAGGCCCGGCTCTCACATGGACGCAAGAACCGGCCGGATTCCTGCGGCCGCTTGAGCAATAGAGGTCCTGGCCTGCATCCGCAAGGCCAGGACCTCCTTTCGGTGCCCCAGGAGGGAATCGAACCCCCGACCGGCGGATTAGAAGGCCGCTGCTCTATCCCCTGAGCTACTGAGGCATCCGGTCTCCGGCCTCTCGGCCAGTGCCTCAAAAAGTTTACCCTGCCCGGGGTGCCGGTGCCGTCATCTGCAGATGACTCTCCCTCCACATCCGCCTGGGCCGGTGCCTTATGCACATAGCCCAACCTGCCTCTCCTGCCGGCTGCCCGGCGGCGCAATGCTGGTACTGCCTGCAAGGGCACCACCATTGAGACAGGACGTGAAAGATGAAAGACCTAATGACCATCCGGGGCTTCGTGGCCACGGATGTAACGAGTTCCACCACTGGCCGCGGCACCGCGAAGGCATCATTCCGCGTAGGGGTTACCTCACGCCGCTTCGACGAGTTCGCCAAGGCATGGGTGGATGAACACACCAACTGGTTTACCGTCCACGGGTACCGCCAACTCGCGGGGACCATCGGATGCAGCATCAGGAAGGGCCAGCCGGTCATCGTGGTAGGGAAACTGCGGCTCAGCACCTGGGAAAAGGACGGGCGCGTCTACCATTCGACAGTCATCTACGCCGATGCTGTGGGCCATGACCTTTCGCTCGGCTCGGCAAACTTCACCCGCACGTCATCCAAGCCCTCGCTGTCCCTGGTGGAGCCACCCGCCGTACCCGACGACCCCCAGTCAGCCATGGGCCTGACCCAGGACGAGGCAGAAGACCACGACTTCGACCACCCCGATGACGACGCCCAACCAGCCGTTGTCATCGAGGACAGCAACGGCGAACTCGCTTCCCTGGATCTCGAAACGGGGGAACTCGCCGAAGTCTAGGGCTCATCAGCGTTCACCGTCCTGCAGTCCCGGGCGGACGGAACGCGGCACCCCCCCGGCCGTATTCCGTCCGCCCGCCACACCCCGCCGGCGCTCAAGCGGAGCCCGCAACCGGTTACGGCGGGCCATGCCAGTCTGCGGACTGCCGGATGCTGCCGCGACCGGGCGGCAGCCCGGCACATGGCAGAATGACACCATGCGGCACTCTGTAACCTCCCGTCTCACCGCCACAACGGGAGCAGCTTTGGTGCTGCTGTTATCCGGGTGCGTCAGTGGCCCTTCGCCTGCCGGGCCGGGCGTGGACAATCCGGCCATGGACCAGCAGGCGCAGAGCCAGCCGGCCCCGGAGCAGCAGTCAGACAGCACCACGCCTTCCGCCTCTCCTGAAGCGGCGGCCACGCCCAGCGGACAGGCCCTGGCCGCCACATCCGACGCGGACGAAGCCGCCACCGACGTGATGAAACGCAGGGTTACCCAGACCCTCACCGGGTTGGCGGCAGGCACGCCCAAACCCGCAACTGCCCAGGTCACAGAGGTGCTCACAGCGGCCGGTATCGCCCCCGCAGCGCTTCAGGTATCGCAAAGCCGGACACCCACAGGGCTTGAAGCAGATGCCATCGAAGCCGCCGTGCTGCAGGGAAAGGATTGCGTGATCGGCCAGGTCCGCGAAGGGTCCGTCACCGTGACGGTCCTCCCCGTTCTCGCGAGCGGCAAATGCTTCGTGGGGTCATGAGGCCAGTGGCCCATTCAACGCAAATGTGAGATATGCCCGCCAACCCACTAGATTTGGAACCATGGCGGAATTTATCTACACAATGACCAAGGCCCGCAAAGCCGTTGGCGAAAAACTCATCCTTGATGACGTAAGCATGTCTTTTTTCCCGGGAGCAAAGATCGGCGTCGTGGGTCCGAACGGTGCCGGTAAGTCCACCATCCTGAAGATCATGGCCGGGCTGGACACCCCATCGAACGGTGAGGCCCGGCTGAGCCCCGGCTACACCGTGGGCATCCTGCTCCAGGAACCGCCCCTGAATGAGGAAAAGACCGTCCTGGGCAACGTCCAGGAAGGCGTGGGCGAGATCTACGGCAAGATCCAGCGCTTCAATGAAATCTCCGAGGAAATGGCCAGCCCCGACGCTGACTACGACACCCTCCTCGACGAGATGGGCAAGCTCCAGGAAGCCATTGACGCCGCAGACGCCTGGGACCTCGACTCCCAGCTGGAACAGGCCATGGATGCCCTCCGCTGCCCGCCGGCCGATGCCGACGTCACCAACCTCTCCGGTGGTGAACGCCGCCGCGTGGCACTGTGCAAGCTCCTGCTGCAGAAGCCGGACCTGCTGCTGCTCGACGAGCCCACCAACCACCTCGACGCCGAAAGCGTGCTGTGGCTCGAACAGCACCTCTCCAGCTACCCCGGCGCAGTGCTCGCCGTCACCCACGACCGGTACTTCCTGGACCACGTGGCCGAGTGGATCGCCGAGGTTGACCGCGGCCACCTGTACCCGTACGAGGGCAACTACTCCACGTACCTCGAAAAGAAGCGTGCCCGCCTGGAAGTCCAGGGCAAGAAGGACGCCAAGCAGGCCAAGCGCCTCACCGAGGAACTCGAGTGGGTCCGCTCCAACGCCAAGGGCCGCCAGACCAAGTCAAAGGCCCGTCTGGCCCGCTACGAGGAGATGGCTGCCGAAGCCGACCGGACCCGCAAGCTGGACTTCGAAGAGATCCAGATCCCGCCGGGACCGCGCCTGGGTGGCGTCGTCCTCGAAGCCAAGAACCTTCAGAAGGGCTTCGAGGACCGCACGCTCATCGACGGATTGTCCTTCACCCTGCCGCGCAACGGCATCGTTGGCGTCATCGGCCCCAACGGCGTGGGCAAGACCACCCTGTTCAAGACCATCGTGGGCCTGGAACCGCTCGACGGCGGTGACCTGAAGATCGGCGAGTCCGTAAAGATCTCCTACGCTGACCAGAGCCGTGGCGGCATCGACCCCAACAAGACGCTGTGGGAGGTCGTTTCCGACGGGCTCGACTTCATCCAGGTTGGTAACGTCGAAATGCCGTCCCGCGCCTATGTTGCCGCTTTCGGGTTCAAGGGCCCGGACCAGCAGAAGAAGGCCGGCGTGCTTTCCGGCGGTGAGCGCAACCGCCTGAACCTGGCGCTGACCCTGAAGCAGGGCGGCAACCTCCTGCTCCTTGACGAACCCACCAACGACCTCGACGTCGAAACCCTCAGCAGCCTGGAGAACGCGCTGCTCGAATTCCCCGGCTGCGCCGTGGTGGTTTCGCACGACCGCTGGTTCCTGGACCGGGTGGCCACCCACATCCTGGCCTACGAAGGCGACGAGGAGAACCCGTCGAAGTGGTACTGGTTCGAGGGTAACTTCGAGTCCTACGAGGAGAACAAGGTGGAGCGCCTCGGCCCCGACGCCGCCAAGCCCCACCGCGTGACCCACCGCCGCCTGACCCGCGACTAAGTCATGCGCCGGGGCCGCGGCTCCGGGCACGAAAAGGCCGGCGCGGGTGGACTATGGTCCACCTGCGCCGGCCTTTGCCATGTGGTGACGCGCCGCCAGCGGGCCGGCAGGGACGCGGCAGCCGGAGCCCTACGCCCGGCCGGCCTTGCGGAGTTGGTGCTCCAGCACCTTGGACTGGACGGCCCCTGCCACCTTGCTTTTCAGGTCAGAGGGCACGCGGACCATGCCCTCCTGGGCCACGGAGGCAACGTGCTGTCCGGCCCGGTTGAAGATCTTTCCCGTTGCCAGGCCCCGGGCCGACTGAGCACTCGGTGACTCCTGCACGTACAGCAGCCACTCGTCCACGCGCGCCGGACGGTGCCACCACATGGCGTGGTCCAGGCTGGCCACGTTCATGCCCGGCGTGATCCAGCTGAGGCCGTGGCGCCGAAGGATGGACTCCAGGAGCGTGTAATCACTGGCGTAGGCAAGCGCAGCGCGGTGAAGGTTCGGGTTGTCCGGCATGGGGCCGAAGGTCTTCATCCAGACGGCGTTCGCGGCCTCTTTCTCGCCAGTCGCCGAAACATACAACGGGGGATTGACGTGGCGGATGTCGAACGGCCGCTCATAGGCCCAGTGCCGTGCCACCGGGTGGTCGAACTTCCCCAGCAGGTCTGCCGTGGTGGGGAGGGACTCGGGATCGGGGATCCCGGCCGGCATCGCAGACTCGTGCTCGATGCCTTCATCCTCAGTCTGGAAGGACGCGATCATCGACAGGATGGGCGTGCCTTCCTGGTAGGCGTGGACCCGCCGGGCGGAGAACGACCGGCCGTCACGGAGCCGCTGGACACCGAAGGTGATGGGCTTGTTGGCGTCACCGGGCCGCAGGAAGTACCCGTGCATGGAGTGGACAGCGCGGTCCTCCTCCACCGTCCTCGTGGCCGCAACGAGCGACTGTGCCAGCACCTGGCCGCCGAACACCCGGTGGTGCGGCTGCTGCTGGGACGGACCAAGGAAAATATCCTCGTCCGTCCGCGCGCCTTCCAGCTCGCCCAGGTCCAGGAGGTTGATGAGCGACGACGTGGGGTCGCCGCCGGGAAGAGCCAGGATTCCGGCTTCGGCTTCAGTCATGGTTTGACTCTAGACGGACCCCCGGCACCGCTCAAACAAGGCGCAGCCGGTAATGTTCTTGGTGTGTCTGATCTTCTTACTTCGTCCTTCCGCTTCGCCGACCCGCGGGATCTTGCCGACCTGAAGACCTTTGCAACCCGTGCCAAAGCGATTGACGACGGCGCCATCAGGCTGCAGGCTGCAGGCTCCGTGCTGGCTGCCTACGTCTGCGTGCTGCGGCCGCGGATCCTCGGCGAAGCCACCCCCACCATCCTTGGCCTGCGCACCATGGAGCTTGCCGCGCCATCGGAAACCGATGTCACGGTGCCGCTGGCGGCGGTCCTGGACCGGCTGGCCCGGGCAGGGGCGGACGACGTCGAACTGCCAGTTCCGCCCACCACCGTCACCGAGTCGTGGACGGGCGTGGGCGCCCCGCGGGGCGGCTGGGAGCTTCTGGGTTCGGTTCCGGACGCCGAGCTTAAGTCCGCCGCGGAGGCCGGTATTGGCGAGGTGGCCGGCGCCGTGCCCAACAATCCCGGGGCGCTGATGGTGAACAACGCCCGCGCCGCGGTGTGGGGCCGGGAACTGGACGCCACCGGGCTGCCGGCCGGTGCCGCATTTGCAGCACTGGCCCTTGGCTTCCTCGCCGACGGCGACCAGAAGCTCTACCGGGCCGGCCGCTGGTTCCGCCTCTCCGGCAGCCGCGGCCATGTCCTGGCGCGGACCGGCAGCGGACTCCTCTAGCCGGTCACGCGCCCGACGGACTGTTGATCATGGACAGCGCCGCGCGCTCCATGTACTCCCAGAGCGTGCCCTCGTAGAGTGCCGGCAGCTCCAGTGCGTCCACTGCCGCGCGCATGTGGAACAGCCAGCGGTCTTTGGCCTCGGGCGTCACCCTGAACGGCATGTGCCGCATCCGGAGCCGGGGATGGCCGCGTTCCTCGCCGTACGTGGTGGGGCCGCCCCAGTACTGCTCCAGGAACATGAGGAAACGCCGCTTGGCCGGCCCGAGGTCCTCTTCCGGGTACATGGGGCGCAGCAGCGGGTCGGTTGCCACGCCGTCGTAAAACACGTCGATCAGTTTGACGAAGGTGTCGTGGCCGCCCACGGCGTCGTAGAAGCTGTCGGTGTAGGCCGGCTGGCTGAAGGGATCGTTCTGCATCAGCTGGGGCCGCTGCGGCTCAATGGGGAGGCTCATGGCTACTCTCCGGCTTTCTGCTCGGTCTTCGTGTTCTCGACGCCGTGGTTGGAGCCCTGGTCAGTGGTGCCGGTGGGCCCTTCATGCAGCGGGACGTACCGGCCCTGCGAGCGGTTGCCCACCCGCAGGATCTCACCGTTGCGCAGGTACCAGATGGCGCCGTCGTCGGACCGGACCCGGGTGATGCGCAGGCCCATGGACTCCACCACTCCCACTACCTCACTGGTTTCGATCACGTCACCGATGCCGAACTGGTCTTCAATGGTGATGAAGATCCCGGCCAGGAAGTCGCGGATCAGCTGCTGCGCGCCGAAGCCGATGGCCACACCCAGGATGCCCACGCTGGTCAGCAGCGGCGCAATATTGATGTCCAGGTTCTGCAGCACGTACATGCCGGTGATGACCACCACCAGTACGCCCACCACGCTGTTCAGCAGCGAACCGATGGTTTCCGCGCGCTGTACGCGCCGTTCGTGGTCAAGTGCCCGCAGCGCCGGAGCCACCCATTTGAAGGTGCGTTTCTTAAAGAAGTTGCTCCCGGCCGCCACGCGGGTGGTGATCCGCGAAATGACGAAGGTCGCCACCAGCCAGACGGCGACGCCCACGCCGAGACTGATCACAATCCCGGTAATGCTGATGCCGTCCGGATCGGTGGCGGCGGACGGAAGGACTGACAACATGCTGACCATATGGGGGAAGTGCTCCTTGAAACTTGGCTCTGTTCACCTTCAACCCTAGCGCCGTAGCGTGGAGCAATGCGCATCCTCGTCCTGGGCGGAACCGCCTTCCTGTCAGCAGAAATCGCCCGCCAGGCCATCGCCGCAGGCCAGCGCGTAACGTGCCTGGCCAGGGGCACGTCCGGGCGGCCGCCCGAGGGTGCGGTGTGGCTGCAGGCCGACCGTTCATTGGGCGCGAACGCCTACGACGACGCGGCGGGGGAATGGGATGCTGTCATTGAGGTGGCACGCGACCCGGCCCTGGCTCGCGATGCGCTGGAAAGCCTCGGGGCCCGCTCAGGACACTGGACGCTGGTGTCCAGCTGCTCGGTGTATGCGGACCATTCGGTGCCCGGCGCCGCAGAGGACGCGGCACTGCTGCCGCCGCTTGCTGACGGGGAGGCGTCGACGCCGGAGACCTACGGCGAGTCCAAAGCAGCCATTGAAGCGGCCACCGCGGAGCTGGCTGGCGGCAGGGCCCATATTGTCCGTGCGGGCCTTATCGCCGGTCCTGGCGACGGCTCCGACCGCTACGGCTACTGGCCGGCCCGCTTCGCCCGGGACAACACGCCTGTGGTGGTCCCCGGCATCGGCACGGCTCCCACGCAGGTCATCGACGTCCGGGACCTCGCGGCATGGATCCTCAAAGCCGCCGGCCAGGGGACCACGGGAGCCCTGAACGCCTTGGGGGACCAGGTGCCTTTCGCCCAATACGTGGCCGCGTCACGGGAGGCTGCAGGCCACACCGGCCACATCCTGGATGCCCCGCCGGAGTGGCTCGCCGGCCAGGGCATCGCGTACTGGTCGGGGCCGGATTCGCTGCCGTTGTGGCTTCCACCCGGCCACGACGGATTCATGGCCCGCAGCAACCAGGCAGCCAGGGACGCGGGGCTGGTGCTGCGCCCCTGGGAGGAGACCATCGCGGACGTCCTGCGGGATGAGCGTGTCCGGGGCCTGCGCCGGCCACGCAACGCCGGGCTGGCACCGGACACCGAAGCCGGGCTGGTCCGCCGGCTCCGGGCGGGAGGGCAGGCCAGCGCCGGCAACGTCGCCTAAGCCGCCACGGTGACGGGTTCGTGGCCTACCGGGAAATTGACGCTCCGGGCAATGAAGCAGACCTGGTTCGCCTCATGATGCAGAGATGCCGCCAGTTCCACCTGCCCCGGGTCCGCCACGGTGACCCGCGGATGCAGGGTCACGCTCTGGAACTGGCCGCTTCCGTCGCGGTTCAGCACCATCTCTCCGGTTGCGTCGTCCCGGTAGTCCGTGACCACCACGCCATGCTTCACCGCGACGTGGAGGTAGGACAGCATGTGGCACTGCGCCAGGGCAGCCAGCAGCAGCTGCTCCGGGTTGTACCGCCCACGGTCACCGTGGAAGGTGGGGTCTGCCGAGCCTTTCAGGACCGGAAGGCCCGGAATGGCGACGTCGTGGTCCCGCGAGTAACCGCGGTAGGACAAGGTCCCCTCACCGCGGTTACCCGTCCATTGGACCGTCAAGGCGTACTTGTGTTCATGCAGTCCCATGGCTGCGTTCCCTTCCTGTCAGGCGTCCGCGGCGCGGGCGCGCAGTGCCCGGGCCACGCCGTCGCGGTTTTCCAGCATCATCCGGCGCAGCGCGGCGCTCTCCTGGGGGAGTGACGCCAGGAATCCGTCCGTGCGGTCCACCGTGGCCTGGGTGGTCAGCAGCGCCGGGTAGAGCCCGACGACGACCTGCTGGGCAAGTGCGTGCGTGCGGGTGGCCACGATGCCCGGGACAGCGGCGAAATACATCTCGGCGTAGGGTTCCAGCAGCGACCGGTCCAGCACCCGCATGAACCCGGCCACGGCCGAACCCTGCAACGCATTGGAGAGATCGCCTTTGACCACAATCGACTCCCAGGCTGCGGCTTTGGCCTCGGGGGTGGGGATGGCCGCCGTGGCCAGGGCCGCAGCGTTCTGCCCGCTGGCGGTCTTGTCCCGCTCCAGCTCGGCGTCGATCCCGTCCTGCCCCAGCCTGCCGCCGGCCACCAGGGAAGCCACCAGCTCCCAGCGCAGGTCCTGGTCCACGGTCAGTCCATCCAAAGCGACTGACCCGTCCAGGAGCCCGGCCACCCGGTCCAGCTGGGTAGTGCTGCCGGCCAGCAGGGCAAAGGACTTAACGAACTGGAGCTGCGCGTCGGAACCGCCGGCAACTTCCTGCGCCAGCTCCCAGAGCCGGTCCGCGGCCGCAGCGGTTGTGGCTTCGCGGTGTTCCTCGGCCACGTAGAAGTTCAGCGTGGTGGCCAGCTGGCGCAGCTGCACCAGGATGACGGAGGAATCTGTTTCGGCGGCGACGTTGGCCAGGACCAGCTCAACGTAGGCACGCGCCGGAGTTTCGCCGTCCCGTGCCGCGTCCCACGCCGAATTCCAGACCAGCGTGCGCGGCAGGCTTTCCTGGAAGTCCTTCAGGTGTGCCGTCGCGGTCGCCAGGGACTTCGGGTCGAGGCGGACCTTGGCGTAGGCGAGGTCGTCGTCGTTGACCAGGATGAGGTCCGGCTGCCGGAGTCCGGCCAGGGCAGGGACGTCGGTGCGTTCGCCGTCGACGTCCAGTTCCTCACGGTGCACGCGTTCAAGCCTGCCGGCGGCATTCAGGTTGTAGAACCCCACGGCCAGCCGGTGCGGACGGATAGTGGGCCACTCGGGCACGGCGGACTGCAGGATGGCAAAGGACCTCAGCGTCCCGTCGGAATCCACGTCAAGCTCTGGAACCAGGGTGTTCACGCCCGCGGTCTCCAGCCACTGCCGGCCCCAGTCGTCCAGGTCGCGGCCACTTGCTTTTTCGAGCTCCACCAGCAGGTCGCGCAGCTCGGTGTTGGCCCAGGAGTGCTTGGCAAAGTATTCCCGGACGCCGGCCATAAACTGCTCCGGACCCACCCACGCCACCAGCTGCCGCAGGACCGAAGCGCCTTTGGCGTAGGTGATGCCGTCGAAGTTCACCTCAACGTCCTGCAGGTCGTTGATCTCAGCGAAGATCGGGTGGGTGGTGGGCAGCTGGTCCTGGCGGTAGGCCCAGGACTTCTCCACCGAGGCGAACGTGGTCCAGGCACTGGTGAAGGACGTGGCCTCCACGGCCGCCAGGTGGGACATGTACTCGGCGAAGGATTCGTTCAGCCACAAATCGTTCCACCACCGCATGGTCACCAGGTCGCCGAACCACATGTGCGCGAGTTCGTGGAGCACAGTGATGGCGCGGCGTTCGATCTGCGCCCCCGTTACCTTGCTCCGGAAGACGTAGCCCTCCAGGATGGTCACGGCCCCGGCGTTCTCCATGGCGCCGGCGTTGAACTCCGGGACGAACAGCTGGTCGTACTTTTCGAACGGGTAGGGGCAGCCGAACTGTGCTTCGAAGAAGCCGAAGCCCTGGCGTGTGAGTTCGAAGATGTTATCCGCATCCAGGTACTGCATCAGCGACTTGCGGGCAAAAACGCCCAGCGGGATGACCCGCCCGTCGGAGCTTGTGACCTCGCTGCGGACCGACTGGTACGGGCCCGCAATCAGGGCTGTGACGTAAGAGGAAAGCCGGGGCGTCGGTGCGAAGGTCCACACCGAGCGGGCTCCGCCGTCGCCGGACGCGGAGGTTTCGGCCGGTGTGGGTGTGGGGGAGTTTGAGATGACGTCCCAGTGCGAGGGCGCGGTGACGGTGAAGGCGAACGTCGCCTTGAGGTCCGGCTGCTCGAAGACGGCAAACATCCGGCGGGAATCGGGCACTTCGAACTGTGTGTAGAGGTAGACCTCGTTGTCCACGGGGTCAACGAAACGGTGCAGGCCCTCGCCGGTGTTCATGTACGGCGCATCCGCCACCACCGTCAGCTCATTGTGGTCCTGCAGGCCGGGCAGCTGGATCCGCACGCCGTCGGCCACGGCGGCGGGGTCCAGGCTCTTGCCGTTCAGGGTCACGCTGTGCACCGTGTGCGTTACGGCGTCGATGAACGTCTCAGCGCCGGCAGCGGCTCCGAATTTCACCGTCGTGGTGCTGCCGAACACCTCACTGCCGCGGGTCAGGTCCAGGCTGACCTCGTAGGACTCGACGGTTATCAGTTCTGCGCGGGCGCGGGCTTCGTCGCGCGTCAGGTTCATGCCTGGCAAGGAGACCTCCAGAAGACGTTGGCTGCTGCGGTGCCGGCGGTAGCCGGCTCCGGCTCTGATCATTCTTGCACTGCCCGGACCCTGGCACGTTGCGCAGGTCACGTCCCCGCCATACCTTTCGATCCGGTCCCTCCGGGGGGCCAGCCGGCGGGAGTAGCGTTAATCCCATGGGAAAGATTCTGGACAGGGTAGACCGGAAGGCGCTTCGTTTCGCCATCGGCTTCCCCGTGGTCCTGGCCGGTGCGTTCGTCTTCTGCGCGTCGCTGCTGCGGGGTGACCTTCCGGAGCCGCTCGCCATCCAGTGGACGGACGACGGCGGCGCCGCCTTCGCCCCGTTCGGCGCCTATGCAGGCGGCGGAGCAGTCCTGATCCTCGCCGCGGGCTGGCTGGTCCTCTCGCAGGCACTGCCGCTGGGCAGGCCGGTTGTGATGCGCCGGATCATGATGGGCGTCGGGCTGTTCCTGAGCCTCTTCGTGACCACCGTGCTCGCCGCCGGCCTGGTGGGCCAGGCCGGCGTCACCGATGCGCGCAACTC
Organism: Arthrobacter sp. Leaf137; assembly: GCF_001423525.1. Classification (GTDB taxonomy): domain Bacteria; phylum Actinomycetota; class Actinomycetes; order Actinomycetales; family Micrococcaceae; genus Arthrobacter. The sequence continues at coordinate 503,984 of NZ_LMOI01000012.1, read as the reverse complement.
GCACGTCGACCTGACAGTCCTGGCGCTGGGGAGCGGAGCTGCCGTGTCGCTGGGTGTCACGCTCGCTTTCGTCTACAAGGCAGACCAGCACTGGTCCGTGGATGACGACCGGGCGCTGCAGCGCGCCCTGACCCGTGAAGCCGACCCCGACCTGGCCGCGGACACCGTCAGGTTGTGGGTGCACGCGCGCAGCTCGGTCTTCGTCATGATCGGCATCGCCTCACTGTTCCCCGCCGCGCTCATCGCCATCGCGGTGCCTTGGCTTGGTGGCCTCCTGGTGCTCCTCGCGGTGGTGGGTGCGGGCTTCCTCTTCGCCCGGGTGAAGGCCGACAGGTACGGGTTGAAAGTCCTCCTGGCGGGCGTCCTGCCGGTCATGGATGTTCCAGCCGGATCCATCACCGCCGCCAGCGCAGCAGACCTGAAGGCGGCAGACTACGGCGGGTGGGGCTACCGGCACCACGGCGGCACTGACGCCATGCTCGTAGGCAGCGGCCCCGCCGTCGTCGTCAGCAAAACCGACGGCCGGCGCCTGGCCGTCAGCGGGGGCAGCCAGGCATCCGCCGCGCGCCTTGCCGACGTACTCACCCGGGTGGCCGCCAGGGCCCGGAAAGGCGGAAGCCCGTCATCCGGCGGCCAAGTCCCGGGCTCCTAGTATCCTTGTCCGTGTTGTTTCCCGGGCCGGCGCCCACCCCGCCGGCCGCCAGCGCCGCAAAACCGAACGGAACCTGAACGTGACCTCATCCCCTTCCTTCCCGCGGGTCCACATCGCCACCGACCATGCAGGAATGGAGCTCAGCGCCCACCTGGTCTCCCACCTCACCGCCAAGGGCTACGACGTGGTGGACCACGGTCCCAAGGCCTACGACGCCCAGGACGACTACCCGTCCTTCTGCATCAACGCAGCCCTCGCTGTCGTGGCCGACCAGGAGGCAGGCGTCCACGCCCTGGGCATCGTGCTGGGCGGCTCGGGCAATGGCGAGCAGATCGCGGCCAACAAGGTCAAGGGCGTCCGGGCAGCACTGGCGTGGAACCTCTCCACCGCCACCCTGGCCCGTGAGCACAACGACGCCAACGTGGTGGCCGTCGGCGGCCGCCAGCACTCCGTAGAGGAAGCCACCGGTCTGATCGAGGCGTTCCTGGCCGAGCCGTTCAGCAACGACGAACGCCACGTCCGCCGGATCGGCAAGATCGCGGCCTACGAAACCACCGGCGAGGTCATCGAATAGTGCCCGAAGGCCACTCTGTCCGCCGGCTGACCCGCCAGTTCGGGGACGTCTTCACGGGAGAACGCCTCTCCGTCTCCAGCCCGCAAGGCAGGTTCAGCGGGGGAGCGGCCCTGCTGGACGGCCACACCCTGGTAGCCGCCGAAGCACACGGCAAGCACCTGTTCCTGCACTTCGACAACGCCCTGGTGCTGCACGTACACCTTGGCCTGTACGGCGCGTGGAGCTTTGGCGGTGACCGGACGTTCACCGGATCTTCCAGCATCGGAGCGCCCCGCCGGGTCGGGGAGCAGGAGTCGCCTGCCGGCAGCGACGCCGACGCCTCCTACGCGGGGCCGCCCGCCCCCGTAGGTGCCGTCCGGGTCCGGCTGGCCAGCGGTCATGGCTGGGCTGACCTGCGCGGTGCCACGACGTGCGAAGCCATCACTGCCGCGGAAGCCGAAGCCGTGCTGGCACGCCTGGGGCCGGACCCGCTCCGGAACCTGCGCGGTGACGCCGGCCGCTTCGCCAGGAACCTCCGCACCCGCAAGAGTCCCGCCGCGGCACTGCTGATGGACCAGAAGATCATCGCGGGCGTGGGCAACGTCTATCGTGCCGAGGTCCTGTTCCGCCGCCGGCTGGACCCCTGGATGCCGGGGACGGACGTGACCGAACCGGACGCCCGGAACCTGTGGCGCGACGTCGTCAACGTCATGACCGACGGCGTGGCGGACGGCAGGATAATCACCACACCCCCGCGGTACTGGGCGGTCAACGGCACCACGGCGGCAAAAGCTGTCCGTGCCGGGCAGGACGTTCCGGCCAAGGGCGGCAGCTTTCCGCGCGGCGAGGACGCCCACTACGTCTACAAGCGGCAGGGGCTGCCATGCCGGGTCTGCCGCACCCTGGTGCTGATCGCCGAACTCGCCGGCCGCAACCTGTACTGGTGCCCGTTCTGCCAGCAGCCGCAGGAATAACTGGTGCCCGCCCGGGCCGCAACAGGGCACTTTGGCGCGGACCCGCCGGGCAGTACCGTACCTTCGGCCCAGGCGGGCCGGCAAAGTGCCCCACGACCGCACGCCGGCAGCATTAAAAAGCAAAGGCCCCTCCGAGGAGGGGCCTTTGCTGGTTGGAGGGGACGACGGGAATCGAACCCGCGTAATCAGTTTGGAAGACTGAGGCTTTACCATTAAGCTACGTCCCCGAAGGAAGCTCCGTTTTCGCGGAATCTTCGGGCTGGCTGTTCAAGCCGGATACAACTAAACCTAATCCATGGCCCACGTGTCAAATGTGCATTCGCGACGCGTATCACCGTAGACTTGCCTGTGCACTTACGGGGTGTAGCTCAGCTTGGCTAGAGCGCCTGCTTTGGGAGCAGGAAGTCGCAGGTTCAAATCCTGTCACCCCGACTCTGCGGCCCGGCCATTCGGATCGGGCAGGAACATTGCGTTTCGCAGAGACCCATCCCACAATCCCAGGAGTACTTAGACCGTGAAGAGCGCTGTCGAGAACCTCACCCCCACGCGGGTCAAGCTCAACGTTGAGGTTCCCTTTGAGGAACTGAAGCCCAGCATCGACTCGGCTTACAAGACCGTTGCTTCGCAGATCCAGGTCCCTGGGTTCCGTAAGGGCAAGGTCCCCGCAAAGCTCATCGACCAGCGCGTCGGCCGCGGCTATGTCCTCGAAACCGCCATCAACGACGGCCTCAACGGCTGGTACCAGGCTGCCGTGCAGGAATCCGGCATCCGCCCCCTGAGCCGTCCCGAGGTTGAGATCACCGAGGTTCCGGACCCCTCCGCCACCGACGGCGGCCTGAAGTTCGCTGCCGAGGTTGACGTCCGTCCCGAGATCGAACTGCCCGACTACGCCGGCATCAAGGTTGAGGTTGCCGCCGCCGAGTCCTCCGACGAAGACGTTGACAAGGCCCTGGACGAACTCCGCGGCCGCTTCGGCACGCTGAAGTCAGTTGACCGCCCGGCCGCCGACGGTGACTTCCTCACCATCGACATCACCGCCACGATCGACGGCGAAGAGGTTGACTCCGCCGCGGGCCTGTCCTACCAGGTGGGCGCCGGCACCATGCTTGAGGGCATGGACGAGGCCGTCACCGGGCTCAGCGTCGACGAAGACGCGATCTTCGACACCACCCTTGTCGGCGGCGACCACGCCGGCGAAGCTGCACAGGTGAAGGTTGCCGTCAAGGCCGTCAAGGAGCGCGAGCTGCCTGAGGCCAACGACGACTTCGCCCAGCTGGCTTCCGAGTTCGACACCCTCGCCGAACTGCGCGAAGACCTGGCCAAGCAGGCAGCTGAGTCCAAGGTTGTCGAGCAGGGCGTCGAGGCCCGCGACAAGGTCCTGGACAAGCTCGTTGAGCTGGTCGAGGTTCCCGTGCCGGACAGCGTTGTCGAAGAGCAGCTCGAGGCCCACTTCAAGGAAGGCAACGGCCACGGCGAAGGCGAGCACGACACCGAGGAGCACCGTGAGGAAGTGCGCGCAAACACCGCCCGCGCTTTCCAGAACGAGATCATCCTCGACGCCATCGCCGAGAAGGAAGAAGTCGACGTCAGCCAGAATGAGCTGATCGACTACATCGTCACCACGGCCAGCCAGTACGGCATGGACCCCAACCAGTTCGCCCAGATCATCGATCAGAGCGGCCAGGTCCCCATGATGGTTTCCGAGGTCCGCCGCCGCAAGGCGCTGGCAGTGGTGCTGGGCCAGGCCACGGTCACCGACTCCGAAGGCAACACCGTTGACCTGAGCGACTTCGTCCGCCCCGGCGGCGAAGAGGAAGCTCCGGTTGCCGACGCCGAGGCCACCGGGGCTGACGCCGCAGAGGGCGAAGCCACTGAGGTTCCTGCCGAGGACGAGAAGGCTGAAGCCAAGGCATAGCCTCCACACAGGCATAGACGAACGGCCCCCGGATCAACTGATCCGGGGGCCGTTCGCGTTGAAACGCCGCGGCAGGGCGCCGGGCGCCGGCATCGTGCGCCGTCAGCGAACAGCCGCTGGGGCGCGAACAAAATGTCGGTGAAACCGGTTAGTGTCCAAGTAGTGATTTTCAGTGATGTCACCGTCACCAGCGAGAGGTAAGTAAACATGTCACAGCACCAAGAGGCCCCCCGGATGGCGACCGTCGATCCCGCAGCCCAGGACAACTACATTTACAACCGACTCCTGAAGGAGCGCATCATCTGGCTCGGGTCGGAGGTGCGTGACGACAACGCCAACGCCATCTGCTCGCAGCTGCTGCTCCTCTCCGCCGAGAACCCCGAGAAGGACATCTACCTTTACATCAACTCTCCCGGCGGATCCGTGACGGCCGGCATGGCCATCTACGACACCATGCAGTTCATCCCCAACGACGTCGTCACCGTGGCCACCGGCCTTGCCGCTTCCATGGGGCAGTTCCTGCTCTCCTCCGGCACTAAGGGCAAGCGCTACGCGACTCCCAACGCCCGCGTCCTGATGCACCAGCCCTCGGGCGGCATCGGCGGCACTGCGTCGGACATCAAGATCCAGGCTGAGCTCATCCTGCACATGAAGAAGGTCATGGCAGAGCTGACCGCCGACCAGACCGGCCAGACCGTCGAGACCATCCTCAAGGACAACGACCGCGACAAGTGGTTCACGGCCGCCGAAGCGCTCGAGTACGGCTTCTTCGACAAGATCGCCGCGCACGCGGGTTCCGTCTCCGGCGGCGGCGGAACCTCCAACGGCTCCGGCCAGTCGTCCTCCGAGAACTAATTCCCGGCTACCAGAACCCTTTCGATCAGGAGCAATAACTATGAACTACAACTTCGGGTGGTCTGCCGGTAATCTTCCGTCCAGCCGCTACGTCCTGCCGCAGTTCGAGGAACGCACACCTTACGGCTTCAAGCGCCAGGACCCGTACACCAAGCTCTTCGAGGACCGCATCATCTTCCTCGGCGTGCAGGTGGATGACGCCTCGGCCGATGACGTCATGGCCCAGCTGCTGGTGCTCGAGTCCACTGACCCGGACCGCGACATCACCCTCTACATCAACTCTCCCGGCGGTTCGTTCACGGCAATGACTGCCATCTACGACACCATGCAGTACATCCGCCCGGAGATCCAGACAGTGTGCCTGGGCCAGGCCGCCAGCGCCGCAGCCGTCCTGCTCGCTGCAGGTACCCCGGGCAAGCGCCTGGCACTGCCCAACGCCCGCGTCCTGATCCACCAGCCCGCGCTGTCCGGCGGCCAGGGCGGACAGGCATCGGACCTGGAGATCCAGGCAGCCGAAGTGATGCGCATGCGGTCCTGGCTCGAGGACACCCTCGCCCACCACTCCGGCCGGACGTCCGAGCAGGTCAACAACGACATCGAGCGCGACAAGATCCTGACCGCGGCAGAGGCACAGTCCTACGGCCTGATCGACCAGGTCCTGGATTCACGCAAGATCAAACCTCAGGCAATTACGAGGTAGCAGTACCCAAAACGCCGGCGGGGCCAGTTCATTTTGGCCCCGCCGGCCTTTTCCTTCCACCCTTGGGAGCCAATGTGACCTAGAGTGGATGTTGTCACAAACCGGCCCGCACGGTCCGGGGAAGATTCCAGCAACGGTGCAAGCTGCGCGGCAGCAGGATACTAAGGGGTTCACATATGGCTCGGATTGGCGAGAGCACGGATCTGCTGAAGTGCTCTTTCTGCGGAAAGAGCCAGAAGCAGGTGCGGAAGCTCATTGCCGGGCCCGGTGTCTACATCTGTGATGAGTGCATCGAACTGTGCAACGAAATCATCGAAGAGGAACTCGCCGAAGTCGCAGACCTTGGCAGCTTTGAACTGCCCAAGCCACGGGAGATCTTCGACTTCCTGCAGGAATACGTCATTGGCCAGGAACCGGCCAAACGGTCCCTCGCCGTCGCGGTTTACAACCACTACAAACGCATCCAGGCCGGCCACGCGCCGAAGTCCGGAAACCTCGGCGACGGCGGCCACCACGACGACGTCGAGATCGCCAAGTCAAACATCCTGCTGATCGGCCCCACGGGCTGCGGAAAAACCTACCTCGCCCAGACGCTCGCCCGCCGCCTCAACGTGCCGTTCGCCGTCGCCGACGCCACCGCACTGACCGAGGCCGGGTATGTCGGCGAAGACGTCGAAAACATCCTCCTGAAGCTCATCCAGGCCGCGGACTACGACGTCAAGAAGGCCGAGCAGGGCATCATCTACATCGACGAGATCGACAAGATCTCGCGGAAGAGCGAAAATCCGTCGATAACCCGCGATGTTTCCGGTGAAGGCGTGCAGCAGGCGCTCCTGAAAATCCTCGAAGGCACTGTTGCCTCGGTGCCGCCGCAGGGCGGACGCAAGCACCCGCACCAGGAATTCATCCAGATAGACACCACGAACGTCCTGTTCATCGTCGCAGGTGCCTTCGCCGGACTCGAAGAGATCATCGGGTCCCGGTCCGGCCGCAAGGGTATCGGCTTCGGTGCACCCCTGAACGACGCGAGCAAGAAGGTGGATTCCTACGGCGAAGTGATGCCGGAGGACCTGCTCAAGTTCGGCCTGATCCCCGAGTTCATTGGCCGCCTCCCGGTCATCACCACGGTTTCCAACCTGGACCGTGACGCCCTGATCCAGATCCTGTCCACGCCCAAGAACGCACTGGTCAAGCAGTACCAGAAGATGTTCCAGATTGACGGCGTGGAGCTGGTCTTCGACGACGGTGCCCTGGACGCGATCGCCGACCAAGCCCTGGAGCGCGGCACGGGAGCCCGCGGACTGCGCGCCATCCTTGAGGAAGTCCTGTTGCCGGTGATGTTCGATCTTCCCAGCCGTGAAGACGTGGCCAGCGTGGTCATCACCGAGGATGTCGTCCTCCGCGGCGCCGAGCCCACCATGATCCCGCACGTGACCAAGCGGCGGAAGTCCGCCTGAGGCGCGTTGCCCGCAACACCCCCGTCAGCGGTTGCTGCCGCCTGAGCAGCCACCCCTACCTGAAGGATTAGCCATGACTGAAACCGCCAAGAACCGGGCCGACTTCTGGTTTGATCCGCTGTGCCCGTTCGCCTGGATCACCTCACGCTGGATCGGCGAGGTGGAAGCCGTCCGCGACATCGAAACGGTCTGGCACGTGATGAGCCTGGCAGTCCTCAACGAAGGACGCGACCTCGACCCCGAGTACCGCAAGTCCATGGACAACGCGTGGGGCATGGTCCGCGTGATCATCGCCGCCCAGCAGGAACACGGCGACGCCACCGTCAAGGCTCTCTACGATGCCATGGGCACCCTGATCCACGAGGGCGGCGAAAAGGACCGTACCGTCGTCATCACGAAGGCCCTGGCCGAGTGCGGGCTTCCCGCCACCCTGGCAGAGGCTGCTGATTCTGACGCCTACGATGCCAAGCTCCGGGCCAGCCACGAAGAAGGCATCTCCCTCGTGGGCCAGGACGTCGGCACCCCGGTTGTCGCCTTCAACGGCACGGCATTCTTCGGACCGGTCCTCACCCGCATCCCGCGCGGTGAAGTGGCCGGCAAGCTGTGGGACGCCACCACTGCGATTGCCTCTTACCCGCACTTCTTCGAGCTGAAGCGCAGCCGGACCGAACGCCCCGAATTCGGCTGAGCCGGTACGCGGCCGCCGCCGCAGAAGTCCTCAAAGGGCCCCGGAAGAACTACTGCCATGTAGTTCTTCCGGGGCCCTTGTGCTTGCCTGCGCGCAGGATCAAAATAGTTCTTACCAACTTCGAAAGAAGGGGGACGCAGGAACCAAAGATCCAGTGAAATGTATTCGACGCAGCCTTTGGCGGAGCCGGATACGAGCTACCAGTGACGAGGTAGGAAGACCTGGAAATCCCCGGATCCTGCCAGACCATCAAGTTCGTCACGAGATGGCCGAAAAGTCGAAGCCCCACCAACGGCAAAACGCTGATGGGGCTTCCCCTTTGCCCTGAAACAGGGCGTGGGCCGGACTAGACGGCCGCTGTCTCCTCGGGCGCAGCCAGGGTCACGTCGCTCACGGTCAGTTCCCCTTCGCCCACCACCAGGGTGATCTCCCGGGCGTTGGAGGCCGCCTTGAGATCGGAAAGGCCGGCCTTCAGCTGGTTGGTGAAAGCCTCCGAAGCGCTGATGGTCGCGGAGAGGACCTCTGTCCGCTGCTTCACCTTTGCCTCGGACTTTGCCTTGCGGACACCACTGAGCGCACTACCGACAGTGGCCAGCATGGTGGTGTCGCCGTCCACCTCGACGCCGGCCGGCCACGCGGCGCGGTGTACCGAGCCCGTGCGCCACCAGCCCCAGACTTCCTCGGTGGCAAACGGCAGGAACGGCGCGAACAGGCGCAGCAGCGTATCCAGCGTGGTGGCCAGGGCCGCCAGCACCGATGCCTGCTCCGCTTCGCCGGCCGCACCGTAGGCACGGTCCTTGATGAGCTCCACGTAATCGTCCGTGAACTGCCAGAAGAACGTCTCGGTCAGCTGCAGGGCCCGGGCGTAGTCGTAGTTATCGAAGGCCTTCGTGGCCTGGGCAACGACGTCGGACAGCTGGGCCAGCAGGGCACGGTCCAGCTTGTTGGTCAGCACCGAGAGATCGCCGGACACCACAGAGTTTTCCGTGGCACCGAGGTTCAGCACGAACTTGGAGGCATTCAGGAGTTTGATGGCCAGGCGGCGGCCGATCTTCATCTGGGCGATCTCGTAGGCGGTGTCGGCGCCCAGGCGGGCCGAGGCCGCCCAGTAGCGGACGGCGTCCGAGCCGTACTCGTTGAGGACATCCGTGGGTACCACCACGTTGCCCTTGGATTTGGACATCTTCTTGCGGTCCGGGTCCAGGATCCAGCCGGAGATGGCCGCGTGCTTCCATGGTGCGGTTTTCTGCAGTGCATCGGCACGGACCGCGGAGGAGAACAGCCAGGTGCGGATGATGTCGTGGCCCTGCGGGCGGAGGTCGAAGGGGAAGACCTTGTCGAACAGGGTCTCGTCCCGGCTCCAGCCGCCAACGATCTGCGGGGTCAGCGAGGACGTGGCCCAGGTGTCCAGGACGTCCGCGTCGCCGGTGAAGCCGTTGGGCTGGTCGCGAAGGGATTCGTCGAACCCCGGGGCTGCATCCGCCGCGGGGTCCACCGGCAGCATGTCATCGGAGGGAAGGACGGGGTTGTCGTAGTCCGGGTTGCCCTGGGCGTCCAGCGGGTACCAGACGGGGATGGGTACGCCGAAGAAACGCTGCCGGGATACCAGCCAGTCACCGTTCAGGCCGGCAATCCAGTTTTCGTAGCGGGAGCGCATGAAGGCCGGGTGGAAGTTGATCTCCTGGCCCCTGGCGATCAGGCGTTCGCGGCGCTCTTCATCGCGGCCGCCGTTGCGGATATACCACTGGCGTGAGGTCACAACCTCGAGCGGCTTGTCACCTTTTTCGAAGAAGTTCACCGGATGGGTGATCTTCTTCGGTTCGCCGTCCAGCAGGCCGGCAGCGCCGAGCAGTTCAACCACTGCTTCCTTCGCGGAGAACGCCGTCTTGCCGGCGATCGCAGCGTAGGCCTCTTTGCCGGCCTCCGTGGTGATCCAGTCCGGTGTTTCGGCGATGATGCGGCCGTCGCGGCCCATGATGGCCCGGGTGGGCAGCTGGAGTTCACGCCACCAGGTGACGTCGGTGAGGTCGCCGAAGGTACACACCATGGCGATGCCTGAGCCCTTGTCGGCCTTGGCCAGCGGGTGGGCCTTAACCTCAAGCTCTACGTCGAAGAGGGGAGACCGCACGGTCTTGCCGAACAGCGGCTGGTACCGCTCGTCGTCGGGATTTGCCACCAGCGCGGCACACGCGGCCAGGAGCTCCGGGCGGGTGGTCTCGATGAAGATCTTGTCCCCGGCTTCGGTGAAGAAGGGGTAGCGGTAGTAGGCGCCGGGAACCTCGCGGTCCTCCAGTTCGGCCTGGGCAACGGCGGTGCGGAACGTGACGTCCCACAGGGTGGGTGCCTCCGCCATGTAGGCGTCACCGGCGGCCAGGTTGGCCAGGAACGCGCGCTGGGATACGGCGCGGGAGGTGTCATCGATGGTGCGGTAGGTCAGGTTCCAGTCGACGGACAGGCCGAGGGTCTGGAACAGGTTTTCGAAGACCTTCTCGTCCTCGACGGCGAGTTCCTCGCACAGTTCGATGAAGTTCTGGCGCGACACGACGTCGAAGTCGCGCTGGTTCTTGGCAGGTTGTGCCGGCGGCCGGTAGTCGGCGTTGTACGGGATGGCGGGATCGCAGCGCACACCGTAGTAGTTTTGCACCCGTCGTTCGGTGGGCAGGCCGTTGTCGTCCCAGCCCATGGGGTAGAAGACGTTCTTGCCCGTCATCCGCATGTACCGCGCCTGGACGTCGGTCTGCGTGAAGGAGAACATGTGGCCCACGTGCAGCGAGCCCGACGCCGTCGGCGGGGGAGTGTCGATCGAGTAGACCTGCTCCCGGGTGGTGTCCGGGTTGAACCTGTAGGTTCCTTCATCCAGCCAACGCCGGGTCAGGGTGGCCTCGAGGCCTTCCAGTGCCGGCTTGTCAGGAACGTTGATGGGGGCGGTGGTGGGCGTGTCTGTACCCTGTATGTCTTCAGCCATTGGGCAATTCTTTCATGTTCCGTTCAATCCCGGAGAAACGCTTGTGGCGCGGGCAGCATCCTGCCGTAGATCCGGCCCGAGGGGGCGCCCGCTTGACGCTGTGTAACGCGTGGTCCGCCTGATGCCGGAACCTCCAGTTAGGGTGGTGCCATGACTGACGATTTGCAGCACAGCAAGGCAGCCCTGGTGACCGGTGCAAGCACCGGTATTGGTGAAGCGACGGTGCGCACACTGCGCGCGGAAGGCTGGACGGTGTTCGCCGTAGCCCGCCGCGAAGACCGCCTCGCGTCACTGGCAGCGGAGACCGGCGCCGTCGCCGTTCCTGCTGACATTGCCGAGGACGACGACGTGTCCCGGCTGGTGGAAAAGGTCACCGCTGCCGGGGGCATCGATACGCTCATCAACATTGCCGGCGGCGCCCGCGGAGCGGACCGGGTGGCGGAAGCCAGCACTGCGGACTGGGAGTGGATGTACCGCGTCAACGTGCTGGGCACCATGAAACTGACCCGTGCGTTCCTGCCGATGCTCCGTGCCAACGGCGAGGGAACGGTGCTGAACCTGACCTCCACGGCCGCGATTGCAGCCTACGAAGGCGGTGGCGGCTACAACGCGGCCAAGTTTGCCCAGCACGCCCTCACCAACGCGCTTCGGCTCGAGGAAGTGGAAAACAACATCCGGGTGATCGAAGTGGCGCCGGGCCTGGTGCAAACCGAGGAATTCGCGCTCAACCGCCTGGGCAGCGAACAGGCTGCGGGCAAGGTCTACGAAGGCGTGGAGAAGCCGCTGACCGCGGCGGACGTGGCCGACGTCGTCCGGTACGCCGTCAGCGTCCCGCACCACGTCAATTTGGACGAAATAGTCATCCGGCCCGTGGCCCAGGCCGCCAACCACAAGCTGATCCGCAAAGGCTGAGCCCGCCGGAAGGTCGGCGGCGCTCCCCGGCATTGCGGTCGAATTTTCAGGCGGCCGGAACCGCGACCGTTGCGAGGATGGCCGCGTGGTCGGTACCCGGAACCCCGTGGACCTGGTAGCCACTGCTTCCCACCCCGTGACTTGTCACCATGTGTTCAATGGCGATGCCGGGCAGGCGCGTGCCATCCATGGGCCACGTAGGCAGGAGCCTGGAACCGGAGGCAGCAGCCACGTCCACCAGGCCCTCCTCCCCGGCCCGGAGGAGGCTCCGGAACTCCGCATGGTCGTAGGTGGCGTTGAAATCACCCATCAACAGCCTGTGGCCGGGCCGATCCGCCAACCGGGACAAGGCCCTGAGGTCGCTCCGCCATTGCCCCACCCGGGTGTCCACCGGGGGCAGGGTGTGGACGTTGGTCAGTTCAAGAACGGCACTGGCACCAGCCGCGCTTCCGGTGGCCGTGAGCCTGACCGTCGGCATCAGGAACGGGGTGTCCGGCAGCACACCCACCGGCTCCAGCGGATGGCTGGAGTACACGGCGCTGCCTGCGCCGTCGTCCGTGGGCTGGCTGATCCGGTGGGGCAGCAGCGCATCGAGGCCTTCAGCGGCCAGGCGTTCCTGCAAGCCCTGTGAGTGTTCCTGGATGGCGAGGAGCGCCACCTTCTTCTCCCGCACCAGCCGGACAATGGTGGCGGCGTCAGCCCGGCCAAACTGTGAATTGATGCTCATCACGTTCAGCTCCACCGTGGCCGGCGGCTGCTGCTCCGCAGGCGACGCCGCCGGCGCTGCGGCAGCGGCGGGGGAGGGGCGGGCAACGTCCAGGGGAAAGAGCCAGAAGAGCTGGCACGCCAGGAGTGCTGCCGTCACCAGTTGCAGCCACCTCCGGCCCCCGAACAATGACAGGACCAGGGCCACGCCCGCAGGGACCGCCAGCCACGGCGTGAAGGCCAGCAACTGGACCACCAGGACCGGCCATTCCGCGCCGACAGCCCGGAAAACGGATATCACCAGCACCGGCACTGCGGCCAGGAGCGACAACCACGTGCACACGGTGGGGAGGCGCGAGCGGACCCGCCGGCCGGAAGCAGTCATGAGAGTGAGTCTAGGCACTTCAGCCGCCCGAACCCGCGGCTGACCGGTGCGCCGCCACGGGCCGGACCCGGGGAATGGAAATGCAGGGGGACCCGATAGTAGACTCGTCAAAGGCTATGACCCGGCAATCACCGGTGAGCTTCCGGAAGAACGCACCACCTGCCGTCCGCGGCGCGTGCCAGTAGAACCGGACGGGTAAGCCCGTTACAGCAGTAATGAGAGGCCGGGGCAGCACCGTTCCTGTGGAACACGCTGCACCGGTAAGTGAGGTGGTACCGCGGTAAGCGTGCAGTCCTTGGACCGCACGGCAAGCCGTCCTCGCATCCCGGAAAGTGTCCGGCAACTGCCGGTTCGCCCAGCTCAACCCAGGATGTCGAGAATGACGTATTATCCCAAGGCCTCAGCCTCCACCAGCGGCGGCCCGTCCGACGGCCGCGCAGGCGTATCCGCCTCCGTGAAGTTTCCGGAGATCGAAGAGCGCATCCTGAAGTACTGGGACCGGGACGGTACCTTCCAGGCCAGCATCGACCAGCGCAGCGCCGACCTGCCCGGCGGCGAGCCCGGCAGCAACGAGTTTGTGTTCTACGACGGTCCGCCCTTCGCCAACGGACTCCCGCACTACGGCCACTTGCTGACCGGCTACGCCAAGGACCTGGTGGGCCGGTTCCAGACCCAGCGCGGCAAGCGCGTTGAGCGGCGCTTCGGCTGGGACACCCATGGCCTCCCGGCAGAGCTGGAAGCCATGAAGCAGCTGGGCATGACCGACAAAACCCAGATCGAAGCCATGGGCATCGACAAATTCAATGACGCCTGCCGCGCTTCAGTGATGAAGTACGCCGACGAATGGCGCGCATACGTCACCCGCCAGGCGCGCTGGGTGGACTTCGACAACGACTACAAGACGCTCAACGTCGAGTACATGGAGTCCGTCCTCTGGGCCTTCAAGCAGCTGCACGAGAAGGGCCTTACCTATAACGGCTACCGCGTCCTGCCCTACTGCTGGAAGGACGAGACACCGCTGTCCAACCATGAGCTGCGCATGGACGACGACGTCTACAAGAACCGCCAGGACCAGACCGTCACAGTCACGTTCCCCATCCTCGCGGGTGATTCGGAACTCTCCCGGCAGCTCGCAGGCGTACAGGCCCTCGCCTGGACCACCACCCCCTGGACGCTTCCCACCAACGCCGCGCTCGCCGTCGGGCCTTCCATCACGTACGCGGTGCTGCCCGCCGGGCCCAACGGCATCAAGGCCGCATCCGCCGATGCTCCTGTGGCCGGCACCTTCCTCCTTGCTGCCGACCTCATCGCCGCCTACGCCAAGGACCTCGGCTACGACGGTTTCGAAGATGCGGAAGCGGCAGTGGTGTCCACCCACACCGGTACCGAACTTGAGGGGCTGCAGTACCAGCGCCTCTGGGACGACTTCAGCGACGACGAAAAATACGGCATGGAGAACGCCTGGCGCTTCCTCGTGGCTGACTACGTGACCACCACGGACGGCACCGGCATCGTCCACCAGGCCCCCGCCTACGGTGAAGACGACCAGAAGGTCTGTGAAGAGGCGGGCATCCCGGTGGTGCTCTCCGTCGACGAAGGCGCCAAGTTCCTGCCGCTGTTCAAGCACGGCGACCTCCACGACATCGCCGGCCTGCAGGTCTTCGAGGCCAACAAGCCCATCACCCAGGTGCTCCGCGCCCAGGGCCGGCTGGTCCGCCAGGCCAGCTACGAGCACAGCTACCCGCACTGCTGGCGCTGCCGCAACCCGCTGATCTACCGTGCGGTGTCCTCGTGGTACGTGGAGGTCACCAAGTTCAAGGACCGCATGTGCGAACTGAACCAGGAGATCAACTGGATCCCGGGGAACGTCAAGGACGGGCAGTTCGGCAAATGGCTGGCAAATGCCCGCGACTGGTCCATCAGCCGCAACCGGTACTGGGGCAGCCCCATCCCCGTGTGGCAGTCCAGCGACCCCGAGTACCCGCGCACCGACGTTTACGGCTCCCTCGCGGAGATTGAAGCGGACTTCGGCCGCCTGCCCCTGAACAAGGACGGCCAGGTGGACCTTCACCGCCCCTTCATCGACGAACTGACCCGGCCCAACCCGGACGATCCCCGCACCCCGGAAGAGGGACAGTCCGTGATGCGGCGCGTGGAGGACGTCCTGGACGTCTGGTTCGATTCCGGTTCCATGCCGTACGGCCAGGTCCACTACCCGTTCGAGAACGAAGCCTGGTTCGACACCCACAACCCCGCGGACTTCATCGTGGAGTACATCGGCCAGACGCGCGGCTGGTTCTACATGCTGCACATCCTGTCCACCGCGCTGTTCGACCGGCCGGCATTCCGGAACGTCATCAGCCACGGCATCGTGCTGGGCTCCGACGGGCAGAAGATGTCCAAGAGCCTCCGGAACTACCCGGACGTGTCCGAAGTGCTGGACCGTGACGGTTCCGACGCCATGCGCTGGTTCCTGATGTCCAGCCCGATCCTGCGCGGCGGCAACCTGATCGTCACCGAGCAGGGCATCCGCGACGGCGTCCGCCAGGTCATCCTGCCGCTGTGGAACGTGTACAGCTTCTTCACGCTCTACACCAACGCAGCCAACGTAGTTGACGGTACAGCCAGGGGCTACGAGGCCAAGCTCCGCTACGACGGATACGCCGTCACGATGGACCAGTACCTGCTGGCCAACACCGGCGACCTGGTCCGCACCATGACGGACCGGCTGGACGATTACGACATCTCCGGCGCCTGCGACGCGCTGCGCAGCTACCTGGACATGCTCACCAACTGGTACGTCCGCCGCAGCCGCCAGCGGTTCTTCGACGAGGACCAGGATGCTTTCGACGCCCTGTACACCGCGCTGGAGACCGTATCCCGTGCTTCAGCGTCCCTGCTGCCCCTGGTCACTGAGGAAATCTGGCGCGGCCTGACCGGCGGCCGTTCCGTGCACCTGGCCGACTGGCCGGACGCGGACCTCTTCCCGGCCAACCCGGACCTCGTTGACGCCATGGACAAGGTGCAGCAGATCTGCTCCACCGGATCCTCGCTCCGCAAAGCCGCCAACCTGCGTGTCCGCCTGCCGCTGCAGGAACTCACCGTGGTGGCACCCGGTGCGGACGCGCTGGAAGGCTTTGCCGCCGTCGTCGCGGACGAACTGAACATCCGCTCCGTCCGCCTCCTCGACGCCGCGACTGCCTCCCCGGAGGAGTTCGGCATCCAGCAGAAGCTGGTGGTGAACGCCCGCGCCGCAGGGCCGCGCCTTGGCAAGAACGTCCAGCTGGCCATCAAGGGCTCAAAGTCCGGGGACTGGTCTGTCGATGACTCGGGCGTCGTCACCGCAGGGGGCCTGCAACTGGAGCCGCAGGAATACACCCTCGAGACGGTGGTTGCAGAGTCCGACGGCGGTGCTGCCGCCTCCGCGTCTTCTGCTGTGGCAGTGCTCCCGGGCGGCGGCTTCGTGGTCCTGAACACCGAGGTCACACCGGAGCTGGAAGCCGAAGGCCTGGCCCGCGACATGGTCCGCGCCATCCAGCAGGCCCGCAAGGACGCCGGGCTCAACGTCAGCGACCGCATCCGGACCACCGTTACTGCCGCGCAGAACGTCGTGGACGCCCTGCAGGCAAATGCGGAACTGGTCAAGGGGGAAACGCTGACGGTGGACCTGACGGCCGAACCGGCAGATGTGCCCGAGCCCGCCGTCGTCGTTGAAAAAGTGGAGGCCTAAGGCATGACTGACGAATTTTCGGTGGAAAGCGTCTACGCCGAACTGCTGGGGCGTGCGCCGGAAAACAAGATGGAGCCCCGACTCGCCCCGCTGTTCCGCGCCATGGACGTGCTCGGCGAGCCCAACAAGGCGTTCCCGATCATCCACGTAACCGGAACCAACGGCAAGACGTCCACGTCCCGCATGATCGAGTCCGTGCTGCGGGCCCAGGGCCTGAGCACGGGGCGCTACACCAGCCCGCACCTGTCCAAGGTCACGGAACGGATCAGCATTGACGGGCACCCGGTCTCCGACGAGACGTTTGTTCGGATCTGGGACGAGATCCGTCCCTACCTGCAGATCGTGGATGCCGAGCTGGAGGCGGACGGGCAGCCCCGCCTGACGTACTTCGAATGCCTCACCATCCTGGGCTTCGCCGTTTTCGCCGACCAGCCCGTCAACGTGGCCATCATCGAAGTGGGCCTGGGCGGCATCACCGACGCCACCAACGTGGGCGACGGACAGGTATCGGTGATCACCCCGATCTCGCTGGACCACACGGACCTGCTGGGGGACACCACCGAGGACATCGCGCACGAAAAAGCCGGCATCATCAAGCCGGGCGGCTTCCTTGTCAGTGCCGCGCAGCCGCTGGACGCCGCGCAGGTCCTGCTGGAAAAAGCCAAGGAACTTGGCGTGCCGTTCCGCTTCGAGGGCGTGGAGTTCGGCGTCGAATCCCGCACCGTTGCCGTGGGCGGCCAGATGGTCACCATCCAGGGCATCGCCGGGCGCTACCCGGACCTGCTGGTACCGCTCCATGGCGCCCACCAGGCGCAGAACGCAGCCGTGGCCGTGGCAGCCCTGGAAGCGTTCTTCGGCGGCGAAAAGGAACTGCCCTTCGACGTCCTGCAGGAAGGCTTCGCCGCCGCAACCTCGCCCGGCAGGCTGGAAGTGGTGCGGTCTGCGCCCACCATCATCGTGGACGCAGCCCACAACCCGGACGGCATCAAGGCGTCGGCCGCGGCTCTGAAGGAGGCCTTTACCTTCTCCCGGCTGGTCCCGGTGGTGGGCGTGCTTAAGGAGAAGGACGCGGAGGAAATCCTCCGTGAACTCAAGGAATCCCTGGGCGACGTGGCGGAGGAATACTGCTTCACGCAGTCCAATTCACCCCGCGCCGTGCCGGCGGCCGAACTGGCCGAGCTGGCCATTGACCTCGGCTTTGGCGAGGACAACGTCCATGTCGAAGAAAAGCTCGACGACGCCCTGGAATGGGCGGTGGAACGGGCCGAAGCCAACGACGACCTCTCCGGCGGCGTGCTGGTCACCGGCTCCATCACCCTCGTGGCCGAGGCCCGCATCCTGCTCGGAAAGACGGAGGCGTAGCCCATGGCCAGGCTGACCAAGGCCCAGCGCGAATGGCGCCCGGGCATGCCCAAGAAGCGGCGCTCCACCAAGGTCATGTTCGCTTCGACGGTGCTCCTGCTGGAGGCGTTCGTCATGTTCTTTGCCACCCTGGCAGTGTTCGGCCTGCGCCGCGGCGAGTTTCCACCGGCGCTTATCCTGGGTGTCGGGATTGCCCTGAGCGTGGTCATGGTGCTGGCCTGCGCGGTCCTCCGCAAGCCCTGGGGCATCGGACTGGGCTGGGTGCTGCAGGTGGTGCTGATCCTCACCGGCATCTTCGAACCTGCCATGTTCCTGGTGGGCGCACTGTTTGCCATCTGCTGGTGGTACGGCATCCGCACCGGAATCAGGCTGGACCGCGAGGCCGGGCAACGCGAACGTGAACAGGCCGCGTGGGAAGCAGCCAACCCGGACCAGGCCGCCGGATCCGGTCAGGCCCAGTAGAGCAGTCACCGTAGACTTGACCCGAAACCCCACCAACGCATTGGAGCAGTTGTGACCACTGAGCGCACCCTCGTCCTGATCAAGCCCGACGGCGTCGCCCGTAACCTCACCGGCGCCATCCTGGCCCGGATCGAAGCCAAGGGCTACGCCCTGGCCGAACTCAAAAAGGTGAACGCCACCCGCGAGCTCCTGGAACAGCACTACGAAGAGCACGTGGGCAAGCCGTTCTACGAGCCGCTGGTGGAGTTCATGCTCAGCGGGCCCGTGGTTGCCGCGATCTTCGAAGGCCACCGCGTCATCGAAGGCTTCCGTTCACTGGCAGGCACCACCGACCCCACCACCGCGGCTCCGGGCACCATCCGTGGCGACTTCGGCCGCGACTGGGGACTGAAGGTGCAGCAGAACCTGGTTCACGGGTCAGACTCCACCGACTCCGCTGAGCGCGAGATCAAAATCTGGTTCTAGTGCCCGCCCCCGCGCCGCCCTGGCGGCGCGGACCAACAGGTAAGGCCAATGTTCTTCGCGAACATTGGCCTTACCTGTTACTTCGAGTGGTTTGGGCGGCTAGAACCCTGAGGTGCCGGCGAACACCTGGATGAAGGCGAAGAAGATGCTGGCAATGACGCCCACGTAGATCAGCGCCACGATGATCCAGCCGGAATCGGCCACGACGCGGGCGGCGCCCGACGGCACGGGAATGACACCGGCCGAGATGTTGCGGATGGTTGTCCAGACAAACAGCGGGATCATCGCGGCCCAGACGATCATGCAGAACGGGCACAGGACGTGGATGTCATACAGGGCCTGGGACCACAGCCACACCACGAAGATGAAGCCGAGCGTGACGCCGGCCTGCAGCCCTATCCAGTACCAGCGGGCAAAGGTTGCGCCGGAGAGCAGGGCCATGCCCACGGTGATGATGATGGCGAACGCCACGATCCCAATGAACATGTTGGGGAAGCCAAAGAGTGAACTCTGCCAGGTCTTCATCACTTCGCCGCAGGAGATGAACGGGTTCACATCGCACACTGTGGTGTGGTTCGGGTCCTGGAGAACTGCGAGCTTTTCCAGGACCAGGGTTCCGGAAGCGAGCCAGCCGATAGCCCCGGCAATCACCAGGAGCCAGCCGAAGGGCCGGTTCCGGGCCATCATCGGCGTATTTGCAGCCTGGGCGCTGTCCGGGGTGGTGGTCCGCTCCTGGGCTGGCGTGCCGCTGGCGGGGGAGATGCTGGGCATTGGTATGGCGTCCTTTTCGTCCGGTGCTCCTGAGCCTGATTGTAACGCCGGCGGCTGGGCGGAACGCCCAGGAAACAGAAAGCCCCCGGCACCTTCCCACGTGATTTACCCCGCGTGTGAGAGAATGAACGTGGCTGGAAGCCGAACCACATTCGGTCTCCGGTCCGGTGGTTTGTTCCCAAGACCGCCAATGACGAGCAGGGCAGGCTTCGGATTTTTCCGACACTCCCGCAATCTCCATTGGACGGCACCTGGTTGTGGCATGTAGAACAACGGGTTTCAGAACTTTCCACTGGCTCCTACGGGCTGCCGCACCCCAATGCCGGTGCGAACCTGGGAGCATCCACTTGACTTCTGTCAGCGCCTGCGGGTTTTGACAATATGTGCCCCAATGGGTGCCGGATGTGGCGGTACGTCAGGGGCAGGAGTGTTGCCACAGATGAACAATGAAACAGAGCTTTCCGTTAATGAGGTTGAACCGGCTGTGGAAGCCGCGGCCGAACCCAAAAAGGCTCCCCGGACCCGACGCAAGGCAGCGCCGAAGGCCGATGACGCCGTAGCCGCAGCCGGCGTAGCCCCCGCTCCAGAGGTGTCGGCGGAAGGTGCCCCTCCCGCGGCGGCCACGCCCGAAAACGCGGACGCCGACGCAGTCCCGGCCAAAGCTGCCGCCCGCCGGCCCCGGGCCAGGAAGAAGGCAGACGCCGCGGAGCCGCTGCCGGCCTTCGCCACCGATGCAGCCCCCGCGGAATCCGCTGCTGCAGCTGACGCTGCTCCCGCCGAAGCTGCCACGGCCGCAGAAGCGACTGCGGCCGTGGAAGTGCCAGCGGAAACGGCCGGGACCAAGCCGGTCCGCCGCCGTCGGGTTGCCACGAGGAAAGCTGCCCCTGCGGGGGACCCTGCAGAAACGCAGGCCCCCGCGGAAACGCCGGCCCCTGCGCAGGAACTGCCCGTCACCGCTGCCGCGCTGGACAATGAAACGGCGGACCAGGGCGCCGAGGCCCGGGAAGCGGCCGTAGAGGAGACAGCAAAGCCCGCGGCACAGGAACCCGCCGCCGGGGAAACTGCAGCCGAGGCCGCGCAGGCCCACGGCACGGCAGCTGCCGCGCCAGCAGGAGAATCCGCTGCGACGCCGGCCCAAGTCGCCGCAGCTGAGGAGGAACCTGGCGCGTTCGCCTCGTTGTTCCTCGAGCCCGCCTCGCCCACCTCCGTGCTGTTCCAGGCACCGGACCTGAGCACCGTCGTCCGCCCCGCAACGCCCGCCGCAGCGGAACAGGGCGGGGACGAAGACGACGCCGATGACACCGAATCCGAGGAAGCATCCGGCCGCCGCCGGCGCCGCAGCCGTGGCCGCCGCGGTCGCAGCCGGCTGGACGACCGCGAGGACGCCGGAACCGAAGGCTCCGAGGCGGATGACGCCGCTGACGAATCGGACGAGGAAGAAACCGGTGCGGCGGAGGACGGCGTGACGTCCCGCCGTCGCCGTCGCCGCCGCCGCGGTGACCAGGACCTCGAACTGACCGGTGGCAACGACGACGATCCGCCCAACACCGTTACCCGCGTGCGCGCACCGCGTGCCGTCAGCGAGGCACCCGTCAACAACCGGGTGACCAGCGTCAAGGGTTCCACCCGGCTGGAAGCCAAGAAACAGCGCCGCCGCGAATCCCGGGACACGGGCCGCCGCCGCACCGTCATCACCGAAGCGGAGTTCCTGGCCCGCCGCGAATCCGTGGACCGGCAGATGATCGTCCGCCAGCGTGACGACAGAATCCAGATCGGCGTCCTTGAGGACGGCGTTCTGGCCGAGCACTTCGTCTCCAAGACCCAGCAGGACTCGCTGATCGGCAACGTCTACCTGGGCAAGGTCCAGAACGTGCTGCCCTCCATGGAAGCCGCCTTCGTCGACATCGGACGCGGCCGCAACGCCGTCCTGTACGCGGGTGAAGTGAACTGGGAAGCCGTCAACCTCGAAGGCAAGCAGCGCCGCATCGAGAACGCGCTGAAGTCCGGCGACACCGTCCTGGTCCAGGTGACCAAGGACCCCGTGGGCCACAAGGGTGCCCGCCTGACCAGCCAGATCTCCCTTCCGGGCCGGTACCTCGTGTACGTCCCCGGCGGTTCCATGACCGGTATCTCCCGCAAGCTGCCCGACGTCGAGCGGAACAGGCTCAAGCGCATCCTCAAGGACCGCCTGCCGGAGCAGGCGGGCGTCATTGTGCGCACGGCGGCCGAAGGGGCGTCCGAGGAGGAGCTGACCCACGACATCAACAGGCTCCGCGCCCAGTGGGAAGGCATCGAAAGCCAGTCCTCCTCCACGAAGGTCCTGGCTCCGGAGCTGCTGTACGGCGAGCCCGACCTCACCATCAAGGTGGTCCGTGACGTCTTCAACGAGGACTTCTCCAAGCTGATCGTCTCCGGTGAGGAAGCCTGGGACACCATCGAGGCCTACGTCACCTATGTGGCTCCGGACCTGGTGGGACGCCTCGAAAAGTGGACCAAGGACCAGGACATCTTCGCTGCCTGGCGGATTGATGAGCAGATCCACAAGGCCCTCGAACGCAAGGTCTTCCTGCCCTCCGGCGGCTCGCTGGTGATCGATCGGACCGAAGCCATGACAGTGGTGGACGTCAACACCGGCAAGTTCACCGGAAGCGGCGGCAACCTCGAAGAAACCGTCACGAAGAACAACCTCGAAGCGGCCGAGGAAGTGGTGCGCCAGCTGCGGCTGCGCGACATCGGCGGCATCATCGTGATCGACTTCATCGACATGGTCCTGGAATCGAACCGCGACCTCGTCCTGCGCCGCATGGTGGAATGCCTGGGCCGCGACCGGACCAAGCACCAGGTGGCGGAAGTCACCTCGCTGGGACTCGTCCAGATGACCCGCAAGCGCATGGGCACCGGGCTCCTGGAAGTCTTCGGCGAGCAGTGTGAAGCCTGCGCGGGCCGCGGCGTCGTCACCCATGACGACCCCGTGGAGCACCGCCGCGCCAACATCGTGGCAGCCGAGCAGCACGTCCACCGCTCTGACAACCGCTCCGATGCCCGCCCCAATGGGAACCGCAGCGAGGGCCAGCGCAATGAGGGACAGCGCCCCGACAGCAACCAGGAAGGTACCCGCGGCGAACGCAAGCGCCGCCGCGGACGTGGCGGCCAGCCGGCCGAGCCGGCACCCGCACCCGCGGCTGTGGCAGCCCACCCAGTCCAGCCGGATCCGCACGAGGCCGAACGCCACGCCAAGGCTGAAGCCACCAGGCTGGCCTTGGCCAACATTGCCGCAGCTGCCCACGCTGCGCACCTGCACGATGACGAGGTGGCGGCCCGTCAAACCCCTGCCCAGCAGGACGCGGGCACAACGGAGAGGCACGACGACGGGACGCCGGTACGCCCGGCAGCTGTCCTGACGTTCGGCGGCGAGAAAGTCGCGCTGCCGTTCGTTGAGCACGCAGACGAGCAGCAGCCCTCACCTGCGCTGTCGCTTGACCGGCTGGCCGAAGCGTTCGCCCACCTGGGCCAGCCGGCTTCGCCTGTTGGCAGCCAGTCGCGGGAGTCCGCCACGGTCCAGGCCGCGCCAGTCACCCCTGAACCGGCGGAGGCAGCGGCTGCGGCACCCCGGCAGCCCGTCGCAGCTGCGGCCCCCGCACGTGAGCTGAACGCCGCTGCCGCCCCCGACCTGTCCCGGCAGCGCCGTCCGCGGCGTAACCGCAGTGCAAGCAGGGCCCAGGGCGCAGCCAACGAGACCACCGTGGAACACCATGAGAACGTCCCGTCGGCCAGCGAAGGCCACTCCCATGCCGCCAAGGCGCCCGAGCCTGCCGCGCCGGCAGAACCGGCAGCCAAAGCCGATGCACCCATCATCCTGGGCGTAGGGGTTCCTGCCTCCGAGCTCTGACCGGACCCAGGCACGGCAGATGCCCGGCCCCTCCACTCTTGTGGTGGGGCCGGGCATCTGCCGTTAACGGGGAGTGGACCTCAGCCGCACACTTCACAGGTGCAGTCACCTTTCGGTTGACTGCCGTCCAACGGCTAGGCTGGGGAACCGACACGGGGTGCCGCGCACCAGGCCCGGCTGAGATCCACACCCGTTGAACCTGTCCGGTTAGTACCGGCGAAGGGATGTCTCTTTTGTCTACGAACCTTGCCATGCCTGCAGCCACCCCGCTCCCGAATCCCTCCGCGACCGAACTGCCGGCTGCCGGACGCGATGTGCCCCGCGTCCTAGCCATCGCGGGCTCGGACCCCTCCGGCGGGGCCGGCATCCAGGCCGACCTCAAGAGCATCGCAGCGCACGGCGGCTACGGCATGGCCGCCATCACTGCCCTCACAGCCCAGAACACCCGCGGAGTGACCGCCGTCCATGTTCCTCCGGCATCCTTTTTGGCGCAGCAGCTCGCGGCCATCAGCGACGACATCCACGTGGACGCCGTCAAGATCGGCATGCTGGGCGATGCCGACGTGATCGCTGCCGTGCGCACCTGGCTGGAGAAGGTGCGCCCCGCCGTCGTGGTCCTGGATCCGGTCATGGTTGCCACCAGCGGGGACCGGCTGCTGCAGGAGAGCGCCGAAGCCGCGCTCCGGAACCTGGTGCCGCTGGCCCACCTGGTCACCCCCAACCTGGCCGAACTGGCCATGCTGCTGGAAGAAGACGTACCGGACACATGGGAGGCGGCGCTGGACCAGGGCAGGCGGCTGGCTGGTGCCACCGGCGCCGCCGTGCTGGTCAAGGGCGGGCACCTGCAGGGGAGCAGCTGCCCGGACGCCCTGGTTGGGCCGCCGGGCATGCTGTCCGCGGACGTCGTCGAAGTCCCGGGGGAGCGGGTGGCCACACGCAACAGCCATGGCACAGGCTGCTCCCTGTCCTCCGCCATGGCCACGGTCCAGGCCCAGGTAGGCAACTGGGAAGCAGCTCTTCGGGAAGTGAAACCCTGGCTTGCTGGGGCGTTGGCCGCGTCCGCGGCGCTGGAGGTGGGAACCGGCAACGGTCCCGTCCACCATTTCCACCACATCCGCCAAGCCCTTCGGCCAGGCGACTTCACGGCGCAGCTGCGGAAAGATGCCAACGCACACCTTGAGTCGATCTACGCCTTGGACTTCATCCAGGGCCTGGCCTCGGGGACACTGCCGGAAAGCGAGTTCGCGTATTACCTTGCGCAGGATGCCATCTACCTGAACGGGTATTCGCGAGTCCTCGCCCGGGCCAGCGCGCTGGCCCCCACGGAGGCCGAGCAGCTGTTCTGGGCGGCGTCGGCCCAGCAATGCCTCGAAGTGGAGTCGGAACTGCACCGTTCCTGGCTCAGCACCCGCACCGTCCTCCCAGAACTCGGGCCTGTCACCAAGGCCTACGTGGACCACCTGACCGCCGCTTCGGCGTCGGGCAGCTATGCAGTCCTGGCAGCAGCTGTCCTGCCCTGTTTCTGGCTGTACGCGGACGCCGGGAAGACGCTCCATGCCAGGTTCCTCGCGGACGGGGAACCGGCAGGCCACCCCTACGCCGAGTGGCTCCGCACGTATGCCGACGAAGATTTCGCGGAGGCAACGCGGCGGGCCATCGCCGTGGTGGACGAAGCGGCGCGCAAGGCCTCCGCTGACGAACGGCACGCCATGGCCACCGCATTCCGGCAGTCCTGCCGGCTGGAAGTGGAGTTCTTCGACGCGCCGCGGCTCCACTCCTGAACCCGCCCGGGCCGTGCTGCCGGTACTATGGTCTGGCACGGCCCCGGTGGCGGACGATGTCTGTGGTTCCTATCACGGCCGACCCGCCGGAGCCAGCCTCATTTGCGGCCGGAGACGGAATTAGCGTATTCTGGATCTTCGGTGCTTACGCCAACACTTGGGTTATGACCCCGGGAACATGCCAACGTGGAAAACACAAGGCAGTCCTGCGGGATAACTCATGGAGACCTTCGGGGAATCCACGGCGTTGAGGCACAGCGGGAACCCAGCCAAACAGTGCAACGGGTGCCGCACGCAATTTTAGTTATAAACGTCGAGAGAAGTGAGTTCCCAAGTGGTGTACGCGATTGTCCGCGCAGGCGGCCGCCAAGAGAAGGTTTCCGTTGGAGACTTCGTTACCCTGAACCGCGTCGCCGGTGGGGCTGGCAGCACCATCGAGCTGCCCGCACTGCTCCTGGTTGATGGTGACAAGATCACCACTGCCGCTGCTGACCTGGCCAAGGTGACCGTTACGGCTGAAATCCTCCAGGACCTCCGTGGTCCTAAGATTGTCATCCAGAAGTTCAAGAACAAGACCGGTTACAAGAAGCGCCAGGGTCACCGTCAGGAACTGACCAAGGTCAAGATCACTGGCATCAAGTAACCACCGGTTACTGTTCAGGTTTTCAGCAGATTCCCCAGAATTTAAAGGCAGGCATTTCAGATGGCACATAAAAAGGGCGCGAGCTCCACTCGCAACGGTCGTGACTCCAACGCACAGTACCTCGGCGTCAAGCGCTTCGGCGGCCAGGTAGTTTCCGCGGGCGAAATCATCGTCCGCCAGCGTGGCACCCACTTCCACCCGGGCGCCGGCGTTGGCCGTGGCGGCGACGACACCCTGTTCGCACTGACCCCGGGCGCCGTTGAATTCGGTACCCGCCGCGGTCGTCGCGTCGTCAACATCGTTGCTGCTGCAGCTGCAGAGTAACAACCAGTTCTGAAGCGGTGGAGCGGGCCAGTTGGCCCGCTCCACTGTTCTTTTAAGCGCATTACAATCGATAGGGCGTCCATGGGCGCCCACACGACACTGAGGAGATTTACGTGGCCAGCTTTGTAGACCGGGTAGTACTGCACGTATCCGGCGGTACCGGCGGCCACGGTTGCGTCTCCGTCCACCGTGAGAAGTTCAAGCCCCTCGGCGGGCCCGACGGCGGCAACGGCGGCAACGGCGGCGACGTCATCCTGCGCGTGGACCACCAGACCACCACGCTCCTTGACTACCACCATGCCCCGCACCGGCATGCCACCAACGGCGGTCCCGGCATGGGCGACTGGCGCGGCGGCAAGAACGGTGAAACCCTGGTCCTGCCTGTGCCCGACGGCACGGTGGTGAAGTCAAAGGACGGCACCGTCCTGGCGGACCTGGTGGGGGAGGGCGCCGAATACATCGCCGCCGCCGGCGGACCAGGAGGGCTGGGCAACGCCGCCCTTTCGTCGCAGAAGCGCCGCGCACCAGGCTTCGCCCTGCTCGGCATCGAGGGTGAATCCAGCGACATCGTCCTTGAGCTGAAGTCCATTGCAGACATCGCCCTGGTGGGATTCCCGTCTGCCGGCAAGTCCAGCCTCATCGCCGCCATGTCCGCTGCGCGCCCAAAGATCGCCGACTACCCGTTCACCACCCTCATCCCCAACCTGGGTGTCGTCCAGGCAGGCGAAGTCCGGTTCACCATCGCGGACGTCCCGGGACTCATCGAGGGTGCCAGCGAAGGCAAGGGCCTCGGCCACAACTTCCTGCGGCACGTGGAACGCTGCGCCGCACTGGTGCACGTCCTGGATTGCGGCACGCTCGAATCCGAACGCGATCCGCTCTCCGACCTCTCCATCATCGAGACCGAGCTTGAAAAGTACGCGGTGGACATGAGCTACGCCGGCCAGGACGGCGAAGTCGTCCCGCTGAACCACCGGCCCCGCCTGGTGGCGCTGAACAAAGTGGACCTGCCGGACGGCAAGGATATGGCTGAATTCGTCCGCCCTGAGCTGGAGTCCCGCGGCTACCGGGTCTTCGAAGTCTCGGCCACCAGCCACGAGGGCTTGCGGCAGCTCGGCTTCGCCATGGCCGAGATCGTCAAGGCGGCACGGGATGCCGTCGAAGCCGCTCCGCCGAAGGTTACCCCCACTGTGCTGCGTCCGCGCGCCGTCAACGAAACCGGATTCCGGATCCGCCGCGAGGAGAAGGCCCACGAGCCGCTGTTCCGGGTCCTCGGCGACAAGCCTGTGCGCTGGGTCAAGCAGACAGACTTCACCAACGAAGAGGCCATCGGTTACCTGGCCGACCGGCTCGCCAGGCTGGGCGTGGAAACCGAGCTGTTCAAGATGGGCGCCAAGCCGGGCGACACCGTGGTGATCGGTGAAGACGATGGCGTGGTCTTCGACTGGGAGCCCACCATGATGGCTGGTGCAGAACTTCTCGCGTCGCCGCGCGGAACCGACATCCGCTTCGCCGACACCGGCGACCGCCCCACCCGCACCCAGAAGCGCGAGGAGCAGCAGGAACGCAGGGACGCCAAGGCCGCTGCCCGCGCCGAACTCGAAGCCGAACGCAAGGCCGGCATCTGGACAGAGTCCGTCAGCGGACGGCGCGCAGCCCAGCCCACCAAGGAAAGTGGCCTGGACTCCGGCGATGAGTCCTAGGGCCACAGCCACGGGACCGGCCTCCGGTTCCGTGGACAGGAGCGCGCTGGCCGGCGCCCGACGGGTCGTAGTGAAGGTCGGCTCCTCCTCGCTGACGAGCATCAAGGGCGGAATTTCCGAGGAGTCGCTCACGGCCCTCGCGGACGCCCTGGCTGCCAAACGCAACAGCGGCACCGAGATCATCCTGGTTTCATCAGGCGCCATCGCTGCCGGGCTGGCCCCGCTCGGCCTCCCGAAGCGTCCCCGGGACCTCGCCACCCAGCAGGCTGCTGCCAGCGTGGGGCAGGGGCTCCTCATGGCCCGGTACACGCAGGCGTTCGGCGCCCACGGCGTCACCGTCAGCCAGGTCCTGCTCACCGCGGAGGACCTGATGCGGCGGAGCCAGCACACCAACGCCTTCAGGGCCTTGGACCGGCTGCTGAATCTGGGCGTGGTTCCGGTGGTGAACGAGAACGACACCGTGGCCACCCACGAAATACGCTTCGGCGACAACGACCGGCTCGCGGCCCTCGTGGCGCACCTGGTCCGCGCCGACGCGCTGGTGCTGCTCTCCGACGTCGACTCCCTCTACGACGGTCCGCCGGCCCACGGGGCCAAGCGCATTCCCGTGGTGGCGGGACCGCACGACCTCGAGGGAGTGGCCATCGGCAAGACCGGCAAAGCCGGGGTTGGCACCGGCGGCATGCTCACCAAGGTTGAGGCGGCCAGCATGGCCGCGGGATCGGGCATCCACGCCCTGGTGACGTCCACGCCCAACGCTGCCGCCGCACTCAACGGTGAGGACGTTGGCACCTGGTTCACCGTCAACGGCGCCCGCAAACCCGTCCGCCTGCTGTGGCTGGCCCACGTTGCCTCTGTCCAGGGCAGGCTGGTCCTGGATGAGGGCGCCGTCCGGGCCGTCCGGCACCACCGGACCTCGCTGCTGCCGGCCGGCATATCAGCGGTGCACGGAGTCTTCGAAGCGGGCGACGCCGTCGAGATCGCAGGTGCCGACGGCACCGTCGTGGCGCGCGGCCTTGTCAACTACTCCTCCGAAGAGCTGCCCCGCATGCTGGGACGGTCCACGCGCGACCTCGGCGAGGAACTCGGTACCGGCTACGACCGTGAAGTTGTTCATGTTGACGACCTGGTGCTGGTTTGAACCGGGGCCTCGCCTAAACTTGAACCATGACTGAGGCCCTGATCCACACGACTGCCGACAACCCCGCAGACATCGCCGCCGCGGCCACCCCGCAGCAGCAGGCCCCCTCAGCAGCTCCTGCCCCGGCCGACGGTCAGCTCACCGATGCCGGGATCGAGGCCGCGGTTCACGCCATTGCCGACCGTTCCCGCCACGCCGCCCGCCGGATGGCCATGGCCAACCGGGCCTGGAAAGACCGCGGCCTGCGCGCCGTGGGGGCGGCACTGCAGGCGAACACCCGCGCCATTCTCGATGCCAACGCGCGCGACGTCGCCAACGGCAAAGCCAACGGTACATCCGCAGCACTGCTGGACAGGCTGACCCTCACCGAGGCCCGCATCGAAGGCCTCGTTGCCGCCTTGGAGAACCTGGCAAACCTGCCGGATCCCGTAGGCAATGTGGTCCGCGGCCAGACCCTTCCGAACGGGCTGCGCCTGCGCCAGGTCAACGTTCCCATGGGTGTCGTAGCAGCGATCTACGAGGCCCGGCCCAACGTCACTGTGGACATCGCAGGACTTGCACTCAAGAGCGGCAACGCAGTGATCCTCCGCGGCGGCAGCGCAGCGGAGTCAACCAACGGCGTCCTGGTGAGGGTGTTGCGCGACGCCCTGGAGTCCGTGGGACTGCCTGCCGACGCCGTCCAGACCGTGGACCAGTACGGCCGGGCCGGCGCCACCGTCCTGATGCGTGCCCGCGGCAGGGTTGACGTCCTGATTCCGCGCGGCGGCCGTGACCTCATCCAGTCGGTGGTGACCAACTCCGCCGTGCCGGTCATCGAAACGGGTGAAGGCAACGTCCACATCTTCATCGACGAATCGGCCAACGAGGACATGGCGGTGGAGATCCTCCTCAACGCCAAGACGCAGCGGCCCAGCGTCTGCAACACCGTGGAAACCCTCCTGGTCCACTCCGGGTCCACCGTGCTCCCCGCCGTGGCCAAAGCGCTCAGCAAGGCCGGCGTCAGGCTGCATGCCGATGAACGCGTCCGCGCGGCCCTGCCGGCTTCGGTAGCTGCCGACGCCGCCACGGACGAGGACTGGGGCACGGAGTACATGGACCTTGACCTCGCCGTGGCCATGGTGGACAGCCTGGACGAAGCCGTCCGCCATATCCGCAAGTGGTCCACGGGCCACACGGAGGCCATCCTGACCAACGACCTCGCCAACGCTGAACGGTTCATCGCCGAGGTGGACTCCGCTGCCGTGATCGTCAACGCTTCCACCCGTTTTACCGATGGCGGGGAGCTCGGACTCGGCGCCGAAGTGGGCATTTCCACCCAGAAGCTGCACGCCCGCGGGCCCATGGGGCTCACCGAGCTCACCACCACCAAGTGGATCGTCCAGGGTGAAGGCCAGGTCCGCGGGTAGCAACGCGGTAACATAGACCAGACGCCAAAAAGCAGCGGAAAAGTCCGCTGCCCCAAAATACTTGAACCTAGGGGAGAACATGCTGTTCCAGCAGATCGCCACGACCATCGCCGCAGCAGGCGAAGCAGAACACGAGGAACTCGCCCCGCTGTGGGCTGAGCCGTGGGTCTTCGGCATCGTCATGTTTGCGATCCTCCTGGTCATGATGTTCATCACCTTGTCCTACAACAACCTGGGCAACCGCCACACCGCCACGGAGGAGCACGCGGACCCGCACCGCCAGCACCCGAACAAGCACGATCACGGGCAGGGCCACTAACATTTCCCGCACTTTGCGCCGGAGCAGTGACAAGGGCCGGATTCGGCTGGGCGTGATGGGCGGGACATTCGATCCCATCCATCACGGCCACCTTGTTGCCGCCAGTGAGGTGGCTGCAGAATTCGACCTGGACGAGGTTGTTTTTGTCCCTACCGGACAGCCATGGCAGAAGTCCCACAAACGGGTTACCGAGCCGGAACACCGCTACCTCATGACAGTTATCGCCACAGCCTCCAATCCGAGGTTTACGGTAAGCCGGGTGGATGTGGACCGTCCCGGTCCCACGTACACCATCGACACGCTGCGCGACCTCCGCGCGCAGCGGCCGGACGCGGACCTGTTCTTCATCACCGGTGCCGACGCCCTGGCGCAGATCCTGTCCTGGAAGGACATCGACGAACTGTGGTCCCTGGCCCATTTCGTTGGAGTCACCCGTCCGGGCCACGTCCTTGACGGCATGGGGCGCGACGACGTCAGCCTCCTCGAAGTGCCGGCCATGGCCATCTCTTCCACAGACTGCCGCACCCGGGTAGCGGGCAACGATCCCGTTTGGTACCTGGTGCCTGATGGTGTGGTGCAGTACATCGCGAAGTATGGCCTGTACGCCCCGGCAGCCGGGGACGATCAATCTTCCGAAGCACGCGAACGAGCCAGCACTGAATGAGTTCTTTATGAGCCAGGAACAGCCCCCCATCCGCAGCCGCCGGGAACTCCGGAAGGCGCGGGACGCCGCCCAAGAGTCGGCTGAACCCACGGGTAAGGAGCAGCTTTCGCCTGCCACAAAACCGTCGCCCGCCGCACAAGCGGGGACAGGTGGGAAGCCCCAAACACCCGTGGCCGCCGCGGCGCCTGCGCCCGTCAAACCTGCTGCGGCGAAGCCTTCCGCTGCTCCTGACCAGGACCAGCAGCCCGTGGACCAGCCCAGCGCGGCGCAGGCCCACACACAACGGTCATCGCAAATCCGTGCCCGGGACAGGGCAGCACTGCGCACCATCAAGGACCTGGAGGAAAAGGAAGGCCAGCTGGCCGCTGGCGGTCCTCCCACCCGCCGCCAGCTTCGCCTGCAGCAGCTGAAGGAGCAGGCCCTCACGGCGGCCAACCCGATCGTTCCTCCCGCCGCCACGCCGCCTGCTGTCCCGTCCAGGACGCCGGCCCGGCCCGGACCCGACGTCGACAGTAAAGCTGCACCGTCCGCCGGGGGAGAAGGCAAGGCGGCTCCGGATGCGCCGTCCGGACGTCCTGCCCAGAAGGCCGCCGGCGCTCCTTCCGGCCCTGCAGGGATGACTGTTGAACAGGCGCTGGCTGCCCGTTCCCTGATTGCCGAGCAGGCCAAGAACCAGATCGCCAAGATGGAGCACATCGCCTCCATGGATCCGGAGGCGGTGGATCCCGAAATCCTTGCCGAGCAGATCGCCCTGGCGGAACGTGCAGCAGTGCTGAACCGGCGCGCGATGGCCCGGCAGAAACTCGCTGAGCAGGCCGGCGGCGCTGCAGCCCCCGGCGACAACCAGGCCGTGGACGCGCCATCGAAGCCGGGGCAACCCAAGGCCGCGCACTTCGGGATTGCCACACCCAAGCCAGCTTCGCCCGCGGGTTCCGGGCCAAAGGCAAACCAGCCAAAGGCGAACCCGCCCAAGGACCGGCCGGGCCCATCCACTACGAACAACCTGGCCATGGTCACGCCGCTGGAATTCGTCCAGGTTCCCGGCGTGGACCGGCCCGTCATGAAGCCGCCGGCAACGTCCCATGTTCCGGTCACCACCCGGCCGGGAACCAGGGTTCCCGCAGCCGGCGGAGGCAAAAAGAAGCCGGCCGGCAGGACCGGCCGCGCGGCTGAGCCGGTGTCCGGCCGTTCGCAGGTCATTGCACGGGCCGAAGCGGCAGCCAAGGCCGCCACCCGGCCCAAGCCTGTTGTCTTCCCGGACAGCCAGGCGACATTCGAAGACGTTCCGCGGGTTCCCGCCAGCTCGGCCTACGGGCTGGAACCGTTGGATGCAGCCACCGCCGGCCTGGGCCGCGCGAGGCGCAACCGCATCCTGCAGTTCTGCATCCTGGCCTTCGGCGTCGTGGCGCTGGTGTCCGGCGTCGTCCTAATCATCAGCGGCATGACCCCCTGACCCGCCGCACCCTGTTTTTCCATCAACGAGGAGTCCCGTGACTGCATCAGATACATCCATCACCATTGCCCGCGACGCCGCCAAGGCTGCCGCGGACAAGCTTGCCCACGACATTGTTGCCCTGGACGTGAGTGAACGCCTGGCACTGGCCGACGTCTTCCTCATCGCATCGGCCCCCAGCGAGCGTCAGGTCAACGCGATCGTGGACGGCATCGAGGAAGAACTTGCCAAACAGGACCTGCGGCCTGTCCGCCGCGAAGGCCGTTCCGGTGGCCGCTGGGTCCTCCTGGACTACTCCGACATCGTCATCCACGTCCAGCACGAAGAGGACCGGGTCTTCTACGCGCTCGAGCGGCTCTGGAAGGACTGCCCGGTGGTGGACCTGCAGCTGGAAGACGCCGCCGCAGCCACGTCGGAAAGCGAATAAACCCGCGCCGCTCCGTGGAGTATTCCCGATTTGGAATTCTTGGAACCGCTGATCTAAGATATTGGAGTTGCTTCGGGGAAACCCGAAAAAAGCTCCAAGGAGCGGCAGCAGTTCGGGGCTGTGGCGCAGCTGGTAGCGCACCTGCATGGCATGCAGGGGGTCAGGGGTTCGAGTCCCCTCAGCTCCACCGGACAATCCGCCGGAATCATCATGATTCCGGCGGATTTTTTTGTGCGCCGCAGGACCGGTGGGGCGTCCGGAGGTCCTGGCGGAGAGGCCGCGGGCAGCCGCCGTGCGCTGCGGCAGCCCGCTCGCAGGTGCGATTTGGTGCTGCGGGGAAAGTGCATTAAGCTGGTCAGGTTGCTCCGGGGAAACCGACCGGAACAGCGAAGTTCCGGGGCTGTGGCGCAGCTGGTAGCGCACCTGCATGGCATGCAGGGGGTCAGGGGTTCGAGTCCCCTCAGCTCCACGGAATGAAAAGGGAACCATCACCTGTGATGGTTCCCTTTCTCGTTTCCGGCAGTGGGATCACATCCACGCCGTGCGGCGAAGCGGAGGCTCGGCGCCGCCGGGGCGTTGCACCAGGACCTGATTCACCCCGGTCAGGCCATTCTCAAAGCCAATGGCACTCGACGCCATGTACAGCCGCCAGATCCGGGCGCGGCCAACGCTGGTCAGGGCAACGGCCCGGTCCCAGTTTTCTTCCAGCCGACGCACCCACGCACGCAGCGTCAGGGCGTAGTGCTGCCGCAATGCTTCAACATCGAGTACCTCAAACCCCGCTCCCTCAAGCGCCACCACCATTTCACCCAGGCTGATCATCTCCCCATCAGGAAACACGTAGCGGGGAATGAACGAATCGGGATCCGGGTCGGTGGGTCCGGCATTCCAGGAAATCGCATGGTTCAGGAGCCTGCCGCCGGGGCGGAGCAGTGAATACAGGGAGGCGGCGTAGCCGGGCGTTTGCTCGCGCCCCACATGCTCGGACATCCCGATGGAGCTGATCGCGTCAAACGGCCCGTCCGCCACGTCCCGGTAATCCTGGACCCGGATCTCCACCTTATCGGTCAGCCCCGCCTCGGCCGCCCGCTTGCGGGCCAGGTTTGCCTGCTCCGAAGACAACGTCACTCCCAGCACGGTGACGCCGTACCTTCCAGCTGCGTGCAGGGCAAAACTGCCCCAGCCGCAGCCCACATCCAGCACGCGCATCCCGGGCTGCAGCCCAAGCTTTCGGCACACCAAATCCAACTTGGCTTCCTGTGCGGTGTCGAGCCCGTCCACGCCGGCCCGGTTGCCGCCGGTGCTGCCCTTTCCGGTTCCACCAGATTCATCCGGCCAGACGGCGCAGGAGTAGACCATCGAGCTGCCCAGGACCAGGGCGTAAAAGTCGTTGCCGACGTCGTAATGGTGGGAGATGGCTGCGGCGTCACGGTGGCGGGAGTGCACCCGGCCGTTGCGGGCGACGC
The DNA here is from genome assembly GCF_001423525.1 of Arthrobacter sp. Leaf137. Lineage (GTDB taxonomy): Bacteria > Actinomycetota > Actinomycetes > Actinomycetales > Micrococcaceae > Arthrobacter. The sequence continues at coordinate 469,217 of NZ_LMOI01000012.1, read as the reverse complement.
GGGCCTCTTCGGGCGGAGGCGCAGGGTTGGACCCCACAGCGCCGAGCCGAACGGCCGTGGCCGCGAGCGTCCACAGTTCAGCAACGGTCGGCCGGCGGAACGGTCCCGGCTCGGCAAACTTGCCCGCCGAACTCAGGGCCGTGAAAGCGGCGAAAATGTCGCCCGGTGCGTCGAGCTCCCCGGCCACATACGCCCGGCTGAGTCCCAGCTGGCCCGGTGACCACAGGATCCGCCGCAGCGCCCGACGCGACCGGAATTCCAGCACGGGAGCGTCCCGGGGGCCAGCTTCGGAACCGTCCCAGGCTTTCAGACGCAAGGGCACGTCAGCCGTGCCAAGAACAATGGCCAAAGCCTTGGCCAGCCTGGCCGCGCTGCCCCTGTCGCCGTCCGCCGTGCTGCGTGTTGTTCCTGCCATCATCGTCCTCCGGTATCGCTGGCCGGGCCTCTATGGGCCAACCCTAAGGCCCGGACGTCCCGCCCGGCTATCATGGGGGAGTGATTGCTGCCCAAACCGATGTCGTGGTGATCGGTGCGGGGCAGGCCGGACTATCCGCCGCCTTCCACCTGCAGCGCAGGGGGCTTGCATACGAGATGTTCGACGCCGAGGCCGGGCCCGGCGGCGCATGGCGCCACCGCTGGAAGAGCCTCCGTATGGGCACCGTCAACGGAATCAGCGATTTACCGGGCATCGCCAAGCCCGCTGTGGATCCCCGCGAACCCAGTTCCGAGTTCCTCACCCGCTACTTCGGCGACTACGAACAGGAGCTGGGGCTGACGGTGCGGAGGCCGGTCAAGGTGACTTCGGTCAGCCGCGAAGACAATGACCCGGCAGGTCGGCTTCGCGTGGGCACGTCCCGCGGGGACTGGACCGCATACGCACTCATCAATGCCACGGGCACCTGGACCAGGCCGTTCTGGCCCATCTACCCGGGGCGGAACAGCTTTCGAGGCAGGCAGTTGCACGTCGCGGATTACGTCTCCGCCACCGAATTCGTTGGAAAGCGTGTCATCGTCGTGGGCGGCGGCATCTCGGCTGTTGGCCTCCTGGACGAAATCTCCCAGGTCACGTCCACCAGTTGGTTCACCCGCCGCGAGCCTGTCTGGCGCGACGACGAATTTGACGCCCGTGCCGGGCACGACGCCGTCGCACTCGTCGAGGAGCGGGTCCGGAAGGGCCTGCCGCCGCAGAGCGTGGTCTCGGTGACCGGGCTGATCCGGACTCCTGCGCTCCGGGCCGCGGCGGCCCGCGGCGCCATCGACAGGCAACCCATGTTCACCGCCATCGAGCCCGGCGGCGTCCGGCTGGCCGACGGCGGATTCCTTGCGGCGGACGTCATCCTGTGGGCCACCGGGTTCCGGGCAGAGCTGGAGCATCTGGCTCCGCTGCACCTTCGCGGTCCGGGCGGCGGAATCGCCATGGACGGCACCCGGGTGGCAGCCGAGCCGCGCGTCCACCTGGTGGGCTACGGCCCGTCGTCGTCGACCATCGGCGCCAACCGGGCCGGCCGGGCGGCAGTGGCGGACATCCTCAAGCTCCCCGGACTGGCGGCGGCCGCGGAGCCGGTACCTTGGGGCTGAACCCGGGGCATGGACCCCGACCAGGTCGCGGGTGGAGGACACCCCGCAGCGAACGAACAACGGCAGGGAACACGTGGTAACAGACAGTATTGACCGGATGTTCGGGATCCTTCGGCGGCGCCCTGACGTAGAGGCGCCCAACCTGCAGGCATGGGATGCCACGGACAGGCTGCTCCTGGAAACTGCCGCAGCTTCGGTGCGCCCCGGCAGCGCAGTCGCCGTCATCGGCGACCGCTACGGCGCCCTCACGCTGGGCGCCCTGGATCTGCTGGCGCCGGGCACGCTGCGCGTGCACCAGGACCTGGTCACGGGAGAACGCGCGCTGCAGCAAAATGCCCTCGCATGGCAGGCGGCGCAGGAGACGGACGACGCCGGCAGCGTCCGGGTGCCGGAGTTCCGCCAGTTGCCGCTCGGCGCCGAACTCCTGTCCGGGGCGGAGGCGGTGCTGCTGCAGTTGCCGAAAACCCTGGCCGAGCTGGATGAAGTGGCTGCCGCGGTTGCCCGCCATGCGGCGCCCGGCGTCCTGTTGCTCGCCGGCGGACGGGTGAAACACATGTCGCTCGGCATGAACGGCGTCCTCGAACGGCACTTCGACTCGGTCCAGCCCCAGCTCGCCCGGCAAAAGTCCCGCGTCATCGTGGCTTCCCACGCGAAGGCGGGCCAGCCGCCCGCGCCCTTTCCCGTCGTCGTGCACCTCGGGGAACTCGGCCTGGACGTCGCAGCCCATGGAGCCGTGTTCGCCGGTCCCAAACTGGACATCGGCACCCGGTTCCTGCTGACCTTCCTTCCGGCCATGAAACCGGCCCGGCACGCGGTGGATCTCGGCTGCGGGACGGGAATCCTCGCCGCCATGTACGCCAGGAAATACCCGGAGGCGCAGGTGACCGCCACGGACCAGTCGGCCGCGGCTGTTGCCTCAGCACTTGCCACCGCCCGGGCAAACGGGCTCGACGGGCGGATCAGCGCGCTGCAGGATGATGCCCTGGGCACCATGGCCGACGCCAGCGCCGACCTGGTCCTGCTGAATCCGCCGTTCCACGTAGGCGCAGGGGTCCACGCGGGAGCGGGCCTGAAGCTGATTGAAGCGGCCGGCAGGGTCCTTGCTCCCGGCGGTGAACTCTGGACCGTCTACAACAGGCACCTGCCCTACCTTCCTGCACTGGAACGGGAGGTAGGGCCCACCACCGTGGAGGGAAACAACCCCAAATTCACTGTCACGCGCAGTGTCCGAAGGTCCGCCGGATAGCCACGGACCGTCGCCACGCCGGGCAGCCAACCCGGCTATGTGTCTGTGCCCACGCGTAACGTACGATTCAAGCAGCACCACAACTACGTGGCCCAAGACGTTTAGGGGTAACCGTGTCTGAAATCCGCCAATCCTCACCGAGGCGCGGAACCAACCTGCCACGGATGGGGGATTTCAACCTCACAGTCATCCTTGACGCCATCCGCCGGACCTCGGGCGGGCTCAGCCGGGTTGAACTTGCCCAGATCGTGGGATTGTCCCCGCAGACCATCTCCAACATCTCCCGCCGCCTGCTGGACCAGAACCTGATTGTCGAAGCAGGGAAGGAAGGCAGCGGCCCGGGTAAGCCCCGGACCATCCTCCGCCTCAACCCCAAGGGCATGTATGCCGTCGGCGTCCACCTCGACCCCGCCGTGACCACCTTCGTCGTCATGGACCTGGTGGGATCAGTCGTCCAGCACGCGCGGATCGACACTCCAGGCGGCAACGATCCTTCAGCCGTCATTGCCACCATCGCAGCCCAGGTTGCCCGGGTAGTGGAGGAATCCGGCGTCGACCGGGACCGGATCGCCGGACTCGGCGTGGCTGCGCCCGGCCCCATCGACCTGGATAATGGAACGGTGGTGGACCCGCCGCTGCTTCCGGGGTGGGACCGGGTGGAGTTGCGCAACGCCCTGTCCGAGGCCACCGGATACTCCGTCCTGGTGGACAAGGATGTCACCAGCGCCGCCGTGGCGGAAACCTGGGCCGGCGGCCCAAGCGGCGCCGGCAGCTTCGTGTTCATGTACATGGGCACCGGCATCGGCTGCGGCATTGTCCTCAACGACGAAGTCATCCGCGGCACATCCGGCAATGCCGGAGAAATCGGCCACATCATGGTGGACCCGGATGGACCCCCGTGCGATTGCGGGCTGCGCGGCTGTGTGAAATCGTCCTGCATCCCGCAGGTCCTGGTGGCTGAAGCGGAGGCCGCGGGCATCCTGAACGGCTCCCGGCCCGGCAACAGCGGCGCGGAGGTCCAGCAGAGCTTCGCGAGGCTGTGCGAACTTGCCGACGCCGGCGACGAACGCGCCATGGCCATCATCGACAAATCCGCCACGCTGGTTGCCCGCGCCATTTCCGTGGTGACCAACACGCTGGACGTGGAACGGGTGGTGTTCGGCGGCCCCTTCTGGAGCGGCATGGCGGACCGGTTCCTGGCCAAGGTACCGGCGCTGCTTGAAGCACACAGTGCAGCCCGGCTCATCCACCCCATCGAGGTGGTGGGTACCGGCGTGGGCGAGGACGTGGGTGCCATCGGGGCAGCGTCTCTCGTCCTCGAACACACCCTGGCGCCCCGGGCGCAGCGGCTCCTGCTGGAGAGCTAGGGGAACCGCGTCCCGCCGGTTCAGTCGATGTCTTCGAAAACCACACCAAACGGCAGCGTGTCATCCACATGCGCCTGGTGGCCGGTGGATCCGGGGTTGTAAGTGACCCGGACGCCGTGGAGCTTGTCCGCTGCCGACTGCTGCAGGACAGGCTTTACTGTGCTGATGAACAGCGCGCTTTTGTCGGAAAGAAATTCCTTGTAACTGGCTGGAAGCTCGCTCATGGCAAAAGGATAGACCTGCGTGCCCCCGATGGGGAGAGGTCCCCATCGGGGCCGGCTTTCCGGGACGCGGCGCACCGGATGTGGATAGGATTGCTGGCGGAGCGCGGCCGGCAGGCCCGCCGCGCCACGATCAGCCACCAGGGGGAATCCAGTGCTTCAAACCAGCGCGTCCGCGAGAATCGAACCGGCCGAACTGGCCCGGGCGCAGCAGGTGGTGGCCGGCATTTCACGCAGCTTCGAGGCCAAGGTGGTGGGCCAGGCCAGGCTCCGCGAATCCCTGCTGGTGGGCCTGCTGACCGGCGGCCACGTCCTGCTCGAAAGCGTCCCCGGGCTGGCCAAAACCACGGCAGCCCAAACTGTGGCGGAGGCGGTCAGCGCCGGATTCCGCCGCATTCAGTGCACCCCGGACCTCCTGCCCAGCGACATCGTGGGAACGCAGATCTACGACGCCGCCAAGGGCACCTTCGTCACGCAGCTTGGCCCGGTCCACGCCAATATCGTGCTGCTGGACGAGATCAACCGCTCCAGCGCAAAAACCCAGAGCGCCATGCTCGAAGCCATGCAGGAGCGGCAGACGTCCATCGGCGGGCAGGACTACAAACTGCCGTCCCCGTTCCTGGTGCTCGCCACACAAAACCCCATTGAGCAGGAGGGCACCTACCAGCTGCCCGAAGCCCAAATGGACCGCTTCATGCTCAAGGACGTGCTGGACTATCCATCGCCGGCGGAAGAGGCCGAAATCATCAGGCGCATTGACGCCGGGGTTTTCAGCCCGGAGCAGGTGCCGGCCGCCGCCGTATCGCTGGACGCGGTCAGGGCTGCGCAGGACCTGGTCCGGCGCATCTACCTCGACCCCTCGATCGTCAACTACATCGTGGGTCTGGTGTTCGTCACCCGCAACGCTGGCCAGTACATTGAGCGGCGGCTGGCGGACTTCATCGAGTTCGGCGCCAGCCCCCGTGCCAGTATCGCCTTCAGCCAGGCCGCCCGGGCCTTGGCACTCCTGCACGGCCGCGACCATGTTATTCCGGAGGACGTCAAGGCTTTGGCGCACCGGGTGCTGCGCCACCGGATCATCCTCAACTTTGACGCCGTCGCGGAGCAGGTGCCGGTCGAAACGGTGATCGACGCCGTCGTCGCCGCCGTCCAAACCCCCTGAGGCCGCCGGGATGACCAGCCTCCTGCACAGGGTGAAATCGAAGATGGCCATCTTCGCCCACCGCAAAGCCCGGGGAATGCTCGACGGCGAGTACGGTTCAGTCTTCCGCGGACGCAGCCTCGACTTTGATGACCTGCGCGCCTACGTCCCCGGCGACGAAGTCCGCGATATCGACTGGAAAGCCTCGGCCCGGCACGGATCGCCGCTGATCCGCCGCTACGTCGCGGTCCGGAGGCAAACGGTCATCCTGGTTACAGACACCGGGCGGAACATGGCAGCTGTCTCGCGGTCAGGCGAGGCTAAGAAGGACATCGCCGTCATGGCCCTGGGTGTGGCCGGATACCTGGCGTACCGGCACGGCGACGTGGTGGGGCTGGTCAGCGGTGACTCTTCCGGCACCGGAGCCCTCCCCGCGAAGGCCGGCGAAGCCCACCTGGAACGGCTCCTCCGGCACGTCGATTCCCGCGCGGGCCTGAACGCTGCGCCCAGCAGGATCGCGGACCAGCTGGACCACGTGGCGCGTACCGTCAAAGGACGCAACCTCCTCTTCGTCGTCGCGGACGAAATCCCGGCGTCCCCCGCCCTGGAACAGCTCCTCCGCAGGCTCCGGGCCCAGCACGAAATCCTCTGGCTCACTATCCGGGACGCGGATCTGGTGCCCTCCGGAACCGGGCCCGGCGACGGTGCCGGGTACTTCAGCGTCCGCGACTCCGCTGTCCTCCCGATCCACCTTGCCGCCACCGCGGACATTGCCGCCGCCTACGCCGATGCCACGGCCGAACGGGATGCAACCCGCAACGCCATGCTGCGGCGGGCCGGCATTACGGAGGGGACCGTGGACGGCAGCCAGGACGTGGTCAGCGCGCTCTTCGCGCTCCTGGAAAGGCACCGCCGTGCAGGATGAGCCCGCCTTTTTCGGCCCCCTCCAGTACAGCCCGGCATGGATGTGGGCCGGCTTGGCCCTGTTAGCGCTCGTGGCAGCCTGGTACGTCTTCGCTTTCGCCTCCACCCGCCCGCCACGGGCCGCCCCGGAAAACCGGCGGCCCGCCCAGCTGACCGACCTCGCCGCCCTCAAGGCCGCCTATATCCAGCGCATTAACGACGCCGAGCAGGACGCCGCCGCCGGAACCACGGATGCCCGCGCGGCCCATCAAAACATCAGCCACCTGCTGCGCCGCTTCGTCCGGGACGCCTCAGGAGTTGACGCCCCGCGGATGACGCACGCAGACCTGGAACGGCATCCCCTGCCCGCGGCCGCCGCCGCCGTCGGCGCCATCTACCCGGGAGAATTCGGTCCGGAGCCGCTGCCGCCCGTATCGGCCACCGCGGCCACTGCCCGGGAGACGGTGCGGGCATGGAGCTGATGTTCTGGTGGCTGCTCCCCCCAGCGGCATTGACGGCTGCGGCAGCAGCCTGGATCGCCCTGCGCCACCGGCAGGCAGACGTCCGACGCCGGCCTGCCGCCCACAGCGACCGCCTCACCATGCTGCCCGAATACCAGGACGCCCTGCGCCGCCACCGCCTTTGGCTTGCCGTGGCAGGGCTCGCCTGCGCCGCGTTGCTGGCGTCGGCCGCTGTTGCAGCGGCGCGCCCCGTCCAGCTCACCACCACGGTGCCGGAGCAGCGAAACCGGGACATCATGCTGTGCCTGGACGTTTCGGGCTCGATGAGCAGCGCCGACGCTGCCGTGGTGGAAGTCTTCGCCGAACTGGCCCGGGAATTCGACGGTGAACGGATCGGCCTGACCATCTTCGACAGCACCGGAAGCCAGGTCTTCCCGCTGACGGACGACTACGACTATGCCCGTGACCAGCTGCTGCTGGCACGCGACGCCTTCGACGGCAAGCCGGGAAGCTCCGGTTTCCTGGACGGCACCTGGGGCGGACGCGGTTCCTCGCTCATCGGCGACGGGCTGGCCTCCTGCCTCAGCGGGTTCCCCCGTACCCAGGGCAGTGACGCAGGCCCGGACGGCTCCGCTGCGAAGCGCTCCCGGTCGGTGGTGCTTGCCACTGACAACTATGTATCCGGCAATCCGATCCTGACGCTTCCGCAGGCGGCCGCGCTGGCCAGGGACAGGACAGTTCGCGTGTACGCACTGAACCCGGGGGACCTAGACTACGGTTCCGACGCCGGGCAGCCGGGTGCGCAGCTTCGCACGGCTGCGGAATCCACGGGCGGCTCTTACTACGCACTGGACAATCCCGGGGCGGTGCCGGGAATCGTTGCCGCTGTGCAGCAAACGGAGGCCACGGCCCTCAAAGGCGCCCCGAGGGCGGTGGTCTCGGACCAGCCTGTCCTTCCGCTGGGAGTGGCCGTCCTGTCCGGGATAACGCTCGGCGCCGCGCTGTGGAGGTTGCGGCTATGACCCGGACCCGGCTGACGGGGCATCGCGCCTGGCTGCGCCGCTGCGTGCTGGCAGTGTTCCTGGTGGCGGCACTGTGCCGCCCCGCCCTGCCGGGCGGCACCTCGCAGGCAGCCACGACGGACCTGAACGTGTTCTTCGTGGTGGACACCACCACCAGCATGGTGGCTGAAGACTACGGGACCTCAGTCCCTCGGATGGATGGTGTCCGGCAGGACATCATGGCCATCGCCAAGGAACTGCCCGGAGCACGGTTCTCGCTGATTACCTTCGACACGAAAGCCTTCGTCCGGATGCCGCTGACCACCGACACCCTGGCACTGCAGACCATGGTCACCGTCCTGGAGCCGCAGGTAACCGCCTTCGCCAAGGGCAGCAGCATCACGGCTGCCCGCCAGGTCCTTTCCGAGCGTCTCGACGCCGCGCGTCAGAGCCACCCGGAGCGCCCTCGGCTGGTGTACTACCTGGGCGACGGCGAGCAGACCAGCGGCAAGGAGCCGGAACGCTTAAACCTGGATGGCAGCCTGGTGGCGGGGGGAGCGGTACTGGGATACGGCACGGCCGCGGGCGCCCGCATGAAGGAAAACTCCGGTGATCCGGGTGAAAGCGCGGACGGGCCCTACGTGCGTGACGGTGGCGGGGCGGACGCCCTCTCCCGCATCGATGAGCCGCGGCTGCAGGATGTTGCCGGGCAACTGGGCCTACCGTACGTGCACCGGCAAGCCGGAGACCCCGTTGGTCCCATGATGCAGGAGGCCCGCCCGGGCAGCCCCGAGCGCAGCGGCGATTCCCTGGAAGGCCGGACGGAGCTGTACTGGCTGTTCGCGGCGGGAGCCTTCGCGCTTGCCCTCCCGGATGCTGTGATGATCATCCGCCGGTACCGGGAACTGCCCCGTGCAGCGTCCTCCGCCCCGGCCAGGGCAGCCGAACGGGGGGAACGCGTCCCATGAGCGCCACCAAAACATTGCCGCCCAACGGGCCTCTGCGCCACAGCACGGAAGCAACACACGGGAGCCGGGACAACGGGACGGACCAACGCCAGGGACCTGAGCAGAGAACTGAGCGGCTGCGAAAGCGGCGCCTGCTGCTGGTGGGCTCGGCCGCGCCGGTCATCCTGGTACTCGGCATCGCGGCCAAGCTCCTGAGCCTGGGCGTCCTTGGCAGCCAGGCAGCCACGGCATTCGACGCCAGGGACGCCCGTGCTGCCGCCGGCGCCGCCGGATGGCTGCAGCCCCTCAATGTTCCTGAGCCACACAAGGCCCCGTTTGCCGCCGGGGACGCCGAAGTCCTCGGCGGGAACTTCGACGCCGCCCGGCAACGTTTCGCCGAAGCCCTGGACCTGGTTCCCGGAGCCGCCGCCGGGTCTGCCGATGCCTGTGTCATCAGGGTGAACCTCGTGCTGGCGACCGAACGCCTGGGCGATGACAAGCTGCGCGGGAAGGATCCGGCGTCGGCCGCGGCGTTGTTCTCCGACGCGCTGGCAGTTGTCGAGGCGGCCCCCGAAGGCTGCTTTACCGGCCCCCCGGACACACGTGATGGCTCCGTGGGGGAGCGGCTGGACGAGGCCAACGGACGCCTGGCCGGGAAGCTGGAGGCTGCCGGCAAGGACGGTGACGCTGCACAGCAGCCCGCTGAAGATGCGGGCCCCGCTGAAGAAGAGGCGGACTCTCCGCAGCAAAGCCAGCTGGAACAGCTCGAGGAGAGCGCACGGCAGTCCCAGCGCGAACGCAACACGGGACGGGAACGGGAGGACTACCTCAACGACACCGGGTACAACCAGGGCCCGGACAGGCCCTGGTAGCCCTGCGGTCGGACCCGGTGGGTAGCCGGAGCGAATAATCTTCACCAGCGCATCGAAACCGGGCGTAAAACTGCGTCTTAATTCGGAGCCGACTTGAATGACATGCCGGCCCGCTCATAGAGTCATAAACAAGTTACCCCGGTAACGTGTCAGCGATCCTCCGTTTGGAGGGTGTGGGTGCCCCCATGTGGGCCTGACATTTGCTCACGGACAACTTCAAGACAGGCGTAACAGTCGCGGCTGCGTCCCTGTGGAGTTCTTCCGTGTTCCCCAAACTCAAATTCATTGCCGGCTTCCTGCAGCCCTATCCGCAGGGAGCTCCAATGGCCCAAAGCCAAGGACGCAAATGTCACCACCAAGCCTTATTGACACACATCCAAACCTCTCAGACGCCGCCCCGGTGGCGCTGTCCTATGAACTGTTTCCGCCCCGTTCGCCGGCCGCTGCCGAAACGCTGTGGACCACCATCCGGGAACTGGAAACCACGGAACCGGACTACGTCTCCGTCACCTACGGTGCCAGCGGGTCCAACCGGGACACTGCCATCGAGCTGATCGACCGGCTCCTCCTGGAAACCACCCTCCGGCCGCTGGCGCACCTCACCTGCGTGGGGAACACGCCGGAGCAGCTCGCCGGCATCATCGGCCAGCTGCTGGATACCGGTGTCCGCGGGATCCTCGCCCTCCGCGGTGACCTTCCCAACGACGCAAGCCAGCCAGTGAACGGCTCCCTCCGCTACGCCCAGGACCTGATCGACCTGATCCGCCGTGTGGAGCAGCGCCGATCGGCCCTGCTGTGCGCCGGCAAGATTGCGGTGGGCGTGGCGGCGTATCCCACCCGCCACCCGGAGTCACCCAGCGAGGAACACGACGTCGAGGTTTTGCTGGCCAAGCAGCGCTCCGGCGCGGACTTCGCCATCACCCAGGTGTTCTTCCACTCCTCGCAGTACTCGGACCTCCTTACCCGGGCACGCCGTGCCGGGGTGACCATCCCGATCATCCCGGGCGTCATGCCGTTCACAAGCCTTCGCCGCGTCAAGCGCCTGGGAGAACTCGCAGGCGTGGAACCTTCGGCGGAACTCACGGAGCGGCTGGCCGCGGCCGATACGGACATCGAGCGCCTTCACGTCGGCGTCGATGCCACCGTGGACCTGGCCAACGCCGCACTGGATGCCGGCGCCCCCGGAATCCACCTCTACACGTTCAACGAGCACCAGAGCGCGCTGGAGGTGCTGGACAAGCTGGCCCTTCCGCGCCAGACCCGCTCCGGCAGCCGCAGCATCGCCAACCGGGGCCAGCTCGCCAGCTGAGCCGCTTCGCAGCGCTTTCCTGACAGCACCACCTGCCTCGGCACCACCAGCCCCAAATACACCCAGCACCCAGCACAGCACCATTCGCCCAGCGTCCACGCCGAGCGCTATTTGCCATGCCCGCAGATACAAGCCCACAGAGGCCTGTATCCCATTCTTAGGAATCTCCCATGACTGAACAGAACACCGCCCGCATTCCGTTCCCCGCCGCTTCCCTCCTCGGCTACCCGCGTATCGGCCGCCGCCGCGAGCTGAAGAAGGCCGTCGAAGCGTACTGGGCCGGCAAGATCAACGCGTCAGCACTGGACGCAGCCGCCAAGGACATCCAGCTGACCACAGCCAGGCGGCTTCAGGAGCTCGGACTGACCGAAGCCGCAGCCGTTCCCGGCACGTTCTCCTTCTACGACCAGGTGCTTGACGCCACCGCACACCTGGGCGCCGTTCCTGCACGTTTCGGCAACCTCCTGAACGCTGAGGGTCAGCTGGACATCGACGGCTACTTCACCCTTGCCCGCGGCAACAAGGAACAGCAGCCGCTGGAAATGACCAAGTGGTTCGACACCAACTACCACTACCTCGTCCCGGAAATCGGTCCCGAAACCAAGTTCGCCCTGGCATCCAACCGCATCGTTGAAGAATTCGCGTTCGCCCTTTCGAACGGCATCGAGACCCGCCCCTACATCGTTGGTCCGGTCACGTACCTGCTGCTGTCCAAGGCTTCCGACGACGCTCCCGCCGGGTTTGCGCCGCTGTCCCGCCTTGAGGACATCCTGCCGGTCTACGCCCAGCTGCTTGAGAAGCTTGCAGCCGCCGGCGCCGGCTGGGTCCAGCTCGACGAGCCCGCCCTGGTGGTGGACCAGGACACGCCTGCAGCCGACATCGAGGCAGCCGTGGCCCGGGCCTACGACGTCCTTTCATCGGCTGCCAACCGGCCGCAGATCCTGGTCTCCACGCCTTACGGCTCCCTGGACGGCCAGCTCGGTACGCTTGCCGCCACCAACATCGACGCCCTGCACATTGACGTCTTCAAGGGTGCGGTTCCCTCCGCGGCTGCACTCGCCGCTCTGGGCAACAAAACCCTGGTTGCCGGCGTCGTTGACGGCCACAACATCTGGCGCAACGACCTCGCCGCTTCCGCTGCAAAGCTGGATGAGCTGAAGGCCGCCGCCGGCAGCCTCGCAGTGTCCACGTCCACCTCCACCCAGCACGTTCCGCACGACGTCGCCGAGGAAACCCAGCTGTCCGACCAGTTGCGCAGCTGGCTGGCCTTCTCCGACCAGAAGGCCGTCGAAGTCAAGACTCTCGCCTCCTACCTGGCGGACCCCGCTTCTGCCCAGGCAGCCATCGACGAGGCCTCCGCCGTGATCGCGTCCAGGGCCACCGCGGAAGGCGTCCGCCGCCAGGACGTCCGTGCCCGCACCGAAGGGCTGACCGCAGCTGACTTCACCCGTTCGGAGTACTCCGTCCGTGAAGCCGCCCAGGAAGAGGCCCTGAGCCTGCCGCCGCTGCCCACCACCACCATCGGTTCGTTCCCGCAGACGTCCGAAATCCGTTCGGCCCGTGCCCGCAACAACAAGGGCGATCTCACCAACGGGCAGTATGAGAAGCTCATGAAGGACGAGATCAAGCGTGTCGTGGACCTGCAGGAAGAGCTTGGCTACGACGTCCTGGTGCACGGCGAGCCCGAGCGCAACGACATGGTCCAGTACTTCGCAGAGAACCTCGAAGGCTTCGACGTCACCGTCCACGGCTGGGTCCAGTCCTACGGCTCGCGTTGCACCCGGCCTTCCATCCTGTGGGGCGACGTCACCCGCAGCGCCCCCATCACGGTGGCCTGGGCAGAGTACGCACAGTCCCTCACCAGCAAGCCGATGAAGGGTATGCTCACCGGTCCGGTCACCATCCTTGCCTGGTCCTTCGTCCGGGACGACCAGCCGCTGGGTGAAACCGCCAACCAGGTGGGGCTGGCCCTTCGCGACGAGATCGCCGATCTCGAGGCCGCAGGCATCAGGATCATCCAGGTGGACGAGCCCGCACTGCGCGAGCTTCTGCCCCTGCGCAAGGCAGACCACGCCGACTACCTCAAGTGGTCCGTTGACTCCTTCCGACTGGCCACCGCCGGTGCAGCCGACGCAACCCAGATCCACACCCACCTCTGCTACTCGGAGTTCGGTGTGATCATCGACGCGATCGACGGCCTGGACGCAGATGTCACCTCCATCGAGGCCGCCCGCTCCCGCATGGAGGTAGTGCACGACCTTGAATCCCACGGCTTCGGCCGCGGCGTTGGACCGGGCGTCTACGACATCCACTCGCCGCGCGTTCCGGGTGAAGCGGAAGTCACCGAGCTGCTGTCCACCGCCGTCAAGCACGTCCCGTCCCGCCAGCTCTGGGTCAACCCTGACTGCGGCCTGAAGACCCGCGGCTACGCCGAAACCGAAGAGTCGCTGCGCAACCTGGTCAAGGCAACGCAGGCCGTCCGCGCGGAACTCCTCGAAGGCGCCAAGTAACGCAACAGGGCTAAGGGAGCCCGCAGAGGTTCAAGGTCCGGTGCGCCCGGCGCGCCGGACCTTGAGAAGCGGGACGACGCCGGCTGGTCACCTGGGTGACCAGCCGGCGTCGTGCATTTCAGCTCAGGATTCCCAGACGATTTCGTCGTCTACCACGCCGTCCTCGTCGGCGGAGGCAACCAGCACCTCGTCCGTAAAGTGCTCGCCCAGCGTGAAGTCCAGGACAAAGTAGCGCTCGGGCTGCCCGGGGTAGATGGCGAGGTGGCCCAGTTTCAGGGCCTTGAGGAAGACATCATTGGTGAGCTGGCTGCGTTCCTCCACGCCAAACACCTTCTGCAGGTGCTCATCCTTGAGGGCGTTGCAGTGGAAATGCAGGTACTCCTGCGGGCTGGTGCCTTCCTGGTCGAGTTCCTCGGCGATCATCTCGCGCACTTCATCAACAAGTTCGGGCAGGAAGCGGAGCCGGTAGTCCACCTTGCGCAGGGCCGCTTCATCGAAGTGGTCGTGGGCGGTGACATTAAGGTCGATCTTGAGCGGGTGGCCACGCAGCTCATGCTTGGCGGCGAAGAGGTGGTCGCTGCCGTGATTGAGCTCAATCTCGCCAAAATGCTGGCTGGCTACCTTGTTCATAGATTCAACATAGCCCCGAAGCGCAGCGCATTCCAGCGTTCAGGCCTAATTCACCGCGGTGCGCATTCCGGCCAGAGTCTCGGCCAGCAGGTCGACAAAAAGCTGCACCCTGGCCGTTTTCCGGTCATTGATCAGGAGCGCGAAAACGTTGCGCGCAAGCCGGATTTCGGGGACGTCGAGCACCACGACGCCGGCGGGCTTGTTCCGCAGCGCCAGTTCGGGGACCAGCGCTGCACCCAATCCGGCAGCCGCCATTTCCAGGCTGGCGTGGAAATCGTCGCTGTGCGCCACAACGCGTGGGTGGAGGTTGCAGCCGGCAAACAGCCGTTCGATCACCATGGCGTCGCTGGTGCCCGGATGGTGCATGATCCACGGCATCTCGGACAGGTGTTCGGCTGCCACCCCGGCGTCCGGCCGGAATCCCCAGTCGCGCGGAAGGACCACCCGGAAATCGTCGTCGCCAATCCACTGCCTGTTAATGGTGGCCGGCCACGCCACCCCTGTCTGCCCCACCTGGAAGACCACGGCGAGGTCCAGGTCTCCTCCCGCGCGCAGCCCCTGGATGGTCTGTCCCGGTTCGGCCACCGAAACGCGGAGGTCGATGCCGAGGTTCTTCCAGGCCGGATTCTTCAGGATCCGGGGGAGGACGTAAGTGGCGAGGCTGGGGAAGATGCCCAGCCGGAGTTCCTGGCTGGAGGCATCCTGGGTTTTGGACGCGGCGGCCATCAGGGCCTCGATGTCGGTGAGCACCTTGGCCGCGTGCCTGGTCATGACGACTGCGGCCTCCGTGGGCACCACGCTGCGCGCCGAACGCTGGAACAGGATGGTGCCCGTATCCCGCTCCAGGGCAGACATCTGCTGGGACACCGCCGACGCCGTGTAACCCAGGGTTGCCGCCGCGGCCGCGAACGAGCCCAGGCGGGTGACCTCCATCAGAGTCTTCAGGTGTACCGGATTGACCACCTGCCAACAGTACTCCGAGTGCCTTGCCCGTAGGGTTGGACAAAAAGAGGCGGCAATCCGCCCATCCGCTGCAGGACCGGCGCCGAATTGCCGTTTGTATAGCCGGCCAGCGGCAGATGTTCAGCAGAGGAGCATGGATTGTCACCTAACCCAGCAGCGAGTGGGGGCGAGAGGCGGCGCGTTGCCGTGATCGGCAGCGGAGTGGCAGGCCTGACCGCCGCCTATGTCCTCAACCGGCAGGACGACGTTACGTTGTTCGAGGCCGATTCCCGCCTGGGCGGGCATGCCCACACCCACGACATGCCCCAGCCGGACGGCTCCCTGATGGGTGTGGATACGGGGTTCATTGTCCATAACGAACGCACCTATCCCACTCTCCTGAGGCTGTTTGCCGAGCTCGGCGTCGAAACCCAGGACTCCGAGATGAGCATGTCCATCCGCTGCGACGGCTGCGGCCTGGAGTACGCGGGGGCCCGTGACGGAGCCCGCGGCATCATTGCCCGCCCCTCCAGCCTGCTGCGCGGACGCTACCTGCTGATGCTGCTGGAAGTCACCCGGTTCTACAGCAGGGCCCGCGCCCTGCTGAAGACTGCCCCGGCCTCGGCCGTGAGCGGCGAAGCACAGACCCCTGAACCCACGCTCGGAGAGTTCCTGGCCCGCGAAAACTTCAGCCAGTACTTCATCTCCCACTTCATGACGCCCGTGGTCAGCGCGGTGTGGTCATGCGATCCGACCACCGCACTGAACTATCCTGCCCGCTACCTGTTCACCTTCCTCGGCCACCACGGATTGCTCGGCCTCAAGGGCTCGCCGCAGTGGCGGACGGTCACGGGTGGATCTGCGCGGTACGTGGAAAAGCTGGCCGCGACGCTGCCGGACGTTCGGCTCAACACGCCTGTTACCGCCATCCGGCGCCACGACTCGGGTGTGGAGCTCGCGGCCGGAGACACGCTGGAAGACTTTGACGCTGTCGTGATTGCCACCCATCCGGCCCAGGCCCTCGGGTTCCTCGCCGACGCCACCCCGGAGGAGAAGGAAGCGCTGGGCGGCATGCCGTATTCCGTGAACCACACCGTCTTCCACCGCGATCCGGCCGTGCTGCCGTCCGCGGAGAACGCCCGGGCCTCCTGGAACTACCGTTTGCCGTCCTGCGATGCCCGGCCGGACAGGGTCCTGGTCAGTTACGACCTCACCCGCCTGCAGCGGCTTGAACCGCAGGACGGCCGCCCCTACCTTGTCAGCCTCGGCGAGTCCGATCTCATCGGAGACGGCACCGTGCTGGAGCGGATGGTGTACGAACACCCCCAGTACACGCCGGAATCGCTGAAGGCGCAGGAGGCGATTTCCGCCCTGGGCGACGGAAAAATTGCTTTTGCCGGCGCCTACCTGGGGTGGGGATTCCACGAGGACGGAGCCCTTGCCGGAGTCCGCGCCGCGGAAAAGCTGGGCCGCCGTTGGGCTCCCGTCCAGGCCGGCCCCGCGGATGCTGCCGACGAGGGGGAGCGCGAGTTCGCCCAAGCGGCGGAACCCTCGTGAGCTACGGTGTAGCCATGAACGCCGGCACAGCCATCACCGATGGTGCCGCGGCCCCTGCGGCGGCCATCTACCGGACCTCGATTTCACACGTGCGGCAAAGCCCGCTGAAGAACGCGTTCACCTACCGCAGCTACAGCTGGTTCGTCGACGTCGACCGGCTGCCCCGCGTGCCCGCCTGGTTGCGGCCGCTGGCCGGATTCCACGCCGGCGACCACCTCGGCGATCCGGACGAAACCATCCGGTCCAACGTGGAACGCTACCTGCGGACCCAGGGCATCGAGCCCGACGGCGGTGCCATCCGCATGCTGGCAAGCGCCCGGGTCTTCGGCTACGTCTTCAACCCGCTGTCCCTGTTCTGGTGCTACCGGAGCGATGGCGACCTCCAATGCGTCGTGGCCGAAGTCCACAACACATACGGTGAGCGTCACTGCTACCTGCTCCGGACGGATGCGGCAGGCCGGGCCTCCGTGCCCAAAGCCTTCTACGTTTCGCCCTTCAACGACGTCGACGGGCAGTACCGGATGAAGCTGCCGGCCCCGGGGGAGCGGCTGGCCGTGTCGATCGTGCTGGAACGCGAAGGCCAGCGGCCCTTCGTGGCCACCATGGACGGACGGCGGCGTCCCGCCACCGCACGGAACATCGTTGCTGCCGCCATCCAGGTACCGGCCGCGCCGCTGCTGGTATCCGCCCTGATCAGGGTGCAGGGCATTAAACTCTGGGCAAGACGCCTGCCCGTCGTCACCAAGCCACACCACACCTCACAGGAGGCAGTTCAATGACAATGACGGACGACAACGGCACCGCCGCAGCCCACTCCAAGGCAAGCAGCCCGGCCGGGGGCAACGGCCCCGCCGCCTGGACGCCCACCGGAGTGCCGGCATCGCCCGCCACCATTAATCCGGAGATCTGGCCGGGAGTTGCCCAGCCGCCGTCGGGAGCCAAAGCTGCCGTGGCAGGCAAAGCCGCGGGCCTGCTCTTTAAAGGGGCCGCCAGGCGGCTGCCCCTCCGCGTGGCGTACCCGGACGGAACGGTCCTGGGCATGGGCGGTCCTGAGGCGCCGGTGATGACGATGGTCCGGCCGGAGGCTTTCGAGGTCCGGATCGGTGACAACGGCCTGATCGGGCTCGGCGAATCCTTCATGGCCGGCGACTGGGAAGCCAGCGACCTCGCAGCCGTCCTGGAAGTCTTCGCGGCATCCGTGGACAGCCTTATCCCCATGCCGCTGCAGAAGCTCCGCTCCCTGTACCTGCCGCGTACACCCCGGCAGGAACGGAACGCCGAGCAGAACACGCGAAGCAACATCTCACGGCACTACGACCTGTCCAACGAGCTGTTCGCCAATTTCCTTGACACCACCATGAGCTACTCGTCAGCCCTGTTCCCATCGGCTGCGGGACAGCTGGACTCCGTGGACTTCGGCGTCCTGGCGGACGCGCAGCAGGCGAAGATCGAGAGGTTGCTGGACAAGGCAGGCGTGGGCGAGGGAACCAGGCTCCTGGAAATCGGCACCGGCTGGGGCGAGCTTGCCCTGCGGGCCGCAGCCCGCGGCGCCAGCGTTTACAGCGTGACGCTCTCCAGCGAGCAGCAGGCGCTGGCCCAGGCGCGCATTGCCGAGGCCGGGTACGCGGACAAGGTGACGGTGGCACTGCAGGACTACCGGGCCGTGGAAGGCGAGTACGACGCCGTGGTGTCCGTGGAGATGATCGAGGCAGTGGGCTACGAGTACTGGCCCATCTACTTCCAGACCATCGACCGCGTCCTGGCTCCGGGCGGGAAGGTGGCCATCCAGGCGATCACCATGCCCCACGGCCGGATGCTGGCCACGCGCAACGCCTACACCTGGGTGCACAAGTACATCTTCCCGGGCGGGTTCCTGCCGTCCGTGCGGGCCATCGAAGGGGTCACGCAGCAGCACACCACCCTCCGCGTGCGGGAGCGCATGGGGATGGGGGACCACTACGCCGCCACCCTCCGCCTGTGGGAGGAGCGCTTCCTGGCCAGGTCCGCCGAGGTGGACGCGCTGGGTTTTGATGCGGTGTTCCAGCGGATGTGGCTGTTCTACCTCTGCTACTCACGTGCCGGGTTCCAGTCCGGTTACCTGGATGTCCAGCAGATCGTGCTGGACCGGCGGGAGGCGCAGCTCTAGCGCCACGGGGGGGGGGGGGGGGGGGCGCACGACGCCGGCCTGCCGCCGTCGTGCGTTTGCTCACCCAAGGGGGTTCCGAAGGTCACTTCGGGACCCCCTTTCGGTTGCCCGGCGCCGTCCCGCGGACGGCCCCGACACGCCGTCTTTTCCCCGACACGCTGGGCTTTAAATGTGGCTAAGTACTCCACAGGGTGTGGACGGTGTCCACGAAATCGCCGGGATTCCGGACATTTTGAGGGGGCCCGCCTGTGGATTAAAGGTGCATTAAATGACATACTTGTAATACATCATCTAGGGGTTCCTAAGCGGCGTCTGCACTACATGTAGTATCGACATACAGCTTGGACGGGGACACCGGACCAGCGAAGATTTCGACTAAGGGGACAGGGACAATGACCGTAACGGTTTACACGAAGCCTGCTTGTGTTCAGTGCAACGCCACCTACCGCGCTCTTGATAAAAAGGGCATCACCTACCAGAGCGTTGACATCTCCCAGGACGCCGAGGCACTCGACCGCCTGAAGGCGCTGGGCTACATGCAGGCTCCCGTTGTGGTCACTGACCAGGACCACTGGTCCGGCTTCCGCCCGGACAAGATCGAGGAACTCGCGCTCTCCGCAGTCTCCTCTGTGGCCTAGGGATTCCGCTTTTCCTTCAAACCAGCCAGCTGAGGTGACTTCCATCGCAGCACCAGCAGCACAGCAGGGACGCAGGGCCCTGCACAACCACGCGGCTCAGCGCGTGGAGGTGTCCCCGCCCGTCCGGGCATCGGATGAAACCGAAGCAGTCCGGACCGGCAGCCAGCTCATCTACTTTTCCTCGACTTCCGAGAACACCAGCCGCTTCGTTGTGAAGCTCGGCCGGGAAGTGGCCCGGATCCCGCTTTATGCGAAGGACGCACCCCTCCTCGCCACCCGGCCATTTGTGCTGGTAGTGCCCACTTATGGCGGCACCGGGGGAGAGGGGTCCGTCCCGAAGCAGGTCATCCGGTTCCTGAACAACCCGCAGAACAGGCAGCTGCTCCGCGGGGTGATCGGCGCCGGAAACACAAACTTCGGGGACAACTACTGCCTGGCGGCGGACATCATCGCCGCCAAATGCCAGGTACCCCACCTTTATCGATTCGAACTTATGGGAACGCCGGAAGACGTCACCCGGGTCAACCAAGGATTGGACACGTTTTGGACACGACTGTCGCAGACACAGAAGTAACCATGGCCCAGAAGCCGGAGATGCCTGCCGCCTACAAGGGTTTGGGCTATCACGAGCTGAACGCGATGCTGAACCTGTACGGCCCGAACGGAGAGATCCAGTTCGGCGCCGACCGTGAGGCAGCGCACCAGTACTTCCTGCAGCACGTTAACAACAACACCGTGTTCTTCCATGACCTGGAAGAGAAGCTCGAGTACCTGGTCAAGAACGATTACTACGAGCGCGAGACGCTCGACCAGTACACGATGAACTTCATCCGCGAGCTCTTCAACCGCGCGTACAAAAAGAAGTTCCGCTTCGAGACCTTCCTGGGCGCGTTCAAGTTCTACACGTCCTACACGCTGAAGACGTTCGACGGCAAGCGCTTCCTGGAGCGCTACGAGGACCGCGTGTGCATGGTGGCCCTGCACCTGGCCCGCGGCGACGAAAAGCTGGCCCTCCAGATGGTGGACGAAATCATCGACGGCCGCTTCCAGCCCGCAACCCCCACGTTCCTGAACGCCGGCAAGAAGCAGCGCGGCGAGCTGGTCTCCTGCTTCCTGCTGCGCATCGAAGACAATATGGAGTCAATCGGCCGCTCCATCAACTCCGCCCTGCAGCTGTCCAAGCGCGGCGGTGGCGTGGCGTTTGCGCTGACCAACATCCGCGAGGTGGGCGCGCCCATCAAGCAGATCGAGAACCAGTCCTCCGGCGTCATCCCCGTGATGAAGCTCCTCGAGGACAGCTTCTCCTACGCCAACCAGCTCGGAGCCCGCCAGGGCGCCGGTGCCGTCTACCTGCACGCCCACCACCCGGACATCTACCGGTTCCTGGACACCAAGCGCGAGAACGCGGATGAGAAGATCCGCATCAAGACCCTCTCACTCGGCGTCGTCATCCCGGACATCACGTTCGAGCTGGCCAAGAAGGATGAGGACATGTACCTGTTCTCGCCCTACGACGTCGAAAAGGTCTACGGCATGCCGTTCTCTGACGTCTCGGTCACCGAGAAGTACTACGAGATGGTGGACGACTCCCGGATCAAGAAGACCAAGATCAAGGCCCGCGAGTTCTTCCAGACCCTCGCCGAGATCCAGTTCGAGTCCGGCTACCCGTACATCATGTTCGAGGACACCGTGAACCGGGCCAACCCGATCGACGGCAAGATCATCATGTCCAACCTGTGCTCGGAGATCCTCCAGGTTTCCCAGCCCACCACGTACAACGATGACCTGTCCTACGATGACACCGGCAAGGACATCTCCTGCAACCTGGGCTCGCTGAACATCGCGAAGACCATGGATTCGCCGGACTTCGGCCTGACCATTGAGACGGCCATCCGGTCCCTCTCGGCCGTGTCCGACATGTCCAACATCACCTCGGTGCCCTCCATCGCCAAGGGCAACGACCAGAGCCACGCCATCGGCCTGGGCCAGATGAACCTGCACGGCTACCTGGCCCGCGAGCGGGTCCACTACGGCTCGGACGAGGGCCTGGACTTCACCAACATCTACTTCTACTCGGTGGTGTACCACGCGGTCCGCGCCTCCAACCTGCTGGCCATCGAAACCGGCCAGACGTTCGGCGGCTTCGAGAAGTCCAAGTACGCCTCGGGTGAGTTCTTCGACAAGTACACGGAGCAGGAATGGGTGCCGCAGACCGAAAAGGTCCGCGAACTCTTCAAGGACGTGCACATCCCCACGCAGGCTGACTGGCTGGCGCTGAAGGCTTCGGTCATGGAGCACGGCATCTACAACCAGAACCTGCAGGCTGTTCCGCCGACGGGCTCGATTTCCTACATCAACAACTCCACCTCCTCGATCCACCCGGTGGCGTCCAAGATCGAGATCCGCAAGGAAGGCAAGCTGGGCCGCGTGTACTACCCGGCGCCGTACCTCACCAACGACAACCTGGAGTACTACCAGGACGCGTACGAGATCGGCTACGAGAAGGTTATTGACACCTACGCCGCCGCCACCCAGCACGTGGACCAGGGCCTGTCGCTGACGCTGTTCTTCAAGGACACCGCCACCACCCGCGACATCAACAAGGCCCAGATCTACGCCTGGAAGAAGGGCATCAAGACCATCTACTACATCCGTCTCCGCCAGCTCGCGCTGGAAGGGACGGAGGTGGAGGGTTGCGTCAGCTGCATGCTGTAGTTGAAGCTTCAACTAACTCCTGATGTACGACGGCGGGCGCCCGCCCGCCGTCGTACGCTTTAACTTAGAGAAAAACCACCCAACGCATAGGGGATGACATGACCGAGAAGGTCAAGCTGCTGAGCCACGTCGAGGCCATTAACTGGAACCGGATCCAAGACGACAAGGACGTGGACGTCTGGAACCGCCTGGTCAACAACTTCTGGCTGCCGGAGAAGGTGCCGCTGTCCAACGACGTCCAGTCCTGGAACACCCTGACGCCGGCCGAACAGCAGCTCACCATGCGCGTGTTCACCGGCCTGACCCTGCTGGACACCATCCAGGGCACCGTCGGCGCAGTTTCCCTGATCCCGGATGCGCTGACCCCGCACGAAGAGGCCGTGTACACGAACATCGCGTTCATGGAGTCCGTGCACGCCAAGAGCTACTCCTCCATTTTCTCCACGCTGGCCTCCACCAAGGAGATCGACGAGGCGTTCCGCTGGTCCACCGAGAACGAGAACCTTCAGAAGAAGGCCCAGATCGTCATGGACTACTACCAGGGCGACGACCCCCTGAAGCGCAAAGTGGCCTCCACGCTGCTGGAGAGCTTTCTCTTCTACTCGGGCTTCTACCTGCCCATGTACTGGTCCTCACGCGCCAAGCTGACGAACACGGCAGACCTGATCCGCCTGATCATCCGCGATGAGGCTGTGCACGGCTACTACATCGGCTACAAGTTCCAGAAGGGCCTGGAGAGGGTTTCCGAGGAGAAGCGGCAGGAAATCAAGGACTACACGTTCGAACTGCTCTTCGAGCTGTACGAAAACGAAGTCCAGTACACGCACGACCTCTACGACGGTGTTGGCCTGGCCGAGGACGTCAAGAAGTTCCTGCACTACAACGCCAACAAGGCGCTGATGAACCTGGGCTACGAGGCCATGTTCCCCGCTTCCGTCACTGACGTGAACCCGGCCATCCTGTCGGCCCTGTCCCCGAACGCCGACGAGAACCATGACTTCTTTAGTGGTTCCGGTTCTTCCTACGTGATCGGCAAGGCCGTGAACACCGAAGACGAGGACTGGGACTTCTAAATCCCCTCCCCTCCCACACGGAGATTGCCTGCCTGGTCGGAAGCCTTCCGGCCAGGCAGGCAATTGTGCTTCCGGGCAACTCTTCCGACAAGCCTGCCCGTTGCGTAACAGCGCTCAGGTTGCCTTCACATGTGCCTCAGGACATCCCGGACTGAGGTCCACCCGTGCGGGCCGTAGCGGTGGTTGTTCACATGGCGGAGTTCGGCCTCGCCGGTGAACATGCTGACGAAATACTGCATTCCCTGCCAGGCGGGGAAAGCCTTGTCCTTGTCCTTCGAAAAGCGTTGGCCGATCTTGCTCATCACCGACAGGGTCCCGGTGGTACCCGCCCATTGCAGGGAAAAGGGTGTCCCCGTGAGATCGGTCATGATCCGGGCGATATCACGGGCCGTGACGCGGTCGCCAGCAATCTCAACGACCCTGGGCGCGTGCTCATCGAGGGCAGTCAGTGCGACAAATCCTGCGACGTCGTCCTTGGTCGTGAAATCGAGAATCTGGTCCGGTGAGGACCAGAACAGGACCCGGTGACGTTCAAACAGGATCATGGGGGCCTGCCCGGTGAGCATGTCGGCGAAAGCGCCGTTCAGCACGGACGTCACGCGGATAGGGGCAGCGTCAAGTTCAGCGGCGAACTCGCGGCGGAGCTCGAAATTGCGGTTGCTGCCCGGAGTGATCCGGCGGTAGTCCGCAGAATAGTCCGACGGGATGAACCGTGCCACGCCAGCCTCGACCGCGGCCGCGAGGAGGGCCCGCTGGGCGTCGACGATGACCGGACGGGCACCGCTGACCGCGGATATAACGGTGTCGACGCCGGACAGTGCTGTGGCGAGGCCGGCCCGATCTGTGTAGGCGGCCTCGTGAACCGCCACCCGATCTTCACCGCCGAACAATCCTTCGGCTGTTCCACTCCCGGGCCGTGTCAGGACCCGGACCAGGGTGTCGCCTCGCAGGAGTTCACGAACGATGCGCTGGCCGAGGTCGCCGGTGGCTCCGGCAACGAGGACGGTTTTTGTAGTGATGATTTTCTCTTCTCGGTAGGCTACCGTGGCTTGTGCCGGGACGTTCGGCGTTGAACCAGGATGCGCAGAATTCGATACAGGCAGTACACGATGAGGAGCAGCGAGACTGCGGCGACAATGGTGGCAGCGGGCGCTCCGATGACCGGTCCACTTTCGCAGAAGCTTTCCCCGGCCCCTTCAGCGTAGTCAACGCAACGCCCTACCCACATCAAAGACCACGGCAGAAGAAACACCAGCACAATGAGGATCCCGACAAGCCAGGCCCAAACCAGACGGCACTCTTCCCTTCTTCATCGCCTGATGGTCACAGCGTCACGCGCCGCAGCGCGGATGCCGCCGTCGTGAACCTCAACGAAGCTGGCATCGCATCGCCTGGTTCCCCCAATCCGTCCATACCGGCAAAGTCTAACCGTGACACCGGATACTCCCGCGGGATCTGCCGTTAAAACAGCGGCCAGGGCACTGCGGGCATGTGCCCATGCGGAGCCGGAAAACGTCCAGCGGCACGCAAGCGGGCGCAACGTGCAGAAAGCGATGCGATCTCCTCGTCGCTGAGCAGGTCCGCGAGATCCCGGCCCAAATCTCCGTCCAGGCCCTCGCAGACCCGCTCAATACCCTGCAGCTCCTCGCTGCTCAGGTCATCGCCCAGCCAGCCCCACAGCACGGTGCGCAACTTGTGGTCCGTGTGGAAGGTCAGCCCGTGGTCCACACCGTGCCGGTGCCCGTCCGCCATGGCGAGAATGTGGCCGCCCTTGCGGTCGGCGTTGTTCACCACGACGTCGAACACCGCCATGCGCCTCAGCGCCACAGAGTCCTCGTGGAGGAGTGCGACCGTCCGCCCGGTCTCATCCTCGCCTTCCAAAACGTGACGCCAACCGGTCTCGGGCGCCTCGTCAGGGGAGACGATGTCCACCGCCTTCTGGCCGGGGTCCGTCTCCTGCCACAGCTGCACCATTCCTTCGCCCAGCGGACCGTCCCGCAGCCAGGTCCGGGGCACGATATTCCAGCCGAGAGCCTCCGAGACCAGATAGGCGGCGACTTCCCGGTGGGCAAGGAAACCGTCGGGGAAATCCCACAACGGTTTCTCCCCGGCGATCGGCTTGTAGACAACGGTCGTGTCGCCAATGCTCCCCATGAAGGTGGCATTCGACGCCGTCGTGATCCGCCCGGTGAGGGTCAGGCCGCCGGTCGACAGGTCGGCGGGCATCAGGCCTCGGGCAGGGTGCAGACGTGCCCCTCGGGGTCTACGGGATAACCGCAGAGCGGGCATGCGGGACGCCCGGCGCTCACGATCTCACGGGTGCGCTTGGCGAATGCGCGCGCGGTGCCCACCGGCATCCGTACCAGCAGCATTTCGGGAACGTCTGCGTCATCGACATCGGGAATTTCGCCGGTAACCGAATCAGCGTCGACCTCGATGATGGGGTAGGCCTCAATGACGATCTGCGCCGTTGCAGGATCCCAGCCCAGGCTCATGGCTCCTGTCCGGAACTGCTCCTCAACCGTCTCGAGCTGGTCATTGTCAACCAGCTCGACGGGCGTACCCGCGGGCACGCTGAACGGATTTCCCTCGATGGTGCCGAGCTGATCGAGGATGTCATCGATCTTTTCAGCCAGTTCGGCTGACTGCTGCTTCTCCAACGCGATACTGACAATCTGTTTACCCGTGCGGACCTGCAGGTAGAACGTGCGCGCCCCCGGAACGCCGATGGTGCCGATGACGACCCGGTCAGGCCAGGCAAATTCGTGAACAAGTGTGGGCATATCTGTATTTTAGGCACATGGGCCTAGGTGGCAGGCTGTCCCGCGCCGCCGCCCACCGGCGCATCACCGGATGAGATGCCGTGTGCGAGCCACGCAAGATCCCCTGCATCTGTGTTGGTGGCGTAGACGCTTGGCCGGGCGGGACCGTAATGCACTATCGAGATGGAGGCCGGACCCACGTTGATGCGTTGGAAAAGGTCCAAATGCATCCCGAGCGCGTCGGCCAGGATTGATTTGATGACGTCGCCGTGGCTCACTGCCACCCATACGGCTCCCGGACCGTGACCGGCTTCGAACGCCGCGTCATGGCGCCGGATTGCCGCCACTGACCGCGCCTGCATCCCGGCCATTGATTCACCGCCCGGGAAAACGACGGTGGACGGCTGCGACTGCACCGCACCCCACAGGTCCTCGGTGGCGAGGTCACTGAGCTTGCGGCCCTGCCACTGCCCGTAATCACATTCCGTGAGGTCGGCTT
Source organism: Arthrobacter sp. Leaf137 (assembly GCF_001423525.1). Lineage (GTDB taxonomy): Bacteria > Actinomycetota > Actinomycetes > Actinomycetales > Micrococcaceae > Arthrobacter. Next base: position 442,699 of record NZ_LMOI01000012.1, on the reverse strand, counting down.
CCACGGGGGCGGCAGGACTTCCTGTCTGCCGGTCGAGGATGAGCCGGGCGGTTTCCCGGCAACGCTCCAGGGGACTGGACACCACGCCTGCCAGAGGCAGCACGGCAAGGCGGTCTCCGGCAAAAGCCGCCTGCTCAAGTCCGGTCTGGTCAAGGCCCACGCCGGCAGCCCGGCCAGCCAGGATTCCGGACGCATTGGCTGTGGTGCGGCCGTGCCGCACGAGGATTACTGTTGCCATCCACCCAGCCTAACCAGACCGGCGCGCCCAACCCGGCGGCGCGTGCCTCAGAACTTCTGCGGCAGGCTGACTGACGGTGTCCGGGACGGGGCGACGTCGAACGTGCTGAGGACCCTGGTCATGATGTTGTTGAAGACCGGCGCGGTGGAAATTCCGTAGATGTTCCCGGCCGGCCGCTGGACGTTGACCATGACCACGTACTGCGGGTCATCCATCGGTGCCATGCCCACGAACGAAGCAGTGTAGCCGTCCAGGCCCTTGCCTGAATCGGCCACCGCTTCGGCGGTGCCGGTCTTGCCGCCAACCCGGTACCCGGGAACCTTGATGTCTTTGGCGCCGCCGGCGGTGACGACACTCTCGAGGATGTCGCGTGTTTGCCTAGCCGTGGATTCGCTGACCGCCCTGCTGCCGGGTTCCGCTTCTACCGGGTGTTCGGTGCCGTCCGGGTCGAGGTAGGACTCGATCAGCTGCGGTTTGAGCAGGACGCCGTCGTTGGCGATTGCCTGGAACGCCATGGTGGTCTGCAGCGGAGTCTGCGATACGCCCTGGCCGAAGAGAACGGCGAATTCCTGCCGGCCGTCCCACTGGTCCGGCTGGGCCAGGAGACCCGCGGATTCGCCGGGGAGGGGAATTCCGGTGCTGGAGCCGACGCCGAACTTTCGAAGGTAGTCATACCGCTGTTCGCGGCTCAGGTCCTGGCCAACCATGACGGTGCCTGTGTTCATGGAGGAACCGATGACGCCGGCGAAAGTCCGCTGTTCGGTGCCGTGCTCGAAAGAGTCCTTAAAGAACTGCCCGTTCACCGTGTAACCGGACGGAATGACAAGGCGGGAGCCGGGACTGACGAGCCCTTCCTCGATGGCGGCCGCTGCGGTGATGGCTTTTTCCGTTGACCCGGGCTCGATGGCAGCCTGCACGGACCGCGCCCCGCGGTCCTCCGGGGCGGTGGCGCCGGGGTCGTTCGGGTCCACGGAATTGGTTTCCGCCATGGCCCGGATCTTGCCGGTCTTGGCTTCGACGACGATCAGGTTCGCCCAGTCGGCGCTGAGCTTCCCGGCCTGGGCTTCCAGCGCTTCCTGCGCCGCGTACTGCAGATCCGTGTCGATGGTCAGCTTGACCGACTGGCCGTTGGTGGCCGGGACCACCTCCAGCGGAGCGGTGGGGATGATGATTCCGTCCGCGCCGGTCTGGTAGGTCCGTTCCCCGTCACGGCCGGTCAGTTGTTCGTCCAGGGTCAGTTCGAGGCCCGCGGCGCCGCCCTGGTCATTGGTGAATCCAACAATGCTGCCGGCCACTGCCCCTTGCGGGTACGCCCGCTTTTTGACCGGCCTCGACTCCACCCCCGGAATGCCCAGGTCCATGACTGCCCGCTCGAGGCCGGGGTCCACGGCTTTGGCCAGAAAGGTGAACAGCGCATCGCCGGTCATAAGCTCACGGACTTCGGGCTCAGGCATCTCCAGGAGGTTGGCGAGCTCCTGGAGGCCCTGGTCGCGGCTGACCGTCCGGACGGTGCCGGAATCGTCTACCTGGCGGAAAGTCTCCGTCGTGGTGTTAACCTTCGGTGTACCCACGATGTCGTAGCGGACGGTGCTCTGGGCCAGGACAGTGCCGTTCATATCCAGGATGGCGCCACGCTCGGAGGCGAGCGCGGATACCTGGGTCCGCCGGTCTGCGGCCTTGGACGCGTAACTCTCGGGATCAAAGCCCTGGACCACGAACACCCGGCCGGCAACCACCAGCAGCAGCGCCACCATGAAGCAGAATCCCACGCGGACGCGGGCGGTGGATCGCGGGCTGGACACGTCATGGATTCGCACCCGTCCACGTTAGCCGCGGCCCCTGTAGGGCGGTGCCCGGAGGCCCGGCGTGGCCGTGAATGTGAGATTTGGCACGCCGGGTGTTCGCGGACCCCTGCCCTAGGGGAGTGGGGCGACGTCGATGAGCACCTTCCCGACGGTCCCGTGTTCGACGGCGTCGTGCGCCGATGCGGTTTCCGCAAGCGGGAAACGGGTCAGCGGCAGCCCGTGGTCCTCGCCGACGCGAAGCGCACCAGCCGCGAGGGCCTCGGCCACCGACTCCACCGCGTGTTCCTTCTGCCCGTCAGTGACGGTATAGGTCAGAATGAACTGGTACCGGATGTTCTTGCCCATGCTTTCCCGGACGGGAACGGTCACCGATTCCCCGGGGTTCGCCGCATAAATCGCGATGGTTCCGCCGGGCTTGAGGATCTGGACGCCGGACTCCAGGTTTGCGGGTGCGTTGACGTCCACGATGGTGTCCACGCCGTCCGGGACTGCGGCGTTGACAGCGGCAACAACGTCTTCGGTGCGGTAGTTGAGGACCTGGTGCGCCCCTGCGAGGCGGGCGAGGCGGGCTTTCCGGTCGTCGCTGACGGTGGTGATGACGTTGGCTCCGGCCCAGCGGGCCAGCTGGATTGCGGCGTGGCTTACGGCTCCTGCGCCGCCGGTGACGAGAACGGTCTGCCCGGTCAACGATCCGGGGGAGAGCCGGTCAGGTCCGTGTTCACTCGAGGTCAGGGCCCTGTGTGCGGTCAGGGCCGGGATGCCCAGGGAGGCCCCGGTGTCAAAGGATTCATCATCGGGAAGGGCAACCACCTTTACCGACGGAACAACGGCATACTCCTGGGCAGTACCTTCGTCGCCGCCCCAGGCCACGTCCCAGAGCCAGACGCGGTCGCCGGGGCTGAAGCCCGTCACCCCGGGCCCGATGGCATCGACAATGCCCGCGCCGTCCTGGTTCGGAACCTTTGGCGCCTTCAGCTTCGTGCTGCCCTGCCCGCTGCCGGCGCGGGACTTCCAGTCCGTGGGATTTACCCCGGAAACAGCCAGCCGGACGCGGACCTCGCCGGGACCCGGATCGCTCTTTGCTTTGTCCTGCAGTTGCAGTACCGACGACGCACCGGTCTCTTCGTACACGATCGCTTTCATTTGTTCTCCCATGCCTCGACGAAAACTGGCCCTGCCGTACGGCACCAACCTACCGAACGGGGACCCATGCTGGTCCCTTGTTCATCCGCAGGCTTCCCCTCCCTGGCCCACTCCGTTGCGCACCCAGCCAGCCGGCGTCGTACGTCCTGGCCGCCAACCGTGACGCGCAGGCTCAACCTGCCGCCACACCGGCAGGATTCCCGCCGCAGGCTTTGGCACGTAAAGTGACTGGAGAAATTCAACATGTAAATAAGGGGAGAAATGATTATTGGGGGAACCATGGTGATCGTTTTGATCGCCGGAGCAGCAGTGGTGCTGCTGCTCATCGCGGGATTCATTTTCTACACCAAGAGCATCCGGTTCGCGAAGCCCAACGAGGCGATGCTGATTACCGGCAAGAGCGATCCGAACACGACGAATGAAACCTCCGATGACCAGTCGCGGGTCATCATCAACAACAGGGCGTTCGTTAATCCCATCACCGAGCGCGTCAGCCACATCTCGCTGTCCTCACGCCAGGTTGAGGTGACCATCGAGGCGATTTCCAACAACGGCATCCAGCTCAAGCTGACAGGTGTTGCCCAGGTCAAGGTCGGGGGCGACAAGGTCTCCGTCCGCAAGGCCGCCCAGCGGTTCCTGGACCAGCAGGACGCCATTGACCACTACACGCAGGAGACGCTGTCAGGCTCACTGCGCTCGATCGTTGGCACGCTGAGCGTTGACGCGATCATCAAGGACCGCGCGCAGTTCGCGGCCTCGGTCAAGGAGGAGGCCGAGCACTCCATGACCAACCAGGGCCTGGTGATCGACACGTTCCAGATCAAGTCCGTGGACGATACCGGCGGTTACCTGAAGAACCTGGGGCGCCCCGAAGCTGCGCTGGTGGCCCGTAACGCGAGCATCGCCGAGGCCAATTCGCAGCGTGAGGCCGCCGAGGCGAAAGCCCTTGCGGACCAGAAGACGGCTGAGGCGGAGCAGAAGCTGGCGCTCCGCCGCGCTGAACTCAAGCAGGAAACCGATGCCCGCCAGGCTGAGGCCGATGCTGCCGGCCCGCTGGCCCAGGCTGACCAGCAGGAAGCGATCATCCTGAAGAACCAGCAGGTGGTGGCACGCCAGGCGGAACTCCGTGAGAAGGAACTCGACATCGAGGTCCGCAAGCCCGCCGACGCCGCCAAGTACAAGGTGGAAACCGAAGCTGCAGCGGACCTGTCCCGCCGTACCCGGATCTCCGAAGCCACCAAGGTGGAGGCAGCCGCCGAGCTGGAGACCCGGAAACTGCGGGCCGCCGGCAACGAGGTGGAGGCCCAGGCGCTGGCTGCCGCAAACACGGCCAAGGGCAACGCGGAAACGGAGATCAACAAGATCCGCGGCCTGGCCGAGGCGGAAGTCACCAAGTCACAGGGTATCGCCGAAGCAGATGTCATTGGGCTGCGGGGCAAGGCCGAGGCCGAGGCCATCGAAGCGCAGGCCAAGGCGTACAGCGAGTTCAACGAGGCAGCCATCCTGAACAAGCTGCTTGAAGTCCTGCCGTCCATCGCCAAGGAAATCGCGGCCCCGATGGGTGCCATCAGCAACATGACGGTCATTTCGAACGACGGCGCCGGGCAGGTGAGCAGGAACGTCTCCTCGGGTGTCCACGAAACGGCTCAGCTCCTCAAGGACACCACTGGATTTGACGTCATCCAGATGCTGAAGGGCTTCGGCCAGCCGGCGGCGGCAACCGCCGGGACGCCCACTCCGGCCACAACACCCGTTGGTACAGCCGGCAACGGCAAGTCGCCGGGCCAGGCCACCCCGCAGGGCCCCGGGCAGGATTAAGCACCGCCATCCCTGAAACGCCGCGGACCGTTCCCACGGTCCGCGGCGTTTCCTGCGTGTCCTGTCCGGCGGCTTCAACGCGTGATAACCACCTTCAGGGCCTGTGTCTCGGCCGCCCGGCTGAACGTGTCGTATGCGTCCATGAACTGGTCGAAGCTGAAGTGGTGGGTGGCGAATTTCTCCGCAGGCAGCTTCTTCTGGGCCACCAGGCGCAGGAGCATGGGGGTGGTGTTGGCATTGACGAGGCCCATGCTGACATTGATGTTCTGGATCCATAGCCGTTCCAGGTGCAGCTCCACCGGCTTGCCGTGCACGCCCACGTTGGCCACGTTGCCGCCCGGGCGGACAATCTCGGTGCACATGTCGAACGTGGCGGGAATGCCCACGGCCTCGATGGCCACGTCCACGCCCAGGCCGTCCGTGTGCGAGAGCACCTGGCTCTTCCAATCAGCGTCGGAGGACACCACCACCTGTGTTGCACCAAAGCTGCGGGATAGCTCCAGCCGGTTCCGGTCCAGGTCCACAGCGATGATGCCGGCGGCCCCGTAGAGCCCGGCGGTGGCAATCGCCGCCAAACCTACAGGCCCTGCCCCCACCACTGCCACAGTATCGCCAGGCTTCACCCGGCCGTACTGGACACCAATTTCGAAGCCCGTAGGAAGAATGTCCGAGAGCATGACCGCCTGCTCATCGCTGACGCCATCCGGCAGCAGGTGCAGCGAATTCTCCGCATAAGGCACCCGGACGTACTCCGCCTGCGTCCCGTCAATCAGGTGGCCGAAGATCCAGCCGATGCCCGGGGCGCCCTCATCACCGAGGCAGTGTGAATACAGGCCGGTCCTGCAGTTGGCGCAGTGGCCGCAGGATTTGATGCAGGAGATGATCACCCGGTCCCCGGGCTTGAGGCTGGTGACGGATGATCCAACTTCCGTGATGGTGCCGACGCCTTCGTGCCCAAGGATCCGCCCCTCCTGCACGGCGGGCACGTCACCCTTGAGGATGTGGAGGTCCGTCCCGCAGATCGTGGTGGTGTCCACCCTGACAATCGCGTCGCCGGGGTTCCGGATGGCAGGATCCGGTACATCCGTCCAGGACTTCTTCCCGGCGCCGCCGTAAACAAGCGCTTTCATCTCTGGTCCTTGCTGTTGGGGTGCGTCCCCGAATCGGGTGTTGGTGCCCCGATGCGCGGCCTGTCCGCGCCGCGCCCTTCCCTGTTTGCGGAACAGGACGCGTCACGGGCCTTAAGCATGGAAGACCGGTTCTTCCGCGAAAAGGGTCTTAGGACCCGGGCTTCCGGACCGTATCCCGGCCCTGTGACGCTGCGGGACCAAGGACCCTGGACGCGGAGGATGGATCCGGGCGACGCTTGAACCCAGCGCCCGGAAGTTCTGTTCCCGCTGGTCAGGAGTGTTGCCCGCTGATACGAATGGACCAGGACAACTTCGATGGGGGTCACGGATGCCGCTGACAGTAAACGACACTTCCCGGCGCCGGGAAACGGTGCCCAGGATGGCAGGGCTGCTGCTGTTCCTGGCCGCGCTGATGCTTGGCAACGGAGCCCCGGCGCTCGCGGTTCCGCCGTCATCCTTGGTAGTTGAGGACACCGCCGGAGTGCTTGACCGGAACACCCTGGTCCCGGCTGTCGAAGCGATGGACTTCCACGAGCCCACTACTGTTGCGGTCTACACCTACAACGGGCGGGCCGAAGACAACCTCAACGAGGAAGTGCTGCGGTTCGCCCGCGCCGAGCGTCCAGAATGGATCAGCGGGGACGGGCAGAAGTGGGCGGACGGGCTGTTCATCTTTGCCCTGGACCCCGTGGGCCGCCACGTGGGGACGTACATGGGTGAAGACCGCAAGGTCTCGCTCGAGCAGCGAAGCGACATCCAGGACGCCACCAAGGAACTGTTCCGTGATGCCCAGTGGACGGATGGCACCATCGCGGGGGTACGGCGTGCCGCGCAGCTGATCAACCAGCCGTGGTACCAGTCGGCTGCCTTCCTGGTCACGGCCTGGGTCAGCGGCGGGATCGCCGCCCTCGGCGCCGGCGCCTGGCTGATTGTCCGCACCGTGACCAGGTCCGCCAGCCGGAAGGAGATTGAGCGCGGCGACCGGAGCTACGCCAGCGTCAGCATGGACCTGGACGTCACGGAGCTCAACGCCGGCACCATCCCGGAATCCTCCCGCTACGGCAGCCAGGTCCTGGAAAAGCACCGCACCTTCCTGAACCGGTACACCGCCGCCACCGATCTTTCCAACAGGGTGCACGCGCTCAGCCAACGCTCGCTGGGCCGCCGCGGGAACCTGAAAATCACCCGCGAATACGCCGATGCGGCCACCGAACTCGATGCACTCGATGACGTCATCGCGGACACTAACGCCTTCCTCAACCGGGCCGCCACCTGGCCCGCCGCCTGGGACCGCCAGCTCGCGCCCTTCCGCGAAGACCTGTCCGGGCTGGAACGGCTGCTGACCAAACACCATGGCCAGGGGGACTCGGCCACCGCCGCGGCGCTGCGATCCTTCCGGGACCACAGCCTGCGCGACATAGAGCGGTGGACCGCGGAACTGGCCGAGGAACGGATCACCCCCGAAACTGCGCTGGACCGCCTCAACGAAGCACGCAGCAGGCTGGCCGGGCTCCTGGAGGATCATGCCGCAACGGTGATAGCCGGCTTCGCGAAGAACGAACGCGAAGCCAAACTCATGCGCCAACAGATGGAGACGGCCCAGGACGGCCTGGGGCGCAGCCGCCGCCGGACGTATGAGCCCAGCATCCTGGGGACCGTCTACCCGTCCTACCACTTCTTCAACGTCGCGGCCTTCAGTTCGGGGCTCAACACCGGCGTCAACAGTGTCAGCTCCGCGCGGGGCGGCGGCGGAAGCACCACCGGGTACGGAAGCAGCGGCGGCAGCTTCTCCGGTTCCGGAAGTTCTTCCAGTTTCTGAGGCCCGGCAGGCGCCGCCAGGGGTGGCGTTCCGCACGCGATCTGTCGCCGCAAGCCGCAGGGGCCATCAGTTGCACCTGGCCGCATACCCTTGGCTCATGAGCGAGCGCAGAACAACGTGGCACGCCCGGCACAAGGAGGGCCTGAGCCGGGGCGAGCGGGCGGCAGACGTCCTTCGGAACGGGATGGGCAGCTGGACTTTCGTGGGTCTCTTCATGGCCTTTATGGCCGCATGGGCTGCCGTGAATACCTACCTGCTGACGGCCACTGCCTGGGATCCGTACCCGTACATCCTCCTGAACCTCTTCCTCTCCATGCTGGCGGGACTGCAGGGCGCCATCCTCCTCATTGCCGCCAAACGGCAGGATGCGATTGCAGCTGCCATGGCACGGCACGACCTTGAGACGGACATGCAGTCGAAAGGGGAAATCGACCGGCTGATGGCCATCAACAGCCAGCAGCTTGAGTTGCTGGAGGAGCTGCGGACGCTCCTGAAGCAGCGGAGTACGACGCCGGAGGGCGGGGGCCGCTCCTAGTCCTCCGCGGGTGCGCGGTGCTGTGTGGCAGTGACCGGCATCCGGATCAGCGCAATGCCTGTGGAAACGAACCACGCCCACAGCAGGACGCCGTAACCCCAGTAGAATTCCGGCACGGCGTAGCGCAGGATTTCACTGGCGATGCCCAGCGCTCCGGTGGCCATGCCCAGCCACGCAACCCAGCGGGGGAACTGCCCGGACGGCGTGCGGTTCATCGCGATGGCCATGAGGAGGATGCCCACGGCCGACAGTGCACCGATAAGTGCGGGGGTGTTGTTTTCGGCAATGATGGCTTCAGCGGCGGTGGCGAAGATCCTCCGGCCCTCAGCTGTGGACGCGGCCATGTAGCGGTCACTGAGGTAGACCAGGTTGAGTGATCCGCGGCTGCTGACCGGAACGGCCAGGAACAGCGCCCAGGGCAGGGCGCCGGCCACCAGTGCCACCACGCTGAGGCTTTTCTGCGTTGGGAGTACGGCCACGAAGAGTGCGGTGAAGACCAGTACGGCGAGGATGTTCGGCAGGATCCACAGGATCTGCTCGGCAACATAAGCCGCCTTGTGCCCGGCAATGAACTCCAGCGTTTGAGCGCCGCCATCCACAGGGGGCGGCGCAGCGAAGTCCAGGGCCAGGGCTGTGATCAGCAGGACCACGAAGAGGATTGCCGCCGCCCCAGCGCAGACAAACAGGGGTCTCCACTCCCGGCCGGTGCCTGCGGCGCGCTTGTTCACGGCAGCTGACGTGATGCGGGCCATGGGAACTAACCGGTCCGGTCGATAACAGGCCATATGACCCTGGTCTGCCACGCGGCCGGATCCGGTTCCTTCTCCGGGTCGCTGAGGTAGTACTCCCACATGCTGTCTGCCGGTGTGAGCCCGTCTGCCCGCATCTGCTGCTGGACCGCCCCGTATGTTTGCTGGAGGGTGTCGTAGGGGCCGGTGTGGATCGCTTCCAGGGCATCGGCCTCCGGCAGCGTTCCGGCCTGGACGCCATCGGCGGTGGTGAACGTGCCGGTGATGGGGAAACCGGCCTCCACGTCCACAGTTTCGCCGGGCATGCCGTGGTATCGCGCGAAAGGCGGCCCGGCCGGGGTGGCCCCCTGCCGGTGCGCTGCCGCCACGACGCTGCTGAAGGCCCGGCCGAAGAAGTCCGGGAGCGCATCCATGCGGACGTGTTCACGGACGACGGCGACCGCCTGCTCTGCGAGGTGCACTTTCCGGGGCGGCAGGCCGGCGTCGCCGTTGGTGCTGGAGCTGTTCATGGCATCATGGTGCCGCGCGCACTGCCGGGCCCGGCAGGGCCTTAGGCCCCTAAATCGGGGCGCAAGGCCCGGCAGGCGCCTGGACCTACGCCGCAAAGTCGTAGGCCTGGCGCATCCACCCGGCTACCGCGGCGTCCACCTGGCTGGCGTCCGTTATTTCAATGTGGTGCATCCAGATCGAGGGTGAGGGATGGGCTATTTCCTTGAACCGCGGGGACGCAGACTCAAAAGGGAGCGCCAGTGAAAGGACAACGGCAACCGCGGACCTCAGGTACATGCCGGGCAGCCACAGGTAGGCAAAACCGCGCCGCCGCCGGAACGCGACCTGGCTTTTGGAGGCACGTACCTCGACGTCGCCGAAGGATGAGGCGATGCGGCTGACTTCCCCGTACACCGCGAGGGCATCAGGGGAGCCGGCGAAGAACCGCTCCACAGTCCACGGACCGCATCCCGGCTCCGGGCGCATGCGGCTATTCGAGCCCTGCCCGGGTGGCGTCGTCCAGGGTGGTCCGCCAGGTCCCTGTTGCAGACAGGGTGAACTTCCTGCCGGTTACCGATTGGGGAACTATGCGGATCAGGTGCTCCTGGCCCACACCCTGCCAGGGGAACAGCCCGCGGCGGGTGTCGTTGAGCGAAGTGCCCGAGGCATCGTCCTGGACTGCTTTGCCCTTGACCACAACACTCCAGGCCAGCCCGAACTCGCCGCTCACGCTGTCGGCTTCGAGGGCAACCAGCGAGTTCGCTTCCATGGCATCGAGCTTGGTTCCGCTGCCGGTGCGGAACAGCAGGCCGCCGCCGTCGGGCTTGAAGCTCACCGGGAAGACGTCCGGCTGGCCGTCAACAACCACGGCGAGGCGTCCAACACTCGTGTTCTGCAGCAACCGCCAGCACTCGTCGGTATCGAGGATTTCTGCTTCGGGCACCATGTTCTTGTCGGTCATGTCCAGATCCTAGAAGCCCGGGTGGGGTACCAACAGGGCCCAAAGACCGTAAGTGCCGCCGCGCCCCGGCAGCATCCTGCGCCCGGGCCGAAATGCCCTAGTGCAGCTCCGCCGAGGCCATTACGTTCGGCTGTATGCACAAGAGTTCAGCCGCACCGGAGATGGAGGTGCTCAGCGCCGATGCCTGCTGGGAGCTCCTGCGCGAAGTGTCGGTGGGCCATCTGGCAGTCCTGGTGGACGGGCATCCGGAAATCTTCCCGGTCAACTACAAAGTGGACAATGGGGCCCTGGTGTTCCGCACCGGCGAAGGAACAAAACTGGCCGCCCTGGCCGGGGACGCCGCCGTCGCCCTCGAAGCTGACGGCACCGGAGGCGAACCGCGGCGGGCATGGAGCGTGGAGGTCAAGGGCCGCGCCGTGGTCCTGGAACCGTCCCCGGACCTGATGAAGGGCGTGGGGCTTGTTTTGTTTCCGTGGCAGGCGGGACCCAAAGACCACTTTGTACGGATCGTCCCCAGGTCCGTGACCGGCAGGCGGTTCGTGGTTACTTCCCCGCTGACGTGGTGGAACCACCTGGACGATGCCCCGCGGGCGGACCTTGCCTAAGGGACAGCCGTCCCCGCCGGGCGTGATCGCAGGGCCCGGGACGGCCGGCGACAGCCCGGCACCGCGCAATGCGCTGCTGGCCAGGATGCTGGCCCAGGTCCGCCTGTACCCCTTGGTGTTCCTGACCTGCCTGGTGCTCGCCGCCACCCTGGGGCTGCTGCTCGCCGGGCGGGAAGAGCCGGCGCGGCTGGGTGCGTCCGCCTATGCAGCCCTCGTGGCCGTGTTCCGCGCGGTGGCGATGGTCCGGTCCCTCCGGGAGGGGCGCTGGGGGATCGACGTGCTGGCGCTCATGGCCGTCGCGAGCACGGTGGCCGTGGGCGAGTACCTGGCAGCCCTGGTGGTCATCCTCATGCTTGCCGGCGGCGAGGCGCTGGAAACGTTCGCCCAGGGCCGCGCCGTCCGCGAACTGAGGTCCCTGCTGGACAGGGCTCCCCGCTACGCCCACCGGGAAACCGACGGATCGGTACTGGACGACACCCCCATCGGTGACGTGCTGCCGGGCGACATCCTGGTGGTGCGGCCCTCCGAACTGGTCCCGGTGGACGGCGAGCTCCTGTCCGGGGAGGCCAGCATGGACGAATCGTCCCTGACCGGCGAGAGCCTGCCCGTGGAAAGGGTGCGCGGGGATCTCCTGCTCAGCGGCTCCGTCAACGGCGAGGCAGCTATCAGGGTGCGGGCGGCGGCCACGGCGGCCGACTCGCAGTACAGCCGCATCATCGCCCTGGTGGAGGAGGCTTCCTCCAGCCGGGCGCCGGTGGTGCGCCTCGCGGACCGGTACGCCGTTCCCTTCACCGCGCTCGCGGTGGCCATGGCCGCCACCGCCTGGTTCCTCTCGGCAGACCCCGTCCGGTTTGCCCAGGTCCTGGTGGTGGCCACGCCGTGCCCGCTCCTGATCGCCGCACCCGTGGCATTCCTCGCCGGCACCAGCCAGGCGGCGCACAAGGGCATCATCATCAAGAACACCGGCACCCTGGAACAGCTGGCCCGCGCCCGGACGGCGGTCTTCGACAAGACCGGAACACTGACATCGGGACGCCCCGTCCTGGATACGGTGCAGGCGGCACCTGCCGCGGGATCCGGCGCGGGGCCTGCCTTCGACCCTGCCCGTATCCTGCAGCTGGCTGCCTCCGCCGAACAGTATTCTTCCCACGTCCTGGCTGCCTCCGTCATCGAGGCAGCCGCCCAGCGCAACCTGGAGCTTCTGCCGGTGACGGAGGCCATCGAGCACGCCACCCACGGTGTGCAGGCCGTCTGCGGGGACGACACCGTGGTGGTGGGCAAGGCTGGCCTGGTGAAAGCCGCGGCCGGGTTCCGCGAAGCGTCGCTCCGCAGCGGCCAGCTGGCGGTGCACGTGGCCATCAACGGGACATATGCCGGAGCGCTGATCATGAAAGACCCACTGCGCGCCAACGCGGTGGGAACGCTTGACCAGCTGCAGCGGCTCGGGGTCCAACACACCGTGCTGCTGACCGGCGACGCCGGCGCCACCGCCGCATACATCGCCAGGGAAGCCGGCATCACCAGGGTGCAGGCGGACTGCCTGCCGGAGGACAAGGTCCAGGCCGTGGCGGCCGTCCGGGAGCGGCCCGTGCTCATGGTGGGCGACGGCGTCAACGACGCTCCGGTGCTCGCGGCAGCGGACGTGGGCATCGCCATGGGCGCCAGGGGCGCTACAGCTGCCAGCGAATCCGCGGACGTGGTGGTGATGCTTGATGACCTGTCAAAGGTTGCCCTGGCGGTGGCGATCGGGCAACGCACCATGTCGGTGGCACTTGTCAGCATCTGGACAGGCATCGGGCTAAGCGTGGGGCTGATGGCCGTGGCCATGACCGGCTACATTCCCGCCGTCACCGGTGCCCTCCTCCAGGAGCTCGTGGACCTGGCCACCATCCTGAACGGGCTGCGGGCCCTGCACGGAGCCACCGTGCGGCCGGCAACGCCGGCATGACCTTTGGCACTTCCGGGCCGCCCGCCGTCGTGGCGAATGTAGTGGATATGAACGAAGAATCAGCTTCCCGGCCCGTCATCGTGGGTGTTGACGGGTCCGAATTCTCCTCGGCTGCCCTCCGGTACGCCGGAACCCTCGCCGCCCGGCTGGGCGCCCGGCTGGAGGTCATCACCTGCATCGGCATGCCCGACTACCTGGTGATATCCCACCTTGAGAGCAGCGAGCACCCGCTGACGGCCGGGCTGGAGGACACCGCCCGGCGCCTGGTGGAGGACGCCCTCGGCCGGGCGTTCACCGGCGGCCGGACCACGGCCATCGACGTGACGGTCAGGTTCGGAGCGCCCGGAAAAGTCCTCGTGGAAGAGAGCAAACGGGCGCAGCTGCTGGTGGTGGGCAGGCATGGTGAAGGAGGCTTCCCCGGCACGTCCATGGGCTCGGTCAGCAAGGCCTGCGCCGCCCGGTCAGTGTGCCCGGTGGTCCTGGTGGGGCAGGAGCCGGACAGCGTGTGATGGCCGCGGCAGGCCTCACAACTGAGCAGGCAGCGGAACTGCTCAAACGTGCCGGACCCAACGTCCTGCCGGGTGAGAAGCCCGTCCCGCAGTGGCGTAAGCTCTGGGCGGAGCTGACCCACTTCTTCGCCCTCATGCTGTGGGTGGCCGCTGCCCTGGCTTTCGTTGCCGACATGCCGCAACTGGGCGTGGCGATCATCGTCGTCGTCATCGTCAACGGCGTCTTCGCGCACATTCAGCAGGAACGCGCCCAGCACGCCGCCGCAAGGTTGCGGGGCCTGCTGCCCGCCGACGTCCGGGTACGGCGGGACGGACAGGTCCGGACTGTCCACGCCAGCGACCTGGTCACGGATGACGTGGTGCTCCTGACGGCCGGCGACCGGATCCCCGCCGACGTCATCCTGCTTGGGGCCGCGGCCTGTGCCGTTGATGAATCCATGCTGACCGGCGAGAGCGCGCCGGTCCCCAAAACCGGCGGCGACCCCGCCTGGGGTGGCACCTTCCTGGTCAACGGCGACGCCGAAGCCACCGTTACCGCTACCGGCGCCGCAACTCGCCTGGCCGGGATCGCCGCACTGACCAGCGCTGCCCTGCCACCACCCACGCCGTTGTCCCTCGAGCTGCGCAGGATCGTGCGGCTGGTGGTCCTGGTGGCCCTGGGCATCGCCTGCCTGTTTTTCCTGGTCTCCCTGGTGGCGGGAATCGCCTGGCGCGACTCGTTCCTGTTCGCCATCGGGGTGGCTGTCGCGCTCGTCCCGGAAGGCCTCCTGCCCACAGTCACCCTGTCGCTGGCGATGGGCGCCCAGCGGATGGCTGCCAGGAACGCACTGGTGCGCAACCTGGAGGCCGTTGAAACGCTGGGATCAACCACCTTCATCTGCACCGACAAGACGGGGACCCTCACCCAGAACCGGATGAACGCCGTCCAGGTCCACACGCCCGCCGGAACCATCCATGTGGCGGGGGAGGGATACGGACCGGCCGGGTCGGTACAGGGCGGCGGGCAGGAGGCGGCCGCGGAGGCGGCGCTCGCCGCCCGTGCAGCGTCGCAGGGCCGGGCGGTGCTCCGCAATGGCGAGTGGCAGGCTTCGGGCGACCCGATGGAGGCAGCAATCGACGCCCTGGCGCGGCGGCTCTCGGGCAGCCACGGGTCCGAGACACCGCCTGCGCGACGCATGGCGTTTGATCCGGTACGACGCCGGGAGTCGGCCATCGTGGGCCAGGATCTCTTCTGCAAGGGGGCACCGGAGGCCGTGCTGCCGTTGTGCGCGGACGTCGGCACGCTGGTCGGGGAACAGGTTCTGTTGATGGCGTCCGGGGGCCTGCGGGTGATTGCGGTGGCACGGCGCAACCTTGCGGGGTTGGCGGGGGACAGCATGGCAACGCCTGCGGAGGACCTGGAGAGCGGCATGGAACTGCTGGGCCTGATCGGCCTGCACGATCCGCCCCGGCCCGGTGTGGGCGACGTCATCAGGACAGCCCGGCAGGCCGGGCTCAAGGTGGCCATGATCACCGGCGACCATCCTGCCACCGCGGCGGCGATCGCCCGCGAGATCGGCCTGGCCGGAACACCGGAGATGGTGGTGGAAGGCTCCGGCCTCCCGGAGGACTGGCAGCTGCTTGGAGCGTTGCTGGACCGGGACGGGATTGTGGTCAGCAGGGTGTCGCCTGAACAGAAGCTCCTGGTGGCCAAGGCCCTGCAGTCGCGTGGACATGTGGTGGCCATGACCGGCGACGGCGTGAACGACGGGCCGGCCCTGCGGGAAGCGGACATCGGCGTGGCCATGGGCCTCAGCGGAACCGATGTGGCCCGGGAGGCGGCAGACCTGGTGTTGCTCGATGACCACTTTGCCACCATTGTGGCGGCCATCGAACAGGGCCGGGCAACCTACGCAAACATCCACCGTTTCCTCACGTACCACCTGACCGACAATGTGGCAGAGCTGACGCCCTTCGTTGTCTGGGCGCTCTCGGGCGGCCAATTCCCGCTGGCCCTCGGCGTGCTGCAGATCCTCGCCCTGGACATCGGAACCGACCTGCTGCCGGCGCTCGCCCTGGGAGCTGAAGCTCCCGGCAAGCGCGTACTGTCACGGCCGCCGGAACGGAGGCACCTGATGGACCGGCGACTCATGGTGCGCGTGTTTTGCGTGTTGGGCCCCGTTGAGGCCGCCGTCGAAATGGCCGCCTTCTCCGCTGTGCTCTTCGCCGGCGGCTGGACCCGCGGTGGGCCTCCTGAAGCCGGCCTGCTCCTGGCGGCGTCGGGTACGGCCTTTACGGCGGTGGTCCTCGGACAGCTGGCCAACTCCTTTGCCTGCCGGAGCGCCACGGTACTGCCCTGGCAGCTGGGCTGGGGCACCAACAGGCTGCTGCTGTGGGCCGTGGCTGCCGAACTGGCGGTCTTGGCAGCATGCCTGTTCATTCCACCGGCCGCGGGCCTGCTGGGACAGGCCCCGCCCCCGCCGGCCGGCCTCCTTGCCGCGTCCCTGGCTATACCGGCCGTCCTGGCAGCGGACTGGGTATACAAGGCCGCCTGGCCCCGCCGGCCGCGGCCGTGACCCGTGGGGACCTAAGACCCTGCCCCGGCATGCCAGACCAGCCCAGAATCAAGGCATGACTGCTCCGTCCGTGACCTCCGGAACCCACCTGCACATCAAATGGTTCAGCGACACCGGAATCGGGGACGTCGCCTCGGTGGGCGGCAAGAACGCGTCTCTCGGTGAGCTGAGCAGATCGCTGCAATCGGCCGGGGTCAAGGTACCCGAAGGGTTCGCCACCACCGCTGACGCCTACCGGACCTTCCTTAAAGACAATGGCCTGGAGCCCCGCATCAGGGACTGCATCGCGGAGTACCAGGAGGGCCGGGCCACACTCCGGCAGGCCGGTGCCGCCATCAGGGAGCTGTTCCTGGCCGCCGACTTCCCGGGCGGTATTGCCGCGGAGATCCGTGGACACTACCGGGAGCTTTCACGACGGGCCGGCCATGCGCAGGTGCCGGTGGCGGTCCGCAGCAGTGCCACCGCCGAAGATCTGCCGGATGCCAGTTTCGCCGGCCAGCAGGAGACCTTCCTCAACGTCTCCGGGGAACGGGCCGTCCTCGACGCCTGCCGGCGCTGTTATGCCTCGCTGTTCACCGACCGCGCCATCAGCTACCGCGATATCAAAGGATACGGACACCTCGATGTTGCATTGTCGGTAGGGGTCCAACGCATGGTGCGCTCCGACGTCGGGGCATCAGGGGTCATGTTCTCCATCGATACCGAATCAGGCTTTCCACACGCGGTGCTCATCAGCGCCGCCTGGGGGCTGGGGGAAACAGTGGTGCAGGGAACCATCAACCCGGACAAGTACCAGGTGTTCAAGCCGCTGCTCGCTGACAGCCGCTTCACACCGGTGATCGCCCGGGAAACCGGTGCCAAGGAACGGAAGATGGTTTACAGCCATGGCGGCAGCGCGCTCACCCGGATGGTGGACACCACGGAACGCGAGCGCGCCTCCCTGGTGTTGACGGATGCCGAAGCCGTCCTGCTGGCGCGGTGGGCGTCCGCCGTGGAGGAGCACTACGGGCGCCCCATGGACATGGAATGGGCCAAAGACGGACTGACCGGCGAACTGTTCATGGTCCAGGCCCGGCCCGAAACGGTCCAGGCCCGCCGAAGCAGCTCAATGTTCCGCACCTACCACCTGCAGCAGCAGGGGCACGTCCTCGCTGCGGGGGCGGCCGTGGGGGACAGCATCGCCAAGGGCAATGTTTGCGTCATCCGGGACGCGAAGGACATCGAATCATTCACCGAAGGATCCGTCCTGGTCACCCGGATGACCGACCCGGACTGGGTACCTGTCATGAAGCGTGCCGCCGGCATCGTCACGGACCACGGCGGACCCACCAGCCACGCAGCCATTGTCAGCCGTGAACTGGGCGTTCCGGCCGTCGTCGGAACCGGCAACGCAACGGACACCCTGCCCCAGGACGCCCCCATCACCCTGTCCTGCGCGGAAGGGGAAGAGGGCCGCGTCTACGAGGGACTGCTGGACTACACGGTGGAGGACGTCGATATGGACCAGCTGCCCGCCACCCGGACGGACGTGATGGTCAATATCGGCAGCCCTGCCGCGGCTTTCAAATGGTGGCGGCTTCCCGCAGCCGGTGTTGGCCTTGCCCGGATGGAGTTCATCATCAGCAACCTCATCCGCATCCACCCCATGGCCCTGGTCCATCCCGAGCGGGTGGCCGACCAGGACGAGGCCGCACTCATCCGCCAACTCACCAGTGGGTACAGCGACCCCCAGGAATACTTCGTTGACGCGCTGGCCACCGGCATCGCCAAGATTGCCGCGCCGTTCCACCCCAAGCCCGTCATCGTCAGGCTCAGCGATTTCAAGTCCAACGAGTACAGCCACCTGATCGGCGGCAGCGCCTTCGAACGCTCCGAGGAAAACCCCATGCTCGGGTTCCGCGGTGCCTCCCGCTACTACAGCGAGGACTACCGCGAAGGGTTCGCCCTCGAATGCCGGGCCCTCAAAAGGGTGCGGGAACAGATCGGCTTCGCCAACGTCGTCGTGATGGTCCCCTTCTGCCGCACCGTCCACGAAGCCGACCAAGTGATCCAGGCCCTGGCCAGCCACGGTCTGGTCCGCGGGGAAGCGGGCCTGCAGCTGTACATGATGTGCGAAATCCCCTCGAACGTGGTGCTGGCCGGGCAGTTCGCCCAGCGGTTTGACGGTTTTTCCATTGGCTCAAACGACCTGACACAGCTGGTCCTGGGGGTGGACCGGGACTCGGAACAGCTGGCGGGACTTTTCGATGAACGTGATCCGGCCGTCTGCGCCATGATCGCCGAGGCAATTTCCAAGGCCCATGCTGCCGGTATCAAAATCGGCATCTGCGGACAGGGGCCCAGCAACCACCCGGAGCTCGTAGAATTCCTGGTCGGCCAGGGCATCGATTCATTGTCCCTCAACCCGGACACCTACCTTCGAACCCTGCCCGTCATTGCCGCAGCCGAGCAGCGCCTGCCCCCGCGGGCCTAACGGCACTGGCTGCCCCGGACACCCTGCTGATAGCACTGTGCTATGACCGGTTCTCCCACCGCAGCTGCCGCGAGGCCGCCGTTCGACGCGGTCATTTTCGACCTCGACGGAGTCATCACCAACACCGCACTGCTCCACCAGGCCGCCTGGAAGGAAGCATTCGACCGCATCTTCCAGGACCCGCGGATCCCGGCCGCGGCCAGCCGCACGCCGATGTCCAAAGCCGATTACCGGACGTTCATCGACGGATTGCCCCGGGAGGAGGGCGTCATGAAGTTCCTGGCCGCCAGGGGAGTGGCAGTGGACCGGGGAACGGACCACGATCAGCCCGGCGCCTGGACGGCATTTGGATTGGGTGCCCTGAAGAACCGGTTGTTCCTCGAACACCTGCGCAGGGACGGCGTCCAAAGCTATCCGGGCACCATGCAGCTGCTGCACCGGCTGGCCGACGCCGGGGTGCCCACGGGCGTGGTGACCTCCAGCCGCAACGCGTCCTTCGTCCTGGATGCAGCCGGCATCGCTGACCTCTTCAGCGTCATCCTCGACGGAGCGGCCGCGGCCAAGCTCGGGCTGCGGGGCAAACCCGCGCCCGATGTCTTCCTGGCCGCCGCGTTCCGGCTGGGTGTTCCACCATCCCATGCCGTGGTCATCGAGGACTCGGTGGCCGGCGTCCAGGCGGCGCGGCGGGGCGGCTTCGGCCTGGTGGTGGGTATTGACCGGAGCGGCACCCGGCGGGGCCTTGAAGCTGCAGGTGCCGGTGCGGTCCTGAACGACGTCGGGGAACTGGACCTGGGACTGGTGCTGGGCGATCCCTGGCACCTGGTTTTCGAAGGATTCGACGCCGACCACGAAGGGCACCGCGAAGCGCTCACCACCCTGGGCAACGGCTACCTGGCCGTCCGGGGAGCAGCTCCGGAAGGCGGCCCGGCCAGCTACGCCGGCATGTACCTCGCCGGAGTATACAACAGGGCGGAAGCCGAAGCTGGCGGAGAGACGGTCATGGAGGAACACCTGGTCAACGCTCCGGACTGCCTTCCCCTTGACCTGAAGATGGACGGCGGGCGTTGGTGGTCCGCCGGCGGCATGACCCTCCTGCACGAGCGGCGCTCGCTGGATCTGCGCAGGGCCGTACTTGAGCGGCGAATGCTGCTCGAAGCCGCCGACGGTAAACGGTTGGAGGTGGTCCAGACCCGCTTCGCGTCCATGGCCGAGCCGCATCTGCTGGTGCTGGACATGCAGGTGACGCCGCTGGGCTGGAGCGGCACGGTGGAGGTGCGCAGCGGAGTGAACGCCGGGGTCCGGAATGCCAACATTCCCGGCCCGGAGGCCGGTCCCGGGATCCACCTGACGGATCGCACGGGCGAGCGCACCGCCGTCGGGGGCGTACCCGGTGACGTCCCGGATGACGGCATCTCCGTCGTCGAGGCCGAAACGACGCAAAGCCTGGTGCGGATCGCCGTGGCTTTCCGCACCCGGGGAGCCGGCATCGCAGCCGGGGCAGCAGAGGGCCGGGACGGGGCGCTCCACTACCGGTCCTTCCGGATGGCGCTCACCGACGGGAATCCGTCAACAATCACCAAGGCTGTCGCCGTGGTGACCTCCCGGGACCGCGCCATCTCATCCCCGGCATCCGCAGCGCGGTGGGAGCTCCACCGCGCCGGCGATGACCCCGGCGTGCTCCTGGCTGCCCACCTCGACGCCTGGCACCGGGAGTTGGCGCCCTACCTGGTGGAGATGGACGCGCCAGGGCAGGTGCGGCTGGTCCTGAACCTCCATATCTTCCATGTCCTGCAAACCCTGACCCGCCATACGGCTGAACTGGATGCCGGTGTCACTGCCCGCGGGCTCCACGGTGAGGGGTATCGCGGCCACGTTTTCTGGGATGAGCTGTTCGTGCTGCCACTGGTGACGCTGCGCGCGCCCGACGTGGCACGCGCCCTGATCGACTACCGGTGGCGCCGGCTGCCGGCCGCACGCCACGCCGCTGCACTGGCGGGCTGCACGGGGGCGAAGTTTCCCTGGCAGAGCGGAAGCGACGGGACCGAGGAGACGCCCACCTGGCTCTACAACGACCGCTCTGGCCGGTGGGTCCGTGACTATTCGCACCTGCAGCTGCACGCCGGCCTGGCGGTGGCGTTCAACGCGTGGCAGTACTACCAGGCCACCAATGACAAACCCTGGCTGCTCAGGCGGGGCGCCGAACTGGTCATCGAGGTTGCCCGGTTCTTCGCCTCCCGTGCCGAGTTCAGCCAAGACACTTCGCGCTATCACCTCAAGGGCGTGGTGGGGCCGGATGAATACCACACCGGGTATCCGGGAAACCCTGAGCCGGGACTGGACGACAACGCTTACACCAATGTGATGGCTGCCTGGGCCTGCCTGCGGGCGGCGGACATCGTCGCCATATTCCAGGGTGAAGAGCGGGCTGAGCTGGCGGCACGGCTGGGCATCAGCGCCGATGAGGCCGCCGGCTGGGAGCGCGTGGGCCGGGCGTTCTTCGTCCCCTTTCACCCCGACGGCGTCATCAGCCAGTTTGCCGGCTACGGGCAGCTCAACGAACTGGACTGGGACCGCTACCGGGAAACCTATGACAGCATCGAGCGGTTGGACCTGATCCTGGAAGCAGAGGGCGATGACACCAACCGGTACAAGCTCGCCAAGCAGGCCGATGTCCTGATGCTTCCCTATCTCCTGGGCCAGGAAGGACTGACCGGACTCCTGGCCGAACTGGGATACACGTTCACCGCGGAGCAGCTGAACCTGACCATTGAGTACTACCTCGGCCGCACGGCCCACGGCTCCACCCTGAGCCGCGTTGCGCATGCCTCAGTCCTCGCCGCCCTCGACGCCGACAGGGCCTGGGACAGCTTCCGTGAAGCGCTCGACGCCGACCTGGACGACACCCAGCACGGCACCACCCGGTCTGGAATCCATCTCGGCGCCATGGCCGGGACCGTGGATGTCATCCAGCGCAGCTTCGCCGGGCTGCGGCTAAGCGGGGAGACCATCATGTTCGCCCCTAACATGCCCACAGGACTGCGGAGCGTCGCCTTCCACATCCGGTACCGGGGGCACCATCTGAACGTCAGGCTCAAGGGCGGGCACCTTCATATCATGTCTTCACCCGGGGACGCCGCGCCCATCAGTGTGCGGGTCAACGGCAGGGATACAACCCTGATGCCGGGCGAGTCCGGCAACTTCCGGCTCGCGGCCGCAGCGGATCCGGCCCTGCCGTGAGGCGCCTCGGCATCCTGACCAGTGGAGGCGACTGTCCCGGCGTGAATGCCGTGATCCGCGGCGCCGTCCTCGCCGGAGACATCGTCCACGGCTACGGGTTCGTCGGGTTCAGGGACGGCTGGCGCGGAGTCCTGGAACAGGAGGTTGTTCCCCTGCCGCGGCACAGCATACGTGGCATCTCGCGGCTGGGCGGAACGGTCCTGGGCACGTCCCGGACCAATCCGTTGCGGAACGGCGGAGCCGGGGCCGTCCGCGAATGCTTCCGGCGCAACGGCCTGGACGGGCTCATTGCCATCGGCGGCGAGGGGACCCTGGCGGCGGCCAGCGGGCTGTGCCGGCAGGGCCTGCACATCATCGGAGTGCCCAAGACGATCGACAACGACCTGGGTGCAACGGATTACACGTTCGGTTTCGACTCGGCCGTCCAGACGGCAACCGAGGCCATGGACCGGCTGCGGACCACCGGTGAGTCCCACCACCGGTGCATGGTGGCGGAAGTCATGGGACGAAACGCAGGCTGGATTGCGCTGCACGCGGGCATGGCTGCCGGTGCGCACGCCATCCTGGTCCCGGAGCACCCGGTCTCCCTGGAGCAGGTTGCCGCCTGGGTGCTGTCGGCCCGTGACCGCGGCCGGGCGCCCCTCGTGGTGGTGGCCGAGGCATTTGCCCCCATGGGCCAGATTGCACCGTATGCGCCGCGCGGGCTGGATACGTTCGGCCGGCCCCGTCTCGGTGGCATCGGCCGCCTCCTGGAAGAGGAACTCCAGGCCAGGACAGGCATCGAAACCCGGGCCACCATTCTGGGCCACATCCAGCGGGGAGGTGAACCCACCGCCTTCGACCGTGTACTCGCCACCCGACTCGGCATCGCCGCCGTCCAGTTGGCAGCCGACGGGAGGTGGGGGACGATGGTTGCGTTGCGGGGCACAGACATCATCCCGGTTGACCTGGAACAGGCCCTCGGAGCCCTGAAAGTGGTACCCGAAGCGCGGTACCGGGAAGCGGCTGTCCTGTTTGGATGACTCCCGTGAGGCAAGGGCCGCTGCCCCGTAGCGGCCCTTGGTGCAGGGGCCTGGAGGAGTCAGGCCGGCTTTCTGAGCCTCGTGATGACTGTGGGACAAGGCGGCTGGGCCAGGACGGCGTGCGCAGTAGAGCCCAAAAGGAGCCTGCTGAAGCTGCCACGCCCGCGGCTTCCCAGCACCAGCAGCCGGGCCTGGGCGGCGGCACGGACAAGGGCGGCGGCGGGCTCCATGACGGTCTCAAGCACATCATGCACCACAAGGCCAGGGAAATCCTGCCGCAGGCCGGACACAGTTTCGGAAAGGACTATCCGCTCCTCCTCGAGAACGTGCCGGGAAAAGCTACTGGACGGAAGGCCGGCCCCGACCCATCTTTTGGGTCCGGTGAAGGCGTAAAGGACCGTGAGCTCTTCACCCAGCGCGTCAGCCTCCGACGCTGCGAAGGCTACTGCCTGCGTCGATTGGGAGGACCCGTCGACGCCGACGACGACGCCCCTGCCGTCGGATTGCCCGGGGCCAACCACGGCCACCGGTGATGCCGCCACGGCCGCGGCCTGCAGCGCCCGGTCTGTTAAGGCTCCGCGTGTCTGCCCGCTGCTGCCCAGAACCAGCATCGATGCCTTTTCGGAGTAGCGGCCCAGCGATGCCCCAATGCTTCCCTCCAGCTGTTCCTGCGAGACCTGAAGCCCGGGTTCCTCGGTGCGGAGCCGGTCTGCGGACATCTTCAGGAGGTCTTCCCCGGATGTTCGCAGCACATCGATGTAGGGCAGGGCTTCCAGTGCTTCGCCAGCCATCCAGTGGTCGTCCAGGACGTTCAGGAGCACAAGGGGCAGTTTGAGCCGGGCGGCCCGCGCAGCCGCCCATGCCAGGGCGGCCCGGGATGCTTCGGAGTCGGTGACGCCGACCGCGATGGGCCTGGTGGTGTCCATGGTTGACCTTCCTCTGGTACGGCTGCCCGGCCGTCATGCCGGACAGCATCAACCTTGGCCGGCAGGCTCCTGCGATGCCCAGCGGGTTGGGGGAGCAATAACAAAACGCCGGCCGGAAATCTCGCCGGGAGTGACCCGGACCAGCCGGTTCTTGGTTCCGGCCTGCCAGGGTGACAGGCCGGCGGACTCGGCTTCCCGGTAACCTTCCGGATCTTCCACGGTGACCGCGCGTCCCTTGACCACGACGCTCCACGCGATGGTGCCGTACTGGTTCAACCCGTCCGCCTCCAGGGAGACCTGTTGTGCGTTCGCCACGGTGTCCAGAGTCTTACCGGCGCCGGTGCGGATCAGCACCGTTCCGTTGCTGGCAGCGAAGTTGACGGGGAATATTTCGACGTCGGTGCCATGCGTGAATGCAATCCTGCAGACCGGCGTCGACTGCAGGTATTTCCAGCAGTCGTGAACGCCCAAAATTTCGGCTTCCACTTCCAACGCACCTGTATCCATGGCCGTAGCCTAGGGCCGGGAGACCCGGCGGACTAGGGAAGAAGGTCCCGGTATCCGGATATTCAATGCAACGGCGTTCCAAGGCCCGCCGTCGTCTCCTAGGATGGTGCCAAGCCATCACTGCGTGCTCAGGCGCGGGCGGGGGCCGCGGCGCGCACCGGGGCGCTGCGTGCCGCCGGGTTCCTGAAATGGCACGGGCCGCTTCGGCAGGAGGTCAGTTGTGAGCACTGAGCCATGGCGTTCGCCCATGAGGGAGCGGGCCGAAGACCTCCTTCGCGACTTCGTCTCCAGGGCGGACGAGCTGCTGCAGACACAGGACAGGATGAACGGCCTCCTGTCCGCCGTGATGGCTATCGCCGAGGACCTCAGCCTCGAAACCGTGCTGGACAGGCTTGTGCGCTCGGCCTGTGACCTGGTGGGTGCACGCTACGGCGCGCTCGGCGTTATAGGCGAAGACCTCCGGCTCAGCCACTTCATCACAGTGGGGATCGACAAGGACGGCATCAAAGCCATTGGCCAGTTGCCCACCGGGCACGGTGTTCTCGGTCTGCTGATCCGCGAGCCCAGGCCCCTTCGGCTCCACGAACTTGGCCAACACCCGATCGCTTCGGGCTTTCCTCCAAACCATCCCCCCATGAAATCGTTCCTCGGTGTACCAGTACGGGTGCGCGACGAAGTGTTCGGGAACCTCTACCTGACGGAGAAGAACGGCGGGCTGGACTTCACTCCGGAGGATGAAGACCTCGCTGTGGCCCTGGCCGCCGCGGCAGGCGTGGCGATCCAGAACGCCCGCCATTTTGACGACAGCAAACGCCGCCAGAAGTGGCTTGAAGCAGGGATGGAACTGAGCAGCCGGCTCATCGTCACACCCCGGCCCAAGGATGCGGAAAACCTGGATCTGGTGGCGGAAACAGCGTTGCGGGTCTCGGAAGCCGTGCTTGCCGTTATCGCCGTGCCCGATGGTGACGGTACGCTCCGCTGCCGTTCGTCGCTTGGTGTGCAGGGACTCCAAGCCGGACAGGAGGTCAAGGCTTCCGACGCCGTCGATGTGGTCATTGAGACCGGAAAATCGGTGGTCGTCCGGGATCCGCAAGAGGTTTTTGGTGGTGGTATCGGCGAAAAGCTGGGGGCCGTGCTCGTGTGCCCCCTGGGCCACAGCGGCAGCGATAACGGGGTGCTGCTGCTGGCCCGGCCCTCCGGGGGCGGACCCTTCAGCCAAGCCGAGCTGGAATCCAGTGCGCTGTTCGGCAGCAGGGTGGGGCTGGCGCTGGGACTGGGACGGGTGCATGCACTGCGCGAACAGAACCTCCTGTTCACCGACAGGGAGCGGATCGCCCGGGATCTGCACGACCTGGTGATCCAGAGGCTGTTCGCCGCGGGCCTGAGCATCCAAAGCCTGCGGCGCTATACCCCGGACCCTGTGGCCCATGAACGGATCGCTGCGGTAACAGCTGAACTGGACGACACCATCCGGAAGCTCCGCGACACCATCTACTCGCTGCGGACCGGCGGGAACCATGAACCGCTGACCAGCCGAATCCTCAAGGTGTCCGAGGAAACGTCCCGGGGCTACTCAGTGGCGCCAGATGTAGTGTTCAGCGGTCCCGTTGACGAGGTCGTCGATGATGACGTCGCGGGACACCTGCTCTCCGTGCTGTCCGAGGGCCTGAGCAACGCCGCACGCCACTCGGGAGCTGCGGACGTGCACGTGGCGGTGACCGCCTCAGCTGACGGTGTGGAGCTTGTCATCAAGGATGACGGCTGCGGATTCGAGGAGCCCGGGCAGACCAGCGGCCTGGCCAACATGAGGCACAGGGCGGAGATGCTGGGAGGCAGCTGCAGCATCGACAGTGCACCAGGAAAGGGCACCCGGATCAGATGGTGTGTAGGCCTGCAGTGACAGGGGGCCGACACATCAGGAGGCCTCCGGGCTGTTCCGGGTGACGAACACGGCCGCCTGCGTCCGGCGCTCGAATCCCAGTTTCGCAAGGATGGACGATACATAGTTCTTCACGGTCTTCTCGGCCAGGAAGAGTTCCTCACCGATCTGGCGGTTCGTCAGTCCCTGCCCCACCAGCACGAGCACCTTTTTTTCCTGTGCGCTGAGTCCTTCCATCCTCGGGTCCGTCGGGGTCCGGGTCAGTCCCGAGACGATCCGTTCCCGCACCCCGGGCTCGAACAGGGACGCGCCGGTGGCCGCCTTGCGGATACCGGCCAGGAGGTCGTCGCTCCTGATCTGTTTGAGGATGTACCCCGCCGCTCCGGCCAGGACGGCTCCGCGGATCGCCTGTTCGTCGTCGTAGCTGGTCAGGATCAGGCAGTTCAACCGCGGATCGAGCGAACGGACATCGCGGCAGACCTCGATGCCGGTACCGTCCGGCAGGCGGCCGTCCAGTATGGAGATGTCCGGCCGAAGCGCCGGGATCCGGCGAGTGGCCTCGGCGGCCGATCCGCTTTCGCCCACCACCACGAACCCTTCACCTTCCAACAGGTCCTTCAAGCCCTGCCGGACAAGTTCGTGGTCGTCGAGGATGAAGACGCGGAGCGGTTCCTGCGGAATTGCAGCTTCCCCCGAGTCAGTCTCAAGCCTTTGCACGTTACGCTCCCATTTTCATAAGGACCACACCTGCACCCGCTGCGCTGTGCGGGCAGCCCCTGGCCGGGGCAAGTACCATTCTTGCGCCCGTTGTCCGTGGATGTAAGGGACCAAAGTACGCAAAGTACCTGATCCCACTGCCGCCGCCCGGTGACCAACGGCCCTACCCGGCCGGCTGCTCCTTCAGCAGGGTTGGATCAGACGTCAATCAGCAAAGGGAAAGGAGCCCACCATGGAAGCCGGCGGAGGCCAGCCCAGGATCATTGTGGGCGTGGATGGGTCAGCCGCCTCGGTCCAGGCCCTGCGGACTGCCCGCGCCCTGGCAGGGCCGCTGGATGCCGCTGTGGAGGCATGGGCGTGCTGGGACGTTCCTGCCGGTTTCGGGATTTACCTGGCCGTGGGCATTGAGGGATTCGAAGTCGCGGCGAAGCAGGCACTCCGGCAGGCGCTCGCTGATGCCTTCGGGTCGCCGGTGCCGCCGGAAGTCCGCGGACGGCTCCTGCGGGGCAGCGCTGCGCACCTCCTGATCGGCGGCAGCAGGGAAGCTGCGCTTCTGATTGTTGGCCGGCATGGGCACGCTGGCTTCGTGCCGGGCTCGGTGAGTTCCGCTTGCGTGAGCCATGCCCACTGTCCGGTTTTGGTGGTTCCGGCCCAGGCAGACGCGTCCGACGGCGGGCGCTGACCTGTCCTGTTCCGAACCTCCGTCACGGGGCTTCCGGGGGCGCCTCCGGCGTGTGCACCACCAGCACCGGGCAGTGGGCGTGGGCCACCAGGGCCGAGCTGACAGAGCCCAGGAGCAGGCCGCTGAAGCCGCCGTGCCCGCGCCGGCCCACTACCAGCAGGTCAGCGTCGCGGCTCGCTTCGATCAATGAATCCCGGGGGTGTCCGCGGACGAGGCTGGCCATGACGTTCGACGGCGTTTCGTCACCGTAGGCGGTGCTGACCGCCTCATCGAGGATTTGGCCGGCACGTTCTTCGAATCCTTCGATGCCCATCAGCATGTAGCCGGAGTAGGCCTGCGGGTAATCCCAATAGGCGTGGGCCTCGACCTTGGCGCCGAGCGGCACCGCGAGGCGCTGCGCCTGCCGCAACGCCTCGATGGAGGCCTCCGAGCCGTCGACTCCTACGACGATCCGGCCGAACGGTGCTCCGGCTGAACCCATTGCAACTCCTTCTGGTGCGGTCATGACCGTTGTGTTGCCCAACCCCGGCGGCTAGGGCTTGGGTGTTGGGCCCGTTCCGGGCACGGGTATTTCCTGCCGGACCGGTTGGCCTGCCGGCGGCGGTGCTTCACCGGGTCCCTGGTCGAGCCGGAAAGGCGGATATTCGTCCCGCATCAGCGCCGTGTAGGCCATGACGCGGTAGATCCAGCGGTTGATGCCCAGGATCAGGTCGAACAGCGGGCGCAGGTAGCGGCCGGTGAAAAGGAGTGCCACCACGGCCACCAGGACCAGGATCCCCAGCAGCGAAATCCCGGTGCTGCGCTCATACGTGGTTCCCAGATCCGTGGTTTCGGCCCGCCAGGTCCATGCCGTGCCGGCGAGGGCAGCCACGATCAGCAGGTGTGGAATGGCCAGCAGCCACCACTTGACCAGCACCAGTCCCCGGGAAAGCCGCTCCGGATAGTCCACATCGAAGTCGGCCGGGTAGTCGGCGTGCGCCAGGGTGAAAGGCGGATAGAGGTCCGTTCCGGCGGCGGCATAGGCGTAGAACGCTACCCTCCAGTTCCAGCGCATCACCCCAACATTGAAGTTGAAGAGTGCCCTCGGGTAGCGGCCGGTGAAGAGGATCGCGAACCCGGCCACGATGGTGGTCACTGCGAAGGCAAACCATAGGAAGACCAGCACAACGAAGTGGGGAATCGCCAGGAACCACTTGACCAGCCACAGGCCCCTGGACAGCCGGGGATCCAGCTCACCGGAAAGCCGCGCCGGGTAGGGGGCCCGGTCCGCCAGTTCTGCCATGTGCTGCGGGGGCTGCTGTGCCTGCACCGGAAGTCCCGGGGCGCCACCGGCAGCCGGGTATCCGGGGTACGGCGCTCCCGGTCCCCGGGCCGGCGGGCCGGTATGGCGGCCGAGGCCCATTGCCCCGAAAACCAGCAGCGGAACACCGATCACCAGGGCAATGGCGCCGCCCACCAGCAGGCCCGAGGCGGCCGGCCGGATCAGTTCAGACCGCGCCCCGGCCTGCAGTGTTGCTGCCACGCCCTGGCTGGCATCGGCGTTCATCAGGACAATCGACCAGTTGCCGGCCGCCAGGTCCCACGTGAGTTCCTGTTCGCCGGGGCCGGTTGCGGACGCGGCCCAGAACGTCTGCTGGGCGGGTGCTGAGGGGACGGCAGTCCCCGGTATGTCACGGTATTCGGCACGGAACGGCTGCATTTCGACGTCGAGCAGTTCCGAGTGGTACACGCCGGACAGGTACTTCTCGACGTCGGCCCGGGACGCGATTCCGATGAAGATGTCCTTGGCCGGGTCCACCGGGGCGGCCCGCAGCCGCAGGGTCCCCAGATCGAAGGGGAGGCGGGGCGGAACACCTTCGCCGATGGCGTCGAGCCGGGGCGATGTCAGCGCGTGGGATGCGACGGACAGCCGCGCCGAGCCGGAGGTGAGGAAGCCGTCACCCTGCGCGGACCCCACGGCCATGGCTACGGCGCCTCCGGCGAGCGCTGTGAGGCCCACCAGAGAAAGGAGGATCCCCAGGATGAGCATGATGATTGCTGCGGTTTTTCTCATGGTGTCGCCCCTGGAACGGATGGTGCGGACAATGTGGATGGCGGAATCCGGCGCCCTGCCTGGCCGGCTTCCGTTCTTGGTCAGACCTTGTTCTTGCCGGCCTGGATCCGGGTGATGACAGTGGGGCAGGGAAGGTGCTTAAGCACACCGTGGGCAGTGGAACCCAGCAGCAGACGCTTGATGCCGCCGCGGCCGCGGCTTCCCACCACCAGCATCCTTGCTCCGCTTGCCGCGTGGACCAGGGCGTCAACAGGGTCCCGTTCTGTTTCCAGAACCCGGTGCACCTTCAGGCCGGGGTAGTCCTCCTCGAGCCCAGCCACCGTCTCGGAGAGGACCACCCGTTCTTCTTCGGAGACCATCTCGGCCAGGCTGTCCGGGGCCAGCCCCGCGTCCGTTATGGGGTCGGGCATCCTGACGGCATAGACAACTGTGAGCTCATCACCCTCCCGGTCGGCCTCCGCCGCCGCAAAAGCGACGGCCTGCGTAGCCTCCTGGGAGCCGTCGATTCCCACCACCACGCCGGACCGTCCGGCAAGGTCCTGCGTCCCGACGACGGCTACCGGTACCTTGGCTGAGGCCGCTACCTGCAATGCCCGGTCTGCCAGGGTTCCGCCGAGGTGTCCGGAGCCGGAACCGATCACCAGCATCGACGCCTTGCCCGAGTATTTGGCCAGCGAGCCGCCCACGCTTCCGGTCAGGAGCCGTGTGGTGACCGGGGCCGGTGTCGCTCCCCGGACGCGCCCTGCAGCAGTTTTCAGCAGTTGGTCCCCTGCCTCTTCCAGTACACCGAACCAGGGATACGGTTCGGCTACCCAACGGTCGTCCACAACGTGGAGGACCGCCAGGGGAACCCCGGATTTTTCGGCCCGGTGCGCGGCCCACAGCACCGCCGCCCGGCTCTGTGCCGAGTCGTTGGTGGCAACGGCAATCGGTTTACGTGATGTCATGGCCGGCTTCCTGGTCTTTCGTGTGGAGTTTTGGGCGGACTCGGGAGGCGGTGGCCGCCCCAGCATGGCGCAGCGGCAGCGCGTCTCCCTGCTTACAAGAGTGGCCGCCGGACTCCTGCCATCTGTAGGGCCGAAAGTCACGGCTGTCGAGGGGACAGTTCCAAACGGGGGGGGTGGTCAGTATGCTTACTATTGTCTGGCGGTACCGATCTACGCTGCATCAGACCGGGTGCAGCCCCAAGGAAAGGCGTGACCATGAGTGAACAGAACCTCCCGGAGGATGGCCTGGAAGTCGTTGACGAAAATGACGTGCTGCTCGATGAAACACCGGGAAGCGCAGCGTCACAGGAGCTTGATCCCGTACACGGGGAACCGGACAACTATCCCGGCGCCGCCGAAAACAATCCGGACCGCTGGCAGGAAGACCCGCTGCTCCAGGAAGAAGCTGCCCCGGGAGGGGAACAGGACTTCCTGAGCGACCAGGCCCTGCGCGACGAATCCGCCGAGGCGCGCTACGAATCCGGCGATGAACAGGTGCCGCCGGATTCACCCACCCTCGGTCAGGCAGCAGCGGACGTCGACTTCGGCGAGGATCCCACTGGCTTGGAGGCCGATGCCAGTGACGACGCTGAGAACTTCGGCGGGTCGCCGCTGAGCGAATTCGACCCCAACGATCTTGAGCGTTAGGCACGGCCAACGGCGCTGGTGCTGAAAGGCGGGGATATGAAAACCAATGAACTCCTGCAGGATGCCTTCGTGCGCATCAGCGATGCCGTGACGGAGACGCTCGATGGCCTGGATGAAGAAGCCCTGCACCATCGGCCGGCGGCCACCGGCAACCCCATCGCCTGGCTTATCTGGCACCTGGCACGGGTGGAGGACGCGCAGGTTGCCGCCGCTGCCGGACTGGAGCAGGTGTGGACGCACGCGGGTTTTGCTGACCGCTTCGGCCTTCCGCTGACGGACCGCGACACCGGCTACGGGCACACCAGCAAGCAGGTGGAGTCGGTCCGCGCCACGGCCAGTCTGCTGGGGGACTACTACGGCGCCGTCCACCGGCAGACCATGCAGGTCCTCGGGGAACTGGCAGACCAGGACCTTGACCGGACCGTTGACACCAACTGGGACCCTCCGGTCACCCTCGGCGTCCGGCTGGTCAGTACCCTCGCCGACTGCCTGCAGCACGCGGGCCAGGCGGCCTATACGAAAGGCCTGGCGGCCGCCGGCCATGGCAGCGGCCGTGCGTGAACTGGTGGTCCTGGGCACCGCATCGCAGGTGCCCACCCGTACCCGGAACCACAATGGGTACCTGCTTCGCTGGGACGGGGAGGGGCTGCTCTTCGATCCGGGTGAGGGGACGCAGCGCCAGATGATCCACGCCGGATTTTCGGCAACGCAGATCACCAGGATCTGCCTCACCCACGTCCACGGCGACCACTGTTTCGGACTCCCCGGCGTGCTGTCGCGGATGGTGCTGGACGGCGTCAACCATCCGGTCCACCTGCACTACCCGGCCTCGGGGGACGGTGTGGTGCGGGCGCTGGTATCCGTCAGCACTCCCGGCCTTGACCTGAGGCTCCATCCCCACGGCGCCGCCGGTGAGGTGGCGGACGGCCTCCACGTCCGGCCGCTCAAGCACCGAATCGAAACATACGGGTATCGCCTCACCGAGCCCGAGGGCCGCACGTTCCTGCCCGACCGCCTTGCGGCAGCGGGCATCGCCGGGCCGGACGTCGGCCGCCTCCGGCGCGAAGGTACCATTGCCGGCGTCGGCCTGGCCGACGTCAGCGTTCCGCGCCCCGGGCAGCGCTTCGCGTTCGTCATGGACACCGCCCCGTGCGACGGTGCCGAAGACCTTGCAGACGGCGCCGACCTCCTGGTCGCCGAGTCCACCTTCAGCGACGACGACGGCGGGCTGGCGGACGAATACCGCCACCTCACCGCCGGGCAGGCGGGCGATTTGGCGGGGCATGGGAGCGCCCGGACGCTGGTCCTCACGCATTTCTCATCCCGGTACGGCAACGACGTCACCCTCATGGTCCGGCAGGCGTCCGCCCGCGCCAAGGGTGCCACCGTCATCGCCGCCGACGACCTCCAGCGCATCCGCCTTCCGAACCGCCGCGGGGAGCCTGTAACGGCCGCCGGGGAGATAGGGTTAAAACCATGACCGCTGCAGCACAATCAACTGTTGCCCTGGGTGGCCGCTTCGCCCGCGAACTCAACGAACTGGCGGTGCCCTGGGAGGCGGAGGAAGCTCCGGACCCCAAACTCCTGGTGCTCAACGAACCGCTCGCCGGAGAACTGGGGCTCGACCCTGGGTACCTGGGCTCGGAAGAGGGAGTGCGGTTCCTGCTGGGCAACCACGTGCCGGAAGGTGCCACACCCGTGGCCCAGGCCTACGCCGGGCACCAGTTCGGCGGCTACTCGCCCCTCCTCGGTGACGGCCGTGCGCTGCTGCTGGGTGAGCTGGAAGATGGCCGCGGACGGTTGAGGGACCTGCACCTGAAAGGCTCCGGCCGCACGCCGTTCGCGCGCGCCGGTGACGGCCGTGCGGTCGTCGGGCCCATGCTGCGCGAATACGTGGTCAGCGAGGCCATGCACGCCCTCGGCATCCCCACCACCCGTTCCCTTGCCGTCGTAGCTACCGGACGGCAGGTACGCCGGGATGACATGCTGCCCGGCGCCGTGCTGGCCCGGGTGGCCGGCAGCCACCTTCGGGTAGGCAGTTTCCAGTATGCGCGGGCCACCGAAAACACAGAGCTCCTGCGCCGGCTGGCGGACCACGCCATCAGCCGTCACTATCCGGATGCTGCTGCGGCGGACAACCCATACCTCGCCCTCTATGGGGCGGTGGTGGCGGCACAGGCCTCGCTCGTGGCGCAGTGGATGCTGGTGGGGTTCGTCCACGGTGTGATGAATACAGACAACATGACCATCTCCGGGGAAACGATCGATTATGGCCCCTGTGCCTTCATTGACGCGTTCAACCCGGCCGCCGTGTACAGCTCCATCGACGTCGGTGGCCGGTATGCGTACGCCAACCAGCCGGTCATGGCCGAATGGAACCTTGCCCGCCTGGCCGAAGCCATGCTGCCGCTAATTGACGAAGACCAGGAGGCGGCGGTTCCGGTGGCCGTGGAGGCGCTGGGTGGATTCCGGCGGCAGTACAGTGCGGCGTGGTT
This sequence comes from Arthrobacter sp. Leaf137, assembly GCF_001423525.1. Classification (GTDB taxonomy): domain Bacteria; phylum Actinomycetota; class Actinomycetes; order Actinomycetales; family Micrococcaceae; genus Arthrobacter. Next base: position 408,770 of record NZ_LMOI01000012.1, on the reverse strand, counting down.
CGGCGGCATGGCCACCAAGCTGGGTCTTGCGGCGGGGAAGCCGGGGACGGCAGCCGGCGAGGAGGTCTCGGACCTGGTGGACGGGGTCACCGGCATCCTCAAGGACGGCCCCGTGGACTACACGCTCTTCTTCAGGAACCTGGCCAAGGCAGCCCGGGGTGACAGCCGGCCTGTCCGCGGCATGGTCATGGACCTGGCCGCGTACGATGCCTGGGCCGAACGCTGGCAGGAGCTGGGGCCGGACGCCGGGCTGATGGACCGCACTAATCCCGCGTACATTCCGCGGAACCACCTCGTCGAAGAGGCGCTGGCCGCGGCTACGGTCGGGGACCTGGAGCCACTGCACCGGCTGCTGGAAGCGGTGGCGGCGCCGTACAGCGAACGCCCCGGCCTGGAGCGGTACGCCGAGGGCGCCCCGGAGGACTTCGGGACGTACATGACCTTCTGCGGCACCTGAACAAGGAAGGGCAGCAAAAAGGGCGGTAGCCGGGGTCTCCCGGCTACCGCCCTTTTGCAGCTCTATGCGCTGAAAGCTACGTGCTCAGCAGGCTATGCGACCCGTACGTACGAGGCTGCACCAACCCAGCTGACGGAGTGCACCTGGGTCTGGCTGCCGTTGACGCCGCCGCTGACCATCTGGCCGTCACCGGCGTACACGCCGACGTGGCCTGCCGAGATGACGAGGTCACCCGGGGCGGGTGCGCCCACTACGGTGCCGTACTGGTAGAACTGGCCGGGAGCCAGGTCACCGACCGACTTGCCGACGGCGCGCAGGGCCTTCTCCACCATGGCGGTGCAGTCCTGGGTGACGCCCACCTGGCCGTACGCGTTGGCCAGGATGGCAGCGCCGGTGCCCGAGCCGGTGGCCGCAGGCGTTGCAGAGGCGTAACCGAGGTTCATGCCGGTGTTGGCGGGAGCGGCGCTTGCGGTCTGGACAGGTGCCGCGGCCGGAGCAACGGCCGGAGCGGCCGGTGCTGCGTAGCCGGCGCCGGGGATCGCAATCTGGTCACCCGGGTAGATGATCGAGGAAACGTCGAGGCCGTTGGCTGCCAGGACGTCGTTGAGGCCAACCCCGTAAGCGGACGCAATGGCGCCGAGGGTGTCGCCGGAAGCAACCGTGTGGACGTTGCCGGCAGCCGCGGCGGGTGCAGCCGCTACGGGTGCGGCAGGTGCCGAGTATGCCTGGACATTATTGGTTTCGGTGCTGTCCGGGCCGGTCACGCCTGCATGTGCCGGAGCTCCGACGCCGAACGCAATGCCCGATGCTGCGGCTACCGCCAGTGCCGGGCGTCCGAAGGTCCGGGCCTGGGCCTTGGCCGTCACGGCCAGGCCCTGCAGCGCGATGGAGCCGGCCGGAGTAGCGCGGTGACGGGCGGTGGTGAAATTTTTTGACACGGTTGATCGCCTCTCCCATGCCTGCGGGGTGAGCTGTCGGGTTCGGGCTGGAGATGCCCGGCCGGTAGCGCACTTCGTCAGGGACGGAAGGCGATATCGACTTAACCCCAAGGCTTCGGTGAAGCCGCGGAAACTTGGTTCCCCCGTCCCTGCCAGCTGGAAAGCGATTGAATCCCGGTTCAGCGGCAGGGCTCGGCAAGCTGAGGGGAATGTCCCGTTTGGGAGGGACACGTGTATGACCATAACCCGGCGTTCACCGGATTGTCACATTTGGATAACATGCGAGGCAGTCCTCTCGGATGAAGGCCTCCTCCGCGGGGCCTTCCGGAACGCCGCGGTGACCTCGGATGATGCGCGGGTTCTAGCCGTTTTGGCATGCCAACGTAACAAAGTCATAAAGTTGCGCACGCAACAGCCCGCCGGCTGCCACTTTCAGGACACCTTCCCGCGCTCCGGCGGTAACGGTGAGGGGCAGCAGGGTTCCCACTTTGTCTTCCGCGACGGCGTGCGGATCGCACCGGGCGGGACGCACCCGCAGGGCCAGGACCGTTTCGGGTCCCCCCGGCCGGACCGTTACGTCCCGCGGCCACGGCTCAACCCCGTCCTCCGCCAGCAGGGGCGTGCCGCCCACGCTGTGCAGCGCGAGGGACGGCGTCCCGGTGGGGGCCATCTGCCGTGGGCTGATGCGGAGGCGGACGACGGCGGTGCGGCCGTCCGCCGCCACCTCAAGGTGCTGGTCCAGGGCCAGCCCGGCCACCTTCGCGGCGTCCGCGGCCAGGCAGAGCTCGGAATTGTTGCGCGGCAGCACGCCGAAGGGATCCGGGGCCGGGAGGGTCAGTGCTGCCGGTTGCCGTCCGGCCGTAGCAACGGAAACCGTGGCGCTGGCCTGCGACGATGCCGTTGCCGGCTCGGCACAGGCCGGAGGTGGGAGCTGTGCGGGCACGCTCTTGGGTTGGTGCGGCGGAAGCTCCAGGCTGCCCGCCGGTGGCGTCCACTCGATGTCCCCGTCGAACAGCGGGGAACTGACGCGCGCCACGTCCACAGCCACGGGACTGTCCGTGGTGTTGGTGAGCTGGAGCAGGATGGCGTGCTGCCCGTACTGGTCGCGGGACTGGTTTAGCTCGATGGTGACCGGTCCGGGCGCCGCGGAAGCGGGGGACGCCGCCGGGGCGGGCTGCTGTGGGGTGCAGGCCGAACCTGCCAGCACTGCTGCGGTCAGCAACGGCAGCAAGCAGCGCGGGGTTGCCGGTTTTGCTGTCCGTCCGGGGGCAGGGGTCCGGCGGGCTGGTGTGGTGCTTGGTGTGCTGGCGCCGGCCATGGGCACAGTCTAGGGCCGCGGCGTGCCTTCCGTCTCTGCTGGATAACGATCCGCAGCAGCAAGCCCTCAACCTGTGGTTGAGGGCGGTAGGCTACGGGACTATGCCCCTATCCGTTACCAAACTGAAGTCTCCGGTGCTCGGGGGACTTCTGGTGTTTGCACTGCTGGGACCGGCAGCCCTTGCGCCGGCGTCGGCCTCGGAGCGCGCGCCGGAGGGGTACCCCTCCTGGGAGGACGTCCGGAAGGCCAGGGAATCTGAAGCGGGCACAGCGGCGGAAATCACCCGGATCGGCAGCCTCCTCGCCGTTTTGCAGGCGGATTCAGAAGCGCTCGGTGGGGCGGCCGTTGCCGCTGCGGCGGATTACGCCGCTGCCGAGGCGGCACTCACTGCAGCCAACAGCCGGGTCGATGCGTTGGCTGCGCAGTCAGCAGCAGCCAACGGGGAACTCCGGCAGCACCGCAGGGAAATCGGAGCCCTTGCCGTGCAGTCGTACAAGACGGGTGCAACCACGGCCGGATTCTTCATGGCCCTGGACGCCCTTGAGTCCGGCAGCGTCCACGGACTCAACATGGTGGAGCTGGTGGGCGCGAAGACAGCCGGCCTGGTGGACCGGGCGGCGTCCGCCGCAAGAGTGGCATCGTCCCTGGGCGAGCAGGAGAAAGCCGCACGGTCCGAGCGGGAAAACCTGTCCAGGGAGGCCGGAGCCAGGCTTGCCGGGGCCAGGTCGGCCCAGGATGCGGTGGCCCGCCACATCACTGAAGAGCAGCAGCACGGCGGCCAGCTCACGGCCCAGCTGGCCTCGCTCAAGGGAACAACCGCGTCCGTGGAGGGGGAGTTCCGGCAGGGACAGGCCGCCCTCGCCGCATATGAGGCCTCGCAGTCAGCAAAGCGGGCCGCTGCACAGGAACAGGCGCAACGGGAGTCGGTCCGGGCAGCGAAGGCCGCAGCAGACGCCCGCGTGGAGGGACCACGGCCCGCGCCCGCGGGCCCGCCGGGACCCGTCGACCCCGCTCCGGCGGACCCGATCCCGGCGGGCCCAGTCCCGGTGAACCCCGCACCGGCGGCCCCGGCTCCCGGACCGCCGGTCCGGCCGGTGCCGCCGCCCGTCGTCGTACCTTCTGTTCCCGGTGGTGCTGTCAACGATCCTGCCGGAGCGAAGAGCTACGCCGCCGGACGCCTGGGCGCCTACGGCTGGGGCCAGGACCAGTTCCTGTGCCTGGCGCAGCTATGGACCAAGGAGTCGAACTGGCAGACCACGGCCACCAACCCCTACTCGGGCGCCTATGGGATCGCCCAGGCATTGCCGCCGGGGAAGTATGCAAGCGCCGGCAGTGACTGGCTGACCAGTTACCGGACCCAGGTTGAGTGGGGGCTGGGTTACATCCGCGACAGGTACGGCTCGCCCTGCGGCGCCTGGAGCCACTCAATGGCGAACAACTGGTACTGACGCAGGACTAGGCTTTTCCCATGACTGACTACGAACGCTTCCGGCTGCTGCTCGAAGAGGAACGGCAGCTGAAACTGGCCCTGCTGCCGGCGTTGCGGGCGGACATCGCCGCAGCCAACTCCGCCCGCCAGGGAGCCAACGTGGACGACGAACACGATCCCGAGGGTGCCACCATCGCCTTCGAGCTGTCCCAGGCCTCGGCGCTGCTGAACCAGAGCTCAGCCGGCCTGGACCAGGTGGAAGCAGCCCTCGACCGGATCGCCGCCGGAACCTATGGCAGCTGCGCCGTATGCGGCAGGCCCATCGCCGAAGGCAGGCTCGAAGCCCGGCCCTGGACGCCGTACTGCATCGACCACGCAGCCGCGGGGCACTCGTGACCACCGGTTCGGACGCCGTCGCCGAGGCGGCCGGTTTCATCGACCGCACGCTGCAGAACGAGGGCGCGTGGTACCGCGCGGACGACGTCGGCAGCAGGTTTGGCGGCGCCCTGGGCTCCTACGGTTCATCAGTGGGTGCGGTCCGCGGAACCATCCGCGACGCCCTCCGCAAGTTCAAGGGCCTGGACCACGATGCCGTGGTCCAGCTTGCCTCGGCACTGTGGGGCCAGCCGAAACCGGGCGCCCGTCCGGTCTTCGAACGCCGCCAGGCGGCGGTGGTGCTGCTACAGTCGCGGGTGGCCCTGCTGCGGCACTCGGATCTGACCCGCGTTGAGGGTTTCCTCCGGTCCGCGCACGCAACGGAACTGGCCGATCCGCTCGTCACCGACGTTCTGCGCCCGCTCCTGGACGGGCTGGAGCACCGCAACCGGCAGCGCGCAGAAACCGTCCTGGCCCGATGGGGTGCCGACCCGGACGCCCACCTGCGGGCGGCAGCAGCAACACTGTCCCACCAAATAGGAGAATGACGATGGACGATCCCTTTAACCTCGAGCGTTTCGTTGCAGCCCAGGACGCCGGAACATACGACCAGGCGCTGGCCGAGCTCCAGCTCGGAAACAAGACAGGCCACTGGATGTGGTTCATCTTTCCCCAGATCGCAGGCCTGGGGCAGAGCGCAACATCCCGCAAATACGCCATTGACTCCCTGGCGGAGGCGCGTGCCTATCTGGAACATGACGTGCTGGGCCCGCGCCTGCTCGAGTCTGCGCAGGCACTGACCCACCACGCCGGGCGCTCCGCAGAGGACATCCTGGGTGGCATTGACGCCCGCAAGCTGCAGTCGTCCATAACCCTGTTCCTTCGCGCCGCGCCCGGCGAAACGGTGTTCAAAACGGTCCTCGCCCAGTTCTTCGACGGCCAGCCGGACGGGTCCACCGATTCACTGCTGGCCGACCGGGACGGGGAATAACCGCTATGGCGTGGGGCTGCCGCCGTTGACGTTCAGTGTCTCGCCCACCACGTAGCTGGATTCCGGCGACGCGAGGAACACGTACGCCGGTGCCAGTTCGGCCGGCTGCCCGGCACGGCCCAGGGGAGTGGACTGGCCGAACTCCGGCAGTTCCTCCTTGGGCTGTCCGCTGCTCACCTGCAGCGGCGTCCAGATGGGGCCCGGCGCCACGGCGTTGACCCTGATGCCCTTGGGCGCCAGCTGCTGGGCCAGGCCCTTGGTGAAGTTGTTGATGCTGGCCTTGGTGGTGGCGTAGTCCACCAGCGTGGGCGAGGGGTTGTACGCCTGGATGGACGTGGTGTTGATAATGGTTGAACCGGCCGGCATGTGCGGCAGGGCCGCTTTGGTCAGCCAGAACATGGCGTAAACGTTGGTTTTGACCGTGTGGTCGAACTGTTCGTCGGTGATGTCCGCCAGGTCTTCCTGGGCCACCTGCTTGCCGGCGTTGTTCACCAGGATGTCCACACTGCCCAGGACGGCCACGGCAGTCTCCACCACTTCGCGGCAGACCGCAGGATCCTTGAGGTCGCCCGGCACCTTGATGGCCTTGCGCCCGGCTGCCTCGATGATGCCCGCGATCCTGGCCGCGTCCTCTTCCTCCTGCGGCAGGTAGGACAAAACAACATCGGCTCCCTCGCGGGCGAAGGCGATGGCAGTTGCCGCCCCGATACCGGAATCGGCGCCGGTCACGATCGCCTTGCGGCCTTCGAGCCGCCCCGTGCCGCGGTACGTTTCCTCGCCGAGGTCGGCCTTGGGAGTCAGTTCGGCGTCCAGCCCGGGCTCCGGCTGGTGCTGCTTGGGAGGGGAGATGTGCTCGTAGGCGGTGACCGGATCGCGGAATGTGTACTGGTCTGTCATGGTTTCCTCCTGCTTGTACGGCTGGATTCTTCGAAGCTAAGCATGCTTACGTTTCCAGCCTAGGCATGCGGAGGCCGGCTGCCAAGCCGGGCTACCCGCGCTGTACCTCCACCAGTTGCAACCCGGTGAGCCGGCTGCCGTCAACCACGGCCGTCATGTAGGTGCACGCGGGCTGCCGCCGGCGGTCCGTGGGCGAGCCCGGGTTCAGCAGCCGCAGGCCCCGTGGCGACGTGGTGTCCCACGGGATGTGGCTGTGCCCGAAGACCAGGACATCCGCGTCCGGATAGAGCGCCTCGCAGCGCAGTTCACGGCCCTTGGCCTGGCCTGTCTCGTGCACCATCGCAAAGCGGATGCCGTCCAGGGTGACGGCTGCCGTTTCGGGCAGCCGGGCGCGGAGGTCGGGGCCGTCGTTATTGCCGTAGACGCCCACCATCCGCCGCGAGCGCTGCTCAAATTCGTCAAGCAGGAAGGTGTCCACCCAGTCTCCGGCGTGGAAGACCACGTCAGCCCGTTCGACGGCGGACCACACCTGGGTGGGCAGTTCCCGGGCGCGTTTGGGGACGTGGGTATCGGCGATCAGGAGGATGTTCAGCGGCATGGGGAAATCCTGCCACGGGGACCTGTTCGGTCCCGCCCGGGAGTCGTAATCTGGGGGCTTGGAGGTGAGTGCCATGGAGGCTGCACAGGGTGACCGCATCATTGTGCACGGAAGGACTGTGGGTGCCACGGACCGTCACGGAGTGATCCTGGAAGTCCGGGGCGAAGGCGGGGCGCCGCCGTATGTGGTCCGCTTCGATGACGGCCATGAAACCGTCATGTACCCCGGCGGCGATTTCGCCGTCGACCACGGACACGCCAACTGACCCGTCCGCCGGCCGCCCTCCGGCGCAGCGGACCTGTCAGACTGGGACGATGGACCACGCATCCGTCGCCGCATCGTCGATTCCGCCTGTCCGCACCGGCCCCCGCAACCCGGGCGACGCCTGGGTGGAAGGGGACCACGGCCGCTTCTGGGGCCGGTTCGGCGCTGCCGGCGTCCTGGCCTGGGACCCGGCCAAGGGTGTGCTGCTGCAGCACCGCGCCGTATGGAGCCACAACGGGGGAACCTGGGGGTTGCCCGGCGGCGCCCTGCACGAGGGCGAGGACGCGGTGTCCGGGGCGCTCCGCGAAGCCCATGAGGAGGCTGCCGTCCCGGCCGAACACGTGGACGTGCTGTTTACGTCGGTCCTGGACCTCGGCTACTGGTCCTACACCACGGTGGTGGTCAAGGTCCTCGAGCCTTTCGAGCCTGTGATCAGCGACCCCGAAAGCATCGAACTGCTGTGGGTGCCGCTGCCCGGGGTGGCTGACAAGGAGCTGCATCCCGGCTTTGGCGCGGCCTGGCCCGGCCTCCGGGAGCGGCTGGCCTAGAAGTCCTTGCCGTATTCGGCGTGGACCAGGATGGGCAGATGGTCCGACTTGCCCCGGGGCAGCGTCTCGACGCTGGTGATGTCCAGTCCCAGGGACGTGGCGAAATCGAAGTGCCCCTTGAAGACCTTGTAGCGGGTGTATGTGCGCCGGTTGCTGAGGGACAGGGCGTAGCCGGAGTTTTTCATGTGCAGATGCAGGTTCTTGGTGAAGAACGGGTAGTTGAAGTCTCCCACCATCAGCGTCATCAGGCCCTTGCCCATGCTCAGCAATTCGGCGTGGGCGGCGTGGATCTGCTTGCGGCGCAACGAATTCGACGCGGTGAGCGGGGCGGCGTGGAAAGACCCGATGACCAGTTCGTGCTGCGTTTCGTTGTCCATCACACGCGTTCCGATCAGCCGTTCATGGGCCGGCGCCAGGACCCTGTCATGCATCGATTTCTGCAGCGCGAAGGACTGCGTATCCAGGGCCGTGAAGCGGCTGGTCCGGTAATAGATTGCCAGCCCCAGCCGGTTCCCCTTGGTGGCGTCCGCCAGATGGAGCGGGCCCAGGGTTTCCGGCAGGTCCGCCGCATCAACTTCCTGCAGGCACAGCGCATCGATGTCATGATTCCGGGCGAGGGCGAGCAGTTCGCCGCTCGCTGCGTGCTTGCGGAGGTTGTAGCTGATGACGCGCATGAAACACCTCTTCCGAGGGTTGCTGACAGGACCAGTTCCTGAGTCTAGTCCGCGGCCGGACCCTGCGCTCAAACATTTCGACGCGACCCGCTGGCCACGATGCTGCGGGGGCCGGATAGAGTTAGTGGCAATTCACTGGGATTTCCTGAAAGGCCACAGTTGACTGACGAGCTCCCCGAACTGGCCGAAGGCACCGCCTATTACCAGGCGCTTGGCGGCGGTCATTTCCGCTCCACCATCCACGCCCAAGGCGCCTGGAACACGCACGAGCAGCACATGGCCCCGGCCTCCGGCCTGCTGGCGGACGCCCTGGAGCGGCTCCAGCCGCGGCCCGGGATGAGGATGGCGCGGCTGAGCTACGAGATCCTGGGCCTGATTCCCGGCGGGGAATTCCACATCGAGGCCACGGTGCTGCGGCCCGGCAAGACCATCGAGCTGCTCCAGGCCGAACTCGTGGCCCAGGGCAGGACTGCCATCCGGGCCACTGCCTGGCGGATGATCACCAGCGACACCTCAGCGGTTGCCGCCGTTGAAGACGCCGCCATCCCCGGCCCGGATGACTGCAAGCCCTACGACGGGTCCGCCATCTGGCCCGGCGGCTACATCCGGTCCCTGGAGATGCGGGTGGCGGAAGGACACCGTCCCGGCGCGGGGAAGGTCTGGCTTCGCACAGCGCATCCGCTGACCGACCGCGAAGACAGCGGAGATCTTGCCCGCCTCATGGGACTGGTGGACACTGCCAACGGCATTGCCGCACGGGTTCCGCCGGGACCGGACAGCTACGCTTTCCCCAACCTGGACCTGCAGGTCCACATGTACCGCCGCCCCGAGGGGGAGTGGCTGGGCCTTGACAACGCCGTATCGTTCGGCCGGGACGGCATCGGCCTGACCTCAACGGTCCTGCATGACCTGCAGGGCCCGTTCGGCAGGGCTGAACAGATTCTCACCCTGCGCCAAACCTGAACGTCAGCCCCATGGCTGCCACGGACTTCCAGACGTATCGTTAACTGTGTCGTTGTATATCGTTCACGATCTCCAGAGGAGACCCCCATGCGTGGCTCATACCCGGGATATGGATTCGGCAGCAACAACATCGATGGCCTCTGGCAGGCCATCGAGGACTTCCGTTCCCGCTTCGAAAAGCCGGAAGGCACCAGGGCCGGCAAAGGTGAGGTGCGGGCGGCGGTGCTTGCCCTGCTGGCCGAGCGGCCCATGCACGGCTACCAGATCATCCGCGAGATTGAGGAGCGCAGCGGCGGCAGTTGGAAGCCCAGCGCCGGCTCTGTCTACCCCACCCTGCAGTTGCTCGCTGATGAGGGTGTGATCAGGGCCGAGGAATCCAACGGCCGGAAGATCTACTCCCTGACCGAATCCGGCCGGGACGAGGCGGCCGGCAGTGCCGCATCGAATCCCTGGGCAGGGGCGGGGCCGCAATCCACAACCGGATTCGCTGCCCTTCCCAAGGCAGGCGTTGAACTGGCCCAGGCAGCGGCGCAAGTGGGACGGACCGGCACCCCGGAGCAGGTGAAGCAAGCCGTGTCAGTGCTGGACGAGGCACGCCGGCGGATGTACTCGATCCTCGCCCAGGACTGACGGGGGTGGCTTCCGGCCCTCGCCGGCAGGTGGGCCCGGCTGTACTCCCGGGCCATGTCCGTTCCCGCTACCGCCGCATCCTGCGCTTTGCCGCACGGCACCTGGCCGCCGTGTGGTGGTACGAGCTGCTGCTGCCCCGGATAGGGCTGGCCCGCGTTGCTGAGCGGACCCGTCCGGCCAGGATGCAGCGCTTCGCCCGCCGTTTCCATGCACTGGCTGTGGAGCTCGGCGGCCTCATGATCAAGGTGGGCCAGTTCCTGTCGTCCCGGCTTGATGTCCTCCCGCCGGAAATCACCGAGGAACTCCAAGGCCTGCAGGATGAGGTGCCACCTGTCGCGTTCCCGGCCATCCGGGCCCTTGCCTCCTCGGAGCTGGGCTTCCCCCTTGACGAGGTGTTCGCCATGTTCGAGGAGGAGCCCCTGGCCGCAGCCTCCCTCGGCCAGGCGCACCGGGCGCGGCTGCTGCCTGCCGACGCAGAGGTGGCCGGGGTCAAGGACGTGGTGGTCAAAGTGCAGCGTCCGGGCATTGAAGCGATCGTCGCCGGCGACCTCGCGGCCCTGCGGAAGGTGGGCGGCTGGCTCAGCCACTTCCGGATCGTGGCCGACCGCGCCGACATGCCGGCCCTGGTGGAGGAATTTGCGCAGACCAGCCTCGAGGAGATCGACTACCTTCATGAGGCTGCCAGTGCCGAGCGGTTCGCAGCGGACTTCGCAGGCGACGTTCGGGTCCACGTGCCACGTCCCGCCTGGGAGCGGTGCACCCGCCGCGTGCTCACCCTGGAGGATGTCACAGCCATCAAGATCACGGACACGGACGCGCTCCGGGCGGCAGGCATCGATCCCGCAGAGGTGGCGCCGGTGTTCGCCTCGGTCATGTTTGACCAGCTGTTCACCAACGGCTTCTTCCACGCCGATCCGCACCCGGGCAACATTTTCGTCACGCCCGTCCAACCCGGTTCCGGCGGCCATCCCTGGAAACTGACTTTCATCGACTTCGGCATGATGGGCGAGGTAACCCCCTCCACGCGCAGCGGCCTGCGCAAGCTTTTGATCGCGGCCGCAGCCCGCGACGGCAAGGGACTGGTTGCTGCCATCCGCGGCGTCGGCGTGCTGGTGCCGTCGGCGGACACCGTGGAGCTGGAACGGGCCATGACGCACCTGTTTGCCCGGTTTGGCGGGATGGGCTTCGCAGAGCTCCGCGAGGTGGACCCCCGCGAATTCCGCGACTTCGCGGAGGAATTCGGCGAAGTTGTCCGCTCCCTGCCGTTCCAGCTTCCCGAGAACTTCCTGCTGATCATCCGGACCATGTCCCTCACTTCGGGGGTGTGCAGCTCGCTGGATGAGCGCTTCAACCTGTGGGACTCGGTAGAGCCTTATGCTGCCCGCCTGCTGCGGGAAGAGGGCGGAAACATCGTTCAGGACGCCGCCCGGCAGGTGGCCGGGGCTGCGGGACTTGCGTTGCGGCTGCCGGAGAGGGTGGACGACCTGATCACCCGCATCGGTGAAGGGAACGTGTCTGTTGCCAACCCCCGGCTGGAGCGGCAGGTGGCAAGGCTGGACCGCACGGTCCGCCGGACGGCGTCGGCCGTGGTCTTCTCGGCGCTGCTCATCGCCGGGGCCGTGGTTCGGGCCGACGATTCCGTCCTCGGCACCGTCATGATGGCAGCGTCAGCGGTTCCGCTGCTCCACGGCGCCTGGGTGGGGCGGAGGGGGCGGTAGCCGGGCGCCTGGCCGGTGGGTCGGGCACCTGGCAGGGCGCACGACGGCGTACCCTAGGTTGGGCCCGTCCGGCACCGCCGCGGCAGGGTCAAGGAACAGCATCATGACGACCAAGGGAGCCCAGTGCCATGGCCCACCACCCTGACTCCGGAACCTTGACCGTGGTCCGGCAGGACGTCTCGCTCGGTGCCGCCCGTGACCTTGAGTTCGGCCTTGAGCTGCTCGCCAGGGCGCGCAACGGAAGTATAGGCCCCACCCTTCGGCTGTACCGCCCGGCGCCCACGGTGGCCTTCGGCCAGCGTGACACCCGGCTGCCCGGGTTTGGGGCCGCCGCCCGGGCATGCCGCGACAACGGCTTCGAACCCCTGGTCCGCCGGGCCGGCGGCCGCGCGGCCGCCTACCACCAGGGCACCCTGGTGGTAGACCACATCGAGCCCGATGTCGATGCCATCGCTGGTTCCAAAAGCCGCTTCGGCTACTTCGGAGAGATCTTCGCAGACGCCCTGCGAATGGTGGGCGTGAACGCAGCCGTTGGGGAAATCCCGGGGGAATACTGCCCCGGCGAGTTCAGCGTGCACGGCACGGCCGCCACTGACGGGTCCCGCATCAAACTGGTAGGCACGGCGCAGCGGGTGGTGGCCGGCGGCTGGCTCTTCAGCTCGGTCATCGTGGTGGAGGACTCCGCACCAATCCGGAAGGTCCTGACCGACAGCTACGCTGCGCTCGGCCTCGACTGGGACCCCGCCACGGCCGGCGCGGCGGATGACCTTGTCCCCGGGCTGACGGTGGAAGCAGTCACCGATGCCCTGCTCGAAACGTACGCGGGCCATGCCACCCTGGCTTCGGCGCCGTTCGGCGGCCTGGGGGCATGACCCGCGTCTCCTGGATCGCCAGCCTTCAGGTGCGGCGGCGGGGGAGGAATGCCCCGGTTGGCTGCACCGTCCTGGACTAGGCCGCCAGGCGGTTCTTGACCTCTGCAGCGGACGGATTGGTGGCCGCCGTACCGTCCGGGAACAGGACGGTGGGCACGGTGCGGTTGCCGCCGTTGATCTGCTCCACGAGCTCGGCGGTACCGTCCACTTCCTCGATGTTGATTTCGGTGTAACCGATGCCTTGCGCGTCGAGCTGCTTTTTCAGCCGGTTGCAGTAGCCGCACCAGGTGGTGGAAAACATGGTGATGGTGCCGGTTTCGGGAGTGAAATCCACAGGGTTCTCCTCTGGGTTGGGTGAAGGTTTCGTTCGGGACAACGGTAGCGTGCCCACCGGTATTCCCCGGCGTCCGGCCGCGGAGGGGCTGCCCGGATGACAGTATGTGGCGCCGATGGCATGCTGGAGCCATGTGTGGACGCTACGTAATGGCACGCGCCGTGGGGGACCTCCTGGCAGAGTTCGACGCCGAACTGGAGGACGAGGTGAGCATTCCGCCGTCGTGGAATGTAGCCCCCACCGATGCCGTCCCCATCGTCCTGGAGCGGCTGATAGAGGACGGCACGGACGCCCGGCAGGTCCGCCAGCTGCACGTCGCCCGCTGGGGCCTGGTTCCCTCCTGGGCCAAGGACCCGGGCATCGGGTCCAAAATGATCAACGCCCGCAGTGAATCAGTGCTGGAAAAGCCCGCATTCCGGAAGGCGGTCAGGGCACGGCGCTGCGCCGTACCCGCCGACGGCTACTACGAGTGGAAGCAGGGCCCTGGAAAGTCCAAGCAGCCGTACTATGTGCACCCCGGCGCAGGCAGGGGACTGGCCTTCGCCGGCCTCTACGAATGGTGGCGCGATCCGTCGGTACCGGCTGGCGAGCCCGGCCAGTGGGTGCTTTCCACGTCCATCCTTACGGCGGACACCCCGCCGCCGGGCTCCGAATCAACCGTGTTCGGGAAACTGACCGCCCTTCACGACCGGGTGCCGCTGCCCATGGACAGGGACACCATGCAGGCCTGGCTGGATCCCCAGGCTGACGACGCCGCCGCCCTGGTGGATATGGTGCGGTCCGCGGTCAAGGACGTGGCCGCCGACTGGCACGTGGAGTCCGTGGGCAAAGAGGTGGGCAACGTCCGCAATAACGGGCCGGAACTCATCCGGCCCGTGGAGGCCCTCTTTTAGCAGCCCTGACCGTCCTGGCGGAACTTAGACGGTGACCGTCCCGTCGTCGTCCACGGCCCAGGTGGGGTTGTACGCAACTTCCCAGCGGAACCCGTCCGGATCAGAGAAATACCCTGTGTAGCCGCCCCACGGCTGGGTGACCGGGTCGCCGGTGACTGTCGCGCCGGCGGCCTTCGCCTCGTCCAGGACCCGGTCCACCTCATCGGCGCCGTGCACATTATGGCTCAGGGTGATGCAGGGGACCGGGCCGGGAGCATCGACCCCGGCCTCGGCGTGCATCTGGCCCGCATCCCACAGGGAAAGCACCAGGCCGTGGTTGGCCTGGATAAAAACCACTTCGCCGGCAACCTCACGGTGAACAGGCCACCCGAGGCCATCGACATAAAAGGCCCGGGAGGCCGGAACACTGCGGACACCTAGCGAGATGAAGTCGACTCTGGGTTGCATGCTTCGATACTGTCAGAAGATGGCAACAATTCAAGGAAACGACCGGGATGCACTGGCCGACAAGGAACAGCTCGCCGCAGTCCGAATTGCCGTGGATGAGGTGGATGATCAAATCGTCACCCTTATTGCGCGCCGCGAACGCCTGATCAGGATCGCCGGCACCCTCAAGGGTGACGACGCCGAAGTCCGCGCCCCAGACCGCGTGGAGAAAATCATCCAGCATGTCCGCTCGGCAGCTAACAAGAAGGACATCGACCCGGACATCGTGGAAGCGACGTACCGGGCCATGATCTCCGGATTCATCGAACTGGAGCTGCGGGTCCACCACGAAGACAACGGCTGACCCTCCCGGGTCACATCCCTTCCCCTGCAGCTGTAACGCTGCGGGGAGCCCTAGAGGTTTTCGTCCACCTTCACGCCGGACTGGAAGTCCCGGCCGTCAGCCTCGCTGAAGCCTGTCATCACATGGCCCTTGCCGAGGCCATTGATTGCTGCCATGGGAAAGTTACCTGTGATGGTGCTGCCTGAATGGCTGACGCCGCCCAGGTCATAGTTCTCCTCACAGTTCTGTTCGTGGTTAAACGAAAAGAAGGCTATGGCCTCCCCGTTCATGAATTCAATGCCCAGCCGGCGCTGGGATGAGTAGTCCGGACTCGCCGCCACGAGACCCACCACGTAGGCGCCGGAACCGGGAATGTTGCCATCTATATCGAACGTGGCCACCAGCGTGGAGTCCTGTGCCTTGATGCTGACTTGTTTGAGGAGTGCGTCAGAGGTGCTCATGCACCCATCCTGCTCCCTGCCGAACTGTCAGTCCACCCCCTGAACCGCGATTCTATGCATTGGGTGGAGCCGGGCGTAGACTGGAATTATTCGAACACATATTCGAATCAATTTCCCAGTTTGCAGTACCAGCCAGTCCCGGAGGCGCCATGGGCATGTTCAGCGAATCAGTTGATGTCGCCTGCACCCCCGACGGCCTTCCCCGGAGCCTTGTATGGTCCGGGCGTACGTACGACATCTGTGCCGAACCCCTCCGATGGTACGAACGCCGCCAGTGGTGGGCGGAGGAAAGCCGGGTTCCCCTGGGAAGCGGGCCCGGCATGGTGGACCACGAAATCTGGCGGGTTCAGGTCCTGCCCCGGATGTCGCCAGGGCGTCCCTCCGGCATGGAAAGCCAGCCCATTGAACCACTCACGCTGGACCTCACCAGGCACAACCGCAGCGGCAAGTGGCGGCTCCTGCGCATCCACGACGCCCTTCGACCCAGAACAGCATGAGTTTCACGCACCTGCATGTCTCCACCGCCTTCAGCGCGCACTATGGAGTCTCCTGGCCGGAGGAATTGGCCCAGGCCGCCGCTGACGACGGCGCTTCAGCGCTGGCCTGCACAGACCGCGACGGTCTATACGGCACCATCAAGCACCTCAAGGCCTGCATGGCCGCGGGGCTCGACCCCATTGTTGGGGTGGACCTTGCGGTGCTTGACGACGACGGCGACCGCCGCACAGATGTCGCCGGACGGGTTGTTGTACTCGCCAAGGGGCACAACAACGGGGTCGGCTACAGGGCGCTCTGCCGGCTGATCTCGGACGCCCACTCCAGGACTTCCGGCAAGGCAGGAGGTACCGTCCCCGTGGCCGTTACCCGGGCAGAGCTGGCTTCAAGGACCCTCGACCCCCAAACGCTCAAACCGGTCCTGGTGGTCCTCATTGGGCCAGATTCCGATGTTGGACGCGCCATGGGCGGAAGGCGGTACCTTCGCCCACGCACCCTGTTCAAGCAATGGCTCGATACCATGCCCACAGGGACCGTGGTGGCAGAGATTGTTTCCCAGCTCAGCGCCCCCGGCTCACCCTTGAGCACCGCCCACGCGGTAAGGATGCTCCGCCTCGCCGAAGAACACCGTGTTCCTGCGGTCCTCACCAATGCCGTCCGGTACTGCGGAGCGGACGGAGCACCCACCGCAGACGTCCTCGACTCCGCCCGCACGCTCAAATCACTGCCTGAACTTGCCGGCGAACCCCTCCTGCAGCCCACCGGCCAGGGGTGGCTGAAAACCTCAGGCCATATGCGCCGGCTTGCCCAGGAAATCATTTCCGCGGCAGGCTACGGCGCCGCAGACCTCACGCAACTCCTTGCACAGACCGAGGCGCTCGCCGATGCCTGCCGGATCGATCCAACCAGTGACATGGGGTGGAAGCAGCCGGTTGTGCCGGAAGCATCCATCATCGGGATCGACCAGGACCCCGCCATGGAACTGGTCCAACGGTGCCATGCCGGAATCGCCAGGCGGTTCCCGGGCATTACCGGTACCGCGGAGCAAGCCATGCTCACAAGGCTCGAGCATGAGCTGAGGATCATCCGCAACCTCAACTTCTCCTCCTACTTCCTGACGGTGGCTGAGGTCTCCCGGATGATCCAGGACATGGGAGTCCGCGCCGCAGCAAGGGGCTCGGGCGCTTCCAGCCTGGTCAACTACCTGATTGACGTCAGCCAGGTAAATCCGTTGCAGCACGACCTGATCTTTGAGCGCTTCCTGTCCCAGGACAGGGCCACGCTGCCTGATATCGACATCGACGTCGAAAGCGCCGAACGCCACAACGTCTACCGAAAAATCTTCGAACGGTTCGGAGCTGAGCGGGTCACGTTGATGAGCATGCAAAACGGATACAGGGCCAGGGGAGCAGTCCGCGACGCCGGTCTCGCACTGGGCATGGACGGCGACGAGGTGGGCGAGATCGCCAAGCAGCTGTGGCGCTTTTCCGCAGGAAAATTCCGGGAAGCGCTCCAGGAAAAACCTGAACTGCGCGATTTCGCCGGCCGTGTGGAACAACGGGACACGGACGGCAACCAGCAACTGGATCTCCTGGTTGACCTGACTGAGCGCCTTGACCGGTTGCCCCGCCATATCTCCATGCACCCCTGCGGAGTAATCCTGGGTGACGCCACCCTGCTGGACCGCACCCCGGTCCAGCCCAGCGGGTTGGGGCTGCCCATGAGCCAGTTCGACAAACATGACATGGATCCCATGGGAATGCTGAAACTTGATGTCCTGGGCGTCAGGATGCAGAGCGCCATGGCGTTTGCCGTCCGTGAGATCATCCGGATCCATCCCTCCAAGGGCGACGTTGTGGCAGCAGGGCACCATGCGCCCGGTCCGGAAGGGGCTGGCCCTGACTACATTGCCGCCAACGGCCGGATCGATCTCAATGCTGTTCCGCTGGATGACGAAGCCACGTTCGAACTCATCAGGAGTACCCATACACTCGGATGTTTCCAGATCGAATCACCCGGCCAGCGGGAACTGATCGGCAAAATGGCACCCCGGGAATTCAACGACCTCATCATCGACATTTCCCTGTTCCGGCCCGGGCCCATGAAGTCAGACATGGTCCGGCCCTTCCTGGAGCACCGGCACGGCTTCGCCCCCGAGGTATATCCCCACCCGGACCTCAAGCCAGTACTCGCCGAAACCCACGGGGTCACGGTGTTCCATGAACAGATCCTCAAGACCTTCGACGTCATGACCCACTGTGGGCTTGCCCGTGCCGACGAGTTTCGCCGTGCCCTGGGCAATGAAAACCGCGAACCCGCTGTGGAGGAGTTCTTCCGCAAGGCGGCCCGCGCCGAAGGGTATGCCCCTGAGGTAGTGGACAAAGTATGGGGAACCCTGAAGGCCTTTGGAAGCTTCGGGTTCTGCAAGGCCCACGGCGCCGCCTTTGCCGTTCCCACGTACCAGTCCGCCTGGCTCAAAACACACCACCCGGAAGCCTTCCTGGCGGGGCTGTGGGAACACGACCCCGGCATGTACCCCAAACGGTTGCTGGTCGCTGAAGCACGGCGCCTGGGCATTCCCATCCTTCCCCTGGACATCAACCGGAGCAAGGACGAATACCGGGTGGAACGGATCCTGTCCGGAGCCGATTCCGGAAAGCTGGGGATACGGCTCAGCCTGAAAGGCATCTACGGGCTTACGGCAACTGAACTTAAGCGGATCGTTGCCGGGCAGCCCTTTGACTCGCTCGCGGACCTTCGGTCGCGTTCAAGGATCAGCAAGCCCAGCATCAAGCGGCTTGCCCAGCTTGGCGCGTTCGATTCCCTCCACCGGGAGGCAGGAGGAACTGCCAACCGGGCCGACCTCGTACAGCACCTGCAACAACTCCAGGTCTCAGGAAGCCGGAAGGGCACCGACGTGCTGGAAGGGCAGCTGTCCTTCCCGCTGGGCGATATTGAGTTGCGCAACGTCAAACCCGGGCTGCCCCAACCGACCCTGGTGGAAACCGTTCGGGCTGAACTTGACCTGATGGCTGTAGATGTCAGCACCCACCTGATGGACAGCCACCGCCCCGTCCTGGAAAGGCTGGGCGTCACTACGGCTGACAAGCTGCTGGGACTGCGGAACGGAACCGAAGTGCTGGTGGCCGGCGTCCGGGTCGCCACCCAGACGCCTCCGATGCGTGGGGGCAGGCGCGTGGTGTTCATCAGCATCGACGACGGTACCGGATGCATCGATTCAGTGTTCTTCCACGAAGCCCAGGAAAGCGCCGGCCCGCTCCTGTTCGGCACGCGGATGCTGCTGATCCGGGGCACCACCCGCAGGACCGGCCCGCGGGGAATCAGCCTAAGCGCCAGCATGGCGTGGGACCTCAGCAGGCCCGAAACGCTGCCGTTCCCGGCGTCGGAAACTCCCTTCCAGGACGTGGCGCACCCGCTGGACGGCATTGCCAGGAGCCTTGCCATCACCGGTTTCAACGGCTGACTTCGGCTTTCCCCCAGCCGTGTGCCGCGTTGGTCGGCCCTCCGCCGAACCGATAGCATTGACGGTGGCTGGCTGTGGTCCCCGTACGCCACAAGCTATGAAGCCTCAACTTTGAATAGGAGACACCCGTGTCAGATGCCCAGCAGATCACCCTTCTCGTCGATGGCGAAGAGACCAAGGTGACTACCGGGACAACCGGTGCGGAACTCTTCTTTGAGCGCCGCGAAGTTGTCGTGGCCCGCGTTAATGGCGAACTCAAGGACCTGGACCAGGAACTGCCCGAAGGTGCCGAGGTGGAAGGCGTCACCATCGAATCCCCGGACGGTCTGAACGTCCTGCGCCACTCCACCGCCCACGTCATGGCCCAGGCCGTCCAGCAACTGCGCCCCGACGCCAAACTCGGCATCGGCCCCTACATCACCGATGGCTTCTACTTCGACTTCGATGTCGCTGAACCCTTCACTCCCGAGGACCTCAAGACCCTCGAGAAGATGATGCAGAAGATCATCAACCAGAACCAGAAGTTCGTCCGCCGCGTTGTCAGCGAGGACGAAGCCCGCGACGCCATGAAGAACGAGCCGTACAAGCTTGAGCTGCTGGGCAAGAAAAACGAAGCCGCCGAGGCCGGCGAAGGCGTGAACGTCGAGGTTGGCGCCGGCGACATCACCATCTACGACAATGTGGAGCGCAAGGAAGGCACCACGGTCTGGTGCGACCTCTGCCGTGGCCCGCACCTGCCCAACACCAAGCTCATTTCCAACGCCTTCGCCCTGACCCGTTCCTCTTCCGCCTACTGGCTGGGCAACCAGAAGAACCAGCAGCTGCAGCGCATCTACGGCACTGCCTGGCCCACCAAGGACGCCCTCAAGGCCTACCAGGAACGCATCGCCGAGGCCGAGCGGCGTGACCACCGCAAGCTCGGTTCCGAGCTTGACCTGTTCTCCTTCCCGGATGAGCTGGGCTCGGGCCTACCCGTGTTCCACCCCAAGGGCGGCATCATCCGCAAGGAGATGGAGGACTACTCCCGGCAACGGCACGTCGAGGCCGGCTACGAGTTCGTCTACACCCCGCACATCACCAAGGGCCACCTGTACGAAGTTTCCGGGCACCTGGACTGGTACAAGGAGGGCATGTTCCCGGCGATGCACGTCGACGCCGAGCTCAATGAGGACGGCACGGTCCGCAAGCCCGGCCAGGACTATTACCTGAAGCCGATGAACTGCCCCATGCACAACCTGATCTTCCGTTCCCGGGGCCGCTCGTACCGCGAACTTCCGCTTCGCCTGTTTGAGTTCGGGTCTGTCTACCGGTACGAGAAGTCCGGCGTGGTCCACGGCCTGACCCGCGTCCGCGGGATGACACAGGACGATGCCCACATCTACTGCACCCGCGAACAGATGAAGGACGAGCTCACCAAGACGCTCACCTTCGTCCTGGACCTGCTCAAGGACTACGGCCTCAACGACTTCTACCTGGAGCTGTCCACCAAGGATCCGGAAAAGTATGTCGGCGAGGACGCTGCGTGGGAGGAAGCCACCCGCACCCTGGCCGAGGTGGCCCAGGAATCGGGACTGGAGCTCGTGCCGGATCCGGGTGGAGCCGCGTTCTACGGCCCCAAGATCTCCGTGCAGGCCAAGGACGCCCTGGGCCGCACCTGGCAGATGTCCACCATCCAGCTGGACTTCAACCTGCCCGAACGCTTCGAACTTGAATTCCAGGCCGCCGACGGCAGCCGGCAGCGTCCCGTGATGATCCACCGTGCGCTTTTCGGCTCGGTGGAGCGGTTCATGGGCGTCCTCACCGAACACTACGCCGGTGCCTTCCCGGCATGGCTGGCACCCGTCCAGGTGGTGGGCATCCCGGTGGCGGAGACCTTCAACGAGTACATGTTCGACGTCGTCGACCAGCTGAAGGCGGCCGGTATCCGTGCCGAGGTGGATACTACCTCGGACCGCTTCCCGAAGAAGATCCGCACCGCCAGCAAGGACAAGATCCCGTTCGTGCTGATCGCCGGCGGAGACGACGCTGAAGCCGGCGCGGTTTCCTTCCGGTTCCGGGACGGCAGCCAGGACAACGGCGTGCCGGTGGCCGAGGCAGTCAAGCGGATCACCGAAGCCGTCCGTAACCGGACCAGCTAGCGAACGGAACAGCACCGTGGAGGAGAACACAGGCGCCGGGTATCCAGGGGATGCCGGTGTAACCGACGACTTTGCCCTGGCCGGTGTCCCGGACGCTTTCCAGCGCCTGTGGACTCCGCACCGGATGGCCTACATCAAGGGCGGGCAGCACCAGTTCAAGAATGAGAATGACTGCCCGTTCTGCGTGGGCCCGGGCCGAACCGACGAGGACGCCCTCATCGTGTACCGGGGGAAAACCTGCTACGTCGTGCTGAATCTCTTTCCGTACAACCCGGGGCACCTGCTGGTCTGCCCGTACCGGCACGTACCGGACTACACGGACCTGACAGTGGAGGAAACTGCCGAATTCGCCGACCTGACCCAGACGGCGATGCGCGTCCTGCGAAAGGTGTCCAACCCGGGCGGATTCAACCTGGGCATGAACCAGGGTGTGGTGGGCGGTGCCGGTATCGCCGCCCACCTGCACCAGCACATTGTTCCGCGCTGGGGCGGCGACGGGAACTTCTTCCCCATCATTGCCCAGACCAAGGCCATCACCCAGACCCTCGATGAGGTCCGGCAAATGGTGGCCGACGCCTGGCCCGGGGAGACTGATGCTGAATAGGCACGCCCGCGGCTTCTTTACCGCGCTTTTCACCCCGCTGGCCCGCTGGCTCCTGCGCCTGGGTGTCTCGCCCGACGCCGTAACAGTCATCGGAACCGCGGGTGTCGCCGTGGGTGCCCTGGTGTTCTATCCCCTCGGGCACCTGTTCTGGGGCACAGTCTTCATCACGGCCTTCATCTTTTCCGATGTCCTGGACGGCATCATGGCCCGCATGCAGGACGTCAAGAGCCGCTGGGGCAACTTCCTGGACTCCACCCTGGACCGCGTCGCGGACGGTGCGCTCTTCGCCGGGCTGGCGGTGTGGTTCTTCACGGGCGGGCAAAATGCTGCCATCGCCGTGGCGGCCATGGTCTGCCTGGTCCTGGGCATGGTGGTCTCATATGCGCGGGCCAAGGCCGAATCACTTGGCTACACGGCAAATGTCGGCATCGCGGAGCGGGCCGAGCGGCTCGTCTCCGTCCTGGTGGTCACTGGCCTCACCGGCGTGGGACTGCCGCCGGTGGTGCTCCTCGTGACACTGGTGCTGCTGGCGCTGGCGAGCTTCGTGACGATCATCCAGCGCGTTTCTTCCGTGCGCCGGCAGGCCCTGGCACAACCGCTTCCCGCGGACGAAACGTAATTGCCGCGGCTGGCCGCCGGGGGACTACTATAAGGATTGCCCGGTCAATGGACCCGGCAATCCGTGTGTGTAGAGTCCGGCATCAGCATGCCCGCCTGCATACCCGGCGAAGATCGTCTATCTACCCATAGGGGTTTTTGTGTCTACACCAGATGTAAGCAACGAGGCCGGTTCGTCCGCGAACAGCGTCACGGGCAGCAACCGCGTAAAGCGCGGCATGGCTGAGATGCTCAAGGGCGGCGTCATCATGGACGTCGTCAACGTTGAACAGGCCCGCATCGCCGAAGACGCCGGTGCTGTTGCAGTCATGGCCCTGGAACGCGTTCCGGCCGATATCCGCGCCCAGGGCGGCGTGTCGCGCATGTCCGACCCGGACATGATCGACGCCATCATCGACGCCGTGTCCATTCCGGTCATGGCGAAGGCCCGCATCGGTCACTTTGTCGAAGCCCAGGTCCTGCAGTCCCTCGGCGTGGACTACATTGACGAGTCCGAGGTCCTCACCCCGGCCGACTACGTCAACCACATCGACAAGTGGAACTTCAAGGTTCCCTTCGTCTGTGGCGCCACCAACCTTGGTGAGGCCCTGCGCCGCATCAACGAAGGCGCGGCGATGATCCGGTCCAAGGGCGAAGCGGGCACGGGCGACGTCTCCAACGCCACCGGCCACATGCGCCAGATCCGCTCCGAGATCGCTAAGCTCGCAGCCCTGCCCGAGGACGAACTCTACGTCGCGGCCAAGGAACTGCAGGCCCCGTACGAACTGGTCAAGGAAGTTGCCGCTGCCGGCAAGCTCCCCGTGGTGCTGTTCACCGCCGGCGGCATCGCCACCCCGGCCGACGCCGCCATGATGATGCAACTCGGCGCTGACGGCGTGTTCGTCGGCTCCGGCATCTTCAAGTCCGGTAACCCCGCCCAGCGCGCGGCCGCCGTCGTGAAGGCCACCACTTTCTTCGATGACCCCGACGTCATCGCCAAGGCCTCCCGCGGCCTCGGCGAAGCCATGGTGGGCATCAACGTCGACGAGATCCCCCAGCCGCACCGCCTCGCTGAGCGCGGCTGGTAAGTCTCAGCCCGTTGTAACGACGGGCGGCGAGATCCTCTGCGTGCTATTCCCCGCCTCCCGCTGCCGCCATACTGGCGGTAGTTCGGGGCGGGGCCCCTTTTACGCACGCTGCCGGACCGCACCGCCCGTCGCCTGCTTTTTGCTGTAACTTACGACGCCGGTTCCTCACCTTTTTTTGGTGGGGGACCGGCGTCGTACTTCTTTAAGTGGGGTGGGATAGGGAGCTTGGCTAGTCCAGGCCGCGGCGCTTCAGCACGGGCTCGAGTTTGGCGTCGCGGCCGCGGAGGATCCGGAAGGACTCCAGGGGGTCCCGGCTGTTGCCGCGCGAGAGCAGTTCCTGCCGGAACCGGTCGCCGTTGGTCCTGGTGAGGCCGCCGTTTTCCGTGAACCAGTCCACCGTCTCGGCGTCCAGGACCTCGCTCCAGATGTAGGAATAGTAGCCGGCGGCGTAGCCCGCGCCGGCAAAAATGTGCTGGAAGTAGCCGGTCCGGTACCGCGGAGGGATGAGGGCGTGCGTGATGCCCGCAGCGGCGAGGGACTTCGCCTCAAACGTGAGGGCGTCGTCCGGGACGGCATCCTGCTCCAGCACGTGCCACGCCAGGTCCAGCAAGGCAGCGCCCAGATACTCCGTGGTGGCAAACCCTTCGCCCCAAAGCCTGGACTCCTCCAGCCGGTCCGCAACATGCTGCGGCAGCGGTTCGCCGGTGGCATGGTGGCGGGCGTAGTTCGCGAGGACCTCCGGCCACATGATCCACATTTCATTGACCTGCGAAGGGAATTCCACGAAATCGCGGGGGACGGCAGTCCCGGAGAACCGCGGGTAGGTCACGTCGGAGAAGAGCCCGTGCAGCGCGTGGCCGAACTCGTGGAAGACCGTCCGCACCTCGTCAAGTGTCAGGAGTGTCGGTTCACCGGGCGCGGGTTTGGCGATGTTGAGTGTGTTCATCACCACGGGCCTGGTGCCCAGCAGGGCGTTCTGGTCCACCAGCGAGTTCATCCATGCACCGCCCCGCTTGGATTCGCGGGAATAGTAGTCACCCAGGAACAGCCCCAGCCCGCCGCCGTCGGAGTCCCTGACCTCCCAGACCCGCACGTCGGGATGATAGCCGGCAAGGTCCTCCCGCTCATGGAAGCTGATGCCGTACAGGGATCCGGCCGCAAAGAAGACGCCGTCCCGCAGCACGCGCTCCAGCTCGAAGTAGGGGCGGAGGGCCTGCTCGTCCACGCTGTACTTCTCCCGTCGGACCTTCGCTGAGTAGAAGGCCCAGTCCCATGGTTCCAGGGCATGGCCCGCGGATTCGGCCAGGGCAGCCGCTTCACGGTCCGCGTTGCGGATAGCGGCGGGAGCCATCCGGTTCAGCATGGACTGCACCGCTTCGAAGTCGGGCGCCGTCTGGCGGTCTGCCACCAGTTCCGCGTAATTCGCAAAACCCAGCAGCGTGGCTTTCTCTGCGCGCAGCCGGGCCATGGACCTGGCCAGGGCCAGGACATCCAGGGAGCCGCCGCTGCTGCCCCGGGCAACAGACGCTTCGAACAGCCGACGGCGGACGGCCCGGTCCGTGAGTGAGGCAAGGGCAGGCTGGTTGCTTGGCTGGATAAGCCC
Source organism: Arthrobacter sp. Leaf137 (assembly GCF_001423525.1). Lineage (GTDB taxonomy): Bacteria > Actinomycetota > Actinomycetes > Actinomycetales > Micrococcaceae > Arthrobacter. The sequence continues at coordinate 383,632 of NZ_LMOI01000012.1, read as the reverse complement.
CAGCAGGAACTGCCCCTCATGTCCTGCTGCCCGGGCCGCTTCAGCCGCGGCGGCGACGTCGTCGGCGGGCAGGCCGGCAAGTTCTTCCGCATCCACGACGAGGAGCGCCGCGGACTTCATCCCCTCCTTGACGCGCTGGCCGAACTCCGTGCCCAGCCGGGCAAGCTCTGCGTTAACGGCCCTGAGCCGGTCCTGTCCGGCGGGATCGAGCTGGATACCCGTTTGCCGGAACTCCTTCAGGTACTCATCCACCAGCCGGACCGACTCGGGGTCACATGCAGAGGTGTCGATGCCGCGGAAACGCTCATACAGTGCATGGTTCAGGAAGAGCTCATCCTGGTGGGCCGAAAACCGGGGTGAGAACTTCGTTTCCAGTTCCCTGATCTCCGGCGAAGCATCCGCCGAGACCAGGGTGAAGAAGGAGGCGGCTGCGCGGTCCAGCAACCGCCCTGACTGCTCCATCGCCACAGCGGTGTTCTCGAAGGTGGGCACCTCCGGATTCTGCGCAATGCGGTCTATTTCAGCGAGATGCTCAGACAGGCCCGCTTCGATGGCCTCGGCGTAATGGGCGGCGTCGATGCGGGCGAAGGGCGGAAGCCCGTACGGCAGGGGGCTGGGAGCCAGCAGCGGGTTAGTCATGATGAAAACCTTTCACATGAGGGCACGCTTCTCAATGCAGCCAAATGCCCGCTCCGAAGGCTGGCCATTCCTAGACTTGGCGGTATGGGGAAAAGTACCGGGAGGGCTCCTGCGCGCTCCCACGCGGGTGTCAGGCTGCGCCACCGGATCCGCGCTGTGTCGGTCGCGTCCCTGCTGCTCGTGGCCGGTCCGCTCGCCGGGTGCGGGATGATGGCGCAAGGGGGTGGCTCCGGCGCGTCTGCCGCTGGCACCGGGCCCACCAAGAGCGCTTACCCCGGAATGCCGTCCACGGCTTCCGGTGCCCCGACAGCCCCCGCCCCTTCGCCGACACCGGGCAAGGGCCCGCGGTGCCCGGTGCTGCGCTGCGCGTCAGTGGTGGTCACCGGCGGCATGCTGGTCCACAGTGGGATCTGGCAGGAGGTGCAGAAGGAAGCCGCTGCCGCCGGGAAGCCAGGCCTGGAATTCCTGCCGATGCTGGAGGGGCAACGTCGCTACCTGGAGAGGGCTGACCTGGCCATCTGCCACCAGGGGAGCCCCGTGGCAAAACCGGACGGGCCGTTTGCCGGCCACCCCTCGTTCAATGTACCGCCGCAGATCGTCACTGCCGCGAAGGATGTGGGCTACCAGGCCTGCACCACCGCGGGCGACCACATTCTCGACCGCAGTACCGACGGACTCCTGCGGACCGTGGACGCCCTGGACGCGGCCGGCCTGAAACACACCGGTTCCTACCGCACCGCCACAGAGTCCCAACAGATCCTCATCATGCAGACCCCTGCGGCGAAGGTGGCTGTCATCGAGGCAACCTTCGGCCTCAACGGGAAGACTCCGGAATACCCGTGGCAGGTGGACGTGCTGGACCCCAGCGCCATGATTGCCAAGGCCAGGAAGGCGCGGACGCTGGGCGCCGACGTCGTGATTGGTGCCATGTACGCAGGAGACGCGCACGCCGGGAACGCCGGTACCCCTGGCATCCAACAAACCGAGGCAGCGCGTGCGCTGGCGGACAGTGGGCAGTTCAACCTGGTCTACGGCCACTCCCAGGCGGTGCTGCCCATCGAGAACTACAAGGGCACCTGGATCGCCTACGGACTGGGGAGCGGGATAACGGACGTTTCCGCTACGCATCCAGCCAAAAACGAGGGCCTGCTGGTTCGCGTTCAGTTCGGCCAGGACGCCGCCGGAATCTGGACCGTCACGGACTTGGCATGGACGCCGACCGTCATGCTTGGGAATCCCTACCGGTGGTGTTCGGTGGCCGCAGATGCGCCTCAGGGGCCGTGCGCCGGGACAGGGGCTGACGCCGCCACGCGGCAGCGGACCGTTGGAGTGGTCGGCTCCATGGGCGCCGCAGCTGCCGGCGCCCATGAACTCCTCATCACCCTCGAACCCTGAAGGCCGCCTAAGAGTGGCGGCCGCCCAGAAGCCAAGGGGAGAACCCTAGGCCCGGCGCATCAGCGCGGCCTGCGTGCCGCGTGGTCCCGAGCGAGTTCCGCGTACCGGTCGTCCGGGAGGCCGGGCTCGAAAGCCCCAAACTTGCGTTCAGCCGCTGTGCGGATCAGGAAATCCGCGATGGCCGGGTTCTTCGGAAGCAGCGAGCCGTGCAGGTAACTGGCCACAATGTTGCGGTAGCGGGCGCCTTCGTGGCCGTCGCTGCTGTTGTTGCCTGTTCCCTTCGCCACGGTGCCAAGCGGGCGGACCCCGCCCCCAAGGGTGGTCTGGCCGCTGTGGTTTTCGTAGCCCAGCACCTCGCCGAATTCGGAGGTGGCCACCTTGACGTTACCGATCAGGCGCTCATCGGTGCCATGCGTTTCGACGTCGAGGATACCGATTCCCGGAATCACCGAGCCGGTCCTGGTCTTGAAGAACCGGCCGAAGAGCTGGTACAGGCCGCAAATCACCAGCATCGGTGTTCCGTCTTCGGCGAGCCCCTTAAGGGAATCCGCCCGGGCCTGCAGGTCGTCCTGGATGACCAGCTGACCGCTGTCCTGGCCGCCGCCGCCCACAATGATGTCCACATCGTCAGGGAAGGTGTCGCCCACGTTGTATTCCAGCAGTTCGGGCGTATACCCGTGCCACCGGATACGTTGCTGCAGCACCAGGGCGTTGCCCCAATCGCCGTAGATGTTCATGTCGCGCGGGTAGAGCTGGACCACCCTGAGGGTGCCCTTGCTGCCGGCGGGCGCCGGACCGGATGTACCCGGAGTTTCCTGGCTCAAGAGACAACCTCCACAGTGGTGATCTTCGACAGTTCGCGGCGGATGGCGAGCATGGCCGTATAAGTACAGAAAATGCGCTTGGGCTGGCCTTTCGCCCCCCGGATAAAAGCGGCGAGGGCCGGCGCAATGTCAGGTTCAACAGCTCCGATGCGGACGTCGTCATACTGCAGGCGCAATGCCATGTCGTAGGCGCGGGAACCGGTCAGCTGGTCTACGCCGCCGTCCCGGAGGGAATCGAACTCCACGTCCCACAGCCAGGACATATCCCGGCCGTCGGCGTAGTTGTCGTTGATGGCGATCATGGTGGCGTAGCCGCCCGCCGGGAAGGACTTCAGGCCAAGGCGGAAACCGCTGGGGTTCTTCACAAGTACCAGGTCCAGGGGCTGGCCTTCCACCGTGAGGCTTTCGCCGCGGCCGAAGGCAGGCGCCACCTGGGACAGCGCCGCCAGGAGGGTCCCATGGTCGGTATCCGCTGCGGCTCCGCCGCAAATGCCGCGCGCCAGGGTCAGCGCCGCGGCTGCGTTGAAGATGTTGTACACCCCGCGGAGCTTCATCGCGGTACTGACGGTACCGCCGTCGTACTCAAACTCGGCCGTGTCCGCACCCACTTTGCGAAGCACGACGTCGGCCGCGGGCTTCTCCGGGAGGCCCGCCGGCGCGGGGCTGCCCGGAGCGGCGCGCATATCGTCGTCGTTGGGGAACGTCCCCAGCAGCGAGTCGTCCAGGCCGAAATACCGGACCTCCTGGCCCGTGAGGGTTTCCGCGATCCTGGCCACCCTCGGGTCTTCGCGGTTCAGCACCACGGTCCCGGTGGTCTTAGCCGCGATGTGCTGCAGGAGCTGGGCTGTCTTGTCGATCTCGCCGAACCGGTCCAGCTGGTCGCGCAGGACGTTCAGCAGCAGGCAGTACTTCGGCGGCACGCTGTTCACGAAGTGCACGGCGTGCGCCTCGTCAAGCTCGAGGACCGCGACGTCGGCGTCCAGCCGCCCGCGCCAGTCAACCTCGCCGAGCAGGGCGGCGGCTACGCCGCGGGTGAAGTTGCTGCCAGTGCGGTTCGTAAAGACCTTCAGGCCCTGGCTTTCCAGCAGCTCCACCACCATCTTGGTAGTGGTGGTCTTGCCGTTCGTGCCGCTGACGACTGCCACACCGTGCGGCAGCGTGGTGAGTGTCCGCCGCATGAAACCGGGGTCGATCTTTTCGACGACGAGCCCCGGAAGCGCGGACCCGCCGCCTCGAAGCCGGGATACCCGGCGCACCAGTTTGCCGAGCGGAACACTGAGGAAGGACATAATTCGAATATATCCCAGCCGCGGCATGCAACCGCCGGAGTGTGACCCTCGCCGGCCGGGCGGACAGCAGCGGGCCCGTATGCTGGACGGATGACAAACTCCCTTTCCGCCGATTCCGCACGCGTGGGCTCGGGCCTTCGGATCGGCGTCCTGGCGCTTCAGGGCGACTTCCGCGAGCATCTCCGTGCCGCCGCGGAATCCGGCGCCGAGGGGGTCAGCGTCCGGCGTCCCCAGGAACTCGACGGCCTGGATGGGCTCATCATCCCGGGCGGCGAGTCCACAGCCATCGACAAACTCGCGCGTGCCTTCGGGCTGGCGGAACCACTGCGTGAACGCATCGCCGGCGGACTGCCGGTTTACGGTTCCTGCGCAGGCATGATCCTGCTGGCCTCGGACATTGCCGACCCCGCCACAGACCTTTCGGGCGCTCCCCAGCAGACATTCGGCGGGCTGGACATGACCGTCCGCCGCAACGCCTTCGGACGCCAGCGGGAATCCTTCGAGACGGACCTGGACTTCAAAGGCCTGGACTTCAGCGCCACCGACGCCGGTGTGGCTCCGGTCCATGCCGTCTTCATCCGCGGTCCATGGGTGGAGCGTGTGGGCCCCGGGGTGGAAATCCTGGCCCAGGTTGAACCAGCCGATCCCGAGCATGCATCCCACAGCGCCGCGCTGCCCGGGGCGGCTAGAATTGTCGCAGTGCGTTCCGGCCGGCTGCTGGCCACCTCCTTCCATCCGGAAGTGACCGGGGAGAAACGCGTACACGAACTTTTTATCCGCATGATCAGAGGAGAAGCGTAAAGCATGTCAGGCCACTCCAAATGGGCGACGACCAAGCACAAAAAGGCGATCATTGACAGCCGCCGCGCAAAGTCCTTCGCCAAGCTGATCAAGAACATCGAAGTTGCCGCCCGCATGGGCGGACCGGACCTGGCCGGCAACCCCGGCCTTGAACTGGCTGTCACCAAGGCGAAGAAGACTTCGGTCCCCAACGACAACATCGACCGCGCCATCAAGCGCGGCGCCGGGCTCACCGGCGAAGTGGTGGACTACACCGAAATCATGTACGAAGCCCGCGGCCCGCAGGGTTCCGCCCTGCTGATCGAGTGCCTCACCGACAACAAGAACCGCGCGGCATCCGAGGTCCGCCTCGCCATCTCCCGTAACGGTGGCACCATCGCCGATCCCGGGTCCGTCAGCTACCTGTTCAACCGCAAGGGCGTGGTGAACCTGCCCAAGAACGGCCTGGGCGAAGACGACGTCCTCATGGCCGTCCTGGACGCCGGCGCCGAAGAGGTCAAGGACAACGGCGAATCATTTGAGATCCACTCCGAGCCGGGGGACCTTCCGGCCATCCGCGAAGCCCTCAAGGACGCCGGCATCGAGTACGACACCGATGAAGTGGAGTTCGTTCCGTCCATGCAGGTGGAGCTGGACGTCGACGGAGCGCGGAAGTTCCTGAAGCTGGCCGACGCCCTCGAAGAGCTGGACGACGTGCAGAACGTCTACAGCAACGCCGATCTCAGCGATGAAGTCCAGGCCGCCCTGGAATCAGAGTGAGCGGCGGCTTTGCCAGCTGACCTGCGCCCGCCGCAGCAGCGCCCATCCCGCCATACTCCGTCCCCATGACGCTCCGTGTCCTGGGCGTGGACCCAGGCCTGACCCGCTGCGGCATCGGGGTGGTGGACGTCGAGCGGAACCGGCGGGCCACCATGGTGGCCGTCGGCGTCGTCGGAACCTCGCCCGACGAACCCCTGGACCAGCGGCTGCTTGTGATCGCGACTGCCATCGACGAATGGCTTGACCGCTATGAGCCCCAGGTGCTCGCCGTCGAACGGGTTTTCTCGCAGTTGAACGTCAGCACCGTGATGGGTGTGGCGCAGGCCTCCGGCGTAGTGATTGCAGCAGCGGCGCGGCGGGGGATCCCGGTGGCGCTCCATACGCCGTCGGAGGTCAAGGCCGCCGTAACGGGCAGTGGCTCGTCGAACAAGGACGCTGTGACCAAGCTGGTCACCAAGATCCTCCGCCTCGACGCGCCGCCCCGTCCGGCCGATGCCGCGGACGCCCTGGCACTGGCCATCACGCACGCCTGGCGCGCCGGAAGCGGGGCATCGGTTGCCACCACCGGTCCGGGCAGTTCGGCACTGACACCGGCCCAGCGGGCATGGGCCGAGGCCGAAGCGAAGGCGCGCCGCGCACGGTGAATGTCCCTGCAGCTTGCTAGGGTATTCGTAAATATGTTCGGATAACCGGGCTCCGCCTCTTGCCAGGCGGCGGGCCGGCAGCACAAGCAGGAGCCAGGCATTGATCAGTTTCCTCCGCGGAACCGTAGCGCACGTAGGCCTGTCCACGGCCGTCATCGACTTGAACGGTGCGGGCATGAGCGTCTACGCCACCCCCCAAACCCTCAGCAGGCTCCACGTTGGCGAAGAGGGAAAAGTTTTCACCTCCCTGATCGTCCGCGAAGATTCGATGACGCTGTTTGGTTTTGCGGACGACGACGAACGTGAAGTTTTCGAGGTCCTGCTGAGTGTGAGCGGCGTGGGCCCGCGCCTCGCACTGGCCGTTTTGGCGGTCCATGAACCTGAGGCGATCCGCGTTGCGGCGCATACCGGCGACAACAAGACCTTCACCAAGGTTCCCGGGATCGGTCCGAAGGTAGCGGGACGGATTGTCCTTGAGCTGGCAGGCAAGCTTGTTCCGCACGGCACGGCTCCCGCTGCCGCCACCACCGCGGCGGAGGCCAGCTGGAAACCGCAGGTGGTTGCCGCCATGACCAGCCTGGGCTGGTCCGAAAAGGACGCGTCGTCGAGCATCGACAAGGCCCTGGCGGACGAGCCCGAAGTGTCCTTCCGCGGCAACGTCCCGGAAATCCTCCGGACCACCCTCCGCTGGCTCGGCCAGGACGGTGCGCGGGCAGGCAACCGCGTAGGCAGCCGTGGCTGAACCGTCACTGGTGGCAGCGGGGGAGGAGCCTGAGGAACGCGCCATTGAAGCCGCGCTCCGCCCCAAGAACCTGGACGACTTCGTGGGCCAGCACCGCGTGCGGAAGCAGCTGTCCCTGGTCCTGAAGGCGTCCCGCATGCGCGGCCGCAGCGCCGACCACGTGCTCTTTTCGGGTCCGCCGGGTCTCGGCAAGACCACCCTCGCCATGATTGTGGCGGCGGAAATGAACGCACCGCTGCGCATCAGCAGCGGCCCCGCCATCCAACATGCCGGAGACCTCGCCGCCATCCTGTCCTCGCTGTCCGAGGGCGAGGTCCTCTTCCTCGACGAAATCCACCGCATGTCCAGGCCGGCCGAGGAAATGCTCTACATGGCCATGGAGGATTTCCGTGTGGACATCGTGGTGGGCAAGGGCGCGGGCGCCACCGCCATCCCGCTGGAACTTCCCCCGTTCACTCTGGTGGGTGCCACCACCCGGGCCGGGCTGCTTCCCGGTCCGCTGCGGGACCGCTTCGGTTTCACCGGCCACCTGGAGTTCTACTCGGTTCCGGAGCTCGAACTTGTCCTGCGGCGTTCCGCCGGCCTGCTGGACCTGAAGGTCAATTCTGCCGGCTTCAGCGAGATCGCGGGCCGGTCCCGGGGCACGCCCCGCATCGCCAACCGGCTGCTGCGCCGCGTGCGCGACTGGGCCCTGGTGCACGGAGTAGACCAGATCGATGCCCGGTCCGCGTCGGCAGCACTCGAGATGTATGAGGTGGACAAGAAGGGGCTCGACCGGCTGGACCGTTCCGTCCTTGAGGCGCTGATCACCAAGTTCGGCGGGGGGCCCGTGGGGCTCTCCACCCTTGCGATCGCCGTCGGCGAAGAAACCGAAACAGTGGAGACGGTGGCGGAGCCGTTCCTCGTCCGCGAAGGTCTCCTGGGCCGCACCCCGCGTGGCCGCATCGCCATGGCACCGGCCTGGACACACCTTGGCTACGCCATCCCCGCCGGCGTGTTCGGCCAGGAACAGCTGGATCTCTTTGACCGCGAAACGGGTGCCGAGGTCCCGGGGGACTGGGCCCCGGAGAGCCAATAGCAGGCTCCCTCCAGCTTTTCCCCTTAGACTGGTATGACGCTCGGCACGTTCGGGTCTTTGTTGTGCGCATGGCCTGTTGGCCGCGCTGCCGGTGCAGGAGGTCCGTCAGGGATCGGCTTCCATGACTGTTCCGCCCGGCACAGACAAAGTCCGGCGCTGCCGGAAAACCAGCCAGGTACCACAAAGGACGGAATTCCCCTTGGATCCAATGTCAATTCTCCTGTTCGTCATGCTCGGCGTGTTCATCTTCATGATGTTCCGCCGCAACAAGAAGACGCAGCAGCAGCAGGCGGAGCTCCAGTCGAAGTTCGGCCCGGGCGTCGATGTCATGACCAGCTTCGGACTCTTCGGCCGGATCGTTGACATCGATGAGGCCGAAAACAAGGTCACCCTGGAACTCTCGCCGGGCAACCTGGCCACCGTGCACCGGCAGTCCGTCACCAAGGTGATGGAACCGGCCGTTGCGCCGGAAGCCGTTGCTCCCGCCGTACCGGACGATGCCTCGTCCCTGACCGCTCCGGAAGCCGCCGGCACCACGGCTGCGCCGGCCACGGCCGCCGAGACAACAGCGTTCCCGGCCGAGACCCCGGACGAAACCCTGAAGCGCCTCAACGATGAGGGCAAGAAGGACAGCTAGTCCTTCCGGCTCCTTAACCCCTCTACCGCTGCGGACAACCGCCGGTGCACATGCGCACCGGCGGTTCCTCCGTGAATAAGAGAAAGATCGACAATGGCACGAACTGGCCCCAAGAAGCCCGGCCTCAGGGTCCTGGTCTGGCTGGGCGTAATCATCGCCGCGTTGACCGCCGTCCTGGCCGCCGGCACCGCCGCCGGACAGGCAAGCTGGTCGCCCAAGCTGGCACTTGACCTCGAAGGCGGTACCCAGATGATCCTGGCGCCAAAGGTCGAGGGCGGTTCTGACATTAATGAGGAACAGCTGAACCAGGCCGTGGCGATCATCCGCCAACGCGTTGACGGTTCCGGCGTGGCCGAAGCGGAAATCAGCACGCAGTCAGGCCGTAACGTGGTGGTGAGCCTCCCCGGCACGCCGTCCACTGCCACCCGCGACCTTATCCAGGCATCCGCGGACATGAACTTCCGGCCCGTGCTCCTGAACGGAGCCGGAGCTGTTGTTCCGGAGGAGTCCCGGGCACCCGAGGATCAGCTGCCCAAGCCAACCGCGGCGCCCGCCAACAGCAGCGACATCAACTGGATCACGCCGGAAATCTACCGCGAGTTCGAGGCCCTGGACTGTGACAACGCCTCAGCCGAGAAGGCCGAGCGTTCGGATCCGACCAAGCCGCTGGTCACGTGTGAACCGGCAACGGACACGAGCCCGGCCATCAAGTACATCCTGGGACCTGTCGAGGTGAAGGGCAGCAACATCGTCACTTCCTCGTTCCAGCTGCAGCAGGGCGCCCAGGGAGCCGTCACCAACGACTGGGCAGTCAACATCCAGTTCAATGAGGAAGGTACCGCGAAGTTCAAGGAGGTCACCGAGCGCCTCAACCAGTTCTACGTGGCCGCCGGCGGCGAGTCGGGCAACGACCCCAAGGCACAGTTCGCCATCGTCCTCGACGACCAGGTCATTTCCGCTCCGCGTTCACTGGCTGTCATCACGGACGGCCGTCCGCAGATCACGGGCGGCTTCACCGAGCAGACAGCGAAGGCACTGTCGGACCAGCTGCGCTTCGGCGCCCTCCCCATCAGCTTCGAGATCCAGAGTGAACAGCAGATCTCGGCGACCCTGGGTGGCGAGCAGTTGCGCATGGGCCTGCTGGCCGGCCTCATCGGGCTGCTCCTGGTGGTGGTCTATTCGCTCTTCCAGTACCGTGCCCTGGGCTTCGTGACCATCGCCTCGCTGGTGGTGGCAGGCGTCCTGACGTACCTGGCCATCGCCATCCTGGGCTGGACGGAAAATTACCGTCTGTCCCTGGCCGGCGTTGCGGGCATCATCGTGGCCATCGGCCAGACGGCTGACTCGTTCATCGTCTACTTCGAACGTATCCGCGATGAGCTGCGTGAAGGACGCGGCCTGGTCTCCGCCGTCGAGAACGGCTGGAAGCGGGCCAAGCGCACCGTGCTCGCCTCCAAGGCCGTCAACCTGCTGGCCGCGCTGGTCCTCTACTTCGTCGCGGTGGGCAACGTGCGGGGCTTCGCCTTCACGCTCGGCCTGACCGCCATCGCCGACCTCATTGTGGTCTTCATGTTCACCCACCCGACGCTGCAGCTGCTGGCGCGGACGCGCTTCTTCGGCGAAGGCCACCGGTTCTCCGGGCTTGACCCCAAGCGCCTCGGCGCCGTACCGCTCTACCGCGGTGCCGGCCGCGTCCGGACCCCCGAAGACCGTCCGGCCAATGTCCGTGCCAAGAATGCGGGAGCCGCCGCGGAAGCGGAACGCAGGATGACCATTGCCGAACGGCGGCTGGCGGAGAAGCAGGAACAGCTCGCCGGTTCCTCGAAGACCGCTGCGAAGGAGAACAAGTAATGTCAGGCTTCGCCAATTTCGGCAACGAGCTCTACACCGGGAAGCGCTCCTACGAATTCGTGGGATCCAAGAAAATCTGGTTCCTGATCGCGCTGGTGGGTGTGGCGCTGTCCATCATCATTCCTGTCGCCAAGGGCGGGTTCAACCTGGGTATCGAGTTCCGGGGCGGCTCGGAATTCACGGTCTCCAACGTGAAGACCACGGACGCCACGGTGGGGGAGAAGGCCGTCACGGATGTTGTGGCCGGCAGTGTTCCGCGTGTGGCCAACGTGGCCGGAACCACCATGCGCATCCAGACGGACAAGCTCACGGATGACGAGACGCTGCGCATCAAGGAGGGACTGCACACCGCCTACGGTGTGACCGAGAACGAAGTTACCTCCACGTTCGTGGGACCCACCTGGGGTGCCGACGTCACCAAGCAGGCCCTGATCGGCCTGGTGGTTTTCGTCCTCCTGGCGGCCGTGCTGATGGCCCTGTACTTCCGTACGTGGAAAATGTCCGTCTCGGCCCTCGCCGGCATGCTCGTCACCATGTTCATCACCGCCGGCGTCTACGCCCTCAGCGATTTTGAGGTAACCCCGTCCGCCATCATCGGGTTCCTGACGGTGCTCAGCTACTCCCTCTACGACACCGTGGTGGTCTTCGACAAGATCCGCGAGAACACGGCGGAGATTGACTCCTCAACCCGCCGCACGTTCGCCGAGGAAGTCAACCTTGCCGTGAACCAGACGCTGGTGCGTTCCATCAACACCATGATGGTGGCGATCCTCCCGGTGGGCGCCATCCTGTTCATCGGCGCCGGCCTTCTGGGCGCGGGAACACTGCGCGACCTGTCGCTCGCACTGTTCGTGGGAATCCTGATCGGTACGGCGGCCACCATCTTCGTGGCGGCGCCGATGTACGCCTGGCTGCGGCAGAACGAACCGGACCTGGTCAAGCAGGCCCGGCGTGTGGAGCAGCGGCGCAGCAGCTCCGCCGAGCGCAACGCTTCAACGGAGCCTGCCCAGGCCTGATCGACATAACCCGCGCCGGTCCGGCCGGCGTTCCCGGCCACGGGCCGGACAGTGTGGAAATCACACTGTCCGGCCCGTGGTCGTTTAAGTGCCCCGGTTATAAATCTCTGCGTGCGGAGGAATAGACTGAGGTAATTAAGACGGTGGTGAGGGGTGCTTCATTGGAAGAACGTTCGGCGTCGGCGCCAACGGCTCAGGGAGAAAACAATTCCACCGGTGGCCATACCGGGGTGGCTGCATCGGCGCGCCCCGGATCCCTGGTGCCGGTCGACAACTCCGGCACCCGCGCCACGTTCCCCGGCCGCAGGGAGCGCACCCGTTCAAGGCTTGCCCGCCTGACCGGCCGTGGCGCCGCCACCTATTCACCCATCCTTGAGCCGCTGCTGCGCACCGTCCGGGCCAACAACCCCAAAGAGGACTTCGACCTCATCCAGCGCGCATTCGACGTCGCTGAACGCAGCCACCGGGGACAGAAACGCAAGAGCGGCGACCCCTACATCACCCACCCGGTGGCGGTGGCCACCATTCTTGCCGAACTCGGTTTGAGCGGGACCACCCTGGCGGCGGCCCTCCTGCACGACACCGTTGAGGACACCCCTTACACCCTGGCGGACCTGAAGCGTGATTTCGGTCCCGAAGTGGCCATGCTGGTGGACGGCGTGACCAAGCTGGACAAGGTCAGCTTCGGCGAGGCAGCACAGTCCGAGACCGTCCGCAAAATGGTCGTAGCCATGGCCAAGGACATCCGGGTGCTCATGATCAAGCTCGCGGACCGGCTGCACAACGCCAGGACATGGCGGTTCGTCTCCGCCGAATCGTCCGCCCGCAAGGCCCGCGAAACACTCGAAATCTTCGCGCCGCTGGCACACCGCCTGGGCATGAACACCATCAAGTGGGAACTCGAAGACCTGTCCTTCGCAGCGCTGTATCCGAAGGTCTACGAAGAGATTGTCCGGATGGTGGGGGACAGGACCCCGGAGCGTGAGAAGAGCCTCGGCGTCATCCGCGACCAGATCACCGACGACCTCCGTACGGCCAAGATCAAGGCGACCATCACGGGCCGCCCCAAGCACTACTACTCGATCTACCAGAAGATGATCGTCAGGGACAAGGACTTCGACGACATCAACGACCTCATGGGCGTCCGGGTCCTCGTTGACTCCGTCCGGGACTGTTACGCCGCACTCGGCGCCATGCACTCGCGCTGGAACCCGCTGCCCGGCAGGTTCAAGGACTACATTGCGATGCCCAAGTTCAACATGTACCAGTCGCTGCACACCACGGTCATCGGCCCCGGCGGCAAGCCCGTGGAAATCCAGATCCGCACCCATGAAATGCACCGCCGCGCAGAGTACGGCGTGGCAGCACACTGGAAGTACAAGGACCAGCCCAACCGCGCGGCGGTGGGCCCGGGCAGCCCCCGGGACGGCGATATGGGGTGGCTGCGTTCCCTGGTTGACTGGCAGCAGGAGACCTCCGATCCGGGCGAATTCCTCGATTCGCTCCGATTCGAGATCAACGCCCGTGAAGTCTTCGTCTTCACGCCCAAGGGTGAGGTCATGGCGCTGCCTGCCGGATCCACACCGGTGGACTTCGCCTACGCGGTCCACACCGAGGTGGGGCACCGCACCATCGGTGCCCGCGTCAACGGGAAACTGGTTCCCCTCAACAGTGAACTCAACCACGGCGACTGGGTGGAGATCTTCACCTCCAAGGCGGAAGGCGCAGGGCCCAGCCAGGACTGGCAACACTTCGTCAAGAGCGCCCGGGCACGGAACAAGATCCGCCAGTGGTTCAGCAAGGAACGCCGCGAAGAGGCGATTGACCGCGGCAAGGAGCTGCTGACCCGTGCCATGCGGAAGCAGAATCTGCCGCTGCAGCGGCTGATGACGCACGAGGCCCTCGCCACCGTGGCCGAAGAATTCAAGTACGTGGATATTTCCGGCCTGTACGCCGGTGTGGGAGACGGCCACACGTCCGCGCAGTCCGTCATGGAGAAGCTAGTCGAAAGCCTCGGCGGCACCGAAAACGCCGACGACGACATCAGCGAAGTCAGCATTCCCACCCAGGTCACCAAGGCACGGTTCTCCGATTCCGGTGTTGTGGTCCGCGGTGTGGGTGATGTGTGGGTCAAACTGGCTCGTTGCTGCACCCCCGTGCCGCCGGATCCCATCCTCGGCTTCGTCACACGGGGGTCAGGGGTGTCTGTGCACCGCACAGACTGCACCAACATCTCGGACCTCAAGGATCAGCCGGACAGGATTGTTGACGTGGATTGGGCACCCACCCAGTCCAGCGTATTCCTGGTGGAAATCCAGGTTGAGGCGCTCGACCGCAAGTCACTGCTCTCGGATGTGACGCGGATCCTGTCGGAAAACCATGTGAATATCCTGGCTGCCAGTGTCCACACCTCCACCGACAGGGTTGCCATTTCAAAGTTTGCTTTCGAGATGGGTGACCCCAAGTATCTCAGCCACGTCCTCAGCGCCGTCCGCCGGATCGACGGGGTCTTCGATGTCTACCGCACCACCGGGAACAAGCGCCGGAGCTAGCCGGGAAAGCTTTTCCAGTGCCGCCTTTTTATGCGGCACGCGCGGGGTAGCCTCGATCGCGAGCACCAGCAGCCGCAACCGCACGTCCTTTTCGGGGCGGGCCAGCAGGTTCGCCAGCGTGGGAACGGCACGTTCGGCGTCCACGTGCAGGGCGATATCCAGAGCGGTCCGCAGGGGGCTGGACACCATGAGTCCGCCCATGCTGACCACGTCGAAGGGACCCAGCTTCACCTCGTGCAGCGTGCAGCCCCGGGTATTCCGCAGGCTCGAAACGCGGCGCTTGGCGTCCACCAGGAGGGCAAGGCGGTCCGGCTCGTCAGCACAGCCGTAGATCCAGGCTGCAGTCATCCGTCCCGCCACGACGCGCTGCCGGACCTGGGACGGCACGGAGCCGGCGGCAGCACGGGCACGCAATTGGGCAGAGGCGGCAGATCCCGGGAGGGTGTAGCCATGCTGATGGAAGCGGGCCAGGATCCCGTCGGCGGCCAGTGACTGCAGTTCTGGCCAGGCGAACGGCCGCCCGGGCGCATAGAGTTCTGGGAACCGCGCCGGGGCCGTGTGGTGCGGCGGCGGATATTCCAACCCAGCTCCGGCCGGCGTGGAATCAGATGGTGAGGCCATTCCTCCATCCTGCCAAGGAGGTCTTGATACACGCAGGCCCGATTCGGGTTATGTGGATAACCGGAACCGGGCCTGCGGCGTCGTCAAACAGGAAAGGCGTCAGCTCAATTCGCTGGCGGAACGCTGGATCTGGTCGAGCCAGGCCTGGCGTGCCTCAAGGGCTTCCCTGGCTGCCTTGATCTTGCGCTCGTCACCGCTCTGTTCTGCCTTGGCAAGGTCATCCTGCAGGCCGGCAATGGCGCTCTCGAGCTGTGACAGGGCACTGTTGGTACGCGCCTTGCGCTCGGGGTTCGAACGCTGCCACTGTTCTTCTTCGGCCTGTCGGACGGCGTCTTCGACCTTGCGCAGCCCGGCTTCGATCCTGCCCATGTCGGCCCGCGGGACCTTTCCTGCCTCTTCCCACCGGTCACGGACGGACTGAAGCGCCTTCTTGGCACCCGCCAGGTCCTTGATCGGGAGGATCGTGTTGGCCTCGGCCAGGAGGGCTTCCTTGACCGTCAGGTTTGCGGAGTATTCCTGGTCGATCTCGTCGTTGGCAGCCTGCCGGGACGTGAAGAAGACATCCTGCGCGGCACGGAAACGTGCCCACAGTGCGTCATCGTCCTTGCGGCTGGCGCGGGGTGATGCCTTCCACTGGTCCATGAGGCGGCGGTATTCGCCCGCGGCGTAGCCCCAGTCGGTGGAGCTGGACAGGGCCTCAGCCTCGGAAATCAGCTTTTCCTTGGCGGTCTTCGCAGCGGAATTGTTGCTGTCCAACTGGGAGAAGTAGGCCCGGCGGTGCCGGTCAAACACGGTGCGGGCCGCCCTGAAGCGCTTCCAGAGGGCGTCCTCGTTGCTGCGGCCCAACCGGACGCCGCTCTTCTGTGCGGCCTTCCAGTTCTCGAACAGCTCGTTCATCCGGGCACTTGAGGTCTTCCACTGGGTCTGCGCCGGGTCCTGCCCGGAGATCTCCTCGGCCTCGGACACGATGGCTTCGCGGGCTGCAAGTTCAGCCGCCCGGACGGCGTCGTGCTCTGCCTTTTCCGTCTTTTCCAGCTCGGCAATGTGGGTTGCCAGGGTGTCCAACCGGGCTTCGGCCGCCCGGAGGTCGCCCACCATGTTGCGTTCCGCAAGCTGTTCGTGCAGGTGGGTGACAGTTTTCTGCATGTCGGTGCTGGGCGCCTTGGAGCTTACGCGCTGTTCAAGGAGCACGATCTGGGCCACGACGTCGTCGTACTTCCGCGCGAAGTAAGCCAGCGCTTCGTCATCGCTGACGCCCGGGTACTGCCCGACGGCGTGTTCTCCGCCGTCGATCGTCAGGAAGACGTGGCCGTCGCCTTCCACGCGTCCCCATTTGGCTGCCTCAGCAGGCGAGGTGGCTGGTGCCGCAGGTGCCACGGCAGCGGCCGGTGCAGCAGCCGCCGGCTTGGGACGTGAGGCGAAAGCTGCAGGGGACGGGGCCGAAGGCCGGGGTCCGGGTGCCGGAGACGGGGCAGGGGCTGCCGGTTCTGCGTCCGGGGCAGGAGCCTCGGCGGGCTGTTCTGCCTGTGCGCCGGCCTCCTCCACGCCTTCGGTCGCGGCTTCCGGGGCCGTTGCGCTGGTTGCTGCAGATTCTGCGTCCGTGGCGGGAGCCGCCGCGTCGGTCACGTCTGCTGCTGTTTCGTCGGATTTCTGACTGTCTGTCACCGCTAAAAGTCTTTCGCTTGGAGGGAACTGCTCACGTCCTGCACCGCGGCCGCCTGGCCGGGCTTCCTACTTCAGAGAAAACGAGTCTATCGTGACTGCTTGAACGGGCGCGCCGTCCGTGTCGCTGCTGCCCGGGGTGATCCCTTCAGCAGCGATGCCGGTCACCACGTCCAGGCCTGAGGTCACCTTGCCCACCACGGTGTAGCCGCCGGCGGAATCAGCTGGAATGTTCGTGTCTTTGTAGACGATGAAGAACTGCGTTCCGTTGCCGTAGGCGTTGTTGCCGCTCCGTGCCACGGCAATGGTTCCCGCCGGGTAGGAGTTGTCCGCCGGGGTGTTTTCCAGGGGGCCCCACGTGTAGTTGGGATCGCCCTGCCCGTCGCCGTTCGCGGAGCCGCACTGCAGCACCCCGAAGGCATCCGAGGTGGTGAGGCGGTGGCAGCTCTTGCCGTTGTAGAAGCCCTCGTCGCTGAGGGACTTGAAGACCGCGGCGGCCTGCGGTGCGGTGGTTCCGTTGAGTTCGACGCCCAGTGGCTTGCCGTTCAGCACGAGGTCCCCGGTGAAGGTCTTCCCCGCCGCGGTGTCGGCGGCCGGAATGTTGGGCCCGTTAGTTGCCGGTGCTGACGGAGTGGCCGACGCCGACGGGTTGGTGAGGCCGGCTTCGGTGGCAGCAAACTCATCTTCGGTGGGGTTGCCGGCGAAGGCCGTCAGCTGAAGCACGACGGCGAGCACCACGGCTGCGGTTCCGGCGCCGGCGGCGATCAGGTTGTCGCGCTTGCGCCGCTGTTCCTGGTCCCGCCTCAGCTCGCGTTTGGCCTCCATCTGATGGATACGCCGTTTTGCTTCGCGGGCACTGCGTGAACTGGCCGCCAAGGCTCCTCCTTATGTGTGGCTGTGTTGTCTCTGTACTGCCTGGTTGCGCCAGGGTCCGTGGTGGCACCGGGCGCAGTCCCCTGACCGCCAGGCCCTGCAGGTCCGGCGTATTAGAGATGCACACCGATGACGCATAAACTGACTGCCGCACATAGTTTATGCATGACTGGCTGGACAGCCGCCGCAGGGCGCCCCCGACGGGCGGGACGCGGCTGGCGTCCGGCACCTTAAGAGGAGAGAACTTCCATGGCACGCACCGCCTCCCTGTCCGGATTCCCCGAGTGGCTTCCCGAGGAGCGGCTGGTGGAGCTGCATGTCCTGGATACCCTGCGCCGTGTCTTTGAGCTGCACGGCTTCGCCTCGATTGAGACGCGTTCGGTGGAAACGGTGGGACAGCTGCTGCGCAAGGGCGAGATCGACAAGGAAGTCTACGGGCTCAGCCGGCTCCAGGACGATGAGGCCGGGACCCCGGACCGGGGCGGCAAAGCCGACCAGCACGCGCTGGCGCTGCACTTCGACCTGACGGTTCCCTTCGCCCGCTACGTTGTTGAAAACGCCGGCTACCTGGCCTTCCCCTTCCGGCGGTACCAGATCCAGAAGGTCTGGCGCGGCGAACGCCCCCAGGAAGGCCGCGCCCGTGAATTCACCCAGGCGGACATCGACGTCGTGGGCGATGGCGAGCTGCCGTTCCGCTATGACGTTGAAATCGCCCTGGTCATCGCCGAGGCACTCAGTGCGCTTCCCATCCCGGACTTCCAGCTCCGGGTCAACAACCGCAAACTGGCCGAGGGCTTCTACCGCGGCATCGGCCTGACGGACACCGCGGGCGTCCTGCGCAGCATCGACAAGCTGGAAAAGATCGGTCCGGCCAAGGTTGCCGAACTCCTGAAATCCGAACTCGGCGCCACCGATGAGCAGGCACAGAAGGCCCTGCAGCTTGCCGGCATCCGTACCGCGGACGCGTCCTTCGTGGCCCAGGTCCGTGCCCTCGGCGTCAGCAACGACCTGCTCGACGAGGGGCTTAACGAGCTGGAGCAGGTCATCGACGCCGCCGTCCAGCGCGCACCCGGCAAGGTGCTGGCGGACCTTAGTATTGCCCGCGGCCTGGACTACTACACGGGCACCGTGGTGGAGACCGTCCTGGTGGGACACGAGCAGCTGGGTTCCATCTGCTCGGGCGGCAGGTACGACGCCCTGGCTTCCAAAGGCAACCGGAAGTTCCCCGGCGTCGGCCTGTCCATCGGCGTGACCCGGCTGGTTTCGCGCATCCTGAGCCAGGAGCTGGCCAAAGCCTCCCGTTCCGTGCCCACGGCGGTCCTTGTGGCCCTCGCGCACGACGACAGCTGGGGCGCTGCGCAGGACGTCGCCGCGCAGTTGCGCAGCCGGGGGATTCCCACCGAGGTGGCCGCCAAGGCCGAAAAGTTCGGCAAGCAGATCAAGTTCGCGGACCGCCGGGGCATCCCGTTCGTCTGGTTCACGGACGACGACGGCACTCACCAGGTCAAGGACATCCGGTCCGGTGAACAGGTATTGGCCGCCCCGGAGACGTGGATGCCGCCGGCCGCCGACCTCGTGGTGCAGGTGGCAACCGCCGACGCCGTTCCTGCCCAGGTCCCCTGAGCAGGGCTCCTCGCTGCCCTCCGTCCTGCCGGAGCTCCGCCCGTGGACGTCGGCTTCCGTCCTACGGGTAAACTCGGACGGAACCGGTCCCGGAACCATCGAGACCTATTCCCTAAGTTTTCCCGCTGCTTCCTCTAGAAAGGTGTGCTGTGCTTCGCACACATGACCTCGGATCCCTTCGTTCCGAGCACATTGGACAAACCGTAACCCTGGCCGGCTGGGTAGGCCGCCGCCGTGACCACGGTGGTGTGGCCTTCGTGGACCTGCGTGATGCGTCCGGCGTGGCACAGATTGTGGTCCGCGAGGAGGAAGTGTTCCACGGGCTGCGCAACGAGTACGTCCTGCAGGTGACCGGCACCGTCTCCAAGCGCCCCGAGGGCAACGAAAACCCTGCGCTTGGCACGGGTGAGATCGAAGTCATCGCCGAGGACGTCACGGTGCTCAACACCTCCGATCCGCTGCCGTTCCAAATCGACGAGCACGTGGAAGTGGGCGAGGAAGCCCGCCTGAAGCACCGCTACCTTGATCTCCGCCGCCCCGGCCCCAGCCGCAACATCCGGCTGCGCTCCGAAGCCAACCGGGTGGCCCGCGACTTGCTCCACGACGAAGGTTACGTGGAGATCGAGACGCCCACGCTGACCCGGTCCACGCCCGAAGGTGCCCGAGACTTCCTGGTTCCGGCCCGCCTGGCACCGGGCTCCTGGTACGCCCTTCCGCAGTCGCCGCAGCTGTTCAAGCAGTTGCTGCAGGTGGGCGGTTTCGAGAAGTACTACCAGATTGCCCGCTGCTACCGCGACGAGGACTTCCGCGCGGACCGCCAGCCGGAATTCACCCAGCTGGACATTGAGGCCAGCTTCGTGGACCAGGACGACGTCATCCGCCTCGGCGAGAACATCGTCAAGGCTGTCTGGAAGCTCATCGGCGTGGAGATTCCCACGCCTATCCAGCGCATCACCTACGCGGACGCGATGGCCCGCTACGGTTCGGACAAGCCCGATCTCCGCTTCGGCCAGGAACTGACGGAGCTCACGGAGTTCTTCAAGGACACCAACTTCGGCGTTTTCAAGGCGCCCTATGTTGGCGCCGTGGTCATGCCGGGCGGAGCTTCGCAGGCGCGCCGTGCACTTGATGCCTGGCAGGAGTGGGCCAAGCAGCGCGGGGCCAAGGGCCTGGCGTACGTCCTTTACAAGGAAGACGGCGAGCTCGCCGGTCCGGTCGCGAAGAACCTGACCGACACCGAACGCGCTGGCCTGGCCGACGCCGTCGGCGCCAAGCCCGGCGACTGCATCTTCTTCGCCGCCGGCGAAAAGACCCCGTCCCGTGCACTGCTGGGTGCTGCCCGCGTTGAAATCGGCCACCGCACCGGCCTGATCGATCCCAAGGACTGGGCTTTCTGCTGGGTTGTCGACGCACCGATGTTTGAGCCGGCTGCTGCCGCCGTCGCTTCGGGCGACGTCGCAGTGGGCGCAGGCCAGTGGACCGCTGTGCACCACGCCTTTACCTCGCCCAAGCCGGAGTTCCTCGACACCTTTGACAAGGACCCCGAGTCTGCCCTGTCCTACGCCTACGACATCGTCTGTAACGGCAACGAGATTGGCGGCGGTTCCATCCGTATCCACCAGCGTGACGTGCAGGAACGCGTTTTCGAACTGATGGGGCTGGACAAGGAAGACGCCCAGACCAAGTTCGGGTTCCTCCTCGAAGGCTTCAAGTACGGAGCGCCCCCGCACGGCGGCATCGCGTTCGGCTGGGATCGGGTGGTTTCGCTGCTGGCCGGTGTCGAGTCCATCCGCGACGTCATTGCCTTCCCGAAGTCAGGCGGTGGTTTCGATCCGCTGACCGCTGCCCCGGCACCTATCACCGCACAGCAGCGCAAGGAGGCCGGTGTCGATTTCAAGCCTGAGGCCGTCAAGCCCGTCGAGGCCAGGAAAGCCGAAGCGGTCAAATAACGCACCTCGCTGAGCGGCAGGAGGCTCCCCGGATTCGTCGGGGCGCCTCCTGCCCCTGCTTAACCCACCTCGGAGGAGAACGCCGTGTCCACCACCGCCCTTGACGACGACGTCGCCGGATTCCCTGGCCTCGAAGCCGCCATGGATGCGGCGTGGCCTGCGCCGGAGCGCCATGACCTGGGCCCCTGGGTTCTTCGTGCCGCCGGGGGAGTGACTCAGCGGGCAAATTCGGTCTGGCCGAGGCCGGCCAGCGGCGCAGGGGAGCCGGAGCTTAGCGGCCTGCTGCGGGACGCCCGGTCCTGGTACCGCAGCCGCCGGCTGCCCCTGATCTTCCAGGTCACCGCAACCGTCGAAGCGGCTGCCCTCAATTCCTTCCTGGACATGCAGGGCTTCACCACGCAGTCCGAAACCCTGATCATGACCCGGGGGCCATGGCGGCAGGCCCGGATTACGGAGCGGCGACCTGCCGTCGAGCTCGATTCTGTTCCCTCTGCCGAATGGCTGGCCGTGTGGTGGGCGGTGGACGGACGCCGGGGTGACGACGCGGTGGCCATCGCCCGCACCATCCTCCAGGGCTGCCCTGCCGTGTACGCCCTGGTCCGGGACAGCGCCGGCCGGCCCGCCGCCGTCGGACGCCTTGCCCTTCCGGACACCGGGCCAGGGGCGCGGGGCGGCCTGTACTCCATGGCGACGAGCCCCGAGGCACGCCGACGCGGTTACGGGACCGCCGTCCTGGATGCGCTCCTCACGGCGGGGGCAGAGCGGGACCTTGCCGGGTACTGGCTGCTCGTCACCGCAGCGAACCACGGAGCCCAGGCGCTGTACGCCAACGCCGGATTCCGGGAAACCGGCCGCTACGCCTACCGCCAGGAACGGCCCAAGCGGCAGCTGACCGGCTGCTGACCCAAGCACCGTCACGGCCCGTCAACCCGGTTCGACGGCTCCCTGCCCGGATGATTTGCGGAACGTCGTGCGGGCACGGGCACAGTCGAATGGCGGAAGCTACAGCCCTGGCGGGTCCGTGACGGTGATCCGGATGGAACAGGCGTCGAAGGCGGCCTTTTTAACGACGGCGGCCCGTGGCTCCGGCACATCCAGGTACGCCAGGCGGTGCAGGCCGGCCCATCTGGCCAGCGCCGGGTGTCCCAGGACCGCTTCGGCGAGGGCCCTGTCCCCACCCGGGCAGACATATTCGAAGGGTTCGGCCGCAAACACCTGGGCGGCCTGCAACGCCACGGCATCCACCAGGGCGTCAGCCTGGTTGGACCGGCGCCGGGCAAACCGCTGCTGTGACTGCCCGCCGGCCGCGGTGCGGGACTGGACATACCTGGTGCCCGTCTTCGAGGCCAGCAAGAGGCCCTCGGCGGCAATGCCGACACCATAGCCGCCGCGCCTGACCAGGAGCAGGCCGCACCGGCGTGGCTGGGCGGCCAGCGACGCGAGGCGTTCCAGCGGGCCGACTCCCCGTCCGGGCCGCCCATGGGCGGGCCAGGGCGCTTCAAGGAGCGCTTCGGCGCCGTCACCCGCCAGGAGCCGCACGCCGTCGTCGTCTTCCCTTAGTACGAAACCGTCGTGGCTGCCGGCGAACCGCCCGGTCCAGCCGGTCAGCCGTGAACCGGAAACAAACGCCGTCCGGACCGAGGGGGAGCGTCCGCTGCCGGCGGCATTGATGGTCATGGCAGGTTCGGGTTCCTTCCGGATAGCTGTGGCGGGATCGCCGGGTGACTGGAAGTAGCCTATCTATGTGGATGATCTCTTTGGGCCGGGGCAAGGCAATGACGACGACGGCGATTCGGCCGCCGCGGGCAGCGCACCCGCGAGCTCCTCACCACGCAGTCCGCTGGCCGTCCGCATGCGGCCCCGCACCCTCGACGACGTTGTGGGCCAGCAGCACCTGCTGGGCCAGGGGTCGCCGCTGCGCCAGCTGGCGGCCGGAGCCGACGCCGCCGGGCCGGCCGGACCAAGTTCGCTGATCCTGTGGGGACCGCCGGGGACGGGAAAAACCACGCTGGCCCATGTGATCGCCCGCGGGCCGGGCCGCAAGTTCGTGGAGCTCTCCGCGATTACCGCCGGCGTCAAGGACGTCCGCCGCGTCATGGACGACGCCCTGACTGCCCGTGACCTGTACAAGACCACCACGGTGCTGTTCCTTGACGAGATCCACCGGTTCAACAAGGCCCAGCAGGACGCTCTCCTGCCTGGGGTGGAAAACCGTTGGGTGGTCCTGGTGGCCGCCACCACCGAAAACCCGTCCTTCTCGGTGGTATCGCCGCTCCTTTCCCGGTCCCTGCTGCTGACCCTCAAGCCGCTCACCGACGCGGACATCGAAGGGCTGCTCAGCCGCGCCGTGGCGGACTCCCGCGGACTGGACGGCAAGGTTGAACTGGACCACGAAGCCTTGGCGCACCTGGTCCGGTTGTCCGGCGGCGACGCCCGCCGTGCCCTTACCGCCCTGGAAGCCGCGGCCGGCGTGGCATTCGGTGACGCCGATGACGCCGAAGCCGGGCCGGTGACCGTGGAACTCAAGCACACCGAACGGGCCCTGGACGTCGCAGCCGTCCGCTACGACCGGGCGGGCGACCAGCATTATGACGTCGCCAGTGCCTTCATCAAATCCATCCGCGGCTCCGACGTTGACGCCGCCCTCCACTACCTGGCGCGCATGCTTGAGGCCGGCGAGGACCCGCGGTTCGTGGCCCGCCGCATCGTCATCTCAGCGGCCGAGGACGTGGGCATGGCCGATCCCACGGCGTTGCAGACAGCCGTGGCCGCCGCCCAGGCAGTGCAGCTGATCGGCATGCCGGAGGGCCGGATCATCCTGGCCGAGGCGGTGGTCCACCTTGCGACGGCGCCAAAATCGAACGCCGCCTACATGGGCATCAACAAGGCCGTCGCCGACGTACGCGCCGGCATGGGCAACGGCATCCCGCCCCACCTGAGGGACTCGCACTACCCGGGTTCCAAACAGCTGGGGCACGGTAAAGGCTACAAATACGCCCACGACGCTCCGCACGCCGTGGCTGCGCAGCAGTATCCGCCGGACGATCTGGTGGGCCGGGACTATTACCAGCCCACCGGCAACGGCGCTGAACGCGACATCGCCGCCAGGCTGGAGCGGCTGCGGAAGATTGTCCGGGGCAAGTAACCGCCGTGCTAAGGTAGATGTTTGTCTGGCAAGGCACGGACGCACAATCCACCGAAATTTTTGTTCGATGGAACTGTGCCCTGCGCCCAGTAGCAAAAGGCAGCGGTTGGCCGATGCTCTCCATCAAGGAGGCCAGTAACACTGACACACCGCAGATATTGGAAGGACACAAGTGGCTAACAACACTCGTGCTCGCCGTCAGGCCCGCCTCTCGCGGTCCCTCGGCATTGCTCTGACCCCCAAGGCCGCCAAGTACATGGAGCGCCGCCCGTACGGCCCCGGTGAGCATGGCCGTGCCCGCAAGAAGCAGGACTCCGACTACGCCGTACGTCTGCGCGAAAAGCAGCGCCTGCGCGCCCAGTACGGCATCCGCGAAGCACAGATGACCCGTGCCTTCGAGGAAGCCCGCCGCACCAAGGGCCTGACCGGTGAAAACCTCATCGAACTGCTCGAAATGCGCCTTGACGCCCTGGTCCTGCGTGCCGGTTTCGCCCGCACCATCGCCCAGGCCCGCCAGCTGGTTGTGCACCGCCACATCCTGGTTGACGGCATCCGCGTTGACCGTCCGTCGTTCCGCGTCGGCGAGGGCCAGCTGGTCCACGTCCACAGCCGCAGCGAGACCATGGTTCCGCTCCAGGTTGCAGCAGCCGGCGCACACCGCGATGTCCTGCCTGCCGTCCCGGCCTACCTGGACGTCAAGCTTGAGGCACTGCAGGCCCGCCTGGTCCGCCGCCCCAAGCGCTCTGAAATCCCGGTGACCTGCGAAGAGCAGCTCGTCGTCGAATTCTACGCACGCTAAATACCAGCAGCGTATCCAAAGAAGCCCGTGGCAAGCGCCACGGGCTTCTTTGTATGTAAGGTACTTGGGGGACATCTGCCCGGCGCGGTTCGCGGGGTGCACAGGATGGTTCCGGTCCACAGAATTTCAAGGAGATGAACGTCTATGACTGGTGGCGATATCGCCGGCCTGGTCGCTGCCGGAGTGTTTGCACTCCTGGTGCTGCTGCTCGCTGTGCCCATCCTCAAGCTGGGCAAGGTGCTAGACGAGGTGCGGACGTCCATCCGGTCACTGAGCGACGGTGCGACGCCCCTGATGGATGAGGTCACGGCCACTGTGACCACTACCAACCAGCAGCTGAAGAAGGTGGACGGCATTTCGTCCAACGTCTCTGATGCTTCCGCCAACCTTTCAGCGTTGTCGTCGCTTGTGGCCGCCACCGTAGGTTCGCCGCTGATCAAGGTGGCCGCGTTCAGCTACGGCGTCCGCAGTGCGCTCTCCAACCGCAAGAAGCCCTCCACCGGCCGCCGCAGCCGCTAAGCCCCCGAAAGTACACCATGAAACGACTTGTCTGGATGGGAATCGGCGTGGCCATCGGCGTTATCGCCTTCCGCAAGGTCACTGAGGCCCAGTCCGCTTTGGGCCCGGAAGGCCTCAACAGGGCTGTAGGCAGGCTGGCTGACGGCGTCTATGACTTCGCCGATGCCGTCCGCGCCGGAATGCAGGAACGCGAAACCGACCTGCGGAGTGCGCTCGGCGTCGAAACCGCGGACCTGGTCCGCAGCTGACGCCCCGGGCCATCAGCCCGCAACAACCCGGCAGGGAACCCGACCAGGCCCTGCCGCCTGAACGAACTTTCCGCGTGGTCAACCGCGGACCAAGAAGGGTATGAAACAGCTCATGAAATCGCAGGAGATCACCAAGCGCTGGGTGGACTTTTTTGTCAGCAAGGGCCACACGGCGGTTCCCTCCGCATCGCTGGTGTCCAGCGACCCGTCGCTGCTGTTCACTGTGGCCGGCATGGTGCCTTTCATCCCCTACCTCACAGCCCGCGAAGAGGCGCCCTACACCCGGGCCACGAGCGTCCAGAAGTGCATCCGCACCGGAGACATCGAGGAAGTGGGCAAGACCGCCCGGCACGGCACCTTCTTCCAGATGTGCGGCAACTTCTCCTTTGGCGACTACTTCAAGGAAGACGCCATCAAGTTCGCCTGGGAGCTGCTCACCACCAGCGTTGACGACGGCGGGTACGGCCTGCCGCCCGAGCTCCTGTGGGTGACGGTCTATGAGGAAGACGATGAAGCCAAAGAACTGTGGCTGAAGAACACCGGCGTTCCCGCGGAGCGCATCCAGAAGATGGGCAAAGCCGACAACTACTGGAACACCGGCCAGCCCGGCCCGGCCGGCCCCTGCTCAGAGATCTACTACGACCGTGGGCCCGCCTACGGCATCGAAGGCGGCCCGCTCGCTGACGAGACGCGGTACATCGAAATCTGGAACCTTGTGTTCATGCAGTACCAGATCGACAACGTCCGTTCCAAGGACGACTTCGACATCGTGGGTGAGCTGCCCAAGAAGAACATCGACACCGGCCTGGGCATGGAGCGCCTGGCCATGATCCTCCAGGGTGTCGAGAACATGTACGAGACGGACCAGGTCCGTCCCGTCATTGACAAGGCCGCCGAACTCTCCGGCAAGGAATACACCTCCGCCGAAACCCCGGATGACCCCCACCACACGGACGATGTCCGGATGCGGGTTGTGGGTGACCACATCCGGTCCGCCCTGATGCTGATTTCCGACGGCGTAACCCCTTCGAACGAGGGGCGTGGCTACGTCCTGCGCCGCCTGATCCGCCGTGCCGTGCGGTCCATGCGCCTCCTCGGCGTCGAGCAGGCGTGCCTCCCGGACCTGCTGCCGGCCTCGCGTGACGCCATGAAGGGCGTCTACCCCGTCGTCGACACGGACTTCGCGAGGATCAGCCGGATTGCCTACGCCGAAGAAAAGGCCTTCCTGCGGACCATTGCGTCCGGCACGGCGAGGCTCGAGGACGCAGTCAAGGAGTCCAAAGCAGCGAACAAGCAGCTTTCCGGCGAGGATGCCTTCGCCCTCCACGACACCTACGGCTTCCCCATTGACCTCACCCTGGAAATGGCCGAGGAAGCCGGGCTGAAGGTTGACGAGGCCGCCTTCCGCAGCCTGATGCAGGAACAGCGCCAGCGTGCCCAGGCCGACGCCAAGGGCAAGAAGGGCGGCCATGCCGATCTCAGCGCGTTCCAGGAGATCCTGGCCCAGGGCGAGACGGTCTTCACCGGGTACACCGAGCTCGACGGCGAATCCCGCGTCCGCGGGCTGCTCACCGGCGGCCGTCCGGTCCAGCAGGCAGCCACCGGCGACGAGATC
The DNA here is from genome assembly GCF_001423525.1 of Arthrobacter sp. Leaf137. Lineage (GTDB taxonomy): Bacteria > Actinomycetota > Actinomycetes > Actinomycetales > Micrococcaceae > Arthrobacter. The sequence goes on along the minus strand of NZ_LMOI01000012.1, from coordinate 356,351 downwards.
GAACTCGTCCTGTCGGAAACACCGTTCTACGCCGAGGCCGGCGGCCAGGCCGCCGATACCGGCCTCATCACCGGCGACGGCTTCGTGGTCGAGGTCCTGGACGTCCAGCGCCCCATCAAGGGCCTGAGCGTGCACAAGGCGATTGTCCGCGAAGGTGAAATCGGCGCCGACTCGCTGGTGCGCGCCGCCGTCGATCGCGAACGGCGCCACGCCGCCGAGCAGGCGCACACGGGCACGCACATCGTGCACGCCGCCCTGCACCAGATCCTCGGCCCGGAAGCCACCCAGCGCGGATCCTTCAACAAAGCCGGCTACCTGCGGTTCGACTTCGCCTGGGGCGAGGGCCTGAGCACCGCAACCCGGTCAGAAATCGAAGAGGTTTCCAACCTGGCCATCCGCAACAACTACGCGGTGCAAACAAAGGTCATGGGCCTCGCGGAGGCCAAGGCCCTGGGCGCGATGGCTTTGTTCGGCGAGAACTACGGCAGCGAAGTCCGCGTCGTCGAGATCGACGGCGCCTGGTCCCGTGAGCTGTGCGGCGGAACGCACGTAGCCAACACCTCGCTGATCGGCAGCCTTTCCCTGCTGGGCGAACAGTCTGTAGGCTCCGGAAACCGCCGCGTGGAAGCCTTCGTGGGCATGGAGGCCTTCCGGCACCTCGCGGCCGAACGGGCACTCGTCACCGAGCTCACCGACCTCCTGAAGGTGCCGTCCGGGCAGCTGGCGGACCGGATCTCCGCAACGCTTGCCAAGCTCAAAGCCACGGAAAAGGAACTGGACCGGCTCCGCAAGGAACAGCTGGCAGCCGCAGCGGCCCAGCTGGTCAACAGCGCCAGGGACGCAGCAGGCGTCAGCGTCATCGCCCATGACGCCGGTTCCGTCAGCGGCGCCGACGACATCCGCGGCCTGGCGCTGGACCTCCGCAACCGCCTGGGCTCATCACCTGCTGCAGTGGCTGTTGCGGGCGTGGCCAACGACCGTCCGCTCGTCCTGGTAGCCACCAACGAAGCCGCCCGGAACGCCGGAGTCAAGGCAGGGGCCCTGGTCCGCCTGGCTGCCGGAGTCCTCGGCGGCGGCGGCGGCGGCAAGGACGATGTCGCGCAGGGCGGCGGCACCGATGCAGGCAAGGTGGGCGCCGCGCTGGCGGCAATCCTGGACGCCGTCGAGCGGCGCCAGTCCTGACATGACCGATCCCGCAACCGCCGGCGGCTACCCCCAGGGCGTCAAACTGGGGGTAGACGTTGGCACGGTCCGGGTGGGGGTGGCCATCTGTGACCGTGACTCCATTCTGGCCACGCCGTACAAGACCCTGGACCGGAACACCAAGAAGAACTCCGACGTTCGCCTGATCGCGAAGCTGGCGGAGGAGCTGGGAGCTGTGCAGGTCATCGTGGGCATGCCCCGCACCATGAAGGGCGAGGAACACGCCTCGGCCAGGATGGCGTCCGACTATGCCCGGCTGCTGGCGGCCGAGCTCGCCGCCCGTGGCCTGGACGTTCCGGTCAACATGGTTGACGAGCGGCTCAGCAGCGTCACGGCGCACCGCAACCTGCACGAAGCTGGCATGAGCAGCAGGAACCACCGTAAAGTAGTTGATCAGGTCGCGGCGGCAGGCATCCTGCAGCACGCCATCGACATGCAGAAAGCCCGGGGAGCGGATGTCGGCTCACGCGTGGCAGCGCCATTCCCGTCCGTGGACCTGGGGGACAGCGGGGCGGATGAGTCCGTCCGCGCCACCCCGGATACGGCCCGATTTTCAGATAATGGAAGGCAACAGTGAGCCCTGCCAACATTGACGACGCCTCAGGGCCCCTGGACTCCGGGGGAGGGAGGCCACTGACGCGCAAGGAGATCCGGGCACGGGAAAAGAGCCTCGACACCGGCGGCCAGGGCGCTGTCCCTGAGCAGGCCTACGAGACTGGTGCCGACGTGCCCCCGCAGCCCGCAGATCCTCCCGCCGTCCCTGCGCAGCCGGCCACCGGCCCCACTGCCGCAGCGCCGTTGCCGGCCGCACCGGCCGTGCCCCCTTCCATCCAGGAAACAGCCCCGGACAACAGGACGCCTGACCACGGGATACCTGGCAACGGAACGCCCGACGACGGAGGTCACCATGGTGCCGCACAGCAGGACCCCGCCGCACACGGTGCGCCTGAGCAGCCTGAACCTATCGCGGACAACGTGAGTGACCCCCACGAACCCGGGTCGCGGCACGGCGAAGTGTTCGCTGCCGACGACCACCAGGACCTGCATGCGGCCGGGGAAAACCCGGCGACTGACGTTCATGAGTACGCGGGAGACCCGCACTACGCTGACCCGGCCCAGTACCCGGACGGTCACGAGTACCACGACAACGCCCATTACGGTCCGGCCCACGGCGACGCCGACTACCACCACGGCCTCCACGCCGAAGAGGCCGGCCACCACACCGGCCACCCGGAGGACGTGCACCATGCCGATACCGCAGCGCATAACCTTATCGCCGGTTCAACGGCAACCCAGGTAGTGGGCAGGCCCTCCAAGAAGGTCCGACGCCGCCGCCGGCTGCTGGCGCTTTTCCTCACCCTCGCCGTTTTCGTTACCGCCGTGGCCGTTGGTGCGCAGTTCCTCAAACCCCTCCTCGGCAGTACCAAAGCCAGCGACTTCCCGGGCCCAGGCTCGGGCCAGGTCCAGGTAACCGTGGACAACGGGGAAGGCACCCGGTCCGTGGCCATGGACCTCGAAAACAAAGGCGTCGTGGCCAACGCTGACACGTTCCTGCAGGCGTTCAGCGCTTCGGGCGGCACGCTGGCCCCGGGTGACTACACCTTCAAGTCTGAAATGAAGAACAAGGACGCAGTCGACGTCCTCCTTGGCCAGGACAAGGGCAAGGTGATCTACTTCGCCCTCAGTGCGGGCCTGCGGGTCAATGAGTCCCTCCAGGCCATCTCCGAAGGTTCCGGCATATCGATCCAGCAACTCCAGGCGCTCAGCAACGAGCCGGCGCAGTTCGGCTTGCCGGCAAACGCCAAGAACCTGGAGGGCTACCTTGCGCCGGGCGAGCACCGCTTCCCGCTGGGCACGTCCGCGAAGGACATCCTGCAGGCCCTGGTCAAGGTGACCGTGGACGAGCTGGTGTCCCAGGGCATCACCGATCCTGCCAAGCAGTACCAGTCCGTGATCGTGGCCAGCATTGTCCAGGCCGAAGGCGGCCAGGCCGAATACGGTGACGTCGCCGGAGCCATCTACAACCGGCTCAAGCCCAACGACCAGACCGGCGGCTTCCTGCAGGTCGACTCGGCCGTCACGTACGGGCTTGGGACGAAGAGCTACAACTTCACGGACGAGCAGCGCCAGGACAAGTCCAACCCGTACAACACGTATGCGAACCCCGGGCTGCCTCCGGGACCCATCGGCTCGCCGGGCAAGACTGCCATCGACGCCGCCGCCAGGCCCAAGACCAACGACTACCTCTTCTGGGTGACGGTCAACCTGGACACCAAAGAGACCAAGTTCGCCAAAACCCTGGCCGAACACAATGTCTACGTGGAGCAGTACAACTCCTGGTGCCGGGCGAACGCGGGCCGCTGCACATGACCCTGCGGGCCGCAGTGCTGGGGCACCCGATCAGCCATTCAAAGTCCCCGGCCCTGCATCTTGCTGCCTACCGGCAGTTGGATGCAGACATCAGCTACACGGCAATCGACGTCACCGAGCAGCTCCTTCCGGGCCTGATGGGGCAGGTCCGCCACCAACGGGGATGGTGCGGACTTTCGGTCACCATGCCGTTGAAGACCGCCATGCTGGACCATGTGGACGAGGTCCGCGGCATCGCCCGGACCCTCGGCGTGGTCAATACCGTTTCCTTTGAGGACAACGGACAGGGGCCGCGGGCCATCGGCTCCAACACGGACGTGGCTGGAATAGTCAATGCCCTCCGGCAGGCGGGAGCGACTACCGCACCCTCCGCAGTCATCCTCGGCGGCGGAGGCACCGCGGCGTCCGCGGTCGCCGCACTGCGGGAGCTCGGAACCAGCCGTGTGCAGATCTTCGTACGGGACCCTGCCCGCACTGCAGACGTCCGTACAGCGGCCGCAAACGCCGGCGTCAACCTTGAGGTGCTGACGCTGGCCGAAGCCGTGCTGCCCACGGCTGCTGCCGACGTCGTCATTTCCACGTTGCCGCCCCGGGCGGCGGACGGCCTTGCCGCCGAGATAGCCGCCCTGAAAACGGCAACCCCGGGCGTCCTCCTGGATGTTGCCTACGACCCCTGGCCCAGCCTGATCGCCTCCGTATGGCAGGCGGGCGGCGGTGCGGTGGTCCCCGGACTGGAGATGCTGCTGTACCAGGCAGTGGAACAGGTGCGCCTTTTCACAGGCCGCGGGGATGACGTTAACGCAGCTGTCATAGATGTGATGTGCGCCTCAGTCGGCCTTCCCCGACGGGCTTTGTAACCGCCCTACGTGGCAGGATGGAAGATATGTTGCGTTGGTTGACTGCCGGTGAATCCCATGGTCCGGCTCTGATGGGAATTATTGAAGGCGTCCCCGCCGGTGTTGAAATCACCAGCGGGCACATCGCTGACTCCCTGGCCCGCCGCCGCCTCGGATACGGCCGCGGTGCCCGGATGAAGTTCGAGCAGGACGTCGTCACCATCCTGGGCGGCGTCAGGCACGGTGTGACCCAGGGCGGTCCCGTAGCTGTCCAGGTGGGAAACACCGAATGGCCCAAGTGGGAGCAGATCATGGCGCCGGATCCGGTGGATCCGGAACTGCTTGCAGACCAGGCGCGAAATGCGCCCCTGACGCGCCCGCGTCCCGGCCACGCGGACTTCACCGGCATGCAGAAATACGGCTTCGATGAAGCCCGTCCCGTACTGGAACGTGCCAGCGCCCGCGAGACCGCCACCCGGGTGGCCATGGGTACCGTCGCCGCCCGGTTCCTCAAGCACCTCGGCATCGAGCTCGTCAGCCACACCGTGTCCATCGCCAGCGTATCCGTTCCCGACGGCCGGCCGCTCCCGGAGCCGGCAGATGTCATCGCCCTGGACGCCGATCCACTGCGCTGTTTCGACCGGGAAACCTCCGACGCCATGGTTGCCGAGGTGGACGCCGCCCACAAGGAAGGCGAAACCTTGGGTGGCGTGGTGGAGGTCCTGGCGTACGGCCTGCCGCCCGGACTGGGCAGCTACGTCCACTGGGACCGCCGGCTGGATTCCCGCCTGGCTGCTGCCCTCATGGGCATCCAGGCCATCAAGGGCGTGGAAGTGGGCGACGGATTCCGGACTGCTGCCCGCCGCGGCTCTGCGGCCCACGACGAAATCGTGCGGGATGAAGACGGCCGGATCGTGCGTACCAGCAACAGGGCAGGCGGCATTGAAGGCGGCATGAGCATCGGGGACGTCCTGCGTGTCCGCGCCGCGATGAAGCCGATTGCCACGGTGCCCCGTGCCCTGAAAACGATCGACGTCAGCACCGGCGAACCGGCCAAGGCCCATCACCAGCGCTCTGACGTCTGTGCCGTTCCGGCCGCAGGCGTGGTTGCCGAGGCCATGGTGGCCCTGGTCCTGGCCGAAGCCGTTACCGAGAAATTCGGCGGGGACTCCGTGGCAGAGACCGCCCGCAACATCAAGGGTTACCTGGACAACATTCCGGCGTCCCTGGACTCGATCGGCCAGTAGTGCCCGCCCAGAGCAGTATCGGGCCCGTCGGTAACCGGCCGATCGTCCTGATCGGCCCTATGGCCGTGGGCAAATCCGCCATCGGACAGCAACTGGCCCAACAACTCGGTGCACCGTTCGTAGACACGGATGCCGTGATCGTGGCGGGCCACGGCTCCATCGCCGACATCTTCACCGGCCGGGGCGAACGCGCCTTCCGCGAGATCGAGGCCCGTGCTGTTGCCTCCACCGTTGAAGCGGCCGAAGGCACGGCCACGGTGATCTCACTGGGTGGGGGCGCTGTTTTGGACTCGGGAACGCAGCAGCTGATTGGCCGCTGCACAGTGGTCTACCTCGAATGCGATGCGAATACCGTTGCTGCCCGCATTGCCCGCAACTCCGGGCGCCCCCTGCTGGCAGGGGACGCCATGGGGCGGTGGACAGAAATGTTCGCCGCCCGCAAGCCGGTCTACGAGAGGCTTGCAGACATCACCCTGGACGTGCGCCAGGGCTCGGTATCCGAGCTCGGCAACCGGCTGGAAGCAGCGCTGCACAACTACGCAGCTGCCAAACAGGAAGTTGAAAAGTGAACACCTCATCAACAGTCATCAAGGTCACCGGTGAATCCGCAGCCAACAACTACGACGTTGTGGTGGGGCGGGGCCTGCTGGGAACCCTTCCGGAAATCCTGGGGGAGCGGGTGCGGCGCGTGCTGGTCATCCACCCCCGGGCCCTGCGCCTCACCGGCGACACCGTCCGCGATGACCTTGAATCCGCAGGCTTCACCGCACTGACCGCGGAAATCCCTGACGCCGAAGAGGGCAAGCACATCCAGGTTGCCGCCTTCTGCTGGCAGGTCCTGGGCCAGAACGACTTCACCAGGTCAGACGCCATCGTCGCCGTCGGCGGGGGAGCGGTCACCGACCTGGCCGGCTTCGTGGCCGCCACCTGGCTACGCGGCGTCAAAGTCATCCACATGCCCACCAGCCTGCTGGGGATGGTGGACGCCTCCGTCGGCGGCAAGACCGGCATCAACACTGCCGAAGGCAAGAACCTGGTGGGCGCCTTCCACCCGCCCGCAGCTGTCCTGGCCGACCTGGACACCCTGGACACCCTGCCCAGGAACGAACTCATTTCCGGCATGGCCGAAGTAGTCAAGTGCGGCTTCATCGCGGACCCCGCCATCCTCGAACTGGTGGAGAAGGACTTTGCCGCGGTCACCGATCCGCGGTCCGAGACGCTCCGCGAGCTCATTGAACGTGCCATCGCTGTCAAAGCCAAGGTGGTCTCCGAAGACCTCAAGGAATCCGGGCTCCGCGAAATCCTCAACTACGGCCACACCCTGGGCCACGCCATCGAACTGGTGGAACGCTACTCGTGGCGGCACGGCGCCGCCGTTTCCGTCGGCATGATGTTCGCCGCGGAACTCGCCCGCAGCGTGGGCCGCCTGGGCGATGCCGACGCCGACAGGCACCGAAGTATCCTCGAAGGCCTTGGGCTTCCGGTCACCTACCGGCGGGACCGGTGGCAGGGCTTGCTGGACGGTATGCGGCGGGACAAGAAGTCCCGCGGCGACTTGCTGCGGTTCGTCGTGCTGGATGGTGTGGCCAAGCCGGGCATCCTGGATGTGCCCGACACGTCCCTCCTGTTCGCTGCCTACCAGGAAGTCGCTTCCTGATGCAGGGCGACATGGAAGGCACCGCCGAATGGCCCGAAGCAGGCTTCCCGGGAATCCGGATCAACCCTGAAACCCTGCTCCCGCAAATCGTCAATGATGATGCGTGCCGGGAAGCGCTTGCGGCCTCCACGGATCCTGCCGACCACGTTTTTGTACTGCTGGTCGAGGGCCACGGGGCAGAAGCTGCCGAACTGCTGGCCGAAGCCAGGTTCAAGGATCCTGAATCCTTCCGGCTGCGTGCCTTCGAGGCAGAGGTCCTGCGGGTTTCGAACCGGTTGGACAGGGCTGTGGAGCTGTTCCGCCAGCTGCTGCACGAGGTCCAGGGCACCCCCAAGGAAGCCCTGGCACTGCAGTTCCTCGGCAAGACCCAGTACACGGCCGGGCAGACCTCCGCTGCCGTGGAATCCTTCGCCCGGGCATTGGACCTGCGCGTGGCACAGTCCGCTGATGCGGCGCTGATCTACTCGTCGACCGTTGCCCTGCAGCGCGCGCGGGATGTACTGGACCTGGCCTGCTGAGACCCCGCTTTGGGCCGCCGGGGAAGTCCGCGTCCAATTGCCGGTAGAATGGTTTTTGAATTTTTTTTCCCAGCTCCCCGGATCTTTGACAAAAACGTGCAGGCACGCCATGCGGCGGACTGCCCGGCATAGAACGTCTGACCACGCGCCAGACTGAGAAACCTAAGGAAACCCAGTGGCAACCACGAACGACATTAAGAACGGAACGGTCCTGAAGCTCGAGGGCCAGCTCTGGAACATCATCGAGTTCCAGCACGTCAAGCCCGGTAAGGGTGGCGCTTTCGTGCGAACGAAAATGCGCAACGTGATGTCCGGCAAGGTTGTGGACAAGACGTTCAACGCCGGCCTCAAGATCGAAACCGCCACGGTTGACCGCCGGGACTACCAGTACCTGTACCAGGACGGCGCCGACTTCGTGTTCATGGACACCTCGGATTACGACCAGATCACCGTCTCCGGCGCCACCGTGGGCGACGCCACCAACTTCATGCTCGAGAACCAGATGGTCAACATCGCCATCCACGAGGGCAACCCGCTGTACATCGAACTGCCGCCGAGCGTTGTCCTTGAAATCACCTACACCGAGCCCGGCCTGCAGGGCGACCGCTCCTCCGCGGGCACCAAGCCGGCCACGCTGGAAACCGGCTACGAGATCCAGGTTCCGCTGTTCGTCGAAAACAACACCAAGGTCAAGGTGGACACCCGCGACGGCAGCTACCTCGGCCGGGTCTCTGAGTAGTGAGCGCACGCGGTAAAGCCCGCAGCAGGGCACTGGACGTTCTTTTTGAAGCCGAGCAGCGCTCCGTTTCCGCCTTTGACGTCCTCCGTGCACGGCGCGAAAAGACCGACCAGATCGTCAACCCCTACACCCTGGAAATCGTCGAGGGCGTGGTGTCCCGCCAGTCAGCCATTGACGAGTTCCTGGAGACCTATTCGCAGGGCTGGAGCCTGGAGCGCATGCCTTCGGTAGACCGGATCATCCTGCGCATCGGCACCTGGGAGCTCCTCTACAACGACGACGTCCCCGATGGCGTCGCCGTCAGCGAGGCCGTGACCCTGGCCAAGACCCTGTCCACGGACGAGTCGCCCCAGTTCATCAACGGGCTCCTGGGCCGCCTGCAGCAGCTGAAGCCGTCGCTGCTGGCCTGACCCACGAACCAGCCATGAAGGCCGCACCCTGAGGGGTGCGGCCTTCATGCGTTACGGCGGCCGGCCGCCGTCGAATTCTGTCCTGTTCGCGGGTCAGAACCTGCAAGGTCCGGTTCCGCGAACAAGCCCGGGACGGGACGAAGGAACCCGGCGCACCCCGGTACGGGCTAGGCGACAATTGCTGCCCGGAGTGCCAATACCCGCTGGAGCTGCTTGCGCTCCTCAGCCTGGTGGAGCTGCACATCGCGGCCGCTGAGGATCCGCTGCCGGATATTGGCCAGCACCGTGGCTGCCCTGAGGAAGTCCTTCATCTGTTGTTTCTTGCCGTATCCGGCGGCCCAGTTCAGCACGGTCCGCCGCCCGCCAATGGTACCCAGCAATTCGACCTCCGCCGGCGTAAACCAGCCCGCGGCGGAATACTCAAGCAGCCGCTGCCTGGTCAGCCGCTTTTCCGCCACCCGCAGCACAACAATCCCGGCAACCGCGAGGCAGAAGATGGGCACCTGCACCACGATGTAGTCCACCAGGAAGCCGTTGCCCATGCTGTTCCACCGGTTGTGCAGGAACATCGCCGGCAGCAGTCCCACGAAGAAGGCCAGGATGGAAACTCCGGTGTGCCATCGCCGGGCCGCGAAGCCCATGATCAGCCCGGTGGTCCCGGTGAAAATGGCGTGGGCGAACGGAGACATCACACCACGGAGGAAGAACACCTGCGCGAAATCGCCGCCCGGGCCCGGCGCCTCGGCGATGGCGCGGCCAAAGTAGAGGATGTTTTCGGTGAACGCGAAGCCGCCGGCAATCGTGAAGGCGAAAACCACGCCGTCCACCGGCCCGTCGAAATGCTTCCTGGCCAGCAGGAGGAGGACCAGCAGGCCAAGGGACTTCGCGAACTCTTCAACGATGGGTGCCTGCACCGTTGCCATGTATGTCCGCAGGTCGGGTTCATCCGAGAACTGGAACGTCAGCACAAACAGCGGCTGGACCAGCAGGGTGACGGCAATCGACACCGCCGCGCCCCACGTGAAGGCGAACAACAGCAGCCGCTTTGGCTCCGGCTCCCACTTGTCGATGATGGCAACGGCCAGCAGTACCAGGGACAGCGGTATCAGGGACGCGACGAAGCCCCCCACGAACCCGGCCGTTCCCGTGTTAGCCAGCAGGAACGGCACCACCAGGAACAGGCTGAGGAAGGCGAGGATTCCGCCCGCCACCGTGAGGCCAACCAGTCCGCCGTTGAGCCTGCCCGGGTTGCGTGCCGCTTCCTGGTCCGGGGGAGGCAGGACGCTGCTGACGGGGCGGCCGCGGTGGTCCGGGGCAGCCAGGTAATGCTGCGGTGCCACCTGGCCCATCCAGCTGGGATTCGCTGGGCCGGGCAGGGGGCCGGAAGCGCCAGGGTGGGGACCGTAGGGCGGGCCCGACGGCGGCTGGCGGGGATGCGTCGACATATCCGCAAGCCTAGGTGGCGGGGTGGTCCGGTCCAAGGACCGTCCGCACGCCGCGTTTCAATGTGACGATCAACGCGTTGATCCGGCGCCGCCGGGGGGCGGGCCTATGGTAATTTTGAAACGCACATGATCCTTTTTTAATTCCGTCCTGTGAGGCGGGGAAAGGGGAGACGAGCGTTGACTTCTGTCACCAGCGCACCGGTTCCAGCCAGGGTAGTACTCAGCCAGGCTGACATAGACCGTGCCCTCACTCGTATCGCCCATGAGATCCTCGAAGCCAACAAGGGATCCCGGGACCTCGTCCTGCTGGGCATTCCCCGCCGCGGATATCCGCTGGCAGTCCGGCTGGCCCAGAAAATCGCCGCCGCGGACAGCACCGTTGACGCCGCCGCCATCGTCGGCCAACTGGACGTCACCATGTTCCGGGATGACCTTTCGCACCAGGGAACCCGCCCGCCGCACCCCACCAAACTGCCCCGTACCGGCATCGACAACAAAGTCGTGGTCCTGATCGATGACGTCCTGTACTCCGGCCGGACCATCCGGGCAGCACTGGACGCCCTCGTGGACCTGGGCCGCCCGCGCATCGTCCGCCTCGCCGTCCTGATCGACCGCGGACACCGTGAGTTGCCCATCCGGGCCGACCATGTGGGGAAGAACCTGCCCACATCCTCCGTGGAAAAGGTCCGGGTCCGGCTCGAAGAGACCGACACCCCGGCCGGCGGAACCCCCGTCAACGAAGTCGTGATCGAGGGCGGACTGTGAAGCACCTGCTCTCCACCCAGGACCTCAGCCTCCACAACGCCATCCGCATCCTCGACACCGCCGAGGAGATGTCGGCAGTGGGCGACCGTGAAGTGAAGAAGCTTCCCGCCCTGCGCGGCCGCACCGTGGTAAACCTCTTCTTCGAAGATTCCACCCGCACCAGGATTTCCTTCGAAGCGGCAGCCAAGCGGTTGTCCGCGGACGTCATCAACTTCGCCGCCAAAGGATCATCGGTCTCCAAGGGTGAATCCCTCAAGGACACCGCCCAGACGCTGTCCGCGATGGGTGCCGACGCCGTCGTCATCCGCCACTGGGCCTCCGGCGCACCGCACCGTCTCGCCGCGACGGACTGGATCGATGCCGGGGTCATCAACGCCGGCGACGGCACCCACGAGCACCCCACACAGGCACTGCTGGACGCCTTCACCATGCGCCGGCACTGGGCGAAACTGTCGGGTGCCCCCTCTGAAGGCGCCGATTTGAAAGGGATGCGCGTGGCGATCGCCGGCGATGTCCTGCACTCCCGGGTGGCCCGTTCCAATGTCTGGCTCCTGCGCACCCTGGGTGCGGAAGTCACCCTGGTTGCGCCGCCCACCCTGCTGCCCATCGGCGTCGAAAAGTGGCCCTGCAGCGTCAGCTACGACCTCGACGAGACACTCGCCCGGGGCGTAGACGCCGTCATGATGCTCCGCGTCCAGGGCGAACGAATGAACGCTTCGTTCTTCCCCAGCACCCGCGAATACTCACGCCGCTGGGGCTTCGATGACAACCGCCTGCGCGCCCTCGACACCCTGGGCATGAAGGACACCATCATCATGCACCCGGGCCCCATGAACCGGGGGCTCGAAATCAGCGCAGCCGCAGCCGACTCACCCCGTTCCACCGTCCTCGCGCAGGTCCGCAACGGTGTGTCCGTGCGGATGGCTGCGCTGTACCTGCTGCTCTCCGGGGACTCCCGGGAAGCGGCCGCAACCCCGGTCCTGGCCACCGCCGGAACCGCCCATTCCACCAAGGAGAGCATCTGATGGCCGGCAACACCGGAACGTACTTGATCCAAGGCGCCTCCATCCTGGGCGGCGAGCCGGCAGACCTGCTGATCCGCGACGGCATCATCGCCGAAGTCGGCACAGGCCTCTCGCCGGAAGGGCAGGACGGGGACGTCACGGTCATTGACGCCGCGGGCCTGGTGGCGCTGCCCGGCATGGTGGATGTCCACACCCACCTCCGTGAGCCCGGGAGGGAGGACGCGGAAACCGTGGAGACCGGAACCCGCGCAGCTGCCCTCGGCGGTTATACGGCCGTCCACGCCATGGCCAACAGCACCCCGGTTGCCGATACCGCCGGTGTGGTGGAGCAGGTCTACACCCTGGGACGCACCGCAGGCTGGGCTGATGTCCGCCCGGTGGGCGCCGTCACGGTGGGCCTTGCGGGGGAGCAGCTGGCAGAACTGGGTGCCATGGCCGATTCCCGGGCCCGGGTCAGGATGTTCTCCGACGACGGCATCTGCGTCCACGACCCCGTCCTGATGCGCCGGGCGCTGGAGTACGTCAAGGCGTTCGACGGCGTGGTGGCCCAGCACGCGCAGGAACCGCGCCTGACCGCCGGCGCACAGATGAACGAAGGCGAGGTGTCCGCCGTTCTGGGCCTGGCCGGCTGGCCCGCCGTTGCAGAAGAAAGCATCATCGCCCGGGACGTGCTGCTCGCCCAGCACGTCGGCTCCCGGCTGCACGTCTGCCACGTGTCCACCGCCGGTTCGGTGGAAATCATCCGCTGGGCCAAGGAACGCGGCATCAACGTCACCGCCGAGGTCACTCCGCACCACCTGCTCCTCACCGACGACCTGGTCCGCAGCTATGACCCCGTCTTCAAGGTCAACCCGCCGCTGCGTACCGACGCCGACGTCCAGGCATTGCGCGCCGGGCTGGCGGACGGCACCATCGACGTTGTGGGGACCGACCATGCGCCGCACCCCAGCGAGCACAAGGAATGCGAATGGGCACAGGCGGCCATGGGCATGACCGGCCTGGAGACCGCGTTGTCCGTGGTCCAGCACACCATGATCGAGACCGGCCTGATGACCTGGGCCGACTTCGCCCGCGTCACATCCGCGGCGGCTGCGCAGATCGGCCGGCTGGAAGACCAGGGCCGGCCGCTCGAAGCCGGCGAACCGGCCAACGTCATCCTGGTGGACCCCGCCGCCCGCTGGACGGTGGACCCGTTCCGGATGGCTACCATGGGCCGGAACTCACCCTTCAAGGGACGCGAGCTCCCCGGCAAGGTGGTGGCCACGTTCTTCAAGGGCCACCCCACCGTCCTGGACGGCGAGCTCAACACTCCCTACCCCCACGCCGCAGTCGAGGCAGGCGCCGCCTGATGGAAAAAATCCTTCCGGGACTGGCGATGCTGGCGATCATCGCCGCCGTCTTTGTCCTCCTCGGCATTGGCTGGCGCAACCGCCTGAAGCGCCAGTCCGACGTCGGGCCCCTGCCCCAGGCGCCCGCGGAACCGGGCGAGCTGTCCGCCGAAGCCGAGGGACAGTACGTTGCCACCACCACCGGCGGCGACTGGCTTGACCGGGTGGCCGTCCACAGCCTCGGCATCCGCACCAACGCAACCCTGGCCGTGTACCCGGACGGTGTGCTGTTCGACCGGGCCGGCGCCCCCGCCCTCTACATCCCCGCTGCATCGCTCACCGGCGTACGGCAGGAAAGCGGCATGGCCGGCAAGTTCGTGGAGAAGGACGGCCTGCTCGTCCTGACCTGGCTGCACGGCTCCCACGAGCTGGACACCGGCTTCCGGACCCGCCGCGCGGCGGACAAGGACACCCTGTACACAGCACTCCAGGAATTGATCTCTTCAGCCCCGGCGGCTGACGCCACCAGTGGAAAGTAAGACAGTGAAAGCGAATACAGTGACTTCAACCACCGCCACCCCGGCAGCCCCCGCTGCGCTCGTCCTCGAAGACGGACGCATCTTCCGCGGCACCAGCTACGGCGCCACAGGAACCGCCCTGGGCGAAGCTGTCTTCGCCACGGGCATGACCGGCTACCAGGAAACCATCACCGATCCCTCCTACGCCCGGCAGCTGGTGGTCCAGACCGCACCGCACATCGGCAACACCGGCGTCAACAGTGAAGACGCCGAATCGCGCCGCATCTGGGTGGCCGGCTACATTGTCCGCGACGCCGCCCGCCGTCCCTCGAACTGGCGCTCCGAACGGTCCCTGGACGAAGAACTCGTCGAGCAGGGCATTGTCGGTATCCAGGGCGTGGACACCCGTGCCATCACCCGCCACCTCCGCGAACACAAGACCATGCGCGCCGGCATCTTCTCCGGTGACGCGGTCCGGGCATCGGACAAGGAGCTGGTGGACGCCGTCCTCGCCAGTGCCCCCATGGAGGGAGCCCGCCTCGCCGAGGAAGTCAGCGTAGACGTAGCCTACGTAGTGGAGCCCAAGGACCACGGCTGGGACGCCGAACCCCGGTTCAGCATCGCCGCCATCGACCTCGGCATCAAGGCCATGACCCCTGTCCGGTTCGCTGAGCGCGGCGTGCGCGTCCACGTCCTGCCCGCCACTGCCACCCTCGCGGACGTCAAGGCGGTAAACCCCGACGGCTTCTTCATGTCCAACGGACCCGGCGACCCGGCCACGGCCGACGCCCAGGTCAAGCTGCTCCGCTCCGTCCTGGACGAGAAGCTGCCGTACTTCGGCATCTGCTTCGGCAACCAGATCCTGGGCCGCGCCCTCGGATTCGGCACCTACAAGCTCCGCTACGGCCACCGCGGCATCAACCAGCCCGTCATGGACCGCCGCACCGGCAAGGTGGAAATCACCTCCCAGAACCACGGCTTTGCCGTGGACGCACCGCTCGACGGCGCCACCCGGGCCCCGGAGGAGCGCTACGGCCGGGTGGAGGTCAGCCACGTCAGCCTGAACGATGACGTCGTGGAAGGCCTCGCCTGCCTCGACATTCCGGCTTTCTCGGTTCAGTACCACCCCGAGGCCGCGGCCGGCCCGCACGACGCCGCGTACCTGTTCGACCGCTTCATCGACCTGATGGAGGGGACGCGGGACGGGAAGACCGCCAACGAGTCCAAGGATCCCGTGGACTCCGCCCACCCGGCAGGCGCTGAATCGGCAATGCCGAAGAATTCCGACAACAAGACTGAGGACAAGAAGTAATGCCGAAACGTACAGATCTCAAGAGCGTCCTCGTCATTGGTTCCGGGCCGATCGTCATCGGCCAGGCCGCCGAATTCGACTACTCCGGTACCCAGGCACTGCGTGTCCTCAAGGAGGAAGGCCTCCGCGTCATCCTCGTGAACTCCAACCCGGCCACCATCATGACCGATCCCGAGTTCGCCGACGCCACCTACATCGAGCCCATCACCCCTGAGGTGGTGGAGAAGATCATCGCCAAAGAGCGCCCGGACGCTGTGCTGCCCACCCTGGGCGGCCAGACGGCGCTCAACACGGCCATTGCGCTGGACAAGAACGGTGTGCTCGACAAGTACAACGTGGAACTGATCGGCGCGAACATTGCCGCCATTGAGCTCGGCGAAGACCGCGAAAAGTTTAAAGGCGTGGTGGAGCGCTGCGGTGCCGAATCCGCCCGCAGCCACATCATCCACAGCATGGACGAGGCCCTGAAGGCTGCCGACGACCTGGGCTACCCCATGGTGGTCCGCCCCTCCTTCACCATGGGCGGCCTGGGCTCCGGCCTGGCCTACAACGAGGACGACCTCCGCCGCATCGTGGGCCAGGGCCTTCAGTACAGCCCCACCAGCGAGGTCCTGCTCGAAGAGAGCATCCTCGGCTGGAAGGAATACGAGCTCGAGATGATGCGGGACAAGAACGACAACGTGGTTGTCGTCTGCTCCATCGAGAACTTCGACCCCGTGGGCGTGCACACCGGCGACTCCATCACCGTGGCGCCGGCCCTGACCCTGACGGACCGCGAGTACCAGAAGCTCCGTGACGTCTCCATCGCCGTGATCCGCGAAGTGGGCGTGGACACCGGCGGCTGCAACATCCAGTTCGCCATCGATCCCGCCACTGGCCGCGTTGTGGTCATCGAAATGAACCCCCGCGTCTCCCGCTCCTCGGCCCTGGCGTCCAAGGCCACCGGATTCGCGATCGCCAAGATCGCCACCAAGCTCTCCCTGGGCTACACGCTGGACGAGATCCCCAACGACATCACCCAGAAGACCCCGGCATCCTTCGAGCCGACGCTCGACTACGTGGTGGTCAAGGTTCCCCGCTTCGCGTTCGAGAAGTTCCCGGCCGCGGACAACACCCTCACCACCACCATGAAGTCGGTGGGCGAAGCCATGGCCATGGGCCGCAACTTCACCGAAGCCCTGCAGAAGGCCCTCCGCTCCCTGGAGCAGAAGGGCTCGCAGCTGGACTTCAGCTCCGTCCCGGAGTACGAGGTCGCCGAGCTCATCGAAAAGGCCAAGCGCCCCACCACGGACCGGCTGTACCAGGTCCAGCGCGCCCTGCTGGGCGGCGCCACCGTGGAACAGCTTTTCGAGGCCACCAAAATCGATCCCTGGTTCCTGGACCAGCTCGAACTGCTCAACGAGGTTTCCCGGGAGATCCGCCAGGCCGGCGCCCTCACCACGGACATGCTGCAGCGTGCCAAGCGCCACGGGTTCTCCGACGAGCAGATCGGTGCCCTGACGCACAACTCCGAGGCAGTGGTCCGCGGTGTCCGCCAGGCCCTGGGCATCCGCCCCGTTTACAAGACCGTTGACACCTGCGCCGCCGAGTTCGCCGCCTACACGCCGTACCACTACTCGTCCTACGACGAGGAGGACGAGGTGGCGCTGCACTCCAAGCCGTCCATCCTGATCCTCGGTTCAGGACCCAACCGCATCGGCCAGGGGATTGAGTTCGACTACTCCTGCGTCCACGCTTCCATGGCCCTGCGCAAGGCCGGGTACGAGACTGTGATGGTCAACTGCAACCCGGAGACCGTCTCCACCGACTACGACGTGTCCACGCGCCTGTACTTTGAGCCTCTGACCCTTGAGGACGTCCTTGAGGTCATCGCAGCCGAAGAACGCACCGGCGGCGTCATGGGCGTGTTTGTCCAGCTCGGCGGCCAGACCCCGCTGAAGCTGGCCCAGCAGCTGGCCGACGCCGGTGTCCCCATCCTGGGAACCTCGCCCGAGGCGATCGACTTGGCCGAGCACCGCGGCGCCTTCTCCCGCGTCCTGGACAAGGCGGGCCTGATCTCCCCGAAGAACGGCACCGCCGTCTCCTTCGAGGACGCCAAGAAGATCGCTGATGAAATCGGCTATCCGGTCCTGGTCCGCCCCTCCTACGTGCTGGGCGGCCGCGGCATGGAGATCGTCTACGACGAGCCGAACCTCTCCCGCTACATCGCCAACGCCACAGAGATCACCCCGGACCATCCGGTCCTGATCGACCGGTTCCTGGAAGACGCCGTCGAAATCGACGTCGACGCCCTCTTCGACGGCACTGACATGTACCTGGGCGGCATCATGGAGCACATCGAGGAAGCCGGTATCCACTCCGGCGACTCCGCCTGTGTCCTGCCGCCCATCACGCTGGGGAGCAACGTCATCGAGCGGGTCCGTACCGCTACCCGCGCCATCGCCGAGGGCGTGGGCGTCCGCGGCCTGATCAACATCCAGTTCGCGCTGGCCTCCGACGTTCTGTACGTCCTCGAAGCCAACCCGCGGGCCTCCCGCACCGTGCCGTTCGTCTCCAAGGCCACAGGCGTCCAGATGGCCAAGGCGGCGGCCCTCATTGGGACCGGCGTGACCATCAACCAGCTCCGCACCGCCTACAAAATGCTGCCCGAGACCGGCGACGGGTCCACCCTGCCCCTGGATGCGCCCGTGGCCGTCAAGGAAGCAGTGCTGCCGTTCAGCCGGTTCCGCACCGTTGAAGGAAAAGTGGTGGATTCCCTGCTTGGCCCGGAGATGCGCTCCACCGGCGAGGTGATGGGCATCGACAAGCACTTCGACACCGCGTTCGCCAAGAGCCAGGCGGCCGCCAACAACGCGCTGCCCACCGAAGGCAAGATCTTTGTCTCCGTGGCCAACCGCGACAAGCGGTCCGTGATCATGGGCGTCAAGCGGCTCTCGGACCTGGGCTTCGAAATCGTGTCCACCGGCGGCACCGCGGACGTCCTGCGCCGCAACGGCATCCAGGCCACCCCTGTCCGCAAGGTGGCAGAGGGCAGCAGCGCCGAGGGCGAAGGCACCATTGCGGACCTGGTCGTCGCCGGCGAGATCGACATGGTCTTCAACACGCCTTCGGGCGGAGAAGCCCGCAGCGACGGCTACGAACTCCGCGCGGCAGCAACGTCCATCGGCATTCCCTGCATCACCACGGTGGCCGAGTTCAACGCCGCCGTCCAGGCGATCGAGGCTATGCGCACGTACGAATGGTCCGTCACCAGCCTCCAGGAGCACGCCGCAGCGCTGGGCGAAGCCCAGAAGGCCGCAGCCGGGAAGGCAGACCTGCAGCATGCCTGAGCAGGTACCAGCGTCAGCTGACGTGCAGGGCCGGGAGTCCTTTGGCTCCCGGCTCGGCGCCGCCATGTCCTCCCGCGGCCCGCTGTGCGTGGGCATCGACCCGCACCCGGCACTGCTGAAGAGCTGGGGATTGGCCGACGACGTCGCGGGCCTGCGCCGCTTCTCGCTCACCGTAGTCGAGGCGGTGGCGTCGCTCGCTGCCGCGGTCAAGCCCCAGGTGGCGCTCTTCGAGCGCCACGGCTCCGCCGGCATGGCGGTACTGGAGGAAGTCCTGGCTGAGTCGCGGGACCACTCGGTCCTGACCATCGCAGACGCCAAGCGAGGCGACATCGGCTCCACCATGGCCGCCTACGCCGACGCCTGGCTGCGCGACGGATCCCCGCTGGCGGCAGACTCTGTCACCCTCAGCCCCTACCTCGGCTTCGAATCCCTGCGCCCGGCGCTGGACCTCGCGGCCGAGACCGGGCGCGGCGTCTTCGTCCTGGCGCTGACCTCCAACCCGGAGGGTGCATCCGTGCAGCACGTCGGGGGAGCGGACTCGGTGGCACGCCGGATCACCTCCGCAGCCGCCCGCGAGAACGAACGGTACCAAAGCGGCCTGGGCTCGGTGGGCCTGGTGGTGGGGGCCACCGTCGGCAGCGCCCTGGCGGACCTTGACCTTGACCTCGCAGCCGTCCGGGGCCCCATCCTGGCCCCCGGGCTGGGCGCCCAGGGCGCAACGCCGGCCGACCTGCGGGCCACCTTCGGGGACGCCTACCCGCTGGTCCTGGGCACATCCAGCCGGGACATCCTGGCTGCGGGACCGGAACCCCGCGGATTGCGGGAAGCCGCCCAGCGGACCCTGGCGGGCCTGCGCCAGGGCTGAGCCGGGAATAGTTCCCGGTTTGGGCCCATCCATTGATTCATCCAGCACCAGAGGGTAGTTTCAGGACAGGTCCAAGGGCGGCCGCCCTTGGATAAATTCCGCCGATTCCGGGGGTATGCGTCATGGTACTGCGACCGTTATCCGCGTCGGAACGGGCCGAGGCCCTGGGCAAGGCGGCGGCCGCACGCGCTGCCCGGGCTGCCGCGAAGGAAAGCCTCAAGAACGGCAAACGGTCCGCAGCCGACATCATCGACTCGGCCGCCGCCGACGACGCGCTGGCGAGGATGCGGGTTTCCGAACTCCTCGAAGCGCTGCCGGGCATCGGCAAGGTGCGGGCAGCAGCCATCATGGAACAACTGGGCATTGCCGCGTCCCGCCGCGTCCGGGGCCTCGGCGTCCACCAGCGTCGGGCGCTGGTAGATTTTATAGACGAACATTAGGGCCGGCCGGCGCCGGCCCGCCCCAACCCCGAAACCTCGGCAAAGGAATACGTGAGCAAGAAACCCGGACTGACAGTCCTCGCAGGTCCGACAGCTGTTGGCAAAGGCACCGTATCCACCTATATCCGCGACAACTACCCCGAGGTCTGGCTGTCCGTCTCAGCCACCACCCGTGCCCCCCGCCCGGGCGAAGTGGATGGCGTGCACTACTTCTTCAAGTCCACGGAGGAGTTTGAACGGCTCATCGCGGAGGGTGATCTCCTGGAGTGGGCAGTAGTGCATGGCCAAAACACCTACGGCACGTTGAAGAGCACCGTCAACGAGGCCATTAAGGAAGGGCGTTCCGTCCTTCTGGAAATCGACCTCCAGGGTGCGCGCCAGGTCAAGGAGGCCGTTCCGGACGCCAAGTTCGTGTTCCTCGCCCCGCCCACCTGGGACGAAATGGTGCGCCGCCTGGTGGGCCGCGGCACAGAAACCCCGGAAGAACAGCAGCGCCGGCTGGAAACCGCTAAACTGGAACTTGCTGCTGAACCGGAGTTCGACCATACCGTCATCAATGACGACGTCCGCCGGGCAGCGGACGAGCTTGTTTCACTCATGGGGCTGACTCCTCATGCACACCTGCAGGAACCGTCAGCCCGCTAGAATTTTTGGAGAATTCGTGTCCACGAACCTTGAAGGCATCATCAACCCGCCGATCGACTCGCTGCTCGAAGCGGCAGACTCCAAGTATGGCCTGGTGATCTTCGGTGCCAAGCGCGCTCGTCAGATCAACGCCTACTACGCCCAGCTGCACGAGGGACTCTTCGAGTACGTCGGCCCCCTGGTAGACACCAAGCTGAACGAGAAGTCCCTCTCGATCGCCCTGCGCGAGATCAACGAGGGCAAGCTGGTATCCACACCGATCGAAGCCGCAGAATAACATCTGCCGCATGACGTGCTGCTGACGGAGGTCACGTGCGCATAGTCCTCGGAGTCGGGGGAGGGATAGCCGCCTATAAGGTGGCATCGCTCCTCCGGCTTTTTACTGAAGCCGGCCACCATGTCACGGTGATCCCCACGGAGGCGGCAACCCGCTTCGTCGGGACTGCCACCTGGGAGGCCCTCTCCGGCAACCCCGTGAGCAACAGCGTCTTCGACGACGTCCACCAGGTCAACCACGTCCGGCTGGGCCACGAGGCGGACCTCGTGGTCATCGCCCCGGCCACGGCCGACCTCCTGGCCAAAGCGGCCACGGGCCAGGCGGGCGACCTCCTCACCAACACGCTGCTGATGGCCCACGGCCCCGTCCTCTTCGCGCCGGCCATGCACACCGAGATGTGGCAGCACCCCGCAACCCGGGCCAACGTGGAAACACTCCGCGGGCGCGGTGCGGCGGTACTGGAGCCGGCTTCCGGCAGGCTGACGGGCTCGGACTCCGGGCCGGGACGGCTGCCCGAACCTGATGCCATCTTCGACGCCGCCATGGCGCTGGTCCACGGACAAACTGATTTCCAGCTTCCGCTGGCCGGCAAGACCGTCACCATCAGCGCCGGCGGAACACGCGAACCACTGGACCCCGTCCGCTTCCTGGGCAACCGGTCCTCCGGCAAGCAGGGCGTAGCCCTGGCCGTCGCCGCACGGAACGCCGGTGCAACCGTCCGGCTGCTCTCAGCCCACATGGAAGTTCCGCCGCCCCCGGGCGTTGACGTGGTCAACGTCGAAACTGCCCTGCAGTTGCGCGAGGCTGCGCTTGCTGCCGCCGTTGATTCCGACGTCGTCATCATGTCCGCCGCTGTGGCAGACTTCCGCCCCGCGGACATCTCGGACACGAAAATCAAGAAACGCGACGACACTGCAGATCCCGTCATCACCCTGGTCCGCAACCCGGACATCCTGCAGGAGCTCGTCGAGCGCCGCAACCAAGGCATCGCCGGTCCAGCAGCGGGCGGCCAGCTCATTGTGGGCTTTGCTGCTGAAACGGGTGACCAGCACGGGGATGTCCTGGCCTACGCGGAGGCCAAACTCCAGCGCAAGGGCTGCGACCTGCTGGTGGTCAACCATGTCGGCTCGGACAAGGTCTTCGGCAAGGACACCAATTCAGTGGTCATCCTGGCCCGTTCCGGCTCCGAACCCCAAGAGGCGTCCGGCACCAAGGCAGACGTTTCCGCGGCCATCATCAGCCGCATCGGTTTCGAACTGAACCAGGTGTCGCCCCGGGCGTGACGTGTTTAGTACCACGTTTGCTTAGTACCGTGACATCCCGCGACGTCTCCTGACGGCCACGCGTGATCCAACCAGTAAGGTAGTTGAGTGACTTTACCGCTGCACCTTCACCAGACCTCCGGGGCTACGCCCTCGTCCCTTCGGCTCTTCACCTCGGAGTCCGTCACCGAAGGCCACCCGGACAAGATCTGCGACCAGATCAGTGACGCCATCCTGGACGCCCTCCTTGCGGCCGATCCGGAGTCCCGGGTAGCCGTGGAAACCATGGCCACCACCGGGCTGGTGCACGTTGCCGGCGAAGTCACCACCGACGCCTACGTGGAGATCCCGCAGATTGTCCGGGAGACCATCCTCGGCATCGGCTACGACTCATCCGCCAACGGCTTCGACGGCGCACGCTGTGGAGTGTCGGTGTCCATCGGGCAGCAGTCCAATGACATCGCCGGGGGAGTGTTCAACTCCCTTGAGGCCCGCGAAGGACGCCAGGAGGACGACTACGACCTCCAGGGCGCCGGCGACCAGGGCCTGATGTTCGGGTATGCCAGCGACGAAACACCGTCCTACATGCCCACCCCCATCTGGCTGGCGCACCGCCTGTCTGAACGCCTCACGGAAGTCCGCAAATCCGGCCAACTCGCCTACCTGCGCCCCGACGGCAAGACCCAGGTCACGGTAGGTTACGACCACGACAGGCCTGTGTCCGTCGAAACTGTGGTGATCTCGAGCCAGCACGCTGAGGGCGCCAGCCTGGAACAGCTCCGGTCCGACCTCGCCTCCATTGTCATCAAACCGGTCCTCGCCGCCGCAAACCTTGATGTCTCCCGGGCGGCCAACATCCTCAACCCCGCCGGCGAATTCGTCATCGGCGGTCCCGTGGGTGACGCCGGGCTGACCGGCCGCAAGATCATCGTCGACACCTACGGCGGCATGGCCCGCCACGGCGGCGGAGCGTTCTCCGGCAAGGACCCGTCAAAGGTGGACCGTTCCGCCGCATACGCCATGCGGTGGGTCGCCAAGAACGTCGTGGCCGCCGGGCTGGCCAAGCGCGCCGAGATCCAGATCGCGTACGCGATCGGCCAGGCCCGCCCGGTAGGCACCTACGTTGAAACATTCGGCACCGAGACCGTTGACCCTGCACAGATCAGTGCCGCCATCGCTGAGATCTTTGATCTCCGCCCGCGGGCCATCATCGACGCTCTGGACCTGAAGCGCCCCATCTACGCCAAGACGGCAGCGCACGGGCACTTCGGCCGGGACGACCCCGACTTCACTTGGGAACGCCTTGACCGCGTTGACGACCTGAAGGCCTACTTCAACGCCTAGCCTCGAGGCTGCGGGGGGCCGCGCCGCCGTGCACGAGCCGCACGGATGTCGGTGCCCCGTGGTTGGCTGGCCTTTTCCGCCCGGGAGCTGAACGGAGGTAGCCGCCATGGCCAAGGACTCCGCACAGCCCGCCCTGGATCTTCCTGTACCGGGCGGCGGGCCGGTCCAGCCCACGCTGCTGCAGGGCTTCCCTGCCAGCACCCAACCGGTCGGCGTACCTTTGGCAGAACACCTGCCGGTGGCACGGGTCCTGGTGGAATCCTCCTTGCCGCACCTCGACCGCCCTTTCGACTACGCCGTCCCCGCTGCCATGGACGCGGACGCCAAGCCTGGCGTGCGCGTCAAGGTTCCCTTCAACGGCCAACAGCTCAACGGCTTCCTGATGGACAGGATTTCCGTTTCCGACGCCGGCCATACGCTTGTGCCGCTGGCGAAGGTGGTCTCCCCGGTGCCTGTCCTCACCCCGGCCGTGGCAGAGCTCGCCAACGCCGTGGCAGCCCGGTATGCCGGAACCGTCAGCGACGTCCTTCGGCTCGCTGTGCCGCCACGCATGGCCAGGCTGGAAAAGGACTACCTTGCCGGTCCCGAAGAAGCCGCACCTGTGCCGGCTGGCCGTGAAGGCGAAGGCAGCCCGTCCGGCGGCGCGTGGGGAGGCTACCGCAACGGCGTGGCCTTCCTCCGCCACCTTTCCGCCGGCGGATCCCCCCGCGCCGTCATCAGCCCGCTGCAAGGCTATGGCCCGTCCGGCTGGCCTCAACTGCTGGCTGAGGCCGTCGCCGCCACCTACGCCGCGGGGCGCGGAGCCGTGGTGGTGGTTCCGGACTACCGCGACCTTGACCGGCTGGAGCAGGCGCTTACGGCACTGATACCGGTAGAGGCGGTGGCCAGGCTCACCGCCGACGACGGGCCCACACCGCGGTACCGCAGCTTCCTGCGGCTCCTGGCCGGCTCCGCCCGGGTTGCCATCGGCACCCGGTCGGCCGCGTTCGCGCCCGTGGCCAACCTCGGCCTGGTGGCTTGCTGGGACGATGGTGACGATCTCCATATTGACCAGCGCGCCCCCTACGCCCACACCCGCGAGGTCCTGCTCCTGCGCGCCGAACAGGAGGGCTCGGCCTGCCTCCTCGCCGGACATGCCCGGAGTACCGAGGTGCAGAGGCTGGTTGACGCCGGCTGGGCCCTGCCCGTCGAACCGGATCGGCAGACCACCAGGCGCACGGTACCGCGGGTCCTCAATACGGCGGACAGCTTCGAACAGGAACGCGACCCACTCGCCCGCATTGCACGCCTGCCCGGTGCCGCGTGGCGGGCCGCCAAGGAGGGGCTCGAACGCGGGCCTGTCCTGATCCAGGTGGCACGGGCAGGTTACGCGCCGTCACTGGTGTGCGACTCTTGCCGCGAACCTGCCCGGTGCGGCAACTGCCAGGGGCCGCTGGCCCTGGGCGGAAGCTCAGCCATACCCCAGTGCCGCTGGTGTTCGACGCCCGCACCGGACTGGCGGTGCGTGCATTGCACCGGGCGGCGGCTTCGCAAGGGCGCTACGGGCGTGCTGCGCACGGCGGAGGAGTTGGGACGCGCGTTCCCCGGCACCACTGTGGTGACATCGTCCGGCGATCACGTGAAGGCCTCGGTAGGCCCTGGCAAGGCACTGGTGGTGGCGACGGTGGGAGCTGAACCGGTGGCCGAGGGAGGGTACGCCGCTGCCCTTCTGCTGGACGGCGATTCGTTGCTGCGCCGCGAAACCCTCCGCGCCGGCGAGGACACCGTCCGGCGGTGGTTTAACGCTGCAGCCCTGGTGCGTCCCGCTTCCGAGGGTGGACTGGCCGTCATCACTGCGGGGGACACAGCTGCGGTGGGTGCGTTGCTGCGCTGGGATCCGGCAGGCTACGCCCAGCGGGAATTGTCGCTGCGGGTAGAACTCCAGCTTCCCCCAGCTGTCCGGATTGCTTCCGTTACAGGCCCGCGTGCCGCCGTCGAGCACTTCACCGGGGCAGTCTCTGCAGACTTGGCCGGCTCCGGCATCCACCTGCGCCTGGCCGGTCCTGCCCCGGTGCTGCTGGCCGGACCTCCGGCACCCGGCCGCTCCGGCGAGGACGTCCGGACCCTGCTGTTCTTCCCCTACGGCCAGGCCGCCGTCGTCGTCCGCGTCCTGCGCGCTACCCGTTCCGCGGTAGCTGCCAAACGGGCCGTCGATCCTTTCCAGCTCCGCCTGGACGGCGTGGACGTCCTCTAATGGAGGCGGCTCCGCAGCAGGAGGTTGCTACCGGCGCCGTTTCGCCACGATTTCCCGGGCCGTTTCCATCAGCTGGCGCGCTGATTCATCCCAGGTGAATTCGTTGGCGCGGATAACGGACATCCGGGAGATTGTCTGCCAGTGTTCGTCATCCTGCAAGCGGGACACGGCCTCCGAGAACTGGGAGGGCGACGCCGGGTCGACGTAGGTTGCGGCGTCCCCGCCCACTTCCCGGAAGATCGGAATGTCGCTGGCAATCACGGGTGTCCCCAAAGCCATGGCTTCCACGAGCGGAAGGCCATAGCCTTCGGCGCGGGACAGGCTCACCAGGGCAGTGGCCGTTCGCAGGTACGAGTCGTACTCCGCATCCGTCACACCGTTGTGGAAGACCACGGAGGCTCCGGCCGGGACCAGCAGCTCCAGCTCTGCGCGCCGCCCGGGCGTGATCCGGCTCAGCAGGTGCAGGGTGTAGCCGCGCAGCCCGGCCATCCCGGCCAGCATCGTTTCCACGTTCTTGTAGGGCATGAAGGAGCCCATGTAGACGATGGTCTTGTCGGCGCCGTCGCCAGGGCGGCGCGGTTCCTGCGCGGGCTGGGGCGCGTTGCTGATGATCCGCACCGGACGCCGGGTGAGGCGGTACTTCGCGATCAGGGCTTCCGTGGTACGGCTGATGGTGGCCACGGTGTCGGCCCGGTTGAGGAGCAGCCGCTGGGGCCAATAGGCCTTGTGGTACAGCCGCCAAAGCAGCCGCACCGGCGCGGGGAGGAACCCGGGCGGGGCGGGGTGTTCGTAGTAGATCAGGTCGTGCAGCGTCAGCACCAGCCCGTACTTGCGTCCCCAGGTTCCCATGGTCTGCATGGGACAGACCACCACATCGGCGTTCAGGGGGTTCACCTTGCGCGCAACGAACAGTTCCAGCGGTGAGAGCGGACTGTTGATGAGGGTGTAGGGGACGTCAGGCAGCAGGGCCAGTTGCCGCTTGTCCGAAACCAGCATGCTGACGTCCGCGATCTTAGCCGTGGCCGCGATCAGGCTGGCACCGTAGCGGCTGATGCCGTCGTGATGGTCGGTCCGGGTAAAACGGGCGTCGATGACGATCTTCACGCGGGGTGGTCCTTCAGGAAGGTTCGGATATGGCGGGCAGCCGGTTCCGGCGTCTCATAGTGGATCAGGTGTCCGACGCCGGGAATCACCTTGAGTTCGGCGTCAGGCAGGAGCGCCAGGAGCTTGTGCTGGTCCGGCAGGGCGGCGATTTCGTCTTTTTCCCCGGCAATCAGCAGCACGGGAAGTTTGAGGCCGGTGGCCACTTCGCTGACATGGTGGCTGACCGAGGCCGTGAAGGACTCCAGCAGGCTGTCCCTGTCCGCAAAGGAACTGAAGTAGGCGTGGTGCTGGCCATGGATGAAGGCGCGGAGCTCCCTGTCTCCGGTCTTGGCCATGGCTTCACTCATGACCCGGACAATCAGCGGGTTGCGGAGCAGTGCCTGGCCCGCTTTGCTGGGGAGCCGGGCGGCGAGGCGGTAGTAGAGCACCGCCAGCCTGGTCATGATTCCCTTAGGACCCTCAAGGGCCGGGGCGGCGATGGGATTGACCAGGATCAGCGGATTCACGGCCCCCGGGTGGCTGGCCGCAAAGTGGGAGGCGACGATGGAGCCGAACGAATGCCCCAGCAGAACCGTGTCCGGCCCGAGGGACAGGGCCTCCATGAACGCTGTGATGAACCGGCCGTACTGTTCCACCGAGTGGGCACCGGACGGGAAGGCCGCGGAACTTCCGAAGCCGGGCAGGTCCGGCATGATGATCCTCATGTCGGGGAGGTGGTCGGCAACGCGCAGGAGTCCGTGGTGGTCACCGCGGAATCCGTGGATGACCAGGATGGTCCGCGTTCCGGGCTGCACCTGCACAGGCTCGTAGGTCCAGTAAGCGACGGGGGCGCCGTCGAGGTGCAGTGTCGAAGCGGTGGTGCGGGCCGCCAGGTCCGCGCTGATGAAGCTGGCCGTGCCGGAGCCGGCCGGGTGTGTTGTGTTCATGGGTGGTCCTGGTTGACGTTGTCCGGGTGAGAGCCGGTGCGGTGCCCGCGGTCCAGGCCTGCGAGCGCCGCCATGTCCCGCGTCGACAGCTCAAACCCGAAGACGTCAAGGTTCTCCCGGATGCGTGCTTCTGAGCTGGCCTTCGGGATGGCAACGTGGCCCAGCTGCATGTGCCAGCGGAGAATGACCTGCGCGGGAGTCCGCCGGTGTTCGGCAGCGCACGCCTGGATGACGGGGTCGGCCAGGACCTGGCCGCGCCCCAGGGGACTCCATGCCTCAGTCAGGATGCCGAGCTCTTTGTGCTTGTGGCGGAGCTCCTCCTGCTGGAGCCAGGGGTGGAGTTCGATCTGGTTGACGGCTGGCACCACTTCGGCCGTCTGCAGGAGCCGGTCCAGGTGGGCCGGCTGGAAGTTGCTGACGCCGATGGCCCGCACCCTGCCCTCCCGGTACAGCGTTTCGAGGGCACGGTAGGTTTCCGGGAACAGACCCTTGCGCGGGCAGGGCCAGTGGATCAGGTACAGGTCAACGTAGTCCAGCCCCAGGTTGACCATGGAGTCGTCGAAGGCGCGCAGGGCTGCGTCGTAGCCGTGGTGATCGTTCCAGAGTTTCGTGGTGACGAAGAGGTCTTCCCGGGAGATCCCCGGGAACAGCTCTCCCGATCCTCCGCTGATCCCCGTGGACGGTGAGCCGAGCTGGGCGCTGATACCCCGTGCCACGCCGGTTTCGTTGCCGTACATGGCAGCTGTGTCAAAGTGGCGGTAGCCGGCGGCGAGCGCGGTCTGCACCAGCCCTGCGGCGTCGGCGGGCGGCACCTTGTAAAGCCCGAACCCGAGCTGGTTGATCAGCACGCCGTTGTTCAGGCTCAGCCGCGGTGAGGTTTTCATGGTCCCGACTCTACCCATTGCGTGGGGCAAGGCTTTCGAAATCCACCAAGCGGCGCGCGGTGGCCTCATCCAGGATCAGGTCTGTGGCCAGGTTGGCTGCCAGGGCGCCGCGCAGTCCGTTGATCTTGGACACGCCTGAGACCACGCAGATCCTTCGGCGGACCTGCCTGAGCTCGGCCAGGGCAGGGCCGGTGGAGCGTTCGTTCAGGATGATCCCGTCGGAGGAGCCGTCGCTGCGGAAGAACACCGTGGCCACGTCGCCCACCACATCGGAGGTGGCCAGGATGTTGAGGTCGGTTTCATCGAGGTAGCCGCCTGCATAGACGTGGCTGGGGTAGTCGGCGTTAACGGAGCCCACACCGAAGATGGCGATGCTCATCTTCGCCTGGAGCTCAAGGATGCGCTGCACGCTGCGTTCATTCCACATGGCGGTCTTGGTGGCGGCATGGTCGAAGAACGCAGGTACCGGAAACTGTTCGACGCGGGCACCATAGGCGCTGCCGAACCTGCGCATGATGTCGCTGGCGTAGGTAATGCCGGTGGTGTGCATGTTGCCCGCGCCGTTCAGTTGCACGATGACGCTGTCGTGGGTGATCTTCCTGGTCAGGTGCCGGCTCACGGCGCTGAGGGTGGAGCCCCAGGCCACCCCGATGATGGCGTTGGAGTCCACCAGCGGGCCGATGGTGCGCGCAGCCTGCATGGCCACCCGGTCAAGGGTTTCCGCCTCGTTGAGGGTCTCCAGGACAGGGACCACATGAACGTCGACGTTGAAACGCCTGCGGATCATGCCCTCGAGCTCAGGGCCGGTGTCGAGCGGGTTGCGTATCTGAACCTGCACCAGGCCGGAGTCGCGCGCAGCCGACAGCAGCCGCGACACCGTGGATCGGGACGTCCGGAGTTCGCGCGCTATCGCATCCATGGTGAGGTCCTGCAGGTAATACATTTGTGCAGCGCGGAGCGCGTCTGCGTGCCGTGAGGCGGCCATTTCGGGTCCGATCTGCACATTTGTGCATAGTGCTTGACTCCATTTTCCATTACTCCAAAGAATGGTGCATACAGCGCCGCATCCACGGCGCGGACGCACCATGCACGCAAAGCCCAAGGGAGTCGTTTTGGGACCCAAGGATCCAACTGTCCAACCATCCGCAGCACCCGCGCCAAAGCCGGCGGCGGAACGCACGTCCGTCCACAACCTCAGGCTCCGTCCGCACGCAAAAGTGCTGGTAGTCGGCGGAGGCATCAACGGCGTCGGAACCTTCCGGGACCTCGCCCTGCAGGGCGTTGACGTGGCCCTCGTAGAGCGCGGCGACTACTGCCAGGGCGCCAGCGGAGCGTCGTCCCACATGATCCACGGCGGCATCCGGTACCTGGAAAACGGCGAATTCCGGCTGGTCCGCGAATCAGTGGTGGAACGCAACAGGCTGCTGCGGATCGCACCCCACTACGTCAAGCCGCTGCAGACCACCATTCCCATTTTCAGCACATTCTCCGGCATCCTTTCGGCGCCGTTGCGGTTCCTGACGCACAAGCAGCAGGGCCGGCCGAAGGAGCGCGGCGCCTTCCTCATCAAGCTGGGACTCAGCCTCTACGATTCCTTCTCCAGGGACGGCGGCAGTGTTCCGCGGCACCAGTTCCGTGGACACAAGCGCGCCCTCGTGGAGCTGCCGGACCTTCGGCCCGACATCAAATACGCGGCCACCTACTTTGACGCTTCGGTGCACAACCCCGAGCGACTCACGCTGGATGTCCTGCAGGACGGCGAGAAGGCAGGCCAGGCGAACCCGGGGGCGGCTGCCGGCCAGGGAAGCACAGCGCGCGCCAGCAACTACCTTTCCCTGCAGTCCATGACCGGCCGCCCCAATCCCGGCACGGGCAAGGGCGGCACCGTCCGGCTGCGCGACGAGCTGACGGGGGAGGAGTTCGACTTCACCGCCGACGTCATCGTGAACACCACCGGTGCCTGGGTGGACCTGACCAACGAAGCCATGGGTACCACGTCGTCATTCATGGGCGGCACCAAGGGCTCCCACATTGTGCTCGACTCTCCCGAACTGCTCGCTGCATGCCGGGGGCGGGAAATCTTCTTCGAACACACTGACGGCCGGATTGTCCTTATCTACCCGATGGGGGACCGGGTCCTGGTCGGCACCACCGACGTCGACGCCGACATGTCCCGGGACGCCGTCTGCACCGACGAGGAAATTGACTACTTCTTCGATCTGGTGGGCCACGTGTTCCCGAACATCCCGGTCACGCGCAACCAGATTGTCTACACCTTCTCGGGAGTGCGTCCCCTGCCCCGGCACGATGCCACCCAGCCGGGCTTCGTCTCCCGTGACTACCGCATCGAAACCCGCCGCCCGGCACCTGCGGGGACCGGCGCCGTCGTACTCAGCCTGGTAGGCGGGAAATGGACCACCTTCCGTGCCCTTGCCGAACACCTCACCAACGATGTCCTGGCGGAGCTCGGCATGCACCGCAAAGTCTCGACAGCGCAGCTGCCCATCGGAGGCGGCGCCGGGTTCCCGGCGGACGACGCCGGAGTGCAGCGGTGGCTCAAGGCACACATGGGCCACGGCCGGGACGCTGACCGCACCGCAGGGCTCCTGACCCGGTACGGCACGCGCGCAGAAGCGGTGATCGAATACCTCGACGCCGGTCCGGACCGGCTCCTGCATTCAACGCGCGAACTGAGCGTCCGCGAACTGGAGTTCATGGCAGCGCACGAACAGGTGGGGCACTTGGTGGATGTGCTGATCCGGCGCACCTCCCTGGCCTTCCGGGGACTCGTGACCGGCGAACTCCTGAACGAGGTGGCCGACATCCTGTCCGATCCGCTGAAGTGGGACGCTGCAGCCCGAAGCGCCGAGATCAGCCACGCCCAGGAAGTCCTGCAACGGCTGCACAGAGTGGAAACACACAGCCTGGTCGCTTAGGCCGGGCTGCCAGCCGGGACAAAAAACCGTCCCGGCCCGACGGCCCCTCAACCCGCGAAGGGCCAACAACAAAATATAGAGGAGTCAAAGATGTCTCTTGGAATTGTTTTCTTATCCGAGGTGTTCGGAACGGCGATGCTCACCCTGCTGGGCTGCGGCGTTGTTGCCAACGTCGCCCTGCGGGGAACGAAAGGCAACAGCGGCGGGTTCCTGATGGTCACCTGGGGATGGGGTATCGCCGTGTTCTGCGGCGTGTTCGTCGCCGCAAAGTCGGGCGCGCACCTGAACCCGGCCGTGACCGTGGGCCTGCTCCTCAACGGGAAGGCCGAGTACGCCCCCGGCGTCGCCGTGGACGTAGCGTCGACACTGACCTACTTCGCCGGTGAAATGCTGGGCGCCTTCCTCGGCGCTGTGGTCTGCTGGCTCGCCTATAAGCAGCACTTCGACACGGAAGAGGCTGCTGCCAGCAAGCTCGGCGTCTTCTCCACCGGCCCCGCCATCCGCTCCACCCCCTGGAACCTGGTCACCGAGATCATCGGCA
This sequence comes from Arthrobacter sp. Leaf137, assembly GCF_001423525.1. Lineage (GTDB taxonomy): Bacteria > Actinomycetota > Actinomycetes > Actinomycetales > Micrococcaceae > Arthrobacter. Next base: position 324,192 of record NZ_LMOI01000012.1, on the reverse strand, counting down.
CGTTCGTTCTGGTGTTCGTCATCCTCACACTGGGTGGCACCCCCTCGGGCCTCGGGCCGCTGGCTGTCGCACTGCTCGTCGTAGGCATCGGCGTCTCGCTGGGCGGCCCCACCGGTTACGCCATCAACCCCGCCCGTGACCTTGGTCCCCGCATCGCCCACGCCCTGCTTCCCATCCGGGGCAAGGGTTCCAGCGACTGGGGCTACTCCTGGATTCCGGTGGTCGGTCCCCTGGTAGGCGGTGCCCTCGGCGGCATCGTTGCACGGATCGCCCCCATCATCATCACTGCCGCTTCCTGAACAGCTGATCCAACCCATCCACCAACCAGACAAGGACGTCACCATGAACCAGTACGTAATCGCCATCGACCAGGGCACCACCAGTACGCGCGCCATCATCTTTGACCACAGCGGCGCCATTGTCTCCTCGGGCCAGATGGAACACGAGCAGATCTTCCCCAAAGCAGGATGGGTGGAACACAATGCCGCGGAAATCTGGAACAACACCCGCGAGGTCATCGCCTCAGCACTGTCCAAGGCGAACCTGACACGGCACGATATCGCCGCCGTCGGCATCACCAACCAGCGCGAAACCGCTGTGGTGTGGGACAAGACCACCGGCGAGCCCGTGTACAACGCCATCGTGTGGCAGGACACCCGGACGCAGGACATCGTGGACGAGCTGTCCAAGGACGGCGGCGGTGACCGGTTCAAACAGAAGGTCGGCCTGCCGCTGGCCACCTACTTCTCCGGCACCAAGATCAAATGGATCCTTGACAACGTGGACGGGGCCCGGGAAAAGGCCGAGGCCGGCAATCTGGTCTTCGGCAACACCGACTGCTGGGTTCTCTGGAACCTGACCGGCGGCGTGGACGGCGGAGTGCACGTCACCGACGTCACCAACGCATCCCGGACGCTGTTCATGGACCTGGAAACCCTGCAGTGGGATGACGGGATCCTCGGCGTCTTCGGTGTTCCGCGCAGCATGATGCCCGAGATCAAGTCGTCCTCGGAGGTGTACGGCACCGTCCACACCTCGCAGCTGCTGCGTGAAACCCCGGTGGCGGGCATCCTGGGCGACCAGCAGGCGGCAACCTTCGGCCAGGCGGCCTTCGAAACCGGCGAAGCCAAGAACACCTACGGCACCGGCTGCTTCCTGATCTTCAACACGGGCGAGGAAATCGTCCACTCCAAGAACGGGCTGCTCACCACGGTGGGCTACAAGCTCGGCGACGCCAAGCCCCATTACGCCCTGGAAGGCTCCATCGCTGTCACCGGTTCGCTCATCCAGTGGTTGCGGGACAACCTGGGCATGATCAGCAGCGCTCCCGAGGTCGAAACACTGGCGGCAAGCGTCAAGGACAACGGCGGTGTGTACATCGTTCCGGCGTTCTCGGGCCTGTTCGCTCCGTACTGGCGCCCGGACGCACGCGGCGCGATCGTTGGCCTTACCAGGTTCGTGAACAAGAACCACATTGCCAGGGCGGCGCTGGAGGCGACGGCGTTCCAGACCCGCGAGGTGCTGGACGCGGTCAACGCGGACTCCGGTGTCCCGCTGACCGAGTTGAAGGTCGACGGCGGCATGGTTGCCAATGACGCGCTGATGCAGTTCCAGGCGGACATCCTTGGCGTGCCCGTGATCCGCCCGAAGGTCATCGAGACCACGGCACTGGGTGCAGCGTACGCGGCCGGGCTGGCCGTCGGGTTCTGGAAGGACCTCGGCGAGCTTTCGTCCAACTGGTCCGAGGACAAGCGCTGGGAACCCCAGCTGGATCAGGCCGAGCAGGACCGCCAGATGCGGCTCTGGCGCAAGGCGGTCACCAAGTCCATGGACTGGGTGGACGAAGACGTGCAGTAGGACAGTTATCCATCAGGGGCCACCTTGCCAGCCAGGCAGGGTGGCCCCCGTCGTTTCACGGCGCCGCTGGTGACCCGGGGCGGGAGGGCCCTGGTGGCGGGTCCCTGGATGACGCGCCCGTCCATGGTGAGGCGGGAACCGGGCGTTGGGCCTGGCCAACGCAACGGCCGCCGCGCGCGCTCCTGCAGCTGAGGCTGCAGGAGCGGGCGCAGGGAAGGTAGATACCGGACAGGGGGCGGGCCGGGTGCGCTAAAGTAGGTCTATGCGTGCGATCCTTCTGCTTAGCCAGCCGCCAGGTGTCCGAAACAACGGATAGCTGAGCGGCAGCCCCTCCTTTGTCGAGGGGCTTTTGTATGTCCGGGTCAGACCGGGCCGGCAGCAGGAGGATCAGGCCGTTATGGCAGCACACGTGCCGTAACAGAACAGAAGAGGGCAGCAGTGGGCGTTCAGCCGGAGACAGACACCGGAACAGCAGCAGTGGCGGCAGATGGGCCCGAAGAGGGCACCTACAGTTTTGCCGCAATGGAGGCCAGATGGCCGCAGGTGTGGGAGGACCTCAAGGTCTTTACCCCGGCCGATGACGGCTCACGGGAACGGCGCTACGTGCTGGACATGTTCCCCTACCCTTCCGGCGACCTGCACATGGGCCACGCGGAAGCGTTCGCCATGGGCGACGTGGTTGCCCGCTACCTGCGCCAGCAGGGGTTTGACGTGCTGCACCCGATCGGCTGGGACTCCTTCGGCCTCCCGGCCGAAAACGCCGCCATCAAGCGCAACGCCCACCCCAGCGAGTGGACCTACACCAACATCGACACCCAGGCGGCGTCCTTCAAGCGGTACGCCATTTCCGCCGACTGGTCCCGCCGCCTGCACACGTCCGATCCTGAGTACTACCGCTGGACCCAGTGGCTGTTCAAGCGCTTCTACGAGCGCGGCCTGGCCTACCGCAAGAACTCCCCGGTTAACTGGTGCCCCAAGGACCAGACTGTCCTGGCCAACGAACAGGTTGTCAACGGCGCCTGCGAGCGCTGCGGCACCGTGGTCACCAAGAAGTCACTGAACCAGTGGTACTTCAAGATCACTGACTACGCCGACCGCCTGCTCGACGACATGGAACAGCTCCGCGGACACTGGCCCGAGCGGGTCCTGGCGATGCAGAAGAACTGGATCGGCCGCTCCGAAGGTGCGCACGTCAACTTCGTCATTGAGGCCGACGGCGGCAAGCCCGCCAAGGATGTCACGGTCTTCACCACGCGCCCGGACACCCTGTACGGCGCCACGTTCTTCGTCGTCGCCGCGGACGCGCCGATCGCCGTCGAGCTCGTCACCGATGAGCAGGCCGCGGCGCTGGACGAATACCGGGAGACGGTCAAGGCACTCTCCGAGATTGAACGGCAGTCCACCGAGCGGGAGAAGACCGGTGTGTTCACCGGCCGGTATGCCGTCAACCCGCTGAACGGCGAGAAGCTGCCCGTGTGGGCTGCAGACTACGTCCTCGCGGACTACGGCACCGGAGCCATCATGGCCGTGCCGGCCCACGACCAGCGCGACCTCGATTTCGCCAAAACGTTCGACCTGCCGGTCCGTGCCGTACTGGACACCGGCGAGGAGGATCCTGCCGCCACGGGCACCGCCACCGCCGGCGAGGGGACCCTGATCAATTCGGGCGAACTGGACGGCCTGCCCAAGGCCGAAGCCATTCCGGCGGCCATCGGCATCCTGGAGCGCCAGGGCACTGGCGAGAAGTTCGTGAACTTCCGGCTTCGTGACTGGCTCCTCAGCCGCCAGCGGTTCTGGGGCACGCCCATCCCCATCATCCACTGCCCCTCCTGTGGAGAGGTTCCGGTGCCCGACGAGCAGCTGCCCGTCACCCTCCCGTCGGACCTGCGCGGCGAGGACCTGGCGCCCAAGGGCACCTCCCCCCTGGCCGCAGCTGAGGACTGGGTCAACGTGGAATGCCCCAACTGCCACGGTGCCGCCAAACGCGACACGGACACCATGGACACCTTCGTGGATTCGTCCTGGTACTTCCTGCGCTTCGTCTCACCGGACTACACCGGGGGGCCGTTCGATCCGGCAAAGATCAACGACTGGATGCCGGTGGGGCAATATGTGGGCGGCGTCGAGCACGCCATCCTCCACCTGCTGTACGCCCGCTTCTTCACCAAGGTCATCAACGATCTTGGCCTGATTGAAGCCAATGAGCCCTTCAGCGCCCTCCTCAACCAGGGGCAGGTGCTCAATGGCGGCAAAGCCATGAGCAAGTCCCTGGGCAACGGGGTGGACCTCGGCGAGCAGCTGGACAAGTACGGCGTGGATGCCGTCCGCCTGACTATGGTCTTCGCGTCCCCGCCTGAGGACGATGTGGACTGGGCAGACGTCTCCCCGTCCGGATCCGCGAAGTTCCTGGCCCGGGCATGGCGCCTGGCCCAGGACGTGACCAGTGCCCCCGGTACCGAGGCCGGAGCCGGCGATCGTGGACTGCGCTCCGTCACGCACCGCACCATCGCCGACGCTGCCGAACTGCTTGACGCCAACAAGTTCAACGTCGTGGTGGCCAAGCTGATGGAACTCGTCAATGCCACCCGCAAAGCCATCGACTCCGGAGCCGGCGGGGCCGACCCCGCAGTCCGCGAAGCAGCCGAAGCAGTGGCAGTGATCCTCAGCCTGTTCGCCCCGTACACGGCGGAGGACATGTGGAACGTGCTGGGCCACCCGGCGTCCGTGGCCAACGCCGGTTGGCCGGAGCACGACCCGTCCCTGCTGGTCCAGGACACCGTCACGGCGGTGGTCCAGGTCCAGGGCAAGGTCCGGGACCGGCTGGAAATCTCTCCGGACATTTCCGAGGACAGCCTGCGTGAACTGGCGCTGGCCTCGGAGAATGTGCAGCGTGCACTGGACGGCCGCGGCATCCGCACGGTCATTGTCCGTGCCCCTAAACTGGTCAACATCGTTCCGGCCTAGCCGCCGCTGCAACCCCGCCGGAACCGGCCGCCCGTCAAACCGGGCGGCCGGTTCCGGCTTTTCCGGACTCTGCACGAGGACACCAGGAGGCCATGTGCCCGACAGTAAAGCCGCCCCCTGGCCATGGGTCCGGGCCCGACTTTCCGCGCTGCGTCCGGCGGCCAGGCCCGGAGCAGCCGCTTCCGGTGCGCGCGTGCCGATGGCGCGGACCGCCGTCGTCACCGATTCCGCGGCCGCGCTGCCGGTTGGCTATCTCCGCAGCCTGCCGGTGCACAGCCTCCTCACCATCACTCCGATGCCCGTCATGGTGGGTTCGGAGATTTACGGTGAGGGCGAGGACGACATCCTGGAAACCATTGCCCTGGCGTTGGCTGCGGGCACCCAGGTCAAAACATCGCGCCCTTCGCCGGGTCAGTTTGAACAGGCTTACCGGTCGTTGCAGCAGCAGGGGTACGAGTCGGTGGTGTCTGTGCACATCTCGGGTGACCTCTCGGGAACGGCAGACTCTGCCCGGCTGGCCGCCCAACGCGTTGGCATCCCCGTGCAGGTCATCGACTCACGGACCGTGGGTATGGCGCAGGGCATGGCCGTGCAGGCAGCGGTGGAGGCTGCGGCCGGGGGAGCCGGGCAGGCCGGCGTTGCCGCGGCGGCTAAGGCCCAGGCGGAGCGCACCAAGGTGTACTTCTACGTTCCCAGCCTGGAACAATTGCGCCGCGGCGGCCGCATCGGCGCCGCCGCTTCGCTGTGGGGAACGATGCTGGCCATCAAGCCCCTCCTCGCGGTGGACGGAGGCAAGATCATCCCGCTGGAAAAGGTGCGGTCGGCGGCCAAGGCGGTGGCGCGGTTGGAGGAAATCGTGGCCGCCGATGCGCTGGCCCGCCCCGCCGGCAGTGTCCGGTTGGCTGTCCATCACTTCGGTAATCCGGCGGAGGCTGAGAGCCTTGCCGTCCGGCTTTCTGCCGCGTTGCCGCAATGCCCGCCCCCGCAGATCAGCTCGCTGCCCGCCGTCCTGGCTGCCCATGCCGGCTTGGGCGTCCTCGCGGTGATCGTAGGCCAGGAGGACACCGCCCCGGCGAGCCTTTCCACATAGGCCCGGGCATGGCTGTTGCCGGGCCGGCACCCTCCATAGCGTTGAGTTATGTCACGCCGGGATGCTGCAGCAGCAGGCCAGCGGGCTCGCCATGCCCGAGCCCGGCTGCAGGCAACCCTGGGTGGCGGGTCCGGCGGAATGCTGGCCGTTGACCATGCCCGGGACGACGACGGCGGGGGCTTCGAGTACCGCGACGCCGGGGCAGGTGGTTTGGTCGCCGGAGACCTGCAGCCGGCGGAGCTCGGCCCGAACACGCAGTCCCCGGCCGGCACGGGACCTTCGCTGCGCTGGCGGCTGGGCCTGCGCGTCGCCGTTGCGGTCGGCCTGCTGGCTGTTGCAGCCGGTGTCCTGTTCTGGTGGCAGACGGCCGGTGGACGGCCGGAGATCCTGCCGTTGAACACTGTCAGCCGCGAAAGCGCCCCGTCACCGGATAGTCAGGCCACCCCGGGCGGACAGGCGGGGGAAGGTGCCGGGGCGGACGAGCCCTCCAAGGCGTCAGGGGATGTCATGGTGGTCCACGTATCAGGAGCCGTACTGGCCCCGGGCGTGGTGAACCTGCCGGCCGGGAGCCGTGTCCATGAGGCCATTTCGGCGGCCGGCGGTGCTGCTGCCGACGCCGACCTGGACGTTCTCAACCTCGCCGCCGTGGCGGAAGACGGGCAGAAGGTCCACATTCCCCGCCACGGGGAACAGCCAGCCGGGGACACCGGCGTATCCCAGGGCCAGGGAATTGCCACTCCTCCCGGGGCCGCCGGAGCGGGCGCCAAGATCAACATCAACACTGCTGGCGTTGCTGAGTTGGACTCCCTGCCGAAAGTCGGTCCCGTCCTGGCCCAGCGGATCGTCGACTGGCGAAAAGAGCACGGGCTCTTCAACGCGGTCGAGGATCTGGACGCTGTGGACGGCGTTGGTCCCAAGATGCTTGAAACGCTGCTGCCCCTGGTGACGGTCTGACATGCCGGTTGCGGACAACGGGAAAGGCCGGGCCCCGGGTCCCGGGCAGGTGCCCCCAAGCCCCTGGAACCGCTTTGTCGAGTCCGCGGTCGGGGGTGCAACGGAAGGGCCATCTTCCACGGACGCAGGCCGGACCGCGGTTGCCGGCCAATTCGTTTCCGGTGGCGGGAACAGCCCGGCACCGGCAAGCAGGAAGACTTCCACCCGTGCCGGCAGGAGCAGGGGCGCCTTGCAGGCTGCCCGGGTACGGGCAGTCGGTGATGCCCGGCGCCGACTGGGAATTCAAGACCGGGGCGGTGCTCCAGCGGGGGAGAGCGGGCCATCCGGCGAAGGCACCGGACCCCGGAAGCGCACCGATGTCCGGCTCGCCCTGCCTGCCGTCCTGGTCTGGGGCGCCGCCGTCGCCGGGCTCTGGCTGGCGCCGGCCGTATTGCTGGGACTCTGCATCGCCCTGCTTGTCCTGGCAGCCTCACTCCTGATGCTTTTACGGGGCACCGGGATGAGCCGGAACAAGCCTGCAGGCGCAGGTTCCTGGACGGGGCGCCATCCGGAAAGGAGGAGTTTCCTGGCGACTACTGCGGTTGGCCTGCTGCTCGCGGTGGCTGCGGCGGCGCACTCCTCGGTAGCCTCCAGCCAGCGGTTTGAGGGTCCCTTTGCCGAGGCGGTGGCGGCGGGAAAGTCAGTGGTGGCGGTGCTGGAGGTCGCCGGTGCGCCGCGGCCGCTTCCCACGCCTGGCCAGTCCGGGGATTCCGCCAGGTGGTCCGTCGCCGTGTGGACGCGGGAAGTGAGCACCGGCGGCGTGATGCTGCGGACGCGGGCGCAGCTCGTGGTGACCGGCGGCAAGGAGTGGGAACGGTTGGTCCCGGGGCAGACGGTGCGTGCCGCCGGCAAGCTTCGGCCGCCGGATCCGGGCCGGCCGGAGGCGGGTGGAATGTCTGCAGCCACCGCCCCTGACCTGCGGGGCAGCGGACGGGGGTTGGAAGCGGCTGCCAAGGACCTGCGTGCACGCTTTGTGGCTGCTTCCGCATTCTTGCCATCCGATGCTGCAGGGCTGTTGCCAGGCATGGTCACGGGGGACACCAGCGCCCTGGATGAGGGCCTGGCCAATGCCATGAAAACCGTCGGCATGACACACCTGACAGCTGTCAGCGGGGCCAATTGCAGCCTGGTCCTCGGTGCGTTGCTGGCGGGCTGCCGCAGGCTCCGGCTGTCGCGGGTTCCGGCCGCCGGGACCGCGTTGGCCGGACTGGGTCTGTTCGTGGTGCTGGTGGGCCCTGACGCCAGCGTGCTTCGCGCGGCCCTGATGGGGGCTGTCGGAATTGCTGCCCTCGCCGGTGGCCGGACCGGCCGCGGGCTGAGCTTTCTTTGCCTGGCAGTCATTGGCCTGCTGCTCCTGGACCCGGCGCTGGGCGGCAGTTTCGGGTTCCTGCTTTCCGTCCTGGCCACCCTGGGCATTATCCTGCTGGGCCGGCGCATCATGGACTGGACTCCTGCGGCCGTGCCCCGCTGGGCCGCCGCGGCTGTTGCGGTGCCGTTGTCGGCCCAGATGCTGTGCGGCCCCGTCATCGTCCTCCTGCAGCCGCAGTTCTCCACCTACTCACTGCTGGCCAATGTAGCTGCAGCACCGCTGGTTGCTCCGGTCACCCTGCTGGGAACCGCCGCCGTTCCGCTGCTGGCGGCTGCCCCGTGGCTGGCCGTGGCGTTGATCGCCGTGGCGGGCACCTTCAGCGCCGGTGTTGCCGCGACGGCCTGGTTCTTTGCCCGGCTTCCGGGTTCCTCGTTGCCATGGCCCGAGGGGGTTCCGGGACTGCTGACGATGGCGGTTCTGTCAGCCCTCACTCTCGCGGCGGCCTGGGCAGCTGCACGGCCCCGCAGCGTCAGAGCCCTCGTTCTCCGGTGCCATGGCCGGGTGGTCAGGCTTCTGTGGTTGGTGGAAAGAAGCCCCGAGGCCGCCAGGCACGCGCATTGCCGGGCTGCTTCCAACAACGGCCCCTTCGCCAACGGCTTTGCTGTTCGGCGCAGACGTGGCAGGCTTGAATTCCCCTCACACCTTTCCGGAAGGAACCCATCATGGCTGCTGCGCAAAAGCGCGGAACCCGCCCGCCGGCGTCGAATCCGGCAGCCTGGCGGGACGTAACTCCCGCGGCCATCGTCCTGGTGAGCGGGCCGGAGGATTACCTGGGCATCAGGGCCATGGACAGCGTCCGCTCCCAGGTCCGCCAGGCAGCACCGGACGTTGAAGTGAGCCGGATCAACGCTGCGGCCTACGAACCAGGCTCCCTCCTGATGCAAGTCAGCCCGTCGCTGTTCGGTGAGAGCAAGCTGATCGAGGTTGAAGCAGTGGAGGCCATGAATGAGGCCTTCCTCACCGACGCCCTGTCCTACCTCGGCCGGCCAGCCGATGATGCCGTCCTCGTCCTCCGCCATGGCGGGGGCGCGCGTGGCAAGAAGCTCCTGGACGCTGTCCGAAAGGGCGGCTGGCCTGTTGTGGACTGCCAGCCGCTGAAGAAGGACGCGGACAAGATGGCGTTCGTGTCCGCCGAATTCAAGGAGGCCGGGCGCCGCATCGACCAGGAGGCCGTGCTGGCCCTCGTCAATGCGGTGGGTGCCAACCTTTCCGAGCTGGCGGCAGCGTGCAGCCAGCTCATTGCAGACTCAACAGGGACCGTCACGCCGGATGTCGTGGACCGCTATTACGGCGGACGGGTGGAAGCCACGGCGTTCAAGGTGGCTGACGCCGCAATGGCCGGAAACGGTCCGCTCGCCCTCTCCACCCTGCGCCATGCACTGGCCACCGGGGCAGACCCCGTGCCGCTGGTCGCAGCGCTGGCTGCAAAGCTCAGGACCGTGGCCCGGGTTGCCGGGGCGTCCGGATCCGCGGCCCAGATTGCGGCCGAGCTGGGAATGCAGCCCTGGCTGGTGGAACAGGCCCAGCGGGACGTCCGCCGGTGGACCCCTGACGGACTGGTGCGGTCGATCCAGGCCACGGCTGAAGCCGACGCACAGGTGAAGGGGTTGTCACGCGACCCCGTTTACGCCGTGGAACATGCGGTGACCGTGATTTCCATGTCCGTCCAGGGCAGGTAGCGGCAAGGGCAGGAGCACAGCACCGGACAGGACAGGACAGGCAACAGTGCGCTTCTTCCGGCAGAGCCAGCCCTCCATGGGCGCACCGGATAGGCATCCGGAGGTTAAAGGCGTGTGGCCGGTACCCGAGGGTACCGGCCACATCCATCAGTTCATGGAACTGGAAACCTTACAGTGCGTTGACCTTCTTGGAGATCGCCGACTTGCGGTTCGCTGCGTTGTTCTTGTGCAGAACACCCTTGCTGACAGCCTTGTCCAGCTTGCGGCTGGCAGAAACGAGCGCAGTAGCAGCAGCGTCCTTGTCGGAGGACTCAACGGCCGTGTTGACAGCGCGGATGGCCGTCCTCAGCTCAGACTTGACTGCGTTGTTACGCAGACGGGCCTTTTCGTTGGTCAGGATGCGCTTCTTCTGGGACTTGATATTCGCCACGTGTGAACTCTCTATTGTAATGCGGAAATGGTCTAGAGGGCTTTCAAGCTGGCCTTGACTGAGCGGCGTGGGGATACCTATGGCGGCCAGCCATCAGTGACCGTCGACCTGCACGGACACACAGCTATAAAGAATAGCAGGCCAGCGGCGTGACTGGCCATTTTCCGTCCTACCGCCAGCCGTGTCGCGCGCGCAGTCCGGCGGCGACGGCGTCAAACCGGGCCCGGTCCAGCACGGCGCCCTCCCTGCGGATGCTGTCCGGACGGATTTGCAGCACCCGGTCCAGCTTCGCTTCGCTGGGCCGGCCCTGGCGGTCCCAGCCGCCGGCCCCCACGTCTACATAGTCCCGGGAAGCGGACGCTGCCGGTACCCGGTCCTTGCTGGTGAGCATCAGCCCCAGCAGGTATTTTCCATGGCGGCCCACTATCAGGACGGGCCGGTCCTTGCCCCGGGAATAGTCCTCTTCAAAGGGGACCCACGTCCACACAACCTCGCCCGGATCGGGCTCGCCGTCTGGCTGCGGCGCATAGCGGATTTCAGCCCGGCCGGTGAAATCCCCGGGATAGCCTGCAGCAGCAACGCCGTCCATGGTGCCTTGGGCGTCCTGACGGGCAGGTCGCGGGGCCGGACGCCGATGTGCCGTGGGTTTGTCCGCGTTCCGAAGCAGCCTCAGGCCTGCCCGGACAGCGTTACCCAGCGTGCGGAGGTTGATAGCCATGCCGCCACCCTATAGCCCGGGCCTGCAGGCGGCGTGGGTCCGGCGCAGGTAATGCGGTGCGAGTGGCCAGGACGTGGGAGACTGGTGGCTGAAGAAGCGCGGCTAATCCGCGGGCAGCATGTGGTGTGCCTGCCGGACGGCCGCGGAAAAGCCAACAGTAAGGACCCTGCGTGTCTCCCATGGCCCGCACCGCACCGGTGCCCGCCGCGACAGATCCGGCTATTATTCGGAACTTTTGCATCATCGCGCACATTGACCACGGCAAGTCCACCCTGGCTGACCGGATGCTTCAGTCCACCGGAGTAGTCCAGGCGCGTGACATGAAGGCGCAGTACCTGGACCGGATGGATATTGAGCGCGAACGCGGCATCACCATCAAGTCGCAGGCCGTGCGCATGCCCTGGGAAGTGGAAGGCGTCAGTTATGCGCTGAACATGATCGACACCCCGGGCCACGTGGACTTCACCTATGAGGTGTCACGGTCCCTTGCCGCCTGCGAGGGCGCAATCCTGCTGGTGGACGCGGCCCAGGGTATCGAGGCCCAGACCCTCGCCAACCTGTACCTGGCGATGGAAAACAACCTCGCCATCATCCCGGTGCTGAACAAGATCGACCTTCCGGCAGCGCAGCCGGAAAAGTACGCAGCGGAGCTTGCCAGCCTCATTGGCGGCGATCCCGAGGACGTGCTGCGCGTGTCCGGCAAGACGGGCGTTGGCGTGGAGGCGCTCCTGGACAAGATTGTCCGCGACCTGCCGGCCCCCGAGGGCAACCCCGACGCCCCTGCCCGTGCCATGATCTTCGACTCGGTCTATGACACCTACCGCGGCGTGGTGACGTATGTGCGCGTGGTGGACGGCATGCTCCACCCGCGTGAACGCATCCAGATGATGTCCACCAGGGCCTCCCACGAGCTTCTGGAAATCGGCGTCAGTTCCCCGGAACCCACACCCTCCAAGGGCCTGGGCGTCGGCGAAGTGGGCTACCTGATTACCGGCGTGAAGGACGTCCGCCAGTCCAAAGTGGGCGACACCGTCACCAACCTGGCCAAGCCGGCCGCCCAGTCGCTCCCTGGCTACGCCGATGCGAAGCCCATGGTGTTCTCCGGCCTCTACCCGCTGGACGGTGCCGACTACCCGGTACTGCGCGACGCCCTTGAGAAGCTCATGCTCAATGACGCTGCGCTGGTGTATGAACCCGAAACCTCAGCAGCGCTGGGCTTCGGCTTCCGCGTGGGCTTCCTGGGCCTCCTCCACCTCGAGATCACGCGCGAACGCCTGGAGCGCGAATACAACCTCGACCTCATTTCCACCGCTCCGAACGTGGAGTACGAGGTGACCCTGGAGGACAAGAAAGTGGTCCGCGTGACCAACCCCAGCGAGTATCCCACCGGAAAGATTGCCGAGGTCCGCGAACCCATGGTCTCCGCCACCATCCTGGCCCCCAACGAGTTCGTCGGTGCCATCATGGAACTGTGCCAGTCACGCCGCGGCGTCATGGGCGGCATGGACTACCTTTCCGAGGACCGGGTGGAAATCCGCTACCGCCTTCCGCTGGCGGAAATCGTGTTCGATTTCTTCGACATCCTCAAGTCCAAGACCCGTGGCTACGGCTCACTGGACTGGAAAGCCGACGGCGAGCAGGTGGCCGACCTGGTGAAGGTGGACATCATGCTCCAGGGCGAACAGGTGGATGCCTTCAGCGCCATCACCCACAGGGAGAAGGCGTACGCCTACGGCGTGATGATGACCGGAAAGCTCCGCGAACTGATCCCGCGGCAACAATTTGAGGTTCCCATCCAGGCGGCCATCGGTTCCAGGATCATCGCGCGCGAAAGCATCCGGGCCATCCGCAAGGACGTCCTGGCGAAGTGCTACGGCGGTGACATCTCGCGTAAGCGCAAGCTGCTGGAGAAGCAAAAAGAAGGCAAGAAGCGCATGAAGATGGTGGGCACCGTGGAGGTGCCGCAGGAAGCGTTCATCGCCGCCCTCACCACCGACGAATCGAAGGACAAGGCCAAAAAGAAGTGACCACCGCGCAGCGGGGTACCCGCTGATGCCCAGCGTACTTCCCCTTGGTGACCCGGCGCCGTCGGACGGCATCCTGCCTCCGCAGGCGGCCGTCGGCGCGGGAGACCGCGCGTTCGGGCTGTATGTCCACATCCCCTTCTGCGCCGTGCGCTGCGGTTACTGCGACTTCAACACCTACACAGCCACCGAACTCGGCGGCGGTGCCTCGCAGGATGCCTATGCCGGTACGGCAGCGTCCGAGGTGGCGTTTGCGGCTACGGTGCTCAAGGCATCCGGTGTACCGGACCGCAAGCTCAGCACCGTCTTTTTCGGCGGCGGCACACCCACGCTGTTGCCCGCCGAAGACCTGGCTTCGATTCTTCGGACGGCTATCGACCAATGGGGGATCGAGGAAGGCGCCGAGGTCACCACTGAGGCGAATCCCGATTCGGTGACCCCGGAGTCCCTGGCTGTGCTCAGGGATGCCGGCTTTACACGGGTCTCGTTCGGGATGCAGTCCGCCGTTCCGCACGTCCTGAAGGTTTTGGACCGCACCCACACACCGAGCAGGGTTCCCCTGGTGGTGCAGTGGGCACGCGACGCCGGCCTGGCAGTGAGCCTCGACCTGATCTATGGGACGCCGGGGGAGTCGTTGGCCGATTGGCAGTTCTCCCTTGAAACTGCGTTGTCCTATCGACCGGACCACATCAGCGCCTATGCGCTGATCGTTGAGGACGGCACCAAGTTGGCGGCGCAGATCCGGCGCGGCGAGGTCCCGGGCATCGACGACGACGATCACGCAGACAAGTACGAGCTCGCTGACCGCCTGATCACCTCTGCAGGCCTGGAGTGGTACGAGGTCAGCAACTGGGCGCGCACGCCGGAACAGGCCTGCCGGCACAACCTCGCTTACTGGCGCGGCGACGACTGGTGGGGAATCGGGCCGGGCGCGCACTCGCATGTGGGCGGCGTGCGCTGGTGGAACGTGAAGCATCCTGCCGCGTATGCCGGCCGGCTGGCGCAGGGGAACTCTCCGGCCGCCGGACGCGAAACCCTGGACGCAGAGACCCGGAACGTGGAGCGGGTCATGCTTGAGGCCCGACTCCAGTCCGGGCTGGAAGTGGCAAGCCTGGATACAGTGGGGCGGCACCAGATCGCCGGGCTCATTGCTGAGGGGCTGGTGGATCCGGGCGCAGCATTCCGGGGGACGCTGGTGCTGACGCTGAAGGGCCGGCTCCTGGCCGACGCGGTGGTACGCCGGATCCTGCCCGACTAGGGCTGGGATGCTGCGGGTGGGCCCAGGGCCGAAGAGGTCCCCGGACCGGCTTGCGGGGGCAGGGAGCCGGCGGGACTACTTGATCCAGCGCAGGTTGAACTGGTACCGGTGCGGTTGGCCGCGGTTGACGTGGATGCCGGCCGCCACCGAAAAGCACGTCAGGGCAATCCAGATCAACGTGGCGATCACGGCAAAAATGTTTCCGACCACGGGAATGAACACCAGGATGTTCGCCACTACCGCTGCGATGGTGGGCGGCAGGCTGAAGTTCAGGGCCTCCTTCGACTCCTGGGCCGTGAAGGGCCCCCGGTCGCGGAAGATGAGGAAGATCAGCAGGGCGGGGACGCAGCCCAGGATCCCGCCGAAGTGTGCCAGGGTTGCCCATTGCCGGTCTTCGCTGGCCGTGAGCGGCAGCGCATTCGCGGGGACGCCGTGGTATTCGGAACGGCCGGTGCTGCTTTGGCCGTCCCTGTGCTCGCGTGCGTTTTCTGCCACAGTCTGTTCCTTCGAAAAGTGCAAATTGATGCTGGGGATGCAGTTGGTGCTTCGGCGCCCCTGCGGATCGCGGGGCACCGCAGTATCAAGAATACTGGTGTTTGCCGGTCCGGCGTCCGTCAGGGTGCTGTGAGGAAGTCGATGACTTCCTCGACCCGGCCCAGCAGTGAAGCCTCCAGGTCCGCGTAGGTATGGACGGCGCCGAGCAGTTTCTGCCATCCCAGCCCGACGTCCTCCTTCGTGGAGTGCGGCCAGCCGAACGCCTTGAGGATCCCGGTTTTCCAGTCCTGGCCCCGCGGTACGGACGGCCACTGCGGAATGCCCAGCACGGAAGGCCGGATGGCCTGCCACACATCCACATAGGGGTGGCCGACAATCAGGACGTTGCCAGCAGCGCCAGGGCCGGCCATGACAGCGTCAGCAATGCGGAATTCCTTGGAGTCAGGGACCAGATGGTCCACCAGCACGCCCAGCCGACGGCCCGGGCCGGGCCTGAATTCCTTTACCGCCCCGGCGAGGTCGTCGATGCCATGCAGGGGTTCGACGACGATGCCCTCCACCCGGAGGTCGTCTCCCCATACCTTCTCGACGAGTTCGGCGTCGTGCTTGCCTTCCACCCAGATGCGGCTCGCCTTGGCCACCTGCGCGCGCTGGCCTGCGACACGTACGGAACCTGAGGCGGTGCGCCCGGCTGCCGGGCCGCCCGCTGCGGGCCGGGGTGCCGGTGGCATCAGCCTGATGGCACGGCCCTCGAGGAGGAACCCAAATCCCAGCCGGAAGGTCCGCGACTTTCCGCGCCGGTCTTCGAGGGCCACCACGTGCATGCCGCCGGACTTTTCCACCCGGGTGACGGCCCCTACCCATCCGGACTGTACGTCTTCGAGCACCATGCCCCGTTCCACAGGCACTTCCGGCAGTTGTGTACGGGCGGGAGCCGACATGTCCCTCGGGCCCCAGTTCTGGTAATCCATGGTCACTCCGCCTCGCCGTAGGTCTTGTCCCGGAATTTCGCCCGGAGCGGTACCAATGCTAACAACGGGCCAAGGCATAATAGACTGTTAGCACTTAGGCATGTCGAGTGCTAACAATTCGAGTGCATGTTCGAGTGCGTGCAGACTGGCAGGAAGGAACGGGTGGCTGATCCACCCCGACTGGATGGAGGTGGAGTGTGAGTGAGCCGCGCAAGCTTGAAGTACTGCGGGCCATCGTGGAGGACTACGTCCACTCCCGCGAGCCGGTAGGTTCCAAGGCCCTGGTGGAAAGGCATCACCTGGGCGTTTCCAGTGCCACCATCCGGAACGATATGGCGGCGCTTGAGGACGAGGGCCTCATCACGGCGCCGCACACCAGCGCCGGCCGGATTCCCACGGACAAGGGTTACCGGTTGTTCGTGGACCAGATTTCGGCCGTGAAGCCGCTCTCGCAAGCCGAACGGCGCGCCATCCAGTCCCTCCTGGAGGGATCCGACGACCTTGACGACGTCCTCGACCGCACCGTGCGGCTGTTGTCCCAGCTGACCAACCAGGTGGCAGTGGTCCAGTACCCCCACCTCAGCCGGGCGCTGATCCGGCACATCGAGTTCGTCCTGCTGGCGCCGCGCAAGGTCCTGGTGGTCCTGATCGCGAACAGCGGCAACGTGGAGCAGCGCGTCATCGACGCCGGGCAGGACCTCGCGGACGAAGCGCTGTCCGCGCTGCGTAGCCGTTTCCTGGGAACCCTGGCCGGAACACCGCTGGCCCGGCTGGCGCAGGCCCTCCCCGCCGTCGTCTCCTCTGTCAGTCCGGGGGAGCGGCAGGCGGCGCAGTCGCTGGCCCACGCCCTGGAAATACTCGCGCACAGCAGCCGCGAGGACCGGATGGTCATGGCCGGCACGGCCAACCTGGCCCGGTCCAATGTCGACTTTCCGCTGAGCATCGGCCCCGTGCTGGAAGCTTTGGAAGAACAGGTGGTGATGCTGCGGCTGCTGAGCGACATGGCGCAGGACCACCGTGGCGTGGCCGTCAGCATCGGCCGCGAAAACCCTTACGACGGCCTGGCCGAAGCGTCGGTCGTGGCCACCGGCTACGGTCCGGACAGCGTGGCCAAGATCGGCATCCTGGGTCCCACCCGGATGGACTATCCCAACACCATGGCGGCCGTCAGGGCAGTTGCCCGTTACCTTTCCCGCATCCTGGGTCCCTGACCGGCCCGGCCCGGCACCACAGCCGCCGGGCCCGCACGGCAGCCCCACCGCAGGCAGTACAACAAGGAAGAGATACGAACTTTGAGCAGCCACTATGACGTCCTTGGAGTTTCACCGGAAGCCACCGGAGAAGAAATCAAGAAGGCCTACCGCAAGCTGGCCCGGACACTCCACCCTGACGTCAACCCGGGCGAAGATGCGGCGGACCGCTTCAAGGCGGTGACGCACGCCTACGAAGTCCTCTCCGATCCGCAGAAACGCCGGGTTTACGACACCACCGGCAACGAGAACGGCACCGACAACGGATTTGGTGGCGGAAGCTACGCCGGCCAGGGCTTTGCCTTCCAGGACATCTTCGACACGTTCTTCGGCGCCGGGGGATCCTCCGGACCCGCCTCACGGGTCCGCCGCGGCCAGGATGCACTCATCAGCGTCCGTATCGAACTGCGGGACGCTGTCTTCGGCGTCAACAAAAAGCTTGAGGTGGACACTGCAGTCACCTGCCCCACCTGTGAGGGGTCATGCTGCCGTCCGGGGACGCACCCCGAACGCTGCGACATCTGCGGGGGCAGTGGCCAGGTCCAGCGCGCTGTCCGTTCGATCCTCGGCCAGGTCATGACCGCTGCACCGTGCGGTACCTGCGAGGGTTTCGGCACGGTTATCAAGGACCCCTGCAATGAATGCAGCGGCCAGGGCCGCATCCGAAGCCGCCGTTCCCTGACCATCAAGGTTCCTGCCGGCGTCGCAACCGGAACACGCATCCAGCTGACCGGACAGGGCGAGGCCGGCCCAGCGGGCGGCCCCTCCGGCGACCTCTACGTAGAGGTCCGCGTCAACAACGACGCCACCTATGTGCGGGACGGCGACGACCTGCACGCAACCCTGAACATTCCCATGACGGCGGCAGCGCTGGGCACCGACGTCAGCCTGGAGACCTTCGACGGAACCCAGGACATCGACGTGAAGCCAGGCACCCAGTCCGGTGAAATCATCACCCTCCGCGGCCTTGGCGTCACCCACCTGCGCGGATACGGCCGCGGCGACCTGAAGGTGCACCTGCAGGTGGAAACGCCGGCCAAGCTCGACGCAGCGCAGGAGGAGCTCCTCCGGCAGCTCGCCAAGCTCCGCGGAGAACAGATCACCGAAGGCAAGCTCGCTGCCAGCGGCGGGATGTTCGCGAAGCTGCGGGACCGGCTGGGTAACCTGTAGCGGTGAGCAACCCCGTCTTTTTTGCCTCCGCCGGATCCCTTGACGGGCTGGAGGAGGGCATGGAGTTTGTCCTGGAGGGCCCGGAGGCGCGCCACGCGGTCGCCGTAAAGCGCCTCGCGGCGGGCGAAGCCGTGGACATCGTCGACGGCGCGGGTACCCGCATGAGCGGGACTGTGGCTGAGGCCGCAGGCACCCGCCTCACTGTGCGGTGCGGTGCCCTGGTGGAGGAGGCCCGCCCCAGTGTCCGACTGGTCCTGGTGCAGGCCCTCGCCAAGGGCGACCGCGATGAGCTCGCCATCGAGACCGCCACTGAACTGGGCATCGACGCCGTCATTCCCTGGCAGTCCGAACGTTCCATCGTCCGGTGGAAAGGTGACCGGGCCGCCAAGGCGCACGCCAAATGGCAGTCCGTGGTGGGCGCTGCCGCCAAGCAGGCACGGCGGGCATGGGTCCCTGAGGTGCGTCCCGCCGTCGACACCGCTGCACTTGCTGCCGCCGTGGAAGCCGCGGACCTTGCAGTCATCCTGCACGAAGACGCAGTGCGGCCCCTCCGTTCTGTCCTGGAAGGCTGGGACGGTGCCAGCGGCACCGGAACCAGTGAAGTGCTCCTCATCGTGGGCCCGGAGGGTGGAATCAGCCCACGGGAGGTGACGCGCCTCTGCGATCGCGGAGCCGTCACGGCCCTTCTGGGCCACCACGTGCTGCGCTCATCCACGGCCGGTCCTGCCGCCGTCGTGCTCTCCAGCGACATCCTGGGGCGCTGGGACGCTACCTGACCTTGAAGGACCGGTTGTCCTCGAACTGGTCCGGCCCGCCGTCGGACCCGGCCTGGGCGACCCTCAGTTCGTAGTCCCCGGCGGGGAGGGTCAGGGCCAGCGTGAACACTCCCGCCTGCCCCTGTTCCGACGACGCCGTGGTTTCGCCGGTGAGGAAGGGCGCCTTGGCGCCGTTGTCCCCGGTCCGCAGGATCTGCCAGCGAAGCTTGCCGCCCGCCGATGTGCTGCGTCCCGTGATTTTGACACTGCCGTCCGCCACTTCGGAGCTTTCCTGGGGATCGATGATCCAGACAGGAGCCACCAAGCCCGCCGTCCTGGTCATCAGGGCGCCCAGCTGAACCTGCCCGAAAGCCATGTAGTCGGTGTGGCCGTCCACAAGGATCCGTACCCGGATCTGCTGGCCGGAGTCGATCAACCCGGAACTGGCTGCGGCAGCAGTGGCCGTGTAGACGAGCTGCTGGACTGCCCGGGCGGCCATGTCCGCATCCAGGTTGCTGTTGAAGGCGTCCTCGGAGACATCGACGGTGATGACGTCCTTGCCGGAAATCGAGGTGGCCAGCTTGCCGGGGTTCTGCCACGGGGTGAAGAAGTCAGGGTCAAGGGGCTTATCGGACATCATGGCGCGCAGTGCGCGCGTCACCGGGTTCTCCTGTTCAGGCACGTCCCGGAACTCCCTGTACAGGAAGACGTTGCTGCTGCTGCGGCCTATCCAGTAAACGGGCGCCTTGTTGGACGACTGCGTGGTTTCCAGCGGGGCGCTGGTGGAAGGCGGCTCCTGGCTTCCCGTGGTCGCAGGCCCGGTCATGAGGGTGCCCGTGGGGGAGGGGCCAGGTTCTGCTACGCAACCGGCAAGGATCGGCACGGCCGTCAGGACACCTGCCAGCACGAACGCGCGGGCGCGGCCCACGTGTCGACCTGCCCGGCGGGGCGCAACGGTATCCGGCACTTGTGCCTTTCCTTTCCTGTCGTGAGGGCCGTTCCCCGGTCGGCCCAATGTCACAGCCGTGGCTGGATTTCCAGCATTGCACAGCCCGGCGAAGCGATTTGCCCGGTTCCGGCCATGGGGCACAACTGCAACGGGAACGATATGAGGACGATATGAAGTTGATACCTAATGACCGATACTGCGTGGGCGCAGCTGCTCCCTGTCCCCTCGTGCGTGTGGCCGCCTACGGTCTCCCTCTGTTCCGCTTTGCCGGAGGGCAGGGTGCGCTGGCGTAAGATAAAAGGATCACGGAGCGCAGAAACCTGGCACTGGTTTCCCGGACCGGGACGACAGCAGAAACTACCTCGAGGGGACCACAGGCCTGCGGGCCAGCACCATGACTGAATCAGCCAACGGAAAGCGCCGGCTCAACACGGGAGAGGGCACTGCCGGGGAATTTCCCCACACCCTTCCCGGCGTCCGGACCGAGGTAGTCCTTTTCGACAATTCCGATCAGATGGTCCAGTCACTCGGCAGCCACGATGAGGCGCTGCGGTACATCGAGGAGCAGTTCCCGGAGGTCAACTTCCACGTCCGCGGCAACGAACTTTCCCTCAGCGGCCCGGCCGGCGACGTCCCCCGGATCATGCGGCTCCTCCAGGAAGTCCGCGGCCTGGTGGCACGCGGCACCGTCATCACCCCCGCGGTCCTGCAGCAGCTGGTGGCACTGCTCCGGAGCCAGTCGCTCCAGAACCCCGTGGATGTGCTGACGCACGACATCCTCTCCAGCCGGGGCAGGACCATCCGGCCCAAGACGCTGAACCAGAAGAACTACGTCGACGCCATCGATGACAACACCGTCATTTTCGGCATCGGCCCCGCCGGAACCGGCAAGACGTACCTGGCCATGGCCAAGGCTGTCCAGGCCCTTCAGCAGAAGGAAGTCAGCCGCATCATCCTTACCCGCCCGGCCGTCGAAGCAGGCGAACGCCTCGGATTCCTGCCCGGAACCCTGAGCGACAAGATCGACCCCTACCTGAGGCCGCTCTACGATGCGCTCCACGACATGATGGACCCCGAATCCATTCCACGGCTCATGGCAGCCGGAACCATTGAGGTGGCTCCACTGGCCTACATGCGCGGCCGGACGCTCAATGACGCATTCATCATCCTGGATGAGGCCCAGAACACCACCCCGGAACAGATGAAGATGTTCCTCACCCGGCTGGGCTTCGGTTCCAAGATGGTGGTCACCGGTGACGTCACCCAGGTGGACCTGCCCTTCGGGACACGGTCCGGGCTGCGGATCGTGGAGGAGATCCTGCACGGCATCGAAGGCGTGAACTTCTCCGTCCTTGATGCGGCGGACGTGGTACGGCACCGCCTCGTGGGAGACATCGTCAATGCCTACAGCATCTGGGACGACAGGCAAAGGAACCGTGCCCGGCAAACGGCCGGCAGGGAAAAGCGGGGGGAGCACGCATGAGCATCGAGGTGAACAACGAATCCGGCGTCCAGGTGGACGAGGCGGGGCTGGTAGCCCTGTCCCGGTACATTTTTGAACAGCTTTACATCCATCCGCAGGCCGAACTGTCCATTCTCCTGGTGGATGAGCCAGCCATGGAGAAGCTTCACGTCGAACTCATGGACGAGCCCGGGGCAACCGACGTGTTGTCGGTGCCCATGGATGAACTCACGCCCGGAACTCCGGACCGTCCCACCCCGCAGGGGATGCTCGGCGACATCGCCATCTGCCCCCAGGTGGCACAAGTCCAGGCCAAAAACGCCGGCCACGCCCTCCAGGATGAGATGCTGCTGCTGACCACGCACGGCATCCTGCACCTTTTGGGCTATGACCATGCCGAGCCCGAAGAGAAGGAAGAGATGTTCGGGCTCCAGCGCGAACTCCTGACCGGCTTCACCGGCAAGGAAGCGCCCGCCGAGACCACCCAGTGACGCCCCTGCTCCTGGTGGCGATGGCCCTGGTCTTCCTGGCCATCGCCGCCGTACTGACCGCGGCCGAGGCCGCCTTCAATTTCCTCCCCCGCCACGATGCGGAAGAAGCACTGCTCCGCAGCCGCGGAACTGCAATGCGCAACATCCTCCGCGAGCCCGTTGCGCATATCCGGGCCCTGCGGTTCTGGCGTGTCTGGTTCGAAATGGCCTCCGCGGTTGCCGTCTCGGTACTGCTCTACAGTCTCCTGGACAACATCTGGCTGGCCGGCCTTGCAGCGACCGGCATCATGGCGCTGCTCGGGTTCGTGATCGTGGGTGTCTCACCCCGCCAGTTGGGCAGGCTCCACTCGGCTGCAGTGGTGCGTTTCACGGCGCCGATGATCCGTTTCCTGACGTGGGTCCTCGGACCCATCCCGGGATGGCTCGTCGCGTTGGGAAGCGCTGCAGCCCCGGGCGCACCCGGAGGGGATGAAGCCTTCTTCAGCGAGCAGGAATTCCGTGAACTGGTGGACCGCGCCAGCGAATCCGACATGATCGAGGACACCGAAGCTGAGATGATCCAGTCGGTGTTTGATTTCGGGGACACCCTGGTCCGTGCCGTCATGGTGCCCAGGACGGACATTGTCGGCATCGACTCCGGTTCGAGCCTGCACGAGGCCATGTCCCTGTTCCTCCGGTCCGGCTACTCCCGGGTCCCGGTCATCGGCGAGGACACCGACCACATCCTGGGGATCGTCTACCTCAAGGACGTGGCCGCCGTCGTACACGAACTGGACGCCGGCGTCGAACCGCCCACGGTTGACTCCATGGCCCGCGAGGTCCGCTACGTGCCGGAATCAAAACCGGTGAGCGACCTGCTGCGCGAACTGCAGAAGGAATCGACGCATGTGGCCATCGTCATCGACGAGTACGGCGGCACGGCCGGCCTGGTCACGCTGGAGGACCTGATCGAGGAAATCGTTGGCGAGATCGTTGACGAATACGACACCGAAAACGCCGAGGCCGTCGAGCTCGGTGACGGTTCCTACCGCGTCAGCTCCAGGATGAGCATCGATGACCTCGGAGAGCTCTTTGATATCGAGCTTGACGACGACGAGGTGGACACCGCGGGCGGACTCCTCGCCAAAGCGTTGGGACGCGTTCCCATCGTGGGCAGCCGGGTGGAAGTCCAAGGCGTATCGCTGCGGGCCGACCGGCTTGAGGGCCGCCGCAACCGCGTCAGCCACATCATTGCGGCGCCCGTGCCAACAGTAGACACTGACCTTGAAGACCTCTTCCATGAGGCGGAAGCAACCCAGCAGGGAGTTCCACGTGAGCAAGAAAAGTAAGGCCCAGGCAGAGGACGATTTCGGCGGATTCCGGGCGGGGTTCTCGGTCCTCGTCGGGCGTCCCAACGCGGGCAAGTCCACTTTGACCAACGCCCTGGTGGGTAAGAAAGTAGCCATCACGTCTGCCAAACCCCAGACCACCCGGCACACCATCCGGGGGATCGTTCACCGGGAGGACGCCCAGCTGATCCTGGTGGACACACCGGGGCTGCACCGGCCGCGGACCCTGCTCGGCAAGCGCCTGAACGACCTGGTGGCCGACACCCTCGCAGAGGTGGACGCCATCGGCTTCTGCCTGCCCGCCAACGAAAAGATCGGTCCCGGCGACAAGTTCATCGCGGCCCAGCTTGCCGCCGCGGGCGGGAAGCCTGTGATCGCCATCGTGACGAAGGCTGACCTTGTGGACAAGCAGGCGCTGACCGAACAGCTGCTGGCCGTCGACGCCCTCGGCCGTGAAGTATTGGGCGAAGACGGGTGGCGGGACATCGTCCCCGTGTCCGCGAACGATGGATTCCAGGTGGATACTGTGGCCGATGTCCTGATCAGCCACATGCCGCCGTCGCCCCCTCTGTACCCGGACGGTGAACTGACCGACGAGCCTGAGGCTGTCATGGTGGCCGAACTGATCCGCGAGGCGGCGCTGGAAGGCGTCCGGGATGAACTTCCGCATTCACTCGCCGTGGTGGTGGAAGAGATCGTTCCCCGTGAGGACCGGCCGGAAGACAATCCACTCCTCGACGTGCGGGTAAACCTCTACGTGGAACGTCCGTCCCAGAAAGCCATCATCATCGGCAAGGGCGGAAGCAGGCTGCGGGAGGTGGGGACCAATGCGCGCAAGGGCATCGAGGCGCTGCTCGGCACACGCATCTACCTGGATCTCCATGTGAAGGTGGCAAAGGACTGGCAGCGGGATCCAAAACAGCTGGTCAAGCTCGGTTTCTGACGTCTTTGGCGGGGTGTCGCAGGTCACCGCCCGGCGTTTTCCCAGACTCGGCCACTAAAATGGACCGGATTTTGTATTTAGAGGAAGGTTCAACACGTGGCGCGAGGCCGTGGCAAAAACGAGTTCGGCGCTGAGCCGCCACCCGGCTCTGGCCCCGTTTCCAGGCACGCCGACCAGGCCGGCCTGGGCGCTGCCCGGCACTTTGGGCCCATCCGGGGGATGCCCGTCTGGTTGAAGATCATCACCGCCATCGTCGCGGTGGCGTTGGTGGGCGGCCTGGCCTTTGCCGGATTCTGGTTCATCCGCCTCCAGAACAACATCTCGAAGGCGCCACTGAACGCCGGCGGATCGGGCACCGAGGGGCCGGTGAATGACGCCACCGGGCGGATGCAGATCCTGATCCTCGGGTCTGACACCCGCGACGGCAAGAACTCGGAATACGGCTCATCCGATGACTCAACGGGCTATGGCAAGTCTGACGTCATGATGCTGATGGACATCTCGGAGGACAACAAACGTGTCAGCGTCATCAGCTTCCCGCGTGACCTGCTGGTCAACATCCCCGCTTGCAAGGACTCCAAGACGGGACGTGAATATCCCGCGCGCAGCGGAGTGATGATCAACGAAGCCATGGGTGAGGCCGGAATCGGTTGTGCCGTGGATACCGTCAACAAACTGACCGGACTGGAAGTGGACCATTTCATGATGGCCGACTTCAACGCCGTTAAGGAGCTGTCCAACGCGGTGGGTGGCGTGGACGTCTGCGTCAGCGACGCCATCTATGATCCGGATTCCCGGCTCCGGCTGCCGGCAGGAACCTCTGCCGTGCAGGGCGAGCAGGCACTCGCCTTCCTTCGCACCCGGCACGCGTTCGCCGACGGCGGGGACCTGGGGCGTATCCAGGCACAGCAGGGCTTCCTGTCTTCGCTGACCCGGAAAATCAAGGACGAGGGAACGTTGTCGGATCCGGCCCGGATGCTGAAGATCGCCGACGTCGTCACCCAGAACCTCACGGTGGACGAAGGGCTGGCCTCGGTGCCCACCCTGCTGACCATCGGTAACCGGCTCAAGGACATCGACCTCGGGAAGGTGGCGTTTGTATCCGTGCCCACCACGCCTGCCGTGTCAGATCCCAACCGCCTCGAAATTGCCGAACCCGCGGGTTCCCAGCTTTTCACCGCGCTTCAGAAGGACGTCGACCTGACGGACCCCACTGCACCCACCACGCCGTCGCCCACTGAAAGCCCTTCCCCGTCAGCGACTCCGACGGAAACTGAAGCACCCCTCCCGCCGTACAACAAGGCCCTCCAACCTGTGTCAGTGGCAAACGGCTCCGGCGTTCCCGGCCGTTCCCAGGAAATCGTCCAGGCACTGGTCTCCGGCGGCTTTACCCAGGCTGCCCAGTTCGAAGCGCAGGCCATAGCCCAGTCAGGCGTCTACTACGGTGCCAACTATGCTGACGTCGCAGCGGACGTGGCCGCGCTCCTGGGGATTCCCGCCTCACAGGTGATCCCGGCGCCCGGGGTGTCGGGTGTCCAGGTCTACCTCGGCAGCGATTTCACGTCGGGGGCCACCTACGGGAGCGGATCCGGTGCGGCCCTCCCGGACGACATCGTCAACCAGACTGCCGGGGATGCCCGCTGCCAGCAGGCCAACCCCGAATTGATCGTCCGGTAGCTCACCAGCCGCGCTGCGGCATCGGAGCCATTACAGCAACGGCCGCGGTGCCAGCCCATCAGGCTGGCTCCGCGGCCGCTGCTGTTCTTCGGATGGATTACCAGATGCTGACCCGCTCGGCGGACGGCATCCACATCCCGTCCTGCTCGGTCACCTCGAAGGCTTCGTGGAAAGCGTCGAGGTTGCGGGCGATGGCGTTGGTCCTGAACTCGTTGGGGGAGTGCGGGTCAGTTGCCAGGCGGCGGATTGCCTCCTCCTGCCGGGTGACCTGGCGCCAGCCGGCCGCCCACGAAGCGAAAAACCGCTGGTGGCCGGTCAGGCCGTCGAGGACCTCCGGTTCCCGGCCTTCCAGGCTGATCCGGTAGGCCTTGTGGGCAATGGCCAGACCCGCAAGGTCGCCGATGTTCTCGCCGAGGGTCAGCCGGCCGTTGACGTGGTGTCCCGGAGCGGCCGCGGGGGAGAGGGCATCGTACTGCGCCACGAGGCGGGCGGTGAGCTTCTCGAACGCCTGCCGGTCCGCGTCCGTCCACCAGTTGCGGAGGGCGCCGCCGCCGTCGAACTGGGAACCCTGGTCGTCAAAGCCGTGGCCGATTTCATGACCGATTACAGCCCCGATACCGCCATAGTTAACGGCGTCATCGGCGTCGGCCGTGAAGAACGGCGGCTGAAGGATGGCGGCAGGGAAAACAATCTCGTTCATCATGGGGTGGTAGTAGGCGTTGACCGTCTGCGGTGTCATGAGCCACTTCTTGCGGTCTACCGGCTTGCCCACCTCATCGAGGTGCCGGTCGACGTCGGCGTTATGGGCGCGCTCCACGTTCCCGAGAAGGTCACTGGGGTCTATCTCCACGGCAGAGTAGTCGATCCATTCGTCGGGGAATCCGATCTTGGCGCGGAACCCGTCCAGTTTGCGCAGGGCTTCGGCTTTGGTGTCCGAACCCATCCAGCCCACTTCGGTGATGCTGCTCCGGTACGCCTCGATGAGGTTGCCCACGAGGGTCTGCATCCTTGCTTTGTGGGATTCCGGGAAATGCCGTGCCACGTAGATCTGCCCGACAGCCTCACCGAGGGCCGCCTCCACTACAGCGACGCCGCGCTTCCAGCGGTCCTTGTTTCGCGGGGTGCCACTGATCGTGGTGCCGTAGAAGGCAAAGTTCGCATCGACGACGGCCTGCGACAGGTAGGGCGCCGCGGCGCTGACAACGCGCATTGCCAGCCAGTCCCGCCACGCGTCCAGCGGTTCGGTTTCCAGGAGGGCGGCCGCGCCCGAGAAGAAGTCGGGAGTGCTCACCACGATTTCCTGCCGCTTCTCTCCGGCAATGTCCGCGGCCTCGAACCAGGTGGCAAGAAGTGGGAACAGTTCCCCGGCTTGCTCTGCTGTCTTGAGGTTGTAGGTCTTTTGCGGATCCCGCAGGGTGACGTTGTCCCAGTGGTGCGAGGCCAGCTTGGTTTCCAGGTCCACCACACGTTCCGCGGCAGCCTTTGCGTCCTCCCGCCCCGCCAGCGCCAGCATCGTTGCTACGTGGGTGCGGTACGCGGCGACCGTTGGCGCAAACTTTTCGTCGCGGTAGTAGGACTCATCGGGAAGGCCAAGGCCGCCCTGTCCGGTGTACAGCAGGACACGGTCCGGGTTTCCGGCATCAGGGGCCGGGTAGATGTAGAAGAGCCCGCCCACGTCCGAGCGGAAGAGCCGTCCGGCCAATGCAATGAGGTCAGTGGCCGAGGCTGCTGCGTAGACATCCGCGAGCCGCTGACGGATCGGTTCGAGACCTTTCGCTTCAGCTGCGGCCTCATCCATGAAGCTGTTGTACAGCCCGCCGATCTTGCGTTCTATGCCGCTCGCCGATTCACCCTTGGCGGCGGCTTCCTCGATGATGTCCCGCACGGCGAGTTCCGAGCCGTCCCGCAAAGCGGTGAAGGTCCCTTCCAGCGGCCGGTCGTCCGGAATCTCGGTGGCCTTCAGCCAGGCACCGTTGACGTGCTGGTAAAGGTCGTCCTGCGGCCGGACCGTGTGATCAATGGTGGAAAGGTCGATCCCCGAAATGGGCACTGAAACTCCTTTTGCTGCGACGCCGCTGCCGGCACAAAATGCCCGGTGCGTCTGCATGATGGACTTTACGGACGGTAGTGCCCTTTCATCTTACGCACCCGTGTTACCCTCAAAAGGTGCGTGCAGAGTTCCTCCTCCTTAGCTGCCGCGGCGAGGCTACAGACGCTATCTAGCGCAAGGCCCACCCTCGCTGCGGAGTTTGTGTTGCCCGGCCACCCTTTCACTGAAGATCCATAGAAAAGGCCCCAAGTAATGCGAAACGCACAGAAGTCCTCAGGAATGCCCTTCCACCGCTACACGCCGTTCCAGGACCAGATCACCGTCGAGATGCCGGACCGTACATGGCCGGACAAGGTGATCACCAAGGCCCCGCGCTGGTGTGCAGTGGACCTGCGGGACGGCAACCAGGCGCTGATCGATCCCATGAGCCCGGCACGGAAAATGAAGATGTTCGACCTGCTGGTGCGCATGGGTTACAAGGAAATCGAGGTCGGCTTTCCGTCCGCGTCGCAGACTGACTTCGACTTCGTCCGCCAGCTGATCGAGGGCAACCACATCCCGGATGATGTCACCATCCAGGTCCTCACCCAGGCCCGAGAGCACCTGATTGAGCGGACGTACGAATCCCTCGTAGGTGCGAGGCAGGCCATCGTCCACCTGTACAACTCCACGTCCGTGCTGCAGCGGCGCGTCGTCTTCAACCAGGACGAGGACGGCATCCTGGACATCGCACTCCAGGGTGCGCGGCTGTGCCGGAAGTACGAGGAAACGCTGGCCGACACACACATCACCTACGAATACTCACCGGAGTCCTTCACCGGAACGGAGCTGGAGTACGCCGTCCGCGTCTGCAACGCCGTCGCCGATGTCTTTGAAGCCTCGGCAGACCGGCAGGTCATCATCAACCTGCCTGCCACCGTGGAAATGGCCACCCCCAACGTGTACGCCGATTCAATTGAATGGATGAGCCGGCACCTGCACCCCCGCGAAGGCATCATCCTCTCGCTGCACCCGCACAACGACCGCGGCACCGGCGTGGCCGCCGCCGAGCTGGGCTACATGGCCGGCGCAGACAGGATCGAAGGCTGCCTGTTCGGCAACGGCGAGCGTACCGGCAACGTGGACCTGGTGACCCTGGGACTGAACCTGTTCGTGCAGGGCATCGACCCGATGATCGACTTCTCCGACATCGATGACGTCCGGCGGACCGTTGAATACTGCAACCAGCTGCCCGTCCCCGAGCGGTCCCCTTACGGCGGCGACCTGGTGTTCACCGCCTTCTCCGGCTCACACCAGGACGCCATCAAAAAGGGCTTCGAGGCCTTGGAACGCGACGCCGCCGCCGCCGGCAAAGACCTTGCGGACGCCACCTGGCAGGTGCCCTACCTGCCGGTTGATCCCAAGGACCTGGGCCGCAGCTACGAGGCCGTCATCCGCGTCAACTCCCAGTCCGGCAAGGGTGGCGTGGCCTACCTGCTCAAGAACGAGCACAGCCTGGACCTGCCCCGCCGGGCCCAGATCGAGTTCTCCGGTGTCATCCAGCGGCGCACGGACACCGTGGGCGGCGAAGTCAGCGGCGCCCAGCTCTGGCAGATCTTCCAGGACGAGTACCTGCCCTCCGGCAAGACCGACGGCCAGTGGGGACGCTACTCCCTGGGCTCGGTCAAGACCGAGACCGATAACGACGGCGGCATGACGCTGCACGCGTCCCTCACCGTCGACGGTGCACAGGTCAGCCGTACCGGTACCGGAAACGGTCCCATCGCCGCGCTGCTGAACATCCTCACCCAAGATGGTGTGGACGTGCGCGTGCTGGACTACAGCGAGCACGCCCTGTCCGAAGGCGGCAACGCTATGGCCGCAGCGTATGTCGAATGCGCAGTGGGCGAGCGGGTCCTGTGGGGCGTGGGCATTGATGCAAACACCAGCATGTCCTCGCTGAAGGCCGTTATCTCCGCCGTCAACCGCGCCATCCGCGACGCCCAGTCCTGATCCGCAGGCCGCCGCGTTGCCCTTGTTTCGGGGCCGCGCGGCAGCGCAGGGGCTGCCGGACCGTTCAGGGATGGGAAGATAGAGCGTGGCCCAACAATCCTTCGCCTCCCGGGCATACCGCGACGACGCCGTGGTTCTTCGTACCCACAAGCTGGGCGAAGCCGACAGGATCATCACGCTACTGACGAAGCACCACGGGCAGGTCCGGGCAGTTGCCAAAGGCGTACGCCGCACCAGCAGCCGTTTCGGTGCGCGGCTCGAGCCGTTCATGGTGGCTGATCTCCAGCTGATCTCAGGCCGGACCCTGGACATCGTGACCCAGGCTGTGGCCAAAGGCGCCTACGGCGGCAGCATCGCCGCCGATTACGGCCGCTACACCGTCGCCGCAGCCATGACCGAAACAGCCGAGAAGCTCACCGACGTGGACGGTGAGGCTGCCACGGCCCAATACAACCTCCTGGTGGGTGCATTGGCCGCCCTGAGCCGGAACGAGCACGCTGCCGGCCTTATCCTCGACTCCTACCTCCTGCGGGCACTGGCCACCGGAGGCTGGGCCCCGAGCTTCACCGACTGCGCCCGGTGCGGTATGCCGGGCCCGCACACGGCATTCGCCACTGCCCTGGGCGGCATGGTGTGCCCGGACTGCAGGCCACCGGGCTCGCCCGCTCCGGCCGCCGAAACTGTCATCCTGCTGGCGGCACTGCTCACCGGAGACTGGCCAACGGCTGATGCTTCCTTACCGCTGCACCGCAAGGAAGCCGCCGGCCTGGTGGCCGCATACCTGCAATGGCACCTCGAACGGGTGCTGAAATCCCTCAAACATGTGGAGCGTAGCTGACAGTGGCCTTGGGAAAAAAGACGAACCCCGCCCGCAGGCGTACCCAACCGGTGGTCCCGCCCTCCCCGCACCCCTCGGGGGCCGTTCCGCCGTCCATCCCGGCTGAATTCATTCCCCGCCACGTGGCCATTGTCATGGACGGCAACGGCCGCTGGGCAAACCAGCGGGGACTTCCCCGGATCGAAGGACATAAGGCAGGCGAACCCGCACTGCTCGATGTCATGGCCGGCGCCATCCAACTCGGCATCGAGTATGTCAGTGTCTACGCATTCTCCACGGAAAACTGGCGCAGGTCCCCTGAAGAGGTCCGCTTCCTCATGGGTTTTAACAAGGACGTGCTACGTCGCCAGCGCAACCAGCTGGACGAATGGGGCGTCCGGGTCCGCTGGTCGGGCCGGCGGCCGAAGCTCTGGGGCTCGGTAATCCGGGAGCTGGAGGAGGCAGAGGACTACACGGCCGGCAACACCACCTGCACGTTGACCATGTGTGTTAATTACGGCGGACGGGCGGAGATCACCGACGCTGTGTCTGCCATAGCTGCAGAGGTCGCCGCAGGACGGCTGAAGCCCGGTGCGATTACGGAGCGCACCATCCAGAAGTACCTTGATGAACCGGACCTTCCCGACGTGGACCTTTTCCTTCGCAGCTCAGGGGAACAGAGGTTGTCGAACTTCCTGCTCTGGCAATCGGCGTATGCCGAGTTCGTATTCATGGACACGCTGTGGCCGGACGTGGACCGGCGGACACTGTGGGCGGCGGTAGAGGAATATGCGCGGCGTGACCGGCGCTACGGCGGCGCAGTGGACGCAGCGGCCCGGCCCGGTGGCTCCTCGGCGCCGTAGGCACTCAGCCATCGCGCGAGGCGGGCGTAGGCGTCGGCACGCACCTCGGCAGGGGAGAGGAAAACATCGTGCAGGGCACCTTCAATCCGCTCCACCGTGACGCTCCGGCCCAATGCCAGGGCCCTGGCCCCGATGATGTTCACATCCAGCACGGCGTCAGTGCGGCGCATGGCTTCGGACCACAGCAGTCCGGTCGCACTCCCGGCGGAGAGCAGCACCAGGATGGGCACCTGGATGTTCAGCCCCCGGGCAACGCGCGCATGGCCCGCCAGCACTGCGCTCAGCCAGCCTGCCCGCACCGGGAAGGCCATCGGTGGCCGGTACCGGTCGTCGATGGTCCACTCTCCCTCGGCCGCGCTGCTGATGGTCCGCCAGTAGAATCCCCGTTCAGGCAGCCGAAGGACGGCCGTGGGCCGCAGCCTCGCCATCGGCGCCATGAGACCCGAAGCGGCGCGCCGGACCAGTGAGCTGCCGTGCATTTCCAGCCATGGGCTGTTGAGCACCAGCCGCGACACGGAACCCGGGTGTCCCGCGGCCCACAGTGCTGCCACGAGGCCCCCGGTCGAATGTCCCATCAGGGTGATGGGCCCGGGCGGGTCCCCGCCTCCGATGATGACCCGGGCCGCCTCAATCTCGGCATCGTAGTCAGCCAGATGCGACACAAAGCCCCCCGGTGCGTCCGGGCGCAGGCTCCTGCCGTGGTTATGCATGTCCAGGGCGTAGAAGTCATAGCCTGCCGAGTTCCAGAACATGGCCAGGTCCACGTTGAAAAAGTAGTCACTCCAGCCGTGCAGGAAGAGGACGGGCCGGCGCGTTTGTTGTGGCGGGGCGGTGCCGCCCGGCGCCGGCCGGAAGCGCACCAGCGTGGCGGTCCGTTGCACGCCGTCGGCTCCCTTGGCCTCGAACGCAAAGGACTGGAATCCGGCGCCCAGGATGTCCTCTTCCCATGCCATGGACCCATGCTAATCCGGCAGCGGGTGGCGCGGACCCGCAGCCGCGCCCCTGTTTGGGCGTCACCGTTTTGGTCCACGGCCCGTGAGGCGGAAAACTGGTTGCATGCGCGTTTACCCCACATTCTTCAAGTTGGCTTTCTCCTGGATGGACGCCGAGCGCGCCCATACCCTCGGCTTCAAGGGGATCCGGCTGGCGCATTCGTCCGGGGCGGGGAAGGTGCTCCGCAGGCTGACCGCACCGGCCCCATCCCTGCAGACCACTGCCTTCGGCGTCACCTTCCCGTCACCGTTCGGACTTGCAGCGGGGTTCGACAAGGAAGGGCACGGCATCGAAGCCCTCACCGAGCTTGGCTTCGGCCACGTTGAAGTGGGCACCATTACCGGCCAGGCGCAGCCGGGCAACGAGCAGCCGCGGCTGTTCCGCCTGGTCCAGGACCGTGCGGTCATCAACAGGATGGGCTTCAACAACGACGGCGCCGCTGCCGTGGCTCCCCGCCTCAAGTCCGCCCGGGCCGCCCTGCAGCGGACGCACCCCGCGGTGCGGCCGGTCATCGGGGTCAACATCGGCAAGACCAAAGCTGTTGAGCTTGCCGATGCGGTGGATGACTACCGCATCAGCGCACGCACCCTTGCACCTGCCGCCGACTACCTCGTGGTCAATGTCAGTTCCCCCAACACGCCGGGACTGCGGCTGCTGCAGGATGTCGAAACGTTGCGCCCCCTCCTCACCGCCGTTGGCGAGGAAGCCGACCGTGCTGCGGGCCGGCACGTGCCGCTGCTGGTGAAGATTGCTCCGGACCTCAGCGACGAAGACATCGACGCCGTTGCACAGCTCGCCCTGGACCTGAAGCTGGACGGCATTATTGCCACCAATACCACCATCGCCAGGACGGGGCTGGCTTCCCCGGACGAAACAGTCGAACAGTGCGGGGCGGGCGGGCTGTCCGGCGCACCGCTGAAGCAGCGTTCCCTGGCGGTGCTCCGCCGGCTCAAGCAGGCAACCGGAGACGCCCTGACCCTCGTCGCCGTCGGGGGCGTGGAAACAGCCGAGGACGTGCAGGACCGGCTCGACGCGGGGGCAACCCTGGTCCAGGGTTACACGGCATTCCTGTACGAAGGCCCCTTCTGGGCGGCCCGCATCAACCGGCAACTGGCCCGCACACGGCGGTCCTGAAACACTGCGGGTCCTGACCCGTTAAACAGCAG
Organism: Arthrobacter sp. Leaf137; assembly: GCF_001423525.1. Taxonomy (GTDB): domain Bacteria; phylum Actinomycetota; class Actinomycetes; order Actinomycetales; family Micrococcaceae; genus Arthrobacter. The sequence continues at coordinate 290,438 of NZ_LMOI01000012.1, read as the reverse complement.
TCCCCGGCAGGTGACCCGCCGGGGACTGCTGTTTAACGGAACTCTGACTCAGGAGGGAAACTGGCCGCGGCTGACCTGCGGCTTGGGCAGCCTCAACTTGCGGAACTGGAGGGAGCGCATGGAACCGTACCAAACGGTGCCGCGCTCAACCTCGCCGAACTTCTCCGCCAGCCGCTTGCGCAGTTTGCGGGACAGCAGGAACACGTCCACGAACACTGCCAGGAACATGACCCAGAAAGCACCCAGGACGTAAATCATGTAATCGCTGGATGCCGGCACCACCAGGGAAACCAGAACGAAAACAAGGGCGCCGAACATGAGGAACTCGCCCAGGCTGAACCGGGCATCGACGAAGTCGCGGGCAAACCGCTTCTGCGGTCCCTTGTCCCGCAAGGGCAGGAACTTTTCGTCCCCGGTGTCAAGGGCCTGGCGCATCTTCTGCCGCTGGTCCTGGATGACCTGGCGCTCAGCAGCCTTGGAGGCCTTACGGTCCTCCGGCACCAGCGGACGCTTCCGGGCGGCTTCCTGGGCCCTCCGTGTTGGAGTGGGGGCACCCTTGCCGATGACACCCGCCTGGCGCGCCGCCGCTTCCGCCGCCTGCTGGTCTACTGTCTCCTGCGCCGAGGGCGCTTCTTTTTTACGTCCGAACACCTGACCAGAATACCTTGCGGGACGTGTCGGGATTCCTTGGCTGCGGCTGTTGCCTAAGCAACAGATGTGACGGGAGTAATGTTTTGGCCATGACTCCCTCGCCAACGGCAACCCCGCATGATCCGCAAGGCCCCTCATCCCCGGGCCCTGAGACAACAGGCCAGACGGACCAACTCCGGGCCGCCGTCGACCGTTCCTTTGACCAAACGCTGCGCCGCCTCAAGGATCTGGTGGCGATTCCCGGGATCGCCTGGCCCAGCTTCGACCAGGCACCGCTGGAACGCAGTGCCGAAGCGGTGGCGGAACTGCTCCGCGACGCCGGACTGGACGAAGTGCAGACCCTCACCTGCCCCAAGCCGGACGGCACGCCCGGCGGTCCCGCCGTCGTCGCACGCCGTCCCGCAGCTCCAGGCAAGCCAACCATCCTGCTGTACGCCCACCATGACGTCCAGCCTCCCGGCGACGAAGCCCTGTGGGAAACACGGCCGTTCACCGCGGTGGAAAAAGATGGCCGTCTCTATGGCCGCGGCGCCGCTGACGACAAAGCCGGCATCATGGCCCACATTGCCGCCTACGCCGCCGTCTCGGAAGTGGTCGGCGAACTGGGACTGGGCGTGACGTTCTTCTTCGAAGGCGAAGAGGAAGCCGGATCGCCCACCTTCCGGCCCTTCCTGGAGGCCAACCGCGAACTGCTGCAGGCCGACGTCATCGTCGTTGCAGACTCCAGCAACTGGAAAGTTGGCGTCCCTGCCCTCACCACCAGCCTGCGTGGCCTCGTTGACGGCACCATTGAAGTGCAGGTGCTCGACCACGCCGTGCACTCCGGCATGTACGGCGGCCCGGTGCTGGACGCCCCCACGCTCCTCTCGCGGCTGATCGCCACACTCCATGACGACGACGGCAACGTCGCGATCAACGGGCTCGTGGCCACGGACAACGCTGCCGTGGACCTCCCGGAAGCCGACTACCGCGCCGATGCTTCAGTGCTCGACGGCGTCCGGCTCGCCGGAACGGGCAGCATCGCCTCCCGCCTGTGGACCAAGCCTGCGCTGTCCATCATCGGCTTTGACGCCCCCGCCGTGGACGTCGCCTCGAACACCCTGCTGCCGCGTGCCCGCGCGAAATTCAGCCTCCGTCTCGCGCCGGGCCAGGATCCCGCCGCGGCTATGGACGCTGTGCGCCGCCATGTCGAAGCCAACGCGCCGTTCGGTGCAAAGCTCATCTTCACGCCGGGGGAGAGCGGCAATCCCTTCCAGACGGACACCACATCACCGGCCGCCCGGCTGGCAATGTGGGCCTTGGGGGAGGCCTGGGGCGTCCCGGCCGTCGAAACAGGGATAGGCGGTTCCATCCCCTTCATTGCAGACCTGCTGGAGCTGTACCCGGAGGTGCAGATCCTTGTCACGGGCGTTGAAGACCCGGACTCGAGGGCGCACAGCGCCAACGAATCCCTGCACCTGGGCGACTTCCGCCATGCAATCCTGGCCGAGGCGCTCATGCTTGCCCGGCTCAACAGCCGAGGCCTGGACGTGCAGCCCGGCTGATTCCATTGACGGATGGGCAGGGCACGCGCTGCAAGCCGCCCAGGGAACAACGGGGAGGCTTTCATGGTTACGTCAGGAGTTAGAGCTACAAGGCTGTCCGTCGTAGCATGTAGCTATAGCCCATACCCAATCCGTAGGGGCAGGCACCGCAGAAGCGGAGCCGCCAGGACCCGTCCCAAGAAGGTAGGCCAATGAGCACCGCAACCAATGAGAACAGCACCGCAACCACCAGCGAATCCGGCGAACTGCCGGTTCATGAGGTCAACCTGACCGATGTCGCCGCAGGCAAGGTACGCAGCCTTCTCGAACAGGAAGGCCGCACGGACCTGCGCCTTCGGGTTGCCGTGCAGCCCGGCGGCTGCTCCGGCCTGATCTACCAGCTGTACTTCGACGAGCGGATTCTCGACGGCGACGCCGTACGCGATTACGACGGTGTCGAGGTCGTGGTGGACAAGATGAGCGTGCCGTACCTCAGCGGCGCCAGCATCGACTTCGAAGACACCATTTCCAAGCAGGGATTCACCATCGACAATCCCAATGCCGGTGGCTCCTGCGCCTGTGGAGATTCCTTCCACTAGGTCGGTCATCTTGCCGTATGCCTGCGCCGTGTCTCCTGCCAACCAGATTGGCTGGGAGGCGCGGCGCCGACATGTGGGCGAAACGTCCGGGGGAGCGGTAAGCTCTACACCGAGTAGTAAAACTTTTAGTGTGCCCGGGGCCGCCGATGGCTGCCCGGACAACAGCAACAAGTAGGAAGGGCCGTCTGTGAGTTCGCAGAACCGAACCGGCAGCCGACGCAAAACGATCACAACGATCACTGGCTTGGCAATTGCCGGCGCGTTGGTTTTGACCGGATGTTCGCCAGAGGTAGAGAAGGGGTGGCTGCCGACTGAACGCGGCACCACCAGCAACACCGACCGCATCATGGACCTCTGGGTCAACTCATGGATTGCCGCGCTGGTGGTGGGCATCATTACCTGGGGCCTCATCATCTGGTGCCTGGTGGCTTACCGACGCCGCAAGGGGACTGTTGGGTTCCCGCGGCAGACCAGTTTCAACCTTCCGCTTGAGGTCTTTTACCTGACCATCCCGATTTTCATGGTCCTGGTGTTCTTCTACTTCACGGACCGTGACCAGCAGGCCATTGATGACCGTTCCCAGCCGGCCGACGTCGTGGTTGACGTCCGCGGTAAGCAGTGGGCCTGGGACTTCAACTACAAGTCCGGCGACGTCATCCAGGAAGACCTGCACGAAGCCGGCGTCCAGGCGCACCTGACCGGCAACACCATCGACAAGGAACAGCTCCCCACGCTCTACTTGCCGGTGAACAAGTCTGTTGACCTCGAGCTCAACGCCCGCGACGTCATCCACTCATTCTGGGTTCCGGCCTTCCTGCAGAAGCGCGACATGATTCCCGGAAAGACCAACTACATCAGGTTCACCCCCACTAAAGAGGGCACCTACGACGGCAAGTGTGCCGAACTCTGCGGCGAGTACCACTCCGAAATGCTGTTCCGCGTCAAGGTGGTGTCGGAATCTGAATTCCAGGCCCACATGGACGGGCTGAAGGCAGCCGGCAACACCGGGTTGCTGGGCGTGGAGTACGACCGCAACCCTAACCTGAACGAAATTAAGTAAGGGGAGCGACGTGGCTACGTACACTCAATCCGCACCCACAGGAGCCCTGCAGGCTCCGGTGGTACCCAAATCCAAGGGACGCATCGTCGTCAACTGGATCACCTCCACTGACCACAAGACCATCGGGTACATGTACCTGATCGCCTCGTTCGTCTTCTTCTGCCTCGGCGGCGTCATGGCGCTGCTCATCCGTGCCGAACTCTTCGAGCCCGGCATGCAGATCCTGCAGACGAAGGAACAGTACAACCAGCTGTTCACCATGCACGGCACGGTTATGCTCCTGATGTTCGCCACCCCGCTGTTCGCGGGCTTCGCCAACGTCATCATGCCGCTCCAGATCGGTGCCCCCGACGTCGCATTTCCGCGTCTGAACGCCCTGGCCTTCTGGTTCTTCCTCTTCGGTTCCACCATTGCGGTGTCCGGCTTCATCACCCCGCAGGGTGCAGCATCCTTCGGCTGGTTCGCCTACGCACCGCTGTCGAACACCACGTTCAGTCCCGGCATTGGTGGTGACCTGTGGGTCTTCGGCCTGGCACTGTCCGGCTTCGGCACCATCCTCGGTGCGGTCAACTTCATTACCACCATCATCTGCATGCGCGCCCCGGGCATGACCATGTGGCGGATGCCGATCTTCACCTGGAACACCCTCATCACGGCCATCCTGGTCCTGATGGCGTTCCCCCCACTGGCTGCCGCACTGTTCGCACTGGGCGCGGACCGACGGTTTGGTGCACACATCTTTGATCCCGAAAACGGCGGTGCCGTCCTCTGGCAGCACCTGTTCTGGTTCTTTGGCCACCCCGAGGTGTACATCATCGCGCTGCCGTTCTTCGGCATCGTGTCTGAGATCTTCCCCGTCTTCAGCCGCAAGCCGATCTTCGGCTACAAGGGCCTCGTTTACGCCACGATCGCCATTGCTGCCCTGTCCGTGACAGTGTGGGCCCACCACATGTACGTCACCGGCTCGGTGCTCCTGCCGTTCTTCGCCTTCATGACGATGCTCATTGCCGTTCCCACCGGCGTGAAATTCTTCAACTGGATCGGGACCATGTGGCGCGGCTCCATCACGTTCGAAACCCCCATGCTCTGGAGCATCGGGTTCCTCGTCACGTTCCTCTTCGGCGGCCTCACCGGCATCATCCTGGCTTCGCCTCCGCTCGACTTCCACGTCTCGGACTCCTACTTCGTGGTGGCGCACTTCCACTACGTGGTCTTCGGAACCGTGGTGTTCGCCATGTTCGCCGGCTTCTACTTCTGGTGGCCCAAGTGGACCGGAAAGATGCTCAACGAGCGCCTCGGCAAGATCCACTTCTGGCTCCTGTTCCTTGGCTTCCACGGCACGTTCCTCATCCAGCACTGGCTCGGTGTGGAGGGCATGCCCCGCCGCTACGCCGACTACCTGGTGGAAGATAACTTCACGTGGATGAACCAGTTCTCAACGGTGGCGTCCTTCGTCCTTGGCGCCTCGCTGATTCCGTTCTTCTGGAACGTCTACATCACGTGGCGGAAGGCCGAAAAGGTCCAGGTTGATGATCCCTGGGGCTTCGGTGCCTCGCTCGAATGGGCCACGTCCTGCCCGCCGCCGCGCCACAACTTCACCTCGCTGCCCCGGATCCGTTCGGAGCGCCCCGCCCTGGACCTGCACCACCCTGAGCTGCGCCAGGTCCACACCGTCGAGTCGCCGGCACCTGCGGCCAGCGTTCTCGGCAACGCCGACCAGAAGGACACCGCACAGTGAAAATCGAATCTTGGATCTTTGGATCGGGAGTATTCTTCTTCATCCCTGTCTCCATCGTGTACGGGTTCCTGACGCACTGGAACGAGTGGGTCGGCACCCTGGGTGTCCTGCTCGTAGGCGGACTGGCCGGCATGATCGGCGCATACCTTGGTTTCACCGCCAAACGCGTGGGGATGCGCCCCGAGGACCGCAGCGACGCTGAGATCCACGAAGGTGCCGGCGAGCAGGGGCACTTCAGCCCCTGGAGCTGGTGGCCCCTGGTCCTCGGACTGGCCTGCGCCACCGGGTTCCTTGGATTGGCCGTCGGGTTCTGGATTGTCTTCATTGCTGCCGGCCTTGCGGTCGTAGCGCTTGTCGGCTGGGTTTACGAATACAGCCGTGGGGACCACGCCCACTAGGCAACACACTTAATAACGACGCCGGCCCCCACCATTTGGTGGGGGCCGGCGTCGTTGGTTCTCGGCCAGCTGCTGCCGAACTAGTGCCGCACAGCGGGCTGCAGGGCTCCCTGCGCCGCGAGGAGGTCTCCGAGGGACTGGAGGGCTCCCACGGCATTTTCCGCGCTCACAGGCCCGTCCAAGGCTGTCTCGCTGACCGTGAGCTGCACTTCACAGCCGTGCTGGAAGTCGGCAGCCATCACCTGAAGCAGTGACCTCGCATCGACGGCCGGGCTGCCGTCCTTGGCAATGACCACGGGAAGGCCCGTGTCCATGACGGCCCGGACAAAATCGGCCGCAGGCCTTGCATGAAGGCCGACAGAAGCCGTGACCACGGCCTTGTGTGATGGCAAAGGGGACTCCTTCGTCTCGACGGACCCGTCCGTCTGTCGCGTAAATCTTCCAGCCCAAATATATATCCGGCTTCCAGTCGCTGCCGCCATGGAGCCCTCGAAGGAACACAGCTGGTCTAGACCTGACCTACGATTAGAAGCGGTACCAAGCAGGAAAAGGCGGACTCATGGCGGCTGCAGCCAAGACCATCAAGGGCGACATAGACCGCACCAGCGGTGTCGCCATTTACATTCAATTGCGGGAGATTTTGCGCGCCTACATCGCGGAGGCGTGCCCGCCCGGCTCGGCACTGCCTTCAGAACGTGACTTGGCCGAACGATTCGGTCTCGCCCGGATGACAGTCCGCCAGGCCATCGACGCCCTGGTAGGCGAGGAAGTTATTGAACGCGTTGTTGGCCTTGGTACCTTTGTCCGCCGGCCAAAGCTCGACCTCCAGGTCAAGCTCACCTCGTACAGCGAGGAGATGCAGCGCCGTGGCATGGTTCCGGCGGCAAAGGTCCTCAGCTTCGAACAGATCGGTGCCAGCGCGTTCCTCGCCCGCGAACTGCAGCTGGACGAAGGCACTCCGCTGGTGCGTTTCCGCAGGCTTCTCCTGGCCGACGGGGAGCCCATGAGCGTGGATGAGAACTTTATCCCCGCTCACCGCGTTCCGGGACTGCTCGACGGTGAGCCACCCACATCCCTTTACAACGTCCTGAGCGAACAGTTTGGCCTGGTCATGGAGTGGGGTGAGGACATGATCGAGGCAACGGCTGCCTCTCCTTCCACGGCGCGCCTACTCAACGTGGAAGTCGGTTCACCGCTGTTGAAAATCCAGCGGCATGCCTTTGTTGCCCGCGCCATGGTGGACTACTCCGTTTCCTACTACCGGGCAGACCGCTACAAGCTCTGGGTACCCCTGCAGCGGCCCGGAGCACGCCGGGCGCGGAACCTCTAGGCGGGCCGCGAAGGGGATTGGCCTCACCAAGGCCTGGTGCAGCGGCCACATGGACGTGAGATGCCAAAAGAGTAGGGCCCGGTCCTTTCGGACCGGGCCCTACTCTGTCTGCTGCCTTCGTGAACCTAGTGGGAGAGGCTCTTGGCTTCCTCAGAAGCTTCCACTGCTGCATGGCCGTGGCCATGGGCTGCTTCAAGCTCTGCGGGTGTAGCCGGAGCTACGCGGTCCTCGAAGAACCACTTGGAGAGGAAGGCGCGGCGCTTCTCGTTACCGGTCACCACACCATGCTCGTTCGGCACAGCGGGGAGTACTTCGGGCGACTCGAAACCGACGAGCTTGTACCGCTTGTACTCGTCGAGCGGAGCGTGAACCTCGATGAACTCACCGTGGGGGAGGCGGACGATGCGTCCGGTTTCCCGGCCGTGCAGTGCAATCTCGCGGTCTTTGCGCTGGAGTGCAAGGGCGACTCGCTTGGCAACGATGAACCCGATGATCGGTCCGATGAAGAACAGGGCACGGAGCCAGTAGGTGACGTCGTTGAGGGAGACGTGGAAGTGCGTGGCAATGAGGTCAGAGCCGGCAGCCGCCCACATGACGCAGTACCAGATGAATCCTGCAACGCCAATGCCTGTGCGGGTGGGCGCGTTGCGGGGACGGTCCAGGACGTGGTGTTCGCGGTTGTCCTTGGTGATCCAGCGTTCGATCCACGGGTAGGTGAACATCACCGTGAACAGGATGCCGGCCGGTACCAGGGCGGGAAGCAGCACGTTGAACGTGAAGACGAAGCCCAGCCAGGTCTGCTCCACGTGCCAGTCACCAAAGGTGCCGGGCATCAGGCGCAGCGCACCGTCCACGAATCCGATGTACCAGTCAGGCTGGGTACCGGCAGAGACAGGGGACGGATCGTAGGGACCGTAGTTCCAGATCGGGTTGATGGTGAAGAACGCTGCCATCAGTGCCAGGACACCGAAGACGATGAAGAAGAAGCCGCCGGCCTTGGCCGCGTACACAGGGCCGAGTGGGTAGCCGACAACGTTGTTGTCGTTGCGGCCCGGGCCGGGGTACTGGGTGTGCTTGTGGACCACAACCATGAACAGGTGGAGCACGATCATCAGGAGGATCAATGCCGGCACCAGCAGGATGTGCAGCATGTAGAGGCGGCTGATGATTGCTGTTCCGGGGAATTCTCCGCCGAACAGGAAGAAGGAGATGTAGGTACCAACCACCGGAATGGACTTGATGACGCCGTCGATGATGCGGAGGCCGTTGCCCGAGAGCAGGTCGTCAGGAAGTGAGTAACCGGTGAAGCCGGCAGCCATGGCCAGGATGAGCAGGACGCAACCCACAACCCAGTTCATTTCGCGAGGACGGCGGAATGCGCCGGTGAAGAACACACGAAGCATGTGCACGGCGATGGATGCCACGAACAGCAGGGCTGCCCAGTGGTGGACCTGGCGCATGAACAGGCCGCCACGGATATCGAAGGAGATGTCCAGCGACGAGCTATAGGCGACTGACATTTCGACGCCCTTAAGGGGCACATACGAACCGTCGTAGTGAGTCTCGGCCATGGACGGGTCGAAGAAGAACGTCAGGAACGTACCCGAAAGCAGCAGGATCACGAACGAGTAGAGAGCGACCTCGCCGAACATGAAAGACCAGTGGTCGGGGAAGACTTTGCGGCCGAATTCCCGGAGGATTCCGGACCCGCCAACTCGAGAATCGACGAAGTCGGTAACCCGGCCTGCCTTGGTTTTGGCGACGAAAGCGGGCTCAGCTGTTGATGCTGCGCTCATGCATATCACGCTCCCAGTAACTCGGTCCTACAGGTTCATGAAAGTCGCTGGTGGCGACGAGGTAGCCTTCGTCATCAACTGCGATGGGCAGCTGGGGGAGAGGGCGGCTGGCCGGTCCGAAGATCACCTTGCACTCTTGAGTGAGGTCAAAGGTGGACTGGTGGCACGGGCACAGCAGGTGGTGCGTCTGCTGCTCGTAAAGAGCAACAGGGCAGCCAACGTGGGTGCAGATCTTGGAGTACGCAACGATGCCGTTGTATCCCCAGTCCTCGCGGCCTTCAGAGGGATGCAGCGACGCCGGGTCCAGGCGCATGAGCAGCACAACAGCCTTGGCCTTCTCGTTGAGCTTGCCCTCGTGGAGTTCGTTCAGGCCTTCCGGAATGACGTGGAAGGCCGAACCGATGGTGACATCTGCGGCCTTGATCGGCGTACCGTCAGGGTCGCGGGCCAGACGCTTGAGCTTGCCGTCCTGCGGCGCCCACATGGTGTGGGCAAGCTTGTTATCGGGCCGGGGACCAAGGTCACCGAAGATAGCCACTGCGGGCAGGGGAGCGAGGGCAACGGCGCCGAGGAGGGTATTGCGGATCAGGGGGCGGCGCTTGATGCCGGTCTCTTCCACGATGTCGTCAACGATGCGGACTGCAGCCTGGCGGTCCTCTTCGTAGCGGATGGCGTGGCGCTCTTCCGATACTTCGTGGTCCGGCATCAGGGCCTTGGCCCAGTGGACGATGCCGGTACCGATACCGAGCATGGCGAATGCCGTGCCGACACCAAGGAGGGCATTCTGCAACCGGATGGTTGCGATGTTGGAATCCTCGCCAAGGTCGATGGCGAAGTACGCCACCAGGAAGATCAGGGTTCCAACGACAGAGATGCCAAATAGTAAGGCGACCTGCCGTTCTGCCCGCTTTGCGGCCTTCGGATCCGTGTCAGCCAGGCGCAAACGATGCGGGGGAATTCCAGGATCCTGGAACTTCTCCACCTCATTCTGACCAGCCGTAGCTACGGTGCCCGAGTGGTTCGGACTGCCGTCACTATGGTTGCCCATAATTCGCCTCATCCTTCTCTCGTCCCGGCGGCTGCCGGGTTAGTTTCTAATATCAACCTGCTGGACTTTGCAGCAGAAAGTTTGGTGCGGGACCGCGTCAGGATGTGCGGGACGTCAGCCAGATGGTGAAGGCAATGATGACACCCAGGCCGGCAACCCATACGAAGAGGCCTTCAGCAACCGGACCCAGCGAGCCGAGGTCGGCGCCACCCGGGGAGCCGGTGCTTTCGATCTGCTTCAGGAACGTGATGATGTCCTTCTTGCCTTCAGGGGTGATGTTCGAGTCACTGAAGACCGGCATGTTCTGCGGACCGGTCGCCATTGCCTCGTAGATGTGCTTACCCGAAACGTCGGCGAGGGCCGGAGCGAACTTGCCGCGGGTCAGGGCACCACCGGCAGCGGCGGCGTTGTGGCACATGGCGCAGTTGGTGCGGAACAGCTCACCGCCGGCGGCAGCGTCACCGCCGCCGTTCACCAGGTCTTCTTCAGGGATTGCCGGGCCGGCACCCAGGGAAGCGACATAGGCTGAAAGCTGGTGGGTCTGCTCGTCGTTGAACTGGGCGGGCTTCTTGAGGGCCTGCGGTCCGTTCATCTGCATCGGCATGCGGCCGGTGCCCACCTGGAAATCAACAGCAGCGGCGCCGACGCCCACCAGTGACGGGCCGTCAGCGGTACCACTGGCACCCATGCCATGGCACGTTGCGCAGTTCGCCGCGAAGAGCTTGCCGCCTTCTTCAGTGTCGTTGGCACTGTAGGTGGTGGTGGAAGCCTTGGCCTCGTTGACGGTGGTGGCCACAGCGTACAGCCCACCCGTAAGGAGTAGCCCCATCAGGAGCAGCGCTATTGCTGCCAGTGGGTGACGCCGCTTTTGTGAGAGTGCCTTCACGTGGTGGTTCCTTTATTCGTTCCTGCGACGGCTTGTGGAGCCGCGACCTGAAATTCTGCCTCGTGTAGAAAAAGTTTCAAAACTGGTTACTTGAGTACGTAGATGACCAGGAAGAGGCCGATCCACACGACGTCAACGAAGTGCCAGTAGTAAGAGGTGACAATCGCCGAAGTGGCTTCGAAGTGACCGAATTTCTTCGCGGCGAACGACCGGCCCATGATGAGCAGGAAGGCAACGAGGCCGCCGATGACGTGCAGGCCGTGGAAGCCGGTAGTCATGTAGAAAGCGGAGCCGTAGGCGTTGGACGAGAGCGAGACGTGCTCGGAAACCAGCATCGCGTACTCGGTGGTCTGGCCCGCGACGAAGAACGCACCCATGATGAACGTCAGGGTGAACCATTCGTTCATGCCCCAACGGGAGAACGAGAACACCCCTCCGGTGCGGCGCGGCTGGAGCCGTTCGGCGGCGAAGACGCCCATCTGGCAAGTAAAGGAACTTGCCACGAGGACGATGGTGTTAACGAGCGCAAAGGGGAAGTTGAGCTTGGCTGTCTCGTCCGCCCACATCTGAGCACTCGTTGAGCGCAGTGTGAAGTACATGGCGAAGAGACCGGCGAAGAACATCAACTCGCTGGACAGCCACACTACGGTTCCGACGGAAACCATGTTGGGGCGGTTCAGCGTGGGGTGCGCCGGGGTACTGGGGGCATGGGTCGCAGATGTCACATAGACATTATGTCTGTAAAAGTCCGTGCTGCCCAACGCAAACCGCCTTTTGGGAGGACTTTTTCTACAAAGACGCGAAATCGCGCGGAAAAGTTCCCGCACCGGTTCATATTGGTCAGCCGCCGCCATCCCTCGATAGCATCAGCAGGTGACTTCACAGGCTTCCCCAGCGTCCGGCAACACCTGGCCCCGACTGATCTCAGCACTCATCGGCGGGCGTGACCTCACCGCGGACAATACTTCCTGGGCCATGGACGCCATCATGTCCGGGGAAGCCACGCCTGCGCAGATCGCCGGCTTCCTCGTCGCACTCAGTGGCAAGGGGGAGACGGTCGAGGAACTGTCGGGTCTGGTGGACGCCATGCTCGCACACGCCAAACCCATCACCATTTCAGGTGAGAAACTCGACATCGTCGGTACCGGCGGTGACCAACTGAACACCGTCAACATTTCCACGATGGCGGCGCTGGTTGCTGCCGGCGCCGGCGCGCGGGTGGTGAAGCACGGCAACCGGGCCGCGTCGTCGTCGTCCGGCTCTGCCGACGTGCTGGAGGCCCTCGGCGTGCGGCTGGACCTCTCGATCGACCGCGTGGCCAGGAATGCAGAAGAGGCGGGAATCACCTTTTGCTTCGCCCAGGTGTTCCATCCTTCGTTCCGCCATACCGCCGTGCCGCGGAAAGAACTCGCGATCCCCACTGCTTTCAACTTCCTGGGTCCGCTGACGAACCCCGCCAAGGTGCAGGCATCTGCTGTCGGCGTCGCAAACGCAAGGATGGCACCCCTCGTGGCCGGTGTGCTGGCGCGGCGGGGGAGCAGGGGCCTGGTGTTCCGCGGTAACGACGGCCTTGATGAGCTCACCACCACGGGCCCTTCCACGGTGTGGGAGATCCGCAACGGCAGCGTCGAAGCTTTGGAGTTCTCACCCAGTGACCTCGGCATCAGTCCGGCCACCGTGGAAGAGCTTCGTGGCGGCGATGCCAAGGCGAACGCTGTGGTTGTCCGCGATGTACTGGCGGGTAAGGCGGGCCCAGCGCGGGATGCTGTCCTGCTGAATGCTGCCGCCGGCCTGGTGGCCTTCGATCTTTCTGCCGAGGGCACATTCCTGGACAGGATGCACGGTGCCTACGCCCGTGCGGCCGCGTCCATCGAAAGCGGTGCCGCGGCCGCAGTGCTTGATAAGTGGGTCTCGCTCACTGCCTCATAGAGGCAGATGCCTTGCCTACTGTTCGAAACCCAACGAAAAGGCCGCGTCAAGGTCGTGCTGGGAGTAGGCCCGGAACGCAATGTGGGTGGTGGTGTGGACCACCGCCGGAACTTTCGAGAGCCGGTCGGCAATGACATCCGCAAGGTCTTCATGCCGGGAAACCCTGGCGACGGCGATCAGGTCCCACTCGCCGGTGACGGAGTACACCTCGCTGATGCCTTCGATCGCTGAGATCTCCTCGGCCGTCTCGGGAATGCGGGAAGCGTCCGTTTTGATCAGGACGAATGCGGTGATCACGTTGAAACCCTCCGGATTTGTTGCGGCGGCGTGGACCGGCGCGTTTCTAGGTCCTGCCAGCCTATTACATCAGTGCCTGCCCCGGCCTGATCCAACATGACGGGCCCGGGGGAGCGCCGGCGCTCAGTTTCGACGGCGCCCGATGATGCGGTACAGCGCCCGGTACCCCATGAGCAGCACGCCCAGGCTGAGGAGGGCGACGATGACGAAAGGCACCACCACGGTCTGCCCCGTAAGGGCTCTGAGCAGCATGCCGCCAATGAGGCTCCCCAGCCATACACCGGTGCCGGCCCGGCGCAGGGACATGGGGGCGCGCCATGCACGGCTTGCGAGCCAGCCTGCGGCCGCCCCGGCAAGGAAAGGCCAGGCCGTAAGGAACACGCCGGTAATGATCCCGTCCCGGGCATGTGCGTCGCGGCCGATCGCCGCGAACACCAGGATCAGGACAATGTCCGCCACGGCAGCGGCGACGACCAGGCCGCGGGGGCCGGAGGCAGGCCCGGATTTCGAAAGACTCATGGTTTCGAGCCTATCGGCCCGCCGTGAAGCTACCCGCATCGGCACCTGCCGAGGAAGCAGGCTCAGAGGCGGTGCACCAGCCAGCCAGGTTCCCACCGGACTGAGTAGGTGCCGCTACCGTCCTGTTCTACCAGGATGTGCGTGACCGTGTACGCGATGGCAGAGCCAAACGCGGCGCGCACTTTCACCGGTGCTGGACGGAGCATCAGCACAGGCCTCCCCGGCGCCTGCGTCAGTGCCTCATTCCGCAGTGAACTGCGCGTCCGGCGGCCGGGGGACTGGGGGAGTGCAAACGGTGGCGTGCTCTGGTCTTCAAGATAAGGGGACTGCGGCATGGGACGTCCTGGCGCTAATGAGTTGCACCGGCGCCATTTTCATAGGCACAGGCGGCTTTTGGAGACGCCTACAACCGGCTTTGCCTGCTGGCCGGCCCGGATCGAAGGCGCCTTAGGGGACCACGATATTCAGTCCGGAAGCCGTTTGCATCCGTAGGCTGTACCCGACTTGCCGTCCGTGGGCTACCTGTCCGTACGCGGTATCAGCGAAGGTTTGGCTGGATGAAGTACATTCGGTTCTACGCCTACCCGCTGGACGATTGACTGCGTTGGAGGAACCGTGAACAAGCCGCTCTGGATCTGCTGCCTGCTCGGCGCGGCACTGGGCATTGCCATCGGGTTGGCATTCTTTGACAGTCCTTTCCTGGGCTTCGCACTTGGACTCGGACTGGGGGCGGTTGTCGGGGCCGGTATGGGCGTCCGGCGCTAGACTGGAACGGTCATGAAAGGCGCCCGCCGCGGTCACACCTTATGGCTGGCAGCATTGGCCAGCCTGCTTGTGGCATGCACCCCGGTCAACGGCACTGATGCAGCTGCCGGCGGCGCTTCGTCCACAGCGACCATACAACCGGCGGGCGGGACTGCCGAGTCTGCCCCGCGACCCGTTGCTGTCACCACAGCGCCGCCGTCCCGTCCCGCTGCCACTCCGACGCCGGAGAACCCTCCTCCTGTCACTTCGCCGCCGGATCCCGCACCCTACGCCATCAATCTGTACCGCGAGGGTGACTTCGTTCCGCAGTTCACCTTCGACTGGTGCGTTGCGGCGAGCATCCAGATGGCCCACAACCTGATCGATGACACAGGTGGGGGAACGTGGTCGGACAGAGTCCAGCAGGGGGAGTTGTGGGAATTGGCCCGCGCAAGGTCATCAGACTCCTTCAACGGTGCCAACCCGTTTGGCTGGGCTCACGTGCTCACCGCTTCCGGGATGGGTCCCTACAGCGTAGTCAGCGTCGCCGACTATGGGGTGGCCCTCCAGACGGCGGCGCGTGCGATCGCCGAGACGGGACGGCCGGTGGGCCTGGTGATGTGGAGCGGCCGGCATGCATGGGTGATGAGCGGCTTCGAGTCGATGGGCGATCCGGCGAAGTTTCAGGACTTCCGTGTCACCGGAATAAATGTCCTGGACCCGCTCTATCCGTACGGCAGCCAACAGTGGGGGCCGTCACCGGTACCCAACAGCCTGCTTACGCCTGAGGAACTCGCCACCCAGTTTGTTGTCAGGGAACCCCGCCGATGGAGTTCGCAGCTGCCTGCCGGATACCTCCTGGTCCTTCCACAGGCTGCTGCCTGATCTGCCGGCCAAAAGGGCCCACGTACGGGGCAAGGGGAGCCGTTGGGCGCCCCTTCCGGTGCAGCAGATTCAGGTTACTTTACATAATGTAGATTATCGGCGTTCCGGGAGCATGCGCGGATAGGGGCAGCCGGGGGCAATTCCGCAGGTCAAACCGGCGAACCATTGTCTTTGTGGATGGGCTCGTTAAGAATGGGTCAATGACGGTCTACGTGCGTTCACTTGAAACTGCAGTTCCGGCAACAAAGCTGATCCAGGCAGAGGCGCGTGACGTTTTCGCCGCGCAACCCGGACTCAGCAGGCTCGGTTCACGGCTGGTGGGCACGTGCTTCGACTCGGCTGCCATTGAGACCAGGTTCACGGCCGTCAACGAGCTGACCAACGCATTCCGCTCCGAAGATCCACAGTTCTACGACCCGGACTCGGGACTTCTCCTGAATCCCAGCACCAAGGTCCGCAACGACATCTTCGCCCGTGAGGCCACCAAGCTGTTTGTCGAGGCCTCCGCTGCCGCCGTCAAAGCCTGCCCGGACCTCGATTTACTTAACATAACTCATCTCATAACAGTCTCCTGTACCGGCTTTTTCAACCCCGGCCCTGACTACAAGATCGTCCGCGAGCTCGGCCTGGACCCGTCGGTGCAGCGCTACCACCTTGGCTTCATGGGCTGTTACGCGGCCTTTCCGGCCCTCCGCGCGGCCAAGCTGTTCTGCGAAGCCGACCCGAACGCCGTCGTCCTCGTCGTCTGTGCCGAACTGTGCTCACTGCACGTCCGGACGTCCAATGACCCGGACACCATCATGGGATCGGCCCTGTTTGCCGACGGTGCCGCGGCCGCCGTCGTTACGGCCAACCCGGCAGCGGAGGAAACCGCCCTGCTACAGCTCGACCACTTCGAAACGGTGCTGACGCCGGTTGGCGAGGACTCCATGGCCTGGAACATCGGCGACCACGGCTTCGAAATGGTGCTCGGCAACTACGTCCCGCACATCATCGACGATCACATCGTCGGCGCTCTGCAGCCGCTGCTGGCCCGCGAGCCCCACCTCGAAGCACTCCCCTACACCGGCATCAGGCACTGGGCTATCCACCCTGGCGGCCGCAGCATCCTGGACAAGGTCCAGTCCCGGTTAGGCCTCACCGACGAACAGCTGGTCCCGGCCCGGGAAGTCCTGCGCAACTACGGGAACATGAGCAGCGCCACAGTACTCTTTGTCCTCCGGCACATCCTCGAACAGGACAGCGAACCGGGAGACGAACGGATCTGTTCCATGGCATTCGGCCCCGGCCTGACAGTGGAAACAGCCCTCCTGACCAAGCTGCGGCAGGTGCCGGCAGCGGCCGGGGACCCGGCTGGGACGAGGCAGGAAGAGCTGCTGCAGGAAATCCCGGTGGCCTGAGCCGGTGCGCATCTGGCCCGAGCGTGCGGCAGGCGAGCTGGAACAGATGGACCTGCCGGACTGCGATGCGCGGAAGCTGGAGAACACCTACCGCCAGTTCGGCCTGGTCAACAGGATCGTGTCCGGCTGGAGGCGGCTGTACGTCGCAGAACTGCGTCCTGTCCTGTCAGCCGGACCGGCCAGCATCCTTGACATCGGGTCCGGCGGCGGCGACCTCGCCGTCATGCTCGCCCGCTGGGCCGCCCTGGATGGGCTTGCCGTCAGGATCACGGGCATCGACCCGGATCCGCGCGCGGCTGCCTTCGCCCGCAACCGGCCGCCGACCAGCGGCGTGGACTTCCGGCAGGCGCACAGTGCCGAGCTGGTCAGCGAAGGTGCCGTGTTCGACGTCGTTATCTCCAACCACGTCCTGCACCATCTCGGAACGGAAGAATTCACCGACCTGCTGGCCCACTCGGACGTGCTTGCCCGGAAGAAAGCCCTGCACAACGACCTGCGCCGCAGTCCGGTGGCCTTCGCCCTTTTCGGGGTAGCCACCCTCCCCCTTCAGAACTCCTTCATCCGGGAAGACGGGCTGACCTCGATTCGGCGCAGCTATACGGCCGCGGAGCTGTCCGCCCTCGCTCCCCCGGGCTGGACCGTGGAACCCGGTGCAGCCTTCCACCAGGTGCTGGCACTGCGCAGGCGGCCATGAATGCTGATGTGGTCATCGTCGGGGGCGGGCCGGTGGGCCTGTACCTGGCCGCCGTCCTCCTCCGGCAAGGCATTACCGTCCGTGTCCTGGAACAGAGATCCGCCAGGAACCATCATTCCCGGGCCATTGGCATCCACCCGCCGGCCCTCGCCGCACTGGACCAGCTGGGCATCGCCCGCCGGATGGTGGCCGAAGGCGTCCCCATCCTTTCCGGGCTGGCGGTCAGCCGTGGCCGGACCGTGGGCCGCATGCCGTTCGCCGGAGTATCGGAAGCATTTCCGTTCGTCCTTTCGCTGCCGCAGTACCGGACCGAGCAGCTGCTGGAAGAACAGGTGCACGCCCTCGACAGCTGCGCGCTGGTCAGGGGGATGGAGGTACGCGAGGTAGCGTACGACGGCGGCAGCGCCAGTGTGTCGGCAACGCCCGCCGGGGGTGCCGCGCAAGGGAGCAGTACATTCCGGGCGTCGATAGTGGTCGGCGCGGACGGTCCACGGTCCACGGTCAGGGACCTGCTCGGCGTCCCGGTCCGGCGGAAAACCTACCCCGACCACTATCTGATGGGTGACTTCGCGGACCACCCGGAATTTGGTGACCGGGCCGTGCTCTTCCTCGAGAGCGCAGGCATCGTCGAGTCGTTTCCGCTTCCGGGCGCCGTCCGGCGCTGGGTGGTCCGGCTGGGACAACCCGCCGGAGGGGCAACCCCGGAAGAACTGGCCCGGCTCGTAGCGGACCGGACCGGCATCCACCCGGTGCCCGCCACCAATACGATGCTCAGCGCCTTCAGCGTCAGATCATCGGTGGCCCGCAGGACCGTGGCCGGACGCGTGATCCTGGTGGGGGACGCCGCCCACGAAATCAGCCCCATCGGTGGGCAAGGGATGAACCTGGGATGGCTCGACGCCCACGCCCTGGCCCCGCTGATCGTCCAGACAGTCACGGGCAGGCACGCCCCGGAGGCCTTCCGCGATTACGAGCGGGGCCGCAGCCGGGCAGCCCTGCGGGCGCGGCGGCAGGCTGAAATCAATATGCTGCTGGGCCGGCCGCTGCCCGCCCGGGTCCTTGCATTGCGGAACACCGTGATCGGCGCGGCCGCTGCATCCCCTGCCATCAACCAGTGGGTGGCCGGGCGGTTCACCATGCAGCAGGAGTTCGACGCAACCGGTCTCAGCGGAAGTAGCAGTCGTAGCTGTCCTGGCTGACGATCAGCCCGTCACGGACTTCGAAGACCGACGAGGTCCGCGCCCGGATAGTCTCACCGCGGTCCCAGTAGCGGATGTCCATCAGCACGGTTGCGGACCAGTCAGCTTCGACAGCCACGCGTCCGCCTTCGCAGGTTGTCCTCCTGATGATGAACTCCTGGTTGGCCACCACCTGCGAACTTTGGTCGGCGCCTGCCAACACGTCCGCGAGGGTGCGGGTAGAACCCCCGGGCGCCAGCAGGTGGGGTGCCTCCACGAGCGTGAACGTGTCAGCCAGGTAGGGCCTGATCTCGGCCGCTCCCCCGCCGGCTTCCAAGATCCGGATGAACTCGAGGACGCGGTCCACCGGGCCGGAGGACGCCGCGGGTTCAACAGGCTCTACAGGTGCAGCGGGTTCAACAGGTGCAGCGGGCGCGCCAGGCACAATGGTTTCGTCAGCCATGGAATAGACCTTAGCGGAGGACCGGAGTCCCCCGGACCGGCCGTTAGGCTTTCACCATGACCCTCTCCGCACCAGCCACGGCACTCACCGCCGAGAAGATCCGCGAGACTGTGGAGCGCATCCTGTCTGCCGGAACCCTCCCGCCGATCGTGCAGGCTGGCCACCCGGCGCTGCGGCAGAAGGCGGCTCCCTTCGACGGCCAAATATCCCCCGACCAGTTGGCCAGGCTTGTTGAGCTCATGCGGCAGGTCATGCATGAGGCTCCGGGTGTGGGACTGGCAGCGCCGCAGCTCGGTATTCCCCTGCAACTGGCCGTCCTGGAGGACCAGTACGACGTTGACCACGAGGCCGCTGCCATCCGCAAGCGTGCGCCGCTCGAATTCCTGGCCATCCTGAACCCCGCCTACACCCCCGCGGGTCCGGACCGCGCCGCCTTCTACGAGGGCTGCCTTTCCCTCAATGGCCTGCAGGCGGTGGTTTCACGCCCCCAGGCGGTGCTGCTGGACTTCGTCAGGCCCGACGGCGGCGCGGAGCGGCGTGAGTTCTCCGGCTGGCAGGCACGCATTGTCCAGCATGAGACGGACCACCTGAACGGGATCCTCTACGTGGACCGGGCGCAGCTCCGATCGCTGTGCAGCAACGCCGAGTACGCTGCCCACTGGGCCGAGCCGGGGACCGGCAAGGCAAGGGAGGGACTGGGCTTCGATGACGGCCCTGCCGGAATCAGTGTGCCCTAGCCGCTTAAGATAGAGGCCATGCCCCTTCCCAATGACCTGCCGCTGCTATGCCCCCTCTGTTTGAAGCCGTTGGCGGCGGCCGATACCCGCGCCTCGGGACCTGCCCGAATGGCGTGCGGTTCCGGGCACAGCTTCGACGCGGCACGGCAGGGATACTTCAACATGCTGGTGGGCAAGGGCACATCCTTTGAGGCGGACACGGCTGCGATGGCCGACGCCCGTTGCACCTTCCTTGGAACGGGACACTACGCACCGCTGGCAGGCGAGGTGGCAGCCGCCGTCGTACCTTGCCTGTCCAGCGAACATGCAGCCGTCCTGGATGCCGGTACAGGTACCGGCCACTATTTGAGGGCCGTCCTGGACGCTGCAGCGGCGCAGGGCCGGACGGTGAACGCTGTGGGGCTCGACATCTCGAAGTTTGCCCTGCGGCGGGCGGCGCGGCTCAACCCGGAGGCCGTCAACCTCGTCTGGGACGTGTGGAAGCGCATTCCCCTGGCCGATGGGTCGGTGGACGCGGTGACGGTCATTTTCGCCCCGAGGAACCCGGCGGAGTTCGCCCGCGTCCTCCGGCCGCACGGCCGCCTTGTGGTTGTCACACCACGGGCCGGGCACCTGTCCACCCTTGCCGCGCTGACCGGCATGCTGGGGATCGAGGAAGGCAAGGACTCCCGCCTGGCCTCCGCCATGGCAGAGCACTTTGACGCAGAGTCGGCTACCGACGTCGATATTCCGCTGTCCCTCACCCGCCGGGAAGCCGCCGACCTGGCCTTCATGGGACCCGCCGGGCACCACCAGGGCCGCGACGCCATCGCAGACCGCTTGGGCAGCAGCCCCGAGCCCTTGGCAGCTGACGCGAAGTTCAAGGTGCTGGTGTACCGGCCAAAGAGCCGCCTGTAACGACTTGGCCACTATCCCCGGTCTTCCACTTCGGGCCCGCACCCCGCCTGTGGTGCCCGACTAGGATGGAAGTCACAGTTACTCAAAGGTCCGCGTCAGGACCTTGTAACGAAGGGGGAACACAGTGTTCGAGTGGTTGGGTGAAAACTGGTGGGCCGTGTGGCTGACCGCATTCCTGGCGTTCGCGGTGGTCGAAATGATCACCCTCGACCTGTTCTTCATCATGCTGGGCGGCGGTGCACTGGCTGCCCTGGTGTCCGATTTCGCCGGCGCAGACCCGTGGCTGCAGATCGTCATCTTCTGCATTGTCTCCTTGCTCATGGTCGCCTTCGTCCGGCCCGTTGCCCTGTCCC
The DNA here is from genome assembly GCF_001423525.1 of Arthrobacter sp. Leaf137. Lineage (GTDB taxonomy): Bacteria > Actinomycetota > Actinomycetes > Actinomycetales > Micrococcaceae > Arthrobacter. The sequence goes on along the minus strand of NZ_LMOI01000012.1, from coordinate 269,313 downwards.
ACCTGAAGAAGGGCCCCGCCGAGCAGCGGACAAATGTGGACCGTCTCATCGGTGAGCATGCCGTAGTCATGGAGGCGGTGACATCGGATGGCGGCCTGGTGAAGATTGGCGGCGACATCTGGAGCGCACGCTCCGCGGCCGGCATCCTCTCTGCCGGGCAGATGGTGGTCGTCGCAGCCATTGACGGCGCCACCGCCGTAGTGTCGGCGCCGCCTCCGGCCGAAGACCGTACCTGACACAGCTTTATCAATTGGGGAAGAAGGAAATGTATGGATAACGCAGGCAGTGCCGCCTTGGCCGTCGTGCTGGTAGTACTGATCATCTTTGTGATCATCGTCCTGGTGCGGTCGGTCCGCATCGTTCCGCAGGCCCGGGCGGGTGTCGTGGAGCGCCTGGGCAAGTACCAGCGGACGCTCAACCCGGGGCTCACCATCCTCATTCCGTTCGTGGACCGCCTCCTGCCCCTGCTGGACCTCCGCGAACAGGTCGTCTCGTTCCCTCCCCAGCCGGTTATCACCGAGGACAACCTCGTGGTCAGCATCGACACCGTGGTCTACTTCCAGGTCACCGACGCACGGGCTGCCACCTACGAGATCGCCAACTACATCCAGGCTGTGGAACAGCTCACCACCACCACCCTGCGTAACGTCGTGGGCGGACTCAACCTGGAGGAGGCGCTGACCTCCCGCGACCAGATCAACGGACAGCTCCGGGGCGTGCTGGACGAGGCCACCGGCCGTTGGGGCATCAGGGTTTCCCGGGTGGAACTCAAGGCCATCGATCCGCCGCACTCCATCCAGGACTCCATGGAAAAGCAGATGCGCGCCGAGCGCGACCGCCGGGCGGCCATCCTCACGGCTGAAGGCACCAAGCAGTCAGCAATCCTGACCGCTGAAGGGCAGCGTCAGGCCGCCATCCTCAAGGCCGAAGGTGAGGCCAAGGCGGCCATCCTCCGGGCGGATGGTGAGTCCCAGGCCATCCAGAAGGTCTTCGACGCAATCCATAAGGGCAACCCGGACCAGAAGCTTCTGGCTTACCAGTACCTCCAGACCCTGCCGAAGCTGGCAGAAGGCACGTCCAACAAGCTGTGGATCATCCCCAGTGAAGTTGGCGAGGCGCTCAAGGGCATCGGGAGCGCCTTGGGCGGAACCAACCCGGACCCTGCAGCAGCGGGCGGCCTGTTCGACCAAACAGCGGCCAAGACATCTGAACCCTGATCAGTTCAGGGGCATCACAGCCCTATCGGCAAGGGGAGGAGCCTTCGCGGGTTCCTCCCCTTGTTTTGGACCCACGTGTCTGCAGCCCGTATAATGGGGTATTTGTCCGGCAGGTATTGTTCCGCTGGAACAACAAAGCTTCGGAATGCGTTGAATCTTATGATGCAGCACAGAGCACACAGTAGTCCGGCGGCGTCTCGACGCTGCCGGCTAGCGCGGGTTTCCATTCCGCGAACCGACCAGAGGGAGAAATCATGAGCGATCGCAGCCTGCGGGGTATGCGCCTTGGCGCGCAGAGCATGGAGACAGAGTCAGGCGTCGAGCCGGCTCCGCGCCAGCGTGTCGAATACCGTTGCGAGGACGGCGAGCAGGTCTTCGTCACTTTCTCCTCCGAAGCAGAGATCCCGCCGGTGTGGGTTTCCAAGACCGGCAAGGAAGCGCTGCTGGTCGACGGCGAACGCCCCGATACCAGCAATGACAAAGCAGTACGCACGCACTGGGACATGCTCCTGGAACGCCGCTCCCTGCCGGAGCTGGAACAGATCCTGGAAGACCGGCTGACCATCCTGCGCGAACGCCGCGGAGAGCGCCGCTCGGCCTAGGCTCCGCCAGCCACAACGTAAAGGAACTGCCCCGGCACATGGTGCCGGGGCAGTTCCTTTTCTGCTGCAGGTGGCCGGAATCTACCGCTTCGCCGCGGCCTTGCGGGTGAGGGTGTTCCAGCGGGCGGCCAGGCCCCATTTGGTGACGTTGATCATGGCCTCGACAACGATATTGCCGCTCATCTTCGAAGCGCCCAGTTCACGTTCCACGAACGTGATGGGGCGTTCCTCGATGCGCAGGCCCATCCGCGCCACGCGCCAGGCCAGGTCCACCTGGAAACCGTAGCCCACGGAATCCACCTGGTCCAGGTTGAGCTTCTCGAGGGTGGACCTGCGGAAGGCGCGGTAGCCGCCGGTGACGTCCTTGATCTTCAGGCCCAGCATCAGGCGGGCGTACGTGCTGCCCACCCGTGAAATGGCCTGGCGGTACAGCGGCCAGTTGACCACGCTCCCGCCGGGAACCCAGCGCGACCCCATGGCCAGGTCTGCGCCCTGCTCCACGGCCTCAAGCAGCTGGGGAAGCTGTTCGGGCTGGTGGGAGCCGTCGGCGTCCATCTCCACAAGCACGTCGTAGCCGGCGTCGAGTCCCCACTTGAACCCGGCGATGTAGGCGGCGCCGAGTCCTTCCTTGCCCTTTCGGTGCAGGACGTGGACCTGGGAATCTTCGGCCGCTTTGGCGTCGGCCAGCTGGCCGGTGCCATCGGGGCTGTTGTCATCCACTACCAGCACATCCGACGCCGGCACGGCGGTCCGAAGGCGCTGGAGCGTCTTGGGCAGCGATTCCAGTTCGTTGTAGGTGGGGATGATCGTAAGGACGCGCACAGAGGGCCTTTCCTGGTGGGAGCGGTCGGTGCACCGGCCGGCAAGCAAGCTGCCTGTTGGCGCAACTACCAAGTATAGGACGGGTGGCTGGGTCAGGATCGCAAGGCCGGGCTTGCGAACAGTTCGACGCCGTTCCGCACCGTCTGCAGGCAGGCGGGGTCGGATCCGGTGTCCAGGGCGGGCAGCAGCGGTGTGCGCGCCCGGGGATCGGTGCTCCAGGACTGGACGCGGCCGTCGGCCACCTGGACCATCAGCTCTTCGACCTCCCACACGGCAAGGCTTGCCGGCGCTCCCGGTACCAGCTGTCCGGCCATGGGGTCGGAGTACTTGGCGGCCCGCCAGCCGGCTCGGGTATGCCCCAGGAACGCGGCCCGGGCGGAGATGCGCTGACCGTCGTTGTGGTGTTCCAGGCATGCACGCACGCTCGACCAGGGGCGGAGCGGAGTCACCGGGCTGTCACTGCCGAAGCATACGGGCACACCTGCGGAGTACAGGGCGGCGAACTGGTTCATGGACCCGCTCCGCTCCCCCAGGCGCTGGCCATACAGGCCGCCTGATCCGCCCCACGCGGCATCGAATGCCGGCTGGGCGCTGACGGTCACCGAATATTTGGCAAGCCGGGCTACCGCATCGGCGTCCGTCATTTCCACATGTTCAAAGCGGTGGCCTGCCGCGCGCACGCGCTGCTCCCCTACCTGTTCCGCCGCCAGGTCCAGCGCAGCGAGTGCCGTATCCAGGCCTGCGTCGCCTATGACATGGAACCCGCCCTGGATGCCGGCCAGCGAGCAGGCTGCCAGGTGCGCCGCAGCTTCCTGAACGCCCAGGTACAGGCTGCCACGCTCCTCGGGGGCGTCACTGTAGCCGGCGCGCAGGGCTGCGGTGCGTGAACCGATCGAACCATCAATGTTGAGGTCACCTGCCAAGCCGCGGATATCGAAGCCAAACTGCGAAACAAGGCTGCGTGCCTGTTCCTCGGTTGCGGCCAGCTCGCCCCAGTAGGGCAGGATTTCCGGTTGTGCAGGCCTTCCGGAACCCTCGGTGTTCCACGCGGCCGCAAGACGCAAGTCATCCGCGCCACCAATGTGCGGGGCACCCATCTCGGCCAGGGCCACGTAGCCATTCGCTGCCGCCTCTGCCAGGGCCTTCGCCTGGTATCCGCGAAGGACGTCGGCGGGTAAGCGGCGCGCGGACCGCCTGGCAGCCGCATGGGCCGCGCGCGAGACTCTCGCACCGCCGTCGTACCCCTCTGCGTCCTGCAGGCCAGGCTCCCGTGCCAGGGCACCCGAGACCAGCGCAGAGTGGACGTCCACGCGCGACAGGTAAACGGACCGGCCGCCGGCCGCCCGGTCCAGTTCGTCCGCGGTGGGCAGCGTGGCGTCCGTCCATCGTGTTTCATCCCAGCCATGACCCAGGACGGGCCCGCTGCCGCTGGCCGAAGCAACGGCGTCCAGCAGTTCCCGGGCGGAGTTCACGGATGCAAGCTTCAGGGAGTCGAGGGCAATGCCGGTTTCCGTAAGGTGCGCATGTGAATCCACAAACCCCGGCGTGACAAGGGCGCCCCGCAGGTCGATGATGTCCATCGTTGAATCAGCAATGGAGGACGCCGCCTGCTCGGACCCCACCCAAGCCACGGTATCGCCGTCCACCAACATGGCCGTGGCGAACGGATCGGCCGCGGTGTAGACGGATCCGTTGCGGTAGAGCACTGCCTTGGAACGGGAATTGGACTCTGGACCGGACGTGGTCATTGGCGAAAGGCTCCTCGCATAGGGGCGTGCCGGAACAGTCCCGGCACGATGGGGCAGGCGGTACGTTTACTGGACAGATGAATAGGCCACGACGCCGCGGCGGATCAGGCTGATTGCCTCGCCGCACAGCCGGGCGAGCCGTGGTTCGAGGCCTGGAATCTTGGCGATCTGGTCCAACAGGTCCACCACCTGCTTGACCCAGCGGACGAAGTCTCCGGCGGCGAGGTCGGTGCCGCTCAGCACATCCTGCAGGTGGCGCCCACGGGCCCACTTGTAGATGGGCCACACCAGGCCGAGTTCGGGCTCACCAGTAAGCGGCAGCTTGTTCGCTTCTTCGACGTCCTCAAGCGCGGACCATTCCCGGACTACGATGTCCACTGACGTTTCCAGGGAGACGCTGGGCATCCGGGGGCGCAATCCGCGGTCCTCGCGCTTTGCCTGGTACACGAGCACGCTGGCCAGGGCGGCAACCTCGACGGCGTCCAGGTCGCCGAAGGCGCCAAGGCGGAGCGACTGGGAAATCAGGAGGTCCTTCTCTCCATAGATCCGCCGGAGCCGCTGCCCGTCCGGGCTGATGGCCAGCCGCCCGTCAGTTGAGGCGTCGAGGTAGCCGTAGGCGGACAGGACGTCGCACACCCGGTCAAAAGTCTTGGCAATGGTATTGGTCCGCCCCTGGATCTGGCGTACCAGGTTGTCCGTTTCGCGACGCAGCTTCCACCAGCGCTCGGACCAGCGGGCGTGGTCTTCCCGTTCGCTGCACCCGTGGCACGGGTGGGCGCGCAGGGCACGCCGGAGATCGGCAATGCGCTTCTCCTGGTCCGGCAGCGCAGTGGCAAGCCCAAAATCGTTGTTGCGGTTGTGGCCCGGCGCGGGCGGCCGGTTCTCGCGCAAGGCGTTCCTGGCCGAGGACGCAAGATCGCGGCGCGACTTGGGGACCTTGGCATTGAAGGACTTGGGGATGCGGATCCGGGTAACGGGCGCGATCGGGCCCTCCAGGTCGTCCGTGCCGATCCTGCGCAGCTGGTTATCGAGGGTCAGCACAGCGGGCCTCGGTTCCCTGCTGCTGTGGTCCGAGCTGAGCACGATGGCCGGTCCGGGTGCCCGGCCGCCGGGAACATCGACCACATCACCGGGCATGAGGCGGGCCAGGGAGTCGTCGCTCATGGACTTGCGTGCGCGGGTTGTGGTGCGCGACGCAGCGTTTTCCACGTCCGATAGTTCGCGGCGCAGCCGTGCGTATTCAGTGAAGTCACCCAGGTGGCAGGTCATGGATTTGGCGAAGCCCGCAAGGGACTCCTCACGGCTGCGCACCTGCCTGGCCAGGCCCACCACGGACCGGTCCGCCTGGAACTGTGCGAATGAGGACTCGAGGATTTCCCGGGCCCGGGCGCGGCCGAACTGGGCCAGGAGGTTGATGCTCATGTTGTACGTGGGACGGAAACTGGAATTGAGCGGGTAAGTGCGCCTGGAGGCCAGGCCGGCCACCGCTGTCGGGTCCCCTCCCGGCTGCCACAGAACCACGGCGTGGCCCTCGACGTCGATGCCGCGCCGGCCTGCGCGTCCGGTGAGCTGCGTGTACTCGCCGGCGGTGATGTCCACGTGGGCTTCGCCGTTGAACTTGTCGAGCTTTTCCAGCACCACCGACCGGGCCGGCATGTTCACGCCCAAGGCGAGGGTCTCCGTGGCGAAGACGGCCTTGACCATTCCGTCGGCGAAGAGCTTCTCTACCACTTCCTTGAAGGTGGGCAGCATCCCGGCGTGATGGGCGGCGAATCCGCGGAGCAACCCGTCGCGCCAGCTCCAGAAACCGAGGACGTCGAGGTCATCCGGCGGAATGTCGTGGCCGGCCTCATCGACGCGTTCGGCGATGATCCGCTGTTCCTTTTCGGTGGTCAGCCACAAACCGGAAGCAACACACTGGGCCACTGCGGCGTCGCAGCCGGCCCTGGAAAAGATGAACGTGATGGCGGGCAGCAGGTCCATCCGGTCCAGGCTGGCGATGACCTGGGGACGGCTGGCCCGCCGCACGCCCGTTTGTTCGGCAGGGCGCGCCGGCCGGTCGTTGCCCCGCCGGCCGCGCTGCACGCGGCCGGGCCGGCTCCGGAAACCCTGTTGACCTTCGTTGCGGGCCACGGTCAGGAGTTCCGGGTTGACGTCGAAGCCGCGGTTCGTGTCTTTGTTCCGGTTTTTGCCGCTGACGTTTTGGGGCTGTTCATCCTCAGCAGCATCGACCGCAGGGGCTATTTCGTCGAAGGTGGTTTCCCCGGCGAACAGGTCCATGATCCGCCGGCCCACCATGACGTGTTGCCAGAGGGGAACCGGCCGGTGTTCGGAGACGATGATGTCCGTGTCACCGCGGACAGTGTCCAGCCAGGCCCCGAACTCCTCAGCGTTGGACACCGTGGCGCTGAGGGATACCACTTGCACCTCGCTTGGCAGGTGGATGATGACTTCTTCCCACACGGCGCCGCGGAACCTGTCGGCCAAATAGTGCACTTCGTCCATGACGACGTACCCCAGGTCGTCCAGGGTGGCGGAATCGGCGTAGAGCATGTTGCGGAGGACTTCGGTGGTCATGACCACCACGGAAGCCTCGCCGTTGATGCTGGTGTCGCCGGTCAGCAGGCCGACATTTTCGGCCCCGTACTTCTCGCCGAGTTCGCTGAATTTCTGGTTGCTGAGCGCTTTGATGGGGGTGGTGTAAAAGGCCTTGAGGCCACGCTTGAGTGCCAGGTAGATGGCGAATTCCCCGACGATGGTCTTACCTGCACCCGTCGGAGCGGCCACCAGGACGCCCTTGCCCCCTTCAAGGGACCGGCACGCCTGCCGCTGGAAGTCGTCGAGTTCGAAGTCGAGGGTCTGGATGAAGGCACCGAGGTCCGTGGCGGCCTCCGCGCGCCGCTCCGCGCTGGCCCGGTACCTTTCGGCGGGTGAGGGTTCTTCGACATCGTCACCCGGCCCCGGCGAGAACGGTCCGCTGGTGGTTGGGCCTGTGGAGAACGGCCCGGTATTGGAGGACATACACCAAGCCTAATGGGAGCTTAGAGGTTCCCCAGTTCACTGCTGGGGGTTGCGACGTCTGCGGTGGCTTCCGTTTCGGCAGCTGCCTTCGACTCGCGGCGCGCACGGCGTTTGTCGTTCATGAGGCAGACGCCGATCGCTGCGAAGAACAGCACCAGCAATGGCCCCGCGAGCATGAACATGGAAATGGCATCGGCGCCGGGCGCCGCGATGGCCGCCAGCACGAAGACCAGGAAGACTGTGATGCGCCAGGCTTTGAGGATGGTGCGTCCGGACAGGATGCCGGCCATGTTGACGCCCACCAGTACGACGGGCACCAGGAAAGCTATACCCAGGACCAGGACCATGCGCGTAACGAACTCGATGTAGGTCCGCGCGTCAATGACGCTGGATGAGCCTTCGGGTGTGAACTGTGTCAGCGCATGGACCACCTGGGGTACCACCAGCCAACCGGCCCAGATCCCGGCAAGGAACAGCGGAACCGCCGCAGCCATGTAGCCCAGCGTGTAGCGGCGCTCCTTCGACGTCAGGCCCGGGGTGATGAAAGCCCACAGCTGGTAGATCCAGATGGGGCTGGAGATGACCACGCCGATGAGGAGCGACATCTGGAGCTTGAAGTCGAACGGCGACGCGATGCTGCCGAAGTTGATGGCGGCGAGCCCGCCGGTCTGATCGGAAATGCGGTTGACGGGCTCTGCCAGGGCCTTCAGCAGCGGATCGTAAAGTATCCAGCCGCCGATGCCCCCGATGACGACACCGATCGCCGACTTGATGAGCCGGTTCTTCAGCTCCTTGAGGTGGTCCCAGAGGGACATCCGCCCCTCGGGGTTGGCTTTACGGGCCCGCTTCAGTGCCACTGGGGTTTAGGCGCGGTTCGACGGCGGAACGTCAGTGCCGTCGGTCGGCTCTCCCGGCTTCGCCTTGGGGTGGTTCACGATGGTTCCCTCCACCGGGCCGGAGGCGTCGGTGGACTCGGTTTTGCCGTCGTTCTTCATTTCCTTGACCTCGGACTTGATGATCCGCATGGACTGGCCAAGGCTGCGCGCCATGGCAGGGAGCTTGGGCGCGGCAAAGAGAAGCAGTGCAACGACGATGATAATGACGATGGGCCAGGGGCCATCAAAGAGTCTTCCCATGGGAAATCCTTTCCTCTAAAAACATCCTACTTCTATGTGAAGTCGAGATCTGTGAGAGCCTGCGGCTGGCCCCGGTCCTTCTTGCGCTGCACTCGCCGAAGGCGGCGTTCTTCCCGGCGGGAGGACTTGGATGCCTCGTAATCATGTCGCATGTCGGCTGGCGAGGCAAAAACGGCAGAGCCCGCGGCCGGACGGCCCATGCTGTCCTGTCGATCCTGGAGATCAGCCCCGTGGAGCGGGCCAACGTGGCCCAACTTGTCGCCGGCGGCACCCAGGTCCTTGACCGTGGCCATGAACTTACGGAACAGGCGAACGCCCAGCACAAAATAGAAGAGGAGTGACACGGCAACCAACGCCACCCATAACAGGATCCAGAACCACCAAGGCATGCTGAGAAGTCTAGCCGCCGTACCTTGCCAGGGCGGCTTCCAGCCAGTCCCGGGCCGTGTCAGCAAGCCCGGAAGGTTCGAGGATCCGGACCGCTCCCCCGTGCTGGGCCACGAACATTGGCAGCCAGCCGGTGCTTCCGAACCGTATCTCCGCCACGAGTCCGCCGTCGGGAAGGTCCGCCGTGCGGTCCGCGTAGTAATCCTCCGCCAGGCCCCGGCCCTGCCTGGTGAGCTGCACGGTGACCGTTGTGTCGTCGTCGTTCGGCGTAAAGAGCTTGGCCGGTACACCCTCCGCGGGCGTCCTGTTCCCTGCCACGCGGTTCCCGTTCGGGTGGACATCCTGCACCCGGTCCAGCCGGAAGTTCCGCAACCCGTTGACCCGGTGGCAGAACGCCTCGAAATACCAGGTGTTATCCAGCGAATAGAGCCGGAGCGGGTCGACGTCGCGCTCGGACACGGCGTCCCGCTGCGGCGACAGGTACGTGAGATGGAGTTGTGCACGCGAGGCGATGGCCTCCCTCACCGTTGCGTGGGTTGTTGCGTCGCCGGGTGCAACTTCCGGGCCGGACAGGGAAGCGGCGCGCAGGCCCTCCTCCCCTGCCGCCGCCAGCAGCTTCAGCGTCACCGATTCCAGGGCACCCCCTTCGGCGACGTCCGGCAGCCCGTTCAGCGTTTCGAGGCCGGTGAGGAGCGCGCAGGCTTCCTCCACGGTGAAGCGAACCGGCTTCTTCAGGTCCAGGTCCTGGGTGATGAAGACATGGTCGTCTTCCCACTGGATGTCCAGCAGGTCATCGGGGTAGCCCTCGGGCAGGCCCGAACAGATGAGGATCCGCAGGTCATCCTCGAGTTCACCGCGGCTCACCCCGAAGTGCTCAGCGACGTCCTGGATGTGCAGGCCCTGGTTGTGGACCAGGAACGGGACCAGCTGGAGCATGCGTTTGAGCTGGTCCTCCGAGGTGCCTTTGCGCACCTTGCGTACGGGGGCGGCCGGGAAAGCATACTCAGGGGCAGGTGCGGCACTGAACGCGGCTGCGGCTCGCAACCTGCGCTCCACGGCCCGGACCAGTTCAGCGGGGGCGACCGGCAGCGCGTCGGGACCGTAGGACGCAAGCTCCTCGGCCAGGACTTCCGGGTCGCGGAAGTCAAGGCTAAGGCGTTCGTGGCCTTCGGCAGCTGCCCGGGCGGCGGGCTCCTGTTCGGCTCCGGCGTCCTTTGCCCGGCCCCTCAGCGCCAGCAGGCGTCCTTTCCGGACATCCACGACGGCGGTGCGGAGCGGCAGTTCCGGCAGGCGGGCAAGCTCCAGCCGGATGTTGAAGTCGGCAGGCGGCTCGAAGGACTCTTTCGGGAGCGTCGTGACGGGACCCGTGAAACGCGATAGGCGGAAGTGCCGGGGCTCCTGCCGTGCCCGGTCATACCCCATCAGGTACCACTGCCCGAAGCGGCTCCCCAGGCCCCACGGTTCAACGGTGCGGACTTCTTCCCTGCCGGTGGTGCCGGCCAGGTAGGGGAAGGTCACGGCGTGCCGGGAGTGCATGGCCGCCACGAGGTCGTCGAATGCCTGGCCTGCCGGCCTGATGCGGGGCTGGACGCCCGAGGGAAGTTCGACGTCGGCCATCCGCCCGGACGCCTGGAGCTTGCGGAGCGCGCTCTGGGCAGCGGTGCCGAGGGCTGCGCGTTCCCAGAGCTGGGATGCCAGCAGCAGGACTGTCCACTCTTCCGGACCGAGCTCGACGTCGGGAAGCCGGTTGGATTCCTTACCGATCCGGTAGCGGGTGGTGGCGGGGTCGTCCTCGCTCCAGCCAAGGTCCGTCAGGGTTTCAACGTCGAAGCCGAACTGGCGCAAATCATTCTTGTCCCGTTCGAACATCCGGCCAAATGCGACGTCGTTACCGGACTCGTCGTGGTAGACCTTCTGCCTCAGTTCGCTGCGGCGAAGCCCGTAACGGGTGTTGAGCAAGGCGATCAGGAGGTTCAGGAGGCGCTCAGTTCGGGATAGGGACACCCTGTGTACGTTACTAAAGTCCGTGCCCGAACGCAGAAAGCGCGGCAGCCCGCGGGACTGATGTCCTGCGTGCTGCCGCGCTTCAGACGGCGGAGCTGCGCCGTGCGTCTCCGGCCCGGTCTAGCGGACTCCGACCAGGTCCACGACGAAGATCAGGGCCTCGTTGGGGGCAATCGCCCCACCGGCGCCACGGGAGCCATAGGCCAGTTCCGAGGGGATTTCGAGGCGGCGGCGGCCGCCCACTTTCATGCCCAGCAGGCCCTGGTCCCATCCCTGGATGACCTGGCCGACGCCGACGCGGAAGTCCAGCGGCGCGCCGCGGCCCCAGGAGGCGTCAAACTCTTCGCCGGTGGACCAGGCAACGCCCACGTAATGGGTGGAGACGGTGTCGCCGGCTTTGGCTTCGCGGCCGTCACCCTCGATGAGGTCGGTGATCACGAGTTCGGTGGGGACATCGCCCTGGGGGAAGTCGATTTCAGGCTTAGTGCGGTCGAACTCCCGCTGTCCAAATGACATGCTTGCTCCTTTGATCTGTGCTGTGAAGATGCTGGTGTTAATTCCGCGGACTGGCCGCGGCCCGTCTGTAAGTGTGGCTACTTGGCGCCGAGGATGTCCACTACGAAGACAAGATCGCCCTTGGCTTCGCCTTGTCCGGCGTCACCGTAGGCCAGGTCCTTGGGGATCACCAGGAGGACCCGGGAGCCCACCGTCTTGCCGGCGAGGCCCTGGGTCCAGCCTTTAATGACCTGGTTCAGCCCAAAGCTGGCCGGTTCGCCGCGGTCGAAGCTGGAGTCGAACTTGGTGCCGCCCACCAGGTTGACGCCCACGTAGTTGACGGTCAGGGTGTCAGTCTCCTTGACGGTCGCCCCGGTGCCCTTGATGAGGTCCTGGGAGACCAGTGCGGTGGGGGCTGCTGCGCCTTCAACGTTGATTTCCGGTTTGCCGTCTTTTTCCGTCACGGTGGGCAGGCCTGCCGGCGGGGTGACGGTTTCGCCCTGGGGCTTGTCCAGTGCGGGAGTCGCGTCAGCGGCGGAGAGCACCTTGATGATCAGCAGCTGGGTGGGGCTGGCCGGGGTGCTCGGCGCCGGGGTGGCTCCGGTTGACGGGCTGGGGCTGGCCGCGGGGGCACTCTTCTGTCCCGGCACGGCCAGTGCAATGCTGGAGCCGACCTTCGCGCCCACGAACGCGTTGTAAATGACGGCGCTGTTGGTTTTGAGGTCGTCGTTGAGTTCGAGGGGTTCGGGCTCGCTGGGGAAGGTGTCTTCCAGTGTGGAGCCGTCTGCACCGTTGAGGGCGAGGACCGAGATGTTGGCGATCTGGTTTGCCTTCACGGTGTCACCGGTTCCCTCAGCGACAACCTTGACCGTGGGCTCAGCCACTTCGAACGGTTTGGGGAAGTCCACGCCCGGGGCTTTTTTGTCCCCGTTGTCGGTCAGCTTAAGGGTGTCGAACTTGGCAGTGTCGCCAGCGGACTGGCTGGTGGGTTCCGGCTCGGCGGTCGAGCCTCCGCAGGCGGTGAGCAGCAGCAGGCCGGGCAGGAGAATTGCTAGTAGACGGCGCACGTAAAGAACTTTCGTCGGGGCAGGGTGGACGCGATGTTCCGCATGGCAGCGGACAGCATCGCTGCGGGCCCGTTAAAAGGGCCTTATCCAGAATAGCCCGTGAAGCTGGGTGTCAGCCCATAGAGTCCAGGAGGGCATCAACCCGGTCGTCCACGCTCCTGAACGGGTCCTTGCACAGGATGGTCTGGTGGGCACGGTCGTTGAGCTTCAGATGGACCCAGTCCACCGTGTAGTCACGTCCCAGTTCCTGGGCCCGGCGGACAAAGTCGCCGCGGAGTTTGGCCCGGGTGGTCTGCGGCGGTGCGTCCACGGCGTCCTTGATGACGGTGTCGTCCACCAGGCGGCGGACGGCTCCGCGGGACTGCAGCAAATAGTACAGGCCCCGGCTCCGCGAGATGTCGTGGTAGGTGAGGTCCAGCTGGGCAATTCGCGGCGCATCCAGGCCCAGCCCGTGGCGTTCGCGGTAGCTGTCCATGAGCTTTTTCTTGATGGCCCAGTCAATTTCGGTGTCGATGCTGCGTGTGTCTCCGCTTTCGATGGCCTTGAGGGTGCGTTCCCACAAGTCGAGGATCAGCGGTACGTGGGGGTTGTGGGCACCATGTTCCCGCACGAAGGCGGTGACCTTCGTCAGATACTCCTGCTGGATTTCCAGTGCAGTCAGTTGACGGCCGTTGGCCAGCCTGACCAGCGCGCGGCCACTGAGGTCGTGGGAGATTTCGCGGATGCTGCGGATGGGGTTTTCCATCCGCATGTCCCGCATGATGACGCCGGCCTCGATCATCCGCAGGACCAGGTCGACAGTGCCCACCTTCATCAGGGCGGTGGTCTCCGACATGTTGGAATCGCCCACGATGACGTGCAACCGGCGGTAGAACTCGGCATCGGCGTGCGGCTCGTCCCGGGTGTTGATGATGGGGCGCGACCTGGTGGTGGCGGAGGATACGCCTTCCCAGATGTGGTCCGCCCGCTGGGAAAAAGCGTAGGTTGCCCCGTGCGGTGTCTTGAGGATCTTGCCGGCCCCGGCGATGAGCTGGCGGGTGACAAGGAACGGGATCAGGATTTCGGCGAGCCGGGAGAACTCACCCCGCCTCGGAATCAGGTAGTTCTCGTGGCTGCCGTAGGAATTTCCGGCGGAGTCGGTGTTGTTCTTGAACAGGTAGACAGTGCCATTGAAGCCCTCGGCGGCGAGGCGTGCCTGGGCTTCGTCCACGAGGTCGTCCAAAATGAGTTCGCCGGCCCGGTCGTGTGCGATGAGCTGGGCAAGATCGTCGCACTCGGCAGTGGCGTACTCGGGGTGGGATCCGACGTCCAGGTAGAGCCGGGAACCGTTCGTGAGGAATACGTTGGACGAACGGCCCCAGCTCACAACCTTGCGGAACAGGTAGCGGGCTACCTCCTCCGGGGCAAGAGGCCTCGAATCGGGGCTTGAATACGAGATTCCGAATTCTGTTTCGATGCCGAAGATTCTCTTGTCCATCTCTCCTCCTACGCCAGCAATGCAGTGATGTCTGCGTCGTTGAGCCTGCGGAAGGCACGGCGGGCGCCGCGGACTTCCTCCGAGTGCCGGTCAAGGACCGCCACTTCAATCGCGCGTGCCGGGACGGGCTTGGCGGTTTCTTCGGCCTCGGGTGCGGGAGCGAGGCCGTTGAGGGCGAGGCGGACGGCGTCCGGGAACCCCAGTGACGCCCGCCAGCCCAGGTCAATGGCTGAGGCGACGCGGTCTGCCTGGCCGCCCATCACCACGAAGCTGTGTTCGTCGGCGATGGAGCCGTCGAACGTCAGGCGGTAAAGGTGGTCCTCAGCCTGCGTGGCACCTACCTCGGCCACGGCCAGTTCCACTTCGAACGGCTTCTGTTCGGCCGTAAACACGGCGCCAAGGCTTTGGGCGTACACGCTGGCAAGTCCGCGGGCGGTGACATCCTCGCGGTCGTACGAGTAGCCGCGGACATCCGCATAGCGCACTCCGGCCTGGCGCAGGCTTTCGAACTCGTTGTATTTGCCGACTGCGGCGAAGGCGATCTTGTCGTAGATCTCACCGATTTTGTGGAGTGAGGGAGAGGGGTTTTCAGCTACCAGGGCGATACCGTCTTCGCAGCTGATCACCACCACTGACTTTCCCCGCGCGATGCCCTTCCGTGCGAAGTCCGCACGGTCCTTCATCAGCTGTTCGGGAGAGACATAGAACTGCTGCGTCATATCAGGCCTCCCGTCCGGCAATGGTGCGGGCCTCGATGACGCTCAGTGAGGCAGCGGCGAGTTGTTCATCCGCCACGCGGCGGGTGCCGGTGTTGTCCACCGTGTACACCACAGGCCAGAGCCTGCGCACGGTATCCGGGCCTCCTGTGGCGGAGTCGTCATCTGCGGCGTCAAACAGCGCCTCGATGGCAACGGAGACAGCTTCCTCTGCGGAGAGGTTGGGGCGCCAAAGTTTTTTGAGGGCTCCACGGGCGAAGACCGACCCGGAACCCACTGTGTGGTGTTCGTGTTCTTCATACCGGCCACCGGTCACGTCGTACGAGAACAGCCTGCCGACACCGGCGCTGGTATCGAAGCCGGCGAAAAGGGGTACTACAGCCAAACCCTGCAGGGCCAGGGGAAGGTTCCCGCGGATCATCGCCCCCAGCCTGTTTGCCTTGCCTTCAAGGCTGAGGAGGGTCCCTTCGATTTTTTCGTAATGTTCCAGTTCCACCTGGAACAGCCGCGTCAGGTCAATGGCGATGCCCGCGGTGCCGGCGATGCCCAGGACGGAGTACCGGTCAGCCGGAAACACTTTCTCGATGTGCCTGCTGGCAATGACGTTGCCCATGGTGGCCCGCCGGTCCCCTGCCATCAACACGCCGCCGTTGTAGCTCATGGCCACGATGGTGGTGGCATGGGGCACCTGGAGCGGGGCGGCGGCCGTTGCGCCGCCCTGCCCTGAGCGGTTGAACGGCAGAAGCTCCGGCCGGTCGCGCTGAAGGTGTTCGGTGAATGACGAGGTGGCGTTCGCGGCTACCTTGTTGGCGGTTGATTCCTGCACTCATGCACTCCTAAAACGTGGTGTTCAACGTCGGTACAGATTCCGGCCGTCCGCGGCTTCCGCCACCATCCGGGGTCCGGGTTACTGGCCGCCCTTTTGGACGAAAGCGCGGACGAATTCCTCGGCGTTCGATTCAAGGACGCCGTCGATTTCGTCGAGCAGGTCGTCCACGCCTTCGGTCGATGCCGAGGCCTGCGCCTCCGGGGGTGCGGGCGGTGCCTCGGGAATGTCTTCGTCGACCTGGCTGTCGCGTGATTGCGGCTGCTGCTGCTCCTGGCCTGCCATTGCTATCCCTTCCCTTTTGTTGCCGGCGGATCCGGCCGATCCACCAATATATGCCCATCCTGCCACGCCCCGGGGCGTCCCGTGCGGTTTACGCCGCAGGCGGAGCGGTGTTGTGTCCCAGCAGTTCACCGAGGAACGGACCGGCCTCGCGGTAGCGCTCAAACAGGGCCCCCGTCAGGGCCTTTGTACCGCGAAGGGGCTCGCGGGTAGGCACCCGCTGCAGCCGTCCGTAGCCAGGAACATCGAAGATGACGGAGTCCCAGCTGGCGCCCACTACGTCTTTGCCGAAGCTGCTGATGCATTTGCCGCGGAAGAACGCCCGGGTGTCAGCGGGCGGTTGCCCCACAGCTGCCGAGATTGCGGCGTCCTCCACCACGCGTTGCATCCGGTTTCGTGCCAGGACCCGGTAGTAGAGGCCCTTCTCCGGGCGGATGTCGGCCCACTGGAGATCCACCAATCCCAGCCGGGCGTCATCCCAGTCCAGGCCATCACGCTGACGGTAGCCGTCCAGGAGCGAAAGCTTGGCAAGCCATTCCACCGAGGACGCCGCGGCCGCCCGGTTGCTGTCCAGCTGAGTGAGGACTTCAGCCCAGCGTTCAAGGACCTCGTGGGTATGGCCGTCACCGTCCATGGCGTCGCCGACACCGGTGTCCTGGGCCAGCTTGGCCGCCGCCTCGTGGTACATCCACTGCAGGTCGAGGGCGGTGACCCGCCGGCCGTCCACCAGGCGCACCGTGGCAGTCAGGGAGGTGTCATGGCTGACTGCCTGCAGGGCCCGCACGGGTTCGTGGACTTCGACCTTCGGTGCCAGCCCGGCCTCGATGAGGCTCAGCACCATGGCAGTGGTTCCAAACTTGAGGTAGTTGGCGACCTGGCTGAGGTTGGCGTCGCCAATGATCACGTGGAGCCGGCGGTACTTGTCCGCCGTGGCGTGCGGTTCATCCCGGGTGTTGATGATCGGCCTGCGGATGGTTGTCTCCAGCCCTACTTCGGCTTCGAAGAAGTCCGCGCGCTGGCTGATCTGGTAACCCGCCGTCGAACTGTCCTGGCCAATGCCCAGGCGTCCGGCGCCGCACACGGCCTGGCGGCTGACGAAGAAGGGCGTCAGTCCGCGGACAATGTCGGAGAAGGGAACCGAACGTGGCATGAGGTAGTTCTCGTGGGAACCGTAGGACACTGACTTGTTGTCAGTGTTGTTCTTGTAAAGATTCACGGGAGGCAGGTCCGGGTCTGCCGCGAGCCGGCGGACAGCGGCCAAGGCCACGAGGTCCCCCGCAGCGTCCCAGGCCACGGCGTCCCGGGGGTTCGTGACCTCTGGGCTGGAATACTCGGGATGGGCATGGTCCACGTAGAGGCGTGCCCCGTTCCCGAGGACCATGTTCATCAGGAGGGACCCTGACTCGTCCTGGCCGTCGAGGTCCAGGTCTTCCCGTCCGTAGGCCAACGCCACCGCTTCGGCGTCAAGAACGGGCGGCTGGTCAGTGAGCTGGCTGGGATGGGCCGACTCCCGGTCCACGGTCCACCCGCGGGCGTCATGCAGCGGTTCCTCGTCCGTGTAATCCCAGCGGGTTTCCGCTCCGCCCGCTGCGCGCTGCCGGGTGACCTGGGCGTACGCCTGGACCACCCGGGCACTCATCATGGTGGCATTGGCCGTGGGCGCTGTCGGAGCGTGGATCCCATATTCGGTTTCTGCGCCCATGACCCGCATGGCACCGCCGGCGGGAAGGCCTCCCCCGCCCGCCGGGTCCGGTGCAGCCGTCACAGATACTGTCCGGTGGTCGGCGTGGTTTCGATGGACTTGCCGGGTTCCTGCCCGGCCTTGCCCTGGACAATCGTCCGGATGTAGGTGATCCGTTCGCCCTTCTTGCCCGAGATCCTTGCCCAGTCATCAGGGTTGGTGGTGTTCGGCATGTCCTCATGCTCCCGGAACTCATCCACCACGGCACGCAGCAGGTGCTCGATCCGAAGCCCCTTCTGCTGGCTGGTGAGCAGGTCCTTGATGGCGTACTTCTTGGCACGGTCCACCACGTTCTGGACGACGGCGCCGGAGTTGAAGTCCTTGAAGTACAGCATCTCGGTGTCCCCGTTGGCATAGGTCACTTCGAGGAACTCGTTGGACTTGTCAGTGGAGTACATGGCCTCCACGGTCCGCTGCACCATGGCGTCCACCGTGGCCTGCACGTCGCCGTTGTGCTCGGCAAGGTCGGACTCGTGGAACGGCAGGTCCGGAGTGATGTACTTGTTGAAGATGTCCGCAGCCGCTTCGGCGTCGGGGCGGTGGATCTTGACTTTGACGTCCAGGCGGCCGGGCCTGAGGATGGCGGGATCGATCATGTCCTCGCGGTTGGAGGCGCCGATCACGATCACGTTGTCCAGCCGTTCCACGCCGTCGATCTCGCTGAGCAGCTGCGGGACGATGGTGGTCTCGACGTCGGATGAGATGCCGGTGCCCCTGGTCCGGAACAGCGAATCCATCTCGTCGAAGAAGACGACCACCGGGCTGCCGTCTGACGCCTTCTCACGGGCACGGGCGAAGATCAACCGGATGTGCCGCTCGGTTTCGCCCACGTACTTGTCCAGCAGTTCCGGGCCCTTGATGTTCAGGAAGTAGCTTTTCAGGTCCACGTTGCCGGAGCGTTCTGCGGCGCGGGCGGCCAGCGAGTTGGCCACCGCCTTGGCGATCAGGGTCTTGCCGCAGCCTGGAGGGCCGTACAGGAGGATTCCCTTGGGGGCCTTCAGCCCGTGCTCACGGTAGAGGTCGGGGTGGAGGAACGGCAGCTCCACGGCGTCGCGGATTTGTTCGATCTGCGGGCCAAGGCCACCAATGTCCTCGTAAGTGATGTCCGGAACTTCTTCGAGAACCAGGTTCTCGACCTCGGAGCGGGGCACCTTCTCGAGTGCGTACCCTGTCCGTGAATCGATGGACAGGGCGTCGCCCACGCGGAGCTTTTGTGCGAGCAGGACACCCGAGAGCCGGACCACGCGTTCTTCGTCGGCCCGGCCCACCACGAGTGCCCGGTCGGCCCCGAGCATTTCCTTGAGCGTGGCCAGCTCACCGGCACGTTCGTAGCCCAGGCCCGCCACTATGAGCAGGGCCTCGTTCAGCAGGACCTCCTGGCCCACGGCGAGCTGGTTGATGTTCACCAGGGGACTGAGGCCGACGCGCATCTTCCGGCCCGCGTTGAAGATGTCCGCAGACTCCTCCGTTGCCGCCTGTCCGCTGCTGCCCGGGGCCGGTTGCCGACGCGGGTTCAGCTGCAGGATGGTGCCAAAGCTGTACGGTGGCTGCCCCTCCTGGTCCAGCGCGTTCTTGAGGCGGAGGATCTCCGCCTTCGCGGTTTCAAGCATGCTGACCAGCTTGGTGTTGTTCTGCGTTGCCGCAGCCAACTGGCGGTCGATGTGCCTGAGTTTGTCCCGGAGGATGTTGACCTGGCGGTCGGCAACCGAGAGGTCATTGGCGGCAAATTGCTCTGCCGGTGTACGTCCGGAGTCCTGGTTCGGTGTCTCCATGATGCATCAGCCCCTTCCTGCTCTTCTCTTAAGACATTAGTCCCAAGAGGGCAGCTAGGGATGGAGACTCCCGAAATGTGGACTAGTTCGTGACCTCGGGGGTGTCCTTGACGTTGGTCCCGGCAATCGCATCGCGGGCGGCGCGGCGGAGTTTCTTGTCCGACACGGCCCGCTCCCCCACGGCCCCGGGGGTCCAGGCGTTGACGTCTTCTTCGTTGAATTCAGTCTTTGACGGCCGGCGTTTGACGGAGATGCCGGTCACGCCGTCGGCGAGCCGCCGGGTGACCAGCAGGAACCCGGTGTGGGCCACCATGCGGTGGTCCGGGCGGACGGCAAGGCCTTCGAGGTGCCAGCCGCGGACCATCGATTCCCAGGCGTCCGGTTCGGTGAACCGGCCGTCTGCGCGGATGGCTTCAGCCGTGCGGGAGAGCTGGGTGACGGTGGCGACGTAATTGATCCAGACGCCGCCGGGGGCAAGCACGGTGGCGACGGCGTCGAGGCATTCCCAGGGTGCAAGCATGTCCAGGACAACACGGTCCACGGAGCCGGGGGCCTCGCTGCGGACCACCTCTTCCTGGAAGTCGCCGAGGGAGATCTGCCAGGCCGGGTGCGGGCCGCCGAAGATTGTCTCCACGTTGCCGCGGGCGATGTCCGCAAACTCTTCCCGGCGTTCGAAGGAGTGCAGGTAGCCCTGGTCCCCCACGGCGCGCAGCAGGGAGATGGAGAGGGCACCCGAGCCGACGCCGGCCTCAACGACGCGTGCCCCGGGGAAGATATCCGCCATGGTGACGATCTGCCCCGCGTCCTTGGGGTAGACGACGGCGGCGCCGCGCGGCATCGACAGGACGAAGTCTGAGAGCAGGGGGCGCAGCGTCTGGTACTGCTGGCCCACGTTGTTCACCACAACTGAACCGTCCACCTTGCCGATGATTTCGTCGTGGTTCAGGAAGCCCCGGTGGGTGTGGAAGGCCCCGCCGCGTTCAAGGGTGACGGTGTTCATCCGGCCCCGCTCGTCGGTCAGCTGGACGCGTTCGCCTTCACGGAAGGGTCCGCGGCGCCGCGCGGCTCCGACGGGCTGTGAACCGCTGGCTGCGCCACCGGCCCCGGCTGCTGCTGTGGCGTCGTTGACGGCAGTTTCGCTGCTCATGATGTTCCTCACTCCTGTAAACCTGTGGTGCCTGCGCATGGCTGCCGGGTGATTGCGTCGGCGGCATGGCACACCGGCAGGTAACTCTACCGGTTCCGGCCCCTCCGCTGCTCGCGGGAGGGCTGCCCGGGGTTCTTATGCCTGGCGGGTGCGGCGGTTCTTCCCGGTAATGGCGGCGAGGACGGCGTCCTGCGTCAGCAGTCCGGTCACCGCCCCGTTGTGGTCAACGACGGCGTAGTGTTTGCCCTCAACCTGGGCGAGGAACTGGATAAGTTCCTGCCCCTTCGACCATTCCGGGACGTAGGCGCCAGGGGCCAGTGCGAAGGACACGGCGGTGACCGGAGTGGATCCTGCCGCTGCTTCGGGAACGGATGCCAGGGCGGCCGGGTCAACAACCCCCTGCGGCCGGCCGTCGGGGCCGCAGACGACCACCGACTTATGGGCGGCCGCACCGTAGCCCAGGAGGTCCCGGACTGAAGCCGTGGCGGGCACCGCGATGGCCGGCGTGGAAAGTCCCGCGGCCGTCACCAGCGGCAGTCGCGCCCGGAGGGTGCCTTGCTGGATCGAGGCCGAGGCTCCCATCCACAGGAATCCACAAACAAGGACAGTGATCATCACGAGGCTGAAATCCGGATCGCTCCCGGAAAGGAACGGCAGGAGGATGAACCATCCCACCAGCGCCACCACGATGATTCGCCCGGCCCAACCGGCCGCCACCGTGCCCTTCGCCTGGCTGCCGGTTGCTTTCCAAACGGCCGACTCGACCAGGCGGCCGCCGTCCAGAGGGAGGCCCGGAAGGACGTTGAAAACGCCGATGAGGAAGTTCGCCCACATGAAGATATTGGTCAGGATTTCCGCGACACTGCCCATGGGCATGGCAGTGAGTACCAGCCAGGCACCGGCAGCAAGAATGAAGTTGGCGGCCGGTCCCGCCAGTGCCACCAGGACCGATCGGCCCGGGGATGCGGTGAAACTCTCAAACTGCGTATGGCCACCCCACAGGTTCAGGACTATCTTCTGTGTGGGCCAGCCGTAGACCTTTGCGGTCAGGGCGTGAGCGAGTTCATGCACAAGTACGGATATGAGCAGGAGAACTGCGTAAGCGAATGCGACGATGTAAGCGCTCGTACCCAGGGCCGGGTTGTTGCGGTGCAGCACCGGCCCGTACACGATGACAGTAAACGCCGCGATGATGAACCAGGAGTACGCGAGGACCACCGGCACGCCGGCGATCCGGCCCAGGGGGATCCCTTCACGGCGCCCCGGTACAGCAGCCCCAGGGGTTGCCGGTTCCCGCATGCCGGGTTCTCCGGGCGCCGGCGCCGTCACGGCGTTGTCCCGACGGCGGTGGCGGACCCGGCAGCAGGGCTTGCCTTGCCCGCGGCGGCGAGGAGTTCCTCGAGGTCTGTGCGGGAACGTCCGGCCAGCGTGTCCCACAGCGTGTAATGGGAGTGCTCGGGCAACGGGACGATGTGTGGAATGGCCACTGTTGTGACCCCGGACGCAACGGCCGCGGCCACGCCTGGTGCCGAGTCCTCCAGTGCTACGCAGTGTCCGGGATGCAGGTGCGGGTCGGTTTCCCGAAGCCGTTCGACGGCGGTCAGGTACGCCTCCGGGTGTGGCTTGCCACGGCTGACGGTATCGCCGGTTACGAGGACCTCGAAATATGGGCGGGGAAGGCTGTCCATCACCTGGCGGGCCAGCGGCCCCTCGGACATGGTGACCAGGGCGCACCGGATGCCGGCGAGGTGAAGGTCTTCGAGCAGTTCACGCGCCCCGGGCCGCCACGGCACTTCCTGCCGTACGCTGCTGACGACCTCGGCGGTGAGGTGGTCGATGATGTCCCGGATGCTGAGGGCAACGCCCGCCTTCTGCAGGAGGCCGGCGGAAAATGTCAGGGACTGCCCCACCAACTGCATGGCCTGTTCATGGGACCAGGTGCCGCCGTGGGCTTCCACCAGCGCATGCTCGGCGGCAATCCAGTATGGCTCCGTGTCCACGATGGTTCCGTCCATGTCCCAGAGGACGGCTTTGAGCGGTGATTCGGAGCCATGAAGTTGCATGCCCCAAGTCTACGGGGACATTCTGGACGGTCCCTGAGGCTACGCCCTTGGCGAATACCCGGCTGATAAGGCCCGTTGTGGCCGGTGTTTGCCGATGTTGCGGCGCTTCATTCCCTGCACGCCCGCACTCCTTGGACGTAGGGTGATGGAATGAATAGCTTCGAGGAAGACACCGCCGATACGGGTGCCGGACCCGAGCGGGAACGGTTCCTGCAGCCAGTTGCCGGGGGGCAGCGAGTCACGGTGATGCTGGCCGCCTTTGAAGGCTGGAACGACGCCGGCGAGGCCGCAAGCGACTCGTTGCGCTACCTCAACAAGCTGTGGGGCGGCAAGAAGGTTGCCTCAATCGACGCCGACGAATATTACGACTTCCAGTTCACCCGGCCCACGGTGCGCAGGAACGCGGCGGGGGAACGGAAAATCAAATGGCCTTCCACCCGGATCTACAAGGCCAGTGCGCCCAACTCCAATGTGGACGTCATCTTTGTCCAGGGCACCGAGCCCTCCTACAAGTGGCGGGCCTACACGGCCGAACTGCTGGTGCATGCCGAAGCCCTGAACGTGGACTACGTGGTGCTGGTGGGTGCATTGCTGGCCGATGTTCCGCACAGCCGGCCCATACCGGTGAGCACGTCATCGGATGATGCTCCGCTGCGGGAGCGCATGAACCTGGAAGCGTCGCAGTACGAGGGCCCTGTGGGCATCGTCGGCGTCCTGTCTGAAGTGGCCCTCCTGGCCGGGCTTCCCACCGTGTCGCTGTGGGCCGCCGTTCCGCACTATGTGGCCCAGGCGCCGTCCCCCAAAGCCCAGCTGGCACTTCTGCACCGCATCGAGGAACTGCTCCAGGTGCCGCTGGACACCCACGAGCTGGCCGAGGAGGCGGACGCCTGGGAACGCGGGGTGGACGAGCTGGCCACCGAGGACCCGGAAATCGCGGCGTACGTCCGCCAGCTGGAAGAGGCCAAGGACACAGCCGACCTTCCGGAGGCCACCGGCGAGTCGATCGCCAGGGAATTCGAGCGTTACCTAAAGCGGCGGGGCCAGGACAGGCCCTGACCACTGACGAAAGGGGCCCGGCCGGGAATACTCCGGGCCGGGCCCCTTTGCCGTTAATAGCGGCGCGGGAAGCCTACAGCTGAACGCCCAGGAGGGCGTCGACGGCGTCCCTCACCAAGGCCTGGTCCAAAGCGCTGGCCGTGGCGCCGCCGTCGTTCGCCTGCCGTGCCCAGCGCGACACCGCCGCGACGGCCGCCGGAGCGTCCAGATCGGCTGCCAACGCTGCGCGCATCTCTTCCACCAAAGGGCCCGCGGACCCGCGCGGGGCATGATCCAGTGCCCGGCGCCAGGCGGCCAGGTCTGCCTTGGCTGCGGCGAATCCCTCGTCGGTCCAGGACCAGTCCGACCGGTAATGATGGGCCAGGATCGCCAGGCGGATGGCCGCGGGTTCCTCCCCCGCTGCACGGAGCTTGGACACGAGTACCAGGTTGCCCTTGGACTTGCTCATCTTTTCGCCGTCCAGCCCCACCATGCCGGCGTGCGCGTAATGCCTCGCGAGGGGTACCCCGGCCAGCGAGTAGGCGTGCCCTGCACCCATTTCATGGTGCGGGAAGATCAGGTCGGAGCCGCCTCCCTGGACGGTGAAAGGTGCGGGCAGGTATTTCTGCGCAATCACGGTGCACTCAATGTGCCACCCGGGGCGGCCGTCACCCAGGCTGGCACCGGGCCAACTGGGTTCGCCGTCCCGCGCCACCCGCCACAGCAAGGGATCCAGCGCCTGCCGCTTGCCGGACCGGCCGGGGTCCCCGCCACGTTCGGCAAAGAGTTCAAGCATCTCGCTTTCGGACAGTCCCGAGATGGAACCAAGGCTCCACGCTTCGGGGGCCACTGACTGCTTTCCGGCCGCTTCGACGTCGTAATAGACGTCTCCGTCAGGCTCGCCGTTGGTTCCCGGAACTGTGTACGCAAGGCCCTGGCTGACCAGCCGTTCCACCTCGGGCACGATGAGGCTGATGGACTCCACCGCGCCAACATAGTGGTCCGGTGACAGGACGTTCAGTGCTTCCATGTCGGTCTGGAACAGGTCGATCTGGCTTTGCGCAAGCTCACGCCAGTCCACGTTGGTGGCCGTTGCGCGCTCCAGGAGCGGATCATCGACGTCCGTAACATTCTGGACATAGTCCACGTCCTTGCCGGCGTCCCGCCAGGCGCGGTTCAGCAGGTCGAAGGCGACATAGCTGGCTGCATGGCCCATATGGGTGGCGTCATACGGCGTGATGCCGCAGACGTACATGGAAGGCCGGTCCCCGGACTCCAGCACCACCTCATGGCCTGCTGCTGTGTCGAACAAGCGGATGGCAGGCATGGTGCCGGGCAGGGTTGGAACGGGGCGGGAAGTCCAGGATTTCACAGACCAAGCCTAGTGCTAGGCGCTGATGACGCCGAAACCGAGGAGCAGGTAGAGGGCCAGGCCCAGGAAGATCCGGTACCAGACGAACAGCCGGTAGCTGCGGGTGGACACGAACTTCAGGAACCAGCCAATGATGACGTAACCCACCACGAACGCGATGACTGTGGCCAACGCCGTTTCGGGCAATCCGTAAGGGCCCGTGATGCCGTCCTTGGATACCACCTTGTAGAGCTGGTACAGGCCGCTGCCAAAGACAGCAGGGATGGCCAGGAGGAAGGAGTACCGGGCGGCCGCTTCGCGTGTGTAGCCCATCAGGAGGCCGGCTGTGATGGTGCCGCCGGAGCGGGAAACGCCGGGAATGAGCGCCATTGCCTGGGCAAAGCCGTAAAGGATGCCGTGCTTGTAGGTCAGCTGGGTGAGGTCCCGTTCCTGCTTTCCGACGGCGTCGGCGACGGCGAGGATCAGGCCGAAGACGATCAGCATGGTGGCTACGATCCACATGCTGCGCAGCACCGATTCGATCTGGTCCTGGAACAGCAGCCCGAGGACGATGATGGGTAGGCTTCCCAGGATGACCAGCCAGCCCATCCGGGCATCCGGGTCCTGCCGGGACACCTTTCCGGCGAGGGAACCCGCCCACGCCTTGACGATGCGGACGATGTCCCGCCAGAAGTAGACAACGACGGCCGTTTCAGTGCCCAGCTGGGTGATGGCCGTGAAGGCTGCTCCGGGGTCCTCTGCGTTGGGCAGGAACTGCCCCACGATCCGCAGGTGCGCGCTTGATGAAATCGGTAGAAATTCGGTCAGTCCCTGCACAAGGCCCAGCAGGGCCACCTCAAACCAGTTCACGCTAAGACCCTACGGCATGGGCATGGGTGCATCTGCCCGTAAGCTTGCTGCTATGCAGCAGCGTTACGTCGGCAACAGTGGATTGCGGGTCTCAGCCTTATCGCTCGGCACCATGACGTGGGGCGGGGAAACCGACGAACAGGACGCCTCGGAGCTGCTGAGGACCTTCCTTAATTCCGGCGGCCGGCACGTGGACACGGCGGCGTCATATGCCGATGGCCGGTCCGAAGCGATGCTGGGTTCGCTGCTGGGCGACGTCGTCTCCCGCACCGGGCTGACCATCTCCACGAAGGCGGGGATGACGACGCCGGATGGCCGGCGCGGCGTCGACACGTCCAGGAATGCGATGCTCACCGGCCTTGACGCGAGCCTTGCCCGCTTGGGAACCGACTACGTGGACATCTGGTTCGCCGAGGCCTGGGACGGCAACGTTCCGCTGGACGAAACCCTTTCCGCCCTGGAGTTTGCTGTCCGCAGCGGCCGCGCCCGGTATGCCGGCATCTCGAACTACACCGGATGGCAGGCGGCGAAGGCAGCAGTCCTGGCCGGCTTCCCCCTCGTGGCGGCGCAGGCTGAATACTCCTTTCTGCACCGCAGTCCCGAGGCTGAACTCATACCGGCCGTGGAGGATGCAGGGATGGGCCTGATGGCCTGCGCACCGCTTGGCCGGGGCGTACTCACCGGAAAATACCGGGGCAGCATTCCGTCGGGTTCACGCGGCGCGTCCGCCAGCGGGTCGGCTTCCGTTGAGCCGTTCCTGGCGGAAAAACCGTCCCGCACCGTGGAAGCAGTGTGCACCGCAGCGAAGGGCCTTGGCCGGACGCCACAGGACGTGGCGCTGGGATGGCTGCTGGCGCAACATGGGGTTGCCACCGCCGTTGTGGGTCCCCGGACGCCTGTCCAGCTCAAGGAAATCCTCGAAGCCCAGCTGTCTCCGCTGCCGCCCGAGATTGCGCGGGCACTGGAAGACGTGTCCGCCGCGGCATAAGTTGGGGCCGGCGGCCCCGGCTACTCTTCGACGATCTCCAGATCCTCGTCGTCCACGTCGCTGTCTTCGTCTTCGTCGTCCTCGTCGTCGAAGACCTGAAGCGGGGTCACTTCGTTGTAGGCCTCGTAGAGGGCGTCTTCATAAACTTCGAATGCATCTGCCACTGCAAAAAAGGCTGCCTCCACGGAGGGGTCACCGTCTCCGCGGCGGTTCGATGCTGCTATAAGGTGTTCTTCCAAAGCGGTGGTCAGGGACGAAAGCGCGACACGCGGATCGATGCTCATGACTTCACGTTAGCGGGAAAAGGACGAAAATGGAGAGCAATGAAGGAACAATTTCTCACCAGCTCGGTCCAGCGGGAACGGGACTATTTGAGGCAGTACGAGTACCTCGTGCTGACGGTAAGTCCGAACGAGTCCCTGCCTGAGGCGCGCCGCCGCCTGGTGGAACACTCCGAATACGGCAAGTGGGAACTGGAGCGCAGCAAGCTCTACATGGGCGGAGGCCGTCGTTTCTGGCTCCGCCGCCGGGTCATGCAGGTCCAGAGGACCGTCTAAGGCACGGCTCCGCACGCGTTAGCCGTCCAGCGGACCCAACCAGGCGTTTGCCACCGTGTTATGGGCGGATTCGTCGTCGGACGGATGGAACATCCCGGCCAGTACGTCGCGGTAGAGCCGCTCCAGCTCGGACCCGCGGAAGTAGCTGGACCCGCCACTGACCCTGATGGCCAGGTCCACGACGCGCCGGGCGGTTTCCGTGGCGTTCACCTTCAGCCCCACCAGCTTAGGGAACCACTGCGGTCCGTGCTCGGCCAGCGCATCAACATCCGCCGCGACGGATGCCAACTGCGGATACAGGTTATCCATCGCCATGGCGGCGTCCGCCACCTTCCAGCGGATGTCCGGATCCTGCGCGTAGCTGCGGCCGCTGTTCTTGAATGACGTGCGGCGTTTGGCGTTTTCCACGCCCAGGATCAGCGCCCGCTCCCCCAGGCCGGTGTAGACGGCTGCCAGCAGTGTCTCGAAGCAGGCGAAGATGGCGAAGATGAGCGGGTCGGCGTTGGGGCCAACCGGCAGCTTCCGGAAGATTCGGTCCGCCGGGACTTCCACTCCCTCCAGGACGGTGGTGGCGGACTGGCTGGCCCGCATGCCCAGCGTGTCCCAGTCGTCAAGGATGCGGTACCCCTCCGCCTGGCGGGTGATGAAGCCGTGGACCAGCTCTCCCGCGCCGTCCCGGGCAGCTGCGTCCTTGCCGAAGATCCCCAGCCGTGTCCAGGCGGGCGAAAGGCTGGTGAAGATCTTGGTGCCGGTGAACGAGTAGCCCCCGCCGGGCAAGGGAGCAGCCACGGTGCGGGAGTCGAACAGCACCGAGTCATTGCCGGCTTCGGAGTTCCCGAACGCGAAGACCTCGCCCTGGGCTGCCTCTTCCAGGACGAAATCCAGGGAGTTGTCACCGCGGGCTTTCAGGACGTGCGCGACGCCGGTCCACACCAGGTGCATATTTATGGCCAGGGCGGTGGCTGGCGCTGCCGTCGCCAGCCTGCGCTGGCACTGCGCCGCAGCCGCGAGGCCAAGGCCCAGGCCGCCGTCGTCCGCCGGCACGAACAGCTTGAGGTACCCGGCGTCCGCGAGGTCCCGCAGGTCCTCGTGGAAGAAACCGTTGTTCCTGTCATAGTCCGCGGCACGCCCGCGGATCTTTTCCAGGAGCGGATCCGGCAGCACGTCCTCGGGGGTCATGGGATTTCCTGTCAGTAATTGGTGAGCAGGGTGTTCAGGACGCGGGCACCAAACTTCAGCGAATCCGCCGGGACGCGTTCGTCAACGCCGTGGAACATGCCGGTGAAGTCGAGGTCGTCCGGAAGCATCAGGGGCGCGAAGCCGTAGCCGGTGATGCCGAGCCTGCTGAGGGACTTGTTGTCGGTGCCGCCGGAAAGCGTGTAGGGAAGCACCTTGGCGCCTGGATCCTCCGAGTGGAGTGCATCGATCATGGAGTCCACGAGGTTGCCCGCGAACGGGACTTCCAGGGACACGTCGTTGTGGACGTAGCTGACGTCCACCCCGTTGCCCGCAAGTTCGCGGACGATCTCCAGGACCTGCTGCTCCTGGCCCGGCAGGGTCCGGCAGTCAATGAGGGCCTCGGCGGACTCGGGAATGACGTTGTGCTTGTAGCCGCCCTTGAGGAGCGTGGGGTTTGTGGTGTTCTGGAGGGTCGCCCCCACGAAGCGGGCCACAGTGCCCAACTGGTCCAGGAGCCGGTCCGGATTGTCGGCGTCGAACTCGACGCCCGTGAGTTCGGTGACGCCGTCGAGGAACTGGCGCGTGGTGGGCGTCAGTTCGATGGGCCACTTGTATTCGCCGATGCGGGTTACCGCGGCGGCCAGGCGGGTCACCGCGTTGTCCGTGTTGATCTGCGAACCGTGCCCGGCCCGGCCGTGGGCAACGAGCCGGAGCCAGGAGATTCCCTTTTCGGCAGTCTGCAGGAGGTATGTGCGCTGGCCGCCGATGGTTGCCGAGAACCCGCCCACTTCGGAGATGGCCTCCGTGGCACCTTCGAAAAGTTCAGGACGGTTCTCCACGGCGTACCGTGCGCCGAGTGCGCCGCCGGCCTCCTCGTCCGCAAAGAAGGCGAAGATAATGTCCCGCTTGGGCTTCGTGCCTGTACGGGCAAAACTGCGCAGGACGGAGAGGATCATGGCGTCCATGTCCTTCATGTCTACGGCGCCGCGGCCCCAGATCAATCCGTCCTTCAGTTCGGCGCCGAACGGGTCCACGGACCACTGGTCCCGCAGGGCGGGCACCACGTCGAGGTGGCCGTGGACCACGAGGGCGCTGGCTGACGGGTCCTCACCGGCCATCCGCGTGACCACGTTGGCCCGGCCCGGCTCGGATTCGAAGAGTTCTGCATCCAGCCCGACTTCTTCAATGAGCCCTGCAACGTACTCGGCCGCCGCCCGTTCGCCGGGGCCTGAGCCGTCCCCGTAGTTGGACGTGTCAATGCGGATGAGTTCCTGGCAGATCCGGACAACTTCATCCTCGGGCAGGACGTCAGGCATAAGGGCTCCTCGCTGGGTTAATCGGCTGGTTTGCACACGCGATAGCGATGCCCTCAGCCTACCCAGTTGGCCCGATTCGTTGTTCCCGGAAAGTCATGTTAGAGTTTTTCTCGCTGCTTCGGAGAGGCGCGAAACGTTGAAAGACGGAAGACGCTTCCCGGATTACCACCTGCGCGGGTGGCGGAATGGCAGACGCGCTAGCTTGAGGTGCTAGTCCTCGAAAGGGGGTGGGGGTTCAAGTCCCCCTCCGCGCACAAGGGAAAGCCCCGGAAAATCAGTGATTTTCCGGGGCTTTTTTCGTGCCCTGGATTTTTGGCGCACCCAGTTCACGCTGCCGCTTTGGCTGTGAGTTCTGTCATATTAAATCCTGGCTCTCCAAGAGGCGCCCGGCCCGCCCGCGGTGGAATCCCCCGGCCGGGACTGTGACGGACTACGTCCGGGCAACAACCGAGGGTAACCAAACCAGCACGTCAGCAACCACGTCTGCGGCCAAGGAGCGGACCTTGCAGACCCCATCAGCTTCCCACTGACAAATAGTCCCGCACGCGGCTTCACCACTAGAGTCAAAACAATGCCGAACGAACAGCACACTGATGATTCCCAGCTGACCACCCCGGCGCACCAGTCCGACGGCTTTGTCCGTGTCCGCGGTGCCCGGGAAAACAACCTCCGCAACGTCAGCGTGGACGTTCCGCGGGATGCCATCGTTGCTTTCACCGGCGTCTCGGGCTCCGGTAAGTCGTCTTTGGCCTTCGGCACGATCTATGCCGAGGCCCAACGCCGCTACTTCGAGTCCGTGGCCCCCTACGCCAGGCGCCTCATCCAACAGGGCCACAATCCGAAGGTGGAGCTGATCAGCGGGCTGCCGCCCGCCGTCGCCCTTCAACAGCGCCGGGGCACAGCGAGCAGCCGCTCCACGGTAGGAACTGTCACCACCCTTTCCAACTCGGTGCGGATGCTCTTTTCCCGGGCGGGCACCTACCCCGAGGGAAGCAGCCAGCTCGACTCGGACTCCTTCTCCCCCAACACGGCCGCAGGTGCCTGCAGGGAATGCCAGGGCCTCGGAGTTGCCCACACGGTGTCCGAACAGTCACTGGTCCCCGATCCGTCCCTTACCATCCGGGAGGGGGCCATTGCCGCCTGGCCCGGAGCGTGGCAGGGAAAGAACCTGCGGGACATCCTGACCCACCTGGGTTACGACGTCGACGTCCCGTGGCGCAAACTGCCCAGGAAGCACCGCGATTGGATTCTCTTTACGGAGGAACAACCGGTGGTGGAGGTAACCCCGCAGCGTGACCGGGTTGCCAAGCCATACAAAGGCCGGTTCTGGAGTGCACGGAGTTACGTGCTCCATACGCTGGCCGACTCGCAAAGCGCCTCCATGCGGGACCGGGTCCTGGCATTCATGGAGTCAGGTCCCTGCCGGCGCTGTTCGGGCACCGGGCTGATTCCCGAGGCACTGGCCGTCACCTTCGCCGGCAGGACCATTGCGGAGTTCAACGCACTCCCGCTGGCAGACCTGGCGGACACAGTCCGTCCGACCAGCGAACTGGCACAGGCCGGCACAGCATCACGCACCCAGCGTTCCGGTGAGTCCAACGAAGTGGCCGTAACCATCACACGGGACCTGCTCCAGCGGATCAACGTCCTCCTGGACCTTGGGCTGGGATACCTGGCCTTGGGCCGGGGAACCCCCACCCTCTCGCCGGGCGAGATGCAGCGGCTCCGGATCGCCACCCAGCTGCGCTCCGGACTGTTCGGAGTGATCTATGTGCTCGATGAACCGTCAGCAGGACTCCATCCCGCAGACGCGGAGCCGCTGCTGGAAGTTCTGGAGCAACTGAAGTCCTCCGGCAACTCTGTCTTCGTGGTGGAGCACAACATGGACGTTGTCCGCAGGGCAGACTGGCTGGTGGACGTTGGCCCCCGCGCCGGAGAAGGTGGCGGCGAAGTGCTGTACAGCGGCCCGGTGGAAGGACTGGCCGAGGTTGAAGCATCCGTGACCCGCCCGTTCCTCTTCGATGCGCCACGGCTATCCGCACCCCCTTCTCCGTCCCGTAACGGTGAACCGCGCGAACCGGCCGGGTGGGTGGAGCTGGAAGATGTCCGGCAGCACAACCTGCAAGGGCTTTACGCCCGTTTCCCCCTGGGAGTCCTGACGGCCGTGACCGGCGTGTCAGGCTCCGGCAAGTCCACCCTTGTTGGCCGCGTTCTGGGCGATGTGGTGGCTGCCTCACTCACGACGGACAGAACAGCAGGGGAACGGGACAGGCCGGCGGAGCATCTTCATGTAGGTGCTGTCCAAGGGAGCAACACCATCGACCGGCTGGTCACGGTGGACCAGAAACCCATCGGCCGGACGCCCCGTTCCAACCTGGCAACCTACACGGGTCTCTTCGACGCTGTCCGCAAAGTGTTTGCCGGTACTGAAGCCGCCAAAGCCAAGGGGTTCGGCGCCGGCAGGTTTTCGTTCAACGTCGCGGGAGGCCGTTGTGAGACGTGCCAGGGCGAGGGCTTTGTGGCGGTGGAGCTCCTGTTCCTCCCGGGGAGCTACGGACCCTGCCCCGAGTGCGAAGGATCCCGCTTCAACCCCGCCACGCTGGAGGTGGAGTACCTCGGCCGGAATGTGGCCGACGTCCTGGGGATGACTGTGGACCTCGCTGCAGAATTCCTGGCAGGGATCCCCGCTGCGGCCCGCAGCCTCAAATGCCTGCAGGATGTGGGGCTGGGCTACCTTCGCTTGGGACAACCGGCCACGGAACTTTCCGGCGGTGAGGCCCAGCGCATCAAACTGGCCACCGAGCTGCAGCGCGCCCAGCGCGGGCACACCCTGTACCTGCTGGACGAACCCACCACGGGCCTCCACCCGGCGGACGTCCAGCTCCTGATGGCCCAGTTGCACGGCCTCGTGGACGCGGGGAACACGGTGGTGGTGGTCGAACATGAGATGTCGGTTGTTGCCGCCGCGGACTGGGTCATTGACCTGGGACCGTCCGGAGGGGACCAGGGCGGGCGGATCATGGCAAGCGGCTCGCCGGAAGACGTGGCGCAGGCCGCAGGGAGCCGCACCGCGCCGTATTTGGCGGCAGCGCTCGGCCGTTAATAACTAGGCGCCGGGTGGGACCGGCCTTTGGCTGACTGAGCGGCCCAGCCACTCGGTAACCAAAGCTTCGAGGAGGTCCGGCTGCTCATGCGGGAGCGCGTGTCCTGCCTGGTCTAGCACGGCGAAAGTGGCCCGGGGGTAGAGCTGAAGGAGGTCCCAGGCACCGGCGTAGCCCACCGCGGCGTCCTGCCGGCCGGCAAGGATGAGCGTAGGACCCACATACGACTGGCTGTCGGGAGCGGTGCCGCGGAACTCCCACTGCCGCGCAATCCGTTCCAGCGCTGCCTCGTCTGCCAGGCCCAGGGAGGGAGCCACCGCTTCCAGGAATCGGTCCAGCGTTGCCTGCGTCTGGACCACAAAGTACTCCCCGAACGATGCGGCCTCTTCGGTGCCCAACAGCTTGTCCGGATCGACGGAAGCAACCAGGACCTTGTGTTCCGGAACGTCCTTGGCGCTCCCGCCCAGTGGACAGACCAGGGCGAGCCCTGCGACCTGCCGCACCCTCTTGCCCGCCATCGCACGGGCAAAGTACGCGCCCGCAGAGTGGCCGATGAGCCGGAAGGGTTCCGGGCCGACGATGGCGTCAACGAAACCAAGCAAAAGGTCGAGCACGTCATCGGCACCCGCAAGCGTTGCGGCCGCCGGCGTGCGGCCCATGCCCGGGAGGTCAGGGTAGATCCTCCGATAGCCGGGCAGCCTGCCGAATATTGGCTCAAAAACGGCTGCCACCTCCCGATGGTCCACGCCGGCGCCGTGCAGGACCAGGACCGGGTCGCCGTCGCCGAATGCCGCATAATGCACCGGAACACCGCTCACCTCACACTCCACAGCGCCAGCCTAGGCCGCGGCGTGACGCTGCGGAACCCAATGTTTGATGCAAAGCAAAAGGGAGCCCGATCGATATGATCGGGCTCCCTTTCGTCAAGGCCGTGCGGCTATCAGCCCGCGGGCTGGTCGAACCGCTGCCCGGCCGGATTGGACGGCAGGATGGCAATGACGATGAGCGCCAAGGCCCCCAGGAACGGCACCAGGATGATCAGCACCAGCCAGCCGCTGATGTTGACATCGTGCAGGCGGCGGACCAGGAGTGCCAGTGACGGCACGAGCACTGCCAGGCCCCACACGAAGGCAATGATGGAGCCCACCAGGAAACCCGGCCCGGGAACACTGGAACCGTTCGCGGCGACGGTGGCACCTGCTGCGCCGCCGACCTGCATGATGATGTTCAGGACGACGCTGACGGCAAAGCCGATCAGCGCCCACCACCAGTACTCGCTCCGGCTGGCCCGGCCCGAGAAGGTGGCGTACTTCTTGAAGAACCGCTTGGCGGCAATGGGCAGCGTGGCACCGTAGTACGGAGCCCACAGCGGCGGCTCCCCGCCAGGCTGGTAGGACGTTGCCTGTTGCTGCTGCTGGTTTGGGTATTGCGGATAGCTCATTGATTCCCCCCGGAATGGTAGACAGAGTGATGCGAGACCATCGTAGGGCTAAACGGAGCCAAAACTCCGTTCGATGGATAAACTTCACCGGATTACTACGAAGTGTTCTTTCATGACTCCACGTGGACTGCGGTGACGTTGATGCCGCAGCCCACAGGGCGCCTCAGTGCGGACGCAGCGTCCTCGTCCGGGAATGTCGCCTGCGGCCCTCCGGCCGGGAACCCGCCGCGACGGGACGGTACTCCACTCTCCGCCTGTGGTCTCCAGCCCGGGTGTCACGCCGCTCCTGGCGGCGGGCTTTGCGTTCCGGCCGGTCGATGGCGGAGAGGATTACCAGCGTCCCGGCCATCCAGACGAACGCTGTCAGCAATACCAAGGCAATGCCAATCTCGGTGCCCATGACTCCATTTTAGGATCGACGCCGCCGCCCGGCGCTCCACTTATCCACAAATTTTGCTCAAGCCGGGAGCAGACCGAGGACACCTACCGCCGCCAGGACATCGTCAACCTCTACTCCCAGCAGAGCCGGGTCCGGAACGTCGGAAAACGTGTCACCGCGGCGGAGCTTTGCCTTTGTGAGCACAACGTGCGGGCCCGGCGGCGGACCCCAGATTTCCGGTGGCGCCGGGCCGAAGAGCACCACGGAGGGCGTGCCATAGGCCGATGCCAGGTGCGCGGCGCCGGTGTCAGCGGAGATCACGAGCCTGGCGCCGGCAATGATGGCGGCGAACCCAGCCAAACCCAGGCTGCCGGCGAGAATGCATTCCGCCGGGAGACCAGCCAGCCGGCAGACAGCACGGGCGCGGTCTCTTTCCCCCTCCGCACCGGTGAAGACCACGTGGTGACCGGCCTGTGCGAGTTCCGCGGCAACGGCGGCGAACCGTTCGACAGGCCAGAGCCGGCTGCCGTACGCGGCACCAACGTGCACCACCGTTGCTCCCGGCACAGGGTTGGGAACCCTCGGATGTTCAAGCCGAAGATCTGTTGGATCGGTTTCGATGCCGTGCCAGGACAGCAGATGTGTCCAGCGTTCGCGCTCATGCAGTTCTGCCCGCCATGGTGGACCATCAAGGTTGCCACTGCGGTAGGCAATGGTTCGCCGGGCCTCCAGCGCCTCGATCCGGGCAGCACTTTCCGGACCGTTTCCGTGGAGGTTCACGGCCACGTCCACCACTCCGGGCCGAAGGGCCAACGGCTCGTCGAGCCCGTGCGTGGGCAGCAGCTCATACCCGCCCACCAGGCCCAGCATCTCGGACAGCCAACCCTGGGCTGCATATCGGAGCCTGTGCTCCGGGTAGGCCCGACGGATGGCCTTCAACGCCGGAACGGCCACCAACAGGTCGCCGAGTTTCAGCGCCCTGAGCACCAGCAATTCGGGCTTGTCGGCTGTTCCGCTGCCCAAAGCGTCCATGGGCACAGCTCCCCCGTTCACGCCGGTGACCTTCTCACGGCTGTGGCCACCAGGTTCCGAACATCCTCGTAGACCTCCCTGACCTCTATGCCGGCGACGATTGAATCGTCGTGCGCACAACGCGGCGCCGTCCAGCCCACCTGCGTTATGTCGATCCCGCAGGTGGGGCACTCCGTGAGCCAGGACATGTGCACACGGTGCATTGCCCTTCCCAGGGCCCCGGCGTTGATGACATTCCCCACCCAGAAAATGCCCACAGTTGGGACACCAAGCGCCTGGGCAAGATGGCGGGGGCCGCTGTCGTTTCCCACCACCACGGAGGCGTCGGCCAGCAGGCCTACCAGTTCGGCCATAGTGAGCTTGCCCGCCAGGGACTCCACGGACTTTGAGGCGGCAGTGCCTGCGATCTGTTTTCCCAGCTCGTGTTCGCTGCCATCGCCGATGACCACGACGCGGCAGCCGTCCGCGGCGCACGTGCCGGCAAGCTGTGCAAAGCGCTCAACGGGCCAACGACGGCGGGGGTCGGTTGCCCCCGGGTGGATCACCACGAGGGGCCGCGCACCGTCGTCGTTGGCTGCGTGGCGTATCGCCCGCACCCCCGCCGCGGGGACAAGCCTCGCTTCAAGGTCCACAGGCGTGGCGCCGGCGAACCCCGCCACCTCCAGGGCACGCAGGGGCTCATGCTGGTAGTAGACATAGGGAACGGTACGCTCCAGGCCTGCGGCATCTGCAGTCTGGGTGCCCACCGTGTGCCGTGCGCCAAGGCGGAGCAGGAACGGGTTGGAGTACCGGCCACCACCATGAAGCTGCACGGCGAGATCAAACGGCCGTGCACGCTGCCGGTCGAAAAAGCCTTCCAGCTCAGAGTGATCTTCAACACCGGGCCGAACGCCTTCCGCAAACGGCAACAGACAGAAATCATCCACCGGGGATTCGACAGCAGCCAAAAGCGCCTGCTGAACGGGCGTGCCGAGAAGCGTCAGGGCCGCCTCCGGATAGGCCGCTTTAAGCGCCGCCATCGCGGGAATAGCGAAGATCAGGTCACCCAGCCCTCCGCCGCGCAGGACGGCAATCCGCGAGATGCCGTCGAATTTCTCCAGGACGGGGCCAACGCCCGTTGCTACCTGGGCGGCACCGCCAAATCCTGCAGTGAGTAGTTCCACGTACGTCCTTTCGGATCCTTTGGACGCACAACTGCCGTTGCGCCCACCGTTTCCGGCGCGGAAACCATCCAGTGGTCATGGCCCGGCCGC
Organism: Arthrobacter sp. Leaf137; assembly: GCF_001423525.1. Lineage (GTDB taxonomy): Bacteria > Actinomycetota > Actinomycetes > Actinomycetales > Micrococcaceae > Arthrobacter. The sequence goes on along the minus strand of NZ_LMOI01000012.1, from coordinate 232,288 downwards.
CTCATGGAACCTGTACCCAGGCGGCGGTAAATATACTCCCTCTCTTGGGGAATACCCCCTTGATGCTGTACGTTTCATACGCGACAGGCCAACCAAAGAAAAGAGAAGCACCTAAATTGGCAACCGATTATGATGAACTGCGCTCCGACGTCAAGGAGTCGCAGGACAACTCGCTCGAGCAGCTCCAGTCAGCGAATGCTCCCGATGCGCGAAGTGTCGTCCTTGAGCTGGATGAGGCTGATGGGCTCGACAGCGCGGGCGTACCGGGTGGCGAATTCGTTGCCGAAGAGCTCGTGGTGCAGGTCATTCCGCAGGCTGACGACGAATTCACCTGCTACTCCTGCTTCCTGGTCCGGCACCGGTCCCAGATAGCCCGCCAGAAGGATGGTCACAGCTACTGCACCGAGTGCGAAGGCTAGGCACCAGGAACCCTTCGGATCCTCCCCGATCCGGCCGCAACGGAAGGCACGCCACCCGGCGTGCCTTCCGGCTTTAAGGGGACGTCCAGCGTGGCCCGGTAGCGTTGGAGCCATGGACGGCACCCTGATCATGAGACATGGCACGCCCGGATGAACGGCCCCGCCGACCTGTGGCAGGTCCTGTTGGCATCCTTCACCCCCACGGCACCGCCCCTCATCACCTTGACCGAACTTGTGCTGGCGCTAATGGCCGCGACTGCGCTGTCCGTACCGCGGCGCTCCTGGAAGTACTTTGGTCTCCTGACCACGGCCACGCATGAGCTCGGCCATGCTTTTGCTGCCGTCACCAGCGGACAGCGGCTCTCCGGCATCCACTTGCGGCTCGATCATTCCGGCACTACCACCACTTACAGCCGCAGCAGGCTCGCCACTGTGTGGTCATGCTTCTGGGGGTATCCTGTTCCGGCGGTGGCCGGCGCCGTGTTGGTGGTGTGCGGATTCAGGGGCTGGGGTCCGGCCGCCATCGCCGCGGGAGGCCTTGCCCTGGTGGCCACCCTGCTGTTCCTGCGCAACCTTGCCGGATTCCTCATCACGGTGGCAGCGATTTGCGCTGCACTGGCCATGATCCTCGTTGTGCCCAGGGAATTCACTGGCCACGTCGCCGTGATCCTGGGGCTGGCCTTGCTGGTTGGGGCGGTGAGGGACCTCATCAAACTGGCCCATGTACACCTCCGCAGGCGGAGCCAGCTTGCGACCTCGGACGCCTACCTGCTGTACACGGCCACCCATGTTCCCTCGGGCGTATGGATTGTCCTTTTTTCGGCTATTGTGGCCGGCTCGTGGATCGTCGCGTTGCAGCCTGTCACCGCAGTCCTGTCTGCTGGCGCATAGGCTGGGCAGATGAGCCACGACACTGAGAGCACCCCGACGGCCGGCGGAACCGGGGAGCACAGCACCCGGGGCGCCTACGTTACCGGCGGCCACGAATTTAAGCGGGACACCAACTACATTGAGGACCGGGTGACCCGGGATGGCAGGCCCGGGGACCACGGCGAGCCAGGCTGGCCCGCCGAAGCGGGACGCTACCGGCTGGTTGCAGCGCGGGCGTGCCCCTGGGCCAACCGGACAGTCATCGTGCGCAGGCTGCTGGGCCTCGAGGAAGCAATCTCCCTTGGGCAGCCCGGACCAACGCATGATGCCCGGTCCTGGACATTCGACCTTGATCCCGGCGGAAAGGATCCGGTCCTGGGCATCGAGCGGTTGCAGGAAGCCTACTTCAAGCGTTTTCCTGACTACCCGCGGGGCATCACCGTTCCTGCCCTGGTGGACGTGCCCACCGGCGCTGTCGTGACAAACAACTTCCCCCAAATCACGTTGGATTTCTCTACGGAGTGGACTGAATTCCACCGGCCGGGCGCCCCTGACCTTTATCCGGAACGGTTGCGGGACGAAATCGATGAGGTGAACAAGCGGGTGTTCACCGAAGTGAACAACGGCGTGTACCGGTGCGGGTTTGCAGGATCCCAGGACGCGTACCTGGCCGCCTACGACCGGCTCTGGACAGCCCTGGACTGGCTGGAGGACCGCCTCACCGCCCGGCGTTACCTGGTTGGTGACACCATCACGGAGGCGGATGTCCGCCTGTTCACGACGCTGGCACGCTTTGACGCGGTCTACCACGGCCACTTCAAATGCAACCGGCAAAAGCTTAGCGAAATGCCGGCCCTGTGGGCCTATGCCCGCGACCTCTTCCAAACTCCCGGTTTCGGCGACACCACAGACTTCGTGCAGATCAAGCAGCACTATTACATCGTTCACGAGGACATCAATCCCACCGGCATCGTTCCGGCCGGGCCGGATCTGTCCGGGTGGCTCGAAGCGCACGGCCGGGAAACCCTCGGCGGGCGGCCTTTCGGCGACGGAACGCCACCAGGGCCAGTCAGGAAGGGCGAGGAAATAACCCCGGGGCACGGAGCGGCAAACTAGGCGGAAAGCGGTTTCCTCTAGAATGTGGGGATGCAGATTTCCCGCGGCGCGGTAGCGGCCGGCTTCGAAAACGTCCTCGACCTGTTTGAGTCTTTCCTGGCCGAGGATCCTGGTTACAGCGCCCAGCTCGCTGCGTACCACGGCGGCGTCCGCGTTGTGGGACTTACCGGCGGCCCGGACATGGCTGAGGACACAGTTACGGGGGCCTACTCATGCTCCAAGGGTGTCGCCGCCATGGTCATTGCGCTGCTCGTGCAGGAGAGTGTCCTGGACCTCGACCGGCCGGTGGCCTTCTATTGGCCGGAGTTTGGGGTGCACGGCAAGGACCGGTTGCTGGTACGTGAGGCCCTGTCGCACCAGGCCGGGCTGCCGGGCATCGCGGGCGGCTTTGGGCTGGGCGAGTTCACAACACCCGGGGCTGCGGCCAGGCTGGCCTCAGCCCGGCCTTTGTGGCAACCCGGACGGCAATTCGGCTACCACGCGCTCACCATAGGCATCCTGATGGAGGAGCTTTGCCGGCGTACGTCGGGAGAGTCATTGCAGGACCTCTACGATCGGCGGATCCGGATCCCGTTTGGTGTGGAATTCTTCCTGGGGCTGCCCGAGGAGGAGGAACACCGTTACAGGGACGTCCTGTATACGACTGAAGCGGACCAGCCGTGGCTTGATCCGTTGAGCCTGGACGGGCTCAACTCGAACTCGCCGGTCAGCACCATCATGGAACTACCGAACATCAAGGCCGTCCGCGCAGCCGGAATGTCAGCCGCCGGAGGCGTGGGCTCAGCGGACGGCCTTGCCCGCCTGTACGCTGCGGCCACCACCGGCGCGGACGGCTCAGAACCGTTCCTTGGCAAGGACACGGTCCGCCGGATGTCCGCCGAACAGGTCTGGGGGCTGGACCGTTCTTCAGGCCTGGACAACGCTTTCGCTGTGGTCTTCATGAAGCCTCATCCATCCCGCAACTTTGGCAGCCACCGGGCCTTCGGCCATGAGGGCGCCAACGCCGCCCTTGGCTTTGCCGACCCCTCATACGCCCTCGGGTTCGGTTACATTCCGCGGCGGGCCGAGGACGGGCGGACGCCCGGCCGGGCCCACCGGCTGGCGGCCGCAGTACGGCGCTCGGCGGCCGCGCTGGCATAGTGCTCCCAAACCATCGGGCGCTCTGACCTGCGCCTTTTGGGGTTGAGGGAAAACCACCCTAAGGTTGGGCGGATGAGCACGCCGCAAGCCAGAACGCAAGTCATATGGGGCCGGGGAACCGAGATCCTGAAACGGGCGGTGTCCGGTCTCTCGGCCGCCTTCGCCGCCCAGCGGCTCCAGTTGGCCGCCAAAGCGGCCATCGCGGCCGGGCTTGCCTTCCTGATCGCGCCCCTGATGCCCGGGGCAGCTGCAGACTACCCCTACTACGCTCCCCTGGGAGCCTTGGTGGTGATGTACCACAACATCGCCGGCTCGGTCCGCCAGGGTGCGCAGGCATTGGCCGGACTGGCCGTCGGCATCGGCCTGGCATTCGTCCTGGTGGCGTACACCGATCCCTCGCCGCTTACCGTGGCGATCTTCATGGGCATCGGCGTCCTCCTGGGCGGCCTGCCCGGCATCGGGTCCGGCAGCGATTGGATTCCGACGGCGGCCCTCCTCGTGTTGCTGGTGGGCAACAGCCATCCCGATGATTTTTCGTTCGGGTACCTGGTGCAGATGGGCGTGGGGGTGGCCGTGGGCATTGGCGTCAATTTCGTGATTTTTCCACCCCTGCACTTCAACGCAGCAGCAGCCAGCCTCGATGAACTGCGACGCGCCCTCGGCACCCAGCTCACCGACATGGGGAAGGCGCTCCGGGAAGAGTGGCCGCCCGCCCATGCCGAATGGTCCCGCCGGTCCGATGAACTGGCAGCTGCCACACGTTCCGTACGCCACCTCGTCAGGGAAGCCGACGCCAGCCGCCGGGGCAATCCAAGGCGGCGATTCCATCCCCGCGACGTGGACGAGGACTACCGCCACCTGCGCGAGCTGGAGCGGGTGACGTTCCACATCCAGGACATGACCGATGTCCTCTCCGATGTCATTTGGGAGAGCGAAGTCCCCTACGAGGTGCCGGTGCAGGACAGCAATCCTCTGTCCGAGGCGATGACGGCCGCCGGAGATCTGCTGACGTCTTACGGGAATGATGACAGGCAGGGGCACCAGGACCGCTTCGATGCCGCGAAGGCAGCGGTGGACGCGTGCATGGCTGCCACCTCCACCCGGGAATCCGAGCAGGGAACGGTGCCCGCTTCGGAATCAATCCTGCTCAGCCTGCACCGCATTCTTCGTGCCGTCCGTCCGGCAGACTAGCGGGCGTTCCTAGATTCGCTCTTCCTGCACCGGCCCGGAAACGCCGGTTTCGGTGAGGCCGGGTGTGTCCTTTCCGGCCCTTTCGTCACCATTGCCCGAAGCCGCATCTTCAAGCGCCGCAACTGAGCCGCTGAAGTGGCGCCGCCCGGACCGCGGGTTCCACGCAACGAAATCCGAACGGTGCCAAGCGCCTGTGCCTTCCTGTTCAGTGGTGATGTCCAGGGCAACCCGGGCCGGCAGGAACACCGGTGCCTCGAACCCGACCTCCCAAATGAAGGAATCGCCGCGGGCAGGGCCGACGTCGGCGAGCGCCCTGGAAGCCAAATACATGCCGTGGGCTATCGACCGGCGCATGCCCAACGCCTTCGCAGACAACACGCTGAGGTGGATGGGGTTGAAGTCACCGGAAACGGCCGCGTAAGCCCGGCCCGCATCCACACCCAACTGCCAGAGTGCAGTCGGATCGGGCGCACGGAAGTCGGGCTTGCCGTGTTGGGCCGAGGGCTTGTCGATTCCCGGCAGGAAGATCCCCTTTGCCAGGTAAGTGGAGACTCCCAGCCAGCAAACGGCATTACTGCCGGATTTGCGGACCTCCGCCACAACGTCCACCTGCGTGCCGGACCGGTGCCCCCGCAGGTTCTCTACCCGCGCCGTGATGTCGAGGGCCTCGGTGAAGAGCAGCGGCACGCGCTGTTCCACCCGGTTGCCCAGGTGGATCATGCCCAGCAGTGGAAGCGGGAAGTCGTCCCGGTTCATCACGCTCATGGCCAGCGGAAACGCCAAGGCGTGGACGAAACCTGCGGGCAGCACATCACTGGCGGTCTCGCCCAACAGGTGCTGGTAGGCGGTGAGGTTTGCGACATCCACCGCGACTGCCCGCACCTCGTGGCTTTCGTCGGGCAGGTGGGAGGAATCGCCTGTCCCGAGGAGCCGCCGCCGGGCAGCCTGCGCGGCGGCGTTAATGTAGAGCTTGGACAGTGACGGCATCTCCCCCAGGATGAGGGGTTGCACCGCCATTACGCGCCGACCAGGTTCTGTCCGCATACCCGGAGCACTTCCCCGGTGATGCCTCCGGCGGAGTCGCTGGCAAGGAAGGCGATGGTTTCAGCCACGTCCGCGGGCTGGCCGCCCTGTTTGAGCGAGTTCAGGCGCCTTGCTGTTTCCCGGAGGGCCAGGGGGATCCGTGCGGTCATCTCTGTTTCGATGAACCCCGGCGCCACTGCGTTGATGGTTCCGCCGGCTTCTGCCAGCAGTGGCGCTGTTGCCCTGACCATGCCCATGACTCCTCCCTTGGAGGCCGCATAGTTGGTCTGCCCCCTGTTTCCGGCGATCCCGCTGGTGGACGCAACAGTGACGATACGCGGTGACTGACTGAAGTGCTCCGAGGCCAGGAGGGCCTCGTTGATCCGAAGCTGGGCAGCGATGTTGATGTTGATGACCGAGTCCCAGCGGGCGGGATCCATATTGGCGAGGAGTTTGTCGCGGGTGATGCCGGCGTTGTGGATGACGATATCGAGCCGGCCGTGGCGTTGGACGGCATGGTCGATGATCCTCTGCCCGGCGTCCGCACGGGTGATGTCCAACTGCAGGGCTGTTCCCCTGACCTCGTTGGCCACGGCCGCCAGGTGGTCCCCGGCTGCGGGGAGATCCACCACCACCAGAGTGGCGCCGTCCCTGTGCAGGGTACGGGCAATCTGCGCGCCGATCCCCCTGGCTGCGCCGGTGACGACGGCGATCCTTCCTGCCAGCGGGAGGTCAGGGTCTTCGGGCAGCGTGCCTCCGGCGTCGGAAATCTTCAGGAACTGGCCGTCCACGAACGCTGAACGCCCGGAGAGGAAGAAGCGCACCGCACCCAGGGCGCTGGGGCTCGTGATGTCCACGCCCTCCGCCAGAAGGATGCCGTTTCCGGTTGCCCCGGCACGCAGTTCCTTGGCCAGGGACCGCAGGAGCCCGTCGATTCCCTGACGGGCCGCTGCAGCTGCAGGCGAACCGGCTTCAGCGGCGGGACGGGAAACTGTGAGGACCCTGCCGCTTGGCGCGAGGTCCCTCAGGGAGGCGGCCGCGCTCAGGACTGTCCTGCCGAGATCCTCCGGCCGCTCCACCTCGTCCAGCACCAGGATGATGGCCCCGAGCTTCTCGCCCGGAACCGCGTGCCGGCGGACGTCCAGGTCCCAGGACAACAGCTCTGCGCCCAGTTGGTCGGCCGCAGCGGAATCACCCTGGATGACGACCGGCCCCGCTATCAGGGGCTGGCCCGGGCGGTACCGGCGCAGGAGTGCCGGCTGGGGCAGCCCAAGCCTCTTGGCGACGTTCTTGCCGAGCCCCTGGTTGACCAGTTGCGTGTATTTGTCCGCCATGCCGGCCTCCTATACCGATTCCAGGATTGCGACGACGCCCTGGCCGCCTGCAGCACACACCGACACCAGTCCGCGGGCCGGCCGCCCGTCCGTGCTGCCCTTGGCGTGCAGCAGCTTGGCCAGCGAAGCCACGATGCGTCCGCCGGTGGCCGCAAACGGGTGTCCCGCTGCCAGCGACGAGCCGTTCACATTCAAACGTGAGCGGTCCACCTTGCCGAGGGCACCGTCCAGGCCCAACCGGGTGCGGCCGAAGTCTTCGTCCTCCCAGGCAGCAAGCGTGCTCAGTACAGTGGCCGCGAAGGCCTCGTGGATCTCGAAGTAGTCGATGTCCGCCAAGGTCAGGTTGTGGCGTGCCAGCAGCCGGGGAACCGCGAAGACCGGAGCCATCAGGAGCCCGTCCTTGCCGTGGACGAAGTCCACTGCCGCGGCCTCCGCATCCACCACGGCAGCCAGCTTCGGCAGGTCGCGTGCGTCGGCCCATTCATCCGAGGCCAGCAGGACCGTCGAGGCGCCGTCTGTCAGCGGCGTCGAGTTTCCGGCGGTCATGGTGGCGTCGGCGCCAAGGTTCCTGCCGAAGACGGGCTTCAGCGACGCGAGCTTTTCCGCCGAGGTATCGGCGCGCATGTTGCCGTCGCGGGACAGGCCCCGGTAGGGGGTGACGAGGTCGTCAAAGAACCCGGCCCCGTAAGCGGCGGCAAGGTTGCGGTGGCTGTTGAGGGCAAGCTCATCTTGGGCTTCCCGGGAAACCTTCCATTGGGCGGTCGTCAGGGCCTGGTGCTCGCCCATGGAGAGGCCGGTGCGCGGTTCTGCCGTACCCGGAGCCAGCGGAGCCAGGTCCTTGGGCCGCAGCCGGCTGAGGATCTGCAGCCGCTGCGGCAGCGTCTTTGCCCGGTTGAGGTCGAGGATGACCTCCCTGAGCCCTTCGCTGACCACCACCGGGGCGTCGGAGGCGGAGTCGACGCCACCGGCGATGGCGGAGTCAATCTGGCCGAGCTTGATCTTGTTGGACAGGCCCACCACGGTTTCCAGGCCCGTGGCGCAGGCCTGCTGGAGATCATAGGCCGGCGTTTCGGCAGATAACGCCGAGCCGAGGACCGCTTCGCGGGTGAGGTTGAAGTCACGGGAATGCTTGAGCACAGCGCCGGCTGCCACCTCTCCCACGCGTTCGTCCTGGAGGCCGAAGCGGGCAATGAGGCCGTCCAGGGCTGCCGTCAGCATGTCCTGGTTGGAGGACTTTGCGTAGGCACCTCCGGCGCGGGCGAAGGGAATCCTGTTGCCGCCCACAACGATTGCCCGCCGGAGCGCGGTGGCCCCCGCGGTTGGGCGGGCTGTCTCGTCGGGGCCGGTGGCCGACTGTCCGTCAATGGACATGGGTGTCTCCTCTGGTCGCATGCGGTTACCGATACCCAGCGTACCTGATACGCTGGGTATCGTGAACATGCCCGAAGCACGAACTGAAGCACACGCCGACGGGCACTCCCCTGCCGCCAGTCCGGACGGAAGATCATCCCGCTGGGAGTCCCACCGTGAAGAACGCCGGCGGCAGCTCATCAAGCAGGCCCGGCGCGCGGTACACGCCCTTGGCAGCGACGCCCCCATGGAGGACATCGCCGCAGCTGCCGGAACGTCCAAGTCGGTGTTCTACCGCTACTTCGGCGACAAGGCCGGGCTGCAGCAGGCGGTGGGCGAGGTGGTCCTGGACCAGATGCAGCGGCGCATCCGCGAGGCCGCACAGAGCGCCGTAACGCCGCGGGAAGGGTTGTTCGCGATGGTCTCCGCCTACCTGCAGATGGCGTCCACCAGCCCGAACGTCTACACCTTCGTGACACGCCACGCCGAGGCGTCCGGCGCCGCGGCCGTCTCCGGCGCCCTGGGGCACTTCTTCGACGCAGTCGCCGAGATGATCGCCACCCCCATGCGCTCCCACCTGGGCGGCGGGAAGGAAGCGGTCATCGGATTCTGGCCCAAGGCCGCCATCGGGCTGGTGCGGAATGCCGGCGAACAGTGGCTCAGTACCCCTGGCTCCGCCGCCAAACCGGGCCAGGACGCCATGGCCCGCCAAATCACCGACTGGCTCTGCGTCGGCATAGCACCCGAACTGTCTACTCCCAGCACCACCAAGCAACCTGTCAGCACCAACGAAGGACATTGACATGACTGAAGTAGTGGACCGCCCCGCCGCCAAGGGTTCCCGCCCGGCCGGCCCCGCCCGGGTCGCTGCCGGCACAGACCGACCCCAGCCTGCCCTCGACACCGAAGCGCTGGGCAGGCAACTCCTGGGCAAGTGGGCGGATGTCCGCCGCCAGGCGCGGGACCTCGCCGCCCGTCCCGAACTGCACAAGGTCGAGGGCCAGACCCACACGGACCACCGTGCCAGGGTCTTCGGGCAGTTGCAGTACCTCGTTGACAACGGGGCGGTCCACCGCGCCTTCCCCTCCGCGCTTGGCGGGTCCGACGACCACGGCGGCAACATCGCCGGCTTCGAGGAGCTGGTGGTTGCGGACCCGTCGCTGCAGATCAAGGCCGGGGTCCAGTGGGGGCTGTTCGGCTCAGCCGTCATGCACCTTGGCACAGCAGAGCACCACGCCAAGTGGCTGCCGGGCATCATGAACCTGGCCATCCCCGGCTGCTTCGCCATGACGGAAACCGGGCACGGCTCCGACGTTGCCAGCATCGCCACCACCGCCACCTACGATCCCGCCACCGCGGAATTCGTCATCCACACGCCCTTCCGCGCTGCCTGGAAGGACTACATCGGAAACGCCGCAACGGACGGACTCGGCGCTGTGGTGTTCGCCCAGCTGGTGACGCAGGGCGTCAACCACGGGGTCCACGCCTTCTATGTGGACCTCCGCGACCCGGACACCAAGGAATTCCTGCCGGGCATCGGCGGTGAGGACGACGGAATCAAGGGCGGCCTCAACGGGATCGACAACGGACGGCTGCACTTCACCAATGTCAGGGTCCCGCGCACCAACCTCCTCAACCGCTACGGCGACGTCGCTGCCGACGGCGCCTACAGCTCCCCCATCGCCAGCCCCGGACGGCGCTTCTTCACCATGCTGGGAACCCTGGTCCAGGGCCGCGTATCCCTGGACGGTGCAGCGGTGGCAGCATCCAAGGTGGCGCTGAAAGCCGCCATCCAGTACGCCACCGAACGCCGGCAGTTCAACGCCTCCTCCCACACGGACGAGGAAGTGCTGCTGGACTACCAGCGGCACCAGCGCCGCCTGTTCACCCGGCTCGCCACCACCTACGCCGCCGGGTTTGCGCACGAACAGCTGCTGCAGAAGTTCGACGACGTCTTCTCCGGCGCCGCGGACACCGATGCCGACCGCCAGGACCTCGAAACCCTTGCGGCGGCCCTCAAGCCCCTCAGCACCTGGCATGCCCTGGACACCCTGCAGGAATGCCGGGAAGCCTGCGGCGGCGCCGGGTTCCTGATCGAAAACCGGTTCGCCTCCCTTCGGGCGGATCTTGACGTCTACGCCACGTTCGAAGGCGACAACACCGTGCTGCTGCAGCTCGTTGCCAAGCGGCTGCTGGCCGACTACGCCAAGGAGTTCCGCAACGTGGACTTCGGCGTGCTGGCCCGCTACGTGGTGGGGCAGGCCACCGGCGCGGCCATCCACCGCACCGGCCTGCGCCAGGTTGCTCAGTACATCACCGACACCGGCTCCGTGCAGAAGGCTGCGATCGCCCTGCGGGACGAGGAAGGACAGCGGGCCCTCCTCACCGACCGGGTGCAGACCATGGTCGCTGAGGCTGCCACCGCGCTCAAGGGCAGCAACCGGCTCCCGCAGGACAAGGGCGCGGCCCTCTTCAACCGCCACCAGAACGAACTGATCGACGCTGCACAGGCCCACGCCGAACTGCTGCAGTGGGAGGCCTTCACCGAGGCGCTCGCAGACGTCACCGATCCCGGCACCAGGAAGGTCCTGACCTGGCTGCGTGACCTTTTCGGGCTTTCCCTGATCGAAAAGAACCTCTCCTGGTACCTCATGAACGGCAGGCTTTCCATGCAGCGGGCGCGTACCGTGGGCGGCTACATCAACAGGCTGCTCGAGAAGATCAGGCCGCACGCATTGGACCTGGTGGACGCGTTCGGGTACGGCGATGAACACGTGCGCGCCACCATCGCCACCGGCGCCGAGAAGGAACGCCAGGACGAGGCCCGCGCCTACTTCCGCAGCCAGCGTGCCAGCGGACAGACCCCCGTGGACGAAAAGGTGCTGCTGGCGCGGAAGGCCGGCGGCCGCAAGGCCTAAAAAACCCTTAACCCGCCAGCGGCTCAGCACCGGCATAGCGCAAAGTCCTGGTACGACGACGGCGCCGCTTCCCTTCCACGGGGAGCGGCGCCGTCGTCGTACTGCTTAGGGGACGTCAGCTGCTGGCGGGCAGCACCGAGCGGTACACCTCAAGGGTGGTCTCCGTGATGGACTCCCACGAGAAGTGCTTCTCGGCGCGCTCACGGCCCGCCTGTCCCATGGCCCTCGCGCGGTCCGGATCGGACACGACTTCCGTGAGGGCGGCCGCAAACTCACTGACGAACTTCTCCGGGTCCAGCGGCGTCCCGGTACCGTCCGTGACCTGCTCAAGGTCCACCAGCAGCCCGGTCCGGCCGTGCTCCACCACCTCGGGAATGCCACCGGTGGCGCTGGCCACCACTGCGGCGCCGCAGGCCATGGCCTCGAGGTTGACGATGCCCAGCGGCTCGTAAATGGACGGGCAGGCGAAGGCGGTGGCGTGGCTCAGGACCTGGATCAGCTCGTGGCGGGGCAACATCCGCTCGATCAGCACCACACCGGTCCGCTGCTTCTGCAGGTCCTCGATCAGCGCGGCGGTCTCGGCGGCCAGTTCCGGGGTGTCGGCCGCGCCCAGGCACAGGACGAGCTGGACGTCGTCAGGAAGCTTAGCGGCTGCCCGAAGAAGGTACGGAACTCCCTTCTGCCGCGTGTTTCTTCCCACAAAGACGACACTTGGCCTGGCGGGATCAATGCCGAGCGCACGGATGGCGTCGCCGTTTTCGTCACGCTTCCACATCTCGACGTCGATCCCGTTGTGCACCACCCGGACCTTCTCCGGATCCACGTCGGGGTAACTGCGCAGGATGTCCTGCCGCATGCCCTCGGACACGGCGATGATGGCGGCGGCAGCCTCATACGCGGTCTTCTCGACCCAGGAGGACAGAGCGTAGCCGCCACCCAGCTGCTCCGCTTTCCACGGGCGCAGGGGTTCAAGGCTGTGGGCACTCAAAACATGCGGAATTCCGTGCAGCAGTGAGGCCAGGTGGCCGGCCATATTGGCGTACCAGGTATGCGAGTGGACCAGGTCGGCGCCGGCGATGTCCGGGACGATCCTCAGGTCCACACCCAACGTCTGCACAGCGGCGTTGGCGGAGCCGAGGTCCTCCGGTACAGCGTAGGAAGTCACCACAGCACCGTGATAGTCGGCGTCGCGGGGGGCACCGAAGGCACGAACCTGCAGGTCAACGTGCTTACTAAGCACCCTGCTCAATTCGGCGACGTGCACCCCGGCGCCACCATAAATTTCCGGCGGGAACTCTTTAGTCACAATGTCTATTCGCACAAGACCCAAGGTAGTCCTTCACGCATAACTGTTCTAGTGTGAAGGAGTCCGGGCGTACCGGATTGTCTTGGGGAGTTACGAAGGCGTACAGGAGCGACCACTATGCCGTTGAATAAAAAAGTCCTGGCCATTGTCCTCGCAGGTGGCGAGGGAAACAGACTGATGCCACTGACGGCAGACCGGGCGAAGCCCGCGGTGCCTTTCGCCGGCAGCTACCGCCTTATCGATTTTGCGATTTCCAACCTGGTGAATTCTCGCTACCTGCAAATCGTGGTCCTCACGCAGTACAAATCCCACAGCCTTGACCGGCATATTTCCGAAGCCTGGCGCATGTCCACCCAGCTCGGGAACTATGTCGCCTCCGTCCCCGCACAGCAGCGCGTAGGCAAGAGCTGGTTCCTGGGCAGCGCCAACGCCATCTACCAGTCCCTGAACCTGATCCATGACGCCAACCCCGACATCGTCGTCGTAGTCGGTGCAGACCACGTCTACCGCATGGACTTCGCCCAGATGGTGGAACAGCACGTCCACAGCGGGGCCAAGGCAACGGTTGCCGCCGTCCGCCAGCCACTGAGCATGGCCGACCAGTTCGGTGTCATCGAGGTGGACCAGAACGATCCGCAGAAGATTGCGGCATTCGTGGAGAAACCCGCCACCACGCCCGGCCTCGCCGCGGATCCGTCCCAGTTCCTCGCCTCCATGGGCAACTACGTGTTCGACGCCGACGCCCTGGTGGCTGCCCTGCATGTGGACGCCGAACGCCTCGACACCAAGCACGACATGGGCGGTGACATCATCCCCTACTTCGTCAACCAGGGCGAGGCAGGGGTCTACGACTTCACGCTCAACGAAATCCCCGGCTCCACCGAACGCGACCGCACCTACTGGCGCGACGTCGGCACCATCGACTCCTTCTACGACGCCCACATGGACCTCATTTCGCCGCTGCCGGTGTTCAACCTCTACAACTCAGAGTGGCCCATCTACACGCGGCAAAGCATCTCCCCGCCCGCCAAGTTCGTCCGCGGCCTCAACAACACGGTGGGCACCGCCCTGGACTCGATCGTCTCCAGCGGCGTGGTGATCTCCGGCGGCGTGGTGGAGGGGTCCGTCCTCTCCAACGACGTGTACGTGGCGACCAGCAGCAGGGTCATCGACTCCGTCCTGATGGACAAGGTACAGGTCGGCGAGGGCGCCGTGATCAACCGGGCCATCATTGACAAGAACGTCAAGGTGCCGGCCGGCGCCGCCATCGGTTTGGACCCGGACCTCGACCGTGCACGCGGCTTTAAGGTCACCGAATCAGGCATCACCGTCCTGTCCAAGTACCAGGAAGTCCCGGAGCCCGGCGAACACGAACGCCAGCTGGCCGCCAAGAACCTGCATCTGGTCCCCAACGCCGTGAAGGCCGCCGCGGACCAGTACCCGGAGGTGCGCGAGTCGGTGGACAAGGTGGCCCGGACCCATGCCGCCGCAGCCGAAGCCTCCCCCGGGGCACGCGTGTCCTGACACGCCGCTGACATCCGGTGGAAGGACCGGCGGCGCCTGCACGGCGCCTCCGGTCCTTCAGTCATGATGCCCTGTGTCCACGCTGTAAAATTGACCCAATGAGCTCCCCCGACCTGACCCCTGAGGAAATCCAGGCCTGCCTCAAGGTCCTGAACACCATCCACGTCTACGACGAGGAGCACCCCGACTACATCTCGGTGCGCCGGGCCACCGGCAAGATGTTCAAGGCGGTCAAGCGCCACCGCAGGGTCACCAAGCGCGACCTGATTGCCGACGCCGACCGCGCCGTTATTGCCCTGACGGCCACGGCCGCCCCTGACCGGATCGACGACGAGACGCGCGGAAACAAGCTCGCTCCCTCGGCCACCGGCGAAGTGGCCGGCCACCTCATCCGGTCCCGGCCGTGCTACATCTGCAAACAGCACTACACCCAGGTGGACGCCTTCTACCACCAGCTCTGCCCGGAATGCGCGGCGTTCAGCCACAGTAAGCGCGATGCCCGGACCGATCTCACCGGCCGCAGCGCCCTGCTGACCGGCGGCCGCGCCAAGATCGGCATGTACATCGCGCTCCGGCTGCTGCGGGACGGCGCCCACACCACCATCACCACTCGGTTCCCCAAAGACGCAGCGCGGCGGTTCGCTGCCATGGAGGACAGCGCCGACTGGCTGCACCGGCTGCGGATTGTCGGCATCGACCTCCGCGACCCGTCCCAGGTCATGGCACTGACCGACTCCCTGAACGACGCCGGGCCGCTGGACATCATCATCAACAACGCTGCCCAGACCGTCCGCCGCTCCGGCAATGCCTACAAGCCGCTGGTGGATGCCGAGGACGAACCGCTGCCCGCAGCGCTGGAGCAGGCAAACGGCGGGCCGGAGCTGCTGACGTTCGGCCACGCCCATGACAAGCATCCGCTGGCACTCGCAGGCACCGTCACCGAGCACCCCGTCCTCGCCGGGGATGCCGTGACGTCGTTGGCATTGTCCACCGGTTCCGCCTCACTGGAACGCATCGCGGCGGGAACGGCCATCGACGCCGGCGGCCTGGTCCCGGACCTGGCCACCATCAACAGCTGGACGCAGGTGGTGGACGAGGTGGACCCGCTGGAGATGCTTGAAGTCCAGCTCTGCAACGTGACGGCACCGTTCCTGCTGGTCAGCCGCCTCCGCGGGGCCATGCAGCGTTCCACGGCACACCGCAAATACATCGTCAATGTCTCCGCCATGGAAGGCCAGTTCTCCCGCGCCTACAAGGGAGCCGGACACCCGCACACCAACATGGCCAAAGCCGCGCTGAACATGATGACAAGGACCAGCGCGCAGGAAATGCTCGATACCGACGGCATCCTGATGACCGCCGTGGATACCGGCTGGATCACCGACGAGCGGCCGCACTACACGAAGGTCCGGCTCATGGAGGAGGGCTTCCACGCGCCGCTGGACCTGGTGGACGGTGCGGCCCGGGTCTACGACCCCATTGTCATGGGTGAAAACGGCGAAGACCAGTACGGTGTCTTCCTGAAGGATTACAAGCCCAGCCCTTGGTGAAAGGCGTATGCTCACGGCATGAGCAACGAGTCATCACCTGACGTCCAGAACCTCGAGCACCATGAATGCTGGGCCATGCTGCGCACCGTCTCCGTTGGCCGGCTGGCCGTCCTTGCTGACGGCCGCCCGGATATCTTCCCCGTCAATTACACGGTGGACGGCGGCACGGTGGTCTTCCGCACCGGCCAGGGCAGCAAGTTATCGGCCGCGTCCGGAGACGCGGCCGTGGCGGTTGAGGCCGACGGCGTGGATCCGGAGAGCGGACTCGCCTGGAGCGTGGTGGTCAAGGGAACCGCCGAAGTGGTGAAGGGGGCCGAGGAGGTCCTGGACACCTCCCGGCTCTACCTCTTTCCCTGGCAGGCGGGCCGCAAGGACGCATTCGTCCGGATTACCCCCGACTCCGTCACTGGCCGCCGGTTCAAGGTCACCGAGCCGATGACCTGGTGGACCCAGATCAGCAGCTCGGCCAAGTCCGCCCACGAGTAGGCACCGGCCGCGTGCGCGCAGTGCGCACGCCACCGGTCAGGCGAGCTGGGTAATCTCCACGCTAACGTTCAGTGCCGATCCGCCGCCGCCGGACAGGATGCCCTTGAGTGGCGTGACGTCCCGGTAGTCCCTTCCGCGTGCCACGGTAACGTGGAAATCGCCGGCAGGTTTGTGGTTGGTGGGGTCCCAGCTGCGCCAGTCCCCGTCCCACCACTCCAGCCAGGCGTGTGACTGGCCGGCAACTGTCTCTCCCACGCCGGCGCTGGAGCGCGGGTGCAGGTAACCCGAGACGTAGCGTGCGGGGATGCCGCAGCTGCGCAGCGCACCGATGGCCAGGTGCGCGAGGTCCTGGCAGACGCCCTGCCGCTGCGTCCACGCCTCTTCCGCGTTCGTGGTGACGGCGGTGGACCCTGACATGTAGGTCATCTCGCCGCGCATCCAGGCGAAGATGGCCATGGCGGCCTCGTGCGGGTTCTTGCCGGCAACAACGCCGGGGATGATGCCCAGGACTTCGTCACCCGGTCCGCTGAGCCGTGACTGCGGCAGCCAGTCGCTGTGGGTGTTGAGGGTTTCCGGCGACGCCAGCACATCCCAGCCGGCGATATCGGACTCGGACGGGATTTTCCCGGCACGGTGGACCTCGACGGTGATGTTGGAGATGACCTCCAGGTGGTCGTGCGGCATCTGCATGTCGAAGGCCGTCACCCTGGTGCCCCAGTAGTCGCGGTAGGTGCTCACGGCCGCCTGCGACGGGGACACCTTAACCACTGATTCGAGGACCACCTGCTGGGAGTCCGTCAGCGGCGTCATCCGTGCCTCGTTGTAGGAGAGGGTGACGCGCTTGTTGTACTTGTACGCCGTCCGGTGGACGATGCTCAGCCGGGTCATGAAACTTCTCCCACCCAGGCCAGTTCGTCCGCCTGATTGAAGTACTTACGGGAAATGGCGTCCGAGGCCTGGGACACAGCCTTCTGCACGCGTTCCATGTGTTCGGGCAGTTCGGACATGAGGTCGTCCGTACGGTGGAACTCGAGGAAGGTGCGGGCCTGGCCCACAATGCGGCGGGCGTCGTTGATGAAGCCCACGCGCTGGGCTGAGGGGTCCAGCTTGGCGAGGCATTCGTCGGCGTCACGCAGTGCGTACACGATGGAGCGCGGGAACAGCCGGTCCAGCAGCAGGAACTCAGCCGCGTGCTGGTCACCGAAGGCTGCCCGGCGGGTCCGCAGGAAGGATTCGTAGGCGCCGGCGCACCGGAGCATGTTCACCCAGGACATGCCTGCGGACAGGACATCCCTGGTGGACAGCATGCGGGCTGTCATGTCGGCCCGCTCAAGTGACCGGCCCAGGACGAGGAACAGCCAGCTTTCGTCGTGGCTGACGGTAGTGTCCGCCAGGCCGCTGACCATGGCGGTGCGCTCCAGGGTCCAGTTGCAGAACCGGTAGGTGCCCACCACGTCCTTGCGGTGCTGGCTGAGCCCGTAATAGGTGGTGTTGAGGCTCTCCCACAGCCCGGAAGAGACCGTTTCGCGGGCACGCCGGGCGTTCTCGCGGGCAGCGCCCAGGGACCCGGCAATGGACGTGGCGCTGGTCTTGTCGTAGGCCAGGGCGTGCAGCAGCTCGGGCAGGCCGAAGTCGTCGCTTTGGGGCCGTGCTCCCATCACAGCCAACAGCTCCTGGGCCACGCTTTTGCGTTCGTCCATTGGGAGGTGGTTGAGCCGCTCCAGGTGCACGTCGAGGATACGGGCGGTGCCGTCGGCCCGCTCCACATAGCGGCCGATCCAGAATAGGGATTCGGCAATACGGCTAAGCATTCGCGGCTACCTCCTGCGGGGCCGAAACGGACAAGAAACGGTGCCGGGCGGGGCGGCTCACTGCTGCTGCTCCGACTGGCGGTCGCGCCAGTTGCTTTCCACGGGCCACACCGAGACCCGCTCGCGGACCGAGATGGATTGCCTCGGCACGGACTCGACGGGCATCTGCGGCGAATCGGCCAGGACCCATGTGTCCTTGGAACCGCCGCCCTGGCTGGAGTTCACGATCAGCGAGCCCTCCTTCAGCGCCACGCGGGTGAGTCCGCCGGGCAGCACCCAGACGTTGTCGCCGTCGTTCACGGCAAACGGGCGCAGGTCCACGTGGCGCGGACCGAACTTGTCGCCGCTCAGCGTGGGCACCGTGGAGAGCTGCAGGACCGGCTGGGCGATCCAGCCGCGGGGATCGGCGATGATCCGCTGCCGCAGGGCGTCCAGTTCGTCGTTGGAGGCGTCCGGGCCGATGACCAGGCCCTTGCCGCCGGAGCCGTCCACCGGCTTGACCACGAGTTCGGCGAGGTTGTCCAGGGTGTATTCCCGGGCTTCCTTCTCCTCGAGGCGGAACGTGTCCACGTTCGCGATGATGGGCTCCTCGCTCAAGTAGTAGCGGATCAGGTCAGGAACGTAACTGTAAACCAGTTTGTCGTCCGCGACGCCGTTGCCCACGGCGTTGGCGATGGTGACCCCGCCGGCGCGGGCCGCGTTGACCAGTCCGGGGCAGCCGAGCATGGAATCGGCCCTGAACTGGAGTGGGTCCAGGAAGTCGTCGTCGATGCGCTTGTAGATGACGTCCACGCGCTGTTCACCTGCGGTGGTGCGCATGTATACGCGGTTGCCGCGGCAGATGAGGTCGCGTCCCTCAACCAGTTCCACGCCCATCAGCCCGGCCAACAGTGTGTGCTCAAAGTAGGCGCTGTTGAATACGCCGGGCGTCAGCACGACGACGGTGGGATCGTCCACGCCCGAAGGTGCGGTCTTGCGCAGGGCCGAGAGAAGCCGGCGCGGGTACTCCTCGACCGGGCGGATGAGCTGCTGGCCGAAGGCCTCCGGCAGGCCCTTGGCCATGGCACGGCGGTTCTCAAGAACGTAGCTGACGCCGGAGGGAACACGGACGTTGTCCTCGAGGACTCGGAAGGTTCCGGCGGCGTCGCGGACCACGTCGATGCCGGAAATGTGGACGCGGACGCCGCCGGCGGGTTCAAACCCGTGCACCTGGCGGTGGAAGTGGGCGCTGGTGGTCACCAGCTGGCGGGGGATCACGCCGTCGGACACCACCGTCATCTTGTCGTACACGTCGTTGAGGAAGGCCTCGAGGGCGCGGACGCGCTGCGCGACACCGCGCTCCATGACGTCCCATTCGGCAGCGGGAATGACCCTGGGCACGATGTCCAGGGGGAAGGGCCTTTCCTCCCCCGCAAAGTCGAAGGTGACGCCGCGGTCCAGGAAGGTCCGTGCCATGGAATCGGCACGGGCGCTGACATCGGCCAGCGAGAGCTTGCGGAGCGCATCCGCCACCTGCTCATAGGAGGGGCGGGCCTGTTGCCCGGGGGCGAACATTTCGTCGTAGGCTCCGGTCCGGCCCGCGGCCTCGGAGTAATCCTGGAAGAGGTCTGACATGCCCAATAGCCAACCACCTTTTTGTTTCGAATTCATAAACGGCCTTCCATTGAGGCGTGTTGGTGCGCGCAGCCGGTTCGGACATTCCGGGCTCCGTCCGGCAAAGTGGGTGAGTGCCAGTCAGCAGAAGCTCCCCCACTCCCGGCCCGGGACGCCCGCGGGGAGCCACACGGCTGCTGCCCGGCCTTGCCGCTGCGGCAGTGGCGCTGGTGCTCGCCTTCCTCATCCACGCACTGGTGCCGTCCCTTCCGGCGATGACCCTGGCCGTGGTGATGGGGGTCCTTGCCGCCAACCTGCCGGTGACCGGAGGATGGACGGCCGGACGTGCCCGCCCCGGCCTGGACTTCGCCGGCAAGCACCTGATGCGCGGCGGAATCGTGCTGCTGGGCCTGAAAGTGGGCATCGGCGACGTCCTGGACCTGGGGTGGCTGGCACTGGTGCTGATCACCGCCGTGGTCGCGGCCAGTTTCGGCGGCACGTACCTGATCTCCCGGCTGTTCAGGTTGCCGCCGGTGACGTCGCTGCTGGTGGCCACCGGGTTCTCTATCTGCGGGGCCTCAGCCATCGGCGCGATGGCAGCGGTGCGGCGCATCCGGCATGTGGACACCGTACTGCCGGTGGCGCTGGTGACCCTGTGCGGAACACTGGCCATCGGCGTCCTGCCGCTGCTGGTCCACCCGCTCCAGCTCAGCGCCGAGGTCTTCGGCGCATGGACAGGCGCGTCCGTGCACGATGTGGGACAGGTGGTGGCCACGGCGCAAACCGCAGGCCCCGCGGCCCTGGCGATCGCCGTCGTCGTCAAACTCACCAGGGTGCTGCTCCTGGCGCCCGTGACGGCGCTGGCGGGGGCACACCACCGGATTTCCCTCCGTCCTTCCGGTGACGACGCCGGCCTGCCGCCTGTGGTGCCGCTGTTCGTGCTGGGATTCGTGGCGATGGTGGCGTTGCGCTCCACCGGGTGGCTGGCCGACGGGTGGCTGGAGGCAGGGGCCCTGCTGCAGGACGTGCTCCTGGGGGCGGCCCTCTTCGGACTGGGGTCCGCGGTGCGGATCCGAACGCTGCTCCTGACCGGCGGGCGTGCCCTGCTGGCCGCGCTGGCATCGTGGCTGCTGATTGCGGTCCTGGGCCTCGCGGCCGCCCTGCTCATCGCCGGCTGACCTGCCCGTGAGGCAGGCGATGGCGGCCGTTGCAGCGTGATTAGATAGCTGGGTGTCACATGAGAATCTGCACCGCGATGAAGCTGCCGGC
This sequence comes from Arthrobacter sp. Leaf137, assembly GCF_001423525.1. Lineage (GTDB taxonomy): Bacteria > Actinomycetota > Actinomycetes > Actinomycetales > Micrococcaceae > Arthrobacter. The sequence goes on along the minus strand of NZ_LMOI01000012.1, from coordinate 211,388 downwards.
CGCTCGGCCCTGATCAGCACCGCCAGCTACGACGTCTCCCTCGACGTCCGCCAGGCCGAGAACCCGGATACTGCCGGCTACACCACCCGCAGCGTCATCACCTTTACCGCCGCGGAAGCGGGCACTTCCACGTTCCTGGACTTCATTGGCAGCGGCGTGCACAGCGTGTTCCTCAACGGCAAGGGCCTGCCGGTGGAGGACGTGGTGGACGGTGCACGCATCAGGCTGGACAACCTGCAGTTGGAAAACCAGGTCACGGTCACCGGAACAGCCCTGTACAGCCGCTCCGGTGAGGGCATGCACCGGTTCGTCGACCCCGCCGACGGCCAGACCTACCTCTACACGCAATACGAACCCGCAGACGCGCGCAGGGTCTTCGCCAACTTCGAACAGCCGGACCTCAAAGCCACCTACACCTTCCACCTGATGGCCCCGGCTTCCTGGCACGTGGCATCCAACGGCGGGGAAACCGCCAGGACCCTGCTCACCAGCGATCCCGCCACCGTAAGCTGGGATTTCGCCACCACCCTGCCGATGTCCACGTACATCACCACCGTGCTGGCCGGCCCCTACTTCAAAGCTGAAGACCGCTGGCAGGGAACGCTGGAGGACGGCACGCACCTGGACGTTCCGCTGGCGCTCTACTGCCGCGCCTCCATGGCCGGATCCTTCGACACCGCCGAATTGTTCCGGCTCACCAAAGCCGGCCTGGACTTCTTCAACCGGCTCTTCGACTACCCCTACCCCTGGGGCAAGTACGATCAGGCCTTCGTGCCCGAATACAACCTGGGCGCCATGGAAAACCCGGGGCTGGTGACGTTCACCGAGAGCTTCGTCTTCACCTCCCGGGCCACGGACGCCCAGTACCAGGCGCGGGCCAACACGCTGATGCACGAGATGGCGCACATGTGGTTTGGCGACCTCGTCACCATGCAGTGGTGGGACGATCTCTGGCTCAAGGAATCCTTCGCCGACTACATGGGCACCCTCGCCGTGGACCGGGCCACGGACTGGGACACCGCCTGGGTCAACTTCGCCAACAAGCGCAAGGCCTGGGCCTACGTCCAGGACCAGCTGCCCACCACGCACCCCATCGTGGCGGACATCCCGGACCTGGAAGCGGCCAAGCAGAACTTTGACGGCATCACCTACGCCAAGGGCGCCTCAGTGCTCAAGCAGCTGGTGGCCTATGTGGGCTTTGACGCCTTCATCGCCGGTTCCCGGGAGTACTTCCGCAAGCACGCCTACGGCAACACCACCCTGGCAGACCTGCTGGAAGCCCTCAGCTCCGCTTCCGGACGCGACCTCTCGGAATGGGCACGCCAGTGGCTGCAGACATCGGGGATTTCCACGCTGGCCCTGGAGGCCGCCACAGAGGCCGCGAACGACGACGGCGGGCTTGGTTCCGCCGCCATCGTCCAGGAGGCCACGGACCCCGTCACGGGACGGGACGAGCTGCGGCCGCACCGGCTCCGGGTGGGCCTGTACGACTTCGACGGAGCCGGCGCTTTGGTACGGACCGACAGCATCGAAACGGATGTGGCCGGTGCCCGTACGGAGCTCCCCCAACTTACAGGCCGGAAACGGCCAGCCCTCCTGCTGCTCAACGACGACGACCTGACCTACGCCAAGGTCCGCCTCGACCCCGCCTCCGAAGCTACGGTCCTCGCCTCCCTGGACAGGATCAGCGACCCCATGGCCCGCGCCCTGTGCTGGACTGCGCTGTGGAACTCGGCCCGTGACGGCGAAACCGCGGCCGAACGGTACGTGGCGGCGGTGGCCGCGTTCGGTCCGTCGGAAACCGGGATCGGCGTGCTCCTGAACATCCTCGATAACGCCTGCACCGCCGTCGAACGCTACACACCCGCGTCCCGCCGCGATGCGGTCCGTGCTTCCTTCCTTGGCACCGCCGGCGCGGAGTTGCGGCGGGCGGAGCCGGGCTCGGACCAGCAGCTCGCCTGGGCGCGCACGCTGGGAACGCTCAGCAGGTATGACGCTTCGCTGCTGCCGCTGCTGAGCGGGTTGCTGGACGGTTCCGAACAGGTGCCCGGACTGGCCGTCGACGCCGAACTCCGCTGGCACTTCTGGCACGCCCTCGCTGCCCACGGCCAGGCATCCGCGGCAGAGCTCGATGCTGAACTGGCGACGGACACCACCGCCTCGGGACGGGCCGGCCACGCCACGGCCGGTGCTGCCCGGCCGGAGGCGGATGTGAAGGCTGCGGCCTGGGCCGAAGCCGTGCAGGGCACAGCCCTGTCCAACCAGCTCCTGACCGCGACCATCACCGGGTTCGGCACCGCCCCGGCTGCCCTGCTGGAACCCTACGTTGAGCCGTACTTCGGCTGCCTGCGGGAGGTCTGGGACAGCCGCAGCATCGAGATCGCCAGCCGGATCGTGCGGGGCCTGTTCCCCTCAACCCAGGACCTGGCCGACGGCGCGGAGCCCGGCGCCCACCCGGCGCTGCGCCGGACCGACGCCTGGCTTGAGGCGAACGCCGATGCGCCCCGTGCGCTGCGGCGGATCATCGTGGAGCAGCGCAACCATCTGCTGCGGGCACTTACCGCGCAGGCCGCCGTCGTTGGTTCATCCGATCCGGCCCACTCCGCGCCGTAACAGCCAAGGGCCGCTGCTCCGGGACTGACCGTGCGCAGTGGCGCTGCAGGGTGGTATTCGGGGCGGATCAGGGGACCCGGTGCAGCCACTCCTCGGTGCCGAACTTGGTGGCCGCACGTTCCCGCGCCGCAGCGAGCTCGGCATCGGTCAGCTCCGAGTGCGTTGCCCCGTACCGTCCCGTAAACACGTCCATCATGGCACCGATGATGTCCATGCGGGCCAGCCCGGTTTGGCGGCGCAGCGGATCCACCCGCTTCTTGGCGCTGCGGGTGCCCTTGTCCGAAAGCTTCTCCTTGCCGATGCGCAGGACGTCCACCATTTTGTCGGCGTCGATGTCGTAGCTCATGGTGACGTGGTGGAGCATGCCGCCGTTCGCCAGCCGCTTCTGGGCGGCGCCGCCGATCTTGCCCTGGTCCGTGGCGATGTCATTAAGCGGGACGTAGAAGGCTGTCACGCCGATTTTCTCCAGCGCCGCCATCACCCAGGAATCGAGGAACGGGTAGGAATCGGCGAAGCTGAGCCCGTCCACCAGTGTCTGGGGCAGGTACAGGGAATAGGTGATGCAGTTGCCGGCCTCCATGAACATCGCTCCCCCGCCGCTGATCCGGCGGACCACCTTGATGCCATGCCGGGCCACGCCGTCGGGATCCACCTCGTTCCGCACCGACTGGAAGCTGCCGATGACCACGGACGGTTCCTGCCAGTCCCAGAACCTCAGGGTGGGGTTGCGGCGGCCCGCGCCAACTTCCTCGGTGAGTACCTCGTCGAGGGCCACGTTGATTTCGGTGGGCAGGACGCTGGGCGCAATGACGTTCCAGTGGTGGTCCGCCCAGGAGGTGGCCTTGGCCAGCGCCCGGCGTACGGTCACGGCCACGGCGTCGGCGGAGAATCCGAACAGGGTGGCGTCGGCGGGCAGGGCAGCGGTGACTGCCGCTGCGAGGTCTGCGGCCGGGGTGGTCTCCGGAAGCCCGGTGAGGGCCCGGTTGATGGCGATGAGGGCCTCGTCCGGCTCGAGGAAGAAGTCGCCACTGATCGAGACGTCGGCCAGGACGCCGCCGGCCACGGACAGGTCCGCCACCACCAGCTTGCCGCCCGGAACCTTGTACTCGCCGTGCCGGCGGGGGTTTGTTGCTGCGTCCTGGTCCGGGGAGGTCATATGGCTCATGGGTTACATCCTGCCGTACGGTGTGCCCGCCCCGCCAACGCAAAGAAAGCCCGCACCGTTGCCGGTGCGGGCTTTCCGAAAAGCCATGGGAGGAAGAATTACTTCTTGCCGCCGAAGCCCTTGAAGCGTGCGTTGAAGCGCTCGACGCGGCCTGCGGAGTCCATGATGCGCTGCTTGCCCGTGTAGAACGGGTGGGACTCGGAGGAGATTTCGACGTCGATGACCGGGTAGGTGTTGCCGTCTTCCCACTCGATGGTCTTCGAGGAAGACACGGTGGACTTGGTCAGGAACTTGGTACCGGAGGCCAGGTCATTGAAAACGACGGCTGCGTACTTCGGGTGGGTATCAGACTTCATAATGGGGCCTTTGTTCGCGCAGCTGGATTTTGCCAGCTGCCAGGTATGAATGGGATGGCCCGGTTCCGCGTCGAAAGACACAAGAGGGCCAGCAGTCAATAATAGCGGATCACGGGGACACCCGCGAACCACGCCACGGCACCTGCCCGCCTTCTCCTGCAGGTCCCGGCTCAGCTTCGGGGACGCAGTTCCCAGAACGCCACTGCAGACGCCGCGGCCACGTTGAGCGAGTCCACACCATTGCGCATGGGAATCTTCACGGCAAGGTCGACGGCGGCCAGCGTCTCCGGGCTCATGCCCGCTCCTTCGGTGCCCAGGACCAGGGCCAGCCGGTCCGGGTTGCCGGCCGCGACGTCGTCTACGTCCAGTGCATCGGGGGTCAGTTCCAGTGCGGCCACGGTGAAGCCGTGGTCCTTGAGGACCTGCAGGTCACCCGGCCAGCTGTCCAGGCGCGCCCACGGAACCTGGAACACCGTTCCCATGCTGACGCGGACACTGCGCCGGTACAGCGGGTCGCCGCAGCGAGGCGAAACCAGGACGGCGTCGATGTCGAGGGCGGCCGCCGAGCGGAAGATGGCGCCCACGTTGGTGTGGTCCACGATGTCTTCAAGCACGGCAACCCTGCGGGCGCCGGCCAGGAGCTCCGGAAGGGGCACGGGCTGGGGCCGCTCCATGGCAGCCATGGCTCCGCGGTGGAGGTGGAAGCCGGTGATTTCCTCGAGGAGGGCGGCTTTTCCGATGAAGACCGGGACGTCAGGATACGCCTGGAAGACGTCGTCGAGGTCCGCGAGCCATTTCTCCGCCAGGAAGAACGAACGCGGCTGGTGCCCTGCAGCGAGGGCGCGGCGCAGGACCCGCGAGGACTCGGCAATGTACATCCCCTCGCGCGGTTCGCGGAGCTTGCGGAGATGGACATCGGTCAGCGTGGTGTAGTCGCTGACCCGCGGGTCGCTGGCGGATTCAAGGTAGTGGAAAGTCACCGGAGGATTATTTCAGGAGGTTGGCGACCATGACGACAAGCGCCACAATGCCCAGGGTGAAGATCACGCCGCGGAGGACTTTCGGTGAAAGCTTGCGGCCCACCCTGGCACCGGCGAGTCCGCCGATGGTGGAGCTGACGGCGATCAGGAGGACCACCAGCCAGTTGATCCGGTCGAATGCGAACAGCAGGTAGGAGATTGCAGCCACCATGTTGACGCCCAGGACCAGGATGTTCTTCATGGCGTTGGCGTTTTGCATGGTGCCGCTAAGGAAGACGCCCAGGATGCCTACCAGCAGGATGCCCTGGGCGGCCACGAAGTAGCCGCCGTAGACGCCTGCCAGGTAAACGAGCACCACCAGCAGCACGCCGTGGCTGCGGTCGCGGACGGCATGTTCGGGGTTCTCTTCACGGTTGCGCACCCAGGACTGCAGCTTGGGCTGGAACATCACCATGAGCAGCGCCAGGACCAGCAGCACGGGCGCTACGTAATGGAAGACCTTCTCCGGCAGGTGGAGGAGCAGCCAGGCGCCGGTGATCCCGCCGAGCAGCGAGGCCGGGAGCAGCTTCAGGAGCTGCCTGCCCCGTCCCGCCAGTTCGCGGCGGTAACCCCAAGCGCCGGCGGCAGTGCCCGCCACCAGGCCCATGGCGTTGCTCATGGACGCGACAACGGGGGTGATGCCCAGTGCGATGAGGACCGGGAAGGTCACCAGCGTGCCGGAGCCGACCACCGCGTTGATGGTGCCGGCCCAAAGGCCCGCGAAAAAGACCAGGATGCTGCTAAGGATCTCCACAGAAGGTGTTCAACCCCGCCCTTAGCGGCGGGCGGTGGCGGCGTAGCGGCCGCCGTTTTCCGTCACGTCCAGGGCCAGCCCGAACGTTTCGCTGAGGTGCTTGTCGGTGAGGACCTCGGTGATGGGGCCGGCCGCCACCACGCCGCCGTCGCGCAGCAGCATGGCATGGGTGAAGCCCGGTGGTACCTCTTCAAGGTGGTGGGTCACCAGGACCATCGCGGGCGCGGCCTCGTCCCGGGCCAGTTCGCCGAGCTTGTGGACCAGTTCTTCGCGGCCGCCCAGGTCAAGGCCTGCGGCCGGCTCGTCCAGCAGCAGCAGCTCCGGATCGGTCATGAGGGCGCGGGCAATCTGGACACGCTTGCGTTCGCCTTCGGACAGGGTGGCGAACGTCCGGTTCAGCAGCGGACCCATCCCCCAGTCGTTCAGGAGACGGAAGGCGCGGCGCTCGTCGTCGCGCTCGTAGCCTTCACGCCAGCGCCCGGTGACGCCGTACGCGGCGGTGACCACCACGTTGAGGACGTTCTCGTGCTCCGGGATCTGGGTGGCCAGGGCGGCCGATGACAGACCGATGCGGGGACGCAGTTCGAAGACGTCGGTGCGGCCGAGTACTTCGTCGAGGATTCCGGCCTTGCCGCTGCTGGGGTGCAGGCGTGCCGCCGCGATCTGGAGGAGCGTGGTTTTTCCGGCGCCGTTGGGGCCGAGGATGACCCAGCGTTCGCCTTCGTTGACCTGCCAGTCGACCTTGTCCAGCAGGGTCTTTTTGCCTCGGACAACGCTAACGGAGTCCAGTTCCAGAACATCACTCATAGGAATAGACACTAGGACAAAAAAGTGGACGACTGATAACCGGTGTGACCGCTCCCCCGGCGCTTGTCCAGCCACGGTGCCGGGCCGGCCGCGCTCCGCAATGAATACGCGGGACCATTCTTCCGCTGGCTAAGATTGCAGGCATGACTTCCAACGTGACTGCGGTCAGCTATGGCCAAAATCTGACCGACACCGGACTGGAGCAGCTGCGTTTCATCCTCGCGGAGCACGGTGCAGCTGCAGGAGCCGAATCCAGCGCCGGCGACGACCGCTACCAGGTGCGCATCACGGAACTGGAGCTGCCGGATGCCACCGAGGCCGGCCTGGCTGCGCTCCGCAGTGCCGTGGCGGATGCCGCCATCCCCGGCGTGGACACCGCTTTAGTGCCCGCGGGCCTGCGCTCGGCCGGCCGGAAGCTGCTGATCATGGACGTGGACTCCACCCTGATCCAGCAGGAGGTCATCGAACTCCTGGCCGCGTATGCGGGCAAGCGGGACGAGGTGGCCGCGGTCACCGAGGCGGCCATGCGCGGGGAGCTGGACTTCGCCCAGAGCCTGCACGCCCGCGTGGCAGTCCTCGCCGGGCTGCCGGCCGACGTCGTCAATTCCGTCCGTCACGAAGTGAAGCTCAGCGAAGGCGCCGCGCAACTCGTGGCTGCGTTCAAGGCGGCCGGGCATCCGGTAGCCGTAGTCTCCGGCGGGTTCAACCAGATACTCGAGCCGATCGCAGCGGACCTTGGCCTGGACTACTGGCAGGCCAACGAACTGGAAATCGTTGACGGTGCCCTGACCGGCAAGGTCCTGGGCGCGGTGGTGGACCGGGCGGCCAAGGAGAAGTACCTGCGCGAGTGGGCGGCCGCCGAGGGGATCGCCATGGAACACACCATCGCCGTGGGCGACGGCGCCAACGACCTCGACATGCTGGGCGCAGCGGGGATCGGGGTGGCCTTCAACGCCAAGCCGGCCGTGCGGGCGGTCGCCGATTCGGCCGTCAACATGCCCTACCTTGACGCGGTGCGCCACATCGCCGGGGTCTGAACCGCCCACGGATGCTGACAAAAAGAGGTGCCCGGCGCGTTTGCGCCGGGCACCTCTTTTTCACTCAGTGGGCTATTGGCCGCTCTTACCGAAGTAGTCTGCGCCGCCGGCGTATTCCGTGTGGCCGGACTCGACATCAGCGGTGGCCATTCCGGCCACCACCTGGGCAAACTCTTCCACGGAGTACAGCTTGCCGGCTTCGGCGCGGCGGGCCTCGATGGCGCCCGGCGTCGAACGGTCCAGCAGCGTGGCGGTGACGGTGCCTTCGATCATGTCGCCGGAGACCACCACCAGGCTGATGCCCTTCTCGGCGAGGTTGGGGATGAGTTCCCGCAATGCGTCCTCACCGGCGCGCTTGCTGCGGGCCACGGCCTCGTAGGCCGGCATGGTGGGAACGGTGTTAATGAAGTGTGCCTGGTGGCTGGTCACGAAGACAACGCGGGAGCCTTCCGGCATCAGCGGCACTGCGGCGTTGAGCATGTTGAGCTGGGCGTCGCGGTTGAGCTTGAGGGCGTAGTCCTCCCCCATGCCGGTTTCCATGCCGCCCGAGGCGTTCAGGACCAGGATGTCCAGGGAACCGAAGTTCTCCATGGCGGCGGAGGCAAGCGCCTGCACGCCTTCCTGGGTGGTCAGATCGGCCCCAACGGCGACGGCGCGGCCGCCGTCGGCCTCGATGCCCTGGACCACCTTGTTGGCGCGCGGCGCCTTCTGGCGGTAGTTGACCACGACGGCGGCGCCCTCGCCGGCGAGGATCTTCGCTACGTCAGCGCCGATTCCGCGTGATGATCCGGTGACGATGGCGGTCTTGTTGTCCAGCAGTCCCATCTGGGCTCCTTTGTTTGAAACGTCTAAAGTGAAGCGGCTCTGAACTCCATCATGCCAGCGCGGCCTGGTGATTCCCTTGTCCGGGTTCCACAAAGAAGGGCCGGACCGCTGGTGGCGGCCACGTGGGGTTCGATGGTCAGTGGCCCATGCCCAGGCCGCCGTCAACCGGGATAACGGCCCCGGAGATGTAGGCCGCTTCGTCGCTGGAAATCCAGCGCACCACGTTGGCCACCTCGTCGGCGTCGGCGAACCGGCCGGCGGGGATGCTGGACAGGTAGTCCTTCTGCGTGGCTTCCGGGAGTTCGGCCGTCATGTCCGTGTTGATGAAGCCCGGGGCCACGACGTTCGCGGTGATGCCGCGGGAGCCAAGTTCGCGGGTCAGCGACCGGGCGATGCCCACCAGGCCGGCCTTGGAGGCGGAGTAGTTGATCTGGCCCGGGGCGCCGTACAGGCCCGAGACAGAGGAGATCAGGACCACGCGGCCCTTGCGCAGCCGGATCATGCCTTTCGACGCACGCTTGATGACGCGGAATGCGCCAGTGAGGTTCGTATCGATGACGGACGTAAAGTCGGTTTCGCTCATCCGCAGCAGGAGGGTGTCCTTGGTGATGCCGGCGTTGGCCACCAGTACTTCCACGGGGCCATGCGCTGCCTCCACTTCCTTGAACGCCGCGTCCACGGATGCTTCATCTGTGACGTCGGCCTTCACTCCCAGGATTCCTTCAGGCAGTTCCGATTCACTGCGGTAAGTAACAGCCACCTTGTCCCCGTTGGCCAGAAATGCTTTGGCGATGGCCAGGCCGATGCCGCGGTTGCCGCCGGTGATCAGGACGCTGCGGGGGGCGGTAACTGCTTCAGTCATGGAGGAACTCCGGAATTCTGCGGCAGGATGCGCCGCGGTAAGAAGGTGGAATTTGGCTGCCTCCGATCTTAGCGCCCGGGCCCGCCCGGGTTTGGGTGCCACTGCCGATGGTGAGAGAATTGACGCAAGCCTTTGGAGCGTGAGAAACCACTGTGACCCTTGAAAACCACGCGGGACGTTCGGTGCCCGGAGAACCCGGCCGGTTCTCCGAGGACGCGGAAGTCCACAGCATTACGGATGCCGCGGAATCCCATTCCGAGGACATTCGCAGGCGCATGGTCAAGTACGCGCTGGCGATGGGCATCCGCATGGTGTGCCTGGTCATGATTTTTGTCCTGGACGGCTGGCTCAAGATCATCGCTGTGGCCGGTGCAGTGTTCCTGCCATGGATCGCGGTAGTCATTGCCAACGGCAGCGACATGGCCGAAGAGCACAGTGACGCGCTCCTGGATTCAGCGCCGCTGGCGGAGTTGGAAGCGCCCCCGCTGCCAACGGGCCACGAGGAGCAGGGTTCCGAGGTGCTGCAGGGCGAGCTTATTAATGATGACGACGAACCGGACACCGGAGAGGGGCGGCAGGGGCCGTGAGTATTTTCGATTTCGCCGCCGGAACCAGCACGGCAGCATCAGACTCCGCACTCTGCTCCCGGAAGGCATGCCGTGCCGGAGCGTCCTGGCAACTGCTGTGGAACAACCCCAAGATCCACACGCCGGAGCGCCGGAAGACGTGGCTGGCATGCGAGGACCACCGCGGCTGGCTGGAGGACTACCTGCAGACCCGCGGCCTGTGGAAGGAAACCCTTCCCCTTCAGCCCGGCAGCACGGACAGCCCTCTGGAGCAGGACAACTGAATGTACCGTTTCCTCTTTTCCAGCAAATGGCTGGGTTATCTCCTGCTGGCCGCGGTCTTTGCCACGGCCTGCGTGTTCCTGGGCCGTTGGCAGATGGACAGGCGCGCCGAAACCCTCGCCGAGATCAACCGCGTCGTCAGCAACTATTCCGCCACACCCATTCCTTTCGCGGCAGCCCGGGACCAGTTCACGCAGCTTGATCCCGCCAAGGAATGGACGCAGGTGGAGTTGCAGGGCACCTACGACACCGACGGCCAGCGCATCGTGCGCAACCGCCCCCTGAACGGCCAGCCGGGCTACGAAGTGGTGGTTCCGTTCAAGCTGGCCACCGGCGAAACGGTCATCATCGACCGCGGTTGGCTGCCCATCGGCAACAACAACCCCGGCAGCCCGGACTCGGTCCCGGCCCCGCCCTCCGGCGAGGTGACCACCGTCGTCCGCCTCAAGCACGCGGAACCGGAGCTGCAGCGCGGCGCCCCGCAGGGCCAGCTCGCCTCCATCGACCTCCCGACGTACGCTGCCCAGCTCGGCTACCCGGTGCTTACTGGAGCCTACGGCCAGCTGGCCTCGGAGACGCCCACGGCCGCTGAGATGCCAGTGGCATTCCCGAAACCGTCCACTGAAGAGGGCACCCACCTGTCCTATTCGTTGCAGTGGTTTGCGTTCGGAGTGCTCATGTTCGTGGGCTTCGGCTACGCGGCGCGGCAGCAGGCCCGCAACGCCGCCATCGACGCCGAGGAAGACGAGGCCGAAGAAGCGGGGACCATGCACGCTGCGGTGCCGTCCCGCCGTCGTACGCCTCCTGAACGCAAGCGGAAGAAGGCGACGGCCGAAGAAGAGGAAGACGCGCTGCTGGACGCGCAGGGGTACTGAAGCATGACAACGCACGACGACGGGCCGGTCAGCCGGGTGCGCACGGTACTGGTTGAGTCGGGCATCGGCGACACGGTGCGCAGCTTCCCTGCCGGCGTTCCCACTGCCGTTGCCGCGGCTGAGGCGCTGGACTGTGACGTTGCAGCCATCACCAACAGCCTCATCTTCGACCTCAACGGGGCGCCCCTGCTCATCCTCGCCAGCGGTGCGGCCCGGGTGGACACGGCTCTGGTGGCGGACCGACTGGGTGAAGGCCGCATCCGCCGCGCTTCGCCGGACTTTGTGCTCGAGCACACGGGCCAAAAGGTGGGCGGAGTGGCACCGGTTGGCCATCCTCGCCGCATCAGAACCCTGCTTGATGTGAGCCTGCGGTCCCATAACCTCCTCTGGGCCGGAGCGGGCGATCACGAGTCGATGTTCTGCATCACCTACCAGGACCTGCACCGGATCACCGGCGCCGAGGAAACCGCGGTGCGCTGACGCACCGGGGCAAACCGGCGTGGTGGGGTAATGCACGACTCACCCGCCCCGGGTGTGCACCGGCCTGGCGTTTGCTGGGGGTTCCCCCACCTCGTGGATGGTGTGGCCGCTACAAGCCGTCTTGGTTACGCTGGCCCGTTCGATGCGCGCGACGGTGAACCATCGCATAGCGTTGCGCAGCCGGCACCACCCCACCAGGTACCACTGGCCGTTAGTGGAGGCGAACAGCACGGGCTCAACGTCGCGGGTGGTCGTGGTCCCGTTTTTCGATGTGTAGCGCATGCGGATCACTCGCTGCCCGGCCATCCCATCCTCGAGCGCAGACTTGATGGTCCGGGAAGAGGACGGAAGTGCGTTGACCCAGACCCGGCTGCCCAGTTCGTCGGCTCGTGCCCGAGTCTTAGGATCGAGGACGTCCAGGATCTTTTGGATACCTGCTGCTGCCAGATCGGCGTAGGGGGCGTCCGGTGCAGCGGACACGGCCGCCATGAGCGCCATCGCCTGCGCTGGGGAAAGGGTCACAGGCGGAAGAGATGCTCCTGAAGCCAAACCGTAGCCGCCGCCCGGACCCGGCCGAGACCATACAGGTGCACCACTGTTTTCCAACGCATCGAGGTCTCTCTTGATGGTGCGCACAGACACCTCAAACTCTCGCGCCAAGCGTTCGGCGGACACGCCCCGTTTGCCGCTACGGCGCAACATCTCGGAAAGGGCATGGAGCCGTTCCACCCGCTTCAAAGTTCAGCCCTTGGCAAATTCATGACATAAATAGTGACATACCGTTGTCCGGAGAGCCTGCAAGGGTATGGGCATGACAACTACTGCAAATCCCCCGCTCATCCTCCTCATCGCCGGCCACTGGCTGGGCGCCTGGGCCTGGGATGAAGTGCTGGGACACCTGGCACCCGGCAACGCCCGGGCAATCGCGATGACGCTGCCTGGTCTCGACGGGGACGACCCGCAACGTGCGGCGAGGGCCCTCGACGATCAATCCGCAGCGGTCTTGGACGTCATCACCCAACTAGGGGTCACCGAGGATCAGCCGGCAACCCTGGTGGCTCACAGCGGGGCAAACGCCCCGGTCAGCCTTGTCCTTGATCAACATCCCGAGCTGGTCCATCGAGTGGTGTGGGTCGACTCCGGCCCCGTGGCAACGGGAAGCGCCTTCGGCCCGGGCCTACCGGAGGACGTGGAGGAGCTTCCGCTTCCCTCTTTCGACGTACTCGCGCAGCAAGCGAGCCTCGAAGGCCTGAGCGCAGAGGTCCTTGAGCGTTTCAGGGGCCGGGCCGTCCCTGAGCCCGGGCCCGTGCTTCGCCAGCGGGTCGAACTCACCAACAATGCCCGCCGCAAAGTCCGGACCACCCTGGTGTGCTGCTCGATCCCCAGCGCGAAAGTGCTGGAGCTGGCACGTGCAGGCCATCCCATGTTCGCCGAGGTCGCGAACATCGAGCACCTCGACGTCATTGACCTCCCGACGGGGCATTGGCCTATGTGGAGCCGTCCCCGCGACCTCGCCAAGGCCATTGAGTCGGCAGGCAGGTGGGCGTCATTCCCTCATCGCGGTTGATGATGACACCGCTGCCCTATCCCGGGAAGCCCGGACCCAACGATTGGTTCGAGGTTCGCGAACGCTACCTGCAGGGCTACCGGACGCGGCCATGACTGGAGCGCCCGGTTAGGGATCTCCTTATCCCCCTCCGAACAGCCGAGGTGCTGCGCAGCCTTACCCAGATCCACACAATAAAGCCCTTCCCGGGCCACCCGGGAAGGGCTTCATTGTGTCCAGGTTCAGGCTGAACCAATACTTAGTCACCACCACCGCCTCCACCGCCGTCAGGACCGCCACCACCACTGCCATCAGGACCGCCACCATCCGCATCAGTGCCGCCACGTTCGTCAGAAGACGCAGCCGCACCTCCTACGACCACTCCGTAGTCACCGTGACCTCCGCCGGTACGGGTGGATGCCGAACCCCTGGAGGCCCGCCGGCGGCGCCGCGTGATCTCGCCTGAAACGAATAGCACCAATGCCAGCGCTGCCACCCCGATGAAGAAAGCCAGCATCTTCATTTCGCCTTCGTCCACGTCAGAATCCATTCAGAAAGTTCAGCGTGAGGACCAACCCCACCGTCCAAGTTTTACGTATGGCCTCGGGATTACACCGCCGCAAGCGCCGTGTTCTGGGTTGAAGTCCTGCGACTGGTGTGCGGTAGTGGATCCTCCAAAGGGCGCCCGGCGCGCTTTAGGAACCAAGAAATCGGGTTGGCCAGGCCCGCCTGACCACCGGCAGTATTTTGGTGACGAAGAAGGTTGGTTTCACCGTTCTAGCTGGTCAGGCTCAAAGGAGTTGCAGAGATGGATCATCGTCAGAAGCTGGCTGTTCCCGATCTGGTTGGGCAGCCTGTGCACATTGCCCAAGAGATGGCGGCGAACATTGGGTTTGGTCTCGCAGCCGGGGACCCTGACGGGCCGGGGCTCCGTTCGCGTACGTGGCCAGGACTGTTCTGGGCGACCTCCCAAGTTCCGTCCGCCGGGTCGGTCCTTGAGCGGGGGAGCCAAATTAGGATTACATTCGTTCAGGACGGTCAAGCCCGAAGCGACGTGCCGGAGGAGACGGGCGGGCCGACCCCCTCACTTAAGAGTCATGCGGAGGCTGAGAAGGACGAGTGAGCGATGTCCGGTGACGGATCCTTCATCGGACGCCGGCACCGTTGCATGCCAGCGGTCTCGTGAGGCTAGGGATTAGGACGAAGCGGGTTACGAGACTATCAACAGGTAGGCAGGCATTGACTTAAGGAAGGTATCTTCCTATTCTTTCAGCATGCCGCGACGAAAAGCAGGGGCGCTACTTCCGTTGGAACTTCGCGTCCTGGAAATCGCTCAGAATGCCGAGTTAGACCGCAAACCCATGTACGGATTTGCGCTTGCGAGTGCTCTGTCCGGAGATGGCGGAAAGTCACTGACGGGCCATGGAACCCTATACAAGGCACTGGCGCGCATGGCCGATGTCGGCCTACTGGAAACCGAGTGGGAAGATCCTGAGATTGCAGTGACTGAACGTCGGCCGCGCCGACGCCACTACCGCATTTCATCCAAGGGAGTCGCCGCTCTCCACGCGTCCCACCCCGCTCCAGCCACGGCACCGCACCCGATAGCTACCCTGCGTCCGGTTCAGCCATGATCGCTCTGTACGACATCCCCACTTCGAGAACCATGTCGGCAGTCCTCCGATGGGTCGACTTCTACACAAGCTTCGTTCCGGCGTACGTGGCGCAAGAAAGATGTCAAGAACTCCTCTCAGACATCTACGAGCAACTGGCGGACGGACAGCAACGAGAACTCTCACAAGGAGCAATTGACCGCGCAATAGCTAGTCGTGCGCTCCGCGGCCTGCCCGCCGACCTCATCTGGAGCAGGAAGCACCAACGAAAGGGCAAGAAGATGAACACATCACCGGCTACACCCCAACCCTCCATCGCGCCCGTGACCATCCGACTCAGCAGCCTTGTCTGGGTAGCCCTAGCAATTCTGGCGCTGTTCGGCGTCGCTACCTCAATCACCGAGTTTGTTGAATATGGCGGTAACCGCTTCGGCTACGTCCCCTGGCCAGGGGCCGGGAACATCAACACCACCGTCGTCCAGATAGTTTGCAGTGCAGTACTTCTAATCCCCGCCACATTCATCTCAGTCAAAAGGCTGATCCACCACAACGCCCGCCAAGCCTAAAGGGCTTCTATCCGCCCCATAGCGCTGATGTCAGCTGGGATGTCGCTGCCGCGAGCCCTGTAAAGGATCCCTTAGGGGCAGTCTCGCCGGCGGGGTTGTGGCCGGTCGATTATCCGATGGTGAGCTTTGCAGGGATGACTGTCCGAAGGTTCAAGGCGGCCAGAAAGGCCACCATTTGGTAATCGCCGGCAGACAGGTTCTTGAGCTCGGGATTATTTCGAAACGCTGGAAGCATTGTTTCCTGCCCTGGTTGGAGCGTTGGTAACAGTGGGGTGCTTCCTGTGGCGTACCAGCCGTTTCCGATTTGCTCGCCGTGTTGTGTCAGCACCAGGCCTTGGACGTGGGACGTGTCTTCCCCGGTGGGTGTCCACTCCTCCAATGATTCGTTGACGAGGACGACGTTGACCTCAGGGATAGAGCCTATTGCCATTGAATAGGTTGTCTTTGCCCAGTCCAGACGTAGCCCAACCCGGCGTTCCTCTCGGATGGGAATAGGCCCACAGCTGGAGAACGGCATAGCGAACTGCCAACCGTTGTCGTCTCGGGACAGCTGAACGAGCACCCACCTGTCAGGTTCCACCTGAGATGGGGCGCCCAGGATCATGGCCTCGTGGGCCCACTTCGGGTGAAAGGTGTGAACGATTCTCCAGCCATTCGACGGGAAGTCATGCGGAGCTCTCGGTGGAAGCCTGTTCTCCGCCGGCAACCAAGCGGAGACGATACCGTCCCAAGCAGCACCCGGCCCTTCCAGCAGCGAGAGCTTAACGTCCCAGTTCCCGAGTTGAACTAGTCTTGGCGTCCCGTCGTCATTCCCCATGACCTACATTCTGCCTCGTGACGACGAGGTGAACCGACCGTAAGCCGATCCATCAACGTGCTACTCGTGACGACCCTGAGCAATCCGCTACTTGAATGGAGCTACCAAATCCGGTGCCAGGCGTTCTTGTTTCCCTGACCGAATCAGGAACAAGATACCCGTTGGAAGAAGAACAGTTCCTGATACCAGCATTACTGCATGAACAGGCGTCGACGGGCAGCCGGCGGAAGTATCGTCTTCAGCGCATGTGATTCCAGGCTGAAGGAAACCCACTGCGATCAGCCCTAAAGCCATGCATAACGTAGCTACCCCGATAAAGCCCCAAGCCCAGTTCTTCATCCGTCCATCAGACCATGCTTACCGCCGCGCGGAGACGGGCAAGACCCAGAATCGTCCATTTGGGGATGGGCTTGCGGACGTTTGCTGGCTAACGGTATGTATCGCAGGTTGCGTGGGAATTCCTCGCGTTTCGGCGAGGTATGGCGGCTTAAGGCGACTCGGTATCTGCCGCCTGCAATGCAGCGCGAAGATTGGCCAGGCTGAAGATCGCTGCCGGCGTTTGCTCGTCGCGCATGGTGGTGAATTGGATTGATTCAAGGTCAGCTGCAGCGAGACGTATGGCCTTCTCCAAGCCTGAACCGTCGTTCTCGCACAAGGGGGCAGCGCTCTCTAGGACGGACTGGGTTTCAGCAAGAGTGCGAGTTCCGTTTTCTAGATTTTGAATGGCTTCCAGCACTTTCCTGGCGAGGCGCACGTTGTAATTGTTCATCATCATCGTCCGATCACTACGTTGACGCCACGGTGGAGCGCTGTCTTGAGAAAAGGACATTTAGAGCCATGAGTGCATCCTATGCGGACCGAAAATGTCTATCGGCATGCCGCCCGGTGGAGGATCCCTCTGTGGAAGCCCTTTGACTTAGGACGTTATCTTGCGTTTCGCGATTTGCACTCGGATGACTTTCTTGCCCTAAGGAGTTGAGATGCGGTATCAAGATCCATCGTGGTGGCAATTAGGGTTGCTGTATCTGATCTGTGGAACAATCTTCTGGCCCCCGCTGTCAACGACCCGCATGATCATGGGGATCGTTTTCGCCGCCATCGTGACCGTTCTCCTGATCCTCAAGATCATTCGAGGTCGCTCAACAACCAGGACACCTGGCCGTCCTCGTTCTTCGTCCGTTGACCGGCCCGGTTAGCCTGCACGGGGTCCCCGGGACAAGTCCCGAAGCCCGGTGGAGGATCCTTTACGGGGCCCTGCGTTGTCATTGAGAGTGCTTGTCCCGTGTTGCGGGCTCCGGGCGCAGCACGTTTAGGCCGAGTAATTTCAATCATCTGAAGCGACGATGACGTGAAGGATGCGGAGCGTCCGATCAATCACGATGAACTCGTGGAAGCCAAGGCTTCCCGTGACGAAGCCGTAGTCGTGTTCGTCTTCCCGCGGGGGATTGCGTAGCCTCAGGACAGGACCTGAGCCCAGGATTGAATAGATGGTTCCCAACCGTTGAATGGCGTCGGCGGGTTGCGAGAATTCTGGGTCCGTCCAATCCTGGTCGTTGGCCCAGGCATCGATCTCGGCTTTCGCCGCTTCGGCCGTCGATGGCTCGAACAGACTCGGGTGAATGGCATCAACCTTCCACGGCTCATGAATTCCCGCAGCTTGGGCTTTGTCTCCGCCGTCGGGGAATAGGGGGAGGCGTAGTCATGCTGGTACCCGGGGCTCTTTATCAGGCTCTCGAGAATGGACTGGTTGTCCTGCCCGGGGTCTATGAGGAAATGCGTCAGCGCGATCCACATGAAGGTACCGGGCCCAAGATGGACCGTGCCATCTCCAATAAGGGCCAATGTCATTGCTCAACTGTAATTAAACTTTGGTCACTGGGCCGTTGGCAGCGCGCGCAACCGTCTAAGTCTCACTCAGCCGCTGATCGCGGGCGGAAGCTGTGAAAAACCGAACTGCCTTGTCCGTCCGTATGCCGGTCCCCTATCGGGACAACCCGACGCTGACCTGCGGTTTCGTGAGCCCGACGTTCAGGGTGTCCCGTATACCCTGCCCGCAAAATTGCCCGGTGAGGGTGCCCTATACGCTACACACCAACGTGTACCGAGAGCGGTGACGTACTCGACATCTCCGGCCAACCAGGCTCTTGCAAAGGCGGCGAAACCCTGTTCCTTAGAGACCGACACAGGACGGGCGTGGGCGAATCACCAAGACGGAACGTTCGGCGCCGGATCAGACATGCGCGGAGACGGCCGCCGCCCGATGACGCCAACCGGAACCAAAATTACTCATGACCTACGCTTGAGCACACTGAAGCCAGCCCCTTGGCGGCACCGCCAGGCGCTGTTCAAGCCGACGGCGCACCTCGGGCCATTCCTCACGCGGGGTCGGGTATAGGGCCGTATCACGCCAGCGACCGTCCGCTCGTCGTTGAACGTGCCTGAGCACACCCACCGCCTCCGGCTAGGCACCAATCCGCTTTATGGCCGCTCGTGAACGGATATTCAACACATCGGCCTCAGGCGCACTCGTTCGATACCTTGGGCTAATGCGGCGTCCAGCGGGAGCCGTTTGGGGTCCGTGTTAACCCCGCTTTCCCTACATGGGGAGCATTGGCGGTCCATCCACTCAGGTCTTCCAATGGCCGTGAACAATGCCGGCAGGTCCCCGTCCGGCGTCGGGCCCCTTCGCGCTGGCTAAGCCAGCGTGATCAGGTCCAGGTAGTCCTCGTTCCAGTGGTCCTCGACGCCGTCGGGCAGCAGCACAACGCGTTCGGGGTTCAGCGCCTCAACGGCGCCTTCATCATGGCTGACAAGGACGACGGCGCCGGTGTAGTTCCGGAGCGCGCCGAGGATTTCCGCGCGGCTGGCGGGGTCCAGGTTGTTGGTGGGTTCGTCGAGAAGCAGGACGTTGGCGCTGGACGCCACGATGGTGGCCAGTGCCAGGCGGGTCTTCTCACCGCCGGACAGGACGCCGGCGGGCTTGTCGACGTCGTCACCGGAAAACAGGAATGAACCCAGGATGCCGCGGACCTCGGCGTCCTTCATGTCAGGTGCAGATGACCGCATGTTCTCGAGAACGGTGCGGTTGACGTCGAGGGTCTCGTGTTCCTGGGCGTAGTAGCCCACTTTAAGCCCGTGCCCCGGCACGATTTCGCCGGTGTCCGGCTGGTCTACGCCGGCAAGCATGCGCAGCAGCGTGGTTTTGCCGGCACCGTTGAGGCCGAGGATGACCACTTTGGAGCCGCGATCGATGGCGAGGTCCACGTCCGTGAAGATCTCCAGGGAGCCATAAGACTTGCTGAGCCCGTCTGCGGTGAGCGGGGTCTTGCCGCACGGCGACGGATCCGGGAACCGGAGGGCGGCCACACGGTCGTTCTCGCGGACGGCTTCGAGGCCACTGAGGAGCCGCTCAGCACGCTTGGCCATGTTCTGCGCGGCCACGGCTTTGGTGGCCTTCGCCCGCATCTTGTTGGCCTGGTCGAAGAGGACCTGGGCTTTCTTCTCGGCATTGGCACGTTCCCGCTTGCGGGCGCGCTCATCCGTTTCGCGCTGGGTGAGGTACCGCTTCCAGTCCATGTTGTAGAAATCGATCTGGGCCCGGTTGGCGTCCAGCAGGAACACCTTGTTGACCGTGGCTTCGAGGAGTTCGGTGTCGTGGCTGATGACAATGAGCCCGCCCTGGTGGTTCTTCAGGAAGTCGCGAAGCCAGGCAATGGAATCGGCGTCGAGGTGGTTGGTGGGCTCGTCCAGGAGCATGGTCTCGGCATCCGAGTACAGGATCCGGGCCAGTTCCACGCGGCGGCGCTGGCCACCGGAAAGTGTTTTGAGCGGCTGATTCAGCAGCCGGTCAGGCAGTGCCAGGTTCGAGCAGATGGATGCGGCTTCGGCCTCCGCGGCGTAGCCGCCCGCTGCCAGGAACTCGGATTCCAGCCGGTCGTACCGGTTCATGGCCTTCTGCTGCACGGCAGCGTCTTCGCTTGCCATTTCGTCATGGGCCTTGCGGAGCTTACCGACGACGACGTCCAAACCACGGGCGGAGAGGATCCGGTCCCGCGCCAGCTGCTCCATGTCCGGGGTGCGCGGGTCCTGCGGCAGGTAGCCGATCTCGCCGCTGCGGGTCACCTTGCCGGCTGCGGGAAGCCCCTCGCCTGCAAGGACGCGGGTGAGGGTGGTCTTGCCCGCTCCGTTGCGTCCCACGAGGCCGATCTTGTCGCCCTTATCGATGCGGAAGCTCACCTGATCCATCAGGAGCCGGGCACCGGCGCGGAGTTCAAGATCCTGGACAGTAATCACAGAAGGTAAGGCCTTTCACAACGGGGAACGCCGCAGCCCCAACAGGATATGGCGGGGGCTGGAGGCAGAGTGGCCGGAGAACGGCCTTGACAAGTCTACCGTCCATGCCAAGGAAACCGGACCTTCCGGCGCGGACCGGAATATCAGAAGGCGTAGCGGACCCGGCAGTAGGGGGCGATCTCCTCGATCAGTGCCGTCAGCTGCCGTACATAGCGGCCCTTGCTTCCGCTGCGGTAACGGACGTTGCTGAAGCCGTTAGAGGAGGTCTTGGACTCCTGCAGGTCCTGACGCCAGAGGACCTTCTCAGCCTGCGGGTGCCATCCGAGGTTGACCTTGTGGAGTCCCTCATTATGGGTCAGGAAGATCACTTCCGCTGCAAGCTGCGCTTTGGCTGCGGGCGTCAGGTTGGCGTCGAGCTGTTGAAGCAGTTCACGCCAGTCCTCAAGCCAGGTCTCGGTGACCACCACCGGGGAGAAATTTACGTGCACCTCGTACCCGGTGTCGACGAAATCGTTGATCGCGGCAATGCGTTCGGCTACCGGGGACGTCCGGACATCTATGGACTTCGCCAGGTGCGCGGGCATCAGCGAAAAGCGAATCCGGCTGTGCCCGCCGTGGTCCCACGTGAGCATGTCCCTGTTGACGTACTTCGTAGCGAATGACAGCTTGGCGGTGGGCAGTTCCCGGAATAGCCCAACCAGGTCCTCTACGTTGTCACTGATCAGCGCATCCACGGAGCAGTCACTGTTTTCACCGATGTCATAGACCCAGAGTTCGGGATCGCATTGGTTGGGTTCGAGCTTGATGCCCTGCTTCATGACGTGCCGTTCAAGCGTCGCAGCGATCTGGTTGATGTTGGCAAAAACGGTAACCGGGTTGCTGTAACCCTTATGGCGGGGGACGTAGCAATAGGCGCAGGCCATGGCGCACCCGTTCGCCGTGGAGGGGGCGATGAAGTCTGCCGATCGCCCGTTGGGCTTCACTGTCAAGGACTTTTTCACTCCGAGGACCAGCGCCTCGGTCTTGATCCTGGACCACCGCGGCACGTTGGTCTCGTCGCCGTGCAGCTCCGGGATGTTCCAGTGGTTCTCGACAGGTACGACGTCGGCGTCCGGCCAGCGCTCGACGATCTCGCGGCCACGGGGCAATTCCAGCGCCTCCGGCTGGGCGAAGATGCGCCGGATCTGCAAGAGCCGGTTAAATTCCATGAGGCTATTCTTCCGAACCGCTGCAGCCGCTGCGGGCGGTTAAGCCTAGGGCTCACGCTGTTCGGCTACCTCCAGCGCACCAGCTTCTTCGATGCTGCCCGCGCTCCGGACCCGGTCAGCAGCGAGGATTCCGTCCCGCACCGCTGCCCTGATAACGCCGTAAAGAATGTAAAAGAAGACAAGCGGCAGCACCACGAATACGACAATTTCCAAAACTTCCCCCAAACATGCAACTGCCAGGAACGGCCTTGCCAGCGTACGTCCTGTTACTCGACGACGGTAGTTGCCTTGTAGGCCTGTATTGGAAGTGGCGCAACGTCCGGAGCTGGATCCGTCAGCAGCCGCGCATGGGTCTCCACGTCGAACCGTTGGCTGCCGTACCTGAGTTTCTTGCGTTCTATGCCTTCAGGAACAAAGCCCGCGCGGGTAGCGACATTGCAGGATGCGGGATTGTTAACGCGATGCCCCAGCTCAAGCCGGAACAACCCCTCCTGGAACGCGACCGAAGCAACCGTGGCAAGGGCCCGGGCGGCCAGACCGCGCCCCCGATAGGGCGATGTCAGCCAGTATGAAGCCCAGGCAGTCCCGTGACGCCGTTCAACTCCCGAAAGCCCGACGTTGCCGATCGCCACGTAGTCGACGCATATTGCCCAGTTCCTCCGAGTTTCACTCATCACCAAATACTCATTTATGTATTTCTGCGAGCTACCCAGGCTTCCCAGATCGACTCCGCCAAATTGGGCCTGCAAATCCTGATCTCCCCCATTGGCGGTGCACAGTGCAGCGGCGTCCCCAGTCGTCCACGGGCGAAGTTCAACAATCATGCCTCCCATCCTGCCCCGTAAAGGCAGCAGGCGGTGGTAAGCGGTACTCCCGCCCTGCGCGAACTTGCCTTGCCTCGAGGGCACTGCATGTGTGTAGGTAGGAACTGCAATGACGTTATGGTGCCTACCCATGGATGAGGAAGAAACACGAATGACTGAAACGACCACAGCAGAGCGTGCACAGCAGCTGAAAAACCTCCACGAAGCACCCGAGATCCTCCAGGTAGTCAACGTGTGGGACGCTATCAGCGCGGCAACCGTCGCGGGCCTCCCTGAGACTAAAGCGATCGCGACGGCGGGCCACTCGATCGCAGCCGCACTTGGCTACGCGGATGGCGCCATGCCGTTGGACGTTGCCCTCGAAGGCGCAAAGCGCATCGTCGACGCCGTCGACCTGCCCGTCACCGCAGACCTCGACGACGGCTACCAGGACCCTGCCGAGACCATCCGGCGGGCCATCGGACTCGGTATTGCCGGTGCCAACGTCGAGGACAGGCTACGGCCGTTCGATGAAGCAGTCTCCCGCGTAGCGGCGATCGTCCGTGCCGCCGAGGCGGAAGGGGTCCCCTTCCAGCTCAATGCCCGCACGGATGCGCTGGTCCGCGGCGGGGACCGGCCGGTCAAGGACAGCATTGAGGATGCCATTGCCCGGGGCCGTGCCTTCCTCGACGCCGGTGCGGCATTGGTCTTTGTCCCTGGCGCCCTGACCCGGGACGTCATCGAACCCCTCGTCGACGGCCTCGGCCGCGGAAAGCTGTCCATTATTGGCGCCCCCGGTGCGCTCCCGGCAGCCCAACTCCAGGAACTTGGCGTGGCGAGGGTGTCGTACGGCCCCTTCACCCAAAGGGTGGCACTCCGGGCACTGCGCGACCTTGCCACGGATCTGTACGGAGCCGGTGTCATTCCCACTGATACTCCGGCGCTGAACTAGCGAGGGAACGGCGGGAGAGACGGCATGCCAGATGCCGTCCCTCCCGCAACGGCGAGCCAACCAGCCGGTTACGCCCGCCGTTGTGCCCTGCCCCCAATCTCCGGGCCCGCCGCTTAGTAGGTCCCCTACAAAATGGGCCCTGTTCCGTCCCAGTAACGTCGGCTGTACATTAGATTCCGCTTGTACAACCCCGACAGGACCGCCATGAGCAACACCGACACTGCCGTCACCTCAGACCTTTCACCCGGGCGCCGCCGCTGGAACGCCACCGACCTTGGACTCATCGGCGTCTTCGCCGCACTGGTGGCCGGCGCCGCGCTCGTGCCGGGCCTGGCGGTGAACGGCTTCGGCGTCCCCATCACCTTCCAGACCCTCGCCGTCATGCTGACCGGCCTGGTGCTCGGACCCGGAAGGGGCTTCGCCGCCGTCGGCCTCTACACCCTCCTGGGCCTTGCCGGGCTGCCCATCTTCAGCCAGGGCCGCAGCGGCTTGGGCATCCTTGCCGGCCCGTCCGCGGGCTACATCATCGCTTTTCCCATAGCTGCCGCACTTGTCGGCTGGCTGGCAACGGTGGTGATCCGCCGCACCACCAAGGCCCGCGCGCTGTGGTTCTTCCTCGCGGCCACGGTGACCAGCATTGTCACCGTCCACACCCTGGGCGTCGCCGGCATCGCGATCAACGCCAAAACCACCCTTGGCCAGGCCTTCCTCAGCGACGTCGTCTTCTACCCAGGGGACATCGTCAAGAACGTCCTCGCCGCCGGGATCGCCGTTGCCCTGCACCGCGCCTTCCCGGACATTCTGGTCCGCCGCTCGCGCCGCAGCCAGTCACCTGTCCAGCGCGCCAAGGCCTAGGAAGAACGTCAGTGCCAGTTGTCGCCTTTGACCAGGTAACGGTCACCGTAGAAACGGACCACTCCCCCACGCCCAAGGTCCTCCTCGACGGGGTGAACCTCCGCCTGGCGGAACGTCGCGTGGGCATCATCGGCGCCAACGGTTCCGGCAAGTCCACGCTGCTGCGCCTGGTAAACGGACTCATTCAGCCAACGGCGGGCAAAGTAGCGGTCGACGGCGACGATACAGTCCGCGCGGTCCGGAAAGTCCGCCGGAGCGTCGGCTTCGTCTTCACCGATCCGCTTTCCCAGCTGGTCATGCCCACCGGCCGGGAGGACGTTGAGCTGTCGCTGCGCCGCTCTGTCCGGAACGGCCGCGAACGGCAAGCCATGGCCGAAGCCGCACTCGACCACCTCGGCCTGCTGCCCCTGGCCGACCAAAGCATTTACGAACTCTCCGGCGGGGAACGCCAGTTGATGGCACTCGCGGCGGTCCTGGCCGTCAACCCCTCGGTGCTGGTCCTGGACGAACCGTCCACGCTCCTGGATCTCAGGAACCGGGAACTGCTGCGCCATACCCTTGGAGGACTGGAGCAGCAGGTCATCATGTCCACCCATGACCTCGAGCTGGCCCTGGACATGGACCGGGTCCTGGTGATCGAGAACGGAACGGTGGCGTTCGACGGCGCTCCGGCAGACGCCGTCGCCTTCTACCGTGCCCTGTGCCTGGACGGCATGCGGCACCCCACCGGCCCGGCCACCGGTCCGGGCACGCCATGAGGGGCCACGGGTTCCTGCTGGCCAACTATGTGCCGGGCAACTCCTTCATCCACCGGTCGCCCCTGGCCCTCAAATTCCTGCTGGTGTTCGCCTGCGGCCTGGCATCGTTCCTGGTTGTCGACTGGGGCGTATCCCTGGCGGTGCTGGCTGCGCTGTGCGGGCTGTTCCTTTTGACCGGAGCCGGGCCGAAGCGGCTGGGGCGTGTGGTCCGCCCGCTGTTTCCGGTGCTCCTGGTGATCGGGCTCTTCCAGTGGTGGCAGCTGGGTGCGCCCACAGCGGGCAGGATCGTCCTGAACATCCTGGTCTGCGTGGTGGCCGCGTCCCTGCTGACGGCCACCACCCCCGTCCAGAGGATCCTGGACGGCGTGGTTGCGGCCGCAACACCATTCCAGCGTTTCGGAGCCGATCCGGAGCGGTTCGCACTCACCATCGGAGTCATGCTGCGCAGCATCCCCTACATCGCCGGCACCTTCGCCGACGTCAGGGATTCCGCAAGGGCACGGGGGCTGGAGCGGAACCCGCGGGCACTGGTTTTGCCGGTTTTCATCACCTCGGTGGCCTACGCCCGGCAGACCGGTGAGGCGCTCGCCGCCAGGGGGCTCGGAGACGCTGGAGACGACGGCCCCGGGGACTAAGCGGCGGACGGACTGCGGGTCAGTCCAGGTGTCCGTAGCGCAGCAGGGCCGCCGTTCCCATGCCGCCGGCGCTGCTGATCATGGCCAGCCCCAGGCTACCGGGCGTTCCTTCCCTCCGCGCCTGGGCAAGCAGCCTGGTCACCAGCACGGCGCCGGAGGCACCGTAGGCGTGCCCCAGGGCAAGCGCTCCGCCGTCAAGATTGGCGCGGGCAGGATCTATGCCCAATTCATCAAAGCAGGCCAGAACCTGGGAGGCGAACGCCTCGTTGAATTCCACCAGGTCCAGCCCGGCAGCCTCCACGCCATGGGCGGACAGCAGTCTCCGTGCCGCCTCGGCGGCACCCACGCCCAGCACGTCCGGTTCCACCCCGGCGGTACATGTGCCCAGCACCAGGAGCCCGTCTTCGGCGCCGAGTTCGCGGGCCCGCTGCAGGGAGGTCATCACGACGGCGGACGCCGCGTCCGCGTCGAAGCAGGAGTTTCCAGCGGTGACAGTTCCCCCGGCCACGAACGCGGCGGGGAACCGCCCCATGACTGCAGGGGTAAGCCCGCGCCTGGGGCCGTCATCAGCCGCTACCGTCCCTCCGGCCGTAGCCAGCGGAACAATCTCCCGCTCATAGCGGCCCTCCGCCATGGCCTCCAGGGCCTTCCGGTGGCTGCCGAGGGCAAAGGCGTCCTGCCGGTCCCGGGCAATGCCATACCTTCGGGCCACCGTCTCTGCGGCCACACCCATGTCCGGGTCGCCAAAACGTGACGGCACGAACTGGGCGCGGTCGTAGAACTCCGGGCCGCCGTCGGACTTCCTGTGCGCGCGCAAGGGAGCCGTGCTGGTGCTCTCCACTCCCCCCGCGAGATAGAGCGGGTTCCCGCCGGCGGCCACCAGCTGCGCGGCGAGGGCGATCGCGTCCAGGCCGGACCCGCACTGGCGGTCCACGGTGATGCCAGGAACACTCACGGGCAACCCTGCGTCCAGGAGGGCCAGCCGGGCAACATTTCCGCCGCCGCCCACCGCGTTGCCAATGACGACGTCGGTCACCGCGCCGGGTGCCGCGGCAGTTTCGTGGAGCAGGCCGCTGAGCACCGGTGCAAGGAGTTCATGGGCGCGGACGGTCCGCAGGGCGCCATTGGTCCGGCACACAGGGGTCCGGCGGGCCGCGATGATCACGGGCTGGCGGTCCGCCGGAAGAAGGTCAGCTGCCAAGGCTCTTCACCCGTGGATCCCTATGGGCGATCCAGTCCAGCAGCAGGTTGCGGCTGACCTTGCCGCGGTCCGTGACGGGAAGCTCGGCGAGGACGAAGTACTGCAGCGGACGCTTGTCCCGGGCCAGGATGTCCTCCAGGCCTGACCGCAGCTGGGTCGCGGTGATCCCGCCGTGGGACGGGACGACGCCGGCCACCACCTTTTGCCCGCGCAGGTCGTCCGGCATTCCGGCGGCGATGGCGGCGGAAACACCGGGCAATGCGCAGAGCGCCAGCTCCACCTCGTGCGGGTAGACGTTCCGGCCCGAGGTGAGGATCATGTCAGCCCGGCGGCCCAGGATATGCAGCCCGTCCGGGCCGAGGTAACCCTGGTCTCCCACGGTGTGCCAGTCGCCGAAGGACCGCAGGGCCTCGCCGTCGTCGCCCCACAGGTAGCCGTTGCTGACCATGCCGCTGCGCACACAGATGTTCCCGTACCCGCCGTCCGGTACCGGCTGCCCGGCGTCATCAAGGATGCGCACCTCAGCGCCGGGAAACGGCT
Source organism: Arthrobacter sp. Leaf137 (assembly GCF_001423525.1). GTDB lineage: Bacteria > Actinomycetota > Actinomycetes > Actinomycetales > Micrococcaceae > Arthrobacter. Next base: position 183,960 of record NZ_LMOI01000012.1, on the reverse strand, counting down.
GTCCTATGCAGGTGCTCCCGACGGCGGGTGGCTGGTGGGCGGACAGGCCGGCACCTGAGACGAAGCTCAGTTCCGAGGCGCCGTAATACTCGTAAATGGTGGCATTGGGAGCCCAGCGGCGGGCCGCTTCCAGGGTCCTGGCATCAAGCTTTGAACCGGCGCAGACGATGGTCCGGATGCCTGATGCGTCCACACACCCGGTCAGCCCGCGTTCGCTCAGCATCCGCAGCATGGTGGGCACCAGCACCAGGCGGGTCACGCGGTCATGGGTGACGGCTGCGTGGACGTCGCCGACGTCGAAGTGTTCCAGGGTCTGGAATTCGGATCCGGCGTAGAGGCACTCGGCCAGGGCGTAGAGATTCAGGCTGGCGGCCAGCGGTCCGGGGGCGAGTGTCACATCGTCCCGGCGCAGGCCGAAGAACTCGATGGAGGCCTCAAAGGACTCCTGCCACGAACGCCGCGACCGGGTGAACGCCTTTGGCACGGATGTGGTGCCTGACGTGAGGCCGATCAGGAACGTTGAGCCGGGCGCACCGTCCGCCAGGGGATCGTCCGGAGCGACCGCCGCCGGGTCCGCTGACGACTGGACCCGCCGGACGATATCCTCCTGCAGGTGCGCGGGCCAGGCAGGATCCAGGACGGCGCACTGGCGGCCGCCGGCGACGGCCGCGGCAAGCTTCAGCGCGAAATCAGTCGAATTGGCTTCACACAGCGTGGTCACCGATTCCGTCTTCGGAACCATTGCAGCCGCACCGCCCCGCAACTCGGCCCAGGACAGCCGGCGGCCGGCAACGGCCACAGCTGTGCCGTGCGGCCGTTCGGTGGCCCAGCGCTGGATTCGGTCAAGGAAAGGCATCGGATCAACTTTACCGGCGGCCCTGATTGGGCGGCCGATCCGCGGGTATTGTGACGATATGAGTTTCAACGACAATGTGCAGCTCGATCCGTCCCAGGTCCAGGACCGGCGGGGCATGGGCCGCGGCGTAAAAGTCGGCGGCGGCATCGGCGGCGGACTTGTGCTGCTCGTAGCGCTGCTGCTCGGCATCGACCCCAACCTGCTGGGGGGCCTCACCGGTGGTGGAACTGGGGAGCAGCCCCAGACCCAGGGCAGTGCTCCTGCCTGCAGTACCGGCGCCGATGCCGACGCCCGGCTGGACTGCCGGATCACCGGCACGGTCAACAGCCTGAACGCGTTCTGGCCCGGCTACCTGCAGCAGTACAACGTGCAGTACCCGCGGCCGGAAGCCGTGATCTTCACGGGCGGCACCAACACCGGGTGCGGTGCAGCGACCTCCGAGGTGGGCCCGTTCTACTGCCCCACGGACACCACCGCCTACTTCGATCCCGGGTTCTTCCAGGAACTGGTGGACCGGTTCGGTTCCTCCGGCGGTCCGCTCGCGCAGGAGTACGTGGTGGCCCATGAGTTCGGCCACCACATCCAGAATGTCCTCGGTGACCTGGGCCGGGCCCAGCAGGATCCGCAGGGCCCGGAATCCGGTTCCGTCCGAACAGAGCTGCAGGCCGACTGCTATGCCGGGCTGTGGGCCAAATACGCGTCTACGACGCCGAACCCCGATACCGGCCAGCCGTACCTGGAGCCGTTGAAGCAGCAGGACGTCAACGATGCCCTCTCCGCCGCCGCCTCCGTGGGCGACGACCGCATCCAGAAGGCCGCCACCGGACGCGTTTCCCCTGAAGGCTGGACGCATGGTTCCAGCGAGGAACGCCAACGCTGGTTTGCACGCGGCTACGAGTCCGGCGACATCAAGCAGTGCGACACGTTCAGCGCCCCCACCCTTTAGCCCAAGCACAACGGCCGGTCACCTTCGTGGAGAAGGTGACCGGCCGTCGTCGTACTTCAGGTATTTCAGATGTTGAAGCCGAGGGCCCGCATCTGGTCCTTGCCGTCGTCGGTGATCCGCTCGGGACCCCATGGCGGCATCCACACCCAGTTCAGGCGCCAGTCATCCACAACGCTTTCCAGGGCTTTGCCCACCTGTTCCTCGAGGACATCGGTGAGGGGGCAGGCCGCCGTAGTGAGCGTCATGTCGATCAGGAGCGCACCGTCGTCATCGGAGTACTTCAGGCCGTACAGCAGCCCAAGGTCCACCACGTTGACGCCAAGCTCGGGATCAATGACGTCCTTGAGCGCTTCCTCGACGTCTTCCAGGGCCGTGCGGCCCGGCTTGATTTCGGTCATCGCAAGTCCTAACTAGGCCTGTGCTGCGGCTTCAGCGGCAATGATGGCAGCGCCTGCACCCTTGGCGTAGCGGTCGTAGCCTTCTTCTTCGAGGCGGTCAGCCAGTTCCGGGCCGCCTTCCTCGACAACCTGGCCGTCAACGAAGACGTGGACGTAGTCAGGCTTGATGTAGCGCAGGATGCGGGTGTAGTGCGTGATGAGCAGCGTGCCCATGTTGCCCTCGGCGTGTGCGCGGTTGACGCCTTCGGAAACGATCTTGAGAGCGTCGACGTCCAGGCCGGAGTCCGTCTCGTCCAGCACGGCGAACTTCGGCTTGAAGAGCTCAAGCTGCAGGATCTCCACGCGCTTCTTTTCACCGCCGGAGAAGCCCTCGTTGACGTTGCGCTCGGCGAAGTCGGCGTCGATGCGCAGCTTCCCCATGGCGTCCTTGACGTCCTTGGTCCAGGTGCGCAGCTTGGGTGCTTCGCCGTCGATCGCGGTCTTCGCGGTGCGCAGGAAGTTGGTCATGGTGACGCCGGGAACCTCCACCGGGTACTGCATGGCCAGGAAGACTCCGGCGCGGGCACGCGCGTCAACGCTCATCTCCAGGACGTCTTCGCCGTCCAGGGTGATGGAACCGCTGGTGACCGTGTAGCGGGGGTGGCCTGCGATGGTGGAGGCCAGGGTGGACTTGCCGGATCCGTTGGGGCCCATGATGGCGTGGGTTTCACCCGTGCGGATGGTGAGGCTGACGCCCTTCAGGATCTCCTTGGTGCCCTGTTCCGTCTCAATGCTGACGTGCAGGTCCTTGATCTCAAGAGTTGACATGCTCTTCTTTCTGTTCGTTCGTAAGTCTGTGCTGCGGGGCGCTCAGTAGTTGTTTACTGCCGCGCCGTTCAAAACGTTGGTGACATCCACGTAGACGTCGTCGCCGTCGAGCTCGATGGCGAACACCGGAACGGGGTCGTAGGCGGGAAGCTGGAGTGGCTGGCCGCTGCGCAGGTCGAACTGGGAGCCGTGCCCCCAGCATTCGATCGCGCAGCCTTCCACGTCGCCTTCGGACAGCGAAATGTCAGCGTGCGAGCAGGTGTCGCCGATGGCGTGGATGTCACCCATCGAATCCCTGACCACGGCGACGGGGTAGTCGTCGATCAGGATGCGCAGCGCCTGCTTGACCTTGATGTCATTGGCGCTGCACACCAGCTCGCCCTTGGGCTTACCACTCATGTGTTCCTGCCTGCCTGTCGTCTAGTTTTCCGTTGCCGAGAGTTCGCGTTCCACAGCCTCGGTCAGGCGCTCTTCGAGTGCCGGGACCTTGATCTGCTGGATGATCTCGTTGAGGAAGCCGCGGACCACCAGGCGGCGGGCAACATCCTCAGGGATGCCGCGTGCCATCAGGTAGAACAGGTGCTCGTCGTCGAAACGGCCGGTGGAGCTGGCGTGGCCGGCACCCTCGATCAGGCCGGTCTCGATTTCGAGGTTAGGCACGGAGTCCGCGCGGCAGCCGTCGGTCAGGACCAGGTTCTGGTTCTTCTCGTAGGAGTCGGTGCCTTCGGCCTGCTTCTGGATGAGGACGTCGCCCACCCAGACGGTGTGCGCACCCTTGCCCTGCAGTGCGCCCTTGTAGAGGACGTTCGACTTGCAGTTGGCCAGGTTGTGGTCAACGAACGAACGGTGCTCCAGGTGCTGGCCTGCGTCGGCGAAGTAGAGGCCGAGGAGTTCGGCATCGGCGCCTTCACCGGCGAAGCGGACGTTGGAGTTCAGCCGGACGATCTTGCCGCCAAGGGTCACCGCGATGTGCTTGTACACGGCGTCCTTGGAAACCTCGGCGTCGTGCTGGGCCAGGTGGCGTGCGTCGTCTTCCCAGAGCTGGACGGAGACCACGGTCAGCTGGGCGCCTTCGCGGACGAAGACCTCCACGTTGCCGTTGTGGTCGGCGGAACCGTCGTGTTCCAGGATCACCACGGCGCGGCTGTTCGCGCCGGCCTCGATGACATGGTGCGTGTTGGTGCGGCGGCCTGCGCCGTTGCCGGTCATGAGCACCCGGATGGGCTGGTCCAGTTCGGCGTCCGCGGGAATGCGGATGAGCTGGGCCTCCTCCACATTTGCGGAAGCGACGACGGCGGCACGGTCTGCGGGGACCAGTGTGGCACCGCGGGGGGCCTCACCGGCGCGGAGGACACCCTGGACAAAGGAGTCCGGGCCTTCGACCGTGACGCCGAGCGCGCCGGCGTCCGAAGGCGAGTCCGAGAGCAGGTTGGCCAGCTCGCGGACCGGGGTGAAGCGCCATTCCTCTTCGCGGCCGTTGGGCAGGGCGAAGTCAGCGACATCATGGCTGGTGAGGCGCTCCGCGCGGGAGGCCATGACCTGTGTGCCGTGGCTGTGGTGGCGGTCCACCTTGGAGGCGACCAGGTGTTCGCCTTCCTCAGTGAAACCGGCGATTGACGGCGCGCCGATGCGGGCCTTTTCAGTAGTAGCTTCGGCAGTCATTAACCGACGGATCCTTCCATCTGGAGTTCGATGAGGCGGTTCAGCTCGAGGGCGTATTCCATGGGGAGCTCACGGGCGATCGGCTCGATGAAGCCGCGCACGATCATGGCCATGGCCTCGTCCTCGGGCATGCCGCGGGACATGAGGTAGAACAGCTGCTCCTCGCTGACGCGCGAAACAGTTGCCTCGTGTCCCAGCTGTACATCGTCCTCGCGGATGTCGATGTAGGGGTAGGTGTCAGACCGCGAGATGGTGTCCACCAGCAGGGCGTCACAGCGCACGGTGTTGGCGGAGTGCTTGGCGCCTTCGCGGACCTGGACCAGGCCGCGGTAGGCTGCACGGCCGCCGCCGCGGGCCACCGACTTGGAGATGATGGAGCTCTTGGTGTTGGGCGCGATGTGGACCATCTTCGAGCCGGTGTCCTGGTGCTGGCCTTCACCGGCGAACGCGATGGACAGGGTTTCACCCTTGGCGTGCTCACCCACCAGGTACACGGCCGGGTACTTCATGGTCACCTTCGAGCCGATGTTGCCATCCACCCATTCCATGGTGGCGCCTTCTTCGCAGATGGCACGCTTGGTCACCAGGTTGTACACGTTGTTGGACCAGTTCTGGATGGTGGTGTACCGGACGCGGGCGCCCTTCTTGACCACGATTTCCACCACTGCAGAGTGCAGGGAGTCCGACGTGTAGATCGGCGCCGTGCAGCCTTCGATGTAGTGGACGTAGGAGTCCTCGTCGGCGATGATCAGGGTCCGTTCGAACTGGCCCATGTTCTCGGTGTTGATGCGGAAGTAGGCCTGCAGCGGGATGTCCACGTGAACGCCCTTGGGGACGTAAACGAAGGAACCGCCGGACCAGACAGCCGTGTTGAGCGAGGCGAACTTGTTGTCACCAACCGGGATGATGGTGCCGAAGTACTCCTGGAAGATTTCCGGGTGTTCCTTCAGCGCCGTGTCGGTGTCCAGGAAGATGACGCCCTGCTTCTCGAGGTCCTCACGCAGCTGGTGGTAGACAACCTCGGACTCATACTGGGCGGCGACGCCGGAGACCAGGCGCTGCTTTTCAGCCTCGGGGATGCCGAGCTTGTCGTACGTGTTTTTGATGTCCTCGGGCAGTTCCTCCCAGCTGGTGGCCTGCTTCTCCGTGGAGCGCACAAAGTACTTGATGTTGTCGAAGTCGATGCCCGAGAGGTCTGCACCCCAGGTGGGCATGGGCTTGCGGTCGAAGTACTTCAGCCCCTTGAGGCGAAGGTCCAGCATCCACTCGGGCTCGCTCTTCTTAGCCGAGATGTCGCGGACTACCTCTTCGTCGAGTCCACGGCGTGCGTTGGCGCCGACATCGTTCTTGTCAGCCCAGCCGTACTCGTAGTTGCCGATGCCGTGGAGCTCGGGATTCTTTTCCAGAATCTCCGAGATCACAGTGTTTTCGGCTACTGCTTTCTCTGATAGTTGGTCCGTCATCACGGCCTTTCTTGCTGATGGTTTGTTACTTCGTTCAGGCTGGCGGGGGCTGCAGAAGGCCTTGTGGGCCCGGGCGCAGACAGCCTGCCTGTGGGAATGTGGGTGGTGCAGACGTGCCCGCCGCGGGCCAGTGTGGACAGGCGGCGCACGTCGACGCCCACCAGCCGTGAGAACACTTCGGTTTCCACGTCGCAGAACACCGGGAAGCGGGCCGCGAGTTGCTGGATGGGGCAGTGGCCTTGGCACAGCTGGACGCTGGAGAGCGCGGCCGGCAGTGGAGCCTTGGCCTCGATGGAGGCTGCGGACGCAACGAAGTTGTCCCTGCTGAGTGCTTCGGCGAGAGCCCTGGCCCGGTCAGCGATGTCCGGCCCCGCCTTGTCGATTTCGGGGGCGTAGCGCCGTTCCATCTCAGCGAAGCGCTCGACCGCAAAGGCACGGACGGCGTCCGGTCCTGCTGCTTTCTGGAGCTGCTGGAGCGCCAGCGCGGCAATGTCCAGGTAATCGTTGCCCAGGCTCGACTGGCCTTCGGAGCTGAGGACGTAACGGCGTGCGGGGCGTCCGGCACCCGCCCCGGCCCTGGCCACCCTCTTGACTTCGATGATGCCGGCACGGGATAAATGGTCGAGGTGCCGGCGGACTGCCGCCGGAGTGAAGCCCAGCATGTCGCCAAGCTCGGCCGCGCTGACGGGTCCGTGTTCCAGGACAGCCGAGAGCACGCGGTCGCGGGTGCGCTCATCGGCGTCAGCCACGGGACCGGGCACAGTTTGGGCGCGCCCTTCCTGGGCCTGCGCGGCCCCGTGCCCGGCGATAGGCACAGCAGTAGCATTGCTCACGGAATACACAACACAATCATGTCGTAATTTAGTCCCCGGCTCCAGTAAGGGCAGGCTGACCTTCCCCTGGCAGCACGGCGGGACCCGGCAAGTACTACATCCCGTAGAATACTGTGGTGCGATCCCCCCAATCCCCCGTCCTGTCCATCAGTGGACTCGTTAAGGACGTCGGCCCGCTGGCCAGCCTGGACGGAAAGATGCTGAGGGTAGTCAGCGATGTCTCGCTGATCGCCGGGCGCGGCGAGGTGACGGCCCTGCTGGGACCCAACGGCGCCGGAAAGACCACCACGCTTGAGTGCGCGCAGGGCCTCCAGCGGCGGAGCGGCGGAACCATCAAACTTCTCGGCGAGGATCCTGCCTCCGCCGGCGCAGACCTGCGCTCCCGTGTAGGCGTGATGCTCCAGGACGGCGGGCTCCCGCCGTCGGCCAAGCCCGTGCCGCTGCTGCGGCACATCGCCGGCCTGTACGCGAACCCCTGGCCCGTGGAGGACCTGGTGGAGCGGCTGGGCATCGATACGTTCAGCCGCACCGGCGTGCGGAGGCTGTCCGGCGGACAGAAACAGCGGCTCGCCCTGGCGGCGGCCCTGGTGGGCAGGCCCGAGGTCCTTTTCCTCGACGAACCGAGCGCCGGGCTCGACCCGCAGTCCCGCGCCCTCGTCTTCGACCTCATCTCCGAGCTCCGCAGCAGCGGAATGGGCATCATCCTCACCACCCACCTGATGGACGATGCCCAGCGCCTGGCGGACTACGTCTACATCATCGACGGCGGCCGCAACGTTGCCGAAGGAACAGTGCAGCAGCTCCTGCAGCGCGAACCGGCCGTTGACAGCGGGGCTGACCACGTCCGGACGCTGGTGTTCGAAGCGCAGCCGGGCCTGGATGTTTCCGCTGTACTCCCCGCGTCCATCGCCGTCGCTGAGACCCGTGCGGGCAGCTATTCAGTGACGGGAGCACTCACGCCGGCACACCTGGCGGCGCTGGCAGCCTGGTGGGAAGCGATGGGCATCATGCCCGCCGCCATGAGCCTGCAGGCGCGTAGCCTTGAAGACGTCTTCCTGGACATCTCTGGAAAGGACATTCGATGAACGGGACCGGTACTGCCGCGGGCAGTGCTCCCGGGAACGGCCTGGCGGAAGCAGCCGGCGGCCGCCAGCACCCTGCTTCCCTGCTTCGGCGCGTTCTCCTGCAGGGCAAATATGAAGCCATCACCATGCTGCGGAACGGTGAACAGCTGATCCTTGCCGTGGTGCTGCCGCTGCTTGCCCTGGTGGGCCTCACCGTCACGCCCTTCCTTGATGGTCTGGGGCCGAGCCGCGTCAACGTTGCCGTTCCGGGCATCCTGGCCCTGTGCGCCATGTCCACGGCCTTCACCGGCCAGGGCATCGCAACAGGCTTCGACCGCCGCTACGGCGTGCTCCGGTTCCTCTCCACCACCCCCCTTGGCCGCGGCGGCCTGATTGCGGGCAAGGTCCTGTCGGTGCTGGTGGTGCTGTGCCTGCAGATCGTGGTGGTGTCGGCAGTGGCGTTTGCCCTGGGCTGGCAGCCCGTCGCCGCGGGCTGGCTGCCCGGCCTGGTCCTGCTGGTCCTGGGTGCGGCGGCGTTCACGTCACTGGGCCTGCTGGTTGCCGGTACCGTCCGGCCGGAGGCAACGCTCGCCATCACCAACCTGCTGTGGATCCTCCTGGGTGCCATGGGCGGAATCGTGATTCCGGCCGACAGGCTTCCCGCCGCCGCGCAATCCATTGTGCATTTCCTGCCCTCCGGCGCGCTGGGTGAATCCCTTCGCGACGCCTTCCTCCATGGCGCCCTCAACGGCGGGGCCGCCCTCATCCTGGTGCTCTGGACGGCGATTGCCGGAGCAGCAGCCATCCGTTGGTTCAAGTGGAATTGAGATATTCGTGAGCACGGCTTCGCGCCTCCCCCAGTTCGCCGGCCGCCTGGCATCGCGGCTTCCCCGCACAGTCGACGCCAGGGTGCGCCGCCTGGCCGTGGGTTCCCTGATCGGACAGACACTGCTGGTGGTGACCGGCGGCGCCGTGCGGCTCACGGCCTCGGGCCTGGGCTGCCCCACATGGCCGCGCTGCACCGACACATCGCTGGTCAACACGGCAGAAATGGGCATCCACGGCTTCATCGAGTTCGGCAACCGGCTCCTGACCTTCGCCCTCGCCGCCGTCGCCGCCCTGATGCTGGTGTACTTGTGGAACCTCCGCAAGGAACGCCGCGACCTTTTCCTGCTGGCGCTCGGCCTTCTGGCCAGCATCCCCGCCCAGGCCGTCATCGGCGGCATCACCGTCCTCACCGGCCTCAATCCTTGGGTGGTGGGCCTGCACTTCCTGGTCTCCATGGCTCTGGTGGTGTTCGCCACCCTGCTGGTCAACAGGGCCTATGGCCGCACCGGCCGCTACATGACGGTGTCCCTGCGCCCGCTGCCGGGGACCCTGCGTCCGGTGACGTCCGCCGTCGCGCTGTTCTCCGCCCTGGCCGTAATGCTGGGCGTGGTTGTCACCGGAGCCGGACCGCATGCAGGTGACGCGGATGCACCCCGCAACGGCCTGGACTGGGACCTTTTCTCGCACATCCACGCCGTTCCGGCCTACCTCGTGACTGCGGGTTCCCTGGTGGCGCTTGTCCTGGTGCTGATGCGCCGCATTGCCGGACCGTTCCGGACGGCCGTGTTCGGCCTGCTCGGGGTCACGGTCCTGCAGGCGGTCATCGGTTTCACCCAGTACTACAACGGCATTCCGGCCCTGCTGGTGGGCGCCCATATGCTGGGCGCCGCGCTGCTGATGGCCACCGCCACGAATGCCTGGGACCTCGCCAGGTCCAGCCCGGTGCAGTAACACCTTAAACGTCAGGGCGCCCCGGTTCCAGACCGGGGCGCCCTGACGTTTTTAAGGTGGCTTGCGTCGGTGCTCAGCCGGCTGCCGCGCCAGTTGCCTGCACCAAGGCTTGAGCCGGATCCAGGGACTCAATGCCGTGCGGTGTCACCAGGACCACTCGGGCGGTGGCGATGTCGTAAAAGAGCCCGGTGGCCTGGACGTCCCCGGCGGCGATGGCGGGACCGACCACCGGATGGTTGTCGAGCTTGCTGAGCTGGACTGCGACATTCACCATGCCCAGCTGGTCGAGGCGGCAGTAGCCCGCCGCCGCAGCGGCCCGCGCCACGGGGTGGTCCGCCAGCAGTTCAAGGTAGCTGGGACGGGCATGCTCCAGCCAGGCGTCGAAGCCGGTACCCAGTCCCGGGTTCCCCGCGCCTTCGGCGTCGGCGATGACGGCCTTCATGGCACCGCAGTTCGAGTGCCCGCACACCACGATGGTGTTTACCTCGAGGCCCTTGACCGCGAACGAAAGCGCCGAGTCGATGGAGGCGTCCTGGCCGTCATGGCAGACCACATTGCCGATGTTGCGGAGGGTCAGCAGGTCGCCCGGGCCGCTGCTGGTGATGAGGTTCGGGTTGACCCTCGAATCGACGCACGCCACGAAGAGCGTATCCGGATGCTGCTGCTCCGCCAGGTCCTCCACCAGGGGACGGACCTGGTCAGCGAAGCGCCGGTGGTACTTGCTGATTCCCGCCAGGACTGCCGGCATCCGCTCACTGCCGTGCTGGCCGCAGGCATCGTCGCCGTCCACCGTCCGGGAGTTGCGCGGCGGCAGCGGTAGTTCGCGGGCTTCCTGCCGCTGCGGTGCCCTGTGCTCGGCGTCCCGGAACAGCGTGTTTCCGTGTTCCTCAAGTTCGACGGAGCCGCCGGCGGCACGGTACTGGTCGCGCCAGGCCACCAGGGATTCACGGAAGGCGTGGTCCACGTAATCGGCATTGAGTTCAACCACCACGGCGTTTCCTGCCGGCACCGAGTGCAATACGCGGTTCAGGCGCGGCAGGGCGAAGAAGCTGCACGATCCGGCGATGGTGATCCGCCATGCCGACGACGGCGAGACCGGCTCGTGTACGCGGATTGCCGCGCGCAGCACGCGCCACAGCACGCTGGCCGCGGCAAGCGCCAGGCCGATGAGCACGCCCTCCAGCAGATTGAGGAAGACGACGCAGAAGAGGGTCACGACGTAGATCAGCAGGTCACCGGTGCGCCTGCTGGTCCGGATGTCGGCAACCTTGATCAGCTTGGCCCCGATGACCAGGAGCAGCCCCGCCAGCACCGACAGCGGAATGAGCTGGATCATGCCGGCGAAAAGCGCCGAGAAGATGAGGATCCACACGCCGTGCAGGATGGCGGAAGTCCGTGACTTGGCACCGGCTTCCACGTTCGTGGCGCTGCGGACAATGACGCCGGTGACCGGCAGGCCGCCCAGGGCACCGGAGAGGATGTTGGCCGTTCCCTGGCCCATCAGCTCCTTGTTGAGGTTGGTCCGCGGACCGGAGTGCATCTTATCCACGGCGACGGCTGACAAGAGCGATTCGATACTGGCGATAAGCGCCATCGACAGGACAGCGAAGGCTACGGCGCGCCAGTTCCCTTCGGGCAGTGCAGGCAGGGCCACAGCGTCCAGGATGGAGCCCGAAAAGGAGATCCGCTCCACGGCCGGCGCCAGCGGTACCGACAACGCGGTGACGGCAGCAACTGCAGCCAGGGGGCCGGGGACTTTCCGTACCGCGCCGGGCAGGTGCTTCCAGGCCACCAGGATGATCACCACGGTGAGCCCAAGCAGTGCCGCATGGATCTCGACGTTGGTGATGGCCGCCGGGAAGTTGGCCAGGTTCTCGATCGCGGAGCCTGCCGGGCCGGAGCCCAGGAGCACGTGGATCTGCTGGACCATGATGGTGACGCCGATGCCGGCAAGCATCGCCTTGACCACCACTGGCGAGACCGCCAGTGCAGCCCTCCCCACCCGGCTCACGCCGAGCAAAAGTTGTACGACGCCGGCAGCGGCCGTGATGGCACAGGTGGCCTGCCAGCCGAATTCCTGGACCAGCCCGGCGACAATCACGGTCAGGCCGGCGGCCGGTCCGCTGACCTGCAGCGGAGCGCCGCCCAGGCTTCCGGCGACGATGCCGCCGACAGCCGCGGCGATGAGTCCGGCCATGATCGGCGCACCGGAGGCAGCGGCGATCCCGAGGGACAGCGGCAGCGCCACCAGGAACACGACCAGGGAGGCGGGCACGTCAGCACCCAGGTTCGACAGGAAAGGCCGGAAGCGGTTGGCTCGGCCGCGCTGTCCGCCGGGCGGGCTGTGGTTGGAGGCTGTTGTTGTGGCTGGGCCGGGCGTCATTGGATTTCCTTTGATTCGCGGGAAGGATCCAGTCCACCGTATGCAGGTTGTCATGCAGGATTACACTTAAAGTGACGGACATGACAAAACTAGTCATTCTCAGTTACCCGCATTCGTGCCGGGGTGCCCGATTCGCCCCGGCGATTAAAAGGAGAACGGCCCGGACTCTAAAGTCCGGGCCGCTCGTCGGCACATGGGTGGTGTCTAGCCGCCTATGACAGCAGGTCCAATGAAAGGATCCACGGCCAGGGCAATGAACAGCAGGGTGAGGTAGCTGATGGAGCCGTGGAAGACCTTCATGGCCCGCTTGTCCGGGATGTCCTCACGCTGCGCGCGGTTGTAGAGAGCGTGCGACTCATAGAGGAACCACGCGCCGGCCAGCACGGCTGTGACCGTGTAGACCCACCCGGCGCCGCCCGCCGGAACCATCAGCAGTGAACACGCCACCATGGCCCAGGCGTACAGGACCACCTGCACGGACACCACCTTGGCGCCGGCGATGGCTCCAAGCATGGGCACCTTGGCGTTGCGGTAATCCTCGCCGTAGCGCATGGACAGCGGCCAGTAGTGCGGCGGCGTCCAGAGGAAGATCACCATGAAGAGGATGATGGCCGGCCATTCCACCGAGTTGGTGACGGCGGCCCAGGCAATCAGCACCGGGAAACAGCCGGCTGCTCCGCCCCAGACGATGTTCTGGGCTGTGCGCCGCTTCAGGATGATCGTGTAGATCACGACGTAGAAGAAAATGGCTCCGAGCCCGAGCCAGGCCGACAGCGGGTTGGCGCCAAACCAGAGGATGGCGATGGCCGCAGCGCCCAGCAGCCATGAGAAGACCAGCGCTTCGCGCGGAGTGACTTCACCGGTGACCAGTGGCCGGTTCTCGGTGCGGGCCATCAGTTTGTCGATGTCGCGGTCGATGTAGCAGTTGAACGCGCCGGCGCTGCCCGCGGCGAAGGCGCCACCTACCAGTGTGGCCAGGATCAGGCCGATGGACGGGAAACCCCGCTCTGCGTAGATCATGGTGGGCAGCGTGCTGACCAGCAGCAGTTCGATGACGCGCGGCTTGGTGAGGGCGAGATACGCCTTGGCCTTACGGGCAAACCCTGGGCCGGAGGCCCGGGAAGCGTTCAGCGGCGTATCTGTTGTGCTCACGGTGGCAGTCACCCGTTCTGTGTGGCAGTTGTATCTGGCATTGCAGCTGCGGGCGGTTGAAAAGGTCCGGCGCCCGGCATTGGCCTCCGAATATCATACCGCGCCGCCACACGCCCAAAGCCCGGCTGATAGGCGCACTTGATCGCTCGCAGCCCGATTCGAGCAGATTAACTCATCCTCACTTCAGGCATATTCACAAAAGGCGAAATTGCGTCCAAAACGTGAGATTTCAGCCTCCCGGAGATTGGAATGGAGCTAAGCTGTCACCAGATCAGCACGCGGCAGGAACGTGGCGGAAAACGCATTCCCACGTAGCTCGCGGCTGAACGAAAGACCAACATTCGACGGCGACTGGTACACACCGCAACGGGCGCCTATTTCGTGCCTATAACCGGACCGGGTGTGCCGTGCGCCGTCAGCAAAGAGAGGGGCCCGGTTTTCGTGCCACATTTGGAAGAGCAAGAACTGTCCTGGACCAGCCTGGATGAGCGTGCCGTGGATACCATCCGCGTCCTGGCCGCGGATGCTGTGGAGAAGGTGGGCAACGGACACCCCGGTACGGCGATGAGCCTGGCACCGGCCGCGTACCTGCTGTTCCAGAAGCTGATGCGCCACGATCCGCGGGATCCGCAGTGGCTGGGCCGTGACCGGTTCGTCCTGTCCCCGGGCCACACCTCGCTGACCCTCTATATCCAGCTGTTCCTCTCCGGCTACGGCCTGGAACTGAAGGACCTGGAAGCCCTGCGGACCTGGGGTTCATTGACCCCGGGCCACCCCGAGTACAAGCACACCGCCGGCGTGGAGATCACTACCGGCCCCCTGGGCCAGGGCCTGGCATCCTCGGTTGGCTTTGCCTACTCCCAGCGCCGCCAGCGCGGTCTGTTCGACGCCGATGCCGCACCCGGCACCAGCCCGTTCGACCACACCATCTGGGTCATCGCATCCGACGGCGACCTGCAGGAAGGCGTCACGTCCGAGGCTTCCTCGCTGGCCGGCCACCAGGAACTCGGCAACCTCGTGGTCATCTACGACGAGAACCACATCTCCATCGAGGACGACACCGACATCGCCTTCACCGAGGATGTCCTGAAGCGCTACGAAGCCTACGGCTGGCACATCCAGCGGGTGGACTGGACCAAGACCGGCGAGTACAAGGAAGACGTCCAGGAGCTGTACTCCGCCCTGCGCGCCGCCAAGTCCGAAACCTCCAAGCCCTCCATCATTTCGCTGCGCACCATCATCGGCTACCCGGCTCCCAAGAAGCAGAACACAGGCAAGATCCACGGTTCTGCCCTGGGCGCCGAGGAAGTTGCAGCCCTGAAGGAAGTCCTGGGCTTCGACCCCGCCAAGTCCTTCGACGTGGACCAGGAAGTCCTGGCCCACGCCCGCTCCGTGGTTGACCGCGGCGCGGAAGCCCGCAAGGAATGGGAAGAGTCCTTCAACGCCTGGCAGGCCGCCAACCCCGAGGGTTCAGCCCTGCTGCAGCGCATCGAGGCCCGGGAACTTCCCGCGGACATCGACGCCGCCCTTCCGGTCTTCCCGGCCGGCAAGGACGTCTCCACCCGCGCTGCTTCCGGCAAGGTCCTGAACGCCCTGGGCCCGGTCATGCCCGAACTCTGGGGCGGCTCCGCCGACCTCGCCGAGTCGAACAACACCACCATCGAGGGCTCACCGTCGTTCGTCCCGGCTTCCAAGCAGACTGACGCGTGGAAGGGCAACCCCTATGGCCGCGTGCTGCACTTCGGCATCCGCGAACACGCCGCCGCGTCGATCGTCAACGGCATCAGCCTGCACGGCAACACCCGCGCGTTCTCCGGCACGTTCCTGATCTTCAGCGACTACCAGCGTCCCGCCATCCGCCTGGGTGCCCTGATGGGCGTTCCGTCGCTCTACGTCTGGACGCACGACTCCATCGGCCTGGGCGAGGACGGCCCCACCCACCAGCCGGTGGAACAGCTCGCCTCGCTGCGCGCCATCGTGGGCCTGGACGTTGTCCGCCCCGGCGATCCCAATGAGGTTGCCGTGGCCTGGAAGACCATGCTGGAGAACCACAGCAACCCTGCCGGCATTGTCCTGACCCGCCAGAACATCCCCACCTGGGAGCGCGGCGAAGGAGCAGCCGACGGCGACACGTTCGGTGCCGCGTCCGGCGTCGCCAAGGGCGGTTACGTCCTGGCCGAGGCAGCGAAGGACGGCGCCACCGTCCCCGCTGACGTCATCCTGATCGCCACCGGGTCCGAGGTCCAGCTGGCCGTCCAGGCCCGCGAATCCCTGCAGGCTGAAGGCGTCGCCGCCCGCGTCGTCTCGATGCCCTGCGTCGAGTGGTTCAACAAGCAGGACGCCGCCTACCGTGAATCGGTGCTGCCCGCAGCGGTCAAGGCCCGCGTCTCCGTCGAGGCCGGCCTCTCCCTGGGCTGGAAGGAATTCGTCGGCGACGCCGGCCGTTCCGTCAGCCTCGAGCACTACGGCGCTTCAGCCGACTACAAGCGCCTTTTCCAGGAGTTCGGCATCACCGCGGAGGCAGTCGCCGCCGCAGCCAAGGACTCCCTCGCAGGCCAGAACGCCTAACAACGATTTCCAGGAGATAACCACCATGACAACTCCCACCCAGCAGCTCTCCGAAGCCGGAGTCTCCATCTGGCTCGATGACCTTTCCCGGGGACGCCTCGAAACCGGCACCCTCCGCAAGCTCATCGAAGAGAAGAACGTGGTTGGCGTGACCACCAACCCGTCCATCTTCCACGCCGCGATCACCGCAGGCACCGACTACGATGCCACCGTCGCTGCCAAGGCAGCAGCCGGCGCCAGCGTGGAGGAGACGATCTTCGAGATCACCACCACGGACGTCGCCGACGCCTGTGACCTGTTCGCCCCCGTGGCGGCAGCCACCAGGGGTGTTGACGGCCGCGTCTCCATCGAGGTGGACCCCCGCCTCGCCTGGGACACCAACGGCACCATCGCCGAGGCCAAGCACCTTTACAAGAAGGTCAACAAGGACAACGTCCTGATCAAGATCCCGGCCACGATCGAGGGCCTGGAAGCCATCACCGCCACGCTCGCCGAAGGCATCAGCGTCAACGTGACCCTGATCTTCTCCCTCGAGCGCTACCGCGCGGTCATCAACGCCTTCCAGGCCGGCCTGGAGCAGGCGAAGGAGAACGGGCACGACCTCTCGAAGATCCACTCCGTGGCGTCCTTCTTTGTCTCCCGCGTGGACAGCGAAATCGACAAGCGCCTCGACAAGATCGGCACGGACGAAGCCAAGGCCCTCAAGGGCAAAGCCGGCCTGGCCAACGCCCGCCTCGCCTACCAGGTCTACGAGGAACTCTTCGCCACCGAACGCTGGGCACTCCTCGCCGAAGCCGGCGCGCTCCCCCAACGTCCGCTGTGGGCCTCCACCGGAGTGAAGGACCCGGCCTACCCGGACACCCTCTACGTGACCGAACTGGTTGCTCCCGGCGTCGTCAACACCATGCCGGAAAAGACCCTGGACGCCACCTTCGACCACGGCGTGGTCACCGGTGACACCGTTTCCGGCACGTACGCCGACGCCAACGCCACCCTGGATGCACTGGAAAAGCTCGGCGTCTCCTACAACGAAGTCGTCGCCCTCCTGGAATCAGAGGGCCTGGATAAGTTCGTGGCCAGCTGGAAGGAACTGCTGGCCGATGTCGAAGGCGCCCTCGCCTCTGCACGGAAGGCCTCCTAACCACCCATGAGCACACTCAGCTACGAAGCCACCGGTGCCGCGCAGCAGGCACTCGAACAGCACCTTCCCGCCCTCGTCGAGGAAAGGATTGCCACCCGGATCTTTGCGAAGGACCATACCCTTTGGGGTCCCGACGCCGAGTCGGAGTCCGCAATCCGCCTCGGCTGGGTGGAGGCTGCCACGGTCTCCCAGCCGCTGGTGAAGGACATCCTGGAACTGCGCGACGCCCTCCGGGCCGAGGGAGTCACCCGAATTGCCCTGTGTGGCATGGGCGGATCCTCGCTGGCTCCCGAGGTCATTGCCGGTACCGCCGGCGTCGAGCTGACTGTGCTGGACAGCACGGACCCGGACCAGGTCCGTGCTGCCCTGGCGGACCGCCTGGCCGAAACCGCCATCGTTGTCTCCTCCAAGTCGGGTTCCACCGTTGAAACCGACTCCCAGCGGCGGGTCTTCGAGAAGGCGTTCAACGACGCCGGCATCGACGCCGCGAGCCGGATCATCATCGTCACCGATCCGGGTTCGCCCCTGGACAAGGCCTCCCGCGAAGCCGGGTACCGCGCCGTCTTCAACGCCGACCCCAACGTTGGCGGCCGCTTCTCCGCACTGACCGCCTTCGGCCTGGTGCCGTCCGGCCTGGCCGGCGTGGACATCCAGGCATTCCTGGACGAGGCTGAAGAAGCCGCAGAGGTCCTGAACGACGACGCCCCCGAGAACATCGGCCTGGCACTTGGAACCGCACTGGGCGGAACCAGCCCGCTGCGCAACAAGATCGTCATCGCCGAAGACGGGTCCGGCATCGTCGGCTTCGCCGACTGGGCCGAGCAGCTTATCGCCGAATCCACCGGCAAGCTCGGCACCGGGGTGCTTCCCGTCGTGGCGGGTCCCGACTCCCCCGAGGTCAACTCCGGCGCGAAGGATGTCCTCGTGGTCCGCCTCGTGGCCGCGGATGCCGACGTCGAACTCGGTGAAAACGAAGTTGCCATCGCCGGCGGCCTCGCCGCCCAGATGATGGTCTGGGAGTTCGCGACCGCGGTGGCCGGCAGGCTCCTGGGCATCAACCCGTTCGACCAGCCGGACGTGGAAGCCGCCAAGGTTGCGGCCCGTGGCCTGCTGGACGCGCAGCCTGAACCCACTCCGGCAGCGTTCGTCGATGGTTCCATCGAAGTCCGCGGCGGGGAATGGCTCGGCGGCGCATCAACGGCCGCAGAAGCTGTCAGCGCACTGCTGGACACCCTCCGGCCGGACAGCTACCTCAGCATCCAGGCCTACTTCGACCGGCTGGCGTTCGCGGAGCTTGAAGGCGTCCGCGACGAGTTCGCGGCGGCGACGGGACGCCCCGTGACGTTCGGGTGGGGCCCCCGGTTCCTGCACTCGACCGGCCAGTTCCACAAGGGCGGACCCGCCATCGGCGTGTTCCTCCAGGTGACGGCTGCGTCCACGGAGGACCTGGCCATCCCCGAGCGTCCCTTCACCTTTGGCGAACTGATTTCCGCCCAGGCCGCCGGCGACGCCCAGGTCCTCGAGGAGCACGGCCGCCCCGTGCTCCGGCTGCACCTGACCAACCGAGCCGCCGGAGTGGCACAGCTGCAGGACATCGTTTCTGCACTGTCCGCCCGGGCATCCGCTACCGAAAGCTAAGGCGCACAAGCAACATGCCAGAAACTGAATACGGCAGGACCTCCGGGACACGTTCCGGAAAGTCAGGCCGGAATCCCCTGCGGGATCCGCGTGACCGCCGGTTGAACCGCATTGCCGGTCCGTCGTCGCTGGTGCTCTTCGGGGTCACCGGCGACCTCGCCCGGAAGAAACTGATGCCGGCGGTGTACGACCTCGCCAACCGGGGGCTGCTGCCGCCGAGTTTCGCGTTGGTCGGGTTCGCCCGCCGTGAGTGGGACAAGGAGGACTTCGCCGCTGAGGTGAAGGCCTCCGTCCAGGCCCACGCACGGACCCCGTTCGATGAGGCCGTCTGGAACCAGCTCTCCGAGGGCATCCGGTTCGTCCAGGGTGAATTCGACGACGACGCTGCGTTTGAGCGGCTCGGCGAAACCATCAAGGAACTCGATGATGTCCGCGGCACCCGCGGGAACCATGCGTTCTACCTGTCGATCCCGCCGAAGGCCTTTGAACAGGTCTGCCGGCAGCTGTCCAAACATGGGCTGGCACAGGCCGACGGCGACAAGTGGCGGCGCGTGGTCATCGAGAAGCCGTTCGGCCACGACCTCCAGTCCGCCCGGCAGCTGAACGACATCGTCGAGTCGGTTTTCCCGCCGGATGCAGTGTTTCGGATCGACCACTACCTGGGTAAGGAAACGGTCCAGAACATCCTGGCGCTGCGGTTCGCCAACCAGCTGTTCGAACCGCTGTGGAACGCGAACTACGTGGACCACGTCCAGATCACCATGGCCGAGGACATCGGCACCGGCGGCCGTGCCGGGTACTACGACGGCGTGGGTGCTGCCCGCGACGTCATCCAGAACCACCTCCTCCAGCTGCTCGCGCTTACAGCGATGGAGGAGCCCATTTCCTTCAACGCCGATGACCTGCGGGCGGAGAAGGAAAAGGTCCTGGCAGCGGTCAAGCTCCCGGAGGACCTGTCCACGCATTCTGCGCGGGGGCAGTTCTCCGGCGGCTGGCAGGGCGGTGAGCAGGTCCAGGGCTACCTGGAGGAAGAGGGGATCCCCGCGGACTCCACCACCGAGACCTACGCCGCGGTGCGGGTGGACATCCACACACGCCGCTGGTCAGGAGTCCCGTTCTACCTGCGTGCCGGCAAACGACTGGGCAGGCGGGTCACGGAGATTGCGGTGGTATTCAAACGCGCCCCCAACCTGCTGTTCCGTGACCACGGTGAGGACGACTTCGGGCAGAACGCGGTGGTCATCCGCGTCCAGCCCGACGAGGGCGTCACCATCCGGTTCGGGTCAAAGGTCCCGGGCACCCAGATGGAAGTCCGGGATGTCACGATGGACTTTGGCTACGGCCATTCGTTCACCGAGTCCTCCCCCGAGGCATACGAGCGCCTGATCCTGGACGTACTCCTGGGTGAGCCGCCGCTGTTCCCCCGGCATGAGGAAGTGGAACTGTCCTGGAAGATCCTTGACCCGTTCGAGGAATACTGGGCGCAGCTGGACGAACAGCCCGAACCCTACGCCCCGGGATCCTGGGGCCCTGCCTCTGCTGATGAGCTGCTGGCCCGTGACGGACGAACCTGGAGAAGGCCATGATTGTCGATTTGCCGGATACCACCACTTCGAAGGTATCCAAGAAACTCATGGCCCTGCGGGAACAGGGCGGTGTGATCGCCCTGGGCCGCGTCCTGACCCTCGTGGTGGTGACGAAGTCCGGCCTTGAAGAGGAAGCGATTGAGGCCGCAAACGACGCGAGCAGGGAACACCCCTGCCGGATCATCGTCCTCGCCGACGCCGGCAAGGACGCAGGTGACCGCCTGGATGCCCAGATCCGGGTGGGCGGCGACGCCGGCGCCTCGGAAGTGATCGTGCTGCGCGGCTACGGACAGCTCGCCCACGAAAGCGAGTCGCTCGTCGCGGCGCTGCTGCTTCCGGACGCGCCGATCGTGGCCTGGTGGCCGCACGGCGCCCCGGAGAACGCCTGCGAAACCTCCATCGGTGCCATCGCACACCGCCGGATCACGGACTCCGCGAACGAACCCGACCCCCAGGCGGCCCTCGAACGCATCCATGGCACCTACAAGGCCGGTGACACAGACCTCGCCTGGACGAGGCTGACCAACTGGCGGATCCAACTCGCCGCAGCCCTCGACGAAGCGGATTCCTCCCCCGTCACGGCCGTGGCTGTGGAAGGTGCCTCCGACTCGCCCAGCACCATCCTGCTGGCCGCCTGGCTGACCCTCACCCTGGACGCCCCCGTCACCATCGTGGCGGATCCGGCAGGAACCGGTATCCGCCGGGTCCGGCTCACCCGGCCCGGCGGTGATGTCCAGCTGTTCCGCCCCGGCCTCTCGGTGGCCGAACTCACCCAGCCCGGGCAGCCCGCCCAGCGGATCTCCCTCCCGCGCCGCAGCCTCCGTGACTGCCTCGCGGAAGAGCTGCGCCGGCTCGATCCGGATGAGGTCTTCGGTGAAGTGATTACTATTGGACTGCCACGTACAAACCTAAGGAGCGTCCGGCCCAGTGAGCGTTGACCCAAGAGTAAGCATTCATCCCGATTCGTCCGTGCTGATGGCTGCCATCGCGGCACGCCTGATTACCAAGCTCGTCGATGTCCAGGACAAACACGGTGAGGCCACCGTTGTCCTGACCGGCGGCACGGTGGGCATCGGCACGCTGAAGGCTGTTGCAGACTCTCCGGCGGCTCCGGCCGTCGACTGGTCAAAGGTGAATTTCTGGTGGGGCGATGAGCGGTTCGTTGGATCTGCCGACGGCGACCGGAACACCAGGCAGGCGTACGACGCCCTGCTGAAGCACATTCCCGTGGATCCGGAGCGGATCCACGAGCCCGGTTCCTCGGACGACTTCGAAACGCCTGAAGAGGCGGCTGATGATTATGCGCGCCGCCTTCGTGAGGCCGCGGCCGCCGAACATGCCGCCGACATGTCCGACGACCGACCGGAAGAGCCCGGGGTCCTCCCCCGGCTTGATGTTGTCCTGCTGGGTGTGGGTCCCGACGCGCACGTTGCGTCGCTCTTCCCCGAGCAGGCCGGCATCCGCGAGAAGGAGCGCACGGTGGTGGGGGTCCGGAACTCCCCCAAGCCTCCTCCGCTGAGGATTTCGCTGACGCTGCCGGCCATCAACACTGCCGCCGAGGTCTGGATGGTGGTGGCCGGCGAGGACAAGGCCGGCGCCGTCGGCCTGGCCCTCGCCGGGGCCACCCCGGTCCAGGTGCCCGCGGCTGGGCCCCGGGGAACGTCCCGGACCTTGTGGCTCATCGACGAAAATGCGGCCTCACGGGTCCCGCAGCAGCTCGTCCGGAAGGACGCCGCGGGCGCGTAGCCGTTCCAGCGCTCCGGCCAGCACGTCTTCGGCGTCCTGGTCGGAGCGCCGCTCTTTAACGTATTCGAGGTGCGTTTTGTAGCCGTCGTCGAGGGCCTCGGTGCCAGCGGCCTCGGATCCGTCCCTTGATGCCGGGGCCCCGCAGCGGCGGCAGTCCCAGACGGCCGGGATCTGGACGTCAGGGAGCTGCAGGAATACAGGCTCCGTGACGTGCCCCTTTGCACACCAGTACGAAATACGGATTCGTGGAAGCGGGTTTCCGTGGCCGGCGCCGCCTTGGAGGCTCGAGCCTGTCCCCGCTGTCACCCCTGCCCGCGTACCGCGGAAACCTGACACTGGATGGACCATCGGAACTCCTGCCTGGGGATGACTGGTTCTGCCGGTTAAACAAAACTGTGGCTGTCGGAAGCCGACAGCCACAGTTTAGTTGGCGGGCGCGCGGGGCGGGAGGGCCCAGCGCATGCCAGTGCATGACGTTGGGGGTTAGGAGTCCCCGGCGCCGCTGAACCTCATGATCAGGCCCAGGGCGATGATGACGATTCCCCAGGTCACGCCGAGGATGATGGTGAACCTGTTGAGGTTGCGTTCAGCCACACCGGATGAGCTGAGTCCTGAGCTCATGCCGCCGCCGAACATATCCGACAGCCCGCCGCCACGTCCTTTGTGAAGGAGGATGAGCAGCGTCAGCAGGAGGCTGGTGATGCCCAGGAGGATCTGCAGGATGACATGAAGAACGTCCACGACGGCCTTTCAGGAAGTTGGTGAGGCGGGAGTGCGTGCGCCGGGACGGACTAGTCCGTCACCAGGTGACTCTCGAACCTGACAATATTAGCAAACTCAGCGGGATCCAGGCTGGCGCCGCCCACAAGCACGCCGTCAACGTCGCGTTCCTTCAGGATGGCTGCTGCGTTGTTGGCCTTGACCGAGCCGCCGTAGAGCACCCGGGTCTTGGCAGCAACGTCCGCACCGAACAGTTTCTCCAGCTCGGCCCGGATGGCGGCGCACATCTCCTGGGCGTCCTCCGGTCCGGCAACCTCGCCCGTTCCGATGGCCCATACGGGTTCGTAGGCAACCACGAGCTCTGCCGCCTGCTCATCGGTCAGGCCTGCCACGCCGCCGCGAAGCTGCTCCAGGGTGTGGTTGACGTGCGTGCCCGCCTGGCGGATCTCCAGGCCCTCACCGACGCAGAGGACCGGCGTGACGCCGTGCTTGAACGCCGCCTTGGTCTTGGCGTTCAGGACGTCGTCCGATTCGTTGTGGATGGTGCGGCGTTCGCTGTGGCCCACCAGTACGTACTTGCAGCCCAGCTTGCTCAGGAACTGCCCGGAGATGTCGCCGGTGTAAGCGCCGGAGTCGAACTGGGAAAGGTCCTGGCCGCCGTAGGCCACGTCCAGGTCGTCGCCCTGGACGAGGGTCTGGACACCGCGGAGGTCCGTGAAGGGCGGGAAGACCGCAACCTCGACGCGGCTGTAGTCGTGCTTGGCGTCCGAGAGTGTCCAGGCCAGCTTCTGCAGGAGCGTGATGCCCTGCACGTGGTCCATGTTCATCTTCCAGTTGCCGGCGATGAAGGGCTTACGGTCGAAGGCGCCGTTAGTAGACGTTGTCACGTGTTCTCCAAAATGGTCGTGTTAAGTGTGCGGCCGGCAGGCTGCCGCGGGCAACCTGCCGGCCGAAGGACAGGAGCGTTGCTGCTCCCGGCGGCTGTTCCTACCGGTCCAGGATGCTCAGGCCGGGGAGTTCCTTGCCCTCAAGGTACTCCAGGCTGGCGCCGCCGCCGGTGGAAATGTGCCCGAACTGGTCATCGGCGAAGCCGAGGGTGCGTACAGCGGCAGCAGAGTCGCCGCCGCCCACCACGGTGAACGCTTCGGTTTCGGTCAGGGCCTGGGCGATGGCGCGGGTTCCGGCGGAAAAGGCTTCGAATTCGAAGACTCCCATGGGTCCATTCCAGAACACAGTCCGTGCGCCCTTGATCCGGTCCGCGAAGGCAGCCGCCGAGTCGGGACCGATGTCCAGGCCGATGCCGTTGGCGCCGAAGCTGCTGCCCTCGATGGCGTCCGCCGCAACAGTTTCGTGCGCGGCGTCGGCAGCGAACTTCTCCGCCACCACAACGTCCGTGGGGATGACGAACTCGGTGCCGGCATCCGCAGCCCGCTTCAGGTAGTCCTGGACAACGCCGATCTGGTCCTGTTCGAGCAGGCTGGCGGCCACCTTGTGCCCCGCCGCAGCGAGGAACGTGAACAGCATGCCGCCGCCCACCAGGATGGTGTCTGCCTTGCCGAGCAGGTTGTCGATCACGGCGAGCTTGTCCGAGACCTTGGATCCGCCCAGGACCACCACGTAGGGACGCTGGGTGTCGGCGGTGAGCTTTCGCAGGACCTCCACCTCGGTGTGCACCAGGTCGCCCTGGTAGGACGGCAGCCGGGACGCGACGTCGTAGACGCTGGCGTGCTTGCGGTGGACAGCGCCGAAGGCGTCATCCACGTAGGCGCCGTTGCCACCGGTCAGCGACACCAACTCGTCAGCGAAGGCGCCGCGCTCGGCGTCGTCCTTGCTGGTTTCGCGGGCGTCGAAGCGGACGTTCTCCAGGACCAGGGCTTCGCCGTCCTGCAGGGAAGCTGCTGCTTCCCTGGCGGAGTCACCGACAGTGTCGGCGGCGAGGGTGACCTTGAAGCCCGCCAGTTCAGCGAGGCGGTCCACGGCAGGGCGGAGGGAGTACTTATCCTCGGGGGCGCCCTTCGGGCGTCCAAGGTGGGCTGTTACCAGCACGCGGGCACCGGCGTCCGTGAGCTTTGCCAGCACTGGAAGGGAGGCCTTGATGCGGCCGTCGTCAGTGACTGTAGAGCCGTCGAGCGGCACATTCAGGTCGCTTCGGACCAGAATGTACCGCCCGCGGACACCTTCAGCGATCAGTTCGTTGAGGGTGTGGGATGTCATGTGTCTAACCCTAGCCCAGCTTGGACGCGACAAGCTCCGTGAGGTCGACGAGGCGGTTTGAGTAGCCCCATTCGTTGTCATACCAGGAAACAACCTTGACCTGGTTGCCGATGACCTTGGTCAGCCCGGCGTCGAAGATCGAGGATGCGGGATCGCCAACGATGTCCGAAGAAACGATGGGCTCTTCCGTGTAGGTCAGGAAGCCCTGCAGTTCGTCGGACTCGGAAGCGCGCTTGAGGGCGGCGTTGACTTCCTCAACGGTGGTTTCGCGGGACACGGTAACCGTGAGGTCCGTGGCGGAACCGGTGGGGACGGGAACGCGGATGGCGTAGCCGTCCAGCTTGCCCTTGAGCTCCGGCAGGACCAGGCCGATGGCCTTGGCCGCACCGGTGGAGGTGGGCACCATGTTGATGGCGGCGGCGCGGGCGCGGCGCAGGTCCTTGTGCGGGCCGTCCTGGAGGTTCTGGTCGGCCGTGTAGGCGTGCACGGTGGTCATCAGGCCACGCTCGATGCCGAACTCGTCGTTGACCACCTTGGCCAGCGGGCCGAGGCAGTTGGTGGTGCAGGACGCGTTGGAAATGATGTGGTGCGTGGCGTTGTCATACAGGTTGTGGTTTACGCCCATCACGATGGTGATGTCCTCATCCGAGGCCGGGGCGGAAATCAGAACCTTCTTGGCGCCGGCGTCGATGTGCTTCTGCGCATCAGCTGCCTTGGTGAAGAAGCCGGTGGATTCGATGACGATGTCCACGCCGAGCTCGCCCCACGGAAGGTTGGCGGGATCGCGTTCCGCCAGGACCTTGATGACATTGCCGTTGACGACGATGTTGCCGTCCTTGACCTCGATGGTTTCCTTCAGGCGTCCGCCCACGGAGTCGTACTTGAACAGGTGGGCCAGCGCCTCGGGGCTGGTGAGGTCGTTGACGGCAACGATTTCGAGGTCCGCACCCTGGGCGAGTGCTGCGCGGAAGTAGTTGCGGCCAATACGGCCGAAGCCGTTGATACCAATACGGGTCGTCACTTTTCAGTCTCCTTGGTGCTTGAAGCAAGCACTACTAGTTGAGCGGGCGTTCAAGCCAACTAACAGATCCCGCACGCCATTGGGCAGAGATGATTTACAGACGGAGGGCGACCAGCCTCATTGCTGAAGGCTAACCGCCTTCCGTGACCTATCTTACGTTTAACTGGGTCCGCCCCCGCAAGTGCGGGGGCGGCCAGTCCACATGGCGGCCTTATTAAGTCCGAATGTGAAGTTTGTAACAAGCATGTGTGCTGCAGGTTACGGGAGGGTGATGAGCCCGGTTGCGTTGCTGCGGGCGGCGTCGAAGCGCTTGGCGACGTCGGCCCAGTTCACGATGTTCCAGAACGCCTTGACGTAGTCCGCCTTGACGTTCACGTAGTCCAGGTAGAAGGCGTGCTCCCACATGTCCAGCATGAGCAGCGGCGTGGTGCCCAGCGCCACGTTGCCCTGCTGGTCGTACAGCTGCTCGATGACCAGGTTTCCACCGATGGGCTCGTAGGCCAGGAAACCCCAGCCCGAACCCTGCAGGCCGAGTGCGGCTGCGGAGAACTGGGCGCGGAAGGCGTCGAAGGAACCGAACGCGTCATCGATGGCCGCAGCCAGTTCGCCCTCGGGCTTGTCGCCCCCGTCCGGGGAAAGGTTGTTCCAGAAGACGGAGTGGTTGACGTGTCCGCCGGTGTGGAACGCGAGGTCCTTGGAGAGCCGGTTGATGTTGGCGAAATCGCCCTTCTCCCGTGCCTCAGCCAGCTGGGCCAGCGCGTTGTTGGCGCCGGCAACATAAGCTGCGTGGTGCTTGCTGTGGTGCAGCTCCATGATCCGCGCAGAGATGTGCGGCTCAAGGGCGGCGTAGTCGTACTTGAGTTCGGGCAATACGTACTCAGTCACAAAATCCTCCAATATCGTGGACTTTCGGTCCGGTTGGTGACTCTCGGATTATGCATCCGGACGTCTTGCGCCCGGAATTATTTTTGATTCTAGGGGCCCGCTACTCGTCGAGCATTTCGGGCGTCACATTGGCGTCGGTGCCGGGAATCCCCAGGTCAAGGGCCCTCTTGTCCGCCATCGCCAAAAGCCGGCGGATCCGGCCCGCGATGGCGTCCTTGGTCATGACGGGATCGGCCAGCCGGCCGAGCTCGTCCAGGCTGGCCTGCTTGTGGGCCACGCGCAGTTCGCCGGCGTACTTCAGGTGGTCGGGTACGTCGTCGCCGAGGATTTCCAGGGCGCGGTCCACGCGGGCGCCGGCCGCGACGGCGGCCTGTGCCGAGCGGCGGAGGTTGGCGTCATCGAAATTGGCGAGGCGGTTCGCGGTGGCGCGGACCTCCTTGCGCATGCGGCGCTCTTCCCAGACCATGAGGGCGTCGTGGGCGCCCATGCGGGTCAGGAGCGCGGCAATGGTGTCGCCGTCGCGGATTACTACGCGGTCCACGCCGCGCACCTCGCGCGCTTTGGCCTGAATGTCCAGGCGCCGGGCGGCACCCACCAGCGCCAGGGCGGATTCAGGCCCCGGGCAGGTGACCTCAAGCGAGGACGAGCGGCCGGGTTCGGTCAGCGATCCGTGAGCCAGGAACGCACCCCGCCATACTGCTTCGGCGTCCGCCGCGGAGCCGTTGACGACGGCGGACGGCAACCCGCGGACGGGACGTCCGCGGCCGTCCAGGAGGCCGGTCTGGCGGGCCAGCGCCTCGCCGTCGCGCACTACCCGGACTACATACCTGCTGGCCCTGCGGAGCCCGCCGGCGGAAACCACGATGATTTCGCTCTGGTGCCCGTAGACCTCTGCAATGGCTGCCCGGAGGCGCCGCGCGGTGGAGGCGAGGTCCACCTCTGCCTCGATGACGATCCGGCCGGAAATGATGTGCAGGCCGCCCGCGAAACGGAGCATCGCGGAGACCTCAGCCTTGCGGACGGACGACTTCTTAATGTCCAGACGGGACAGTTCTTCTTTGACTGATGCTGTCAGTGCCATGGCACCTTCCTAACTGTTCCCAAAAATGTCCTGGTACGCCGTGGCCAGCCGCAGGGGGTCATGGACGGGACGGCGTCCCGACGCCCCTACTTTACCCAAGACCACCTCGGCGCCGATCATCGCGGCGGCCTTCTCGAACTCCTGGCGGTCGGGGACGGAGGCGGGATCGGCCAGGACAACATCAACGTTGAAACCGGGAGCGTAGCGGCGCAGGACATGCAGGTGGTCCGCGGCCGTCATGCCCGAAGTCTCCTTGGTGTCCGTGGCGAGGTTCATGGTGAGGCAGCGTTTGGCGGGGGTGTTGCACAGCGCGTGGCGCATCTCCGGGAGCAGCAGGTGGGGCAACACCGAGGTGTACCACGAGCCCGGGCCCAGGATGACCCAGTCGGCGAGCTCGATAGCGGTCAGCGCTTCCGTGCAGGCGGGTGCCGACTCCGGGAGCAGGCGGACGTTCTCCAGCGATCCTGCCACGGCGCACCGGGCCTGCCCGTGGACCGTCTGCAGCACCGATCTCCCATCCGCCGCTGCTACCCGGACATCGCCTTCGATGGTCAGCGGCACCGTGGACATGGGCAAAACCTGGCCTCGGGCGCCAAGGAGCGCCCCGGCCCAGGTAAGACCGGCGACGGCGTCTCCCAGCAGTTCCCAGAGGGTCACGATCAGCAGGTTCCCCATGGCGTGTTCGTCCAGTGAGCCGCCGGGGCCGCTGCCGGGGCGGAACCTGTGCTGCATGACGTCGCGCCAGGTCCGTCCCCAGTCCGTATCGTCACAGAGCGCGGAGAGGGCCATCCGGAGATCTCCCGGCGGGAGGACACCGTACTCTTCGCGCAGACGCCCGGATGAGCCGCCGTCGTCCGCCACTGTGACGATCGCCGTGAGCTTGGAGGTGAGGAGGCGGAGGGCGGACAGCGAGGCGGAGAGCCCGTGGCCGCCGCCCAGCGCGACAATGGTGGGCTCGGTGTCCTGCGGGCCGGCGCCCGGCCCCGTGGCAGGGGGAACCAGCGGCAGCGCGCCGGTGAACAGCGCCATTACTCGCGGCCCAGATCCCGGTGGGTGGTGGTCACGGTGACCCGGGGATACTGCGCGAGCTTTTTGGACAGCTCGACTGCGACTGCCACGGAACGGTGTTTCCCCCCCGTGCAGCCCACGGCGATGGTGGCGTAGTGCTTGTTTTCGCGCCGGTAGCCATCGAGGACCGGCTCGAGTGCCATGACGTAGCGGTCCACGAAGTTCTTGACTCCCTCGGCCTCGAGCACGTAGTCGCTTACGTCCTTGTCCAGGCCGGTGTGCGGGCGCAGTTGCGGCACCCAGTGCGGATTGGGAATGAACCGGACATCGGCCACGTAGTTGGAGTCCACGGGCAGGCCGTACTTGAAGCCGAAGCTCATGACGTTCAGCCGCAACGCCACGGGACCGGTTTCGCTGAAGAGCTCGGTGATGGCCGTGGCCAGGCCGTGCACGTTGTAGCCGGAGGTGTCCAGCACGACGTCGGAGCTGTCGCGCAGTTCCTGGAGGAGCTCGCGTTCGGCGGCGATACCGTCCAGGATGCGGCCCCCACCCTGCAGCGGATGCGGCCGGCGTCCCTGCTCGAAGCGGCGGACCAGTACGTTGTCGCTGGCGTCCAGGAACAGCACCCGGAAAGTGACACCGCTGGCGGCCAGGGCGCCCAGGGCGGCCCGGATGTCTGCGAACAGGCCTTTGCTGCGGACATCGATGACAACTGCCAGCCGCGGGATGGACTGCGGTGCGTGCGAGACGAGCTCGGCGAGGGTTCCCAGCATCTGGGGCGGCAGGTTTTCCACGACGTACCAGCCGTGGTCCTCAAGTGCGTCGGCGGCGGTGCTCCGCCCCGCACCGGACATCCCGGTAACCACCAGCAGCTCCGCTTCGAGGGGTTTGACGGGCTCCATGCCGTCCTGCCCTGCCTCGGATTCCGCCGAAGTGCCTGCCATTGAGTCCGCCCCATTTCCGTTGTTGGTCCGCGGGGCAGCGCCGGCGCAAACCCCGCCACTTACCCTAGCTAAGTTTCAATGATTTCGCCGGTGGTCATGTTGATGGCCGGCACTGTGACCGCGGCGGGGCCGTCTCCGGAGAAGTGGCTGACGATGGCTGCGGCCAGCGCCGGACCGATACCCTTCGCCTGGGCGAGCTCCTCGGGAGTTGCCGCCTTGACGCCCTTGACCGACCCGAAGTGGGCCAGCAACGCCTTGCGCTTGGAGGCGCCCAGCCCCGGAACGCCGTCCAGCGCCGAGACTGTCATGGCCTTGCCGCGCTTCTGGCGGTGGAACGAAATGGCGAACCGGTGCGCCTCGTCGCGGATGCGCTGCAGCAGGTACAGGCCCTGTGACGTGCGGGGAAGGATAACCGGGAAGTCGCTGTCCGGCAGCCACACTTCCTCCAGGCGCTTGGCCAGGCCCACCACGTAAACGTCGTCGATGCCCAGGTCCGCCAGGGCGCGTGCGGCTGCGTTGACCTGCGGCTGGCCGCCATCCACCACCACCAGGTTCGGCGGATAGGCGAACTTGCCCTTCGGCGCCGGAGTGGTGGTGTCGGCCACCGCGGCCTCGGCGGCAGCCTCCGCGGCTGCCTCTGCGGCCGCCTCGGCGGTGCCTGCTTCGAGGACGTCCTCGTCCACCTGGGCGGACTTGTCCTGGAGGTAGTGGCGGAAGCGCCTGGTGAGGACGTCGTGCATGGCGGCGGTGTCATCGGAGGCAGCCGGGCCGGTGATGGAGAACTTCCGGTAGTCCGATTTCTTGGGCAGCCCGTCCTCCACTACCACCATTGACGCCACCACATTGGTTCCCTGGACATGGGAGACGTCGAAACATTCGATGCGCAGCAGCGGGACGGGAAGGTCCAGCGCTTCCTGGAGTTCCTGGAGAGCCTGTGACCGCACGGTGAGGTCCCCTGCGCGGCGGGTCTTGTGCAGCTTCAGGGCGTGCTCGGCATTCTCCCGGACGGTGGACATCAGGGCGGCTTTGTCGCCCCGCTGCGGGACCCGGACGTCCACCCTGGCGCCGCGGATGCCGCTGAGCCATTCCGTCAGCTCCTCCGCGTTGCTGGGTGCCACCGGAACCAGCACCTCCCGCGGCAGCCGGCCGTGCGTCTCGCCGTCCTCGCCGTAGACCTGCTGGAGCAGGTGTTCCACAAGGTCTGGTGTGGTGAAGTCCTCCACCTTTTCCACCACCCAGCCGCGCTGGCCGCGGATCCTGCCGCCGCGGACGTGGAACACCTGCACGGCGGCCTCGAGCTCGTCCTCGTGGAGCGCGAACACATCAGCGTCCGTGTCCTCGGCCAACACCACGGCATTGCGCTCAAAGACCTTCCGCAGGGCCGTGATGTCGTCGCGGATCCGGGCGGCCTGTTCGTAGTCCAGCCTGGCAACGGCGGCCGCCATCTGCTTTTCGAGCTTGTTGGTGAACCGCTTCGCTTCGCCGCCCATGAAGGCGCAGAAGTCTTCAGCAAGGGCCCGGTGGTCTTCCGGGGAAATCCGGCCCACGCAGGGCGCCGAGCACTTGTCGATGTAGCCCAGCAGGCACGGGCGACCACTGGACTCCGCACGTTTGAACACCCCGGCGCTGCAGCTGCGGACCGGGAAGACCCGGAGCAGGGTGTCCATGGTTTCGCGGATGGCGCCGGCCGTGTAAGGCCCGAAGTACCGGGTGCCTTTCCGCTTGTCACCGCGCATCACCTGCACCCGGGGGTATTTCTCGCCGAGGGTGACGGCCAGGTAGGGGTAGGTCTTGTCGTCGCGGAACACCACGTTGAAGCGCGGCTTGAATTCCTTGATCCAGGTGTATTCCAGCTGCAGGGACTCCAGCTCGCTGCCCACCACGGTCCACTCGACGCTGCTGGCCGCATGGACCATGGCGTAGGTCTTGGGCAGCAGTCCGGCGGGGTTGGCGAAGTAGGAGTTCAGGCGGGAGCGAAGGCTCTTGGCCTTTCCCACGTAGATGACCCGCCCGTGCGGATCCCGGAACCGGTAGACGCCCGGATTGGTGGGGATTTCACCGGTCCGGGGCCTGTAACTTGCTGGATTTGCCACCTATACAGTCTACTGAGCCGCGCCGCCCGCCTTTGCCGCGGCCGGAATATCTGTGCGCGATTTCCCCATGGACACACCGTGGGGGCAAATGCGTCGCCCTACTCCGCGACTTTGCTTTGGTTGTAGCTGGTGGAGCGCTGCTGCCCGCTGAGTTCGGCGATGGCATCCATGATGCGGTCCGTCACTTCGCGCCGGGCAGGCAGCGAGTGGTCAGGTCCGGTCTTGTCGAAGTACAGCGGCTCTCCCACCTTCATGGTGAAGTGCTGCGGCTTCACGCCTTTTTCTCCGGCCCGCTGAAGGTTCTCCGTTCCGATCAGGCCCACGGGAACCACGGGCGCCCCCGTGGTCAGTGCCAGCCAGCCCACGCCCGTGCGGCCACGGTAGAGAAGGCCGTCCCGGGAGCGGGTGCCTTCCGGGTAGATACCGATTCCCTTACCTGATTCAAGGATGTCCAGCAGGGTCTTGAGCGCCTGGACGCTGGCGGCCTGCTCCCCGCGTTCCACCGGGATGGAGCCGACGGACTCGAAGAAAGCCTTCATGACTTTCCCTTTGACGCCGCCGGTGGTGAAGTACTCGGCCTTGGCGAAGAATGCCACCGGGCGGGGCATGAGGGCCTGGACGATGACGCTGTCAAAGAAGGACAGGTGGTTGGGGGCCACGATGAACGGCCCGTCCTTGGGGACATTTTCCAGGCCGACGACGGTGGGCCGGCAGGTGCCGGAGATCAGGTTGCGGGTGGTCCAGCGGACGGCATCAAACATTTCCATCGTTGGTCACCTCGCTCATGGCGGAGGCGTGGATGGACTGCAGCCGCTCCACGGCGTTGACGAGTTCGGCGGCGTTTGCGACAACGGTGAAGGCGCCGGCGCCTTCCAGTTCGCCGTCCGGCGCGAATCCCCACGCCACCCCGATGCAGTCCAGCCCGTTGGCAATGGCACCGGAGACGTCCTGCGCGCGGTCCCCCACCATGACGGCGTGGTGGGTGTCGAGGTCCTTCAGGGCGGCTGCGATGATCTCCGTTTTTCCGAGCGGAACGCCGTCGACTGCGGATTCATTGTCCGCGGAGCCGTGGATGCCGCGGAAGAGCCCATCGATGCCATGGTGGGCCAGGACGGTCCGGGCGATGGTCTGCGGTTTCTGCGTCGCCACGGCCACGGGCAGGCCGGCTGCCACGAACGTTTCCAGGACTTCCCGGATACCCGGGTAAAGCCGGCCCTGGGCGATTCCGGTCTCCGCGTAGTAGGCGCGGTACCGGCGGATCACGTCGTCGAGGCGGTCCGCCGGCACCTTCGCCACGCTCAGCAGCGCATCGCTGAGCTTGGGGCCAATCATGGAATCGAGCAGGTCCTGGCTGGGCACGGGAAGTCCCAGCTCCTTCAGGGCCGAGGAGATTCCGTCAGTTATCCCACCGGCAGGATCGACAAGAGTGCCGTCCAGGTCAAAGATCACGGGCACTGTTGTTGAAGTCACCGGGTTAGTTTCTCATGCCTTTACGGGTGCCCGAAACTCGCATTCCACCAGCGGAATACTTCCGGTGGAACCGCGCAGAGGTCAGCTGAGGATTTCGGCCAGGAACGCGGCGGTGTGGCTGGTGGTGGAGGTGGCCACCTGCTCGGGGGTTCCCGTGGCCACGATCTTCCCGCCGCCGGAGCCGCCGTCAGGCCCCAGGTCAACGATCCAGTCCGCACTCTTGATGACGTCAAGGTTGTGCTCGATGGTGATGACAGTGTTGCCTTTGTCCACCAGCCCCTGCAGGACCAGCAGAAGCTTCCGGATGTCCTCGAAGTGCAGGCCAGTGGTGGGCTCGTCCAGGACGTAGACGCTGCGGCCGTTGGACCGCTTCTGCAGCTCGGCCGCCAGCTTCACGCGCTGCGCCTCGCCGCCGGAAAGGGTGGTGGCAGGCTGTCCAAGGCGGACGTAGCCCAGGCCGACGTCCACCAGCGTGTTCAGGTGCCGTGCGATCGGCGAAAAAGCCGCGAAGAACTCGGCACCT
Organism: Arthrobacter sp. Leaf137; assembly: GCF_001423525.1. Classification (GTDB taxonomy): domain Bacteria; phylum Actinomycetota; class Actinomycetes; order Actinomycetales; family Micrococcaceae; genus Arthrobacter. Next base: position 149,979 of record NZ_LMOI01000012.1, on the reverse strand, counting down.
TCCTCGATGGGCATGTTGAGGACGTCGGCGATGGTCTTGCCCTTGTAGTGGACTTCAAGGGTTTCCCGGTTGTACCGGGCGCCGTGGCACACCTCGCAGGGCACATAGACATCCGGCAGGAAGTTCATCTCGATCTTCAGGGTGCCGTCGCCCGAGCATGCCTCGCAGCGGCCGCCCTTGACGTTGAAGGAGAACCGGCCGGGCAGGTAGCCGCGGACCTTCGCTTCGGTGGTCTCGGCGAAGAGCTTGCGGATGTTGTCGAAGACGCCGGTGTAGGTGGCGGGGTTTGAACGCGGTGTCCGGCCGATGGGGCTCTGGTCAACGTGGACCACCTTGTCGAGGTGCTCGAGGCCCTGGACCGTCTTGTGCCGGCCGGCCACCTGCTTGGCCCCGTTGAGCTTGTTGGCGAGCACCTTGTAGAGGATTTCGTTGACCAGCGTGGACTTGCCGGAGCCACTGACGCCCGTAACGGCTGTCAGCAGGCCCAGCGGGAAGGCTGCGTCCACGTTGGTGAGGTTGTTCTCCCGCGCGCCGACCACCTTCAGTTCGCGCTTCTTGTCGTACTTGCGGCGCTTCTTGGGGATCTCGATGCTCTTCCGCCCGGACAGGTAGTCGCCGGTCAGGGAGTTGGTGTTGTCGAGGAGCTCCTTGTAGGAACCGGAGTGAACCACCTGGCCGCCGTGCTCACCGGCACCCGGCCCAATGTCGACGATCCAGTCCGCCACCTGGATGGTGTCCTCGTCATGCTCCACCACGATCAGGGTGTTGCCCATGTCGCGGAGCCGCGTGAGGGTGTCGATCAGGCGGCGGTTGTCGCGCTGGTGAAGACCGATGGAAGGTTCGTCCAGGACGTAAAGGACACCCACCAGGCCTGAGCCGATCTGGGTGGCCAGGCGGATACGCTGCGCCTCGCCGCCGGACAGGGTGGCGGACGGCCGCTCCAGGTTCAGGTACTCCAGGCCCACATCCAGGAGGAATGTCAGCCTGGCCTGGATCTCCTTGAGCACCTGGTGGGCAATCTGCGCTTCACGGCCGGTGAGGACAAGGTTGTCCAGGAACGCTGCGCATTCACGCATGGGCAGCGCTGCCACTTCGGCAATGGACTTACCGTTGATCAGCACCGACAGTGAGGCCGGGTTCAGCCGCGCTCCATTGCAGGCAGGGCAGGGAATCTGGCGCATGTACTCTTCGTAGCGGTCGCGCGCCCAGTCAGAGTCGGTCTCGCCGTGCTTGCGGTGGACATACTGGATGGCGCCTTCGAAGCCGGTGCTGTACTTGCGTTCGCGGCCGAACCGGTTGCGGTACTGCACCACCACCTTGTGGTCCTTGCCGTGCAGGACAGTCTGGCGGACATCCTTGCCAAGCTTTTCCCAGGGGGTGTCCATGGAGAACCCGAGCTCCTTGGCCAGGCCCTCCAGGAGCCGGTTCCAGTACTCGGTGGTGGCGGTGCCGAGGGACCAGGGCGCGATGGCGCCTTCCGACAGGGAAAGCTCGGGGTTGGGGACGATCAGCTCGTCATCCACCTCCAGCTTGGTGCCGATGCCGCTGCAGGCAGCGCAGGCCCCGAACGGGTTGTTGAAGGAGAAGGACCGCGGTTCGATTTCGTCGATGGCGAGCGGGTGCTCGTTGGGGCAGGCAAGGTTTTCGGAGAAGGCCCGTGTGCGCCCGGCGTCATCGGCGTCGAGGTCGACGAACTCGGCCAGGACCCGGCCTTCGGCGAGGCCGAGGGCGGTTTCGATGGAGTCGGTAAGGCGCTGGCTGATGCCTTCCTTGACCACCAGGCGGTCCACCACCACTTCGATGGTGTGCTTGTACTGCTTGCCGAGCTTGGGCGGATCACTGAGCTGGATGAGGTCGCCGTCCACCCGCGCCCTGGAGTACCCCTTGGCCGAAAGCTCCTTGAAGAGGTCCACGAATTCGCCCTTGCGTCCCCGGACTACGGGTGCGAGGACCTGGAAGCGGGTTCCGTCCTCAAGCTCCAGCAGCTGGTCCACGATCTGCTGCGGCGTCTGCTTGGCCACGGGTTCACCGCAGACGGGGCAGTGCGGCCGGCCGACGCGTGCCCACAGCAGGCGCATGTAGTCGTAGATCTCGGTGATGGTTCCCACCGTTGACCGGGGGTTCTTGCTGGTGGACTTCTGGTCGATGGAGACCGCCGGCGACAGTCCTTCGATGAAGTCGACGTCGGGCTTGTCCACCTGGCCCAGGAACTGGCGCGCGTACGCGGAGAGGGACTCGACGTAGCGGCGCTGGCCTTCGGCGAAGATGGTGTCGAAGGCGAGGGATGATTTACCGGAACCGGACAGGCCGGTGAAGACGATCATGGCGTCACGCGGCAGGTCGAGGTCCACGTTGCGCAGGTTGTGCTCGCGCGCGCCCTTGACCACAAGCCGGGAAAGATCGTGGCGTTGGGGGCTGTCGGCGGAGGTGGCGGTGAAGGAAGCGGGGACGGCTGTTTCTTCGGCTACGGCTTTAGGCACCCCATAATGCTAATCGAAAATTTCTTCGAACGCGCACGGTTCCGCCCTCAGGGAACATCGTAGGCGGCGGCCAGCAGCTTCACCGCTTCCGCAAACGTTGCACCCTGCGCTTTGGCGGTGGCAGCGTAGGCCGCGGCGGCGTCGGACAGCCCGCCGAGGCGTTCGTCACGGGCACAGACCACGGTGCCGTTCCTGCCCCGGGTTGCCACGATCCCTGCTGCTTCGAGCTCCTTATAGGCGCGCGCCACAGTGTGCGGTGCGACGTCCAGCCGCTCTGCCAGCGCCCGGACCGCAGGCAGCCTGGTGCCGGGCACCAGGGCCCCATTGTCCACCTGGTGGATCACCTGCAGGCGCAGCTGCTCAAAAAGGGCCACGGTGCTGGTGGAGTTTGGCTTCCACGCCCCGGGAAATTCGGCCGCAGAGCTCACAGCCCGGCCTCAAGGGCACCGGAGCGGCCCGGAGCCGCCGAGAACTGGGCGGTGTAGAGCCGTGCGTAGAAGCTGTTCGCGGCCAACAGGCCCTGGTGCGTGCCCTGCTCAACAATGCGTCCGTGGTCCATGACGAGAATTAGATCAGCGTTCCTGACGGTGGACAAACGGTGCGCGATGACAAAGCTGGTCCTCCCCCGCCGCAGCCGGAGCATGGCCTGGCGGATCAGCAGTTCCGTCCTGGAATCGACGGAACTGGTTGCCTCATCGAGGATCAGCACGGCGCGGCCGGCCAGTTGTGCCCTGGCGATGGTGATGAGCTGCCGCTGGCCCTGACTGAGGGGTTCGCCCCCGTTTTCCAGCACGGTGTCGTAGCCGTCCGGCAACGACCTGGTGAAGCGGTCAACGTAGCTGGCCTCCGCCGCCGCCAGGATCTCCTCTTCAGAGGCGCCGGGCAATCCATAGGCGATGTTGTCCCTGATGGTCCCGCCAAACAGCCACGTGTCCTGGAGCACCACACCGAACTGCCCGCGCAGCCGGTCCGGCCGGACAGCGGCGATGTCGGTGCCGCCCATGGTGATCCGGCCCGTGCCCGGTTCGTAGAACCGCATCAGCAGGTTCACCACCGTGGTCTTCCCGGCCCCGGTATGGCCCACAATGGCAACCATCTGGCCAGGTTCCACTGCGAAGGACAGGTTCCGGACTGCGGGCGCCGCGCCGGGGTAGCCGAACGTCACGTCGTCAAAGACGATGCGGCCGCCCGACGGCGCTTCCAGCGTGCCGCTCTCCGCGTCCTCTTCCGAGTCGAGGAGGGCAAACACGCGCTCCGCCGATGCCACGCAGGACTGGATCAGGTTGAGCAGGCCGCCGATCTGGCCCACCGGCTGGGTGAACAGCCTGCTGAACTGTATGAATGCCTGGATCCCGCCGATGGTCATGGCGCCTGCGATGACCTGGAGGGCGCCAACCACGGCGACGGCGATGTAGTTGAGGTTTGCCATCAGCACCATCAGGGGCTGCACCACGCCGGCGGAATACTGCGCCTTGGTTGCCGCGCGGGCCAACCTGCTGTTGCTGCTGGCAAAAACCTCGGCCGCCTGCGGCTGCTGCCCGAAGGCCTTGATCACCTCATGGCCCGTGATGAATTCCTCGACGTGGGAGTTCAGCTCCCCTGTTTCCGTCCACTGGCGGGCGAAATGCTCCTGCGACCTGCGGGCCACGAGCACCGTCACACCCATGGACAGCGGAACGGAGGCGATGGCGATGCAGGCCAGGAGGGGCGATATCCACAGCATCATCGCGAGCGACCCGAACAACATCAGGACGGACATGATCAGCTGGGTGAGGAGCTGGTTCAGCGCCTGGGAGATGTTGTCGATGTCGTTGGTGGCCCGGCTCAGCACGTCGCCGCGGGACCGTTCCCGGAAGTAGGTGGACGGGAGCCGGTGCAGTTTGCCTTCCACCGCGCCGCGCAACCCGTACATGACGCCCTGAACGGACCGGGCAGTCAGGGAACCCTGAACCCAGTTGAACAGCGACGTGAAGATGTACATCAGCGATACAGCAGCCAGCAGGAGGCCGAGCCCTTCCTGGTCCAGCGCTCCCCTGACCACCCCGTCCACCACCAGGTCGGTGGCGTCGCCGAGGAGTTTTGGGGCTGCCACATTCAAGGCCGCGAAGCAGCAGGTGGCGGCAACGGCGCCCAGCATAAGGGCCCGGAATGGCCGCAGCAGGCCCAGCAACCTTCCGGCGGTGCGCCAGAAGCCGGCACCGCCCGTGTCGGTGCCGCCCGTGTCGGTGCCGGGAGCCGCCGTCATTGCGGGCCGTCCAGTGCAAGCTGCGAGTCGGCGATTTCCCGGTAGGTGGACGACGTTTCCAGCAGCTCGCCGTGTGTTCCCTGCGCAACGAGCCGCCCGCCGTCGAGCACCAGGATCAGGTGGGCATCCTCCACCGCGGCGATGCGTTCGGCCACGACAATCCTGGTGGCCGCGGCCAGACGCACGTCCAAAGCCTGCCGAAGCCGGGTGTCCGTGTCATAGTCCAGGGCGGAGAAGCTGTCGTCAAAGAGGTACAGCGGGGCCTTGCGCAACAGCGCGCGGGCTATGCACAGCCGCTGCCGCTGCCCGCCGGAGAGGTTGGTGCCGCCCTGCCCTACCGGCGTTGCCAGCCCCAGCGGGAGGTCCCGCATGAAGCGCATGGTTTGTGCCGCCTCGAGGACCTCCCAGAGCTCGTGGTCGGAGGCTTCGGGTGAAGCCATCCGCAAGTTGTCTGCAATAGTCCCGGAAAACAGGTGGGAGTGTTGCGGGACGATCGACATGGATCTGCGCAGGAAGTCCAGCGGCAGTTCCCGGACATCGGTGCCGTCGAGGAGGATGCTGCCTTCGGTGGTGTCGAGGAACCTCGGAACCAGGTTCAGCAGCGTTGATTTGCCGCTGCCGGTGGATCCGATGATCGCCGTGGTGGTGCCGGGCGCGGCCACGAAATTCAGGCCTGCCAGCACCGGCGCTTCCGCCCCCGGGTAGGAGAAGCCAACACCCCTGAACTCCAGCGCTGCGGGCGCGGCGGGGGGCGTCACCGGATCCTCCGGGGCCACGGCAGGGCGCGACGGCGGGAAGCCGGCAGGGCCGGCGACGGAGGGTTTGGTATCCAGCACCGCAGAGATCCGCTCGGCGCAGACTGCCGCCCGCGGGGCGGTCATCAGCACGTACATGGACATCATGATGGCCAGGAGGATCTGCAGGATGTAGGCGATAAAGGCCGTCAGTGCGCCCAGGTTCATCTCGCCGGCCTGGATCCGGTGGCCGCCGAACCAGACCACCGCCACCGAGGAAAGGTTCACCACGAGCATGATCATGGGCAGCATGCCGGCCACGAGCAGCGCAGACTGCAGGTTGTTGGCCGTGAGGCTGGAGTTGGCGCGGGCGAACCGGCGAGTCTCGTGGTCCTGCCGGACGAAGGCGCGGATGGCGTTGGCGCCGATGATCTGCTCGCGCAGGATGCCGCCGGCGTTGTCGAGCAGGTCCTGGCCGTCGCGGTAGAGCGGAATGAGGCGGCGGACGATCAGCGCCATGATCAGGACGAGCAGCGGCACGATGACGATGACGACGGCGGACAGTGCCACGTCCTGCTGCAGGGCAAGGATGATGCCGCCCACGCCCATGGCTGGGCCCGCCACCAGCATCGTGAACACCAGGATGGCGAAGGACTGCACCTGCTGGGTGTCATTGGTGGCCCGGGTGGTCAGGCTTTGGGTGCCGAACCGGGCAACTTCCAGGGAGGACAAGGACTGGATCCGCGCAAAGATTTCCGCGCGGAGCCGGTGGCCGATCCGCATGGCCACCACGGCGCCCAAATACCCCGCGGCGATGGCAGCCGCTGCCTGGATAACGGCGATGCCGGCCATCACGACACCCAGGCGGGAAATCACGCCCGTATCACCGGGAACAATTCCGTCATCAATGATGGCGGCGTTGACGGTTGGCAGCAGGAGGTTGGCGGCTGCCTGGATCAGCTGCAGAAGGACGACGGCGGCGACGGAGCCTTTTTGGTCCGAAAGCAGCCGCCTCATCAAACCGATCAGCAACGAACCTCCAGTTCAGTCGGGGGCCGTCGGGGCCGGATGGCGGCCTCTCCCCCAGAAGCCACTCGGCCATTGTAAGCCAGATCACTTTCCAGCACCGTCAAGGACATGACAGGCCCGTCGAGCCGGCAGGACAGCGGCGGGAAAGCGCTCAGTCCGCCTTGCGGCCCACCGCGAAGACCCGGCGGAAGGGAAACACGGTGCCGTGCCGCCCCTGCGGGTAGGCTGCACGGAGCGCGTCCGCGTATTCCGCTTCGAAAACAGCACCGTCCTCCGGCGAAAGCACGGCCAGGACGGGGCGCAGGGCGGTTCCACGAACCCATTCCAGGACGGGGTCCGGCCCGGGCAGCAGCTGCTGGTAGGTGGTTTCCCACGCGTCCGCGGTGCACCCGGCATCGAGCATGATCTCAAGGTACTCAGCGGGTTCGCTGACGGATTCTCCGCCCCGCAGGACGCCATCGAGCTGGGCCGCCCAGCGCGATGATCCTGCCAGCTGGCGCATCAGCTGATGGGACGGGGCGTTGAAGTTCCCGGGCACCTGCATCGCGAACCAGCCGCCGGGGCGCAGCGCGGCCAGCCAGGTCCGCAGCAGGTCCTGGTGCCCGGGGACCCATTGCAGCGCTGCGTTCGTCACCACCACATCCGTGTCAGCGGCAGGCAGCCAGTCGCGGATGTCCTGCTGCTCAAACGTGAGGGACGGCTGCGCGGCGGCGAGCTCCGCGGCTTTGCCCAGCATCTGGGCCGAGGAGTCCACTCCCACCACGCGGGCACCGGGCCAGCGGCGGGCGAGCGTTGCCGTCAGGTTACCGGGCCCGCAGCCGAGGTCAACCACCTGACCGGGGTTGGCGGCGTGGATCCTGCCGGTGAGGTCGAAGAACGGGCGGTTCCGGTAATCGCCGAACTGAACGTACTTCGCCGGATCCCATTTCATAAGCTTCTCCATGCCTTGGTGCTGACTCTGCTACGGGAAGCCTAGCCGGGCCCAACGGCAGCGGCACCGTGCGCCGGACCCACGGATTTCCTGCCGCAGCGGGGCACTAAGCTGGAAAACAATGAAACTCGTTGACCAGCTGACCGATCTGACCGCGCCGCGACCGTCGGCCGCCGTCGACCCCGACGACCTCTACACCCGCTTCGTGGAATGGACTGAAAGCCGCGGCCTGGACCTGTATCCGGCGCAGGACGAAGCCATCATGGAGCTCGCCACCGGCGCCAACGTCATCCTCGCAACACCCACCGGATCCGGGAAATCACTGGTTGCCATCGCGGCCCACTTCCAGGCGATGGCGCTGGGCCGGCGCAGCTACTACACGGCGCCCATCAAGGCACTGGTATCGGAAAAGTTCTTTGCGCTCTGCGAGATTTTCGGTGCTGAGAACGTGGGCATGATCACCGGCGATTCGGGCGTGAACCAGGACGCCCCGATCATCTGCTGCACCGCCGAGATCCTGGCCAACATCGCTCTGCGCGAGGGCGACACTGCGGACCTGGGCTCGGTCATCATGGACGAGTTCCATTTCTACTCGGACCCGCAGCGCGGCTGGGCCTGGCAGGTGCCGCTGCTGGAACTGCCGCAGGCACAGTTCCTCCTCATGTCCGCCACACTGGGCGACGTGACCCGGTTTGAGAAGGGCCTCACAACGCTCACCGGGCGCCCCAGCACCACCGTGAGCTCGGCCGAGCGGCCCATCCCGCTGCATTTCTACTACCACGAGACCCCGGTCCACGAGACCCTCGAAGAGCTGCTGTCCACCAGGCAGGTTCCGGTGTACGTGGTTCACTTCAGCCAGCTCGAAGCGATCGACCGCGCCCAGACGCTCATGAGCATCAATGTGTGCACGCGGGAAGAGAAGGACAAAATCGCGGACCTCATCGCGAACTTCCGGTTCGCGGCCGGGTTCGGGAAGACGCTCAACCGGCTGGTCCGCCACGGGATCGGGGTACACCACGCCGGCATGCTGCCGAAGTACCGGCGGCTCGTGGAGCAGCTGGCGCAGGCGGGACTGTTGAAGGTCATCTGCGGTACGGACACCCTGGGCGTGGGCATCAACGTTCCCATCCGCACCGTGCTGCTCACTGCTTTGAGCAAGTACGACGGCGTCCGCACCCGGCTGCTCAACTCCCGCGAGTTCCACCAGATTGCCGGGCGCGCCGGCCGGGCAGGGTACGACACCGCCGGCACAGTGGTGGTGCAGGCCCCGGAGCACGTCACCGAAAACGTCAGGGCCATGGCGAAGGCCGTGGCCAAGTTCGGCGACGACCAGAAGAAGCTGCGCCAGGTGGTGAAGAAGAAGCCCCCTGAGGGTTTCGTCTCCTGGGGCGAACCCACCTACCGGCGGCTGGTGGAATCCGTTCCGGACCCGCTGGCGTCCAGCTTCACGGTCACCCACGCCATGCTGATGAACCTGATGGAACGTCCCGGAGACCCGTTCGCCGCCGCACGCCGGCTGCTGACGGAGAACCATGAAAGCCGGCCGGCGCAGCTCCGGCTGATGAAGAAGGCCCTGGGCATCTACCGCGAGCTGCTGGCGGCCGAAGTTGTGGAACGGATCCCGGAAGCCGAACAGGGTCCGGACGGCCGCGCCGTCCGCCTGACGGTGCACCTGCAGGCCAACTTCGCACTCAACCAACCGCTCTCCCCCTTCGCGCTCGCCGCGCTGGAGCTCCTGGACCCGGAGTCGCCGTCGTACGCCCTGGACGTGGTGTCCATCATCGAGGCGACCCTGGAAAAGCCGCGCCAAATCCTCTCCGCGCAGCAGAAGAAGGCCCGCGGCGAGGCGGTGGCCGCCATGAAGGCTGACGGGATCGAGTACGACCAGCGGATGGTGATGCTGGACGAAGTGACATACCCGCAACCGCTGGCGGATATCCTGGCCGAGGCCTTCGAGGTCTACCGCAAGGCCGCCCCGTGGGTTGGCGACTTCGAGCTGGCGCCCAAATCCGTGGTCCGGGACATGTACGAACGCGCCATGAACTTCGGCGAGTTTGTCCAGTTCTATGGGCTGGCCCGCTCGGAAGGCATCGTGCTGAGGTACCTGGCCGACGCGTTCAAGGCCCTCCGGCAGACCGTCCCGCAGGACATGCTCCGCGACGATTTGGAAGACCTGACCGCCTGGCTGGGCGAACTGGTCCGGCAGGTGGACTCCAGCCTCCTGGACGAATGGGAGGAACTGGCGTCCGGGGCCATGCCCACGCCGCACGACGCACCGCCGCCTCCCCCGCCGTCGCTGACGTCCAACATCCGTGCCTTCCGCGTGATGGTCCGCAACGAGATGTTCCGCCGCGTGGAGCTCTTCGCCGATGAGGACGCCGCGGCACTGGGTGAACTCGACGGCGGCTCCGGCTGGGACGCCGACCGCTGGGAAGACGCCCTGGACGACTACTTCGACGAACACGACGACATCGGCACCGGACCGGACGCCCGCGGGCCCGGACTGCTGATCATTACGGAGGAAGCCGGGGTGTGGAAGGTGCGCCAGATCTTCGACGACCCGGCGCGGAACCACGACTGGGGCATCTCCGCCGAAGTGAACCTGGCGGAATCGGACGAAACCGGCACCGCGGTCCTGAGGGTAACGGGCGTCAACCGGCTTTAGGTAAGCTCGGATAATGAGTGCAATCCGCCCCGCAACCGAGCACGACGTCCCGGCAATCCTCCGGATGATCCATGAACTCGCGCATTACGAAAAGGAGCCGGACGCGGTCCGGAACACCCCCGAAATGCTGCAGGCCGCCCTCTTTGGCGGTAACCCGCGGGTGTTCGCGGCCATGGCCGAAAATGCGGCAGGCGAAGTGCAGGGCTTCGCCCTGTGGTTCCTGAACTATTCCACGTGGGAGGGCGTTCACGGGATCTACCTCGAGGACCTCTACGTCAGTCCGGCGGCCCGCGGCGAGGGGCACGGGAAGGCCCTGTTGAAGCACCTGGCGGGTATCGCCGTGGAGAACGGCTACGCCCGGGTGGAATGGAGCGTGCTCGACTGGAACGAGCCCTCCATCAACTTCTACCGCAGCCTGGGTGCCCGGCCCATGGACGGGTGGTCGACGTTCCGGCTTACCGGCGAAGCCCTGGACCAGTTTGGCAGCCCAGTTCCGGCCGCGGCCCGTGGCTGAGGCAGGCCACCGGATCCGTGCACGCCATGAGTTCCGCGGCATGCGCACCGTGGAGCACGTCTTCACCGTGCCCCTGGACCATGCCGCCAGCGGCGGGGACGCAGAAACCATCACCGTCTTTGCACGCGAATATGTTGCGGCCGGCCACAGCGCCGAGGAAGCGGAGAACCTGCCCTGGCTGTTGTTCCTGCAGGGCGGGCCGGGAGGGCGCGGCAACAGGTTCGGGACCCTGGGCGGTTGGAGCAAGGCAGCGGCCAAGGACTTCCGCATCCTCATGCTGGACCAGCGCGGAACCGGCCTGTCCACCCCCGCGGACCGCAACACGCTTCCGCTGCGGGGGTCGGCCGCCCGGCAGGCCGCCTACCTGGAGCACTTCCGCGCCGACTCGATCGTCGCCGACGCAGAACTCATCCGCAAAGCGCTGGGCATCCCGTACTGGACCATCTATGGCCAGAGTTACGGCGGGTTCTGTGCCCTGACCTATCTCTCCTTCGCCCCGGAGGCCCTTCGCCAGGTGCTCATCACCGGCGGGCTCGCCCCGCTGAGGGGTCCGGCGGACGACGTATACCGCGCCACGTACCAACGGGTTGCGGCACGGAACGCGGAGTACTTCTCGTGGTACCCGGAGGACCGGGAGGCCCTGGAACGGATCGCACGGCACTTGCGCAGCAAACCCGAAACCCTGCCCGACGGCAGTCCGCTCACAGTGGAGCGGCTGCAGATGCTGGGGGCGTTCCTGGGCGGGAACACCAGGGTGGACAGCCTCCACTACCTGCTCGAGGACGCCTTCACGGACACCCCCGACGGGCCCAGGCTCGCGGACGGGTTCCTGGAGCAGGTGCACGGCGTGGTCTCGCGGGGGTCCAACCCGCTGTACGCCCTGATGCACGAGTCGATTTATGGCCAGGGCCAGGCAACGGACTGGGCCGCCTGGCGGGTGCTGGACGAGTACCCTGAGTTCCGGCCTGACGCCGAACCGCTGCTGCTCACCGGCGAGATGGTCTACCCCTGGTACTTCGACCAGGACCCCGCGCTGCGGCCGCTCCGGGAGGTGGCCGGACTGCTGGCCGCCAAGAACGACTGGAAGCCGCTTTACGACGTCCGCGTGCTCGCCGCCAACCGGGTGCCCGTGGCTGCTGCTGTTTACTCGGACGACATCTACGTGGACCGGAAACTCTCCTTGGAGACCGCAGCCACGGTCCGCGGGCTCCAGGTCTGGGAAACGGGCGATTTCCACCACGATGGCATTGCCGACGACGGTGAGGGAATCTTCGCGCGGCTGTTGGGGATGGTGGCGTCAGGCCGCCGCTGATTGCCGGTGCGCCGAAGCCCTGGCCATCACCGCGGCAGCCAGGACGCAGGCGGCGATAGCGCCGGCAAGCATGTTGAGGCCAAAGTACCCTGCCCCGCTCAGGACCAGGCCGGAGGCGGCGCCGCCGACGGCTCCTGCCGCACCCATCAGCATGTCCGAGACCCCCTGGACCACCACGCGTGCGTCCTGCTCCACGCTTTCGGCCAGCAGCGTGGAGCCGGCGACGGTGGATGCTGACCAGCCCAGTCCCAGCAGCACGAGTCCGGCGGCCACCGCGGCGGTGGAGTCCTGCCCGAAACCGGCCACGGCGACACCCGCAATCAGCGTGGCGAAGCCGATGATAATGGTCTCCGTCCTGCCTGCCTTGTCCGTCAGCCACCCCATGACTGGAGACAGGGCGAACATGCCGGCGATGTGCAGCGAAATGGTGAAGCCGATGATCACCAGGACCCCACCGTCGGCTGCGTGGCCGGCGTGCGGCAACCCTGGCCCCTCGACCAGGTGCTGCAGGTGCAGCGGCGTCATGGACATCACGCCCACCATGACGGCGTGGGCACCAACCACCGCGGTGACGGCCAGCAGCGCCATCCGGGAACCGTGGATGGCCCGCAAGCCGGTGGTGAGCCTTCCTGCCGGCTTCCGCCGACGACGCGTGCCGGTTCCGGCGCCGGCCGCAGGGTCAACCCCGGCGCCGTAGGCGGCCTTGTCCCGGTGATCCGCGTTCTGGTACCGGGGAGTGTGCGCGTGGGGCCGGCCTGCCGGCCCCGCGGCACGGGCCGCAAGTTCCCGCGCCAGCAGCAGCGGGTCCGGGCGGAGGCCGGCGAACACGAGGATGATGGCCAGCAGCAGTCCGGCGCTGGAGATGGCGAACGGTCCGGCTACTGGCGGCAGTCCCAGCGCCTGCCCTACAGCGGCGCCGGGCTGAATCAGGTTCGGGCCGGCCACGGCGCCGATGGTGACCGCCCAGACGACCGTTGCCAGCGCCCGGCCGCGGTGTCCGGCGTCGGCAAGGTCGACGGCGGCGAAACGGGCCTGCAGGTTTGCGGCGGTGCCGGCCCCGATGCCCGCCGCACCCAGCATGAGGAGCACGAACAACCCGGTTACCACTGAGAGCACCATCAGGAGGGCGCCGGCCAGCGCCGCGAGCATGCCGGCCACCTGGCCTGCCCTGCGGCCCCTGCGGTCCGCCAGTGCCGCGAGCGGTAGTGCGGTCAGGGCGGCTCCGAGGGTCATGACGGTGGCCACCGCTCCTGCCCAGGCGCTGGAGCCGGACAGTTCGACGGCGAGGATGGAGCCGATGGAGACGGTGGCGCCCGTGCCGATGCCGCTAAAAACCTGCGCAGCAGCCAAGAGGGCTACGGTGCGCCGCTGCACCCTTACAACCTCACGCTCCGCCATGATGGCCATGGACCGAGCATAGTCCCGCGGTACGCCGTCCAGCAGTGGTTATAAACCAAAGACCGCAGTCCCGGCGCTGATGCTGCCGGGACTGCGGTCCGCTGAAACGGGATGAAGCGTCTATTCGGCGTCGCTGTGGCTCTTCCGGACGTCCTCTTCGAGGCGCGGGTCCATGTGGGCTTCCTTGGCCTTGGAGCTGAGCAGGCTGGCAACGACGGCGATGACGATGGTGCCGACGATGACCGCGAGGGACACGAACGTGGGGATTTCAGGTGCCCATTCGATGTGCTTGCCGCCGTTGATGAACGGCAGCTCGTTCACGTGCATGGCGTGCAGGACCAGCTTGACGCCGATGAACGCCAGGATGACGGACAGGGCGTGCTTCAGGTACACCAGGCGGTTCATGAGGCCGCCGAGCAGGAAGTACAGCTGGCGCAGGCCCATGAGGGCGAACAGGTTGGCGGTGAACACGATGAACGGGCTCTGGGTGAGGCCGAAGATTGCGGGAATCGAGTCCACGGCGAACAGCAGGTCTGTCAGGCCGATGGTGATGAACACGATCAGCATGGGGGTGAAGACCTTCTTGCCGTTCACGGTGGTGCGCAGCTTGCCTTCGTCGAATTTCTCCGACATGGGGATGACCTTGCGGATCCGGGCGATGAGGGGGTTTTCCTTGTCCTCTTCGTCTTCGCCCTCGTCCTGGGCCTGCTTCCACGCGGTCCACAGCAGGAACGCGCCGAAGATGTAGAACACCCAGCTGAACTGCTCGATCACGATCGCGCCGAGCAGGATGAAAATGCCACGCAGGACCAGGGCGATGATGATGCCCACCATCAGCACTTCCTGCTGGTACTTCCTGGGCACCGAGAACCGGGCCATGATGATGATGAAGACGAAGAGGTTGTCGATGCTGAGGCTGTACTCAGTGACCCAGCCGGCAACGAACTGGCCGCCATACTCGTGGCCGGCGAAGAGGAACATGGCGCCGGCAAACAGCAGCGCCAGGGTGACGTAGAACGCCACCCACAGTCCGGCTTCCTTCATGGACGGTTCGTGCGGGCGGCGAACGACCAGGAGCAGGTCGATCAGGAGGATCAGGCCGAGGACGACAAATGAGCCGACCTCGAACCACAAGGGCAATTCGAGCACAGGGGTAGCCTTTCGCGGGGTACAGAGATGCGGTGTAAGTCTCTCCGGCCAGCCTGGGCACTTGGTGCTGATGCGGCGGGCCCGCTACGCCCGGCTGGGCAACCATGCCCTGCGTGTTGACGATCGTAGCGCTTGGGATACTCCCCTACGTGACGTTAACTGTACCGCAGCGCGGCTGGATGCGACCCCGTGGTGACGTATGTGTCAGGCGTGGCCGGCGGCCTGCATCTGGCGCAGTTCCTTCTTCAGTTCGCCGACCTCGTCCCTGATCCGGGCGGCCACTTCGAACTGCAGTTCCGCCGCAGCCCCGTGCATCTGCTCGGTCAGCTGCGCGATCATCCCCACCAGGTCCTCCGCCGGTGCTGCGGCCAGGCCGTCCGCCCGTACTTGCGCAGCGCCCTTCTTCGCGCCGGCCTTGGTTGACCCCGTGATGCCGCGCTTGCCCTTGCCGTAGTCGAAGCTTCCCAGCAGTGCATCGGTGTCGGCGTCTTCCTTGGCCAGCTGGTCCGTAATGTCGGCGATCTTCTTCCGCAAAGGCTGCGGATCAATCCCATGCTCGGTGTTGTACGCCACCTGGATGGCACGGCGCCGGTTGGTTTCATCGATCGCGTGGGCCATGGAGTCCGTGATTCGGTCCGCGTACATGTGCACCTGGCCGGAGACGTTACGGGCCGCGCGGCCGATGGTCTGGATCAGCGACGTGGAGGACCGGAGGAAGCCTTCCTTGTCGGCATCGAGGATGCTGACCAGCGAGACCTCGGGCAGGTCAAGGCCCTCCCTCAGGAGGTTAATGCCGACAAGGACATCGAACGTCCCCATCCGCAACTCCCTCAAAAGCTCCACGCGGCGCAGGGTGTCAACGTCCGAGTGCAGGTATTCGACTTTGACGCCGTGGCCCAACAGGTAGTCAGTGAGGTCTTCGGCCATCCGCTTGGTGAGGGTGGTTACCAGGACGCGTTCATTCTTTTCGGTACGCTTCTTGATCTCGCCCAGCAGGTCATCGATCTGCCCCTTGGTGGGCTTGACCACCACCTCGGGATCGATCAGGCCGGTGGGCCGGATGATCTGTTGGACAAAGCCGTCAGCCTTGCCCAGCTCGTATTTGCCGGGCGTTGCCGACAGGTAGACGGTCTGGCCGACGCGCTCAAGGAATTCGTCCCATTTCAGCGGCCGGTTATCCATGGCGGAGGGCAACCGGAAGCCGAAGTCCACGAGGTTCCGCTTCCGGGACATGTCACCTTCGTACATGGCGCCGATCTGCGGCACGGTCACGTGGGATTCGTCGATGACCAGCAGGAAGTCGTCCGGGAAATAGTCCAACAGGCAGTGCGGCGCCGTCCCGCGGGCGCGGCCGTCGATGTGGGAGGAGTAGTTTTCGATGCCGTTGCAGAAACCCATCTGCTGCATCATTTCCAGGTCATAAGTGGTGCGCATCCGGAGCCGCTGGGCCTCGACGAGCTTGTTTTGGCTCTCAAGGACCTGCAGGCGCTCTGCCAGTTCGTCCTCGATGCGCTTGATGGCGCGGCTCATCCGCTCGGGACCGGCCACGTAGTGCGAGGCCGGGAAGACGTACATTTCCTCTTCATCCTGGATGATTTCGCCGGTCAGCGGGTGAAGAGTCTGGATGTTTTCGATTTCGTCCCCGAAGAACTCGATCCGGATGGCGAGTTCCTCGTACATCGGGATGATTTCCACGGTGTCGCCGCGGACCCGGAACGTCCCGCGGTGGAAGTCCATGTCGTTGCGGGCGTACTGCATGGAGACGAACTTCCGGAGGAGGTCGTCCCGGTTCATTTCGGCGCCCTTGCGCAGCGTCACCATGCCGGCGATGTACTCTTCCGGGGTGCCAAGGCCGTAGATGCAGGACACGGTGGCCACCACGATGACGTCGCGCCGCGTGAGCAGGGCGTTCGTGGCGGAGTGACGCAGCCGCTCTACTTCCTCGTTTATGGACGAGTCCTTCTCGATGAAGGTGTCCGTCTGGGCCACATAGGCCTCAGGCTGGTAGTAGTCGTAGTAGGAGACGAAGTATTCCACCGCGTTGTTAGGGAGCAGTTCACGGAATTCGTTGGCCAGCTGCGCGGCGAGGGTCTTGTTCTGGACCATCACCAGGGTGGGCCTCTGCACCTGTTCAATGAGCCAGGCCGTAGTGGCACTCTTGCCGGTACCCGTGGCACCCAGCAGCACCACGTCCTTCTCGCCGTTGTTGATCCGCTCCGTCAGGTCGGCGATGGCGGCAGGCTGGTCGCCGGCCGGCTTGAACTCGCTGATGACTTCGAAGGGCGCTACAACACGGTTGATATCCTGCGCAAGGCTCATGGATCTAATCTACAACCGGGCACCGACACTGGACGGCCCAGTCCGTTACGGGCGAACAGCACAGCGCGGTGTCCGCGCCTTCAGGGAGCGTACGACGGCGGTTCCCACCCGGTTGCGGCGGCCCATGCCCCCATCGAGGGCCACGCAACGTCTGTGAACCACGGCTCCTTGGCTTCGGCATACGGCCTGGTGCTGCCGGCGCCGGCGAAGCTCTGTGCAAGTGCAGTCTTATGCGACTCGTACAGCCGCCGCGCCTGGCCGTCAACCCGAAGCCAGTCCCGGAACAGCAGGGCATAACGCCAGCCCGGAGAGCCTGCCACCCGCACGTGGAGGTTGACCGCCCTGCCGGGATCGGCGTTCGCATGGAACCGCTTCTGCCACTGCGCCGGATCGGGGTCGGCTGGTTTCGGAGTGTCCTTGCCGGCGCCGGGCACCAGTGGGAAGCCTGCCGCACCCAGCAACGGCGCCAGCCTGTCTGCGGCGTCCAGTCCGGACACCGCAACCTGCAGATCGATGACGTCTTTCGCGGCCAGGCCCGGGACAGAGGTGGAGCCGATGTGGTCCACTGCGAGGATCAGCCCGGGAGCCGCAGCCATGAGCTTCGCGGCGATCCTTGCGGCCTGCTGTGGCCACTCATCCCGGTACGGCTCGAGGACAGGCGCACCGGTCCTTTTGGCCCGTACACCGGCTGCAAGGTTCCGGGCGTACGGCAGCAGGCGGGTATCCCAGAGGCTGTCCACCTGCTCCAATAAGTGCACCAGGGGGCCGGAGTTGTCCAGGACGACGTCGGCCGCGGCCAGCCTGGTTTCCCGGGGGGCCTGCGCGGCCATGCGGGCACGGGCGGCTTCAGCACTCATGCCCCGGAGTTCCTGCATCCGCTCCAGCCGCAGCCCGTCCGGGGCATCGACCACCAGGACAAGGTGGAAGTTGCTGCCCTGGCCGGTCTCTACCAGCAGGGGAATGTCCTGGACCACCACCGCACCTTCCGGCGCGGCCGCCGTGATGGCCGCCGCACGGGCGCGCACCAGTGGATGCACAATGCCGTTCAGCGCAGCCAGGCGGTCCTTGTTGCCGAACACCGCCTCTCCGAGCCGCGGGCGGTCAAGCCGGCCTTCGGCGTCGAGCATGTCCTGGCCGAACTCGGCAACGATGCGTTCCAGGCCCTCGGTGCCGGGCTCCACCACCTCGCGGGCGAGTGCGTCTGCGTCCACCAGGACCGCCCCGCGTTCCTTCAGCCGGGAGGCAACCACCGACTTCCCTGACGCGATCCCGCCGGTCAATCCGATCTTCAGCACCGTCCCAGCCTAGACGGACAGCAGGCGGCACCGCGCCCCGTTCCCGGCACGGGCCGCAGGACCGGGAGGGCCGCGTGGTTCGGTAGTCTGAGTCCATGACTGCAGGGGGTGCGGACACGGAGCCGCTGGTCCATATCGCGGATTTCCGGATGGATTTCGGTGACGCCACCGTCATCAGGGACCTGTCCTTCGATGTGCGCGCCGGGGAAACCTTCGGGTTCCTGGGGAGCAACGGATCGGGGAAGACCACGACGCTCCGCGCTTTGCTGGGGATCTACCAGCCCACCGCGGGGACGCTCCACATCGGCGGGAAACCCTTCGAACCCAGCGACGGCGCCCGGCTGGGCTACCTGCCGGAAGAACGCGGCCTGTACAAAAAGGAACCAGTCCTGGACGTCATGGTCTATTTCGGCCGGCTTAAGGGCCTGGGCAAGGCGCAGGCCAAAGCCTGGTCCCTCGACTACCTGGAGCGCGTGCAGCTCGCGGACAAGGCCGCCTCCAACCTGGATAAGCTTTCCGGCGGCCAGCAGCAGAAGATCCAACTCGGCGTCACCATCATGAACGCCCCGGAACTGCTGATCCTGGACGAACCCACAAAGGGCTTCGACCCCGTGAACCGCCGCCTGCTGATGGACATCATCGAAGAACAGAAGCTGGCCGGTGCCACGGTCATCATGGTCACCCACCAGATGGAAGAAGTGGAACGGCTTTGCGACCGCGTCATCCTCCTCAAGGACGGCACCTCCCGCGCCTACGGCACAGTGGAGGAGGTGCAGGAGCAGTTCGGCGGAACCGTCTACAGGGTGGGCTACGACGGCGTCCTGCCCCGCTCCACGCTGTACGACATCGCCCTCGACTCCGGCGGGTACGCCGAGCTGGCGCCGCGCCCGGGCGCAGGGCAGGCCGCCGTCCTGCGCGAGCTGGTCACCGCCGGAGTCAGCGTCAGCAGCTTCACCACAGCCCGCGTTTCCCTGGATGAAATCTTCATCCGGGTCTACGGCGGACAGGACCAACCCGCGGAGGCCCGGCCATGAGCACTGCACCATCCCGTTCGTCCTCCACTCCGCCCATCCCTGCCCGGCGCCCCGCCGTGCGCTGGCACAACCTGGGCACCGTGGTGGGGTTTGAGTTCTTCCGCACCACCAAAAAGCCGCGGTTCTGGATCGCCACACTGGCCATCCCCGTGGTGACAGCGATCGTCTTCGCCCTGATCTTTGTCAGCAACAGTTCCACCAGCGCGTCCGCGGATGCACAGAAGAACGCGGCACTGTCTTTCACCTACACCGACGCATCGGGGATCATCCCGGAGGCCACCGGCCGGGCAGCCGGCGGGACCAAAGCCGCAAACCCGGAGCAGGCACTCGCTGACGTCAAGGCCGGCACGGTGGACGCCTACTTCGCCTATCCGGCCAACCCCGCTGCCGAACCGGTGCAGGTGTACGGCACGGACCGTGGGGTCTTCGCCAACGGGACCTATGAGGCGGTGGCCAAGCAATTGCTCATGGTGGCGGCGCAAGCAGACATCGGCTCACCACAGCTCACGGCGGCAGCCAGCGGGAACGTCAAGGTGGACACCGAGACCTACCGGGACGGGCAGGCATCCGGTGGCTTCGGCGCCGCCGTTCCGCCGCTGATGTTCCTGGTGCTTTTCTACGTGATGATCATCCTGCTCTCCAACCAGATGCTGAACAGCACCCTGGAAGAAAAAGAGAACAGGGTCACCGAGATGATACTGACCACGCTGAACCCCACTACCCTGATCATCGGGAAGATCATCTCGCTCCTCCTGGTGGGCCTCGTTCAGATTTCGGTGTTCCTGGCGCCGGTCATCGTCGGCTTTGCCTTCTTCAGGGACAGGCTGTCGCTTCCGGACATCGACCTCTCCGACGTCGTGTTCGAACCGGGGCCGCTGCTGGTGGGCGCACTGCTGTTGCTGGGCGGCTTCCTGCTGTTCACAGCAGTCCTGGGTGCCATTGGCGCGGTAATGCCAAACGCCAAGGAAGCCGGGGTGGTCTTCGGCCCGCTGATGGCGCTGATCTTCGTACCGTTCTACGCCATCAGCCTCATCCTGAGCGACCCCCAGTCACCCATCGTCCAGGCGTTCACTTACTTCCCGCTCTCGGCGCCCGTGACTGCCATGCTCCGGAACGGCTTCGGAACCCTGAGCCCCGCCGAGTCGATCATCGTGATCGCCGAACTGTTCATCATCGGCGTCCTCATGCTGCGCCTGTCCGTACACCTGTTCCGCTACGGGTCCATCCAGTACACCGGCAAACTCTCGCTGGCCAAGACACTGCGCCGCCGTCCGCGCGGGTCTGCCGGCAAGTAGGGCCGCCGCAGTGGCGGCCCTACGGCTGCGGCTAGACTGAGGCCGTGGTGGAAGCAGCGGAGCCCGGGAACAGCAGGGCCACGGCCTACACCACCCTGTTAGCCGGGGAAGACTTCCGGCACGAACTGGAGATCAAGCGGTCCCGGTTCATCACCGTGCTGCGCCGCTCCGGCAGTGAAGGCGAAGCCCGTTCACTGGTGGCAGACCTTCGCCGCGAGTTCCACGACGCCAGGCACCACTGCTCCGCATTCGTGATCGGACCGGACCGTGACATTCAGCGCTCCAGCGACGACGGCGAACCCTCCGGAACCGCCGGCATCCCGATGCTGGAAGCCCTCACCAAGAAGGAAACCGTGCCCGGGGCCACGGACCTCAGCGACGTCAGCGCCGTCGTCGTCCGCTACTTCGGCGGCATCCTGCTGGGCGCCGGCGGCCTGGTGCGTGCCTACTCGGAATCTGTGTCCTCGGCGCTGGCCCTGGCGCCCCAGGTGCGGCGCAGCCGGCTGCGGATCTGCTCCATCCCCGTGCCGCACGGCGTTGCGGGACGTCTTGAGAATGATCTCCGGGCCGGCGGCTTCACCATGGCCGACACCAGCTACGGAGGCAGCCATACAGTGCTGCGCATCGCCGTGCCGGACACCGGCGCTGAAATCTCCGCCGCAGCCGAACGGGTGCTCGGCCTGACCGCCGGGTCAGCCACACTGGCCCCTGAAGGAACGGAGTGGATTGATGTGCCCCATGCCTGAATCACCGCACTCCCCCGCCGTGACGCTCGTCGACGTCGATGAGCTAGTGCTGGAACAGCTGCTGTCCCTTGCCCATCGGGATGCGTCCCCGGACGAGGTGGCTCCCCCGCTGGGCGGGCCCGGCTGGAACCCCGAACGCACGGCATGGTTCCGCAACTACCACCGCGAAGCCGCGGCCGGACTGGACGGCCAGGCCGGGGAAAAGAGCTGGGCGGTCTTCAGCGCCGGCGGCGCCGCAGGGTCAGTGCGCCTGAAACGGATTGCATCGGCAGAGGTCCCCACGGCAGAGACCGGCATCTGGCTGGGACGCAGCTACCGGTCCCGGGGCATCGGCAGCGCGGCGCTGAAACTGGTCCTGGAACACGCCCGCAGGGCAGGGGTCTCCCGGGTCACCGCCCGGACGCTGGCCGGGAACCTGGCCGCCCGGCAGCTGCTGGCCTCAGCCGGCTGCCGCCTCACGCCCGGCGACGACGGAACGGTCCTCGCCGTCGTCGACCTCTAGACCAGCAACGCCGCCGCCCAGCCTCGACCGCCTTAAAGCAACAGGCCCCCTGCCGTGTGGGCAGGGGGCCTGTTGTGTCAGCCCCGAAGGGCCGGTGGCAATTAGTTGCCGGTCAGCTTCTCACGCAGGGCAGCAAGTGCCTCGTCCGAAGCCAGGGTGCCGGCACCGGAATCGGTGGCAGCGGGCTCCGAGGAGTAGCTGGTGGTACCCGAATCGCTGTCACCGGACGTTGCTGCTGCAGCGTCGTCGGCGGCGTGCTGGGTAACCTGCTTCTTGTGGGCTTCCCAACGGGTCTGGGCGTCAGCGTACTGCTGCTCCCAGGCTGCGCGCTGGTTCTCGTAGCCTTCAAGCCACTCGTTGGACTCCGGATCGAAGCCCTCGGGGTACTTGTAGTTGCCCTCTTCGTCGTACTCTGCGGCCATGCCGTACAGAGCGGGATCGAATTCGGTGCTGTCGGCGTCGACGCCCTCGTTGGCCTGCTTGAGGGACAGCGAGATGCGGCGGCGTTCCAGGTCGATGTCGATGACCTTGACGAACAGCTCGTCACCAACGGAGACAACCTGCTCGGCCAGCTCAACGTGGCGCACGGCGAGCTCAGAGATGTGGACCAGGCCTTCGATGCCGTCTTCGACGCGGACGAACGCACCGAACGGAACCAGCTTGGTGACCTTACCCGGAACAACCTGGCCGAGGGCGTGGGTGCGGGCGAAGGTCTGCCACGGATCTTCCTGCGTAGCCTTGAGCGACAGGGAGACGCGCTCGCGGTCCAGGTCGACCTCGAGGACCTCGACGGTGACTTCCTGGCCAACTTCGACAACCTCGGACGGGTGGTCGATGTGCTTCCAGGACAGCTCGGAAACGTGAACGAGGCCGTCTACGCCGCCCAGGTCCACGAATGCACCGAAGTTGACGATGGAGGAAACGACGCCGGGACGGACCTGGCCCTTTTCCAGCTTGTTGAGGAACGTGGAGCGGACCTCGGACTGGGTCTGCTCGAGCCATGCACGGCGGGACAGCACAACGTTGTTGCGGTTCTTGTCCAGCTCGATGATCTTGGCTTCGATCTGCTGACCGATGTACGGAGCAAGGTCGCGCACACGGCGCATCTCGACGAGGGATGCGGGCAGGAAGCCGCGCAGGCCGATGTCGAGGATAAGACCACCCTTGACAACCTCGATGACGGTACCGGTGACGACACCGTCTTCTTCCTTGACCTTCTCGATGTCGCCCCAGGCACGCTCGTACTGAGCACGCTTCTTGGAGAGGATCAGACGGCCTTCTTTGTCTTCCTTGGTGAGCACCAGGGCTTCGACCTGATCGCCAACGGAGACGACGTCTCCGGGATCAACGTCGTGCTTGATGGACAGCTCGCGGGAGGGGATGACACCTTCGGTCTTGTAACCGATGTCGAGCAGGACTTCATCGCGGTCGACCTTGACGACGGTACCTTCGACGAGGTCTCCGTCGTTGAAGTACTTGATGGTCGCGTCGACTGCTGCGAGGAAGTCCTCAGCGGTACCGATGTCGTTAATGGCGACTACGGGGGTACCGGGCTTCTCGGTGGAGGTGATGGTCATGTAGTAGGGGCTCCGTTGTGGATAGTTAGTCGGTCAGGCCAACCGGCGCGCCCGCGTCATGGAACGCAGCCGCGATTCTCGGGAAATCCGATGGATTCCCCGGGTCATCCTGATTTATGGATTGGTGTACTGAGGTGTTTTATGACCGCAGAAGCGTGCACGTGGTACACGCCCGTTTATTCTAGTCGCAGCGCACAACAAGGGTCAAAAGCAGCAGCCCGCCGTCCGCCCCTGGCGGTCCCCTCGCCGGAGGGCCGGCAGCCGTGGCGGTCAGAAGTGGGTGAGGCAGTGTGTTGCCCGCTCAACGGCGAACATCTGCTTGGCCTTGAGTGCGGACCCCTGTGTCGCCTCCCGGATTTTCCCGGCCGCCTTCAGCGTCACCGGGCACACGCCGCCCAGATAGATCGACGACAACGCGGAGACGTCCAGTTCGAGGTCAGCGGACGTTCCGTCGGGCACGCGTTCGACGGCGGCCTGGCCGCCGTCGACATCCAGGGCGAAGGTTCCGCCGGTGAGGCCGAGGTTGTCCCCGACGGCGAGCACCAGCCGGCCGTCTGCCGGGTAGTGCCTGGCGGCCAGCGCAGCGGGAACGTCAAGGAGCCGCAGCCACAGCATGTCGCGGCTGTCCGAGGCGTCGATGCAGCGCGGGTCCGCCAGCGCCCAGGCCAGCGGATCATCCACCGGCGCCTCGTTCCAGGAGACGCGCTCCACGAGGTCGATGGCCGCAAGGTACTCCCACAGCTCAAGGTAGGCGTGGTCCGTGGCGGCCACCAGGTCCACCACCTCCACTGTGTACGGCTCGGTATCCCAGCCGAGGAACTTGTAGGACACGTAGCCGTCCACGCCGCCGTCGGCAGCATAGTGGAGCGCCACCTTGATGGCCGGGTCCTCCTTGCCGTCGCGTCCCAGGGAGCCGGAGGCCAGCTGCCGGTACCAGTCCTGCCGGCCGATGGACCCCGGGGTGTTGCGGTGGACGCGGCTGAAGACGGCCGGCGCCACGTCCAGCAGCACTTTGGGGTCGGCGACGTCGATGGTTCCGGTGGCCTGGTGTGCCAGCTTGAAGCGCGCAGTGGTGTCCACCTTGACGGAGCGCTCGAGGCTTGCCACGCCGTAGCCGAAGCGCCCGTAGATGGATCCTTCGGAGGCGGTCAGTGCGGCGACGGCGATGCCGTCGTCCTTGGCACCCTGCAGGTCTTCGGTCATCATGCGGCGCAGCAGCCCGCGCCTGCGGTGCGACGTGCGGACGGTTACGGCCGTTACCAGCTGGGCTTCGAGCATGCGGCCGAAGCCGATGTTCAGCGTCTTCCGGAACGTTCCGAACGTGGCCACCGGGACGTCTGCCGGCAGCGACGACAGTGCCACCGGACCGGCCTGGTAGGCGCCGGTGAAGATACGGCCGTCCACTTCGTAGGTGGCGAGCGAACGTTCGCGGTGCTCAGGGGTCCGGGTGGACTCATGGAATCCGAACCCTACGGCCTGCGCCCAGGTTTCGGCTTCGGCATACCCGTCCTTCCCCTTGGATACCGCCGGAAAGCGCCGGATGTCATAGTTTCCGCTCAATTCAGCCACAAGGGAGAGCGTGCCCAATGCATCCGGCGCCTGACCAGCGCAGACACGCCCGGGCCTGGGCGGGTCTGCGCACGCAGCCTAGTGGCCGGCGTCGTACCAGGAGGGCCCGACGCCGATCTGGACTTCCAGCGGCACGGTGAGGTCAGCGGCGGCCGCCATCTGCTCGGTGACCAGCGCCTCCACCGCCGCACGTTCTCCGGGCGCCACCTCGAGGACGAGTTCGTCGTGGACCTGCAGCAGCATCCGCGACTTGAGCCCCTGGGCCTGCAGTTCCGCGTGCACACCGAGCATGGCCCGCTTGATGATGTCCGCTGCAGAGCCCTGGATGGGGCTGTTGAGTGCAATGCGTTCGGCGTTCTCGCGGAGCTGGCGGTCCGTGCTGGTAAGGTCCGGCAGGTAGCGGCGGCGGCCTTCGATGGTGGAGGTATAACCGTCCACCCTGGCTTGGTCCACCACTCCCCGCAGGTAGTCACGGACGGCACCGAACCGGTCGAAGTAGTCCTTCATGAGGGTGCGGGCCTCGTCCACGGAAATCTCAAGCTGCTTGGACAGCCCGAAGGATGTCAGGCCGTACGCCAGGCCATAGGACATGGCCTTGACCTTGGAGCGCATGGCGCTGGTGACCTGGTCCGTCGGCACGTGGAAGATGTTCGATCCCACGAACCGGTGCAGGTCTTCGCCGTCCTTGTACGCCTGGATCAGCCCCGCGTCGCCGGAGAGGTGCGCCATGATCCGCATTTCAATCTGGGAGTAGTCCGCGGACAGCAGGCACTCGTACCCTTCGCTCACCACGAAGATGCCGCGGACGCGCCGGCCTTCCTCGCTTCGGATGGGGATGTTCTGCAGGTTGGGGTTGTTGGACGAGATCCGGCCGGTGGCTGCCACGTTCTGGGCATAAGTGGTGTGGATCCGGCCGTCTTCGGCTACCGACTTCTTCAGGGACTCGATCATCTGGCGCAGCTTGGCGGCTTCGCGGTGGGCCATGAGCTGGACCAGGAACTCGTGGCCGGTTTTTTCCAGGAGGTTCTTCAGCGATGCCGCATCGGTGGTGTAGCCGGATTTGATCTTCTTGGTCTTGGGCAGCTGCAGTTCCTCGAACAGTACGGTCTGCAGCTGCTTTGGCGAGCCAAGGTTGACCTCGTGGCCGATCGCCGCGAACGCCTGCTCCTGAGCCTGGTCGATCACCCTGGCGAGGTCGGCGAGCTGTTCGTCCATACGGTCCAGGTCGATGCCGATGCCGGCCAGTTCCATGTCCGCGAGGACGCGGCTGACCGGCAGTTCCAGCGTGGACAGGAGCTCTTCGGCCCGGCGTTCCTTCAGCTCGGTTTCGAAGAACCGGCTCAGGGCGGAGACAACGGCGGCAGCCTGGACGAGTGCCTCGGCCGCGGCGGCATCGTTGCCGTCGAAGGACAGCTCCAGCTGGCCTGCCTTGGCGGTGGCGGCCGGCATCCCGACGTTGAGGTGGTGCTGGGCCAGCTCGGCGAGCTCGTAGGTGCGCCGGTCCGGCTGGATGAGGTAGCCCGAGATGGATGTATCGTCCACCACTCCTTCGAGCTCCAGCCCGCGGGCGGTGAGAGCCTTCAGCGCGGCCTTGAACCCGTGCAGGACCTTGGGCGACTCGGGGTCGCGGAGCCAGGCCGCCAGCTCATTCTCAGTGTCCGCGTCCAGGGCGGTGAGGTCCAGGTAGACGGCAGCGCCGGCTCGGACGATGGCCAGGCCGGCGGCGTCTTCGCCAATGCGTCCCGGGACGAGATCGACGGCGAGGGCTGAACGCTGCCCGGCTCCTCCGGCCAGGAACGAGGCCAGTTCGTCGGCGGTGGCCGGGACGGAGTAGGCGGGAGCTTCGATGCTTTCGCGCTCGGCGGCGGGGGAGTCATCGTTGCCGTAGAGCGCGAAGAGCCGGGTGCGGATGGTCTTGAATTCGAGCTCATCGAAGAGGTCTTCCAGGGCCGCCTGGTCAGGGCGGGGCTCGTACAGGTCATCCAGGGTGACCGGCAGTTCCAGGTCCGTGTGCAGCTGGTTGAGCCGCCGGTTCCGCTTGACGTTGTCCACGTTTTCGCGGAGGGCGTCCCCCACCTTCCCGCCGATGGAGTCGAGGTGCTCCAGGACGCCTTCGAGCCCGCCGTAGAGGTTGATCCATTTGGCAGCCGTCTTGGGGCCGACGCCGGGCACGCCAGGGAGGTTGTCCGCGGTCTCGCCCACCAGTGCGGCGAGGTCCGAATAGCGGGACGGCGGGACGAAGTACTTCGCTTCGATGGCCGCGGCGTCCATCCGCGGGATGTCGCTGACGCCCTTCTTCGGGTACAGGACAAAGACGTTGTCGGTGATGAGCTGGAACGCATCGCGGTCACCGGACACCAGGAGCACCTCATGGCCGGCCTTCTCGCCCATCGCCGCGAGGGTGGCCAGGATGTCATCGGCCTCGTAGCCGGGCATCTTGATGGTCTTGATCCCCCAGGCTTCCATCACCTGGCCGATGAGGTCGATCTGGCCGCTCATCTCCCGCGGCGTTTCGTTCCTGCCGCCCTTGTAGTCGCTGTACTCGGCCTTGCGGTGGGTCGATTCGTCGGAGACGTCGAAGGCCACGGCAATGTGGGTGGGCTGCTGTTCCTTGATGAGGTTGATCAGCATTGATGTGAAGCCGTGGATGGCGTTGGTGTGCTGCCCGTTGGACGTGGAGAACTTGTCGGCAGGCAGGGCAAAGAACGCCCGGAACGCCATGGAATGGCCGTCGAGGACCAGGAGCCGGGGCTGGCCGGTCATCGGTACGACGGGGGCGGCAGTGGCTGAAACCGACTCACCGGCTGAGGGTGCCGCATCCTGGGCGGTGGCGCCCTGCGGAAGTACTGGGGATGGAAGAGGGGCCGGTTTGGTTGTTTCACTCACAGGTGCCAGCCTAGTTGGCATGATGGACAATTTCACGCCCGGCCCCTTTGCGGCCGAGCTGACCGGGGCCGGCGTCCCGGAGCACCTGCACGGCTGGCTGGGACAGTTCGGCATCGGCGAGCTGGTGGTGAAAATGGGCATCCGGTTCCTCGAAATGAGCCCGGAACGGACCGTGGCCACCATGCCCGTGGAAGGGAATACCCAGGTGGCGGGGATTCTGCACGGCGGCGCGCACGTGGTCCTCGCCGAAACCCTCGGCTCGTTCTCGGCCGCGATGCACGCCGGTCCTCACCGGCATGCCGTGGGAATCGAAGTGAACGCCACCCACCACCGGTCCATCGCGAAAGGCCTGGTGACAGGCACCTGCACCGCCATTCACCTGGGCGGCACACTGACCACCCACGAAATCGTCATGACCGACGAACAGGGCCGCAGGCTCTCCACCGCCCGGATCACCAACATGCTCCGCGACAACGACCGGGCGTAGGGCAACTGGCGGAAACTCTAGGAGGTTCCGCCGCTGAGCAGGTACCGGGACTCGACGATGCCCCTTCCAAGGGTTCGCGAGGCAGTCAGCTCAAGCGGCGGCGTCGGGCCCTGAATGGGCAGCAGGCGCTTGCCATCGCCGAGGATGACCGGGATGACGGACAGGATGATCTCGTCCAGGAGACCCGCAGCGGCGAACTGGGCGGCGAGGTTGCCGCCACCTACCACCCAGATGTTCCGGCCCGCAGCGTCCGCGCGGAAGTCATCGGCGAACTCCGTGACGCTGCCCCGGACGAACGTGATGTCCGAGCCAGGCGGGGCCGCGTGTTCGTGGTGGGTAAAGACGTAGCAGGGGGTGGACGGGTACGGCCATTTACCCGGTTCGTGTTCCATGAGCCAGGCGTAGGTTTCCCCGCCCATGACGATGCAGCCCACATCTGCCATGAACGATTCGTAGCTTTCGCTGCCGCCTTCGAAACCGTCGAATTGCAGGAGCCAGCCGAGATCGTCCCCGGAGGTGGCGATGAAGCCATCCAGGGAGGCAGCGACGAAATACTGGATGCGTGGCATGGGCCAAGCCTAGCCAACGGCGCAGGGCCTGCACAGTACGCCTGCCCGGGCCCTTGTGCCGGGCCGACCGCGATGGCTGCCTGGAGGGCAGTGGCTACTTGGAGAAGTACGGAATGATCAGGTAGAGCCCGAAGAGGACCGCCGCGCCACAGAGTCCAAAGCAGAGGTATGCCAGCGACCGCTTCAGCCCGGGAGAGGGCTGCTGGGCATCGGCAGCAATTGCCGTCAGCCGGACACCCAGCGCGTACAGCGTCACCACCGTGGAAGCGGCAATGAGTGTGGCGCCGGCAACTGTCAGGAGTTCCAACCACTTCATCGCTGCGTTTCCTTCGAGTTGGTTGCGTCGGCGTCGGCCGGCGCCTGTGTCTGCGACTCCGGTTCCGCCTGCGGCGTGGCGTTTGCCTTGGTGCTGGCTTCGGCTTTCGCTTTGGCCTTGGCTTTGGCGCGTGCCCGGGCCATCGCCTTCTTCTTGGCGAAGCGGACGGCCTGCCCGGCTTCCTCGACCTCCACGGCATTGTGGTGGCCCACGGCAGATTTGCGTGAGTAGAAGAACATGAACAGCACGGCGCCTGTACCGGCGATCGCTGCGATGAGGACTCCCACCACGCCGGTGTTGACGAGCAGCGCAGTCAACGCGCCGACAATGCCGGCGGCCGGAAGGGTGAACAGCCAGCCGATGGCAATCTTTCCCACCATGTTCCAGCGGACGGTAGTGCCTTTGCGGCCCATTCCGGAACCGATGACGGAGCCGGAGGCCACCTGCGTGGTGGACAGTGCGAAGCCCAGGTGGGAGGAAGCCAGGATGGCTGATGCTGTGCTGGTCTCGGCGGCGAAGCCCTGGGCCGGCTTGACCTCGGTGAGGCCGGATCCCATGGTGCGGATGATGCGCCAGCCGCCGGAGTAGGTGCCGATGGCGATGGCCAGTGCACAGGCAGCGATAACCCAGAACTGGGGACCGGTGCCCGGTGCCTGGGTGCCGGCGGCGATCAGGACCAGGGTGATGATGCCCATGGTCTTCTGGGCATCGTTGGTGCCGTGCGCCAGCGCCACGAGGCTGGAGGTGAAGATCTGGCCCGTGCGGAAGCCGCCACGCTTTTGCGTCAGCTTGCTGCCGGTCTCGGGGTCGTGCCGGGAGGTCAGGGCATAGGCGAGGCGGGTGCACACATAGGCCACCAGCCCGGCGATAAGGGGGGCGAAGATGGCAGGAAGGATGACCTTCTGCAGGAGCGTTTCGAGGTTGACGGAGCCGAAGCCGATGCCCGCGATAGCTGCGCCGATCAGGCCGCCGAACAGGGCGTGCGAGGAGCTGGACGGCAGTCCCTTGAGCCACGTGATCATGTTCCATAGGATGGCACCCATCAAACCCGCGAAAATGATCTCCGGGGTGATCTGCACGCCGTCGGTGCCTTCGCGGATGATGCCGCCGGAAACTGTCTTCGCCACCTCAGTGGACAGGAACGCACCCACCAGGTTGAGGAGGGCGGCCAGCGTCACCGCGGTCTTCGGCTTGATGGCACCCGTGGCGATGGGTGTTGCCATGGCGTTCGCGGTGTCGTGGAAGCCGTTCGTGAAGTCGAAAAATAGAGCCAGTGCAATGACCAGCGCCACCATGAAGGTGATGTCCACCTGTTGCCCAATCTGCAGAGTTGGTGTTCAGCAGTTTCCGTACCCCGGCTGCCCTGCACAGCATAATTCACCGGATGTTCGTGGGGAATGTCCTGTGCTGCTAACCAAACCGGCGTGAAACCCTATCGATCGTACGCGCCCGGCGCAGCAGGTCAAAACAGCGATCCGGCCAGGAAAGACCGGATGGACTCCAGCTCGGCGGGCGAGATTCCGCGCCGGGGATCGGGGGAAACGGCTAGCATCCGGCGGCCCAGCAGCCGCACCCATGACTGCGCTTCGGCCTCGTAGCCGAGCTGGTCGTCGATCCACACGGCGGCCTCCGGACCGGTGGATTCCAGGTGGTCCATGATGGCGTGGAGTTTCCACCACCCCTCGCCCGTCCCCGCTCCGGCTGCGGTGAGATACGGCCAGTCGCTGCCGTCCAGGCCGATGGCCGGGCACAGGTACTGGGGGGCAAGTTCCTCCCAGCTGGTGAGCCAGACGCAGCGGACGCCTTCGGTGCGGGCGATGTTGTTGAGCCCGGTAACCAGCTCAGCGGCGTAGGCCACGGGCAGCAGCCCGGCGTCGGTCCTTCGCCACGCAGTACCCCAGCCGGTGGTTCCGGCCGGCCCAAAAGGGCAGATGACGCCGTCGACGTCGATATACAGCGTGCGCGCCACGGTGCCGGTCCGCGCGGATCAGCCTGGCTGGTCCGACGGCCTGCGTCCGGCATCCAGGCCGGGCGCAGCGAGCCTCTCCAGCGCGGCGATGGTCACGTCCGGCAGGACGATCAGCCCGTCCAGTTCCCGCCGCGCCCGCTTGTAGGCGGCCTGGCGCTCCGCCGGGGTGGCGGCCGCGTTCTCCGCAATCATCAGCAGCTTCCTGGCTGTGGCGAGGCGCTCACGCTCGGGTCCGGAAAACTTGCTGTCGCGGATCCGACGGGCTTCCCGCTCTGCCACGTCCAGGGCAACGGCAAAGGCATTGACTGCCGTCCGGTAGGCGTCCAACTGGGCCGGCGACAGGTCCGCGGCGGAGTGGGGACGCTGGCCGTCGGCGTCGCGCTTGGCCCGCAGGAACGCGACGGTCAGGGGTTCACGCACGTCCGTCATGAGTGGAAAGTCGATGAGCTTGCCCACGTCGAGTTCGTAGTCGAGCCACCGGCGGTTGGTGGCGTCATGCGTGGCGGTCAGAGCCTCCAGGTCCGCCACCGAAGCCTTTCCGGCCTCCCGCGCCTGGTTCTTCAAGGTGAGCAGTTCCACCTTGCGCCGGTGCCGCCGCTCGCTGGCCTTGCGCCACGAATTGGCATAGTGGCCGGCGAAAGCGGTCAGCGGAAAGACCAGCCACCATTTATCGGAAAGGAATTCAAAGAGGGGCTCCACTGCACCATCCTCGCAGGCGGCAGGGGCTGCCTCAAGGCGGCTGTTCGACATGGTCATCAGCAGTGCCGTGGGCCCTCGCGGAAAATAGGCCTGCCTGTTCGGGCCACGGCGGCAGCAGTACGCTGGAAACGATGTCCCGGAGGGGCCAATGACGGAACTGGACCAGTTGCTGGCGTCCGGGCGGGAAGCGTTCGCCCGGAGGGACTGGACTGCGGCCGAACGGGACCTCCGCGAAGCGTCCGGGCTGGCGCCCCTGCCTGCCGGCGACCTCGAAGCCCTGGCGGACTCCGCCTGGTGGCTGGGCGATGTAGCGGCATCGCTGGCCAACTCCGAGGAACTGTACCGGCACCTCGCGGAAAGCGGCGACCGTGCCGGTGCTGCCATGACGGCCATCGAACTCAGTCTGCGGTGGGGCACCCGCGGGGACCTGGCCCTCGCGTCCGGATGGCTCAGCCGGGCCCGGCGGACACTCCTCGGGCTCGAGACGCTGCCCGCTTACGGCTACCTCCAATACCTGGAGGCAACCATGACCATGGATTTCGAGGGTGACCCGGGACCTGCCACAGACGCCGCTGCGGCACTCGAAGACCTCTCCCGCACATGCAGTGACCCGGCCCTGGCGTGCTTCTCAAGGGTTCTGGCAGGCCTGGCCCTGGTACGTGCCGGCGATGTTGAAACGGGCTTCCGGCACCTCGATGAAGCGATGCTGCCCGTGCTCGCCGGCGAGGTCCCGGCGGAGTGGAGCGGCGACATCTACTGCACCGTGACGCACCTCTGCCACGCCTTGGGCGACTACGCACGGATGCGGGCGTGGACCGATGCCCTGCAGCGGTGGACAGCCGGGATGTCCGGCACGTTCGTGTATGCCCAGGTGACCCGGGTCCACGAGCTCCAGCTGCTCAGCACCGAGGGCTCCTGGGCCGAAGTGCTCAGGGAGATCGGCCCGCTGAGCGAAGCGCTGGCCGGTGCTCACGGGTGGATGGCGGGCGCCGGTTTCTGCGAACTGGCTGACATCCTGCGGCTCCGCGGGGACTGGGCGGGCGCCGGGTCGGCGTACGCCAGGGCGCGGCGGGCCGGGGTGGATCCGCAGCCGGGCGAGGCACTGCTGCTGCTGGCGTCCGGCCGGCACACCGAAGCCCTCGGACTCCTGGGCCGTTCGATGGGCGAGGGCACCGCCCTGGACAAGGCCCGTCTCCTGCTGCCGGCCACGGAAGCTGCGCTGGCTGCCGGGCAGCGGGCGCTCGCCGAAGCCTATTGCGCCGAGCTGGAACAGAGCGCAACCCGCTATGCCTCGCCCGGCTTCCTTGCCTGGGCGGCCCATGCCCGCGCGCGGGTACTCCTGGCTGCGGGCCGGCACGCCGATGCGCTGGAGCCCTTGGAGACCGCCATCAGGATCTACCGCCACCAGCATGCGCGTTACAGCATCGCCGCCGTGCATGAACTCCTGGCCGCCTGCCGGCACGGCCTGGGGCAGCAGGGCGCCGCTGCAGCGGACCGCGCCACAGCCCTGGCGATCTACCGCGGGCTCGGCGCGCAGCCTGATGTCCGCCGTCTGGACGATCCGCTGCCCGGCGGACTTACGGCGCGCGAGACTGAGGTCCTTGCCCTGGTGAGCCGCGGTGCCAGCAACCGGGACGTCGCGGCCGCCCTCGTCCTCAGCGAGAAGACGGTGGGACGGCACCTGGCCAACATCTTCGCCAAGATCGGCGTGGCCTCGCGGACGGCGGCGGCGGATTGGGCGCGGGACAACCACGTGGCCTGAGGGACGACGCCGGCAGGGACACCCGGCGCGGGCCCGCCTGGGTGCGCCCCGCCGTCGCACGTCCCAGGCGGGTGCCCGCCTGCATCATCCGCACCACGCCGGCCCCTTGGAAATGCATCATCCGCCCGACGCGGCGGCCTGCTCCTCCGCCTTACGGTGGTGGCATCCGGAGAGCCCGGATAACCCCGGGCCGGAGGGACCGACGCCGGGGACAGGCAAGACAGAGGACAGGCGATGACCACTTACCAGGCGGAAAAGGGAAGCGAACCGGCGGCGGCCCTGGAAGCAGCGGCAGCGGAACGGCTCATGGGCATCCTGAACGACGGGTCTGCCGCCGTGCTCATCAGCATCGGCCACCAGGCGGGGCTGTTCAATGTCCTGGCGGGCCTGCCGCCGGCCACCAGCCTGCAGATCGCCGATGCTGCCGGGCTGAACGAACGCTATGTGCGCGAGTGGCTGGGCGGCCTGGTGACCGCAGGCATCATCGGCTACGAGCCGGCGTCGGAAGCTTACGTCCTGCAGCCGGCCTACGTGCCGTCCATGACCGGGACAGGCGTGGACAACCTTGCCAGGACACTGACCTTCGTAACGCTCATGGGCGAGGTGGCCGGGAAGGTCGCCGCCAGGTTCCGCACCGGCGGCGGACTGCAGTACGGCGAGTACCCCGGTTTCGTCCAGATCCAGGCCGCTGACAGTGCCGCCGTCCACGACTATTCGCTGGTGGACGTGATCCTCCCGCTGTCCGGGAGGGTGGCGGACCTGCGGTCGGGAATCCGGGTGGCCGATGTGGGGTGCGGCGCCGGCCATGCGGTCAACCTGATGGCGCAGGCGTTTCCAGCCAGCACATTCGTAGGTTACGACTTCCTGGCGGAAGCCCTGGAGGCAGGCCGGGATGAGGCGCTGCGGCTCGGACTGTCCAACGTCCGCTTTGAGCTTTGTGACGCGGCCGCACTGGACCTTCGGGAGGAACTGGACCTCGTCACCGTGTTCGATGCCGTGCACGACCAGGCCCACCCTGCAGCAGTGCTCCGGAACATCCGGCGGGCCCTCAAACCCGGTGGGACCTTCCTGATGGTGGACATTAAGGCCTCCAGCGCCCTGGAAGACAATGTGGACCTCCCCTGGGCTGCGTTCCTCTACGCCATTTCCACCACGCACTGCATGTCCGTTTCGCTGGCCCAGGACGGCGACGGCCTGGGCACCGTCTGGGGCGTCCAGAGGGCCGAGGCCATGCTGCGGGACGCCGGCTTCCGTGACGTGGAGGTGCTGGACCTCGCGGAGGACCCCTTCAACGCGTACTTCGTGGCGTCGGTGTAGCCCCGGCCAGGAACAGGAAGGGCACCCCAGCAGTGATCGCGGGGTGCCCTTTGCTGACTTGACCGCCGGATCAGGGGGCGTCCGTGGCACGCTCCCCCGCGTTGGCGTTGACCAGCCAAGCGACGCCGAACCGGTCCGTGCACATGCCGAAGACGTCACCCCACGGGGATTTCTCCATCGGGACGGTGACGGCACCCCCGTCGCCGCTGAGCTTGTCGTAGTAGCCGCGAAGCTCCGTTTCGTCCTCGCCGCTGAGGGAAATGGAGATGGCGGAGCCCTCGCTGAATTCCATGTGGTTGGGGGTGTCCGAGCCCATGAGCACCAGCCCGTTGGGCGTGGTCAGCATGCCGTGCATGACCTTCTCGGCTTCCGCCGGGTCCTCGGCCATCTGGTATTCGCCGAACGTGCTGACCCTCAGGTCGCCGCCGAAGACTGACTGGTAGAAGTTCAGGGCCTCCCGGGCGTTGTCCCGGAAGCTGATGTACGGGTTGAGGATGGTCGGCATACTGGATCTCCTTCGCGTGGTGTCGTGCTCATGAACCAGACAACATCCTGCACCATGGGCGCCCGCGGGGGTAGGGGTTGCGGGCGGACGCCGCGGCAGGGTTGTCAGGGCACGAACCGGTACCCGATGCCGGGTTCAGTGAGCAGGTGCCGCGGCCTACCGGCGTCGGCCTCCAGCTTCCGCCGCAGCTGCGCCATGTAAACGCGCAGGTAGTTGGCCTCCTTGACGTAGCCGGGACCCCACACCCGGGCCAGCAGCTGCTGCTGTGTGATGAGCCGGTTGGGGTTCAGGACCAGGATTTCGAGGATCTTCCACTCGGTGGGTGTCAGCCGGACCGCAATGCCGCCGCGGTCCACCCGGCGGGCCGCCAGATCCACGCTGAACGCCGCGGAGGCCACCACTGGCGCCGCTTCCGCGGCAGGGACGCGGCGCTGCAGGGCCCGCAGGCGTGCGAGGAGTTCGTCCAGGCCGAAGGGCTTGGTGATGTAGTCGTCGGCGCCGGCGTCCAGGGCGCCCACCTTGTCCGCCGAGCCATGCCGCGCCGACAGCACCAGGACGGGTAAGGTGCTCCACCGCCGCAGGTCGCGCAGCACATCGACGCCGTCCATGTCCGGCAGTCCCAGGTCCAGGATCAGCAGGTCCGGTGCATGCCGCGAGGCCGCGACAAGAGCCGAGGCCCCGTCGGCGGCGGCGTCCACCGCGTACCCGTGGGCGGCAAGGGTGATCCGCAATGCCTTCAGGAGATGGGGATCGTCGTCCACCACCAGCACCCTGGCGT
This sequence comes from Arthrobacter sp. Leaf137, assembly GCF_001423525.1. Classification (GTDB taxonomy): domain Bacteria; phylum Actinomycetota; class Actinomycetes; order Actinomycetales; family Micrococcaceae; genus Arthrobacter. The sequence goes on along the minus strand of NZ_LMOI01000012.1, from coordinate 113,897 downwards.
GGGCCGCCGCAGCGCCGGCCGCCGTCGTATCCTGGTTCGCCAGCGTCATGCCCGCCCACCTCCCGCCGGCCCGGCACCGGGTCCCGTCAGTGCACTGCCGGTAGCGGGAGATCCTGTGACGGGCGACCCGGTGGACAGCGGCAGGCGGATGACCATCGTCAGACCGCCGCCCGGTGTTTCTTCAGCGTCCAGGCTTCCGCGCATCGCCTGCACGAAACCCTGCGCCACAGCCAGTCCCAGCCCGATGCCGGTTCCCTGGTCCGCGTCCCCCAGCCGCTGGAACGGCTGGAACATCTCCACAACCTTGCGGGCCGGAACACCCGGGCCGTGGTCGATGATGCGCAGCTCGCCGGCAGGGTGGCCGCCCGTGGCAGCGCCGGCCAGTTGCACCGGCGTACCGGAAACGGTGATGCCCGCCCCGGGGGCGTACTTCAGCGCATTCTCCACGACGTTGGCGACGGCGCGCTCCAGCAGCCCGGGGTCCGCTTCCACAGCCGGCATATTGGCAGGCAGCGCTACCGTCACGGTACCGGCGGGGCACGTCCGGAGGGCGCGGTCCACGGCGTCCCGCCACCACACGGGCTCCAGCAGCGGTTCAACGGACTGGGCCGTAATCCTGGACATGTCCAGGAGGTTGCCCACCAGCCCGTCCAGCCGGTCCGTGCATTCATCAATGGTTTCCAGCAGTTCCCTCCGTTCCTCCGGACCGTAGCCGACGCCGTCCTGGAGCAGGCCCCCGGCCGCCAGCTTGATGCCCGCCAGCGGTGTCCGAAGATCGTGGGACACTGCCCGGAGGATGGCGGTCCGCATGGCGTTACCCTCGGCAAGGCGGGAAATCTCGAGCCTGCTCGCCGCCAGCTGCCGCCGTTCCAGCAGTGCTTGGACATGAACCCCGAAAGCATCCACCAGCCGGCGCTCCGCACGGGAAATCTCCCGCCCGAACAGGAGCAGCCACGTGCGGCCGCCCAATTCCTCGGCAGTCCGCGCCGCCGAACCCTCCGGGCCCTTTTCCCAGCCCGGGATGTCCCCCGTTCCCGCCACAAGGTCCCAGCCCTGCTGCGGAGGGTCGGCGGCAGCCGTGACCACGGCCGCTCCGGAGACCCCGAAGACACTGAGGGACTCCGCGAGCAGTGCCTGCAGCGAGTCCTCGGAGCGGGAGGCCCCCAGGGCAAGGTCACCCAGGGTTGCTGCTTCGGCCCGGGCGAGGGCCGCTTCCTTGGAGCGGCGCGCCGATCCGTCCACCACGCCGGCCACTGCAACGGACACCCCCACGAAGACGCCCAGCGCCAGGACGTCCTGGGGGTCGTGGATGGCGAGGTCCCCCACGGGCGGCGTGGAAAAGTAGTTGACCAGCAAGCTGCTCCAGAGCGCACCGGCCACCGCCGGCCACAGCCCGCCCACCAGGGCGACGGCCACCGCCCCCGCCAGCTGGACCAGCACCGCCGTGGCCACGCTGTGGTCCAGCACGGCCAGGAGCAGCTGAAGGCCGGCCGGAAGGATGGCCGCGAGCGCGAACCCCGCCAGGGTCCTGCCCCGGCCAAGTTCCGTCCGTACCCGCCGCGGCGGGCGGGCGGCCGGGTCACGGGGCACCACCTGGACGTCGATGTCGCCGGCGTCGCGCACCACCCGGGCTTCAACGGTGCCGCGGAAGAGTCCAGCAATCCGCTGCCGCCGTGACTGTCCCACCAGGATGTGGGTCGCCTGCACCGACCGTGCGTAGTCCAGCAGGGCCTGCGCGACGTCGTTTCCGGCGAGCGCGTGGTACTCGCCGCCGAGGCCGGCCACTGCGCGGCGCTGGTCTTCGAGGGCGCGTGGCGAGTCTCCGCCGGTCCCTGACGGGGTCCTCACGTGCACCGCCAGCAATTCCCCGCCGCCGCGCCCCGCAAGGCGCGCGGCGCGCCTGACCAGGAGTTCGTCGTCGTCCCCGCCCTTGAGGCCGGCGACGATCCGTTCGGTTGCCATGAGGCACATTCTTCCACCGTTGCGGCAGGTGGACGCGCTGTGGGGCCGCGGTGTGTGGGTCCGCTCACAACGGCGTTAAGGATGCATCAAGATCGTCCCATTGGCGGCTCCGCTGCCCCCGCCCGGTGCTACGTTCGGCTGTGCCCGGCGGCGTGCCGGGACTTTGAATCGAAAGGCATGGCGATGACCACCATGAGCCGGCCCCCGGCTGATCCCTCGGTCCCACCGCTCCCCCGGGGCGTGGCGATGAAGAACTGGCTGCTGTTTGGGCTGCAGGACACCAAGGGCACGCACCAGGGTCCGGGCGGCGTGGCTGCCAGCGGGCACCGGAAGCACCGCTGGTGGCAGGTGATGTGCCTGACGGGCGTGGACTACTTCTCCACCCTGGGCTACCAGCCCGCTATCGCTGCCCTTGCCGCCGGTGCCATCTCCCCGCTCGCCACGCTGGTACTGGTGGCGGTCACCCTGTTGGGGGCGCTTCCCGTGTACCGGCGGGTGGCGGCGGAGAGCCCGCGCGGCGAGGGGTCCATCGCCATGCTTGAACGCCTCCTTCCGCGCTGGGGCGGGAAGCTTCTGGTCCTGGTTCTTCTCGGCTTCGCGGCGACTGACTTCATGATCACCATGACGCTGTCCGCGGCCGATGCCACCGCCCATCTGATCGAGAACCCGTTCGCACCCGGCTGGCTGCACGGCCAGAACGTCGCCATCACCCTGGTGCTGTTGGGCTTGCTCGCGGCAGTGTTCCTGCGGGGCTTCAAGGAGGCCATCGGCATCGCGGTGGTGCTGGTGGCCGTGTACCTGGCGCTGAACGTGGTGGTGGTGGCCCGGGCGCTCGCCGAGGCGGCCACCCACCCGGTGGCGGTCAGCGGATGGTGGGATGCCCTCACCACCAGCCACGGAAACCCCCTGATGGCGGTGGCCCTGGCGCTGCTGGTATTCCCCCGCCTGGCGTTGGGCCTCTCCGGGTTTGAGACGGGGGTGGCTGTCATGCCGCAAATCCGGGGCAGTGCAGGCGACACCGAGGCCAACCCCGCGGGGCGGATCCGCGGCACCCGCCGCATGCTGACCACTGCCGCCCTGATCATGAGCACGTTCCTGATCACCAGCAGTTTCGCCACGGTGGTCCTGATTCCGGAGCAGCAGTTCCAGCCCGGCGGCGAGGCGAATGGGCGCGCCCTGGCGTTCCTGGCGCACACCTACCTGGGCCCGGAGTTCGGCACGGTGTACGACATCAGCACCATCGCCATCCTGTGGTTTGCGGGCGCCTCCGCGATGGCCGGGCTCCTGAACCTCGTACCCCGGTACCTGCCCCGGTACGGCATGGCCCCGGAGTGGGCCAAAGCGGTCCGGCCCCTGGTGCTGGTCTTCACGCTGACGGGCGTCCTCATCACGGTGCTGTTCGAGGCCGACGTCGATGCCCAGGGCGGTGCCTACGCCACCGGCGTCCTGGTGCTGATGACCTCCGCCGCAGTTGCCGTGACGTTGTCCGCGCGCCGGCTCCGGCAACGGCGCAGGAGCTTCGGCTTCGCCGTCATCGCGTTGCTGTTCCTGTACACCACAGTGGCCAACATCTTCGAGCGGCCCGAGGGCATCAGGATTGCCGGGTTCTTCATCCTGGCGATCGTGGCCATCTCCCTGCTGTCCAGGGTGCTGCGGTCCTTCGAGCTGCACGCCACCCACGTCCGCCTGGACACAGAGGCGCTGCAGTTCGTCACCTCCGCGGTGGCCGGCCCCATCGGCATCATCGCCCACGAGCCGCTGCGCCAGTCCGCCGAGGCGTACCGCCGGAAGCTGGCCTCCGCCACTGAAGCGAGCCACTTCCCGGACAACGCCACCCCCCTGTTCCTCGAAGTGATGGTGGACGACTCCTCGGACTTCGAAACGGCCCTGGAAGTACGCGGCGTCCTCCGCCACGGCTACCCCGTGCTGGAAGTCCACGGCCCGGTGGTTCCCAACACCATCGCCTCGGTGCTCCTGCACATCCGGGATGTTACGGGGCTGATGCCGCACATCTACTTCCGCTGGACCGAAGGCAACCCGGTGTCGAACCTCCTGCGGTTCCTGGTGCTCGGCGAGGGCGAGATTGCCCCGGTGACCCGCGAAATCCTGCGCGAGGCCGAACCGGACGTCACCCAGCGCCCGTGGGTCCACGTCGGCTGACCCGGGTGGAAAGTGGTGCCTATCGCACCGGAGGAAAGTAGGCTCGGGTGATGGCCAGATTCTTCGATGTTCATCCGCACGATCCCCAGCCCCGCGCCATTGCGCAGGCCGTCAGCATTGTCCGCGACGGCGGGCTGATCGCTTACCCCACAGACTCCTGCTATGCGCTGGGGGCACAGATGGGCAACAAAGAGGCGCTGGACCGGATCCGGACCATCCGGCACCTGGATGACAAGCACCACTTCACCCTGGTCTGCCGTGACTTCGCCCAGCTGGGCCAGTTCGTGAACATCGGCAACGATGTGTTCCGGAGCATTAAGTCCGTGACACCCGGAAGCTACACGTTCATCCTGCCGGCCACCAAGGAGGTCCCCAAGCGGCTGCTGCACCCGAAGAAGAAGACGGTGGGCGTGCGGATCCCCGACAACCGGGTAGTCCAGGCCCTGCTGGCCGAACTGGGTGAACCGCTGCTGTCCAGTACCCTGCTGCTGCCGGACGAGGACGAGCCCCTGACCGTGGGCTGGGAGATCAAGGAACGGCTGGACCACCAGGTGGACGCGGTGATCGACGCCGGCGACTGCGGGGCCGAACCCACTACGGTGGTGGATTTTTCCAGCGGGGTGGCCGAGGTGGTCCGGCGCGGCATGGGAGACCCGTCACGCTTCGAGTAATCCCCGGCCGCACCTGCGGTCCCGGGGCACATTGCCGCCGCCCGCCGTCGTGAATGACGACGGCGGGCGGCGTGTCCGTGCCAAAGTGCCCTGTTTTGGAGGGCTCAGGTCAGTCGTTGCTGGCGTCAGTCTACTTTTTCGCCCGGCTGGGCTGGACGCGGGGCGGTTCGCCGGGCATCTTGGGGTAGTCCGGCGGGAACGGCATCTCGCCAAGCCCGTCTTTGGCGTCCCTCTCCCACCACTCCAGCAGGGTGCCGATACTTCCGGGCTTTTCACCGAACCCGGCCCAGGGGTCGCCGACAGTTTTCAGCCGGTCCGGGACGGTGAGGACCGTGAACTTCCGGGGATCAGTGGTTTCCAGTTCATCCCACGTGATGGGACAGGAGACCGGGGCGTGCGGCAGGGCGCGGGGGCTGTAGGCGCCGGCGATGGTCCGGTCCCGGTTGGCCTGGTTGAAGTCCAGGAAGATCCGCTCACCGCGCTCCTCCTTCCACCACGCCGTGGTCACTTTGTCCGGCATCCGCCGTTCCACCTCCCGGGCGGCGGCAATAACGGCGTGCCGGACGTCAAGGAATTCGCGGGCAGGCTCGATCGGGGCGTAGACATGCAGGCCCCGGTTGCCCGAGGTTTTGATGAACGACTCAAGTCCGGCTTCGGCCAGGACGTCCCGCAGCACCTGGGCGGCCGGGATGGCGTCGTCGAAGTCAGTACCGGGCTGGGGGTCAAGGTCGATGCGGAGCTGGTCGGGGTTGTCCGTGTTCTCCGCCCTGGACGGCCAGGGGTGGAACACCACGGTGTTCATCTGCACGGCCCAGACGGCGGCCGCCGGCTCGTCCAGCACCAGCTGCGGATGGGAACGCGCGCTCGGATACACCACCTTGACGGACCGGACGAAATCCGGGGTGCCCCTGGGCGGGTTCTTCGAGAAGAACATCTCCCCGTCAATGTTGTCGGAGTACCGCTGAAGCGACACCGGACGGTCCCCGTTCGCTGCGATGAACGCCTCCCCCACCTCGCAGACATACCGGGCGAGGTCCAGTTTGGTCAGTCCCAGGTCCGGGAACAACACCCGGCTGGGGCTGGAAATGCGCATCTCGCGCTCGCCGTGGGGGCCCGGGACAGTGATGGTGGTCTGTTCGCTCGCCATGGGGACAACGTACACCCCGCGCATCGAACGGCAGCACATTTGCCCTGCCAGGTCCGGCATGATGGATCCATGCCCGCAACCGATCAGCACCTGTCCATCCCGGTGGGCGATACCGCCGTCTCCGCCCATTACGCCCGCCCGGACAACCCGGCGGGCCCCGCGCCTACTGTGGTGGTGGCGCACGGTGCCGGCGCCGGGATGGAGCACCCGTTCCTGCGCGGGTTCACCGATGCCCTGAACCAACTGGGCCTGGCCACGCTGCGGTTCAACTTCCCCTACCGTGAAGCGGGCCGCAAATTTCCGGACCGCCCGCCGCTGGCCATCGCCACCTGGCGGGCAGTCATGGATACCGCCGTGGAGCAGGCAACGGCCCACGGTGACACGGGTCCCGTGTGGGCCTGCGGTAAGTCATTCGGCGGCCGGATGGCGTCAATGGCCGTGGCGGAGGGGATGCCGGCGGCCGGCCTCGTCTACCTCGGCTACCCGCTGCACCCGCCGGGCAAGCCGGAGAAGCTGCGCGACGAACACCTGTATGGCCTGACCACTCCCATGCTGTTCCTGCAGGGCAGCCGGGACACCTTTGCCACTGCCGCCCTCCTTGAGGACGTGGTGGCCAGGATCGGCCCGACGGCGGTCCTGCAGTGGGTGGACGGCGGCGATCATTCCTTTGCGGTGGCGGGGGCTAAACGGCCCGCAGACCAAGTTGGTGCCTCGGTGGCGTCGCCGGTGGCGGATTTCATCAGATCCAGCGGCTGATGACGACCAATCCCGGCGCCGGCTAAGCGGCGTCTTCGTGCCACCAGCCCTCCCACGCTGCAGAGGTCAGCCGGCCCGCCGGGAATGTGCCGGACTCGGTGTTGCGGGATCCGCCGGCGTCGTTGCGGCGACCGTCCATCAGGAGGTTGAGGCTGGTCAAGAGAAACATGGTGAGTCCTTCCGTAGGTGGTGCGGACCACGCTGTCCGCGTAGGAATGAGCCTAGGCAAGGGATGTTTCAGCACGTCGACGGGACGTTTCGGCTTTGTATCGTTGTTCTCACGCAGCCGCCTGCCCAGCCGTGCGCCGTGGCGTTCTGCCGGTGCGCGCCTCAGTTGCGCCGGTTGGTCCGTGCGGTGGCCGGAGCTGCCCAGGGGTCCTCGGGCCACGGATGCCGGGGATATCTGCCGCGCATCTCGGCCCGGACCTGGGCATACGGCCCGGACCAGAACGAGGTGAGGTCGTCGGTGACGGCCAGCGGCCGGCGTGCCGGGGACAGCAGGTGGAACAGGACCGGAACACGCCCGCCGGCCAGCCGCGGTGACTCGGCCAACCCGAAGCACTCCTGCAGCTTCACAGCCACCACAGGCCGGGTGGTTTCCTCTCCGGGGACCGGGTAGGCCACCCGGATCCTTGATCCGCTGGGGACCTCAAGCCATTCGGGCGCCAGCTCATCGAACCGTGCAGCGTCGGGCCAGGGGAGCAGGTTCCGCAGTGGTCCGGCCAGGTCGACGCGCCCGACGGCGGCCCCTTCCGCGAGTGCCTGGAGTTCCGGTCCGAGCCATTCATCGAGGCGCTCCAGGAGCGCGCCGTCCGAAACATCCGGCCACGGTGCGCCCAGTTCGCTGTGCAGGAGGGCGAGGCGCCCGCGAAGGTCCTGTGCCGCCGTCGACCATTCCAGCAGGGCGAGCCCCTCCCGGCGCAAGGCCGCGCTGACCGCCGCACGGCCCGCCTCCGGCGTGGGCCGGACGGGAGTCTCCGCCAGCACGATGGCACCCAGGCGCCGCACCTTCCGTGCCGTGACCCGCCCCTGACGGAACTCAGCCTCAACGGCCTCGGCCAGGAGGTGGCTGGCGGCGGACTCGGCCTGCGCTGCGGTGAGCGGCGCCGCAGACCTGATCACTGCCCCGGTGCCCGCGGCGTCCCGTCCACCGGTCCGCGACACTTCCGCGACCGCGAGCCACTCATGGCCGCCCAGTGAACTGCCCGCCGGCAGTCCGGCCCTGGTCCCGGAGCTCAGCAGGTAACGGGCGGGTCCGTCTCCGGGCACCAGGCGTGCAACGCGGTCCGGGTATGCCAGCGCGACGACGGCGCCCGGCGCCTCGACGGTGGCGGGCCCGGTGCGTCCGGCCGCGTTGCGTCCTGCGGCGTTGGACCCGTGCCGGCGGGCCAGTGCTTCCAGGCGCCGGGTCTCCTCCTGCCACCGCCGCTGGGCCGGCCCCGCCTCCGTACGCAACCTGCCGAGCAGCCGCGGCAGGTCGGCGTCGGGCGCCCGCTGGTCTCCGGCAATGGCCACCACCACTTCGGCGGCCGCCTGGGCACCCACCTCCGCGGCGCCGTCGAGCAGTGCCCGGGCCAGCCGGGGATCTGCCGGGATCTCGGCGAGCACCCGGCCCGTGGCGGTGGCATGGCCGTCCGGCGTTACGGCGCCGAGCTCCCGCAACACTTCCATGGCCTCGTCCATGGCCTGCCGCGGCGGCGCGTCCGGCAGCGCCAGGCCGTGGCCTCCGGGGGAACCCCAGCAGGCCAGGGTCAGGGCGGCACCGGCCAGGTCCGCCACCCTGATTTCCGGGGTCGCATGTGCGGGCGCCGCACCGAATGCCTGCTGGCTGTAGCAGCGGACCACGGTTCCGGGCCCCTGACGCGCAGCACGGCCCGCCCGCTGCTCCGCCGAGGCGCGTGCGCAGGACACGGTCACCAGGCCGGCCATGCCGCGGGCAGCGTCGCGCCGGGGTTCCCTGGCCAGCCCGGAGTCGATGACCAGGCGGACGCCGGGTACCGTCAGCGACGATTCGGCAAGGTCCGTGGACACGATGATCCTTGGTTTACCGCCCGGCAGGCGGCCCGAGACTGCCCGGTCCTGGTCTGCAGGGCCGGCTTGGCCGTGGAGTTCGAGGACGTCCACTGCGGCGCCCAGCCGGTGCCGCAGGCCGGCCGCAACGTGGGCCACCTCGCGGGCGCCGGGAAGAAACACCAGGGCATCGGACGAGGGCTCCGTACGCAGGGCGTGCACCGTGGCTTCTGCCGCGGTGGTGGCGACGTGGTCAAGGAAGGCACGCGTCACGCCGCGGTCGTCCAGCCGCGGAGCCGCGGCTGGACGCCAGCGGACCTCCAGGGGGTGGAGGACCGACGGCGAGTCCACCACGGGAGCAGGCCGTTCGGCGCCGGGGTCCCCCAGCAGCGCCGCGAACCGCGCAGCCTCCACCGTTGCGGACATGGCCACCACCTGCAGGTCGCCGCGCAATTGCCGCACCTCGGCAAGCATTCCCACCAGCAGGTCCGTTTCCAGGCCCCGTTCATGGACTTCGTCCAGCACGACGCCGGCCACGCCCGTCAACCCGGGATCTGACAGCATGCGGCGCAGCAGGATGCCGGGGGTCACGAACTCGACGAGGGTTTCCGCTCCGGCCCGGCGCTCGCCGCGGACGGTGTAGCCCACCCTGCCGCCCAGCGGGCTGGCATCCAGGGCGGCAAGCCGCCGTGCGGCGGCTCGGGCTGCCACCCGGCGCGGCTGGGTTACTACAACGCGGCCCGTTCCGCCGGCCACGTTGGCCATCAGCGGCGGCAGCATGGTGGTCTTGCCGGTGCCGGGAGGGGCCTGGACCACGGCCGCGGCTGACGGGCCGCCGGCGTCGAGCGCCTTCCGGAGTTCCGGGAGGGACCGTGCGAACGCCAGGTCCGCGCCGATGGCAGCGAGGTCAAAGGGCTGGATATCAGGGGTGGCGGACGGACCGGCGGACAAACTCACGTGTCCATTCTGCCTCCAGTACCGTCCCGCGCAGTCCCTGCAGCGCAGTCCCTGCAGCGCAGTCCCTGCAGCGCAGTCCCTGCAGCGGAGTCCCGGCATACGGGTCAGGGTTTGTTGTGGCCCTTGGCTTTGCCCTGTGGTGCTGTGACGCCGGGCGGAGGGCCGGGCTGCTGCTGCACGGCGGGTGCGGGTGCCGGCACGGCAGCAGCAGGTGCCGCAGGGGAAGGTGCCGGCACGGCTCCGGCGCCCGCAGAACCGGATGTGGGCGTGCCGTCCGCGGACGTGGTGGTGTCCGCTGTGGGTGCTGTCCCGGCGGCAGCGGCGGTACCGGCCGCCGCGGCCCGGGAGTCAAGCTGCCCGGTGATGTCGGCCCGCACGGCGCCCAGGGCACTCTCGATGCCGCGCAGCCTCGGGGCGGTGATCCGGCCGTCGAGGGCAGCACGGTCGAGGTCGTCCTCGAGCCCCTGCAGTGCCGCCAGTGCGCCTTCCAGCCTGTTTTCCGCTGCCGCCTGGCTGATGCTCAGGACCCGGATCTGGAAGCCCCGCAAGGTGGCCTGATCGGTGTCGCCGGCCTGCTGCTCCTGGTAGACCGCCAGGGAGGCGGCCGTGAGTCCCGCAGCGAGCAGGACGGCGATGCCGCTTCGGAGCAGCGTGGAGCGTGAGAGTCGATGGGGGCGTGGTCCTGGCAAGGACGGGGCAACGGGAACGGCGGCGCGGCCTTCCCCGCTGGGCAGCAGCTCAGGCAGCATGCCGGCCCCGGAGTGGGGCCAGGGACGCAGCCGGGCGCATCGGCAAGGTGGAAACCCGCGACGGAACAGGGGCTGCGGCGGTATCGCGCGGAGCGGCATCCGCCCCGGCAACTGCCTGCGGGCCGGGCCGTGTGGCAGCACGGAGGCGCCGGAGCACGACCTGCAGTGTGGCGCGCAACAGGACCGCTGCCAGCTGCCCGATGCCCACGCCCAGCAGCACGTGGCCAGCGAGGTACTGTCCGCCCGGTGCCGCATCGCCGTAGGGGGCGGACGCGGCAACGGCTGCTCCACAGGCAGTGAGCATCAGTGACCAGGCAACGCCGAATACTGCGCCCATTGTTCCTGCTTCCCTCGTCCGCTAATCAGCAAGCTTACGGTAATGCTCAGCAAGCTTACTACTCGGCGGTGCGGATGCAAGAACCCTGCAGGGAACCGGTTCAGGACAGCGCCGCGACCCGGCCGGAGACGGCCGCCAACGGCGTCGTCAACCCGAAGCGGAAGTGGGTGGTCAGCTGGCCGCTTCGAGCAGGCGGACCGGCGAAAGTCCGGCGTAACGGCCTTTGAAGAACAGCAGCGGCTCTGCGTCCGTCCGGGCACTCAGGTGCCTCACGCTGGCCACCACAATGGTGTGGTCGCCGCCGTCGTACTCCGCGTGGAGTTCGCAATCGATCCAGGCGAGGGCATCATCAAGGATGGGGTTGCCCAGGGGCGAGGACGTGTGGCTGACCCCGGCGAACTTGTCCGTTCCGGAGCGGGCAAACTGTCCGGCGAGGTGCTGGTGTTCGGCCGGCAGGATGTTCACCGTGAACGAGCCCGCGTCCCGGAGGACGGGCCACGTGCTGGAGGTTCGGGCGGGGCTGAACGTGACCAGCGCGGGTTCCAGCGACAGGGATGCGAACGACTGGCAGGTAAAGCCCGCCGGCCCTTGCGGAGTTGAGCTGGTAATTACCGTCAGCCCGCTAGCAAAGGTTCCAAAAATATCGCGAAGCCGGCGGGGGGCAAGATCTGATGTGGCTGTCATTATGTGGCCTCTCGTTTGGATCGTTACCTCACCAAACCATTACCCAAATCAATTCGACAAGCACCGCCGCAATGCACTGACGCGCTCCGCAACGCGGCTTCACGCCGGTACCCGCGGTGTCATCTGACGGGACTGTTACGCCGTTCATGACAGTTTCTTACCGCCCGTTGATCCGCATGTCCTGCAATTTCGATTTGTTTATTCCGGTTTCGTCCAGGTTCGCGGCACAGGGGCCAACAAAGCTAATTTTCCTTAGAACCGAATTGAAAAATGACACTCCGGGAAAATTCCCCTTTCCCCTCCTGTCACATTCTTCCGCCATGCACCCACCCCGAAAGAGATCCGGCATGACATCAGCAGAACCCGAAGCGCGGCCGCGCCCCACCCATCCGCAGCGGGCCGTGGACTCATTCGTCCTGGAACTGTCCGCCCGCCACCCGAACATTGAGGTGTTGGCGCCGGCACCGGAAACCGGGCCCTACCGTTACGATGCCGCGACGGCGAAAAGCGCCGGGCGCGACGCCGGCGCGGTTGGTCCCGCCGTCGTTTTCCCCACCAGCGCCGCTGAGGTGCAGCAGGTGGTGCGGCTGGCCGCTGAATTGGGAGTTTCGGTGGTTCCCCGCGGCGCCGGTACCGGACTGTCCGGCGGCGCCACCGCCGAGGCCGGCCAGGTGGTGGTGTCCACGGAACGGCTGACGGCTGTCATCGAGGTTTCGCCGCTGGACGAAGTTGCCGTAGTGGAACCGGGCCTCATTAACGCTGAACTGAACGCACGTCTGGCCCCGTACGGACTGTTTTATGCCCCTGATCCTGCCAGCTTCGACATCTCGTCGATCGGCGGCAACATCGCCACCAACGCCGGAGGGCTGAGGTGCGCCAAGTACGGGGTGACCCGTGAATCTGTCCTGGCCCTCGACGTCGTCCTCGCTGACGGCAGCCTGGTCAGCGTGGGGCACCGCTCCATCAAGGGCGTGACCGGGCTGGACCTGACCTCGCTGTTTGTCGGCTCGGAAGGAATCCTGGGGATCGTGGTCAGCGCCACCGTCCGGCTGCGGCCCATCCCGGTGGCCCGAAGGACCGTCACGGCGTTCTTCGACAGCACGGAAGCCGGCGCCAAGGGCCTTTCCGCCATCACCCTCTCCCCGGTCCGGCCCGCTGCCATTGAGTTCTTCGATACCCCCAGCCTGGAAAACATCGACAGCCATTCCGGTACCAGCCTCCGCGGCCGCGGCGCCGCGCTGATCCTGATCGAACTCGACGGCTACGGCATCGAGGCACAGTCCGCCGACATTGCCGCGGCGCTCACCGCCGCCGGCGGGCGGGTCACAGTGGAATCGGACGACGACGGCGTGCGGCTATGGGAGCTGCGCCGCAGCGGCCGCGGCCTCCCGCAGGACAAGTGGTACATCGGCGAGGACATTGCCGTCCCGAAGTCCCGGCTGCCTGAGGTCTACGCAGCGTTCCCGGCCCTGGAAGCACGCTTTGGCGTGGATATCTCCGCCGTATCGCACGCCGGTGACGGCAACCTCCACCCGCTGATCACCCTCGACAAGCAGCCCGGCGACGACCCCGCGCGGCCGCCGGCGGCCTTGCAGGAGGCCGCCACCGAACTGGTCCGTGTGGCACTCTCGCTCGGCGGCACCGTCACCGGCGAACACGGCATCGGCAGCATCAAGCAGGACTGGGCCGCGCTGGAACTGTCCCCCCGGATCCGCCAGGCGCAGCACGCCATCAAAGCAGCCCTGGACCCGCACGCATTGCTCAACCCCGGCAAAGCCATCTAGCCCAGCGGGCTCCCACCACTTCCACCCAGGAGAACTCCCATGACCCCCATCGAATTCCGCCGCCGCGTCTTCCTCGCCGGCATCACCGCCATCACCGGCTCCGCCGTCCTCACCGCATGCGGAGGCCCCGCGGCCACCAGCTCCTCCGATGCAGGTACCCCGGTTGACGGCGGAAACATCACCTTCCTCATTCAGGGCTACGACACTGGCTGGGTCTCCAGCAAGACATCCATTTCCAGTTACGAGGGCAACCTCTGGGGCCAGATCACCGACAAGCTGGTCTATGTCGACGACAAGGGACAGCTCAGCCCCTGGGTCGCCGACAGCTGGGAGGAACTCAACGGGGCCAAGGACTTCGTCCTGCACCTCAAGGACGGAGTGACCTTCTCCGACGGGACGCCCCTGGATGCGGCCGCCGTCGTGGCCAACCTCAACGCCTGGGCCAAGGGCGCCCCGGAACGCGGCGTCAGCAAGGTGGGCCTCTTCCCGTCCAGCAACTTCGTCAGCGCCGAAGCCGCCGACGCCAAGACGGTCAAGGTCTCCTTCTCCTCCCCTGCCCTGGGCTTCATCGCCACGCTCGCGTACCACGGCTGCATCCTGCTGTCCCCCAAGACCCTTGCCCTGCCGGTGGACGCCCAGGCGGACCTGGCACAGGAAATCGGCAGCGGTCCGTTCGTCCTCAAGTCCTGGAAGCAGGGCGACTCCTACGTGCTGGAGAAGCGCAAGGACTACAACTGGGGGCCCGCCGCCCTGGGCCACACGGGCCCGGCCCGGCTGGACACCATCACCTACAAGGTCATCAAGGACACGTCGGTGCGGACCTCCACGGTGGCGTCCGGCCAGGCCGAGGTCGCCTTCAACGTGGAACCGCAGGAAATCGAGTCCCTCAAAGCGCAGGGCTTCACCGTTGGAACGCCCAAGTACCTGGGCTTCGTAGACGGCTTCCAGGTCAACACCCAGGCCTTCCCCACCAACGATTCCAGCGTCCGCCAGGCCATCCAGCACGGCATCGACCGCGAGGAGATCCGCAACACCGTGTACACAGAGGACTGGGACGCGGCCACCACCTTTATCCAGGGCAACGTCCCGGAGGCCGGCGACTACAGCAGCGCCTTCGCCTTCGATGCGGACAAGGCAAAGAAGCTGCTGGACGACGCCGGCTGGAAGCCGGGGCCCGACGGGTTCCGCGTGAAGGACGGCAAGGTCCTCGAATTCCCGCTCACGCCCAATCCGTACGTTCCCTCGACCAAGGCTGAGGACGAGCTCATTGCCCAGCAGCTGGAGCGCATCGGCATCAAGGTCAACCTCAAGGTGGTGGACGTGGCAGGTTATGCCGCCATCCAGGCCAGCCGGCCGCCGCTGTTCCAGACCTCCCGCAGCTTCGTGGACGTGGGAACGGTGGCCGGCGTGCTGACCAGCCAGAACAACGGCGAAAACTGGTTCAACCTGGGCACCAGTGACCAGAAGCTCAACGATCTGTCAACGGCGATCGCCAGCGCCTCTGACAGGGAATCCCGCAAAAAGGTGGCCGGTGACCTGCAGCAGTACGTCCTGGAACAGGGCTACTTCATCCCCCTCAACCAGCTGGTTCAGCGCCTGTACCTGATCTCGCCCGCGGTCAAGGGCGTCCAGTACAACGGCCTGGCGTACGCCAACTTCTACACCGCCTGGGTAGCCAAGTGACCAGCGGCTACGGCCGCTTCGCCCTTGCCCGCGCAGGGCAGGCTGCAGTCGTCGTGCTTCTGGCCTATGTGCTGACGTTCCTGGTCATCAGCGTCCTGCCAGGTGACGCCATCACCAACTCGCTGCGCGACCCGCAGTCCGGCCTGAGCGAAGCCGACATCCAGAGGATCGTGCAGTACTACGGGCTGGACCAGCCGGTCCTCGTCCAGCTGGCGTTGTCGCTGGGCCGGTTCCTGACCGGCGAGCTAGGCTTCTCGCTGCAGTCCAACCTGCCGGTGGCCCAGATCGTGGGCGACGCCCTGCCGTCAACGCTCACCCTGGCCAGCACTGCCCTGGCCATCGCCGTGGTCTTCGCCATCGGCATCGCCTACGGGGCTCACTACGCACCGCCCAGGTGGGCCGGCCTCCTGCGCTCCATCCCGTCCTTCTTCCTGTCCGTGCCCAACTTCGTGATCGGCCTGGTCCTGATCGAGCTGTTCGCATTCCGGCTGCACGCCTTCACCACCACTGACCCGAACAGCGCAACGGCAACCCTGTTCGCGGCCGTCACCCTCGCCATCCCGGTCTCCGCTCCGCTTGCCGAAGTGCTGATCGCCAGCCTGGACCACGAATCCCGCCAGGAGTACGCGCTGGTGGCACGCTCCCGGGGCCTGGATGGAGCGCAGCTGTTCGCCCGGCACCTGGTGAAGCCGTCGGCGTTGCCTTCGGTGGCCATGGTTGCCCTCATTGTGGGCGAACTGCTGGGCGGGTCCGTGATTACCGAAACGATCTTCGGCCGCGACGGCATCGGCACCGTGGTCCAGAAGGCCGTCACGGGAGAGGACCAGCCGGTCCTGCAGGCGGTGGTCTCGCTGTCCGCCGTCGTGTTCGTGGCCGTGAACCTCGCCGCAGATCTCCTCACCCCGTTACTTGACCCGCGGGTCAACGTCCGAGAGGCAGCAAACGCATGAGCGCGGACCTGAACTTCGCCCGTCTCCGCAGCGCCGGGACAGCAACGCTCCGCAGCCGGGCCGGCATCTCGCCCACGGTGCTGGTGTCCTTCCTCGTCATCCTGCTAGTGGTGCTGTGGTCCCTTTTCCCCTCGCTGTTTACCGGGTACAGCCCCGTGAACGGTGACACCGGCAGCAAGCTCGACGCGCCCAGCCTGCAGCACTGGTTCGGCACCGATTACCTTGGGCGGGACCAGTACGCCCGGGTGGTTTACGGAACAGCGTCCTCTGTCACCAGCGCCCTGGTTGCAGTGGCCATTGGCCTGGTGGTGGGCAGCACCATCGGCCTGGCCAGCGGCTTCCGCGGCGGGTGGCTGGATGCCACCCTCGGCAGGTTCGTGGACGTGCTCCTGGCCATCCCCGGCTTCCTGCTGGCCGTGGTAATCGTCAGTTCACTGGGATTCCAGACCATCAACGCAGCGATCGCCACCGGGGTATCCGCCGTGGCCGTCTTCGCCCGGCTCATGCGTGCGGAGGTCATCCGGGTCCGCCGCTCGGCGTTCGTGGAAGCGTCCTACCTGGAGGGCGGCAACAGGCTCCAGGCGTTGCTGACCCACGTCCTGCCCAACGCCTACCGTTCGGTGCTGGTGCTGGCGGTGCTGCAGTTTGGAACGTCCATCATGGTGATCGCGTCCCTGGCCTTCCTGGGCTACGGTGATCCACCCCCATCCTCGGACTGGGGCCTGCTGGTGGCCTCGGGCAAGACCTACGTCACCGCGCCCTGGCTGGTCTACGCCCCGGCCTTGGTGATCGTAGCCACCGTCCTGTCCATCAACCGCATCAGCCGCTGGCTCAGGAACAGCAAATGAGCGCCCCCAACCCCGGAGGACCCACCACAGGAAAGGACACGACAGTGCCTGAAACCAAGCCATCCCCGCTGCTGGGCGTCGAGGGCCTGCACGTCGCCTACGGGGACCGGAAGGTGGTCCACGATGTCGGGTTCACCCTGGCCCGCGGCGGAAGCCTGGCCCTGATCGGCGAATCCGGGTCCGGAAAGTCGACTATCGCCAAGGCAGTGCTGCGGCTGCTGCAGCCCGCCGAAGCGTCAGTGGGCGGCAGCGTCCGGCTGGCCGGGACTGAAGTACTGTCCCTGCCAGAACGGCAGTTCCGCGCCCTGCGCGGCCGGCAGCTCGGGTTCATCCCGCAGGATCCCGGCTCGGCACTGAATCCGGTGCGCAGCATCGGCACCCAGGCGCACGAGGCCGCAGCACTGACCGGGGAACGGGACGCCGCCGTCCGCCGCCGGATCATCCTGGAGGTCTTTGAGCAGGTGGGCCTGCCCGATCCTGTCCGCGTCTACGATTCCTACCCCCACCAGCTGTCCGGCGGGATGCTCCAGCGGGTACTCATCGCCCTGACGGTGCTGCCGCGGCCGTCCCTGATCGTGGCGGACGAACCGACGTCGGCCCTCGACGTCACGGTCCAGAAGCTCATCCTGGACCTGCTGGGCGATCTGCGGAAGGAGCTGGACATCGGCCTGCTCCTGATCACCCACGACCTCGCCATCGCCGCCGAACGCGCCGACACGCTGGTGGTGCTCAAGGACGGGGCGGTCCAGGAACAGGGCCCCGCGGCCCAGGTCTTCGCAGCTCCCCGCACGGATTACGCCCGCAACCTGCAGGCGGACGTTCCAGCGCTCAATCCGGACCGCTACCGCAGCCAGCGCACCGGCGCACCGCAGGACACGCTGCAGCGTACCTGGCAGGACAGCGCTTCACAGGACGTCGCCACGCAGGACGGCACGACGGCGGACAGTACGACGGCGGACGCCACCACCGCGGACCGGCCGGCGCAGATCGCGGTCACCGATGTCACCAAGAGCTTCCGGACGCGCGGCAAGGAGGTGCGTGCCGTCGATGGAGTCTCCTTCGCCGTCGAACGCGGCCGAACCCATGCCCTGGTGGGCGAATCCGGCTCCGGCAAGACCACAGCTGTCCGGCTGCTGCTCGGACTGGAACAGCCGGACAGCGGCACCATCACCGTGGGCGGCCACTCCACCGCCGGACTTACCCGGGCCGGCCTGCGCGATGTGCGCCGCCACCTGCAGCTGGTCTACCAGAACCCCTTCACATCGCTGGACCCCACGTGGCGGGTGGGCAGGATCATCCGGGAGCCCCTGGACCGTTTCGGAGTGGGCAGCACCGCTGACCGCGATCACCGTGTGCGGGAGGCCCTCCAGTCCGTGGGCCTGCCGGACGATGCTTCGGACCGCCGTCCGGCCCAGCTCTCAGGCGGGCAACGGCAGCGCGTGGCCATCGCCCGGGCGCTGGTGGTCCGGCCCGACGTCGTGGTCCTGGACGAGCCCACCTCCGCGCTGGACGTCAGCGTGCAGGCCGGCATCCTCGAGCTGCTGGCCCGGCTCCAGCGGGACCTTGGGCTGACCTACGTGTTCGTCTCCCATGACCTTGCCCTGGTGCGGCAGATGGCGGACACCGTGTCAGTGCTGCGCCGCGGCCAGGTGGTGGAACACGGCACGGTGGACCAGGTCTTCGACCGGCCGCAGCACCCCTACACCCGGGCGCTCCTGGACGCCATCCCGGGCACCTCAGGACTGGCGTCGCCTGCCATGGCGGACGCTCCCGCGGAACACCGCCACATCCCGAAACTAGCAGAGGCAGCAGTATGACTTTGACTCCCACCGCAACCGCCGGCCCGGAATCGCTGCGGAAGCCCGCCCTGATCGCGGGCTTCACCGCGCCCAAGGGGTTTGGTGATGCCACCCTGCGGGACAAGCGGGAGGACGCCATCGAGCTGCTGGGCGGCGTCCCGGACCCCGGGGTCCTTCCGGCGGCGGAGCTGGCCGCCGCCACGGCAAGGATCCTTTCGAGGCCCGGACTGCCCGCCCTGCAGTACTCCCGCACCGAAGGCATTTCACCCCTGCGTGAGTGGATCGCAGACCGCGAAGGCGTGCCGGTGGAGCGGATCATCATCACCAACGGCGGATTCCACGGCCTGTCCCTCGGCATCCAGACCGTCGTGGAGCGCGGAGACCTCGTCGCCGTGGACAATCCGATCTTCCCGCTGTTCCTGCGCGGGCTGCAGCTCTCCGGAGCCCAGACCCTGCCCGTGACAGTCGGTGCCCACGGCATCGACGTGGACGAGCTGGAAGACAAACTGCGCCAAGGCGCCCGGCCCTCAGCCTTGTACACGGTGCCGGACTTCCACAACCCGTCCCAGGGCACACTCCCCGCCGAGGCCCGCACCAGGCTGGCCGGACTCGCGGAGCGCTACGGATTCGTGGTCCTGGCTGACAACCCCTACCGTGAGCTTTGGTATGCCGGCGGGCCGGAGAGCGTGGATGCCTTCAATCACTCGGACCACGTCATCCACATCAACACCTTCACCAAAACCCTGGGACCGGGCCTGCGGCTGGGCTGGCTGGTGGCACCGGAGCGCCTGCTGCCGGACTTGGTGGCGCTCCGGAGCCGCCAGGACTCGCACAGTTCCACCCTGGTGCAGGCGGTGGTGGGCGAAGCGCTGACGGCGGACCCGGGCCTGTTCGATTCGACCCTTGGCCGGGCCCGCGAGCTGTACCGCACGCGGGCCGAAGCGCTGATCGCGGCACTGGACCGGGAGGCTCCCGGGGCGTTCGACAGCGTGCTTCCCGGCGGCGGACTTTTCCTGTGGCCGCGGCTGCGCGACTCCGGCATCGATCCGGATCTCCTGGCGGCGGCGGCCAGTGCGGAAGGCGTCGAGTACCAGCGGGGTTCGTTCTTCGCTTCGGGGCCGGGCACCGGTTCGGACCGCCACCTGCGCTTTGCGTTCGGCGACGTTTCCGTGCCCCGGCTCGAGGAGGCCGCAGCCCGGCTGGGACGGGCGCTGAAGAGCCCCTGAATCCGGCCCGGCGGCAACCAGGGGGCCGGGCCTGCGCGGGGTCAGCCCGGCCGCCCCCGCAGGTCCAGGGCATCCAGGAGCCGGCGGACCGAGCCGCCCAGGTTCCAGTCGGTAGCGATCCGTTCCAGTTCCGCCCGCCGGCGGCCGGCCACCGGTTCCAGCATGGCGCCGGCCTCCTCCACGGCGGGCAGCTTCAGGTCCCGCACCAGGCGGACGACGGCGGGGGCTGCTTCGAGGTAGGCGCCCGCGGCGGACAGCCGCGCCCGGACAGATCCGGACACTCCGCCGTCGGGCGTGTCCGCTGCCGCCAGGAGAGCATCCAGGGTGCCGTACTTGAGCAGCAGCGACGCCGCCGTCTTCTCGCCGATGCCGGAAACACCGGGCAGGCCGTCTGACGCGTCGCCGCGCAGGGTGGCGTAATCGGCGTACTGCTGCGGCAAGACCTTGTATTTGGCCACGATGGTTTCCTCCGTGCAGACCTCCAGGTTCCGCATTCCGCGCGCCGTGTAGATCACCCGGACCTGCCGTTCGTCGTCGCACACCTGGAAGAGGTCCCGGTCCCCGGTGACGACGTCCACGGGCATGGCCGCGTGAGTGGCGTAGGTGCCGATGACGTCGTCGGCCTCATGCTGCGCTGCCCCCACGATGGCGATGCCGGCAAGCTCCAGGGCCTTCCGGATCATTGGCAGCTGCGCCTCCAGCGCATCGGGCACCACCTCAACGTCCGTGCCGCCGGGTTTGGCCTCGGCCACCCGGTGCGCCTTGTAGGTGGGGACCAGGTCCACGCGCCATTGCGGACGCCAGTCATCGTCCCAGCAGGCCACGAGGTGGGTGGCGTGGTAGTCCGTGGTGAGCCGGGCAATCATGTCCAGCAGGCCCCGGACCGCGTTGACCGGCGTTCCGTCGGCGCGCCGGATGGAGTCCGGGAGGCCGTAGAAGGCACGGAAGTACAGCGAGGCAGTGTCAAGCAGCATCAGGCGCTGGGGCATACCTGATCCTGCCACGGAACCACCCGGAATGGTGGCAGCGGCAGGATACCGCCGCCACCCGGGGCCCTAGAAGGACGGAGCGGTGAAGCCCAGCCCCAGCAGACCCCGGCCTGCCTGTTCAAGAATGGGATCGATGCCCAGGGTGGGATGGTTCAGCAGCACGCCGACGTCGCGCTGGATGCGCTGCAGGGGATGACCCAGCCGGTGGGCGCTGCCGCCCGAACCGGCGAGGACCACCCTGACGGCTTCCTGCGCTGCTTCGGCGCTCAGGGCGAGTGAGAGCCGGAACGCAGCCCTCTCCCCCTCCGGCATGCCTGGCGCCTGCGGGCCACCGGACACCGGCTGCACCGAGGCCGCAACGGCGGCGAGCCCTGCCTCCCAGTGCTGTTGCGCCGAGGCCAGCAGTCCGGCGGCCCGGGCGTAGCGTGCCTGCGCCAGCGGGGAATCGGCCTGCCGGATGTCGACGCCGTTCTTCACCTTCGGCGCGAGCAGCTGGTCACGGAACAGTTCCACCGCATATTCGGCGGACCCCAGTGCCGCCGCCGGGGCCACCAGGTTCAGCAGCGTGGCCATCGGGGTGTGGATCAGGGGATCGGAATGGATCAGGCTGCCGGGGTTGTCCGCAGCGCTGAGTAGCGCCCAGTCCATCACCCGGTATTCCGGGACGAACAGATCCGCGGCGCGCAGATCGTTGCTGCCGGTGCCCCGGAGCCCGTCCGTGTGCCAGGCATCAACCAGTTCCAGGTCGGCGAGGGGAACCAGCGCCTGCAGCCGGTGGCCGTCCTGCTGGACAGCCAACAGCGCCCATTCCGAATGCATGATGCCGGAGGCAAAGCTCCAGTGGCCGGAGACCGAGTAGCCGCCGGGCACCTTCCGGGCAGCACCGACAGGTGCGCTGGTCGCGGCCGCGAGCGGCATCCCGCCGCCCGCGAAGACCTCGTCCTGCACCTGCTTCGGCCAGCGCGCCAGCATCCAGGCATGCTCGGCAAGATGGCCCGCGGTCCAGGCCGTGGAGGCGCATCCCCGGGCCAGGCGGCGCACCGCCTCGCCGTACGTCTCCGCGCCCAGTCCATAGCCGCCCGCTGCGGCAGGTGCCAGGATCCGGAAAACCCCGGCGGCTTCAAGGCTGTCAACCGTGGCATCAGGCAGGCGGCGCAACCCGTCGGTTTCTTCGGCCGCCGCACGCAGTGCGGGCACCAAAGTTGCCACACGGTCGAGCATTTCCTCATGGCCGGGCACCTCCGCGGCGCCCTTCGCCGTGCCGGGCACGACGGCGGGTTCGGCACCTGTGCCCTGGCCCGGTCCAACGCGCGGGTCATGATCCAGGTCCAGGGTATGGGCGGTACGGTCGCGTTTGGCGGCCAGGTAGCGGCTGTTCGCGGCGGACAGGTGGACACCCGTGGGTACCTTTTCGCCGACGCCAATACCAAAAGCAGTCAGCTGCCCGGCTTTGTCCGGGTTGTTGCTCAGGAGCCGGATGCTGGTGGCACCGAGTGCTTCCAGCATTTGTGCTGCGGCGGAGTAGTCCCGCTCGTCCTCGCCGTGGCCCAGCGCGAGGTTGGCATCGTAGGTATCCAGGCCCTGGTCCTGCAGGCCGTAGGCATCGAGCTTCGAGTACAGGCCGATGCCGCGGCCCTCCTGCCGGAGATAGAGGAGGAAGCCGCCGGCGCCCGTGATGGTTTCGGCAGCTTCCCGCAGCTGCGGGCCGCAGTCGCAGCGCTCGCTGCCGAACACGTCGCCGGTCATGCACTCGCTGTGGAGGCGGACCATCGGTTGCCCGCTGAGGAGAGCCTGCTCCCAGGGCCCAAGAGCCAGCAGCAGGTGTTCCTTGCCGTCCGCCAAGCCGTGGAAGGTGAGGATCTCCGCCGTCGTGGAATAGCCATCCGGGAAACGAAGCGGGACGGTGACGCGGCTGCGAACCGTGGCCGCGGGGAGGGCGGCGTGCGGCAGCGGGGCGTGGGCAACAGCAGTCATGGGGGTCCTCGCCAATCAGAAAACGGAAATACTTGAAGCTTGAACTAAATCCTACGTCCAGTTAGTTCAATGTTCAAGCATTTGCGTCTTCCGGTGACACTCTTCCCGCAGCGTGCTCCGCTCACCTGCTGCCGGGCGGGCCGGCGAGGACCGTGGGAACGTACTCCAGCAACTGCAGCCGGCCGTCAAAGGTCCTGCTCTGCACCATCTCCAGCATCACGTCCGGGTAACCGTCGTAGATCCGTTCCCGGCCGGTGGCGCCAGTGATCACCGGGAAGACAACCAGCCGGAAACGGTCCACCAGGCCAGCGGCGAGCAATGACCTGGTCAGCTTCAGGCTGCCGAGAGTGCTCAGCGGTCCTGTTCCGGTCCGCTTCAGCTCCCGGACTGCCTCCGCAGCGTCCCCGGTGACCAGGGTGGAGTTCGGCCAGTCCAGGGGCGCCTGCAGCGTGGACGAGAACACCATCTTGGGTACGGCGGCCAGGCCGGTGAGGCTGGCGCCCTCCTCCGCGGAGAACCCGGTGCGGTCGGCCGCTGCCTGGGCAGACATGCCGTACATCAGCCGGTACGTGTTGGCCCCCAGAAGGAAGGTGTAGTTCTTGGCCGCCTCTTCGTCCAGCCAGGCCAGGTACTCCGGCCCTTCCAGTCCCCACCAGCCGGGCCACCCCTCGGCGGAGGCATACCCGTCCAGCGAGATGATGAGGTCCACCATCAGGGTTGCTGGTGACGTTTCAGCAGGTATGGCGCCCATGGCCGGCTCCTTGGACTGATCGGCGTGGATGTGGCCGCCATGTTATGCCCGGAGGGGCGCCGGTTCAAGGGTCCGCCCTGCTGACGTTCCACCGCGAGCACCGCCCCTGGCTCGCCGAGCTCATTTCGGAGGCTGGCCTGGACACCGGAATTGCCTAGAGGGCCCAGTCGGTGTCGCTGTAGGAGCTGCGGACGTGGGCGCGGAGGTACTCCCCCACCACTGCGGCGCCCAGGCCGCCGACGTCCGGGGCCACCACCCGCGCCTCGATCCGGCGGGCCATCCGCTGCACGAAGCGTTCCAGCCCGGGGTCGTCGCCGAGCCGGAAGAAAGTGGCCTGCACGCCGGAGCGCCCCAGCCGGTCCAGCTCGGCGACTGTGACGCGGATGGTTTCGGTGTCCGGCGGCCAGTTGAACCAGGAGTCGCCGTCCGGGAGCAGGTGTGCCGTCGGCTCGCCGTCGGTCACCACCAGCAGGACGTGCTGCATGGACGGGTGCCGGCGGAAGAAGCGCGCGGCCAGCAGCAGCCCGTGGTGCAGGTTCGTCCCTTGCTCCCGCAGTGCCGGCAGCGACGTGAGTTCACCGATGTCCATGGACTGCGCATAGCGGCCGAACGTGACCAGCTGCAGCCGGTCGCCGCGGAACCGGGTGGACACAAGGTGGTGCAGCGCCAGGGCCGTCCTTTTCATCGGCACCCACCGCCCCTCGGCGGCCATGGAAAAGGACACGTCAACCAGGAGCACCACGGCGGCCTGGGTGCGGGCTTCGGTTTCGGCCACCTCGATGTCTTCCGGGGTGAGCCGGAGTTCCCGGGCCGGGTTCCCGCCGTCGGACATGGTGCGCTGGATCGCGTTGGTCATGGTGCGGGTGACGTCCCAGGGCTCCGCATCCCCGAACTCCCACGGACGGCTGGAGCCGGTCTGCTCTCCGGCCGCTCCAGCCAGGCGGGTGTCCCGCTGCCCCTGCCGCCCGGACAGCTGCCGTGCAGTGTCCTGCAGCAAGGACTTGCCGAGGCGCCGCATAGCCTGTGGGGACAGGCGGAGGTCGCCATCGGGTCCCCGGCGCAGGTAGCCGCCGTCCTCCATGGCCCGCTCGATCTCGGCCAGGGTACGGGCGCTGACGGCGGCGTCCGGGCCCAGCTGGCGGCTGAGGGCGTCGAGGTCAAGGTCGTCCAGGCGTGAGCCGTTGTAGGACTGCGACAGCTGTTCGGACAATCCGTCCAGTTCTGCCAGGTCCTGCAGGACTCCAGTCCCGTCCCCCAGGCCAAGGCCTTCCTGCCCGTCGAAGGTCTCCGAACCGTTCCAGTCTTCGCCGGGCCGCAGCGCCTGGAGGTTTCCGTCGAGTTCGTTGAGCTGGTCCATCAGCCCTGCCGAGCCGAAGGCCTGGGCAGAGAGGCGCATCAGCTCTTCGCGCTGCTCCGGTGACATGGACTGCAGGAGCCGCTGTGCGGCGGCGGACCGTTTGGCCAGCGCATCCACCAGCTCTTCGACCGACTGCGGGTTTTCGGGAAAGTGCTGCCCGTGTTTTGCCATGAACTCCTGGAAGTCCGCCGCGGTGTCCTCGCCCCGGCGGTGCCTGCCCAGGAGTCCGTTCAGGTCGCGGAGCATGTCGCTGACGGTTTTGCGGTCCTCGTCGGTGGCGTTCTCCAGGGCCTGCTTCATGCCGGCGAACCGCTGGTCCAGGACTTCGCGTCCCAGGAGGTCCCTGATGCGTTCGTACGCCTCCCTGGCGGTGCCCGACTGCCAGTCGTAGGAGGCAAGTTCGTTGACCGCTGCCGCCGTGGACGGCGGCAGGTTCTGCAGCTGCATCTCCCGGATGGCGCGGTCCGTATTGTCCATCATGGCGTCCCTGGCCAGCTGTTTGCGCTCTTCCAGGACTGCCGTATCCAGCAGTTTACGGACGGCATCGAGCGTGCCGTCCAGCCGGTGCCGGCTCAGCAGGTCCTTGCGCCGTTCCTGCACGCGGCGGGCCAGGTTGTCCAGGCCGTCCCGGTTCCGGCCGCCGCGCCGGAGGAACTCCTGCAGGGCGTGGCGGGGCGAGTAACCGTCCATCACGTCCTCGGCCACGGCATCGAGTGCCTCGGCGAGGTCCACGGGCGGGGCCAGCGGGTCCGGACCGCCGGCGTACCGGCCGTACCGTGACCTGTCGTGAAGGGTCATGCTGCCTCCTGTTGTGGCTGCAGGCCTGCGGTCAGCCGTAGACCGTTTCTTCGTCGTCGGCCTCTTTGGAGATCCGCCGGCCGAGGTACAGCCCTTCGAGGGCAAGTTCGACGGCGGCGGCTCGCTGCCCGTCGTTCTGCGCACCCATGCGCTTGCCAATCAGGTCGTACAGGCCCGATCCGTTCAGCGATGGGAGGTTGGCCAGGAACTCCTTTGCCGTAACCTGCCCGCCGGTGGTCACTGTCCGGTGGCCGTCGAACGCGGCTACGAGCGGGCCCATGTCGATGCCCTGGAAATGGGCCCTGACGGCTTCGGCGGTGGCGGTGCGCAGGAGGTGGTCCAGGATGCCCTGTTCGCGGCCTTCCTCACCGGATTCAAATTCCAACTTGCCGCTGAGGACTTCCACTGCCGGTTCCAGGTCGATGATCCGGGCAACAGCCTCGTCCTCGCCGCGGAGGCTGGCCCTTCGCAGGGCCGCGGCGGCCAGCGTCTCCGCCCCGGCAATGGCAAACCGTGCGGAGACCCCGGACGTCTGGTTGATGGCCGGTGAATGCCGCAGGGCACGTGTGTACCGGGCCAGAATCTCAAGGATGACGGCGGGCACGTCCGCCACGAGCCGCCCCTCCTGCCGGATGACGGCAACCTCGTCCTCCAGTTCTATGGGGTAGTGGGTGCGGATCTCGGCGCCGAAGCGGTCCTTCAGCGGGGTGATGATCCGGCCGCGGTTGGTGTAGTCCTCGGGGTTCGCCGATGCCACCACCAAGACGTCCAGTGGCAGCCGCAGCACGTAGCCGCGGATCTGGATGTCCCGTTCCTCCATCACGTTGAGCATGGCCACCTGGATCCGCTCGGCAAGGTCCGGAAGTTCGTTGATGGCGATGATGCCGCGGTTGGAGCGCGGAATCAGTCCGTAATGAATTGTTTCGGGATCGCCCAGGCGGCGGCCCTCGGCCACCCGCATGGGGTCCACGTCACCGATGAGGTCCGCCACGGAAGTGTCCGGGGTGGCCAGCTTCTCCACGTACCGTTCCGAGCGGTGCCGCCAGCCAACCCGTAACCGGTCCCCCTCCGAGGCGGCAAGGGCCCGCGAGGCTTCCGTGATCGGTTCGTAGGGATGTTCGTTCAGCTCAGAGCCATCGATGACCGGCGACCATTCGTCGAGCAGCCCGGCCAGCGTGCGCAGCACCCGGGTCTTGCCCTGGCCCCGTTCGCCCAGCAGCACCAGGTCATGGCCGGCGATCAGCGCCCGCTCCAGCTGGGGCAGGACGGTCCGGCCGAACCCGTACAGCCCAGGCCAGGGATCCCGCCCGTGCGCGAGCGCGGCCAGCAGGTTGTCTCGGATTTCGTGGCGCAGGTCCTTCAGGACATGGCCCGTGGCACGCAGTTCGCCAACGGTGGAGATTTCGGGACGGTCAGTCACCCCTCTACGGTAATCCCCGTCCTCCCCCTAATCGAGGGATTCGACCATATTCCCAGCGAGGGAACACGCTTCGGATGGCGGTACGCCCGGCCCTCAGGTCTGAGAGCGGTGGCCGGACCGTGCAGCCCGGCCACCACGGCCTATGCCTCGTGCGGAACCACCACGGCGCGGGCGCTCAGCTGCCCGCCTGCCAGCTTCCGGTAGGCGGTGAGCCCGTCCTCCAGGGAAAAGGTTTCGATTTCCGGGATGATCTGCCCCGCCCGGTACATGTCCACCACTTCGTGGAGTTCCTCAATGGTTCCCCAATACGTGTTGGTGATGGTGGACTCGTAGGGGGTGTTGAAGAACGTCCATTCGTGTACACCGCCGGCAATCCCGACGACTGTCAGCCGCCCGCCGACGGCCATCGACCCGGTGGCGGTGGCGATCGTCGGGGTGACACCGACGAAGTCGAACGCGGCGTCAACGCCGCGGCCGCCGGTGATTTCCCGGATCCGTGCCACCTGGTCCGCGCCACCGGGAACCGTGAGGGCCCCTGCCGCTTCCGCCTTGGCCATCGCCTCGGGCTTCATGTCCGTGGCAATAACAGTGGCCCCGGTCAGCGCTTTGAGGATCTGGACGGCGATCTGCCCCAGGCCGCCAAGCCCCACCACCAGCGCAAAACGCCCACCGCCGTTCAGGTGCGGCAGGGCGGTCTTAATGGCGTGGTACGGGGTCAGGGCGGCGTCGGCCAGCGGTGCCGCCGCGATGGGATCCGCATCCCCGAGCGGGATCAGGTTGCGCACGGGGACCGTGACGTACTCAGCCATGCCGCCGTCGCGGCCCAGGCCGATGCCCAGGTAGGGGTTGGTTGCGGCATTCTCGCAGTAGGTGTCCTGGCCGCGGGAACATGCCTTGCAGTGGCCGCAGCCGATGGGGCCGTAGACCAGGTAGGCGGCACCCACCTCGATGCCGTCCACGCCCGCGCCCAGTTCCTCCACCCAACCCGAGTTCTCGTGGCCCAGCACGAAGCCCTTGGTCATGTTCCCGGGAACTTCAGCAGTGAAGTCCTCGAAGATGCTGACGTCAGAGTGGCAGGCTCCGGCCCCGGCCACCTTCAGCAGCACCTCGCCTGGACCGGGAGTAGGCAGGTCCACCTCTTCGAGTTCGGGAAACTGCTGCCATTCCTTGAATACGATCGCGCGCATGCGATGCCCTTCCTGTTGCTGCTGAATTGTGGTCGGTTGGATGCTCGGAGGTGGTCCGGTCAGCGGGCGGTGTAGCCGCCGTCGACCACCAGTTCGGACCCGGTCATGAATGCGGCGTCGTCGCTGGCGGCGAAGAGTATGACGGCGGCAACGTCCTCGGGACGGCCCAGCCGGGCCATGGGCGTGGTGTCCGTCAGGAGCCTGCGGTCCGTGTCACCAAGGATCGGGGTGTCGATGAACCCCGGGTGGACGGAGTTCACGCGGATTCCCTGCGTGGCCCAGCCGAGTGCGGTGTTCTTGGTGAGGGTGCGGACGGCGCCCTTGGCCGCCGCGTAAGCGGGAGAGGTTCCGAAGCCACCAACGATGCCGAACATGGAGGACACGTTGACCACGGCACCGTTCCCGG
The DNA here is from genome assembly GCF_001423525.1 of Arthrobacter sp. Leaf137. Classification (GTDB taxonomy): domain Bacteria; phylum Actinomycetota; class Actinomycetes; order Actinomycetales; family Micrococcaceae; genus Arthrobacter. The sequence continues at coordinate 85,292 of NZ_LMOI01000012.1, read as the reverse complement.
ACGCCTTCAGGGCTTCCGCTGCAGCCTTCTCGCCGAGGAATACGCTGGTCTGCGTCACGGCCACCACCTTGGCATACGTCTCAACGCTGGTGTCTTCGATGGCCTGGTTGTCGCCGATGCCCGCGTTGTTGACCAGTACGTCGAGCCGGCCGAATTCCCCGAGGGCGAAAGCCACGACGCCGGCCCAGCCGGATTCGCTGGTCACGTCCAGATGGAAGGCCCGCGCCTGGCCGCCGGCGGCGCCGATCTCTGCGGCCACCTGGGCGGCCAGTTCGTCCTGGATGTCCGCAACCACCACGGACCCGCCTTCACTGGCAAAGCGGACAGCAGTGGCCCGGCCGATGCCGCTGGCTCCTCCGGTGATGATGGCGACTCGTCCGTCAAAACGGGACATGGGTGCTTCCTTTCCACAGCGGGCCGGGTTGTCAACGAAGCGGCCCAAGACATTTATCCGACATTTGTTGGATAGTTAGAACGGTACGCTCGATGTGGCGGTTTATCCACCGCCGGCGGCCAAGATCACCCGGGAGTGTGACCTGCATGACATCGCAACCGAAACGGGACCCCGAAGTCCCTGTGCTTCGGGACCCGCGGGCTCTCCGCAGCCGGGAAAAGCTGGCCTCGGCCATCCTGGACCTTGCCGGGGAGAACGACGCCGGAGCGCTGGCCGCGGGGCAGGTCGCAGCCGCCGCCGGGGTCAACAGGTCCACCTTTTACCAGCACGCCGCCTCGCCTGCAGCCCTGCTGCGGAGGGTCCTTTCCGAAGAACTGGACGTGCTCCGCGCGGAACACCTCAGCGCCGCTGGCGGCGACATCGGCCCTGCCATCGGCGCGGTCACGGCCGGCGTGGTCCGGCACCTGGACCGGCACCGCGCCATCTACCGCCGGGGACTGGTCACCGACGCGGGAACGGGTGGCCTGCATGCCATGCTCGGAGCACACTTCGAGGGTTCCGTCCGCCTGCTGCTCGAGCGGCGCGCCATTGCGGTACCGGCACCGGGCGGCCGGGAAGTCCCGCAGCCGATGGTTGCCCGGTTCATCGCGTACGGCGTGGTGGGGGCGCTGGAGTCCCGCCTGGTGGAGGCCTCGCCCCGCCCGGTGGACGAATTCCTGGCGGACCTGCGCGAACTGCTTCCCGAGTGGTGGCCCATCGGCTGAGCGTGCATCGCCCCCGGGCAGCCGGCAGACGGCTAGAAGCGTCCGTACCGCGCCCTCGCCATCGAATACACCCCGTAGCAGGCCAGCCCCACCGCGATGACAGCCAGCAGGACGGTGCCATAAGGTTGCGAGCCCAGCGTCTTCAGTCCCCCGTCCAGGCCGGTGGACTTTGACGGATCGGCTGTGACGGCGGCCGCGATCACCAGGGCGCCAACGACGGCGAGCACCACACCCTTGGCCACATACCCCACGCTGCCGGTCCATTCAACAGCGGTCCGGGCGCTGCCGGGGTCCTGCAGGTCCTCCATGAAGTTCCGGGTAAAGCCCTTGTAGGCGTAGTAGCCGCCGGCGCCGATGATGGCGAGGCCCACGGCAACCAACAGCACAACGCCGGCAGGAGCAGCCATCAGTTTCGCGGTGAAGTCCGTAGCGGACTGGCTCGAACTCTTGCTTCCGCCGGTGGCAAACACCGCGAACGTGAAGGCAAGGACCCCGAACACCAGCGCCTTCCCGCCGGCAGTGCCGGCCTTTTGCAGCTTCTTCTTGGACTCGGACTGGGAACGCGCCTCAAAAACTGCCTCGCTGACCATCCACAGTGCGAGCGCGGCGCAGGCGACGGCACCCGCCCACAGCAGGAAAACGCCGCCGGGCTTTGAAGCCACCGCCCCGATGGCGCCGGTCTGGTCAGCCTCGCCGCCCTGCCCGCCGGCGATCTGCAGGGCAATCACCCCGATCAGGATGTGGAGCAGCCCGATGACGACGAATCCGGCGCGGGCCAACACCCGCAGCGCGGGGCTCCGGCTCGCCGACGCCGCTCCGGAAACTGCACGGTTTGCCTTCTCCGAGGCGTTGCCCATGGCCGGCCCTTTCGATCTGACGCTGATCATCTGTTCCGCAGCGTCCGTGCCCTGGCCGCGGTGGGAATGCTTCAGTGTAGATCTGTAAATGCCGTGCGGACAGACCCGCGCGGCCGGGATCCGAGGTGGGCAAGCATATGGGTCCCAGGCTGCTGGAGAACGGGTTCCTGCTGCGGGACCGCGGCAACCTCGACAAGGCCCAGGACTTCCTGCGGCGCCGGGGCGGGTTGCCAAGCCTTGACGGCGGTGGTGGCCGGGCGTATACCGAAATGGTCAGCGCGCTGGCCCCCGCTGGGCCCCGTATGGAGTCGGCTGCCCCTGGTCTTGGTACACATCTGGAGTTGTCATGGGTAGCGATCGTTTCGACGTGCTCCGCGAGCAGGTCCGCGGACCGGTCATCGAAGAAGGGGACGCCGGTTACGAGGAGGCGCGGCACGTCTACAACGGCATGATCGACCGCCGGCCAGCCGCGGTACTGCAGGTATCCCAGGCGGCGGACGTCATGGCCGCCGTGCGCTTCGCCCGCGGCCTCGGCATTGACGTTGCCGTACGCGGCGGCGGGCACAGCGCCCCCGGATTCGGAACGGTCGACGGCGGACTGGTCCTGGATTTCTCGGCGCGCCGCGGGGTGCGGGTTGACCCGGCAGCGAGGACAGCCCGCGTGGAGGCCGGCGCGACCTGGGCGGACTACAACCACGCCACGCACGCTTTCGGCTTGGCCAGTACGGGCGGCATCGTCGGCACCACAGGCGTCAGTGGACTGACCCTGGGCGGTGGCATCGGCTACCTCGCCCGCAAGTACGGCCTGTCCTGCGACAATCTCATCGGGGCCGACGTCGTGCTGGCTGACGGTTCATTCCTGACGGCCAGCGACGCCGAGAACGTTGACCTCTTCTGGGCTTTGCGCGGCGGCAGCGGCAACTTCGGCGTGGTCACCTCGCTCGAGTTCCGGCTGCACCCCGTGGACGTGGTCCATGTGGGCATCATGTTCTTCGATGCATCCACAGGAGCCAGCGTGGGTGCTGCCTACCGCGAATGGATCGGCGCCGAACCTGAGGAAATGGGCGCGTTCCTGGGCTTCCACCAGGGGCCGCCGGTTCCGTTCCTGCCCGAGGAATGGCATGGACGGCCGGTTACGGTCATCGTGGGCATGTGGACTGGCGATCCCGACGCCGGCCCGGCCCATTGGCAGCCAATGCTGGACGCAGGAGAACCGCTGGGCAGCTTCTTCGCGCCTATGCCCTATCCCGCACTGAACATGATGTTCGATGGACTGAATGTTCCCGGACTCCAGGGATACTGGAAGGCCGATTTCCTCCGGACCCTCAGCGATGATGCGCTGCGCGTCGCCGTCGGGAAATCGCCTGGCATCCCGAGCATCCATACAGCCAACCACTTCTACCCGATCGACGGGGCAGTCCAGCGGGTAGCACCCGAAGCCACAGCCTTCGCCTACCGGAACGTCAATTTTGCACCGGTGATCGCGGCGCAGTGGCCTGACGCCTCGGAGAATGAGGCGAACATCGCGTGGGTCCGCGATTACTGGGCGGCACTGCATGAGTACTCCGAGCCGGGCGGGTACCTCAACTTCCAGGACGCGGACGATCAATCGCGCATCAAAGAGACGATGGGTTCGAACTACGGGCGGCTTGCCGAACTCAAAGCCAAGTACGATCCCGACAATTTCTTCCACATCAACCAGAACATCGCACCGGCTTCGGCAAAGGGCGCCGGGGTTAAACATCCTGCCGCGGAGGCACCTGTATCCCTGCAGCGGGAGGCAGCGGACCTGCAAACCGGGGCGGGCTCGGACGCCGCGCCTCCGGAGACCGCTCCGGCATCCTGAACACCTGCACCGCCGCTGACGCCGGTCCGGGTCCGGGGGCGTCCCCACATGGTGGGGACATGTCCGCCCTGCCGCCTGGCGGCGCGGCGGGCCTGCCTTCGTGGCCCGGATGCCGTCGTCGTGCGCTGTTTTGTTGCCGCGGGCAAATATCAGGGGCCGGGCTATGGACTCTTCGGCAGGCCGCAATCAGACTGGCTACAACAGTTGGCCAGCGGATGGGCAGTTACGGGCACAATTGATCGGCCGGGAATGGGCAGCTGCATTATTGGGGCGTTATCCGAGGCGGGTTTCCGAACCCGTGAAAGGACCTGGTCATGCCGGACTTCTCACCATTCTTCCCGCTCATTGCGATCATCCTGGGAGTGCTTTTTGCCGTTGGCTTCATCTGGGTGGCCACCAAACTGATGTGGAAAGTGGCAGAACCCAACGAAGCCCTGATTATTTCCGGGCTGACCCGTGGAACCCTGGATACCCGCGCCGGCATGGACTTCAAGATCGTGACGGGCAAGGGAGCGCTGGTACTTCCCGGGCTGCAGACTGTACGCCCGCTTTCGCTCACCCTGAATGAAACGGAACTCAAAGTTTCCTGTGTCACCTCGCAGGGAATCCAGGTGGTGGTGGAAGGTGTGGTCATTTACAAAATCGGGGACGCACCACCGTTTATTGCCAATGCAGCCCGCCGTTTCCTCGGCCAGCAGCCCAAAATGGAAAGCCAGGTCTACAACGTCTTCGAGGGGCATCTGCGCTCCATTATCGGCAGCATGACGATGGAGGAAATCATCCGGGAACGGGACAAGCTCGCTTCGCAGGTCCGCAGCGCCAGCGGCGTGGAAATGGAGAAGCTCGGCCTCGTAGTGGATTCGCTGCAGATCAAGGACCTGCAGGATCCCACCGGGTACATCCAGAACATCGCCAAGCCGCACATTGCCCAGGTGAAGATGGAAGCCAGGATCGCCGAGGCCACCCGCAACCGGGAGGCGGCCGAGAAGGAGGCCGAGGCCGCCGCGCTGATCGCTGATGCCCAAAGCCTTTCCGCCATCAGGCAATCGGTAGCGCAGGCCAACGCGGAACGTGCCCGGGCCAACGCCGCCCAGGCCGGTCCGCTGGCGGAGGCCACGGCACGCCAGCAGGTGGTGGTCCAGGAAACCGAAGTCGCCAAGCTCGAGGCGGACCGCGAGGAGCAAAAGCTTCAAACCTCCATCCGGAAGCCCGCAGACGCCAAGGCCTACGCCAAGCGCACCGACGCCGAGGGGCAGAAGGCCGCGGACATCAGCGCCGCGGAAGCCCTGGCACGGCGCACCGAACTCGAAGCCCAGGCCAACGCCCGCCGGACGGAAGTGACGGCGCAGGCAAACGCCACCGCCGCGGCTGCTGCGGCGGGCGCCACCAAGGTGACCGGTGAGGCCGAGGCGGCTGCCACCAAGGCCAAGGGCGACGCTGCCGCTTCAGCCATCAAGGCCAAGGCCCTGGCCGAGGCGGACGGCATCAAGGCACGTGCCGAAGCCCTGGCCACTAACCAGGATGCGGTGATTTCCCAGCAGCTCGCCGAAAACATGCCCGCCATCATCGCGGCCGCCGCCGAACCCTTCTCGCACGTCGGGCAGATGACAGTCCTGAACGGCGGCGAGGGCGTCAATAAGATGCTCGGCGGAATCCTGGCACAGGCCGGCGACTATCTGCCGGCACTGCGCACCGCACTCCGCAACGGCAAAGACAGTAAAGACGCCACCCGGACACCACCGGCTCCCGGCGCCTAGGAAGGCCATGCACAGGGACGCCGACCGCAGCCTGACAGGCAAGATCGCACGGGTGACCGGACGGATCGGGCCCGGCACCATCGGCGAGGTCATGTTGCCCTACCTCGGCGGGACCATGGCCTTCCATGCCCACCCCTTCGACAAGGCGAGCGGTTTCGCAGTAGGCGAGGAAGTGCTGGTGATCTACTTCGAACCGCCCCAGACGGTGTACGTCGAAGAACTCCCGGACGTGCTCCGGCACGGGGAGTAACCCACCCGGCATCCGATAGAATCTCCTGTCGGCGAGCCTCCGCTCGCCCCTGATTTTCCCTGCGCCCGGCGCGGGACTGAAGAAGTACACAGAGGGGACGCAATGAGGCATGCCTCCGCGGTCAAGCGCGCCAACAACGGAACCGGGCACGCTCCAAGGCCCGACATCCAGGGGCTCCGCGCGCTGGCCGTTGGCCTCGTGGTCATCTACCACCTCCGGCCGGAGGCCCTGGCGGGCGGGTTCATCGGCGTAGACGTCTTCTTCGTCGTTTCAGGGTTCCTGATCATCGGTTCCCTTGCACGGGAAGCTGCCAGGAACTCCTCGATCTCCGTCCCCGCCTTCTATGCCAGGCGGATCCGCAGGCTCTTCCCGGCGTCGGCCGCCGTCCTGGTGGCGGTCCTGCTGGGCACCGTGCTGCTGCTTCCGCAGAGCCGCTGGCAGGGCATCTCGGCCGATGTGCTCTTTTCGCTTCTCCAGGTGCAGAACTGGCACCAGGCGTTGTCCGCAGTGTCCTACGCGGGAGCCACCGGGGAAGTGTCGCCGCTGCAGCACTTCTGGTCCCTCGCCGTCGAGGAGCAGTTCTACCTGGTGATCCCGTTCTTCTTCCTGGGCCTTGTGCTGGCCGCCCGCCGCATGAACCGGGCGTCAGACAGGTTTATCGTTCCCGCGCTGTCTGCAGTGGCACTGGTGTCCTTCGCCTACAGCATCCACCTCAGCAACCACGAGCACACCCTCGCCTACTTCGTCACGGGCACCAGGGTGTGGGAGTTGGCTGTCGGCGGGCTGGCGGCCCTGGTACCGGCCGTGGGCTTTCTCACTGGGCGCCGTGCTGCCCTGGCCAGCTGGGCGGGCGTGGCTGCCGTTGTCATCCCCGTATTCTTCCTGACCACCGAAATGCCGTTCCCCGGCAGCATCGCCGCCATACCCGTGCTCGGCACTGCACTGCTCCTGAGGTCAGGCAGCGCGGCGGCAGCCGTTCCCTGGTCAGCGTCCAGGGTGCTCAGCCTCCGTCCGCTGACCTTCATCGGCGACGTCTCGTACTCGCTCTACTTGTGGCATTGGCCCGTCATCGTGTTCGCCGTCGCCCTGCTGGGCCGCGCGCCACGGATCAGAGAAGCCATCCTTTTGGGCGCGCTGAGCCTTGCGCTCGCAGCTGCGTCCTATTACTGGGTGGAGCAGCGCTTCCGGCACCCTTCCAGCCGGAACACCGGGTGGGGCGGCCACCGGAAGGTGTATGTCCTTGCCATGTGCAGCGCGGTGCTGGTGACCGTGGCGGCGTGGGCGCCGTGGCAGGTGGTCGAGGTCAAGCGGGCCCAGCTGTCCACTGCCCTGTCCGACCGGGACTACCCCGGCGCCCGGGCGTGGTCCGAGCGTCCCGCGGCCGTTCCCGCGGGCATGCCCGTCCGCCCGGATCCGTCCGTGGCGATGCAGGACGTTCCGGCCACCAGTGCCGGCGCGTGCGGTGTCTACGATCCGGCCTCTGTGCCTGATACTGACTGCTGGTTCGGGTCCCAGGACCTGGAGGCCCCGGTGGTGGTCGTGGTGGGCGATTCGCACGCCGGCCAGTTCGTGGATCCGCTCGTTGCGGTGTCACAGAAGATTCCGCTCAGGATCCATGCGATGGTGCGCAACGGATGCCCGTTCGCGCTGACGCCGCCCCGCTCAGCGGACACCGTGTATGCCAACTGCTCGGCCCAGAACGCCGTAACCGCAGAGAAGATTATCGGGCAGAAACCGGATCTGGTCCTGGTGGCGGGGATGCGTGAGGACGGCTACCGCAAGGCGCTCGGATGGCACTGGGCTCCGGAATCCACGCTGGCTGACGGTTACGTCGAGTCCCTGTCACGGCTGCGCGGGGCGGGCCTGCGCGTCGCAGTGATCGCAGATCCGCCGTACCCCGGCGGAAATCCGGTGGAATGCCTGCAGAAGCACGGCAGGCAGGATCAATGCGCAACGGCCGCCGCCGAGGCCCTTGCCGGAACGGACACGCTGGTGGCTGCCGCCGGCGGTGTCCCCGGGGTTGAAACCATCGACCTGTCCCGCCACTTCTGCCGCGACGGCGTCTGCCCCGTGGTTATCGGCAATGTCCTTGTCTACCGCGACAACCACATGACGAACACGTTCGCGAAGTCGCTGGCCCCGGACCTCGCCGTGGCACTGCGCCTGGGCTAAGGCCCGGGAGCCGGCAGGCCAGTCCCCTAGTTACCTTCGTTGACGATGGTTCCGCCCAGCCACTCCTGGACCTGATCCGGGGCATCCGTGCCCACAATCCAGTTCTTTCCGACATTGATGGTGTCCCCGGTGTAGGTCTTCCTTGCCGCCAGTTCACTGTCGAGGGAAGCGCCGTTGGCGTAGATCCCCAGGCCGATTTCGCCGCAGCTCCCTGAAGCGGACGCGTATTTGAAGCGGTTGTGAACCATCACCTCGGGGCATTCAAACCCGGCGGCTTCGAGTGCCTCGCGCAACTCGCCGACGGTCTCGAACGTTCCGCCGTCAGCCGGCGGCTCCTCCCCGGGTCCGGAGGCCCACGGTCCGCTGCACGCCGACAGAATGCCGGCCAGGATCACGGCACCGATGGAAGCGGCCATGTTCTTTTCTGCCACAATTCCCCCCATTGTTTGCTGTCATTTCACCCTTACAGGGCCATGCTGACAGCCGGCCGGGCGCTCCAGTCCGCCCTTAGGCGGCGCTGATACCGCGTTCTTGCCTTCAGCCCTCGCACTCGCTGCAGTACGAATGGCCGTTGCTTTCCCGCGCCAGCTGGGAGCGGTGGCGGACCAGGAAACAGGAGTAGCAGGTGAATTCGTCCGCGCCCTGCGGAATGACCTGTACGGTCAGTTCCTCGGAGACGATTTCTCCGCCGGGGGTCAGCCCTTCATCCAGTGCGTCCGCTTCGTCCAACTGGGTGACCACGCTGCGGGCGTCGGGGGCGTTGGCGGATTGCAACGCCTCCAGGGAACGGTCCTGGGACTCCTTGACGTCGGAGCGGACCTCGTCATAATCGGTTGCCACGGATGCATCTCATTTCTCTTGCGGGCTGCTCACTTGACGTGTCTCCAACGTGCGCCGCTGCTCCGTTGTTCCCGGACAGGTCAACGCACCTAGAGTTCAATCCATGGCTTCCACGAATTTCCGTCCGCAGTACATCTCCTTTGACTGCTACGGCACGCTGATTAACTTCCAGCTCGATGCAACCACCCGGCACCTCCTCTCGGGCCGGCTTGCAGAAGAGCAGTGGCCTGCCTTCAAGGCGATGTTCAGGGGTTACAGGTATGACCAGGTGTGCGGAGACTACTACGCGTACGAACAGGTCCTGGAGGATGCCTTCAACCGGGTCTGCACGAGATGGGGCCTGGCGCCCACCGAGGGGGCCGGGGCCCGGTTCGGCGACGCCGTCCGGGGCTGGGGGGCGCACGACGACGTCCCTGGCCCCTTGGAGATCATGGGCCGGAACTACCCGCTGGTCATCCTCTCCAACGCCGACCACAGCTTCCTCGACATCAGCGTTCCACGCCTCGGCGCGACGTTCCACGCGGTGTATTCCGCGGAACAGGCAGGGGCCTACAAGCCGAGGTACCAGGCCTTCGAGTTCATGCTTGATTCCCTGGCTGCCTCAACGGAGGACTTCCTGCACGTGTCCTCCCACACCCGGTACGACCTGATGCCAGCCCACGACCTCGGTTTCACCAACACGGTGTACGTCGACCGCGGCTACGACCCCCACAGCCCCGGTTACAACTACACCACCGTCCGGTCGCTGGATGAGCTCAACGGGCAACTGGGCCTGTAGACCGTGCCCGGCAACCGCAAACGGCCGGTCGTCGCCGTCCTGTACCGTGAGGAACTTCCGCCCCGCGTCCACGACATCGAACAGCTGGCAGAAGTCCGTGCCGTGACCGCGGATAAGCTGGCGGATGCCTTGACGGGAGCCGACGTCCTGTACCAGTGGCACTCGTTCTCACCGGCCTTGCGGGACAACTGGCAGGCAGCCTCCTCCCTGCAGTGGATCCACGTTTCCGCTGCCGGCGTGGACAAGCTGCTGTTTGAGGAACTGGTTCGCAGCGACGTTACCTATACAAATTCCAGGGGCGTGCTCAGCCGCGCCATTGCAGAATTTACCCTGGGTTTCGTCCTGGACATCGCCAAGGACACGCAAGGTTCGTTCCTGCTGCAACAGCAGCAGCTATGGCAGCACCGGGTCACCCGGAAGATCCAGGGCCGGCGTGTGCTGGTGGTGGGTACCGGCTCCATCGGCCGCGAGATCGCGCGACTGTTACGCGCCGTGGGGATGGACGTGAGCGGAGCCGGGCGCAGCAGCCGGCCCGGGGATGCGGACTTTGCTGACATCCACAGCTCCAGAAACCTGGCGGGCGTGGTGGGCAGCTTCGATTTCGTGGTGCTTGCCGCCCCCCTGACCCCTGCTACCCGCGGAATGATCGGCGCAGAGGTGCTCGCCGCGATGAAACCTTCGGCCCATGTCATCAACGTCGGTAGGGGCGAACTCATCCAGACCGATGCCCTGGTCGGGGCCCTCACCGGCGGGGGCATCGCCGGCGCCGCACTCGACGTGGTCCATCCGGAGCCCCTTCCCCTGGAGCATCCCCTGTGGAGCATGCGGAACGTGATCCTCACGCCCCACATGAGCGGAGACACCGAGGCTTACCTGGACGAGCTGGCCGAACTGTTCGTCCGCAACCTGCAGCGGTTCATTGAGGGCGAACCCTTGGTGAATGTCGTGGACAAGTCGCTGGGCTTCGTCCCCTGACGGGTTTGCCGCCGCGGCACTGCGGCTGTGTTACTCCCCCTCCTGACCGCCGGTTTCCCACTGGGCGAGAGGTTAGGCTAACCTAAACCGTCCTAGTTTCTTCTGCCCAACCCGTTCGGGCACTTCTTCAGGCGGTTCCAGTGCGCAAACTCGGCCAACTTTCAGCGATGGGTCTTGCCGCCCTCACGGCCCTCACAGGCTGCGGACTCAGCGGCGGTGGCACCGGTGCCGCCAGCAAGGTGGCCGACACCAACCAGCGGATCGTCGTCGACAACTTCCGGGCGCCCGTGGCCAACTGGGCCCTGGAATCGGATGCCGCGTACATCCTGTCCCTCTCGGGTTGCCTTGAAACACTGACGAAGTACGACTCCGCCCAGGGGAAAGTTGTTCCCTTCCTGGCCACGGAGTGGAAGCAGGCTTCACCCCTGGAATGGGACTTCACCATCCGAGACGGAGTCAAGTTCCAGGACGGCACGGACCTCACCGCCGAATCGGTGGCGGCGTCCCTCACATCCGTCCTCAACGCCAAGGTACCCGCCCGTGCGTTCAGCCCCAGCATCGTCAGCAAGGTCGAGGCTACAGACGCCAACACTGTACGGGTCACCACCCCCTCGGAGAGCCCGCTGGTGCCGTTCCGCCTGGCGAGCGTCAACACCGGCATCCTTGCTCCCGCCGCCTATCAGGGCGCCACCGTGGACCCGTTCGGGCACTGCACCGGCCCGTTCACTCCGGTATCCGAGAAAGCAAAGCAGTCCCTCACGCTTGACCGCAACGGGAACTACTGGGGCGGAGACGTCCAGCTTGCCGGCGCCGAAGTAAGGTTCATCACCAACGGCGCCACGCGGGCTACCCAGGTCCAGACCGGTGAAGCGGACATCTCGCTCTCCATCCCGGCGTCAGCTCTTTCATCCCTGGAGAACGCCCCCGAGGTATCGGTCCTCAAGGCGGACTCCCCGCGGACTGCCACGCTCTACATGAACAATGGCCGCGCCCCCTTCAACAACGTTGACTTCCGCAAGTCACTCCGCTCCGCCCTGGACCTTGAGGCGCTGGCTGCCAGCGTCTACGAAGGCGCCGCACTGCCCGCGGCGGGCCCCTTCGCACCCTCCGAGCCCTGGGCGGGCACGGCCAGCGCACCACAGCAGGACGTGGAGGAAGCCAAGACACTGCTTGCGGCGGCGGGGTACACGGCAGACAGGCCCCTGGAGATCATCGCCATCGTCGAACGGGCCGAATTCGCGGACGTCGCCACCGTCATCCAGGACAACCTCAAAGCGATCGGCGTCCCGGTCAGCATCCAGGCCAAGGAATACGCTTCCGCGGAGCCTGACGTCCTGGCCGGCAACTACGACATGATCCTCAGCCAGCGGAACCGGCTGATCGACATCGCCGATCCCATTGGCTTCCTCACCGCCGACTACACCTGCAAAGGCACCTACAACCTGAGCCACTTCTGCAACCAGGAGTACGACGACGTGATCGCGCAGGCGGCACGGACGTCCAGCACTGAAGACCGCTACAAGCTGTACGCCAAGGCCGGCGAAATCCTGGACGCTGAAGCCGTCAACCTCTGGCTGGTCAATGAGCAGGCAACGGATGCCCTGCGCAGCAGCGTCCTGAACTATGTGCAGGACCCCCTGTCCCGGTACGTGCTGACCGCCCAGACCTCGAAGTCCGGGTCCTGAGGACCGGTCCAAAACCTTCGGACCAGCAGCATGCTCACCTTTCTCGCGAAGCGGACGGCGACCCTCGTGGCCGCCGTCCTGCTGTCGTCCTACGCCGTCTTCCTTATCCCCTACGTAACGCCTGGCGATCCCGTCCGGAAGATCATCCGTTCCCGCGTCGCCGGGGACGTGGTGGATGAGTCCACTGTCAAAGCCCTGAGTGACAGCCTGGGGCTCCAGGACCCGTTGCCCGTCCAGTACCTTCGGTGGCTCGGTGACTTCTTCACCGGTGACATGGGCCTGTCCCACATCAGCCGCACACCCGTCGCGGACCAGGTCATCCCCGCGCTGGGCATCACCCTCAGCCTGGTGATCGTTGCCCTGGGCACCGCCGTCGTGGTCGCGCTGCCGCTGGGAATCATCGCAGCGCTCAGGCAGGGCGGCAGGACTGACAAAATGATCACCACCATCACACAGTCCTTTATTGCCATGCCCGAGTACTGGCTGGCGCCGCTCCTGGTCCTGGTCTTTGCCCTGAAGCTTTCGCTGCTTCCGTCCGCAGGGTGGAGCACGCCCGCCTCGATGGTGCTGCCGGCAGCCACACTGGCCCTGCGGCCCATCAGCTTCTTCACCTCGGCCGTCCGCTCCGGGGTGATAGACGCCCTTGAGGCCGAACACATCCCGGCCGCCAGGGCACGCGGCCTGAGCCGGACACAGACCATCCTCCACCACGTGGTGCCCAATGGGCTCGTCCCGCTGTCCACGCTCTTTGCCGTCTGGTTTGCCGGGCTCCTGGGCGGTTCGGTCATCGTTGAGGTCATCTTCGCCATCCCGGGCATGGGGCGGTTGCTCTACGACGCCGTCATCAACAGCGACATCCCGCTGGCGCAAGGCGGCGTGGTGCTAGTGGTGGGACTCGCCGTGGCCATCACCACCCTGGCCGACTTCCTGCACCGGATTCTCAGCCCCAAGGTGGGAGGCACCCTTGCGTAAGTGGCCTGCAATCGACGCTGCCGCCGTCGTGATCCTCATCCTCGCGGTAGCCGCCGTTGCGGCGGCCCCCTGGCTGGCGCCCTTTCCCCCTGACGCGCAAAATCTCGCCGCCCGCCTGGCAGCTCCGGGAGGAGCCCACCTGCTGGGAACGGACCACCTGGGGCGGGACACCCTGAGCAGACTGCTCGACGGCGGGCGCTTCTCCATGCTGGTGGCGGCGCTGGCCACGGTGCTCACCGGAGTCATCGGACTGTCCATCGGCATCCTCAGCGCCCGGCGCAAAGGCTGGCTGGATGAGTTCTTTACCCGCACCAACGATGTCCTGCTCGCCCTGCCCGAAATGGTGGTGGCGCTCTTCATCGTGGCTGCCATGGGTACCGGCTTCACCTCTTTGCTGGTTGCCCTGACAGTGACGGGATGGACTCCGTTCGCCCGGCTTGCCCGCACCCTGGCCTACGACGTGTCTGCACGGGGATTTGTCGAGGCGGCGCGCGTGGTGGGCTGCCCGCCGTCGTTCATTATCTTCCGCCATGTCCTCCCCCATCTGGCCGCTCCCATGCTGGGGCAGGCAACGCTTCGGTTCGGGCAACTGCTCATCAGCGTGGGTGCACTGTCCTACCTGGGGCTTGGGGTGCAGCCGCCGCAGTCGGACTGGGGCTCCATGCTTGCGGCGGCGCAGCCATACGCGGAACGGGCCCCGTGGGGAATCCTGGCGCCCGGCCTCGCCATCTTCGTCATCGCCTTGTGCGTTACCCTCATCGGGCAGCGCGCGGCCCGCCGGGCAGCAGATCCTATCGACGCAATCGTGATGGAGGGCCAGCATGCCTGAGCTGGTCATCGAGAACCTGTCAGTAGGGGGCCCCGGACGCACGGTGCTGCATGGTGTCAGCCTGACGGTCCGGCCAGGTGAGTTCGTGGCGCTGGTGGGCGGTTCGGGTTCCGGCAAGACCATGACAGCCCGCTCAGTGCTGCAACTGCTGCCGCCGGCCCTGGGGGTGCAGCGGGGATCCGTCCGGCTGGGCGGGCAGGAGATCACGACGGCGTCCGAGACTGAGCTGAACCGCCTCCGCGGCGGCCGGTTGGGAATGCTCTTCCAGCAGCCCAAGAAGATGTTCAACCCGAACAGGACCATCCGCAAGCATCTCCTTGAGCCGCTGAAGCTCCATGGCGGACTTCGCGGCAGGGCGGCCGAGGCAAAAGTGCTGGACCTCCTGGCCGAGGTCGGCTTCGAAAATCCGGAGTGGGGCGCCCGCGCCTACCCCCACCAGCTCTCGGGTGGCATGGCCCAGCGGGCCATGACGGCGATGGCCCTGGCCGGCCAGCCGGAGATCCTCCTGGCGGATGAGCCGACGTCGGCCCTGGACAAAGTCCTGGAGCAGCAGGTCCTCGAACTGCTGGACCGGGAAAGGATCCAGCGCGGACTGGGAATCCTCTACATCACCCATAACCTGGCCTCTGTGGCGGCGTTTGCGGACAGGGTGATGGTGATGCAGGACGGGAAGATCGTGGAATCGGGAACCACGGAGTCCGTGCTGCGGAACCCCCAGACCGGCTATACCCGGAAACTCCTGGAAGCATCCAGCCTGGCTCCGTCCGGCACGTTGGACACCGTCGGCGGGCAACCCGATGTGCTGACCCTGGCCAATGTCGGCAAACAATTTGGTTCCGGGCGGCGCCGGGGACGCCCGGCCCTGGATGACGTCTCCCTCACCCTGAAACGCGGCGAGATTCTTGGCGTGCTGGGCCAGTCGGGCTCCGGGAAGAGCACCCTGGCCCGGGCCATTGTGGGACTGGAGACCATCAGTGGTGGAACCATGAGCCGGGCGTTGTCGCCCGGGGCCGGCGATGCACCAACAGCCGTTCAAATGGTGTTCCAGGAACCGCATGACTCCTTCGATCCGCGGATGACCCTCCGGGCCAGCCTGGAGGCGCCCCTGAGGCGCGGACTTGATCCGGTGGAGCGCAGCCGGCGGCTTGGGCAAGTCATGGAGGACGTCGAGCTCGATCCGGCGTTGCTGGAACGGCGCCCCGGGGACTGCTCAGGCGGGCAGCTGCAGCGCGCCACCATCGCGCGGGCCCTGCTGATGGAACCCGAGGTACTCATCTGCGACGAAGCGACCTCGGCGCTGGACGCGCTGACCCAGCGGACCATCCTCGACCTGCTGCAGCGGCTCAACCGCAAACGGGGCTTGTCCCTGATGGTCATTACCCATGACATGGATGTAGTGCGGCACATGTGCCAGCGGGTGGCGGTCCTCTATCAGGGGCGCCTCGTGGAACTCACCGACACCCACCGCTTCTTCGCCGACCCCCAGCATCCGCACAGCCAGGACCTTGTATCGGCCGCCATCCCCTGCCGCGGACTGCACCTTAAGCGGATGCGGGCGGCGGCTTCCGTCTGACCCGTGCCGGAGATGATGCCCCGGCCGGGTCTATTTCAGGGTGCCGGTCACCGTTGCGTAGGTGACCGCTTTGTCCTTGACCCGGCGGATGTAGGCGTCGGACTGGTTGTACGAGTAGATGGCCTGCGTCCACCCCTGGGAGGTCCGCAGGTCACGGCCGTGGAGGCAGAGATAGGTGGCAGCGCTGACGGCAGCGTCGTCGATGTTGAAGGGGTCCGCTTTTCCATCGCCGTTCCCGTCACGGCCCACCAGCCGCCAGGTCGAAGGGATGAACTGCATGGGTCCGACGGCCCGGTCCCACCGGGCATCTCCGTCCAGTGCGCCGCCGTCGGTATCCGGAATGGCGGCGAATCCTTCGCCGTCGAGACTAGGGCCCACAATGGCGCCACCAGCCTGCCCATCCGTGTCCAGGCTGCCGCCGCCGTGGGTCCCGTGCCCCGATTCCACGGAGCCGATGGCCGCCAGCGTGTTCCAGCCGATCCCGCAGGCCGGCGAAGAGCCGTTGGCTGAGGCGGCCGCGGCAACGTAGGCACGCAGGGCCCGGGAAGGGATGCCGGTCTGCGCGGCTGCATCCGTGAGCCACTGGGCATCCGGGCTGGCCGTGACGTTCACGGCCGTTGTCATGCCGTTACGCCCTGCATCGAGTTTCACCCCCGCCAACGGCGGCGGCGGGAGGAGCCGGCCGGTGTCCTCCGCACCGGACTGCCCGGCAACCCAGTACGAGAATGCGGTGCCCACGCAGATCAGGAACAGGCAGAGAACCACATAACGTCGAATACGGAGCACTGACCAATCAAACCATTCACCGCCGCCGATCAGTTCATCTGTACGCATCAGAGGCGTCACCGTGGCTTGAGGGCGTTGGGTGGGGTATCTTGTTGCTACTCGTGGTTGAGCAGCCAGCCCGCACAGTGCGTGCAAGGGAGCCCCGTGAGTTCTACCCCAACCGTCAATGGTTCAGCGATCCACGACGCCCCCTCCGTAGCTTTGCCCTGGAAACGGGCTAAAGACCACCTGTTGCACCGAGGATGCGGTAACAGGTGAGGGTGGCCCAATGCAGTTCCGGCCCCCGCCGTGGGCCGGTACCGGGATTGGGGGCCGGCCCACGGTCCACCCGCGAAGGACACTGCGGCCAGATCCGCTGATCACCGGCACGGCACAGATTAGTGGCGCCGCCAGTCTGCGATGGTGCGGTCGATGAACGTGGCTACCGCCTGGACGATGTCCGTGGAAGGGTCGTTCAGCCATTGCAGTCCAATGCCGTCCAGGACGGCAGTCACAATGCGGACCTCCATATCAATCTGCGCCGGTGTCAGGGATCCTGTTTCGCCCGTGTCGGCTGCCTGCCGAAGGTGTCCGGCGAGGGTCGTGAGGTTGCGGTCGTATCGGTGCCGGATGAACTTATGGGCGGGGTGGGCAGGGTTGGACGCTTCTGCAGCCATGGTGATGAAAAGTTCGAGCAGGCCTGGATTGGCCAAGTGCCCGCTCATGACTAGGGGCAGGCGCCGAAAGTACTCCAGCCCCTCAACTCCTGAGAGGCCGGTTTCAATGGTTTGGCGGTCCCACTCCTCCAGCACCGCCGTCAACAGTCCTTCCTTGCTGCCAAAGTGCTGCAGCAGCGTCGCATGCGAGACACCGACGCGCTCGGCGATAGTCCGGATGGATCCGCCGGCAAAGCCCTGCTCACCAAAGACCGTCAGGGCCGCCTGCACGATCTGTTCCCGCCGCCGGATCCCTGTCTTGTATGGCCCCCGCGGGGCCGGTGCCACCTTGCCGGGCATTCAGTCACTCCCATTCGCAGGACGTTGACGGAAAACTTACCATTCGGTTATGGTTCAAGTCCAGAAGAGGTCCCACCAATACCCGGGAAGTGCTTATGCGATATTCAATCCTCGGCCGGACCGGCCTCAAGGTCTCCCGGATCTGCCTGGGTACCGCCACGTTCGGCGTTGCGCCCGACTCGCGCGAAGCCGGCCGACTGGTCGGCGCGGCGCTCGACCTTGGTATCAACTTCATCGATACCGCCGACTCCTACGGCAACATGCCCGTCTTCGATCGCCCGGACGCTCCAGTGTCCGCAGACCGCGAACCAGCCGAGCAGATCCTCGGCCGCGCCCTGCGCGGCCGACGCGATGAGGCAGTCATCGCAACGAAGCCCCAGGTCCACGTTGGCCCCGGGATCAATGACGGCGGCCTGTCGCGTCGCCACATCATCCGGCAGGTCGAGACAAGCCTGCGGCGCTTGGGAACGGACTACATCGACCTCTACTACGCACACAATCCCGACCCCGACACTCCACTCGAACAAACCCTCGGTGTCTACGACGATCTCATCCGGCAAGGCAAGATCCGCCATATCGGACTGTCCAACCACCCCGCCTGGCAACTCGTCCACGCTCTGTGGCTTGCCGACGACCGCCGCTACTACGGGCCTGTGGCCACCCAGGTGAAGTACAACCTGATCGACCGCAAAACCGAACGGGAACTGGCGCCGGTCTGTGAGGAATTTGGCGTGTCCATCATCCCCTACGCCCCACTTCACGGTGGCCTGCTTGCTGATCTTCGCGTCCTTGACCGGGGCATCAGCGGCGACCAGCGCTTCGCAGGGCCCGGCTTTACCAGTGGCGAGATTGATACGGCCCGCAAACTCGACCGGCTCAGCCGCGAGTGGGGGCTGGAACTCAACCAATCCTCACTGGCTTGGCTGCTGTCCCGGCCGGCCGTGGCATCGGCCATCGTCGGGGCCGAGTCGGTCGAAGAACTCCACGCCAACGCTTCCGCGGCTGACGTCGACTTGGACAATGACCAACTCACCGCCATCACAGCCCTGGCGGGCACCCTTGCCTGAAGCCCGGAACAAGACCGCACGACGGCGGCGGGAGGGTTCGCGTCCCCGCGCTTAAGTTCTCGGAGGCGTTGGGCATGACATCCCGGGACTCACCGCTCGATGGATCATTCCCGACAGCAGCCGCAGGATTGGCGGACCTGGAGGTCGGCGGGGAAGATGAGGTGTTCGGGGGTGTTGCCGCGGCCCGTTCCGATGAGGGCGTTCACCGCGGCTTCGGCCATGGCCTTTGCCGGCTGCCTGACCGTGGTCAGCGGCGGCCAGCTGTACTCCGCTTCCGCCGAACCGTCGAAGGACGCCAACGCCATATCCTTCGGCACGGACAGGCCCGCCTCGTGCAGCGCCCGCAGGATCCCCACTGCCTGCAGGTCCGACGTCGCGAAAATAGCCGTGGGCCGCTCCGCCCCGGCCAGCAGGCGCTTGCCCGCCGCATAACCGCCCTCCCGCGTGAACGGGGTCCGCACAATCGGGCCCTCCGGCAGGCCAGCGCCGGCCAGGGCCTGCAACCAGCCCTCCTCCCGGCCGTCATAATAATTGCCCGTGTTCGTCCCCATCGCCAATGCAATCCGCGTGTGCCCGTGGCCGATCAGATGCTCCACGGCAGCCCGCGCACCGGCCACCAGGTCCACCCCCACACTGTTRAACCCCGGCGCCTCGGCACTGTGGTTCAACAACACCACCGGGACCTCCGCCGACTCGAAATCCGCGGCGCCGGGCTCCATCAACACACTCGAGACGATCACACCATCCACCTGCCGCGCCGCCAGGTTCCGGACGTTCCGGCGCTCCTTGGCCACGTTCCCGTCCGAGTTGGTCARCACCAGGGCATAGCCACGCTCGGCCGCGGCCTCTTCCACCGCGTGGGCCAGCAACGAAAAGAACGGGTTGCTGTTATCCGGAATGACCAGCCCGATGGTCTAGGATCCAAAGTCTTTGTCGCCACCAGGGATGCGAATGGCGAGGAAATCATCTGCCTGCTGATTGCACCAGGGCATAGCCACGCTCGGCCGCGGCCTCTTCCACCGCGTGGGCCAGCAACGAAAAGAACGGGTTGCTGTTATCCGGAATGACCAGCCCGATGGTCTCACTCGAGCCCAGCTTCAACGCCCTCGCCGCAGCATTGGGCCGGTACCCCAACCGCCGGATGGCATCCTGGACCTTCGCCTCAGTAGCCGGCGCCACCCGCTTCGGACCACCATTAACCACATAACTCACCACGGCAGTACTCACCCCCGCGAACCGCGCAACATCCTTACGCGTCACAGGCCCCCGAGGCCCCGGCACAGCCGAAGTGATCATGCTTGTTAAGACAGCCGAAGTGATCATGCTTGTTAAGTGCCCCACCCGCTTCGGACCACCATTAACCACATAACTCACCACGGCAGTACTCACCCCCGCGAACCGCGCAACATCCTTACGCGTCACAGGCCCCCGAGGCCCCGGCACAGCCGAAGTGATCATGCTTGTTAAGGGTTGGCCGGGGCGTCGCCGAAGTCGCGGATGGGAAGCCGCGCCCCGTTCTGCTGCGCTGAGGCGTGGGCGACGATACCGGGAAGGGTGAAGCGTGCGGCTACCCAGGCGTTGACCGGGGGCAGCGTTCCCTCGTTGACGGCGGTGACGAAGTCGTCCACCAGGAAGTGGTGGCTGCCCTCGTGCCCGTTGGGGGCGCCGCGGAACTCTTCCGGCAGCCGGTCCGCGTCGTGCACGGGAGCAAGCCCTGATACGAACGCGTCACGCAGTTCGGGTGCCACGTTGGCCAGGGACGGATCGTCCAGCGGAATGCTGGGCCGCGTCTCCATCTGCCCGGAGATGTCATGGACGTCCTTCTTGTCCTGCCATACCGTGACTTTGGCGAGCTGTTCGAAGCTGGCTTCGGTTCCGAAGAAGCGGAACCGGGACTCCCGGATGTGGGAGGGGTAGCCCACGCGGCGCATTTCATTGGTGCGCATCACGCCGCCGTCGTTCAATTCAAAGAGGGCCGTGGCGTTGGAGAAGTCGTTGCCGAACATGCTGATGTCCTTGTTGAAGACGCCGTCATTGCGGTCGTCCTTTACGCCGAAGCAGCTGACGCTGACGGCATGCGACGGAAGGGCGCCGAGGACACCGCCGATGGCGTGCGTGGGGTACAGCATGGGCGGGTAGCTGGCCGTTTCCTTCCAGCGGTCGCCGCCGCTGTACTGGTAGGCGTCGTAGAAGCCCAGGTCCATGTCATGGACGTAGTCACCTTCCGAATAGAAGATCCGCCCAAATTTGCCTGCGGCGTGTTGCTCGCGGGCGTAGACCGTGGCGGGGTTGTAGTAGCTGGTCTCCCCCATCATGTACACCAGGCCGGTTTCACGGACGGCTTCGATGATGCGGGCGATCTCGTCTTCCGTCACCGCCATGGGCACAGCCGAGTAGACGTGCTTGCCCGCGCGGAGGGCCTGCTCAACCAGCGGACCGTGGGTCCAGCGCTGGGTGAAGATGGCCACGGCGTCAACATCGGAGGCCAGGAGGGCCTCGAAGTCCGGCTTCACTCCGGTGAGGCCGTAGCGGTCCACCGCCTCTGCAGCGCGTTCCGGGCGCTCGTCCACCACATACACCTCCTTGACGCCGGGGTGGAGGTTGAACAGGTGGGCAAACTGGCCGCCGAACTGGCCTGCGCCAACGATGCCGATTGAGAACGTCATTGTTTCCTTCTGTGTGGAAGTGGGTGTGCGCCGGTGGCGGCGCGGAAGCAAGCAGGAATTCGGTAAACGTTTCCAGCCCTGCCACTGCTGGACTTTCAGTGGTCTACTCGAGTCAACAACTCCGCAACGCAAAAATCAAGCCGTTTTGGAGCAGAAATTAATCTCTTGCCTCACAGGATCTACTCGTGTAGATTGCTGGGCAGGTTGTTAGGCACATCACACAATCAGGAAGGGTCGAAGATGACCACCCTTACCAGGAACCCCCGTTCGCGGGAGCAAAACCCCAAGCGAACACTGCTCAACCGGAAGCTGCCCGGCACCCGCAGCGACGTCAGGATTGCGCTGTTCTTCATCGCACCGGCCATGATCGGATTCGTCCTCTTCTACCTGGTGCCCACTATTCGCGGGATCTACCTCAGCTTCACGGAATACAACATCCTCGGAGATCCGGAATGGATCGGGTTGGAGAACTACCAGGCGATCGCCAAGGATCCCCTGTTTTGGAACTCACTGGCCGTCACCGGCCAGTACGTCATCCTGAACATCGCGCTGCAGACGTCCCTGGCACTGGGCCTGGCGCTGCTCATGCACCAGGTGGCAAAATCCACCATCATCCGGGGCGCACTGCTGCTTCCCTACCTGATGTCCAACGTCATTGCCGCCCTGCTGTGGTTCTGGATGCTGGACTACCAGATCGGCGTGGTGAACCAGTTCATCGAGTGGGCCGGGCTGCCCCGGGCGGCCTTCTTTGGCAGCGAGGAGTGGGCCATCCCCACGCAGGCGCTGATCAACACCTGGCGGCATATGGGCTACACCGCACTGCTGATCTTCGCCGGCCTGCAGTCCATCCCGGGCCACGTCTACGAGGTAGCCAAGCTGGACGGTGCGTCTGCATGGCAGACCTTCAGCAAAATCACCATCCCGCTGCTGCGTCCGGTTCTGGTACTGGTCCTGGTGGTCACCGTCATCGGTTCCTTCCAGGTCTTCGACACCGTCGCAGTGACCACAGGCGGCGGCCCGGTGAACGCCACCCGCGTCATCCAGTACTACATCTACCAGCGCGCCTTCACGGAGTCGGACTTCGGCTACGGAGCGGCCATCGCCGTCATTCTCTTCCTCATCCTCGCCCTGGTGGCCTTCATCCAGATGAAGTTCCTCAAGGGCAACGAGTCGGACCTGGACTAAGGAGTCCTCCATGACCACCACCGCAAGCCGCGCGCCGCTGGCCAAGCCGGCCTCCCGCCGTCGTCCGTCCAAACGCCGCCCGTTCAATCCCCGCCGCGCCGGCGCCTGGGCCCTGCTGATCCTGGCCATCGCCGTCTCCGTCCTTCCCTTCCTCTGGGTGCTGCGGACCGCACTGTCCACCAACAACGCGCTGGCCACCAACGCCGGCAGCCTCCTCCCGGCAGAATTCACCTTCGGTGCCTTCAAGCGTGTTTTCGGCCTGCAGACTCCCGCGGAAGCCGTTGCCGAAGGCGGCTCGGGCGCCGCTATCGACTTCTGGATCTACCTCCGCAACTCCGTTGTCTTTTCCTCCATCACCACCGCCGGGGCCGTGTTCTTCAGCGCCATGGCCGCCTACGCTTTCGCCCGGCTCCGCTGGAAAGGCCGCAACGCCGTCTTCAGCCTCTTCCTCGGCACCATGCTGGTCCCGCCGATCTTCACGGCACTGCCAAACTTCCTGCTGATTAAGAACCTGGACCTGCTGAACACCATGCTCGGAATGGTCCTCCCCTACCTGTTCATGACCCCGTTCGCCATCTTCTTCCTCCGCCAGTTCTTCCTGAACATGTCCCGCGAGGTGGAGGAAGCGGCAATGCTCGACGGCGCCAAGCACCTCCGCATCTTCTTCCAGATTGTCCTGCCCAACGCCGCAGCCCCCATCGCCACCCTCGCCCTGCTCACCTTCATCGGCCAGTGGAACGAGTACTTCTGGCCGCTGCTGGTTGGTTCCCAGGATGACGTCCGTGTGCTCCAGGTGGGGCTCGGCGTCTTCAAATCGCAGTCCCCGCAGGGTGCTCCGGACTGGTCGGGCCTGATGGCAGCCACCCTCGTCTCGGCCCTTCCGGTCCTGGTCCTCTTCGCCGCCTTCGGCAAGAAGATCGTCAACTCCATCGGCTTTTCCGGCATCAAGTAATTTCCCTCTTTCCTCCCCCCACCTCGCGCGGGCCATGGCGGCCCGCCCGAAAACATCCCTGAAAGGTCCTCCCATGAAGAAAATGAAAGCAACCGGCGCCCTTGCTGCGGCCGCCGCAGCGGTCCTCGCCCTCTCAGCCTGCGGCAGCGGCGGCGGCTCGGCCGAAGCCGGCAAGGGCGAAATCAGTTACTGGCTGTGGGACGCCAACCAGCTTCCGGCCTACCAGCAGTGCGCCGACGACTTCACTAAGGCCAACCCGGACATCACCGTCAAGATCACCCAGCGCGGCTGGGACGACTACTGGAGCACCCTCACCAACGGCTTCGTGGGCGGCACCGCACCGGACGTCTTCACGAACCACCTGGGCCGGTACGGCGAGCTAGCCGAGAATAAGCAGCTGCTGGCCATTGATGACGCAGTGGACAAGGACAAAGTGGACCTGTCCGCCTACAACGAGGGCCTCGCGGACCTCTGGGTGGGCCAGGACGGCAAGCGCTACGGCCTGCCCAAGGACTGGGACACCATCGGCCTGTTCTACAACAAGGACATGCTGTCCGCCGCCGGAATTTCCGAGGCCCAGATGAAGGACCTCACCTGGAACCCCGAGGACGGCGGCACCTACGAGAAGGTCGTCGCCCACCTGACCGTGGACAAGAGCGGCAAGCGCGGTGACGAGCCCGGGTTCGACAAGAACAACGTCCAGGTCTACGGCCTGGGCCTGAACGGCGGCGGTGACTCCTCCGGCCAGACCGAGTGGAGCTACCTCACCAACACCACCGGCTGGTCCCACACAGACAAGAACCCGTGGGGCACCCACTACAACTACGACGATCCGAAATTCCAGGACAGCATGCAGTGGTTTGCGGGCCTGGCGGACAAGGGCTACATGCCCAAGCTCGAAACCACCGTCGGCGCCAGCATGGCTGACACCTTCGCCGCGGGCAAGTCCGCCATCAACGCCCACGGTTCGTGGATGATCGGCCAGTACACCGGATACAAGGGCATCCAGGTGGGCATCGCTCCCACCCCCGTGGGCCCCGAAGGCAAGCGCGCTTCCATGTTCAACGGCCTGGCCGACTCCATCTGGGCCGGCACCAAGAAGAAGGACGCCTCCATCAAGTGGGTTGAATACCTGGCTTCATCCGCCTGCCAGGACGTCGTTGCATCCAAGGCCGTGGTCTTCCCCGCACTGAAGGCATCCTCGGACAAGGCCGCCGCAGCGTTCCAAGCCAAGGGCGTGGACGTCACCGCCTTCACCGAGCACGTGAAGAACCAGACCACGTTCCTGTACCCGATCACGGATAACACCGCCAAGGTCAAGGGCATCATGGAACCGGCCATGGACGCCGTAGTATCCGGCAAGGCGCCGGTCAGTTCGCTGACGGCCGCCAACGAACAGGTCAACGCGCTGTTCAAGTAACCCCCACAACCGTGGCTGCGTTTGTGGTCGCAGCCACCCGGCCGGGTGCCGCCGTCCTCCTCCTCGCGGCGGCCGCACCCGGCCACCCCTTCCCTGGCATTTCCGTTATGCGTAACTTAAGACGCACCCCTGAACACCGAAAGAGACCACCATGGATCCCCTGCACCTCCGTTCCGCCGGCACCAGCCTGCTGATCAGCTTCGACAGCGGGGAGGCCGAGGTCATCCACTGGGGCGCGGACCTGGGTGCAGCACTTCCAGGCCTCGCCATCCTCACCACGCCTGTGGGAAATTCCTCCGTGGACGCCCGCGTCCCCGCCGCGCTCCTCCCCCAGGCTTCCTCGTCCTGGCGGGGCCGCCCTGCCCTCCGCGGCAACCGGATCACCGACGGCGCTCCGGGCCTGGACTTCTCGTCCCGCCTCCGCGTCACGTCGGTGGACACGGCGGGTGCCGGGCGGGCCACCATCGTCCAGGCCGACGCCGACACCGGCGTCAGCGTCGCCACCTCCCTCACGCTGCACGCCGGCGGCCTGCTGGAACTGCGGCACACCCTCACCAACAACGGCACCACACCCTTCCAGGTGGACGAACTGGCTACCGTCCTCCCGGTGGCGCCGGACGCCGCCGAACTCCTCGACCTGACCGGACGCTGGTGCCGCGAACGCCAGCCGCAGCGGCGGCCCATCCAGCAGGGCACGTGGGTCCGCTCCGGACGGCACGGCCGCACCGGCCACGACTCCTCCCTCCTGTTCGCCGCCGGCACCAAAAGTTTCGGAAACCGGCACGGCAAGGTCTGGGCCACCCACCTGGCGTGGAGCGGCAACCACGAACAGTTCGCGGATACCATCGGCGACGGACGGACCATGATTGGAGGCTCGGAACTTCTGGGCTCCGCGGAGGTCATCCTCGCGCCGGGCGGCAGCTACAGCACGCCGGCCCTGTTCGCTGCCTATTCGGACCGGGGCCTGGACGGCATCACCGAGGCTTTCTACAGCTGGTTCCGGTCCCGCCCCCACCACATCCTTCCTGCCGCCACGGCCGGGACGGCCGCCGCGAAGCCGCGCCCGGTGGTGCTGAACACCTGGGAGGCCGTGTACTTCAACCACGACCTCGGCACCCTGATCGAGCTTGCCGATTCCGCCGCGGACCTCGGCGTTGAGCGCTTCGTGCTTGACGACGGCTGGTTCCGCGGCCGCCGCGACGACCACGCGGGCCTGGGCGACTGGTACGTGGACGAGACCCTCTGGCCGGACGGGCTGACGCCGCTGATCGATGCCGTCACTTCGCGGGGGATGGAGTTCGGGCTGTGGGTGGAACCGGAGATGGTCAACCTGGACTCGGATGTTGCCCGGGCACACCCGGATTGGATTTCGGGTCCGTCGGCGGTGGCCCACAAGGACGGCGGCAGGCTGCCCCTTGAATGGCGCAACCAGCACGTCATCGACCTCGTCAACCCGGAGGCCTGGCAGTACGTTTTCGACCGGATCTCGGCACTTCTGGGTGAGAACAACATCAGCTACCTCAAGTGGGACCAGAACCGGGACATCGTTGAACAGGGCCATGCCGGCCGCGCCTCCGTCCACGAACAGACCCTCGCCGCGTACCGGCTGTTCGACGAGCTCCGCAAGGCCCACCCCGGCGTCGAAATTGAAAGCTGCTCCTCCGGCGGCGGGCGTGTTGACCTGGGAATCCTGGAGCGGACCGGGCGGGTCTGGGCATCGGACTGCAACGACGCCCTGGAACGGCAGGCCATCCAGCGCTGGACCGGCGCCGTGGTTCCGCCGGAGCTCGTGGGCAGCCACATCGGCCCCACCACATCGCACACCACCGCACGCACGCATGACCTGTCCTTCCGTGCCATCACGGCCTTCTTCGGCCACTTCGGGATGGAATGGGATGTCCGCGGCGTCCAGGGTGCCGAGCGGGAGGAGCTGCGGCGCGTCGTCGGGCTCTACAAGGAGCACCGGGGCCTGATCCACAGCGGCCGCCCGGTCCACGCGGACATCACTGATGAGGCATACCAGCTGCACGGCGTGGCGGCGGCAGAACCTGCTGCGGACGGTACGACGGCGGCGCTGTTCGCCTTCGTCTGTGCCCGCACCTCGGGTGCCGAGCAGCCGGGACGGATGGGCCTGCCCGGACTCCACCCGGACCGGACCTACCGGGTGGAGCCCATCTTCCCGGCCCCCGGCGACGCCGACTACGGACACACGTTCACCCAGGTGCAGCCGCCGGCCTGGCTCACTGACGGCGCAACAGCCAGCGGCCAGTTCCTTGGCGAAGTCGGCCTGCCGATGCCGATGCTCAACCCGGAACACGCGGTGCTGATCAAGGTCACAGCGCTCTAAGCAGTCACAACCCACGACACGTATGGCCCGGCGGAAACTTCCGCCGGGCCATACGTGTCGTGGCACGGCGACTTCGGCCGGGACGACCGCCCCCGGGAGCCCTGGCTCCGGGGTTTCGTGCGCTGGCATGATGTTGCCGCCCATCCGGTCCTCCGTCAGGTCCGAATGCCCTTATGACACCTGAACGAGTGTGGAAACTGTTTGCTACCTGACTGGAGATGATCGTGAACCAGAGTGCCAAGACCATTACGCGGACTGCCGCCGCTTCCCTGCTGGCCCTGACCGGTTTCGCCGCAACCACCCTCCCCGCGCAGGCCGCCACAGCGTCCGGCCCCGTAACTGAAGTGACACAGCAGGCTACCGGCAGCGGTTCACCGCTGCTGGGCAACATACTCGCCGGCGGAATCCTGAACGGCGGCGTCATCAACGGTCCCGTAGTGGATGGCCCACTCGTGGACCTGGGCGGCACCGGCCCCTTCCAGTTCGGCCAGTTCCAGTAACCTTCCCTGCCTGACCAACCGCTGCCCCCGGCTTCCACGCCGGGCAGCGGGGCTTTGCCATGCCCCCGATGTGCCAGCCGGCCCCGAGATCCCGAGAAGGAACATGTCCCACGACGCACCGAACTCCCCCGCCCGCACCGCTTCTCCGCGCCTGGACCTGACCCAGGCCCAACGCGGCATCTGGTACGCGCAGAAGCTGGCACCGGAGAATCCGATGTTCCAGATCGGTCAGTTTGTTGAGATCACCGGACCCCTGAACCACGATGTCCTGGCGGCCGCCCTGCAGCAGGGGGTTGCGGGCACCGAGGCCCTCACCATGGCTTTCAGCGAGGACAAAGACGGCCCGTTCCAGCATCCGCTCCCGCGGCCTGCCGTCCTTGAAGTCACAGACCTTTCCGGCGCTGCCGATCCGGAAGCACAGGCCCGGGCCCTCATGGACGCCGACCTGGCGCTCCCCCGGGATCCTTCGTCGGACCACCTGCTCCACACGGAGCTCATCCGCCTCGCCCCCGAACGGCACTTCTTCTACCAGCGCGTGCACCACCTCCTGCTGGATGGCTACTCCGCGGTCCTGGTCCTACGCCGGGTGGCTGAGCTCTACAACACCCTCCTGGCGGACGACGGCGGCGGGCGGGCCACCGGGGAGGGTCCGGGTTTTCCGCGGTTCACGGACCTCCTGGCGGCTGAGGCCGGTTATGCGGGGTCCGACGGCGCCGCGGCAGACCGTGCCTTTTGGGATGCCGAGCTTGCCGAGGCGCCTCCTGCCACCGGCCTTGCAGGCCGGCCGAACGCTGCCGCGGGCGCACTGATCCGGGCTTCGGTGGCCCTCCCGGCCGCCGCGGCCATGGCCCTCGAGGACGCGCCGGCGAGCGCGCCGGCGCTGGTCCTGACGGCCGCGTCACTGTACATGCACCGGATCACCGGTGAGCGCACCGTCTCGGTGGCACTGCCCGTCACGGCCCGGCGTGGACATTTGGCCAAATCAACGCCGTCAATGCTGTCGAACATCGTTCCCGTCAAGCTGGCCGTCGACCCCGGCGAGACCGTTGCTGCGACCGCCGCTGCCGTGGGACGCAGCCTGCGTGGCGCACTGGTCCACCAGCGCTTCCGCTATGAGGACCTGGACACCGGGGGCGGTTACCTCGGCCCTTCGGTCAACATCCTGCCCGTCCTGGACGCGATCGCCTTCGGTGAGGCCCGGGGCGCGATGAACATCCTCTCTACCGGGCCCGTCGACGACCTCTCCATCGTGGTCCACGGCCTCGGCGCCGGCGGTGCAGCACCGCCGCCCACGGTACAGTTCGAGGCCAACGCGGCGATGTACACGCAGGACGTACTTACCGGCCACCTTGACCGCTTCGTACGCCTGCTGGAACACGTGGCCACCCGCCCCGACGCTGTGGTGGCTGACCTGGCGGTAACCACCCCGGCCGAGGAACAGCAACTGCTGGCCGCGGGCCAGGCGCACGGCCGGCAGTTGCCGGGCCACACCATCGTGGAAGAATTCCAGCAGAACGCGGCGGCCCGGCCGGATCAGACGGCCGTTGTGGCCCCGGAGGGCACTCTCACGTTCGCTGAACTGGAGTCCCGTTCGAACCAGCTGGCCCGGTTCCTGGCCGGGCACGGCGCAGGACCCGGCAGCACGGTGGCGGTGCGGCTGGACCGTGGCCTGTTGCTGCCCATAGCGCTCATGGCCATCCTCAAGTGCGGCGCCGCCTATCTTCCGCTGGATCCGGACTACCCCGCAGGCCGCGTGGAGGGAATGCTCGACGACGCCGCACCCCTACGGCTCCTCACCTCAGCAGCGTTTACGGCGGCAGGGTCCGGGGCGGGAAACCCGCCGGCATCCGGACACGATGAGTTGGCCACGGACGTCCCGGTCACGGTCCTGGACTCCGCACTGATGGAGGCCTGCCTCGCCGGCAAGGATGGGTCAGCTCTCCCGCCCGTCGCCGGCCAGCAGGACCTCGCGTACATCATTTTCACGTCCGGCTCCACAGGCCGGCCCAAGGGCGTTGGTGTTGAACACCTGGCCCTGCTGAACCTCTACACCTCCCACCGGGACTCCATCTTCGCCCCGGCGGAGGCGCGGCTGGGCCGCAAGCTGAGGGTGGCACACACCGCGGGGCTGTCCTTTGACGCGTCCTGGGACCCCATCCTGTGGCTGGTGGCAGGCCATGAACTTTACCTCGTGGACAACCGGACCCGCCGGGATCCTGAGGCCCTCAGTGCCTGTCTGGCCGAGGCCGGCATCGACTCCATCGAGACCACGCCCTCCTTCGCCAAGGTACTGGTAGCCGGCGGACTGTTCGACCAGGAACGGCATCCGTCCGTGGTGGCCCTCGGCGGCGAGGCCGTGGACACCCAGTTGTGGGAAGACCTGGCGGGGCGCGGCGGCGTTGTGGCCTACAACTTCTACGGCCCCACCGAAACTACCGTGGACTCGCTCACCGCGGTCATGGAAGTTGGCACCGCACCCACCCTGGGCGGTTCGGTGGCAAACACCCGCCATTACATCCTGGACTCCGGCCTGAACCCGGTTCCGGACAATGCCGTGGGCGAGCTCTACGTTGCCGGGATCAACCTTGCCCGCGGTTACCTGGACCAGCCCGGGCTCAGCTCCGAACGCTTTGTGGCGGACCCTTTCGCGCTGGACGGCTCGCGGATGTACCGCACCGGAGACATTGTGCGCCGCCAGGACGACGGCACCCTTGAATTCCGGGGGCGGCTGGATGCCCAGGTCAAGATCCGGGGATTCCGCATTGAACTCGCCGAGATCGAACAGGTGCTGCGCGGCCTGCCGGGCGTAGACCAGGCAGCCATCACCGTAGGTACCAACCGGGCCGGATACGACCAGCTCCTGGCGTACGTCACGCCGGCCGCCACGGCCGACGGCGGGCCGCAGCATCCGCTGGACACCGCCGACCTTCGGCGGCAGGCACGGCGCCACCTGCCCGACTACATGGTGCCCGCCACCGTCACCAGCATTGCCGTCCTGCCCCTGACGCCCAACGGAAAGCTCGACCTCCAGGCCCTGCCTGTACCGGAACAGGACACCTCCGCCACCACCCCGCGCAACGAGCCCGAACGGATCGTGGCCGGAGCGTTCCGGGACGTTCTAGGCCTCGACTCGGTGGGGCTGGAGGACGACTTTTTCGACCTGGGCGGGCACTCACTGCTGGCCACCCGGCTGGTGGCCCTGCTGCGGGACCGCACCGGCACGGCTCCCGCGCTCCGCACCGTGTTCGAAAAGACAACCGTGGCGGCCCTCGCCGAAACCCTGGACCTGGATACGGCCCCGGCCCGGCCGTTGACTGCCGCCGCCCGGCCTGCAGTCCTGCCGCTGTCCTTCGCCCAGCGCCGGCTGTGGTTCCTGAACCGGCTGGATCCCGCGGCCGGGACGTACAACATCCCGGTGGTCCTGGACCTGCGCGGGACACTGGACGTCACAGCCCTGGCTGCGGCCCTCGGCGAGGTCACCGACCGGCACGAGACGCTCCGCACGGTGTTCCCCCTGATTGACGGCGAACCCGCCCAGCACATCCTGCCGCCGGCAGAGGGGCGGCCATCCTTGGTGGCCGTGGAATGCTCCGCCGCCGGGCTGCCGGCCGCGCTGGCCGCGGAGACGGGGCGCGGGTTCGACCTGGGCCGGGACCTGCCGCTGCGCGGCGTGCTGTTCCAGCTGGCACCGGACCACCACGTCCTCGCCGTCACCCTGCACCACATCGCCGCCGACGGCTGGTCCCTGGCACCCCTGGCCCGGGATTTGTCGGCCGCGTACAACCACCTCGCCGCAGGCAGGGACGTGGATCTGCCGCCGATGCCCGTACAGTACGCCGATTACACGCTCTGGCAGCGCTCCGAACTGGGCAGTGAGTCGGATCCGGAGAGCCCCATCTCGCGGCAGCTGGAGTTCTGGGCACGCGAACTGCGTGGCGCCCCGGAGGAGCTGCTGCTGCCGTTTGACCACGCCCGCGGCACCCGCGGTGACGCTGCGCACCCGGATGGCGGTCCGGCGTCGTCCGTTGCCCTGAACATTGGCAGCGAAACGGCGGAGCGGCTCAACGCCCTGGCCCGGGAGCACAACGCAAGCCTGTTCATGGTGCTGCAGGCTGCCTTTGCAGCACTGCTCACCAAGGCCGGCGCCGGTGACGACATTCCCTTGGGTACGCCGGTGGCCGGCCGAACGGACACCCAGCTGGACAGCCTGGTGGGCTTCTTCGTCAACACGCTGGTCCTGCGGACGAACACCTCCGGCAACCCCACCGCCGGTGAACTTGTGGAGAGCGTCCGCTATACCAACCTGCATGCCTATGCCAACCAGGATGCGCCCTTTGAGCGGGTAGTGGAGGAGCTCAACCCTTCCCGCTCGCAGCACCGGCACCCCCTGTTCCAGGTCATGCTGACCCTTCAGAACACCGCCACCACCCAGGTGGCCATGGACGGCCTGGAAGCCACCGCGGACCAGGCCCGCGAGGCCGCCGGCGCCAAATTCGACCTGCTCCTGGACCTCGCCGAAAGGTCCGGCGGCCTCACCGGTTCCCTGGCCTACGACCCTGCCCTCTTCAACGCCGGCACCGCTCAACTGCTGGCCGACGGCTTCCTGGCCGTTGTGGACCAGTTCGCCGCGGACCCCACCGTCACCTTGGACCGGCTGCGGATCCAGTCGCCTGAACAGCAGGCCCTGGTCCTGGCGCACAGCACCGGCAGCACTGTGGACGGGACAGGCCAAACGGTAGTGGATGCCTTCCTGGCCACCGCCGCCAGGACCCCATCCGCGTCCGCAGTGGTGGATGCGGGCGGCCCGGCCGGAGGCCTCAATTTTGGCCGGCTGCGGCAGCGTGTGGACTCCGTGGCCAGGGGCCTGGTCGCGCTGGGGGTCCAGCCCGGCGACAGGGTGGCTGTGGCCCTTCCCCGCACGGCAGATGTGGCCACGGCCGCACTGGCGGTCCTTGCTGCGGGCGCGGTGTACATCCCCGTGGACCTCACCTACCCCGCGGAACGGATCGCCATGATCCTCGACGACGGCGGCCCCGCCCTGGTGCTCACCGCACCCGGGACACCGGGCCGGCCGGGCCCCGTTCCGGCCGCCCGGACAGCCACCCTGGAGATGCTGATCGCCGCCGGAACCGGCATCACTGACACAGACCTGGCCGGGCGGCGGCCCGCTCCGGAAGACCTCGCGTACGTCCTCTTCACCTCGGGATCGACCGGCCGGCCAAAAGGTGTCGCCGTATCCCACAGTGCATTGGCAAACCTCTACTCGCACCACCTCCGGACCCTCTATTCCCCGCGGTTCGAGGCAGCCCGGGGTGCAACGGTGTCCGTGGCCCACATCGCAGGGCTCGGATTCGATGCGGCCTGGGACCCCATGCTGTGGCTGGTGGCCGGCGCCGAACTTCACATCGTGGCCGATGCCGTGCGCACCGACGCCCAGGCGCTGGCCTCCTACTGCCAGGAGCACGCCATCGGAGTCCTGGAAACCACCCCCTCCTACGCGGCCCAGCTCCTGCAGTTCGGCCTCGGTGCGGAGCAGGCTTCCCCAGCCGAAGGTACCGGGCGGTCACTGCCGCTGCTGTTGCTGCTGGGCGGGGAAGCTGTGCCGGCAGGGCTGTGGGCAGCCCTGTCCGATATGACCGGCGTGGACGCCTGGAACTTCTACGGGCCCACGGAATTCACCGTTGATTCCGCCACCGCGCAGGTTCAGGGGCCCCGGCCCACCATCGGCACAGGAATCGCCAACACCGGCACCCTGGTCTTGGACCAGCACCTGGCCCTGGTACCCCTGGGCGTCCCGGGAGAGCTGTACCTGGCCGGACCCGGAATGGCCCAGGGCTACCACCAGCGCCCCGGGGAAACAGCGGCCCGGTTCGTGGCAAACCCCTACGCCACCGACGGCACCCGCATGTACCGCACCGGCGACCTGGTGCGGCGAACCGGCGACGGGACGCTCGAATTCATTGCCCGCAACGACGAGCAAGTGAAGGTCCGCGGATTCCGGGTGGAACCCGGCGAGATCGAGGCTGCCCTTGCGGCCCACGCACAGGTGGACCGGGCCGTGGTTCTTCCTGACGGCGAACCGGCACACCGGCTGATCGCCTACTACACCGGAGCCGCTGCACCGGAGGACGTCCGGGCCCACGCGGCGGAACGGTTGCCGGACTACATGGTCCCGGCCATCCTCATGCCCATCCCGGAAGTTCCGCTGACACCGCACGGCAAGCTGGACCGCAAAGCCCTGCCCGCTCCCGCAGCGTCAGCAGCCGGGGTGGGGGCAGCACCCCGGACGCCCGACGAGCACGCCATGGCCGCCGTTTTTGCCGCCGTCCTGGCCGTGGACAACGTCTCCATGGGTGACGACTTCTTCGCCCTGGGCGGGCATTCACTGCTGGCCATCGACTTGATGGGCAGGATCCGGACGGCCTTCGGCCGGGAACTTCCCCTGCGCACCCTGTTCGACGCCCCCACCCCCGCCGGCCTGCTGGCCGCGCTGCGGCCCGGCACGGCAGACGCCGGGACGGACACCGTCGCAGCGTCAGTCGCTGACGGGCCCGGCAGGGCCGCGAACACGGGTACGGCCGGCACCACGGTCATGCCGCTTGGCGAATGGCTGGACAACGCCGGAGCCACCCGGCCCGAGCACCTGGAACTGTCCCACGCGCAGGCACGCATGTGGTTCCTCAACCAACTTGATCCAGGCGCAGCCGACTACAACATTTCCCTGGCAGTGCGGCTGACCGGCACCCTCGACGAGCAGGCCCTGGCCTCCGCCGTGAAGGCGCTGTTCCACCGTCATGAGGTCCTCCGGACGGTATATCCGGAGACCGGCGGCGTCCCCGGCCAGCACATCCTCGCCACCGGCGCCACCGGCCACGCTTCCTGGATGAACCTTGCCATCAGCACCGCCACATCCGAGGACAACCTCCGCGACCAGCTGCAGGCACAGGCAAGCCGCGGCTTCGATGTCCGCACCGAGGTGCCGCTGCGGGCCGGGCTCATCCGGGTCCACTCCGAGGAGGGCGAATCACCACGGGAGGCAGGACCGCAATGGGTACTGCAGCTGGTCATCCACCACATCGCCGGCGACGGCGCCTCCCTGGCACCGCTGGCACGGGACCTTTCCGCGGCGTACTCCGCCGCGCTCGCGGCCGCAGGCGGAGCACCGGCCACACAAGCACTGGCTCCCCTGCCCCTGCAGTACGCCGATTACAGCTCCTGGCAGCGGCAGCAACTGGCCGGGCCCGCCCTGGCTGAAAAGCTTGGCCACTGGCGGGAGGCCCTCGCCGGGATCCCGCCCGAATTGATGCTGCCCGCTGACCACCAGCGGCCCCGCACCGCACGCCAACCGGGCGGCCAGGTGGGCTTCAGCGTGTCCCCTGACAGTGTCGCAGCGCTCTCAAGCCTCGCGTCGTCGTCGAACGCCAGCCTGTTTATGGCACTGCACGCCGGCCTTGCCGGGTACCTGCTCCGGACCGGTGCAGGTGAGGACCTGGTGATCGGCTCGCCCACCGCGGGCCGCGCCGATCCGCTGCTCGCCCCGATGGTGGGCTTCTTCGTGAACACCCTGCCGCTGCGCGTCAACGCCGCCGGCGACCCTGGCCTGCGCGCACTGCTGGACAGGTCCAGGGCCAGCATCCTGGATGCCTTCGACCATGACGACGTGCCCTTCGAACGCCTCGTGGAGGCAGCGGCACCGGACCGCGAACTGGGCCGCCATCCCCTGTTCCAGACCATGCTCACGGTGGACAGTGACGTGCCGGCGGTCCCCCAGCTTCCCGGCGTCACGGTGGTTCCCGAGCGGGAGGCCGGAACGGGAGAGGCCAAGTTCGATCTGTCCTTCACGCTTCGGCCGGATGCCGAAGGGGGCCTTGCCGGAACGCTGGACTACAACTCCGCCATGTTCGAACCGGGCACCGCCAGGCGCCTGGCGGCCGGGTTCACGCGGCTGCTGGACCTGGCCGCCTCCGCTCCGGACGTGCCATTGTCGGAGCTGCCGCTGCTGGAAGAGCACGAGGCGGATGCCCTGGTTGCTGCAACGGCGGGCTCCCTCGCCGGAGCGGCCGCCCCCGGGGCCGGGCAGGTAGCCGGACAAGCCCCGGCGCAGGCCGACCAGGACATTCCGGCGGCCTTCGCCGCAGCAGTCCGTGCCACACCGGATGCCGTGGCACTCGTGTCCGACGCCGGTCCGCTCAGTTTTGCGGACCTTGCAGCGTCTGCGGAACGCGTCGCCGCCGGACTCACCGCGGCAGGCGCTGGCGACGGCCTGGTGTCCGTCATGCTGCCCAGGTCCGCCGGCACGGTCGAGGCCCTGCTTGGGGTGTTGCTGGCGGACAGCGCCTACAACCCCATCGATACCGCGTATCCGGACGAGCGCGTGGCCGCCATCCTTGAGGATGCCGCGCCCGAGGCAGTGCTCACCAGTTCCGCGGTGGCGCCCAGGCTCTCCGGCATTCTGGCCGGGCTGGATGTCGAACCCCGCGTGCTCCTGATCGAGGACCTGGCCCGCACCACTGAGCCGGCGCCGGTACGCCACCGGGTCAGGGACCCTCGTGAGCTGGCGTCGGTGATGTTCACCTCCGGCTCCACAGGCCGGCCCAAGGGTGTGGAGGTCAACCACGGTGCCCTGGCCGCACTGCTGGCCTCCCACCGGGAGACGCTGCTTGCCGGCATCAGCAGGCGGAAGGTGGCCCACACGACGGGCGTCGGCTTCGATGCATCATGGGATCCCATCCTCTGGCTGGCGGCCGGTCATGAACTGCACCTGCTCTCCGACGACCTCCGCCGGGACCCAGGAGCCCTCGCCGGGTACTTCGTCCGCCAGGGCATCAGTGCCTGGGAGACAACTCCGGGTTACCTGCGCCAACTCCTGGCCGAACCCGGGTTCGCCGCCTACCTGGCCAACCACCCGGGCGGCCGGGAGGCCTTCAGCCTCGCCCTGGGCGGTGAAGCGTTCGACGCCGGCCTGTGGACCTCCGTGGCGGCGCTTCCCGGCGTCCGGGCCTGGAACCTCTACGGCCCCACCGAAGCCACCGTGGACACCGTCGTGGCAGCAGTGGCCGACAGTGAAGCGCCCGTGTTGGGCCGGCCCACGCCGCGAACCCGGCTCTACGTCCTGGATGACCGGTTGCAGCACGCCCTCCCGGGCGCAGCCGGCGAACTGTATATCGCCGGCGCGCAGTTGGCCCGGGGCTACCGCGGACGTCCGGACCTTACCGCCGAACGGTTTGTGCCGGACCCCTTCCACGGCGGCGGCGAACGGATGTACCGCACCGGTGACGTGGTCTACCGCTACCCGGACGGGCGGCTGGTCTTCGCCGGCCGCAACGACGGGCAGCTGAAGATCCGTGGTTTCCGGGTGGAACCCGGCGAAGTGGAGTCAGCGCTGAGGGCTGCCCCCGGTGTCCGGGCCGCAGTGGTCCGGGCAGTGGGTGAAGGCAGCGCCGCCCGGCTGGTGGGTTACGTCGTCGCGTCCGGTGACGCCGCGGAAGGCCTGCCCGACGCAGTGCGCCGCCACGCGCAGGCGGCACTGCCGGACTACATGGTCCCCTCAGTGGTCATGGTGATCCCGGAAGTGCCGCTGACGCCGCACGGCAAGGTGGATGCCAACGCACTCCCCGATCCCTCCGCCGCGGCACGCTCCGGAGGCCGCGCGCCTCGGTCCCCGCAGGAGAAGACGGTAGCCGGCATCTTCGCCGAGGTGCTGTCCCTTGACCGGGCGGGCGTTGACGAATCGTTCTTCGAACTTGGAGGCCATTCCTTCCTGGCGCAGCCGCTGGTCGCGAAGGTCAATGCTGCCCTGGGCACAGACCTGCAGGTCCAGTCGCTCTTCCGGGCGCCCACCGTGGAAGGGCTGCTGCTGGAAGCGGCCAACGGCTCACGTGCCAGCGTCGCTGACAGCCTGCGGCAGGTGCTGCCCCTCCGGGCGGCCGGGTCGAAAGCGCCGCTGTTTGCCGTGCACCCGGCGTCGGGCATCGGTTGGGGTTTTGCGTCCATGCTGGGGCAACTGGACCCCGAACGCCCCCTGATTGGGCTGCAGATGCCAGGCATGGAGCCGGGGCGGACCTCTCCGGTGGCGGCGGCAACCCTGACGGAACTGGCTGATGACTACATTGCCCGGATCCGCAGCGTCCAGCCCGAGGGGCCGTACCACCTGCTGGGCTGGTCCTTCGGCGGCTATCTGGCCCACCGGCTGGCCACCAGGCTGCAGGAACGCGGCCACGAGGTGGCGTTCCTGGCCATCTTGGACGCCTTCCCGGACAACCAGGAAGGCAATACCGCGCCCGGCGAAGGCCAGGCGCTGTGGGCGAGCTACCTGGAAGCGCAGGGCTACGACCTCACCGGGGAAGACCTGGCAGGCGTGGACGTGCACCGCGCCCAGGAGATCCTGCGCGCCAACCACAACCCGGTAGGAACGGTCCCCACAGATTCGGTGGAGGCCATGGCCCGGAACTTCCCGGTGCTGGCCCGCCTGATCCGGGACGAACGGCCCCAACTGTTCACCGGTGACCTGCTGTTCTTCAGAGCCACTGAGCAGGTCCCGCCGGGCACTCCCGGCAGCGCTGCATGGTCACCGTTCGTCACCGGAGCCATCACCGATGTTCCCGTTGGTGAGCGGCACTCCCAGCTGCTCAGTGACCGGGCTCTCAGGACAATCATGCCTTCCCTGGCCATCCACCTGGGCGGCGGAACCGAATAACAGATGATGCTCCTGTGACGCCTGGGGCCCCGCACACATCCAAAAACGCCAGGAAAGGTCATAATGACGAACCCGTTCGATGACAAGTCCGCAACCTTCTCCGTACTGGTCAACGAGTACCAGCAGCATTCCCTCTGGCCGGTCTTCGCTGCCGTCCCCGAGGGGTGGGTAACCATGTTCGGGCCCGACAGCCGGGAAGCGTGCCTTGAGTACGTGTCGCAGACGTGGACGGACATGGCTCCGCGCAAGGTTTCCGAGCTCGCCGCTTCGCAGTGATCCGCGTAGAGAACGTCAGCAAGAGTTTCGGCAACTTCAAAGCCCTCGACGGCTTGACCCTGAAGGCGGGCGAAGGAACCGTACTGGGGCTCCTGGGGCCGAACGGTTCCGGGAAGACCACCACCGTCAAGATTCTCACCACGCTGCTGGCTCCGGACAGCGGGGACGCCCGGGTGGCAGGGCACTCCGTGCTGGCAGCCCCGGACCTGGTGCGGCGGAACCTGGGCTTGTCCGGGCAGTATGCGGCCGTAGACGAAAAACTCACCGCGTTCGAGAACCTGCACATGGTGGGGCGTTTGTACGGCATGAACCGGCGTACGGCGTCCGCCAGGGCGTCGGAGCTGCTTGAGAATTTCAGGCTCACCGATGTGGCAGCCAAACGGTCCGGAACCTTCTCCGGTGGAATGCGGCGCCGACTGGACCTTGCGGGTGCAATCGTGGCCCGGCCGAAGGTGGTAGTTCTCGACGAACCCACCACAGGGCTGGACCCGCGCGGCCGCCTGGACACGTGGGACGTCGTCTCCCGGCTCGTCGCCGACGGCACCACGGTGCTCCTGACTACCCAGTACCTGGAAGAAGCGGACCGGCTGGCTGACAACATTGCCGTCATCAACCACGGCAAGGTCATCGCCGAGGGGACGGCCGCCGAACTGAAGCAAAATGCCGGAACTGAACGCATCGGCGTCGTAATGCGCCATGCTGCCGACCTGCCTGCTGCAGCCGCCGTGCTCCATGCCGCGGCAGGCCCGGACGTCCGGCCCGTGCTGGATCCGCAGAACGTGGGCGTGTCCATCGCCGCCCCGCAAGGCCACCGCACCCTGGTGCGCATCCTGACCGAACTGGACGCTCGGGCCCTCCCAGTGGAAGAGGCCTCGCTCCGCAGGCCCACCCTGGACGATGTGTTCCTTAAACTGACCGGCCACGCCACCGACGCGTCCGTGACGGACGCCGATAAGGAGGAAGTGACCGTATGACCGCCATTACCGCAGCCGCGAGGGACAGCTCCGTCATTGCCCGCCGCAACCTCCTCAATGTCCTCCGGACACCCGGCGCCCTGGTGACCGGCCTCGTGCAGCCCATCATGTTCGTGCTGCTGCTCGGCTTCGTATTCGGCGGCACCCTCGGCGGCGACCAGTACCGAAGCTTCCTGATCGGCGGAATCCTGGCGCAGACGCTCACCTTCAACGCCTCCTTCACGGCCGTGTACCTCGCCAAGGACCTGCAACTGGGGCTCATCGACAGGTTCCGGTCCCTGCCGATGTCCCGTGGCGCTGTCATCCTGGGCCGCACCACCTCCGACCTCGCCACCAGCGTACTGTCCGTAGCGGCCACCATGCTGTGCGGTCTGGCCATCGGCTGGCGGATCACCAATGGCCCCGGCGCCGCCCTCGCGGCGCTGGCCCTGCTGCTGCTCTTCGCCTTCGCGGTGTCCTGGATCGGTGCAGTGATCGCGCTGACCGCACGCAGCGTCGAAGTGGCGCAAAGCCTGGGCCTCGTGTGGCTGTTCCCCGTCACGTTCATCTCCGGGGCATTTGTCTCGGTGGATACCCTGCCCGGTCCGCTGCGGACCATCGCCGAATGGAACCCCGTGACCGCCGTCGCCACTACGGCGCGCGAACTGTTCGGGAACGCGGCCCCCGCCGGATTCGGCGTTCCGGGCGGCTGGGCGGCGGATAACGCAGTGCTCTACTCGGTGCTCTGCAGCGTCGGGATCATTGCCGTGTTCGCGCCGCTGGCCATCACCCAGTACCGGCGCATCAGCCGGCGATGAACAGCCGAAACCCTCCTGCCGGCACGGTTTTCCTCACTGTTTTCTCTGCAGATCTCGAGGCTGCCTGCGCGCCGACGGGCGGTTTGGCGGCCCACCTCAGCCCTGCCGAAGCACAATCCGCCCGTCGCTTTACCCGCCCCGGAGACCGCCTGGACTACATGGCATCCCATGCTTTGTTCCGGCTGCTGGCTGCGCACCGGCTGGGGCGCGGCTTCGCCGAAGCGCCGCAGCTGGAAGTCACCCGGCGATGCGCCGGCTGCGGGAGCACCGGCCACGGCAAGCCCGCAGTCGCGGGGGCCAGCCTCAGCCTGTCCCGGAGCAACGGCGCCGTGATGGTGGCCGCAGGGCCTGAGGGCACCCCGGTCGGCACGGATATCGAACACATTCCCGACACCCTGCACAGCGGATTCGACCATTACGTGGCGTCCGCGGCCGAGCGTGAGGCGCTTGCCCCCGGTGACATACCGGCGCGGCTCCGCCTGTGGGTGGCTAAGGAAGCAGTACTCAAGGCGGCCGGGCTCGGCCTCAGCGTACCTCCGGCCGGAGTCCATCTGGCCGGCAGTTCTGCCGCCGAGGGCAATTGCCCCGTCCTCCGGGCCGACAGCCCCGCCCATCCGCAGGTGCACGGACTGACTGCGGTCTTCCTTCCTGCCCCTCCGGGATACGCCGCCGCGCTCTCCGTGGCCGCGTCCACGTCACTCACCAGGCTGTCTCTGGCTGATTTGCTGCCGCCGCTGCCGGCAGCCTGACGGTCGTGGATCTCGCTTCCCCCTGCCCAGGTACGTTCACGGCAAATCCCTGCCGGGTGGATCGCGCAACGCTGATACCGCGGCAGCCCCGTTGCTTTCTTTAGACGTTGGGAATATATACTGAGCGCACTCAGTTATGAGTGTAGTCACCCTGACGAAATGCCGGGTGGTGAGCGGGGGTCGTCCGGTCCCCGCACCGTTCGCTCCAACCGGCGCGCACGGCAAACAGCCCAGGAAGGTTTCCACTATGTACCCACTCAATGGAGCAGTCGTCCTCGTTACCGGTGCCAACGGCGGCATCGGCACACAATTCGTTCACAGCGCCCTGGCCCGCGGCGCCAGCAAGGTTTACGCCACCGCCCGCACCCCGCGCAGCTGGGATAATGAGCGCATCGTCCCGCTTGCCCTCGATATCACGGACCCGGACTCAATCCAGGCTGCCGTGAAGGCCGCGGATGACGTCACCGTGTTGATCAACAATGCTGGAGCCAGCGTCGCTACCCCGGGCATCCTCACCCATTCGGACGCGGAAATCCGTAACAACGTCGAGACGAACTTCCTCGGCCCCCTGTTTCTGGCCCGCGCTTTCGCGCCGGTCCTGACAGCGAAGGAGAAATCCGCGATGATCGACATCCACTCCGCGATGAGCTGGTACGCCGTTGGCGGCATATACAGTGCCACCAAGGCAGCACTATGGTCGGTCACCAACTCGCTGCGCCTGGAGCTGGCACCCGAAGGGGTGCACGTGGTGGGCGTCCATGTCGGCTATGTCGACACGTCGATGGCGGCGCACTCCACCGATCCCAAGATGGACCCGGTTGATCTGGTCACCACGGTGCTGGATGCCGTGGAAGCCGGCGAGTACGAGGTCCTCGCCGACCAGACGTCTGTGCAGCTCAAGGCCGGGCTCAGTGCCCCCATCGAGGCGGTCTACCCACAACTTGCGCGCAGCAAGTCCTAGATACAGCCGCACGGCCGTGGGCCGCGATGCTGCCGTGGCCCACGTCAGCCCTATGAACACGACCCCGAAGGAGCAACCCGGATGCGGGCTTTTGTTATCAACAGTTACAAGGAACCACTCAGCGAAGCTGAGGTTGCCGAGCCGATAGTTGGCGAAGGGGATGTGCTGGTGAAAGTCCAGGCAGCCGGCCTCAACCAGCTGGACGAGAAGATCCGCACGGGTGAGTTCAAACAGATCCTCCCCTACAAGCTTCCACTGGTGCTTGGCAACGATGTTGCCGGCACTGTGCTCTCAGTGGGGGCAGCCGTCCGCGGGTTCAAACCGGGGGATGAAGTGTACGCCCGTCCCCGGAAAGACCGTATCGGCTCGTTTGCTGAGCGGATTGCCGTTGCAGAGGGAGACTTGGCGCTGAAACCGGCTTCGGTCAGCATGGTGGAGGCGGGATCACTGCCGCTCGTGGCGCTCACCGCGTGGCAAGCCCTCGTGGAGCGGGGAAATGTGCGCCCCGGGCAGAAGGTCCTCATTCATGCCGGCGCCGGAGGGGTCGGTTCCATCGCTGTCCAGCTTGCCAAGCACCTGGGCGCGACAGTTGCGACCACCGCGAGCCACCCCAACGCCGACTTCGTACGGGACCTCGGGGCCGACATCGTGATCGACTACCGCAGCCAGGATTTTGAGCAACTCCTCAGCGGCTACGACCTCGTGCTGGACAGCCTCGGCGGGAAAACCCTGGAAAAGTCACTGCGTATTGTCAAACCTGGCGGCAAGGCGATCGGAATATCCGGGCCGCCGGATCCCGGCTTTGCGCGCGAAGCCCGGCTGAACCCCGTACTTCGCCTTGCTATTGCAGGCCTCAGCAGCAGGGTCCGCAGGCAAGCACGGAAGCTCGGCGTCAGCTACGAGTTCCTTTTCATGCGGGCCAGCGGGGACCAACTGCGCCAGATCAGCGCCCTGGTGGACGCGGGCGTCTTGCGCCCCGTCGTCGGGAAGGTTTCCAGCTTCGACGAAACCCCTGCGGCACTGGAGTCCCTGGCCGCAGGGGGCTTCCGGGGTAAAGCTGTACTCACCGTCACCAACTGAGCCGGTCCTACCTCATCACGCGCGTCCCGACTTCATGCCCAAGGAGAACCACGCCTGGTTCGATATACTCAATATTGAGTCCAGTCAGTTTGAGTACAGAGGAACCCGATGCCTGTTACACCTCAACCGCTGGGACGGCGGGAACGGAACAAGCAGGAGAAGCTGGACCGCATTACGGCCGCGGCCACTGAGCTGTTCGCCGAGTACGGGGTAGACGATGTCACCACCCAGCAAATTGCCGACAAGGCTGACATCGGCACCGGTACCCTGTTTCTTTATGCCAGGAACAAGGGCGAACTCCTCCTCCTCGTTCAGAACACCCACTACGCCGAAGCGCTGGAACGGGGCCGGGCCGAGGCCGACACCATTCCGGACGTTCTGGACGCGGTGATGACCATCGTGCGGGAAATCGTGGAGTGTAACCGCGTCCAGGTCGACAACGGACGCTTCTATTTGCGGGAAATGGTGTTCGGCGATCCGACGGAGCCGCACCATGGCCAGGCCCTCTCCATCGTTGCCCGGACCGAGGAGGCCATCGCTGCCGTCCTCGGCCGTCCTGGCCGCATGAGTGCCGGCAACGCCGCAACGACGGCTCGGATTGTCTCGTCAGTCATGTTCGTCTCCATGGCCGCAAGCCTGAACGCGTCTTCGACCACCTCGGCGATTCTGCAGGACATAGAGGTTCAAGTCAGCCTGCTCGCGCGCCGATAATGCCGGGGTGCGTCCCGAAGGGCCGTCCGGTCGGTCAGGCAGGCCAGGCGGGATCCAATGACAAGCTGGGCGGCACTCGTCATCGAAGACTGCGGCGCACTTCGCTGACCTTTAGGCGGCGAAGATTTCCTTGGCGACGGTGATGGCGGACATGGCTTTTGGCCACCCGGCGTAGAAGGCCAGGTGGATGATGGCTTCTTTGAGTTCGGTTTCGGTGAGGCCGTTGTCCTTGGCTCGCGTGAGGTGTCCGCGGAGCTGGTCGGTGCTGCCGCTGGTGACCAGGCTGGCAACGGTGACCAGGCTCCGGTCCCGCGGGGACAGTTCGGGGCGTTCCCAGATGTCTCCGAAGAGCACGTTGTCCGTGAGGTCGACGAGTTTGGGGGCGAAGTCGCCAATGAGCTGCTGGGCGCGGGTCTGATTCGGTTCGTTCATTTGTTCAGTCCTTGGGGTTGGGTGGAGCACGTTGGGGTTGGCTAATTGCTGAGGAGGCCGGTGGCTTGCAGCCAGGCGTGGAGGTCAGGTCCGGCATCCCGGACTTCCTCGCCCTTCACCGCCAGGCCCTGGCCCATCACTGCGCCCGGGCAGGACCTGGTGTAGTCACGTTCGGTGTTGCCGAGCCCGCTCATGGCGTGGGTGGTGATGGGGTGGATTGTTTTGCCGGTGAAGTCGTGGCTTTCGGTGAAGGCCGTCATGATCATCGGTGCCCGGACGTTCCAGATGCCGCTGGCCAGGAGCACGGTGTCGTACTGCCCGATGCCGGGCAGGGGGTTGGCGATGGCCGGGCGGGCGTCGGTGTTTTGTTCGCGGACGTTCCGGGCCACGGTGTCGTCATAACTCGCCGGATAGGGGTCGGCGGCTTCGACGCGGTGGACGTCGCAGCTAATGGCATCGCTGATCATGCCGGCCAGGAACTCGGTGTTGCCGATGTCCAGGTTGGTACGCCCTCCGTAGTAGTAGTTTTCCCCCGCGCGGGAGAAGTAAGCGAGCAGGACGCGCCGGACGTTCGGGCCCGGGCGCGGGGTCCCCGTGGCGGCGGTTGGGGCGGGGCTGGCGTTTGGTGAGGCCA
This sequence comes from Arthrobacter sp. Leaf137, assembly GCF_001423525.1. Classification (GTDB taxonomy): domain Bacteria; phylum Actinomycetota; class Actinomycetes; order Actinomycetales; family Micrococcaceae; genus Arthrobacter. Next base: position 40,372 of record NZ_LMOI01000012.1, on the reverse strand, counting down.
CTGTGGTTGTTCCTTCCGGTGTGCAGCCTGTTGTCCCAGCGGCCAGCAGTGCTCCGGTCAGGCCGGCGGCCGCCCCGCGAAGGGCGGTCCGCCGGCTGATGCGTGGCATGTTGGTGGTCATGGATGACCCGGGGTCAGCTGTACCGGCGTCCGCCGAGCCAGGTCACCATGTCGGGGTCTCGGTGGTCGAAGAAGAGGCTGGCACCGGTGTTCAGGGTGGCGATCCGGCCCATCTGTTCCTCGGTCAGGGTGAAGCCGAAAACGTCGAGGTTCTGCGCCATCCGCTCGGGCCGGACGGACTTGGGAATGACGACGACATCGCGCTGGATGAGCCAGCGCAGCACCACCTGCGCCACCGACTTCCCGTGGGCCTCGGCGATTTCGCTCAGCAGCGGGTCGGTGAAGAGGTTGTTGCGGCCTTCGGCGAACGGGCCCCAGGATTCTATCTGCACGCCGCGCCCGCGCATGAGCTCCTGGTCGGCGGCGCGCTGGTGGAAGGGGTGGGTCTCGATCTGGTTCACCGCGGGGACAATTTCGTTGTGCTCGATCAGGTCCACGAGCCGGTCGGGGTGGAAGTTCGAGACGCCGATCGCCCGGGCGAGGCCTTCTTTGTTGAGCTGCTGCATGGCCCGCCACTCGCTGTAGTAGTCACCGAGCGGCTGGTGGATCAGGTACAGGTCGAGGTACTCCAGTCCGAGCCGCTCCAGGGAATTGTGGAAGGAACGCCTGGTGTCGTCCTCGACGCTGCCGGTGGGTGCGTGCTGGATCCAGAGTTTGGTGGTGATGAACAGCTCGCCGCGGCCGATGCCGCTGGCCTTGATGGCCGAGCCGACTGCTGCCTCGTTGCCGTAGGAGGCTGCAGTGTCCAGGTGCCGGTAACCGGCCGCGATGGCGGCTTCGACGGCAGTCTGGGTTTCCTCCTCGGGGATCTGGAAGACACCGAAGCCCAGGATGGGCATTTCGACGCCGTTGTTCAGGGTTACATTCTTCATCGGGTTTCCTTTGTTTAGGTGTGGGCGGTTTCGTAGTCGGGGTCAGTAACGGGTTCGTGCCAGGTGGCGCTGTGCCCGTTGTCGTGCTCGACCAGGGCGAGGTGGCACATCATGCTGTCCTCGGTGGCGCCGTGCCAGTGTTCCTCCCCTGGCGGGGTGTGGACCGTGTCCCCGGGGCGCAGGTGGATGACGGTACCGTCCCGGCTTACGACCAGGCCGGTGCCGGAGGTGCAGTGCAGGGTTTGGCCCAGGGGGTGGGAGTGCCAGTCGGTGCGGGCGCCGGGGGTGAAGTGGACCAGGGCGGCGACGAGCCGTGAGGGGGCTTCCCCGGTATGCAGCGGACTGAGGTAAACCTCTCCCGTAAATCTTTCCTTTGGCGCCTTGGCCGTAGGTGCCGGGGGTATGTGTTGCATTCTGCCTCCTCGAGCGGGGTGAGTAGTGGTGCGAGCGGCCGCCGGGGCCGGTTGCCTGTCGGGCTATTCGTGTTGGGGCTGGTCCGCATTTCGGAGCGGGATGGACGCTGCGATGAGGACGAGGAGGACGACGGCGGTGGTCCCGAGCCCGATGCGGAGCCCGGCCATGAAGTCGTGCCCGGCGAGCAGGGCGCCGTAGATCGCGACGCCGAGGGAGCCGCCGATCTGCCGGGCGGTGTTGATCACGCCGCTGGCGGTCCCGGCACGTTCTGCCGGGACATGATCCATGACGAGGGCGATGATCGGGGGGACCGTGAGGGATCCGCCGACGCCGACGGGCACCATTGCCAGTGCCACGACCAGCGTCGGCGCGTCGGCGGGCAGCAGCCACAGGCCGGCCAGGCCAAAGGCCATGAGCAGTTGGCCGGCGGCGATCATGGCGACGCTGCCGTACCGGGTCATGAGCCGGGCCGCGAGTGGGTTGAGGAGCGCGACCAGCCCGGTCATCGGGAGGAACAGCAGCCCTGTCTGCAGGGCTGACTCGCCGCGCAGTTGCTGGAAATAGAGGCTTTGGAGGAAGACGACGCCGTAAAACGCGGCCATCGTGACCACCGCGATGGCCAGGGTGGTCGAGACCGTTCGGGAGCGGAACAGGTCCAGCGGCACCATGGGATAGCGGCCGCGGGCCTGCGCCAGCAGGAAAGCTGTGACCGATGCAGCGAACACAGCGAAAAGGGTGAGGATTTCGGGGCTGCCATAACCCGCCTCGGCGCCTTCGATGATGCCGTAGGTCAGACTCGCCAGGGCCAGCACGGCGGTGATCTGGCCCAGCCAGTCAAAGGGCATCGGGCGCCGGGGCGAGGGAGCGACGCGTGCGAGGACGAACATTGCGGCTGCGCCCACGGGAAGGTTGACGAAGAAAATAAGCCGCCAGTCGATCTGGGTGAGGACACCGCCGAGCACCGGACCGGCAGCGGCAGCGACGGAGCCGCCCAGGCCCCAGTACACGATCGCCCGGCCACGCTGGGCCGCGTCATGGTAGGCCTCCCGGATAAGCGCAAGGGAGCTGGGCGTGATCATGGCCGCGCCAATGCCTTGCAGGATGCGGCCGGCGATGAGGAAAACCAGGCTCGGACTCAGTGCGCACGCTGCCGACGCGACAGTGAACAGGATCATGCCCAGGCCGTAGGCGCGGCGGGCCCCGGTCCGGTCCGAGAAGGTTCCGGCGAACAGTTGCAGGGCCGAGAACATCAGGGTGTAGCCGGTGACGATCCACTGCAGGCCGGACAGGCCGCCGCCCAGGTCGTTCCGGATCGCGGGCAGGGCGACGTTGACGATCTGGGCATCGAGGGCCACCACGAAGAAGCCGAGCATGGCCACGGCGAGGGAAGTGCGGGGCCGGGCCGCGATGGTCGGCGGGCTGACAGCAGAGGAAGACATGAGTGCTTTCAGGTAACTGGGATGGCGGGCTCATTCAAGAACACCAGTTCCTTCCCGTGCGCGGGAGTACCTGTTGTGCGGTGTACTGCCAGTTCCTGTTACGCCGACCCGGCGCCGCCGTACCGTAGGGGTCATGGAAAACAGTCAGGACGTTCGGGAGTTCCTCATGAGCCGCCGGTCGCGCATCACCCCTGCCCAGGCCGGGCTGCCGGCCTACGGCGGGACGCGAAGGGTCTCCGGTCTCAAGCGCGAGGAAGTCGCCATGCTTGCCGGAGTAAGTACCGAATACTACGCCCGGCTCGAACGCGGCAATCTTCGCGGAGTTTCCGACAGCGTCCTCGAAGCACTCGCTGCCGCCCTCCAGCTCGACGAAGCCGAACGCGCCCACCTGCTCGACCTCGCCAAAGCCGCCGCGCCCCCACGGTCAGCAGGGACCCGCAAAGCCCGGGCAGACGTGCGTCCCAGCATCCAGGGGATCCTGGCCGGAATGACCGGCACACCCGCATACGTCCGGAACTCCCGCATGGACATCGTCGCCGCCAACAACCTCTGCTTCGCCCTCTACTCCGGCATCCTCAGCCCCGACACGCTGCCGCTGAACCTCGCCCGGTTCATGTTCCTTGACCCCCGCTCACAGGACTTTTTCGTGAAATGGGAAACCATCGCCGATGACCTCGCCGCCGCCCTGCGCACTGAATCGGGACGAAACCCGCGCGACCGCGCCCTGAACAGCCTCATCGGTGATCTCGCCGCAGGAAGCACCGAATTCTCCGCCCGCTGGGCACGCCACAACGTCCGCTTTCACCGCTCAGCCCGCAAAACACTCCATAATCCGCTCGTCGGCGACATCGAGCTCACCGGCGACTCACTCGAACTCCCCGGAGACGGCCTGGCAATCATCGCCTACACCGCGGAACCAGGCAGCCACGCCCAGGAACAGCTCGCGTTCCTAACCAGCTGGAGCAGTACGAACATGCGCCCAGTCGAGACGGTGGTGGACCACTCGAAGTCGACACGGATGCTCCCGGGCCGGGACCCGCGGGACTGACGTCCGGAGACAACCGTGGACATCGCAGGGCCACGAACCGCGGCTGGACCAGGGCTGCCGACCTAACTGCCGGTTCTGGGGGCCAGGAGGATCTGTACCGCCTCGATCCGCCTGCCCAGACCCGTGGTTCCCGCCGTACCGCCGTCGGCTGCAAATGACTGCCAGCCCTCGTCCTGCACGTGGGCGCGGTAGTAAACGGTGTAGTGGTTCGCCAGCTCACCGGTGAGCCTGACTTCAAAAGCTTCCAACCGTCGCCCCTGCCCGGTGGTGCCGATGGGATTGGCCGATGTGGTCCACGGCTGCCAGCCGATGTCCTGCACATGTCCCCGCCACTGGATGCCTCCGGCGTAAGCCGCGCTGGCCACGGTAAGACGCAGCGCCTCAACCCGAAGCGCCTGGCCTGTGGTCCCGGCCACCGTGCCATCGGAGACGTTCGTCGTCCATCCGATGTTCTGCACGTGTGCGGCATACACGGCAGTGAACGCCGGGGCCATCTTTGGAACCAGATCGATGGTTACCGCTTCCACCCGCAGGCCCTGCCCGACGGTGCCGGCCGTGGCTCCGTCAACGGCGTAAGGCTGCCAGCCGACGTTCTGCACGTGGGCGCGGTACCTGATGCTGTACTGCGTGGCGAGATCCCCCGTCAGCCGCAATTCCAAAGCCTCCAACCGCAGACCGAGACCGGTGGTCCCTAAGGGGGACGCCGCCGTCGTCCATGGCTGCCAGCCCATGTTCTGCACATGCCCGCGCCACAGAATGTCGCCGGACAGGCGGTCCCCTGCCGCGGACAGGCGCAGTGCCTCCAGCGGCAGTGACCGGCCGATGGTCCCTGCCGTGCCGCCGTCGGAAACGCTGGGCTGCCAGCCGATGCCGGCGACGTGGGCCTGGTAGACGCCCGTGCAGGTCATGTCGTAGTCGTAGGTGCCGTCCGTCCATTGCGTGAGGTGGACGGTGCCGCCGGAGAAGCTGGGATTCACGCAAAGGTCGGAAGCTTCACTGGCGAAGTCGAGGCGCCCGGCCGGTGACCATACGGGCACATCGGGAAGCTGCCACGATCCGGTGATGGCCTCCCACGCGCTTTGATAGGAGTAGAAGCCGTGTGGGAACCCAGCGTCCGCCAGTGCGACCAAGAGACCGGAGATGACGTACCGGTTCTCCTGCCGCTCGGCTGGCGAAGTACTGGGCCACGGCTGCTGCGGGCGGGGCTCGACATCCACCCAGATCCTCTCCGGCCGCCACCCCACCCTGGCGAGCGACGCGAGGGCCGCGCGCCCCTCCGCGTACCCGACGTTGCGCAACCGGTCCGGCCTGTTGGTTGCGGGGTACGGTCCGCCGCCGCCATACGTGTCGTACTGGGCGGTGGTGGGGAACGTGGCCATGGCATACGCCTGGGCCCTGACGCCCCGGTCCAGCACCCACTGGTACTGCTGCTGCAGGCAGGGATTTTCGGTAAAGGCGAGCCCGCGCGTCAGCCCCACCACCAGGAACTCAGTGTTCTCAGGCGGCATCGGCAGCCCGCCGGGGCACTGCGGCCACGAGACGTCATGTCCATAGTCGACTGCCCGGGCGGGCGGAGCGAACAGCACCCCGAAGGCGAGCACCAGCAAAACCGCCAGGAGCCGGGGCATGGATGCCCGGGAGCGGCGGCCAGGTTGAAGAACACCAAGGCTGGCCATGATGGCCCCCCTCATTCAAAGGATGACCAGAATTATCCCACCCCGGGTGCGCCGCTGCCAGCGGTGGGAAGCAATCCGGAGACGGGAAATCTGGCGACCTTGCCACCCGGGACCTCCCCTGCCCCTCTGCGGGCGGGAATCGGGGTCTACAGTTGATGCATGGCTCTCAGCCGCAATCCGCTCGACGACCTGCGCGAAACCATCGCCCACCTGACCGATCAGCTCAAGCTGCCCGGTTCGGAACGCGTTGACGACCTGATGGGTGACCTGATGGGCTCCAAGCCTGGGCCAGCCCGTCCGCTGGCCGAACTGCAGGCCGAGCTCGACGCACTGGTCGGACTGGAGACCGTAAAGGAACAGGTACGCGCCCTCGTCGCACTGCTCCAGGTCCAGGCCCGCCGCAAGGCGCACGGCCTGCCGGAAGTGGCCACCTCACAGCATTTGGTGTTCCTGGGAAATCCGGGCACGGGCAAAACCACAGTGGCCCGGCTCCTGGCCGAGATGTACCGGGCCGTCGGGCTGCTGCAGAAAGGCCACCTGGTGGAGGTGGACCGTTCGGGCCTGATCGGGCAGTATGTCGGCCAGACCGCCATCAAGACAGACCGGGTGATCCGGCGTGCGCTGGACGGCGTCCTGTTCATCGACGAGGCGTATGCGTTGGCACCGGAGGACGGCCGGATGGACTTCGGTCCCGAGGCGATTGAGATCCTGCTTAAGCGGATGGAGGACCACCGCCACCGGCTGGTGGTGATCGTGGCCGGGTACCCCAGGCTGATGGAGTCCTTCCTGCTCTCGAACCCCGGACTGCGCTCCCGGTTCGCCCGCGAAATTACCTTCCCCGACTACTCCGTCGACGCTCTGCAGACGATCTTCCACCAGATGCTGGCCCAGCACGAGTACACCCTGGAACCGGGCGCGGACCAGATGCTGCGCCGCATCTTCACAGGACTCCACGCGAGCGAGGACTCCGGCAATGCTCGGTTCGCCCGCACGCTGTTCGAGCAGGCAATCAACCGCCAGGCACTGCGGCTCTCCCTCGATGAGGAACAAAGCCTCGACGCGCTCGACCGTGAGGCAGTCATGACACTTACCGTGGACGACATCGTCCAGGCCGCGCTGGCTTTGGGCGAAGAACCGGAACCCGAACCGGAACTGGCGCCGGAGCCGGAGCGGCCTCGGTGGTGGCGCTGGCTGCTGGCCTGACCACGTTTGAATACTGCCGGACCTGGCCGCCACCTGGGGCGCCGGGCGCTCAGCTCATACTCGGGCGCAGGCTAGACAGTTCGCTGCCTGCGGTTCTTCCGGAGTCTTTTGATGATAAGGACCAGGCCAAGGGGAATGGTAAATATCAGCAGGAATAGGGCACCGATTCCGCGGACGGAAACGCCGCTGCTGTCGTAGCCCACAACGACGGCCTTACCGGGATTCGATTCACTGTAGATCACGGTAACGTCCCCGCCGACCGTGGGGTGCTGGTCATGGTCCACGGAAGCGAAGGTCGAGTAGCCGGTGCCGTCAGCCGCAATGTACTCCACAGTGATTTTCCGGTTCGACGCTTTCCGGACGTCGTCAAAGTCCACAATGGAGCCGGTGGCGTGAATGCCGGTGCGCGCGAGTTCCTCATCCGAACCGGCCATCGAGGAGCCGATCCCGATCAGCGTCGGTCCCGTCAGGAGCAATATCGTGACGAACGCGAAGCCTCCCAAACGGGCCAGGAAGGTCTGGCGTTTTGGCGGCGGGACGGCGTCTGGGATGCTCACGGCGTCCATTCTTCCTGATGCCGATTGAGATAAGGGCCACCGGGGACGTAGCGCATACCAAGGTTCCGGCCGCGGTAGAAGAATTTTGAATTTGGTTGGCGCCTTGGACTGTATCTGCCCGCTCACTTCAACAGTGCCCGCACGCAGCGAGACCTTTTTTTGAGTAATGGCGGTGTTCCGGCTGGAATCAGTCCTTGAATGGTTGGACCACCACGGCTTCCCGCTCATGCCTTCATACCGGAAGGCAACCAGAGGCACGTGTGGGTCCTTCCCAGAACTTGTGGTGCGGCGAAACCTTGCTAGGGTACTAAGCACACTTAGTATCCAGTTTCGGCGGAGGACTGCTAGGTTTGCCCACCCAAAGGAGAAGCACCGTGCCAGAAGAAGCAAGCACCAATATTCCCGGCGTCCCGGCAAGCGAACCGGCCGGCCTGGAAGAACCCACAACTCCGCGGGAGCCCCTGCCGCCGAAACCGGACCAGCGGGGACCTGAGGCGGTTTCGCCCACGGGCAGCCCCACCGGGGCGCCGGAGACGGCACGCGCCCAGTCGGGCCAGTACCTGACCACCGCCCAAGGTCTTCGCCTCCGCGATACCGATCACTCGCTCAAGGCAGGCTCCCGCGGTCCCATCCTGCTGCAGGACCACCACCTGCGCGAAAAGATCACCCACTTTGACCACGAACGCATTCCCGAGCGCGTCGTCCACGCCCGCGGCGCCGGTGCCCACGGCGTCTTCCGTTCCTACGGCACCGCGGCGAACATCACCCGCGCGGGCTTCCTGGCCAAGGACGTGGAGACCCCGGTTTTCGTCCGATTTTCCACCGTGCTCGGCTCCCGGGGTTCTGCCGACACCGTCCGCGATACGCGCGGATTCTCGACCAAGTTCTACACGGACGAGGGCACCTACGACCTGGTGGGCAACAACATTCCCGCCTTCTTCATCCAGGACGGAATCAAGTTCCCGGACGTTGTCCATGCTGCCAAGCCGCACCCGGACCGGGAAATCCCCCAGGCTCAAAGTGCCCATGACACCTTCTGGGACTTCGTTTCCCTGCACACCGAGGCACAGGCACACACCATGTGGAACATGTCAGACCGCGGCATCCCCCGGTCCTACCGGACGATGGAAGGGTTCGGCGTCCACACCTTCCGGTTCGTCAATACCGAAGGCCGCACCACGCTGGTGAAGTTCCACTGGAAGCCCAAACAGGGCGTCCATTCCCTGGTGTGGGAGGAAGCGCAGATCATTAACGGCATGGATCCCGATTTCCACCGCCGGGACCTCGCCGATGCCATTGAGGCTGGCGCCTACCCCGAGTGGGAACTCGGCGTCCAGACCTTCCCGGACACTGAAGACCAGATGTTCGAAGGCATCGACTTGCTTGATCCCACCAAGTTCGTCCCCGAGGAACTGGCACCCGTCCAGCCGATCGGCGTCATGACGCTCAACGCCAACCCTACCAACTACTTCGCTGAGACGGAGCAGGTGGCCTTCCACCCGGGCCACTTGGTTCCGGGCATCGACGTTACGAATGACCCGCTGCTGCAGGTCCGGCTTTTCTCCTACCTGGACACCCAGATCTCCCGCCTCGGCGGACCCAACTTCGGCCAGATCCCCATCAACCGGCCCCAGGCCCCGGTCAACGACATGCTCCGCGACGGGATGCACCAGCAGGCCGTCCACGCCGGAGTCGCCCCGTACCGGCCCAACTCGCTGGACGGCGGATGCCCGTTCCTCGCCGGAGAAGATGTCGGGGCTTTCATCGACGTGCCCGAGGAAGTGGCCGCCGCCATCAAGGAACGCCGGAACCCCGCCTCCTTTGATGACCACTACAGCCAGGCAGGCCTGTTCTTCCGCAGCCTGAGCCCGGTGGAGCAGGACCACGTCATCCAGGCGTACACGTTCGAACTCGGCAAGTGCTACGAGAAATCCATCCGGGAACGGCAGCTCGCAGCCCTTGCCAACATCGACGCCGGACTTTGCGCCGCCGTGGCCAAAGGCCTCGGCCTCCCCGCTCCGGAGGCGACGGTACAGGTGTCTTCGTCCGAGGCCAGCCCTGCGCTCTCCCAGATCGGCAAGACCTGGCCCGTTGCCGGCCGCGTGGTCGGGATCCTGGCCGACGAGAGCAGTGACCTCGCTGCTGTGAACACGGCACGCCAGGCCCTGGACGCCCAAGGCATCGTCCCGCTCGTCATCGCGCCGGCCGGCGGATTCATCGGACAGGAGGACGACGGCGGGGTCCCCGTACAGCGGACGTACCTCACCGCACGCTCCACGGAGTTCGACGCCGTCATCGTCGCCTCGGCAGCAGCCCCGGCGCCCGTCGCCGCACCCGGGCTCGATGCGAAGGCCGGCGCTCCGGGCGGCCGAGTGGATCCGCGGGCCACGCTCCTGTTGACCGAAGCGTTCAGGCACGCCAAGGCCATCGCGGCCCTGGGTGAGGGCTCAGCAGCGCTGACCGCCGCCGGCATACCGCAGGACGCTCCGGGAATCGTTGCCAGCGACGACGCCGAAGCCCTGGTTACGGAGCTCAGCGGACTCCTGGCAGCCCACCGGGTCTGGGACCGTTTCCCGGCCCAGACCGCCTAAGCAAAACCCAGCTCAGAAAGGGAGCGGCCGTCCCTCACCGACGGGCCGCTCCCCTGCTGTGTGTATTCTGTGGTGCCAGGGTTGCCAGCCGGCGAACAGCCAGGTGGAGCGATACCCGGCCGGGCACACGCAGACCCACCCCGGCCGTTCCGGTGATGTTAAGCGGACGCATCCAAAGCTTGAATCGTCCAAAGGTCCCTGTTTTTGTGGGCGTGGCAGTCGTACGCTGTCCACAACCATCGGACGTAGGAGGCACCCTTGCGCACACTAAAGCCGGCAGTTGAAGCGGAACAGGTTCACCATCTGGCGGAACCCTTCCTACATCAAGTGGCTAAAGGCAAGGAGTGGGCCACTCCTGGAGTGCAGGTTGCACTTCAGCGGGCCGTGGCAGGGCTGGACGCTGGCATCGACTCCGCCTCCCCCAGGCTGCAGGCGCTGTTGCGGCACCTTGCAGACGAACTGGCCGACGGGGTGGAAACTTTGACGCCACGGGTGCAGGAACAGTTGAAACACCTGCGAACGGGCACCTCGAACCAGGTCGTGGAAACCGCCCCCGTGAAGACCCGTTCACCTTTCGCAATGCTGTGGTGGAGCATTGGGTTGGCTGTCCTGGCGGGAGGCGGCGTCGCGATATGGCGTTCCCGGCAGGCGGCCAAAGCCGAGCCGGCCACTTCGCTGACCGAGCGGGAACCTCCCGCCACAGACCCCGATACCGATCCCGACCTTGCTGCCGGCCGCATGTAGATGCGGGTGCCTGGAATATGGGAGCGGAACCACAGCGCCGGACCCGAGGGCCGGGCAGTGATGAAAGGCCCGCAGCTTTTCAGGATGATCGGCGACCCCAGAGGGCCGGAAGTAACCACCGCCATGTTGTCGGACGACGAACTGGCCAAGCTGTTGGACGCCCTGTACCGGCACTTGGACGCTGACGAGCCTGCGCCGAGCGCAGTCTTCTGGTACGAGGCGGCGCTTGAGGAAAGCCTGCGCCGCGCCCCTCGGAATACCTAGGTGCACTCGCCGTACCGACCGGTCTGTCTGCCGTCGGGTAAGGTGTGCTGGTGATGGAACATCTTCAGCGCCCCCTTCCGGGCCCGGCAACCACTCCCACCCAGCACGCGGTGTCTTCTGCGGGTGCACGTGACCGCATTTTGGGGGCCGCTTACGAGTTGTTCGCGCAGCGTGCCATCCGCGATGTTGGGATTGCTGAGCTGATCGCGCGCGCCGGGGTTGCAAAGGCTACCTTTTACGGACACTTTGCGTCCAAGGACGAGCTGGTCCTCGCGTTTCTGGAGCACTGCCATCAGGAGCTCACGGTCGAGGCAATCATCGCCGAATGCAACCGCAGATCGGATGACCCGGCAGCCAAGCTGTTGATTATTTTCGATGTCCTGGATGGATGGTTCCGCCAGGATGGCTTCCAGGCCTGCGCTTTCGTCAGCACAATGCTGGAGATGGGTCCCGATCATCCGCTTGGCAAGGCCTCCGTCGGCTATTTGGCCGAGGTGAGAGCCTTCATGCGGACACTCGCCCAGGAAGCGGGCCTCGACCAGCCGGACGTTTTTGCCCGGTCATGCCACATCTTGACCAAGGGCTCCATCATCTCCGCAGTCGAGGGAGACCGGGAGGCAGCTGTATTCGCCAAACGGATGGCTGTTTGCCTCATCAAAAGTCATGGGGGCGATGTCGGCGCTCTGGCCGGTTCCGTCTTCGCTGGTTCTGCGGCGTAAGTGATGCCTTCCGCGCCGGCTTCAGGAACCGTCGGCAGCGTCTCCGCCGGTCATGATTGGAATTTCCCGCCCCTGGACCGCTTTCTCCGGGACTGCATCACTGTGGACTATTCCGCTGATTATGGCCTCACCAACGATGAGATGTATGGGCTATACGTCAGCTGGTGCGTCCTTCAGCGGCAGACACCACAACCCAGCGAACCCTTCTGGCACGCGATGTCCGCGTTGCCGCTTTGTGCACACCGACGAAACCTCGATGGAACCTTTTGGCCGGGACTCAGGATGACCGGACCCGCTGCCGTGGACTACATCCTCACGAGCAGACCCTTGTTGTCCTGATAGCCCCAACCTGCCAGCCCCGCACCCCAAGGGGAGCCTCTGCTCCCGGGCTTGCCCACGCCCCCTGACTTGAAAGCCCCCAATGCCCTCTGATCCGGACACCTTGAGTTTCGCGCTGACGTACGGCGGAACCCTGACGGTGGCGCTGCTCATGCTCATCGGACAACTGGCAGCGGTCAGCATTCTTTTGATCCTCGCCGGAACAGTCGCATTCGTGGCGCACTCCGTGAAAGCCATTGCACGATCCATCAAAAGACCCGACAGGACTCAGGCGTAGTTCCCTCGACTGCCGGCGCAGGCCTGCGCCCCGCCACGTCCGGACAGATTGGCCCTTCGGCAACTCGCTCCGGCTGCCCTGATCGGGGTGGGCAACACCGGCCTCACCCACCATTTTTCGGACGCAGCAAGGCCCCCTCGGGTCGCTTTTGGAGGGGGCCCCGTTGCGTTCAAAGTCCTACTTGCCGGCGGCGAAGCTGCTCACGCACTGCCCTTGGTTCCTGTACACGGGCGACGGGCTCGTTTTCCAGCCATCGTTGAAGCATGCGTCCTTACCGGTGGACACCGTCACCCGGTACTCCTTGATGGTTCCGTCCGGGGCAGTCACGGTGACTACCGCCGTCGGGCTTTCCGCCGTTGCCTGCCGAACCGTCACCTTGGCGTTCATGTCCAGCGGGTAGCCGACGACGGCGGGAGTCGCCGTCGAGGTCAGCGACCGGTAGCTGGTGGTTCCGGGGTCAAAGCCAACCACTGATGCCTGATTGACGAGGAGCCTGCCGAGATCGGCGAGCCCGGCGTCAGCCAGGCGGGTTCCAGCGATGGCCACCTCGGCGACCTTGGTGTACGAGGCCGTGGTCACGAAGGACACCCTGACGCCGCGCGTGGTCACGGGATCGAAGGAAACCGTGGTGGGTGATGTGATCGAGAGGCCATTCACGGTCCCCACCGATGTGTCTTTCCAAGCGCCGGCGGCATCCTGGTACTGGACCTTGAGGCTTGTTGCAGCCTTCTCCGCAGACGTAACGGTCACAGACGAGACGGAGTACTCACGGGCGAAGCCATAGCTCAACGAGTCACCTGCACGGCCGCCGCTCACCCAGTTGGACCAGCGTGTGGAGGCGTTGGCATCGCAGGTGTTCCTGGCGATGTACGAGCCTTCGGTGTAGGAAGCTGTGGCTGTCGTGGCGGGGTCGTCCTTACAGATGTTGGCTACAGGAACGCGGTCCACCACAATCACGGTCAGGGTTGCCGGGAGCCCGTTGGCGGTTCCGGCAACTGTCACCTTACCCGGGGCTTGCAGCGAGGACTCGGCCACGGAAGACCAGTCCCAGCTGACGGACAGCGGGTTCCGGGCAGGCCCATCCGCGATCTGGCCAGGAACAGTAGCGGGAGCCGAAGCCTGCACGGCAGCCGGCGATTCGCCAACACCAACAGTCACTGAGACGGGATCGGTAGCAATGTAGGCACCCACGGTGATGGTCAGGACAGCTTCGAACGTCTGACCGTACGGGTCCACGCCGGAACCGTATACCGTCACTTTTCCGGCTTTCTGCCAGGAGGCAGCGTCAACGGGCGTCCACGTCACGGCCAGTGGCTTGCCGGGTCCGGCCTCATAAACGGGAGTGACGGTGGCGGGCAGAACGGGAGCTGTCCCCACGGGCGTGCTCATCTCAACGGGCGAGACACCCAGCAGCTTCAGATCGGCGACGTCCGTGAAGGCCCATGCCTGATGTGGGCTAGCCAGAGCTGTTGCAGTGGTGCCCGTTGAGGAGGCCAGGGCAACTGGTGTCCCAGCCGCTGTTTGTTTCCCAGAAACCTGAAGGGCAATGGCAGCGGCGGCATTCACCAGGGTCCACTGCTTGCCGTTTTCCGAGGTCACTATCCACTGTGCAGAAGGAGTGGCCTTGGCCTGCTCCAGCGTCAGGGAAGCAAGCGAAGCCGCCCCGCCCTGGCTGCCGTTCAGCACGCCTCCGTTGCCGGTAAGAACCCGCCCGTCCGCGCCGGTAACAACCCAGCGGCGGTCGTTGGCGAACTCGTTGCCGGAGTTCACTGCTTTGAAGCTCCAGATCTGCGGGGAAACACCCGCTGCATCCGTGCCAAGATCCTGGATCGATGCGCCGGTGCCGGAGCCCGCAGTCAGGTACTTGCCGCTCGCTTCGCCGCTGAGGTGGTAGCTGTGGCCGTCCTGCACAGGTGCGGCGTCGTCCGAAACTCCACTGACGCCGTCGACGACGAACGTCACCACGGACGCTGCAGGAACTTCAAGCGTCGCGGACTTCATGGCGGTATCCACGGCCACCGGGGAGCCCTCGACCAAGGCGTTCTTCTCGATGTCGTCCAGCGGCGACTTGGTGGTGACCACAGGCGTGACCTTGGCACCGGGCGCGATGCTCCCGAAGCGGCTGAGGTCTATGGTGACCTTTTCCGGCGTCGGGGTGTCATTGAAGTGGACCAGCGTGGCACCGTTGCCGTCGGCCCGGAGGGCGCTGGCGGTTTTGGGGTCGTTGTTCTGGATGAGGAAGTCGCCCGGCCGGATGTAGTGCGTGAAGTTCCGGGTGGTGTTGTATTTCTGGTTGGTCAGGACCTTGCACTTGGCGGCGTCCGGGGTGGCGCCATCGTTGATGCGGCGGTTCGAGTAGCCTTCGCGGCCCGCGTAGTTGCAGTCGAAGTCGACGTAGATGGAGCCCCAGCCCTTGTCTGCCTTCTCCTGTCTGTACGTGTCCTCCACGGGCTGCCAGAACACCCAGGCATTGGGATCGAGTTCGCGAAGGTCATTGACCATTCGGCTCGCGATGCCCAGGCCGTTGGTGATGTTGGAGCGGTCCCAGCCGCTGGTGGAGTCACCCAGGGCGGGGTTTCCAGTCCAGAAACCGCCCACCTCACTCATCCAGAGCGGCTTGTCCGTGGAGCTTGCCAGGTCCCGGACACGGCGGCGATCGTTGGTCCCATACGTGTGGACGTTGAGCTGTGCCACGGCGTCTTTGGCGTCCTGGCTGTAGCCGTTCCAGTTGGTCATGAACTTGGTGGGGTCGGTCTCGTCCATCGCGGAGATAACCGCGTCAGTGCTGCCCTTCGCCAGCTCAGCGGCGAGCAGTTTGGTCACGCGGTCCTGGGCCGCCGGGTAGATCAGCGCGCCCTCCTGCTTCTGCGTGTAGGTGGTGGGTGGCTTCCCGGTGGCCGCATTGATGTCAGTGCCCCAGTAGCCGGAGTTGGGCTCGTTAAAGGGATCGATGGTGTCCACCTTGATCCCGCTGCCCTTTTCAAGAAGTTCGACGGCGTGGCGCATGTAGGCGGCGAACTTGCCTTCCGCTTCGGGCAGCAGATTTTCGCCCTTGGCGGTGTTGACCTGCCCGGACACGTAGCCGCTCTTGGTCATGAACCACGGCGGCGAGTTGCTGAACGCTTCCCAGTGCGTGATCTGCTGGTCCTGGGCCAAACGCTCCACCCACCAGCGCTGGTTCTGATCGGCATCGGGGTTGAAGGACGCAGGATCGTCCGGGTTCCAGGCCTTGAGGAAGGCGAGTTTGTTGGCCTGGGTCTTGTCGACACTTCCGTCCGGGTTATACAGGTCCGACGCCGGCTGGCCGGGTGTCGCTTCAGCCACTGGCTTCCACCAGCCCTCCACTGCGCTGCCATCGTTGAGGTAGTCCTTGACGTCCGAGGCATTGCCGCCGCCCACGTTGTAGCGGGCAATATTAAGGTTCAGGCCGTCCTCACCGAAGACCTTCTGGTACAGCTGTTCGCGCAGCTCCGGTGAGTATCCCGCGGTCGCATTCGCGAACCAGACAAGGCTGGTGCCCCAACCTTCAAACGCTTCGCCGCGGCTGGCCGGGTTCGGGCTAATGGTGACGGCAGTTGAGTCTGCTGCCTTGGCTGCCGGAGCTGCCGGCAGGAGTGCCAAGCCGGCGGCTGCGGTCACGGCTGCTGCCAGGGCGGCGACTGGCCTTCGGATTCTGTGTGCTGATAACGCCATGGAGGGACCTCATCGTCGGGGTGTCGGGTGCTGTGTGCCGGGCGGTTCAGGAAGGCCGGGCACCCCGAGACTATGAGCCTGATGCCGGGGTCACAATGCATTCGAACATGCTCGAACAAGGTTGATCCGAACCGTTCTGAGTACATCCGCAGGAACCGCGCTCATGCCAAACCTGCCAAGCCAGGTCCTGCGGCGCAGCGCCCTAAGGCCTACCCTCGAGCCGCGAACAGCCGCGGAACGCTGTGCCCGAGGTGGGACCGAACTGTCTTCCGGGCCTTGCCAACGCTGGGAACTCTCGGGAGCATGCGGAATACGAGCCGGTCCAACCGATATGCGATCCGCTTCGAAGACGAAAGTGCGGACAGTGTCCACACCCTCATTTGCCGTGGAATAGGTCCCACACGCCGGCCGCCATGGTCGCCCTGGCATATGGCATGCCTCGGCGGATTAAGTGGTGGGTGCCACAACGTCCTCCAGCACTGACCTGTCGAAGAAACGGATCTCGCCCGTTGCTTCGAAGAACACCGGAATGACTGATGTGCTCAGGTCTTTGGAGGTTTCGTAAATTTCAGCCGCACTCCCGTGCTTCCTGGCAATTGTTCCAACTAGCTCGGTACCGCGAACCCGAACAGTTCGATATTTGTAGCTCATCGTGACTCCTTCGTCGGCTAGGGCACACGCTACCCCTTGGCCGTGCCGCTTCGGGAGGTTGGCTCCTATGGCGCCAACACCGTCCTGGTCATCATCGCCGATTTCATCGAATACCTCCCCGCCGGACCGGCAGCGGCGCGTCGCGGGGAGATCAGCGCCCACTACCAGGACACCTGGTTCTCATGGATCGGTGGATACAGCGAGGACGAGCCGTTCTACGACTGCATCCAGAGCCCGGTCGTCATCCTCGAACTCAATCGCCACTGCGGGGTTTTCCTCAGCAACACCGAACCGAAAAAGTTCCACATCCACACCCTCGTGCGCAACTCCGCGACGGAAGCCTCAGGGGGCAACAAAGAAATGGCGACACAGGCATGACTCTCACCCAACCCCATCCACCAACAGCGGAACCCGGCTCCGACCCGTCCACGGCAGCGGCAGAAGGGCCCCTTAAAGGGCTCGTGGTGCCGGATCCCAGCAGGATCCTTCGCCGTTGACCTGAAAACCGCGCAAGGATTGGAAGCAGTCAATAGGCTCGCCGCCACCGCTGACATCGTGGTGGAGAACTTCCGGCCCGGCACCGGTGTCCGGCTCGGCCTGCTGTTCGGACGCTCGCCTGAAGTTCGGAGAGCCACCAGCGCTACTGGACTTGTTGTGGCCCAGCCTAAAAGGCACGGTAAGTGAAGTTCGTGAACCGCACTTCCCCTGTCCCGACTGCGAACAATGCCGGGCGCAGGCTGAGGAGTTCGTCGGCCGTATTTGTGTTGTAACCCTCCACGTTGAAACGCAATCCATGCCTGGTCCAGTCCGTCCCGTTCAGGCTGTAGTACTGGGTGACGATGTGGTTGTCGTTGACTATTCGAAGGTGCATGGTCCGGGCCGCTGGCGCAGGTTCACGCCAGTACGGAATCGCCCTGCCCGCGCGGTAGCTGGTCATGCTGCCGCCGTCGTGGCCCATGCCGCAGAACAGGCGGTCGCTGTAGTACAGCAGCAGCCCGCCTTGGGCGCCGTCGCCGATTTCCATCTCCACCGTGATCTCGTATCGCCGGTCGCCGACGATACACGTCAGCGCCGAGCTGTCTGACGGGCCTGACCCCTGGGCTTGCAGAACCAGGCCGCCGTCAAAGAATGCCCGAAGATACTCGTTATTGGACGGGGCGTGAAATGACCACTGTGTCCCAAAGCGTTGGGTGGAGAAATCATCGGACAACGGCGATCCGTGGGGTTGTTCGCCGGTTGAAGACACAGTTGGCAGGGGCGCGGGCAGTGCCGCAGAAAGGGTCCCCCCGACTGCCCGGGGCCATCCGTCCTCGTCCCACTCGATCGGTTCCAAAAGCGTTTGCCGGCCAAGGGTGGCGAACCCGTTTTCGTAGCCGTGGTAGATGCTCCACCACTGGCCGTTGGGGCCCTCGAACAAAGTGGCATGGCCCTTGCTCCACCAAGGCTCGTCGGCACTCCATGTCCTGATGATGGGATTGCGGGGACAGTCCTCCCACGGGCCATTGACGGAGCGGGAGCGGGCGACCGTGACCATGTGACCGGTGGGCGGACCAGACGTGCCGCCAACCGCCGTCGTGAGGTAGAACCACTCACCACGGCGTGTCAGCTTGGGCCCTTCCAGTGCGTAGGCTTCAACCACCCAGTCCTCGGGATAGCGCCAGCCGTCGTAGACGTGCTCCACTGGACCGTTCGTAGCCAGTCCGTCGTCGGTGAGCCGAACACGGCTGACTCCGCTGAGAAACAGGTAGCGGCTGCCGTCCTCTCCCACCACGTGCCCGGGATCGATATGCCCTTCGATGCCCAGGTTGATGGGCTCACTCCAGGGTCCCGCCATGCTCTCGGCGTGGATGACATAGGTCAGCACAGGCGCCGTTGGGTCCGGCGAGATGGCGGTGGGAATGATCGGTATGTAGATAAAGTACCGGCCGTCCACTTTGCACATGTCGACGGCAAACACGCAGCCGATGGGTGTGGAAAGGGCGGGCCCCAGCGGTTGCCAATTCAACAGGTCACGCGAGTGCCAGATAATGAGGCCGGGCGTGGACTCAAAGGACGAAAAGGTCAGGTAGTAGTCATCCCCGTCGCGGAGGATTGCCGGGTCCGGGTGGTCCCCGGCGAACACCGGGTTCAGGTAGGTTCCATTGCCGAGGTCGGCACGGCGTTGGCCTTCCAGGCTCACAGCCGGAGGCGTTATCTGATTTCTCATGCATCATGTCTTTCGTTAGCGGAGATCAGGGACGGTGGTTGTAGACCAGGCTCATTGGCCCAAGTAGACCTGCAGGCAGGATTTCGGCATCGTCGGTGAAGACACCCGTCATTGGCGGGTAGAGCGTCCCGGTGCTGCTGCGGGCCTCAGCAATCAGTCGATTGCGCCACGGACTGGTGATGCTTACTTCGATCCGGTTCGTTCCTGACCTCAGTGCGCTGGTGGACACCCGGTAGGGAGCTTTCCAGAGAACTCCAGCGTCCCCGCCATTGATTTTGACGCGCGCCATATCGGCTACATCGGTGAACTGGACCGGACCAACGCGGGCTCCAAAGCATCGTGAGTGCCGTGGAAAGGGATGGCCAGTGCGACGAGGTCTTTGACATCGCCTGAGCCTTCCCGCGGCTCGACACCCCATGTGGGGATGTCTTGATAGGGTCCTGCGACGTTAGGGAGCTTGTTGAGCTGGGTCAGTTCGCCACCTTCGACCACAGTCTGCGACCACACCAGCTTGCGCATGGCATCGGCCTTTTCAACCCACGGTGCTCCCGAGGCGCTCCACCCCGCAGAAGTGGCAACAGTGAAGTCCAAGCCGAGGTCGTGGGCCGTCGCGACAGCAATGGCAATAGCTTCGCGCCACTGCTCGCTGCCGGGAATCACAGCTTCCTCCACTACAAGCGGATTAGCTAACGCACCGTCGAAGGCCTGAACTCCTCGGACGCCCACAGAGTGGAGCCAACGAAGATCCGCCCGAATGCCCTCGAGGTGCACGTTGCCGTCCATCCAGTGCCACCACGCACGCGGCCGTGCCGAATCCGGTGGATCAACGAACTCACTCCAGAGAACTTCGCTCGATTTCCTGTCCATCCCGGTCACGTCAGCATCCTGGATTCCCTCCGCGAAGTTGACGGCAGGCTGAGGCCGGCGCCGTAGCGGTAGAGCGGATCTTTGGTGTCGTTGGGGACGTCAGGATGTGATGCTTCGACGGCGGCCATGGAGCGAGGCAGCTCGATCGGCAGGCGACCTCGGGGAGGAATAGTTCCTGTTAACGCGTCGAGCAAGGCAGCGTCAGAAGCGCCGAAGTTCACGGTGACGGCCTCTGCGAGCTCATCGAACGGGGTCAGGATCCCTGCTCGTTCAAGGTAGACGTCGAGGATCACGGGGAGTTCTGCTGCAAGTGCTCGCACCCGTGCGACCTCCTCGTCCGGGAAGTCGAGGCTACCCTGATGCGTCATAGCGTCCAGGAAATACTCGTTGCGCGGCTCGTAGGGGACAGTGAGGCGCACAAGAGCTACGTCGGCGTCCTTCTTGTCATCCACAAAGGTGACCCGATCATCGACGACTTCCGGGTTGACGCCTTCGACGTATACCCGGGTGTCCGCTCGCAGCGGCAATACACCAGTGTTTTTCAGAACGGTGACGGCCTCCGCCTGGGCGCGGTGCCCAGCAGCCCGGAAAGACTCGGAACCCACAATGGTTGCAACCGCGTTCTCGTCGACGTACGGATTGTCGAACAGGCCGAGTTCGAACTTGACCTGCAAGACTTTCAGCGCTGACGCGTCCACGCGCTTCTGGGAGAGCCGTCCGCTGGCCAGCAACTCAAGGACCAAATCCGTGCAGGACTCGCCCCCGAATTGATCTGCGCCGGCGTCGAAGAGCTTCTCAACACGCTCAATGCGGCTGAGGTGCTCCACACCCCACGCCTTGGCAGGGAACGGCAAGCCAAAGACTTCAAGGTCTGTGACGAGCTGCCAGTCAGTAAGTACAACCCCAGTGAACCCAAGATCTTCGCGTAGGAGTGTCGAGATCAGGTATTTGTTGTAGGCGAAGCCCACTTCCTCCACGGCTACGCCGTCAATGAGCAGGTCTTTCGCCAGTGAGTAGTAAGGCATGATCGCGCTGGTTCCGGCGGCGATAGCTGCTCGGAACGGTGCCAGGTGCTCTTCGAAGTTGCCCCCTGGATAAACCTGAGCTTTGCCTTGTGGGAAGTGGGGATCCTCCCCGTCTTCTTGCGCCCCGCCTCCCGGGAAGTGCTTTGCCGTGCAGGCGACGCTCGTGGATGACAGCTTCTGGCCCTGTAGACCTTCGATCAACAGCGACCCGTACTCTGACGTCACCGCTGAGTTTGAACTGAAGCTCTGCAATTGACGCGCCCAGCGCGGATCAGAGGCCAAGTCGATCTGCGGGTGAATAGCTGCACGAAGTCCGACGGCGACATACTCGCTCCTTGCGGTCTCGGCGAATTCACTCACTAACGCAGGATCGCCGATGGCTGCGAGGCCCATGGGCTCGGGCCACTGTGAGAACGAGCCGGTTGCGAAGACCATGCCATCGTTCTGCGCGAAACCATGGCGGGGATCGGTGGCAAAGGTGATGGGAATCCCGTGGGGAGCAAGCTCGGCGAGTTCCTGCATGCAGTTCTGCCAACGCGCCATGTGCTCTGCCGAAGGGAAGCGGCCAATATTGAAGTGGTTAATAGACTGGCCTACTACAAAGTCGCGAGGAGTCTCCGGCCCGAACGGACTCGCAGTATCGTGGTCACCCGGCTCGCCAACAACCATCACCGTGTTGAATAGCAGCCCGACTTTTTCTTCTATCGACAAGCGTTCGAGCAGATCCTTCGCGCGGCTCGCGGAGTCCAGGCGCGGATCTTCGTAGGGGTCCATCACTCCGTTGCCGTTCAGGTCGCGGTACTGGACGCCGTCGTCATTCGTGCTCGTGGGCCGTCGCATAAAATCTCCTTGCTAGGTGGGAATTTGGACGAGTTTATCCGATGACCGGCAAAAGTTGCTAGGCTTTTCTTGTTTGGTGACGTGGAGTTGGAGCATGATGGCACCTGTGAGTGCCCGGATGGTTCCACAAAACGGACAGGATCCATCACCACAGCGCTGACGCAGTGGGCGCGAGCACCCAGGAAGAGATTCAATGGCCATAGAGCGGTATACCGGACTCGCGTCCGTACTGGAAACAATCCGTTGGCAGGACGGCATTACGCAGGCCAGCCTGACCGATCACGTAGGGCTGGGGCGCAGTGTTGTTGCCGAGCGGGTTGCAGAACTCGAACAAATCGGGCTTATCCATTCCCCCGGCCGCGCCCCCTCTACGGGCGGGCGGACCGCCAAGCTGCTGTCCCTCAACGCCCAGGCCGGCTACGTCATAGGCGTGGACATTGCGTCCAATGAAATGGTGGTCAGTGCTTCCGATCTGGCCGGCTCCCTGCTGGGCACCCGCCACCGGGAGCTGTGCGAGATCAGCGAAGGGCCCGAGCGGATCCTGGGCCAGGTCAATGGGATCGTCGATGACGTCATCAGGGAGCAAGGGGGCAACAACCTGCTGGGGATCGGCGTGGGGCTCTCCGGTCCGGTCAACTTCGATACCGGCACTCCCGTTGGCGTACCGGTCATGCCGGGTTGGGAGGACTACCCCGTACGGGAAGAGTTCGCGGCTCGCTGGCCGGTTCCGGCATGGGTGGACAATCGCGTTAATCTTCTGGCGCTCGCTGAAATAGAGAGCAATCCGCGGGCTGCCAAGGCAAAGCACTTGCTCTATTTCGGGGCCGGCGCCGGGGTTGGAGCTGCCCTCATCGCCGATGGCAGGCTCTACCGGGGCTCCCATGGCCTGGCGGGTTCCATTGGCCATGTGGCCGTCCCGGAGGCCGGAGTGGTTGCCTGCAGGTGCGGGCGCACAGGCTGCCTTGAGGCGGTCACCAGTGGATGGGCGATTGAGCGGGACGGCTTGATGTTGGCTGAAACGGGACGCAGCCCCTACCTCGCACAAGTCCTCAAGGAGACCGGACGTGTTCGCGCCTACGACGTGACACTGGCCGCTGAGCACCAAGACGCCGCCGCAAAGGAGCTGCTCCACCGAACAGCGGCACTCCTTGGAAGCAGCCTGGCAACCTTGGTCAGTTTCTTCGCTCCTCACATGCTGGTAGTCGGCGGTGGCATTGCCCGTGCCAAAGACATCGTGCTCAAGCCCATACAGCAAGCCGTCCTTGAACGGCTGCCCTCCACGGGCGCACCGGACCTGCTCGTGGAGTTATCTGCCCTTGACGAGCAGGTAGGCGGCGTCGTCGGTGCCGCCCAGCTTGTTCTGGGCGAGCTCTTCTCCAAAGACAACCTGCCCGGGCTCCTGGAGCGGCTGATGCAACCCCTGAGTCAAACCAAAGAAGGTGTTTCGGCCTGATATTCCGAAGGCCGGAAGAAGTTGTTGACTTCTTCCGGTCACCGGATTATCGTTGTAACAGGCGCCACAAAACGCTCAACCAGCACCATAAACCTCAATGGCGAGGGAGACCGAGATGGAGCACACCACCTGCATCCCGCGGCCCTGCGCCAGTAATGCATTCAAGGAATCCAAAGGATTTCCTGTGAAGCCAGGCGCCTTTCAAAGGCATGTAAGCCACCATTCATCGCAGTACTTATCCATCTCCGTAGCGTTGTCGCCGGAGAACAGTCGGATCACTCGAAGCTGAGCATTCGACGCCTTGTCTAGGAGAAACATGCGCAAATTAGTCGGCATCGCCGCCGTCACAGCCGTCATGGCGCTTACCGCCTGCAACGGATCCTCCCCTGGCGGTTCCGCCGCCTCCACGGAATTGGATATCGCAGCTATCGGAACACCTGAGTCTTTCGCACCCGGCAATTTCGGTACCGGCCCCACCACCCAGTTCCTTCAGCCGGTCTACGATTCCCTCTTCCGGAACACCAACGAGGGCGAACCCGCCGAGAATATCGTGACCAAATGGTCTTACGACGACGCCCGGACCAAGCTTTCGCTCACGATCAGGGAAGGCGTCAAATTTACCGATGGGACGCCCC
Organism: Arthrobacter sp. Leaf137; assembly: GCF_001423525.1. Lineage (GTDB taxonomy): Bacteria > Actinomycetota > Actinomycetes > Actinomycetales > Micrococcaceae > Arthrobacter. Next base: position 16,739 of record NZ_LMOI01000012.1, on the reverse strand, counting down.
TGGATGCCGCCGCGGTGAAAGCCAATCTTGATTCCGCCCGCAAGGGTACTGGTGAAGCCGGCGGGCAACTGCGCTTCATCACAGAGGTAGCTGTCACCGACGCCACCAATCTCACGGTAACGCTCTCCGCTCCGGACCCGTCCCTTGTGCCGAACTTGGGGGGAACCGCCGGCGTCCTTGCCAGCCCGAAGGCCTTGGGAACCCCGGAACTGGACACCACTCCCGTAGGTTCCGGCCCCTATATCCTTGATGCCGCAAAGTCCCAGACCGGCATCAAGTACGCCTACACCAGAAATCCGGACTACTGGAACGCCAAAGACTTCCCGTTCGACACCGTCGAAGTCACGGTCTTCAACGACAACAACGCAATCCTCAACGCATTGCGGGCCGGTGAAACAGACTTCGCAGTGGTCACCGACAAGGATTCAAACAGCCTTAAGTCCGCAGGCCTGAACATCCAGTCCAACCCCGCCTACACCACCAGCGGCCTCTACTTGTTCGACCGCAAGGGTTCCCTGGTTCCTGCGCTCGCCGAGCCCAAGGTACGCCAGGCAATCAACATGGCATTGGATCGCGATGCCATCCACGCGCAAGTCTTCGGCGGTAAGGGTAAGGCCACCAGCCAGGTCCTCAGTTCCACCAGCGACGCCTACATCCCTGAGCTGGACAAGAAGTACCCCTTCGATGTGGACGGCGCGAAGAAGCTTCTCTCCGACGCCGGTTATGCAAACGGCTTCATCCTGCCCATGCCGGATGTATCACCCATCTATCCGGACCAGCAAGCGGCCGTGACTGAAGCCCTGACGGCTATCGGCATTACACCGCAGTACCAGCCGGTGAACGGCCAGACCTTCATCTCGGATCTGTTGGCAGGAAAGTATCCCGCAGCGATTTTCGGACTCAACAGCCCGCGCCCCTGGGATTTCGCCCAGATCGCGCTCACTCCCGAATCACTCTGGAACCCGTTCCACGTCTCCGACCCCACTGTGGTTGACCTGATCAACAAGGCCCAAGGCGAAACCGGTGAGGCCCAAACCGAAACGTTCCGTCAGCTGAACACCTATCTGGTGGATCAAGCCTGGTTCGCTCCCTACATCCAGTCTGACAACGTCTTCGCCAGCAGCGCCGACATCACTGTTACTCCGCAGCGCTACTCCACTCTGCCGCCTCTCTGGGGCCTGGCTCCCGCGCAGAAGTAGATGGGCGGCCGGTCCATCTCAGGGCCGGCCTCCCCTACCCATCCGTCATCTTCCCGAAGCCCAAGGAGCTGCCATGTTGATGTTTATCCTTCGCCGCCTGGCCTCAGGACTGGTGCTCATGTTCGTTATCTCCACTGCGACGTTCTTCCTCCTGAACCTCACGGGGCAAGACCCCGTCCGTCAGGTTCTGGGTCCCGTAGCCTCAGCCGAACAGGTGGAAACCAAGCGCCAACAACTGGGCCTTGATGAACCGTTGATCACCCAATACTTCCAGTGGCTCGGATCAGCCGTACGTGGAGATTTGGGCCGGTCCTGGTTCACCAACCAGCCAGTAGGAGAACTACTCTCCCAAACCCTTCCGCCCACCCTTTCCATGGTGATCGGATCACTGATCCTCGCTGCCTGTTTTGGAACCTTGATCGGTGTGACAGCTGCCTTGCGGCGAGGACGACTCGACCGCGGCCTGCAGGTGGTATCCACCCTGGTCCAGGCAATTCCCGGCTTCCTGGTAGCCCTGGTCCTGGCTTTGGTTTTCGCAGTCCAACTGCGCATGTTCCCGGCTACCGGATTCACTGCTTTCGCGGCTTCTCCCGGCAAGTGGCTCGCATCCATCTCACTCCCGGTCATTGCGTTGGCATTAGGCTCCCTGGCCTCCATCGCTTTGCAGGTCCGGGGGTCCATGATCGATGTGATGCAGCAGGACTTTGTTCGAACACTGCGCAGCCGTGGCCTCCCCGAGCGAAGCGTCGTGGTGAAGCATGCCTTGCGCAGCGCCGCCGGACCAAGCCTCACAACGGTATCCCTGATGTTCATCGTGGCCATCTCCAGCTCAGTGATCGTTGAGAAAGTCTTCAATATCCCCGGAATCGGCACCCAGGCCAATACCTCAGCCGGCCGTGGCGACCTGCCCGTGGTGCTCGGAATCGTCCTTGTCACGGTGGTGCTCGTCGTCGTCGTGAATCTCCTCGTCGATCTGGCGCAAGGCTGGATCAATCCGAAAGTTCGTGTCTCATGACCGATAACCTTGTCACCGGCACCCGCAAGTCGCTTGAAGTGGTTAGCTCCGCACCCCAAGGCGACAAACTGATCAAGAAGTTCCTTCGTGAACCGGCGGCAGTGATCTCGCTCGTGTTCCTCGCGTTGCTCGTTGTGGTGGCGGTCCTCGCACCCTTGATCTCCTCTTACGACCCCACTGCCACCCGCCTCGCCGATGTCCTCGCACCGCCTTTCACGGCTGAACATCCGCTGGGCGCAGATGGAGTGGGCCGCGACGTGCTGGCGAACCTCGTCTACGGCGCCCAAACCAGCCTTTCCAGTGCCGCGATTGTCATTGCGGTGAGCCTGCTGATTGGAGTACCGACCGGGCTCCTGGCGGGTTACCGCCAGGGCTGGATCGACGGCGTCAGCATGTGGATCAGCGGCGCCCTGCTGTCACTGCCGGCAATAGTTGTGCTCCTTGTGGTTTTGGCCCGTGTAGGACGCAGCACCTCACTTGCACTGGTGGTCTTCGGCATATTGATCGCCCCCTCCGTGTTCCTGCTCATCCGCGGCTCGGTCCGGGCGGTGCGGGAAGAGTTGTACGTGGACGCAGCCCGGGTCTCCGGCTTGAGCGATATCCGCATCATGGTCCGCCACATCCTTCCTGTAGTCATCACGCCCACCATCATTCAAGCCGCACTGCTGGCAGGTGCCGGCATTGGAATCGAGGCAGGCATCGCCTTCCTCGGTCTTGGTTCTTCCGACAAAGCCAGCTGGGGCCTGATGCTCAATGACGCATCGCAAAACATCTTCAACGCGCCCGGGCTGCTCATCTGGCCAAGCGCTGCACTGGTGTTGACGGTCATGGCCTGCACCTTGGTGGGAAACGGCTTCCGCGACGCCCTGGCGAACTACGGATCATCTGCCGGCCCCGCCAGGAAAGTAAAAGCTGCCGAGCACGCCAGTTCAACTCCTGAACCTGCACGGCCTATGAAGAAGGCGCCTGTGGATCCAGGAGACGCACTTCTGGTCATCGACGATCTCCGGGTTTCCTACCCCCGCCCCAACGGTGAGAAGTCCGACGTCGTCAAAGGCATTTCCTTGAGGGTGGAGCGCGGCCAGATCGTTGGCCTGGTGGGAGAATCAGGCTCGGGTAAGTCGCAGACCGCCTTCTCGGTCCTGGGACTCTTGCCCGGGCAAGCCCACATGACTGCGGGAACCTTGAGTTTCGCCGGAGTGGATCTGCTCGGGATGACTCCAAAAGAGCGAAATGGACTACGAGGCGCCCGGATCGGTTATATCCCCCAGGAGCCCATGAGTAACCTCGATCCCGCCTTCCGCATCGGGTCCCAACTCACGGAGCCAATGCGACACCACTTGGGAATCTCGGCAAAGACCGCAAAAGAGGAAGCCCTCAAACTCCTCGCCCGCGTAGGCATTCCTGATCCGGAGCGGGTCTTCAAGTCCTACCCGCATCAGGTCTCAGGCGGAATGGCGCAGCGCGTACTCATTGCCGGAGCCGTTTCCTGCAATCCGGAACTGCTCATTGCCGACGAACCCACCACCGCTCTGGACGTCACGGTTCAGGCCGACGTGCTGGATCTCATTCGCAGCCTTCAGGCGGAACGCGGCATGGGTGTGGTCCTGGTGACCCACAACTTCGGCGTCGTCGCGGATCTGTGCGATCAAGTGGCCGTGATGCGCAACGGAGAAATTGTGGAAGTAGCTGAGGTCACTGAGTTGTTCACCAACCCCCGGGAAGAGTACACACGGCTCCTCTTGGACTCTGCCCTCGATTCGACCTCGAAAACGCCGGCCGACCACCCTGTCGAGGCCGACATGACCACCGAGACAGAAGGTGCACGATGACTTCCGTCAACCAGACCGCCTTGCCGCAAGCAGAACCCCTCCTGCGGATCACCGACCTGACCGTTGATTACAGGATCGGCGGATTCGGCAGAAAACGGACATTCCGGGCGTTGCAAGGCGTGAGCCTGGATATCAAACCCGGGGAAACCCTGGGGCTTGTGGGTGAGTCCGGTTCCGGTAAGTCAACCATTGGCCGAGCCGTGCTGGGTCTTGCCCCGGTGACCGGCGGCGACATCCGTTTCGACGGCAGGTCAATCACCAGGCTCAGCAAGAAGGAACGCCGGGCACTCAGCAGCGACGTTCAGGTGGTTTTTCAAGATCCCTACACCTCCCTGAATCCTTCAATGACCATCAGCGACATTTTGTCCGAGCCGATGCAGGTTTCCGGGACGTCCAAGGTTGATGCACAACGACGGGTCCGGGAGCTTCTGGATGTTGTGAACCTGCCCTCCAACGCCAGCACCCGCTATCCTCGCGAGTTCTCCGGTGGCCAACGGCAACGCATCGCAATCGCCCGTTCGTTGTGCCGGCATCCCAAGCTCATAGTGTGTGATGAGCCCGTCAGTGCATTGGACTTGTCCACCCAGGCACGGGTTCTTCAACTTTTCTCCGACATTCAAGAGCAGACCGGGGTTTCGCTCCTTTTTGTCACTCACGATCTGGATGTGGTGCGGCACATCAGCGAGCGCGTCGCAGTGATGCGGCGGGGAGAAATCGTGGAGACAGGCACCACGGAGCGGGTTATCGCCGAGCCGCAACATGCATACACGAAGGCCCTCCTCCTGGCCTCACCTATCGCCAACCCGGCCCGGCAGGCCAACAGGCGCCGGGAACGACGACTTTTCCTTGACGCTCAAGCCGCACTGTCCACAGCTGCCCGCTGAGCAAAACCACCAGGGCGTGAAGCCCTCCTTCTACAGACTCCCGGAGAACAGCATGATCACCACAGCAGTACCTTCAGCGCGCCCTTATCCAGCTGTCGTTGACGTCGCAATCATCGGCAGCGGCCCTGCCGGAGCCGCCTATGCCCGGATACTTTCAGAGCTCAGCCCCCAGGCCAGCATTGCCATCTTCGAGGCCGGACCGACCATCAGCGATCCCCCCGGATCCCACGTGAAGAACATCGCAAGCGTGCAGGGCCGCGAAGTTGCCCAGCGCCGTTCCGAGGGAAAAGTAAGCGCCGTGCCAAGCGGCGGGAACCTCGCAGAGTACGCACGCGACGTCGCACGCCCGGTGCGGCCCGGGACCTTCCTCCTCGACGACGGTTGGCAGCAGCCCGGCGAGACCGGACTGCCGGGCCTTGCATTCTCCAGCAATGTTGGCGGTATGGCTGCGCACTGGACCGGCGCGTGCCCGCGTCCTGGCGGAAGCGAACGTATTGCGTTCCTTCCGAACATGGACGAGCTTCTGAGCGAGGCCGAACGCCTCCTCTCGGTCAGCTCAGAGGCCTTGGCTGGTGCTCCCCTGGCCGACCTCGTCCGCTCGCGTTTGTCGGCGGCGCTCGACGACGGACGCGCACCTGACCGGCGTGTCCAGCCCATGCCGCTGGCGGTCCGCCGCACTGACGACGGTCGCTTCATCTGGTCTGGAGCTGACGTGGTGTTCGGTGACGAGACGCGGAACAACCCCCGGGCCCGCCTGTTCGACGAAAGCGTGGTTGTGCGGGTACTGACCGACGGAGACGAGGTCAGCGGTGTGCGGGTGCGCGACGACAAGTCAGGAGACGAGCATGAAATTGCGGCCAGGTACGTCGTAGTTGCCGCCGATGCCCTCCGCGGTCCGCAGCTGCTGTTCGCATCCGGTATCCGCCCCGAAGCACTCGGCCGGTACCTAAACGACCAGCCTCAGATTGTCCACGCTGTCCGGTTGACCGGTGTCGTGGATGATGTTCCCGCTGCCTCATCAAGCGACACCACCATCACCGCCCAAAGCGGGGTCAGCTGGGTGCCCTTCACCGATGAGCAGCCTTTTCATGGGCAGGTCATGCAACTGGACGCATCACCGGTGCCCATCTCAGGGGATGTCATCCCTGGTTCGATCGTGGGCCTGGGGTGGTTCTGCGCCAAGGACCTCCAAGCCTCAGACCGCGTTGTCTTCTCCGAAAACACCACGGACGCCTACGGGTTGCCAGCCATGAATATCCACTACACCTTCACCGAACGCGACGAGCAGACACTGTCCGCAGCACGCCAATCGGTGGTTGCCGCCGCCCGGTCCTTGGGCGAGCCACTGGGCGATGAACCGCTCACTTTCCCTGCCGGCGCCTCACTCCACTACCAAGGCACCCTTCGGATGGGGACATCCAATGACGGAACCGCTGTATGTGATCCCGCCGGACAGGTGTGGGACGTCAGGGGGTTGTTCGTTGCCGGCAACGGTGTCATCCCCACCCCTACAGCCTGCAACCCCACGTTGACCGGGGTGGCCCTGGCCGTCGCCGGGGCCCGCCAGATCGCCGAATCAATCAACTCCACGTCCACAGAGAAGTGAGGAAAACATGGTCCTCGAACGAGAACTGATCCAAAGCCGGGGCTTTCGCAACGTCCACGAGGGAACCGAAACTGTCGGCTTCGAGATAGCCCTGCGCATGCCGAACTACCGAGGTGTCTGGGCAAGCCTCATCGACGGGGTCGCTGTCACCGTAGATGGTCAGGCATGGAGCCGGGAAGTACCGCGCTGGACGCTCCAGGGACGCACTTTCAGCATCCAGGAACTGCGCCAGTCCACCGATGTCCGCTGGCAGCTCGATGAAGTGGCCACCGTCATGGTGCCGCTCCCAGGCGGCCTGGCGGTAGGTGTCCACGACGTCCGCGTTGATATTGCGCTGCACGCACCCTACATTCCGGCTGAATTCCAACCGTCAATTTTCACGTCCCAGCGAAAGGTCACGGTCCTCGCATGAGCAACCTCAAGTACGGCGTCTCCCTCTACAGCTACACCGGTGATATCAACACCGTCCTCACCCTCGAAGACGCCATGGCACACATAGCTGACATCGGCGCCACCGGGATTGAGATCCTGGGCGAAGGTCACGTGCCCAACTACCCGGAACCGTCCGCCGCGTGGATTGACCAATGGTTCGGGCTGCTCGAAAAATACCAGCTGGAGCCTACCAATTACGGGTCGTGGATCGACTCGAGCATGTGGCGTGACCGCGACCTCACCGCAGATGAGGGCGCTGTAATGCTGGCCCGCGATCTTCGGCTGGCCCATCGTCTTGGATTCACCTCAATCCGCCCCAAGATCGGTGTAGTGTCCATGGACCTGCGCCCCCACCCGATCTGGGAGGAAGTGATTGAGCGCAACCTCGATCTCGCGGCCGAACTGAACCTCATCATTTGCCCGGAAATCCATGCGCCCACTCCCATCAAGCACCCGGTGGTGGACGAGTACATCGCGTTCATCGAGCGAACCGGATCGAAGAACTTCCGCCTGCTCATCGACACCGGTATCTTCCAAAGGGCGATCACCACCGCCAAGCATGACGGCCTCAGCGAAGAAGCCCAGGAAGAAGGATGGCGTAAACCCCTTGCCGTTCCCATGTCGGACCTGGTGGATGTTCTCCCCTACGTGTCGTTCATTCAGGCGAAATTCTTCGACATCGACGATGACCTGGTTGACGGCCAGATTCCTTGGCGCGAGATCCTTCAGACCCTGAAGGAGAACGGATGGTCCGGTTACCTGTCCAGTGAATACGAAGGCGATCGGCTGCCTTACCGATCCATTGAGCAGGTCCGCCGGCAGCATGCGCTTCTGCGCAGCCTGGAGGCCGAGATCGCCGGGACGCCGTGACCGAAGTACGCAACCACAGCCGCAGCAACAGCAACACAGGCCGGATCTCTCCCACCCGGCTCCGGCTCCTCATGGCAGCGCTCCTGGCGGTGTCATTTCTTGGAGCCCTCGATCACACCATCGTTTCGACGTCCTTGGCCACTGTCGCCGGCGAACTCGGAGCCCTCCAGCACATGAGCTGGGTGGTAGTGGGATACACGCTCGCCAGTACTGTCCTGCTCCCGGTACTCGGAGGGCTGGGCGATCGGGTCGGTCCGCGGATGGTCTTCCTCATTGCGCTGATCGGCTTTGTTGCAGCGTCCTTCGTGTGTGGCCTCGCGCATGACATGACCCAGCTCGTCGTCGCCCGGGTCCTCCAGGGCATGAGCGCCGCGGGTCTTCAGCTGATGTCGCAGACGATCGTTGCCGAGGTCACCACGCCGAGGCAACGTCCTGCGTACCTCTCACTGATCGGCGCAGCCTTCCCGGTGGCAATTCTGATCGGGCCGCTCCTCGGGGGCCTGATCACGGACCATTGGGGATGGCCCTGGGTGTTTTGGATCAACGTCCCGGTGGGGCTTGCCGCACTTCTCCTGGCGGTCGTGGCCGTTCCACACATCGAACCGGCGGGCAAGGGACGGTTCGACGTCGTTGGAGCGGTGCTGCTCACCGCTGTCCTTGTGGCGGTGGTGCTGGCAGTTGCGTGGTTCAGTTCCGGAAACTCCGCAGCGTGGATCGCCCTTGGAGCAGGCGTAGCAGCGCTAGGCGGGCTCGTCGTCGTCGAGCGCGGTCAACAGAACCCCATCATCCCGGTTCACTTGTTCCGCAACCGCACGTTCAGTGCAGGCGTGGGACTCTCAGCAGTCATGGGTGCGGGGCTTATCTCAGCCACGGCGTACCTGCCAACGTATTTCCAGATGGCCTATGGAGTCAGCGCCACCATCTCAGGACTGGTTCCCATCGCCACTGTGCTGGGAATGTTGGTGGGCAATCTCGTGACGGGCTGGCTTGCGTCGCGAACGGGCCGCTACCGCGCGTTTCCCATAGTCGGAACAGTGATGGGAGCACTCGGACTCGGAGCCATGTTCCTGCTCCCGGGGGGCGCGCCGCTGTGGGTCCCGGCGCTGATCATGGCGTTCGTGGGCCTCGGCACGGGAGCGTTCATGAGCCTCGCCATTGCGATCGTGCAAGGTGCTGCACCACGCAGTGAACTCGGCGCCGCAACCGCAACCGCGGGACTCAGCGGGCAGATCGGATCCACCGTAGGATCAGCGGTAGTAGGCGGCGTGGTGGGGTTCGGCGTCGCATCGCTCTTGCCAACCGGGCTCGATTCCCAAACCCTGACGCCTGCCTTGGTCCACGCCGCCGACCCCGCGATGCAAGCCGAGATCGCAGCGATCTACCACGACGTCTTTTCTCCCGTTTTTCTTGCCCTGGCCGGCGTCTACACCCTGGGTTTCATTGCAGCGTTGCTGCTGCCCGATGGCCGCCTTTCCGATGATGCCGCGGTCCCTGCAGATGACTCTGCCGGCTCTGCCGACCTGGCTCTGCAGGGAAAGGATTAACGTGCGCGGCAAAACCATTGTGAGATGGGGGCTCGCCGGTACGGGAACCATTGCCCGTGAATTCGCGCAGACCATTGCTGAAGTCCCCTCTGCCTTCCTCGCTGCTGCAGCGTCCCGGACCGTGGCGGCCTCAGGCAAGTTCTGTTCCGATTTCGGCATCCCAACCCAGCACTCGTCCTTTCAGGATCTTGCCCATGACCCCACCATTGACGCGGTGTACGTTTCCACCCCTGCCGGATTGCATCATGAGCATGCCAGGCAATTCCTGGAGGCGGGTAAACACGTCCTGGTGGAGAAGCCCTTTACCGCCACCCACGCCGAGGCCCTCGATCTGGCCCGAACCGCCAAGCGAGCCGGGACAGTGCTGATGGAGGCCATGTGGTCCCGGTTCCTGCCTGCCTACGTTGAGCTGAAGCGGCTGGTGGACGATGGTGCAATTGGAGAGGTGCGGAAGGTTGAAGCGTCCTTCGGTTTCCCGATTCCGGAGGCTGGGCCGAGGGCGCGGCCGCAGTTGTACGATCCCGCCTTGGGCGGCGGAAGCCTCCTGGAGATGGGCGTTTACCCTGTACAACTGTCGCACTGGCTTCTGGGCGATGAACCGGCCGTCGCCGCGTTCGGCCGCAGCAGCACAAGCGGGGTGGACCTGGACACGACGGCGCTTCTTTCCTTTGGTGACGGCGCAACCGGATACATCAGCTCATCAATGTCCACAGTGCTTCCCAACAACGCACGGATACTGGGAACCGAAGGCCTCATTGAACTGCCGGCCCCGCACCATTGCCCCAACGAGCTGACTGTTTCACGCTACAACCCCTCGGGGCCGGGACTTCAGCAGTCCCACATCATTCAGGCGCCCATTGTTGGCGGCGGACTCAGGTACGAAATTCTCGAATTCCACGCGCTGCTCGAATCCGGTAGCCCGCAGAGTTCCGTGATGCCCTTGGGCGACTCTCTGGCCATCATGCGCACACTGGACCTCATAAGGCACCAGGTCCACAAACCTTCCCAGGAGGATCTTCACCGTGAAAGCTAAAGTACAGCCGGAGCAGATACTGGCCTCCATGACCTATGCGCAGAAACTGGCACAGCTTCAGATCGTCTGGAGGCCGGACTCTGCGGAAGCGGGAAGCCTTGCCCGAAACGGTGCGGGGGCATTGTTCTGGCCCGCCTCGGCCCAGGCCACCAACGCGCTTCAGCGGATCGCCGTCGAAGAAAGCCCGCACGGCGTCCCCCTCCTGATCGGCCTTGACGTGGTCCACGGCCAGTTCACGATCTTTCCCACTCCTCTGGCACAAGCGGCCAGCTTCGATCCGGAGGTGGCAAGGGCCGACGCCCGGCTCTCTGCGAAGGAAGCCCGGTCCAATGGAGTGAACTGGACCTTTTCGCCCATGATCGATGTGTCACGGGACCCCCGATGGGGGCGCGTAGTGGAAGGATTTGGCGAGGACCCCTACCTCAACGCCGTTTTCGGGGAGGCCAAGATCCGCGGCTACCAGGGCGATAATCTTTCCTCCAACGCATCCATTGCCGCCTGCGCAAAGCACTTTGTTGGCTACAGTGCCGCCGAAGGAGGACGCGACTACAACACCACGGACATCTCGGTCCAGCGGCTCCACAATGTGTATCTGGAACCCTTCAGGGCGGCGGTCGCAGCACGAGTCGCCAGTGTCATGGCAAGCTTCAACGCAGTCTCAGGCGTACCCATGCACGCCAACCGGGAGCTGCTCACAGATGTCCTGAAGAACGAGTGGGGACATGACGGGATCGTGGTGGCAGACGCCGATGGCGTGGGCGAGCTTGTGAACCATGGCATCGCGGCCGACACTTCCGACGCCGGGCGCCTGGCACTTTCAGCAGGTCTCGATGTTGAAATGGGCGGCTCTTTGCTGAGCGACGGTGAGCCCATTGTCCGCGAGGAGCTACTGGACTCTGAGCGCTTGGACGACGCCGTACTCCGGGTACTCCGGCTGAAGCAAGCGCTGGGCCTGTTCGAGAACCCGTATGTGGACGAATCCACAGCAGCAACAGACCCTGATGATGCCTCGCTCTCAGCGGCGAGGGATACTGCCGCGCGCTGCGCGGTCCTGCTGAAGAACGACGACGGCGTGTTGCCGGTGAAGCCCCAGGGGCAACGAGTCCTTGTGGTGGGTCCTTACGCTGACAGCAAGGACCACCTTGGAGCCTGGGTACAGTACTTCGCCTCCCCCACCACCACATCCATTGCCGAATCGCTGGCAGAAGCCCTGCCGGAGTCCGTAGTGACCACCTTGCCCGGCGCCACCTTCTTTGGCTCCGATCCCGGCCTTCAGGCTGAAGCAGCTGCTGCCGCCGCTGAGGCGGACCTGGTGCTCGTAGCCGTCGGGGAACCCAGTGACCTTTCCGGGGAGGCGAGCTCGCGGAGTTCATTGGACCTGCCCGGAGACCAGGAGAAATTGATCCATGCCATTGCCGGCTCGGGCACCCCCTTTGCCGTGGCCCTGATGACCGGCCGCCCACTGGTGGTCAGCGATTGGATTGATCAATGTCCTGCCCTTCTGGTGGCATGGCATCTGGGCACCGAGGCAGGAAAAGCAATTTCGGATGTCCTCACCGGCGCGGTCAACCCGGGCGGCAAGCTTCCCATGTCTTTCCCGCGCGCTGTGGGTCAAGTCCCCATCTACTACAACCATGAGTCAACGGGGAGGCCTGCCCGCACAGGAGGCTCTCTTGCTGACAAACGGCCGGACGTTGGGCTGACCGGACCCAACAACACTGATGACTATTACAAGTCGAAGTACCTGGACTTGGAGCTGGGTCCGCAATTCGGTTTCGGATACGGGCTTAGCTACACGTCCTTTGAGTTGGAATCATCGCCGGACCAAGCACTTTCGGTCACCTTGGACGAGCTGAGAGCTGGATCCAGGATCTCTTTCACCACGATCGTTCGCAATACCGGAACAAAGGATGGCGACGAAGTGGTCCAGTTGTATATTTCCGATCTGCTGGCCACAGTGACCCGGCCCGTCAAGCAGTTGCGGGGCTTCAGGCGAGTATTCGTACCTGCCGGAGAGGAACGGCGGGTATCGCTGACCATCGGCTGGGATGATCTGGGATTCTGGACCAACGATCACCGTGCCGGATACATCGTGGAGCCAGGCGAGTTCCGGGTGGGGATTGGCAGCGGCCTGACCTCCCGGGAATTCAGCCTGTGGGTCACTCCCAGTTCCCACTGAAACCAGTAAGCCAAGTAGCCCAGCCACCATGTATTCCGCCCACCAAGTAGTAAGGACCGATCCCCATGCCACACCAGAACCTTCCCCGACTCGAGCGGACGGGCAGCCACGTCAGGCTGATTGTTGAGGAGAAGCCGTTTCTCTGCATCGGAGGCGAACTGCATAATTCCAGTGCATCTGACAGGAGCTATATGTCGCCCATCTGGGAGAAACTGGCAAAGGCGGGGGTCAACACGGTGATCGCTCCTGTGTCCTGGGAACAAACAGAACCGGTTGAAGGACAACTCGATTTTTCGATCGTCGACGGGCTGGTGGAAGACGCACGGTCCACCGGCGTCCGTCTGGTACTGATCTGGTTCGGGGCGTTCAAGAACGCTTTCTCCACCTATGCCCCCGGCTGGGTTCGCGCTGACCATGAACGTTTCCCGCGCGCGGACAGGGGCGTTAAACCGTTCAAGACCCCCTTTTCGTATCCCGGATCCATGCCGCGGCCAAGCTTGTCCGTCTTCTCTGACAATCTCTTTGAAGCGGACCGAACCGCCTACACTGCCCTGTTAGCGCATCTGTCCATGACCGATCCGGACCATACAGTCATCATGATTCAGGTGGAAAACGAGGTTGGACTGCTGGGTGCAGGAAGAGACCACAGCGCACTGGCCGAAGCCGTCTGGAATGCACCGCTCCCTGGGCATTTGATTGCTGCGGTTTCTCAAGCTCCGGAATCCTTTGACCAGGAGTTTGTGCAGGCCCTTGGCGCGCGCCCGGACAGCAGCAAAAGCTGGGCGGACCACTTCGGAGATGACAACCCCGTTGCCGAAGAGACCTTTATGGCCTGGGGATTTGCATCCTTTGTGGGAGGTTTGGCGGCAGCCGGAAAGGAAGTCCTGCCCCTGCCCACTTACGCAAACGCCTGGATCGGTCCTCAACGGGGACAGGACCTGCCCGGCCAGTACCCAAGCGGCGGACCGACGGCCCGGATGATCCCGGTATGGCGTGCCGCGGCGCCGGCCATCGGCTTCCTGGCACCGGATATCTACGTGCCCAATGCAGAGGAGGTCATGCGTCAATACGCCTCCGACTCCAATCCCCTTTTCATCCCCGAAGCACGTTTCCGGGCCGGAGATGCGTTCTTGGCCATTGGGGGATTTGGTGGTCTGGGCTACAACGTCTTCGGGGTGGAAGAAGGCCGGGAAGGCAACCAGTTCAGCGCCGCCTGCTCCATCATCACTTCCCTTACTCCAGAGATAGTGGATGCCCAGCGCGACGGCCGTATTTTTGGCTTCGCCCTTGACCCGGAGGAGGAATCCATCAGCACAGAACTGGCGGGTACTTCAATAACGGTTCGAAATTCCAGGAAGCTCCTCGAAGGAATGCTTCTGGATGCAGGCGTTCGTGTTCCCCCGGCGCCCGAACTCCTGGAAGAAACGGTTGCCGCTACCCACGGCCCTACCCCAGGAGACGCCCGTCCCTTTGGAATGGTTCTGGCCATCAGTCCCACCGAGTTCATCGTGGTGGGCCAAGGAGCACAAGTGGACTTCCACAAGCCCGGCTGTGACGTTGAACTGGATTCAGTCAGGGAGCTGGTGGTGACCAATGCCGGGTTTCAGGAAGGGCGATTCCTCAACGGGGACGAACGCCTTGAGATCCTTTCTGACAAGCACATCACAGCCGTGAGGGTCCGCATCCTCACAACCACGAGCTAACAACAACCAGCTCTCAGCAAAGACCCCCGGAATGCCTTGGAGCCATCCCGGCAGGGCCCCTCTTAGGGCGATTTGTCCGGTCCTCCTTGTCGTCTGAATCCAGCCACAGTTGGTCGGCAGCCGATCGAAGGTGCCGTCTGCGGTGCTGGTCGTACGGGACGGAACGACGTTGCCAGCCGAATGCCTGCAAAGGAAGGAAATTCATGAAGACAGAACCACCAGGAAATCAACACGCAAACCCATTGGGGGTTGCTGCCATCGGCTACGCCTTCATGGGGAAGTCCCATTCGAATGCGTGGCGGAACGTGGCCAGTTTCTTCGATGTCCCGGCCTTCGAGCAGAAAGTGCTCGTGGGCCGGGACGCCACCCAGGTAGCGGAGGCCGCAGCCAAGTACGGTTGGGCCGAGTCGGCCACAGATTGGCGTTCCGTGATTGAGCGGGACGACATCCACATCGTTGATATCTGCGCGCCCGGTTGGATGCACGCCGAAATCGCCATCGCCGCACTGGCCGCCGGCAAACACGTGTTGGTGGAGAAGCCGCTGGCCAACACCCTGGGTGAGGCCGAACTGATGGTGGCCGCAGCCGTTGAAGCGCGTACCCGCGGGGTTCGATCGATGATCGGCTTCAACTACCGCCGCGTTCCCGCCCTCGCCCTGGCCAAGGAACTCATCGCCGAAGGACGGTTAGGCACCATCCGCCACGTCCGCGCCGCCTACCTCCAGGACTGGCTCGCCGACGACCAATCGCCCATGACCTGGCGGCTCCGCAAGGAAACCGCCGGCTCCGGCGCGCTCGGCGACATCGCCTCGCACGCCATCGACCAAATCCAGTACCTGACCGGACAGACCATCCTCGAGGCATCGGGGGTGCTGAAAACGTTCGTGACTCAGCGGCCCGGTCCGGGCGGTTTAGAAGACGTCACTGTAGACGACGCCGCCTGGGCAACGTTTTGGCTCACCGGCGAAATGGGCGCCTCCGTCGAAGCATCCCGCGTCGCGACCGGCCAGAAAAACTCCCTCAAGCTCGAAATCTACGGCACCTCAGGGTCGCTGACATTTGACCTGGAAGCGCTGAACGAGCTGAATTTCCTGGACGCCACCGTGCCTGTTCGTGAGCAGGGTTTCCGCCGGATCCTGGTCAATGAACCCGAACACCCCTACCTCGAAGCGTGGTGGCCGCAGGGTCACATCATCGGTTGGGAACACACTTTCACCCACCAGATCCGAGACTTCCTCACCGCAATTGCGGCCGATGAGTCGCCGTCGCCGTCGTTTGAAGACGGACTGCAGGTCCAACGTGTCCTCGATGCTGTGGAAGCCTCAGCCAGGAACAAGAGCACCATTACCGCTGTCGAAGACAAGTCCCTCGTTTCTGAAGGAGCCTGACCATGCCCCGCCCGTTTACCCTGTTCACCGGCCAGTGGGCCGACCTTCCCCTCGAGGAAGTCGCCAAGCTTGCCTCCGGTTGGGGCTACGACGGCCTCGAAATCGCCGTCTCCGGAGACCACCTGGACGCCTGGCGCGTGGACGAACCCGGCTACGTCGAGTCCAAGCTCGAACTCCTCTGGGGCTACGACGGCCTCGAAATCGCCGTCTCCGGAGACCACCTGGACGCCTGGCGCGTGGACGAACCCGGCTACGTCGAGTCCAAGCTCGAACTCCTGGACAAGTACAACCTCAAAGTCTGGGCCATCTCCAACCACCTCAAGGGCCAGGCCGTCTGCGATGACCCCATCGACTTCCGCCACGAAGCCATCGTCGGCTCGAAGGTCTGGGGCGACGGGGACCCCGAAGGCGTCCGCCAGCGCGCCGCCGAGGAACTCAAGCACACCGCCCGGCTCGCCCGCGCACTGGGCGTGGACACCGTCGTCGGGTTCACCGGCTCCTCCATMTGGCARTACGTCGCCATGTTCCCGCCCGTCCCGGAAAARGTCATCGACGCCGGCTACCAGGACTTCGCCGACCGCTGGAACCCCATCCTGGACGTCTTCGACGACAACGGCGTCCGCTTCGCCCACGAAGTCCACCCCTCCGAGATCGCCTACGACTACTGGACCACCGTCCGCACCCTCGAAGCGATCGGCCACCGCGAAGCGTTCGGCCTGAACTGGGACCCCTCCCACATGATGTGGCAGGGCATCGACCCCGTGTCCTTCATCTGGGACTTCAAGGACCGGATCTACCACGTGGACTGCAAGGACACCAAGATCCGCCAGACCGGCCGGAACACCGTCCTCGGTTCCCACCTGGCCTGGGGCGACCCCCGCCGCGGCTGGGACTTCGTCTCYGCCGGCCGCGGCGACGTSCCCTGGGCCGGGATCGGGGCCGGGACCACCACACTTTCGTCTTGCACCGGGACCACCACACTTTCGTCTTGCACCCAGACCAACGGCGGGGACGTAAACCTGCTCAAAGCCCTGCCGATCGTGGACGGCAACAG
>NZ_LMOI01000011.1 GCF_001423525.1 Arthrobacter sp. Leaf137 | reverse complement strand
GGCGCCACCCGCTTCGGACCACCATTAACCACATAACTCACCACGGCAGTACTCACCCCCGCGAACCGCGCAACATCCTTACGCGTCACAGGCCCCCGGGGCCCCGGCACAGCCGACATGGTCATGGAGTACATGCTAGCTCCCGGCTCCGGCAGGACGAGGCACGTAAGAATGCACGGCACGCCGGGCCAGCCGATAGATTGGCAGGCATGACTGAAGCCTCCACCCCGGACACCAGCCGCGGCACCATCCTGGTAATCAACGGCCCCAACCTGAACCTCCTGGGCACCCGGGAGCCCGAAAAGTACGGCACCTCGACGCTCCCCGACGTGGAGCAGCTGGCACGCTTAGCAGCCGAGGCGCACGGGTTCGCGGTGGAATGCGTCCAGTCCAACCACGAAGGCGTCCTGCTTGACGTCATCCACGCCGCGCGCGAAACAGCGGCAGGCATCGTCATCAACGCCGGCGCTTTCACCCACACCTCCGTGGCGCTGCGTGACGCACTCGCCGCCGTGCAGCTTCCCGCCGTCGAGGTCCACATCACCAACGTGCACCAGCGCGAGAAATTCAGGCACCACTCCTACCTGTCGCCCGTGTGCGCCGCCGTCATCGTGGGCGCCGGCGTCACCGGTTACCGGCTGGCCATCGATTACCTGGCCGAAACCCTTTAGCTGCTTCGGGAGTCCCTACTTCTGGATGCACTGGCCGGAGGACACCGGCGCGCTCAGGGAGGATGCCTGCGCCGCCACCGGGTTCAGCTCATCCATGGTGATGGCGAAGCCCACGTCCGAGTCAGTTGTGGCCTTGGCGAAAATGACTCCGGCCACCTGGCCGTCCGTGGTGAGCAGCGGGCCGCCGGAGTTGCCCGGCTGCACGTCACCGGCCAGCCGGTAGATGTCCTCGGGAGCAGGGTTGTTGCCGTAAATGTCGGGCACCAGGACGGTGGCGATGTCCTGGACGGTGGCTGGCTTGGACTGGAACGGGCCGCCGTGGGGGTAGCCGGAGAACGCGGCCGCGCTGCCGCCGGGAAGGTCTGCTGAGAGGGGCAGCGGCTGCGCAGGCAACCCGTCAACGGCCAGCACCGCGAGGTCGTGCCTGCTGTCGAAGTAGACCACGCGCCCCGGGATGGCATCGCCGTCGGGCATCTCCACCACGGGCTGCGACACGCCCGCCACCACATGCGCGTTGGTGACCACGCGGTCCTCGGACACCACAAAGCCGGTGCCGGTCTGGTTCTGGCCGCACTCGTACGCAGTTCCAGCGATGCGCAGCACCGATGCGGCGGCACGGTTAAGTGCCGGCGTATCCGTGCTGGCGTTGGGAACGGGAACAGCCGGCCCCTGCCCCAGGCCCTCGATCAGGGTGGGGATGCCGTTGCCGATCACTGTGGAACGCAGCTGCGCCATGGTGGCCTTGACAGGGATGGGGGTCAGCCCGTCGATGAAGCGGATGACCTTGGATTCGGCCAGCTGCTGGGACACCACCGGCACGCCCAGGGAGCTCACGCTGAAAGCCAGCATGGACATCACCAGAGCCGAAACCACCACGTTCACGGCGCCGCCCACCAGCCGGTCCACGGCGCGGAGCGGCCGGATTCGCACGGCGCCCCGGACCTGCCGGCCCACCATGGTGCCCAGGCCGTGGCCCAGCACCACCAGTACGACGGCGGCAGCCACGATAGCGGTCAGCCTCCATCCGGAGTCCGCAACAAAACCGCTGACCAGCGGGACGGCGAAAAAGGCAGCCACGGCGCCGGCTGCAAAGCCCACCAGGCCGCCAACAGTGACGAGGAAGCCGTTACGCAGCCCGTAGACCAGGTAGGACAGCAACGCCAGGATCAGGATCAGGTCCAGGACAGTCAAGCCGACCACGAAGGCTCCTTATAAACAGTTGAAACCTCATTCTAATGGGGGTCCCTGACAATCATCTGTGACGTCATCCCCGTCACAGCGGGCCTCCTGCCCGGACCCGGGCGGCCCCGTCGCAGGCCGTCTTATAGGCGTTTCGGCTGCCAAGTTCGTCACAGAAGCTTGAAAATTCTGAAACAATGGCAAAAGCGCCACAGACGATACTTTTTACTCAGGAGATTTCATGGACATCGAGGTACTGCGCCGAGCACCACTTTTCGCCACGCTCGACGACGACGCATTCCGTCTGCTGACGGACGAGCTCACCGAGGTGGACCTCTCCCGCGGCGCGTCCGTCTTCCGCGAAGGCGACCAGGGTGACCAGCTCTACTTCATCGTCTCCGGCAAGGTGAAGCTGGGGCGCACTTCCCCGGACGGTCGCGAGTCGCTCCTGGCCATCCTTGGGCCGGGCGAGCTCTTCGGCGAGATGGCCCTGTTCGACCCCAGCCCCCGCACGGCCACGGCCACTGCCGTTTCCGAGACGCGGCTGGCCGGGCTCAAGAACGAGAGCCTGAACAACCTCCTGCGCACGCGCCCCGAGGTTTCCGCCCAGCTGCTGCAGGCCCTTGCCCGCCGCCTCCGCCGCACCAACGACTCCCTGTCGGACCTCGTCTTCTCGGACGTCCCCGGCCGCGTGGCCAAGGCCCTCCTGGACCTCGCAGACCGCTTTGGCCGTCCCGCCACCGACGGCGTCCTTGTGGCCCACGAACTTACCCAGGAAGAGCTGGCGCAGCTGGTGGGCGCCTCACGCGAAACCGTCAACAAGGCCCTGGCCGAATTCGTCCAGCGGGGCTGGCTGCGCCTGGAAGCCCGCGCCGTCGTCATCCTGGACATGCAGCGCCTCCGCCAGCGCTCCCGCTAGGCGCTTCGCACCCAAGCGGAACCTAAAAGGCCGCCCTACCTCACCGGTAGGGCGGCCTTTCGTTTGTCCGGAAACGGCGCCGGATGGGCGAGTGGGTTAGCGTTCGCGCTGGGGGTCGCCGGGGGTTGTCTTGGCTGCTTCCACCTCAAGCATCAGTTGTCCGTCCTCTTCAATGAGCGCCGGCTGGTAGACGTGCGCCTTGCGCTTGTAGCTGAGGTAGGCGATGCAGCCGTTGGCCGAGGCCATCTTCTCGAGCATGATCTCGGAGCCCGGCACCAGGAGCTTGCCCAGCGTCCGGCCCACGGTGTTCTCCTGCCCCGCTTCATCGCCGAGGGCCGTGGTGTTGCGTCCTTCGATGACCTGCGCGGCGTTGACCCAGCGGCCCCAGATGCCTTTTCCGTCCAGCAGCGTGGGCTCCTGGCCCATGGGGACCGTGGCGGCGAAATAGCGCGTGTCGAACCGGCGGTGTGCGAAGTCCGGGGTGCGCCAATTGACCAGGGATTTCAACAGGTCGGTCCGGAGCAGCAGGCCGCGCTTGTCCAGGACCTGCGCGAGGGTCTTTTCCTGTTCGGCCACGGCAACGCGGGCACGCATCCACTCGGGGGTGGAGGTGGCCTCGACGGTACTGGACATGTCCGGCCCGGCCAGCAGGATTCCGGTCTCTTCGAAGAGTTCGCGGATGGCGCCCACGACGTGCCGGCGCGCCAGCCCGACGTCGTCCGTTCCCATCTGCTCAGCCCAATGCTGGGGTGAGGGGCCCAGCCAGCCCATGGGATCGTCGTCGGCCGTGTCCAGCGATCCGCCGGGAAACGCAAGAACCCCCAGCGGCGAGGAACCCGGCCGGTAGGCCAGCCAGGTTTCCAGGCCGTTGGGGGAATCCCGCAGCAGGACAACTGAGGACGCAAGACGCGCGGCCCTGGGCGTCCGCTCGCCGTGTTCAAGCCAGCTTTGTGCTGCTCCTACAAGTTCCTCGGGGAGTGCAAAAAGACGGCGGGCGAGCTGTGGCAAGGAAAGGACCGGTCCTAGCTGAATTCGGCGATCAGTTCGACTTCCACCGGGGAGTCGAGGGGAAGGACGGCAACGCCGACGGCGGACCGGGCGTGCTGGCCGGCGTCGCCGAGGACGCGGCCCAGCAGTTCGGAAGCACCGTTGATCACGGCGGGCTGCCCGGTAAAGGTGGGGTCCGAGGAGACGAATCCCACAACCTTGACGATCCGGGTGATCCGGTCAAGGTCGCCGATGACGCTCTTGACGGCGGCGAGGGCGTTGACCGCGCACACTGCGGCGTACTTCTGGGCGTCCTCGGGGGAAACCGTGGGCTCGTCGGCGAACGCTTCAGCGCCGGCGGCAACCTTGCCCGTAGCTTCTAGTTTGCCGTTAATAAACGGCAGCTGGCCGGAGGTGTAGACGTGGTTGCCGGAGATGACGGCGGGAACGTAGGAGGCCACGGGGGCGGCAACCTCGGGGAGCGTCAGTCCGAGCTCTGCGAGGCGCTGCTCGACAGCTGAAACTGGCGCTGATTCCGCGCCGGTGCGGGCTTCTGCGGGGGTGCTCATGCTACTGCTTCTCCCTCTTGAGGTAGGCAACCAGTCCGTTTCCGTCAGGTCCTGTGACTACCTGGACGAGCTCCCAGCCGTCCTCTCCCCACTGGTCCAGGATCTGCTTTGTGGCGTGAATAATGAGCGGAATCGTCGCGTACTCCCATTTGGTCATGAGAGAAAGACTAGTCCTTGCCGGTAAAGTGGAAAACATGGCAACTCGTAAGAACCCCTTATTCGACACTGCCACCACCCTCGGAAAGATCCTTATTTTCCTTGGCGTGAGTGCTGTCTGCGGTGTCCTGGTGGCCGGCCTCCTGGTGCCGGCGGCTGCAGTGTCGGGCAGCGCAGCGAGCGGTTCGATCGAGTTCTTCGACACCCTCCCGGCAGAACTGAAGGTCGATCCGCCCAACCAGACCACCCGGATCCTGGCCGCGGACGGCAGCGAGATTGCCAGCGTCTACACGGAAAACCGCACCAAGGTTGCCCTGGACCAGATCTCCCCGTTCATGAAGGAAGCTGTCATCGCTGTTGAGGACAGCCGCTTCTACGAGCACGGGGGCGTGGACACCACCGGCATCCTGCGTGCCTTGGCCGCCACCGCCCGCGGCAACAAGCAGGGCGCCTCCACCATCACCCAGCAGTACGTCAACAACGTGCTGAACGCCAACCTCGCTGCCGAAGGCAACGAGGACCAGATCAAGCTCAATGGCGTTAACAAGGGCGTGGGCGACAAGCTCCGCGAGATGAAGCTGGCCATCGCCCTCGAGAAGGAGTTCAGCAAGGACCAGATCCTTGAGGGCTACCTCAACATCGTCTTCTTCAACCGCGACGCGTACGGCATTGAAGCCGCCTCGCGGTACTTCTTCAGCACCTCCGCCAAGGACCTGACGCTACCCCAGGCGGCGCTCCTGGCCGGCCTGGTGAACAGCCCCTCAGCTTTCGATCCCATCACCAACCCGGAGAGCTCCAAGCAGCGCCGCGACCTGGTGCTTGGCCTGATGCTGAACCAGGGCAAGATCACCAAGGAAGAACACGACGCCGCAGTGGCCACCCCGGTGGAGCCCAAGGTGACCCAGCCCAAGCAGGGTTGTGCGTACGCGTCCTCCGCCCCGTACTTCTGCGACTACGTCCTGCACCTGCTGGAGAACAATCCGGCGTACGGTGCCGAGCGTGAAGAGCGCCAGCGCCTGATCTACGGCGGCGGCCTCACCATCACCACCACGCTTGACCCGAAGGCCCAAGCTGTTGCCCAGGACCAGGTCAACGCGTCCGCGGGCGCCAACCCGGACAAGTGGGGCGCCGCGCTGGTCTCCGTCCAGCCGAACTCGGGCAAGATCATTTCGATGGCCCAGAACACCACGTTCCTGCCGAACCAGGGGTTCGATTCGCAGCTGAACTTCAACGTGGACCAAATGGACAAGGACGGCAACGACCTCAACGGCATCGGTGGTTTCCAGCCCGGTTCCACCATGAAGCCGTTCACGTTCGCGGAGTGGCTCAATGAGGGCAAGTCCATGAACACCGTGGTCAACGCCGCCCAGCGGGTGTACCCGTTGAGCTTCCCGTGGCGGAACTCCTGCGGCAAGGTAACCGGCGGCTACAGCACCGCGCAGAAGAACGCGGGCCTCGGCACCGCCGACGACCTGCAGAACGCCGAGCCGCAGTGGTACCGGAACCTCTCCGTCCTGGAAGGCCTCTACAACTCCATCAACACGGTCACGTTCGCTTCGGCCGCCCAGCTCGACTTCTGCGGCATCCAAAAGGTGGTTGACGCCGTAGGACTGCACAGCGGCCTGCCGTCGGCAGACGGCTCCGAGCCCAACCCGAAGATCGACATGAACCTGCTGGGCAACCTGCTGGGTTCCACCCAGACTTCACCGCTGACCATGGCCAGCGCGTTCGCCACGTTCGCCAACGACGGCAAGTACTGCGAGGCCATTGCCATCACGTCCGTCACGGACGCCACGGGCAAGCAGCTCCCTGCGCAGTCCACCAACTGCCGCGATGCCATCAAGCCCGAGGTTGCCCGCGGCGTGAACTACGCCCTGCAGGAAGTCCTGAACCGCGGTTCCGGTTCGCTGATCCAGCCCCGGATCTCCACCCGCACCAGCTTCCCCATCGGTGCCAAGACGGGTACGTCCAACAACAACGGTTCCACCTGGGTTGTGGGCCACACCACCGGCCTTGCCACCGCCACGTGGTTCGGTGACGCTTTGGGCGCGCAGGGCCGTCCGGGCCAGAACATCACCGTCAACGGCAAGTTCTACCAGGGCATTGACGGGTACATGATTGCCGGGCCGATGTTCTCGAACTACATGTCCCAGATTGCCCCGGGCTACGGCACCGATCCGTTCCCGGCACCGCCGAGCAACCTGGTGAACGGCACCACCCGGAGCACCACTCCGGCGGCCCCGCAGGCGACGCAGGCACCGCAGGCACCGTCCGCCCCGGCGCCAAGCCAGCCAGCTCCCCAGCCGAGCAACAACGGCAACGGGAATGGTAACGGCAGCGGAAAAGACTAGCCGGCCATGACCATGGATTCATTGGTGAGCCGCGCCCAAGCAATCGGGCGCGGCTTTGCCGTCACCGCAGGAGCAGGGACGGCGGCGGGGCTGGCCGCCTTCGGGTACGGCCTGTGGGAAAAGAACCAGTTCGTCCTGCGTGAAGAGACGCTGCCCATCCTTCCCCCGGGCAGGGACCCGTTCCGCATCCTGCACCTCAGCGATATCCACTTCGTTCCGGGCCAGGACAAGAAAGCTGCCTGGCTCCGGTCGCTGGCGGAACTCCGGCCGGACCTCGTGGTGAACACCGGCGATAACCTCAGCCACATCAAAGCTGTCGATCCGCTCCTGGCTGCCCTCAGGCCGCTGATGGAATTTCCGGGCGTCTTCGTCCCGGGTTCGAACGACTACTTCGCACCCACCCTGAAAAACCCTGCGTCCTACCTGATGGGCCCGTCCAAGGCCAAGCCCAAACCGGTGGCCCTTGACTGGCCGCGGCTGCGGTCCGGCTTCGGAATGGGCGGCTGGGTGGATCTGACCAACCGGAACCAGTCACTGGTCCTGAACGGCATGCGCTTCGATTTCTCCGGCGTCGACGATCCCCACCTGAACCGGGAACGCTACGCCGGCTGGCCCCGCGGGACCCGGAACCAGGACGCCAAGGACCACCTCCGGGTGGCCGTTATCCACGCGCCCTACCAGCGGGTGCTGGACCACTTCACGGGCGAGGGCGCGGACCTGTTGCTGGCCGGCCACACGCACGGCGGGCAGCTGTGCATCCCGGGCTACGGTGCGCTGGTCTCCAACTGCGACCTCCCCACCTGGCGCGCCAAGGGCCTGAACGATTGGCAGAGCAACGGACGTACGACGCCGGTCAACGTCTCCGGCGGCATCGGCACCTCGCGCTTTGCTCCAGTCAGGGTCGCCTGCCGGCCCGAGGCCGTGCTGCTGACCCTCACCTCCCCCTCCTGACCGGTTGCCCTCCCTCTCGGCATTACGGAATGCAATAAGTCAGCAAGCTGGCTGATGTGCCCTGGATCCTGTGAATCGTCTCACGTGATGGCATAGGGTAGTTGCTACGGGAAACTACATTCGTTTTAGAGCTTTAGAAGCGGGCATGGCGAAGCAAACTCCATTTTTCAGGTCAATCAGCCGTCTCTACCCCCATGTCCGGCCCATCATCCCCCGGCTGCTGCTCGGGCTCCTCTGCGCATTGATGGCAAGTATCGTTGCCCTCACCATCCCGCAGGTCCTGCGGGTGCTGGTCAACGAATCACTGAAGCCCGGCGGCGCATCCGATGCTGTGTGGATCTCGGCCGGCGTCATCCTGGTGCTCGGCGTGGCAGAGGCGGGCCTGGTGGCGTTGCGCCGCCAGTTCGTCATCAACCCCGCCACCACCGTGGAAACCCGGATGCGGGTGTCCCTCTACGACCACCTGCAGGACCTCACCGTATCGTTCCACGACCGGTGGGGTTCCGGGCAGCTTCTGTCCCGTGCAATGACGGACCTGAACTTCCTCCGCCGCTGGATGGCCTTCGGCGCCATCATGCTGGTGGTCACCACCCTGACGGTCATCATCGGCATCGTGGCCATGTTCTCCATGAGCTGGCAGCTGGCCCTGATCTTCCTGGCCGCCGCCGTTCCCATCACCATCAACAGCTTTTGGTTCCGCACCAGGTTCAGCAAGGTTGCCCGGCGCAGCCAGGACCAGGCCGGCGACCTCGCAACCACTGTGGAGGAGTCCGTTCACGGTATCCGCGTCCTGAAGGCCTTCGGGCGCAGTCGGGAGGCGCTGGAGAACTTCAATGAGCAGGCGGAGGAACTCCGCCAGACAGAGATCGAAAAGGCCCGCCACCAGGCGACCTTCACCATGGTGGTCACGCTGCTCCCCGAGCTCGCCCTGGGCGCCGGGCTGGTGGTGGGCGTCATGCTCTGCGCCAGCGGCCAGCTCAGCATCGGTTCGCTGGTTGCCTTCTTTGCCACGGCAGCGGTCATCGCCTCCCCAGTGGAGTTCTCCGGGATGCTGCTGGCCATGGCACTCACGGCCAAGACCGCTATCGACCGCCACTACGAGGTGATGGACACGCAGAACACCATCACCAGCCCGCCCCAGCCCCGCACCCCCGCCACGCTTGCCGGGACGCTGCGCTTCAACGACGCCTCCTTCGCATTCGAGGACGCCCCGGACAAACCCATCCTGAAGAACATCAACCTTGAGGTGCGGCCGGGCGAAACCATGGCGCTGGTGGGCATCACCGGCAGCGGCAAGAGCGCCCTGATCCAGCTGGTCCCCCGCCTGTACGACGTCAGCGACGGTTCCATCACCATCGACGGCGTGGACCTGAAGGAGTTCGACGTCGGAGAGCTCCGGCGGGTAGTGGGCGTCGCCTTCGAGGACACCACGCTCTTCTCCAATTCAGTCCGGGACAACGTGCTGCTGGGCGCCCGGGACAGGACGGACGGCGTCCTGGAGGAGGCACTGGACGTTGCCCAGGCGCACTTCGCGCACTCCCTGCCCGAGGGCGTGGACACCCTCATTGGCGAGGAAGGGCTCAGCCTCTCCGGCGGGCAGCGCCAGCGGATTGCGTTGGCCCGTGCCATCGCCGCCCGGCCCCGCGTCCTGGTGCTCGATGACCCCCTCTCCGCGCTGGACGTGCACACCGAGGAACTCGTGGAGGCGCGGCTGCGGGAAGTCCTGAAGGACACCACCACGCTGATCGTGGCGCACCGCCCCTCCACCGTGGCACTGGCGGACCGGGTGGCCCTGCTGGAGGACGGCCGGATCGCCGCCGTTGGAACACACACCGAGCTGCTGGCACGCAACGCCCACTACCGCTACGTCATCGCCAGCCTGGACCAGGAGCCGCGGGACCTGGACTCCGAACTGTCGGAGCTTGAGGACCAGGCTGAGGAAGTGACCCGATGAGCACAGCAACGTTCGGTACCGCCAACGAAGACAACGCCCACCTCAGCAAGAGTGACAGCCGGGCAGTACGGCGGCGCTCGCTCGCCCTGCTGCGCTCACTCATCCGCCCGGTCCGGGTACGGTTCTGGCTGACCATCGCCATGGTGGTCCTCTCCCAGGCCGCCCGTGTGGCAGGCCCGGCGCTGATAGCCTTCGGCATCGACCGCGCGCTGCCCGCCCTGCAGGCTGGAGACAACCTGCCCTTGGTGTTCACCGGCGTCGCGTACCTGCTGGCAGCGGTGGCGACGGCGGGACTCACCGCCCTGTATGTCACCTCCACGGCGCGGCTCAGCCAGGCGATGCTGCTGGACCTGCGGGTGCGCGTGTTCCGGCACACCCAGCGGCTCAGCCTGGAGTTCCACGAGAAGTACACCTCCGGCAGGATCATCGCCCGGCAGACCTCGGACCTCGAGGCGCTCCGCGAACTCCTGGATTCGGGCGTCAGCTCGCTGGCCTCAGGGCTGCTGTTCATGGTGTTCACCGCGGTGACGGTCTTCGCCCTGGACTGGCGCAGTGGCCTGCTGGTCTTGGCAGCCGGCGTGCCGATGTTCTTCCTGGCCCGCTGGTACCAGAAGCACTCGCAGATCGCCTTCCGGGAGTCCCGGGTGGTGTCCGCCCGGCTGATCGTGCATTTCGTGGAAACCATGACCGGCATCCGCGCCGTCAAGGCCTTCCGTAAGGAGCGCGAGAACGCGGAGACCTACGGGCAGCTCGCCGAGGACTACCGGAAGGTGACGGTCCGTTCCATCAACCTCAACGGTATCTTCCAGCCTGGCCTGGTGCTGATCGGCAATGTGTGCGTGGCGGTGGTGCTGCTGTTCGGCGGCTTCCGGGTCCTCTCCGGGGACCTCGCCGTCGGCGTCCTGCTGGCCCTGATCCTTTCCACCAAACGCTTCTTCCAGCCCGTAGACCAGATGGCCATGTTCTACAACTCGTTCCAAAGCGCGCAGGCGGCCCTCGAGAAGGTCTCCGGCCTGCTGGAGGAAGTCCCCACCGTGCGGCCGCCGAAGAATCCGGTGGCCCTGGAAAACGCCCGCGGCGGGATCGACTTCAACGGCGTGGAGTTCCGCTACGGCTCCGGCCCGCTGGTGGTCCCCCGGCTGGACCTGCACATCCCCGCCGGGCAAACCGTGGCCCTGGTGGGCCAGACCGGCGCCGGAAAGTCCACACTGGCCAAACTGATCGCCCGCTTCTACGACGTCACGTCAGGGACCCTGACCCTGGATGGGGTGGACCTGCGGGACCTCAGCAGCACGGACCTGCGCCGCAACATCGTCATGGTCACCCAGGAGGCCTTCCTGTTCAGCGGCTCGGTGGCGGACAACATCGCCCTGGGCCGTCCGGAGGCGTCGCGGGACGAAATCGAGGACGCCGCCAAGGCCGTGGGTGCCCACAACTTCATCCTGCAGCTGCCCGAAGGCTACGACACGGACGTCAACAAGCGCGGCGGCCGGGTCTCCTCGGGCCAGCGGCAGTTGATCAGTTTCGCCCGGGCATTCCTGGCCCGCCCGGCGGTGCTGATCCTGGACGAAGCCACCTCGTCCCTGGACATCCCCTCCGAGCGGCTGGTGCAGAGCGGGCTGGCACGGCTCCTGGCAGGCAGCGATTCCGCCGGCAGGACAGCGCTGATCATCGCCCACCGGCTGTCCACCGTGGAAACCGCGGACAGGGTGCTGGTGGTCCATGACGGCAGCATCGTCGAGGACGGCAGCCCGGCCGACCTCATCGGCGGCGGCGGACGTTTCGCGGACCTGCATGGGGCGTGGAAGGACTCGCTGGTCTGAAGTTCCCCACGATTTCGCATCGGGACCCAGCATCGGCTATTCTTGTAAAGTTGCTTTTGGGCAACGGATCGGGATGTAGCGCAGCTTGGTAGCGCGCTTCGTTCGGGACGAAGAGGTCGCAGGTTCAAATCCTGTCATCCCGACCACACTGAAAGAGGGTCTCCTTGCGGAGGCCCTCTTTTGCTTTACCCGCCCCGTTGCCCCGGCGGTGAAGACGCCCCCGCACGGGGGCCGGGCACGGGCGGTTAAAGGAAACAGCCCCGGAGCAGTGCTCCGGAGCTGTCCTCGCCTCCTGGGTTGAGGAAGCTGTTACATCGGGTCCGGCCAGTTGCCAACGTACGTGGTGTACGTGGTACCGGAGGTGTCCTTCTTGGTGTCCTTGACCTTCTTGGACATCGGGTCCGGCCAGTTGCCAACGGCTACCGAAGTACCCGTGGAATCAGCAATGGAACCGGCGGACAGTACGGCCGGAGCTGCAGCAGAAAAAGCAAGGGCACCGGCCAGCGCAGCCGCTGTTGCGATCTTCTTCAACATAAATAGGTTCCTCAATACGAGTCGGATTCGTTACAAAGCCAGCACTGTCCTTGTTGACATACATTGTAAAATGTTTTCCACAGGGACTGTCAAGCATTTGGTGGAAAGACTGTCCGGAAGAGGAGGAAACGCCGTGGGCAACGGATTCGGGGAGAAGCTCCGTGCGGAGCGTCTCGAACGGGGGCTGACGCAGGCTGAACTGGGCAAGGACCTGTATTCACCCAGCTACATCTCACTGCTGGAAACCGGCCGGAGGGAACCCACGGCCGAGGTTATCGAGGAACTGGCGCGCAGGCTGGAGCTGGCACCCAAGGCACTGGAAGCCTGGAGCCAGCCCATCTCGGTCAGCGACGCCGAATACGTCCTGGCCGGGCTGTACGCCCGGCAGGCCTGGGACCTGCGCGACTATCCGCTGGCCGCCAGCCACGCCGCCACGGCCGCGCAGATCGCGCTGGACGGCAGGAACACCAGCGCCTGGTGGAACATGACCTACATGCAGGCAGAATGCCTGATCAAGCAGGGCAACTGGCAGGAGTGCCAGCGCATCATGCAGCACCTGCTGGAACACCCCATGGCCAAGGAATCGGCAGGGCTCGCTGTGCGCGCCCGCCAGATGCTGGCCGGCATCTGCCAGGGCCAGGGCCAGCTGGGCGCCGCGGTGGACCATGCCCTGGAGGCCGTCAAACTCTGCTCGCAGCTGCCCAAGGGCTCCACCCTCATCATCGGTGCCCACAGGGCCCTGATCGGCGCCCTGGCCGAAAGCGGCCGCCTGGACGAGGCTTGGAAGTACTGCCAGGACATGAACGACCATGTGGACGAACACTCCATGTCACAGCTGGCCGGCGAGGTTGCCTGGGTGATCGGCAACGTGGCCTTCATGCGCCACGACTACCAGGAGGGCATCAAACACCACGAGCGCGCAGCCCGGCTGCTCTCCCCCGCGAATGACATCGAACTGTGGGCACGGTTCAACAAAGCCTCCGCCGCGGTGCGGCTCTCCTCGGGGATTGTGGAACCGGAAACCCTGTCATCCATCGAGCGGGCCGAGCTGGCCCTGTCCATCGTGGGCGGCAACAAGTCGGACCAGCTGGAGGTTGCCTTCATCCGCGCCCGGTGGCTGTACCTGACCGGGGACATTGTGGCTGCCGTCGAAAAGCTCCGCGAAATCCATGGCGAACGGGCCTCACTGGCCAAGCACACGGCAGGCGAGGTTTCGCTGCTGCTGGGCAAGTCTCTCAAGGCCGCCGGCGAGTCTGAGGAAGCCCTGATCCACCTTCAGGAGGCGCAGAAGGCCTTCAGTGCGGCGGGTGCGGCGGACCGCGTCCAGCAGGCACTGGACGCGGTCCTGGAGATCAAGCTGGCCCAGCGGCGGGCCGCCAACGCTGCGAAGGCCAGCTAGCGCAGCAGCACTCCGCCGGCAGGGGCAGCAGGGGCACCGTGTCAGGCGAAGGTCTTGCCCGTGATCTTCTCGTACGCCTCGACGTACCGGCTGCGGGTGCGCTCCACCACGTCAGCCGGAAGTGCAGGCGGCGGCGTATCCGAGGCCCGGTCCCAGCCGGATTCGGCGGACGTCAGCCAGTCCCGGACATACTGCTTGTCATAAGACGGCTGGGCCTGCCCCGGCTGGTAGGTGCCGGCATCCCAGAAGCGTGAGGAGTCCGGCGTCAGGACCTCGTCACCCAGCGTGATGGAACCGGAGACGGCGTCATAACCGAATTCCACCTTGGTGTCGGCCAGGATGATGCCACGCTCGCGGGCAACCTTTTCCGCGGTGGTGTAGATCTTCAGCGTCAGCTCGCTGAGCCGGGCAGCGATGTCGTCCCCCACCAGCGCCACCACGGCGTCGTAGGTGATGTTTTCGTCGTGCTCGCCCACAGCGGCCTTCGCCGACGGCGTGAAGATGGCGTGCTCCAGCCGGGAACCGTCCACCAGCCCGTCCGGCAGCGGAATGTTGCAGACGGTGCCGGACGCCCGGTATTCCAGCAGCCCGGAACCGGTGAGGTAGCCGCGGGCGATGCACTCCACCGGGAACATGTCCAGCTTCCTGCAGATCATGGCCCTGCCCTCGACCTCGGCAGGGACGCCTTCTTCGACAGTGGAGCCCAGGACGTGGTGCTCCACGCCCAGTTGGTCGAACCACCACAGGCTCAGCTGGGTGAGGATGCGGCCCTTGTCCGGGATTTCGCTGGAAAGCACATGGTCGTAGGCGCTGATCCGGTCGCTGGCCACCACCAGCACGCAGTCCTGGCCCACGCGCTCCTTGACGGACTCGTCGGCGGGCTCATACAGGTCGCGGACCTTGCCGGAGTAGACGTGGGTCCAGCCCGGCAGGTCCAGGGTGCCGGCGCTGCTGAAGCCGCGGGATGCGGGAGTTTCGCTCATGCTAGGCCTTCGCTTTCGTGATGGGCAGCGCACCCGTGGCGGCGTACGGCACCTTGATTTCGCCGCGGGCGGCCTTGCGGCCGATGTCACTGCGGAACTGTCCGCCGTCCAGCTGGACCAGTTCCACGCCGTCGTACGCGCGTTCCCGCGCCTCCACCAGGTCACTTCCCAGTGCGACCACCGCCAGGACACGGCCGCCGGCGGACACTGCCTTGCCGTCGTCGTCCAGGGCCGTACCGGCGTGGATGACGTGCACGCCGTCCAGTGCCTCGGCCTTCTTCAGGCCGCGGATCCGGTCTCCGGTGCGCGGAGTGTCCGGATAGTTTTCGGACGCCACGACGACGGCGACGGCGGTGTCCTTGGACCAGCGCAGCTCTTCCGCGGTCTCCAGTTCGCCCTTGGCGGCGGAGAGCAGCAGGGACCCGAGCGGCGTCTTGAGCCGTGCGAGGACGGCCTGGGTCTCGGGGTCGCCGAAGCGGACGTTGAATTCGATGACCCGCGTGCCGCGGGAGGTCAGGGCCAGGCCGACAAACAGGACCCCGACAAAAGGCGTGCCGCGGCGGGCCATTTCGTTGACGGTGGGCTGGGCCACCCTGTCGATGACTTCCTGGACGAGCCCTTCGGGAGCCCACTCAAGCGGGGTGTAGGCGCCCATGCCGCCGGTGTTGGGGCCTTCGTCATTGTCGAAGATGCGCTTGAAGTCCTGGGCGGGTGAAAGTGCCACGGTGTTGTGTCCGTCGCAGAGGACAAAAAGGGACACCTCGGGTCCGTCGAGGAATTCCTCGATCACCACCGATCCGCCGGCGTCGAAGCAGGACTGGGCGTGGGCCAGGGCCTCCACGCGGTTGCGTGTGACCACCACGCCCTTGCCGGCGGCGAGGCCGTCGTCCTTGACGACGTACGGGGCGCCGAAGGTGTCCAGCGCGGACGCGGCCTCTTCGGCGTTGGTGGCCACCAGGGCCATGGCCGTGGGCACACCTGCCTCGGCCATGATCTCCTTGGCGAACGCCTTGGACGCTTCCAGCTGCGCGGCGGCCTTGCTGGGGCCGAACACGGGAATGCCTGCCTCACGGACAGCATCGGACACGCCTGCGGCCAGCGGGGCTTCGGGGCCCACCACCACGAGGTCAACGGCCAGTTTGGTGGCCAGCTTCGCGACTGCGTCTGGATCGTTGCCGTTGATCTTGTATGTGGGGACCAGCTTGCTGATGCCGGCGTTACCGGGCGCTGCATGGACCTCGGACACGTTGGGGTCGGCGAGCAGGGAGCGGACAATGGCGTGTTCGCGGCCTCCGGGGCCGATGACGAGTACCTTCACAGTCTCCAAGCGTACTTTGTGGACCCTGCCCGCTCCTAAGCTGTGTCCTTGCCGTCCGCTGCCATCCGCGGGGCTGTCCCGCTCCGAACACCTGCCATGACAACGTTACGGAACCGCCTTACTGGACCCGCTCCCCTGGCTGCGCTGGCAGGTGTGGTGGCTGCCGCCGTCGTACTGGCCGTCGCGGAGCTGCTCGGCGCGTTCTTCACCGCCCGCGCCACACCGCTCTTTGCGCTGGGCTCCACGTTCATTGATTTCACGCCGGGATGGCTGAAGGATTTTGCGATCGCCACGTTCGGCACCAATGACAAGGCGGCCCTGTTCGTCGGCATGGGCCTGACCATCACCGTCCTGGCGTGCGTCCTGGGTGTCGTGGCGTACCGCAAATGGGCGCTGGGCGTCCTGGGCGTCCTGTTCATGGGTGCGGTGATCGTGGCGTGCGTGGTGACGCGGGCGGGTGTTTCGGCCGTTGATGCCATCCCCGCGGTCCTCGGGACCCTCGCGGGTGTGGCGGTGCTCCGTTTCCTGGTGAACCGGGTGCAGGCCCCGAAGGAATGGCCCGAGGCGCCGGCAGACCTGGCGGACGACGCCGATGCACGGGTGGGGAGCGAAGGCAGCAGCCGCCGAAGGTTCTTCGCCGCGGCCGGGATCACCGCCGTGGCGGCCGGCGTCGCAGCCACGGGCGGGCGGTTGCTCGGTGCCGCCCGCAGCAACATCGCCAAGGCCCGCGAAGCGCTCCAGCTCCCTGCACCCGCCACGGCCGCCCCTGCCATTCCCGCCGGCGTCCAGTCGCCCGTGGACGGTGCGCCGCCGTGGGTGACCCCCAACAACGACTTTTACCGCATCGATACTGCCTTGAGCGTTCCCGAGATCAACGCGGACGACTGGGAGCTGCGGGTCCACGGCCTGGTGGAGGAAGAGGTGCGCCTGACGTTCCAGGACCTGCTCGACGCCGACCTGATCGAATCGCACGTGACGCTTACCTGCGTCTCGAACCCGGTGGGCGGCAACTTGGCGGGCAACGCGAAGTGGCTGGGACTGCCGCTCCGGGAGGTGCTGAAGCGGGCAAAGCCCAAGGACGGAGCTGACATGGTCCTCTCCACCTCCATCGACGGTTTCAGCGCCTCCACGCCCCTGGAAGTACTGCAGGACGGCCGCGACGCCATGCTGGCCATTGGCATGAACGGCGAGCCGCTTCCGCTGGAGCACGGTTACCCGGTGCGGATGGTGGTCCCGGGCCTGTACGGGTTCGTCTCCGCCACCAAGTGGGTGGTGGACCTGGAAGTCACCCGGTTCGCGGACAGCAAGGCATATTGGACTGAGCGAGGCTGGTCCGAACGCGGACCCATCAAGACCATGGCGCGGGTTGATGTGCCCAAGTCCTTCGCCAAGGTCCCCGCCGGGAAGGTTGCGGTGGGCGGCACCGCGTGGGCCCAGACCCGGGGCATCACCAAAGTGGAAATCCAGATCGACAACGCGGATTGGGTGGAGGCCACCCTGTCCACCGAGGCATCACTGGTGACCTGGCGGCAGTGGTCCTACGAATGGGACGCTACGCCGGGTCCCCACTACATCAAGGTCCGCGCCACTGACGGCACGGGCGAGGTGCAGACCGAGCAGCGTGCGGACCCCGTCCCGGACGGCGCCTCGGGCTGGCAGTCCGTGATGGTCACGGTGGAGTGACGCCGCGTCGGCCAGTGCCGCCCGGGGGTTCCCCCTAGACTGGCAGCATGCCGCACAATCCCCACGCCACCTTTACCGTGGACTCCGCCGTCGAACTGGCCGTGATCGAGCGCAGCGGATTCGTGGAGTCCCGGCATATCGGCTCGGCCGTCCTTCTTGCCGCTGACGGATCCGTGGTGACGGAGCTGGGCGACATCAACACTCCCATCTACGCACGGTCGGCCCTCAAGCCGTTCCAGGCCCTGGCCGCCATGCAGTCCGGCGTCCCGCTGCGGGGTGCCCAGGTGGCCGTTGCCTGCGGCAGCCACACTGGCTCCCTGGACCATATGGACGTGGTGGCGGGAATGCTGAAGGCGGCCGGGGTGCGCGAGGACCAGTTGCAGTGCCCCGAAGCGTGGCCGCAGGACGAAACGGCGCGGAATTGGCTGGTCCGCTCTGAGAAGGGCAAATCCCGGCTTGCCTTTAACTGTTCCGGCAAGCACGCCGCGTTCCTCTGGGCCTGCACCGAAAACGGCTGGGACACACACAGCTACCTTGAGCCGAACCACCCGCTGCAGCAGCGGGTGCGCAGCGTCATCGAGGAATACACCGGCGAGAAGATCGCGCACCTGGGCATCGATGGCTGCGGCGCCCCGGTGGCGGCCCTGTCCCTCAAGGGCCTGGCGCGGGGGTACTCGCTCCTGGCCAAGGCCCCCGGCGACCAAAGCTCCAACGCCCGCGCCGCCACGATTGCCACGTCCATGCTCGATTACCCCTGGGCGGTGCAGGGCCGGGGCGAGGCGAACACGCTGGTGATGGATGAGCTGGAGGTCATCGCCAAGATCGGTGCCGAGGGCGTGCTCGCCATGGCCACACCGCAGGGTGTCTCGGTGGCCGTCAAGATCCTCGACGGGAACCTCCGTGCCACCTCCCTGGTGGCGCTGACGCTGCTGGCCGCGGCCGGCGCCGTGGAAATCCCGGGCGTGGCAAGCGTCCTCGAAAAGGTCGTGGAACCCGTGCTGGGCGGCGGCCGCCCCGTGGGCAGGATCCGCCTGGGCCCCGCCGTTTCCGCTCTCCTGGACTGACCGACCCCGCACTGATCGAACCGCCACCGGAACTAAGGATGGAAACATGGCAACCGCCCGCCGCCGCGTCGACGTGAAGGAAGGCAAAGCGGCCCTGGACGCGTGGCTGGAAGCGGCCCGGTCGCCGTCGGACGCTCCCCTCCCGCGGAACGTCCTGGCCACTGCCGTGCGCTATACCCTCGAGGAAGTCACCGCCCGGGCGCCGGGCAACTCCGTGGAGGTCCGGGTGCCGCCCTTTGGCGTCACCCAGTGCGTGGAAGGGCCACGCCACACCCGCGGCACACCGCCGAACGTCATCGAGTGCGACGCCGCCACCTGGCTTGCGATGGCCACCGGCGGGCTCGCCTGGGCGGACGCTGTCGGGGCAGGCAAGGTGGCCGCGTCAGGGCTCCGCGCGGACCTCTCCGCGCTCCTGCCTCTCTAGGACTGCGCCGGTATCCAGTTGGGCATCCGTGAGGCTCCTCCGGGCTTATGGCTGCGAGGGTGCACTGGCGGGATGGGGCACCGCGCACCGAATTCTGCAAGCGGGTGGAGAGTGCGGCCACGGCGGCGAAGGCAAACGCCCCGACGGCGATCAGCAGGGACATCACCGCAACAGTGCCGTAGCCGGAACTCCGGGGATCCAGGAACGGGTAGGGGTACCAGCCCACCAGCGGGCCGCGGAGCAGGCTGTAGGCGAGGTACAGCAGTGGAAACGCCAGCCACACCAGGGACGTCCGGACAGGAATCGGTTCCCTGGGCAGGTCCACCAGCCAGTCGATCACCATGACGGTGGGCACGGTGTAGTGCAGGACCACGTTGACCCACGGGATGGGGGTGTTGACGTCGATGTCGCTCAACAGGAGGCTGTAGGTGGTGCCGGTGATGGTCATGTACACGGTGGCGGCGCCGCGCAGGAGCTCCAGCCAGCGCGGGCTGGCGCCCTTCCAGGCGTACCAGCCGGCGATGCCCAGCGTCATGAAGGCGATGATGTTGGACTCGATGGTGAAGTAGCTGAAGTAGTTTCCGGCACTGGCTCCCGGAACGTTCTGCACCAGGTGCAGGAACTGGAAGAGCACCGCCACGAACCCCAGCAGTGCGAACCAGAATCGGAAAAGAGCAAGCCCCCTGTTTGCGGTCATGTGCCGAGCATAGCCGCGCGCAGGCGCGGGCCGGTCAGCCGCGGCCGATGAAGGGCATGCCCGCCGCCGTCACCACCACGGAGCCCACGCTGGCAGACGCCGGCATGTTGGCCATCATCAGCACCGCACGGGCCGCATCCGCCACCGGAAAGGTCGGTTCCACCCGGCGGGTCCCGTCGGCCTGCAGCGCACCGGAGCCCACGCCGATGGTGTCCATGATCTCCGTGGTGGTGTTGCCGATATCGATCTGCCCGCACGTGATCCCGAACCCACGGCCGTCCAGTTCGATGCTCTTGGTCAGGCCTGTCATGGCGTGCTTGGTCACCGTGTAGGCGACCGTCCGCGGCCGGGGCGAGTGGGCCGCGATGGACCCGTTGTTGATGACCCGGCCGCCCTGCGGTTCCTGGGCCTTCATGGCCCGCACCGCGGCCGCTGCGCACAGCATGGACCCAGTCAGGTTTACGGCCACGGTGGCGTTCCAGTCGTCCACGCTGATCTCGTCTACGCTCGCGGCGGGACCAAACACGCCGGCGTTGTTGAAAAGGACGTCCACGCGGCCCCACCTTTGCAGGGTGGCGGCGAAGAGGCGTTCGACGTCGTCAGTCCGGGAGACGTCGCACGCCACCACGAACGCGCCGGGATGGTCCGCCGCGGTTTCCTTGAGCGGAGTTTCCCGTCGCCCGGCCAGGACCACCCGGTACCCGTCGGCCAGCATCTGGCGTGACACTTCCCGCCCGATGCCGGAGCCGGCGCCGGTGACGACGGCCACCCGTCCTTCGGAGTGGGAAATGCTCACGTGTGCTCCTCGTTCTACGGTTGGTTCTTCTGCAGCTGCTTGTTCTACGGCCGTGTGTTCTGCAGCTGTGCTGCCGTTCCGGCGCTGTTCAGCGGCCAGCCTATGACGGTCTTGGGCCGGGGCGCAGCGTAGGTCCGTACCTTGGAGGTTGACAGCCGCATCCGCACCAGCGACTCCGCAATGGTGACGGCCGAGGCCACACCGTCCACCACGGGAACTCCTGCGCGCTGCCGGATCTGTTCGTCCAGCCCGGCCATCCCGCCGCAGCCCAGGACGATCACCTCCGCTTTGTCCTGGGTGACGGCCCGCATGGCCTCGCTGATGATCGCCTCCACTGCCCGCTCCGGTTCTTCTTCCAGTTCCAGCACCGCCATGCCGCTCGCCCGGACCGAGGCGCACCGGGCGTCCAGGCCGGCGAGCTTGAGCCGGTCCTCGATGAGCGGGACGGCACGGTCCAGGGTGGTCACCACGGAGTATTTGTGGCCCAGGAACATGGCCGTGCTGGCCGCGGCCTCGGTAATGTCCACCACCGGGACGTCCAGGAGTTCCTGCAGCCCTTCCCGCCCGTGCTCGCCGTAGCCGGCCTGGACTACCGCATCAAACGGCTCCGGGTAGGACGTCACGGCGTCCATGACGGCGATGGCCGCCAGGTAGCTTTCGAAGTTCCCCTCACAGGAATCGGCGCCGAAGCGGGGCGTGATGGCCACAATCTCCGTGCCCGGCGCGGCAACCGCACGGGCAGAGGCGGCGATGGATTCGGTCATGGACTCTGTGGTGTTGACGTTGGCAACGAGGATGCGCATGGTTGTTCCTTTTCGGGGCTGCAGCGGTAGGCGCTGGTGGTTGAACGACGCGGGCAGGCGCTGGTCAGTGGGTGCTGGCGACGGCGATGGACTCGCCGTCGCGGTCTTCCAGCCGTTGCGTCCGGTCGGAAACGAAGTAGTACACCACTGCCGCGATGCTGGCCGCGAAGAACCAGGCGAAGGGGGCCACGGCGGCCAGCGCCGGAACGAAGGCGATACACAGGGCCACGACGGCGGCCGGCACCATGGCGGTGATGGCCCGCGGGTTGACGCCGTTGCGGTAGAAGTAGGCGCCGTCGGGTGAAGCGGTGTAGAGCTCGGGGACGTTGACCTTGCCGCGGCGGATCAGCCAGTAGTCGGCCATGACCACGCCGAACAGCGGGCCAAGCAGCGCTCCGAGGCCGCCCAGGAAGTAGAGGATGACCAGGGGGTTGTTGTAGAGGTTCCAGGGCAGGATCACCAGGCCGATGACGGCGCTGACAACGGCGGCCCGCCGGAAGTTGAGCCGCTTGGGGAACAGGTTGGTCAGGGCGTACACGGGGGCAACGAAGTTGGCCATCAGGTTGACCGCGATGGTGAGGATCAGCAGGGCCAGGCAGGCCAGCACCAGGAAGAGCGTGTTCGGGATGGTCTGGACGATGTCCGACGGGCTCTGGATGATGATGCCGTTGATCTTGAACTGGCCGCCGGCCATGACCACCACGATGGCGCCGAAGAGCAGCATGTTGATGGGGATGCCCCAGAAGTTGCCCCGCACGACGGCGTTCTTGGAGACGGCGGACCGGGTGAAGTCGCAGAAGTTCAGCACGAACGTGCCGTAGATGGATACCCAGAGGGCTCCGCCGCCGAAGATGGTCCGCCACATGTCCAGCCCTTCAAGGGCGTTGTTCGATGACCAGGCAATGGACCCGCCCGCTTCCATGAAGATCCAGATGGCCATGGCTGCCATGGTGGCCAGGATAACGGGACCGGCGAAGGCTTCGTACTTGCGGATCATCTCCATGCCGAAGCTCACGATGACCAGCTGCACCACCCACAGGACCAGGAATGCGGCCCAGCCTAGGGTGGACAGCCCCAGGAT
The DNA here is from genome assembly GCF_001423525.1 of Arthrobacter sp. Leaf137. Lineage (GTDB taxonomy): Bacteria > Actinomycetota > Actinomycetes > Actinomycetales > Micrococcaceae > Arthrobacter. Next base: position 981 of record NZ_LMOI01000011.1, on the reverse strand, counting down.
GGAGTCTTTGTCCAGGTCCGCCAGTGCGGGGAACATGGCCACGAGCATCACGCGGAACACGACGGAGGCGAGGTAGGTCTGGATGCCGAACCAGGCCACCGCGACGGCGCCGCGGAGGAGGCTGGCGATCTGGGCTCCCCTGATGCCGAAGCTGATCCGGCTCATCACCGGGAAGGGAACGCCGGTCTTGACGCCCATGAAGCCCGAGAGGGTGAGCAGCCCGAACAGCAGCGCCGCTCCGATGCCCAGTGCCAGGAGGATCTGCCAGCCGCCGAGGCCGAGGGCGAACAGGCCGATGGCGAAGGCGTAGTTTCCGAGGCTGTGCACATCGTTGGCCCACAGCGTGAAGATGCTGTAGCTGGTCCAGCTGCGGCCTTCACGCTTGGTGGGGGCAAGGTCCACGTTGTAGAGGGTGGGGCTGATGCTCTTGCCTGATGCTGCGCTTGCTGCGTCGCACAGGGCGTCAACGCCAACGGCCGGATGGGTGGGAGCAACTGACGGCGTTGTCAGGTCCTGGGCCGCGTCAATGCCCGCCGAAGGAGGGGTCTTCATAAGGTGGTCTCAATTCGTTGGGGCTTCCGGGGTGGTGAGTCCGACGTTGGGAGTCAGTCCTGCTGGTCGCCGTCGTTTCTGTTATTCCACTCTGCGGAATCGAGATATTGAATAGTGAAAACCAGCGTATGACCTGGGTCACGTACCGTCAAGGCAGTGCCGCCCGCCTGAACAGTCACAAACGGTTGGAAAGGCCCCGACTATGGCCCGGGATGCGGGGCACGGGCGGCCACATTGACCCGACCCTCAACTCGCAGATAATCTCGTCATACAGAAATGTTTTCTCACAATACGAAAACATGGGCCATTCGAAGATGAAAAGAGGCTCCCGTGGCTGCAGGAGAAGATACCTCCCATATCCTCAGCGGGTTGACTGACCAGCTGCCTGATCGTGATCCGGAAGAGACTGCGGAGTGGGTTGAGTCCCTG
>NZ_LMOI01000010.1 GCF_001423525.1 Arthrobacter sp. Leaf137 | reverse complement strand
TGTGGGAGAGTAGGACACCGCCGGACATCATTTGAGTAGGGCCCTGACACAACTGTCAGGGCCCTACCACTTTAACCACCACCACAAACCCCCAGCCCACCCGAAGCGCGGCACCCCACCCCGGGTCAGGAACCCCCTGTTGCCCCATCAGACGGGGCACCCACCACCCCGGGTCAGGAACCCCACCTGATACAGCAATCAGGCCCGGGGAACCCCCACAGCTGAGCTCGCATCACAGGCGGAGGGGAATGGCCGTTGGGGAAGCGGGCCGCTGTCCAGCGTAAAGTTGGTCAGCATGAGCAGCCTCTTCAGCCACAGCCAGGAACCGTCCGGGAACAGCCGGGAAACCGCTTCTGAGGTACTCGATGCAGTGGTCAGTTCGGTTGTGGTTCCCGGTGGCGTGGCCCATGCCTTCGCCGGCTTTACCGACCACACGCACCTGTGGTGGCCACTTGAGGAGCACGGTATCTATGGCGCCGGCTCCTATGTGGAGTTCGAAGAGAACCTGATCCTTGAAACGGCGGATGACGGCCGGACGAGCATCTGGGGGACTCTCGACGACTGGCAGCCCCCGTTCTCCTTCCACGCCACGTGGCACCCGGGTACGACGGCACTCTGGTCCACGGAACTCCGCGTGGTGTTCCAGCCGGTTGATGCGGGCACCGAGGTACGCGTTCTCCACGACGGGTGGGAGGGCGCCGAGGATCCTGCCGGCGCCCGTGCCCAGTACGCCTCTGACTGGCCCGGCATCCTCGCGCGCTTTGCCCGCTTCATGGGAGCGGAATAACCGCGTGTTGCAGCGCCCCTAGACTGGAGAAGCAATAGGCGGCGACAGCTGGAGGTTTGATGGTAAACGTACTGGACGCACTGACGGAAAGCGTCGGAGCCGGGCAAGTTGTCACGGCCGACGCGGATCTCCACCGGTACGCAGTGGACCAGGCACCGGTTACCGACTTCCAACTGCCGCTGGCGGTGGTGTTCCCCGAGTCTGTGGCCGAAGTACAGTCGGTGATGCGAGCCTGTGCCGCTGCTGGCATTACGGTGGTGCCGCGTGGTGCCGGGACCGGAGTCTCCGGAGGTGCCCATGCCACCCGGAACAGCGTTGTCCTCTCCCTCGAACGCATGGACCGCATCCTGTCCGTCAATCCCGACGATGAGACGGCCGTCGTGGAACCCGGGGTGGTGAACGCAGACCTAAATGACGCCGTCGCCCTGCACGGACTCATGTACGCCCCCGATCCCGCCAGTTTCCGCAGTTCAACCATAGGCGGAAACGTAGCCACCAATGCGGGTGGCCTGCGCTGCGCCAAGTACGGGGTCACCAGGGACTCGGTCCTCGCCCTGGATGTGGTGCTCGCTGACGGATCCCTGATCCACACGGGCCACCAGACCTTCAAGGGTGTTGCGGGCTATGACCTCACCGGGCTGTTCGTCGGTTCCGAAGGCACCCTGGGCATCGTTGTAGGCATCACCGTACGGTTGAAATACCTTCCCCGCGACGTTCACACCATCGCCGCGTTCTACCCCGGCTTCCGCGCAGCCGCTGCGGGCGTCCTGGCGGTGGGCAGGGCCAGGGTCCAGCCGGCCATCATGGAACTGCTTGACGGCGGGACGCTGGCGCAGCTGGACGAGCTGCACGGCTCCGACCTTACTGCCAGGGGACGCTCGCTCCTCCTGGTGCAGACTGATGGCTTTGGTGCCGCCGCGGAAGCGGAGGTGGTGCGCGGCGTGCTCCGTGCCGGCGGAGCCACTGTCACGACGGAAGCCAGCGCCGAGGCGGAGCGGCTGGTGGAGCTGCGCCGGCACAGCCGGGGCGCCGAAGTTGATGATGAGTACCGGGTGGGCGAGGACGTGGCCGTACCCCGCTCGCGCCTGGTCGATTATGTTGCCGCGCTGGAGGCCATGGCAGCCGAACATCAGGTCAAGCTGAAGGTGGTGGCCCACGCCGGGGACGGCAACCTCCACCCCACCTTCTGGATCGACCGCCAAGGTACCGGCGTTGACCCGGCGGCCATGGAACGGCTCCAGCGCGCCCTGGATGACTCCATCACCGTGGCACTTTCCATGGGCGGCACCATCACCGGCGAGCACGGGGTGGGCCAGTACAAACTGCGGTGGCTCGGCCAGGAACAGCCGGAACCTGTCCGGGAGCTTCAGCGCCGGATCAAGGACCTCTTCGACCCGGCCGGGATCCTGAACCCCGGGAAGGCAATCTAGGGCTAGTCGTCCGAATCCGGGTACTCGTCAGCGGTCTCGTCGCTGCCGTAACGGGATTCTTCGGTTTCCACCTCAAGGATCTTCAGGAGCTCGGTGTCCGGGTTCAGCATGATGGCTGCCTCGTCACGGCGGTGCCGGAGGATCGAGTCGATGTACGACTGGACGGCCTCGGCCAGGGGGATATGGCGTTCCTGCTTCTCTGACATGTACCAGCGGTGCTCCAGTACTTCATGCACGGCTTCTGCCGGTTCCAGCTTCCCGGACAGGTCGCGCGGGATGGACCGGACGATCGGTTCGAAGATCTGGCTCACCCAGAGGTGTGCGCTGTACTCCTCATCCATCTCCGGGTTGTTGTCCGCCCGGAACGAATCCATGTCGTTCAGGAGGCGGCGGGCCTGGTTTTCCTGGGCATCCAGGCCGGTCAGCCGCAGGAGCCTGCGCTGATGGTGCCCCGCGTCCACCACCTTGGGCTGCAGCTGGATGGTGGAACCGTTCTGCGTGGTCTTGATGGCATATTCTTCGACGTCGAAGCCGAGTTCGTTGAGCCTGCGGATGCGCGCGCCCACCCGCCAGCGTTCCCCGAGTTCGAAGGATTCCTTTTCGGTCAGCTCTGCCCACAACCGCCGGTAACTGTCCATGATCAGTTCGCTGGTGGCCACGGGGTCCACCTTCTCCTCGATCAGGCCGCCGTCCAGCAGGTCCATGAGTTCGCCGGCGATGTTGACCCGGGCAATTTCGAGATCGTATTCCCGCTGCCCGAGGGACAGGTCCGGGTACAGTTCGCCGGTCTCGGCGTCGACCAGGTAGGCGGCAAAGGCTCCCGCATCGCGCCGGAACAGGGTGTTGGACAGGGAAACGTCGCCCCAGTAGAAGCCGATGAGGTGCAGCCTGACCAGCAGCAGCGCCTGGGCATCAATGAGGCGCGTCAGCGTGTCCTTGCGCAGCATCTGTGAGAACAGTGCACGGTACGGCATTGAAAACTTCAGGTGCCGGGTGACCAGCACAGGGTTAAGCGGACGACCGTCCAGGGTGGTCCGGCCAGTGATGACCGCAACGGGCTCAACGCAGGGCACATCCAGCCGGGCCAGCTTCCGCAGCATGTGGTACTCGTGGCGCGCAACGTGCTCGGAGGTTTCCTTGATGGCAATCACCGATCCGCCCAGGTGTGCAAAGCGCACGATGTGGCGGGAAATGCCGCGGGGGAGGGCGGCAAGGTTCTCTGCCGGCCAGTCCTCCAGTGCGATGTGCCACGGCAGGTCCAGCAGTTCGGGATCGGCGGCCGCCGCGGTAATGTTCAGCGAGCTTGAGACCGAGGCGGCCTTGTTGTCATCGGCGCTGGCGGCGGTGAACCGCGGCAGTTTTCCGATCTGCCCGTAGTCGGTGGGTTCGTCGTGCCACTGGGCGCTGTGTTCCTCGGTCATGGACTCAATTCTTCCGTACAAGGGCGTGCCCGGCTAATTCTTCCGCGGGACGGTTAACGGCCGACGGCGGCCCGCACCATTGCGAAGTGGTGCGGGCCGCCGTCTGTTAGTTAGGGCGCCGGTGGTGGGCACACGGCGCCGGTGGGGACTAGTCGCCCAGGCGCAGGCCGGTCTTGGTGTCGAACAGGTGCACGTGGCCCGACTGCGGACGGACGTAGATGGATTCGCCCTTCATCGGAGGACGGCGGCCGTCGACGCGTGCCACGATGTCGTGGTCCTTGCCGTCGAGGGTGGTGTGGCCGTAGACGTAGGCGTCGGCACCGAGCTCTTCGACGACATCGACCTCGACCTTAAGGCCCTCACCGTGGGGAGCGTTCTCCAGGTCCTCAGGGCGGCTTCCGACGGTGACCGTGGAGCCGTGTGCTTCCTCGAGGACGTCGCGCGGCACGGGGTAGACGGTGCCACCGAACTGTACGCCGCCGTCGACCACGGGAAGTTCCAGCAGGTTCATGGCGGGGGAGCCAATGAAGCCGGCAACGAAGACGTTCTTCGGGCGGTCGTACAGGTTGCGCGGGGTGTCCACCTGCTGCAGCAGGCCGTCCTTGAGGACTGCAACGCGGTCACCCATGGTCATGGCCTCGACCTGGTCGTGGGTCACGTAAACCGTGGTAACGCCCAGGCGTCGGGTCAGGGAGGCGATCTGCGTGCGGGTCTGGACGCGGAGCTTGGCGTCAAGGTTGGACAGCGGCTCATCCATGAGGAAGACCTGCGGGTTACGCACGATGGCGCGGCCCATGGCAACACGCTGGCGCTGGCCGCCGGAAAGTGCCTTCGGCTTGCGGTCCAGGTACTGCTCGAGGTCAAGGAGCTTGGCGGCTTCGCGGACACGCTCTGCGCGCTCCTCCTTGGAGATGCCGGCGATCTTCAGTGCGAAGCCCATGTTGTCCGCCACAGTCATGTGCGGGTACAGGGCGTAGTTCTGGAAGACCATTGCGATGTCGCGGTCCTTCGGGGGGACGTCGGTGACGTCGCGGTCACCGATCAGGATGCGGCCTGCGTTGACGTCCTCGAGGCCTGCGAGCATGCGCAGGGAGGTGGACTTACCGCAACCGGAGGGTCCAACGAGGACCAGGAATTCGCCATCGGCGATGTCGATGTTGAGCTTATCGACGGCGGGCTTATCTGTGCCCGGGTACAGACGCGTAGCGTTATCAAAAGTAACTGTAGCCACAGTTATCAATCCCTTCACCGGCAGGTACGTGCCGGACGATCCGTTGTGAATGGTTCATGTTTGTTCAGTTTTGTGTTGCATATGCGTTCCGGCAGGGCCGGAGCGCATCGAGTGACGCCGCACGGTTCTTGTGCGCCACATCACAAGAAAGAGTATGGCAGAACCTTCGCTTTTTATCGCAAATGTTACGAACGTCACACCGGGGGCGTTGCGGGGCCGTTTAGCCGGCAGGCGTCCCGTCCCGTCCGCCCACGGCAGAGCTCCGCGCCGCAAGCAGCGCTTCAAGCAGCTCTGCCACGTGGACCGGAGCTTCCACCCGGTACTGCGCCTGGGTGAAGTCCAGGCCTACCTTGACCCCGATATCCCCCGGCACAAGGCGGGCGAAAGCATCTTCGTCGGTGGTGTCATCCCCCGCGAACAGCACGGCGGTAGCTCCCGCTGCCTGGCGAAGGAACGCGACTGCCTCGCCCTTGGAGGCGTGCACCACGGAGGTTTCCAGAACCCGCTTGCCGTTCTTCAGGAACACGCCCTTGCGGTCCTCCAGCAGTGAGCGCGCGGCGGCGACGGCGTCCTCGGCGACATCGTCCGCAGCCTGCCGTGTGTGCAGCACCACGCCTGCCGGCTTGTCCTCGAGCATTGTTCCAGGGGCTTCCCCGGCGATCTCGGCGAGGACGCCCCTGACCTCGGCCAGCAGCGTCCGCTGGTCTTCGTCCAGCTCGAGCCCTGCCGACCCCGGGCCCAGCCAGGCTTCCGCGCCGTGGCTGCCGATGAGCAGCGACTCGGCCGGCGGCGAGGCCACGCCGCGCAGCGAGGCGAGGGCGCGTCCTGAGATCAGTGCCGTCGTCGTGCGTGGAAGCGCCGCCAGCCCGGCAAAGGCGGCGGCCGCGCGAGGGAGCGGCCGGGCATCGTCCGCATGCGGAACGATCGGTGCCATGGTGCCATCGAAGTCCATCGCCACCAGCAACTGGTCAGTGCTGGCGATGGTCCGGACGGCTTCCCTCAGTTCCGGTGTCAGGGCGAGCGGCGCTGCCATACCTGGTTCAGGAGTCATCGCGGACCACCTTCTCGTTCAGCGCCCGCAGGAAGTCGGCGGACCAAAGATCCACGTCGTGTTCCAGGATCTGCTTGCGCATGGACCGCATGCGGCGCCCGGCTTCGCGCGGAGCCATCTCAACGGCATTCATGATGGTGTTCTTCAGGCCGGCGATGTCGTGCGGGTTGATCAGCAGGGCCTGCTTGAGCTGGTCAGCCGCGCCGGCGAATTCGCTGAGGACCAGGGCGCCGTCGTTATTGTTGCGCGCGGTGACGTACTCCTTGGCCACCAGGTTCATGCCGTCCCTGAGGGCCGTGACCAGCATGACGTCTGCCGCCAGGTACAGGGCCACCATTTCCTCCACCGGGTAGCTGTGGTGCAGGTAGCGGACGGCGGTGTTCTGGATGGTGTCGTAGGTGCCGTTGATGTGGCCCACGGTGCCTTCCACTTCCTCGCGGAGCAGGCGGTACTGTTCAACCCTTTCCCGGCTGGGGGAGGCCACCTGGATCAGCGTCGCATCTCCCACGGACAGCCGGCCGTCCGCCAGGAGTTCCTCGAAGGCCTTCAGCCGGTGCCGGATGCCCTTGGTGTAATCCAGCCGGTCCACGCCCAGGAGGATGGTTTTCGGGTTGCCCAGGTCCTGGCGGATCTGCCGGGCCCGCTCGATGATGTCCGGCCTGGCCGCAAGTTCGGTGATCTGCTTAACGTCGATGGAGATGGGAAACGCCTGCGCACGGGCGATATGGGTGATCTGGCCGTCGTGGCCCTTGACGTGCACCTGTTGCTGCTTGACGCTGGCGCCAAGGAAGCGCCGGGCCGAGCGCATGAAGTTGCCGGCGTCGCTGACCCGCTGGAAGCCCACCAGGTCGGCGCCAAGCAGTCCGTCGATGATGGCGTGCCGCCAGGGCAGCTGGGCGAAGATCTCCGGCGGGGGAAACGGGATGTGGTTGAAGAACCCGATGCGGAGGTCCGGCCGTGCCTGGCGGAGCATGCGCGGAACAAGCTGCAACTGGTAGTCCTGGACCCAGACGGTGGCGCCGTGGTCCGCATGGTGCACGACGGCGTCCGCGAACCTTTGGTTGACCTTGCGGTAGGAATCCCACCAGGTGCGGTGGAACTCGGGCGGTGCGATGACGTCGTGGTACAGCGGCCACAGCGTCGCGTTCGAGAAGCCTTCGTAGTACAGCTCGACGTCGTCTGTGCTGAGCTGGACCGGAACCAGGTCCATGCCGCCGTGGCTGAACGGCTTTACCGTCTCGTCGGGAGCGCCGTGCCAGCCCACCCAGGCGCCGTCGGTCTTGGTCATCATCGGAGCAAGTGCGGTCACCAGGCCGCCCGGGGAGCGGCGCCAGCCGGACCCGTCGTCCCCGCTGTCGCCGGGGGCGACCCGGTCGACCGGCAGCCTGTTGGAGACCACCATGAAGTCGTACTTCGTGGCCTGGCCGTGGCCGGATGCGGCCTTTCCTGACGGCTTTGCTGTGGCGGGTTTTTCCTGGACGGGTGTTTGCATTGCGGCCCCCTGGGGTTGCTTGTGCCTCTAAGCCACCCTAGCCGTGCGGAATCATCCGTGCTATTCGTCCGTTGGTCAACCCGGGTGGATAGTTGAAGAAGCAAGCTCTCAGGTTTCTCCCCTAAAATGGTGGAAGTGCCACGAAGTGGTCCCTCCACGTCGACCGACCCAAGGAACACATGAGCCCCGGAAACGAAGTACGTAAGTCGAAAGCTGAGCGAACCGCGGAGGCGCGGGAAAAAGCGCGCCAGATCCGTGAGGCCCAGCTGAAGAAGGACAAGCGCAACAAGCTTCTGATCGGCTGGGGCATTGTGGCGGCTGTCGTCGCCATCCTGGTGGTCGTGGGGCTGGTGGTCACCACCAGCATCAAGCAGAACACCCCCATCGCGGACCAGGGGCCCGTCCCCGCGAATGGTAACGCCAACGGCGGCGTGACGCTGGTCGCCAACACCGGTGTGAAATCAACGGACTCCGCGACGGTGGACATGGCCAAGGTGCCGGCCAAGCCGGACACGCAGCCGAACCCCGTTGTTGCCCCGGGCGCGGAAGCCGAGGCCGGCCAGCCCGTGAAGGTTGTGGCGTACATCGACTTCATCTGCCCGGTCTGCAAGCGGTTCGAGAGCACCTACAACGAGGCCCTCACCGGCCTGCGCAACGAAGGAAAGATCAGCCTGGAATACCGGCCGCTGGGCTTCCTTGACCGCCAGTCAAGCACCAACTACTCGTCCCGCGCAGCCAACGCGGCAGCGTGTGTAGCAGACAAGGCGCCGGAGAAGTACGCCGAATATGTCGACACGCTCTTCGCCAACCAGCCCGCTGAAGGCAGCGCCGGCCTCTCCGATGACAAGCTCAAGTCATTGGCCGGCGATATCGGTGCAGACATCAACAGCTGCGTTGACGATAAAACGTTCCGCCCGTACGTCAAGTACTCCACCCAGCTCGCATCCAACATCGGTATTACCGGTACGCCCACCATCTTCGTGGATGGCAAGCAGTGGGACGGCAGCTCCGACCTCAACGCCGAGATCCAGGCGGCCATTGCAGCGAAGGGCTAAGACCCCTTTAGCCTCCAGGCGGCCCGTTTCCGGAACTTCCGGGAGCGGGCTGACTGCGTTAAGGGCCGGAGTCCGGCTTCCTTCCCGGCCGTGGGCCAAGGTCCCCAACCCGCGAGCCTGCCGTTTTTACCACCGGCAGCACTTGGGCTACGCTTATCTGGCGCCGTCAGGCGCCGCCCGTATGGGCACGCCTCCTTAGCTCAGTTGGCCAGAGCACCGCTCTTGTAAAGCGGGGGTCGTCGGTTCGAATCCGACAGGGGGCTCCACTCATGCCCGGGATGCCGGTACCCGTCCGTTTCGTCATTCCCCGCGCCGCCGTTCCAGGGTTAAGCTGGTGCCATCCGAATGATCAGCCTGCTGATGAATGGAGGATGGCTGCCATGCCCAAGACCGGCAAGAACGACCATGCCCGCAAGGACGAACTTCCCTCGACCCTGCAGCGTTCCGACCAAAAGGCCCAGGACACCTTCGCCAAGACGTACGACTCCGCCATCGAGTCCTACGACGACGAACGCCGGGCGGCGCGGACCGCCTACGCATCCCTGAAGCACAGCTACGAGAAGGTGGGCGACCACTGGGAAGCCAAGGACAAAAAGGGGCCGTCGGACAAGCGGGCGGAAGAGAAGGGCCCCGGTTCATCCACGCCCACGGCGGGAGGCGTGGACGCCAATGCCTCGAAGGAACATCTCTACGAACTGGCCCGGAAACTGGACGTCAAGGGCCGCTCCAGGATGGACAAGAATCAGCTTGTCCAGGCGGTGCAGAAAGCCAACGACGCCGCCACGCGCAAGGCCAGGTCCTAGTCCCTCCGGCATGCGAGGGAAAGCGGACGGCGTCCCTGGCCGTGGCGCCGTCCTGGCCCTTGCCCTAACGCCTCCCAGGGTGTCGAATTTGAGGACACGCTAGGACGGGTTGCACGGCAAAGATGCCAGGAGGTTCCCATGTCGGTGAAGAGTGCCAAAGACACGGCCAGGGCTGCAAGTGGCCGGAATGGGGCCGAACCACGCCGGGCCGATTCTGCCTCCCGCATCGCGGCATTGGAACCGGCCAGCATGCGGAACATCGCGCTGATCGGACACTCCGGAGCCGGCAAGACCCTGCTGATTGAAGCACTTCTGGCTGCCAACGGAATGATCACCCGCAAAGGATCCATAGCTGAGGGGACCACTGTAGGCGATTCCGATCCCGCTGCGATCCATCAGCAACGGTCCGTCACTCTTTCCCTGGTGCCCCTCATGCTGGACGAAACCAAGGTTAACCTGCTGGACACACCCGGTTATCCCGACTTCATCGGGGAAATGCGGGCCGGCCTCCGCGCAGCGGACGCCGCCCTTTTTGTTGTTTCCGCAGTCGACGGAATTGATGCCACCACCACCGCGTTGTGGGCGGAGTGCGCGCACCGGCGGCTCCCGCGCGCAGTGGTGATCACCCGGCTGGACCACCCGAGGGCGGATTACGACGGCGTCCTCGCGGAGTGCCGGAAGGTGTTCGGCGACGGCGTCCTCCCGCTCTACGTCCCGGTCGGCTCCGGCGGCGGACGCACCGGATTGCTGGGACTGCTGTCCGGAACGGTCACGGATTACACCCCGGGGGAAAGCCCTGCCACCCGGGACGCCGCAGCCAACGACGCGGCGGCTGCGGCCGGGGCCCGCGGAGAGCTCATCGAGGGGATCATCGCCGAAAGCGAAGACGAAACCCTGATGGAGCGCTATCTGTCCGGCGAGGAAATCGATACCGGCGTCCTGATCGAAGACCTGGAGACCGCCGTAGCCCGTGGTTCGTTCCATCCGGTTATCCCCACGTCCGCGGTCACCGGCCTGGGAACATCAGAACTGCTGGACATGCTGGTGCGCGCGTTCCCACCGCCCACGGAGGCGGGCGTTCCGGAGGCGACGGGCCTGGAGGGCCGGCACGGCCGGTCCCTGGGCTGCGACCCGTCGGGGCCGTTGGCCGCGGAAGTGGTGAGAACCTCCAACGATCCCTTCCTGGGCCGGATCTGCCTGGTCCGCGTGTTCTCGGGAACCCTGCGCGAGGACTCGCCGGTGCACGTTGGCGGGCACGGCCTGGCGGACCGGGGGCACCAGGACCACGACACCGACGAACGCGTCACGCACCTGTACTCGCCGTTGGGAGCCACCCTGCGGCCTGTGCCCTACTGCGTGGCGGGGGACCTGTGCGCCCTGGCCAAGCTGGGAAGCGCCGAAACCGGTGACACCATCTCGTCCCGGGAGGATCCGCTCATGCTCGCCACGTGGGAGATGCCCGAACCGCTCCTTCCCGTGGCCGTGGAAGCCGATTCCCGCAGCGACGAGGATGCCCTGGCCCGGAGCCTGGGGAAAATCGCCGCCGGCGACCCAACCATGCGCGTGGAACGGAACTCTGAAACGCACCAGCTGGTCTTGTGGTGCATGGGGGAGGCGCATGCCGACGTCGTGATGGACAGGCTCCGTGAGCAGGGCGTGAAGCTGCACGCCGTGGACGTGGTGACACCGCTGCGGGAAACCTTCGCGGGCCCGGCCACCGGGCACGGACGCCACGTCAAACAATCCGGGGGGCACGGGCAGTACGCCGTGTGCGACATCGAAGTGGAGCCGCTGGACCGGGGCGGCGGCTTCGAATTCGTGGACAAGACGGTGGGCGGGGTCATCCCGGGGACGTTCATCCCTTCCGTGGAGAAGGGGGTCCGTACACAGATGGAGAAAGGAGTATCCGCCGGGTTCCCCGTGGTGGACGTCCGCGTGCGGCTGGTGGGCGGCAAGGCCCACAGCGTCGATTCGTCCGACGCCGCCTTCCAGGCTGCCGGCGCCCTGGCCCTGCGGGAGGCGGCTGCTGCCGGACGGATCCAGCTCCTTGAGCCGGTCTCAGCAGTCAGCATCACCGTTGCGGACGAGCACGTGGGACCCGTCATGAGCGACCTCTCGGGCCGCCGGGGCCGGCTGACCGGCACGACGTCGTCGGGCGGGGGACTCACGGACATCAGCGCCGAGGTGCCGGACCAGGAACTGCTGCGCTACGCCGTCGAACTCCGCGCCCTCACAGCCGGTACGGGCCGTTTCAGCCGCAGCTACCTGCGCCACGACCCCGTGCCGCCCGGCTTCAGCCCCACCTGAACCGGGCCCTGATGAATCCGGCCGCCCGCAAGATCCAGAGCGCCTACCTGGTGCTGACGCTCGGCAACACCCTTGCAGCGTCCTTCATCTGGGGGATCAACACGCTGTTCCTGCTCGACGCCGGCCTGAGCAACCTGGAAGCCTTCGCCGCCAACGCCTTCTTCACCGCGGGCATGGTGCTGTTCGAGGTCCCCACCGGGGTGGTGGCGGACAGCTGGGGCCGCCGCGCTTCGTTCCTCCTGGGAACCGTGACCCTCGCCGGCTCCACCTTCCTCTATTACCTGCTGTGGCAGTACTCGGCGCCCTTCTGGTGGTGGGCCGCGGTCTCCGTGCTGCTCGGCCTGGGATTCACCTTCTTCTCCGGCGCGGTGGAAGCCTGGCTGGTGGATGCCCTGCAGTACTCCGGCTACGACGGCACCCTCGAAACCGTGCTGGGCCGGGGCCAGATGGTGTCCGGCATCGCCATGCTGGCGGGATCCGTTGCCGGCGGCGTCATCGCGCAGGCCACCAACCTGGGCGTTCCCTTCCTGCTGCGGGTGGCAGTGCTGATGGCCATGTTCGTTGTCGCCTTCCTGCTCATGCATGACGTCGGATTCACCCCCGAGCGTTCGGCCCGCCCGCTCGCCGCCACCCGCGCCGTCCTCAAGGCCTCCGTGGACGGCGGGCTCCGGCATCCGCCCGTCCGGTACATCATGCTGGCCGCCCCGTTCACGCAGGGCGTGGGTATTTACGTCTTCTACGCCCTGCAGCCCTACCTCCTGCAGCTCTTCGGGGATCCCCGTGCCTACGCAGTGGCCGGCCTTGCCGCCGCCATCGTGGCCGGTGCCGACGTGGTGGGCGGGTGGATGGCTCCGCGGGTCAGGAAACTGGTCCACCGGCGGACCACGGTGCTGATCGCCAGCAACGTGGCCAGCGCACTGATCCTTGTGGCGCTCCTGTTTACCACCACGTTCTGGCTGGCCCTGGTGCTGCTCATGTTGTGGGGGATGGTGGGTTCGGCCGGGGTCCCGGTCCGCCAGGCGTACCTGAATGACATGATCCCCTCCAAGCAGCGGGCGACGGTGCTCAGCTTCGACTCCCTCATGGGTTCCAGCGGTGGAGTGGTGGTACAGCCATTGCTGGGACGGGCCGCGGACCTTTACGGCTACCCGGCCTCCCTTGCCGTCAGCGGGGCCGTGCAACTGCTGGCCGCACCCTTCATCCTGATGAGCCGGCGCCAGCGCTCGCCGGCGGACACCGCCACGGAGCTGGCTGCCCCCGAGGAATTGACGGGGTGAACCGGTGCCGCACGGAAAGGCCCCTGCTGCCTGGACGTGGTCCACGCAGCAGGGGCCTTCGTTTCGTACGGGTTGCAGAAAGTACTACTTGCGGCCGGCCTCCACCGTTTCGTTGGAAGCCGGAGCGGGCTTCTCCTCCGCGGGCGGCGGACTGGTCTTCAGTTTGAAGCGCTTTCCAATCCCGCCGCCGCCACCGCTGCGGTTCTTGTTGAAGATGTCGAACCCGACGGCGACAAGGAGCACCAGGCCCTTGATGAGCTGCTGGTAGTCGGTGCCAAGGCCCAGGATGGACATGCCGTTGTTGAGGACGCCCATGATCAGGCCACCGATCATTGCTCCGGCCACGGTTCCGATGCCGCCGGTGACAGCGGCGCCGCCAATGAATGCTGCGGCGATGGAGTCGAGTTCGAAGCCGGTTCCGCCGGCCGGCTGTGCCGAGTTGAGGCGGGCAGTGAAGACGAGGCCGGCCAGTGCGGCAAGAACACCCATGTTCACGAACAGGCGGAACGTGACGGCCTTGGTCTTAATGCCGGAAAGCTCAGCCGCGTGGAGGTTCCCGCCAATGGCGTAGGTGTGCCGCCCGAAGACACTGTTGTTCATGAGGGCGGTGTAGGCGATCACCAGTGCGGCCAGGACCACCAGGACGATCGGCGTGCCCCGGTAGGACGCCAGCAGGAAGGTGATGATGAGCATGAGCAGCGAAGTGAACGCGGTCTTGATGATGAACCAGACCAGGGGTTCGCTTTCAAGATCGAACTTCCGGCGGATCCTGCGCTCTTTGAAGGCCTGGATCAGCAGGGCAGCGGTGGCGCCGACGCCCAGGATGACGGTGAGCCATTCCAGCACGGAGGTGCCTCCGGAGATGTCCGGAAGGAAGCCTCCGCCGAGGGCCCGCAGCTCCGCGGGAAAGGGGGTGATCTGCTGGTTCCTCAGGGTGATGAGGGTCAGCCCCCGGAAAATCAGCATGCCCGCCAGCGTGACGATGAAGGCCGGAATCCCCACATAGGCGATCCAGTAGCCCTGCCAGGCGCCCACCAAGGCGCCAACCAGGAGGCAGGCGGGGATGGCGGCCCACCACGGCCAGCCCCAGTGCACGATCATGACGCCCGCGACGGCGCCGATGAACCCGGCTACCGAGCCGACGGAAAGGTCGATGTGTCCGGCGATGATTACCATCACCATGCCGATGGCAAGGATCAGGATGTAGCTGTTCTGGACCACCAGGTTGGTGACGTTCTGGGGTTGCAGCAGGATCCCACCGGTGAGCCCCTGGAAGAGCAGAACGATCAGGATCAGGGCAACGAAAATGCCAACCTGGCGGAGGCGGCTGGTGAGGAATCCGAGCGATTCTCGTAGGGCGGACATTTCGCTATTCCTTCTCTTTGGTCATGTAGTGCATCAGGGTTTCCTGGGTCGCTTCTGCGATGGGCACTTCACCGGTGATGTGGCCGGCTGCGAGGGTATAAATGCGGTCGCAGATGCCCAGCAGTTCGGGAAGTTCCGAGGAAATCACAATGACTGCTTTTCCTTCGGCTGCGAGCTTGGCAATGATCGTGTAGATCTCGAACTTGGCGCCGACGTCTATCCCGCGGGTGGGTTCATCAAGGATGAGCACGTCGGGGTCGGAGAACATCCATTTGCTCAGCACTACCTTCTGCTGGTTTCCACCGGACAGCTTGCCGGTGATGGCGGCCACGGAGGGCGCCTTGATGTTCATGCTCTTGCGGTAGCCGTTGGCCACCACGGTCTCCTGGTTCTTGTCCACGAAGCCGCGCTTGGCGAGCTTGCGCAATGCAGCCAGGGAGATGTTCCGCCTGATGTCCTCGATGAGGTTCAGGCCGTAATGCTTCCGGTCCTCGGTGGCGTACGCGATGCCGTGCCGGATGGCCTCAGACACTGTGGAGGTGTTGATTTCCTCGCCGTACTTGTAGACCTTGCCGGAGACGGTGGTCCCATAGGTCCGGCCGAAGACGCTCATGGCAAGTTCGGTGCGGCCGGCGCCCATGAGGCCTGCCAGCCCTACCACTTCACCCTTCCTGACGTGCAGGTTTGCGTTGCGAACCACCATGCGGCTGTGATCCTGCGGGTGGCGAACGGACCAGTCCTCGATCCTCAGGACCTCGTCGCCGATGTTGGGCTCACGCTCCGGATACAGGCTCTCCAGGTCACGGCCCACCATGCCGCGGATAATCCGTTCCTGGGTGATCTGGCCTTCATCGAGCCGCAGGGTTTCGATGGTCTTACCGTCCCGGATGATGGTGACCGCGTCAGCCACTTTCCGGATCTCGTTGAGTTTGTGGCTGATGATGATGCTGGTGACACCCTGGCCCTTCAAGTGGAGGATCAAGTCCAGCAGATGGCCGGAATCCTCGTCGTTAAGAGCGGCGGTGGGCTCGTCAAGGATCAGCAGCTTCACTTCCTTGGAGAGGGCCTTGGCGATTTCGACCAGTTGCTGCTTGCCGACGCTGATGTGCTGCACGGGGGTGACCGGATTTTCATCCAGGCCAACGCGCGCCAGCAGCCTTGCTGCCTCGAGGTTGGTCTTGCGCCAGTCCACCCAGCCGTTGGTGGCCTGTTCGTTGCCCAGGTAGATGTTCTCGGCTATGGACAGGAACGGGCTCAAGGCCAGTTCCTGGTGGATGATGACAATTCCCCGCTTCTCGCTGTCCGAGATGCTGGAGAAGTTGCAGGGTTCGTTTTCGAAGAGGATCTCCCCGTCGAATGTGTTGTGAGGATAGACGCCGGACAACACTTTCATGAGCGTTGACTTCCCGGCTCCGTTTTCACCGCAGATGGCGTGGACCTCGCCACGGTTCACGTCCAGGGTGACGTCCTGCAGCGCTTTCACGCCCGGGAACGTCTTGGTGATTCCTCGCATTTGAAGAATGGGTGTGTTCATCGTCAATTCCCACTGACTGGTCGAAAGGTTGGCCGTCCTGCTGCTGCAGAAGGCTGCGGGAGGAAGCTGTGGCCGGACCCCGGGTCCGGCCACAGCTGCCGGGCGCTGACTACTTGACGTCAGCGTCGGTGTAGTAACCCGAGTCGATCAGTTCCTTCTTGTAGTTGTCCTTGGTGATGATGACGGACTTCAGCAGGAAGGCAGGGACCACCTTGACCTTGTTGTCGTAGGTCTTGGTGTCATTGGTTTCCGGCTCCTGGCCCTTGAGGACGGCGTCGACCATCTTGACGGCCTGGGCGCCGAGCTGCCGCGTGTCCTTGAAGATCGTGGAGTACTGCTCGCCGGCAACGATCGACTTAACAGAACCCTTTTCGGCGTCCTGGCCGGTGACGACGGGCAGGCTTCCCTTGGCGTAGCCGCCGGTGCTGGTAAGGGCCGAGATGATGCCGATGGACAGGCCGTCGTACGGGGACAGCACGCCGTTCAGCTTGGTACCGGAGCTGTAGGCGGAGGTGATGATGTCTTCCATGCGCTTCTGGGCAACAGGCGCCTGCCAACGGAGGATCGCCGCCTGCTCAAACTTGGTCTGGCCGCTGGGGACCTTGAGGGTGCCGGCGTCCAGGTAGGGCTTGAGGGTGTCCATGGCCCCGGTCCAGAAGAAGTTGGCGTTGTTGTCGTCCGGGCTGCCCGCGAAAAGCTCGACATTGAAGGGGCCCTTGCCGTCCACCTTCTTGCCGCTGGCATCGACGAGGCCCAGGCCGGTCAGCAGCGAGGTAGCCTGCTGGACACCAACGGTGTAGTTGTCGAACGTGGTGTAGTAGTCCACGTTGGGCGTGCCGTTGATAAGGCGGTCGTAAGCGATGACCTTAACGTTCTGCTCCTTGGCCTTGGCCAGGACGTCGGTCAGGGTAGTGCCGTCAATGGCGGCGATGATCAGGGCCTTGGCGCCCTTGGTCAGCATGTTTTCGATCTGCGACACCTGGGTGGGGATGTCGTCATTGGCGAACTGGAGGTCCGTCTTGTAGCCGAGGTCCTTCAGGGACTTTTCGACGTTGGCGCCATCTGCAATCCAGCGTTCGGAGGTCTGCGTAGGCATCGAGATGCCAACCAGTGAATCACTGGGGTTGGCGGCAGCACCGCTGGATTCGCTCGTTCCGCCGCGGGAGCCGCAACCGGTGGCGCCCACCGTCAGGGCGAGGACAAGGGCCACCGCGCCCATCAGTTTTTTGATTCTCACCATAATCTCCTTCCGCGGCAGCACTGCCACGAAGTGTTGTTGGATCAGGCAGCACCCGTGCTGCCGATCCTGGCCACATTGTTGATGTGTCGGTTCAATATAGACCCATTTGTGAACGCTAACAAGAGGCCGGGGTTTGAATTTCGAGAACCTTTCGGCTTCATTGACTTCTACTTTGTTAGCGTTCACACTTACTGCAGCACTTAGCACTACCCGATCCCTACAGAACCCGGTAATGAGGCCGCTGCCTCCCGGACGGAGGCACCACATGCCAGATTCGTTGTTCCCTTCCATCCCCGGGCCAGGCCTCGGCCATCCCGTCATCGGTGTTCATGACGGGACGCCCTCCGGCATCCGGCGCACAACCCCGGGGATCACGCAGTCGGCCGCTGCGTCAGAGGCTCCCACGGAGGTGTCCGCATGAGCGTCGCAGCAGGAATCCTGGAGACCATTGCCCGGGTCCGGCAGGAAGTGTGCGCGCTGCATGCCGAACTGACCCGCTATGAACTGGTGGTCTGGACCGCCGGCAACGTCTCGGCCCGCGTGCCCGGAACGGACCTTATGGTCATCAAGCCCTCCGGCGTCTCCTACCAGGACCTGACCCCGGAGCAGATGATCGTCACTGACCTGCACGGCACCCCCGTCCGGGGAACCAATGTCGGTGCTGGAGGCACCGTCGATTGGGGCAATCCGCCGCTGTCGCCCTCGTCGGACACGGCGGCGCACGCCTACGTGTACCGGCACATGCCTGAAGTGGGCGGCGTGGTGCACACGCACTCCACGTACGCCACCGCCTGGGCTGCACGGGGTGAGGCCATTCCGTGCGTGTTGACCATGATGGGTGACGAATTCGGCGGATCCATTCCGGTGGGACCGTTCGCCCTGATCGGTGACGACTCGATCGGCCACGGCATTGTGGAGACGCTGAAGAATTCCAATTCGCCGGCAGTTCTCATGCAGAACCACGGCCCGTTCACCATCGGCAAGGACGCCAAGTCTGCGGTGAAGGCTGCCGTGATGTGCGAGGAAGTGGCCCGCACGGTGCACATCGCCCGGCAGCTCGGTGACCCGCTGCCCATCGACCAGGGCCACATCGACTCCCTCTACGCCCGCTACCAGAACGTCTACGGCCAATAACGCCTGTGGACACCAGGAACTTTCCAGGAGAACCCATGAGTACAGCAGCATCCACTTCCCTTGACGGCTATGAGGTCTGGTTCCTTACCGGCAGCCAGCACCTGTACGGGGAGGAAGTCCTCAAGCAGGTGGCCGCCCAGTCCCAGGAGATCGCCAACCAGCTCAACGCCTCCTCCGCCGTCCCGGTCAAAATCGTCTGGAAGCCTGTCCTGACCGATTCCGACGCCATTCGCCGCACCGCCCTTGAGGCCAACTCGGATGATTCCGTCATCGGCGTCACCGCCTGGATGCACACTTTCAGCCCGGCCAAGATGTGGATCCAGGGCCTGGACCTGTTGCGGAAGCCGTTGTTGCACCTGCACACCCAGGCCAACCGTGACCTGCCGTGGGCGGACATCGACTTTGACTTCATGAACCTGAACCAGGCCGCGCACGGCGACCGCGAGTTCGGGTACATCCAGTCCCGCCTGGGCATCGCCCGGAAGACCGTCGTCGGGCACGTCTCCAACCCCGAGGTGGCGCGGCAGGTGGGTTCGTGGCAGCGTGCCGCCGCGGGCTGGGCCGCGGTCCGGACATTGAAGCTGACCCGCTTCGGCGACAACATGCGGAACGTTGCCGTCACCGAAGGCGACAAGACGGAGGCGGAGCTGCGCTTCGGCGTCGCCGTCAACACCTGGTCCGTGAACGAGCTGGCGGACGCCGTGCACGGCGCTCCGGAGTCCGACGTCGACGCCCTGGTGGCCGAATATGAGGACCTCTACGAGGTGGTGCCGGAGCTCCGCACGGGCGCGGCCCGGCACGACTCGCTGCGGTACGGCGCCCGGATCGAACTCGGGCTGCGCAGCTTCCTCGAGGCCAACGGGTCGGCCGCGTTCACCACCTCGTTCGAGGACCTTGGCGCCCTCCGCCAGCTTCCCGGCCTGGCCGTGCAGCGGCTGATGGCCGCCGGGTACGGCTTCGGTGCCGAGGGTGACTGGAAGACCGCCATCCTGGTCCGTGCCGCGAAGGTCATGGGTGCCGGCCTGCCCGGGGGCGCGTCCCTGATGGAGGACTACACCTACCACCTGGAACCCGGGGCGGAGAAGATCCTCGGCGCCCACATGCTCGAGGTCTGCCCCTCCCTGACGGCCGCGAAGCCGCGGCTGGAAATCCACCCGCTCGGCATCGGCGGCAAGGAAGACCCCGTGCGGCTGGTGTTCGACGCCGATGCCTCCCCGGGCGTCGTCGTCGCCCTGTCCGACATGCGGGACCGCTTCCGCCTGGTGGCCAACGCCGTGGACGTCGTCCCGCTGGACCAGCCGCTGCCCAACCTGCCCGTGGCCCGCGCCCTGTGGGAGCCCAAGCCGGACTTCGCCACGTCCGCCGCCGCCTGGCTTACCGCAGGCGCCGCGCACCACACGGTGCTTTCAACCCAGGTGGGTATGGACGTGTTCGAGGACTTCGCCGAGATTGCGAAAACCGAACTGCTCACCATCGACGAAGGCACCACCATCCGCCAGTTCAAGAAGGACCTGAACTGGAACGCCGCCTACTACAAACTTGCGGGCGGGATCTGATCCGATGGCACGGCTGAGGTGCCGGCCCCGGTGGCTGCAGCGGACACGGACCCCGTGACGGACAGCAGGCCACGCCGGCTGCCCAGGCTCGAGGACGTGGCGGAACTCGCCGGGGTCTCGCACCAAACCGTGTCACGGGTGGTCAACAACCATCCGAGCGTCAGCCCCGGGACCCGTGGAAAGGTGGAAGCGGCGATCGCCACACTCGGCTACCGCCGCAACACCGCCGCACGGAGCCTGGTCACCCGGCGTTCACAGACCATCGGTGTCTTGGGCAGTGAGCTCTCGCAGTACGGCCCTGCCAACACCATGTTGGGGGTGGAGCGCGCGGCCCGGGACGCAGGATATTTCGTCAGTGTGGCTGCGCTGCGGGAGGTCAGCCGGGACGCGATCCTGGACGCCGTCCGGCACTTCCTGGACCAGTCCGTGGACGGAATCGTGGTGATTGTTCCGCACCTGGAGACATTGGCCGCACTGGCAGAACTGCCCATCGGAGTGCCGGTCGTGGCCGTTGGGTCCAACGGAAATGACACAGTTGGCGGGGTCAAGGTGGACCAGCGCCGCGGCGCCGAACTGGCGGTGGAACACCTCATTGGGCAGGGGCATGTGCGGATCGGGCACATCGCGGGGCCGCAGGACTGGATAGACGCCGTGGCCCGCGCCGACGGTTGGCGTGCCGCCCTTGAAGCCGCCGGACTCGCCGCGGACCTGGTTATCGAGGGTGACTGGAGCGCGGGCAGCGGCTACGGAATTGGCCGGCAACTGGCGGCCAACCCCCGTGCCACGGCGCTCTTTGTGGGCAACGACCAGATGGCCCTCGGGGTCCTGCGGGCGCTGAACGAGGCGGGCATCAGGGTACCGCAGGACGTATCCGTGGTGGGCTTTGACGACCAGCCTGAGGCGGGCTACTTTTGTCCGCCGCTGACGGTGGTCCGGCAGGACTTTGAAGAACTCGGCCGGCGGTGCATGGACATGATGCTCGCGGAGCTCGGCGGCACGCCGGGTCCCCGGACGCTGGTGGTGGAACCGGAACTTGTCCTGCGCAGCAGTACGGCGCCACCCGGCTGAGGGCGCGCCCTCAGCCCTGGGCAGTTCCGGATTTAACCAGGCAGAGATACCGGGGAAACGCGCACACAACATCCGGCGCCTAAGTTTCAGGAATGACAGAGAACATTCCCGGCAGGTTCCGCCAGTGGTTCACCGCCTTCGCCTTCACATCCCCGGAACAGGCCGCTGACGCCATGGCTGAGGCATCCCGCTGGGGCTGGCTTCCGGCCCTGAGCGGCGTGGCAGTGGGGGCCGACCATGCCCGCGCACGGCACGACGAATCGACCGCCGGCGTAGGCTGACTGGCTGGTTGAGCACACTATTGCGCCTGTAACGGGGTCATGCCCTAAACTGCTGCACTGAGGTGCCTGAAATGGCGCTGTGCAGCAACGAAAGTGAACACGCTATGGCTACCGATTACGATGCTCCACGCAAGCAGGAAGAAGAGTCTCCCGCTGACTCGCTTGAGGCACTCCAGGCGTCCCGCGGCGGCAACGCGCAGACCGCCGTCATCGATCTCGAAGAGAACGACACCGCTGAAGGCATTGACCTGCCCGGCGCCGACCTCTCCAACGAGGAACTGACAGTTGTTGTCGTTCCGGAGCAGTCCGACGAATTCACGTGCTCCTCGTGCTTCCTGGTCCGCCACCGGTCGCAGGTTGCCCTCGAAAAGAACGGCCTCAAGTACTGCCGCGACTGCGAAGGCTGAGCTTCCACCAGGTTTCAGCGCCGGCCACCC
This sequence comes from Arthrobacter sp. Leaf137, assembly GCF_001423525.1. Lineage (GTDB taxonomy): Bacteria > Actinomycetota > Actinomycetes > Actinomycetales > Micrococcaceae > Arthrobacter. Next base: position 7,979 of record NZ_LMOI01000010.1, on the reverse strand, counting down.
CACTGGGGTGGCCGGCGCTTTCCTGTATCTCCCGGGCAACCGTTATGGGTGGTAACGGGCAGGTGCAGGAACGGTGCCGAACGGGTTAAGAAGGCCCCGGAAACGGCCCCTGTTTTATGCAGCCTTAATGCTGCGGACGGCAGGCTAACGGTTCCGCCCCGAAGCGGCCACAGGCCTCGTTTCACCGTTCCCGCCGTCCTAATCTGGAGCTATCCAATCGCTCCTTCCTTGGGTGGCACCACAATGAAAAAACTCTCCATCTGGTTCACGGCCATCCTTGTGGCCGTGGGACTGGGATTGCTGGTTCCGGGGCCCGCCTCGGCAACCACCTCGTATTGCGGGCTCACATGGGGCTCGCTAATGAAGACGGACGACTCCATGAGCGGCGCGCCCGTCACCAATGTCCGCACCGGACAGCACTATTGCTTCGACCGGCTGGTGGTTGACCTGGGCAGCGGCCCGGCCCCCGGCTACTCCGTCCGCTACGTTGGGCAAATCACTCAGGACGGTTCCGGCAAACCGGTCGAGGTCCGGGGTGGCGCCCGCCTGCAGGTGGTTGTCCGGGCACCTGCCTATGACGGGAACGGCGACGCCACGTACAAGTCCGCCGACCAGGTTGAGCTCGCCAACGTCTCCGGTTACCAGACCTTCCGCCAGGTGGTCTGGGCAGGAAGCTTTGAGGGCCAGAGCACTCTCGGCGTGGGCGTCCGCGCCCGTCTTCCGTTCCGTGTCTTCACGCTGGACGGGCCGGGTTCAGGATCCCGGCTGGTGGTGGATGTGGCGCACTTCTGGTGACAGCCGCCGTCGTCAAACAGGAAAGGTGCCGCCCCCGCGTTGGCGGGAACGGCACCTTTCCTTTCCTGTGCGGGCGTCTTTACTCCGGGACCACCAGGGCCGGGGTGTCTTTCCGCAGCGTTTCGCCACGGAAGAAACCGGGGCGTACCCGGGCCATGATCAGCATGAATACCGCGCCGAGCGCCAGGATGCCGACGCCTAGGATGAACACCAGTCCCACGCCGAAGATTTCGGAACCGCTGCCGAACTCGGGCGCCAGGCTGTCCACGGCGGTCTGGAAGAACACGACGAACAGGCCCACGCCGCCCAGCACCGGGCACAGCAGACGCAACACGAAATGGCGGACGCTGGTGAAGAGGCTGTGCCGGAAGTACCAGGCGCAGGCGAGTGCCGTCAGGCCGTAGTAGAAGCAGATCATCAGGCCCAGGGCCAGGATGGTGTCATTGAGGACGTTCTCGCTGACCACATGCATCACGGCGTAGAACCCCGCGGACATGATGCCGGCAGCTATGGTGGCGAAGCCCGGCGTCGCGAACTTCCGGCTGACGCGGCTGAAGGGTTCAGGCAGGGCCCCATAGTGGGCCATCGCCAGGAGGCTGCGGGACGGGGACATGAACGTGGACTGCAGGGACGCGGCCGAGCTGGAGAGCACTGCGAGGGACATCAGGATGGCGAACGGGCCCATGATGGGGGAGGCCAGCGCTGTGAAGATATTCTCGTGGTTCTCCGCGTTGTTCAGCCCGTTGCCGGTATCGCCGACGCCGGCGAACATCATGGTGGCGATGCTCACCAGCAGGTAGATGGCCAGGACAATGACGGCCGTCAGGGTGCCCGCCACGCCGGCCGTCTTCTTGCCGTTGGCTGTCTCCTCGTTCACTGTGAGGCAGACGTCCCAGCCCCAGTAGACGAAGATGGACAGTGAAATTCCTGCGGCCACCTGGCCGAAGGTCTCGATCCTGGTGAGGTCGAACCACTCCCAGCTGAAGGGGATGGCGGTCTCCGAGGTGGACCAGTTGGCGAAGGCCATGCCGACGAACAGGCCGAGCACCAGCAGCTGGAATCCCACCAGGCCGTACTGCACCACTTTGGTGGTGTGCAGGCCGCGGTAGCTGACCCAGACAGCCAGGGCGACGAACACCAGGCAGGTCAGGACGTTCAGGGCCTTGTTATCGGCCAGTTCCGCCAGTTCCGGTGAACCGGTGAGCTGGGACAGGAAGAGGTAGAAGAAGTCGACGGCCACGCCGGCGAGGTTGGACAGCACGATGATGTTGGCCGCCAGGAGGCCCCAACCGCCCATCCAGCCGACCCAGGGGCCGAACGCTTTGCTGACCCAGGTGAAGGTCGTGCCGCTGTCCGGTGAATCGGCGTTGAGTTCCCGGTAGGCCAGCGAGACCAGGATCATGGGGATGAAGCCGATCAGGAAAATCACGGGCAGCTGGAGTCCGGCTTCATTGACGGTGGGGCCCAGTGCGCTGGTCAGGGTGTAGGCGGGGGCGATCGTGGAAATTCCCAGGACGACGACGGCGAGGAGCCCCAGCTGCCCGCCCTTTAGTCCCTTGGCGGTAATGTCGCCGCTGCCGGGCAATTGCTCGCCCCGCGCGGCGGTGGAGCTGGTGCGGAGTGCTTCTGTCATGGCACCGCTTTCTGAAAGCTTATGACCGGGGTCACTATATGAATGGCGTTCATTTAGTATGGGGGTGTGACGGCGGTCGCGCAAGAGGGGATATGAATCACGTTCGTTTATGACTGTGCGGCAAAATTAGTAAGCTCACTGAGAAATATCCGCCCAGGCCCATGCCGGGTGGCCCGGGCGCTGATAGTTTCGAAGTTACTGGACCAATCGAGGAGGACTCCCATGAAAGCTTCACCGACCCTGACCAACAATCTGCAGGCCGTACTCGCCGACCTGATCGAGCTGCACATCCAGGGCAAGCAGGCGCACTGGAACATTGTGGGCACCAACTTCCGGGACCTCCATCTGCAGCTGGATGAAATCGTTGATGCCGCGCGCCAATTCGCCGATGACACCGCCGAACGCATGCGGGCCCTCCATGCACTGCCTGACGGCCGCAGCTCCACCGTGTCGAAGTCGACTGCCCTGGCGGAGTTTCCCGAGGGGCTGATCAGCACCAAGGACGCCATCGAGCGGATCGTTGCAGCCATGGAGGCCGCCGTGGGCACCATGCGCAAGGTCCATGACGAGGTGGATGAGGAAGATCCCACCAGCGCAGACCTGCTGCACGAGTTCATCGCCAAGCTGGAGCAGTTCGCCTGGATGGTGAACGCCGAGACGCTCAAGCCAACCGCCAGCGTCACCGCTCCTGACGAAAAGTAGCAGCGGGCTGCCGCCACGGCATGAATAAGGCGCCCTGCGCCGGAGGCTGATCTCCGGCGCAGGGCGCCTTTGCCGTTAAGGCCTACGCGCTGCCGCGTGCCGTGGTGCTGTTACGCGGCCTTGGGCACTTTGCGAAGAACGACGGCGGCGCAGACTGCCGCGGTGGCCATCAGGACCAGTCCAATCGCCGCGGTGACGTGCACGCCGGAGTCGAAGGCGGCGGCCGCGGCCTGGCGGACGGCATCGGCCAGCGGGGCCGGAAGCCCGGCTGCGAGGTCCATGGCGCCGGCCAGTGTTTCGCCGGCACTGTGGCGGGCCGCTTCCGTGGCGGTGCCGTCCACAGCTGCCGGGAGGTGCAGGTTGTGCTGGTAGGAGGCCGTGAGGATGGAGCCAAGTACGGCCGTCCCCAGCAGCGCCCCCACCTCGTATCCGGTCTCCGAGATGGCGGCCGCTGCACCTGACTTGTGCGCCGGAGCCGCACCGAGGATGAGGTCGTTGGAGATGGTTTCAGCCGTCCCCACGCCCAGCGCCAGGATCAGCAACGCTGCCAGCAGCAGTGTGGGCCCGCCGTCGTGGTTCCCGAACGTCACCAGGCTGTACCCCGCGGAGCTGAACGCCAGGCCCGTGCCCACCACGAAGCCGGGCCTAACCTTCCGGACCAGTGGCACCACCACCAGGCCTGCCACCACAGTGGCAACAAGGGCCGGGATCATGGCGACGCCTGCGGCGGACGGCGTCATGCCCTCGAGCAGCTGCAGGTGCTGGGCCAGGAAAAGGATGAAACCGTTGAAGGAAAACAGGGCCAGGACGTTTGCGGTGATGGCCATGCTGAACACCCGGTTGCGGAAAAGCGACATGTCCAGCAGGGGATGCGGCAGCCGGAGCTGTCGCCGGACAAAAACGACTGCCATGGCCAGGCCGAAAGCCATGGCGCCAAGGCCGGTGCCGGACACTCCTTCCGTAGCCACTTCCTTGATGCCGTACACCAGCGGCACCATCACCAGCAGGGACAGTACGATGCTGGGAAAATCCACCTTCCCCGGTTCCGGATTCTTCGATTCCGGAATCAGCACCGGACCCAGGGCGATCAGTGGCAGCATGAGCGGCACTGCGACCAGGAAGACTGCGCCCCACCAGTAGTGCTCCACCAGCCAGCCGCCGAAAATCGGCCCCAGGGCGGCCCCGCCGGAGAAGCCGGCGGCCCAGATGGCCACCGCCAGCCGGCGGCGGTTGGGCTCCGCAAAGATGTTGCGGATGAGCGAGAGGGTTGAGGGCATCAACATGGCCCCGAAGAAGCCCAGGGCGGCGCGTCCTGCGATCAGCCATTCCGCCGTTGGCGCGAACGCCGTGGCGGCCGAGAGTGCGGCAAAGCCCAGGCCGCCGGTGAGGAGCAGCCGCCGCCGGCCGATCCTGTCGCCAAGGCTGCCCATGCACACCAGCAGCCCCGCCAAGACCAGGGGGTAGGCATCCACGATCCAGAGCAGCTGCACCCCGGAAGGGTTCAGGGACTGGGCGATCGCGGGCAGGGCGAAGGTCAGGGCCGTGTTGTCCACGGCCACCAGCAGTACGGGAAACATCAGCAGCGCAAGGGCCAGCCAGTCGCGCCACGGGGCCCGTGGCGCGGCGGGTCCCTGGAGCCGGGGTGCATCACGGTGCGTCGAGATGGTCATGGAATTAACTATACCGTCCAGACGGTACAGTTTGGAATGATGGCTGAGTTGAGCCCCTGGCATCCCGGGAAGGCATGATGGATGGCATGCCCCGAAAGCCAGTCGCCCGCGAAGCCGTCCTTGACGCCTTCGCCACCCTGTTGATTGAGGTGGGGGAGCGAGCCGCCACCCTGGACGCCGTGGCCCGAAAGGCTGGCGTCTCCAAGGGCGGGCTCCTCTACCACTTTCCGAACAAGGAAGCCCTGATCCAGGCGCTCCTGGACCAGTTGGACACGCTCGCCGGAGAAGACGCCGATGCCATGGCCGCCGCGCCGGAGGGCGCAGCGGCCTACTTCATCCGGTCCTCGGTGTGGGGAGACACCCCCTTGGACCGGGCCATCGTCGCCGCCACCAGGCTGGCGGAGGTGGCGCATGAAGAAACCCGCCGCCGATTCGCTGCGATCCAGCGGCAGTGGCTCGACGAAATCGCCGCCGACGTGGGGCCGGCCCTGGCCAAGGCCGTGCTGTACATGGGGGACGGCCTCTACTTCAACGCCATGCTCTCCGTTGGCCCCGTCCCCGAAGGCGGCGCGGCCGCGGACGTCGACGAATTGCTGGCAGCACTGGAGCGGCTCCGGCGCTAGCAGGACATTTGCCCCGGGGGCCGTGGCGTAGGAGAATTAAGCATTGTGGGAGTCGTCACCGGACGGCCCCGCGTACACATCCAATTGAATAGCCTTTGATCTGCGGCGGGAGAGTCCTGCCACAACGTTCGGCAGGCGCCGTAGGAGCAAATCCTCCCCAGGAATCTCGCAGGCCCCTGTACCGCCGCGGCGAGGCACCTCTGGAAAGCAGCAGGCCGTCCAGGCACCCCTTTACCGGATGCCGGACCGTTGTGCTCACCGACGGTGCAAGCGGGTCCTGTCCATGCAGGCGCCGCGGAAACTCTCAGGTCCAATACAGAGCGGGGAGGGACCCGAATCGCTGTGGCGTACCCTGCGCCGCCTGAGTATCTGGAGTTCCCCCGTGACGGTTAGTTCAGCCTCCACCACTTTCGTCGACCGCCATATCGGTGCCCGGCGCCAGGACCACGTCGACGCCATGCTCAAGGCCGTGGGCTACGACACCGTCGACTCCCTGGTCGATACCGCCGTTCCCCAGGTCATCCGCCAGGAGACGGCCCTCCGCCTGCAGGACGCCCTCAGCGAGGTTGAGGTCCTGACCGAGCTGCGCGCCCGCTTGGTACACCGCGTACACCCCGTACCAGCCCGAGATCTCGCAGGGCCGGCTGGAGGCGCTGCTGAACTTCCAGACCATGGTCCAGGACCTGGTGGGCCTGCCGATTGCCAACGCGTCCCTGCTTGACGAAGCGACGGCGGTGGCCGAGGCAGTCCTGCTGATGCGCCGCGCCAACAAGGCCAAACCTGCCGCTGACGGCAAAACGGTCCTGGACATCGACGTGCTGCCGCAGACCATCGCCATCGTCAGGGGCCGCGCCGAAGCGCTCGGCTTCGAGGTGGAGGTCGCCGACCTCTCCAAGGGCCTGCCCGAGGGCGACATCAACGGCATCGTGCTCCAGCAGCCCGGCGCCTCGGGCCGTGTCTTCAACCAGGCAGATGCCATTTCCGCCGCCAATGAGCGCGGCGCGCTGGTCACCGTTGCTGCTGATCTGCTGGCGCTGACCCTGATCACTCCTCCGGGTGAGCAGGGTGCGGACATCGCCGTCGGCTCCACCCAGCGTTTCGGCGTTCCGCTGTTCTTCGGCGGCCCGCACGCCGCCTACATGGCCGTCCGCAAGGGGCTGGAACGCTCGCTGCCGGGCCGCCTGGTGGGCGTCTCGAAGGACGACGCCGGCGTTCCCGCCTACCGCCTGGCCCTGCAGACCCGCGAGCAGCACATCCGCCGCGAAAAGGCCACGTCCAACATCTGCACCGCGCAGGCACTGCTGGCCATCGTGTCCTCCATGTACGCCGTTTACCACGGCCCGGACGGGCTGAAAGCGATCGCGGAAACGACGCACGCCCACGCCCGCACCCTGGCGGCGTCCCTCGCGGCCGCCGGCGTGGAAGTCCTGCACAAGAGCTTCTTCGACACCATCACCGTTCGGGTTCCCGGCCGCGCCGCCGGCATTATTGCCGATGCTGAGGCACGCGGCATCAACCTGCGCTCCATTGATGCAGATACCGTAGGCATCTCCCTGGATGAAACCACGACGACGGCCGTCGTCGCCGACGTCGCGGACATCTTTGGCGCCAAGGTCGCCGGGGACGGGAGCTTCGCACTGGATGCCGGGGTGGAGCGGTCCTCCGGCTACCTGGGGCACCCGGTGTTCAATACGCACCGGTCAGAGACGCAGCTGTTGCGTTACATCCGCCGGCTGTCCGACCGGGACCTGGCTTTGGACCGGACCATGATCCCGTTGGGGTCGTGCACCATGAAGCTGAATGCCACCGCCGAGATGGAAGCGATTTCCTGGCCGGAGTTCGCCTCGATCCACCCGTTCGCTCCGGATTCCCAGACCGAGGGCTGGCGTGAGCTGATCACCGGGCTCGAGGCTGACCTGACCGAGATCACCGGGTACGACCAGGTGTCCATCCAGCCCAACGCCGGTTCCCAGGGNCGAGGGCTGGCGTGAGCTGATCACCGGGCTCGAGGCTGACCTGACCGAGATCACCGGGTACGACCAGGTGTCCATCCAGCCCAACGCCGGTTCCCAGGGTGAACTCGCCGGCCTGCTGGCGATCCGGGGCTACCACCACTCCCGGGGTGATCAGCAGCGCAACGTGTGCCTGATCCCGGCCTCCGCGCACGGCACCAACGCCGCCTCCGCCGTGCTGGCGGGCATGAAGGTGGTTGTTGTCGCCACGGCCGCTGACGGCACGATCAACCACGCCGACCTGACGGCGAAGATCGAGGCGAACCGGGACGTCCTGTCCTGCATCATGATCACCTACCCGTCCACCCACGGCGTCTACGACGGCGACGTGACCGAGATCTGCGACGCGGTCCACGCTGCAGGCGGCCAGGTGTATGTGGACGGCGCGAACCTGAACGCCCTCGTGGGTCTGGCGCAGCCGGGCAAGTTCGGCGGCGACGTCTCGCACCTGAACCTGCACAAGACGTTCTGCATCCCGCACGGCGGCGGCGGGCCCGGCGTCGGCCCGGTCGCGGCGAAAGCGCACCTGGCCCCGTTCATGCCC
>NZ_LMOI01000009.1 GCF_001423525.1 Arthrobacter sp. Leaf137 | reverse complement strand
AAGGTACTGCACCCGGGAGGGTGTGGGAGAGTAGGACACCGCCGGACATCATTTGAGTAGGGCCCTGACACAACTGTCAGGGCCCTACCACTTTAACCACCACCCCCCACACATACGGGAACAGCCAACTAGGCTGGAGCCACATGTGCACCACGACGGAAGGGCTGGTCACGCTATGACTGAGGATCCGGCGCCTGCCGTGGCTTTTGACCGCGTGGTCCTCATCTTCAATCCCGGGAAGCCCGGCATGGGCGCCAGGATCGAAACCCTTCAAAGCAGTCTCAACCGGGAGTTTCCGTCGCTTCCCATCAGTGCGCTGCCCACCATCCATGCCGGGCACGCCCGCGAGCTCGCCCGGACCGAAGCAGGGTGGGGCACGCCGCTGATGGTGTCCGTCAGCGGTGACGGTGGCTACAACGAGGTGGTGAATGGCGTCATGGACGTCGCCGGCAGCAAAGCGGTGTGTGCCGTGCAGCCGGCGGGTAACGCCAACGATCATCACCGAAGCCTGCCGGATCAGTCGCTTACGCAGGCGATCCGGGAGTCGAGCGTCCGCCGCATCGATCTGCTCCGGATCACGTTCCGGGACGGAGATCGCGAGGAGGTCCGGTACGCCCACTCCTACGTCGGATTCGGGCTCACGCCGCTGATGGCGGTGGGGATCGAAAAGGGCGGAAAGGGGAAGGTCCTGGAACTCGTCTCCGTGGCGCGGACGTTGTCCAAGCTCATGCCTTTTGAACTGGTCCGCGCGGACGGGGCCACCGCCCGGTTCGACAGCCTGATCCTGGCCAACATCTCCCGGATGGCGAAGTACGGAACGGTCAGTGAGTCCGACCAGCCGGATGACGGGCGTTTCGAAGTGGTGACGCTGCCGCACGCCGGGCGCTGGAAGATGGCGCTGATGACGCTGCGCGCGGTCACGCTGGGACTGGGACGGCAGCCGAGCGTCAGCACGTATGCGTTCACCATGCGGGACGCTGCGCCGTGCCAGATTGACGGTGAAGTGGTGCACGTCCAGGCAGGAACGCATGTCCTGGTGGAGAGCGCCCATGGAGCCCTCGCCACCATTTGAGCGCCCAACTCCGTTGTTGTGCCAAGGGCACCCGGTGCCCGGGCAGCCGACGCCGAGGCGCCGGCTGCCTTTCATAATGTCAGGGCTGCACCGAGTCGAAGAACGTGTAACCGGTGTCCGGTTTCCCGTCGCTGTGTTCGTGTGCCTTCATGCGGATGAACTCCACGTCTTCCTCGCTGAGGCTGGTTTCCCCGTGGACGTCCCAGGTGAGTGGTTGATCCAGGGCCGCGCTGATCTCCGCGGACAGAGTCCGTGGAATGATCACGCAGCCTGGGTTGTCGAACAGCCAGTCGGTCACTGTCGAGGGAAGCCGGTGCCACTGGTCTCGGAGGGGCGAATCTGTCATGGAGTGCCTTTCGGGTTGGATGCCTGGGGAGAAAATTCAGTCGAAGTGGATTTCGGCGGCAGCCTGGCGGAGGAACTCGAGGCGCTGTTCCTCGACCATGCCCAGGGCATCCAACTCCTCGGTCCGGTCCTGGCGTTCCTTGGAGGCTTGGGCGGACACACCGGCCAGGATGTTTCCCACCAAATGAGCCAGGCCCGATTTGAGCTCCGCAAGGTTGGTGTTGCCGATCAGGAGCCGCCGGTCGGAGACGGAGAGGTCAATGTGGCTGTAGCCCGCGTCCGCGAGCTCCTGCCGCACACCGCTTCCGCGCAGGAGGTCGATTTCCCGTGGCTGAGGCCGCCGGGAGAACACTGCCGGGACCGTGTAGCGGGTTGGGCCCTGTGCCGTGTGCAGGTCGTGCGGGAGTGCGGATGCGAGAACCCCGCTGAGCGTGAGTGCTGCATCAGCGCGCACGGGAGAGGTGTGGATGGTGGTGGTCATGGCGCTTGGCCTTCGTTCCTGGAATGCACCGTCGGACCCGTGGGTACGTGGAACGGCTGTGACTGGAGGGCAGGGCCCGGAACCGGGCCGCTGCGGGGAGGGAAACAGGCCCGGTGATTGAACGTGGCCGTCCTCGTTGTCCCAATTCGCCGCCGTGCCGGTGTCCGGATGATGCCGGGCCGGGTTGGTGAGCAGCGATGAGCTGCAGGAGAGTTGGGCTCATTGATCGGAGAATCGGATGTCCAGTCACGACGTCCCGACGTATTTGCAGTCTACGCTCAATTGCGCGCAGCAGTTTCGGCACGGCCGCGGCAGCGCGGCAACCTCTGCCATTGCCACCCTTGACCGGGCCGCGGACAGCAACATATGCTCGATCTCAGAAAGCGTTTTCTCAGGCACCGGCGCAGTGCCCATTTTGCGAAGGTCTCACCGAATACCTCTACTCACTTCGGGGCTCATTGTCGTGCCCCGGAAAGGATGACATGCAGGTTGCCAGAACCTCACGGAAGCGTAATCACCGCCTTGCAGGCGCCGCCGCCACAGTCCTGATCGGTCTCACATCCCTGACCGCCGTCGCCGCCCCGGCATCGGCGGCACCGCCGGGAAGCCAGGATTCCCCGGCGTGCTCCAGCTCCAGCACCCGTCTCGAGGCGGGCACCGCCCAGGCACCCCAGAACCTCTGCGTCCCGGCCGCCGCCACGGATGACACCAGCACCCTGCTGGTCTGGAACAAGCCGGACGTGTACGGCGACGTGGTGGATTACCGGGTCTACCAGAACGGCGCACCGATCGGCACGGCGGAGGAGAATGCCCGGCAGTTCTCGCCGGCGCAGGAATATGTGGATGCTTTCCGGGCCAGGGATACGGACGGCTTCCACGCCAAAACCGTGGCCCACAACTTCACAGTCACAGGCCTGTCCCCGCGCACCAAGCACACCTTCAGCGTGACCGGGATCCGGGCGGACGGCAGCGAAACCCCGGCGAGCGGCACCATCACGGTGACCACCACTCCCAAGCGGCACACCAACGTGGTCACCGCACCCGCCTACAAAGCCAAAGGCGACGGCACCACCCTGGACACGGCTGCCATCCAAAAAGCGATCGATACCTGCCGCACCCCCGGCTGCACCGTCGTCGTACCCCAGGGCACCTTCCGGACGGGCGCGCTGTTCCTGCACTCCAACATGACGCTGGAACTGCAGGAGGGCGCCCGGCTGCTGGGCTCGGACCAGCCAGAGGACTACCCGCTGGAGAAGGGCTACTACCTCTATCCCGTGCCGGAGCCGCTGCCCACGGAGGCCGAATACCGGAACTACCTGCGGCCGCCGTCGCTCCTTAACGTCCTCCCCGGGGACAACGGCCGGTCCAAGGAAGGGCGTGAACCCGGCGCGGTGGCCAGCAACGTCCGGATCACCGGCAAAGGCGTGGTGGACGGCAACGGCTGGAAGCGCACCAGCACCGGAACAGTAACAGATGAGGCGGGCAACGAGCTGCCACAGTACGTGGCCAGCAGCGCCGGCAAGGTGCTGGAGGACGGGCTGCTCGCGGCCAACCAGTTCCGCAACGCCAAGGCCAACCCGGACGCCCTGACCGGCATCGTCAACAGGCCGGACACATTCGAGGATTCCGTGCTGTACGGCCAGTACCGTTCCAGCCTGATGACATACATGGGCGTCGACAACCTGTACCTGGAGGGCGTCACGGCGGACAATCCCGCGTTCCACGGCGTGATGATCCTGGACAGCGAGAACACCACTGTCAACGGCATGCGGCACACCACCTACAACACCAACAACGGCGACGGGCTGGAGTTCGGCGGAACCAGCAACGGAATCGTGCTCAACAACTTCTTCGACACCGGGGACGATCAGGTCAACTTCGCCGCCGGCCAGGGCAAGTACGGCGCACAGGGCAGGCCGAGCGAGGACGTCTGGATCTTCAACAACTACATGCGGATGGGCCACGGCGGCATCGCGGTGGGCTCCAACACGGCGGCCTGGGTGCAGCGCGTGCTGGCCGAGGACAACGTGATGTACAAGGTGGAGACCGGCGGGCTGCGGATGAAGAGCACCTCGGACATGGCCGGCGGCGGGCGGAACTTCCTCTTCCGGGACACCGCCATGGCCTGCATGGGCAGCAGCGCGTTCATCATGACGCTCAGCTACAACCAGTCACCCAGCGGGTACGTCGCCGCGGATTCGGCCACCTTCAAGGACGTGGCGGTCCGCAACGTGTCAGTGGACCGCAACAACTCGCCCGGCTGCGGCATGGCCGTCTCCGACAGCAAACCGGTCATCGACATCCAGGCCGGACCGGCCCTCGGCGAAGGAACTGCCACGCTCAGCAACTTCACGTTCCAGGACGTGGTGTTCCGGAACGTCAACCCCGCCAACATCAAGGGCCTCACCAATTCGGTGTTCGACGGCGTGACGTTCCAGAGCGTCCGGAACAACGCCAACCCCTGGCGGTTCGACCAGTACTCCACCGGCAACTCGTTCGCGGACGTATCGCCCGCGCCCGCGGCGCTTCCGGCCGGATAGACGTCCTCCAGCAGAGCGTACGACGGCGGCACCCGGCCTGGGTGCCGCCGTCCGCGTTGGGGGAGGCCCTAGACTCTGAGCATGTCAGCTTCTGGGGGGATGCCGGCCCGGCGAACGGGATCACTATTTCTAGCAGCCTTTGCGGCGGTGGTGCTCGCCGGCTGCGAGTACACGGGCCCGGAGGAGCCGGCGCCCGCTGCGGCCTCGCCGGTGGCGACCCGGCTTGAGACCCCACCACCCGCATCCTTCGAGCAGAACGTGGAAGAAGTCGCCAGGAAGCTCAAGGCTGCCCCCACCGACGCCGGGATGCCATCGGACGCTGAGCCCGCCGGGAAGCTGGTCCTCGCCCTGGGCCCGGGGGACTACACCATCACCGGAGCCTGTGCCGGCGTGTACGGGGCGAAGCTCACCGTCACCCGGGAGGATGGCGTGCCGGAGGCGGCGTACTTCGAATGCAAGGACACGCTGGACAAATTCTTCAGGCACGACGGCAGACCCCTCACCATCAGTGCGGTTCCACCGGAAGGCAAACCGGCAGCGACGGGCGTCTCTGTCCAGCGCAACCAGGATCCCAGGGCGTCGGCACTCGAGGACTTTTCGGATTGGTCTGGGGAGCAGTTGCAGCCGCAGGTGCCCGGGGAGCTGCGCGGGGCCAGCAGCGGAAACGCGCGCACCGGAACGACGTTGATGGCAGACCCGGGCCAGTACCACCTGGACTTCCTCTGCGCCGGACCGTCCTTTGCCGAGCTGTCTGTGTCCACGGCGGCCGGGGCGGAAGTGCTCGCACCGGTCCGCGTCCCCTGCGACGGGCAGGCCGTCAGGATGCCCCTGCAGCTGTCCACCCCGGGGGCGGACTTCAGCATGAGCCCGCTCGAGGGCATTGACGGCAGGTACGCCTACCGCCTGGTGCCCGCCGGGCAGCCCTGACCGGCGGAGCCCGACGCTTCCCGCGAGACCGGCCCGGGCTCAGACCAGCTGCAGCCCGTCAGCCACCACTCCGCCGCGGTGGATCACGGTGCGGCCGGGAAGCTTGTCCATCACTGCTGCCGCCACGGTGTCGCCCTCCACGAGGACCAATTCGGCGGGGTCGCCCACCGCCAGCCCGGGCCGGTCCGCCAGCGACGAAAGCCGCTGCGCCGCGGGATCGATCACGCTGGCGCCGCCCATGGTCGCCACGGCCACGCAATGCTCAATCAGCTGGTCCGCCCGGAACCTGTTGGTGAACGCCAGCTGCCAGGTACGGTCCAGCATGTCCGCGTTCCCGTAGGGGGACCAGTAGTCGCGTTGCCCGTCCTCGCCCAGGCCCACGCGGATGCCGGCGGCGGTCAGCCGTTGCAGCGGCAGCGGCGACGCCGGGGCAACGGTGGCCACGGAGACGTCCAGTTCAGCCATCTCCGCCAGCAACCCGTCCAGCTCGCCGTCAGGCAGGTCAGCAAGGGCAAACGCGTGCGAGAGGGTAACCAGCCCCTGCATGCCCAGGGCCTTGGTGCGCTCCAGGATCAGTTCGATGCTGAAGCGGCCCAGCTGGCCGGGTTCGTGCAGGTGGATGTCCACCGGCACGCTGTACTTTTCGGCGAGGCCGAACACGATGTCCAGATGCATCACGGGGTCGCGGTCCAGGGCGCAGGGATCGATCCCGCCCACCACGTCGGCGCCGAGCCGGAGGGCTTCCTCGAGCACCTCCGCGCTGCCCTCTTCGCGCAGCAGGCCCGCCTGCGGAAACGCGATCACCGCAACGTCCGCCCGGCCGCGGTGCGTCTCACGCGCAACGAGGACGGCCTCGAAACGCTCCAGCCCGGCGTCGGCATCCACCTGCGCGTAGCTGCGCACCCGCGTGGTGCCGCGCTCGATCATCGCGCCCAGGGCGTGCGTGGCCCGTTCGGTGATGGAGGCTTCCGCGTCCCGCCAGTTGTTCCGGTCGTTGAGCATCATGTTCCAGACGCCCGGGGAGCCGGTGTGCGGGCGGAACGGCAGTCCCAGCCGGGTGGAGTCCAGATGGACATGGACGTCGGAGAAGGACGGCAACAGGATCCGGCCGCGCCCGTCCACGACGCCGGCTCCTGGCGCAGCGCCCGCGTCCGCCGGAGCAGCTCCCTCCTGGGCGGCGGGTACGACGGCGGTGATCGCGCCGCCGTCGAGCGTCACGTCGGATGGTTCCCCGCCCCAGGGGCGGACGTTGCGGAGCGTCAAAGGCATGGGTGAAGTCCTGTGGTTGCTGGGCGGTGGGTCCGGCACGCCGTCCGGGCTGGCTACGGCGATGCTACGGCAGGGCCGGGTAGCCGAACGACGGACGCTGGCCGGAGCGGTATGCAGAGTCGATCAAGGGTTCGAGCTCGTCAAGGACCGTCTGGTTTCCGGGAAGGACCACATGGGCCAGGAATTCCGATTCAAGGGACGCGATGCCCGCGGACGCTGCTCCGAGTTTCGCGTCGATCGCCGAAGCCAGGGCATGCCAGGATTTCCGGTTGAGCCGTTCCAGGACCTTCGCGTTCGCTTCGTGGAGCCGGCTGTCCGCAATGTCCCCGCGGACCGCCATGGGCCCTTCGGACTGCAGCAAGGGCATAACGATCCGGAACTGCCGGCCGTCACCCTTGAAAGCGAGCGCGCCCATGGTTCCCCGCTGTCCGAAGGTGATGTCCGTTGCACCGTACTTTTCCAGCGCCAACCTGATTTGTTTCCGGGAAGCCTCGCTGCTGTAAGAGTCACCGCGGGTATATGGGCCTGTCATCCTCTAACTATGCGCCCATTTTGACGCGGCAGGGTAAGCCTTCCGCAACGGGTGGGCCTGGTGGGGCTGCGAAGGCGTCGTGTGCCGGGTTCGTTCCGGCGAGAGTCCGGCTAGGCCGGTTGGACGGCAGCGCGGGGCTTTCCCGCCGTTGCCTGCGCCCGCCGGTGGATGAAGTATTCCGCCACCGCCAGGCTGAGCAGCCAGGACGCGCCGATCAGGAGGGCACGCGAGAGCTCGGTCACCGGCCCCACCAGGGCAATCCAGGGGAGGGTGACCACAACGATGGTGCCCTGGGCGATGCCGATGGCGTACGCCCGGGACATCCACTCCGAGTGCCGGACGTAGTTCCGGCGCCGCACTGCGATGAACCCCAGGACAATGAACGCCACCATCGCGGACCCGAACACCAGCCGGAGGGCTAGCAGCAGGGGCCCGTCCAAGGGCGGCAGGTCATAGAAGACGGCCATCCACAACCCGGACAGCGCGGCCAGCAGGCCGGTGGGGGCGAGGATTCGGCCGGCGATCTTGTGCCAGCTGGCCCTGCCGTGTCTGCCCCGGCGTAGCGGCGCAACGAACTGGAACGCGCCGAGCACCAGGTACACGGTGACGGTGGGGATGTGGATCAGGACGGGGACCGGCGAATCGAAGAACCGGGCGTTGCCCGGCGTGACCTGGCCTCCCGAGAGTTCGGCCAGGCGGAGTGACCCGGCCAGGACGGGGACCAGGCTGAGCAGGATCAGGGCGGCGGGGACCAGCCACCGGGTCCGGGAGTGGGGGCGGCGGGTGCGGGTAATGGTGGCGAGGTTCATGGGGCGGCTTCCCTGTGGCTGGGCTGTGCCTTTGCTTGTTCGCCGTTGCTGCGGGCGGACTTCAGGCGTTGGGTTACCGGAAGAGCGGCGCCCAGCAGCACCCGGTTCGCACGGTATACGCCCAACGTACTGCACCAGGTTCCGGTTGGCGATAGGCAGGAAACGGGCACCGAGACGCCGGTGACCCCTTTGCAGGGCCCGGGCACCGGGTCCACTATTAAGGCGCGGGACGGCTGGGGCCTTCTGAAAGTGCTCACCGCCTGAGGATCAAGGATTCGCCATGACCAGTGGTTCTGTTTTTCCCACCCGCCGCACGCTCCTGAGGACAGCCGGGGTTGGCGTTGCCGGGATTCCGCTCCTGGCCGCCGGACGTCCGCCGCGGCAGCCAGCATCGGCGGTGCCGTCCGCGCTGCTGCCCGCGCCGCCCGCTTTCGTCCCGCCGCTGCTGGACCGGGCAAAGGTGGACCGTGCCCTGGCCCGGCTGGACGGATTTGCCGGGGACGCGCTGGACCGGACGGGGCTTCCGGGGCTGGCTGTCGCCGTCGTCTATCAGGACGAGGTGCTGTACTCGAAGGGCTTCGGCGTGCGCGAGGTGGGCAAGCCGGGGGGCGTTACGCCGGACACGGTGTTCCAGGTGGCATCGGTATCCAAACCCCTGGCCTCCACCGTGATCGCCGGAGTGGTGGGGCAGCAGGTCATCGCCTGGACGGACCCCGTGGTCAAGTACAACAGGGACTTCGAGCTCAACGACGGCTATGTCACCCGCAATG
Organism: Arthrobacter sp. Leaf137; assembly: GCF_001423525.1. Lineage (GTDB taxonomy): Bacteria > Actinomycetota > Actinomycetes > Actinomycetales > Micrococcaceae > Arthrobacter. The sequence continues at coordinate 27,062 of NZ_LMOI01000009.1, read as the reverse complement.
CCACCTTCGCCGACCTGCTCTCGCACCGCAGTGGACTCCAAACCGGCGCGGGTGACCTGCTGGAGGACCTCGGTTTCGACCGGGACTACATCCTGTCCCACCTCCACCAGCAGCCCCTGGACGCGTTCCGGTCCAGCTACCACTACAGCAATTTCGGCTACACCGAGGGCGGGCAGGCGGCGGCCGATGCCATGGGCAGCACCTGGGAAGACCTGGCTGACCGGATACTGTTCCGCAAACTGGGCATGGCGTCGTCCAGCTACCGCCTGGCTGACTACGAGAAGGCCGCTGACCGGGCCGTCCTCCATGTGCCGGTGGGGGACCGGCAGTGGGCGGCGAAGTACCGCCGCGATCCCGACGCCGAAGCACCGGCCGGCGGCGCCAGTTCCTCTGTGCGGGACCTGGCCCAGTGGCTCCGGCTGCAGCTGGGCAACGGCACCTACGGCGGCGAACCGGTGATCGACGCCGCGGCTCTCCAAACCACCCACGTTCCGCACTCGGTCTCCGGGCCGGCGTCGGCGCCCGCGGCCCGATCACGGTTTTACGGACTGGGCTGGAATGTCGCCTACGACGATGAGGGCCGGGTCCAGCTGGGCCACTCGGGCGCCTTCAACCTGGGCGCGGCCACCGCCGTGTCCATGCTGCCGGGTGAACAGCTGGCCATCGTATGCCTGACCAACGGCCGCCCGCAGGGGATCCCGGAGGCCATCAACGCCGACTTCATGGACACCGCGCAAAACGGCACGCCCACGGTGGACTGGCTGCCCTTCATCGCCGGTATTTTCCGGCAGCAGGACGAGGCGGACCAACCTGAGGTCGATTACACCAAAGTCCCGGCCAACCCCGCCCCGGCCGGACCCACCCGCCGGTACACCGGCACGTATGACAATCCGTATTACGGCTCTTTGGTGGTCTTCGAAGAGGGCGGCGGGCTCGCCATGAGGATGGGGCCGGAGGACAGGCAGACGACGTTCGCCCTCACCCACTTCGACGGCGACACCTTCAGCTTCGAGAGCATCGGCGAGAACGGCAACGGCCTGGCCGGCGCACTCTTCGCGGAGCCGCGCCGGGGCTCGTCGCCGCAGGTGGCGCTGGACTTCTACGACAGGACCGGGCTGGGAACCTTCACCAAGCGCGGGCGGTAATTTCCGACGTCGGCACGCTGCCACCGCTACGTCAAAGAGCGCCAGATGAAACACAACGAAGGAAGGAAAGAACCATGCCGAAGTATCTGTTTGAAGCGACGTATATGGGCCAAGGCATCAAGGGGCTCATGCAGGAGGGCGGAACCGCCCGGCGCGATGCGCTGACGGAGGCCCTGAAGTCCGTGGGCGGAACACTGGAAAGCTTTTACTACGCGTTCGGCTACTACGACGTCCTGGGCGTTTTCGAAGTGCCGGACGATGCCAGCGCCGCAGCACTGTCGCTGCTCATCAATTCGTCAGGAAACGTCAACGTCCGCCTGAAGCCGCTGCTCACAGTGGAGGACCTCGACGAGGCCGCCAAGAAGACGCCGTCCTACCGGGCGCCCGGGCAGTAGGCGGGGTACCCACCAATGCCGGCGGCCGCCGTCGTGATGGACGACGGCGGCCCGCCGCCGGGTGCCTGGGTGCTTGGCGTGAGTCTCCACACTTTATTTTGAGCAGCTCAAAATAAGATCGTAGACTTGGGTATAGGCCACCGAAGCCCTCGAGTACCGCACCGGTGAACATTCCCGGGCCGGCAGGGCAAGCGCCATAATCCGCAACGCGTCCTCCCGCTTGAGCAGTACTTGGAACCGGAATGGCCCACCATCCTGATCCTCCAAGGAGAACCCATGACTTTGCTGGCTGAACGCCCCGCAACCACCGAACCCACCCGCACCACCGCTGATCGCGTCGCTGACACCGCACCCCGCGGCGGCAGCTACGTCACCCTTCCCGCCGGCAGCACCGCGGCCCCCGTGGAGGGCACCTACGTAACCTCCGCCGGCAGCCGAAACCTTTCTCCCGTCACCCGTGGCAGCTATGTCACCGTGGACGGCACTCCCACGGTTCCCGCCGGAACCATCGAGGGCAGCTACGTCACGCTTCCTGCGGTGGCCTAGAGTCCCAGCGCCTTTGGTGCTTGGCACCACGAGGTGCGAAAAGGAGGCCGACGGCGATACTGGGTATCGCCGTCGGCCTCCTTTTTGCGTCCCCGGCAAGTGCGCACAGCCTGGCCCTGCACCAAGGGTTCGGGTGCGGTGTGCTGCGCCCGCCGCTTGACTGTATTTTCGTGGTTGCCACACGACGCCCCGCGGCGGGATGATCGGGGGAGTTGGGCTGCTGGGGGACGGATGAGCCGGACGAACGCCCGGCGCGTGCCCAGCTGGCGAGCGATGCGGCGGTGAGCGGGCAATGGCAGAGCACAACGGGCAGCAGCGGCGGTTGAAAGTTTCCGACGTCAACGTGGTGAACCAGCGAACGCTCAAGAAAGCACTCGGCGGCACCATCGTGGGCAACACCATGGAGTGGTACGACGTGGGCGTGTTCGGCTACCTCATCACCACCATGGGCCCGGTGTTCCTGCCCGAGGCGGACCGGGCGGTGCAGAACCTGTTCCTGCTGGGAACCTTCGGCGCCACGTTCATCGCCCGGCCCGTGGGCGGGATCTTCTTCGGCTGGCTGGGGGACAAAATCGGCCGGCAGAAGGTGCTGGCCATGACGCTGATGCTCATGGCCGCCGCCACGTTCGCCGTCGGCCTGCTCCCCGGCTATACGGTGCTGGGCATTTGGGCGGCGGTCCTGCTGGTGGTGCTCAAACTGGTGCAGGGCTTCTCCACCGGCGGCGAGTACTCGGGGGCCACCACGTTCGTTTGCGAGCACGCCCCGGACCGGCGCCGCGGCTTCTACGTCAGCTTCCTGGACATGGGCAGCTACCTCGGGTTCGCGGTGGGCGGCCTGGTGGTGTCCGTCCTGCAGCTGGTGCTGGGGCAGGAGCAGATGGAGGCGTGGGGCTGGCGGCTGCCGTTCCTGGTGGCCGGCCCGCTCGGGGCCGTGGCCGTCTACTTCCGGATGAAGATCGAGGAATCGGCCGCGTTCAAGGCCACCATGGAGGCCGAAGCCGTGGCGGCCACGCATCCGGAGACGGGGGAGGAGCTCCGCGCGGTGGGCCCGCTGGGGATCCTGAAGGCGCACTGGCGGCCCATCCTGCTGGCCATGATCCTGGCGGCCGCCGCCAACACCGTGGCCTACGCGCTCACGTCCTACATGCCCACCTACCTGACCAGCAACAAGGGGTATGACGAGGTCCAGGGCACGCTGCTGACCATCCCCGTGCTGGTGGCGATGGCGCTGTGCATTCCGTTCACCGGGCGGCTTTCGGACAGGATCGGCCGCCGTCCGGTGCTGTGGATCGGGGCCGGCAGCACCGTGGTTTTTGCGGTTCCCGCGTTCCTGGCCATCGCCGCGGGAAGCGTCCCCATGACGCTGCTGGGCCTGGCGCTGATTGCCTTCCCGGTGGCGTTCTCGGTGCCGAACCTCGCCTCGGCGCTTCCGGCGCTGTTCCCCACGGAGCACCGGTACTCCGCCATGGGCATCGCCTACAACCTGGCGGTGGCCATTTTCGGCGGGACGGCCCCGTTCATCATTGCGTCCCTCATTGAGCTGACGGCCGACGACATGGCGATCGCCTACTACCTCATGGGCGTGGCCGTGATCGCCGCAGTGGCCATCTACTTCCTGCCCGAATCGGCCGGCCGGCACCTGCCCGGATCCATGCCCAGCGTGGACTCGCAGGAGGAGGCGCGGACGCTGGTGGAGACCCAGGACAGCAACCCGCTGCTGGACCTGGACTCGCTGCCGTTCGAGGATAGCTTCGCGGCCGCGCGGGCGTCGCACAACCGGAAGCCGACGGTGATGTAGGGAATGACGTACGACGGCGGCGCCTGGCTTGGGTGCCGGAGGTACCGAACCGAGAAATCAAAGAGTTCGTCCCTACGGCTTGCGGCCATGAGAATTCCCCGGTGATACCGGTGTCAATGGCGACGTGATTAGTGTGTATTCTGCGGTAAATTCTTACTATGGAACCCCGACTTTATGGCACCGCCACCCTCCAGGATGTCGCACGGCTGGCAGGCGTCTCCAGATCCACGGCGGCCCGGGCGCTCGGGGGCTACGGGTCGGTTAGTCATGAACTGCATGCCATGGTGTCGGCCGCGGCTGAAACCCTTGGCTACCGCGGTAACGCGCTGGCGCGGAGCGTGAGTTCGGGGCGCTCCCACACCATCGGAGTCGTTATCAGCGACATTGAGAACCCCCACTTCGCCAAGGCTGTCCGCGGTATGACCGATGGTGCCAAGGCCGCCGGGTTTGACGTCATCCTCGCTAACACGGACGAGAACATCGAGGCGGAACGGGCAGCTGTCCAAGTATTCCTCGACAAGCGCGTGGACGGGCTGATTGTGGCCTCCACAAGCCGCAGCGACTCGGCGCACCTGCTGGACGTAGTGCGGATGGGGCGCCCTTTGGTCCTGTTCGACCGGCGCCCGGATGCAGTGGACTCGGACTGGGTTGGGACCGATTGCTATGCGGATGCGGCAGCGGTCATGGCCTACCTGATCGAACGCGGCCACCAGAACGTAGCCTTCCTCTCCGCGACCACCAAGACGCCTGCGGAGCTGGAGGCGGGCACGCCACTGCCCATATCGACCATCGCGGACCGGGTCCGCGCCGTACGCGAAGCGGCGATTGCCGCCGGAATCCGGTACGAGTTCATCTCGGATGCCATGTCCCCGGAGCGCACTCATGAGATCGTTGCGGAGTTGCTCGGCCGGAGTGACAGGCCCAGCGCCGTCATCGCCTCGTACAGCCGCCTTGCACTTCCGGCCTTCCATGCCATCCGTGAGGCCGGGATGTCTGTGCCCGAAGATATGTCATTGGTGTGCCTGGACGACGCTGAGTGGATGACGGTCAGCAGTCCGGAGGTCACGGCCGTGTCGTTGCCGGCCTACGAGATGGGCTTCAAAGCATCTGAGGTTCTTGTGGACCGCATACATCATGCAGGCCCTGACACGAAGAACCATTTGCTGCCGGCGTCCTTCGCCGAACGTGGGTCAGTTGCCACCATCAGCGCCAGGTTGCAGGGGCAGTCGGCCTGAGTTCGCTGGCAGCTGGTCGGTGTCGACGGGCGCGCCTGATACCGCAGCGGCTGCAGCGGGGCACCGGCCCTGTACGTCCGCCTGAAGCGTCGAAGCCTAGCCTTAAAGGTTACCCGTGCGAACGCTCTTACACAGCTGAGATACCGGTATCTTAACTCCATTGATTAGTATCTGAAACCGGTGTCAAATAGACCCCGGGCAATTAATAAGCATGAAACAATGCCGAAACTGTTGACAGCTATGGTTTACCAAGGAAATACTTTCGTTGCGCTAAGTGATACGAATCACGTAGCGCCGCAGACCCTTAGGAGCTAAACGCATGACAGAACAAACCAAGCTGTGGGGCGGCCGCTTCGCAGGCGCCTCCAGCCCTGAACTTTCCCGCTTCTCCCGGTCCGATCCCCGCTACTTCCAGATGGCCCCCTACGACCTTCACGGTTCCCGGGCGCACGTCCGCGAACTCAACAGGTCGGGGCTGATCGACGACGCCGAACTTGCGCTCTTTCTCGACGCGATCGAATCTGTCGGGAAGGACATTGCCGCCGGTCTGGTACATCCGCAGGAGGGCGACGAAGATGTCCACACATTCCTGGAGCGGTTACTGATCGAACGTATGGGACAGGTCGGAGGCAAGATCCGTGCGGGACGCTCCCGCAACGATCAAGCCGCGAACGATCTCCGGCTCTACATGCGGGACAAGGTCCGCGCAATCGCCGACCTGGTGGTGGAACTCGCTGAAGCGCTGGGCTCCCAGGCTGACCGGCACCTGCACACCCCGGTTCCAGGCTTCACCCACCTGCAGTCGGCTCAGCCAGTTGTTTTTGCCCATCAGCTCCTGGCTCACGCGCAGCCCCTGGTGCGGGACCTCGACCGGTTCCGCGACTGGGACCGCAGGGCGGCGGTCTCGCCCCTGGGAGCGGCCGCACTGGCAGGATCCACCTTCGCCCTTTCCCCGGAACTCGCCGCCCTGGACCAGGGCTACGAGACAAGCGCGGAAAACTCGATCGATGCCGTGGGGAGCCGCGACGCCGCCATCGAGTTCCTGTTCATCTGTTCGTTGACGCTTATTGACATCTCCCGGCTCTGTGAGGAGATCATCTCCTGGGCATCGCAGCAGTTCCGGTGGATCACCATGGACGACGCCTACTGCACCGGCAGTTCGATCATGCCCCAGAAAAAGAACCCGGACATCGCTGAACTCGCCAGGGGCAAAGCAGGCCGTGTCCTCGGGGACCTCATGGGACTGATGGCAGCGGTCAAGTCCCTGCCGCTCGCCTACAACCGTGACCTCGCCGAAGACAAAAACGCTGTCATCGACGCCGTCGAAACGATGGAAGTTGCCCTTCCCGCGCTGTCCGGGCTGGTACGGACGTTCTCGGTCAACGAGGGAGAAGTCCGCAAGCAGGCGACGGCAGGCTACACGCTGGCCACCGAGGTGGCCGACTGGCTGGCCCGCCAAGGGATCCCGTTCAGCGAAGCCCACGAGATCTCAGGAGCGCTCGTGAGGTTCTGCGAATCGGAAGGCCTCGACTACGGCGATCTCAGCGACGACCAGTTGGCCTCAGTCGATGCCAGGCTCACGCCGGACATCAGGGAGGTCCTCACCCTCGAAGCTGCCCTGGAAGCACATTCCGGTTTTGGTGGCACCGCGCCGTCGCGCGTTGCCGAACAGCTCACCCGCCTTCGGGCAAAGCTGGACCAGGCACGAAGCTGGGCAGCTGATTACCAAGGCTTGCGCGTTCCGTCCGCCACCGCGGGCTGACCGTGGCTCCCGCCAACGCCGTTCCCCGCGGCGACCTTCTTTCCCTCCAGGATCAGGAACCAGCCATGAAGACTCAAACAGCGCCCGGCCCCACAGGCACTGCATCGGCCGATCTGAAAATTGTCCCCCGCCGTCACCTCGGAAGGTGGATCGGAGCGGCCGCCGTGGTGCTGCTGCTGGTCTGGCTGGCGGTCTCCTTCTCACGGGCCAAGATTCACTGGCCCACCGTTCAGGAATACCTCACCGTTCCCGTGCTGATCCAAGGCATCGGTGTGGCACTGCTTCTTACAGCCGTTGCCATGGCAATCGGGCTGGTCCTGGGCGTCGTTACGGCCGTGATGCGGCTGTCCAAGAATCCCGTGGTCTCCGGCGTGGCATGGCTCTACATCTGGGTCTTCCGGGGCACCCCTGTGTACCTGCAATTGCTGATGTGGTTCAACCTGGCCCTTATATTCCCGGTGATCGGCATTCCTGGGCTCTATTCGGGCCGGATGATCGACATTCTGACCCCTTTCGTGGCAGCCTCCATTGGCCTGGGATTGAACCAGGGCGCCTATACCTCCGAGGTGGTCCGCGGCGGAATCCTCTCCGTAGATGAAGGACAGACCGAGGCGGCCCAGGCCGTTGGCATGACTCGACTTCAGGCCATGCGCAGGATCGTCCTCCCGCAGGCCATGCGGGTCATCATCCCGCCCGTGGGTAATGAGGTCATCGGCATGCTGAAAACCACATCACTTGCCTCCGCCATCGGCGTCAGTGAAATCCTGTCCGAAGCCCAGCACATCTACTACGTCAACAACCGCATCATGGAGCTCCTGATCGTCTGCGCCGTTTGGTATCTCGGAGCTGTGTCCATCCTGAGTATCGGCCAGTTCTACCTTGAGCGGCACTTCGCCAAGGGATCATCCAGCCGGCAGCTGCCCATGACGCCCATGCAGCGGCTGACCAGCATCTTCGGTACCAAAAGGAAGGCATAGGCATGACCACCAATGTTCTGGTCCGCGCCGAAAACGTCCACAAGAGCTTTGGCCTAAACGAGGTGCTCAAAGGCATTAACCTCGAGGTCAACAGCGGCGAAGTAGTCTGCCTGCTTGGTGCCTCGGGGTCCGGGAAGAGCACGTTCCTTCGCTGCATCAACCACTTGGAAACACTGTCCAACGGGCGCATCTGGGTGGGCGACAAGGTGGTGGGTTACCGCCAAGACGGCAACCGGCTCTTTGAGCTCTCGGACAAGGAAGCTGCCCGCCAGCGCCGCTCCATTGGCATGGTGTTCCAGCGGTTCAACCTGTTCCCCCACATGACCGTTTTGGAGAACATCATCGAAGGCCCGGTCCTGGTCAATAAGGTCAAGCCGACCGAGGCCAAGCGGCACGCCTCCGAGCTCCTTGCACGGGTGGGCCTGGAAGGACGGGAACAGTCCTACCCGCGGCAGCTCTCCGGCGGCCAGCAGCAGCGCGTGGCGATCGCCCGGGCGCTCGCCATGAAGCCCGAACTGATCCTCTTTGATGAACCCACCTCGGCGCTGGACCCCGAACTCGTCGGCGAAGTGCTGGATGTCATGAAGGACCTCGCTAAATCCGGCCTCACCATGATCGTGGTGACGCACGAGATCGGTTTCGCCAAGGAAGTGGCGGACCGCGTCGCCTTCATGCACGGCGGCGAAATAGTCGAACTCGGACCTCCATTGGAGGTCCTCGGCAACCCGCAACACGAGCGGACCAAAGCATTCCTCTCCCGCGTCTTCTAACCACGTACCCCCAAACCCCTTTGGAGTTGTCCATGAAAAAGTTCACCAATGCCGCCAAAATTGCGGCCATCACCGCCGTTGCAGCGTTCGGCCTCACCGGATGCGTAGGCGGCGAAACTACGGCCGAGGCCGGGGCGTCCGCCACAGGCTTGCCCCAGGCCATCAAGGATGCAGGAAAGATCCGGATTGGCCTCTCACCGGACTTCCCGCCCATGGAGTTCCGGGACTCGGACAAGAAGCTGGCAGGCCTTGACATCGAGCTGCAGCAGAAGCTCGGCGAAGCCCTCGGCGTCGAAGTCGAAGTGGTGGAGTCCCCCTTCGACCAGCTGATCAACTCCGTGCAGACCGGCCGCGTGGACCTGGTGATGTCCGGTATCTCCGACACCGTTGAACGGCAGAAGACCGCGGACTTCGTGGACTACTTCAAATCCCAGGGCCGGCTTTACACCTCCGGGGCACGTGCCGGAGAGTTCAAGGAGCAGGGCGATATCTGCGGTAAAACGCTCGCTGTCAGCGGCAAGACCGACTACTTCGAACAGGTCAAGACCCTCAGCAAGACCGAATGCACGGACAAGGGCCTGCCCGAACTCAGCATCCTGCCCACCGACTCCGGCGCCGCCGCGAGGCTGCAGATCGAGCAGGGCCGCGTGGACCTGGCTGCCCAGGGCGCCGAGAACCTGGCCTACTTCGAAAAGACCGATCCCGGCAAGTACGCAGCTGTGCTTGACCCGCTGCCCGCCAAGCCGTTCGGCATCCTGATGCAGAAGGACAACACACAGCTGGCCAACGCCGTGAAGGATGCGCTGACCAAGGTCCAGGACAGCGGCGATTACCAGCAGATCCTGGACAAGTGGGGCCTGGGCTACGGCGCCATGAAGCCCGAGATCAACGGGGTTAAGTGATCCAGCTGAACGGCCATGCTGGGGCGGCGCTGTGGCCCGACGGGAACCGCAGCGCCGTCGCCCTGGCCTTCGACCTGGACGGTCCCACCGGTGACGCCATGTTGAAGGGGACTATTTGGAGCCGTCCTGAATACTTCAGCCAGGGGGCCTATGGGCCATGGCGGGCACTGGACCGCATTCTGGCGCTCCTCGACGCCCATCAGGTTCCCGCAACTTTCTTCACTCCCGCGTGGGTGGTCCAAACCTGGCCGGAGCAGTGCCGCCGCATCGTGGCGCACGGGCATGAGGTGGCGCACCACGGCTACAAGCATGAAAAGTACTGGGACCTCAGCCTGGACGAACAGCGGCAGGTGATCGGGACTAGCCAGCGGATCTTCCAGGACGTCCTGGGCGTCACCGCCACCGGTTTCCGCACACCTTCCGGTGACTGGCGTCCGGAGACACCTGCGCTGCTCGCCGAACTGGGATTCCTTTATTCGAGTTCCATGCGTGGTGATGACCGGCCGTACCGCCACCACGGCGGGCAGCTGATCGAGATTCCGGCCCGTTCCGACATGGACGATTACGCGTCCCTGGCGTACACCACCAACCCGGACTGGCCCTCCGGCGGTGACAGGATTGCGGGGTACGAGCCCACCCTGGACAACTGGACCCGCGAGTTTGACGGGTACCACGCCGAAGGGCTGTGCCTGGCCACGATTTTCCACCCCAAGGTGGTGGGCAAGCCCGGCAGGGCCGCGCTCCTGGACCGGTGGATCCGGCACATGAAGGACGCCGGCGGCGTGTGGTTCGGCACCTGCGGGCAGATCGCCGGCTGGTGGCAGCAGACACAGGAATTGGAGCCAACAGCATGACCTACCTGCAGGAACCCCCGGTGGGAAGGTGGCCTGGACAAAACCGGTGTGCCTTCGTCGTCACTGTGGGGTTTGAAGCGGAACTGTCCGTCCTCGCCGCGGCGCCCGACGCCGTCGACCGTGCCAAAAGCCTGTCAGTGGGCCAGTATGGCGGGAACCGTGGAGTGGACCGCCTGCTGGCGGAGTTGGCCCGCTTCGGTACCCGGGCGAGCTGGTTCATCCCCGGCAGCAATCTTTTGACCTATCCGCGCCAGGCCGATGCCGTGGCCGCCGCCGGCCACGAACCGGCCAACATGGGATGGGCGCTGGAGGACATGGGGCAGCAGACCTTGAGCCAACAGCTGGAGAGCATCGGGCGCGCCCAGGACGCCTTTGATGTCTTGCTGGGAATCAGCCCGCAAGGCTTCCGGGCGGGGCGCGGATCTTTCGCGGCGGGACTGCCCGAACAGTTGGCAGGCCTTGGATTCACCTGGTCGTCGTCCTGGCACGGCGACGATCTTCCGCACTTCCACGCCGCCAGTGCCGCGGACCTGGTGGAAGTACCGCGGCACCACGAACTGGACGACTTCCCGTACTTTGTATTCAACCTGGACCCGCCAATCCCCAAGGGCAGCCCGCGCATCGCCTCCAGCAGGGAGGTGCTGCGGAACTGGATACTCGAGTTCGACGCCTACCTTGCCGAGGGGCTGTGCTTCGTCCTCACCCTCCATCCGGAAATCATCGGCACGCCCGGACGGGTCGGGATGCTCCGGCAGTTCCTTGAGCACGTCAACTCCTGCAGCGGCGTTTGGCAAGCCACCGGCGGAGAGGTTGCCCAATGGTGGCGGCAAAACGCTGCACCCAACAGTCCGTCCCATCCGGCCGAAATCTTTCATACCCTGACCCGTGAAGGCGCACCAGCATGAGCCCGCAACAGACAGCATCGGACCACATTGCCGCTTTCATCACCGGCCTCCGCCCGGACGACATTCCCGCAAGCGTCCTGCACCGGGCCAAAATCCATCTTCTCGACACGCTGGGCGCTGGGATCGCCGGCGCAGCTTCACGTGAAGTCGCGACCGCCAGAACTGCGCTCGCCGCGGCCCACGGATCCCCTTCCGAGGGGACCGGTGTTCCACTGTGGGGGACGCCAGCTGCGCTGCCGCCGCTGGGAGCAGCCTTCGTGAACGGGGTGGCCAGCCACGCCTTTGAACTCGATGATTCCGGCGGTTGCGACCACTCCGGCGCCGTCGTGGTTCCGGCCGCGCTGAGTGCCGTGGCGGTCGCCCGGGGCGTCGGGCGGGGGAACGGGAAGTACGACGGCGGCACGCACGTCGACGGAGCAAGGCTACTCACCGCCGTCGTCAGCGGCTACGAGGTGGCGCGCCGCGTCCAGGACGCGCTGGGTGGTTACGACGCAGTCAACAACCGCGGGTGGCACTCCACTGGCGTGTGTGGAAGCTTCGGGGCGGCCGTGGCTGCGGGGGTGGTGCTGGGCCTGGATGCCCGGCAGTTGGTGTCGGCCATCGGACTGGCGGGATCGTTCACCGGCGGCACCTGGGCCTTCATCGGGGACGGTGCCATGTCCAAGCGGATGCACGTTGGGCGCGCCGCGGAATCCGGGTTGAACAGTGCCCTGCTGGCCAGTGCCGGATTCACGGGACCCCGCGACCTGTTTTCCGCTCCGTGGGGCGGCTTCCTTAAGCTGTATGGCCAGCCGGACGAGGTGCGGGAGGATGTGCTGTTCGGCACCCTGGGTGAGGAATGGCAGGTGGAGCGCGCGTCCATCAAGCCGCATGCCACGTGCCGGAGCACTCATTCAGCCATCGATGCGGTCCTGGACCTCAGGGCCAGGCACGGGCTTACGCCGGAATCGACGCAGAAGATCGTGGTAAAGACCAGTGCGCTGATTTCAGACATGTGCGGCGCCGCTGATGTCAGGTCGCTCGTGTCCACCCAGCTGAGCATGCATTATGCGTTGGCTGCCGCGCTGACGTACGGCCAGGTGGGGCTGGACCAGGTGGCGGAGCCGGGCCGGAACGATCCACGGGTCAAGGAACTCATGGGTCGGATCCATGTTGAGGTGGATCCGCTGCAGCACGGCGGATCGGCTGAGCCTTACCTTGAGGTGCAGACGGATACGGACACTTTCGGGGTGCAGGCGGCTAAGGCCAAGGGGGCGGCCACCAACCGGCTTAGCGATGAGGAGACCATCGGTAAGTTTGAGGGCCTGGCCGGGACCAGGCTCCCTGCCGAAGGTGTTGTTGGCGTTCGCCAGATGGTGCTGGGGCTTGATTCCCTTGACGACGCCGGCCGGCTTCCGGGCCTCTTGGTGGCAGACGAGGAGCCGATCCTCTTCACTTAGGCTTCTCGGCTTGGGGAGCTGCTCCGCGAGCTGGCTGCCCGGCGGGGAAGGCTCCGGGCTGAAGTGCGGCGAAGGCTCCGTCCCTTGAGGACGGAGCCTTCGTCAGTCAGCTGGCCGGATCAGGAGTCCTGGTCCACCGCGACGATGATCTTGCCGCGGGTGTGGCCTTCCATGTTGGAGCGGAAGGCGTCCGCGGCCTTCTCCAGCGGGAAGACCTCGGCAACTTCCACCCGCAGGTTCCGGCTGTCCACCAGATCGGCGAGTGCCTGCAGGTCGGCGCCTACCGGGTTGACCCACATCCAGTCCCCGCCGTGCTGTTCAACGTCGCTGTCGGCGATGGAGGCGTGCCGGCCACCCTCGGCCAGGACGGCCAGGGTCGCGTCGAGGTTTTCGCCTACGAAGTCGGCCACCACGTCCACGCCGTTGGGGCGCAGTGCCCGGACGCGGTCTGCAAGCCCTTCGCCATAGGCCACAGGCTCGGCGCCCAGGGAGCGGAGGAAATCGTGGTTCTTTTCGGAGGCGGTGGCGATGACGCTGGCGCCCAGGGCTACGGCGACCTGGATGCCCAACGAGCCGACGCCGCCGGAACCGCCGTGGATCAGGACCGTTTCGCCGTCCTTCAGGCCCAGCCGGTGGAGGACCTGGTAGGCGGTGAGTCCGGCCAGCGGCAGGCCAGCCGACTCGTTCCAGCCGAGGGTGGCAGGCTTCCGGGCCAGGAGCCGCTCCGGCAGGGCGATGTACTCAGCGAAGCTGCCGCCGTGGACGTAGTCTTTGCGGGCGTAGGAGATAACCTCGTCGCCGGCCTGGAACTGCCGGGCATCGATGCCCACCGACTCCACAACGCCGGCCACGTCCCAGCCGGGGGTGGCGGGAAACTGCAGGTCCATGACGGCGTCCAGGCCGCCGGCCATGATCTTCCAGTCCACCGGGTTCACCGCTGCTGCCTTGACTTTGACCAGGACCATGCCCGGCCCCACCTTCGGCATCGGCTGGTCGCCGTATTCGAGGACGTCGGGGTTTCCGTATGAGCTGTAAGTGATTGCCTTCATGCTTGGGCCAACCGCGAGGCCCTGCATTGGTATTCCTGACTCGGGAGAAAAGTGGCCCGGACGGTCGATCTGATGCGGGCCAAAGACATCCGGAGCTCTTGTAATTGCGCTTGTGCGTAATTAGGCTAAGGCGCAAATGGACGAACTGAGTGCGATATTCCTTGCGCTGGCGGATCCCACCCGTCGCGCCTTGTTGGCGCAGTTGCAGCGTGGTGAGGCGACGGTGACCGAACTGGCCGCTCCGCACACCATTAGTGTTCCCTCCGTGTCGCGCCACCTGAAGGTGCTCGAGCAGGCGGGGCTGATCACCAAGTCCCGGTCGGCCCAATGGAGGAACTGCCGGCTTGAAACTGCTCCGTTGCAGCAGGTGGAGGAGTGGATGCGCCCGTACCGCGATTTCCTGGGCCCACGTCTGGACCGCCTTGAGGCTCAGCTCGCGGCAAAGTCCGAGAACCCTGTTGAGCCCACCGAGCTGGAGGACAGATGACCCACTACCCAACTCAGGATCGAAGCTTCACCCTTGCCCGAACGTTGGCGGCCTCGCGGCATGCCGTGTTCACCGCCTGGACCGACCCCCGGCATCTTGGTTGGTTCCACAACCCTGACATGCCCACACCGGCTACTCCCATTGAGGTGGATCTGCGGGTTGGGGGCACATGGAAGCAGCAGATGATCGTCAACGAGGAACTCAGTTATCCCACCGGTGGGATCTACCTGGAGATCGTTCCTGACGAGCGGCTCGTCTTCCGCTGGGGAGCGGTGGGAGGCTGGCCAGAGCTCGACGGCGAGAACGAACTGACTGCCCCGGTTGTCACGGTGCAGCTCAACGATTTGGGAAAGGAGACGGAGCTCGTCCTCACAGTTCAGTTCTCCGAGCATCTGGACATCGAAGAGGTGCAAAAGCTCATAATGGGCGGTACCCGGGAGGGCTGGGCTGCCACCATCGAACGGGTCCAGGACAGCACCGCCCTGTGATGCTCTCGCTGCTGCGAACAGCCAAACCGGGGCGCCTCCATGAGTGGTTTGACAGACTTTCCGCTGACGGGTCGGTGGTTGATCCACTTTCGCCAAAGCCGTGGGCCGGGTCCGATGGCCAAGTGGTTGACCGCCGTGGGCTCCGCTGCCAAATCGGATATGAGCACGCGGCATGAGCGATGCCCCATTGCTTGCCCAGCTGGGAAGTGAGCGCAGGCATGTCCTCCGGACAGTCGACGGCCTCGATGACCACCAGATGCGCCGTTCTTTAGTCCCGTCCGGCTGGACGATGACGCGGCTGCTCAACCACCTGGCCTTCGACGACGAGATGTTCTGGATATCGGCCGTTCTCGGCGGTGATGACCGAGCCATTGCAGAACTGCACGACGGGTGGGCGTCCGAACCGATGACCGGAGCCGAGGCCGTCGCCATCTACCAGCGCGAAATCGCCCGAAGTGACGAGGTCCTTGCGGCGGTCGATCTTGATGCACCACCCCGCTGGTGGCCCCCAGCCAGCGTGTTCGACGCACCACCGATGTCCACTGGGCGTGAGGTCCTGTTCCGCGTGCTCGCTGAGACGTCCGTCCACGCGGGCCACTTGGACATCGTCCGGGAGCTCATCGACGGTCATCAACACCTCGTAGTGAATTAGCAGCCCGCCCTAAGAGTCGATATTGCCTCGCGAATTTCCGTGTTCAGAGGTCGTGTGGACAAATCTCGCTACCCGCCAGTGCAGGCCCTCCCTGCCCGTATGAGGGGTCTTTGTCGCTTCCTGCCCAGATAACGCCGCCTCCGGGACAGGGCGTCACATCGAATGCCCCGCCATCACGGTGGGCCCGCAGGTGGGTCCCGTCGTCCTCGACCACAGCCCAGCCCGCCGCTGGCAGCGCTCCGCGGTAGTGCTGGAGCACGTCGGCGTCTCCTTGGAGCACAAACCAGCGGGTACAGCCGCCGACTCCGCTCATGCCGCCACTCTTGAAATTGCCGATGTGGATGATGGAATCGAACACCTGCTGGGCTTGGCGATCCGCGCTGGCCATCGGCTCCGGGGTGTCCTCGGACATGCACTGCGGAGTGGATACGAACTGAACTTCAAGCCGTTTGTCCAGGGCAAGGGGAGTGACGGCGAACATCGCGATCAGCATCAGGACGGGGATGGCCGCAGCAGTCAGCCGCATCCATCGTCGTGTCGAAAGCGCCAGGCCGGCCAAGGCGAAGACCATGACCAAGCCAAGACCCAACCCGGCGGGACCGGCCGTCAACCCCCACATGAGCCCTTCGAACGCGGTACCGCTGACATCGCCGTACACCCTCATGAATCCGTAGTGGACCAGCACAGCCAGCACGGCCAGTCCTGCCCCAACGACGAGCAGCACCGCGGCGGAAACGGTTCGGCCGGTCACGGGCATGGCTCATGATAGTCCCGCCGGACCGCCCGCCAACAGGTGTTCAGCGGGCTCAGGGGCCGGCGGGATGTTCCGCCAACAGGTCCGCGACGGTCTCCAGGTTCGCCCGGACGGTTCGGGTATGTGTTTTTTGCACGAGCGGGTCGGCAAGTTTGCCAAAGAATCCGCCCATTCCGCTGTCCACTTCCACACGGTACGTCAGGCGAGTTCCGCTGGCTTCCGGTTCCAGAACGTTGCTGATGGTGAAGTCGAATTTGCCCTCGACGGAGCGGATGATTGACTGCTTTGGCGGTTCGAAGTGGACGTTCTCAGTTACCCAGTCGAACTGCCTGCCCAATATCTTGCTGGTTCCTTTTGAGCGTGTGCCGAGACCCACCGGGCCGTCACCCACCTGTTCAGCCCGGATGACCGACGAATCCCAAACAGGGATGTTGTCAGTCTTGGTAAGGAATGCGAAAACCTCTTCGGGCGGCCGGTCGATAAAGACACTTTCTTCGATGACAGGCATGAGAGCCCTCCCTGATCAGTCCCACCGGGGCACGGCTTGCCTGGCAGGCGTAGCGCCAGTGTGGGCCGAGGCGATAGTCAAGTCAACGAGTCGCGCACCGCAAACGAATACTAGGGTAGGGGCGAAGTAGCCGGAGCGCTCGACAAGCGTGGCGGGAACGCCGACGGCGAGGCCGATCCCTGCCCCAGTCTTACTTCGCCGCCACTGCCGCCTGCTTGGCGTTCATCCACTCGGTCAGCCACGGCGCGCGGACGGAGGACGTGATCCGGCAGTCGGCCACGAACGTTCCCTTGGCTCCGGCGTCGATCCAGTCCTGCAGCGCGTTTAGATCGGCCAAAGAACGGATGACGGCGGACTCCGCCCCCAATGCCCGGGCAACACCACTGAAGTCCACCTCGGGGATCAGCATCGGCTTCTCGGTCAGGCCCTGCGAACCGTACTGGTGGATCTCGGCTCCGTACGCGGCGTCGTTGTAGATCACCACGATGGCGCTGCGGGCGGCACCGATCAGCGATTCGAGGTCGGACAGGCCCATCAGGAAGCCGCCGTCGCCGGACGCCAGCACCAGGGTCCGGTCATCTTCCACTGCCCGGGCTGCCCCGACGGCGCTGGCCAGACCCAGCCCGATGGACTGGAAGGCGGTCCCCACCATCACCAGGTCCTGCGGCCGCGGGATGTGCCAGTACATGGGCGCCCAGCCGATGAAGTGCCCGCCGTCCTGGACCACCGTGCGGCGCTCCGGCAGTACGGCATCCAAAGCGGCGGCCAGGGCCCGCGGATCCAGTCGGCCGTCTACGATTTCATCAGAACCAGCAGCGTGGCCCGCCCCAACAGCCAGACGCCGGGAGGCCTCAGCACGCCACGCCCCAGCAGCGGCCTCGCCATCAAGCAGAGACAAAAGCCGCGAAGCAGCAACCTTCACATCCGCCTGAACAAACACGTCCACCCGCGGATTAGTCGGCTCCACCGCGGTGTCGATCTGGATGACCGTGGCATCCGGTCCCAGCAGGTGCCCGAATCGCATGGTGAACGGGCTCAGGCTCGCCCCGGCCACCAGGACCACATCGGCCTCGCCCATGAGCCCGGCCGCGGTGTCGGTGCCGAAACCGCCGGCCACGCCCAGGTACCCCTCGCCATTGAGGAGGTTGAGCGCCAGGGCAGTTCCGGCGGTCAGCGCGCCGAGCCGGTCGGCGAGTTCGCGGAGCTCCGGGCCTGCGCCGGCGAGGTGCGCGCCCCGGCCGGCCAGGATCAGCGGCCGCCGTGCCCCGGCGAGCAGGCGGGCCACCTGCGCAAGGTCCGTGCCGCCGTCGTCCGTCATCTTCAAAGCGGCCGGCTCCGGAAGGTCCCCTTCTGCAGCTTCGAGTGCGGCGAGGTCGTAGGGGATGGCAAGCACGACGGCGGTGCGCCGGGAGAGTGCGTACTCCACCGCCTGCCGGGTGATGGCGTCCGCGTCATCGCGGGTGACGGTGAAGGTGGCCGCGCCGAGGCCGGCGGCGATGGTGGCCTGGTCCACGTCCCAGGGCCGGGCGCCGGTGGTGGGGGCGTCCCCGGTGACCAGTACGACGGGGATCTGCGCCTGGACGGCCTCGGCCAGGGCGGTGAGCGCGTTGGTGTAGCCGGGGCCGTAGGTGGTGGTCCCCACGGCGAGCCGTCCGGACGCCCGGTAGTAGGCGTCGGCCGCGGCGATGGCGGCGCCCTCGTGCCGGACGGCGGTGAAGCGCAGGCCCTGCTGCTCCGCGGCGTCCAGGAAGTAGACGTTGCCGTTGCCCATGACGCCGAAGACGTCGCTGGCATAGCTGCTGAGAACCTGTGCCACGCGGCCGGAGACGGTGAGAGTAGTCATGCAGGCATCGTGTGTCCTGCATCTCATCTTTTGCAATACCGCTCAATGCGGCTGGGACTTTTGGCAGCAAAAGAAGCGAGTAGTGACAATTTGCCCACTGTGGCGCCCGTCACCTGTGATTACTCCGACGGGCGCGCTTCCTGCTCCGACAGCCGGCTGATGAGGCCGTCGTAGCGGGGCGGCATGAGTTCCAGGATGGAGATGGCCGTGCTGGTCCGCTGGATCCCGTCGATCTCCAGGATCTCGTTGGTGATGCGGTACAGGTCGGCGGTGGACCGGGCCACCACCTTGGCCATGAGGTCTGCGTCGCCGGTGGTGGCGTGCACTTCGATGACCTCGGGGATGGCCTCGAGACCGTGTTCCACCGAGCCGGTGCGGGTCTGGCTGATGGAGAGGGACAGGAAGGCCATCAGTTCGTAGCCCAGGGCGGCGGGGTCCAGCCTGCGGCTGAAGGAGCGGAGCGCGCCGCTGCGTTCCAGCCGTGCCAGCCGGGCGTGGACGGTGTTGCGTGCGACGCCGAGGGTCCGGGAGAGTGCCAGGGCGCTGGCTTCGGGGTCCTTGTCCAGGGCGAGGATGATCCGGCCGTCGAGGGAATCGAGGGTGCGGGCGTTTGTGATGGTCATATTTTCACCAGAGGTACTAGAAGTTGAGCAGAAGTCCCAAGCACGGGAGCCTACCTTGCATTGTGGTCCGGGTCACTTCCATGATCGGACCTCATGACCAGTGATCAGCTTGTGGCCGTACCCGAAACTGCGCTCCCCACCCTTCGTGCCGCGGTGACCGGCCTTCCGTCCTACGTCCCGGGCAGGCGCAGCGCCGGCACGGACATCGCAGCCCTCGCCAGCAACGAAAGCCATTACGAGCCGCTGCCCGCTGCCGCCGTTGCGGTGGCCGAAGCGGCCGGCCGGATGAACCGCTACCCGGACATGGCCGCCGTCGAACTCCGCGAACGGCTCGCGCGGCACCTGGGCGTCACCGTGGAGGAGGTGGCAGTGGGGCCCGGCAGCGTGGGCGTCCTGCAGCAGATCATCACCGGACTGTGCGACGCCGGGGATGAGGTGGTGTTCGCGTGGCGGTCCTTCGAGGCGTACCCCATCCTGGTGGAGCTGGCAGGTGCACGCCCGGTCCGCATCCCGCTGGACGACGCCGAGGGCCACGACCTCGATGCCATGGCTGCGGCCGTCACTGAGCGCACCAAGGTGATCCTGCTCTGCACGCCCAACAACCCCACCGGCGTGCCGATCAGCCACCACCGCCTCGAGGCCTTCCTGCAGGCTGTCCGCTCCGACGTCCTGGTGGTGATCGACGAGGCCTACGTGGAATACGCCGACGCTGGCAGCGGCCCCGATTCCCTGGCGCTCTACCGCCGGTACCCAAACGTCTGCATCCTGCGCACCTTCTCTAAGGCCTACGGGCTCGCCGGGCTGCGCGTCGGGTACGCCATTACGACGGCGGCAATCGCCGAAGGCTTGCGCCGCACCGCCCTGCCGTTCGGTGTGAGCGCGCTGGCGCAGAAGGCGGCCATCGCATCGCTGGACGCGGGGGAGGAGATGGAATCTCGCGTTTTCGCCGTGAAGCAGGAACGCGCCCGGATGGCTGCCGAGCTGATGGCTCAGGGCTGGACGCTGCAGCCGAGCCAGGGCAACTTCCTGTGGATCCGCGCCGATGCCGAGCTGCTGGCAACGCTGGTCGACGCCTTCAACGCCGCGGGCATCATGGTCCGCGCGTACCAGGGCGACGGCGCGCGGATCACCGTGGCCGACCCCGCCTCCAACAACCGCGTGCTCCGGCTCCTCGCAGCCCACGCAGCCTGAACTTTTATCCCCAACAGTTCCACCTACAACTAAGAGGAATCCCATGGAACAACAGACAAAGACGTCTGCCCGCCCACTCGGCGCAGCCCTCAAACCCCGGCAGCTAACCATGATGGGCCTGGGCAGCGCGATCGGCGCGGGCCTGTTTATCGGCTCCGGCGCCGGCATCCAGGCCGCCGGCCCGGCGGTGCTGATCTCCTACCTCGTGGCCGGCACCCTGATCATCCTGGTGATGTGGGCGCTCGGCGAGATGGCCGCCGCCAACCCGGACAGCGGCGCCTTCTCCGTCTACACCGCCAAGGCCTACGGGCCGGTGGCCGGTGCCACCGTGGGCTGGCTGTGGTGGATCCAGCTCGTGGTGGTCATCGCCGCTGAAGCGCTCGGTGCGGCGGGCCTGTTGGCCACCATCTTCCCGGCCCTGCCCGTGTGGCTGATGGCCTTCGTGTTCATCGTGGTGCTCACCGCCGTGAACCTCACCAGCGTGAAGAACTTCGGCGAGTTCGAGTTCTGGTTCGCCCTGCTGAAGGTTGCGGCGATCGTCGGGTTCCTGCTGGTGGGTGCTGCCCTGTTGTTCGGCTGGCTGCCGGGCGTGCAGTCCCCGGGCCTGACCCACTTCACGGGGGAGGGCTTCGCGGTCAACGGGTTCGGCGGGATTGCGACGGCGCTGTTTGTGGTGGCATTTGCGTTCGGCGGCACCGAGATTGTGTCCGTGGCCGCAGCCGAAACCGCGGAGCCCGCCCGCAGTGTGAAGAAGGCAGTGCGCACGGTGCTGTGGCGCATCCTGGTGTTCTACATCGGTGCCATCTTTGTGATCGCTGCCGTTGTTCCCGTGGGGTCTGAGGGGCTGAAGAGCCCGTTCGCCGCCGTGCTGGATGCCGCCGGCATGCCGGGCGCAGCCACGGCCATCACGTTGGTCGCCGTCGCGGCACTGCTGTCCGCCCTCAACGCCAACCTCTATGGCGCTTCCCGTATGGCGTACTCCCTCGCGGAGCGGGGTGAGGCACCGCGCTTGCTGGCTTCCGTGTCCAAGGCCCGGGTCCCGGTGGCCGCAGTCCTGGCCAGCGTCGCCTTCGGCGTTGTCACGGTTGTGCTGGAACTGGCTTTCCCCGAGATGGTGCTTGGCGTCCTGCTCAACATTGTGGGCTCGACGTGCCTGCTGGTGTGGACGTCCGCGCTCCTGGCCCAGCTGGCGCTGCGCCTCCGTGCCGACCGCGACGGGACGGAACTTCCGCTGCGGATGCCCGGTTTCCCCTGGCTCACCGGCTTCGGCCTGCTTATCCTCGCGGCGATCTTCACGGTGGGCTTCATCGGCGAGGACTCACGACCCCAGCTGTTGAGCACGTTCGCGCTTGTGGCGGTTCTTGCGGTGGGGTGCTGGTTGAACCACCGGTCTAGGAAGGTCCCGGCCGCTGTTGAAACGTCGGAGGGTGACAAACAGCCGGCGCTTATCGACTGACAGAGACGCTGCGAACTACTTTGTGATTACATGTGCACGAGGGCGCGTCCGGCTTTGGTCGGGCGCGCCCTTTAGCCAGTGCCAGGAAACTTGGGCTTTCGCAACTTGGGGACACTCAACGGCGTGGACTAGCCTGCCAGAGCTGTAGTTTGAGAAATGCGGATTCCTCGGCGGTCTTAACGACTTCGGTGAGCGGCTTGCGCGGCGCATAGCGGACAGGGACAGCTTGTTTCTTTGCGGGAAATGCCTCTCCCTAAGGGAGGCCTGTCGAGGTGGAGAGTCTCATGGTCGAGGGATTCACAAGTCCAACATCACGGCCGAACCCATATGCCAACTTCGGCGGCGTACAGACAGACCCAACAAAGCCGCTTCATGCTGACAGAAGGAAAGTGCCGTCATTCTGAGGACTGTGGTTCCGGCGTTTGCGTCGGGAGGGGGGTGGACAGTCGCGGTGAGTCATAGAACCGCCGGATGTTGGATCCGACTAAGTAGGCTACGTCCATCTGGCGGCCAGTGCGGTCCTGAGTGCGGCCGTACGCTATCGGAGTGCCCTTGACTAACACCGTCTCGTCGGTTGGGAGAGCGCCGAGAGGAGGAAGAACAATTCGAACGTACAACATATATGTGACCCTGTTTGTGTCGACTATTGAGTCGCTTAGGAGGGTGCCAGCATGTTCAGTTCCGATCTGCGCTTCCACTGACTGCCTCGTTTCGACGGATTCCGCGTTAGCTTGGCTGATCGGTGTTACCTGCACAACATATTGATCTCCGCCCAAGGGCTGAGCAACACCGACTCTTCCGAGCGTAACTACTCCATTCCCCGCATATCCGCCCGCTTGCACCACAAGGTCCGTTAGGGCGGGAACCTTGTCGACGGGCAGCTCCTCCCAGTCGTGGGACCGCTGGGGGTCGAAAGCGGAGAAGTTTTTTTCTATGTACGAGGAAGACTCGCGAAAGACGGCCGGTTTGCTCACCCAGATGTTCGCATTCTCTGTCTCGTCCAAAAGCGCCGTTATCTGACGTTGGACATGGTTGGGCTGAACAGCGACGTGGATTCCAATCCATATTGCTGTTATGGCGGCAAGCGAAGCAGCGTGAGTAAGCACTCGCCGTCGGCGTGGGGGGTGCCATCCGGGAGCAAATACGGCAGCAACCGCAAAAGTGAGTATGACTGCCATCCACTTTGCGTACATAGGGATGTCACTGAATAAGTAGGAGATGATGCTGACTGCCGTACCCACGCAACCAGCGGCGGCAACGGCCCAGATAGCGAAATTCCGTTTCCGGTGTTGAGGTGTGTTGGGAGCGCTCGCAGGGATCGTATTCTGCGAGGTTGCCTTAGGAGGTTGAGGCCCATTCGCCGATTTGAGAGTGCCTGGTTTCTGCCGTGAGCGGACTGAACGAGAGTTGCCGGGTCGTTTTTGCCTGCTATTGCTCCTGTTGCCCAAACCGTCTCCTAAAGGCTGCTTCCGTCGGACAAGAGCGGGAGACTGTTCGTCCCGTCCTGAATCAAGACGCAATTTTGATTTCACGCATCCGCCGCCGGCGTAGGCCGATTGTACCCAGACGCCGTGCCGATCCTTTGGCGGCGGGAGAATGTGTTGGTTTTGATCCGTTAGTTGCGTCTGAACCAAGTCCTGGCGCCGGAGATGTGCACTGCATGAAGCCAGGGCACTATCAGCCTCATCGGCCGGGTGCGCCTTCGATAACCCCTTCGCGCGGCCTTCCCAACGAGTTCAACTGGCCGGACGCAGCAACTGTGGACGTCATTTTGGCCCAGGCTCCACCCTCTCAGTGAGACCCATAAACATCGTCCGGTGCAGGATGTCCACGTGCTTCCGGGAAACCTCCACGGCTTCGTCAACGCGACCGGCGCGTAGGGCTTCCACGAGAGCGATGTGGTCGTGGTTGGACTTGTGCAGCTTCTCGATCGGGTAGGGGATGAAGTAGTCGTAGAGTTCGTCGAGGGTCGCGTGATAAACGTCGACGGCGGTGCCCATCCCTGAGGCCGTCCCCACCAGCTGATGGAACTGCTCATCCATCCGGTGATAGTAGGACCAGTCAGTCGACTCCGCCATCTCAAGGGTCAGCCGTTCCAGCTCGTCCAACTGCTCGTCCGTGGCGTTGACCGCTGCGTAATGCGTAACCGCGCACTCGAACAGCAGCCGCCGGTCCACCAGCCGGTTCACGGCCTGGGACTCCGCCGGTGACGCCGAAAGTGACGCCAAAATATCCGTAGGCGGCGAATCCGCCACAAACGTTCCGCCGGCCCGGCCGCGCCGGCGCACCACCACGCCCTGCTCCGCGAGGCTCGCCAGAGCACGGCGCGCGGTAATCGGGCTGACCGAAAGGCCCAGGGCCACGTCCTCCTGGTCCGGCAGCCGCTCACCCGGCTTCAGCAGCCCAAGCGAAATTGCCATCCCGATCCGCATCCGCACCGCGTCCATGGCGCTGCGGCGCTCCATCCCGGGCATCCTGCCGGCACCAAGGCGGGCGGGCTCGGCGGTGTCCTCCAGCTGACGGGTCATATCCGCTACCTTACGGCCCATACCAGCCCCCTTTCCTTTATTGGTTCATTCTGATCTAATATAACCCGGATCACACCCCAACGCGGAGACAAACCCATGCAACGCATCCTTCCCCTCATCGCTGCCCAGGCCCGGCCGCGGCTCATCGGCGAACCCGTCTCGGCCTTCGCCGACGAGGTCAAAGAAGCCCTCGAAGCCCAGCCGCACAGCAAGATGGTCGTTTTCCCCGAGCTGCACCTCTTCGGGGACCAAAACCCGGACCTGCAGCGCGCCGAAGCCCTCCAAGCAAGTGCCGAACCACTGGACGGGCCACGAGTCAAAGAGCTCCAACAGCTCGCGAAAGACCTCAACATCTGGCTGGTCCCCGGCAGCGTCTGCGAACGCGGCCCGGAAGGGCAGCTGTTCAACACCCAGCTGGTCCTGTCCCCGGAAGGGGAGCTCGCCGGCTACTACCGGAAGATCTTCCCTTGGCGCCCGTTCGAGCCCTACGACCCCGGCGACAGGTTCACCACCGTGGATCTGCCAGGCATCGGCAGGGTGGGCCTGAACATCTGCTACGACGCCTGGTACCCGGAGGTCTCCCGCCAGCTCGCCTGGATGGGTGCCGACGTGATCCTCAACGTTGTCAAAACCACCACGCCGGACCGCAAACAGGAACTGGTCCTCGCCAAGGCCAACGCCATCGTCAACCAGGTCTTTATGGTCAGCGTCAACTGCGCCGGCCCCACCGGCAAGGGCCAAAGCATCATCGTGGATCCTGAGGGCAACACCCTCGCCGAGGCACCGGACGATCAACCGCAGCTGCTGACCGCGGAACTGGACCTGGCCGCCGTCGACCGCGTCCGCACGCACGGCACGGAGAACCTCAACCGCCCCTGGTCCCAGTTCCGCGAGGGGGAGCCCGCCGTCGAACTTTCCGTCTACCAAGGCCGGATCAATCCGGCCACCTGGACACCGCCGTCCTACAAGCCGTAAGGAAACACCGTGACAACAACCCTCACCCGCACGCTGAAGCTGCCCTCACTGGTCCTGTTCGGGCTGGCGTACCTGACCCCGATCATCGTCCTGGGGATCTTCGGCATCATCGCCGAAACCACCGGCGGCGCCGCGCCCGCCGCGTACCTCGTGGCGCTCGTGGCCATGCTGTTCACCGCGCACAGCTACGGCCGGATGGCCGTCGCCCACCCCGTGGCCGGCTCCGCCTACACCTACGTCCGCCGCTCCATCGACCCCCGCGTCGGGTTCCTCGTGGGCTGGGCCGTCCTGCTCGACTACCTCTTCCTGCCCATGGTCATCTGGCTCATCGGCGGCTCCTACCTGACCGCCCAGTTCCCCGGCATCCCCATCGGCGTCTGGGTGGTGGGCTTCATCGTGATCACCACGCTGCTGAACATCCTGGGCATCAAGGTGGCGGACAAGGCCAACTACGTACTGATGGCGTTCCAGCTGCTGGTCCTCGTGTTCTTCGTGGTGCTGGCCATCGGCAACGTGGTGTCCGCCAACGGCGCCGGGGGACTGTCCAGCGGGCAGCCGTTCTTCAATAGCACCGCCAGCTTCACCACCATCTCCGCCGGCGCAGCCATCGCCGCGTACTCGTTCCTGGGGTTCGACGCCGTCACCACCCTCACCGAGGAAACCATCAACCCGCGCCGGACCGTGCCGCGCGCCATCATGCTGGTGGCCCTGATCGGCGGCGGCATCTTCGTGGCGGTGTCCTACGTGACCCAGCTGGTCCACCCCGGCGGCGTGTTCGAGGACTCAGCCTCCGCGGCCAGCGCGATCGCCCTGCAGATCGGCGGGCAGCTGTTCGGCGCCGTGTTCCTGGCCGGCCTGGTGGTGGCGCAGTTCGCCTCCGGCCTCGCCGCGCAGGCCAGCGCCTCCCGCCTGCTGTACGCGATGGGCCGCGACTCCGTCCTGCCCAAGGCGGTCTTCGGCAAGCTCAGCGAGAAGTTCCACACCCCCGTGGCGAACCTGGTGATCACCGGCATCGTGGGCCTCATCGCGATCTTCTTGGACGTGGCCACGTCGACGTCGTTCATCAACTTTGGTGCCTTCACCGCCTTCACGCTGGTGAACGCCTCGGTGGTATTCCACTATGTGCGCCAGCGCCGGGCCGGGCAGCAGCTGAACCCGGTGTCCTACGTGGTGGTCCCGGTGATCGGCGCCATCATCTGCGCCTACCTGCTCTCCCAGCTGGACAGCAACGCCATTACGCTGGGGGTGTCCTGGCTGGTGCTGGGCGTAGTGGTCCTGGCCCTGATCACCCGCGGCTTCAAGGCCTCACCGCCGGAGACGACGGCCACCGAGAAGGCGACGGTCGAGGCCGCCGCCTGACGCTGACAATTTGGAGTGTGGCCGCCGGGCCGCGGGAAGGAACAGCCGTGAAGATAGCGCTGGGGCAGCTGGCGTCGGGCGCCGACGTAAGGGCGAACCTCGCCGCGATTGACCGGTTCGCCGCCGAGGCAGCGGGCGACGGCGCCGCGCTGGTCGCCTTCCCGGAGTACGCCACCTACGAGAAGAAGAAGGTGGACGCGACGTTCCCCGCGGTGGCCGAGCCGCTGGACGGCCCAGTCTGCCGGGAGCTCGGCACCATGGCCCGCCGCCACCGCATCGCGCTGGTGGCGGGCGTGGTGGAGACCTCGGGCGACGTTCCCCGCGGTGGCCGAGCCGCTGGACGGCCCAGTCTGCCGGGAGCTCGGCACCATGGCCCGCCGCCACCGCATCGCGCTGGTGGCGGGCGTGGTGGAGACCTCGG
>NZ_LMOI01000008.1 GCF_001423525.1 Arthrobacter sp. Leaf137 | reverse complement strand
GGGACGTAGTTGCCGAAGAAGTGCATGTAGAGGGCGGCGGCGGTGATGTCCACGATGGTGGTGGTGGCCCAGTTGATCCAGTAGAACCAGCCGGAAACAAACGCGGCCTTCTCCCCGAAGAACTCACGGGCGTAGGACACGAAGGACCCGGAGGACGGGCGGTGGAGGACCAGCTCGCCCAGGGCGCGCAGGATCAGGAACGCGAAGAACCCACACACGGCGTACGCGATGACCAGCGACGGGCCGGCCGCGTTCAGCCGCCCGCCGGCACCAAGGAACAAACCGGTACCAATAGCACCGCCAATAGCGATCATCTGGATCTGCCGCGGCTTCAGGCTCTTGTGATAACCCTTATCCTCAGCATGCAGCGAGGACTCGGTAGCGTGTGCATGACCACCGTCAATGACGTGGTCTGGGAGTGGGGACTGACTCATGGGTGTCCTTACAGACGGGGGATGTTGGGGGCTGTGTCCGCCGATGGCGGGTGGGGACTACTTGCTGAGGTTGGCGAGCCGTTCGGGGCTCAGGAGTTCCTGCAGTTGGGTGGCGGTGAGCAGTCCGTGTTCCAGGACCAGCTCGGCCACGCCCTTGCCGGTGGCGAGGGCTTCCTGCGCGATGGCGGTGGCTGTGGCGTAGCCCAGGTGGGGGTTCAGGGCGGTGACCAGGCCGATGGATTGCTCCACCGTGAGCCGCAGGTGTTCGGTGTTGGCGGTGATTCCACGGATGCAGCGCGCCGTCAGTGTACGGCAGGCTGCTTCGAGGTGGGAGATGCTCTTGTGGAGGCTGTGGACAATGACGGGTTCGAACGCGTTGAGCTGAAGCTGCCCGGCTTCGGCGGCCATGGTGATGGTGACGTCGTTGCCGATCACTTCGTAGGCCACCTGGGAGACCACTTCCGGGATCACCGGGTTGATCTTGCCGGGCATGATGGAGGAGCCGGACTGGACGGCTGGCAGGTTGATTTCGCCCAGGCCGGCGCGCGGGCCGGAGGAGAGCAGGCGGAGGTCGTTGCAGATCTTGGAGAGCTTGACCGCTACCCGCTTGAGCACGCCTGAGAGGTGGACGAACGCGCCAACGTCCTGGGTGGCTTCGATGAGGTCGACGGCGGTGACCAGCGGCAGGCCGGTGACCTCGGCCAGGTGCCGGCAGGCGGCGTCGGCGTAGCCTGCCGGGGCGTTCAGGCCGGTGCCGATGGCGGTGGCACCGAGGTTGATTTCGTGGATCAGGAGTTCGGCTTCGGCCAGCCGCAGCCGGTCCTCGCCGATGGTGACGGCGTAGGTGCCGAATTCCTGGCCCAGGGTCATGGGGACGGCGTCCTGGAGCTGGGTGCGGCCCATTTTCACCACGGTGCGGAATTCCATGGCTTTGGCGGCGCAAGCCTCTTCCAGTTCGGCCAGGGCGTCCAGGAGTTCCCGGGCGGCGAAGATGGTGCCGAGCTTCACCGCGGTGGGGTAGACGTCGTTGGTGGACTGGCTGAGGTTGACGTGGTCGTTGGGGTGCAGCCGCGCGTAGTCGCCCTTGGGGTGGCCAAGGATTTCCAGGGCGCGGTTGGCGATGACCTCGTTGGCGTTCATGTTCGACGACGTTCCGGCACCGCCCTGGATGACGTCCACCACGAACTGTTCGGCCAGCTTGCCGTCCAGGATGTCCTGGCAGGCCTGTTCGATGGCTGCGGTGCGTTCGGCATCCAGCAGGCCAAGGTCCCGGTTGGTGCGGGCGGCGGCGAGCTTGACCGCCGCCAGGCCGCGGACCAGGTGCATGTTGGTGGAGAGCGGCTGGCCGGTGATGGGGAAGTTCTCCACGGCGCGCAGGGTGTGCACGCCCCAGTATGCTTCCGCGGGGACGTCGCGGTCACCCAGCAGGTCGTGTTCGGAGCGGTAATTTTCGGCGGTTGGTGTGATGGTCATGGGGGTCCTTACGGGCGTCGTTGTCTGGTTCGGACAGAAATTAGTTGAGGAAGTCGGTGGCCTGCAGCCGGCCCACTTCGTGGCCGCCGCCCAGCACGGGTGCGGTGGCGATGGGGGCCAGGGGTCCGGTATCAAGTCCCAGCGCGTCGAGGAGCCGGACGGTGGCGGGCATCCGGGCGCGGTCGCCGCCGTCGGAAATCTTCACGGCCACGGCACTGCCGTCGGCCAGGCCCACCAGCTGGACGCCCTCGAAGCCGTCCTTGGCCACGGCGCCGGGCACCAGGCGCATGAGCTCAGTGACGTCGCGTCCCTCGCCCGCCACCATGTGGGGGTGCTGCTGCATGGCGAGCCCGACGGCGGCTTCCGCGCTTCGGGAAGCCGGCCCGCCGCCGTCGGGGGTTCCGCCCGCCTGGCCGGCGGCGCGCGCGATGATGCCGAAGGCGCGGGCCATGCCGCGGAGGGTGAGGGCGAACAGCGGGGTTCCGCAGCCGTCGGTGCTGATGGCGGCAGGTTCTTCGCCGGTCAGTTCGGTGACGGTGGCGGCAACGAGCTGCTGGAGCGGGTGGGACGGCTCAAGGTAGCCGCGGACCGGCCAGCCGTTGATGGCACAGGTGGCGGCCATGGCGGCGTGCTTGCCCGAGCAGTTCTGGGTGAGCTGGGTGGCTTCGCCGCCGTTCCGCAGCCATTCCCCGCGTTCGGCCGTGCCGTAGGGGAGGTCCGTGCTGTTTTCGAG
This sequence comes from Arthrobacter sp. Leaf137, assembly GCF_001423525.1. Taxonomy (GTDB): domain Bacteria; phylum Actinomycetota; class Actinomycetes; order Actinomycetales; family Micrococcaceae; genus Arthrobacter. The sequence goes on along the minus strand of NZ_LMOI01000008.1, from coordinate 35,687 downwards.
GTCGGCGGCGCTGAGGCCGTGCAGTTCCAGGATGCGGAGGGCGCCGTCGCGGTGGCGGCTGTCGCCGGAGTGGCTGGCGGCGGCCAGGGCCAGGAGGTCTGCGGGGAGGTCCAGCCCGGCCCGGACCATGGCCACGGCCTGGAGCGGCTTGAGCGAGGAGCGCGGGTAGAAGGGGGCTTCCGGGTTGCCGGCGGTTGCGGCGGTGGAGCCGTCCCTGCACAGGGCGAGGGCCGATCCGTAGTGGACGCTTTCCACGAGGCCGCTGCGGACGGCCGCCACCAGGGGAGCGTGCTGCGGCAGGGCCAGGTGGTCCGGGGCAGGGGTGCGGGCAGCGGAAAACGCGGGGGAGGGCATGGTGTCCTTGGGGTTGCTGGCGGGTTATTTGTTGAGGATCGAGTCGAGGGCCTGGCCCACGGCTTCCAGGTGGCGGGCCATGGCGGAACGCGCGTCGTGGGCGGATCCGGCCTCGATGGCGGCCAGGATGTGCTGGTGTTCAATGTCCGAGGCGTGCTGGCGGTCAGCCACCATGTTCAGGGTTTCCGACTGGTGGGCCAGTGCGTCGCGGATATCGGCCACGACGCTTTCGAAGACCTTGTTGCCGCTGGCGCGGGCGATGGTGGCATGGAAAGTGGAGTCCAGGGCCACCCAGGATTCGGGGTCGGTTTCGGTGGCCATGGCGGCCATGATTTGGCGGAGGGTGTCCAGCTCGTCGTCGGTGCGCCGCTCGGCGGCGAGGCCGGCGGCGGGGATTTCGATGTGCGGGCGGGCCTCGGTCAGGTCGCGGGCGGAGTACTGTCCCAGTGTCAGATCGTTGGCTACCCTGTTGGCCACCACGAACGTGCCCTTGCCGGTCTTGGTGACCGTCAGGCCCAGGGCGGTGCAGGAGCGGAGGGCCTCCCGGATGACGGAGCGGCTCACGCCGTATTGCTGGGCGAGGGTGGCCTCGGAGCTGAGTTTGCTGCCCACGGGAACAAGGCCGGATTCGATGTCCACGCGGATCGCGTTAAATACCGCTTCGGCGGCGCTGAGCCGCGCGAGGGGGACCACAGGCTGTCCTGCTGTCCGGCTGTCTGACAGGTTCACGCTTAAAATATGGCACCGGTCACACGGGAGTGTCAAGCCCCACTCTCGCTGACCGGGACGGAGGTTCAGATGTCTCCGTCGATGCTTGGTGATGGCAGAGACAGAAACGGATCCGAGAGCACCTGGCTCTCGGACCCGTTCACGTTGCTTCGCCTAGCAAGGACGCCAGGATTTACCCCCTGGCGCGTAGCACCGCGGACCCGTGTACTTCGTAGACGGCGCCGGCGGAACGTATGGCTGCGGCGCAGGGGGGACGTAGGGCTGGGGTGCTGGCGGAATGTAAGGGATTGGTACAGGCAACCTTCGCAGTCGCTCTGCTTCGGCCTCGGCGAGCCTGGCAGCTTCCTCTGCAGCTGCCTTTTCCGCGGCTGCCCGGTCCTCGGCCGCCTTCTTTTCTGCTGCTGCCCGTTCTTCGGCGGCCTTCTTTTCCGCAGCTGCGCGAGCCTCCGCTGCTATGCGCTCTTCTTTCGCCTTCTTTTCGGCCGCAGCAAGAGTGACCGTCCGGCTATTCAGCTCGTCTCTCTTCTTTTCCGCGGCTGCCACCTTGCTGTCGAGGATTTTCAGCCCTGCAGTCGCAGCGGCTGCAGAAAGACCGGCCCAGTAGACGGCCCGCTGCGCGTCTTTGCTGGCGGCGAAGATGCTACGGAAGGCTTTGGCTGCTGCCAGTTCGGTAGTCAGGGCGGTGGCCGCGGCCCCCACGGCGGCGGACGTCTCAGCCGGGGCGGCTGCCGTTGCGGTGTCGAGGGCCTTAGCGGTCTTCGCCAACTGTGCCGGCAGCGTGCACTCCGCGTCTTCGGAGAAGAGTCCCTTCTTCTCGGCCCGTGCTTCTTCGTAGGCCGCCGTCACCGGAGGCAGAAACTTGCCGTTAGCCCCGAACTGAACAGGGATTCCGAGGCCTTCGCGGGCAATCTCGGCATTGACGAGAGAACCGTCCGGGGCAAAGACGCCTGCGAGTGTTCGTCCGTACTTGTCATGCCTTTCGGCATCGAATTCAAGCTTAATTTTCGTGCCCGGGGGCAGTTTCTCCTCCAGATACTTCGAGGCTTCCGGACCCAGGCACTCGACTGGTTGATTGGGATCCTTTGTTTCCGGAGTGTCCACATTCAGCAGGCGGATGGTGTGGTCTGCATTGTTGATAGAGGCAACCAGAGTGTCCCCATCAACGACTCTCACGACCGTTCCGGAGTCCGCGTTGGCGGCTGCGGCTACCGCCACCGATCCCCCTACCAGCGCTGCGGTGGTGACTGCAGCAATTAGCAATTTCTTCATTTGACGCCTAAAACCTTCCCCCAATGACAGCGCATCGCCGCGCCTTAAACCTAAGGAAACCTGAGAAGTCCCGATTAATATGCTGAGGGCCAAACCGCAATAGTCCATCAAGATCGCATCAAGAATGCCCACGCTCACGTAAACCGGTACGAACGTACCGTTATAGCCGAATAGCCCCTACCGCAACCAGGCCACCACTGCTACATTGAACCTAACCGGCACGATCGTGCCTCAGGAGGTACGTATGACGTCAGCAATGGACCTGGTTGCAACGGAGGTCCGGGCCAGGCGCACCTCGCTGCGGGTCACCCAGCGGGACCTCGCCGACATGGCGGGTGTATCAGAGCGGTTCGTCAGGTTCGTGGAGCGGGGAAAGCCAAGCGTGCAGCTGGACTCGCTGCTTGCAGTCCTCGATACGCTGGGCCTCGAACTGCGGATCGCTGACAGGGCCAGCCAGGCGGAGCGTTCCCTTAGCGGCCAGGACCGCGCCGGGAGTGCCGCTCCGTGAGGCACCGCGTCGCGGACGTCTACAAGGCAGGGGTCCTGGCCGCGCGGCTGGAACGGTACGGCGGCGGAACGAAGTTCAGCTACCTGCCCGTTTACCTTGCCGGCGGAGGACCCGCCGTCGCATCCTCCCTTCCCCTCACCGGAGAACCGGTCATGTCCGCCGCAGGTGCCGCACCGCCGTACTTCACCGGCCTGCTGCCGGAAGGCCGGCGCCTGAATGCACTGCGCCGGTCCATCAAAACCAGCGCGGACGACGACCTGTCCCTGCTGATCGCGGCCGGAGGGAACCCTGTGGGCGACGTCCAGATCATCGGCCACGGCGAGCCGCTGGACCCGGACGAACATGCAGTGGAGCTGGACCCGCGCCAGCCGGTGGACTTCGACGAGCTCCTGGGCGACCCGGACCTGATCGATCCCGTGGCGCTCGCCGGCGTGCAGGACAAGCTGTCCGCCGGGATGATCTCGCTGCCCGTGGCCGCCAAGGGCAAGCGATTCATCCTTAAGCTCAACGCCCCCGAGTTTCCGCATGTGGTGGAGAACGAGTTCGCCATGTTCCGCTACGCGGCCAAGCTGCGGATCCCGCTGAGCCGGGTGGGGCTGATCCGGGACGTCGCAGGGCGGCCGGGACTGCTGGTGGAACGCTTCGACCGCGTCCCGCCGCTCGAAGCAGCAGCCGGCTCCGGCGACGTCCTGCGGCTCGCCGTTGAGGACGGAGCCCAGGTGCTCAGGCTGTACCCGGCAGACAAGTACAACGTGGGGTACGGGCAGGTGTGCCGGGCACTGGCGGAGCACTGCGCCGCTCCGCTGCCGGCCCTCCGCAACCTTGCCCTTCAAGGTGCGTTCGCCTGGCTGACCGGCAACGGCGACCTGCACGCGAAGAACGTGTCCATGGTGCAGGATCCCCGGGCCGGCTGGGTGATCGCGCCCGTCTACGACATCCCCTCCACGGTTGTTTACGGCGACAAGACGCTCGCGCTGGCCATCGACGGCAAGCGGACGGGCATCTCCCGCCGCCACTTCCTGGGCTGGACCGCGGGCCTCGGGCTTCCGGAGCGCGCCGCGAGCAAGGTCATCGACCTCGCGTTAAGGGCGTCGGGGCCGCTGGTTGCCGACCTTGAGGCCGGCACTGCGTTTGCCGGTGCCGGACCGGCCTGGAAGGACGACGGCGGCCGGTCGCCGTTCCCGGACATGGTCACCAGGGCGTGGGTCAAGGAGCTGAAGCACCGCCGCCGGCTTTTCGAAGGGTAGGTTGCCACGCTTCCGCGTTCAGCCTGGCGGGGAGTGGCTTACAGGTGCTGGATGCCCGCCCGCTGCATGGCGTCCTTGTAGATCTCGACGTTCTTAGTGAGGATCTCTTCCTGCTTCGTGTCGGATACGGCGAATGCCCGCCCGCCAAGAGCTGTGGCCTTGTAGATCTTGATGCCGCTGTTCTTCAATGCGGAGTGGTAGGTCTTCTCGTAGAGCGTCAGGAAAGTGGATGCATCGGTTCCGTGGGCAATGATCGCCGAGACGCGGGAGTTGATTTTGAGGAACTGGCGGAACGGGCGGAGGCCGTCCGTCTTCTCCTGGACACTCAGCGCCGACGGGCTTCCGGACTCGCGGACCCAGGGGAACGCGTTCCAAGGCATGACGTAGCGCGGATCCAGTTCGGCGAGTTCGTAGATCTGGGTCGCACGGCGTGCGGCTTCATCGTCGTTGTTGTGGGACACGAACCCGGATTCGGTGCCCTTCCCGGGGCTGACCTGCAGGGTGACGATCCGGCACTCATCCTCGTCATGGACGGGGTCGATGTAGGGAACGGTGGAGCCCGGCTTCTTTTCCATGAGTTCGTCGCAAAGCTGGGTTACCTTCGCGATGTTCGGTTCCTGTAGCAGGGCTTTCTTTTCGTCCCAGTCAATCGTCACGATCTCTCCCTCAGCAGCACGGCGTCCAGAATCAGGCGTCTCATGCCACTCTACGCTTCTCCGTACGGGGGTGGGCAGGGGAAAGGTGCGGCGGGGGCCCGGCCGGCTTCGGCGATGCTGTTCAATGAGGAGCGTGCAGTTCACCCGGAAAGGCCTGAAGGCCGATGGTTTCGCAGGCTTCAGGCCCATCGACGATCTCGACATTATGCGCATCCCGCAGGGAACCGGCCTGTTCGTTGTGGTTGCGCCGGCCGGGTTCCTGCCGCGCTTCCTGAAGAGGAGCACGGCCGGCGTCTTCAAGAAGAGGCAGCCAACCCTCCCCGATACGGCACTCCGGACGGAGTGGGTGGAATCGGCGCCGGTCCTTTACATCGGCAAGGCCGGTCCCGGCAGCAAGGGCAACAGGGGACTCAGGCGCCAGATCCAGGAATTTGTTGATTTCGGTCAGGGGAAGCCGCCAGGCCATTGGGACGGGCGGCTCATTTGGCAGTTGGCCGGTGCGGCCGAATTGCTTGTCGCCTGGAAAGAAGTGCCGGCTGGGCAGTTGAACCAGGCGGAGGCCGGCTACCACGCAGGCTTCGTGGCGGAGTACGGGAAACTGCCGTTCGCGAACCTTGTCCAGGCACGCGGCAGCGCCCCCGCCTGAAGGGAAAGGCTGCCCTGGGCGGCACGGTTCAGCCGCCCCGCGAAGCCGCCCATCCGGCGTCGTACGTGAAACGACCGCCCACCAGCGTCGCCGCGACGGGCATGGCAGCCAGCCCGGAGTCCGGAACCGCCAGGGGATCGGCGTCAAGAAGCACGAGGTCGGCCGGCCCGCCCACCCGGACGGCGCCGCGGCCCCGGGTGGAGGCGGCCAGGGCCTGTTCGCGTGTGATGGCTTCCTGCGGCTGCCACGGATCACGGCCGTCGAAGGAAGACCGTGTGGTGGCGGCCGACACCGCTGCCCAGGGATCGAGCGGTGCCACCGGCGCATCCGATCCCAGCGCCAGCGTGGCACCTGCCTCCAGCAGCGACCGCAGCGGAAAGGCCCGGTCTGTCCGCTCGCCCCAGTTGGCATCGGCGGCATCCCGGTCGTCAAGCGCATGCACCGGCTGCACGCTGGCCACCACGCCCAGGGCGGCGAAACGGGCAAAGTCCTCCCGCCGGACGAACTGGGCATGCTCAATCCGGCCGCCGATGCCGGCATGCTCGAACGCGTCCAGGGCCACCCGGTTGGCGGCATCACCGATGGCGTGGACTGCCGGGACAAACCCGGTGTCCCGCGCCCGCCGCAGCAGGGCACGCAGCTGGTCAACGGGAACGGTCAGCAGACCATGCCCGCCAAAAGGGTACGGATCCACGCAGTATGCGGTCCGGGTGTTCAGGGACCCGTCAATCAGGATTTTCAGCGGACCAGTGCGCAGTAAGCCGTTGCCGCCGGGTACCTCCCGGTCCGTCCGCAGGCCCTCCGAGGCAGCCCGCTCCAGGTCCGCCGGGTACACGCCGGCCTCCACGCGCAGGCTATCGAAACCGGCGGCCATCCGCCGCAGCCACGGATCGCGGTTCCACGTCATCTCAAAATCCACCACGCCCACCACGCCCCTGGCGGCGGCATCGCGGGCGGCCTGGCTGACCCAGCCGTCCACCACGGCATCCGGCAGCCGGCCCAGCTCGCGGGTCAGGAGGAAGGCAGGTTCCTCGCGGAGCAGCCCCGAGGCGTCCACCCGGAGCGCGTAGCGGCGGGCGGCAGCCGTGTTCACCCACACGCAGTGCAGGTCGTGGCTGATGAGCGCGGCCGGCCGTTCGCCGGCGGCGGCATCGAGCATGGCCACCGTGGGCGTATCCGGCCAGAGGGCATCACGGAAGCCCCCGCCCACAGCGGTGATCGGGTGGCCGGGACCGGTCCCGCCCGCTCCAGCGGCGTCCGCGGCAATGAAGCGTCCGACGGCGGCAGCGGCCTCCTGCGCGGACGCCGCCGCAGCGAGGTCAAGCCGGTTCGCGTGCAGGGACCATTGGGTGAGATGGACGTGTTCGTCCCACAGCCCCGGGATGATGAACCGGCCGGCGCAGTCGACAGTCCGGAGGGGCCGGGCTTTGTGCACCAGCGTCCCCGCCGGGCTGATCCCAGCCACCACCCCGCCGCGGAGGTGTACGTCGAGGGGTGCCTTCGAGCCGGGGCGGCGCACGGAGGCCAGGACAAGGTCCGCGGCAGCCGGCATCACCGTGTTGCCGTCACTGTGCTGCAGCCACGGGGCCTGGTCACTGCCCACGGCACGTCATGCGGACCCTCGGAGGCGGTCCATTTCCCGGCGGTCCTTCTTCGTGGGCCGGCCGGTGCCCCGGTCCCGCTGCGGGATGCCCAAGGCAGGGGCCACCGGCCGCGGCGGTGTGTGGTCGGTGAAGCAGTGTGACGCCACTTCAGCGCCGACGCGTTTGACGATCAGGCGGCGGACCTCGAGGATCCGTTCGTAGCCGGGCATTCGGACCGTCACCGTATCGCCCGTGACGAGGGTGGCGGATGCCTTGGCCGGTGTGCCGTTGAGGCGGACGTGGCCGGCGCGGCAGGCTGCGGTGGCGGCCGAACGCGTCTTGTAGGCGCGGATGGCCCACAGCCACGCGTCAATGCGGGCGCTGGCGGGGGAGGAGGGAAGGCTCGTCATGGTTGGCACCGAGTATAGCCCCGGCGCCGGGGGCCAGCCCTAGGCGACCGTTACCCGGACCTTCTGCACCATGTTGTTGGCCATGCCCTGGTAGTTCCAGTTCTGCTCCAGGGGCTGGGTGGCGCCGGTGGCATCGGTGGCGCGGCAGGACAGCACGTGTTCACCGGGCCCGGCCACCCACGGCAGGGTCCACTTCCGCCACGCGAATCCGCCCGGGGGTTTCTCGAGCTGCGCCGGCAGCCAGGCCCCGTCGATGCCGATGTCCACGCCGGTCACAGCACCTTCACCGGACCACGCCCTGCCCTGCAGCAGGACAGGGCCGGCGGCCAGGGTCCGGTTCCGTGTGAGGAAGTCCGGGATGCCCGGCGGAACCATCAGCGAACGGACCCTGATGCGCGAAACCGGTGTTCCGGCGTCGTCCGCGGAATCCTGGTAGCGGTAGGCGACGTGCTGCTGGAAGCCGGTAAAGGGGGCGGTGACCACCTCGATGGACTCCAGCCACTTCACGCTGGCCATGCCGTACCAGCCGGGGACCACCAGGCGCAGGGGATAGCCGTGCTGGGGCGGGAGCTCGTGGCCGTTCATCGTGTAAGCAAGCACGACGTCGGCCCGCATCGCCTCGTGGATCGGCAGGCTGCGCGCGTACCGCTGGCGGACGCCGCCCTGGATCCCGGCGTCCGCACCGGTAAAGACGACTTCCCGGGCGCTGGGCAGGACGCCCGCCTTGCCCAGCAGATAGGCGAGCGGGACACCCGTCCAGTACGCCGTCCCCACGGCTTCGAGGACCCAGGGCTGGCTGATGGGCCGGGGACTGAGCAGGGACCGGCCATTCCCGGCGCACTCGAGCGTCACGGGGACGGTGATGGCAGGGTCCTTGTGCAGGGCCGCCATGCTCAGTTCCAGGGACCGTTCCACCGCCCCGCCGATCAGCAGGTGCCAGGACGTTGCATCGATGTCCGGAATATCGAAGTGCGTGAGGACATAGTGCAGGCCCGGCGGAGTGACATCACGGCGCATCGCCTCCAGCGGCATGGAGTGGTTGCGGGCCGAGAGCTGGAGTTCCTCCGCGGTCAGCGGGCCGGTGGTGGGCCCGGCGGGCGCCGTGCCCACCGGGGTTTCCGCCTGGACGGACTGCAGGTTGTCGTGGGTCTGCGTCATGGCGCTGCGATTCTGTGGGGCGGATGGCGGGGCGGTGGTTCCCTGCCTCTGGTCTACGCCCGCCCCGCGCGCCCGTCAACGCCCTGAAGACGCAAGAAAAGCTACAGCACGGGCCGGGTCAGGAACTCCGCAAGGCTGATGGGGTCCTGGCCCGTCAGGCCATGCACGTCGAGCGAAATGCCCGCCATCTCGCCTGCCGCCATGGCCGTGTAGGTGCTGACCCAGGCATCCACCTGCCATTTCGGCGCGTTGTAGGGTGCCCGCGACGCGTAGGCCTCCTCCACCGTCTCCGCCTGGTAGGTCACGTTCCTGCCGGTACCTTCGCTGATGATCTCCGCAGCCCGGGCCATGGTGAGCTCTTCGGGGCCGGTGAGCTGGTAGGTCTTGCCCTTGTGGATGGCGGGGTCACGCAGCACGGCAACCGCGCTGCGGGCGATGTCCTCCCGGGCCACCCCGGAAAACACGCCGTCACCGGCCGGTCCCCTGATGACCCCGTGGTCATCGGTCATCAGGGGCAGGAAGTCCAGGTAGAAGTTGTCCCGCAGGAACGTGTAGTCCATTCCGGAGGCCCGGATGCGCTCCTCGGTGGCGTAGTGGTCCCGGGCCAGCGTGAACGTGGCATCCGGGGCCGCCCCGTAAAAGGACGTGTACACCACGTGCTGCACGCCAGCGCCGGCAGCGGCATCCACGAACGCAAAATGCTGCTGCAACCGGTCCTCCGCCTCGGCGGCGGACACCATGAACAGCACCCGGACGCCTTCAAGGGCACTCCGGGCAGCCTCCGCGTCCCCGTAGCTGCATACGGCCGTGGCCGCCTGCTCCAGGTCGGGCGCGCGGGCCGGGTCCCGCACCAGCAGGCGCTGGGCGAAGCCGGTGCCTGCGAGTTCCCGGGCCACCATGCCGCCCAGCCCGCCCGTGGAGCCAGTGACTGCAAGGTCGGGCAGGTCCGCCACCATGCGCCTAGGCTTCCCGCGTGGCGGGTGACTTGGTCTGGGCGGGGTCGCGTTCGGCGAGGGCACCGATGGCGTCGTCGATCTTCTTCAGGACGTCCGGTTCCAGCTTCACACCAGCGGCAGCCACGCTGTCGGCGATCTGCTCCGGCCGGGAAGCGCCCACGATGGCGGAAGCCACGTTGGGGTTCTGCAGTACCCACGCCACAGCCAGCTGCGGCATGGACAGGCCTGCCTCCTCCGCGACCGGCTTGAGGTCCTGCACACCCTGCAGGACGTCGTCGCGCATCCACCGCGAGATCATCTTGGCGCCGCCCTTTTCGTCGGTGGCGCGGCTGCCTTCGGGCGCCGGCTGGCCGGGCAGGTACTTGCCGCTCAGGACTCCCTGCGCCATGGGTGACCAGACGATCTGGGACACACCCAGTTCCTCCGACGCCGGTACCACCTCGGCTTCGATGACGCGCCAGAGCATGGAGTACTGGGGCTGGTTGGAGATCAGCTGGAAGCCCAGTTCCCGGGACAGCTTGTGCCCCTCCCGGAGCTGGTCCGCGGTCCACTCGCTGACGCCGATATAGAGCGCCTTGCCCTGGCGGACGATGTCCGCGAACGCCTGCATGGTCTCCTCGAGCGGCGTTTCGAAGTCGTACCGGTGGGCCTGGTAGAGGTCGATGTAGTCCGTCTGCAGCCGCCGCAGCGAGCCGTTAACGGAATCCATGATGTGTTTGCGGGACAGGCCAAGATCGTTCTTGCCCTTGGGGCCGGTGGGCCCGAAGACCTTCGTGAAGATCTCCAGCGATTCGCGGCGCTCGCCCTTCAGGGCCTCGCCCAGGACTGTTTCCGCCGCGGTGTTGGCATAGACGTCGGCAGTGTCGAAGGTGCTGATGCCGGCGTCGAGGGCGGCGCGCACGCACTGGGAGGCAACGTCGTTTTCCACCTGGGAGCCGTGCGTCAACCAGTTGCCGAAAGTGATTTCCGAGACTTTGAAACCGCTGTTTCCGAGGTATCTGAATTCCATGGGCTTCACGCTAGCGGAGATGGTTGCTCAGGGTAAGGGCCGTCCGCCGTTCCGTGCAGCAGCGTCGGATTCGGTCCGCTTCGGCTCCTGGCCGTGCTTGAGTACCTGCTGCGCGGAGAGGGACACCAGAGATCCGGTGTCCAACGGCGGCAGTACCTGCGGAGCCGGGGGCTTCTTGAAGGAATGCGGGACTTCGCGGACGGGGCGGTGGTTGTGCAGCGCTGATTCCACGAGCGGTGCCACGGACTCCACCTTGTCCGCCGGAACGCCGGGATCCGGCAGGTCCCGCACGGAGAGCTTGATTTCGGGGGTCGCGGCGCGCTGCCGGGCCGTTGCGCGGGCGTCGGCTTCGGCCACGGCGGAGACCCAGTCCTCGGCCAGGACGGGTTGCTCGCGGCGGGCTCCGGGTTTACGGACGACGGCGGCGCCCAGCGCCGATCTAGCCAGGGCGGACTTCGCCAGCGCAGACTTTACGCGCGCCGGCTTGAGTGCCGCAGGCCAGCCGCGCGGTGTGGACGCGGATCCTGCCGGAGCGCCCGTGCCGGACCCGGAACCGGGCTCGCCAAGGCGGGTCCCGTAGAGCTGGACCAGGGGCATCCCGTCTTTCCGTTTGCCCCTGCCGAACAGCCGCATCAGCACCACGGCGGCCAGCCGGCCCACGCCCGCGAGGAGCAGGGTGATGAAGCCCAGGAGGAAGAGGATGAAGAAGATCAGGAAGGCAACGCCCACCGTGCCCAGAAAGGTTAGGTTGAGGACGAGCGTGTCCGGATTTTCCACGTGGCATCTCTCCTCTCTGCTTTCAGCTGGGCCCGCGGCGGCGCCCCCACGCACGGCAGCAGCTTCGTATCCACCTTACGGATTTTTGTGCCGCCGTGCCCCCGGCGCGGGGGCCGTCCGGAGGGTTGTAGCAAAGCCGTTACCGGATATGACAGCATCCCGGTATGACAAAAATCGGAGCGCAAGACCGTTGCCCGTGCCTGTCCGGGGATCAGTACGCCTCCTGTTGCGGCCGGTTCCATTCAGGCGGGGCCGAAGCAGCCACGGCGGAGCAGCTGATGCGCTCCCGGTACACGGCCTTTGTACTCCTGGACCGGGACTACCTGCTCCGGACGTGGCACACGGATACGGCCCCGGGGAACCTGCAGTTGGACCCGGAAATGCAGTGGCGGCGGCTGGACATCGCGGCCACCGGCGGCGGTGGACCTTTCGACACCGCTGGAACGGTGGAGTTCAAGGCGCACTACCGTCACAGGGGTGAGCGCGGCGTGCTGCACGAGGCCAGCACGTTCGTCCGTTCGGACGGCCGGTGGTTCTACGTGGACGGGGACATCCTGGACTGACTACCCGTCGTAGTCGCTGTCCGGCGTGAATCCTGCCCGGTCAACCTTCCGGTGGAAGTGCATCCCGGCCAGCCCGCCCAGCACGGCACCCACCAGCGCCACCACGGCCACCACTACGGCGGCGATGATGCTGGTGGTGGTCAGCTCACCTTCGTTGATGGGGATCCGCGGGAAGCTGTTGAGGTTTGCCAGCACATTGAACTGCTGTCCGGCCACCAGGCCCAGGACGGCGATGACGATGGCGGCGATCAAAGCCCAGACCCACACCATCAGGCCCTGCTTGGCCCCGTTGAAGCGGGCCATCCGGCCGGCCACGTAGCCGCCGGAGTAATAGGAAACAAACAGGATCACCAGCAGCACAATGATGCCCACCAGGCCCACCGTGCCGCTGTTCTGCGTCGCCTGGTTCACGGCCTCGTTGACATCCGTATTGTTGGCCAGCCCAACGGCGGTGCCGGCAGCTGCCACCAGGGCGGTGAGCAGGACGGCCATGCCTGTTGCGGTCAGCCAGCCAAAGAACGCCGAACCCACCTTGATACCGCCGAACTGCTCCTTCTCCCGGGCGATCGCGGTTTCGCGGTCGGTCAGGTTCGGATTCACGGCCGCGGCCGGGACAGCTGCGGTCCGAGCGGTATCCGCGGACCCGCTGCGGTCCACGTAGTCCCGGTCCGGCTCCGCCCGCTCGGCATAGACCTCCTGGGGGTAGTCGCGTTCGGCGGATGCGGCCGGCGCCCCGGAGTACTGGCGCGTTGCATCGCCGGCGAATGTGCGGTCGATGGGACGCGTTGCATTGTCAGCCGGAGTCCGGTCGATGGAGCGCGTGGCCTGGCTGTCCGCGTCCCCGGCAAGGCCGCTTTCGCTGCGCCCGTCCTGCCGCGCTCGCCGGGGAGGGGGGTTCTCTGGGTCCGTTGAGCTGCTCATGGATCCACTCAACCACCGCCCCACCCCGATAGCAAGGATGCTTACGATTCCGTGACCTGCGGTTCTACCGGTATCTGCGGTGCAGGTTCTCCTTCGCCGAGGGCCCGTGGGAGGCGTCGGCAATCCACGGCCCGGTGCCTTCGGACTGGTCCAGGACCCCTTCCTCCAGCCAGGCGTAATCCCCGGCGAGAACCTTGCGCGTGAGGCGGTGGTCGCCGTCGTCCGTATTCCGCCACAGCTGGTCAAAGTATTCGTCCACCCGCACCCGCGCCTGTTCACAGTAGGCTTCGGCGAGTTCGTAGGCGCTCGCCGCCCGCCCGGGATCGGTGCGCAGCAGCATCTCCGCACGCGAGCAGCACGCGGTCATGGCGAACAGTTCAGCGCCGATGTCCACCACGCGCCCCAGGAAGGCCTGTTTGCGTTCGAGCTTCGCCTGCCACCTGCCCATGGCGTAAAAGGTCTGGCGGGCCAGCCGCCGGGAGGAGCGTTCCACGAACCGCAGCTGCCGGGCCAGCCGGCCGAACTCGCTGTAGGAACGCGGGTCCATTCCGGCGCCGGCCACCAGCTTGGGCAGCCATTTGGCGTAGAAGCCGGAGGCCCCGACGGCGGCACGGGCTTTGTCGGACAGGCTCGCATCCATCGACGCCAGGTCTCCCGCGGCGGCGAGGTGCGCGTCAACGGCTTCGCGCGCGATCAGCAGGCGCATGATCTCGGAGGACCCTTCGAAGATCCTGTTGATCCGCAGGTCCCGCAGCTGCTGCTCGGCGGGTACTGCACGCTCGCCGCGTGCGGCCAGGGACTCCGCGGTCTCGAAACCGCGCCCGCCGCGGATCTGGACCAGCTCGTCGGCGATCTGGCAGCTGATTTCCGTGGCCCACAACTTGGCCAGGGCGGCCTCGATCCGCACATCCTTCTGGCCGGCGTCCGCAAGCTCGGCGGCGAGCTCGAACACGGCATCCAGTGCGAAGGCGGAGGCCGCGATGAAGGCGATTTTCTTTCCCACCGCTTCGTGCTCGCCCACGGGACGGCCCCACTGGGTGCGGGCGTTGGACCATTCGCGGGCGATCTTCAGGCTCCACCGCCCGGACGCGACGCACAGCGCAGGCAGGGCCAGCCGCCCGGTGTTAAGGGTGGTCAGGGCAATTTTCAGGCCCTGCCCCTCGCGGCCCAGCCGGTTGGCGGCGGGCACCCGGACCTGGTGGAAGCGGGTGACGCCGTTTTCGATCCCGCGAAGGCCCATGAAGGCGTTCCGGTTCTCCACCGTGATCCCGGGGGAGTCCATCTCCACCACGAACGCGCTGATCCCGCCCTTATGCCGGGTGCCGTCGGCGTCCGTGTGCGCCGGGACCACCGCCATCACCACCACCAGCTCAGCAATCACCCCGTTGGTGGTCCAAAGCTTCACGCCGTCCAACAGGTAGGCCTCGCCGTCGTCCGTGGGTGTGGCGGTGCTGCCCAGCCGGGCGGGGTCGCTGCCCACATCCGGTTCGGTGAGGAGGAATGCGGTAATCGCGCCGGCCGCGCAGCGCGGCAGGTACTCCTTTTTCTGTTCCGGCGAGCCGAACACCTTGACCGGCTCGGGCACGCCAATGGACTGGTGCGCCGAAAGGAGCGCACCGAGGCTCGGGTGGACGCTGCCCAGCAGCGCCAGGGCGCGGCCGTAGTACACCAGTGAGAGGCCCAGGCCGCCGTATTCCTCGGGAATCTTCATGCCGAAGACGCCCAGGTCCGCCAACCCCCGGATGTACTCGTCCGGAATCTGTGAAGCACGCTCAATCACCCGGCCGTCCATGGTCCGGGCATACGCGGTGAGCCCGGCCATGAATGCTTCACCGCGCTCCACATCCGCAGGATCGGGCGTTGGCCACGGGTGGACCAGGCTCAGGTCGAAGTTGCCGAGGTAGAGGCCCTTGGCGAAACTGGGCCGGTCCCACCCGGTCTCCCGGGCGGCTTCGGCCACGGCCCGGGCTTCATCCGCGGTGACGCCGGAACCGATCTTTCCGGCGGGGACGGGCGTTTCTTCGGCCGGGGCGTCAGTGGACGGGCTGTGCGTGGCGGAGGTCATGGGTTATCTCCTAGGCCGGAATGGCCGGTGAAGCCATGGATCCGCCGGGTTGGAGAACCCTTCAGCTGTCCCTCAATATTACCCGCGGGTAGGTTCCGGTACCAGGGGAAGGCTGGCCCGGAAAGTCCGCGGCCACGTCCACGCTTTTCGCGTGATGCACCAGCCGGTCCCAGCCTGCGTTAATGCCATGGACCACCGCCAGGAGCGTGCTGGACACCAGGACCCAGGCGAGCTTTCCCGTACCCAGCAGCAGGAGCGCAACCAGCCCCGATGCCAGAACGAAGACGGCCAACAGGCCGCCAAAAGCCAGGGTCCCGATGAAGACCAACGTGGATGTGTCCAGAGCGCTCAAATCGAACTGCATGTGTCCCCCTGCGGCGTTGCTGTGGTGAAAGTCTGCTGCGGCCAAGCGGCGAAGGCCGGTAGCAGAAAGCGTAGGGTGGGCCCTGCGCGGCGAGCCAGAGCGAAGCAGCACGAAACAGCTGTTGATACGGGATCGATACCCTACCGCCGGGTAGGTCACGGAGCGGTTGCGGCGGTCCCCCCGAACGCGCTGCGTTAACCTTGTAGTTGGCCGTTTTCCGGCCCGCCCTGCCACCCGCCCCGCCAACAGTCCAAGGAGAGTGTGTGCCCCGCTCCGCCAGGTCATCCGCTGACGCCATCAGCGCCCGGCTCCGGGACCTCGAGCTCCTCACCAAGGGACCCGCCTGGGCCCTCACCCGCTCGGCGCCGTGGGTTATCGCGGTGCTGCAGGCGTCCTTTACCCGCATCCGGCCGCAGCTTCCGCTCGAGGAATTCCATGCCGACGTCGACTCCTTCCTGGAGGAGCTCCGCCGGCAGGACCCCGGGCTGGGCGGCGGAGCCAACGGCAAGTCGTTCGGCGACGAGTGGACGCGACGGCAGTTTCTGACCCGCCGGAACCAGTCCGGCCAGATCGTCTACGAAGTCACCGAACCCGCCGCCCGCGTACTCGCATTCCTGGACAGCCTCTCCAGCGAACGGTCCACCCTCAACGGGTCCCGGCTGGGCACCCTGCTCGGCGATGTCGAAAAGCTCGCCAATGAGACCAACCCGGACCAGAGCGCCCGGCTTGAGGCCCTCGAGGAGGAAATCGGTGAGCGGCAGCAGCTGATCGAGGACATCAGCAGCGGCGAGTTCGACGGCCTGCTCGATGACGACCAAGCCGTGGAGGCCGCGGGCAACATCCTGGACCTGGCCGCCAGCCTGCCCGCCGACTACAAGAAGATGCGCGACCGGATCGAGGAACTGGTGGGCGGCCTCCGCAACCAGATCATCGAGGAGTCGCTGACCAAGGGCGCCACCATGGCGCAGGTGCTGGAAGCGGACAAGCGGCTCCGCCAAAGCCCGGAAGGCAGGACGTTCCGGTCCTTCACCGCGTTCCTGGAGGACCCGCAGCAGCAGCTTCGGTTCCGCTCCGCCATCGGCGAAGTCCTCGGCCGGCAGTTCGCGGATGACCTCTCGCCGGAGGACCGCGAAACACTGAAGAACCTGGTGGCAGAACTCCGCCAGCAGCACAGCCAGATCCAGCGCATCTACGGGAAGCTCAGCGAAAGCCTCAACACCTACGTCCAGAGCGACGACTTCCGCCAGTCGGTCCGGTTACGGCAGGTCCTGCGCGAAGCCGAGCACGCCATCCGGTCCCTGCCGTACGAGCGCGACCGGCCCGGCCTGATTCCCGGACCCGTCCTGTACAACGCGGGTTTCGAGGCGCTGTCCATGGTGAAGCTGTTCGACCCAGACGAGTTCGCCGCACCCCCCAAGCTGGCCGACCCCATCGCGTTCAGCGACTCAGACCGCGTGCGCTCGCCGAGGACCGGCAAGGCCAAGCCGGCGGTGGTCCGCGCGGCCATGGCAGGAGCCAGGACCCTGGGTGACGCCTGGGAGCAGCTGCCGCCGGAAGAGCAGCACATCAACACCATCCGGGCCCTCCTGTCCGAGGCGCTGCACGCGGGCGCCACCTTCGACCGCGAAGCGGTGGACGGCCTGGACTTTGAACAGATAGACGGCACCACCCGGCGGGCCTACCTGCCGGTGGTCACGCTCGCAAAGGATTCAGATGACTGAAGAGATGACGGCACCGCCCGCCGAGCCAGTACCCGGCCCGTCGGTTGAGCCGGCCGAAACCCGTGATCCGATAGTTGGGCCTGCCGAAACCGCGGACGCCCCGATGCCGGCCAGCCACGTCACCGGCGCAGTCACTCCGCGCGACACCTTCGTGGACGGAGCCGCGCTGTTCCCCGGCGACACAGGCGTGCTGAACATGAAGGTCCGGCAGGCGCTGGTGAAGCTCCTCAAGGGCCCGTACATTGACGGCGGCCGGGACGAAAAGCTGTGGACGGTCCTCCTGGACAACCAGGTGATCCTGCGCAGCCGGCTTTCGGAACTGTTCCTCAGCATGCAGCTGGACCATGAACGGAAGATCGCCGTCCTGCGCCCGGTGGACCCGGACGTGATCGGGGGCAGCGCCCGGTCCAGCATCCTGCGGCAACAGCGGGCCCTCAGCCGGGTGGAGACCATCGTGCTGCTCCGGCTGCGGCTCCTTCTGGACCGGCACGTCACCGCCCAGACTGACCCCACCATTACCCGCGAGGAAATCACGGACCTGGTGGCGCACTACCAGCCGTCCGGCCAGCAGGACGCCCTCCGCGACTCGGACGTGGTCACCCGGGCGATCACCAAGCTCCTGGCCCGCCAGCTCCTGCTGCCCACGGGCCTTGACGACGTGTACACCATCTCCAACGCCCTCCCGCTGGCCCTCCCGTTCGAGAACATCGGCGACATCCCGGCCCACATCGAAGCCCTGGTGGCCGCTTCGACGGACCAGTCCGGAACGGAACCCCTGCTGGACTTGGACGACACGGGTGACGATGACAACGACGACGGCGCTGCCCCCCAGGGAGTGGCATCTAAGGGAACGGATGAGGGACCCGCTGCGAGCTTGCGAACAGTGGGAAATCCGGACCCGCTGTCGGAGCCGGACGCATCGTCCGAAGGACGGATGCCGTCCGGCGAAGGGGCGGGGGCGGCAGCGCCGTCGTCGTACCCTGCCGGCACCAAGAAGGAGGCCGCGAAGTGACCATACCGAGCATGCTCCCGCTGGGGGAAGAGACGAACCCGGGCCAGATGCGGCTGGCGCTGGTCCAGGTGGTCAACTGGGGCACGTTCCACGGCGCGCACACCATGCGCGTGGACCGGAACGGAACCCTGCTGACCGGTAATTCCGGCGTGGGAAAGTCCACGCTCTTCGACGCCATGCTGCGCGTTTTCGATGCCAGGCCACGGTCCAACGAGGCAGCCGCCCAGCGGTCCGGCGGTGCTGTGGAGGACAAGCGCACCACGTTCACGTACATGCGCGGCAAAGTGGGCGACAAGGCCGTGGGCGAGGGCTCGGCGAGTGCCTTCCAGCGCCCCGGTGCCACCTGGTCCGCCGTCGGGCTGACGTTCGACAACGCTGCGGGCACCCGCGTGACCGTCTCGGCCCTGTTCGACCTGCCGAAGAACGGCACGGAATCGAGCGTGGGCCGGTTCTACCTGATCGACAATGTTCCGCTGGACCTCGATGCGATTGAGGGCATCGCGGACAAGCGGTTCACCAAGGGCGCGCTGGAAACGATCTTCCCGCACGCCCAGGTGTTCGACGTCCACAAGGCCTTCGCCGAGCGGTTCCGGCGCCTGCTGGGCATCAGCTCGGACCAGGCGCTTCCGCTGCTGCGGGTCATCCAGGCGGGCAAAGGCCTGGGCGGCAGCGTCAATACGTTCTTCCGCGACCAGGTGCTGGATGCCCCCGCAACGCTGACGGCGGCTGACGACGTGGTGGAAGAGTTCAGCAACCTCATGTCCATCCGGCAGCGCCTCGAAGACGTCCGGCAGCAGCGCGACCAGCTGGCGCCGGTTCCGGGGCTGAACCGCGAGTACGCCCAGTCCCTCCTGGACGCCAACCGGCTCCGGGACCTGGCCGGCGGCGAATTCGAGTCGTACAGGCAGCGGCTCGCCGTCACCGTCCAGCAGAAGATCCTGGCCCGGTTCAAGGAACTGGCGCAGGCCAAAGCGAAGGAGCTCGGTGCCGAGCGTTCGGTCCGCGATGGCCTGGCCAAGGACCTGCGGCAGCTGGAAACCGACTACAACAGCCAGGGCGGCAATGCGATTTCCGCCATTGAGCAGTCGCTGGAGAACGCCAGGGTGGGGCTGCGCCTCCGCCGCCAGGTGGAGCAGGCCGCACAGCAGGCATTGTCCGACGCCGGGCTGCAGCTGGAGTGGACGGCCTCCGGCTGGGAGCAGGCCCACGAGCAGGCGGCCGCCCGTTCCGTGGAGCTGAAGGACGATTCGCAGGCACTGCAGGAGCTGCGCTTCGAGGCGTTCGACGCCCACGCCAGCCGCAAGCGCGAACTGGCCGCGGCCGAGCAGGAACTCGTGTCGCTGAAGACGCGCAAATCCCTGCTGCCGCCGTCGAGCATTGAAAACCGTGCCGCCATTGCCGCCGCCACCGGCATCCCGGAGGACAGGATGCCGTTCGCCGGTGAGCTGATGGACCTGGCTGAAGGGGAGGAGCGGTGGCGCCCGGCGGCCGAGCGTGCGCTCCGTAACCTGGCCACCACGCTCCTGGTCCCCGGCGAACATTTCTCCTCGGTGACCCGCTACCTGAACGACAACAAGGTCCGGGGCGCGCTGCGGGCCGTGGACGTCTCCAAGCCCCTCGCCGGTGGTCCGCTGGCAGTGGAGGACGCGCGCGACGGCGACCTGCTCACCAAGCTGGACATCCTCGCCAGCGGTGCGGCTGCCGAGGCGGGGGGATGGGTGCGGGAACGCATCGCCCTCGACTTTGCCTACCCCTGCGTGGAAGACCCGGACCAGCTCGCCGCGCTGGACAAGGGCCTGAGCCTGGGCGGCGTGGTCAAGCGGAACCGCCACACCGTGGAGAAGGACGACCGGTTCACCAGCCGCCAGGACTACGTGCTCGGGTTCGACAACGCCGCCAAGCTGGAACTCGTGGCCGGCCAGGCGGAGGACCTCCGGCAGGAAGTGGCCAAGGCGGCCGAGCTGGCCCAGAGCCGGGAAGATTCCCACCAAGGCATGAGCCGGCAGCTCGAGGCGCTCCGCCGGATCGCTGAGGACGACAGGCCCTGGGACCAGGTCTCGGCAGCCGTCGCGGCCGAGGAACTGGCGGGCATTGAGCAGCGGCTCAAGGACGCCCTTGCCGCCCAGGCGGACCTGGAACCGCTGCGCGCCACCATCGAGGAAGTCCGGCAGAGGCACCAGTCCAGCACCGAGTCCGCAGCCGTGCTTCAGAGCGAGTACAAGGCCCTCGACAGGCAACTGACCGCTGCCGATTCCCTGCTGGAGGCCGCGCGCCACCGCTTGGCCGAAGCGCCGCCGTCGGACGCTACCGTGACGGCGCTGGAACCGTACTTCGCCGACTTCGGCGATGTGACGGAGATGCACGAGCTGGACAACCTGGCCAACCGCGTGCGGACCGCACTCCAGGGCGAGCTGCACACCGCCGAATCCCGGGGACAGGCCACTGCGGAGCGGCTCACCCGCATTTTCGAGGGGTTCGTGCGGGAGTGGGGCAGCGCCATCTCCGCCGACCACGGCACCAGCATTGGGGCGGCCAGCGAATTCGAAGCCCGCTACCACGCGATCGTCAACGATGGACTGCCGGCGCAGGAAGCCGAATTCCGGCAGTTCTTCAACCAGCGCACGCATGAATCCTTCAGCACCCTGCTGCACCTCCTGGACGAGGAACGCCGCTCCATCACCAGCCGGATCCTGCCGCTGAACGGCATCCTGTCGCAGGTGAACTTCCACGAGGGCAGCTTCCTGGAACTGGACATCAAGCAGACCCTGCCGCCAACCGCGAAGCAGTTCAAGGACGCCATCCAGAACGCGCTGAAGGCCCGGCATACGCGGCCCGCCAAGGCCGAGCCGGGTGCGGAACGGGACGACGACGCCGAGCTTACGGCACGCTACAAGTCCCTGGAAACGCTGGTGAAGCGCCTGGGCTCGCAGGCTCCGGAAGACCGGCGCTGGCGGGCCGAGGTGCTCGATGTCCGCGGGCACCTGTTCATCCAGTGCAAGGAGCACCGCGAGGTCACCGCGCCCCCGGCCAAGAGAAAGAAGGCCGGCAAGAAGACCGAGGTGTTCATGCACGCGGACACCGGGTCCATGTCCGGCGGTGAGCGGCAGCGGTTCACGGCGTTCATCATGGCGGCCGCCCTCAGCTACCAGCTGGGCATCGCCGAGCAGGGCTTCACCACGTACGGCACAGTGATGATGGATGAAGCCTTCGTGCTTGCCTCGGAAGAGTTCGCCGGCGCCGGGATCAAGGCGCTGCACGAGTTCGGGTTCCAGCTGCTGCTGGCCGCGCCCGAGAACGTCATCGACCTGTCCCGGCACCTCGGCTCCGTGACCGAGATCCTCCGGGACCGGCGCACCAACCGTTCCGGTGTGCTGACCGCGCCGGTGGTCCGCCCCCGGCAGGGCGAGGAAGGGGCCTGGCGGTCCGAGGCGAATCCTGTGGACATCGTGCTGCGGTGATGGCCGCCGCCGCGAACCTGAGACAGGGATAACAAACTGATGGATTTATCCGTCAGGTTCTGGTGTGCCGCGATTTGGTTGTGCCACCCTTGTGAGCAAAACACCACCACGCCATCCTGATCCCCGTAGGCATTGCGGAACGCTGGGTCCCGCAGTTGCCGCCGAACAAACTCACGGCGCCCTCGTGAAAGGCAGCCACCATGCACCCAGCCCGCCGACTCACCGGACCCCTTGCAATGGCCACCGCGGCCGCCTTCTTCCTGGCAGGCTGTACAGCCGGCGGGCCGGCAGAACCCGGCGGCGGGGTGATGTCCCCGGCCGCTACAGTCCCACCTTCAACAGGGGCGCCGGGCGCTCCAGCCCCGTCCACGGCGCCGGGCCAGCCCGCCCCGCCGGCACCATCCAGTTCCGATCCTGCTGGGGCCGGGCTGGCGACTTTCACTTTCCCCGACGGCAGGCTCTCCTTCACGCGGCCGGCGGACTGGAAGGCCGAGGTCTTCGAGGCCTCGGCGTCCCCCTACGTGGGAACGGCCACCATCTATGACGCCAGTGACAAGCAGTTGGTCAGCATCTATTACGGACAAATCGCCGATGGCGTCGCCGGCCCGGTCACCAGGACCGTTTTCGAATCCGTTCCGGTGCCCGGGCTGCAGGGCCGGTCCACCCCGGAGGCGCATGCCTCGTTCTACGTGGACTGGGACGACGACGATGCCACCTACCACCTGCAGCTGACGGCGGGCGCACCGGCAACAGGCCCCCGGGACGCGGTCAAGGGAATCATCCTCCTGGGCGACCGCGTGCTGACGGCGGAAGTGCTGTTCGATGACCAGCAGTTCCCCGACGACAAGGCAGCCCGGGCGTGGTTCGCCGGCAGCCAGGGCCAGGCGCTGAGGGCCATCCTGGCCAGCTTCACCTACCGCTGACCGGACACAGGAAGGCCCTCCCGTGATGCACGGGAGGGCCTTCCCCAGGTGTGGCGTCCGGGCAGCTACTTGGACTGCACCCTGCCCAGGAACTGCGCGGTGCGGTCCTGGAGGCCCTGGATCTGGCGGACCACGACGGCGGCCGGGTCCGGGTTGATCTCATTGGCCGGGGGCTCCTTGCGGACATTGCCGGAGCACAGGAAATCTGCGCAGATCAGGGTGCCCACGGTATTGCCGTTGCGGCCGGATTGGCCGGCGCGGCGGGCCACCCAGAGCAGCACGTCCTCCTTGGAGAACACGTCACGGCACAGTTCGCACAGGACAGAGCGGTTCTTGCGGGCGCCACCTTCGGGCGCCCGGAGCAGGACTCCGGTGAGGCCCTTGGGGCCTGGAACCACGAGATAACCGCGAAGCGGCATCTTGGGGTCCCGCCAACCGAGGAAGTCCAGGCTGTCCCAGTCCAGGTTGTCAAAGTGCTGGGGCAGGTTGAGTTTGGCGGCCTCGGAACGGCTGGCGTTGACGAAGGATGAGCGGATTTGCTGGGGCGTGACTGATTGCATGGCTGAACTTTCGTGAGAAGGGGCCCGGCAGCGGGCAGCAGCCCGGGATGCGGTTCTAAAACGGGGGAGTCAGCAGTTGTCCGCGAAGCAGGCCAAAGCGGCCACCCCGCATTCCGCGGCAGCAGCGGGGCTGAAAGCCTCCGGCGTGCGCATTGCTCCTCGATGTCCCGATCTCTTGAGGTTTTTGTCCGGCCGTTCCGTAACGGACCCGGTCCCTGCCATCCTGCCAAACCCTGGAAATCCTGTCCAAGACCACGGCGGCTGTGTCCTTCGTCACCTTGCGGAATAAGATACGAAAAGCTTTCGTAATTGCCGTAAGCATAGGCTAGCCTTACTTAAGTTCGCATCGCTCACTTAAGGAATTTCATGGCTTCCTCCCTGTTCACGGGCCCCAGCACCACCCGCCGCACGCTGCTTAGGTCAGCGGGGGCGTCGGCCATCCTGGCCGCCGCGGTGACACTCTCCGCCTGCTCCACCGGCCCGGCAACGTCTACTTCCGATGCCAGCGCCTCCGCTTCCAGCAGCGCCCAGTTCCCGGTCACCATCGACCATGTGTTCGGCAAGACCGTCATCGAGAAGCAGCCCACGCGGGTTGCCACGGTCTCCTGGGTCAATGACGACGTCGCCATTGCCCTGGGTGTTGTCCCGGTAGGTGTTCCCAAGAATGAATGGGGCGGGAACGACAAGGGTTCCACTCCCTGGAAGGACGCCGCCCTTGAAGAACTCGGCGCCGGATTCGGCACCGACAAGGCTCCGGTCCAGTACTCGGAGGCGGACGGCATCAACTTCACCGAGATCGCCAAGCTCACCCCTGACGTCATCCTGGCCGCCTACTCCGGCCTGACCGAAGAGGATTACAAGAAGCTCAGCGAAATCGCCCCGGTGGTGGCGCACCCCGAGCTCGCTTACGGAACGTCCTGGCAGGACGCCACCACCATCGTGGGCAAGGCGCTGGGCAAGGACGCCGAAGCTGCCAAACTGGTCTCCGACACAGAAGCCACCGTCAAGGAAGAGGCGGCGAAGTACCCGCAGATCAAGGACAAGACCTTCATCTACGGCTACGCCCTGCCGTCCGACCGCACCCAGACCGGCATCTACACGGCCAATGACAACCGGCCCAAGTTCCTGTCCTCCATCGGCATGAAGCTTGCCCCCGTTGCGGAGCAGGCGTCGGCCGGCTCGAAGGAGTTCTTCGTGCCGTGGTCGGCAGAGAAGGTCAACGAGCTTGATTCGGACATCTTCCTCAGCTCGGTGGAAGACGCCAGCGAAGCCGACGCGATCAAGAATGACCCCCTGCTCGGACAGATCCCGGCCGTCAAGAGCGGCGCATTCGTCGCAGACGCCAACAAGAGCCTGGTCCTCGCCATCTCCGCTTCCTCACCGCTGAGCCTTCCCTGGGCACTGGACACGTTCCTGCCTGAGCTGGCCACCGCAGCGGATGCCGTGAAGTAGCGCCGGTTCCGTGACGCAGAGTTCGACGACGGCGGCCCGCCAGGCCGCAAGCCCCGGTACTTCGGTGCCGGGCACGGCAGCCCGTGCCCCGGGGAACGCCCGCGCGTTCCCGGGGAAGCGTGCCGCCTGGCTGCTGGCCGCCGTCGTCGTACTCGCCGTCCTGGCAGGCGCATCCCTCGCCGTCGGAGCGAGGGGCCTGCCGCTGGGCACCGTCTGGGACGCGCTCACGCAGTTCGATCCCGCCAACGGTGACCACGCAGTGGTCCACGCCCGCATTCCCCGCACAGTCCTCGGCCTGCTGGCCGGCGGTGCGCTGGGCCTGGCAGGCGCCGCCATGCAGGGCGTTGCCCGCAACCCCCTCGCCGATCCCGGAATCATGGGCGTCAACGCGGGCGCCGCCCTGGCCGTGGTGACCGGCATCTATGTCTTTGGTGTCGGCTCACTGTCCGGCTACATCTGGTTCGCGTTCATCGGCGCCGCCGTGGCCGCCGTCGTGGTCTACTGCATCGCATCCCTCGGCCGGGACGGAGCCACCCCGGTCAAGCTTGCCCTGGCGGGTGCCGCCCTCAACGCCGGCCTGTACTCGCTCATGAGCGTCATCCTGGTGTCCAGCCAGGACACCCTGGACAAGTTCCGTTTCTGGCAGGTGGGTGGCATTGCCGGCCGTGACTGGTCCGTGGTGCTGGCGGGGCTGCCTTTCCTCGCCGCGGGGGCCGTCATCGTGCTCTTGACCGGCCGCATCCTCAACAGCCTGGCGCTCGGTGATGACATTGCCCGCGGCCTGGGCCAGCGCGTAGGCCTCGCTCGGGGCATCACTGCCCTGGGCATCGTGCTGCTGTGCGGATCCGCAACGGCGATGGCTGGCCCCATCGCCTTCGTAGGCCTGGTCATCCCGCACGCTGTCCGCTTCCTGACCGGGCCGGATTACCGCTGGATACTGCCGTTCTCCCTGGTCCTGGCGCCCGTGCTGCTGCTCGGCGCGGACATCGTGGGACGGGTGGTGCTGCTTCCCGGTGAGGTGCCCGCCGGCATCATGACCGCACTCATCGGCGCCCCCGTCTTCGTGTGGCTGGTCCGCCGCGGGAAGGGAGCCGGACTGTGACCCCGAAGACAGCGGCCCCCACAACCCCGGTTGCCCTATCAGATAAGGCTGCTACAACCGCCCCTGAAGGACCCCAAGTGACAGGGCAACGCCGGGGACGGATCCTCCTGAACCGGACCGCCTTCCTGGCCACCGGCGTCGTGATCCTCTTCTTCGTTTCCGTGCTGCTGGGCAGTTACACGGTGACCATCCCTGATTTCTTCACCATCGTCTACAACCACCTGACCGGCGGTCCCAGGATCCCCGGTGCCAGCTTCATCGTCATGGAAAACAAGCTCCCGCGTGCGGTCATCGGAACCATGATCGGACTGGCCTTCGGGCTGGCCGGTGCACTCTTCCAGACGATGCTCCGCAACCCGCTGGCCAGCCCGGACATTATCGGCATCAGCTATGGCGCCAGCGCCGCCGCCGTGGTGGCCATCGTGATTTTCGGTGCGTCAGGTGCAGTGGTGTCCGGCGCCGCGCTGGTCGGGGCCCTGGCCGTAGCGGGCCTGATCTACGCGATTTCCAGCGGCGGGATCCGCGGCGGCGGCCGGGGCAATGCCGCTGGCAACCGGCTGGTACTGGCAGGCGTCGGAATCGCTGCCGCCCTGCACGCCGTGGTCAACTTCCTGATGACGCGCGCTGACATCCGCACCGCCGCCGATGCCCTGGTGTGGCTCAACGGTTCCCTGAACTCCGCTAACTGGGACCGCGCCGGGATCCTCTTCCTGGCACTCGCCGTGCTCCTTCCCGCGGTGGGCGTCATCGCCGGACCGCTGCGCATCCTCGAACTGGGCGACGACACCGCGGCAGGCCTGGGCATCCGGGTCAACGCCGCCCGCCTCGCCCTGGTCATCATCGCGGTCACCCTCGCGGCGGTGGCGACGGCGGCAGCCGGGCCGGTATCGTTCGTCGCCTTCCTCGCCGGTCCCATCGCCCGGCGCTTCACCGGGAAAGCCAGCCTGCCGGCCTCGGCCCTGGTGGGGGCCGTCATCGTCCTGGCCGCGGACTTCCTCGCCGCCAACCTTGCCCCGCTGGTACTGGACGGAACCGTCCTGCCGGTGGGCGTCATCACCGGCGCGCTCGGTGCCCCGTTCCTGCTGTGGCTCCTGGTCACGAACAACCGAAAGGATGCCTGACGTGGCAGTTCTGAACGCCGAGGACCTGACGCTGAAATACGATCAGCGCTGCGTGATGGACGGCCTCAGTGTCGAAATCCCCGAAGGCAGGGTGACCATGATCGTGGGCGCCAACGCCTGCGGAAAATCCACCCTGCTCCGCGGACTGTCCCGGCTCCTTAAACCTGCCGGCGGCGCTGTCACGCTGGACGGCAAGGACATCCACACCCGTCCCGCCCGCGAACTGGCCCGCACCCTGGGCCTGCTGCCGCAGCATCCCACCGCACCGGACGGCATCACCGTCCGCGACCTGGTGGGCCGCGGCCGGTACCCGCACCAGGGCTTCTTCCGCAGCTGGAGCGAGAAGGATGATCTCGCGGTGCAGCGCGCGCTGGAGGCCACCGAAACGCTGGCCCTCGCGGGGCGGAACGTGGATGAACTCTCCGGCGGGCAGCGCCAGCGGGTCTGGATCGCCATGGCCCTGGCGCAGGAAACCGACATCCTGCTGCTGGACGAACCCACCACCTACCTCGACCTGGCCCACCAGGTGGAAGTCCTGGACCTGGTCACGGACCTGAACCGCAGGCGCGGCACCACCGTGGCGATCGTCCTGCACGACCTCAACCTCGCGGCACGCTACGCAGACAACGTCATTGCCATGAAGGCCGGCGCCGTGCTGGCCGAAGGTACCCCGGGCGAGGTTGTCACCGAGGACCTGGTCCGCAGCGTCTTCAACCTGGAATCCCGGGTCATCCCGGATCCCGTCTCCGGAACGCCCCTGATCATTCCCATCGGCCGCCATCATGTCCCCACCGAACTGGAGCTTGTTTCATGAAGACCCGCGACGCCGCATCCACCAAGCCGATGAACACCAAGACCCTGAACACTGAACCGATGACGCTGGCCTTCGAGGTCACCGTCTCGTCGGTGCAGGAGCTCAGCCCCAACTTCCGCCGGATCACGTTCGGCGGTTACTGCCTCCGCGATTTCGGTGTCCACGGGGACACCCTGGACCTCCGGATCAAGCTGATGATCCCGTCCGTCGCTGCCGACGGCACACAGATTCCCCTGCCGGTCTTCGAAATGAGCGAATCGGGCTGGTACCGCGAATGGCTGGCCATGGACCCTGCCGTGAAGGGCTCGATGCGCACCTACACCGTGCGTGACGCCCGGCTGGACGAGGTGTACCCGGAGATCGACGTCGACTTCGTCATGCACTTCGACGACCACGGAAACGGCGGACCCGCCGCCAACTGGGCACTGAACGCCAAGCCCGGTGACGCCATCACCATCATCGGCCCCAACAACCGGGCCGCGCACTGCGTCACCGCCGAAATCTACTCCGGCATCGAATGGCGGCCGGGCCTGGCCCAGCGCGTCCTGCTCGCCGGTGACGAGACCGCCATCCCGGCCATCTCCGCCATCCTGGAAAGCCTTCCGTCCTATATGACCGGCCACGCCTTCCTTGAGGTCCCGGAGGCCGGCGACTTCCAGCAGCTCAGCTCGCCGGCGGACATCGAGATCACCTGGCTGGCCCGCGGTGCAGCGATCGGGCGGTCCCGCCCGCACGGCCAACTGCTGCAGGACGCCGTGCGCAAGGCTGTTCCCGTGCCCGGGTGGGTGGGCATCAAGGCCTCCGACGCCGGCGCGGGCCCCGAACCCGAAGACGTCAACGTGGACGAGGACATCCTCTGGGAGACCCCGTCCCGGATGGAAACCGCCGCGATCAGCGCCACCAAGAACCCGGACATGCCCGCCGGTGCCATGCCGTTCTACGCCTGGATCGCGGGTGAAGCAGCCGTCATCAAGGACATGCGCCGGTACCTGGTGCGGGATGTGGGCATCGACCGGAAGCAGGTTGCGTTCATGGGTTACTGGCGGCAGGGCAAAGCCGAAGGCTAAGCCCTCTGCGCTTCGCCTTGGTGCGACGGCAACGCTGTTTCGCCGTCGCTTAGCGGTTGGACCCTTCCCAAACTTCGCAAGCTCAGTTCGGGGCCCTCGGGTCCGCCCTTCCTCCCGGCGCTCCGTTCGGCCGCGGGCGGCCTCTCTTCGCTCTGGTCGGCGATGCGCGCCTACGCGAAACAGCATCGCCGTCGCCGTCGCCACGGCAGGTCACCTGAGCTTCACCTCGGCTTTTCCTGCGCTTTCCTTGGTGGGGCTAGGTTGGGCGGGTGGTGCCCTCTGAATCTCTGCTTCCCAGTTCCGGGCGGCGGGTGTTTGTTGCCTTGGGCGATTCGTTTACGGAGGGCGTGGGGGACCGGGATGAACGGCTGCCCAACGGGGTCCGCGGCTGGGCGGACCGGGTGGCCGAGAAGCTCGCCAAGGCGCAGCCGGGCTGGAAGTACGCCAACCTCGCCATCAGGAGCAAACGGCTCCGGCACATCATCGATGAACAACTGGAACCGGCCCTGCGGATGCGGCCGGCGCTGGTCACGCTGTATGCGGGCGGCAACGACATCCTGGACCTGAAAACGGACATGTCCACGCTCATGGCGGACTACGAGCAACTGGTGGCCCGGCTCGCCGGCACCGGAGCCACACTGGTCCTCTTCACCGGCTTCGATGTGAAGGTTTCCGCCCTGCTTGAGCCGCTGAAGAAGCGGAACTCCTTCTACAACCACCAGGTGCGGGCCATCGCCAAGAAACACGGTGCGGTACTGGTGGACTACTGGTGCCTGGACGCCTTCCACGACCGGCGCATGTGGGACTCGGACCGGCTGCACATGTCCAAGGCCGGCCACAAGTACCTCGCCGGGCAGGTCCTGGACCAGCTGGGTGTGCCGCACAAAATCCGGCCCAAGGACTGGGAGCCGCCCACCCCGCTGACGCTGCGGGAATGGGAACGGCGGCAACGGCGGTGGGTCCACGACTGGGTCCTGCCCCTGTTCGGCCGCAAGCTGCGCGGCGTCACCCTGGGGGACGCGCTCACGCCCCGGTGGCCTGAGCCCGTCAAGGTGCCGCGCAAAGGCGGGCTGAAGAAGCTCGCCGCAGGGGCGTCCGACGGCGGCGCCGCCCCTTAGCGGCCAGGGGCCGCTTCAGCCGGGGGTGCAGGCGGGTTGTCCAGCAGGATCTCGTAGCCGGGGGCCACGCGTCCGGCGTGGAACTCCACCACCTCGAAGTCCGCGACACCGTTCGAATAGAAGGGGTCCTGCTGGAGGCTGGCGTCCAGGACTGACCGGTCGGCCTGGGAGAGCAGAAGCCCGCCGGTGCGGGGGACTTTACGGCCGGCGGCAATGAAGACGCCGTCGTCGAAGGCCTTCTGCAGCCAGGCGATGTGGGCGTCGTTGTGGAAGTCCACAATGTCCTGCGGAACCCTGTAGGTCAGGGAGACAACATACATGCGCCCAGATTACCGGCTCGCCGGACCCCGGGACCGTGGACCGGCTTGCCAGCTTGACCGGCCTGTCCGTCGGTTGAAGGATCAATCGTAGAATAGGTGCATGACCGAACCGCGCTGGCTGAGTGCCGACGAACGCCGTGCCTGGCTGGCCCTGGTAAGCATCAACACCCTGCTGCCCGCCGCTCTCGACACCAAGCTTCATGCCGCAGGCAAGCTTTCCCTGTTCGACTACACCGTGCTGGCCATGCTGTCCGAATCGGACCAGCGGTTCCTGCCCATGAGTGAACTCGCCGCGCGCACCAGCGCCTCCCTGTCCCGGCTCTCGCACGTAGTGACAAAGCTGCAGAAACGCGGCTGGGTGGAACGCCGCCCGCACCCGCGCGATGCCCGGGTCACCATCGCCCACCTCACTGAGGAAGGCATGTCCACCATCGTGGGCCTCGCACCCGGCCACGTGGAAGACGTCCGGAACCTCTTCCTCGATGCCCTCACGGAAAAGGACGTCGAGGACCTGGCCCGGATCGGCGAAAAGGTGGTGGGCCGCCTGGATTCGGACCACTGGATCCTGCGCGAAACCCAGCCCTGACCCCATAACTCCGCCCGGGATTGGTTGCTTCCGGCAACGGGTGGCAAACTAACCGGATGGACTTCACTTCCCGGTTTGTTGCCCTCGGCGATTCCTTTACGGAGGGCGTGGGCGACGACGACCCGGCCCGCCCCAACGGCGTCCGCGGCTGGGCTGACCGCGTGGCGGAGCAGCTCGCGGCGGGGGACCCCGGCTTCGGCTACGCCAACCTCGCCATCCGCGGCAGGAAACTCCGGCAAATCCTCGCTGAACAGGTGGACGCCGCCGTCGAACTTAAGCCCACCCTGGTGAGCATCTACGCCGGCGCCAATGACATCCTGCGGCCCCGGATCGATATCGACGACCTGATGGCCGAATACGACGACGGCGTCCGCAGGCTGAGTGCCACAGGTGCCACCGTGGTGATGTTTACCGGCTTCGACGCCCGCGGCTCCAAGGTGTTCGGCACCATGCGCGGCCGCACCGCCATCTACAACGAACTGGTCCGCGGGATCGCGGGGGACCACGGCGCCCTGCTGGTGGACTACTGGCGCTTCAGCGAGTACTACGACTGGGGCATGTGGGCGCGGGACCGGATGCACATGTCCGCCGCAGGGCACGCCAACATGGCCAAACGGGTGTTGGAAGTCCTCAAGTACGAGCACTCCATCGATGTTCCGCCGATGACTCCGGTTCCGCAGCTCAGCGGGACGGATGCCCTGCGCGCCAACGCCAAATGGTTCCGCGAATACGCCGCGCCGTGGGTGGCCCGGCGGGTTACCGGCAAGTCCTCGGGCGACAACCTGGCCCCCAAGTACCCGCGGCTCACCAGGCTCCCGCAGCACATCTAGCAAGCAGATCTAGCGGCGGAACGCCGGGGTGGCCAGCAGTGAGCCGTCGGCGTGGACTGCCAGGACCGCAGCATCCCACTGGTCCGTGGCGAGATTGAGCATCGGCATCCCGCCGGAGACGATCGCCGTGGCCAGGATGTCCGCCGTCACCACGTCCACGGCTGCGACAGTGACCTGGACGAAATCGGAGCCGCCGTCCACCCGCCAGATGTGTTCGCCGCGTTCGGCCGAGCCGGACGTGGCCAGGGCCGAGTGCCTCTCGACCCCGCCCAGCGCATAGCCGCCGATCAGGGCGTGCCGGGCGGCCGGATCGACGATGCCGGCTCTCCACGCCACGCCCGAGCCTGGAACGGGTGACCCGCTGACCAGGATGTCGCCGCCGGCATTGAGGCACCAGTCGCGGCGCCCCAGGGCAAGCAAGGACCGCCCCGCCTCGCGGATCGCGTGGCCCTTGATGAGCCCCGAGAGGTCCAGCACGCCGTCCGGCCGCTCGGGCGAAAAGGCGCCTCCGGTCAGGAGCCGCCATTCATGCGCCTCCGCATACCTGGCGCGCATCTCCGGTGAGGCGCTGCGGAGCGTCAGTTCGCCGCAGGCCAGGCGGCTGGCTTCCGACGCCGGGCGGTACAGGCTGAACGTCTCGTCCAGTTCCCGAAACAGGCGTTCGACGACGGCGGTTGCGGCTGCGAGTTCGTCCTGGGTTTCCGGGCCTGCCGCGGGGGAGTCCGCCAGGGTCAGGCTGATGACGGTTCCCATGCACTCAAAGGTCCGTGACGTGAGGCTTGTGCCCGTGTCCGGTGACCGGAGTGGTTCAGAGGTTCGCGGCATCGATGGCTGCCTGGAGTGAGGTGAGGTAGGCGTTGCTGGTGACGGTGGCGCCGCTGATGGTCTGGACGTCCGCCGACTGTGCGGCCAGCACCTCGGTCCGCAGGAGCGGCGCCGCACGGTTGCTGATCTGGATCGACTTGCGGTCATCGTCGGTCAGGTGCAGGGCTGTCACCTCCGTGATCTTCCCGGAGGCCACCGTGATCTGGACCTGCACTGCTCCGAACCTCGTCTGGACTGCGGCGCCCTGGTAGGTGCCGGCCGTTGCCGTGCCGCTGCTTGAGGAGCCGGAGCTGCCGGAGGTGCTCGAACTGCCTGAGGAGCTGGATCCGCTGGAGGAGCCCGAGGACCCCGTGGTCCCGCCCGAGCCTGTTGTCCCGGAACTGCCCGATGAACCTGACCCTGACGAACCGGCCCCGGACGTGCCGGTCCCTGTCGAACCCGCGGATCCTGCCGTCGTCGTACTTGAACCCGACGCGAGGGTGCTTGCACCCCCGGCCTGCGTGCCGGCCTGCCAGCCTGCCAGGAGGATCCCGGCGGACGCGACAGCTGCGGCGAGTGTTCCGCGTGCTTTCACCAGTCGAACCTTTCGTGATGGATCTGTTCTTCGGGGACTCCGGCCTGCCGGACGTCAGCGATGACGCTGTCCGCCCAGCCTGTGGGGCCGCAGACATAGACGTCGGAGTCTGCGACGTCGGGGACGAAAGCCGTGAGCCCGTAGCCGCCCCGGACTGCTTCCTGGGGCAACCAGCTGGAGCGCACGCGTGACCTCGGGCCCGGAAGGTGGAAGAGGCGCACGCCACGGGAGCGGCACAGGTCCAGGATTTCGCTGCTCAGGTACAGTTCCTGCTCCGTATGGCCCCTCAGCAGGACGCTCGCCTCTCCGGGAGTGAACGGGGTGGTTTCGAGCAGTGCGCGCAACGGCGTGATGCCGATGCCGGCGCCGATCATCACCACTTTGTTCCTGGTCCGGGCGCCGGTGCTGAGCAGCCCGTACGGGCCTTCGACGGCAACCCTGGTCCCCTTCCGCAGCCGGACCAGCTGCGCGGAACCGGCGCCAAGGTTGCGCACGGTGATGCGCAGGGTGCCTTCGCCGCGGGGTCCGGTGATGGCGGGCTCGGCGGACAGGCTGAACGGGTGCGGGTGCCACCACATTCCGGGCGCCAGGAACCGCCAGATGAAGAAGCGTCCGCCCGTTTCCGCCAACCGGTCCAGCTGACGGCCCGCCATGAAGATGTTGATCACGCCCGGTGCCGCCACCTCTACCCGGGACACCGTGAGCTGGTGCCGTGACGTTGCCATGAGGGGTTGCAGCACCCGGAAGTACACCAGCGCCGCACCGGTGGCGATGCAGATGGCCAGCCAGTACCAGCGCTGCCAGGTACCTTCCGCAAACAGCCCGCCCACACTGAACTGGTGCGGCAGGGACGTGCCCACCGCGGCGTACGTGAGGAGATGGACCACGTACCAGAACTCGTACGGGAAGCGGCGCCGGACCGCCACCAGGGAGGTCACCACCACGGCAATGAAGAGCGCCATGGACACGAACGCAAGCCACATATCCGGGACCTGCTGCCAGAGGGAAATGGACTCGCTGACCGGGTCAAGGCCTTCCGCCATGCCGTATCCCACGGCCAGCAGGAAGCCGTGCGCCAACAGCAGATACAGCGAGGGTTTGCCGAGTTTACGGTGGAACTCCAGCGCCCGGTCATGTCCGATAGTGCGGTCGATGTACGGAATCCGGGCTGCCAGCAGCAGCATCAGCAGGACCAGGTCCATGCCGGCCAAACCGGCCACAATCCCGGCCGCGGTGAACGCGGAGGCGACGGAGCTGACGCCGGCCGCACCGCCGTCGGCAAGCCAGAGGGCGACGGCGGCAGCTACGGAACCCCAGGCATTAACAGTCAGGAGGTCGGCCCTTAGCAGCCGCTGCCGGTGCTGGCGGCGGAACCATCCGCTGTTGTTGTGGGCGGCAGGCGGAGTGGCGGAGCCGGATAGGTGTGAAGGCCCCGGCCCGCCGGAGCTGTTGTGCGCCGGAGGTGCCGGCAGGGACTGCGTTCTCATGTACCTAAGATGCGCCGCCAAGCTTTCATTCAGCTGTGAAAACGGGTGCGCGCAAGCTGTGACACTGTGGCCTTGCAGGTGGGCGTTCGCAGGAAGCCCTTATACACCCAAACGCCCCGGATTGGTCTTTAATTGCGTCACCTCGTAGACTTGGGAGGCGCTAAGTGCGCGGAGCGTGCGCAATTGCTCCGGTGGCCCGGTATTTTTCTCCAGGGTAGCCGGTAGTTAGGGGCTCAAGTTGCGTGACTAACCGTTCACCCTGATCACTTTGGGTCGCTCTTAGACGCATGATCCTGCAGCCGATATGCGGATCATTACTTTCAATTCTTGAGGAGAAGTCATGGCAGCACACTGCCAAGTGACCGGAGCCGAGCCGGGCTTTGGGCACAGCATTTCGCACTCGCACCGCCGCAACAAGCGTCGGTTCGATCCGAACATCCAGAAGAAGCGCTACTGGGTTCCGTCCCTGCGCCGTAACGTCACGCTGCAGGTTTCTGCCCGTGGCATCAAGACCATCGACGTACGCGGCATCGACGCAGTCGTCGCCTCGATCCTGGCTCGTGGGGTGAAGCTCTAGTGGCTAAGGACAAGGACGTACGTCCGATCATCAAGCTCAAGTCGACCGCGGGCACGGGTTACACCTACGTAACCCGTAAGAACCGTCGTAACGATCCGGACCGCATGGTTCTGAAGAAGTACGACCCCAAGATCCGCCAGCACGTCGAATTCCGAGAGGAGCGCTAAACATGGCTAAGAAGTCCAAGATTGCTCGCAACGAGCAGCGCAAGGTCATCGTTGAGCGTTACGCTGCGAAGCGCCTCGAGCTGAAGAAGACCCTGGTTGACGAAAACGCAACCGACGAAGCACGCGAAGCAGCCCGCCTGGGCCTCCAGAAGCTGCCCCGCAACGCGTCCCCGATCCGTCTGCGTAACCGCGACATCATCGACGGCCGTCCCCGCGGTACCTTCCAGAAGTTCGGCATCTCCCGTGTTCGCTTCCGCGACATGGCTCACCGCGGTGAGCTCCCGGGCATCACCAAGTCTTCCTGGTAATCCAGCACCGCTGATACCAGCTGCTTGAGAAGAGCCGGCAACCATGTGGTTGCCGGCTCTTCTGCGTTTAACCCACTCGCCGGGTGGTGCTTGAGCGAGACTCCACCCCTGTGCGGCAGCACACACAGCGGAATGACGACGGCGGGAACCGGCGTGGGTGCCGTTTCGCCCGTTTCGCCGCGGAATCCCGGGGTTTGCTGCCTTGGGAGGGTCGGGTTTGCGGTGATGCCGCAGGGCGTGTATTGTTTTCTAAGTCGCCGCGAGGGAGACAGCGAAGAGCTGGTAACCGCGGGCGGCCAAACTCCCAAAAACCAAGACCAAGATTTAATTGCTCTTCAGGGCGCTGAAAACTGGTGGGAGCGGTCATCTTCCGCTTCAAGTCCTGAAACATGGATTTGCATCGGGCCGGGTGGTCGGGTAAGTTTGGAAAGTTGCTCCGGAGCGATCCTG
>NZ_LMOI01000007.1 GCF_001423525.1 Arthrobacter sp. Leaf137 | reverse complement strand
GCTGGGACTGGCGAAAACCTTGACCGGGATGCCCCACACCTTCGCCGCGTTCCGGTCCGGGCGGTTGAGTGAGTGGCGCACCACCCTGGTCGTGAGGGAAACCATCTGCCTCTCACCCGAGGATCGGGCGGGGGTGGATGCGGAACTCGCGCCCGATAGCGGCGTCTTCGATGGTGCCGGGGACCGGACCATCATCTCCGCGGTTAAGGCCGCCGCGTACCGGCGGGATCCTGCGTCGGTGGCCCGGCGGGCCGCCACAGCCGTGGGGGCAAGGACGGTCAGCCTGCGCCCGGCGCCGGACACCATGGCCCGCCTGACCGCGCTGCTGCCCGTTGCCCAGGGCGTCGCCGCCTACGCGGCCCTCACCAAAGAAGCCGACACCCTCCGCGCCTCCGGGGACGGACGGTCCAAGGGCCAGATCATGGCCGACACCCTCGTCGAACGGGCCACCGGGACCCCGGGCGGGATCAACGGGATTCAGGTCCAGCTCGTCATGACCGACCGCACCCTCCTCCAGGCCGACACCGAACCCGCCAGACTGACCGGCTACGGCATCGTCNTGGGCCCGCGAACTGATCACCGCAGACCAGCCCGGGTCCGGGATGCCGGTCTGGGTCCGGCGGCTCTACACCGCCCCCGGCAGCGGGGAGCTCGTCGGTTTGGACGCCAAGGCCAGGCTCTTCCCGGCAGGACTCAAACGCTTCCTCCAGATCCGCGACGACACCTGCCGCACCCCGTACTGCGACGCACCCATCCGCCACCACGACCACATCGCCCCCTGGCACCACGGCGGCGGCACCACAGCCTCCAACGGCCAAGGACTCTGCGAAGCCTGCAACCACACCAAAGAAAGCCCCGGCTGGAGTTCAACAANCCCCCTGGCACCACGGCGGCGGCACCACAGCCTCCAACGGCCAAGGACTCTGCGAAGCCTGCAACCACACCAAAGAAAGCCCCGGCTGGAGTTCAACAACCGTCCCAGTACCCTCAACGGCGCCGCTGCCGGACCCCACGTACTTCCCTGACGGACCACCCCGGGTCAGGCACGTCACGCGCCACACCGTAAAACTCCGAACCCCCACCGGCCACACGTACCACTCCACCGCACCACCACTCCCCGGGACGCCCTTCGCCCACGCCAGCAGCCCGGGCAAACGCGCAGGGCCAGCACGAGCCCCCACGCGGGCNACACGTACCACTCCACCGCACCACCACTCCCCGGGACGCCCTTCGCCCACGCCAGCAGCCCGGGCAAACGCGCAGGGCCAGCACGAGCCCCCACGCGGGCACCCACCAACCAGCCACCCCCACAACCATCCGTCCAAGTCCTCGGCCGCGTCATCCAAACCGGCGTTCCCTGACACAGGAACACACTGACTGAATTTCCAGGGCGNCCAACCAGCCACCCCCACAACCATCCGTCCAAGTCCTCGGCCGCGTCATCCAAACCGGCGTTCCCTGACACAGGAACACACTGACTGAATTTCCAGGGCGGGCCAGGGCGCAACACGTCAAGGGGCCCTTCGGATAGCCGACGACGACCTTAACAGCCCCGGCTTAAACAGCTCCGCCCCGGGAGAAACCAAAGGTTCCTGCCGGGACGGAGCTGCCACCCGCCGTCGGACGCCTGGCCGGAGGAGGCTTCCTGCCAGGCTGTCCAGAGCCGTGTTGGCGGCGTGAAATCTGGTTGTTGCGGGATTAGCTGCTGATGGCCGACTTCATCTCGTCGACGGCCTTCTTGCCTGCTTCATCCGTGGACAGCCGTTCGAAGAGCACCTCGGAGGTGTACCGCTTGATGATCTCCTGGATGGCGCCTGCACCCTTCGGCGGCGGGGCCGGAGCTTCACCAAGTTCGTCCTTGATCTGGTCGATGAACTTGACCACCTTCACGTCGGCCGGAGTCAGCTTGGATTCGATCGCAGCACGGACTTCCGCGTTGGGGTATACGCCACGGTCAGCCAGGAGGGTCTCGCCTGCCTTGACGTTGTTGGCCAGGAAGTTGATGAACTTGGCGGTCTCCTCAGGGTGCTTGGTCCGCGAAGAGGCGGACCAGAACTGGGATGCCTTGTACCAAAGCCCGGCGTCGGCCGAGGATCCGGTCTTGGAGGGGAACCGCAGGATCTTCAGATCCGCACCGGATGCCTTTTCAAGGGCAGGCGCCTGGTTGGACCACCAGAAAGCCAGCCCGTTCTTGCCGGTGGCCAGGCCGCTCTGGTCCAGCGGTGCTGCCTCGGCCTCAACCACCTCGGAGGCGGACGGCACTGCCTTGTTCTTGCTGAGCTCTTTCAGGAATGCCCACCATTCGCTGATGTCGCTGGGCTCGAAGCCGAGCTTGCCGTCGGAGGTGTACAGGGACTTGCCGTTCTGGCGAAGCCAGACTCCCAGCGAAGCCTCATCGGTGCCGTAGGCTGCGGCTCCATACGTGCCCTTGGGCGACTTCTCGGTCACCTCGGCGGCGATGCGGCCGAAGTCTTCCCACGTCCATTTGGAGTCATCCGGCAGCGGAACACCGGCGGCTTCGAACACCTTGGGGTTGGCCAGGATGGTGGCGGCGTTAATGCCGGCGGGGATGCCGGTCAGTCCATCGTCGCCCTTGCCGGCATTGAGGGCGGCTTCGTCCAGCTTGGACGTGTCGATGTCGTATTTGGACAGGTCCAGCAGCGCGCCGCGGCTGGAGTATTCGGTGATGTACTTTTCATCCATCTGGATGATGTCGGGAGCATCGTTGGCGGCAACCTGGGTGGCCAGTTTGTCCCAGTATCCGCTCCAGTCACCGAACTCCGGCTTGATCTTGATCTTGGGGTTCTCTGCTTCGAACTGCTTGATGGCTTCCTGGGTCAGCTGGGCACGCTTGTCGCCGCCCCACCAGGAGAACCGGAGCTCGACCGTTCCGTCGGCGCTCTGCGGGGCGGATCCCCCGCCGCATGCGCTAAGGGCCATGACGACGGCGGCTGCCGCGGCGACGGCGCCCGTCTTGCGGAAGCGGCGGGCCGGGCGGGAGGAAGGGGTCTCTGCAGGCTGCCGGGCAGCTGCAGGACGGGGGAATAGCGGCACTGGGTACTCCGATCTTCGTTGATCTGTGGTGCTGGGGATGATGCTCGTAAGTGCTGTGATGCGAGCGGAAGGGCGTTTTCGGGACTCAGGACTGACGTCCGGGAAAACGCTTTCTAGATGCAATGCTACAAGTGCCTAACTTGTAGTACAAGATGTCGGGGCAAGATCTTTTGTCTCAATTCAGTAGCGGGTTGCGGCGGGCAACGGCGAACGGCCCGCCACAGAGGGGCGGGCCGTTCCGAGGTAGTGCGTGAACCGTGTGCGGTTACTTGATGCCGGTCGTGGCGATGCCCTTGATGAGGAACCGCTGGCCGAAGAGGAACACCAGGAACACCGGGAGCAGGGACACGATGGACATCGCGAACAGTGAGCCCCAGCTGGTGGCGGACTGGGAGTCCACGAACGCTCGCAGTGCCACGGGAACGGTAAACATATCGGGGTCCGTGAGGTAGATCAGGGCGCCGAAGAAGTCGTTCCAGGTCCAGATGAAGGTGAAGATGGTGGTGGTGGCCAGGGCCGGGACCATCAGCGGCAGGATGACCCGGAGGAAGATCCGGGGGTGGCCGGCGCCGTCGATGCGTGCAGCTTCATCAAGGTCCTTCGGGATGCCGCGGATGAACTGGACCATCAGAAACACGAAGAACGCGTCCGTAGCCAGCAGCTTCGGCACGATCAACGGCCAGAACGTGTTTACCCAGCCGATCTGGGAGAACAGGATGTACTGCGGCACGATGATGACGTGGAACGGCAGCATGATGGTCAGCAGCATGATGCCGAAGAACAGCTTCTTGCCGGTGAACTGCAGCCGGGCGAAGGCATACGCGGCCATGGAGCAGGAGATCAGGTTGCCCAGGATGGATCCGATCACCACGATCGCGGAGTTGATCATGTAGTGGCCGAACGGGTGGGTCAGCGCGGACCAGCCCGAGGTGTAGTTGCTCATCTCCAGGCTGTTGAGCCAGAGTCCCGGTTCGCGGAAGATCAGCTCGTTGGGCCGCAGGGATGAGACAACCATCCAGAGCAGCGGGTAGATCATCAGGCCGCCGGCCAGGATCAGGATGGCGTGCTTCGTCAGCGCTTTGGTCCGCTGCGCCCGGCTGAAGGCCAAGGTGCCGCGGGACTCGCGGGGCTTGCGGTGGTTCGTAGGCTTACCGGCCCCTGCGGACTTCTTGTCCGAGGCGGGCAGCGTCTCCAGGTTAGTCGTCATAGAAAACCCAATACTTAGAAGCGATGAAGTTGATGGCGGTGAAGACGCCGATGATGAGCAGCAGCACCCACGCCATGGCGGACGCGTAGCCCATGTCGAACTGGCCGAAGCCCTTCTGGTACAGGTACAGCGTGAAGAACATCGTGGAGTCCGACGGCCCGCCGTTGCCGCCGGAGACGATGAACGCCTGCGTGAACGACTGGAACGAACCGATGATCTGCAGGACAAGGTTGAAGAAGATGATCGGGCTCAGCATCGGCATCGTGATCCGCCAGAACTGCTGGAGCGTGGAAGCACCGTCCACCTTGGCGGCCTCGTAATACATCACAGGGATCTGCCGCAGGCCCGCAAGGAAGATGATCATGGGCGCACCGAACGTCCAGACGTGCAGCAGGATGATGGACCCCAGCGCGGTACCCGGATCCGAGATCCAGCCCGGACCCTCGATCCCGAACATGGCCAGGACCTGGTTCACCAGGCCGGTGGTGCCAAAAATCTGCTTCCACAGGATGGCCACAGCCACGGAACCGCCCAGCAGGGACGGCAGGTAGAACACCGAGCGGTAGAACGGCAACCCACGCAGGCCCTTGTCCAGCACCAGTGCGATCAGCAGCGCCACCGCCAGCTGCAGCGGGACACCCACGAACACGTAAGTGAACGTCACCCGCAGGGAGTTGTGCAGCCGGGCGTCACTGAGCATCCGGATGAAGTTATCCGCCCCGGTCCATTCCGGCGGCTGCAGCAGGTTGTAATCCGTGAAGGACAGGTAAAGGGACATCACCATGGGGCCGATGGTGATGGCCACCAGGCCCACCAGCCACGGCAACAGGAAGATGTACGCGGCCTTGTTGTCCCGGCCGTTCGCCTTCTTCTCCTCCGCGGTGGCCTTGCCCTTACGCCGACTAAGGGAGCTCAGCTCACTGATGGCGCTCATCGCTGCTCCCCCGCTCCATGCGTCAGGCCCGGCGCAACCGGCATTCCTGCCGGGCGCGGCGCCCTGGGTATCTGCTTTGCGGCCATGTGGTCTCCTTTGGTCATCGTGGCCTCCACGTATCGGGTCATCGCCGGGGCGATGAGTGTCAGCACCCCGCGCCGTCCTGGAACCGTTGTGGAAACCGGATGGGACCGGCCGCTGGAGGTGCTGGATGAAAAAGCGGCTCCGTACCAAAGTAAACGGTTTCTTGACTCCTGTATAGCCCTTTGTTAGTTTTTGAGAAAGCGTTTTCTGTAACGGGCATCACTCAACTGTAGGACACCACCTGAGGGGCAGGACAATGAGGTTTCGTCGGAAGAAGTCTGTAATGGGGGCGGCTGCTGCAACAGCCGTACTGGCCTTGGCGCTCACAGGTTGTGGCAGCAGTCCGCAGGCCGGAAAAGTCGGCACGGCGGAGGATCCCGTGACCATCCGTTTCGCCTGGTGGGGCAACGATTCCCGTGCCAAGACCACCCTTGAAGTCATTAAGGACTTCGAAGCGGCCAACCCCACCATCAAG
Organism: Arthrobacter sp. Leaf137; assembly: GCF_001423525.1. Lineage (GTDB taxonomy): Bacteria > Actinomycetota > Actinomycetes > Actinomycetales > Micrococcaceae > Arthrobacter. The sequence goes on along the minus strand of NZ_LMOI01000007.1, from coordinate 50,031 downwards.
GTGCAGGGCGAGAACACCGAGTTCAGCTCCTACTGGGACAAGATGGCCACGCAGATTGCCGGCGGCACCACCCCGGACGTTTTCGCCATGAGCGGTTCCTACCCCAGCGAATACGCGTCGCGCGGAGTGCTGCTGGACCTGGACAAGGTCAAGGACCAGATCGATACTTCGAAGTTTGCCGACGGAACCGTGGAACTCGGCCAGCTGGACGGCAAGCAGTACACCATCACTGCTGGCGTCAATGCCATGTCCATGGTCCTTGATCCCACAGTGTTTGAAGCCGCCGGCGTCCCACTGCCGGACGACGAGACCTGGACCTGGGACGACTACGTCGATATTGCCGCCAAGATCAGCAAGAACTCCCCTGCCGGTACCTTCGGCACCACGCCGATGTCCAATGATTCGTTCGTTGCCGTCTGGGCACGCCAGAGCGGCGAAGAGCTATACACGGATGACGGAAAGAAGATGGGCATCAGCGAGGGCACCCTCGCCAAGTGGTTCGAGTTGAACAAGGAGCTCATGGATACCGGCGGCGCGCCTTCCGCTTCGCAGACCGTCGAAGACGGCTCCGCCCAGCCGGAACTGACGCTCATGGGCCAGGGCAAGCAGGCCATGAAAGTCTCCTGGAGTAACCAGATGACCTCATACTCGGGTGCTCCGCTGACCATGGTGAAGCTCCCCGGCGAGAGCAAGCAGCCGGGGACCTGGCTGCGGTCCTCCATGGAATACGCCATCTCGGCCAAGTCGGCCCAGTCCAAGGAAGCTGCGCTCTTCATCAACTACCTGGTGAACAACATGGACGCCGCCAGCAAGATCAAGAGCGACCGCGGCATGCCCGCCAACACCGAGCTGAAGGCCGGCATCACCCCCCTGCTGAAGGAAACCCAGCAGAAGGAAGCCGGCTACCTGGACCGCATTGCCGAGCTCAACGTCCAGCCGCCCAAGCCGTTCCCGGCTGGTTCCTCCTCAACGCTGGAAGTTTTGAACCGATACAACACCGATGTACTCTTCGGAAAGATTTCACCGCAGGATGCGGCGAAGGGCGTCATCAGCGAGGTCAATTCAAACCTGGGCTAAGCCCGGTACCGGCCGCGGTCAGCCAGACTGCGGCCGGTTCGTCTTCACCCAACGGCATCACAGCAGACAGGAGGCAGGCCAGTGGCAGCCGGTACAAAGGATTCCAGGCCCAGCGCCATCGCCGGCTACGAGGACTGGCCTGCCTATGTCCGCGATCATCCGCGGTACTCCGCCGCCACCCCCGCCGCCCAGGACCTTGCGGATGCACTGGGGGTCCCCGGTGCATCCGGCCGGCCGGACGTCACGGTCCATTGGGAGGTAACGCACGACGATGTCACCACCTCCCAGCTCAGCTGGCAGTTGGGCTTCGGCCCGCGGACCACGGGCTGGCTGGCGCGTCCGGCCGGAAGTACGGAGGCCCTGCCCGGCGTCCTGGCCCTGCACTGCCACGGCGGCAACAAGTTCGGCGGCGCGGACCGGCTGATGGAACTCCCTGACAGCCACCCGTCCGCTGCCGCCGCCCGCGCAGGCCACTATGACGGCCGGGCCCTCGCCTCCGAAACCGCCCGCCAGGGCTTCGCCGTGCTGGCCCATGACTCCTTCGCCTGGGGCAGCCGCCGCTTCGACCTCTCAACCCCGCCCTGGCGCACCGCCTCCGCGCTTGAGGCGCGGCGGGCACAATGGCGGGAGGACGGCGTCGTACCTTCCGAATCGGACCACTACAACGCGGCCGCCGGGTTCCATGAGGACACCGTGGCCAAGACCGCCGGACTGCTGGGCACCAGCCTGGCCGGCATGGTGGCCCACGACGACCTTGCGGCCCTGGACATCCTCGCCCACCTCCCCGGCGTCGATGCGGACCGCCTGGGCTGCGTCGGCTTTTCCGGCGGCGGCGGCCGGTCCCTGACCCTCGCCGTCCTGAGTCCCCGCATCCGCGCCTCGGTGGTGACCTGCATGATGACCACCTTCGAATCCCTGCTGCCCGCCTACCTGGACGCCCACTCCTGGCTTTTGCAGACTCCGGGCCTGTGGAAGCTGGGCGACTGGCCGGAACTCACGGGCCGCTCCGCCGCCCGGTTCCTGGTGCAATACGCGCTGGCCGACGAACTCTTCCCGGAAAGCGGCATGCGCCAGGCCCACCAAATCTTGGAGGCCCTGAACGCCGGCGGCCGCTACACCGGAAGTTTCTGGCCCGGCGGGCACGTCTTCACTGCGGCCATGCAGGATGAAGCCATCGGCTTCCTGGCCGCGTCCCTTGCCCTTGCAGCATCACCCGCCACCGCCTCCTGACCACCCCGACCCCACAAGGACCCCTTGATGATTTCGCACTCCGCCACCGTGGAACCGGGCAGCCGCCCCGAGCACCGTGCCGCTGCCGGCACCGCAGTCCCCCGCATTGCCCTGGTGGGCGTCCACGGTTTCGGTGAACGCCACCTTGCCAACCTCGCCCGGCTGGAAGAGGCAGGGGCACTGGAGCTCGTGGCCGTCGCCGATCCCAACCCGCCGGCGGGCGGCCGGCTCAAGGAAACGGTGGCTGTCTTCCCGGACCTCAACAGCCTCCTTGCAGCGCAGGCAACTGCCGACGCCCCCGCGGACATCGCCATCCTCGCCACCCCCATCCAGACCCACGCGCCGCTGGCCACTGCCGCCCTGGCAGCCGGGCTGGATGTGTACGTGGAGAAGCCTCCCGTGGCGTCCCTGGCCCAGTTCAACGATGTTCTGGCCGCGGCAGAGGCCTCGGGCCGGCTGGTTCAGGTGGGCTTCCAAAGCCTGGGTTCGCATGCCCTCCCGGCCATCAGGACCCTCGTGGAGTCCGGCGGCATCGGCGAGGTGCTGGGCCTCAGCGCCAGCGGCCGCTGGGTGCGGACCAAGGCCTACTTCAAGCGCTCCCGGTGGGCCGGCAAGCGCAGCCTGGACGGCATCGACGTGGTGGACGGCGTAGCCACCAACGCTCTGGCCCACGCCGTAGCCACCGCCCTGCACATGGCCGGGGCGCACACCCTGGCCGATGTCGCCTCCGTGGAAACAGACCTTTACCGCGCGCACGAAACCGAGAGCGACGATACGTCGGTGATCCGCGTCCGGACCGCCCATGGTACCACGCTGCTGTGCACCCTCACCCTATGCGCCCCTGAGCAGGTAAACCCGTCCGTCACCGTCCACGGCACCCGCGGCGAGATCACCTTCTTCTACACCGAGGACGAGGTAGTGGTCAGCACGCCCGACGGCGAGCGCCGGGAGAAGTACGCCCGCACCGACCTGCTGGAAAACCTGCTCGAGGCCCGTTCCACCGGAAGCCCGCTCCTGTCCTCAGTGGCGGACACGGGCGCATTCACCTCGGTCCTCGAAGCCATCCGCACGTCACCTGCGCCGGAGCCGATTGGTTCCGCGCACATCACGTGGGAGGGCGACGGCGACGACGCCCACCCCGTGGTGCACGGCATCGTGGAACTCTTCGACCGTGCTGCCAAGGCTCAGGCCACCTTCGCCGAACTCGGCGTTCCCTGGGCGCGGCAGCTTCCGCCCGTCCGGACCCTGACCGTGGACGGGCACCCCGTGGCCGACTACCAGGACGGCAGCCACATCCGCGCCGTCTCCTCGCCGCGCCCCTACCTGCACCCCGTCCGCACCCTGGCCGGGACCGTGGTGACGGACCACCAGCCGTTGGACCATGTGTGGCACCTCGGCGCCGGCGTGGCCCTGCAGGATGTGGACGGCGTCAATTTCTGGGGCGGACGCACTTACACCCGGGAAGCCGGGCAGTACGTCTGGCGGCCCGACCACGGCAGCATCGCCGTCACCGGCACGGACGCAGGGCAGGAAGGCCGGCTTGAGGAACGCCTGAGCTGGAACGGGCCTGACGGCGGCCCGGTCCTCGTAGAGGAGCGCCGCTGGAGCTGGACGGGAGTCAGCGCCTCGGCCTGGCGCCTGACCCTCGACTTCGCCCTTTCCCCCGCCGGGGAGCAGCCGGTCAGCCTGGGCAGCCCGGGTTCCAATGGCCGCTTCGAGGGCGGGTACGGCGGATTCTTCTGGCGGCTCCCGGAATGCGGCGGCGCAAATGTCTGGTCACCGGCCGGAACCGGTGAAGCAGGGGTCCACGGCATGGTGTCCAGGTGGCTTGCCTGGACGGGAACCTTCGGTGCGGGAACGGACCGGGCCGGCGACGCCACCCTTGTTTTCATTGCCCCTGAATCCTCCACCGATCCCTGGTTCGTCCGGGTGGACGGCTACCCCGGAGTGGGCCAGTCCCTCGCCTGGGACTCGCCTGTTATCGCAGAACCCGGCAGCCCCGTGCGCCGGAGCATTTCCGTCCTGGTGGCCGACGGCATCCTGGGCACAACCGACATCGAAGCACTGATCACTCAACAGGGGGACCTCTCATGACCCAGACAACAGCTGCACCGCCGCAGGCTGTCCGCACTGCCCCGGCCTCGGTCCGGGACCGCGCGGTGAAGCGCCGGCGAGTGCTGGACATCCTGGACGCATCGGGCAAGGACGCCCTGCTCCTCACCACCCACACAGCCCTGACCTGGTACCTGGACGGCAGCCGCGTGCACATCAGCCTCGCTGGTGATCCCATCGCCGCGCTGCTGGTGGACCGCTCCGGCGACCACCTGGTGACGTTCAACAACGAAGCCGGACGCATCGCGGCAGAGGAACTGCCCGAAGGCGTGGCCCTCCACAGCGTGCCCTGGTACGGGAACCTCCACCAGGCCGCGGCCGCCGTCGGAAGCGTTCCCGGCGGATCCCTCCTGGCCGAAGCCGACGCCGCCACCGAACTGCGGGCGGCACGCCAGCAGCTGCTCCCGGCCGAGAGCGGCCGCTACGCCCGGCTGAGCGCCGACGTCGCCGCCATCATGACCGATGTGCTGTCCTCGGCACGCCCCGAGACCACGGAGTTCGAGCTGGCGTCGGCGCTGGCCGCCCGGGTGGTGGCCGCCGGCGCTGAGCCCCTGGTGCTGCTGTGCAACGGCAGCGGCCGCAGCGGGTTCCGGCACCCGCTGGCCACGCACGCGCCACTGGGCCGCCGCGCCATGGCGGTCATCTGCGCGCGCCGCGACGGCCTGGTTACCAACATCACCCGCTGGGTAAGGTTCGACGCCGGCACCCCCGAAGAGCGCGACGCAGAGTCCCGCATCGCGGCAGTGGAGGCGGACATTTTCGACGCGACGGTTCCCGGTGCCCGGCTGGACCGCATCTTCACCGAGATCCAGGCCGCCTACACCCGGCACGGCTTCGGCGCCGACCAGTGGGAACAGCACCACCAGGGCGGGCCCGCCGGCTACGCAGGCCGTGATCCCCGGGTCACCGCCGCCGCCACGGACATTGTGGTTCCCGGCCAGGCCTTCACGTGGAACCCTTCCGGCCCGGGCGTCAAGATCGAGGACACCGTGCAGCTCACGGACAACGGGCTCCAGGTCCTGACTGTCGATCCCCGCTGGCCCGCCACCACCGTGAACGGGCTGGACCGGCCCGCGACGCTGCAGCTGTAGGGCAGCACGCCCTCTGGCAAACCGGGCAATCCAGCCAGACAAGGGCAAACAAGGACAAACAAAAAACCCCGGGACCGCGGTCCCGGGGTTTTTTGCTGGTTGGCTACGGAAGCACCAGTTCACCGTTCACGCGGCGCGGAATGCCCAGCGGGTTGTCCTCCCGCAGGGCGGGGTGGAGCACCGTTTCCGGGGCGTCCTGGTAGGCGACGGGTCGCTGGAAGCGGCGGACCGCCGTCGCACCCACCGAGGTGAACAGGGATGTGGTGGCCGGGTACGGGCCACCGTGCTGCTGGGCCCAGTTCACGGCTACACCCGTGGGCCAGCCTTCGAACAGGACCCGGCCGGCGAGCCCGGAAAGCTGCTCCACCAGGGCAGAGATCTCCTCGCCGGGCTGGGCCTGGAGTGTGGCCGTCAGGCTGCCCGGCACCTTGGCCAGGACCGCTGACAGTTCCTCCTGGTCCGTGTACTCGATCAGCATGGTGGTGGGGCCGAAGCACTCCTCCAGCAACTGCTCCGGGCGTTCCAGCACCTTCGCTGCCGTGGTGGAGAAGACCACCGGCGCCGCTCCGTTGGCCGCGGCGTCCTGGTCCACCGTGCCACCCACCACGTCCACGCCGTCCACCGACGCAAAGCTGCGCAGGCCGTCCGGGTAGGCCTCGGCGATGCGGCTGGTGAGCATGCCGTGGGCCGGCTTGTCCTTGCTGGCCTCGGCCACGTCCGCGGCGAAGGACGTTCCGGCCGGGATGAACACCAGGCCCGGCTTGGTGCAGAACTGTCCGGCGCCCAGGGTGAAGGAGCCCGCCAGCCCGGTGGCGAGTTCATTGGAGCGTTCCTTCAGTGCAGCGGCCGTGATGACCACCGGGTTGAGGCTGCCCAGCTCGCCATAGAAGGGAATGGGATCCGGACGCGACGTGGCGAGGTCGAACAGGGCCCGGCCGCCGGGGATGGAGCCGGTAAAGCCGACGGCCTTGATGGCCGGGTCCTGCACCAGTGCTGTCCCTGCTTCGCGGCCGCTGACCAGGGCAAAAAGGCCTTCCGGTGCGCCGGCGCCGCGGAGGGCGTCAGCGACGATTTCCGCCGTCCGTTCCGAAAGCCGTACGTGCCCGGAGTGGGCCTTGACGATGACGGAGCAGCCAACAGCCAGGGCCGAGGCAGTGTCGCCGCCTGCAACGGAGAAGGCGAACGGGAAGTTCGACGCCGAGAATACGGCCACGGGGCCGATGGGCTTCAGGATGCGGCGCAGGTCGGGCTTCGGCGGGGTGGAGGACGGGTCCGCGTGGTCGATGATGGCCTCGAGGTAGGAGCCCTCGGTAATGACGCGCGCGAACAGGCGCAGCTGGCCGGTGGTGCGGGCCACCTCCCCTGTCAGCCGGGCATAGCCCAGGCTGGTCTCGGAATCGGCGATCTCCACCAGTTCCGCGGCGTTCGCGTCCAGGGCGTCGGCCACCGCATTCAGCCAGTCGGCCCGCTCGGCGTCGGAGGCCGTTGCCGACGTGCGGGCGGCCTCGGTAGCCGCCGCGGTCAGCTCGGACAGGGAAAGCGTTGCAGTTGTCACGTCAGGTACCTGTTCTGTTTATGTACGTTTTTCGTTACAGTGCGTTGTTGCTGTGTGCTCACACAACATCCCGGAAGCGGAAGCCCAGTCCGGGCCGGCCCGCCAGGGTGACCCTGCTGTTGCTGAACCGGACCGGCGACGGCCCGTCCAAGATGCCCAGCTGCTCGAAGGACGCCTCTTCGACGTCCTCCACCAGCGTGGGCTCCGCCAGGGTCAGCGCCAGCTGCCCGGACAGTTCCGGCAGCAGGTGCGGCATCACCTTGATGCTGTTGGTCCGTGCCAGCTCCACGATCCGCCGGAACGGGGTGATCCCGCCAACCCGGATGATGTTGGGCTGGATGATGTCCACCGCCTCCGCCTCAATGAAATCGCGGAACCGGTAGATGGTGTGCAGGTTTTCGCCGAGGGCGATGGGCACCGGTGAGTGCTTCCGCAGCCGGCGGTAGGCCCAGAGGTCGTCCGCCCGGAGGGGTTCCTCCAGCCAGTCCAGCCCGTATTCGGAGAGCACCTCCAGTGCCCGGAAGGTGGTGGGCAGGTCCCACCGCTGGTTGGCATCGATCATGAGCCGGCGGTCCGGTCCCAGGACGGAACGGACGGCGGCCACGCGCTCAGCATCCTCGCGGAGGTCCGGTTTGCCCACCTTGATCTTCACTGCCTGGTGGCCGGCGGCCACCCAGCGTTCGGTCTGGGCTACCAGTTCGTCAAGGGTGTAGTGCAGGTTCACCCCTGATCCGTAGACTTCGGCGGACTCCTGCCGCTGGCCGATCAGGCCGGTGATTGAGGTGCCGGCGTTGCGCGCCTGCAGGTCCCACAGGGCGAGGTCGAGTCCGGCCATCGCGATGGTGGTCAGTCCCCCGCCGCCGGCCTCATGCAGCCGCTTCCACACCGCGTCCCACACCGTTTCCGGGTTGGCGGGCAGGCCGGTGGCGAACGGGGCGATGTCGTAGTCCAGCAGCGCCTTGACCGCCTGCGGACCAATGGTGGGGGTCCAGGAAAAACCGAGCCCCGCGCCGCCGTCGTCCGTGTGGATCTCCGTGGCGATCACGTGGTTCTCCGGCGCCTCCGCACCCCAGTGCCGGCGGAGCGGGACGGTCAGGAGCCGGGTGGTCAGCCCGGTGATCCGGGGAACGGTGCGGACGGCAACGGCTGCGGGGGCACTCATCAGCCGGCCAACTCGTAACCCCTGGCCAGGATGGCCTTGAGCTCCACCAGCTGTTCCTCGGTGGGGTCCACCAGCGGCGGACGGACCGGGCCCACGGGCAGGCCGCCCAGGCGCAGGCCCGCCTTGATCAGCGAGACACCGAAGCCGGGGGTCTGATCGCGCAGGCGGACCAGGGGCGCGTAGAAGCCTTCGAGCAGCGCGTTGCGCCGGTCCTCGTCACCGGAGACGTAGGCGTCGTAGTAGGCCTTGGCGATCTCCGGTGCCATGGCGAACGCTGCCGAGGAGTAGAGCGGAATGCCCAGGCCGCGGTAGGCGCCCTGGGTGAGCTCTGCGGTGAGCAGGCCGTTGAAGAAGGCGAAGTCCTCGCGTCCGGTGGCTTTGACGGCCGAGACGATCTCCTGCGCCAGGCCCACATCGCCCAGTCCGTCCTTGAAGCCGACCACCTTGGGGTTGGCGGCCAGGCGCGCCATGGAGGCGGCCGTGAACTTGGCGTTGCCGCGGTGGTAGACGATCACCGGCAGGCTGCTGGCGTCGGCAACGGCTTCGATGTAGGCCACCAGGCCGTCGGTGGGGCCGGTGACCAGGTAGGGCGGCAGGACCAGGAGGGCGTCGGCCCCTGCTTCCTCGGCTGCCTTGGCGGTGGCGAGTGCGTGGCCCAGCGGCCCGCCGGCACCGGCAACCACCGGAACCTTGCCTGCCACGACCTCGACGGCGGCCGTCACCACGGTGCGGACCTCCTCGATGCTGAGGGCGTGGAATTCGCCGGTGCCGCAAGCGGGGAAGACGCCGCCGGGGCCGAACGGGAGCCGTGAAGCTATGTGCTCCTTGAGCAGGTCCACGTCAACGGCGCCTTCGGCCGTGAAGGGTGTGACGGGGAAGAAGAGTACGCCGTCGAATTTCATGATGTCTCCTTGGTTCCGCTGCCGGCGGTCACCAGCGCGGAGGTCTCGTCGTTGAGGGTTTGGTGGGACTTGAGTTCGGTGCGCCAGCTGCGCTTGGGCTGCCAGCCCAGCAGTTCCTGCGCCTTGGCGATGGAGAAGGCGGGGCTGGTTCCGGTGAGGCCGCCGCTGATGGCGTCGCTGCCGGGCAGGAACCGGGGCATGAGTTCTGCCAAGGGCGCGGTGGCCAGGGCATCAGCTGCGCCCACAAAGAAGGTCTCGCCGTTCGGGATGGACTCCATTCTTTCCAGCAGCAGGTCCAGGAACTCCGCCACATCACGGGCGTCCACGTAGTTGAACAGGGCTGGCGCGGACAGGGCGGGATCGGCAAGCCGCTCGGCAAGGGTGTGGCCCTGCTGGGTGGGTGCGCCTTCCCATTCCTCAGGGGAAATCACGAAGCAGGGGCGGAACGCCGCATAGCGGATCCTGTCCCCCTGGGCTGCGGCGAACATCTGGACCGTCTGCTCCGCAATGAGCTTGGACAGGGCATAGGCGTTCCACGGCTTGGGAGGCGTGCGCTCATCCAGCGGGAACGACGGCGGGAGCCAGCCCGCCGGCGACCCGTAGCCGAGCACAGTGGGGCTGCTGGCGGTGATGATTTTCGGCACGCCCAGCTCCGTCGCGGCGCTGATGACGGCGAAGGCGAGCCGCGTGTTCGTGGCGAAGATGACGTCCTCGGGTGCGCTGAAAGGCACGGCGATCGCGGCCAGGTGGATGACGGCGTCGGGACTGGCGTCCCGGAGGAGGCGAAGGGCCTCCCCCGGCGCCAGCAGGTCCGCGGTTGCCTGTTCAACGCCCGCCGGCAGCAGCCCGGCCGGCAGGGCGTCGCGGTCCACCGAGATGACGTGGTGGCCGGCTTCGGCGAGCCCCGCCACCACACTGCGTCCCAGCCGGCCGGAGCCGCCGGTGACAAAGATCCTGCTCATGGTTGTTCCTTAGGGTCCAGTGATCGTGGGTGCGGGCATCAGGGGGCGCGCCGGAGGTCGACGCCGAGGTCCAGGTCCTCGATGCGCACGGGCAGTGATGATTCGAGCGAACGGTTGCCGGCGATGCCGACGGAGACGGAGCGGAGGCCGTCCAGGTAGCCGGAGGGCCGGCCCAGCGGGTCCTCGCCGAGGCCGTTGAACAGGTCGGAGAGCAGGAGCGCGTCGCCGCCGCCATGGCCGCCTTCACCGTTGACGATGGGCACCTCGTAGGCAGGCGCCCAGTGGCGCTGGACCACCAGGCGTTCACCGTTGCGGCGGACGGCGTCCTCTTCCTCGACAGGTGTGGCGCTGGGATCCACAACGGTCTTCTTGTCCGTGCTGTGCAGGACGGCGGCGCGTTCCACCACCTCGAGTTCGGCGCGGCCTTCGGTGCCGTTGACCGCCACACGGTAGCCCTCCCAGGGGCTGTGGGCGTTCAGGGAGTAGCTCAGGCGGGGGCCACCCTGGTATTCCACCACCAGTGCCAGGTTGTCCTCGATGGTGATGCCGCCGGTGAAAACGTCCTGGTCGCGGCGGTAGCCGTCGTAGTGCTCGTTGTCCAGGAAGAGGGCCTTGAGCCGCTCATCCTCGCGCAGGTCGAGGGCGAACGGATCGCGTTCGCCGGCGGGGGTGTCCGCAGCAGGGGTGCCGCGCTCGGGACGGGCGCCGAGTCCCCGTTCAGCCGCGTTCGTGTCGCCGTAGAACTTCAGGCCGCCGGAAGCGAACACGCGCTCGGGGACGTCGTCGATCCACCAGTTGACCAGGTCGAAGTGGTGGGAGGCTTTGTGGATGAGCAGGCCGCCGGAGTTCTTCTTTTCCCGGTGCCAGCGGCGGAAGTAGTCGGCGCCGTGGACGGTGTCCAGGACCCAGCTGAAGTCAATGGAGGTGACCTTGCCGATCACGCCGCTCTGGATGATCTCCTTGAGGGCGCTGTTGCGGGGCGAGTAGCGGTAGTTGAAGGTGACCACCACGTTGCGCCCGGTCTCCTGCACGGCCTGGGTGATGCGGCGGCAGCCTTCGGCGTCAATGGTGAGCGGTTTTTCGACGACGACGTCGGCGCCGGCGCGCAGCCCCTCCACAATGAAGTCGGCGTGCGTGTAGTCCGGCGTGGTGACCACTACGCGGTCAATGTTGTTGGCCTGGACGAAGGCCGTCAGGTCCTGGGGGTCGAACGAGGCGATGGGTCCCGGGGCGCCGAGTTCCTGGATCAACTTCTGGTAGAACTCCACCCGGCCGGGGTTGACGTCGGAGAAGGCCACGAGCTCCGCGGTGTCGGCGTGCTTGCCGAAGATGGCGCGGATGTACATCTCGGAGCGTCCGCCGGTACCGATGAGGGCAAAGCGGGCCTTGCCGCCGTTTCCGGGGCGTGCTCCGGTGGCCACTGCTGGACTCGATTCGGCTGTGTTGACCATGGGGGTCCCTTTCGAAGACTGGTGCCCGGCCTGGTGGGTGATCCGGGGAGGTGGCGCCGGCGCACTGCAGCACCGCTGAGAAAGCGTTTTCTCGGTTCGCTATATGATTTGTATCAACAGCAACCTGCTTCCGTCAACCATTATGGGCACTGGGAGAAAGCGTTTTCTACCCGCGGCATGTGCGGTCGATCCCGGAAAAGCGGGAAAAGCGTGGGAAAACACGGGAAAACAATAGAAATCGCTTTCCCATAGCGTTATATGCTGTCACTCAACAGACCGCCATCAGGCGGCCGGAAGCTGCTGCAGCGCTGGCAACCCGGCCGTGGACCCGAAGTCCGTGGCGCTAGGAAAGGTTCCCTATGGTCAGGAAATCGGCAACGGGCCGAATCGGCATCGCGGATGTCGCCGTGAAGGCGGGCGTCTCGCACGCCACGGTTTCCCGCGTCATGAACGGCAACTACACGGTGGACCCGGAAATTGCCTCCCGCGTCCGCGCGGCGGCAGCCGAGCTGAAGTACCAGCCCAACCCCGTCGGGCGCAGCCTGGCACTGGGCAAGACGGATACCATCGGGATTGTTGTGCCGGACCTGGCCAACCCCACCTTCCAGGCGATCCTGCGCGGGCTGAGCCGCGCCGCCGCCCAGGACGGTTACCGCGTTCTGATTGCCGACTCCTTCGAGGTCTCCAGCGAGGAGTCCATCCTGGCAGGCGAGGCACGCCGCCGCTGTGACGGCCTGGTCCTCTGCGCGCCCCGCATGACGGATGCCGAGCTGGAAGAAATCGCGCCGTCCCTGCACCCACTCGTGCTGATCAACCGCACCACCGCCACTACTGGCGTGCCCAGCCTGGTGGTGGACTACGGGCAGGGCGTCCAGGACCTCGCCGAACACCTGGTGGAACTCGGCCACACGCGGTTGGCCTTCCTGGCAGGGCCGCCGCGGAGTGCCTCCAACGGCATGCGCCTGCAGGGCCTGGAAACGTTCAAGGCCGCCCACCCGCACGTGGACGTCACCATGCTTGAAGGCGGCTCGGACTTCGATACCGGCCACGAGGCTGTGGATGCGGTCCTGGAATCAGGCGCCACGGGCATCCTGGCCTTCAACGACCTCGTGGCCATGGGGCTCATGAGCGGCCTGCATGAACGCGGCATCGACGTCCCCGGCGACATGTCCGTCACCGGGTTCGATGACATTCCTTTTGCAAAATACACAACGCCGGCCCTCACCACCGCCGCGGTGCCCATCACCGAACTGGGTGAGCAGGCCTGGCGCCAGCTCCGGGCGCTCATCCGCAAAGAGGAGAACGACGCCCCGGGCAGCAGGTACCAGCCACGGCTTGAGGTGCGCTCCAGCAGCGGCCCCGCCAGGGCAGCGCGGACCGCTGTCCACGGCTGAGCGGGGTCAGCGGTCCGGGGCCAGCCCGGCTTCCTGGTAAAACCCCTCAATATGGGAAGCAACCAGCCGCGCCGCGGTCCCGCCCTCGCCCGCCCTGATGGCGGCAAGGATGTCCCGGTGCTCCGTTCGCAGCCGGCATGACGTGGCTTCCCAGTCCGGCAGGTTGGCGGTGAGATCGGCCGCGTAACCCTGGATCGATTCCCGCAGCGAACCCATCATGGCGCTGACCACCGCGTTTCCCGCGGCGTCGGCAAGCGCCAGGTGGAACCGCACGTCGAGGGCCAGGAAGTCGTTGACGGGGAGGTTTTCCGCCGCCATGGCCTCCACCAGTGCCGCAGCCTCATCCAGCACCGGCGCGTCCGGGACCGCCTTGGCGGCCGCCCATGACTCCAGCAGCACGCGGGTCTCAACGATGTCCGCCACCGGCAGGTGCCTCGTGGCCACATGCAGCCGCAGCGCGGAGCCAAGGGCCGTTGCGGGGTCCGAAATCACCACGGTGCCTGCCTCTGGCCCCGATCCCACGCCGGCCCGCACCACCCCCATGGCTTCCAGGACCCGGATGGCTTCACGCACCGACGTCCGCGATACCTTCAGCTGCTCGGCGAGGCTGCGCTCGGCCGGCAGCCTGCCGCCCACGGCCAGCCTGCCGGCTGAGAGTTCGTTCTCGATCCAGTGCAGGACCAACTGGTGGGTGCGCATGGATGAATAGTACTTGATGTGGTTGGACCACAGCGTTTAGAGTGTGGTTAGACCACAGGAGGACGACATGACTCACACCATCCAGCCCAACAATCCGGAGGCCACCCCGGCACCGGATGCCACGGACATTCCCGCAGCCCAGGCACCTGCCGGTGCTCCGGCGTCGTCCGCTTCTGCCGGTTCCGCCCCCGCTGCCGTGCCTGCGGCACTGCGCCGCCGCGTCCCCAAGTACTCGGACCTGGCCCCGCTCATGCAGTTCAAGAAGCCGGACTTCAGCAGGGACGCCCGGCTCAAGCGGGCCAGCACCATCTGGGAACTCCGCGACATCGCTAAGCGCCGCACGCCGCAGGCGCCCTTCGATTACACCGACGGCGCGGCCGAAGGGGAAATCACCCTCCGCCGCGCCCGCCAGGCCTTCCTCGACATCGAATTCCGGCCGGGCATCCTGCGAAACGTGTCCGCCATCGACCTCAGCACGGACATCCTGGGCAAACCGTCCCGCCTCCCGGTGGGCATCGCCCCCACCGGGTTCACGCGGATGATGCAGTCCGAGGGCGAGTACGCGGGGTCGCAGGCAGCCCAGGCAGCCGGGATCCCCTACACCCTGTCCACGATGGGCACCGCTTCCATCGAGGACGTTGCCACAGCGGCGCCGAACGGCCGCAACTGGTTCCAGCTGTACCTGTGGACGGACCGGGACCGCTCGCTGGAACTGATCGAGCGGGCGGCCAAGGCGGGCAACGACACCCTCATGGTCACCGTGGACACCGCTGTGGCCGGCGCCCGCCTCCGGGACGTCCGCAACGGCATGACCATCCCGCCGGCGCTGACCCTCAAGACGGTCCTGGACGCCTCGTACCGACCCGCCTGGTGGTTCAACTTCCTCACGCATGAGCCGCTGACCTTTGCCTCGCTCTCCCGCTACACGGGCACCGTTGCTGACCTCATCAACTCGATGTTCGACCCCACGCTAACGTTCGAGGACCTTGACTGGCTCAGGGAAACCTGGAAGGGCAAGCTGGTAGTCAAGGGCATCCAGACCGTGGAGGACGCCCGCCGCGTGGTGGACCACGGCGCCGAAGGGGTGGTCCTGTCCAACCACGGCGGCCGGCAACTGGACCGGGCCCCCATCCCGTTCCACCTGCTCCCGGAGGTCAAGCAGGCCTTCACCGCCGACAACTCGGACGCGGCCATCATGCTGGACACCGGCATCATGAGCGGCGCGGACATCGTGGCCGCACTGGCCCTGGGCGCCGATTTCACGCTGATCGGCCGGGCCTACCTCTACGGCCTGATGGCCGGCGGCCGGGCCGGGGTGGACCGCACGCTGCAGATCCTGGAGAAGGACATGGCCCGCACCATGGCGCTGCTCGGCGTCAGCCGGATCGCCGACCTGACGCCGGAGCACGTCCGGCTGCTGGGGAAGTAGGCCCTACTTCTTGCGTCCGAACTTCGGCAGGTTGGGGAGGTTGGCCAGCAGGTCGGCGGCCCGGGTTGCGGCACGCCCCACGGACCTGCCGATCTGCTGCGGAACGCTGTCATCGCTGAGCGGTGCCGAGGTGCCGCCCGGAATGACGACGGCGGGACTCAGCTCAGCGCCCTCCCGTTCCAGGACGTCAGCGGACACGGCGCCGGCGGGGACTGCTTCGGGCGTACCCTCGCCAACGGTGGCTGGTTTGGCGGCAGCAGATTTAGCCGGGACAGACTCAGCGGCGGCAGGTTCCGGGGCAGCTGTGGCCGCGGTCGGCTTGTCCGCGGTCGGCTTGTCCGCGGTCGGCTTGTCCGCGGCAGGGCCGGCGGGCTTAGTGTCGGCTGTAGCTTCAGTCGCGGTGGCGGCTTCGGGCACCGCGGCGGGGGCACCGACGTCGAACATCCCAAGCCAGCTGGCCACGCCCTCAAGCGGCTTCCGGTTCAGCGCGTAGTAGCGCTTTTGTCCCTGCGCGCGCATGCTCACCAGTTGCGCCTCGCGCAGGACTTTCAGGTGCTTGGAAATGGTGGGCTGGCTTGCTGCCAGTTCTTCCACCAGTTCGCCCACGGCTTTGTCCCCGTTGCACAGCGAAACCAGGATCTCCCGCCGGGTTGATTCCGCAATGACGGCAAATACGTCGTCTGTCACCATGCCTCCCACCCTAACGACATATACGCCGAAAGGCATCAACTATTTCGGGCTCCAAAGGGAATGGGACGGAGGCCACGTCAGTCGAACCAGGGGTCCAGGCCATGCAGCGGAAAAACGGCCTTGCGGGTGGCCATCACGGTGCGGTCCACGGCGTCATTGGGGTCGAACCCGACCTCCCAGGAGCGCCACCACAGCTCAACATCGTCGCCCATCAGCTCCGGCGCGGTGGCACCGTATTTGGCTTCGACGTAGTCGCGCCAGTCCTGCGGCACCGGCGTGCGGAGGGGCACGGGCCGGCCCGCCGCGATGGCCACCAGGTGGCTCCAGGCGCGGGGCACCACGTCCACCACGTTGTATCCGCCGCCGCCGGTGGCGATCCAGCGTCCGCCACAGAATTGCGCGGCAAGGTTCCCGACGGCGGACGCGGCCTCACGCTGGCCGTCCACGCTGAGGTTGAGGTGCGTCAGCGGATCCGTCCGGTGCGAATCGCAGCCGTGCTGGCTGACAATTACCTCCGGCCCGTAGGCTGCCACCACCTGGGGAACCACCGCATAGAACGCCCGCAGCCACCCGGCATCCCCCGTTCCCGAGGGCAGGGCCACGTTCACTGCCGTCCCCTCGGAGTCCGGGCCGCCGATCTCGTTGGCGAAGCCTGTACCGGGAAAGAGGGTCATTCCCGATTCGTGCAGCGAGAGAGTCAGCACGCGGGGATCGTTCCAGAAGATGCTTTCCGTTCCATCGCCGTGATGGGCATCGACGTCGATGTACGCCACCTTGCGGACCCCGCCGTCGAGCAGCTTCTGCACGGCCAGCGCGGCGTCGTTGTAGATGCAGAACCCGCTGGCCCTGTCCCGGGCGGCGTGGTGCATGCCCCCGCCGAAGTTGACGGCATGCACGGCCGAGCCGTCGAGGATCCGGGAGGCCGCCAGCAGCGAGCCGCCCGCCAGGCGGGCGGCCGCCTCATGCATGCCGGCAAACGCGGGGTCATCCTCGGTGCCCAGGCCCCTCGATTCATCAGGGGTGGACGGGTCGGCGCTGACCTTCCGTACCGCTGCCACATAGTCCGCCGAGTGCACTGCTTCGAGTTCGCTGTCCGTTGCCACGCCCGGCGCTTCCACCGCCACGTGGTCCAGGTCGAACAGACCCAGGCTTGCCGCCAGGCGCGCGGTGAGCTCCATCCGCGCCGGCGCCATGGGGTGCCCGTGGCCAAAGTTGTACGCCGTCATGTCAGCGCCCCATGCCACCATCGTTGGCGGCGCGGGCTGGCGGAGGCCGGGCAGGTATGTCATCAATCACAGGCTACCTGAGCGCGGCACCCTGCCGGCCCGGCCATGACGCGGCCTTTAGTGGTTTACTACTGGGGGAAGCAGATTCGACCGAGGAAAAGCCACACATGACGCAAAGCCAGTCGAGGCCCCGGACCCCGGCCAGCTGGCACCCCCCAGCGCAGGAGCGGGAGGGCCTCTGGATCTTTACCCGGTTGCGCGACTTCATCGACGACATCGCCAACACCTCCCCTGCCCGGCTTGCCCTCAGCGCGTTCGCTGCGGTGTGCCTGGTGTTCACCTTCCTGCTGTCCCTTCCGGTGTCTTCTGCCTCAGGCACAGCCACTCCGCTGCACCAGGCCCTGTTCACGGCCGTCTCTGCAGTCTGTGTCACCGGGCTGACGGTGGTGTCCACCGCGGTCCACTGGTCCTTCTTCGGACAGCTGGTGATCCTGGTGGGCATCTTCATCGGTGGTTTGGGCACCCTCACCCTGGCCTCGCTCCTGGCGCTCATGGTCAGCAAGCGGCTCGGTGTGCGCGGCAAGATCATCGCCGCCGAGTCCATGAACAACGCAGGCCGCCTGGGCGAGGTGGGCACACTGCTCCGCATCGTCATCACCACGTCGGTGGTCATCGAAGGCATCCTCGCCCTGACTCTGATCCCGCGCTTCCTCACCCTCGGCGAGCCCTTCTGGCAGTCCGTCTGGCACGGCATCTTCTATGCCATTTCAGCGTTCAACAACGCCGGCTTTACCCCGCACTCGGACGGCATCGTGCCCTACGAGACGGATTTGTGGATCCTGATTCCCCTCATGGTGGGAGTCTTCCTGGGCAGCCTCGGCTTTCCGGTGGTGATGGTCCTTCAGCAGAACGGGCTGAACTGGAAGAAATGGAACCTGCACACCAAGCTCACCATCCAGGTCTCCTTCATCCTCCTGGCCGCCGGAGCGTTCCTTTGGGCGCTGATGGAGTGGGACAACGCCCGCACCATCGGGCCCATGGGCTTCGGTGACAAGATCACCCATTCGCTCTTCGCCTCCGTCATGACCCGATCAGGCGGCTTTAACCTGGTGGACCAGAACCACATGGAATCCACCACCAAACTGCTCACCGACGCGCTGATGTTCGCCGGCGGCGGCTCTGCGTCGACGGCGGGCGGCATCAAGGTCACCACCATTGCCGTCATGTTCCTGGCCATCATTGCCGAGGCGCGCGGCGACGCCGATGTAAAGGTGTACGGCCGAACCATTCCGCAGGGCACCATGCGGGTGGCCATTTCCGTGATCGTAGCCGGCGCCACGCTGGTTTCCGTCTCCGCTTTCCTGCTCCTGCAGATCAGCGGCGCGTCCCTGGACCGGGTACTGTTTGAGACGATTTCGGCCTTCGCCACCGTTGGCCTGAGCACCGGGCTCAGCGCCGAGGTGGCACCCGAGGGTGTCTACGTCCTTACTGCGCTCATGTTCGCCGGCCGCGTGGGCACCGTGACCCTCGCCGCTGCCCTGGCCCTGCGCCAGCGCAGCCAGCTGTACCACTACCCCGAAGAGAGGCCCATCATTGGCTAGTTCGTCAGAAGCTTCCCGGCGCCCCGCCCACAACGCGCCGGTGCTGGTTATCGGGCTGGGCCGCTTCGGCTCGTCCACGGCCGAGCAACTGGTCAAACAGGGCCGCGAGGTCCTGGCGATCGAGCGGGACCGGAGCCTGGTGCAGAAGTGGGCTCCGCTGCTGACGCATGTGGTGGAGGCGGACGCCACCAACATTGACGCCCTGCGCCAGCTCGGTGCGCAGGAGTTCAGCTCGGCGGTGGTGGGTGTGGGCACCTCCATCGAGTCCTCGGTGCTGATCACGGTGAACCTGGTGGACCTGGGCATCGAGCACCTGTGGGTGAAGGCCATTACGCCGTCCCACGGCAAGATCCTGACCCGGATCGGCGCCAACCATGTGATCTATCCGGAGGCGGACGCCGGTGTCCGTGCGGCGCACCTGGTGTCCGGCCGCATGCTCGACTTCATTGAATTCGACGACGACTTCGCCATCGTCAAGATGTACCCGCCGCGCGAAACGGTGGGCTTCACCCTGGATGAGTCGAAGGTGCGCTCGAAGTACGGCGTCACGATCGTCGGGGTGAAGTCCCCGGGCGAGGACTTCACCTACGCCCGCCCGGAGACCAAGGTTTCCTCCCGCGACATGCTCATCGTTTCAGGCCACGTGGACCTGCTGGAGCGGTTCGCAGCCCGCCCCTAGCCGAGCTGCCTGGTGATCTCCGCTGCCCGGTCCGCTGCAGCCCGCGCGCCGGCGGCGATGATGGACGGAATGCCCTGTTCATCAAAGGTGGCAATGGCGCGTTCGGTGGTGCCGTTGGGGCTGGTTACTGACTTGCGGAGCGCCGACGGATCCGCGCCGGGCTCTGCCAGCATGAAGCCGGCCCCCGCCACGGTCTCCCGTGCCAGCAGCACGGCGAGTTCGCGGTCCAGGCCGAGTTCCTCCCCTGCCGAGGCCATGGCCTCAGCCAGATAGAAAGCGTAGGCGGGGCCGGAACCGCTGATGGCCGAGAGCGCATCCACCTGTTCCTCGGGCACTTCGACGACGGTCCCAGCACCCTGGAAGAGGTCCTTTACCTGTTGGAGCTGGCCGGGTGTGCAGTTGGTGCCGGGCGAGACGGAGATGACGCCCCGGCCCAGTTTCGCCGGGGTGTTGGGCATGGTCCGGATGACGGGCTGCCCCGCCGGCAGTGAGGCTTCGAGCTGGGCAATGGAGACGGCTGCCGCCACGCTGACCACGATCGTGTCCGGGGTGAGCGCGGGGCTGATCTCCCGGGCCAGGTCCGCAATGCCCACCGGCTTGACTCCCAGGATCACGACGGCGGACCCCTTCGCGGCCTGCCGGTTGTTGTCCGGTTCCTCCTCGCCTGCGATCGCGGTGATGCCGTGGTACCGCTCGGCCAGCTCAGCGGCACGCTCGGCCCGTCGGACTGTTGCCACGATGTCTGCCGGGTTGGTGCCGGCTTCCACCAGGCCGCCGAGGATGGCTTCGTTCATGGACCCACAGCCAAGGAATGCGATTCGGTTGCTCATGGCTCCATCATTGCAGGCCGCCCCCATTCACAGGCAACTCCCATGTTCAGCGCAGGAAGCGCACAACTTGCGGTCCTACTGTAGTTATTACCTCATTGAGGGTGCGAGTGATGCGGCAGGCATGGGGATGCCTGCCAGGGCACCGGCGGTGGCAACAGGTTTTCCCCCATTTTCCTGTTGCCACCCCGGTGCTTCCGCTTTTAACCGGTCCTTTTAGAATGTGGGCTGTACGGCTTAGAACGTGGGCTGCACGGCCGGCGGCGCGGCAATGTGCGGCGCAGGCTCCAGCGGCCCGTCGAACACCAGCTGGTCCAACCGGCGCAGGATGAGTCCTTCACGAAGGGCCCACGGGCAGATCCGGAGTTTCTTGAACTTGAACAGCTCCAGGGCGGCCTCCGCCACCAAGGCACCGGCCAGGAGCTGGTGGGCCCTCGCCTCGGAGACGCCGGGCAGGTGCAGGCGGTCCTCGGCCTTCATGGCGGAAATGCGCTGCGCCCAGACGCCGAGGTCCGTGGCGTTCAGCTCCCGTTTGACGTAGGGGCCGGCGGCGCTGGGCGCCGCACCGGCAATGCGGGCCAGCGACCGGAAGGTCTTCGACGTTCCGGCCACCAGGTTGGCCCTGCCCAGGCCGTCGAACTCGCGGACGGCAGGCTTCAGCGTTGACCGGATGTACCGCCGCAGTTCCTTCACACTCCTGGCTGAGGGTGGGTCCTCGGCCAGCCAGTCCCGGGTGAGCCTGCTGGCTCCCAGCGGCACCGAAGTTGCAACTTCGGGGAGTTCGTCCTGGCCGAAAGCCATTTCGAACGAGCCGCCGCCGATGTCCAGGTTCAGGATGGGCCCGGCGCCCCAGCCGTGCCAGCGCCTGACGGCAAAGAACGTCATGGACGCCTCTTCACTGCCGGTCAGTTCCTGGAGCGTCACAGTGGTCTCGTGCTTGACGCGCGCCAGGACCTCTGGGCCGTTGGTGGCCTCACGGATGGCCGAAGTACAGAAGGCCAGGAGGTCCTCGGCTTTGTGGCGGGCGGCGAACTCCCAGGCTTCCAGGACGAACTCGGTGAGCTCGTGCTGGCCCTCGTCGCTGATGCTGCCGTCCGGTTCCAGGTACTGCACCAGGGACAGCGGCCGTTTGTGCGAAGCGAACGGCAGTGGCCGCGCGCCGGGATGGGCATCCACCAGCAGGAGGTGGACAGTGTTGGACCCGATATCGAGGACGCCTAGCCGCATGGTGACATTATTGCTCGTCAGCGCGCTTGAAGTCGCGCTTGATGTTTGCCACGCCTTCCGGGTTGATCTCGAATCCGTAGGCTGCGCCTGGGTTGATCACCAGGCCAAGTTCCTCGCCAATGTTGGCGATGATGGCCGCGCCCTGGGTTCCCAGGACATTTGGCGCTGCTTCCAGGTACTGCTGGTCAACCCGGGTGGGGTGTGAGAAGACGGCCAGGACGGGGGCGCCCTCGGAATTGGCCAGGACCAGGGGCTCCACCTGTGAGTCCTCGCCCTCGATGCCGTCAGAGCTGATGATGTAGACCTCGCTGTTCAGGAACGACAGGATGACGTCCACTGGGTTCGCGTCAGGCTCGTTGCCCGTGGCGAGCTTCTCCTCGAGGTCGTTGAGCGGCGTGGGATCGGCGATTCCGGTCTGTTCAGTCATTCCCCTAGCCGATCACGATACGGTGGCCGGCGCAAACGCGCCGGCCCCGCTGCTACTTCTTGGCCGTAGCCTTCTTCTTGGCCGGCGCCTTGCGGGTGGCGGTCCGCTTGACCGGTCCCTTGGCGCGTTTCTCGGCGAGCAGTTCCACCGCCTGTTCGCGGGTGAGCTCCTCCAGCGAGGTGGCCCGCGGAACCGTGATGTTGGTGATGCCATCAGTGATGTAGGGGCCGAACCGGCCTTCCTTAACCACGATGTTCTTTTCCGACACCGGATCCGGACCGAACTCGGCCAGCGGCGGCACCGCGGCACGGGCACCGCGCTGCTTGGGCTGCGAGTAGATCTCCAGCGCCTGTTCGAGCGTGATGGTGAAGATTTCCTCTTCGGTCCCGATCGAGCGGGAGTCCGTCCCCTTCTTCAGGTACGGGCCGAACCGTCCGTTCTGGACGGTGATGAGGTTTCCTTCGGAGTCCTCCCCCAGTGCCCGGGGCAGGCTCATGAGCTGCAGCGCCTCGTCCAGGGTGACGGTCTCCACCGTCATCGACTTGAACAGCGATCCGGTGCGCGGCTTGGCCTTGACCGGCTTCTTTGGCGGCTTGGGCTTGCCGTTCTTGTAGTACTCCACCGGCTGGGCGGCGATCTGTTCCTCGGTCATCTCGGGAATGACCTCGGTGACGTAGGCGCCGTAGCGGCCGTTCTTGGCGACGACGGTGTGCCCGGTGTGCGGATCAGCGCCGAGGACGCGTTCCTCCGGCGCGGCGGTCTCCATGAGTTCAACAGCCTTGGCGGCGGTGAGCTCGTCCGGGGCAAGGTCCTCCGGGACGTTGGCGCGCGGGGATTCGACGATCTCGCCGGTCTTGGGATCAACCGTGGCCGCGGAGCTTTCCAGGTAGGGGCCGAACTTGCCCACCCGCAGCGTGATCTGGTCGGTGATGGGGATGGAGTTGATCTCGCGGGCATCGATCTCACCGAGGTTGTTCACGATGCTCAGCAGGCCGGGGTCCGAGTCTTCACCGAAGTAGAAGTGCCGCAACCAGGAGGTGCCGGCGGCCTGGCCGTTGGCGATCTTATCCAGGTCGCCTTCCATGTCCGCCGTGAACTCATAGTCCACATAATCCGAGAAGTGCTGCTCGAGCAGGCGGATCACGGAGAAGGCGATCCAGCTGGGCACCAGCGCGGAGCCCTGCTTCCGGACGTAGCCGCGGTCCTGGATGGTGGAGATGGTGGAGGCGTAGGTTGAGGGGCGGCCGATGCCCTTCTTTTCCAGCTCAGCCGTCAGGGACGCTTCTGTGTAGCGCGGTGGCGGCGAGGTTTCGTGGCCCACTGCCACGATGTCGGAAGCCTTCAGCGAGTCGCCCTTGGCCACGTTGGGCAGGCGGCGGGCTTCGTCGGAGTCGTCGTCGCCGCGGCTTTCGTCCTTGCCCTCCTCGTAGGCGGCCAGGAAGCCGGGGAACGTAATGACCGTTCCGGAGGCGCTGAACTCGGCATCGCGGCCGGCAGCGTCGCCGCTGACAGCCACGGCACCCAGGCGGATGGTCGCCGTCGAGCCCTTGGCGTCCGCCATCTGCGAGGCGACGGTGCGCTTCCAGATCAGCTCGTAGAGGCGGAACTCGTCGCCGCGGAGCTGGGAGGCAACCTGGGCAGGGGTCCGGAAGGAGTCACCGGCGGGGCGGACGGCCTCGTGGGCTTCCTGCGCGTTGGCTGCCTTGTTGGTGTAGACGCGGGGGGAACCGGGAATGTATTCGGGACCGTAAAGCTCGGAGGCCTGGCGGCGGGCCGCCGTGACGGCTTCGTCACTCAGCGCCGACGAGTCGGTACGCATATAGGTGATGTAGCCGTTTTCATACAGCCGCTGGGCGATCTGCATGGTGCTCTTGGAGGAGAAACGCAGCTTACGGCCGGCCTCCTGCTGCAGCGTGGAGGTGGTGAACGGCGCGGCGGGGCGGCGGGTGTACGGCTTCGTCTCAACGGAGCGCACCGTGAAGGCGGCGTCCTGCAGCCCGGCGGCCAGGGACGCGGCCAGCTCCTCGTCCAGGTGCGCCACGTTCTTGGACGTGAGGACGCCGTCGTCGTTGAAATCGCGGCCGGTGGCAACCTTGGCGCCGTCCACGGCGGCCAGCTTTGCTTTGAAGGTGGAAGCAGCGCCGGAATCCGCCCCGAACTGTCCGGTCAGGTCCCAGTACGACGCGGACTTGAAGGCCATGCGTTCGCGTTCGCGGTCCACCACCATGCGGGTGACCACGGACTGCACGCGGCCGGCCGAGAGGCCGCGGGCCACCTTGCGCCACAGCACGGGGGAAATTTCGTAGCCGTAAAGGCGGTCCAGGATGCGGCGGGTCTCCTGGGCGTCCACCAGGTCCTGGTCCACGTCGCGCAGGTTGCCCATGGCACGCTGGATGGCTTCCTTGGTGATTTCACCAAACGTCATCCGGTACACGGGGACCTTGGGCTTGAGCACTTCCAGCAGGTGCCACGCGATGGCTTCGCCCTCGCGGTCCCCATCGGTTGCGAGATAGAGTTCGTCGGCGTCCTTGAGCGCGGCCTTGAGCTCAGTCACCTTTTTCTTCTTGTCCGGGGACACCACGTAGTAGGGCTTGAAGTCGTGGTCGATGTCCACTGCGAACTTGCCCACCGAGGTCTTCTTCAGTTCGGCGGGGAGCTCGGACGGCTGCGGCAGGTCCCGGATGTGACCGATGGAGGCCTCAACGATGAAGCCCTCGCCGAGGTACTTGGCGATGGTCTTGCTCTTGGCCGGAGACTCCACGATCACGAGTTTCTTGCCGGTTTTGGCCTTGCTTGGCACGGTGCTCCTACAGAAAAAGGTTGCTGGGGCAGATGAGCCCATACTGGCCTAGTTCACCATATTTTGGACAATCCTGCGCATTCATGTGGAAAACGGGGGGTACCAAAAGGGGCGCGGAGACCACAGGTGGCAGGTCAGTTTCCGGCCGGCAGGAGGAAGCCGTCGCGGACCAGGTTTTCGACGTCGGCCAGCAGCCTGCCGCGGAAGGAGCCCTCCCCGGAACCGTCCTCCCCGCTGCCCAGCAGCGCCTCAAGGGCTCCGGCAATCTGGCCGGCGGTCAGGTCGCCGTCGCACGCTGAGACGAACCCGGCGAGTTCGGTGCTGAGGAGGTTGGTGCGCCGCAGCCCGGCACCCTGCCGCAGCAGGATCACGCCCGGGTGCTCGGCGCCGGGCCGCTGGTGGCGTTCCTCCGTGACGTCGCCGGCCACCAGCAGGTACGTGTCAGCCACCGGGTGCGCCGCCAGCCAGTCGCTGCGTTCGACGGCGGCGCCCAGGTGGGGGCCGACTGGCTGCTCGATGGGGTAGCTGATTTCCTCGAACCGGCGCAGGACGGGCTGCCCGTCGGTAGTTTCTGCGGCCGGGCGCCGGAGCCACACCATGCCGAAGCCGATGCCTTCGACGTTCCGGGAGGCGAAGTCCGCAAGGTACGCCCCGTAGGCGTCGCGGTAGTGGTCACGGTCCCGGCCCTCGGAAGCGTCCTGCAGCCAGGTCTCCGCATACTGTTCGGGGCTGACCTGCTCCCGCTGGATGAACCAGGCGTCGGTGCCGGTCCGCACCCATGACTGCGGCCGTTCGTGCCATTCGGTACCGGCCGCCACTTCCCAGTTCCCAAGCATCTGTGCCGTGCCGCCCGGTGCAAGCACGGTGGGCAGGTCCGCCACGAGGGAGGCAACGATTTCGTCTCCCGGCAGCCCGCCGTCGCGGTAGGTGAACTGGTCCACGGCGGCCTCGCCGGCGTGGCGCGGGGTGATGACGAACGGCGGGTTGGACACCACCAGGCCGAATTCCTCGCCCGCCACCGGCTCCAGGAGAGAGCCGAGCCGCAGGCTGACCCGGTCAGCCAGCCGGCCGGGATCGACCGAGAGGGCCTCGGCGTTGAGCAGGATGTTGAAGCGGGTGAAGGCCAGGGCACGTTCGGAAATGTCGGTGGCCGTGACGTGCTCGCAGTGGTGCAGCAGGTGGAAGGACTGTATTCCGCAGCCGGTTCCCAGGTCCAGGGCCCGTGCAGTGTGCCGGCGGACGGTGGTCTGCACCAGGGTGGTGGAAGCCTGACCGATGCCCAGGACATGGTCATGCCGCAGGACGCCGGCCTGCTGGTGCGCGGCGAGGTCGCTGGCCACCCACAGCTCGGCGCCGCCGCTGCCGTCTTCATTCTTCTCCCAGCCGTAGGGCCGCAGGTCCGCTTTGGCGGACAGGCGGCCGGTGCCGGGTACGGGCTGCAGCAGCCCCAGCTCTTCCAGGCCTTCCGCGCGGATCCCCGGCAGGGCGGCGTCGAGCGTTGCCTTGTCCTGTGGTTCGGCCAGGAGCCAGAGGCGCACGACGGCGGCCAGGGGCGCTGCGGCGGCGTCCTCCCGGACGGCACGGTCCACGGCCAGCATCGCCGGAATGATCTGGTCCCGGTTCAGCGCGGCGGACGCTGATGGACCCAGGAGGCCCGCGACGCCGTCGAGGGTGTAGTCCAGCCGCCGCAGGTCCGCGGCGAGCGCCCGCAGCAGGCGGGGCAGGTCGCTGCGGGGAGCGTCGGGAGTGTTGCCGGCGGTGAACTCAAAGGGGGATTCAGTCACCGGACAAGTTTAGTCCGGGACCGGACAGCGGGTAGCGTTGAGGCATGCCTTCCAGCCTTCCCTTCCTGGCGCGTGCCCGCGTGCGGCCCGCCGCTCACCCTCCGGAACGGTCCGGCGGCCCGAAGCTGAAGGCTGTCACGGCTGCCGCTTCCGCGCTGGCTGCCGTGGCCCTGGCCGGCTGCTCATCCGTTGTTTCAGTGGAAAACGCCGATGTTCCGCAATGGCGTACGACGGCGCTTCCCACGGCCCCGGACTCGGTGCTTGACGACGCCGGCAAGATCCTCAACCGCGACCGCATCGTGCGTGAGGCGGCCGACGTCCCGGCAGGCAACTACACGCTGACGGCCACCTGCGACGGCGGCGGAAAGGCTTTCTTCGCGGTGGCGCTGAACGGGGCCGGGATCACCGAAGCGGGAGCTGCCTGCAACGGCAGCAAGGAGACGTCCAAGGTGGCGCTGCCCGAAGCGGGCCGGCTCGAAATCAGCACATCAAGCGTTGATGCGCCGCTCATTTACGCTTATCAGCTGGCTCCGGCGCCAGCGCGTTAATACGGTGGTTCCTGCTCTGGCAGGCGGGCGCCCGCAGGCATAAAGTCGGGATATGCCCAGTGTGCGGAGATTCTCCGTGCCGCGTCCCTTGGGAGCCCCCTGCGGAGCGACACCACGGGCGACGGCACGGGCAACAGCCCGGGCGACGCCAGCACGGAAGCCGGCCGGCGCCGCCGTTGGCGTTGTGCTGGCGGCCGGCCTGGTGCTGGGCGGCTGCGAATATACGTACGACGACGGCCGGAGCTCCGCCGCTTCGGCGGCAGCCGAGGCGACCGCCGCCCCGGGTCCCCTGTTCACCAGGGACCCACTGACGCGCGACCCCGTGGGCCAGGATGAGCTGGACGGGTGGGTGGCCCGCACGCTGCCGGAAGCCCCGCAGCCCGCCGTCCACATCGGCGCCGGCGTGCTGGCCGCCGGCGAAGTGCGGTCGGACGCCTCGCCCGCCCTTGAAACAGGGACCTACGCGTTGACCCTGGCTTGCCGGAGCCAGCGCCGCGTTAACTTCACCGTCCGCAGCGACACCCTGACCCTGGTGGATTTGGGCTTGCGGTGCGGCATCAACCGTGAGAACGTCATCTACCTTTCGGCACCTACTCCACTGACAATCATGGTGGAGGCCAGGACCGGAGCGAACTACGCGTTCCGGCTCCGCAAGTTGTGAAAACGCAGGCTGTGGCTGGGGCGGCTGTGGCAGTGCTGGCTGTGACGGCGCAGGTGCAGGGCCCCCGGGCCCAGCCGGTCAGGCCGCGCAGCCCTCGGGGCAGCGGAGGGTTTCCGGGCTGGCGGCGCAGTCCGCGCAGTACAGCGTGAGGGTGCGGCAACTGGGATTGGAGCAGTTTTCGAACTTGCTGGTGGGTGCCTTGCAGCGGACGCATTCGCCGATGGTTTTGGCTTCGTCGCTGAATTCGACGTGCATGCGTTTGTCGAAGACGTACAGCGAGCCCTCCCACAGGCCCTGATCCTTGAAGGCCTCGCCGTAACGGACGATTCCGCCGTCCAGCTGGTAGACCTCTTTGAATCCGCGGTTGACCATGAGGCTGGACAGGACTTCGCAGCGGATTCCACCGGTGCAGTAGGTGACCACCGGTTTGTCTTTCAGGGCATCGTATTTGCCGGAATCCAGTTCCTTGATGAAGTCGTGTGTGGTGGCCACATCCGGCACCACGGCGTCCTTGAACCTGCCGATCTGGGCCTCAAAGGCGTTGCGGCCGTCAAAGAAGACCACTTCTTCGCCGGCCTGCTTCCGGGCGTCCACCAGTTCGTGCAGTTCCACCGGATTGAGATGCGTTCCGCCGCCCACCACGCCGCTGGCATCGACCCTGAGTTCGCCCGGTGCGCCGAAGGAGACGATCTCGTCGCGGACCTTAACGCTCAGCCGGGGGAAGTCCTCCGCTCCGCCGTCGGACCACTTCACGTCGATGCCATGGAAGCCCTTGTATTCGCGGGTGGTCTTGACGTACTGCTTGACCGCGCCGATCTCACCGCCCACGGTGGCGTTGATGCCGTCCTGGGAGATGATGATCCTGCCGGTCAGGCCGAGCTTCTCGCAGAGGGCACGCTGCCAGAGCCGCACTGCGTCGGGATCCGGGATGGGGGTAAAGCCGTAAAAAAGGACGATTCGGTTCAAAGCCACGTATTTAAGGGTATCTGCCTTTCCACGAACCGTGTCCGCGTCCGCTCCATCACGAATTGCATAAGCTCTGGGGCGCACCCTGTTGCTTGTGATCGGGCTGGCATAGTCTTCATGCCATGAGTCCGGAAACGTTGATTGAAGACATCACTGGCCTTCTTGAGGTGTGGGTGGCGGGCTGGGCCGGCTGCCGCGGGTACCAGACATCCACCGAGGGCCGCTTCCCCGCCGCGCTCCGGTCCGACACCAGCGGGGAATGGGAATACTTCGCCGCCGACCCCACTGACCAGGAGTTCGCTGAGCTGGCCGCCCGAACTGGGGAAGCCGCGCCGCGCGTCCTGACCATCCTCACCAACGACGTTCCCCGGTACACGGCGCTGGCAGCCAGGCACGGGCTGAACGTCACCTCCGGTTCCCAGACCATGATGATCGTGGACATGGAAACGCAGGATGCCGAGGACCCCTGGCTCTCCGACGACGACCTGTCCCTGACCACGTCCACCCACCATGGCGTGCACTATGCCGAGGTCAAGTCCGGTGAGGCGCTTGCCGCCAGCGGCAGGGTCTACGTGGTGGGCGAGACGGCGGTATTCGACAAGATCATCACCGAGCCTGCGTTCCAGCGCCGCGGACTCGGCAGCTTCATCATGCGGGCGCTGGCAGCGCAGGCTTTCGAACACGACGTGCAGACGGGGCTGCTGTTGGCCTCCATCGACGGCCAGAAGCTGTACTCCCACCTGGGGTGGAGCACTGTTTCGCAGGTGCTGATGCTCTCGGCGTCGCACGACGGTTCGGATCTGTCCCTGAGCTGACTTCGCCGCCGATCCGCGCGGAGGTCGGTTACCCCGATGGCGAACCCGGCCGGCGGTGTCCGTGCCGGGTGAAACAATGTTGGGGTGAATCCCCATGACTCCCTGCTCCCTTTACTGGGCCGCGGCCCGGACCCGGAGCAGCTGCGTCATGTCCGCACCATTCCCGCGCGCGCCGCGGTCCACGAGCCCTGGCCTGAGTGGGTACACCCGGACGTGGTGGCGGCGTACGGCTCGCTGGGGATCGGGGAGCCGTACCGGCACCAGGTGGAGGCAGCAGACATCGCCCATGGCGGCGGCCACGTGGTGGTGGCCACCGGAACGGCGTCGGGAAAGTCGCTCGCATACCAACTGCCGGCGCTGGACGCCATCCACCGGTCGGAGCTGCGGGTGCTGGCCGAGCCCGGGAAGATCCACGACGACGGAGCGGTCACCCTGTACCTCTCCCCCACCAAGGCCCTGGCCGCCGACCAGCTGAACGCCATCCGTGCCCTCCGGCTGCCCACTGTCCGGGCCGAAACCTACGACGGCGACACTGACCCCGCGTCCAGGCGGTGGATCCGGGACCACGCCAACTTCATCCTGGCCAACCCTGACATGCTGCATTTCGGCATCCTGCCCAACCATGCGTGGTGGGCAGGATTCTTCCGCCGCCTCCGTTACGTCATCGTGGACGAGGCCCACAGCTACCGCGGCGTTTTCGGCTCCCATGTGGCCAACCTGATGCGGCGGCTCCGCCGGATCTGCGCCTACTACGGAGCCGGCAGTTCCTTCCCTGAGCCGGTGTTCATTGCCGCATCCGCCACAGCGTCTGACCCTGACACGTCCTTCTCCCGGCTCATCGGAGCACCGGTCAAGGCCGTTTCCCGGGACGCCTCACCCCACGGTTCCACCACTGTGGCGTTCTGGGAGCCTGCGCTGACCGAGTTACGCGGTGAAAACGGGGCCAAGGAGCGGCGCACCGCTGTGGCCGAGACCGCGGACCTGCTGGCCAACCTCGTCTCGGCACAGGTGCGGACCATCGCGTTCATCAAGTCGCGGCGCGGAGCCGAAACCATTTCGACCATCACCAAACGCCTGCTGGACGAGGTGGACCCCAGCCTCCCGCAGCGGGTGGCCGCCTACCGGTCGGGCTACCTGCCGGAGGAACGCCGGGCAGTGGAGAAGGCCCTGCGGTCAGGCCAGTTGCTGGGGGTTTCCAGCACGTCGGCACTGGAACTGGGTATCGACATATCCGGGCTGGACGCCGTGCTGGTGGCGGGCTGGCCGGGAACCAGGGCGTCCCTGTTCCAGCAGATTGGGCGTGCCGGCCGGGCCGGACAGGATGCCATCGCGGCCTTTGTTGCCAGCGACGATCCCCTGGACACGTTTTTGGTGAACCACCCCGAGGCTATTTTCGACGTATCGGTGGAAGCCACGGTCTTCGACCCCGCCAACCCCTACGTGCTGGGTCCGCACCTCTGCGCTGCCGCAGCCGAATTGCCCCTCGGTCCGGGCGAGTTGGGCCTGTTCGGCGACACCGCCGAGGGGTTGCTGGACCGGCTGGTAGCGCAGGGTTACCTGCGGCGGCGCCCGGGCGGCTGGTTCTGGACCCACCCCCAGAGCGCCGCGGCCATGGTCAATTTGAGGGCCGACGGCGGCGGTCCCGTCAGCATCGTGGACGCGGACACTGGCTCGCTGCTGGGCACCATGGACTCCCCCCAGACCCACTACCAGGCGCACAACGGGGCCGTGTACATCCACCAGGGCGACAGTTACGTGGTGGAAGACCTGAATGAGGAGGACCACTGCGTGGTGGTGCGCCGGGCCAACCCCGATTACTACACCACGGCCCGGGACGTCACCCAGATCGAGGTGCTGGAAGCACAGCGGACCATGCAGTGGGGCGACATCACTGTCCACTTCGGTGACGTGAAGGTCACCACCCAGGTTGTCTCCTTCCAGCGTAAGGCCCTGATCTCCAATGAAATCCTGGGCGAGGAGCCGCTTGAGCTCGGGGCAAGGGACCTGTTCACGAAGGCGGTCTGGTTCGTGGTGGACAACCGTTCCCTCACGGCCGCAGGGCTCATCGAGGCCCAGTTCCCCGGGGCCCTGCATGCTGCCGAACATGCCGCGATAGGCCTGCTGCCGCTGGTGGCGTCCAGCGACCGCTGGGACATCGGTGGTGTCTCGACGGCTCTGCACGCCGACACCGGGGTACCCACCATCTTTGTGTATGACGGGCACCCCGGCGGCGCCGGATTTGCGGAGCGCGGTTTCGAGAAGGCCAAGGTGTGGCTGGCGGCGACGCGGGCTGCCATCGAAGCCTGCGAGTGTGAGTCCGGGTGCCCGTCCTGCGTCCAGTCACCCAAGTGCGGCAACAAGAACAACCCGCTGGACAAGGCAGCCGCCATCACCCTCCTGGGCGTGTTGTTGAAGGACGCCACAGAGTCCGCGCCGGTTGAACAGACGGACTCAGGATCCCGGCTCACCTAGGTTCCGGGCCGTCGCCGCAGGCAGCCTAGGGAGGCGGTCCGGCACGTGCCCGCCCGGTTGCGGCGCCCAGCATCGACCGTTCCTGCAGTTCCGTCCGGACCTCCACGGTCTGGCCGGGGCCCTCTACGCAGCTGAGGACCCGTGCCGCATGCCGGGATGCAACATCGTTGGCCACCGTGCAGGGCTCGCCTGCCGAGATTCCGCGCAGGGCATCGGCCCCCGCGAGCGCTGCCAGGTCCGCGGCCGACGCGGCACGGCTGGCCTGCACTGCCGACTGGGCCAGCAGCATCACCAGAACGGCTGCCATCAGGACCACCAACGCCAGCCCTGCCGCCAGGATGGTCCCTGACCCCCGTTCCCGGTGGCCGGGACCCGGCTGGCCTGCTGTCACCTGTTTCCCTTTCCATCGGTAAGGCCGCTGCTCCCTGCTGGCGCACCGGCCGTGCGCTCCGCGCGGGTGGACGCCCGGGCAGTAAGGGTCCACGGGATGGATGTTCCCAAAGGGCCTCCCACACGGTCCGTCACGGTGATGTTGAACCATTCGCCCTCGGCCGCCACCGTGGCGGCCGCCGTTCCACCCGCAAGGGTGCGGACGGTCTGCTCCACGGTGGCGGGGTCTTCACCCCTGGCCAGGGCCCTGGCGCCGGACCGCGCCCCTTCCTCGATCCGCAGCTGGGTGACGCCGGCGGCCGCTCCTGCCAGGAGCATGGCCAACAAGGCCACCACGACGGGAAGGGTAACGGCGAACTCGGCTGTGACCGCACCCCTGCACGCGGCCGCAGCACCAGCCCGGCACCGAGCGGCTCCCCGTGCAGCCTGTGCACCTGGCACGGCCGGCGCAGCTGTCACGGCAGCGCCAGCGCCGTACGGATGAGGTTCAGCAGGAAACCCCGGACTTCATCACTGCGGAGGATGAACACCAGCAGACCCGCGAATCCGACCGCGGCGAGCGTGGCGATGGCGTACTCGGCGGTGGCCATTCCGGCTTCCGACCCCATCAGCCGGACCGAACGCCGCCGGCGGCGGGATGTACCGGCGCCGGGCCGCAGCTCCACGACGTTGGCCGGCAGGGTGCTGTCCCGTGCGCGGCCGATGGACTGTGGACCACCGGCGCTGCGGCCTGTGGGAGCGGGCCGGGCGGCGAGCGCGGACGTGCCGGTAAAGGAGTGATGGTGGTGGTTCATGGACATGTGGTTCTTCCTTCCGTAGCGCCGGAGGTTCTTCCGGCTGGTGATGACTCTTCCGGCGCGGGCGGCGGCCGGTAAGGTCCCTGTTTCGGTAAGTGGATAAGCAGCGGCTGCCCGCCGCTGTGGAGGACTGGACGGCGTGCTCCGGCCCCCGGAGGGCGGCCGAACCCCGCTGCTGCGGTCAGGAGCCCGAGGGCACCAGGGCCAGCAGTACCGGAACGACGCCGAGGCAGATGAAGGCAGGGAGCGAACACAGTCCCAGCGGAATGACGAGCTTGACGCCCAGCGACGCGGCACGCTTTTCGGCGGCCCGGAACCGTTCCCGGCGGAGCCTGGCCGCCTGGGCATAGAGGATGGCCGACGACGGCGCGCCGGTCAGCGCAGCGAAGCCCAGTGCATCCCGCAACTCCAGGATGTCGGGCTGCCGGACGGCGGAGCTGCGCCAGGCCGTTTCCCAGTCGGCACCGATGGCCAGGGCTGAGACCACCGGCCGCAGTGAT
Organism: Arthrobacter sp. Leaf137; assembly: GCF_001423525.1. Lineage (GTDB taxonomy): Bacteria > Actinomycetota > Actinomycetes > Actinomycetales > Micrococcaceae > Arthrobacter. The sequence continues at coordinate 16,557 of NZ_LMOI01000007.1, read as the reverse complement.
TCGCTGTACTTCGCCGAGGCGGACACGGAGACCAGTTCCAGGGCGCGGCCGATGCTGGAGCCGGCGTCAAGCATGGCCGCCACGAGTTCGAGCATCATGGCGGTGTCTGCAAGACCGGGTCCGGCCCGGTTACGGGGCTCCGGGACCGTGGACGGGTGGACCGGGCCCGGACCATGCGATCCGAAAATGCGGAGTCGTGTCCGGGCCTTGCCGCGTCCGGCGCAGGCCAGGAACGTTGCGGCGGCAAGGACGGCGAACAGCCACAGTGCGGCGATGCCGGGGCCCGTCACAGCTTCCCGGTTCCTGCGGCAGTTGCCACCAGGCGCGAAGACCAGAACCTGCCTGCAACGGTCAGGACTGCGCCGCCCAGCAACGCAGCCAAGCCCAGGGGCGTACCCAACAGCATGGCAAGCGGGTCAACGCCCAGTGCCATCCCGAGCCCAAGGCCCATCAAGGGCAGCCAGGTCAGCAGCGTGACAGTGGCTTTGGGACCGGCCAGGGCTGTCTGGCGCGCCGCATCTGCGTCGGACTCCACCTCGAGCTGGGCCGCAAAGCGGGTGAGCACATCAGCGAGGGGGCATCCGCTGGCTTCGGCGATATCGAAGCAGGCTGCCAGCTCGGACCAGATCCGCGCTTCCCGGCACCCGCCGGGAAGCACCTCCGGCAGCGCCCGCCTGATGGCCGCCGACACCGGTGTGCCACGCGCCGCGGCACCTCGTGCTGCGGCCAGGAGGGCAAGGGAACCTTCCGATAACCCTCCCCTGGCCGGACCGGCGACGGCATCCCCCACGGATGGTTGCGGGCCGTCCGTTCCATAAACGGTCCAGAGTTCATCCCACAGCCTGGCGGGTGTCCGGCCGCCTTTGAGCAGCGCAGCCAGTTGCTGCACCAGGAGTGTCAGGGGCGCCCCCACCGTTGCGTTCTTTCCCGATCCCCTTTTTCCCTTGGGGGTAAATCGCCTGCGGGCAGATCCGCCCAACAGATCGGATGTCCGGGCGGGCGGTTGGCCGGCGGCACGGCGCAGCCGTGCGGCAGCACCCCTTGGCGGCTTGAGCAGCAGCAGCACCGCCAGGGACAGGGCAAGCGCCAGCAGCACAATCACCGGTTTTCCTCCGGGTCCATGCCCAGCCGTGCTGCCAGCGCCGGCCACGCGGAGCCCGCGACACCTGCAGCAGTTTCCAGGGCCGGCACCACCGTTAGCCCCTCCGGAGAATCGACGAAAACACCGATGCACGTGACTTCGCGTCCCCGGGGGGTCCGTTCGACGTGGATGGCTACATCCAACGCGCTGGCTGCCTGCAACCGCACACCGTCCGGGCTCATCCCGGCCAGCGCCCCCAGCGCTGTGAGCCTGGCGGGAACCGAGGCTGCCGTGTTGGCGTGGATGGTGCCGCCTCCGCCGCTGTGGCCTGTATTCATGGCGGTAAGGAGCTCACGGACCTCGGCGCCGCGGCACTCACCCACCACCAGCCTGTCGGGGCGCATGCGCAGGGCTTGCCGTACCAGTTCGCCCAGGTCCACCTCGCCGCCGCCTTCCAGGTTCCCGTGCCTGGACTCCAGGGAAACGATGTGCGGGTGGACGGGGTTCAGTTCCGAGGCGTCCTCGATGAGGACGAGCCGCTCCCCCGCCGCACACAACCCCAGCAGCGTTGACAGCAGGGTGGTCTTTCCGGAGCCGGTGGCGCCGCTGACCAGGAAGCTCAGCCTCTGCTCCACTACCTTCTCCAGTACGTCCCGGACCGGCCGGCTGAACATGCCTCCTGCCTGCAGTTCGTCCATGCCGAAAACGTGCTCGCGCCTGATGCGGATACTCAACAGGGTCCCCGCCGTGGAGACTGGCGGCAAGACAGCGTGGACACGGTAGCCGCCGGGAAGGCGGACATCAACACAGGGCGACCCGTCGTCCAGCCGCCGCCCGCCCGCCGCCACCAGCCTGCAGGCGAGCGCGCGCAGCTGGGATTCACCCTCGAACGCCACCGCCACACGTTCGATGCCGCGCCCCCGGTCAACCCATACAGAGTCGGGAGCATTGGCGAAGATGTCCGTCACGGCGGGGTCCCGGGTGAGCTCCTGCAGGGGACCCAATCCGTTCAGTTCCGCGCTGATCCGTTCCACGGCGGCCAGCGCGCCCGCAGTTCCCAGCAGCTTTCCGGTGGCCTGGACCGCCGCGGCCACCCGGGACGGAGTCACGGCCCCGGCCTCGGCCATCATCGATTCGCGCACCGATTCCAGGAGGCCCGCGTCCACGGGGCGGCCCCTGGCCGGTGTCCCGCCCGGGTGGGGTCCGCGCCGCTGCCCTTCCAGGATCCGGGCACTTCGCCGGGACCCTGGCGGAAGCGGGGAAACATCAGGAGGTGCCGCAACAGCCCCGGATGCGTCCCCCTCGCCCGGCGTCATACCGGTTCTCCTATAGGCAGCCCGTCACCGAGGGAATCGAGCACCGTGCCGGCGAAGCGCCGCACGCTGCGCCGCCTGCCAAGATCCAGGAGCCTGCCGGATTCCACGGCGGCCGCCATGCCGCGCAGTTCGGGCACACGGCCCAGGACGGGAAGCCCGATGGCGTCGGCGAGGAGCGGGCCGTCAATGGCCGCCCCCGGTTTGCCCCGCACCAGCACCGACGCTTCCACGGGCGGAAATTCCTGCAGCAACCGCACCGCGGCAACGGCTGCCTTGAGCTGGGCCGGCACCACCATAAAGACGCGGTCGCAGTCCCAGGCGAACGTCTTCAGTGGCTCGGCACGGCGGCCAATATCCACCACCACCAGCTCGTAACCCCGCCGGGCAGCGTCCAGGACACCGGCGGCAGTGGGCGCTGCCACCTGGTCCGGCTGTTCGCGGCTGGCAGGCCAGGACAGGAACGAGAAACCGCCGGACACGGGCAGGGAGTCGGCCAGTTGGAGGGGGTCGATGCTGCCCCGGGCGTCGGACAGGTCCGGCCAGCGCAACCCCGGGTAGTCCTCGGCGGCGATGGCCAGTTCCAGCCCGCCGCCCCAGGGATCGCCGTCCACCAGCAGTACGCGCGCCCCCATGCCCGCCGCTGCCTGCGCAATCCAGATGGCCGCCGTGGTGGCGCCCGCACCGCCACAGCCGCCGGTCACGCCGAGAACCAAGCCACCGGGCCCCGGCGACCTAGACCGGCTCAAGTGGTCCGCCAGCCAGGCAGCAGCATCCGGCAGCACGGCGACGCGTTCGGCTCCAAGCGCGGCGGCCAGATGCCACAGGCTGTCCCCCTCGCCGTCCAGCCCGACGAGGACGGCAGGTGCCCGCCGCCGGGGCGGCAACTCCCGGATGTCACTGCCCACCAGCACCGCTGCCGCCCCGTCCCAGTGACGGCCGCCCTCTGCGGCATCGGCGGCCACCCGCAGGCGTCCGCCGGCGGCAGCAACAATCCGTTCCACCTCCGAGCGGAGGAAAGCCGAGGCCGTCACCAAGAGCACTTCGCCGGATGCGTCAGGCAGCCACGCGTCAGTGGACCCGTCCGCTGGTCCGGCGGGTGCACGCGACGAGGGTGCCGCCGGGGAGCCCGGGGCATCGCCGCCGGACCCGACAGTGCCATGCCCCGACGGTGGAGGAAGTATCTGGTGCCTGCTCATGGAGCCACTCTCCACGCCGGGGCGGCGGCAGGTAAGGCCCGCCGGCGGCTATGTGGATAAGGCTGATGTGGGAATGGGTGAGGTGCACCGCCGTACGGAAGCGTCCCGCCAAGCGTGCACAATTGGAGCATGTATGTCCTGCTCGCCGCCCACCCTTCCGGGGCCGCGCTGCAGGAACTCACCCAGGCAGGCGAACCCGAGCCGGCCAATCCGGGAGTCCGCGTCGTCAGCACCGGCGACCTTCCCGCCGTCGTCCGCCAGCTGGAAAGCCGCCCCACGCCGCCGCGTTGGATCTGGCACCGAACCCAGGACTGGTACCCGGCGCTGCTGCGGGCCGGCGTGGAACTCGAGCGCTGCTACGACCTCACGCTGTGCGGCAACATCCTGGCTTTTTCACAGTTCACTGCCCACACCGAGTACGCCCGCACGTCGGACAGGACCCCGGTGGACGATCCGGTCCTGCCGCCAAAGTCGCTTCTTCCGCCGGCTCCCCCGGCGGACCAGGGCGCCCTGTTCGAAGACCCGGGAAGCGGCCCGCCCCTGCGCCATACCCCGGAAGAGCTGCGGACAGAATACGCGGCACAGCAGGCGGCCCTGGCCGGGGCCGGCACCGACGGCAGCATGCGCGGCCGCCTGCAGCTGCTGCTGGCGGCCGAATCAGCGGGCGCGATGATCGCCGCCGAGATGCAGTACGCCGGTGTGCCGTGGCGGGAGGACCTGCACGAGGAAATCCTGGCAGGTTACCTTGGCCCGCGTCCGCCCGCCGGGCAGCGGCCGGCACGGCTGGAGGCGCTGGCCGCCGAACTGCGGCAACTGCTCGGCTCCCCCACGCTGAACCCGGACTCCCCGCAGGAACTCATCCGCGCCCTGCACCGCAACGGCATCGAAGTGAAGAGCACCAGCAAATGGGAGCTGAAGGACTCTCCGCACCCGGTCATCGGCCCGCTGCTGGAGTACAAGAAACTGTCGCGGCTGCACACGGCGAACGGCTGGTCCTGGCTCGATGCCTGGGTAGCGGGCGGGAGGTTCCGGCCAGAGTACGTGGTGGGCGGCGTTGTGTCCGGCCGCTGGGCGTCACGGGGCGGCGGCGCACTCCAGATCCCCCGGCAGATCCGTGGTGCCGTGCACGCGGATCCTGGCTACAAGCTGATCGTCGCCGACGCATCACAGCTGGAGCCGAGGGTTCTGGTGGCCCTGGCCCGGGACTCGGTGATGGCCGAAGCCGCGCGGGACCAGGACCTTTACGCGGGCATCGCAGCCAAAGGTTTCGGCGGCGACCGCGCAAAAGCCAAGGTGGCCCTCCTCGGGGCCATGTATGGTGCCACGTCCGGCGAATCCGGCCGCCTCATGCCGCAGTTGGCGCGGACGTATCCGCGGGCCGTGGACTTCGTGGAACAGGCCGCCCGGGCGGGCGAGGCCGGCGGCACGGTAACCACCCGGCTGGGCCGCAGCAGCCCGCCGCCGTCGGAGCGCTGGTACCAAAGCCAGCGCTCGGCCACCGCTGAAGAGCAGCGCCGTGCCGAGTCGATCGCCAGGTCCCGGGGCCGGTTCACCCGCAACTTCGTGGTCCAGGGCTCGGCTGCGGACTGGGCGGCATGCTGGCTGGCAGAATTACGACGGCGGCTGCGCGCCCTCCGCGCGGACGGCACCGGCGCAGGGCCAGGCGGTACCGGTCCGGAACTGGTGTTCTTCCTCCACGACGAAGTCATGGTGCACGCCCCGGCGGGTGCCGTGGACGAGTGCATCAGGGCGATCGAGGACGCCGCCGGTGCCGCAAAGGAACTCCTGTTCGGGCCCATCCCGGTGGAGTTTCCCGTCAGCGTCGCAGTGGTGGACTCCTACGACCTGGCCAAGTAAGCCCGCCGGCCAGCATGGTCTGCTGGTTCGAGCCAAGCCCCGGTTCCTACCCATATGACGGAGAAAGTAACCTACCGGGCAGTAGTTCGACGCGCCGCGTGACGCGGATTACAGTCTGTAGCGGCGACTGATGCAGACCGGTCGGACGGCTGATGCGACGAAGCACACCAGGAGGTCCGGCATGGCGGGCAGATTTGAGATTCACCGGGCAGGAGACGAGTCCTACCGGCTCCGGCTAACAGACGCTGAGGGCAACATCGTTGCCGTTTCACCAAGCTTCAAATCCTTGAACAAACTGATGGACGGCGTCAACGCGATGCGCGAGAACGCCGCGACAGGAATTGTGGTCGACCTGCGGCAGCAGCAGGCCTGACCCATCCATAAGGCCTGAGAAGGCCCCAACAACCGGGTGGCCGCGCTCAATGGCGCGCGCGGCCACCCTAATACCTACACACCGATGGGGTGCAGCCGGGTGCTGTCCCAGGGCACGGACCAGCCCAGCTGGTCGAAAAGGCCGCTGAGCACAATGCCGGTGAAACCCCACACCACCACACCGTTCACCGTAAACGCGGGGCTGTCGAACGTACGCCCGGCGCGGTGGACGGTGGCCATGACCCGGTTGTCCGGGTCCAGCAGATCACGGACGGGGATCCGGAAGACCTGGGCGGATTCCGCGTAGTCCACCACGCGCACCGGCGACGGCGACGCCCACCAGCCAAGCACGGGGGTCACCAGGAAGTTGCTGTGGGCCAGCCCGAGCTGCTGCAGGGTGCCCAGGACTTCAACACCGCCCGATTCCAGGCCGGTTTCCTCCTCGGCTTCACGGAGGGCCGCATCCACGGCGGATTCACCCGCATCCAGGCTTCCGCCCGGGAAGGCGACCTGGCCGGGATGCGAACCGAGCGTGTGGGCCCGTTCCAGGAGCAGCACGTCGAGATCGGCGGGGGCCAGCGGCTTGCCCGAGACCGCGGGGACGTCATCAAGGGCGCCGAACAGCATCAGCACGGCCGCCCGGCGGGCCAGGCTCGCGTCGACGGTCAGGGCGGCCCACCGCGGGTCCGGGGTGGTATTGGATCCGGACGCCGCACGCCGCGCCAGCCCCAGCAGATCCTCCCTGGCGCTCACAGGTCTTCCCCGGCGGTCACAGGTCCTCCCCGGCGCTCACAGGTCCTCCCCAGCGCTCCGGGGGCCGCCGCTGCGCTCCGGCGGCCGCCGCTGCGACGCCATCCGGATCTCGGCGGCCCGGTGCGTCTCGGCCTGCAGCTGCTCCAGCAACGCCTCGTTGCCCGGTGCGAGCTCATATTTGAGGAGCTTTGCCGCCTTCACCGGATCCAGTTCCCCGAGCCCGTAGCTGGGGCACCAGTTGGCCACGGGGCAGGCGCCGCAGGCGGGCTTCCGGGAGTGGCAGACGCGCCGGCCGTGGAACACCACCCGGTGCGAGAGCATGGTCCAGTCGCGCGGCTCGAACAGTTCTGCCACGTCCGATTCGACCTGCACAGGATCGTCCGACTGCGTCCAGTTGAACCGCCGCGCCAGCCGCCCGAAGTGGGTGTCCACCGTGATGCCGGGGATGCCGAAGGCGTTGCCCAGGACCACGTTGGCAGTTTTGCGCCCCACGCCGGGCAGCGTGACCAGGTCCTCGATCCGGCCGGGGACCACGCCGTCGAACTCGTCCACCAGACGGGTGGCAAGGGCCAGCAGGTTCCGCGACTTGGCTCTGAAGAACCCGGTGGGCTTGAGGATTTCCTCGAGCACGGCCGGGTCCGCTTCGGCCATGGCACGGGCGTCCGGGTAGCGTCCGAAGAGTACCGGCGTGACCAGGTTGACCGTGACGTCGGTGGTCTGGGCTGAAAGGACCGTGGCCACCAGCAGCTCAAACGGGTTGGTGAAGTCCAGTTCCGCGTGTGCGTAGGGGTACTTTTCGGCCAGCGCCCGATTGATCCGCCGGGCACGCCGCTTCAGGGCCAGCGCCGACTCGGAAGACACCACCGGCATGCCTGCAGCCTGCCCACCGGGCACGGCCTGCCCGCCCTTTCCGGCGGCCCTCGGCGCGGCCATGGGGGCTAGCCGCGCTCGATGTTGCTGAGGTCGCGGAGGACCCCAAGGCGTCCGTCCGTGTGCTGCACCAGGAACTCGTGCCCGCGGTCTTCCAGGGCCAGGACCCAGCCGCCGGGCTCGATGACGAAGGCGGGGGAACCGCTGTGCGGATCGAACGCGGTGCGGTGCTGGGCCACGGCAAACCAGAAGGCCTCATGGACGGGATGCTCGTCCCCGGCGTCGTGGCTCGACGGATCGACGGTGGCGCCGATCGGCTCTTCGACCCGTACCTGCTGGTGCACAGCGGTTGCGGCCGGCGGCTCCCACGTGCGCTGCGGAGCGGAGGCAGCCGGGGAGCTGACGATGTCGTGCGTTGCCGCCTGCTGGCCCGCAGGGGTGGCGGGAACGTTGGCGCGCTGCGTTTCCTCTGCGGCCGGTGCTGCAGCAGGGCGGACGACGTCGGCGGCCTGGGTTGGCGGGCCGGCGTCCACCTCGGGAGCGTGGTCGGCTGCTTCGGGCGCGGTGGATACGGGAGTGCCCGCAGCGGCTCCTGCTGCCGGAGCCGGAGCCGCGGTGGGAACGGCAGCGGTGGCGGGTGCCACGGCGTCCGCCGGGCGTGCTGCCGGTGCGGTGGCCGCCGCCGGCGCGTGGTGCGAAGGCTCAGGCGCATGGTGCGAAGACCCTGGCGTTACTGCTGAGGATCCGGCCCCCGCTCCGCCGAACAGCTTGCCGCCCAGCCGGGACTTGGGGGTGGCTTCATGCTTGTGGTGGGAGTCCGCTTCCGGGTGGGACCCCGCCTTGGCCGCCGCTTCAGGCTTGGGCTGCTTCGGTGCACGGGGCGCCGGTGCGGGTACTGCGGACTCGCGGGCCGCCACGTGTGCCGGCGCTTCGGCGCGGCCCAGGAAGTCGCTGGAGAGATAGGGCACGAACCGGCCCAGGACGGTGGCGACGAACAGGATGATGGAACCGATCAGGCCCACCAGCAGGCTGGGAACATAGGCCCCGGCAACGGAGATGAAGAAGAACGCCACAGCGAAGCACGCGGACACCGAGGCGAACTGGTCAACTGAGAGGGAGCCCACGCGGATCTTCGTGGCGGGCGCCAACCGGCGGGCGGCGAACAGTGCGCAGACAATCAGCGGCAACAGGATTCCGAGGCCAAGGAAGAAGAGGTTGTTCAGGTTCCACAGGTTGTAGCGTGCGCCGAAGATGGGCAGCAGCGAAGCAACGAACAGGACAATGGTGGCCACGAAGACCGTCAGGTCCCGCACGGTGAAGGGGCCAAGCACTGCCTGGTTGGAATCCTTGGCGAGGCGGAACGGCGTCCCGGCGCCTTGAGGCGCGGCCTGCTGGCCTGCCCCGGCGGCGCCGGTCTGGCCGGCACCCGTTTCCGTGGCGGGGCCGGTTTTCTGGCCGTAGCTGGGCTGGTTCATTCTGCTCTCCTTAGCATGGCGGCACGGAACCGGCCTGGGCCGATCCACGATGTGCCGTCGAAACACCGTTCCCCCGCCCGGGCCCGGAGCCCGGCCCGCGGGCCCGAAGTAAAGTCACAATTTCATTTCAGCCTAGTCAACAGCCCGGCTGATCACTAGCCGAAACGGCGGCAGGGGGACCTCGCCGGACTGCCACAGAAACCATTCACCGCACAAAAAATGCCGCTTACGGGCACAACTGTGACAAGGCACACATGGCCGTGCCGGCAAGAGTTAGGGTGGATTCCGGAACAGCTCTTTGCGGTATGTCCGTGATCGGCCGGTGCCCGGTGTCGTGCTTGCGGCCCTGCACGGCCGTGGCCTGCATCCCGCGCAGCAAAGATCGATGAATGATGAGGTTCACATGTCCCAGGACACTCCAAGCTCCACGGCCACCGTTCCCGCTGCCCCGGCAGGACAGGGTGCACAGCAGGGCGACGCGTTTGAAAACCTGCTGCATGAGACCAGGACCTTCCCGCCCACGCCGGAGTTCGCGGCGAACGCAGTGGTCAAGGCCACTGATTATGCAGAGGCCGACGCCGACCGGCCGGCTTTCTGGGCGAAGCAGGCCCGCGAGCTGCTCACCTGGACCAAGGACTTCGGTGAAGCCCTTGACTGGTCCAACCCGCCGTTCGCAAAGTGGTTCGTGGGCGGCGAAGTCAACGCCGCGTACAACGCGCTGGACCGGCACGTGGAAAACGGCCTGGGCGACCGCGTCGCCATCTATTTCGAAGGCGAACCGGGTGACAGCCGCACCTATACCTACGCCGAGCTGACTGAGGAAGTGAAGAAGGCCGCGAACGCCTTCGAATCCCTTGGCGTGTCCAAGGGCGACCGCGTGGCCGTCTACCTGCCCATGATCCCCGAGGCCGTCATCACGCTGCTCGCCTGCGCACGGATCGGCGCGGTCCACTCCGTTGTGTTTGGCGGCTTTTCCGCCGACGCCCTGCGCTCACGCATCGACGATGCTGAAGCCAAGCTGGTGGTCACCGCTGACGGGACGTACCGCCGCGGCAAGCCGAGTGCGCTGAAGCCGGCCGTTGATGACGCCCTGTCCAAGGACGGGCACACCGTGAACAACGTGGTGGTGGTCAAGCGCAACGGCCAGGACGTGGACTGGCACGAGGGCCGCGACCACTGGTGGGACGAAACCGTCGGTGAAGCGTCCGCCGAGCACACCGCCGTCGGGCATGATTCCGAACACCCGCTGTTCATCCTGTACACCTCCGGCACGACCGGTAAGCCCAAGGGCATCCTGCACACCACCGGCGGGTACCTCACCCAGACCGCATACACGCACAAGGCGGTGTTCGACCTGCACCCGGAGACGGACGTGTACTGGTGCACGGCCGACGTCGGCTGGGTCACCGGGCACTCGTACGTCACTTACGCACCGCTCATCAACGGCGCCACCCAGGTCATGTACGAGGGCACCCCGGACTCACCGCACCAGGGCCGCTGGTGGGAGATCGTGGAAAAGTACAAGGTCTCCATCCTGTACACAGCCCCCACCGCGATCCGGACGTTCATGAAGTGGGGCAGGGAGATCCCGGACAAGTACGATCTGTCCTCCCTTCGGGTCCTTGGCTCTGTGGGCGAATCCATCAACCCCGAGGCCTGGATGTGGTACCGGAAGGTCATCGGCGGAGACAAGACCCCCATCGTGGACACGTGGTGGCAGACCGAGACCGGCGCGCAGATGATCGCGCCGCTCCCCGGGGTTACCGCCACCAAGCCGGGCTCGGCCCAGGTCCCGCTGCCGGGCATCGCCGTAGACGTGGTGGACGAGATGGGTGAATCCGTGCCGGACGGGCACGGCGGGTTCCTGGTGATCCGTGAACCCTGGCCGGCCATGCTCCGCGGCATCTGGGGCGACCCCGAACGGTTCAAGGACACCTACTGGTCCCGGTTCGAGACCATGTACTTCGCCGGGGACGGTGCCAAGAAGGACGAGGACGGCGACATCTGGCTCCTCGGCCGGGTGGATGACGTCATGAACGTGTCCGGGCACCGGCTCTCCACCACGGAAATCGAGTCCGCCCTGGTCTCACACCCGGCCGTGGCGGAGGCCGCCGTCGTGGGCGCCTCGGACGAGACCACAGGCCAGGCCGTCGTGGCCTTCGTCATCCTGCGCGGCGACGCCGCGAACAACGGCGACGCAACCGTCCAGGAACTCCGGAACCACGTGGGCAAGGAAATCGGCCCCATTGCCAAGCCCAAGAACATCCTGATAGTCCCGGAACTGCCCAAGACCCGCTCCGGCAAGATCATGCGGCGCCTGCTCAAGGACGTCGCCGAAGGCCGCGACCCGGGCGATGCCACCACCCTGGCCGATCCCACGATCATGCAGCAGATTGCGCAGTCGCTCAGAAAGTAACACCGGCTTAGTATGTGCCGCAGCACCGCCGAATGGCCCCTTTTAGCCCGTAATTTCGGGATAAACGGGGCCATCCTGCGTTTGTGACGATTCAAAAACGGCCACCAGAAAAAGTGTTATTTAGCGTTCTTCCATGTTCTGTTTTGCGAGGTTATAGTCGTACTGATGTGAGGTGCCTCACATGCTGCTATTACTCAAGGGAGAGAACATGGCTTCACCGTTTGATGCGTCCGCAACTGCCTTCCCGAGCAGGCGGAGCATCCTCAAGACCGCCGGCGTTGGCGCTGCCAGCCTGGCCGGCATCCCGTTCCTCGCAGCCTGCACCGGCGGCAGCGCACCCTCCGCAACAGGTACCGATTCCGGCGGGCTGACCTTCGGCTCCGGCTCCTCCGACGACGTGCCCAAGCGGGCCTACCAGGCAGTCACCGATGCCTTCACGGCCAAGACCGGCAGGAAGGTCACCACCAACACGGTCCCCCACAACGACTTCCAGAACAAGATCAACTCCTACCTCCAGGGTTCCCCGGATGACACCTTCACCTGGTTTGCCGGCTACCGGATGCAGTACTACGCCGAAAAGGGACTCCTGGCTCCCATCGACGATGTCTGGGAAACCATCGGCGCAAACTATTCCGATGCCCTGAAGAAGGCCTCCACCGGGCCGGACGGCAAGCTGTACTTCGTCCCCAACTACAACTACCCGTGGGGGTTCTTCTACCGGAAGAGCCTGTGGGCCGAGAAGGGGTACGAGGTTCCGGAAACCTTTGACGCCCTCAAGACCCTCGCCGCCAAGATGCAGGGGGACGGCATCATCCCCATCGGCTTCGCTGACAAGGACGGCTGGCCCGCCATGGGCACCTTCGACTACATCAACATGCGGCTGAACGGCTACCAGTTCCACGTGGACCTGAGCGCGCACAAGGAATCCTGGGACCAGCAGAAGGTCAGCGCCGTCTTTGACACCTGGTCGGCGCTGCTGCCGTTCCAGGATCCCGGAGCCCTCGGCCAGACCTGGCAGGACGCCGCCAAGTCCCTTGAGGCCAAGAAGACCGGCATGTACCTGCTGGGCTCCTTCGTGACCCAGCAGTTCACCGACGCGGCAGTGCTGGCCGACATCGACTTCTTCGCCTTCCCGGAGATCGCCATGGAGGGCCGGGACGCCGTCGAGGCCCCCATCGACGGCCTCCTGCTCTCCAAGAAGGGCGGCGAGAACAAGGCTGCGCGGGACTTCATGGCATACCTGGGCACACCCGAGGCGCAGGATGCCTACGCCGCAGTGGATGCCTCCAACATCGCCACCGCCAAGGGCACCGACACCTCCAAGTTCAGCCCGCTGAACAAGAAGTGTGCCGAAACCATTGCGGATGCGAAGTACATCAGCCAGTTCTTCGACCGTGACGCGTTGCCGGCCATGGCCAACAACGTGATGATTCCCGCCCTCCAGAGCTTCATCAAGGACGGCAAGATGGACGTCAAAAACCTCGAGGCGCAGGCCAAGACCCTCTACGCCGCGCAGTAGCCGCCCACAGCACACCGGCACCGCAGCACTGCAGGACGGACGACGGCGGCGCACGCCCGCCGTCGTCCGTTCCCTTCCAGCGTCCCCACCCAGCAGCACCGCCCCGGCGGCGTCCCACCAGCAGAGGGAAGATTTCCATGAGCAGCACCGCGCAAGAATTGATCCCGCCGGAAGCGCAGGAACCCGGCGGCGGCCGGATCGGCCGGACCAGGGGCGGCCGGGTCCGCCGCCTGACCGGCCGGGACAAAGTGGTCCTGTCGCTGATGGTGGGCATCCCCACCCTGATCGAACTGGCCCTGGTATGGCTGCCGACGCTGATGTCCATCGGGCTCAGCTTCACCCGGTGGAACGGGCTGGACCTGGCCGATATCCGGCCTGCCGGCACCGAAAACTACCAGTACATCACCCAGGACTACCCGCCCTTCTGGCCGGCCGTCCAGCACAACCTCATGTGGCTGCTCTTCCTGGCCCTGATCGCTACGCCGCTCGGCCTGCTGCTGGCGGTGCTGCTGGACCAGAACATCCGCGGCAGCAAGATCTACCAGAGCATCTTCTTCGCTCCCGTGATGCTCTCCCTGGCCCTCATCGGCATCATCTGGCAGCTGTTCTACCAACGCGATAACGGCCTCCTGAACTTCATCCTCGGCACCGCCGGGACACCCCAGGCGGTGGACTGGTTCGGGGACTCGTCCGTGAACATCTGGGCCGCCATGATCGCGGCCACCTGGCGGCACGCCGGCTACGTCATGCTCCTCTATTTGGCCGGCCTGAAGGGCGTGGACCCCAGCCTGCGGGAGGCGGCCTCCATCGACGGCGCCAACGCCTACCAGACCTTCTTCCGGGTGGTGTTCCCGGCGATGCGCCCCATCAACATCGTCATCGTGGTGATCACCATCATCGAATCCCTCCGCGCCTTTGACGTGGTCTACGTCATCAACCGCGGCACCAACGGCCTGGAGATGCTCAGCGCCCTGGTGATCCAGAACCTCGTGGGAGAAGGCCAGGTGATCGGCGTCGGCTCAGCCCTGGCTGTGGTGCTGCTGGTCATCTCCCTCGTCCCCATCGTCTTCTACCTCAGCCGCACCTTTGGCAAGGAGAACAGAGCATGAGCACCACCCCAGCACGCACGGTCCGCACCGGCCGGATCCAAGCCGCTTCCGCGCAGCGGACCGGCAGCAGGCCCAAGCGCCACTACGGCATGCACATCTTCCTGCTGGTCATGGCCGTGATGTGGCTGATTCCCCTGGGATGGTCGCTGTACACGGCGCTCCGGCCGGTGGCCTCCACTAACGAGCACGGGTACTTCAGCTTCGCCGGTGACTTCAACTTCGACAACTTCGTGCAGGCCTGGACCCAGGGCGGGTTCGCCACGTACTTCTGGAACTCCGTCATCATCACCGTCCCCGCCGTACTGCTGACCCTCTTCCTGGCGTCCCTCATGGCCTTTGCCGTCAGCCGGGTGAGCTGGAAGTTCAACGTCACCCTGCTCATCATGTTTACCGCCGGCAACCTGCTGCCCCCGCAGGTCCTTGCGGCGCCACTTTTCGAAATGGCCAAGCACTTCGAAGTGCCCTATTCGTTCAGCGACTCCGGGAACATGCTGAACACCTACATCATCGTCATCGCCGTCAACACCGCTTTCCAGATGGGTTTCTGCACGTTCGTGCTGTCCAACTACATGAAGGCCCTCTCGGCGGACCTGACGGAGGCGGCGCTGGTGGACGGAGCCGGCATCTGGCGGCAGTACCGGGAAATCATCATGCCGCTCTGCCGGCCGGCCTTCGCGGCGCTCGGCACCCTCCAGGTCATCTTCATCTACAACGACTACTTCTGGCCCCTGATCTTCATCCAGAGCGGCAACCGGCTCCCGATCACCACGGCCATCAACAACCTGCAGGGCGAGTTCCTGAGCAACTACAACCTCCTGGCGGCGGGGGCAGTGATCACCGTCATCCCCACGCTGGTGATCTACCTGCTCCTGCAACGGCAGTTTGTTGCGGGCCTGACTCTTGGTTCCAGCAAGGGGTAGACCATCATGGAAGGTGACGGGGAGACAGCTCCCCCACCCCAGCACGAAAGGATCTCCATGCTCCCCGCAGCACGCCACCAGGCAATAGTGGACGTCGTCCAGCGCGAACGGGTTGTCCGCGTCTCGGACCTCGCCCAGCAACTGGGCGTCTCGCTGATGACTGTCCGCCGGGACATCGAACTGCTGGAGGAGGGCGGCAAGCTGGAGCGCATCCACGGCGGCGCGAAGCTGCCCGGTGATGCCAGCACCCACGAGCCCGGCTTCGAGCAGAAGTCCACCCAGCTGACAGCGGAGAAGCGGGCCATTGCGGTGGAAGCGGCCGCTCTGGTGCAGGAAGGGATGGCGGTCGGCCTGAGTGCCGGGACCACCACGTGGGCCCTTGCCAAGGAACTGGTCAACGGGCCGCCCATCACCGTGGTCACCAACTCGGTGCGCATCGCCGACCTGTTCCACCACGCAGCCGCCACGGGCCCGGCCCGCTACAGCTCCACTGTGATCCTGATCGGCGGCCAGCGCACGCCCTCGGACGCCCTGGTGGGCCCCATCGCCACGAGCGCACTCAAGCAGCTGCACCTGGACCTGCTGTTCCTCGGTGTCCATGGCATGGACTCCGCAGCCGGTTTCACCACCCCCAACCTCCTGGAGGCCGAGACGGACCGGGCTTTCGTGGCCGCAGCCCGCAAGACCGTGGTGCTGGCGGACCACACCAAATGGGGCGTGCTGGGCATCAGTTCCATTGCGTCGCTGGACGACGTGGACGAGGTCATCAGCGATCCCGGGCTCGGTCCCGATGCGCAGCGCATCCTGCGGGACAGGGTTGGCAGGCTGCGGCTTGCGCCCGCCCTGGGCCAGCCGGCCTAAGGCAAATACTCAGGGGCAGCCGCAGGATTGGCGGACCTGGAGGTCGGCGGGGAAGATGAGGTGTTCGGGGGTGTTGCCGCGGCCCGTTCCGATGAGGGCGTTCACCGCCGCTTCGGCCATGGCCTTTGCCGGCTGCCTGACCGTGGTCAGCGGCGGCCAGCTGTACTCCGCTTCCGCCGAACCATCGAAGGACGCCAACGCCATATCCTTCGGCACTGACAGGCCCGCCTCGTGCAGCGCCCGCAGGATCCCCACGGCCTGCAGGTCCGACGTCGCAAAAATCGCCGTGGGCCGCTCCGCCCCGGCCAGCAGGCGCTTGCCCGCCGCATAACCGCCCTCCCGCGTGAACGGCGTCCGCACAATCGGGCCCTCCGGCAGGCCCGCGCCGGCCAGGGCCTGCAACCAGCCCTCCTCCCGGCCGTCATAATAATTGCCCGTGTTCGTCCCCATCGCCAACGCAATCCGCGTGTGCCCGTGGCCGATCAGATGCTCCACCGCAGCCCGCGCACCGGCCACCAGGTCCACCCCCACACTGTTAAACCCCGGCGCCTCGGCACTGTGGTTCAACAACACCACCGGGACCTCCGCCGACTCGAAATCCGCCGCCCCTGGCTCCATCAACACACTCGAGACGATCACACCATCCACCTGCCGCGCCGCCAGGTTACGCACGTTCCGGCGCTCCTTGGCCACGTTCCCGTCCGAGTTGGTCAACACCAGGGCATAGCCACGCTCGGCCGCGGCCTCTTCCACCGCGTGGGCCAGCAACGAAAAGAACGGGTTGCTGTTATCCGGAATGACCAGCCCGATGG
>NZ_LMOI01000006.1 GCF_001423525.1 Arthrobacter sp. Leaf137 | reverse complement strand
TACCGCAAGGTCTACGCAGCCTACAAAGCCGCCACCGAATTCAAGGGCAAACCCACCGTCATCCTCGCCAAAACCGTCAAAGGCTACGGACTCGGACCCAGGTTTGAGGGCCGGAATGCCACGCACCAGATGAAGAAGCTGACGGTGGAGGACCTCAAAGACTTCCGGGATTACCTCCGCATCCCCGTGTCGGATGAGCAACTGGACGCCGATCCTTACCGTCCTCCCTATTACCACCCGGGTGCCGATGCGCCCGAAATCGCCTACCTTCAAGAACGCCGCAGGGCGCTCGGCGGGTCGGTGCCGGAACGCCGTTCGCGTCATGAGGCAGTTGAACTTCCGGAAGCCAAGACCTACGAGGTTGCCAAGCGCGGCTCCGGGAAGCAGCAGGCGGCCACCACCATGGCGTTCGTGCGCCTGCTCAAGGACCTGCTCCGCGACAAGAAGTTCGGGCACCGGATCGTGCCCATCGTGCCGGACGAATCCCGGACCTTCGGCATGGATGCGTTCTTCCCCACGGCCAAGATCTATAACCCGGGCGGCCAGAACTACCTCTCCGTGGACCGCGACCTGGTATTGGCCTACAAGGAATCCCCCGCAGGCCAGCTCATCCACCCCGGCATCAACGAAGCCGGCGCCGTGGCAGCCTTCACCGCCGCCGGCACCGCCTACGCCACCCACGGCGTACCCCTGGTCCCGGTCTACGTGTTCTACTCCATGTTCGGCTTCCAACGCACCGGCGACGCCTTCTGGGCAGCAGCAGACCAAATGACCCGCGGCTTCATCATCGGCGCCACCGCAGGACGGACCACCCTCACCGGCGAAGGCCTCCAACACGCCGACGGCCACTCCCCCCTGCTCGCCTCCACCAACCCCGCAGTAGTCACCTACGACCCCGCCTACGGCTACGAAATGGGNGGACCAGCAGAAGGTGCTGCTGGCATCATCGGCGCCACCGCAGGACGGACCACCCTCACCGGCGAAGGCCTCCAACACGCCGACGGCCACTCCCCCCTGCTCGCCTCCACCAACCCCGCAGTAGTCACCTACGACCCCGCCTACGGCTACGAAATGGGGCACATCATCCGCGACGGCCTCGAACGCATGTACGGGCCGGCCGCAAGCGGCGAAGGAACCGGAGCTGGCTCCGACAAAAACCTGATGTACTACCTCACGGTCTACAACGAGCCCATAGTGCAGCCCGCCGAGCCGGAAAACCTGGATGTGCAGGGTGTCCTGGGCGGCATCTACCGGGTTTCGGCGTCGGGCGTTGAGGGACCAAAGGCGCAGATCCTGGCCTCCGGCGTGTCCGTGCCCTGGGCCCTCGAAGCCCAGCGAATCCTCGCCGAAGACTGGTCCGTCTCCGCCGATGTCTGGTCCGTCACCTCCTGGAACGAACTCCGGCGCGACGGCCTCGCCGCCGAAGAAGAGGCCTTCCTCAACCCCGAACAACCCGCCCGGGTCCCGTTCGTCACCCAGCAGCTCGAAGGCGCCACCGGCCCCGTCGTCGCCGTCTCCGACTACATGAAAGCCGTCCCCGACCAGATCCGGCAGTTAGGCATGAAGGGTGGGTGCGCCTTCGGGCCAACGAATTCGCCACCCTCGGCGCCGACGGCTTCGGCTTCTCCGACACCCGCGCAGCAGCCCGCCGCTTCTTCAAAAACGACACCCACTCCATCGTGGTGAAGGCGCTGCAAATGCTCGCGGCCAGGGGTGACGTTGAGGCAGGCGCACCGGCCTACGCCATGGACCGGTACAAGCTCCTGGACGTCAACGCCGGGACCACCGGTGGTGTGGGCGGCGACGCCTGACCTGAACAACAGATCAGCGGCGGGGCAGTTTCCGGAAGGAAGCTGCCCCGCCGCCGTCGTGTGGCTAGGGTGCAGGTATGGAAGAAGGACGCATGCAGGAGCGGCGCACCACGGGCATCGTGCTGGCCGCGGGTGCCGGGACACGCCTGGGCCTCGGGCCCAAGGCGCTGCTCCCCTTCCATGGGCGGCCGCTGGTTGAGGCCACCGCCGGAACACTGTCCGACGGCGGCTGCCGGGAAGTGGTGGTGGTCCTCGGCGCGGGTGCCGTGGACGTCGTCGCGGCGGCCGACCTGGGCCGTTGCCGGATTGTCGCCAATCCGGACTGGCAGTCCGGCATGGGCAGTTCCTTCCTGCTCGGTGAACGGACGGCAGATCCGGCGGACCACCTGCTGGTGGCCCTCGTGGACCAGCCCGGACTCACCCCGGAAACGGTGGCGCGGCTGCTCGCCGCCCACCGTCCGGGCCGGATCACCGCCGCCGCGTACCGCCGTCGTGATCTCAATGGCGGCAGTCCCGTCAGCCAACTCCTGCGCGGCCATCCACTGCTCATCGACGCTTCGCTGCGGGCCGCGGTTGCCGCAACGGTGACCGGTGACGCCGGTGCACGGGGCTTCCTCCGCGCCCATCCGGAACTCGTGGACGAAGTGGATTGCACTGACCAGTCCACCGGCGAGGACGTGGACACACCGGACCAGTTGCGCCTACTGCAGTAGCAACTGCTCCAGCCCGTTTCTAAAACCGGCCCGGCCGCCGTGGGCCGGGTGCCGGATCTTGGGCGCATCGACTCCGCTCCGGAGCAGGCTGCGATGGGCCACATTACCCACGGCCACTATGGTGCGGACAGCGAAGAGCTGCGCCAGTGCCTGCCAGAACGGGGTGCCCAGGGCCGCTTCGGACGTCCGCGGCGTGCGGTTGGTCAGCGGCTGCCCCGGCTTGTGTGGATGCCACGGGAATGCACTCCACAGCAGCGGCAGGACGCCGAGTTCGGCCAGGACTTCCCACATCACCGTAGCCGTGGGTTCCGCCGCAACCCCCGCAGCCTCGGGCGGCAGGAGGTATCCCTTGCCGGGCCCGAACAGCCCAAAGTTGTTGGCCGGCCCCTCGAAGATGGTCCGGTTGGTGAAGGGCACGCCGGTAATCCGCATGCCCCGGAAGCCCGGCGCCTCGCCCACCAGCAGGACCGTTGGGCGGCGTTCCAGCATCTCCTGCAGATAACGCTTCAGGTTGTAACGGCGCAGCGCGTTCTCCGGCACGGTGTGGTCGAAGAAGTTGGTCCAGTCGGCGCCCGGCTCCACGGCGGCGAGCGCGCCAATGAACGCGTCAACGCTGTCCGCGGGCCGCATGGAACTGTCCGGACCTGGAATCCCGGCTACCAGCGCGGGTGGATGGCCTCGCGGAAGTAGTGGTCGTAGATCCAGCGGACACCCTCGCCGAACTCATCGGTGACAGCCACGGACGCGGCGGCAGCGTTCGCCACGGCCTGGTCCACGTTGCGGGCACCGGGGATCACCGTGGTGACACCGTCCTGTGCGGCAATCCAGGCGATGGCGGCCTGGGCGGTGGTGGCGCCGGAGGGAACCAGTTGCTCGAACTCGGCCACAGCCTTCAGGCCAAGCTGGAAGTCCACCCCGGAGAAGGTCTCCCCCACATCGAAGGAGCCTCCGTCGCGGTTGTAGTTCCGGTGGTCGTTGTCCGCGAACGTGGTGTCCTTGGTGTATTTCCCGGACAGCAGCCCGGACGCCAGTGGGACGCGGGCAATGATCCCCACGCCCGCTGCCTTCGCGGCGGGCAGGACCTCGTCCAGCGGCTTGAGCCGGAAGGCGTTCAGGATGATCTGGACCGAGGCCGTTCCCGGGCGCCGGATGGCTTCCAGTGCTTCGTCCGTCCGCTCCACGCTGACGCCGTAATTGCGGATGGCGCCTTCGGACACCAGGGTGTCCAGGGCGTCGTAGACCTCGTTGCTGCTGAACACCGGTGTGGGCGGGCAGTGCAGCTGGACCAGGTCCAGGGTGTCGGTTCCCAGGTTCTTCCGTGAGCGGTCAACCCATTGGCGGAAGTTGGCCAGCGTGTAGTTTTCCGGGCGCTGGTCCATCCGGCGGCCCATCTTGGTGCCCACGGTGATGTCCAGCCCGGGGTTGTCGGCCAGGAATTTGCCGATTGCCTGTTCGCTCTTGCCGTCGCCATATACGTCAGCGGTGTCGAAGAAAGTGACACCGGCCTCAGCGGACGCCGCCAGGATGGCCTGGGCCTGGGCCGGGTCCACGTTGCCCCAGTCCGCGCCAAGCTGCCAGGTGCCCAGCCCCACGATGGAGACGTTCCGTCCGGTCCTGCCTAAAATCCGTTGTTCCATCCCCCGACTATAGGGGGCAGCCCGGCAGCCACCGGAATTTTACGGCCCGCCGGTTCACCGCACCGGCTGGGAATGGACGTGGTCCGCGGGCACCAACCCGGCCTCCTTCAGCCCCAGGTAGATCCGGTCCCGGGCAATGGGCAGGGACGCGAACCGCACTCCGGTGGCGTTCCGGATGGCGTTGGCCAGCGCGGGCGCTACCGGGTTGAACGGGCTTTCACTCATGGACTTGGCACCGAGCGGGCCAAGCTTGTCGTTGGTATCGGCAAAGTACACCTCGCTCCGCGGCACGTCCGCGAAGGTGGGGATGTGGTACTGCCGCAGGATGTCCGTGGTGACCTTACCAGCGTCGTCCACCACCACTTCCTCGTACAGCGCGGCACCTATGGCCTGGGCAATGCCGCCCTCGATCTGGCCGCGGCACTGCCGGGGATTGACGACCACACCGGCGTCGGCGGCCTGCACGCTTTGCAGGATCCTCAGTTCTCCGGTCCTCCGGTTTACCGCCACGCGGAAGCCGTGCACGTTGAACGCCACCGACCGCGGGGTTCCACCCCAGCGGCCTTCGGCAGCGAGTTCGACGCCGGCTTCCGCAGCTGCCTGCGCCAGTTCCGACAGTGCCACGGCTGTCCCGTCCACCACCACGGCGTCTCCCTCGAGGACGCAGGCGGAGGCCTGGGTTTGCCGGATCCCTGCGGCAAAGGCCCGGATGCGGACAGCAAGCTCCTCTGCCGCAGCGAGCGTGGCTTTTCCGGCCACCACCGTGCCGGCCGAGCCGAACGCGCCGGTATCGTGCTCCACCAGGTCCGTGTCCGACTGCCGGACCGCCACCCGGGCAGCCTCGGTGGACAGGGCGGTGGCGGCAAGCTGGGCGTGGACGGTGGTGGTGCCGTTGCCGAACTCGGCCGTGCCGACGTCGGTCTGGTACGTTCCGTCGGGAAGGAGCCGCATCCGCGAGTGGGCGAAGTGTCCGCGCGGCGGCACGGTGTCGATCATGGACAGCGCGGCACCCTCGCCGGTCATCCATTCCGGTCCCAGCTGGTCCAGCCCAGCCGCCCGGTACCGTTCCAGGCCGCGGTCCAGGGCACCGCGCACCAGGTCCAGGCACTGGTCCAGCCCGTAGCTGCCGTAGTGCACGTCTTCCTCGGGTTCCGGGTGGGTGGACAACATGTGGTCGCCTTCGCGCACCATGTTCCGGCGGCGGAACTCGTAGGGGTCCATGCCGATGCCGGCGGCTAGTTCGTCCATGGCGGACTCCACTGCGAAGATCATCTGGCTCAGCCCGTACCCGCGGAACGCCCCGGCCGGGACCGTATGGGTGTACATGGCGTGGGCGTCCACTTTTTTGTTGTCGCACTTGTACACGGCCAGGGATTCGCCGCAGCCATGGAACATGACGCCGGGGCCATGGTTTCCGTAGGCTCCGGTGTTGGTGAGGACGTCCAGTTCCAGGGCGGTGAGGTGGCCGTCTTTGCTGGCACCGGCCTTGAGCTTGATGGTGAACGGATGCCGCGTGGTGGTGGCGGTGAACTGTTCGGTGCGGGTGAGTTCCAGCTGGACGGGCCGCTTCAGCTTCAGCGCAGCGAGCGCCACGAGGTCCTCGGTGAGGACTTCCTGCTTGCCACCGAAGCCGCCGCCAACCCGCCCGGCCACCACATGCACCCGGTCCTCTTCCAGCCCGAACACCCGGCACAGGGTGCGCCGGACCAGGAACGGAACCTGGCTGGAGGTACGGACCTGGAGCCGCCCTTCGGCATCAATGGAGGCAATAGCCGCGTGGGTTTCAAGGGCCACATGCTGGACGCGCTGGGTCCGGTAGGTCTGTTCGTGGATGAAGTCTGCGGCTGAAAACCCATCCGCCACGCTTCCCAGCTCGGAATGCAGCTCAGCCACCACGTTGCGGTCCGGACGGGAGATCCGCGCGGTGGCGCCGTCCTTGTCACCGTGCACCAGCGGGGCGCCGGGACGCAAGGCATCCTGCGGCGTGAAAACGGAGGGCAGTTCTTCGTAGCAAACCTTCAACGCCCGCACGCCTGCCTCGGCGGCAGCTACGGATTCGGCGGCTACGGCGGCCACGCGCTGCCCGATGAACCGGACCACGTCATCCAGCACCCGGGTATCGTCCGGATCGTCGGTGAACAGTTCGTGCTGGGCGGTGGAGAAGAGCTGCTCCGGGGCGTCGTCGGAGGTGAAGACAGCCACCACGCCGGGGACCCGGAGGGCAGCGTCCTTGTCGATGGACACCACCCGTGCGTGGGCGTGCGGTGAGCGGAGGATCTTCAGGTGCAGCAGTGCCTGCTGCTGGTCCTGCGGGATGTCCAGGGTGTAGCGGGCCGCGCCGGTGACCACCGCACGGCTGGCGGGTGCGGGGACGTCGTCGCCGAGCTGGCCGTGTTCCGGGTCCGGCTGGCTTGCCCCGGCGATACCCGAGCCCTGCCCCTGCGGATCCGGGTGCCCCGCGTGGCCGCAGACGGCGTCAGCAATGGCGCGGTAGCCCGTGCAGCGGCAGAGGTTGCCCTTGAGGTTGCGGGGCAGGTTGTCCTTTTGTTCGTCGTCGAACGTGGCGGCAGTCATCACCATGCCGGCGGTGCAGAAGCCGCACTGGAAACCCTGCCGCTCCATGAACTGCTGCTGCACCGGGTGCAGGCCGGGACCGTCGCCGGATGCGGCGGCCAGTCCCTCGATGGTGGTGACCGAGTGCCCCTCGGCACGGACGGCGGGGTAGATGCAGCTGTGGACCGGCGTGCCGTCCACGTGGACCGTGCAGGCACCGCAGTCGCCGCCGTCGCAGCCCTTCTTGACGCCGGGGTTTCCCTGTTCCCGGAGGAAGGTCCGGAGGCACTGGCCCGGGCGGGGATCCGTTTCGGCCGGTGCGCCGTTGATGTTGATGGCCATGGTCAGGCCCCTTTCGGAAGTGCTGTGGACCCGGAGGCCGGGGTGCTCCGGGGAGGCCAGAAGTCGCCGGACACGGTGGGGCCCGCCGCTCCTGTGCCCTCAGGCGCTGCCAATTCGGTACGGATTTCCTCGGCCAGCCGGTAGGTCATATCCCGCCGCCAAGCCGGGAGCCCGTGGATGTCATCGTGGTACAGGCCGGCCGGTATGGCGTCCTCGAGCGCGGCCGCCAGGTGGTCGGCGTCCGGGATCGTGTCGAAGCGCAGCTGTACGGGCCGCTTGGTCGCAGCGGTGACGGTCAGGACCAACGCGGTGCCGCCGTCGAGCCTTCCAATCAGCAGCACCCCGGATCTGCCCAGGTTGCTCAGCGACAGGCGGCGGAAGGCGGTTCGGGATGACAGGGCCGACGCCGGGAGGTGGACGCTGCGGAGCAGCTCGCCCGGTGCCAGGCAGTTCGTCGCGTCCCCGGTCACGAAGTCGGTCACGGGGACGCTGCGGCTGGTACCGCCGGGGCCCAGGATGGTGGCCACGCCGTCCAATCCCGCGCACAGCGAGATGACAGGCCCTGCGGGCAGTGCGGTGCACAGGTTGCCGCCCACGGTGGACATGTTCCACACCTTGAAGGAAGCAACGAAGGAATCGCAGCACGGCCGGACCAGGTCCAGCGCCGGCCAGGGCAGGCCTGCGGCGTCCGGGGATTCCGGGAGGCGGTACAGCTCGGCGATGCTGCAGGTGGCGGCGAGGTCGATCCCGTCGTCGGTGACGGTGACAGCTGTCCAGCCTGCTGCGCCGAGGTCGAGGAGGCGCTTGACGGGCTGGGGTCCGAAGGCATAGCTGCCATAGGAGAACAGGACCGTGCCGCCGGCGAGCCAGGCGTCGCCGTCGCGCCACTGTGCGGGGTCCGTGGTGGGGACCACTGCCTCGATGGTGTTCATGTCCATGCGTTCTCCTGCTGGTAAAGGGTGGTGGGCGCCGGCGGACCGGTAATCGCAGCCTGGCCAACGTTGTTCCCGTGGATGGGCCCGGAACGGTCCCGGAGCGGAATGCCGGTGGCGGCGCGGGTCCGGGCGGCGATGAGCTCGGCCGTGATGGACACGGCCACCTCCGCCGGGGTGACGGCGCCGAGGTCCAGGCCGATGGGTGAATGGAGCTGTGCGATCCGGCCGGGCGGGATGCCCGCACTGAGCAGGCTGTCGACGCGCTGCAGGTGGCTGCGCCGCGACCCCATGGCCCCCACGTAGGCGAGGTCGAGGCCGAGGGCCGTTTCGAGGAGCGGAAGATCGAACTTGGGGTCGTGGGTGAGGACGGCCGCCACGGTGCGGCTGTCCAGCCTGCCCGCCGCTGCCTCGGCCGCCAGGTACCGGTGCGGCCAGTCCGTGACCACGGCATCCGCGGCGGCGAACCGGGGCTGACTGGCGAAAGCAGGGCGGGCGTCCACGAGGGTCACGTGGTAGCCGAGGAGCTTGGCCGCAGGCACCAGGGCGGCGCCGAAGTCATTGGCGCCAAACACCAGCATCCGCGGTGGAGCCAGCCGGGATTCCACCAGCAAGGCAGGTTCGCCGTGGCTGCCCGCCGCCCGGTCCGGAAGGCACCCGTCCGGACCGGGCAGCGGAACCAATCCGGTACCGCCGGTCCGCAGCAGCGCCTGGAGAAGAGCAGGAATTTCCGCCCCTTCCCGCCCGGATCCCACGGCACTCAACAGCGCCGCGAGTTCCGGTGCCGCCGCGTGGGCACTGGCCGGATCCGGCAGGACGACGGCGGCCCCTCCCCCGGCGGCGCCGTCCGGTGACAGGCGCCGCACCAGGGCAACGGGTTCGCCGGCGATGCCGCCCGCCAGGTGGATGAGGGCTGCGCGCAGCGGGTGCGGCGTGCCGCCGGGCACTGCGGCGGACACCGGTTCCACGTGGATGTCCAGCTCTCCGCCGCAGGTGAGCCCGGCGGCGAAGGCATCCGTGGAGCTGAAGCCGAAGGTCCTGCGGCGGCTGCCGCCGTCGTCCATGGCGTCCTGCGCCAGCGCCACCACGGCGCCCTCCACGCATCCGCCGGAGAGGCTGCCCAGCACAGGCCCGGACTCAGCGACCAGCATGGAGGTGCCAACCGGCCTGGGCACCGAACCGCCGGCACCAACAATGGTGGCAACGGCAAACCGTCCGCCCAGGTGGGGCGTCCAGCTGCCGAGGAGTGGAATCAGGTCAAGCATTGCGGTGCTCCTTCTTCCGCGCGGCGGTGGTGTCCATATTGTCGTTCCTCGCAGGTGGTTGGGGAAGGTTGCCGCGGCCGAAGGGGCGCGCGGCGGGTCAGCCGCCCAGCAGGGCGTTGATGGGCCCGCGGGCGAAGTACACCAGGAACCCGGCGCTGACCACCCACATGAGCGGATGGATCTTCTTCGCCTTTCCGGACGCGGCGCCGATGATGGCCCAGCTGACGAAGCCCACACCGATGCCGTTGGCGATCGAGTAGCTCAGCGGCATGGTCACGATCGTGAGGAATGCCGGCAGCGCCACCGTGAACTTGGTGAACTTGATCTCGCGGATTTGGGCCATCATCATGGCGCCCACCACCACCAGGGCCGCGGCCGCGACCTCCAGCGGCACCACGCTGGTGAGCGGGGTGAGGAACATCGAGCCCAGGAACAGCACGCCGGTGACCACGGAGGCCAGGCCGGTGCGGGCCCCTTCGCCGATGCCGGCAGCGGAATCGATGTAGACCGTGTTGGAGGAACCGGAGGTGGCACCGCCGGCAACAGCGCCGAAGCCTTCCACGATGAAGGCGGACTTGAGCCGCGGGAACGTTCCGTCCTTGTGTGCGACGCCGGCGCTCTTGGCCAGGCCGGTCATGGTGCCCATGGCGTCGAAGAAGTTGGTGAACACGAGGGTGAAGACCAGCATGGTGGCTGCAAGTCCGCCGATCCTGGCGAACGAGCCGAAGAGGTCGAACTGGCCCACCAGGCCCAGGTCCGGAGCTGACACAAGCTGGCCGGACAGGACGGGGGTGTTCAGGTGCCAGCCGCCGGGGTTGGTGGCGCTGGCGGGGCCGATCTTCATGAAGGCTTCAACGACGGCGGCCAGCACGGTGGTGCCGACGATGCCGATGAGCAGGCCGCCCTGGACCTTGCGGGCCACCAGGATGCCCATGGCCAGGAGGCCAACGACGAACACGAGCGTGGGCACGGACGTGATGGAGCCGCCGTCGCCCAGCTGGACGGGAGGACCTCCCGCGGTGGGCCGGACGAAGCCGGAGTCCACGAAGCCGATGAAGGCAATGAACAGGCCGATGCCCACGGTGATGGCGGCCTTGAGTTCCTTGGGTACCGCCCGGAAGATGGCGGTCCGGGCGCCGGTGACGCCGAACAGCACAATCAGGATGCCGTTGATCACCACCAGGCCCATGGCTTCGGCCCACGTGACCTCCTGGATCACGGAAACGGCCAGGAACGAGTTGATGCCGAGACCGGCCGCGAGGCCGAACGGAAGGTTGGCGATGAGGCCGAAGAGGATGGTCATGACACCCGCCGTGAGGCCGGTGACTGCCCCCACTTGGGCTGCGGAGAGCCAGCCGCCCGCCACATCGGTGGGGGCGTTGTCCGCGCTGAAGCCGCCCAGGATCAGGGGGTTCAGGATGACGATGTACGCCATGGTGAAGAACGTGACCAGGCCGCCGCGGAATTCGCGGGCCACGGTGGAGCCGCGCCGGGTGATCTGGAAGAACCGGTCAAGGATGTTGTTTGGCGCCGGCGGGGTGCTTCCTTGCCGTCCCCGCCCGGTTGCCGTTTGCGTGTCGCGTGCCCCTGCGGGCTCTGCATTGTTGTCACCCTTCGGGAACAGTGCAGCCTGCTTTTCAGAGGAATTGTCCAGGATTGTCATGTCAGCCACCGGGCCCTAGTAGTCAATCCTGGATTCGAGCGTGTTCCAGGTGTTGAACGGCTCCAGCGGGGCCGGCGCCTGGGGATCGGCCAGTTCCAGCTTGGAGACCGGCATCAGGGAGTCCCTGTCCTGGTTGTCGAAGTACTCGTAGAAGACGGCGTCGTCGAAGCCCACCGAGGCGGCGTCGTGGCGGTCCGCGGCGAAGACCACGCGCTCCACGCGGGCCCAGAGTGCCGAGGCCAGGCACATGGGGCATGGCTCGCAGCTGGTGTAGAGGACAGCGCCGCTGAGGTCGAAGGTGCCCAGCTCGCGGCAGGCGGTGCGGATGGCGGTGACTTCGGCGTGGGCGGTGGGATCGTTGTCCGCGGTGACGCGGTTGACGCCGTCGAACGTCTTGCCGTCCGCGGTGACGATCATGGCGCCGAAGGGCCCGCCACTGTTGAGGACGTTGGCTGTTGCCAGCCGGATGGATCGGGCCAGGAACTGCTCGGCCGTGACGGTGGTACTCATGATGCGACTTCCTTAGTGCCGGGAAGCCTGAAGCCGCGCAAAGGACCAGAGGAACCAGGTGCGAACGGTTACCAGGCTTCAGCATGTGCTGTGAAGGTTTAGTTGCGCCTGGTAGATAGCTTCCCGGGTTCGGGTGCCCGCCTTTGGCAGAATCGAGATTAGCACCGGTTTGTGGTCCACGCCATAGGTTTCTGGAAATTTAATTTCGCAATGTGAAATCGATGTTTCGCGCTCTTCACCGGCCGCGCCCATCCCCCGGTCACATTCCGCGGCCATTGACGCAGGTCACCGGCATTCCCTACGCTGGTGCGGACCCGGACCGCCCGCCGCATGGCAGTTGGCAGCCGGCCACCTGGATCAGCAGACAGGGCCTCACTGAGCTGGAACGTGCAGAACTCCGCCCAGACAAGGATGCCTTCCGTGACTCTTCCCTCCCCTGCTTCCGCCGCCACCAATCCCGCCGCCCGGCTCTGGATCCGGAACCCGCTGGCCGTCTTCACCGCCAATTCCCTCGACGCCTCGGGCGGGCTGGTTATCAGCAACGGCGTCATCACGGAGGTCCTCGCCGCGGGCCAGCAGCCGTCCGCACCCTGCTCCCAAACCTTCGACGCCGGCAGCCACGTCCTGCTCCCAGGGCTGATCAACACGCACCACCACTTCTACCAAACCCTGACGCGCGCCTGGGGTCCGGTGGCCAACGCCCCGCTGTTCCCCTGGCTGCAGAACCTGTACCCGGTGTGGGCGCGGCTCACGCCGAAGGACCTCGAGCTGGCAGCCACGGTTGCCCTGGCCGAGCTGCTGCTGTCCGGCTGCACCACCGCGGCAGACCACCACTACCTGTTCCCGGCCGGCCTCGAAGACGCCATCGACATCGAGGTTGCTGCAGTGCGCCGGCTGGGCATGCGCGCCACACTCACCCGCGGCTCCATGACGTTGGGAACGGACGACGGCGGCCTGCCGCCACAGTCCACGGTGCAGGATCCGGACGTGGTGCTGGCGGACAGCGAGCGCCTGGTCTCGGAGTACCACGAGCGCGGCGAGGACGCGGCCATCCAGATCGCCCTGGCCCCGTGCTCGCCGTTCTCGGTGACCAAGGAAATCATGGCCGAAAGCGCAGCCCTTGCCGAACGGCTGGATGTGCGGCTCCATACGCACCTGGCCGAAACACTGGACGAGGAGGACTTCTGCCGGGAACGGTTCGGGCTGCGGACCGTCGACTACCTGGACAGCGTCGGCTGGCTGACGGACCGCACCTGGCTGGGGCACGGCATCCACTTCAGCGACGCGGAGATCACCCGCCTCGGCGCGGCCGGAACCGCCGTCGCGCACTGCCCAACGTCCAATATGCGCCTCGCCTCGGGAACGGCCCGGGTCCTGGAACTGGAGGACGCGGGCGTTCCCGTGGGGCTGGGAGTGGACGGCTCAGCGTCGAACGATGCCTCCAACATGATCCTCGAAGCCCGGCAGGCCCTGTACCTGCAGCGCCTCCGCTACGGTGCGGACGTGCCGGTGGAGCGGGCGCTCGGCTGGGCCACCCGGGGCTCGGCGGCGGTGCTGGGCCGAAAGGGACTGGGCCAGCTTGCACCCGGGATGCAGGCCGACCTCGCCCTGTTCAAGCTGGACGACCTGCGCTTCTCCGGCAGCCACGACCCCATCGCGGCGCTGCTGCTGTGCGCGGCTGACAGGGCTGACCGGGTCATGGTGGGCGGTCAGTGGCGTGTGGTGGACGGCCGGATCCCCGGACTGGACATCCCCGCGCTGATTGCGGAGCACTCCACGGCAGCGCGCAGGCTAGTCAACGGCTGACAGGCAGCAACGCCGCTGCTAGCGTGGCGCCATGACTCCGTCAAAGACGCCGGCCGAGATCCTGGACATCGAGGGTGTTGAGGTCCGGATCTCGAGCCCGGACAAAGTGGTGTTCCCCGAGCCGGGCCTGACCAAGCTGGACCTGGTGCGGTACTACCTTGCGGTCGCGGAGGGTGCGTTGCGGGGTGCCGGCGGCAGGCCAATGGTGCTGAAGCGGTTCCCGAAGGGCATCGACGCCGAACCGTTCTTCCAGAAACGCGTCCCGGAAAACCATCCGCCGTTCATAGACACCACCACGCTGCACTACGCCTCCGGGACGTCGGCGGAGGAAGCCGTCATCCGGGACGCGGCCGGCCTCGCGTGGGTGGTTAACCTCGGCTGCCTGGACCTGAATCCGCACCCCGTCCGGGCCGAGGACCTGGAGCATCCCGACGAGTTGCGGGTGGACCTCGATCCCATGCCGGGCGTGGACTGGTCGCAGATCGTGGACGTGGCCTATGTGGCGCAGGAGGTCCTCGACGACGCGGGGCTGGTGGGCTGGCCGAAGACCAGCGGGTCCCGCGGGCTGCATATCCTGGTGCGCATTGCGCCGGAGTGGTCCTACAAGGATGTCCGGCTGGCCGCCGAAACCCTGGCCCGCGAGGTGGAGAACCGGGCCCCGGGCCTGGCCACCGCGCGCTGGTGGAAGGAGGAACGCGGCGAGAGCGTGTTCGTTGACTTCAACCAGAACGCCAAGGACCGCACCGTGGCATCGGCGTACTCGGTGCGTGCACTGCCCGATGCGCGGGTGTCCACGCCGCTCACCTGGGATGAGGTGCGCACCGTCCGGCCGGAACGTTTCACGGTCCCCACGGTGCTGGAACGGTTCGCGGACATCGGCGATCCGCACGCGGGCATTGATGCCGCCGCCGGGTCGCTGGACGGGCTGCTGGCACTGGCGAAGGAACTGGGACCGGCAGAAAAGGCGCCCCGCGGCGCGAACGGCACCGGGCGCCGGCAGTCCCTGATGCCGCTGATCGAGGTGGCGCGCACCAAAACCAAGCCTGAGGCGCTCAAGGCACTGGAGGATTGGAAGTCCGGGCACGCCGTCGTCGTAAAATCCCTGCAGCCCGCGGACGTCCTGGTGGACGGAATGCGGGGTTCAAGCTCGCTCTGGTACCGGGTACGGGTCAACCTGCAGCACGTCCCGGACGCGGACCGGCCGGGCCAGGAAGACCTCATCGCGGACTACGATCCGTGGGCCGGAAAGGAATGGCCCGGCCGCCCCGGAGCTTAGCGCTGCCCGCCGAAGCCCGGGAGGGTGGAGATCCAGCGCGAGAAGCGGCTGGGTTCGTGGATGCGGTCCTCCGGAACAAAGAAGTCCGGATCGGTGCCGCCGCCGAGGGGGAGGTAGAACTCCGGAACCGCACGGCCCGCCGTGTTCGCCGGTGCAACTGCCTGTGAATCCTGCTGGTACATCTGATCCTCCTCGATTTCGTATTTCGTATTACGGAAAGTAATTTTTGCTATACGAAAAGATTAGTTGGCTCCCCGACGTTGAGTCAATGGTTCCGCGGGGCGGCTCAGGGGGGCCGCCGGTCACAATCGGATTTTTCACCTTGTGATGTACACCACCGGCTTGCGGGGGTACGCTGTTAGGCAACTCGTGGCGCAGGTCACGTAACCTGGGAGCAGCAGGCAGGGTCGTAATGAGCTGGCATCAATGGATGCCGGCTCTTTTTTGTTGGGTCGGCTCCACCGGAAACGCGCTTGAAATGCGCGCTTAATTTCAGTGATGGAACCTTGGTTCCACTTACCGGAGATTGGGAAAAGACCATGAGCAGCAAGATCATTCTCGGCGAAAACCAGTACGGCAAGGCCGAAGTCCGCGTCGTCAAGATCACCAGGGACACCAACCGCCACGAGATCGAAGACCTGAACGTCACCTCGCAGCTGCGCGGCGACTTCTCCGCGGCCCACCTGGAGGGCGACAACGCCCACGTGGTGGCCACGGACACCCAGAAGAACACCATCTACGCCTTCGCCCGCGACGGCATTGGCTCCCCGGAAGCATTCCTGCTGCGCCTCGGCGAGCACTTCACCTCCAGCTTCGACTGGGTCAACGGCGGCCGCTGGGAAGCCGAGTCCTACTCCTGGAACCGCATCCAGGCCCACGGCAGCGAACACGACCACTCGTTCGTCCGCAACGGCCAGGAAGTCCGCACCGCCGTCCTGGTCCGCGACGGCGCCACCAGCCACCTGGTTTCCGGCCTCAAGGACCTGACCGTCCTGAAGTCCACTGAATCAGGCTTCGTCGGCTACCCCCGGGACCGCTACACCACCCTCCCGGAAACCACCGACCGCATCCTCGCCACAGACGTTTCCGCCCGCTGGCGCTTCAAGACCGGCACCGATTTCAGCACGCTTGACTTCAACAAGAGCTACGACGACGTCAAGGGACTCCTGCTCGAAGGATTCACCGAGAAGTACTCCCACGCCCTGCAGCAGACCCTGTTCGACATGGGCACCAAGGTCCTGGAGGCCCACAGCGAGATCGACGAGATCAAGTTCTCCATGCCCAACAAGCACCACTTCCTGGTGGACCTGTCCCCCTTCGGACTGGACAACCCCAACGAAGTGTTCTTCGCAGCCGACCGCCCCTACGGCCTGATCGAAGCCACCGTCCAGCGCGACGACGCAACCGCAGCACCCGCAGCCTGGTCCGGCATCGCCGGCTTCTGCTAAAGCCTGCACGCTTTTCGGTTTCGGCGGGCTCGGCCCACCGTTGTTGAGCCCGTCGAAACCAACCCACAGCTTCACCTGTTAGCCAGACAACGTTAGCCAGACGATGACGTCTGCCATGAACCAAGAAAGTCTGCCATGAACACCAAGAAGAAACCGGCCGCCGCAGCCGCCGGACACCGCACCCAGCCAGGCCGCCCGGAAGACCAGCGGCTCCCGCTGGGAAGCACGTTCGCCTACGGCTTCCAGCACGTCCTCACCATGTACGGCGGCATCATCGCCCCTCCCCTGATCATCGGCGCCGCGGCCGGCATGTCCTCACAGGACATCGGCCTGCTCATCGCCGCCTGCCTTTTTGTCGGCGGCCTCGCCACCATCCTCCAGACCATCGGCGTCCCGTTTTTCGGATCCCAGCTCCCCCTGGTCCAGGGAGTATCCTTCGCCGGCGTCTCCACCATGGTGGCTATTGTCCACGGCGGGGGCGGCATCCAGGCCGTCTTCGGGTCGGTGATCGCGGCCTCGCTCATCGGCCTGCTGATCACCCCGCTGTTTTCGAAGATCATCCGGTTCTTCCCGCCCGTGGTGACCGGTACCGTGATCACCACCATCGGCCTGACCCTGATGCCGGTAGCCGCCAACTGGGCCATGGGCGGCAACAACAAGGCGGACAACTACGGCAGCATGGCCAACATCGGCCTCGCCGCCGCCACCATGGGCATCGTCCTGCTCCTGAGCAAGGTGGGCAGCGCGGCCATCTCCCGGCTTTCGATCCTCCTGGCCATGGTGCTCGGCACCGGCATCGCCTTCGCGTTCGGCATGGCGGACTTCTCCAAGGTGGGCCAGGGCGAGATCGTCGCCTTCCCCACCCCGTTCGCCTTCGGCCCGCCCACCTTCGAGATCGCGGCCATCATCTCGATGTTGATCGTCATCCTGGTCACCCTGACCGAAACATCAGCGGACATCATCGCCGTGGGTGAAATCGTGGGCACCAAGGTGGACTCCAAGCGGATCGGCAACGGCCTCCGCGCGGACATGCTCTCCAGCGCCATCTCCCCGCTGTTCAACTCCTTCACGCAGAGCGCCTTCGCCCAGAACGTGGGCCTGGTGGCCATCACCGGCGTGAAAAGCCGCTTCGTGGTCAGCGCCGGCGGCCTGATCCTGGTGATCCTCGGCCTGCTTCCGGTCCTGGGCCGGGTTGTCGCAGCCGTCCCCACGCCTGTCCTGGGCGGCGCCGGCGTGGTCCTCTTCGGCACCGTGGCCGCCAGCGGCATCCGCACGCTGTCCAAGGTGGAGTACAAGAACAACATGAACCTGATCGTGGTGGCAGCATCCATCGGGTTCGGCATGATCCCCATCGCCGCACCGGCGTTCTACGACCGGTTCCCGTCCTGGTTCAGCACCATCTTCCACTCCGGCATCAGCTCGGCAGCCGTCATGGCCATCCTGCTGAACCTGCTGTTCAACCACCTCAAGGCCGGCAACTCGGACAACCAGTCCGTATTCGTCGCCGGCACCGAACGCGTGGTGCAGGAACAGGACATCAAGTGCCTGGTGGACGGCGACCGCTTCGAAGGCGGCAAACTCCTCGACTGTGACGGCAAGGAAGTCCGCATCGAATCGGCCCAAAAGGCATCAGAGCATTAGCAAAGACGCAGCCAACGACGGCGGCCCGCACCTTTTCGCCAAAGGTGCGGGCCGCCGTCGTCACGTAGTTTTTGGGCGTGTCAGGTGCGGTTCAGCTCGCGGGAGATGGTCTCGGCCGCCTGGCGGAGCACCGGCACGGCTTTGTCGGCGAAGTGCTCGTCCACCCGCGACACCGGCCCGGAGACGGAGATCGCCGTGGGCGTGGGGGCATTGGGGACGGCCATGGCGAAGCAGCGGACACCCAGTTCCTGCTCCTCTTCGTCGATGGAGTAGCCACGTTCCCGGATCAGCTTGAGGTCGGCCAGGAGTTCCTCGACGTCGCCGATGCTCTTCACGGTGGGCGTGGGCATTCCTGCACGGGCCACGATGCCGCGGACGGTCTCGTCGTCGAGCTGGGCCAGGATGGCCTTGCCGACGCCGGTGGCGTGGGTATGGGCCCGCCGGCCCACCTCGGTAAACATGCGCATCGAGTGCAGCGAGGGCACCTGGGCGACGTAGATGACCATGTCCGAATCCAGTACGGCCATGTTGGAGGTCTCGCCGAGCTGGTCCACGAGGGCTTTCAACTGGGGACGGGCCACCGCACCGAGCTGCTTGTTGGCGCCTTCGCCGAGCCGGATCAGCCGCGGGCCCAGCGCGTAGCGGCGGTTGGGCAGCTGCCGGATGTAGCCCAGCGACACCAAGGTCCGCAGCAGGCGGTGGATGGTGGGCAACGGCAGGTCGGTGGAGGAGGACAGCTCGCTCAGGGTGACGTCGCCGCCGGCATCGGTGATCAGCTCCAGCAATTCAAAGACGCGCTCTACCGACTGCACGCCACCGGACGCTTTTTCTGCCATTCCGTTGTCTCCTACGGCTCGGAATCCGACAACTCTTATCCACATCGTGAAAAGAGTGCTTAGAACACCCAACATACATCAAGCGCGGAGTTGCGGGCACGCGTCGGCACCCAGCTCTTCCAGTCGCATTCGGAGGGCTTGTATTTCCATCTTGTAGATAATAATATCCATAATACGAAAACATTCGTAGAAAACAGGCTTACCGGAACAGGCCGATGCACGGCCCCAACAGGAGGACATTCAATGGCGAACCCCAGCCCCGGAAACTCGATCACCCTGCGCGTCGAAGCGCCGTCCAGCTTCAGCGCCACGAGCGAGCTCGCCGCCGCAGTGGGGGCGGCAGGCGCCGCCATCACCGCCCTGGACGTCAGCGAGTCCCACCATGAGACCCTCGTTGTGGACGTCACCTGCAACACCACCGACGACGAACACGCCGCCCGCGTCAAGGACGCCCTGAACGCGCTCGACGGCGTCAGGGTCCAGCATGTCTCGGACCGCACCTTCCTGATGCACCTCGGCGGCAAGCTTGAGGTGGTCCCCAAGGTAGCCCTGCGCAACCGCGACGATCTCTCGCGTGCCTACACCCCCGGCGTCGCCCGCGTCTGCCTGGCCATTGCCGAAGACCCCGCCGCGGCCCGCAACCTGACGGTCAAGCGCAACACCATCGCCGTGCTCACCGACGGTTCCGCCGTCCTGGGCCTAGGCAACATCGGCCCAGCCGCTGCGCTCCCCGTCATGGAAGGCAAGGCAGCCCTGTTCAAGCAGTTCGCCAACGTGGACGCCTGGCCGGTCTGCCTGGACACCCAGGACACCGAAGAAATCATCATGATCGCCAAGGCCATGGCCCCGGTGTACGGCGGCATCAACCTTGAGGACATCGCCGCACCGCGCTGCTTCGAGATCGAGAAGCGCCTCCGCGAGGAACTGGACATTCCGGTGTTCCACGACGACCAGCACGGCACCGCCATCGTCACCCTCGCCGCCCTGGTCAACGCCCTGCGCGTGGTGGGCAAGACCCTCAGTGAGGTCCGCATTGTCGTCTCCGGCGTCGGCGCCGCGGGCTCAGCCATCATCCAGCTCCTCAAGGCCCAGGGCGCGGAGCACATCGTCGCCGCGGGCCGCTCGGGAGCCATCCACTCCGGCGAAACCTACAGCGACGAACACCGCAGCTGGATTGCCGCGAACACCAATGAGGAAGGCTTCTCCGGCACCCTTCACGAGGCCCTCGTCGGCGCGGACGTCTTCATCGGCGTCAGCGCCCCGCACGTCATCGGCGAAGAGCAGGTAGCGTCCATGGCCAAGGACGCGATCGTGTTCGCCATGGCCAACCCCACACCGGAAATCGACCCCGTCATCGCCGCAAAGCACGCGGCAGTCGTGGCCACGGGGCGCAGCGACTTCCCCAACCAGATCAACAACGTACTGGCCTTCCCCGGCTTCTTCCGCGGCCTGCTTGACGCGGGAGCCTCGGACATCACCCCCGAAATGCTGGTGGCCGCCGCGGAAGCCATCGCCAACCGGGTAGCTGACGATGAGCTCAATGCCAGCTACATTATCCCCAGCGTCTTCGATCCCCATGTGGCCGCCGATGTTGCCTCAGCCGTTGCCGCCGCAGCGCACGCCGCCAACGTGGCAACCGCCGCAGTCTCGGAACAGGCGGAACCGGAAGCCGCCCTGGCCAACGCCTGATTCACCGCCTGACTTCAGCACAAGTCTTCAGCCTAAGGAAAGGACCAGAAATGGCCATCACTGTCACAGATCCCCTGCCGATCAACCGCGCGGAGGAGATCCTCACCCCCAAGGCGCTGGCGTTCGTGGAGGAACTGCACAACCGGTTCGCCGGCACCCGCAACGGCCTCCTCGCGGCCCGTTCCGCCAAGCGGCAGCGCGTGGCCGACACCGGCAAGCTGGACTTCCTGCCGGAGACGCAGGACGTGCGCGACGGCGACTGGAAGGTCGCTGCCGCCCCTGCGGCACTGCAGGACCGCCGCGTGGAGATGACAGGACCTGCCTCGCCGGCAAAGATGGCCATTAATGCGCTGAACTCGGGCGCCAAGGTGTGGCTGGCGGACCTTGAGGACGCCAGCACACCAACCTGGGGCAACGTCATCGACGCCATCCTGAACCTCCGCGATGCCGCCCAGGGCACGCTCAGCTTCACCTCGGAAGAGGGCAAGGAATACAAGCTCCGCACTGACGCGCCACTCGCCGTCGTGGTGGCCCGCCCGCGCGGCTGGCATATGCAGGAGAAGCACCTCCTCATCAACGGCGAACCCGCCGTAGGCGCACTGGTGGACTTCGGCCTGCACTTCTTCCACGTCGCCAAGCAGCTGGTGCTGAACGGGCAGGGCCCGTACTACTACCTGCCGAAGATGGAAAGCCACCTCGAGGCGCGGCTGTGGAACGACGTGTTCGTGTTCGCCCAGGACTTCCTCGGACTGCACCAGGGCACCATCCGCGCCACGGTGCTGATCGAGACCATCCCGGCCGCGTTCGAGATGGACGAGATCCTTTACGAGCTGCGGGACCACGCCTCGGGCCTGAATGCCGGCCGCTGGGACTACCTGTTCAGCATCATCAAGTACTTCCGTGACGCCGGCGAGGAGTTCGTCCTGCCGGACCGCGCCTCCGTGGCCATGACCGCGCCTTTCATGCGCGCCTACACCGAACTGCTGGTCAAGACCTGCCACCGCCGCGGTGCCTTCGCCATGGGCGGCATGGCCGCCGTCATCCCCAACCGCCGCCACCCGGAGGTCACCGCAGCGGCCTTCGAAAAGGTCCGTGCGGACAAGACCCGTGAAGCCAACGACGGGTTCGACGGCTCCTGGGTTGCGCACCCGGACCTGGTGTCCACCTGCCGCGAGGTGTTCGATTCCGTGCTCGGCGACAAGCCGAACCAGGTGGGCCGGCAGCGCCCCGAAGTGTCAGTCACTGCAGCCGAGCTGCTGGACGTCTCCTCCGCCGGGGGCCAGGTCACCGAGGCCGGGCTGCGCCTGAACCTGTACGTTGCCGTGGCCTACACGGCCGTGTGGCTGTCCGGCAACGGCGCAGTGGCCATCCACAACCTCATGGAGGACGCCGCCACCGCTGAGATCTCCCGTTCGCAGGTCTGGCAGCAGATCCGCAACAAGTCCGTCCTCGCCGACACCGGCAACACCGTCACCAAGGACCTGGTGGAGCGGATCCTGGGCGAGGAAACCGAACGGCTCCGCACCGAAGTGGGCGACGAAGCGTTCCGCCGGTACTACCAGCCGGCCAGCGACCTGATCGCCGACATCTGCCTCTCGGACGGCTACACGGACTTCCTCACCACCCCCGCATACGAACTGGTGGGCTGAGGCATGGCCGCAACACCCAAACCCTCACTGTCGGCGGGAGACCTCGCGTCCATCGACGGGCAACTGGCTGCCACCGACCGGCTGCTCGAGCAGAACTACCCAGGGGACGACGGCTCCCGCCAGCCCGTGCACACGGTGTACGTCCCCGCAGACCGGTTCACGCCGTCGTTCGCTGCCCAGTGGGGCGCCGAGGCCAGGGCCACCGTGGAGGCGCACGGCGGCTACCACAGGCTGGGCCAGCTCCTGGGGCAGCAGCCCGGCCTGGCCGAGGCGGTCGCCGGACGCGTCGAAGCCAAGCTCGCCAGCGAACCCATCGAGGACCTGCGCCTGGACTTCGAAGACGGCTTCGGGGACAGGGGCGACGACGCCGAGGACGCCGCCGCTGTTGCCGCGGCTGCCGCGGTGGCCCAGGCCGTCGCGGCCGGGTCCGCTCCCCCGTTCATCGGCATCCGCTTCAAATGTTTCGAAGCGGCCACCCGGGCCCGCGGCCTGCGCACCCTGGACCTGTTCGTCTCCGGACTCGCTGCGGCCGGCGAACTGCCCGGGGGACTGGTCCTGACCCTGCCCAAGGTCACCACCGTGGACCAGGTCCGGGCCATGGACTACGCAGTCTCCCGGCTGGAGGAAGTCCACTCGCTGCCCGCCGGGCGGCTGCGCTTCGAGGTCCAGGTGGAAACACCCCAGCTGATCCTGGGCCCGGACGGCACCTCGCCGGTGGCGCAGCTGCCGCATGCCGTGCCTGGCCGCATCAGCGGGCTGCACTACGGCACCTACGACTACTCCGCATCGCTGCAGATCTCCGCCGAATACCAGTCCATGGAGCACCCCGTGGCCGACTTCGCCAAGGAAGTCATGCAGCTGGCCGTCGCCGGCACCGGCATCCGGCTCTCCGACGGGTCCACCAACATCATTCCAGTGGGCGACAACGTGGAGAACGCCTGGCGGCTGCACGGACGGCTGGTCCGCCGGTCCCTGGAACGCGGCTACTACCAGGGATGGGACCTGCACCCGGCCCAGCTGCCCAGCAGGTTCGCCGCCACCTACGCCTTCTACCGCGAAGGCCTGCCGGCTGCCGCAGCCCGCCTCCGCAACTACGTCGAACGCACCGAAGGCGGCGTCATGGACGAACCCGCCACCGCCCGTGCCCTGGCCGCCTTCGTCCTCCGCGGCGTCCAGTGCGGCGCAGTAGGTGCCGAAGAAGTCCAGGCGCTGGCCGGCGTCGGGATTCCCCAGCTCACCGCACTGGCGCACCCGCGGCTCGCCACTTCCACCACCACAGCAAAGGATCTCCTCCATGGGTAAGTACTACTCCCCCACCGGCGGGCTGCCCCCGCAGACGCACCTGACCACCGAACGGGCCATCGTCACCGAGGCCTACACCGTGATCCCCAAGGGCGTCATGACGGACATCGTCACGTCCAACCTGCCCGGTTTCTCGAACACCCGGTCCTGGATCATCGCCCGCCCCATCTCGGGCTTCGCCACCACGTTCTCCCAGCTGATCGTGGAGATCGGCCCCGGCGGCGGTGCACCCAAGGCCGAGTTCGAAGCCGGCGTCGAAGGCGTCGTCTTCGTGACCCGCGGGCAGGTCAACCTCACCCTCGACGGCGAACTCCACCAGCTCGAGGAAGGCGGCTACGCGTACCTTGCCGCCGGTGCGGAGTGGGGCCTGGAGAACGTTTCGGACGACGTCGTGTCCTTCCACTGGATCCGCAAAGCGTACGAACGGCTGGAAGGCTTCGAAGCCAAGTCCTTCGTCACCAACGAAAAGGACGTGGAGCCCACGTCGATGCCGGACACCAACGATGCCTGGAAGACCACCCGGTTCACCGACTCCAGCGACCTGGCCCACGACATGCAGGTGAACATCGTGACGTTCCAGCCCGGCGGCGTCATCCCCTTCCCCGAAACCCACGTCATGGAACACGGCCTGTACGTCCTGGAGGGCAAGGCCATGTACCTGCTCAACAACGACTGGGTGGAGGTCGAGGCGGGCGACTTCATGTGGCTGCGCGCCTTCTGCCCGCAGGCCTGCTACGCCGGCGGCCCCGGCGAATTCCGCTACCTGCTGTACAAGGACATGAACCGCCAGGTGCGCCTCACCTAAGCACCTACCCCCTCCCAACCCAGTAGCAGCACATGTCGTTTTGGGGCCCCAAAACGACATGTGCTGCTACCCAGTTGGGGGAAAATGGTCCCATGGGTGCGCGCCGGGGCGGCGGATGGATACGGGCGGCTGCTGCCCTGTGCACGGTCCTCCTGATCTCAGCTGCCGGCTGCACCGGCGGGCCCCGCCCTCCGGACCCGATGCCGACGGACCAGGACA
Organism: Arthrobacter sp. Leaf137; assembly: GCF_001423525.1. Lineage (GTDB taxonomy): Bacteria > Actinomycetota > Actinomycetes > Actinomycetales > Micrococcaceae > Arthrobacter. Next base: position 35,924 of record NZ_LMOI01000006.1, on the reverse strand, counting down.
GGGCAGCCGCTTTCGCCCTCCTGGAAGCCTTCAGCGACCGCATGATCGGCGAGGGCGCACCCGCCGTCCTGATCGACGTCCGGTATGACGGCAACGCCTGGACACACGCGGCCGGGGTGCGGAACCTGGAAACACGCGAACCCGCAGCGGCGTCCGACCCCGTCCGGGTTGGCGGCATCACCGAATCATTCGTGGCGGTTTCCGTGCTGAAACTGGTGGCGGAAGGAAAGCTCGGCCTCGACGATCCCGTGAGCCGCTACCTGCCGGAGTTCGGGAGCGTCCTGCATCCGCCCGGCCCGGTCAGTGTGCGCCAGCTTCTGACCCACGAGTCGGGGCTGCCCGACTTCACCGATCCACTCCTGGCATCCGGCCCCTGGGAAAAGGTCACGGTCCGGAAGATCAGCCTCGAGCAGCAGCTGGCCCTGGCGGCCACCGTCCCGTGGGAGCCGCGGCTGGCACGGATCTTCAACTATTCGCGGACCAACTATGCGGCGCTGGCCCTGATCGTCGAACGGCTGCGCGGCCAGGACATCGCACAGGTCCTGGCCATGGACATAGCGCGCCCGCTGGACCTGGGCGCAACCCGGCTGGGCGGGCCGGCCCTTCCGGGCATGGTTCACGGCTACGTCATGGTGGGCGGCGCACGCCTGGATGCCAGTTTGCCCGAATGGCAGGCGGAGGCTCCCTCTTCCGGAGCAGTTTCTACCCTGCCGGAGGTGAACCGTTTTTACGCCGCGCTCCTGAAGGGCGAACTGCTCCCGCCGGACAGCGTTACGGCCATGAAGGGCGGCTACCTGCAGTACTACGGTTTTGCGCTGCGCCGCTGGAACAACACCTGCAACAACCGCTTCTACTACGGCCTGCCTGGCGACACCGACGGTTACGGAACCATTGCCATGACCAGCGAGGACGGCAAGACCCAGCTGGCCATGGCGGTGGCCTATCCGCCCGAGCCGCCTACCCTGGGAGTTAACCCGTTGATTTCCGAGCTCACGGACGTGTCCCAGGACGCGCTCAACCACCTGTGCTGAGCGCGTTCGTGATGCGGGTCAGGCTCCCGGGTTGAGGACAACCTTGATGCAGCCGTCTTCCTTCTTCTGGAACTTCTCGTAAAGTGCCGGTGCCCCGTCCAGGCCCGACCGGTGGGTGACGAGGTCCATGACGCCCAACGGATCGGCGTCGTCCTCCACCAGCGGGAGGATGTCATCTGTCCAACGCCGCACGTTGCACTGGCCCATCCGCACCTGGATCTGCTTGTCGAACATGGTCAGCAGCGGCATGGGGCTGGCCTGGCCGCCGTAGACGCCGCTGAGGGAGAGCGTTCCTCCGCGCCGGACGGCATCGATAGCTGTGTGCAGTGCGGCGAGGCGGTCAACGCCGGCGGTCTCCATGGCCTTTTGTGCCAGCTTGTCCGGCAGCAGTCCCAATGCCTGGTGCGCGAATCCGGCCACCGGGGAGCCATGGGCTTCCATCCCGACGGCGTCCACCACCGCGTCAGGGCCCCTACCGGCGGTCTTCTCCCGCAGTTCGTCACCGAGGGTTTTGGTGTAATCGAGCGTGTCCACGCCGTGCCGGGCCGCCATGGCGCGGCGTTCCGGGACGGGGTCCACGCCCACCACGTTGAAGCCGCGCTGGACGCCGATGCGGGCGGCGAACTGCCCCACTGGCCCGAGCCCCAGCACCGCAAGGGTGCCGCCGGGCTGCACGTCCGCGTACTCCACCGCCTGCCAGGCCGTGGGCAGGATGTCGGAAAGGAACAGGTACCGTTCGTCCGGCAGTTCGGTCCCCACCTTGACGGGTCCGTAATCCGCGTGCGGGACACGGAGGTACTCGGCCTGCCCGCCCGGCACTGAGCCGTACAGTTCGGAGTAGCCAAAGAGGGCTGCTCCCGAGCCTTTTTCCTTCACCTGGGTGGTTTCGCATTGGGACTGCAGCCCTTGCTTGCACATGTAGCAGGAGCCGCAGGAGATGTTGAACGGGATCACCACGCGGTCACCCTTGCGCAGGTTGGTGACGGCGCTTCCCACTTCTTCCACGATGCCCATCGGTTCGTGGCCGATCACGTCGCCCTTGTGCATGTAGGGCCCCAGGACCTCGTACAGGTGCAGGTCGGACCCGCAGATCGCCGTGGAGGTGATGCGCACGATCGCATCGGTAGGCTCCTGGATCACGGGATCGGGTACTTCTTCGACGCTGACTGATCGTTTTCCTTGCCAGGTCAGTGCTTTCACGGTGTTCTCCTTTTCCTCGCAGTCCGGGCCGTGCGCCCTTCATTCGACGCTACCGAATTTTCGGGCAAAAAGTAAGCATGCTGATGATCTTCAGGCATTTGGCACTTTTACGCCAGGCGGCCTGGGCGTCCGCTGGGGGCACGATCGGACGAACCGGATACTCCGTGGTACTTGTCCCACCCGCCCCGGACTCCTAGCGTAGGAAGGGCCCGCCGGGTTTGCTTCACGAGGCCCATGCCAACGGAACGAGGACGCCATGACGCTGTACCAGCCCGAACCGGTTGAAATTTCCACCCGAATGCGGCCCGGCGAATGGACTGAAGCCAGCCTGGAGGACCTGGTGGCCAGCTACCGGGCCAGGATTGTTGACATGGGAGCCAGGCTGGCCGACGTCGTCACGGACGTCGAAAGGAACGATGACGGCTCCGTGAAGGTGGCCGTGTCCTGGGTCAAACCCGCCGACAACGGCACCGAGAAGGACGCGGCAGGCGGCTCTTCCATGAAAACCCCGGGCTAGCTGCCGCGGTTCAGCAACTTCCCGATGGCGCTGCCGGCCAGGTTCCGCAACAGGTCGGCAGGTCCCTCGTAGACGTCCACCGCGCCGGCCTCCCGGAGCACGTCGGCGCTGATTCCCCCGCAAGTGACCCCCACAGCCGGGATGCCGAGCGCGGCCGCGGCCTTCATGTCCCAGACTGCGTCTCCGACGAAGACAGCATCGGCCGGCTCTACGTCGATCGCTTCCAGGGCAGCAGCCAGGATGTCCGGGGCAGGCTTGCTCTCCTCGGCATCCTTGGAGCTGGTGGCGGCATCGATGAACGCGTCAGCGTCAAGGATTCCCTTCATGATCTGCAGGTCCTGCTCCCGGGCCGACGAGGCCAGGGCGACGGCGAGGCCACCGGCATGGCACCGGGCCAGCAGGTCCTTCGAACCATCAAACGCGCGCAGGGAAGGCCAGCGGGCGGCGTACAGTGCGCCATGGCTGGCCATGATGTCCTCATCGGCGCTGCGGTCCCGGCCCTCGGGCAGCAGGCTGTCCACAAGCCGGTCCCCGCCCATGCCCACGAGGTAGTGGATGGATGCCATCGGAACGTCATAGCCGTACTGGCGGAAGGCACCCCACCAGGAAACGGTGTGTAGGTACGACGAATCGATCAGCGTCCCGTCAACGTCAAAGAGAACCCCCCGGCGGCGTCCACCGGGGGGTGCGTCCTGCCGGCCCATCAGCCCACCGCGGCCCGCCTGGCCTCCGGGGCCTTCTTGTGCCGGGCAGCTTCTTCCTTGGGCGTTGCCACGGGCCGGACCCGTTCCCTGATCACCGTTCCGGCACCGTCCAGGCTTTTATCCCGAATAAGGCCTGTGCCTGCAATTTCACGGGCCATGGCCACTCCGGCCACGGCCGCCCGCTTCGTGGGAAAGGTCACCGAGATTGCCATCAGGTGGCCCGCCCCGTCCATCATCCTGACCCTGTAGCCACCATCAGGGGCATCAACGAGTTCAAAATACCCGGCCATGCGAATCACTCCTCCTCCGTCAGTCACGGCATTGTGCTTGTGGAGCACTCCATGAGGTGTTAGTAAGTCTACTTATCTATTCTGCGAAGGGAAAGTTCAGCCCTGTGCCGGCCCCGCCTCAGCGCCGCCCCGCCGGTTCCGGCGGGATAGGGGTGTCACTCCGGCGAACGGTATCCTGATGCAGCTCCAAAGCGCTAGTCACAAGGGCAAAGTGGCTGAACGCCTGCGGGGTGTTGCCCAGTTGCCGGCCCGCGCGGACTGCCCACTCCTCGCTCAGGAGCCCCACGTCATTGCGCAGCTCCAGGAGGCGCTCGAACAGTTCGCGTGCCTCCTCATGCCGTCCCGCGCCGAGCAGCGCCTCCACCAGCCAGAACGAGCAGGCGAGGAAGACGCCCTCGCTCCCCGGCAGGCCGTCGTCGCTCTTCTCCGGACGGTAGCGAAGCACGAACCCGTCCTCGGTCAGCTCGCGCTGGATCGCCTCGATGGTCCCGATGACGCGGGGATCATCCGGCGGCAGGAAGCCTACCCGCGGAATCAGCAGCAGGCTGGCATCAAGCTCTGGGCTGCCGTAGGACTGCACGAAAGTGTTGCGTCCGGCGTCGAACCCGTTGGCCATCACATCCCGGTGGATGGTGTCCCGCAGCGCCTCCCACCGCTCCACCGGCCCCGGCAGCCCGGACTCCCTGACGCCCTTGACCATCCGGTCGGCGGCAACCCACGCCATGACCTTCGAATGGGTGAAGTGCCTGCGGGGGCCGCGCATTTCCCACAACCCGTTGTCCGGCTGGTCCCAGATGGTTTCCAGGTGGGTCATCAGGGCGCACTGCAGGTCCCACGAATCGTCCGGATGCTTCAGCAGTGAATTACGGGTCAGCGCCAGGCAGTCCAGCACTTCGCCCCACACGTCCAGCTGGAGCTGCTCGGCCGCCGCGTTGCCGATCCGCACGGGCGCCGAATTCTCATATCCCCTGAGCCAGGGCAGCTCCAGCTCGGGCAGGCGCCGCTCGCCGTGTATGCCGTACATGATCTGCAGGTCGGCCGGGTCCCCGGCCACCGCCCGCAGCAGCCATTCCCGCCAGGCGGCCGCCTCGGCGGTGTAGCCGGCGGCCAGGAGCGCCTGCAGCGTCATGGTGGCGTCCCGCAGCCAGCAGTACCGGTAGTCCCAGTTGCGGGGACCACCGGGCTGTTCGGGCAGGGAGGTGGTCACGGCGGCCACGATGCCGCCGGTTGGTGCGTAGGTAAGCGCCTTGAGGGTCACCAGCGAGCGCACCACGGCGTCCTGGTATTCGCCCTGCACCGTGCACTGGGTGGTCCAGCCGCGCCAGAAGGCGAAGGTGGTGTCCAGGACCTTCTCCGCGTCCACCGAGTGCGGCCGGCCCACATGGCTGGGAGCCCACGTGAGGACGAACGGGATACGTTCCCCGGCGCTGACGGTGAAGTCGCCCACGGTGTGCATGTTCTCGCCGTGTACCTCCGCCGGCGTCACGAAGTAGGCAGCGTCCGGCCCCGCGATGGCGTGGAGGCCGTGCTTGTCCTTGCGTACCCATGGAACGATGTGGCCGTAGTCGAAGCGCAGGACCAGCTCGCAGTGCATCTTCACGGTGCCGCTGACGCCCTCGACGATCCGCACGATGTCCGCCACAGAATCACGCGGCGGCATGAAATCGATGACGCGCACCGTCCCGTCGGGGGTGTCCCATTCGGTTTCCAGGATCAGGCTGCCGTCCCGGTATCCCCGCCGGGTGCACGGTCCGCCGCTTTCGGGCGCCAGCAGCCAGCGGCCGGCGTCGGGCGTGTCCAGCAACGCGGTGAAGCAGGCCGGGGAGTCGAACCTGGGAAGGCACAACCAGTCGATGGAACCTTCTTTGCTGATCAGCGCCCCGGTCTGAAGGTCGCCTACCACCGCATAATCTTCGATTCGCGCCATGACCTTACCCTGCCACAAACGCGCTCCCTGTTCCGGGCACATTTGCGAAGTGCCGGTGTAGCCTGCAGTGGTGGCAGTCCATATCGGCACCTCCGGCTGGAGCTATGACCATTGGGAGAACGTCCTGTACCCGCCAGGCCTGCCGGCGAAGGACCGGCTGGGACACTATGTCGCGCAGTTCAGCACCGTGGAGCTGAACGCCAGCTTCTACCGCTGGCCCCGGGACACCACGTTTGCCGGCTGGAACCGCAGGCTGCCCCCGGGCTTCAGCATGTCCGTCAAGGCTCCGCGTGGCCTCACACACGCGCGGAAGCTGTACCAGCCCGAAGTCTGGGTGGACCGGATTGCCCGTTGCTGGCACGAACTCGGGGACAAACGGGCGGTGCTCCTGGTGCAGCTGCCGCCTCAACTGGAACGGGACGATGCCCGGCTGGACTACTTCCTGGCCGCGTTGCCGGAATGGATCCGGGTCACCGTGGAATTCCGCCATCCCACCTGGGACTGCCCGGAAGTCCTGGCGATCCTCGAGCGGCACGGCGCCGCCTACTGCATCATGAGCGGAGCCAATCTGCCGTGCCTGCTCCAGACCACGGCCCCGTTCACCTATGTCCGGCTGCACGGGCCTGACCACCAGCACCTCTACGCCGGCTCCTATTCGGACGATGACCTGCACTGGTGGGCGGACAGGATCCGCGGCTGGGCAGCGGAGGGGTTGGACGTGTACGCCTATTTCAATAACGACGGCGGCGGGCACGCGGTGCGCAACGCCCGGACCCTGCGCGCCATCCTGGGCGCCTGACGTCATACTGTGCTGCCGTCTCCCGCACGCCGCCACACGGGCCGCCGCCTGTGGCAGAGTGGAACCATGGACCCGGCGCCGCAGAACCCGACCCAGCCCGCAACCCAGCCCGCTTCCGGGCGTCCGGGAAAGATTCCGGAGCGCCGGCCCGAGCTTGGCGGGAACCAGGCCTTCCGCTTGGCCCACCGCATCTCCGACGGGTTCAACAGCTTCCGGATCCGGCTCGCCAGGCGTTGGGACTTCGTGCCCCGGACCATTGCCTACCAGGGCTACGGATCCACCAGCCGTGTCCGGGTCCTGGGCCGCGTGCTGATGACGCAGAAGCCGCTTCCCGGCAGCAAGGCCGAGCAGGAGGCCAAGAACGCTACCCAGAACGTCCGCGGCTGGCGCGCCTTTACCGGCGTGCCGCTGCAGTTCGCCGACGTCGAAATCACCATCGGTGATGTTGTCACCCGCGTACAGGCTGACCGCGGCGGCCTGGTGGACACCGAGGTGGACGTCCAGCTGTCGCCGGGCTGGCACACGGCGACACTGCAGGCCGAGGGTACCGAGCCGGCAGAAGCACTGATCCACGTCATCGCCCCTGACGTGAAGTTCGGCATCGTGTCCGATATCGATGACACCGTGATGGTGACGGCACTGCCCCGCCCGTTCCTGGCCCTGTGGAACACGTTCGTCCTCAGTGAGCGGGCCCGCATGGCAACGCCGGGGATGGCCGTACTGCTGGACCGGCTGACCATCGAACACCCCGATGCCCCCGTCATTTACCTCTCCACCGGGCCGTGGAACGCTGCGCCTACCCTGGCGAGGTTCCTGGGCCGCAACATGTACCCGTCGGGGCCGCTGCTGCTGACGGACTGGGGCCTGACGCAGGACCGCTGGTTCCGCAGCGGCCAGGACCACAAACACCGCAACCTGGAAAGGCTCAGCAAGGAGTTCCCGGACATGCGCTGGCTCCTCATCGGGGACAACGGCCAGCACGACGAAGCCATCTACTCCGGCTTCGCATCGGAGAACCCGGACAAAGTGGCGGCCATCGCCATCCGCCAGCTGTCCGTCAGCGAATCGGTTTTTGCCGGCGGCCACTCCGAGGACGGGGACCATACCGCGTCCAAGGTGCCGTGGATCTACTCCCCTGACGGAGCCGGCATGGCCAAGCAGCTGGGCATGCTGGACCTGCTCTAGGATCCCGCTCCACCTGAAACGTGACCCTAGGCGGCGTCCTCCGGGATGACGGCCTGGGCGATTGCCGCACTTGCAGCCTGGAACAGGTCACGCTCTTCAATGAGTTCCTGCAGCCAGAAGTAGGACGCCTTGGGTGTGCGCTCAAGGGTCTCGAAGTCCACATGCAACAGCCCGAACGGCTGCTTGAAGCCCGCGGACCACTCGAAATTGTCCAGCAGTGACCAGACGTAGTAGCCGCGCAGGTCCACGGACTCCGCTTCGCCGCCGGGAGCGGTGGCGCGCAGCGCCGCCTCGAGGTGGTCCGAGAGGTACTTCAGCCGCCGCTCATCCGGAATGAACCGGGTGTTGGTGGATTTGTCCCGGACGATGATGTCCTCGAAACTGGCACCGCCCTCGGTGAGGATGACGGGCGGGAGGTTGGGATATCGCTCGGCCATTTCCTTCAGCGCCACCCCCATGTACTCGGGCTTCACGGGCCACCCGTAGGACGTGATGTCCGCTTCGGGCCAGGTTTCCACGTGGAACGGTGTGCCGCCATTGCCTGCCGCGCTCAGGTCGCTGCCCATGGCTTCGGCCATGCTGGCAGGGACCGCCCCGCCGCCGGGGCCAACGGCCACCTTGGTGGGCATGTAGTAGTTGAGCCCGTAGAAATCCAGTGGCTGGGAGATCAGTTTCATGTCCTCCTCCGGATGTTCGAAGGAGGAGAAGAACTTCGCTGCCCTGATGAGGTCCGGATATTTTCCGGAGAGGACGGGATCCGCGTACAGCCGGTTCTGGGCGAGGTCCATGAGGCCGGCGCTGATCTTATCCAGCGGATTGATGGAGTTGGGGACCATGGGTGAGTAGACATTGGTCATCCCGATTTCGCCGGGGACCTTGGCGGCACGCAGTGCCTGCACGGCAAGTCCGTGGCCCAGCAGCTGGTGGTGCACAGTGGGGAAGGCACCCAGCATCAGCTCCTTGCCCGGCGAGTGCAAGCCCAGCGTGTAGCCGTTGGTGGTGACGGTGGCCGGTTCGTTGATGGTGACCCACCGCGCAACCCGGTCGCCGAACTTCTCCGCGAGGATTGCGGCATACTCCCCCAGCCGGTACGCGGTGTCACGGTTCATCCAGCCGCCTGCCTCGTCCAGCGCCAGCGGCGTGTCCCAGTGGTAGATGGTGGCCATCGGGGAGATTCCGTTGGCCAGCAACTCGTCGAGGAGACGGTCGTAGAACGCGAGGCCTGCGCTGTTGGCGGGCCCGCTGCCGGTGGGCTGGATCCTCGGCCAGGCAAAGGAGAACCGGTAGGAGTCCACCCCCAGCTGCTTCATGAGGGCAACGTCCTGCGGCATCCGGTGGTAGTGGTCCGTGGCCACCGCAGGGCTGTGGCTGTCCACGATCGCACCGGGCTTGGCGGCGAAAACATCCCAGCCTGCGGGACCGCGGCCGTCCTCGTCCAGGGCCCCCTCAATCTGGATGGCCGCGGTGGCGACGCCGAGCGTGAACCCCGGGGGAATGATTGCTGCGAGGTCCTTGGCGGAGATGTGCATCTGGCGGCCTTCGTGGTGATCGGCGGATAAGTACGTCTCAGGATGGCACAGCGGAAGCCCCCTGACGAGCAACTGCTGCGGTGCCCGTCAGCGAGCCTGCTGCGGACGGCTATTGGGAGCCGAAGAGGAACTCCTTGGCGTGGGCCACGGCCTTCCGGAACGCATCATTGCGCAGGGTGACCAGGTGCTCCGGTTCGCCGTCGGCAGGTTCAAGGTAGGCCGTGTAACCCGGCCTGAGGACCCAGATGTCACCCGCAGGCGGGAGGTAGAAAACGCCGAAGGACCGCTGTTGCCTTTCATCCACCGTCCACACCGGCACTACGGCAAGGGCTGCGCCGGTTGACGGGTTGATCCACTGCGCCCGCGGCACCGGCTCCTCATGGGCTTCAGGATCCAGGAAGGGTGCCGTTCCTTTGCCCCACCGCTGTTCAAAGCGCTCATGGAACGCCGGGATCAGGTGTGAATCGTAACGCCGCCACTCGCTCATGCGGCTCTCTCCTTCCTCGTTGTGTGTGATGTTGCCAATGCGTCAGATACCTCCCCCGCTCGCCCGGAGTCAGGCCCAGGGCCCGCTTTCCCAGCGCACGGGGGTGACCCGGATGATGTCTCCGGAGGCTCCGCCGTTGCCGGGTACCTTCCGGACAGCAACGGGCCTGGCTGTGGACAGGGGCTGGCCCGTCGATGCAGTCCTGTCTGTCGATAAAGTCCGCTGCCGGTCATAGGCCGCCCGCCGGGCCGGGTCGCGCAGCACCCCGTATGCGTCCATGATCCGCAGCAGCTCGTCGCCTGGCGTGCCCTGGACGGAATCCGCCGGCCCGACGTCGGGATGGTGGGCGCGCATGAGGCCGCGGTAGGCCCGCGCAATGTCCAGACGGCCGGCGTCGGGCGGCACGTTCAGGATGGCGTAGTAGTCGGGAGGACGTGCCATCATCGCCCACTCCTTGCAGCTTAGTGGTGCGGGACAGGGGTTTCGAGTCTTCTTCCTACTGTGCATCTTCTATGGTGGCGGATATAGATTTTTTATAGCACCCGTGAGAAACTGAAGCAAGACCGCACCGAGTGCTTGGAGGATGCATGGCAGAACCGCAGGTCCCGCCTCCCGCGCGGCCCGGATCCACTGCGGTTTACGCCATTTCGGTAGCTGCCCGGCTGACCGGAACGGGCCAGCAGAACATCCGCCTCTACGAGACCAGGGGCCTGCTGACGCCGGCCCGGACCTCCGGCGGTACGCGGCAGTACAGCGAGGATGACATCGCGGTGCTGCTGCGGATAGGTGAGCTGCTGGAACAGGGCCTCAATCTCGCCGGAGTGGCCATGGTGCTGGAACTCGAAGCTGCGAACCTGAAACTGCACAGCGCCCTGAAGCGCGCCCGGCAGCGGCCGTCCGGCTGACCAGCCTCAGTCGCGAGGGGTTTCCGCCTTGGACAGCTCCCCGGTGACCCGCTCGCCCGGGACCCTAGCCGTCCGCCAGGTATCCAGGGCGATCACGCCGCCCAGGATCAGCAGCGAGAGCGAAAACGAGGCGAGGGTGTCGGTCAGCCAGTGGTAGCCCAGGTACAGCCTGCTCACCGACGCCAGCACGATGCCGACGCCGGCACCGACGAACCCGAACACGGCGGCCCGGGTGTTCCTGCGGCGCGAAAAGATGAGGAAGGTGCCCACCAGCAGGAAGTCGCACGCGCCCAGGACGTGGCCGGACGGGAAGGAAAAGGTGTGGTCGATTCCAAAGAGCATCTGGTCCACGGGCGGGCGGGACCGCTGGACGATGTGGAGGATGATCTGCGAGATGATGACGCCACTGAGCATGGCCGAGGCCAGCAGGATGGGGCGCCAGGCGTGCTTCGCCTTGAATCCCCACACCACGATCACTACCAGAACGATGATGGGCAAGGCGATGGGACCGAAGACCACGGCGAGGAAGATCATGACGGCCGTGAGCGCGCCGGACCGCCCTGTCAGCAGCCAGTCGCGGACCGGGGCGTCTGCCGCGGACAGACCGTCCGCCTGCACCACGCTGACCAGCGTGGCGATGAACAGTGCCAGGCCAACCACACCCAGGATGACCGAGGCGCGGTAGAGGCCGCGGCGGTCCGCCGGTTCCAAAAAGCGTTCCTCCACCACGAACTTGTCGTGGAAGGCCCGCCAGCGTCCGTTGTTCCTGCCGGCCGTTGTGGGGGACGTTCCGGAGCCTGCTGTTTCGTGCTGTGCCACCGTGGTGTCCATCCTTGCCGCGTGGGTCAGTGCCCGGTAAGTATTGCCTAGGGTGAAGATTATCCCTCGTGATCCCGCCAGCTGTGTTTGGGCTCGAAGCCGAGGAGCCGCCGCGCCTTGTCGATGGAGAGCATGGTTTCGTGCTCGCCGAGTTCCTTGGTGACCTTGACGGCGGGGAAGACCTCCGCGGCGAGGCTGGCGCTGGATCGGCTCATGACGGTGTCCGCGTTGGCGATGATGAACGCTTCGAACCCCGGTTTTCCGTTCTCGAGCGCTTTCACTACAGCCTGCGCGCCGTCGCGTCCGTCGATGTAGCCCCAGAGGTTCCACTTGCGCAGCATCGCGTCGGAGTCGAAGGAAGGGAAGCGTTCGTAATCGGCCACGTCCATGACGTTCGAGAACCGCAGTCCCACGATGCTGAGGTCGGAGTCCCAGCGCGTCATTTCCACGGCCATCTGCTCCTCCAGCTTCTTGACCAGGGAGTACGTGCTTTCGGGCCGGGCCGGGTATTCCTCGTCCACGGGAATGTAGGGCGGGTCGACGTCGAACGGCAGTCCCAGCACCGTCTCGCTGGAGGCGTACACCACCTTCTTGATCCCGGCGCGGCGCGCGGCCTGGAATACGTTGTAGGTGGAGAGCATGTTGTTCTCGAACGTGGCGGCGTCCGGAAGGATGCCCGGCGCCGGTATGGCACCAAGGTGCACCACGGCGTCGAACCCGTCGTGGCGGTCATCCACCCCCAACAGGGCGTCGAGCACCTGGCCGTAATTGCGCAGGTCCACCACCAAGAGCCCGGGGCTCCGTGTTCCGGCACGGTCCAGTGTCAGGACCTGGTGGCCGTCGTCCGTGAGGCGGCGGACCACATGCCGGCCAAGTTTTCCGTTTCCGCCGGTGACGGCAATCTTCATGGTGGTGTCCTTTTCTGGTGGGCCGGTCAGGTGCGGGGGTGGAAAGAGGCCAGGAATTTCTCGACGGCGGCGATCGCCAGGGCGGTAATCTCTCCGGGATCTCCGGTGCCGTCTACGGACACCAACAGTCCGCGGCCCGCATAGGCCGAGACTACTTCATGCGTTTCCGTGTGATAGAGCTCCAGCCTGCGGCGGAAGACCTCCTCGGTGTCATCCGAGCGGCCCTGCTCCTGTGCCCGCCGGTGCATGCGCTGCTCCAGTTCGGCGTCGGGGGCCAGCAGTTCGATGACGGCATCCAGCGCCCGGCCCTGCTCAGCCAGCATGCTGTCCAGCTCCGCCACCTGCGGCGCCGTGCGGGGATAGCCGTCCAGCAGGAAGCCCGAACGGACGTCCGTGTCCTGCAGCCGGTCCCTGATGAGCGCGTTGGTGAGGTGGTCCGGGACGAAACTGCCGCCGTCGAGATATCCCGCGGCCTGGCGGCCAAGTTCCGTTTCCCTGCTCACATTGCTGCGGAAAATGTCCCCGGTGGAGACGGCCGGAACGTTGAAGTGGCGGGCAAGGTGGTCGGCCTGCGTCCCTTTGCCCGAACCCGGCGGACCGATGATAAGCAGTCTGGTCATGTTCGCGTCCCTCCGGCGAAGTGTCCGTTGGCGTCCGGTTGCCACCGCAGCCGCAGCGACCGCTTCATTCTGCCGGGAACACCCCGCGTCCGCCAGTGGTGGAGGTGCGGAAACATGACACTTTGGCCTGCGAAGCCATGTATATACTTCTGAATATCGGTTTAGCAGCAGGCCGTTGGAAAGTTCGTCGATCCAGCGACCTGAACCCCTTCCGGCTTTCCGCCGGCCGGCGTGAATGTTGCCTGGCTCGTTTTGACCTGAGCGAATGGCACCAGAGAATCGTGGCCAGCGAGTCAACAGCAAAAACCGATACATCCATCACTGAACACCTGCACGAGCTGGTCCTCAGCAGCTCCGACGTTGAGGACTTCCTTAATGAACTGGCGCGGGTGTCCGCGCGCAACCTTTCCGAACCCGGCGATGAAATTCTGTGCGCCATCACGTTGTTGCGGCAGCGCAAGGCCGCAACCGTGGCCAGCAGCGGCCCGGAAGCCGCGTCACTCGGCCTCCTCGAGCACCAGTACCCGGAGACGCCCAGCCTGACGGCGTCCATGGAGAAGGTGACAGTGCATGTGCCGGACCTGGAAAACGACGGCAGCTGGCCGGAATATGCCGGGGCCGTCCTCGGCCAGGGCATCCGTTCGGTGCTTGCACTGCCGTTCCGGCTGGAGGGCGAAACCAGGGCCGCCCTGCTCCTGTATTCACGGCGCCCGCACCGGTTCGAGGGCCGGGCGCTCAAGTTTGCCGAGGATTTCGTCGGCCAGACCTCACTGGCCCTCCGCCTGGCAGTGCGCTTCGCCCACTACAGCGAGACTGCGGCGAACCTGCGCGCCACCCTCGAATCCCGGACCGTCATCGACATGGCCGTGGGCATCATCATGGCGCAGAACCGGTGCAGCCAGCAGGACGCCTTCGATATCCTCAAGACCGCCTCCAGCACCCGCAATGCCAAACTCCACGAGGTGGCCAGCGCGGTTGTCAACTCCCTGGGCCAGGGGCCGGCGAAGACTCACTACGACGGTTAGGCCCGCCACGCTAGACTGATGCCATCTTTGGCCTGGGGGGCTTCAATGGAACAACAACGTGTCTGCCTTGTGGTGGAGGACAACGACGATATCCGCGGTCTCATCACCGTGGTCCTGACGCGCGCGGGATTCGAGGTGAGGGCAGTGGCGAGCGGTGCCGAGGGCATTGCCGCCGCTGCCGATCCGGCGGTGTCCCTGGTAACGCTGGACCTGGGCCTGCCGGACATGGACGGCCACGTAGTGGCGCGGGCCGTCCGGGCGCTGAGCAAGGCGCCGCTGCTGTTCCTGACGGCTCGCTCCGAGGAGGACGATGTCCTGGCCGGGATGGCTTCGGGAGCTGCCGCCTACCTCACCAAGCCCTTCCACCCAAAGGAACTCAAGGACCTGGCCAACCGGCTATGCCCCGCCGTGTCTGCCCCGGCCGCGCAGAGTGTCGACGCCCCCCAAATTTCACAGGCCAATCACATCAACGGCAAATCCTTCTGCTAACTTGCCTCCATAGAAATGGGGCATGACATTCCAGCAGACCACCAAACGTAAACCAGGCCGCGTCAGGCGAGCCGTCATCGCCGGGGCCGTAGCCCTCACGCTGTCCGCCGGCGGCGCCACCGCCTGGGCGCTGGACCGGTTCGTGGTGCAGCATGTGGAGATCTCGGACGTCTCCGCGTACGAGGCCAGCCAGGCCGGGACCGCCCAAAGCGGCACTGCCCAGTCCGGCACCACCACGGCGTCCAGCGACGGATCCGGCACCGGCACCGAAGCGGTCACCACGGACACGTCCTACACGTCGGATTCGTCCAACATCAGCATTTCCACGGTGACCACGGGCAGCGGCGACAGCACCGTCACGTATTACGTTGCCGACGTCGTGCTCGATGACGCCACCGCGCTGCAGTCCGCGTTCGCCAACGACAGTTTCGGCGAGAACATCACCGAAAACACCTCCGCCATCGCCGAGGCGAACAACGCCATCTTCGCCATCAACGGCGATTACTACGGGTTCCGGGACACCGGCATCGTGATCCGCAACGGCGTGGTGTTCCGCGATGAAGGGGCCCGCCAGGGCCTCGCCTTCTACCGCGACGGCACGGTCAAGGTCTACGACGAAACCAGCACCACGGCTGAACAGCTGGTGGCGGACGGCGTCTGGAACACCCTCTCCTTCGGCCCGTCCCTCCTGGACAACGGTGAGGTGGCTTCCGGAATTGAGGACGTGGAGGTGGACACCAACTTCGGCAACCACTCCATCCAGGGCGAGCAGCCGCGCACCGCCGTCGGCATCATCGATGAGAACCACCTGGTATTCGTGGTGGTGGATGGCCGCAGCCCGGGCTACAGCGCCGGCGTCACCATGACCGGCCTGGCCGAAATCATGCAGGGCCTGGGCGCCACCACCGCGTACAACATCGACGGCGGCGGCTCCTCCACCATGTACTTCAACGGCGGGCTGGTCAACAACCCGCTGGGTGAGAACAAGGAACGCGGCACTTCCGACATCCTCTACATCGCCGGGTAGGCGGCCATGATCATCCTGATCCCGGCCTACGAACCGGACCACCACTTGCCCGCCCTGATCCGCCGGATCCGCACCGCCGAGCCGTGGACCGCCGTCGTGGTGGTTGATGACGGCAGCGGCCCCGCCTACAAGGACGTGTTCGACGACGTCAGGGCACTGGGGTGCCACGTCCTCAGCTACGCACGCAACCGGGGGAAAGGGTTCGCCTTGAAGGCCGGCTTCGGCTTCATTGCGGACAACCTGCCGGGCCATGATGTGGTCTGTGCCGACAGCGACGGCCAGCACACGGTGACGGACATCCTCCGCGTGGCCGAAAAGGTCCACGGGAATACCAACGATCCCCGCGGCGCAGCAACCATGGTGCTCGGCAGCAGGAGCTTCAGGGGCGATGTGCCTGCCCGCAGCCGCCTCGGCAACACGGCCACCCGGGCGCTGTTCACCCTTGCCACCGGCGAGCGCATTGCGGACACCCAAACCGGGCTCCGCGGTTACCCGGCGGCCATGCTCCCGTGGCTCAGGTCGGTCCGCGGCGACCGGTACGAGTACGAGCTGAACCTGTTGCTGGAAGCGAAGAACGCCGGCTACTCCATCCAGTCCCTTGAGATCTCCACCGTGTACCTGGACCACAACTCCGGTTCCCACTTCCGCCCGCTGGCAGACTCCTTGCGCATCTATGCCCCGCTCCTGAAGTTCCTCGGCTCGTCCTTTGCGGCGTTCCTGGTGGACACAACGGTGTTCCTGCTGCTCACGGTGCTGGTGGATTCGTTGCTCCTGGCCGTGCTGGGGGCCCGGGCGGTGAGTTCCGCGGTGAACTTCCTGGTAAACCGGCACGTGGTGTTCGAGCACGGCAGGCAACGGCCGGCCCGGTCCGCGGGGCTCCGTTATTTCAGCCTGGTGGCGGTGCTCCTCGCCGCCAACGTCGCGCTGATCTGGGCCCTTGAAGCGATCGCCGTACCGGCCCTGGCTGCCAAGGTCCTGGCCGAAATCATGCTGCTCGCCATCAGCTTCTCAGTGCAGCAGCGCTGGCTTTTCGCCCGGAAGCAAGACCGGCTGCCCGCCGTGGAACCCGCAAGCGGAGCGGCCGGAAATGCTGCCGGCAAACCCCCATCCAAAGCTCATATATCCGGCTAGGTTCCGTCACAGCACCTGCACAGTATGGCCGGGCATCGTATGAAGCAGCCCACCGAAAAACATCCCGGAGAATCCCATGAACCTCATTTTCATCCTCGCCGACCTGGCAGCCATCAGCATCCTCACCTTCGCCCTCTACCTCCGCCGCCACCGCCGGCGCGACCTGGTGGTCTCCTACCTCGGCATGAACGTGGGGGTCCTGGCCGTCGCCACCGCATTGTCCGGTTCCGCGGCCGGCCTGGGACTGGGGCTGGGACTGTTCGGCGTCTTGTCCATCATCAGGCTCCGCTCCACCGAGCTGGCCCAGCACGAGGTGGCCTACTACTTCTCGGCACTGGCCCTGGGCCTGATTGCCGGGCTCGGGATCGAGCCGCTATGGCTGACCGTTTCGCTGATGGCCCTGATCCTGCTGGTGATGTTCGTGGGCGACCACCCCAAGGTCCTGCCGGCGCACCGCCATCAGACCGTCATCCTGGACCGGGCCATTGCCGAGGACGGCGAGCTGTTCGCCCGGCTGGAGGAAGTGCTGCACGGCAAGGTCCACTCCGCCACCATCCAGCAGCTGGACCTGGTCAATGACAAGACCATCGTGGACGTCCGTTACGCCTACTCCCCCGCCGCCTACGCCGCCACTTCAGTCCCGGGAACCCTGACGGGATTTACGACTACGGCGCCGGCCACAGCGGGCACCATCCCGGCCGCTGAGTACATCCCCAGCCCGGAGCAGCTTCCCGGCCACGTCCAGGCAGGCGTGCGATGAACCCCGCGGGCGCCGCCGTCGGGAATCTCCATCTCTTCCCCTCCGTGGGCCTGGATGAACTGAACGCGGAGGCCGCACTCCAGACCCGCGTGGACCGGAAATATGTGCTGGCCGCCGGGACCGCGCGGCACCTGCTGGCCACCTTCGGCTCGGACATGCGGGTCCTGGAAATGGATGGAGCCCGCAGCTTCGCCTACGACTCCGTCTACTTCGACACCGCCGCCCTGGACAGCTACCTGCTGGCAGCCCACGGCCGGCGCCGCCGCTACAAGATCCGCACGCGGACCTACGTGGACAGCGCCATCAGCTTCCTGGAAGTCAAGACCGAAGGCGCACGGGAAGCCACCGTCAAGGAACGCATTCCGTACCTGCCAGAAGACCGTTCGCGGCTAACGGCCGAGGGGCTGGAGTACGTCCGGGACACCCTGGCCGCCGCGGTGGGGTCAATCCCCGCCGGACCCCTGGAACCCGTCCTCGAAACCCGGTACCACCGCACCACCTTCTACCTCCAGGAGTCGGGAAGCCGCGCCACCATCGATACCGGTGTGACATGGCAGCGGCCGGGCCGGGAGCCGTGGGTCCTGGACAACGCCGTCATCCTCGAAACCAAGTCCGGCTCCACCGCCGGGCCACTGGACCGGCATCTGTGGGCGGCCGGCGTCAGGCCGTCCCGGATCTCCAAGTTCGCCACCGGGATGGCCGCCCTCCGGCCCGAACTTCCCGCCAACCGCTGGAACCGCACGCTGTCCCGCAGCCTCCCCCTCCGCCCTGCCGCCTGAAAGGGCGCCCTCCAACCGCTGCCAGATTGGCCGCCCGGCCAACAGCACGCTGCCCGGCAGACCATCCTGCATGCCTTACCCATCCGCTCTCCCCCCACCCAAGGACACTCCATGAAAAGCCTCCGCACTTACCTCTCCGTTGCCGCCATGGCAGCCGCCATCGGCCTGGCCGGCTGCTCCGTAACCGGCACGGCCCCCACCGGTGTCACCGGAACCTCCAGCACCGGGTCCTCCAGCTCGGTCTCTTCCGGCTCGGCGTCGTCCGGCTCGGCCGGCACCACCACGGCGGTGTCGCTGGACACGCTTGCCCAGGACACCCACTTCGACGGCGACGACCTCACTTGGGATACGGCCTCCGAGGTAGCCGTGACCCTGGCGGACGGCGCCAGCTCCGTGGCATCCGGGTCGTCATCCGGCGTCTCGGTGGACGGTGACACGGTCACCATCAGTGCCGCGGGCACCTACCGCCTCAGCGGGTCGCTCACCGACGGCAAGATCGTGGTGGCCGCCGGCGAGGAGGACACCGTCCGCGTCATCCTGGACGGCGCCACCCTGGCCAACTCCACGGGGTCTTCCTTCGTGGTGGAAAGCGCGGACGAGGCGATCGTCTACCTGGCGGACGGCACCAACAACTCGATCAGCGACTCCGCCACCTACGCCGACCAGGGAACGGACGCCCCCAACGCCGCCCTCTACTCCAAGGCCGACCTCACCATCGCCGGCCCGGGCACCCTTGCCGTGGACGGCAACTACAACGACGGCATTTCCAGCAAGGACGGGCTGGTCCTGGCCGGCGGCACCGTCACCGTGGACGCGGCAGACGACGGCATTGTGGGCAAGGACTACGCGGTGCTGCTGGACGGCGCCTACCAGGTCACCGCGGCCGATGACGGCTTCAAGTCCGACAACGAGGAGGACGAGGGCCGCGGCTGGGTTCTGGTCAATGGCGGCACTCTGGCCGTGACGGCCGGCGACGACGGCGTCAAGGCCTTCAACACCCTCACCATCGCCGCCGGCGACACCACCGTCAAGGAATCCGAGGAGGGCCTGGAGGCCCAACACATCGTGGTGTCCGGTGGAACCGCCAACATCACCTCCAACGACGACGGCGTGAACGCCTCGGGCGGCAGCAGCACGGCCTCCTCCGGTGCAGGAGCAGGCGGCAGCATGGGCGGCGGCAGCATGGAGGTGGGCGACTACACCGTGGACATCAGTGGCGGCCTGCTGACCATCAATGCGCAGGGCGACGGCCTCGACTCCAACGGCAACGCCACCATTTCCGGCGGCACCGTGGTGGTGAACGGCCCCACGAACGACGGGAACGGTGCCCTCGACGTCAACGGCGAACTCGCCGTGACCGGCGGAACCGTAGCCGCTGCCGGCAGCGCGGGCATGGCGGTCACCCCCGGGGCGTCCTCCACCCAGTCCGGCGTGCAGGTGACGCTCGGCTCGTCCGTCCCGGCCGGCACCGTCATCCAGATCGCCGACCCGTCCGGAACCGTGGTGGCAGCGTTCGTCACCACCAAGGCCGCTGCCTCACTGGTCTTCTCCTCAGCGGCAATCACCGCGGGCACCGAATACATCGTCTACACCGGGGGCACGGCAACGGTGAGTGCGGGCCTGGGTGAGGGCTCGCTCGACGGCGCCACGCAGGTTGATACCGTCACCGCCGGCGAGTACACGGCGGAGCAGGGCCCCGGCAGCGGAGGCGGCGGCTTCCGCCGGTAGCCCCTGGTTCACTTCCCCACCCGCACCGACGTTGCCCCATCAGATCCTGCTCATCCAGCGACGGCGGTTTCCCGCCGTCGCCGGATGTTTTTAACGCAGCTGGCCAGACAGCCCTACTTGGCCAGGAAGCCGAGCAGGGCTTCGTTGACCTCCGCGGCGTGGGTCAGGAGCAGGCCATGCGGCGCCCCTTCGATTTCCACGTACTCCGCTTCCGGCAGTGCCTTGGCGAACAGCCTCCCGGTGGAGTCGATGGGGAGTATGTTGTCCGCGGTGCCGTGCACGATCAGCGCAGGAACGTCGATCTTGGGAATGTCCTGGCGGAAGTCCGTAATCCAGGTGGCCTGCGCGGCCACGGACGCAGTGGCACCGGAGCCTGCGGCCACGTTCCAGCTGGCGGTGACGGCCTCCTGGCTGAGGCGGGGTGTGCCCAGGAACGTGTCCGAGTTGTAGAAGTTCTTGAAGAACTCGGTGAAGAACGCATACCGGTCCGCGGTGACGGCTTCCTCAAGCCCGTCGAAGACCTCCTGCGGCACACCGCCGGGGTTGTCATCGGTCTTGAGCAGGTACGGTTCCAGGGACCCCAGGAAGGCTGCCTTGGCAATGCGCTCCGAACCATAGGTGCCCAGGTAGCGTGCCACCTCGCCCGTGCCCATGGAGAACCCCACAAGGACGGTGTTGCTGAGGTCCAGCGTGGTCAGCAGGGTATTGAGGTCCGCCGCGAACGTGTCGTAGTCGTAGCCTTCGGTGGTCTTGCTGGACTTCCCGAAGCCGCGCCGGTCGTAGGTGATCACCCGGTAGCCGGCAGCCAGGAGGGCCGTGGCCTGCCGTTCCCAGGACGCACCGTCCAGTGGGTAGCCGTGGATCAGCACCACCGGCTGGCCGGAGCCGTGGTCCTCGTAGTAGAGCTCGATGTCGGTGCTGTTTTCAGTTCCAACGGTAATGAAAGCCATCGTGGCGAATTCCTTTCGAGACTGATCGGAGCAGGCAGGCGGCATGCCAATACCTGCGCAGTCCCTACTCTAGGACCGGTCCGGCCGTTCTCCTGCAGCCGCGGGGCGGCCCTGTCCGCCTACTGGGACGGCTGTGGCAGCTCACAGGTGATCTGCGGATTGACGCCCATGTAGTTCAGCGGCCCTGCGCCGATGGTCACCGCGACGGTGCCTGCTTCTGCGCAGGACCCGGGGGCTCCGCCGAAATAGCCCCGCTGCCAGGCGGCCACGCCGCCGATGACCAGCCAGATGACGATGAGGGCTCCCACGAATTTCATCTTTCCTCCAAAGGCGGCGCAGCTGTGCGATCCATTATCCGACGGCGGCGCCCCGACAGCATAGTGCGGCGCCTGCCCCTGATGTGACACTATATGCGCATGAATGCAGATACGAACAGATGCGCGCTGGCAACGGACAGCCAATACGTGGAGCTGGCCGTGGAGGTCTTTTCCATGCTGGCCGACGCCACGCGGGTACGGATCATCCTCGCGCTGCGCGACGGCGAAATGGCCGTGGGTGCGCTGGCTGACGTGGTGGGCAAGTCCCCTGCCGCCGTCTCGCAGCATCTGGCGAAAATGCGGCTGGCCCGCATGGTCTCTACCCGCCAGGACGGGACCCGGGTGCTGTACCGGCTGGAGAACGAGCATGCCCGGCAGCTCGTGGCCGACGCCATCTTCCAGGCGGAGCACGCATTGGGTGGCGAACCGGCCCACCACCGACTGCCGGGCCAGGGCGGAGAGGGGCACGCCTCATGACTGGACCCGGCCAGCAGGCGGCCCGGCACACCCACGACGGGCACGGCCACAGCCACGGGCACAACCACGGGCACAGCCATGACCACGGCCACCATCACCACAGCGGCTTCAAAGGCTGGCTGATGGAGCTGTTCGTCCCCCACACGCACGACTCCGCGGATTCGATCGACGACGCTATGGAGGCCAGCACCGAGGGGATCCGTGCACTGAAAATCAGCCTGTTCGTGCTGCTGGGTACTACCGTGCTGCAGTTCATGGTGGTGCTGTTCAGCAGTTCCGTGGCGCTGCTCGCGGACACCATCCACAACTTTTCCGATGCCCTGACGGCGGTGCCGCTGTGGATCGCTTTCATCCTGGGCCGGAAGGCGGCCTCCCGCCGCTACACGTTCGGGTTTGGGCGGGCGGAGGACCTGGCCGGGCTCTTCATCGTGGGGGTGGTGGCCCTCTCGGCAGTGGTGGCAGGCTGGCAGTCCGTGGACCGGCTGATCCATCCGCAGCCGCTCCAGAACCTGGGCTGGGTGATGGCGGCCGGGCTGATCGGCTTCGCCGGAAACGAGGCTGTGGCCATCTACCGCATCCGGGTAGGCCGCAGAATCGGGTCCGCCGCGTTGGTGGCCGACGGCGTCCATGCCAGGACGGACGGCTTCACGTCCCTGGCCGTGGTGCTGGGCGCCGTTGGCGTGATAGTGGGTTTCCCGCTGGCGGATCCCGTCGTCGGCCTGCTGATTTCAATAGCGATCATGGTGCTGCTGTGGGGAACTGTCCGCAGTATCGGCCGCCGGCTCATGGACGGCATTGAACCTGACCTGGTGTCCCGTGCCGCCGAGGCACTGGAAGGCACCCCGGGAGTTCTTGGGGTGCAGCGCCTGCAGCTGCGCTGGAGCGGTCACCGCCTGCAGGGCACCGCCATCGTGCTGGTGGAGGACGGCAGCCTGTCTTCGGCCCAGGATGTGCTGGACCAGGCGGACCACCGGCTCAGGCACGCCCTGCCGAAGCTGGATGACATGGTCCTGTCACCCGGCAGGCGCGCCTAGAGCCGGCGGCGGTGCTGTGGTCAGGCCTTGGCGGTCTTGCCCGGCAGTGCCAGCTTGAAGATCTTGCCCCAGGTGGACCCGACCTGCTTCAGCAGCGGACCGGTGGTGTACTTCAAACCGTAGCGCTGGCAGATCTCACGGACCTTGGGTGCAACCTCGGCGTACCGGTTGGAGGGCAGGTCCGGGAAAAGGTGGTGCTCGATCTGGTGCGAAAGGTTACCGGTCATGATGTGCATGAATTTCGATCCGGAGATGTTGGCCGAGCCGATCATCTGGCGGATGTACCAGTCGCCGCGGGTCTCGCCTTCCGCCATTTCCTCCGTGAAGGTGTCCGTGCCTTCAGGGAAGTGGCCGCAGAAGATCACTGCATGGGCCCAGACGTTCCGCACTGCGTTGGCGGTCAGCGTCCCGTAGAGCGCCTGCTTTCCGGAGCCGGTCAGCATGGCAACGGCGGGAGTCGCGGCGTAGTCCTTGGTGAACTGCGTGATCACCTTCTTGCCCAGGGCTTTGAGGTCCTTGTGCAGCGCTTCCTTGGACTTCTTGCCTTCCTTGAACTCTGTCAGTTCGAGGTCGTAGATGGCGATGCCCCACTCGAAGAGGGGTGCCAGGATGGCGTTGTACAGCGGGTTGCCAAGGTTCATCGGCTTCCACGGCTGCTGTTCGTCCATCCGCAGGAGGTTGTATCCGACGTCATTGTCCTTGCCCACCACGTTGGTCCAGCGGTGGTGCAGGTCGTTGTGGGTGTGCTGCCACGAGCGCGAGGGAGTGACAAAGTCCCACTCCCAGGTGGTGGAGTGGATGTCCGGGTCCCGCATCCAGTCCCACTGGCCGTGCAGCACGTTGTGCCCGATCTCCATGTTTTCCAGGATCTTGGCCAGGCTCAGCAGGGTGGTGCCGGCAACCCAGGCAGCCTTGTTCTTGCCAACCAGCAGGGCGGCGCGGCCGGAGATTTCCAGGCCGCGCTGGACCTTGATCACCCGGCGGATGTAGGCGGCGTCTTCCGCGCCGCGCTTGGCGAGGACCTCGTCGCGGATGGCATCGAGCTCGCGGCCCAGCTCCGCCACCTGCTCGTCCGTCAGGTGGGCGGCCGCAGGGGGCCGTACGGTGGGGCTGCCGGACTCGGCAAGCTTGCCGGGGCGCGTCCTTGAGCTGCCGGCGTTCGCCCCTCCGGTGGAGGCGGCCTTAGCGGGTGAGATGACAGACATTATTCTGCTCCTCAGAGTTCGAGGTTGACGGGTCCGGCGGCTGCCGAGACACACGTTTGGATCAGTTGGCCGGGATCGCCGTGGATTTCCCCGGTTCGGAGGTCGCGGACCTGGCCGGACAGGAGCGGGGTGAGGCAGCTGTGGCAGATGCCCATCCGGCAGCCGCTGGGCATCAGCACCCCGGCGTCCTCTCCGACGTCCAGGATGGGGGTGTCACCGTCGGCCTGCACCTCGCGGTCCGAGGCTTCGAAGGTGACCAGGCCGCCGTCGTGCCCCACACCCGCGGCAAAGGTGGTGTTGAACCGTTCGATCATGAGGTTGCCCGCGCTGCCGGCCACCGCAATGTCGGTGCCGGGCGCGGCGGTGGTGAGGGCGGCGCGGTTCCATAGGGCTTCGGCGTCGTCCAGGAAGCTGTCCGGGCCGCAGGCGTAGGCGGCACGGTCCTTCCAGTCGGGACAGATCTCGTCCAGCTGGTTGGTGTTGGAGAAGTCCATCCGGCCCTGCTCGCCGGTGAACCAGTGGGCGAGGCGGAAGTTGGGGAACTGGTCCGCAAGTTCGGCAAGTTCCTCGCGGAACAGGCTGTCCCCGGGCGTGCGGGCGGAATGGACGAGTACGACGTCGGCATCCGGGCGGCGCGGCACCAGCGTACGGATCATGGACATCACCGGAGTGATGCCGCTGCCGGCGGTAACCATCAGCAGCGGCCTGGGGTGCTCGGGCAGGACGAAGTCGCCCTGCGGCGGGGCAAGGAACAACACGTCGCCGGGGCGGGTGGTGCGCACCAGGGTGCCGGACACCGCTCCAACGTCCGTCACGGTGATGGCAGGGTCCTTGCCGGCGGCGGCGCTGAGGGAGTAGGAGCGCCAGTGCCGGACGCCGTCCAGCTCGACGCCGATGCGGGCCCACTGACCGGCCAGGTGCGACTGCCAGCCCCGCCCGGGGCGGAAGAAGATGGTGGCCGACTGGGCGGTTTCCTGGACAACCCGGGTGACGACGCCGCGGAGTTGCCGGGCGGAAAAGACGGGGTTGAAAAGGGCAAGGATATCTTCGGGAGCCAAGGGCGTGGTAAGCACCGAAGCCGCTTGGGCCAGCTGTCGTAGCCTGATCATGCAGTCAAGCCTAAGGCGGCGCGAGCCATATTTCTCTCTCTCCGTCATATGACCGTCGTACAGTCACTGTGGTTTGGGCGCTAAGCCCCCAAGCCGCACCTTAAGAGTAACGGCTGGGTCACGGAGATAGTTCCCACCCGGTCACTGGCTAAACGGATTCCAGCCCTGGGACGGAGCGATGTAGCGTGCCACGTTCCCCAGGAGTTTCGCGTTGAACTCGACTCCCAGTTGATTTGGGACTGTCAGGAGAAGGGTGTCGGCGGCCTGGACAGCGGTATCCGCAGCCAGTTCCTCCGCGAGCCGGTCGGGCTCGCCTACATAGCTTTTTCCGAACCTCGCCGTAAATCCGTCAATGATGCCCACCTGGTCCCGGCCGTCGCGGAGGGCACTGCCGGCGAAATAGCGGCGGTCCTCGTCATCCACGATAGGCAGCACGCTGCGGCTGACGGAGATCCTTGGCTGGTGGGAGTGACCGGCCGCCTGCCAGGTATCCCGGAACAGCTGGATCTGTTCCGCCTGGAGTTCATGGAAAGGCACGCCGGTGTCCTCGGTGAGCAGGGTGGAACTCATCAGGTTCATTCCGAGCTCCGCCGCCCAAACAGCCGTTTTGCGGGTGCCGGCTCCCCACCAGATCCGCTCCCCCAGTCCGGGCGACTGCGGCTGCACGGGCAGGAGGCCGGTGGCACCACCGGCATACCGGGGGTCGGCTTCAGCCACTCCTGCCCCCGTAACCGCCTTCCGGAACAGCTCGGTGTGGCGGCGTGCCATGTCTGCGTCGGTTTCGCCCTCCCGGGGCACGTAGCCGAAAGCTGACGCACCCTGGCGGGCCGGCTCGGGTGATCCGCGGCTGATGCCGAGCTGAAGCCTGCCCCCGCTGATCAGGTCAGTGGCTGCCGCTTCCTCCGCCATGTAGAGCGGGTTCTCATAACGCATGTCAATGACACCGGTACCGATCTCTATCCGGCGGGTGCGTGCGGCGATGGCGGCAAGGAGCGGAAACGGCGAGGCCTGCTGGCGGGCAAAGTGATGGACCCGGAAGAAGGCACCGTCCACACCGAGTTCCTCGGCGGCTACGGCTAATTCGATGCCCTGAACCAGCGCCTCGCCCGCGGTCCTGGTGCGGGAGCCCTGGCCGGGTCCCCAGTGGCCGAAAGAAAGGAATCCTATGCGCTCCATACCTGCCCCAACCTCCGGCTGCCCGGTGGCATTCCCGCGTTGCCGGCATTCCCGGCTGGCATGATGGCCGGGTGGGTATCCCGGAAGAAGCTGTCAGCGTCCTCAAGACCATCGTGCTGTTTGCTCTGGCTGCCGTGGCAGAAATCGGTGGAGCCTGGCTGGTGTGGCAGGCGGTCCGGGAAGGCAAGGACTGGTGGTGGGCGGGACTTGGTGTGATCGCCCTGGGTGCCTACGGCTTCGTGGCCACCCTCCAGCCGGACGCCCACTTCGGCCGGATCCTGGCGGCCTACGGCGGGGTGTTCGTTGCCGGATCCCTCGCCTGGGGGATGATGTTCGACGGTTTCCGGCCCGACCGGTGGGACGTGGCGGGCTCCGTCATCTGCCTGCTGGGGGTGGCAGTAATCATGTTTGCCCCGCGAAGCGCCGGATGAGCCGCCGCTAAACTGGCACCGTGACCAACAGCCAGCAAGCACCCGGAGACGCCGCACCGCCGTCGCGCGGCAAGATCGCCGAACGGCTGCTGCCCGGCGGCGAGGAACCGGACCCCAGGTTCACCCTCGCCAACGAACGAACGTTCCTCGCCTGGATCCGCACCTCCCTGGCCCTGCTGGCCGGCGGCATCGCCATCGAGGCGTTCACCTCGGACCTGTTCCTGGAACCTGTCCGCAAGGGTTTGGCCATCGTGCTGCTCCTGCTGGGCATGCTGCTCAGCGCCGGCGCCGCGCTGAGGTGGCTCCGCGTGGAACGCAGCATGCGGCATAAGGCGCCCCTCCCCCTGCCGCTCATTGTGCCCCTGCTGGCCGGGGCAGGCGCGGTGGCGGCCGCCGTCGTCCTCGTTTTTGTCCTCTGGCGCTGACTCCTGTGGCACCGTCCGTTCCAGCGGGAGATACCCACGGAGATCCGGGCCTGCAGCCGGAGCGCACCTCGCTGGCCTGGGGCCGCACCATGCTGGCCCTGGTGACGGCGAGCGCGCTTTTCCTGCGTTGGCTGCCGCACCACGGGCTTTCCATCCTGCTGCTGTTCGCGGTGTCCGCCGGGGCTGCCCTGGCCATCTACCTCACGCAGCGCAGGCGCTACGGCGCCAAGTCGCACGGCGTCTCCCGCGAACACGTCGACGCAGACATCACGGCGGTGATCTGGACGGCTTTCACGGGCATCGCCCTGGGAGTCCTGGGGATCGGCGTGGTGCTCGCCGGGTAGTGCCGGATGCCGCCGGCTAGAACATGGGGAGGACGAAGCCTGCCAGCAGCGCCACGGAACCAATGGCCGTCAGCACCCGCCCCAGCACCGAGGCTGTCTTCCCGGCTTCCTCAGGCGGAGTGATCTGCCACTGCGTGGGGCGCTTGGGATGGTAGTAGATGGGCAGGGTCCCGCCCACTTCCAGGTCCCTGATGTCATGGGGCGACATGGGGGCATTGTGCACCTGGTGCTTACGGTCCAGCCACCTGAATCCCACGCCGGTTTTGTCCGAGTACACCACGGCCTCGGCCACGTCCCAGGGGTGCACGAAGCGGCGCTGGAAGCCCACGTAAAACAGCAGCAGCAAGCCAACGGGCAGGCACATCCACGTCAGCATTTCCAGGATTGGTCCTGCCATATCGAGCACATCGGGCATGACCTTGATGGTACCGCCCGGGGGCTGGTGGCATCTGCACAGACTCCGTACGCTGAGGAGACCGGTCCGGACGAAGGGGAAAGCATGAACGACGAAGACATCCTGACGCGTATCCAGGCCCTCGTGGACGAGGAGCATTCACTTCGGGAGGGGCCAGGGGACGGCCAGGCACCGGACCACGCCAGGCTGCGCCAGGTGGAGATCAGCCTGGACCAGTGCTGGGACCTGCTGCGGCAGCGCCGCGCGAAAAAGGACTCCGGCGAGAACCCGGATGAAGCCGAGACCCGTCCCGTCAGCGAGGTGGAGGGTTACAAGCAGTAGCCCGGGGCCAGGGCGTGCATGATGGATACAACAGATCGGAGTTCATCGATGCGTCTCGCAGTCGCCCAAATCATCAGCGGCGCCGATACGGCAGCCAACCTGGAGCTCATCCGGGACTACGCCACGCAGGCCAAGGCGGCCGGCGCGGACTTGGTGGTTTTTCCCGAAGCCGCCATGCGTGCCTTCGGACATTCGCTGACCGATATCGCCGAGCCGCTGGACGGGCCGTGGGCGGACAAGGTCCGCGCCATCGCCACTGAACTGGACATTGCGATCGTGGCCGGGATGTTCACGCCGGGGAAGGACGGCCGCGTCCGCAACACCCTCCTGGTCACCGGCCCCGGCCTGGACACCTCCTACGACAAGGTGCACCTGTTTGATGCGTTCGGTTTCACCGAGTCCAAGACGGTCGACGCCGGCCAGAGCCCAGTGACGTTTGAGCTCAACGGGACGGTCTTCGGCCTGGCCACCTGCTACGACGTCCGTTTCCCGGCACTCTTCACGGCCAATGCCCGCTCCGGGGCGCAGGTGAACATCGTCTGCGCGTCCTGGGGTGCCGGCGAAGGTAAAGCAGAGCAGTGGGACCTCCTGGTGCGCGCCAGGGCGCTGGACAGCACCACGTTCGTGGTGGCCTGCGGCCAGGGCGACCCCGAAACCATCGGTGCCGGGCCCGCCGGCAGCGCCCCCACCGGGATCGGCCACAGTGCCGTCATCTCCCCGCTGGGCAGTGCCCTGGTCACGTTGGGCGGAAAGCCGGAACTCGCCGTCGTGGACGTCGATGCCGCCGTCGTTGAGGATGTACGCACGAAGCTGCCCGTACTGGCCAACGCCCGCCAGTTCTAGGGGCAGGCCCGTCCCCGTCAAAGCCCTTCGCGGTCCAGGAAACCGCGGAGGGCACGCACCCAGTCGTCGAAGGCATCCAGATGGGCGTCATGCGACGCTTCGGGCAGGTCAACCCGGGAAACCCGGTGACCCTGCTGCACGAAAGCGTCCTTGGCGTCCGGGGTGAACATCCCCCGGCCGCCGTAGACCACCAAAGCCGGCGCCTGGACTGCATGCCATTCCTTCCAGCGGGACGCGGCCAGCCCGGCCGCCGCTTCCTCCATGATTTCCGGATCGAACCTCGGCCAGAAGCCGTCCGACCGTTCCTCGAGGTCTTCGGCCCAGGCACGGGCCAACGGGCCATCCCCCAGGAAGCTGCGCGCCGCTCCCCGGCTGCTGAACGGCGTCGGCCAGGACCTGAAGTACTCCCCAATGGCCCGGTGACCGTCCGGGTCTCCGCCGGCCGCGCCGCACTCCAGGAGGACCAGGCCTCCCACCAGGTCGGGACGCTCCGCCGCGACGAGCATGGCCGTGTGCGCCCCCATTGACTGGCCAACCAAAACCACCGGTCCACCAACGTGCTCGATGACGCTGACAACATCCGAAACATAATCCGACCGCGCAACGCCGGGAGGGACGCGGGTGCTGCCCCCATGGCCGCGGAGATCCACGGGAATGGCACGGTACTCGGGGAGGGCGGCCGCCGTCGGGAAGAATTCGCGGGCGCTCCCCGCCAGGCCGTGCAGCATCACCACGGCAGGCCCGTCGCCACCCGGGTCATAGCACTTCAGCTCGACGCCGGGAGCAGGGGTGACGGTGAACGCAGCCATGCCCGTTCCAAGGTTCGTCAGCGGCGGCATGGTGCCACGCTACGGCACGCAGAAGCGTCCCACGGCGGTGAGTTGCCGTTCACGGGCAGGAAACCTTGGCCTCTGGAGGCACGACGGCGGGAGCTCACCTTGGGATTCCCCTGCGTTACCTTTGGCTGCGGGCCCGGCAGGCCAGGCGACGGCTGGCTGGGCCGTGCCGGTGGGAGTGCGTTTACATGACCGAAACATTGCCGACACGCGAACTTCACGCAGACGCGTTTTGCGTAACGCAATGGCAACTTTCCGCAGCATCGGTTGAAACACAGGCACCGAAAAATAGACCCCGGGGGAAAAGCCGGGGTGGCACATCGCCCCGTTGAATCTCATGCGAAGGGACCACCGGTGGAGATCTCTGCCCAACACGTCTGGCTGCTTATCTCGGCAGCGATGGTATTGCTGATGACCCCCGGGCTCGGTCTCTTCTACGGCGGCATGACCCGCGCCAAGGCCGCGCTGAACATGATCATGATGAGCTTCATCTCCGCGGGCATCGTCGGCGTTGTCTGGGTTCTGTGGGGCTACTCAATGACCACCGGCGACGGGTTCCTGGGCATCTTCGGCAACCCGTTCACCAATTTCGGGCTGCAGAACCTGATGGGCTC
Organism: Arthrobacter sp. Leaf137; assembly: GCF_001423525.1. GTDB lineage: Bacteria > Actinomycetota > Actinomycetes > Actinomycetales > Micrococcaceae > Arthrobacter. The sequence goes on along the minus strand of NZ_LMOI01000006.1, from coordinate 5,567 downwards.
CCCTGACCTGATTAAAGCCGGCTACAGCGCAACCTTCGCCATCATCACCGTGGCCCTGATCAGCGGCGCTATCGCAGACCGCGCCAAGTTCAGCGCCTGGGCCGTGTTCGTGCCGGTATGGATCACCCTGATCTACTGCCCCCTCGCCTACATGATCTGGGGCGGCGGACTGATGAGCGCAGGCGGTGCAGTGACGGCCATCTTCGGCCAGGTCATCGACTTCGCGGGTGGCGCCGTGGTGGAAATCAGCTCCGGCACGGCCGCGCTGGTGCTCGCCGTCATCGTGGGCCAGCGCCACGGCTTCGCCAAGGACCCCAACCACCGCCCGCACAACCTCCCTTTCATCATGCTTGGTGCGGCCCTGCTGTGGTTTGGCTGGTTCGGATTCAACGGCGGTGCGGCGAGCAGCGCCGAACAGGCCGGCCTTATCTGGATCAACACCCTGGTAACACCTGCCGCAGCCATGCTCAGCTGGCTGGTGACAGAGAAGATCCGCCACGGCCACCCCACGTCCCTGGGGGCCGCCTCCGGCGTGGTGGCCGGCCTCGTGGCGATCACGCCTTCCTGCGCCAACATCAGCCCGGTGGCCGCAATCGGCCTGGGCCTGGTGGCAGGTGCTGCGTGCGCCATCTTCGTTGACCTCAAGTACCGCTTCGGGCTCGATGACTCGCTGGACGTTGTGGGCGTCCACCTCGGCGCCGGACTCATCGGCACCTTGGCGCTCGGGTTTATTGCCCTGCCGGCAGACGGCCAGGGCGGGGGTCTTTTCTACGGCGGCGGCGTGCAGCAGCTCATTGCCCAGACGGCGGCAGTATTCATCACGCTGCTGGTCTCAGGGCTGGGCACCCTTGTGATCGGCCGTGCCATCAACAAGACCATCGGCTTCCGGGTCAGCCACGAGGCCGAGACGGCCGGCGTGGACCTGTCCGAGCACGCCGAGAGCGCCTACGCATTCAACGAGGTGGGCGCCGGGTTCAACCCGTTGCGGGCAGTATTCGGCCACATTCCGGCCGGCGGACAATCCGCAGGCCACCAGGCCGCCGAGGGTTCAGACCGCCAGGATTCAGACACCCCGGGCTCGGACCGCCAGGCAAAGGAAGATACTTTCGCCTGACGGCCGCCCGTGCTCCGGCAGCCCCGCCACTAGTCCGCCAGGATCTTGTAGAGCGCCCGCCGGGTTTCGTCCAGCTTCTCGATGGCTGCGGTCCGTTGTTCCTCCGTGACACCGCTGCGGAACTGATGGATAACGCCCATCAGCTTGCCGATGCTGTGGTGGAACTCGCGGTCCGATCCTTCCGGGACGGCGCTCCATGCACTGTCCATCTCCTCCGCGTGCCCGGCCACGTACTCCCGGCCGGCCTCGGTGAGTGAGAACTCGGTGCCACGGCCTTCACTCATGGCCTCGATCAGCCCCTCGTCCACCAGTTGCTGGAGTGTGGGGTAGATGGAGCCCGGGCTTGGTCGCCAGGCTCCCTCGGTCTTTTCAGCGATGGTCTTGATCAGCCCGTAACCATTCGACGGTGACTCTGCCAGGAGCGAGAGGATGGCGGCGCGAACGTCGCCACGGCTTGCCCGCCGCCCCCCACGCCCGAATCCCGGACCGAAACCCGGGCCAAAGCCAGCCCCGAAACCAGGACCGAACCCGGGACCAAAACCTGGGCCGAACCCGCCCCCGCCGCGGTGACCATGCGGTCCCCGGCGTCCCCTGCCTCGTTCAAACCGGCCCTTTGCGAACTCTGGACCGGGGAATTTTTCGTCAGAAATGCCTCTCATGATGGCATCCACCCTTCGATTCTCATATTTACGCCGATCTCTTCGGCGATACTTAACGATATGTCGTTAAGTATCGCCGGACAAGTGTTTTTTGTGATCGTATCCTGACCTTCGAAGTTCTAGATCAGCCCATCCGAGCGGCGTAGGCTGGACGCACCTCCAAGCTTGAGGGCTGACAGATGGCGAAGAAGAAGAAGCGCAGAAGCGGTTTCGGCGCCGCCCTGGGACGGTTCGTGGGGTTCCTCGCAGCCAGTGCAATGTGTGGCGTGCTGGTGGCCAGCCTGGTTGTCCCGGCAGTTGCGGCAGCCGGGATCGGAGTAAGCAATTCGATCGGCTTCTTCGAGGGCCTGCCCAAAGAGCTGACGGTCCAGCCGCCGTCGCAATCCACCAGGGTACTCACCTCCGACGGCCAGCCGATCGCGACGTTCTACGCCGAGAACCGTGTGCGGATTCCACTGGACCAGATGTCGCCGTACATCAAGGACGCCATCATCTCCATTGAGGACAGCAGGTTCTACGAGCACGCGGGAATCGACCCCCAGGGCATCCTCCGGGCGGTAATCGCCAACGTGACGAAAGGGGACCAGCAGGGCGCATCCACGATCACGCAGCAGTACGTCACCAATGTGGTCAATGAGGCCCGGCTGTCCCAGGACCGGCCTGACGAAGTGGTCCTGAGCGGCCAGAAAGACATGGGCGACAAGTTGCGGGAGATGAGGCTGGCCATCGCCCTGGAAAAGAAGTACAGCAAGGACCAGATCCTTGAGGGGTACCTGAACATCGTCTTCTTCAACAGCGATGCCTATGGCGTTGAGGCCGCGGCACGCTACTTCTTCGGCACCACCGCAAAAGACCTCACGCTGCCGCAGGCCGCCCTCTTGGCCGGCCTGGTCAACAGCCCCACCTTCTACAACCCGGCCATCAACCCAGAGAACTCGCTGGCCCGCCGCAACCAGGTCCTTGACGAAATGCTCCGCCTGAAGAAAATCACCCAGGCCCAGCATGACGAAGCACAAGCCACGCCGGTGGAACTCAAGATCACGCCGGAACGGCAAGGCTGCGCCAATGCCGCCATGGCCCCCTACTTCTGCGACTACATCTCCCACCTCATCCTCAACAACCCGGCCTTCGGGCCCAACCAAATCGAGCGCGAGCGCAAGCTGTACCGGGGTGGTCTTACGATCGTCACCACCTTGGACAGCAGGCTGCAGGCGGCGGCACAGGCCCAGGTGGATGGCACAGCGGGCGCCAATCCGGACAAGTGGGGTGCAGCCCTGGTCACGGTACAACCGGGAACGGGCAAGATCCTGGCCATGGCGCAGAACACCGTGTTCCTGCCAGACCCGGGCAAGTTCGACACGCAGCTGAACTTCAACGTTGATGCCCGGGATCCGCAGGGGAATGACCTGAATGGGGCGGGTGGTTTCCAGACCGGATCCACCATGAAGCCATTTACTTTCGCGGAGTGGCTCAACGAGGGCAAGTCCCTGACCACAGAGATTGATGCTTCACGGCGCGTTTATCCGCTCGGGTTCCCGTGGCGCTCCACCTGCGGCAAGGTGCTGGGCGCCTACAGCACAGCGCAAAACAACCCCGAACTGGGTGCGGCCGATGACCTGCAGAATTCGGAGGAGGGCTTCTACCGGAAGATGCCCATCAATTACGGCCTCTACAACTCGATCAATACGGCCACCTTCGCGTCGGCCGCGCAGCTGGATTTCTGCGGCATCCAAAAGATGGTTGACGCAGTGGGCCTGCACAGCGGCCTGGATGGGACACCCATCAACATGCACCAGCTGGGCAACCTGCTGGGAGCTACCGGCGTGGCGCCCCTCCACCTGGCCAACGCCTTCGCCACCTTCGCCAACGACGGCCGCTACTGCAACCCCATCGCCCTTCTGGACATCAAGGACGCTACGGGCGGAAAGCTTCCCGCCCAAACAACCGAGTGCAGGGACGCCGTGAAGCCGGATGTGGCACGCGGCGTCAACAGCGTCCTTCAGGACGTGTTGGTGAGGGGTTCCGGCTTCTGGATCCAGCCGAAGGTTCACGACAAGTGGCCCACGGCTGCCAAGACCGGCACCTCGAACAACAACGGCGCCACCTGGATTGTGGGGTACACCAGCGGCCTGGCCACGGCGTCCTTTTTCGGGGACGCACTTGAGGGGCAGAAACGTGCCGGCCAAAACGTCACCATCAACGGAACGTTCTATCCCCGCCTCGACGGGTACATGATCGCCGGCCCGCAGTGGGCAAACTACATGCTGAAGGCGGTTCCGCTGTATCCCGCTGCGCCATTCCCTGGGCCTCCCCAGTCAATGATCGGGCCGAGTCCGACACCCACCCCCGCTCCCAAGCGGTAGAACGCAGGCCTGGCCGCTTGAACCCTGCCCTCACCCGGCAGGCGTTGGTCCGGCCATGCCGAGCACCTCCACGGTGTCGCGTGCGGCTGCGGCCATGGCAGAGGCTGCCGCCTCAGGTCCGGAAGAGGATGACATACGGTGCTGTGCCCGGCGATGCAGTATCTGGCGCGTGGGCAAAGTAGGACGACGGCGGCGCTGTTGTTTCGTGCCCGCGCCAGGGAGGACTGCCCGGCGTGGGACGTGGGTCGAGTGTTTCGGACTAAGGGTTCCAGGGAGTGGTGGAGCGGTGGAGTAGTAGGTGTGGCCGGTGGGGGTTCGGAGTTTTACGGTGTGGCGCGTGACGTGTCTGACCCTTGGTGGTCCGTCAGGGAAGCGTGTGGGGTCCGGCAGCGGCGCCGTTGAGGGTACTGGGACGGGTGTTGAACTCCAGCCGGGGCTTTCTTTGGTGTGGTTGCAGGCTTCGCAGAGTCCTTGGCCGTTGGAGGCTGTGGTGCCGCCGCCGTGGTGCCAGGGGGNGTGTTGAACTCCAGCCGGGGCTTTCTTTGGTGTGGTTGCAGGCTTCGCAGAGTCCTTGGCCGTTGGAGGCTGTGGTGCCGCCGCCGTGGTGCCAGGGGGYGATGTGGTCGTGGTGGCGGATGGGTGCGTCGCAGTACGGGGTGCGGCAGGTGTCGTCGCGGATCTGGAGGAAGCGTTTGAGTCCTGCCGGGAAGAGCCGGGCCTTGGCGTCCAAGCCGACGAGCTCCCCGCTGCCGGGGGCGGTGTAGAGCCGCCGGACCCAGACCGGCATCCCGGACCCGGGCTGGTCTGCGGTGATCAGTTCGCGGGCCCATTNGAGGCCCAGGATGATGCCCAGGACCTCATCCTGGCCTTGGCGTCCAAACCGACGAGCTCCCCGCTGCCGGGGGCGGTGTAGAGCCGCCGGACCCAGACCGGCATCCCGGACCCGGGCTGGTCTGCGGTGATCAGTTCGCGGGCCCATTGGGCGGGGACGATGCCGTAGCCGGTCAGTCTGGCGGGTTCGGTGTCGGCCTGGAGGAGGGTGCGGTCGGTCATGACGAGCTGGACCTGAATCCCGTTGATCCCGCCCGGGGTCCCGGTGGCCCGCTCGACGAGGGGGTCGGCCATGATCTGGCCCTTCGATCGGCCGTCCCNACGATGCCGTAGCCGGTCAGTCTGGCGGGTTCGGTGTCGGCCTGGAGGAGGGTGCGGTCGGTCATGACGAGCTGGACCTGAATCCCGTTGATCCCGCCGGGGGTCCCGGTGGCCCGTTCGACGAGGGTGTCGGCCATGATCTGGCCCTTGGACCGTCCGTCCCCGGAGGMGCGGAGGGTGTCGGCTTCTTTGGTGAGGGCCGCGTAGGCGGCGACACCCTGGGCGACGGGCAGCAGCGCGGTCAGGCGGGCCATGGTGTCCGGCGCCGGGCGAAGGCTG
>NZ_LMOI01000005.1 GCF_001423525.1 Arthrobacter sp. Leaf137 | reverse complement strand
CATCGACTCACCACTGACCATGATGGTCACAGCCATCGCCTCAGTCCTCATGGTCTTCGGCTGGTACGCCTGCCGCAAACGCATCCACGAAATCGCCGAAACCCGCGAAGGCCACACCGGCACCGCACCCGTGGTAGCCAATCCACCGGCGGAAACGTTCAGGTAGACCCGGCCACACGAACGCCAAACCTGACACCGCCAAACCTGTCCGCACAGCCAAAGAAAGCCCATGACAACGGAAACCGAAGCAACCCTGACCGCATCCCACACCCGGCCCGCCGCCGTCGTTCCTTCCACTGCCGACCCACGCCCGGCGCGGAAATCCGCCGGGCACGTGATTGTTGATTCGCTGCTGGCCCACGGGGTGGAACGCACCTACGTGGTTCCCGGCGAGAGCTTCCTTGATGTGCTGGACGGCCTGCACCACTCGAAAATTGAAACCATCGTCTGCCGGCATGAAGGCGGCGCGGCGTACATGGCGGAGGCGGACGGGAAAATGCAGCAGCGTCCCGGGGTGGCCATGGTGACCCGGGGGCCGGGGGCGGCCAACGCGCATGTGGGGCTGCACACCGCGTGGCAGGATTCAACCCCGATGCTGCTGTTCGTGGGCCTGATCCCGTTCGCGCACCGTGACCGTGAGGCGTTCCAGGAGTTCGACATCAAGGCCTGGTTTGATACCGGCGCCAAACGTGTCATGGTGCTGGACCACCCGGAACGGGCGTCCGAGATCGTGGCTGAGGCGATGTTCGCGGCCATGAGCGGGCGTCCGGGCCCGGTGGTGGTGGGCCTGCCGGAAGACATCATCCGGCAGCAGATCGACCCGGCGGTCCACCCCGTCATTCCGGTGGCGGCCGGCGGGATGAGCAGCACCGATGCCGCTGCCCTGCAGGCTGCGCTGGGAGAGTCCCGCAAGCCGCTGTTTGTCACCGGCGGCAACGACTGGACGCAGGAGGCGGCGGACCAGCTGACCGGATGGCTGGAACGGCATCACATCCCGGCAGCAGCGGAATGGCGGACGCAGGGCACGGTTTCCTTCGATTCCCCCTCCTATGTGGGACCGATCGGCTACGGGCGCCCCCGGCCCACTTACGACCTGCTGGAGGAAACCGACCTGCTGGTGTTTGTGGGGACGGTGCCGGGCGACGTGATTACGGACGGGTTCCTCTGCCGGCAGGACTGGAACAAGAAGAACTTCCTGGTCACGGTGGACCCCTCACTCCGGGGACGTTCGGGGGCCGTTTCGCGGCAGATCCTGGCCAAGCCTGACGCGTTTGTCCGCGACCTTGCGGGCATCGACCTGCCCGTGAAGGACGAGTGGAAAGCGTGGACAGCCCGGATGCGTGGCGAGCAGGAACGGTTCGCCGCGCTGCCCCCGGCGGAACCGGCAGCGGGGCAGGCGAGGATGGACACCCTGATGGCGAACCTGGTGCCCAGGCTGCCCGAAGATTCGATGGTCACCTTCGGTGCGGGGGAGCATACCAACTGGGCGCACCGCTATTTCCCCACCCGCCGCTACGCCTCCATGATCAGTGCCCGCAACGGTTCCATGGGCTATTCGGTCCCCTCGGCCATCGCGGCTTCGCTGGCTGAACCCCGACGCCGGGTGGTCACCGTTGCCGGGGACGGCGAGTTCCTCATGAACGGGCAGGAACTGGCTACCGCGGCGCAGTACGGGGCCACGCCGCTGGTGATCGTGATGGACAACCAGGAGTACGGCACCATCCGCACCCACCAGGAGCGGCACTACCCGGCCCGCGTTTCCGGGACGCAGCTGAAGAATCCGGATTTCGGCCTGATGGCCCGGGCCTTCGGCGGTTTTGGGATCACCGTTACCGAGGACCGGGACGTTCCGGCCGCCCTGGACGCGGCGTTGGCGGCCATCGATGAGGACGGTGTCTTCGCACTGATCCACCTCATCGTGGAGCAGCGGGTCAAAGCCTATTGAGAGGGGCATTTCCTGTGGCGAATCTGCCCGGTGATTCCCAGCCTCCGGACGTAAACTGACCTTCGCATCACTTCCCGTGAGCTTCGAGTCAGGTTGGAGCCGGCATGCTCTGGAGACTGTTTCTTGAACACCTGCCGCCGCGCCCGTTGCGGCAGGCAGTAAGCCGGCGCGTGTTCTTCCGGCCCGCGGCGGAGGAGACGGCATGAGCCCCGAACCCGCGTCGGCACCCGGCACCAAGGCCGCGGCCGGCACCAAAACCGCGGACGCCGACGTCGTACGTATCCCGCGTCCGGCCGGCGGACCCGGACGTGGCGGGCCGTTCGGCGGGATGAACGTTCCGGCGGAGAAGGCGATGAACTTCGGCGCGTCCGCCAAGCGGCTGCTGGGGACGCTGCGGCCGGAACGTGCCTGGCTCACCCTGGTGCTGCTGATGGCCGTGGCGGGCGTGGTGCTGCAGGTGATCGGGCCGCGGCTGCTGGGTGAGGGCACCAACCTGATCTTCTCCGGCGTGGTGTCCAAGGAGCTGCCGGCGGGCGTGACGCAGGAGCAGCTGATTGCGCAGCTGCGCGCGGCGGGGGACAACCAGAAGGCGGACATGCTCAGCGCCATGACGCTGACGCCCGGCGCCGGGATCGACTTCGCGGCGCTGGGGAGCGTGCTGACGTGGGCGCTGGTGCTGTATGTGCTGGCGTCGGCGTTCATGTGGGGGCAGGCGTATGTGCTGAACGGGGTGGTGCAGCGGACGGTGTTCGGGCTGCGCGAGGAGATCGAGGCGAAGATCAACCGGCTGCCGCTCAAGTACTTCGATTCCATCCAGCGCGGTGAGCTGCTGAGCCGGGTCACCAACGATGTGGACAACATTTCGCAGAGCCTGCAGCAGTCCATCTCCCAGGCGGTGACGTCCGTGCTGTCCGTGGTGGGCGTGCTGGTGATGATGTTCATCCTTTCGCCCACGCTGGCGCTGATCGCGCTGGTGACCATCCCGCTGACGCTGGGGATCACGGCGCTGATCGCCAAGCGTTCGCAGAAGCTGTTTGTGGCGCAGTGGAAGAACACGGGGCAGCTGAACGGGCAGATCGAGGAGACGTACACCGGGCATGCGCTGGTGAAGGTCTTCGGCCGGCAGCGCGAGGTGGGGGAGCAGTTCCGGCAGAAGAACCAGGAGCTGTATGAGGCGAGCTTCGGGGCGCAGTTCATTTCCGGGCTGATCATGCCGGCCATGACGTTCATCGGGAACCTGGTGTACGTGGGGATCGCCGTGGTGGGCGGCCTGCAGGTGGCGTCCGGGGCGATGCAGTTGGGTGACGTGCAGGCGTTCATCCAGTACTCGCGGCAGTTCACGCAGCCGCTGGCGCAGCTGGGGTCCATGGCCAACCTGCTGCAGTCCGGGGTTGCCTCGGCCGAGCGGGTGTTTGAGCTGCTGGACGAGGAGGAGGAATCCGTGGAGCCGGCGGACTCTGACGGGCCGGTGTTCGGGCGGGGGCGGCTGGTGTTCGAGGAAGTGTCCTTCTCGTACTCGCCGGAGAAGCCGCTGATGTCCGGGTTGTCCCTGGTGGCGGAGCCTGGCCAGACGGTGGCGATTGTGGGTCCCACCGGGGCGGGGAAGACCACGCTGGTCAACCTGATGATGCGGTTCTATGAACTGGACGCGGGGCGGATAACGCTAGACGGCGTGGACATCACCTCGGTGCCGCGGCGCGAGCTGCGCTCGCGGCTGGGCATGGTGCTGCAGGATACGTGGCTGTTCGGCGGGACCATCCGGGACAACATCGCTTATGGACGGCCTGGGGCTTCTTCAGAGGAGGTGCTGGAGGCGGCGCGGGCGACCTACGTGGACAGGTTCGTGCACTCGCTGCCCGAGGGGTACGACACCGTGCTGGACGACGAAGGCTCCAACGTATCCGCCGGTGAGAAGCAGCTACTCACCATTGCCCGGGCGTTCCTGGCCCGACCGTCGGTGTTGATTTTGGACGAGGCAACGTCCTCGGTGGACACCCGGACCGAGGTGCTGGTGCAGAAGGCGATGAGTGCGCTGCGCTCCGACCGGACGTCCTTCGTGATTGCACACCGCCTGTCCACCATCCGCGACGCCGACCTCATTCTGGTGATGGAGGCCGGCCAGATCGTGGAGCAGGGGACGCACGCTTCCCTGCTGGCAGCGGGCGGGGCTTATGCGCGGCTGTACGAGGCCCAGTTCGCGGCTCCCGCGGCGGAGGTTTAGATTTCATCTTTCTCACACGCTTTGGTGCCAACCTTGGGCGCTATCTCCGTTACTTTTAACTGAATCTAAGAGCAGCCGAGGCCCTGCTTGAGATGGCGACCACCCTGGACAAAACTTCTTCGTCATTTATGACGTCCTTGTACTTCAGTTGGCGTGCGCTGTAGGCGAGAACGATCCCCCAGAACTCGCGGTCGCTTTGTTTCTTCGCGCCCATCCAGTTCTGAATTGCGGCAAACCATTGGCTTGATCCGTGTGATCTTCCAAAATCGGCCGTTCCAAAGGTATTCGAGATTTCGACCACCGGCGGCCAACCTGACCCCCTGATTGGTGAATCAGGGTGGACCAGCGAGGATACTAGCAGTGTCACAGGATCGATAAGACCACTCCCGAAGCCGCTGTTATCAAAGTCGATCAGGACGGCAGCCTGTCCATCGACCATGACATTCGAAGCATGCAAATCACCGTGTCGCATCCCCATGTTCGTGCTTGCCTGAATGGATGGGGCTGGGAGAGCGACACCGTGGGCTTCTAACAGTTCGGACAACTTTTGCCAGCTAATGACGGGGGCAACCAGAGCATCGAGTCTTAGAGTCTCCCGCCGTTCGCTGACGTTATTTAGTGCCCCAATCACCTGCTCAAGCAGAGTGCACGCTCTCGGCACATCCGTGGCAATCAGGTCCGAGATAGGATGAACAGTGTCCCCTGCCAACTGCAGGATGCTGATTGATTTACCCGCAACGAGTCCTGAGATGGTTGCTCGAGTAGTGGCAGCATTCTGGAGGGGGAGAAGGTCCTGTAATCCGCCCAACCTGGGTAACTTATCAACCGTCTTGACGACTACGTTAGCCGCACGACCTGCTGGAGTATGAAGTTCGCACCTCCAGACGGCGGCGCCGGTCAGACCACCTGCCAAGCATGTTGGAGTAAGCGAAACGGCCTCGTACTCATAGGCAACTCGGCGTAGGGCTCGTTGGTCCAGCACCCCAATAGGATTCCCGTTCTTGTCATTTTGGAGTTCGATGTCATCCAATTCTTGAAGGAGTGCACGAAAGACTTGTACGTGGGTTCTGAACTCGAGGGACTGATCCTTTGTAAGAACAGTTATTCTATCGATCGGATTACTTGTTCGTATCGGAAATTGTCCACTGCCTTGCATGGCATCTTGAAGCAACTCCACGCTGGCATATCCGGTGAACACAATTACACGGGCGTCCGGGAACTGCTTGCGAACCTGACTGAAAAGTGCATCCCCAAATTCGTCCGTTGCGGTCTCTTGCGCCCGCATCGGCAGGCGCCTGTCTAAGACAAATAGGTCTATGTATTCCTCGGTTGACTCAAGGTAAGCAAGCGCATTCTCTAGGAACCTGTGCACAATTACCCTAAACCCTGCCGCATCCAAGACGGCAGCTGAAATGTTAGCCTGATCTGGGTCATCTTCAACTAGAACAGCTAGGTGTTCACTCACTAGATCTTCTTCCACTTATAGAAACCGTTGCCAGTCCGCTACGGCCTTCGACATTAAACGCTAGTCCAAGAAGGCTCGTTGCCAAAGACATAAGCGCCAATCCTTGACCTTGGTGAGCGGGTTTGGATGTAGCACCAACGTGCAGAACATCCTGCAATGTAAACGAATTTCCCGCAAAGGCGTTGGAAATACGAATCCAAAACCGGTCATTCGTGAAACCCCATGACACATCGACAGAACTCGGTCGACCCGCTTCCTTAGCGGCTTCCAAAGCATTCTGGTAGGCATTTGAGAGCACTAAACTAAGTAGGCTGTCATCCGTCTCAATTTCCTGGCCAGCAGGATCTGAATCAGGCGCCCAGGTCGGAAGAACCTTTTCTTCAGGCCAATTCGCTACCAGAAGATCGAAAAGGCCAACTCGCCGTTGGGTCGGCTTGTCATCTTGTTTTATTAGCGTAACAAGACCGTCAATACGGCGTTGCAACTTCTTGATTGCGGCATTTGTTTCACTGTTGGTGAAGTCTGCGATTTCCTTATCCGCTGCCAAGCGGAGCCATCCAATTGCAGGCGCCAATTCATGACGTAACGTGCCCGCCAGATCAAGGCGAGTTGCCGGTGAGCCGCTTGGCGGGTTTGCGATGGTATCTTTTCGCAATGTGCTTGAGTTACTATTTTGCCGCGCTTGTAATACGGCATTTAGGGACTGGCGAATTCTAGGCACGGTCTCAACCTGAAGGGCTTTCATAAGCTCTTTAGTCGACACTTCATTCGGATTTTGTTTGAGCCAGATCGCTGCCCTTGCCCTGTCTGTCGGCGACGAGGAAGACAAGTCCTTCAAGGGTTCTTTCTCCATGTCAATCAGTTCGATCGTGTGAGGCATAGAATTCAGAGCGCCTAGCGAAGGCGTCGCGGCCGCCCTCCATCAGCCCTGTGATCCACTTGACGACGCCAGCGTCGTCGAAGCGTCCCTCTGTCGCGACCGACCCGTTTTTTCCGTCACTGGCGAGTACCACTACATGTTCTGCTGAACCCAACACCGGAATGTTCGCATTGTGCGTAGCAACGATCGTCTGAGCGGGGTTCCTTTTGAGGATGCCCTTGACCACATGGTCAACCAGGTAGGCATTGTCAAGGTGATCTTCGGGTTGGTCGAGTATCAAGGTCCGGCGCTCCTCTGACAGGATTACCGGTAAGGTAACCGCGCACTTTTGGCCAGTGGACAGGACGTCTACGCTTTTGTCTGTAATACCGTCTCGAAGCCGAAAATCGACGAGATCACTAAGGGAGGCGCGTGCCAACGCCTGCAGAGCGTCCTCGTTGTTGAGATTCTGGATCAATCTATCCGCACGTTCTGGCGATAAGTCGGCTGCGGCGGCGAGTCCGGCCGCATCATTGTCCTCGATCAGCTCCAATAGCTGTCGCGGCATGACTCTTTCGGCGACGGCGTCGATCACGTTCGAACGGGTGTTGCTTCCCCGCAGACTCTCTTGAAGAGAGGCCCGGAACGAACTGGAGTCCGCAAGGTGATCCACGACGATGACGACGTTATTAGTGATTTGCGCGGTTGTTGCTCGGGCTATGGCAGCACGTGATTTGAAAAGGGCCTCCTCGGCTGCCTCTACATCATCGAGGATTAGAGCGCGCTGCTTGGAAACTTCGTCGCGACGGTTCTCCAGCTGTATAATTCGATCGTCAACCTCTTGGAGTGCGGCTAGCTCGGCGTCAACATTTCGCAGTTGAGAGGTGATCTGCCCCAAACCACTTTCAGCTTCTTCAAGGTGTGCCCGCAATGGGGCGGCCGATTCTCTAAGCTCAATGTCCTTTTCCCGGATGGCTACGGCTGCCCGACGGAGAGTGTTGTCGATTGACGGCTTAATACTTATGAGCTCGTTCGACAGCTCAAGTCCGCGTTCAATTTCAGGCAATGCGCTGGCGATCTGGGGTATTTGGGCCATTTCCCCGATAACGCCGGTAATGCGATTGTTCTGTTGCTCCTGAGTGTTGAAGATGCTCGCGAGGATCCCCTGGATTTGGGTGAGGCGTTCTAACTCGCGGATCGTAGAGATAAGCTGACTCTCTTTCCGACGAAGCTCCTCCCGCTGCATTGAGAGTAAGTCGCTGGCACCGCCCAACATAGCGGTCTCCTGCGACTGGAGTATCTCTCTATCACTCTGGAGCCGACTTCTTTTCGCTATCTCTTCCTTGAGAGTGTCAAGTTCAGTACGCAAGATAAAGAGTTGCGCCGTCAATAAGGCGGCACTATCTCTGTCCGGCCTCTCGGTTGTACCCCCGGTCCGCAGATCAAGAAGGTTGAGTCTACTCGCGCCGTCCGATGCAATATTCTCAAGTTCGTTCTGGCCGAGGACGAGCACCGAATTGGACAAATCTGGTCGTTGACCTCCGCCTTTGGCGTCGACTACGAGGTGCCGTCCTCCGTCTTCGGACTCTATGTCGAGGACGACCTCACCGACTCCCAGAACGGCATCGAGGAAGTCTTGGTGCTGGCGGATGTTTGACTTGTCGGCGTGCCGAGCCCCGACGGCATGCCGCATAAGCTCAAGGAGGGTCGTTTTCCCAGCCCCGCGTGCGCCGATAATGACGTTCAAGCCTTTGCTGAAGGAAACGTCAAGTCCATTGAGAAATCCACCAGTGACGCGTACCCGAGAAATCCACACGGCTAGAAGTACCTTTCATTCCATGAGCAACGAACCACAGAAGTCCTCGCATCCTCAACAATAGTCATGCTGTGTCAACGAGAGGACCGAAATGGTCCGTTAGGAACACGAGACTGAGCGAATCTCTATCCGTTGGTCGCTGCCACCAACTCCTGACTTGGTGCCTACGAGATCTAACGTCCTGTTGTTTTCAGAAGTTTGGATCTGCTGGTGGCACCAGAATCTCTGATCCTTGCGCTAACTTGCATCTGGACGGGCACCCGCATGGTTGACCTGCGAAGGTTTGTATTTCATTCCCCTCTGCTCAGCACTCCTATCGCCGCTCGTAGTCACTGCCGTGATCCACCGCAACTCTCACCAACTATCTAGCGAAACATGTCAGCGTCTACAGGAGTCGCAGCCTCGACCAGCATCAGCAGGCTTCGCAGCGTTGGTCGAATAGTGACCATCCTCGGCGCAATATCCGAAACGAGGCTTCGAAGGGTTCCGATATGTCCTTGAGAGATCCCCCTGCCATACCTGTGGTGAGCAGTGCACCGTCTTTGGGGCCGTCTAATGTTGCTCGCAGTGTTAGAGCCCAGGCGAGTGCATGCGCATCACCGCTCATCTGGCGCCATAAGAGATTTACCGAATGCTGCAGGCCAACGTTGCTTTGGTATGTCAATTCTGCGGCGTACGGGATGACCTTGTCTGAGACATTCACGCCTGCTTTGTCGGCACCCGCATCAACGGCGCCCTGTATGCGTCCATTCAGCCATTGAACCTGATCCTTGATCTGTTGTTTTTCGTAGTCCGTCAGAGCATCGATTTTCAGGTGCTCAAGGTGGAACTGGCGGAGGCGCTTGTAGGACTCAACGATGACGGCCAGTCCCCGCGCACGCCGGAGTGATGTGTCTTCCGGCCCGAGGATATACACGGCCTGAGAGGCTGCGACTAAGGCTCCGCGGAGGGTTGAAAAATGTGCAGTAGGGTACAGCTCGCCTGCCTTGATCGCCGTCCACGCTAGGCGAAGGTGTTCGCCCGCCGAGGCCAAACAAAGACGTACGACATCGCTAATCGGATGGTAGGGAAAAGCTGCGTTATCTCCATCGAGTTGGCTGCGTGCCTCCGGACGTTCCAACTTCTGTACTCGATACCGCCAGCCTTCGAGGTCCCCTTCGTAGGCCTCCAAATGCTGAAAGTAAGCTGAGTGGCCTTCACTACTCATAAAGCCTTGCCTACATTTCCGGTGCGCTGGGCAGCGAAGGAGATCATTTCGCGGACCTGCGAAACCACCACTGAAAGCTGTTCGGGCGTCAGGGATGGCTGACCGTCCCCGTACCGCGCTGAGGCTCTTTCTTTATGCAACTGGTGCAGGATAGTTGGGTGGCCGGCCGGAGCATTTTTAAGCTTCGCCCACGAGTCGAGCCATTTCGCCCGTTTCCAGTGCTGTTTGGTAGAGGAGTTCGTGCCGTACATCTGCGCTTGGACTGACAGCTCAGCCGCGGAGTACAGGTTGTCTATAGCGGGTCGAGGTAACGACTTCAAACACGTCTCAGCGGCAGTCAGGTATTCGGTTGCCAAAGTAAGAACCTGGGATGCACGTTCTTTGTTGTAACGGAAATCAAATTCGATGAATCCTGTGCCGCCGAGGACAGCATAGGCAATCCATCCGCTGTTCGGATCAATGTTTGCGGGCTTAATGCCTTCTATGGCGGCAACATCGTCTTCCGTAACAGCTTCCCCAGCCTTGATGTCCCTTGCCGCTCGAATAGACCCGATGAGCTCTGCCTCCTCATTGATAGCTATCACTGGAAGTCGGGTCTGATCCGGGCTGAATGTGACCAAGGCCTTATGTACCGTAGATCGATCCCCAGGGAGCCCGCGACGCTCTAGCTCAGGTTCCACCCATAGGCTGAAAATCTGCTCCAGCATATTCTCTCCGAAGTCTGCATCGGCTTCTAGTTCCTGTTCCTTCATGTCTCTAAGGGTGCCTGAAAAGCCGACAAGTTTTGGCAATGCAAGGTCCGTTTCATGAGCAGGCAAAGATTGGGCGGGGCAGGATCAGCAGGACCAGGGTGCAGCGGTCGCCGGCATGAGCCTAAAGCCCGCAACTCCCAGGGAAGACCTCGAGGTTCATCTGTCACTGGGATCGCGGGTCAAATTGAAGACATTGCAAAACGGCTTGAAGTCTAAAGAGTCCGCAAAGCCTGGGGAGAGCTCAGGGCCACCCTCCCAGCCCACCCGGCCGCCGTAGCACACGGACACACGAAGCAACGTTTCGCAGTGCCGCCCGTAACCTGTTGAGATGCCCCGTTTTGCGCTTGATATTGAGTCCGTGCCCCGCCCTGCCCGTGCGCAGGCGCTCCTGGACGCCGTCAACCACCGGGTCGTCATTGCCGACGGCGCGATGGGCACCATGCTGCAGGGCCGGGATCTCTCCCTCGAGGAAGACTTCCAGGGCCTCGAAGGCTGCAACGAGATCCTCAACGACACCCGGCCGGACGTCCTCGCCGACATCCACGACGCCTACTTCGCCACCGGCATCGACGCCGTGGAAACCAATACTTTTGGCGCCAACTGGTCCAACCTCTCCGACTACGGCATCGATGACCGCATCGAAGAACTGGCGAACAAAGGCGCCAGGATCGCCCGCGAACGCGCCGAAGCCGCAGAAGAAACCGACGGCCGGATGCGCTGGGTCCTCGGCTCCATGGGCCCCGGCACCAAGCTCCCCAGCCTCGGCCACACCACCTACGAGTACCTCAAGCAGACCTTCGCGCTGCAGGCAGAGGGCCTCATCGACGGCGGCGCGGACGCGTTCCTCATCGAAACCAGCCAGGACCTCCTGCAGACCAAGGCCGCCGTCAACGGCTGCAAGCAGGCCATCGTCTCCAAGGGAATCCGCCTCCCCATCTTCGTGGAGGTGACGGTCGAAACCACCGGCACCATGCTCATGGGCTCCGAAATCGGCGCCGCGCTCACCGCCTTGGAACCGCTCGGCGTCGACGCCATCGGCCTGAACTGCGCCACCGGCCCGGACGAGATGAGCGAGCACCTCCGCCACCTCTCCAAGCAGTCCACCGTCGCCATCGCCTGCATGCCCAACGCCGGCCTGCCCGTCCTCGGCCCCAACGGCGCGCACTACCCCCTCACCCCCAGCGAACTCGCCACCGCCCACGAACAGTTCGTCCGCGAATTCGGCCTCGGCCTGGTGGGCGGCTGCTGCGGTACGACGCCGGAGCACATGGCCGCCGTCGTCGAACGTCTTGAGCCCTTCCGCCAGCAAGCCGTGCCCGCCAACGCGGCAACAGAACCGGCCCGCACGCCCACCGAGCGCGAAGCCGGCATCGCCTCCCTCTACCACCACGTGAACTTCGACCAGGAATCCGCCTACCTGGCCATCGGTGAGCGCACCAACGCCAACGGCTCCAAGGCGTTCCGCCAGGCCATGCTCGAAGAGCGCTGGGACGACTGCGTGGACATCGCCCGCGAGCAGGTCCGCGTGGGCGCGCACCTCCTGGACGTCTGCATCGACTACGTAGGGCGCGACGGCGTCGCGGACATCAAGGAGATCGTCTCCCGTTTCGCGTCGGCCTCCACCCTCCCGCTGGTCATCGACTCCACGGAACCGCCCGTGCTGCAGGCCGGACTCGAGCTCATCGGCGGCCGCCCGGTGGTGAACTCCGTCAACTACGAGGACGGCGACGGCCCCACCAGCCGGTTCGCCCGCATTATGCCGCTCGTGAAGGAACACGGTACGGCCGTGATCGCCCTGACCATCGATGAACAGGGCCAGGCCCGCACCACCGAGGGTAAGGTAGCCATTGCCTCCCGCCTGGTCGACTCCCTGGTGGGCGACTGGGGCATGCGCGTCGAGGACATCATCGTGGACGCCCTCACCTTCCCCGTCGCCACCGGCCAGGAGGAGACCCGCCGCGACGGCATCGAAACCATCGAGGCCATCCGCCAGATCACCACCAAGTACCCCGGCATCAACACCACCCTCGGCGTCTCCAACGTGTCCTTCGGCCTGAACCCGGCAGCGCGCATGGTGCTCAACTCCGTGTTCCTGCACGAAGCCGTCCAGGCCGGCCTCACCAGCGGCATCATCGACGCCGCCAAGATCGTCCCGCTCGCCTCCCTCCCGGAGGAGCAGCGCAAGGTAGCCCTGGACCTCGTCTACGACCGCCGCGAGTACGACGCCGACGGGAACGTCACGTACGATCCGCTGGCCAGCATGCTGGACCTGTTCGCCGGCGTCGACACCGCTGCGCTCAAGGACCAGCGCGCCGCGGAACTCGCCGCGCTGCCCACCGGCGAACGCCTGCAGCGCCGCATCATCGACGGTGAAGGCAAGGGCCTCGAAGCGGACCTGGACCTGGCCCGCAGCGAAGGCATGTCCCCGCTGTCCATCATCAACGACCAGCTCCTTGAGGGCATGAAGGTGGTGGGTGAGCGCTTCGGCGCCGGCGAGATGCAGCTGCCGTTCGTGCTCCAGTCCGCCGAGGTCATGAAGAACGCCGTGGCCCTGCTGGAGCCGCACATGGAGAAGTCGGACTCCTCCGGCAAGGGCACCATGGTGATCGCCACCGTCCGCGGCGACGTTCACGACATTGGCAAGAACCTCGTAGACATCATCCTCACCAACAACGGCTACAACGTGATCAATATCGGCATCAAGCAGGGCATCGCCGAGATCATGGCCGCAGCGGAGGAGCACGACGCGGACGTCATCGGCATGTCCGGACTGCTGGTGAAGTCCACCGTGGTGATGAAGGACAACCTCGCCGAGCTGCAGACCCGCGGCCTGGCGAAGAAGTGGCCCATCATCCTGGGCGGCGCCGCCCTCACCCGCGCCTACGTGGAGCAAGACCTCGCCGAGCAGTTTGAGGGCACCGTCCGCTACGCCAAGGACGCCTTCGAGGGCCTGGCCCTGATGGAACCGCTGGTCCGCGTGGCCCGCGGCGAGGACCCGGACACCGTCGGCCTCCCGCCGCTGAAGAAGCGCATCCACAAGGGCGGACCCAAGTTCACCGTGACCGAGCCCGAGGCAATGCCCGGCCGGTCCGACGTCGTCGCTGATAACACGGTGCCCGCGCCGCCGTTCTGGGGCACCCGCATTGTGCGCGGCGTGGCCCTGAACGACTACGCCAGCTTCCTCGACGAACGCGCCACCTTCATGGGCCAGTGGGGCCTCAAGCCCGGCCGCGGCGAGGACGGCGCCTCCTACGAGGAATTGGTGGAACGCGAGGGCCGGCCGCGCCTGCGCTACTGGCTGGACCGCATCCTCGGTGAGGGCATGCTGGACGCTTCCGTGGCCTACGGCTACTTCCCGGTGGTCACCGAGGGCGAGGACGTGGTGGTGCTGCACCACGGCGAAGACCGCGACGGCGTCCTGGGCACCGCGGGCCTGCTCGCCCCGGACGGCGGTTCAGGCGGCCCCATCGGCACCGAGCGGCTGCGCTTCAACTTCCCGCGCCAGCGCCGCGACCGGCACCTCTGCCTGGCTGACTTTGTGCGCTCCCGTGAGTCGGGCCAGATCGACGTGCTGCCGGTGCAGCTGGTCACCGCCGGTTCGAAGATCGAGGAGTTCACCTCCAAGATGTTCGCCGCCAACCAGTACCGCGACTACTACGAGCTCAACGGCCTGGTCATGCAGCTCACCGAGTCCCTGGCCGAGTTCTGGCACTCCCGGATCCGCAAGGAGCTGGGGTTCGCCGCCGAGGAGCCCAAGGACAAGGCGGGCCTGTTCAAGCTGGACTACCGCGGCGCCCGGTTCTCGCTGGGCTACCCGGCCTGCCCGGACATGGAGGACCGCCGCAAGGTGGTGGAGCTCCTCAAGCCCGAGCGGATGGGCGTGGTCCTCAGCGACGAGCTGATGCTGCACCCGGAGCAGTCCACCGACGCGTTCGTGTTCCACCACCCGGAGGCCAAGTACTTCAAGGTGTGAGTTGGGCCGGATCTTCAGCCTGTGCGGAACCGATGCATGATCGGTTCACGGCTCGAGCCTGTTTCCGATGTAGTTTCGGCCCGTGCGATTACCATCGGAGCACGAGCGAGCTCTTGACCGCGTGGAAAAGGCCGGACATTATCGTCGGAGGAAGAGCTGGACCGCAGGTCCTCCCTCACCGAGCCAACGACCGATGGTCGAATGCTGTTGGCATGCATCAGGAAGATGATCTGGTGGAACGGCTGGGCCGGCTGCGAAATGGTCATCGCCTACCCGCCACTAGCCACGCTGTACGGTCAGGCACTAAGACGTGAAGGAAGCAAGCAAATGAGTGAAGAACTCCGTGAACGCATGGATCGGTTCGTCGAATTCATTAATTCAGCCGACGAAAAGATCGGTGTTGAGGTCATCTCACCGTCGGCGACGTTCCACGTGCCCTTCCTGCCGGAGCCGGTGCAGGGTCCAAGCGGCTACCTGAAAATAATCGGCATAATGCGGCAAGCGTTTCCCGACGTCCAGTGGTCACTGGAAGAAACCATTATTGAAGGAAACACGGTAGCCGCACGATTCATCCTTCGTGGCACACACCAAGGGGACTTCCTCGGCGTACCTGCAACAGGCAAACCAATCCAAGCGCAGGCGATGAACGTCTATCGATTCACAAATGGTCAAATCACTGAGGAGCACGGCCTCCCGGACCTCTTCGGGCTGATGATGCAAATCCGGCCAATCGACGCCTAGATGTAGGGAATCAGGACCTTGGTTGCTTGGCGAATATAGCTGAAGGGACTGGGCCCGGTTTAATACCGAACCCAATCCCTTCAGCTCCAGCTCGCGGGGGAGCTGGCCCTACCGGTGTGTTATTTCTTTTCGGGAAGGAACATTGCCTTGTCCAGCGGTGTCACGGTGAGCGATTTGAGCTGGGCGGTCCCGCCTTCGGCGAAGAGGGCTATCTTGTCGGCGCCCGGGTTCGGGAACACCTGGTCGGTGATGGTCTTCAGGCCGTTCTGGGCGAACACCTCCACGGAGGAGTGGTCGAGGTAGATCCGCATGGTGATGGTGCCGTTCTTGTCCGGCGTAACCGGGGCGTCCTCGATGGAAGCGAAAGACGGGTGGAATGCTGTGTTGCCTGAGTTCCTGCGGTCAACGAACATCTTGCCGGTTGTGGCGTCGTAGCCGATGACGGTGGATGAGGTGCCGTCGCCGAGGACGGTGATGCCGGATTTTGTTGCGGTTCCGGGGTCGAAGGTGATGTCCACCTGCTGCACCTGCCCTGCCGCCTGTGCCGGCAGCGGGTGTGTTCCTGCGGAGATCGATCCGCCCTTCTTGTCCTTGTAGGAGGCTTTCCCTCCCAGTTTTTCCACCTGCTTTACAGCGCTTTGGGTAAGGCGGGGGCCGTCAGGGGTTTGGGTGAGTTTTACTTCGCGGGGGAGGGCCATGGCGCTGCGCCAGGGGTTGGTTGGGATGTTGTTCGCGTAGTCCCAGTTGCTCATCCAGCCCAGCATGATCCGCTTGTCGTCGGGCATGTTGGCGAAGGATACGGCGGCGTAGTAGTCCCGTCCGTAATCAAGCCAGTCGTAGGCCTCCAAGCGGGATGCCGCCGGTGTGGGGCTCGCAGTGAATTCATCCGCGAGTATGTGTCCCCAGCCGAACCGGTTGTTGTCGACAACCTTGATGTGTGCCTGCCGGCCAACGAATTCCTTGACGTCCCATGATGCCCAGTCAAGGGATTCACTGTCGTTGCCGGTGGCAGTACGGACCACCTGTCCGTCGACTACCAGGTTCACCGTTTCTTCATCGGACCTGGGCACAGCTGCGGTGTCGGTGAGCATGACGTGGTCAAGGGTCAGGTGTCCCCACCCGCCGGTAGCTTGGTCAACGATCCGCAGCTGGGCGTTTTGCCCGGCGAATTCGGAGACGTCCCAGCCCTTCCAGTTCAGCAACCCGGCATTGTCGCCGGCCAGGGAGCGGACCACGTTGCCATTGATGAGCAGCTGGACGGCGAGGGTCTGTCCGGAGTCGGCGGAGCGGTTGCCGCCTCCCACCAACATGCTCATGAAGTTCTTCGTGAGGGGAAATTCGGGTGATGTCAGGGTGCCTTGGCGGTCATCACCGGGTACGGTGCCGGTTTCAAACGTGTTGATCCGTTTGGCGCCGATGTAATAGTCTCCGCCGCTGGTGGCCGGCTGGTAATTGGGGGTCAGGTCTCCTGTGCCGGTCCAGCCTGCTTCGGCCAGCGTCGTTCCGTCAGGAACTTCGAAGCCGTCAAACTTGAGCTCTCCTTCGGGCGGGTTGTTGTCCAGCTTGTCGGAGACGTGGGGGTGCTTGCCGCCGCCCACCAGGAAGTTCAGGTAGTCGTCGGTGACGGTGAATGTGGGCGACTGCATGGAACCGAGCGGCCAGTCCCCGTCATTGAAGGAGTTGATCAGTCCGCTGCCGCCGAATCCGGTCACGGGGCTCTGGCCGGAAATCGATCCGGTCGCCGGGGCGTCACCGAAGGGGCCGTTCTTCCAGTTGCCCGGTTCGTTGTTCACCGTCCAGCCGTTATAGGTTCCGTCGTTGAACCCGGCCAGGACGGTGCCGGCCGGCGGGGCAACGGCTGGTTGGGTGGTTTCGGAGGTGAACGTGGTGCCGTCGAAGTTGCCCACGAAGTATTGGACCGCGGAGCCTCCAGCGACACCGCCGGGGTTGATGCTGACAATCATGACCCATTTGACGTTGTTCGGGTCGCCATCAACAGCTAAGGGGAACAGGTCGGGGCATTCCCACTGCCCGCCGGTGGCGTTGGCGGGCCCGAATTCGCTCAGCGCGGTCCAGTCCCTGAGGTTGTCGGACTTGTAGAGGACAACCTTGTGCTCCTGCGATTCCACGGCGGTCATGACCCAGTAGCCGCCACCGCCCGGCTTGTCGTACCAGAAGACCTTCGGGTCACGGAAGTTGGCTGAGTTCCGGCTCAGCACCGGATTGCCGTCGTACTTGGTCCAGGTCTGGCCGTCGTCAAGGCTGTAGGCCAGGGATTGGGCCTGCAGGCCGCGGTGCGGAGACGGGTCCTTGTAGGCGCTGGTGTAGATCGCGATCAACGGGGGATTCTTTTTAGTGCCCAAACCGGACGTGTTGTTTTTGTCGACGACGATGCTGCCGGAGAAGACGTCCTCCTGGGCATCGGTGGGGATGGCCAGCGGCTGCTCTTCCCAGTGGACCAGGTCCTTGGATGTGGCGTGGCCCCAGGACATGTTCCCCCAGGTGTTACCGGAGGGGTTGTGCTGGTAGTACATGTGGTAGACGCCCTTGTAGAAAACGAGCCCGTTGGGGTCGTTCATCCAGTTCTTCTCCGGCGTGAAATGGATCGCCGGCCGGTGCTGCTCATCCCCAAGTTCAGCGGCGGACGCAGGCATGGCACCGGCCAATGCAGTGGCGAGCGAGAGGCTGGCCAGTGTCAGTGCAGAGACGCTGCGCGTGCTCCGCATGGTGGATTGTTTCATGTTGCTTGTGTCGCCCTTCATCGCGCGTGTCCAGTCAGTAGACAACGTTGTCAATCGGTGCGATGGACTCTAAAAGATGTCCATCAGACAAGTCAACGGTCATTTTGCGACCGGTTTTTTCGCGTATGAACAGGCCGCCGGGATGAGGGAACGACGACTGGCCCCGCGTCCGCAGGACGGGGGCTGAGGCGTGCGAAGGTGCGGTCTCTAAGGGAAAGGCCCTCGGTGGCGCCTACCCTCTGGCCGCGGTTTGCAACTGGTTATAGGACCGGGTTCAGCCAGGTCAGCTCCGAGCCGTCACCTTCGATGTGGCGGACCAATTCCTCGTTGAACCTGGCTCCGTAGTCCGCGGTGATGTGCTCCTGGAATGCGGCTTCATCCCGGTAGACCTCGAAGACGAAGTATTCCCGCGGATTTTCTTCGCGGGTGTAGGGAAGGAACAGTTCGTTGCCTGGTTCGTTGCGGACGTGCCGGGTCAGTTCGACCATCATTTCGGCAACGCGGGCCTCACTGCCGGCTTTGACGGTGAATTCGGCATACAGCGTTTTGGTCATGATCTCTCTCTTCAGGGGGATTTGCAGAGGTCTATCTCGTTTGGGGGAGGGGGTTATGCCGGCGGGCGGATTTCGCCGGAGCCCCTCTGGATGAGCTCGGAGGGGACAACGTAGGTCTGCGCAGGTTGTTCGTCGCCGTCGATTCTTGCCAGAAGCCGTTCGGCGGATTTGACGCCAATCCGCTCCGGGTGTTGAGCGATGACAGTGACCCCGGGGTCCATCATGTCTGCCAGCGTGAAGTCGTCAAAGCCGACAAGTGCCACACGCTTGTGTGCGGCAAGCTCCTTCAGCGCGCGCATCGTTCCGAAGGTGACGAGGTTCTGGCTGGAGAAGATTGCCGTCGGAGGATCCTCGGAATTCAATAGTTCAAGGGCCGCCCGCCTCGCTGCTTCCTCATCATGAAGCTCGTCAACGACGGGCAGTGCGGAGGTGGGAAGGCCTGCCCGGGCGACCTCCTCGAGGAAGCCCCGCCGCCGCTCCCGTGCGGTTTGAATGTCTGTGCGGTCGCCCAGGTAGGCCAATTTGGTGTGCCCATGCGCCAGCAGATGTGCGGCCGCTTTGCCCGCGCCCACTGCGTTGTCAGTGACCACGGCATCAGCCTCCACGCCTACCGGCTCACGGTCAATAAAGACCATTGGCAGGTTTCTGGAGTGCTCAGGAATCATGTAGGCCTGGTTTTTTGCGATCGGCGTCAGGACAAGGCCGTCCACCCTCCTGCCCAGGAAGGCCGCGATGATGGCCTGCTCCCGTTGAGGGTCGTCGTCGAGGCTGGCGGCGAAAACTGCTATTCCCCGGGTGCCAAGCGCATCCTCCATGGCCCGGTGTATCTCACCGCTGAACGGGTTGGAGACGCTGGGCAGCAGGAGGCCAACCGAGAGGGTCCTCCTGCCAGCCCGGCGGAGGCTGCCGGCTGTGACGTCCAGCTGGTAGTTGAGCTGGGCAATGGCATCGAGCACCTTTTGCCGGGTGGCCTCAGAGACCCCGGCCTCGTCGTTGATTACCCGTGAAACGGTTTTGATTCCGACGCCCGCGAGTGCCGCTACATGGCGCATCGTGGGTCGCGTCGGAGACAGGGGTGGCTGGTAACGATCGGACATCGTTGTCAAGAAAGTCGCTCCTTCTCGTTCTTTTCCTATTGACTCTAACCTGTGATCCTGATTACCTCTGTATGACATCGTTGTCGAGGCCAGCTAGGGCCTCAAACACCAGGAGATTCAATGTTGAGTTCCAAAGCACCTCGTTCAATGGCCACCCGCCTGTTCGCGGCAGGAGCGGTCCTGACGTTGGGAGCGGTCAGTCTTTCTGCCTGTGGCGGCAGTTCCAGTGGCCCCTCGGCCAGCGGAGGTTCCGCTGACGAGAAGGTGGGCGTCTCCCTGATCGTGAAGACCACCACCAACCCGTTCTTTGTTTCCATGCAGGACGGTGCAAAGAAAGCCGCCGAAGCAGACGGGGTTGACCTGAAGCTGGCAGCCGGCAAGGCCGACGGCGATGAGGAAACGCAGATCCAGGCGATCGAGAACGCCATCTCCAAGGGGGATAAGGGGATCCTGATCACGCCCAACGGCCCTTCCGTGGTTGATGCCCTGAAGAAGGCGAAGGATGCAGGCCTGTTCGTCATCGCCCTGGACACTCCGCCGGACCCCGCCGATGCCGCCGACATCACGTTCGCGACGGACAACTTCGCCGCCGGCGAGCTGATCGGTAAGTGGACTGCCGCGCAGTTGGACGGCAAGAAGGCCACCATCGCGCTGCTGGACCTCTTCGACGACAAGGTCGTCTCGGTGGACTATAACCGGGACCAGGGCTTCCTGACCGGGTTGGGCATCGACACCGCTGACAAGAAGAAGAACGGTGACGAGGCCAAGACCGGCAAGTACACCGGTGGCAAGGGCGGAGAGTACGAAATCGTCGGCAGCCAGGCCTCCCAGGGCGCCGAGGACGGCGGACGCACGGCGATGGAAACCCTCCTCGCCAAGAACCCGAATGTCAACGTTGTCTACACCATCAACGAACCCGCCGCCGCCGGCGCCTTCGAGGCACTGAAGTCAGCCGGCAAGGAGAAGGACGTGCTCGTGGTTTCGGTTGATGGCGGCTGCACGGGCGTGAACAACGTCAAGTCCGGCGTTATCGGTGCCACCGCCCAGCAGTACCCGGTCAAGATGGCCGAACTGGGCGTGAAGGCCATCGTGGACCTGGCCAAGACCGGTAACAAGCCTGCCAACTCGCCGGGCCTGGACTTCTACAACACCGGCGTCGAACTCGTCACTGACAAGCCGGCCGACGGCATCAAGAGCATCACCACCACCGAAGCGTCCGAGATCTGCTGGGGTAAGTAGAACCCTGCAGCCATGCGCCCGGGGAGGCCGCGCTCCGCTCCGGCCTCCCCGGTGCACCACTTCCGCGTCAGCTACGCGTCAGCAAACCATCATCGAAGATCAGGACCCATCGTGACCCAGCAACAGACCGCCGGCCCGCCCAGCGCCGGGCATGCCGACCTGGCGGAGGAATTCCTTGACCGCCAGACCCCGCTCAGCCGGATACGCAACATCCTCCACCGCTACCCCGCCCTTAGCCCGGCCCTCGTACTTCTCATCGCGGTGGTGGTGTTCGGCCTGCTCAATGACAGGTTCCTGCGGGTTGAAAACCTCTCGCTGATTACCCAGCAGGTTTCCGTCGTCGGCACCCTGGCCATTGCCCAGACACTCATCATCCTCACGGCCGGGATTGACCTGTCCGTCGGAGCCGTGATGATCCTGTCCTCCATGGTGGTGGCCCAGCTCGCCGTCAACAACGGACTTCCCGCGCCAGTTGCCCTGTTCGCGGGCCTGGTGGTGGGACTCGCCGCCGGAGCGGTGAACGGATTCCTGGTGACCAGGTTCCGGCTCCCGCCGTTCATCGTCACCCTCGGTACCCTGAACATCTTCATCGCCCTGACGCTGCTGTACTCCAACGGAGCTACAGTGCGTGGCTCGGCAATGCCGGGCCTGCTGACCTGGACCGGAACCACCTTCCCGGTGGGCGGCGTCAGGATCTCCACCGGCGTCGTCGTGATGCTCCTGCTCTACATCGCCATCGCCTTCATCCTCGGCAAGACCGCCTGGGGCCGGCACGTCTACGCCGTGGGCGATGACAAGGAAGCCGCCCGCCTGGCCGGCATCGCCGTGAACAAAGTCCTCATGAGTGTCTACCTCGCCGCCGGGGCCGTCCTGGCCATCGGCGCCTGGATCCAGATCGGCCGCACCAACGCAGCCAGCCCCAACGCCGGCGTGGACCTGAACCTCGACTCCATCACCGCCGTCGTCATCGGCGGAACCAGCCTCTTCGGTGGCCGCGGCTCCGTCTGGGGAACACTCCTCGGCGCCCTGATCGTCGGCGTCTTCCGCAACGGACTCTCCCTCGCAGGCCTGGACGTTCTGTACCAGACCCTCGCCGTCGGTGTCCTGATCATCCTCGCTGTGTCCATCGACCAGTGGATCCGAAAGGTCAAGTCATGACCATGACAGAATCAGCAGCCTCCCACACCGCGACCCGCGAACCCATCCTGTCAGCGAGGAACCTGGTCAAGACCTTCGGCCGCGTTGTTGGCCTGGACGGTGTCAGCCTCGACCTGTATCCGGGCGAAGTCCTGGCAGTCATCGGCGACAACGGGGCAGGCAAATCAACCCTGATCAAATGCCTCACGGGAGCAGAAGTTCCTGATTCCGGCGAGCTCTTCGTCTCAGGCCAGCCGGTGCACTTCAAGCGGCCGCAGGACGCCAGGGTGCACGGCATCGAAACCGTCTATCAGAACCTGGCGGTCTCGCCGGCACTCGATGTCGCGTCGAACCTGTTCCTCGGCCGGGAAGAGCGGGTCCCCGGTCCGCTGGGCAAGCTCTTCCGCGTCCTGGACACGAAGGGAATGCGCCGCAAAGCCAAGGACGAGCTCACGCGGCTCGGCATCTCCACGCTCCAGGACGTCACAGTCCCTGTGGAGAACCTCTCCGGCGGGCAGCGCCAGGCCGTTGCCGTGGCCCGGGCAGCGGCGTTCGGTTCAAAGGTTGTCGTGCTGGATGAGCCGACGGCGGCGCTCGGCGTGCGCGAATCCAACCAGGTCCTGCAGCTGGTCCGGGACCTCCGGGACCGCGGCCTGCCCGTCATCCTGATCAGCCACAACATGCCCCACGTGTTCGACGTGGCAGACCGGATCCACATCCAGCGGCTCGGCAAATGCGCGGCTACCATCACCCCGCAGTCCCACAATATGACCGATGCAGTGGCCATCATGACCGGCGCAGCCACCGCCTGACCAACTGATTGCCCCCGACGTCAGTCCGCGGACCAGATCACCGGTCCGCGGACTGACGTCGCTTGAACAGCCCCACACCATAAGCTCCACACGAGAGACAGACCATGGATTACCTCACAACAGCCCGGCAGGACATTCACTCGACACTTGACGTTACTGTCGTAGGCGAAGCGTTGATCGACGTGGTCACAACCTCAAATGGCCAGGTGGAACACCCGGGCGGATCGCCGGCGAACGTCGCCTACGGACTCGGCCGCCTCGGCGTCACCACAGGTCTGCTCACGGCCATCGCCCCGGACGCCCGGGGTACCGCCATCGAAGACCATCTCCGCAGCGCGGGAGTCACACTCCTGCCCGGTTCGAAATCCCTCACGCGGACGCCGTCGGCAACGGCAACCCTCGCTTCGGACGGCTCCGCCACGTACGAGTTCGACATCTCCTGGGACCTGGCCCCCACCCCGCCCGCCTACTTCCCCAAAATCCTGCACACGGGATCCATCGCCACTTTCCTGAGCCCGGGTGCCACCGCAGTGAAATCCCTGCTGGAACGGGCCCACCGGCACTGCATGATTACCTACGACCCCAACATCCGGCCGGCGCTGCTGGGAAGTCACTCGGAAGCGAAAGCCATTTTCGAAGAGCTCGTTGCTTTCACGGACGTGGTCAAGCTCAGCGATGAGGATGCCCAGTGGCTGTACCCCGGGAAAAGCCTGGACGAAACCGCAGCGCACATCCTCGGACTGGGCACACGGTTGACGGTCATTACTAAAGGTGCCGAAGGATCGCAATTCACCACAGCTGCCGCCACCATCAGCATCCCTGCCGTGAAAACGACAGTCGCAGACACCATCGGCGCCGGCGACTCCTACATGTCAGCCCTGATCCTCGGGTTCCTGACCCGGGGAACCGAAGGCTTCGCCCCGGCTGTCCTGGAGCAGCTTGGGCACACCGCAGCTGCAGCAGCGGCCATCACCGTGCAGCGCCCCGGAGCAAATCCGCCGACCCTTGAGGAACTGAAGGCTGCGGTTGAAGCCAACGCCCCCGCTCAGTACGCAGGTGCCTGAAACACATCCATCAACGAGGGCTCGTCACGACGGTTTCGCTGGTGTAAGAGCAACGCCGCTGTGAGAGGCTGCAGTCATGGACACCTCATCTCGGGAACATGACCTCGTTCTCTACGGAGCGACGGGTTTCGTTGGCAGACTGATCGCCGCCTACATCGCCGAGCATGCACCGGCCGGTATGAGGGTCGGACTCGCGGGCCGGTCCACCTCCAGGCTCAAGGCGGTTCGGTCGCAGTTGCCGGCCGCGGCGCACGGATGGGCCCTCATCGAAGCCGACTCCGCGGACGCGGACTCAATCGCCGCCATGGCTGCGACCACACGCGTGCTCTTCACCACCGTCGGTCCATACGCGAAACACGGACTGCCCGTCGTCGAGGCTTGCGCCCGGGCCGGCACCCACTACGCCGACCTCGCCGGTGAGGTGTCCTTCATCCGGGAGGCGATCGACCGCTACGACGATCTGGCCAAGATGAACGGGGCCCGGATAGTGCACTCCTGCGGCTACGACTCCGTGCCGTCCGACCTCGCCGTGCTGCTGCTTCATCAGGCGGCAGAAGCCGATGCCGCTGGCGGTTTAGCCGAGGTCCAGCTCGTTGCGACGGCCAAGGCCGGCATCAGCGGAGGCACGCTCGAATCGATGCGCGGGCAGCTCGACGCAATGCGATCAAACAGCGCCCTGAGGTCACTGGTTGCGGACCCCTACGCCCTGAGCCCCGACCGTACACGGGAGCCCACGACACCACAGCCGCCTGACGCCGGTCCCGTGCACCGTTCCGATGACGGCACCTGGACTGCGCCTTTCATCATGGCCCCGTTCAACACCCGGATAGTGCGCCGCAGCAACGCACTGCAGGACTGGGCCTACGGCCGCTCCCTTCAGTACGGCGAGGTGATGGGGGTGGCACCCGGACCGGCAGGAGCGGTCACCGCCAGGGCAATGGCACTCGGGCTCCGGTCATTCATGGGCGCAATGGCGTTCCCACCCAGCCGGAAAGTGCTCGACCGCTTTCTTCCGGCACCAGGTGCGGGCCCGAGCACCGGCACGCAGCGCGCGGGCTGGTTCCACTCGCAGGTGACCGCCCGGACCGAATCCGGCCAGCGCTACCAGGCCATTGCTGCTGGCCCCGGTGATCCCGGCTATGCCGCCACCGCCGTGATGGCAGGAGAGAATGCACTTGCTCTTGCCCTCGACGGTGACAGGCTGCCCGCCGCTAAAGGGTCGCTGACACCGGCCACTGCACTCGGCAACGTGCTCATACAGCGGCTCCGTGCCGCCGGCCACACCTACCAGGTAACCAAACTGGCCTGAACCCGGGTCCTGCAGCTCGCCTGTCACGAGCGGGTGTCGAGGTACTGCAGAATCGCCCGGGCCGTTTCCTCCGGAGCGCTGAGGTGGGGGCAGTGCCCGGTGGCCTGAAGCTGCACCAGGGTGCTGTGTTCCAGATTCTTGTGCAGGTAGGCGCCCACCTCCGGCGGGGCAAGCCGATCGTCGGAGCACTGCAGAATCAGGCAGCTGGTGCGCACCTTTCTCAGTTCAGGCCGGGTATCGGAGAAAAAGGTTACCCCGGCGAAATGCCGTGCGATGGTCGGATCTGTTCGGCAGAAACTGGCCCGCAGGTCCTCCGCTAATTCGGGCTCCTGCGGGTTGCCCATGACCATGGGCGCCAAGGCTGCGGCCCAGGCGAAATAGTTGCTGTCCAGGGATGCCAGCAGGCCCTCGATGTCTTCCCGCGAGAACCCGCCCACGTAACCGTCGTACGGGTCATCCGTATGACGGGGTGAAGGAGCAAGCAGGACCAAGTGGGAGAAACGGTTGGGGTCCTGCACGGCGGCGGACACGGCGATCATCGTGCTGACACTGTGGCCCACCAGGATGACGTCCTCCAGCTCAAGGGCGGCGCAGATCTCCAGCAGGTCCGACGCGTACCCGTTGAGGGACCCGTACTTCTCCCAGTCATAGGCGCTGATATCCGAGTGTCCTGCACCCACATGGTCGAAAAGCACCAGCCGGTAATGATCAGCGAAATAGGGCAGGAGCTTCCGCCACATCGCCTGATCGCAGCCAAAACCGTGGGCAAACATCATCACGGGCCCATCATCCCGCCCGGATATGGTCACGTTGTTCCGGCCAACTACCGCAGCAGCTGCTTCGATCACATTCTCACTGACCCTTCGTCGGGCGGCGTCCAATCCCAGACTGTCCACGGGAAACAACGAATCCTAAGGATCCTCCCACTATGACCTTCAAGGCTGTTTCGATCCAACCCATTACGTACTGACGCGGTCCAACCACCCGGAGGCCAAGTACTTCAAGGTGTGAGTTGGTGCCCGTTTCCGCAGCTCAGAGGGCCTAAGCTTCCCGTATGGGAATTATCATCACATTGCTTATCATCTGGCTTGTCCTCTCCGTCCTCGGATTCGTGGTGAAGGGACTGCTGTGGCTGGCCATCATCGGCCTGGTCCTGTTCGTCGCCACGGCCGTATGGGGCTGGCTGAAACGGAAGACTCACGCCTGACCTGAAGCGTCAGAGCTAAGAAAGCGGACGACGGCGGGAGATTCCCGCCGTCGTCCGCTTATTTGTGCGCGCTGCAGCTTTCCCAAGCTGCCACCGCTGCCCCGGCGCCTTAGTGATTCCCGAGAGCGGCAGTCCTAGTTGCAGGGCAGGGGCTTGCCGTGAGGCAAGGAAGTTCCCGCTATGCGCCAAGCTGCTCCGTCCCACACGATGGTGTAGGTGATTCGCCAATTGGAACAGGTTTGTCCATCGACTCCATGTCCGGCGTCCTGTCGTGTCTGCAAAAGAACGTTAGCTTCCAGGGAATCTCCTGCTCCTGTCACGTTGACTACCTCGAGCTTCGTCCAGTAAGACGAGCCGAGTCCTTCACTCCACTTTGCCTCGCCACCGAAACTTGCCCCCAACTCCGGTGTGAATTGTTTGAAAGCTGCAGAGTAAGCGCCGCGGTTGATGCCTTGGCCGTGCAGTAACAAAGCCTGGCCGATGTTGTTGGCCTGATCATGGTTCGAGCTGACTTTCATGGGGAATATCCCGGAATTTGGCGCGGGAGCCTCCCCGCAATCAACGGGTGCCATCGGTACTCCCCGTTTTTGCCATTCTGATACCGCTTCAGTAACTCTAGGTGCGGTGACTGCGTAGGCCATGCCTTCCGAGTCCTTCCGGGTTGCGCTAACTACTCCAGTGACTTTCCCTTCCAGGTTGAGCAGAGGTCCACCGCTGTTTCCTGGATTGATTGCAGTGTCAGTTTGCAGCATGTTGCCGATAACTCCGCTCCCGAAGTTGATATCGCGGTTCAGCCCGCTTACAACACCCCTGGTAAGGGTTAACGACTCTCTCTGAGGAAAGCCGAGGGCGGCAACTTCGGTTCCAATTGGTGGCTCCGAGGATTGAAACTGGAACTGATGGCCTGCCGCTTTAGACTCCAGGCGTACTAGTGCCAGGTCTGCAAGTTCATTGAACCCCAAGATCACGCCGCCGACCGAGGTGCCGCCAAAGTCGATGCTGATGGCTGCAGCATCGTCAACGACGTGGGCCGCAGTGACCACAAGATCGGGAGCGACCAGGAAGCCGGTGCCGGTGGAGTTCACGGCGCAGCCTGTGACGCTCAGTTGTCCCACCCCGGACTGCACTTCGGCCACCACCTCCGGCCAGGACGCCGGCGCCGCCCGCTCCGATGACGTGGGCAGTGCAGTCGTCGGCGAAGGACTCGGGGCGGGGCTGGTCGGTGACGGTTGTTGCGTCACCGTGGCAGATGTTGTTGGTGAACTTTCCCGAGGCGGTGACGCGACAGGCGCAGTACATCCGGCGAGCAACAGCGCGGACAGGGAAACAGCAGTGATATTTGGAAAAATTGCCGGGGCTAGAAGCTTTCTGGTCTTCATTGAATTTGGTCCTAACGCTCGGCGGGCAGCCGCGGAAGACGACTACCTAAAAGCTAATCCGCGCAAAGAACAATTTCCGTAGCAAGACCCCCCTATTTTTCTGGACCGTAAATAGGGGGTTTTGTTTGACGTCTCAATAGCTCAGCAAGACCCTAGGACGTGAGCTGGTGGCGGGTCCCATTCGAGGATGACTCAGGTGACTGGACCTCTCGGGCGCGGTCTTTCGAAATTCCGCCGGAGACCGGCTTCACCCGGCGCAGAGCCGCGAGGATCGCCCGGCCCACCACGACGATCCCGACGACGGTGGTGACGGCCCGCAGGGTGTCCCACCCCGCCGTCGAGGTCAGGAGCGAGTAGAGCAGGAAGCTGCTCAGGTTGGTGCCCAGCGGCGCCCCCGGCACGTACGAGATGCCGGTGCCGGCACCCACGGCGAAGGGCCAGAACCACAGGTTGGTCAGCAGCCCGAACAGGTACGACGCCACAATCCCGTACCCGCACAGCATCCACAGTTCGGCCTTCCCGCGCACCTTCCTGGGGAGCAGCCCGGCCCCGGCGCCCACCCACGCACACGCGAAAACCTGGAACGGCGTCCACGGCCCGATCCCGCCCCACAGCGCACTCGACAACGCGATGGTCGCGGCACCAAGGAGGAGTCCGAACCGGGCCCCGAACGCCCGGCCGGCCAGGACCAGCAGGATGAACACCGCTTCCACGCCCCCGACGCCGGTGCTCGCCACCCGCACCGCCGACCCCACCGCTGCGAGCACACCGAGGAGTGCCACGGTGTGCGCCGAGCGCACCGATCCGTCCAGCAGAACCACGACGGCGACAGCCGCCACGGGTGCGATGGCCAGGGCCGCGTAGGGGAGGGCTGCGGCGGCATCCGCCGGGAGGGCCGCGGCCAGCAGGGGCCAGCAGAAAGCACCGAGCGCCAGCAGGTTCGCGGCTGCGAGGACGGCGAGCTCAACAGGCCGCGGCATCCGGAGGCGGTGCGACTTCTGCCGGGCCGCGACGTCCGGCAGCCTGTCGAGGAAACGGGGAACCGTGAGCGGCTGGGCCGCGGTGGCAGTGACAGGAGCCGCGGATTCCGCGG
Organism: Arthrobacter sp. Leaf137; assembly: GCF_001423525.1. Classification (GTDB taxonomy): domain Bacteria; phylum Actinomycetota; class Actinomycetes; order Actinomycetales; family Micrococcaceae; genus Arthrobacter. Next base: position 80,531 of record NZ_LMOI01000005.1, on the reverse strand, counting down.
GCGCCAACGCAACCGCGGGCACCACGCCGTCACGCATCGGCAGGATGCGCGCGCCGAGGCCGTGGGCGAAGGAGTGGTCGTGGGTGGCAATCAGGACTGATGCGCCGTCGTCGGCCGCAGCACGCAACGCCGCCGCGACCGCAGATCGGGCTACCGGGTCGAGCCCGCGGGTGGGCTCGTCGATGAGGAGGACCTGGGGCCGGTCCAGGGTCTGCAGCGCGATGGCGAGGATCCTGCGTTCACCGGCGGAGAGGTCCCGGGGATGCTCGTGCCCGATCGGCATGCCGCCATTCCCGCGCAACCGGGCGAGATGCTCAGCGGCGTAGCCAGGCGGCAGCGGTGCCGTGTTCTTCCGGCGGGCCAGGCGCCGCTCGGCGGCCTTGAGTTCGCCGGCCACGGTGTCCCTGGTGAAGAGGTCGTCCGAGGCGTCCGGGACCAGGGCCACCCTGCCGCCGTCGGCTGTTCCCCTCCGGATTGTTCCCTTGCAGGCCTTGCCCCGGGCGCCTTTGACTTCGCTAAGCGCCAGCGCCACCAGGACGGAGGACTTCCCGGCGCCGTTTGGCCCCACCAGGGCCACCACTTCGCCGCGGTGCAGGGTCACGGACGCGTCCCGTACCAACGGCTTGCCGTCGCGGTGCACGGCGAGGTTCTCCGCGGCCAGTACGGTCGCGCCATCCGGGCCGGGAACGACGGCGGCCACCACGGGGGCGGGCGCAGCAGCAGCCGGAGCCACCCCCGGCACCAGTGCGCCGTCGCGGATGGTCCACCACGAATCGGCAACGGGGACCAGCGCTTCCGCCCGGTGCTCCGCCACGATGACGCAGACACCGGCGTCGCGGGCGAGAGCGTGGAGCACGGCAATGACGCGGGCGCGTGCTGTGGTGTCGAGGTCGGCCAGAGGCTCGTCCACCAGCAGCAGCGCCGGCTGTTCCACCACCGCGGCGGCGATGGCCACCAGCGTTGCCTCGCCCGCGGAGAGCGTGCTGATGGTCCGGTCCAGCAATGCCGAAACGCCGATGCGGTCCGCCACTTCCTGCACGCGGGCCTTGGAATCGGCCGCTGCCACACCGCGGAGGTCCAGGGCCAGGGCGATCTCGTCACGGACCCGGGTGGTGGCGAACGCGGCCCGGGGGTTCTGCAGGACAACCCCAACCACCCCGGCGGTCTCCCGCGGCGGCGTCGACACCCGGTCCAACCCGCCCACGCGCACCGTCCCGCCCACCTCACCGCCGTCAACATGTGACAGCAGCCCGGCGATGCCCCGCAGGATGGTGGACTTGCCGGAACCGGTAGGCCCGGTCATCACCGACACCGTCCCGGACGACGGCGTGAATTCGGCGACGCGCAGCTGCGTCCCGCCAATACGGAACCGGGCGCCGCGCACCTGAAGCGGGCCGCCGTCGTCGTCAAGGGAACCGGGCGTACCCCGGCTGCCGAAGCCGCGCAGTTCCAGGGCGGCGGCAACCCGGCCGGCGTGCTCCAGCGTCCGCTCCAGGATCGGCACCAGGGCGCGCGGACCGAACCGTTCGCCCCGCAGCCTGAACGCGAGTCGGACGGAGGTGACGGCGTCGGCAAGCGCAGGGAGCGCGGACCACGCCACCACCAGCATGCGGGCAATGCCCTGCAGGGGGCCGCGGCGGGCCAGGTGGACGAAGCCGCGGGCCACGTCCACCCAGGCGTTCAGCAGGCCGAACGCGAGGATGATCGCGGCAATGGGGAGGGCGGAAACGACTGCCGCCCACACCCCCGGCGCCGAGACCGGGCCGAGGAGGACCACATGGGCATAAGGGGCCGGCAGCCGCAGCGGGGGCAGGTCCAGCAGGAGCGGCGCACCGAGGCCCGCCCCGTTGAAGAGAACGCGGTAGATGACCCGCGCCGCGATAAACACAACGGCGAGAGCCGCCGCTGCGCGTAACGGCGCGGGTCGGAAGGTCATGCCGCGGGGGCCGCCGGTTCGTTGTCCACCGTGTAGAGCAGTTCAAGGCTTTCGCCCGGGTTGAGCTTGAGGCTGTCCAAGCCTTCCTGCGCGTAGCCCCACGTGCCGGCGGCGGGCTTCACCCAAAGGGCCCAGTAGGAGACGGTGTTTTTGTCATCGCACGCTTCGCGGACAGTTCCGCCCTTGTGCCTGATGTCGAAGTCCGCAGCGGGCACACCGTTGACGCGGCAGGCGAAGCTCGTGGGGTACTTGGCGGTGCCTTCGATCTTCACGTCAGCTTTGCCCAGCACGTCCGAGGCCAGGGTGGGTCCGTTCGCGTCCACGCAGACGGAGGTGTCCGCGGCGGCCTGGTCCAGCGAACCGGAATCGACAATGACCTTCACACCGGTGCAGGGGCCGGCATCGGCGCTGGCGGATGCGCTCGCGGAGGAGGCGGGGGCGGAAGAGGAAGGCTGGGTGGCGGCCGGCGTGGAACAGGCGGCAAGGGTCAACAGGAGACCGGCGGCGGCGAGGGAGCTCGCGGCGGCGGTGCGGATCGTAGTCAAAGTCACCTGTCAAGGGTAGGGCGTTGCCCGGCCGGATACGGGTGCCGTCACGTTGTGTGACGCTGCGTTCCGGGCCGGGTGCTTCCCGGTCAGCAAGGCCCTGGTGCTACTGCCCGGCTCTGGACTTGCTGAGAAGGTCCTCTGCGACCCATTTGCGGAGCAGCACGATGTCCAGCGCAATCCCGGCCACCACGATGACGATGAACAGCCACAGAGGCAGGCTCCAGAAAATGACCGCCAGGATCAAAACGACAATGATGGCCGCGGAGACGTAGCCGTACAGCCGGCGCCCCTGTGTTGCCCGCCTGGCCTCCGCTGCCTCGCGAAAATTGTTCAGCACTGCACTTCCCCCTGTGATGGCTGGTATCCGCCAGTGTAGCGGTGCGCCGTTTGCGGGCTGCGGCCCCGCGCACCAGAACGGAAGCGTACGACGCCGGGTGGGCGCCCGCCGTCGTACGCTTCCGTCAGTGCCTTGCCCCGGTCCTCAGCGCTGCCGCAGCGGCCAGGGAGCCCAGCCGCCCTGGACGTCCCTGAGCCGGATTTCCGCCTTGTGGAGTATGGCTTCGTCGATGGGGCCGGGCTCGCCTTTGCCGCTTTCAGCGCCGGATCCGTCGAACGCTGTCAGTGCATATTCCCGCCACCGCCGGCGTCCCACCGGGTAGCGTTCGGCATATCCGCCGGCTGCCACGCTGAGAACCAGCCGCTCCAGCCTGTCGGCCTCGGTCAGGACGGTCTCGTCGCACGCATCGCAGCCACACACGGGAAAAGGGAAGCTGTGCAGCATCCCGGCGTGGACCACAACTCCCGGGTAGCCGGTCAGCACAAATGTCAGCGGGGCTGCGCCGGAAGCCCGCGGCGTGACTTTGATGGGGGCCACCACGTCCCTGACGTCCACCAGCAGGTCGGCAGCCACCGCGTTGTCCTCGCGGACCTCCACGTCGTACACGGCCACCAGGTGATCGATGAGGGCGCGGGCCACCAGGTGCAGCCCCGCGAACCTCTCGGTGTGGCTGTCCACACTGTACGAATCCGGGTCAGGTGGTCCATCGCCCCACCTCCGGCCGTAGGGGATGGCAGTGCCGTCTTCGGCGTAGTACCTATCCTCCGGCAGTGTGGGCCGGACATAGGCGCGGGCTGCTGGCAGGGACTTCGGCTGCGGCTGCATCATCGGCGGATCGGGCTGGTCCCCGGACCACTCGGACACCTTGGCGATGAACCCCTGGAGCGCTGCCTCGTCCACTTCGCGCAGGGCGTCGAGCAGGCGGTCAACTTCGAACCGCAGGTCTTCCGTTCCCACCATGGCGGGCGCGCCCTCGTACGCTGTCCATTCCGCGTCCGGCCTGGCACTCGCGAGGGCGTTGCCCGCAAACACGCCCGCCGCATGCTTGAGGGCTGCGTCGTCCGCGATGTCCTGGCCCACATCGCGCAGGAACCGAAAGAGCCTGATCGGATCCGCGGCGAGCTCCCCGGCCTCGACGCCCTGGCCCGTGCAGAACTCAACAAACCGCTCGTAGCCGCCAAGGTGCCTGACGGGTGGGGCCGGGTCCGACGCCAGCCGGTAGGTTGCACTGCCGCGCGCCATGGGCTCCGGCAATCCTGTTGGGTTTCCTTCGAACAACTCCTCCGCTGACCCCATGCCGCGATCCTAGCCGGAGCGGCAGCAGGCCGCAGCCGGGAGCAGCGCCGGTTACGGGCTGCGGCCCGCGGCAGCCGCACATGCCAAAAGGCAGGCCCCCTGGAGGGTCCTGCCTTTTGACTGACGGATGCGCGCTCCTGCGCCCGACTTTCGGGGTTCCTGTTGCGAAGGGAGTGCGGGAGCGGCATCCGGGCTTACATGATGCCGGTGGGAACCAACAGGACCCAGGCCAGTGCCGGGGCAACCAGCACCACGCCGCCGGCGTACATCATCAGCTGCTTGTACACACGCTGGCGGTCGTTCTCACGGGCGTTGGCCACCACCAGGGCGCCGTCGGTGGAGAACGGGGAGACGTCCACAACGGTGGCCGCGATGGCCAGGGCCGCCACCGTGCCGGAGGCGCTCAGCGAGCTGGTGGCCAGTAGCGGTCCGGCCAGCGGGATGAACGCGGTGAGCAGCGCCGTTGAGGAGGCGAAGGCCGAGCCGACGCCGATCACGTAGCAGAGCACCAGCGCCACCAGCAGCGGTGCGCCCAGGGCGAGGGCCTGCTCGGCGAGGGTGTCGATGACGCCCACGTGCTGCAGGAGGGATACGTAGGTGATCATGCCGGCCACCAGCAGGACGGTGGACCAGGAGATGCCGCCGATGAAGGTCTGGTGTTCCTTGATGTTGACGAAGGCCAGCAGGAGGCCTGCGGAGAGGGCCACGAAGCCGATGGGCATGTGGAAGCCCAGTGCGCAGACCAGCATGGCGACGATCAGTACCAGGGTCAGGATCTGCTGGCCGTGCGGGCGGCCGGTGCTGCCTGTTTCGAGGTCGGCGTGCTGGCCGTCGCCTTCGCGCAGCTTGCCCAGCAGGGCGAACAGCACCACGGTCAGTACGGAGAGGATCAGGTTGATCGCGAAGCTGGCGGTGAACAGTGCGCCCTGTGAGATGGGGAAGCCGTTCTTCACCGCGATGTCGTGCACCAGCACGCCGGCCACGGAGAGCGGGGAGAAGCCGCCGGCGTGGGCGCCGTTGATGAGGAACGCGCCCATCACTACCGGGTGGATGCGGGACTCATAGGCCAGGCCGATGGCTGCGGGTGCAAGAAGCGCGACGGCGGCGGGGGAGAAGGTGCCCAGCGAGGTCAGTGCTGCGGCCATCAGGAAGAACACCCAGGGGAGCAGGAGCGTCTTGCCCCGGACCATGCGGACGCAGGACTGGACAATGATGTCGATGGTGCCGTTGCGCTGCGCCATGCTGAAGAAGTAGGTGACGCCGATGATGGTGATGACGATGTTGGCCGGGAAGTCCGCCAGGATCTCCTTGTCGGTCATGCCCAGCATGAAATAGCCGACGCCGAAGGACGCTACCAGCCCCATCACGCCGATGTTGAGCGGCCACTTGGTGGCGACGACGAACATCACCACCAGGATGATCAGCGGGATGATCTGCACTGCGGTCATGCTCGGCTCCGATCCTGCGGTTGGCGCCTGGTTGAAGACGCCTCCCGCCAGGAACAGGGCAAGCGCGCCCAGGAGTGTGATGCCCACCACCGCCATCAGCAGGATACGGCGGCGGCGGTTGGGACGCGGTGACCTCTGGTCCGGTGACTGCTGGTCCCGGGTTTCCTCAACGGTGCTGGTGGGCTGCTGCACGGTGTTAGTCATGGCGGTTACTCCTCATCGAGTGGCTCCCGCGAGGGCTTCCTCGGCAGCGTTGCCGAGGGCCTCGGGGAGGTGGATAACGGTGGTGGCAATGGTCCGGGCCGTGCGGTCGACGCCGACGAGCACTCCGCCGTCGTTCTCTTCGGTCCAGGTTTCGAGGACCCCGGCGGGGGTCCGCAGCTTCAGTGCGGCACCTTGGGTGCCGCCTGTCATCTGGTGCAGGACGGTGCCCGGTGTGCGGGCTGCCAGGGTCAGCGCGATGCTGCCGGTGATGGCCAGCGCCGGGTGGGGCCGGCCCATCGAGAGCATCATGACGTTGAGGTCGCTGGCTTCCGCTTCTGCCGGAGACGAACCCGCCGGAGCGGGGGCTGCGGCGACAGCGAGCTTCGGGATGGCCCGCGCCGCGCTGGCGGTGGTGGCGGCCAGGCCCATGCGGACGGCGGCCTGGCGGCGGATCTGGTCCAGGGTGTCGAGCTGGAGTTCGACGCCGGGCAGCCAACTTTCGTAGCGGGCGGGGTCCAGGCCGAGGTCCTCGGCGCGGACGATCACCACGGGGGCGCCGGCGTCCACCATGGATACCGTCCACCGGGTTCCGCCGGCGGTGATGGTGTCCGTGGCCGATCCGGTGGGCAGCAGCGCACCGGTGGTTTTCCCGGCAGGATCCTGGAAGCCGAGCCCCACGCGGTAGCCGGGGAACGGGACGCCCGGCATCTGCGCGTCGGGGACGATGGGCAGGGCGCCGGCGGGGGTGGCTACCCGCTGGACGATGACCTGGCCGGTGTTGGTGTTGCGGGTGACAATCCTGGTGACGTCGCCGCCGGGAACCACCCAGCCCTTTTCGATGGCGTAGAGGCCAACCACGGCGGAACAGTTTCCGCAGTTGCTGCCCCAGTCCACGGCGGCTTCCTCAATGCCAACCTGGGCGAAGGTGAAGTCGACGTCGATGCCCTCGTCGTCGGGACGGTGCAGGATCATGGCCTTGCTGGTGGTGGAGGTTGCCCCGCCAACGCCGTCGATCTGCCGCGAGTCCGGGCTGCCGAATACGCGGGGGAGCAGCGCGTCCAGGCTGGTGCCTTCGCCCAGATGGCCGGCTTCAAACACCCAGCACTTGCTGGTGCCTCCGCGCATCCACTCTGCTTCGATCTTCATTGGTCTTTCACATCTCCTCATTGCCTCGGTTACTGCGAGGGGCCCTGATAAAAGATTGATCCGGATCACAAATTAAGACAATGTTCAATAATTGAAGGGGGATGTAGCATTGCTTCAATCACTGTGGTTGCTGACTCTTTTCGCTGGCTATTGGCCACATACGGTGCAGCTTGCGCCGTTGCTACCGCAGGGATACCGGTCCGCATGAACCGTTTTAACCAATTACGTCCAGGGGTAAAGCAATGCTTCACGATGACGAGGCGCAACTTTTCGATGTTCGACGCCTGGCGGTGCTGCTGGAGGTGGTGGAGCAGGGTTCCATCACCGCTGCGGCGGACCTTATGATGTATTCGCCGTCCGCGGTGTCCCAACAATTGCGCAAGCTGGAGCAGGAAGTGGGGCAGCCGCTCCTGACCCGCCGCTCCCGCGGGGTGGTGCCCACCGAGGCGGGCCAGGTGCTGGCCGGGCACGCACGCCAGATCCTGCGCCAGATGAAGGCAGCCCAGTCAGACCTGGACCAGATCGCCGGCCTCAAGCGCGGCGCCCTGACGGTGGGCACGTTCCCCACGCTGGCGGGGTCCTTCCTGCCCATCGTCATCCGCGCCTTCAAGAAGCGGTACCCGGCCATCAGCCTGTCGCTGCGCAGCGCCCGCTTCGACGAGCTCGTGGCAGACCTGCAGTCCGGGGTGACGGGCCTCTGCCTGCTGTGGGATTACCCGTGGAACAGGTTCCAGAACGATTCCATCCGCGTCACCGAGGTGTTCCGCGAGAGCACCGTCATCCTGGTGGCGGCCAGCCACCCGCTGGCCGGGAAGGAACAGGTGAGCATGGAGGACCTGCGCAACGAGTCCTGGATTGTCCGCGCGGAGGCGCACCCGGTGGTGGAGGTCCTGCAACGCTCCGCCCACGACGCCGGGTTCGAACCGGCCATCGGGTTCCTCGCCAACGACTACCAGGAAGCCCAGGCCATGGTGAGCGTGGGTATGGGCGTGGCCATGGTGCCCAAAACCGCCGTCGCGCTTCAACACCCCGACGTCCGCGTGCTCAGCCTTGGCGACGAAGCGCCGCTGCGCCGCGTCCTGCTCGCCCAGCGGCAGGACAAGGTCTACGCCCCGGCCGAAGTGGCCTTCCAGACCACACTGCTGGAGATCGCCCGCGAACGGGCCGGCGACTACCTCTAGGTTCCCCTACCCTTGGACCTGTGGGGGTTAAGGACTTATTGAAGAAGGACGTGTGGGCCGGGCGGATTTTCTACGGCACCCTGATCGCTGTGGTGCTCGGAGTGTTCGCGTGGCTGGCCGGAGGCAGGATTCTGCAAACCCTGCCGTTCCTCTCGGTGGGCGCGGTGTACGCGTTCGTCATGTACCGCGTGGTCTCGCAATCTGTCAGGGCTTTCGTGGTGATGCAGTGGACCCTCCTGCTGAACTACTTCACCCTGATTTCCATCGATGTGGCGGACCGGCTGGCCGTCCCGGCGTCGGCACCGTGGTTTGTCGGGTTCCTGGTGGGCGGCATCGCCGGCGGGCACGTCTGGTCCGGGCGGGCGGCGGGTGCTGAGTTCCGACAGTCCCGCAAGCGCGTCCTCAGGGATGACTGCACGTACGACGGCGGATGGCGGCTCGCGCTCATCAACGCGGCCTGCGCGCTGGTGCTCTTGGCGGTAGGAGCGTGGCAACTGCTGCTGCTCTCACCGACAGCGGGCAGTGCCGCCGTTCTGGCCACAGCCACGTTGGCGGGGTGGGCGCTTTTCCGGTTCCCGCCGCCCCTGGGTATCAGGAACGGACTGCTGCTGGCTATTCCGGTGGTCTACATCGCGCTGGGCTTCGTAGGTGGTGCCGTCGGCCAGATCGGGATCCCCCACGCGTGGGCCTTCGGCACCCTCGCCGGGATCCTGATCGGCGGGCGGCACTGGATCGGGCCGAAGCTCGGCGCTCCCCGGCCGCCGTTCGTCATCCCCGGCCAACGCCGGCGGAGGGGGAAGCGCCGCCCCAAGGCAAAACAGGCAACGCCGCGCGCGCCGAAGGACCAGTCGGCGGAGTCCGCAGCACGGTAGATGGATCACGGAGGTTCGCCCGATGGCACGAACACCACGGCAGGAAGACGGGCGGCGGCGGCAACCTCACGCCGTCGTCCGTCCGTCTGTGATGTGGAATCGGACCGCGCCCGGAAACTCAGGTGGCCGGCTGGAGCCGCGCCAGGAAATCCTCCGCGAAATGCTTCACGCCGTCCCACTCCGTGTAGACGTAATCGCGGGACGTGTCCGTGTCCGTTGAACCCTGGCTGCTGGCGATCCGCTTCATGATGAGGCGTTTGACGAACCCGTAGTGGGTGTAGGGGATGGCACCGCTGAACAGCCCCACCTGCGCAGGCCGCCACCCGGTTTCGTCCTCGAATTTGCCCACGTAGCCCTCGGCACTTTCGGTGTCGCCGTGCGCCGCCATGCTCACCGAGAACAGCGCGGAGGGCAGCCGCTCCAGGGTTTCGCGGTTCTTCCGGACGAACTCCCCAACGTACTTCTCGTGCTTGCCCACGTGGACGGAGGCACCCACCAGCACAGCGTCGTACCCGTCGGGGATGGCATCGCCGGCGTCCTTGATGTCCGCCGCTGTGGCGTCATGGCCGTGTGCCTGGAACACGTCCGCGATGAACTCGGCGATCTTTGCCGTCTGCCCCTCGGTGGTTCCGTAGGGAATGTAGATCCTGCTCATCGCTGGCCTCCTCGGGATGGCGTGCCTGTCGAATTCACTTTCCCAAGCCCGTCCCCGCGGACGTAGGGCCAAACGTCCCCGGCGCGCACAGCTTTCCGGACGTGCCGCCAAACGGAAGCGGACGACGCCGGGATGCCCCCGCCGTCGTCCGCCTCCGTAGGTTCCGCTAGGGCCGTGCAGGTGTCAGTGCCAGAGCCCCAGGGCGAACTCGGCGATCACCGTGGAGAGGAGGAAGGAGGCCGTGATGGCCACCAGGCCCACCGGGATGATCTTCCAGCCGATGTTCTTCAGCAGCGGGATGTCCTTGCCGAGGGACAGGCCGGCCAACGTGAGCATCACGGTGGCGATGGACAGGAAGTCAACGGTCTTGACGGCGGCGTTGAGCGGCTCGGCCCCGAAGAACCACGGGCTGGAGATGTAGGCGCCGATGGTGGTGATGAACACGATGGCCGAGATTTTCCGGGTCAGCTTCGCCAGCACGATGCTGACCAGCACCAGCGCCAGCATCACGGCGTAGCCGCCCACAATGCTGAGGCTGAAGCCCTTGGCCGCCACCGACGCCGTGCCGATGCCGAGGACCGTCAGCACGGACAGCGAAAGCCACAGCGGCAGCTTGATGGCCGCGGACGATTCGGCCACGCGCTCCCGGAACAGCCGGTTTTCCTCGGCCTGTGCGGCCTCACGCTCAAGGTCTGCGGCGCTGGGCCCGGCCGTGGTTCCGGAGGCACCGGCAGCCACTGCCTGCCGGGTTTCCTGCTTGCGGGTCAGCGCCCGGTAGAACTTGTCCGCCAGCGGCAGCGCAATGTAGATGCCCACGTAGACGCCCAGCACGGTGGTGATCAGGTTGGACACGGCGGCCATGCCCAGCACAGCTTCCTGGTCGCCCGGGTAGGCGGCGGTGATGCTCGCCACCGAGGCAGCCATCATGGAACCCGAGCCCACGCCGGCGCCCATGGCGAGGGCCAGCGGATCGAAGATCTTCCAGTTGGCCACCAGCGAGGTCAGCAGCGTAATGAACACGGCGCCGAACAGCGTCCCGAACACGTACATGGCCAGCACGCCGCGGTACTGGTCCGAGTCCGGCCCGTACTTCTCGGACACCATGGCGAAGGACGGTTCGCGGTCCAGCGAGAACGTGGCACCCACGGTGGCTTTGCCCATGCGCAGCAGCACGGCCAGGGGCAGCGCCAGCACGATGGTGCCCAGCAGGTGGCCCACTTCCTGCAGCAGCAGCGCGGGGCCCGCCTTCAGCAGGGTGGGCAGGCTGGGGCCGATGTTGAACGCCAGCCGCGCCACCAGCAGCAGCACCGCCACGCCCACCAGGGCCGCGGCCACCCGCTGCAGGTCGATGCCCAGCGGCTTGAACTTCTGGACTGAGACCAGCAGGCCGAGGATCAGGCCCCACACCATGGGGAAGATGATGATGGCGCCGATTCCAAGATCGATCTTGGCCTGCCCGATGAACTGGACGGTCAGGGCGATGACGAACGCCAGGGCGGCGATGGGGATGGTCAGCCTGGTGCCGGCAGTGTCCGTCCGGGCTGTTTTGGCAGTGCTCATGATGCGCCTTCCTGGGTGACAGCTTCCTGGGGGGAAGTACGACGGCGGTACGCCGCCTGGGTGAAGCGTTCGCGTTGGTTGGGGGTTGAGGCAGCGGCGGCGACGGTCCAGGCCAGGGCGGTGCCTGCCTCGAACATCACCCCGTATGCAGGGGGAGTGTCCGCCAGGGCGGCGAACGCATGCGAATGGATGGGGACGTCCGCACCGGGAATGCTCAGCCACGGGTGCAGGGACGGGATGACCTGGGAAATGTTCCCCATGTCCGTGGACCCGCCGCTGAGGCCCGAAGACCGGGACGTGTCCTTGCCGAACGCGTCCATCGCCGAGGTCCAATGCGCTGCGAGGTCGTCATCCTGGAGCAGCGGTTCGTACAGAGGCTCGGTGTCCTCATACTCCAGCGTGGTTCCGGTGGCGATCGCGGCGCCCTCGAAGCAGCGGCGGACGCGTTCCAGCAGGGCGCGGAACTCCGGCAGGGTGAACGCACGGCACTCGAACTCCACCACTGCCTTCTCCGGGATGATGTTGGTGACGTGCCCGGCCTCGGCCACGAAGCAGGCGATCCGGTGGTCTGACGGGATCTGCTGGCGGAGCAGGCCGATGGCCACCTGGCTGAGGACCGCAGCGTCGGCAGCGTTCACGCCCTGGTGCGGTGCAGCTGCTGCGTGGGCCGCCTTGCCGGTGAACGTGGCCTTGTACCGGCCCACGGCCTGGGCACTGGTCCCGGCCGGGTTATAGGTCAGCCCGTCCTGGACGGGGTGGACCATCAAAGCCAGCCCCACGCCGTCGAACGCTCCCCGCTCCAGCATCAGCGCCTTGCCCCCGCCGTGCTCCTCCGCCGGCGTGCCGATGGCCTTGAGCGTGATGCCCAGTTCGTCCACGTACGGCTGGAGAGCCAGTGCCGCCGCCACCGAAGCTCCGGCGATCAGGTTGTGCCCGCACGCGTGGCCGATGCCCGGCAATGCGTCGTACTCCACGCACAGTGCGACGGTGAGCTCGCCGCTGCCGGCGCTCGCGGTGAAGGCCGTGGGCAGCCCGGAGGTGCCGCGCTCCACAGTGAAGCCGCCCTCCTCCAGCAGCGCGCTGATGGCCTCCGCTGACTGGACTTCCTCGAAGGAGATTTCCTTGTAGCCGTGGATATTCCGGGCCAGTTCCTCCACCTTGGGCTTCCAGTGTTCGACGCCGTCCGCCAGGGCCGCGCGCAGGGCGTCCGCCGCCGGGGTCGTGGCAGTACCAGTTGAGTCAGTGCCGGTAGTTTTTGTGCTCGTGGGCTCGGTGCCGGCTGTGTCGGTGGTTTCCATGGGGCCTCCTAGTAGGACAGGGACGGGAACGGGGAGCCTGCCGCACGGGTGGGTACCCAGATGGCCTTGGCCTGCGTGTACTCGTCCAGCACGCCCGGGCCCGAGGAACGGCCGTGGCCGGAGTCGCCGAAGCCGCCGAACGGCACCGCCACGTGGATGGTCTTGTAGGCGTTGATCCAGAACGTGCCGGCCTTGACCTCACGGGCCACGTGGTGGGCGCGGGACACGTCCGAGGTCCACACCGCGCCGGCCAGGCCGAAGTTGGTGTTGTTGGCGCGGGCGATGGCCTCGGCTTCGGTATCGAACGCATCGGCGCCCACCACCGGGCCGAAGACCTCAGTGGTTTCCAGCCGGTTACCCGGGGTGACGCCGTCCAGGAGCGTGGGCATCACCCAGTGGCCGCCCTTGAGCGCCGAGCCGCTCAACGACTCCGGCAACGTTGCCTGCGTGAGGCGACGGCCGCCGTCGTCCATTCCCGCCTCGATCAGGCGGCTGACCGTGGCGAACTGCTGCGGCGTGATGATGGGGCCCACCTCCGTGTCTTCGCTGAGGGGATCGCCCACGCGGAGCAACGCGGCCTTCGCCGCCACCATTTCCACGAACCGGGCGTGCACGCTGCGTTCCACCAGGAGCCGGGACCCGGCCACGCAGGACTGGCCGGCGCCGGAGAAGATGGCGGAAATGGCGCCGTCCGCGGCCCGCTCCAGGTCGGCGTCGGCGAACACGATGTTGGCGCTCTTGCCGCCGAGTTCCAGCAGCGCCGGGATGCCCGCCTGGGCTGCGGCCACTGCAACCCTGCGGCCCGTTGGGACGGAACCGATGAAGCTGACCTTGCCCACGCGCCGGTCCGTGGTGAGGGCTGCGCCCACGGTCTGCCCGAGGCCGGCGGCCACGTTGAAGACGCCCTCCGGAAGGCCTGCCTCGTGGGCGATCTGGGCCAGCCGGACGGACGACGCCGGGGTGAACTCGCTGGGTTTGATGATCACGGCGTTGCCCGCGGCCAGGGGCGCGGCGGAGTTCCAGCCGGCCGTGAACATGGGTGCGTTCCAGGGGGTGATGGCCACGACGACGCCCCACGGCACGCGCTCGGTGTACGTGTGCCAGTTGCCCGGGACGGGGATGGTCTGGCCGGTGAGCTTGTCCGCCCAGCCGGCGTAGTAGCCGAACATTTCCGCCACCTTGGCGGCCTCCACGCGGGCGTCCCGGATGGGCTTTCCCGTGGTGGCGGATTCCAGGATGGCCAGTTCCTCGGCGTGCTGCTCCACCGCGCGGCTGACGTGGCGGAGTATGGCGGCCCGCTCGAAACCGTTGAGTGTGCCCCACACTTTGGCGCCCGCCGTCGAACTTTCCAGGATGGCGTTGGCACCTTCGGCGCCGGGGTCCGCGTAGGTGGCGAAGGGTTCGCCCGTGGCGGCGGCGGTGAGGGTGATGGCGTCGCCGCTGCCGGTGGCGACGCGTCCCGCGACGAAGGCGCCGATGCCGTTGGGGAAGGTGGCGTCCAGGACTGCCTTGGCGGTGGCCGCCGAGGAGGATGTTGGTGCTGTGGTGATGCTCAAGATGCTGTGTCCTTACGGGCTTTTGGGGCTGTTGGCTTTGGGGCTTGGGCTTTGGGGCCGGAGGGATGGTCTTTCAGGCGGTGCTTCAGGCCGCTGGGGACGTGGCGTCCGGGGTTGCTGCGCTTGCTTTTGTGCCTGTTTCAGCGCTTGTGCCTGTGGCTGGTGCACCGGCGGGGGTGATGGCGGGTGCCACGGTGCGGGCAATCTCGGTGAAGTCGGCTTTGGGGCCGAGCACTGCCAGGGCGTCCTGCCACTGGTTGGCCACCGTTGCCAGCAGGGCCGGTTTCTCCCCGATCTGCTTTGCGATGTCCACGGCGAGGGACGCGTCCCGGGCCATCAGGCCCATGGAGAAGCCGGAATCGTGGGTGCCGGTGAGCACCCAGTTGGGGTACATGTTGGCCGAGACCTTGCTGCCGCCGGACGCGCCGCTGATGCTGGCGGCCGCCGTCGCGGGATCGATGCCGTAGGCCTTGGCCACGCCCAGCGCCTCACCCACGGAGGCGAGGTTTGCGGCTGCCAGGACGTTGTTGAGGAGTTTGACCACGTTGCCGCTGCCCGGCCCGCCGATGTGGCTGTAGTTCCCGCCGGTAAGGGCGAGCAGGACCGGCTCTGCGGCGGCCAGGGCGGCGTCCGTGGCACCGACGAACGCGCTCAGCGTGCCTGTTGCGGCGCCGTCGCGGCCTCCGGATACGGGAGCATCGATGAAGGCGGCACCCTGCGCTTCGGCGAGCCCGGCCATGTGCTTGCTGGTGGCCGGCTCAGAGGTGGTGGTGTCCACGATTGCCACGGTGCCCGGGGCCGCGAGGAGCTGAGGCACAGTGGTTTCCACAATGCTGGCCGCGGGGAGGGAGAGCACTGCGTAGGGTGTTCCGGCCACGGCGGCGAGGTTGTCAGTGGTGCTGATGCCGGTGCTTGCTGCTGCCTCGCGGGCCGCGTCCGAGGGGTCGAAGCCGGTGACCTCCCAGCCGGCTCTGTGCAGGGTGGCGGCCATGGCTCCGCCCATGGCGCCGAGGCCGATTACGGCGATGCGGCGGTTTTGTGGCTCGTTCATGCGGTACTCCTGAGTGCCTGTGGCGGTTGGTGGTTGCTGGTGCGGATCTTCCCGGTGCGTTCCTGCCCGGGCGTTGCCGCGAACCTGCGGTTGTTTAGTTCGGGGTGTTTAGTCCAGGTAGATGTCCAGGTCTTTCCAGAGCTGCTGGGTGCGGCGGATGGTGGCCCGGCTGCGTTCCGGGTGGGCGGCTTCCATGCCGGCGAGGAGGCCGTAGACCAGGGAGTTGGCGGCGGTGACCGATTGGAAGAAGGAGATGCCTTCGGAGGCGACCACCAGCAGGTGGTCGGCGGCGGTGGCAAGGCGGCCGCGGCGCAGGTCGCTGATGGCGATGACTGTGGCACCGGCCTGCTTGGCGGCCTCGGCGGCGATGATGATGTGCTTCACCGAGCGCCACATGTTGATGACCACCAGCACATCGCCGGGGCCCAGGCTGTTGGTGCTGGAGGCGAGGTGGACGCCGGCGCGGTTTTCCAGCGAGATGGGGTAACCCATGGTGGAGCCGAGGTGGGCCATGACGCCAGCCGGTCCGGCGAACGAGCCGATCCCGACGACGGTGATGGACTTGGCAGCGGCCATCGCCGCGATAGCCGCCTCGGCTTCCTCGGAGGTGTTGGAATCCAGCGTCAGGCGCAGGTTCTCGATGTCGTGCGTGATGGCCTCGCGGAGCGGGCTGCGGTGTTCGCCGTGTTCGGTGAGGGTGTCCTCGGTGGAGATCATCACGAGGTACCGGGAGCGGAGTTCGCGCTGCAGGTCCGGCCAGCCGCGGTAGCCGAGGTGCTGCGCCGTGCGAACCACGGAGGAATTGTTCACGTCCGCGCGCTGGGCGATTTCGGCGATGTCCGCGTAGGAGGAGAGCTGCGGGTTGCGGGTGATGATCTCCACCACGCGGCTCTGGGCCTTGGTGAGCGGGACATCCGGCAGTGCATCGCCCAGCCAGGCGCCAGACGAGGTGCCAGCCTCGCCGGCTTCTCCCGCTGCGGCCTTCTCGCTGATGGCGTTGGTGTTCAAGGTGTACCCGTCCTGTAACGGTGGTTTGTTCTGCTGGCCTGTAACGCAGAGTTGTGTGGTAGATCACTCTGCAAACCTGATTGCATCAAATCTACTCTGCAATTTTGTTTGCGGCTAGGTGTTTTCGTTTCGGGAATGTAAAACCTTGGCCATTGCGCAACGGCGCGACGTTGTGCGACGATTCCGGTGATCGTGACACGACCGCAGGAGGTGAGACCCATGAACGCTGTATCCGTAATGGGTGCTCCCCGGCAGTCCACGATCACGCGGCTGAGCTAGCCGCCGCCGGGAGCGCCCCACCAGGCAATTCGCGAAAGGCGACTCCCATGTCTTCACCTTCTTCCTTCCCTTTTGATGCTGTTCCTTCGGGCGCTTCCGCGCCCACTTCCGCACCTCCTTTAACTGCGTCTGCTGTGGCGGGCATTGATGCCACACCCCGGATGCCCGGGTCCGGTGAACGGGCTTTGGTCCTGGGCGGCGGCGGATCTACCGGCAATGCGTGGCTGATCGGCGTCATGGCCGGTTTGTCCGAGGCCGGGCTGGATGTCACCAACGCCGACCTCGTCATCGGGACATCGGCCGGCTCGACGGCGGCGGCCCAAATCTCAGGCGCGACCCCGGCTGAGTTGCTGGCCGCAATCCTTGACGCTCCGCCCCAAAGCCGCAGGCCGGCGTCGGACGCGGTACCTGCGGATCCGGCGGCACCCGGACCGTCGGCAGGCGGTGCAACTTCCGGAACGGTGTATGCCGGTTCCCGGCTTCAGTCCGGTGCTGCCGGCTCGGGTTCAGGCTCCCAGCGGCCGTCACCCGCCGGTGGAGCGGTGAACCACCTGGAACGAACGGGCAGGATCATCGCGGCGTCCGTGGACGCGGCCGACATGCGCCGCAAAATTGGCGCCGCGGCGCTGGACCTGGCTGCAAACTACGACCCTTCAGACCGCTGGCGGGCCACCGTGGCAGCGCGGCTGCCGCACCAGCTGTGGCCGGACCGGTACACGCTCATCACGGCGGTAGATGCCCGCACCGGCCACCCCGTCGTGTTCGACCGCGAGAGCGGGGTGGACCTCGTGGACGCCGTGGCAGCCAGCTGCGCCAGCGGGTTCGCGTACAGCTCCGGCGGGGGTGCCTATATCGACGGCGGCTACCGGGCCAACGCCGAGAATGCCGACCTGGCATCGGGATATGCACGCGTGCTCGTCCTGTCCCCGTTTGGCGGCCGGTCGCGGACGCCCGCGGACTGGGGGATGCATCTCGCATCGCAGGTCAGCGGGTTGCGCGCCGGCGGCAGCAGGGTGGAAACGGTCTTCCCGGACAGCGCTTCTGAGCACCTGTTCGGCGCCAATGCGATGGATGTGTCGCTGCGGCCGGCCGCTGCCCGCGCTGGATATCAGCAGGGACTGGGCCTCGCCGAGGAACTTGTCGAATTCTGGCGCTGAATCTCTGGAAAACGTTCAGGTTAGGTTTTTCGCGGCGTAAAAACTGTGGATTGTCCTGGTTTTCCATGACCCAATTTGTGCTATTTCTGGAGAGTCCGGAAAGCCAAGGCGATGTCGGTCTTTTTCTGTAACCCGACGCTTACAGAAAAAGACCTGGCAGTCGCCTTTCGGTGGAAAGATGTCAGCCGGGTTGACCGCCTTGGTCACGCCAGCATGCCCGTTGTTGCAGGGATGCGCTCCGACGGCAGGGGCTTCCCGGCAGGACTGGCATAAAAATAAAAAGTGGGTATGGTATCGGTTAACGCAAGCACAGAAAGGCGTGATTCCGATGTCCGGAAAATCCCCCAAAGGCGGCGCCGCGAAAAAAGCGGGCAAGTCGATTCTTGAAAAACGGGCCGATAAAAAGGCCAGGCACGAACACAGTGAGCTGAATTTCGCCAAGCCGCGCAAGAACCAGCGCTAAAAGCCCGCGGGCGGCTGGATGGGGAACTCCTAGCCCCGTCCGGCCGCCCGCGTCACTGTGCAGCAACTGCCCTCCGGCGCCCGGACCCGATGCCTACCCCTCCCGACGGCTTTCCGGCGCACATTGCTGCGCAGTGGCTTACGGCCTACGTTGCGCAGCGATCGGCAAAATGGCACTCCGCGCACATCGCCAGCAATCAGCGGTCAGCGGACGGACGAAAGACACACGAGTCATGAACACCCTCCTCAATGCCCTGGTGATTCCTGCCAGGCTCACCCACCCCGTCCATATCCGGCCCTTGAAGTTGGACGCCGCTTCACAGCAGCGCGTAGCGGCAGGGGAAGTTACAGTGCTTGCCGGACATGACTGGCACGCTTACCTGAGCAATGAGTCGGGCCGGATCTTCCACAATGTTCGGGCCGAAGTCCTTCTCCGGGAAGCCGGATTGGACGTGGAGAGCACTATCCACGGGTCGGTCACGTTCCTCGGCCACGCAGAACCGTGGGAGGAAGCAGATGCTCCCCGGCACCTGATCAGGCTGGCCGAGCAGCTGTTCGATATGCCGCTCGCCGCCTAGGTGGGCAGCCCCCTTAGAATGTCAGACCCTGTTGGCATGCTTCAGTTATGGAAACCGGAGCGGTCACAGATGTGGGAGGCAAGGCCACGGTGGCCGCTGCCGTTGCATCGGTGGCCGGGTTGGTTGATGAACTGGCGCGTGTTGTGCGTGGTCCCATGGCGGCACCAGGCAATGACAGCTGCGACGACACCGACCCCGATTCACGCGGCAACAGCCCCCACCGAAATGCCCATAGCAGCGGCGCCAGCGATAACGCCCGCGGCCACGGCGTAGGTAGCCATGGCATATGCCGTAGCGGGGCTCCCATCTCTGCTGATCCGTTGGGGGAGTTGGCCGAGTCGTGCTTGGCAGGGCTGGAAGTGCTGGCGCGCGTCGAAGCTGCCGCGGCGGCTGCGAAGGTCCGGCTGGTAGCCGCGTACGCTGAGGCGTCAGCCCAGATCGAGGGCCCGGCCGCCGATCCTTATGAGGCCTCCGCGCGTGAGAAATCCCTGGTGGCTGAGGTCGCATGTGTGCTGACCGTCGGCGAGCGGGCGGCTTACGCCCTGTTGGGTGAAGCGCACGCGCTGACGAACTCTTTGCCTGCGGCGTTGGACGAGCTGCAGGCGGGCGCCATCTCCTGGCAGCACGCGCGGATTCTCGCGGATGAAACAGCGGGCCTGGAACCTGACGGCGTCAAAGCATTGGAAACGCACTTCTTTGATCCCGACGCGCCCCATGCTGCCCGTGGTGCCGCTCCAGGGGAGCTGGTGCCGTCGCGCTTCCGCAGGAAGGTCCGGGCCTGGCGCGAGCGCCAGTATCCCGATTCGCTGGAGTTGCGGCGGGCTATGAGCATGGCGGACCGGCGCATGGAGTACCGGCCCTTGGCTGACGGGATGGCCCAGATCTGCCTCATACTTCCCGGTGAGACCGCCTGCGCAATCTGGAACAAAGCCACAGCTATCGCGCGCGGTTTGCAGAACCCCGATGACCCGCGCACATTGAGCCAGCGTCGGGTAGACGTCAGCGCCAACCTTCTCCTTGGCTGTACCGGACAGGATCTGGAAAAGCTCCCGGCGCCCAAGGCTGACGTGCTGGTCACAGTCCCGGTCTTCTCACTGTTTGGCGCCACGGACGAGCCGGGCGAGGTGGACGGTTACGGGCCTGTCCCGGCATCGGTGGCACGGAGGATCGTTGCCGAGGGGGCCGGGTCGTTTTACCGGGTTCTGGTGGACCCCAGGGACGGGGCGCCGCTGGAGATCGGCAGGACGAACTACCGGCTCCCCGAAAGTTTGAAGCGTTGGTTGAGGATGCGGGATGGCAAATGCACCTTCCCGGGCTGCTGCAACCACACGCAGGACAACGAGAACGACCATCTCATCGCTTGGCAGCACGGTGGGGCAACGGGAATCAGTAATTTGGCACAGTTGTGCCCCAAACACCACAGGCTCAAGCATCAAAGCCCTTGGACACCTACTCCGGCCAGCAGGATTGAACCGCCGGGCTGGACCTCACCTACCGGGCGCCACTATCCGGCGGAACAGCCGGACTGGGTGCCACCACGGCTGCCGCTCGCGCTGCTTGCCGGGGTTTCGAACATGCCTCCAAACATTGACGGCGGAACTCCCGATGAAGTTGGCGGTGCCGCCGGGGATGTCAGCCCGCTGGAGGATGCCCTCATTGCGTACCTCGCTGCCTAGCGCCCTGCAGCGAAACTGTCATTCAGGAGTCGTACGGGCGCGTCCGCACCGCGGGAATGACAGTAACTCCTTGTGACAGAGTTACTGCATGCGCTTACTTGTGATTTTTGGTCCACCCGCTGTCGGGAAGATGACGGTCGGACGCGAGGTTGCTCGGCAAAGCGAGTTTCGCTTGTTCCATAACCACGCACTTATCGAGCCTCTACTCGAGGTGTTCAATTACGGGACGCCACCGTTCAATCGACTGCTTGCAGATTGGCGAGCGGGGGTCGCCGAAGAAGCTGCCCTTTCAGGCACGGACTTGGTGTTCACATTTGTATGGGGCCTGGAGCAGCAGGCTGACGCCGATGAGCTTAAGACGTACATACGCCCGTATATCGAGAAGGGTGCCGATGTAGCATTCGTGGAACTGGCAGCGGATTTGGACACGCGGCTACAGCGGAATCGAACCGAGTTTCGACTGGCCGAGAAGCGATCGAAGAGAAACGTTGAGTGGTCTGACGCGAACGTTCGCGAAATGGAGCGTTTCCTCATGAATACTGACCTCGATGCCAGCTTGGACCGGTCTTTGCCATCGTCCGCCCTCTTGGCTGAACACCGGCATATGCGGCTGGACAACGGCGATCTCACACCGCAGGAAGCTGCTGCTCGAATTCTCGCCTGGTTGGACGGCTCCCCGACGCGCGGCTTGTAGCAAGTCGGATCCCCGCAAATTCCTGGCAATCCGGCAAAGGGGGCCCCTTCGCGGGGTGGGGATAGCCAGCGAGAAAAATGCTCAACGACCTAGCGACCTTGTTCCGCATCCCATATCTGGAAGGTATCAGAATGCTCGGTAATAAGGCAGTCAGGAAGGCGGACGAGACAGCGGCCTGAGCGCGGGGTGTTCGGCTCACCCATGCCGAACGCCTGCATTTCGTAGCACTAGAGCACGTGCCCGCTGCAGCAAAGGTTAGAGGCGCAGCTCCATGAAGACGCTGTTCGGGTCCAGGACGTAGTTGGCAAAAGGCGGACACTCCGTGAAACCGTGGCGCGCGTAAAGGCGCCGGGCCGGAGCGAAGTAATCCTCGGTTCCGGTTTCCAGGCAGACGCGCTCGAGATCCTGGGATCGGGCGTGGTCGATGATGTGCTTGAGCATGAGGGTAGCCACACCACGCCCACGAGCCGCCGCTGCCGTGCGCATGGACTTGATTTCGCCGAGCCGGCCAGCGCCGTGAAGTTCGGTTCCGTGAACTGCGGCGCTGCGGGGTTCTGAGCTATCGAGTGTGGGCCCGGGTTCGGGATCAAGAAGCTTGAGGGCGCCGCAGCCCAACAACTCGCCGTCCTCGCGCGCAGTCCAGAAGGTGATCGAGGGCACGGACAGTGCCGAGTGGTCCAGCGCGTGCACGCTCTCGGCAGGCGAGGTGGCGAACATGTCCGCCAGATGCTCGCTCAGGAGCCGGCGGACATCACCGCGTACGGTATTGTCCCGGTCAATATGAATCATTCACTCAAATTTACCGGCACTTGCTGCGCGTCCGGACCGGGCAGTCACCAGCCGGACCCAAGCCCTGTCTGGATGCTTACATCGGGCAGGTAGGTACGAAAGGCCGTAGTGGCGGCGGCCCAGCAGGTCCACCATGGCCGTATGAACACTGAAGCACCGGCTGCGGTGAACCTTAACCTGCCCCAGCAATTCCTGCTGCTGGCTACCAACGACAAAGACGGAAAGCCTGAAGTGCCGCTGTTCGCGCTCAGGACCACAGTGGCCGGTGCAATCCTGGCCGAGCTGGACCTGGCCGGCGCAATCGAGCTGCAGGGCAAGCACGTCCGGGCCACAGGATCGGCCGCCAGGGACGACCTTGCAACTGACCTGGAACTGATCCGCGGCAAGTCCCGCCCCCACCCTCCCGCCCGCTGGGTTTCCATCATGGAAGGCCGCGCCCAGGTTCATCGGATCTACGAGGGCATGGCGGCCCTCGGCATAGTGGAACACGTGGGGGAGCGGCACCTGGCACGCTTCCGGCCGGTACGTTATCCGGAAAAAGACCATGAGCCGGAGTCCGCACTCCTCGAAAGGATCGAGTCGACGCTCAGCGGATCAACGCCCACAACCGTGATGCCGGATCCGGCTGACGGCGCAGCGGAGGAGCCAGCGGCCCAATCCAACAATTCAGCACCCGCCGCGCAGAAGACGAGGATTTTGGCCCTCATCGCACTGCTTGAGGCGGCAGGGTTGCTGCACAAGCTGTTCCCGGACGCCGACAGGAACTGGGCGAGCGGTCTCGCCAAGGAGTACTGGCCGGCGCGGGCCGTCGAGGACGAGCTGCGGCTGATCCGGCTGGCGGAGGAGGAAACCGCCATGCTCTAGGAGCCGGAGGTGGGCACCGCGGAGCAAAAGTCGAGCAAGGGCGCGCGTACGACCACCGGCTGAGCTCTTAGATGTGGGGCGGCTGGCATTGCAGCCTGCTGCAAGAAGGCGGCGGTAGTTTAGCCGCCGCTCTTGTCGATAACGCAGAACCGGTTTCCGTCGGGATCCTCCAGGACGATGAAGTCCGGGTCCTCCGGGTAGAGAACCCAGTCCACGCGCCGGGCGCCAATCGAGACGAGGCGCTCCACCTCGGCCCCCTGGTCCTCCGCATACAGGTCAAGATGGATCCGCGGGCGGTCCTGGACAGGCGTTTCGCTCAGCATGAGCGAGAGCAACGCGCCAGGGCCCGACGGCGGCGCGAGGGTTACCCACGTGTCGTCACCGGGTTCCCGCGGGACATAGCCCAGGGCTGAGTGCCAGAATTCGGTAGCGGCGGCGACGTTGTTGACGCCGAGGACGATGGTGCCGATGGTCAACATCCGCCCAGCCTAGACCCGTCCCGTGCAGGCTGTCAGGGTCTCGGGGCCAGCTTTTCTCGCCGATCGGACAAACACGGCACCGCTAGACTCGCCTCCATGGGGGAGCACAACACACCTGAAGACCGCCTGCCGTCCAAACGCACCAAGTGGCGTGCCGTCGTCGTACCTTCGCTGGCCGTTGCTGCGGTGCTGGCGGGAATCCTGATCGCGTGGCTGAACCGGAACGCTTCCTTCAGTTTCGCCTACGCGCCGAACAGCAACCGGCCGTTCACCGGCATCGGCGCGGACCTCATCACCGAGGGAACACAGGCTGGCATGGCCATCGCCGTCGTGGGCCTGCTGGTGCTGGCGTTCTGGGCCGGTTTCAGGATGGGCCGGCGGC
The DNA here is from genome assembly GCF_001423525.1 of Arthrobacter sp. Leaf137. GTDB lineage: Bacteria > Actinomycetota > Actinomycetes > Actinomycetales > Micrococcaceae > Arthrobacter. Next base: position 57,075 of record NZ_LMOI01000005.1, on the reverse strand, counting down.
CCGCCCGCAGCTGATTCCGCCGCTAGCCAATTCCGCCGTTAGTCCTCGTAACCGATCAGCCAGTGGAGCCCGTGCCGGTCGATGACCTGGCCATCCGATGCGCCCCACGGTTTTGGCGCGAGGGCATCAACCACGGTGCCGCCGTCGGAAAGCCTGTGGAACCATTCGTGCAGCACTGCCGGTTCCGCGGTCCCCAGCAGCGAGAGCATGACGCCTTCGGTGCGGACGCTCGCCTCGCCGGCCGCCGCGTCCGAGCCTCCAAGGGCCACGACGCCGCTGAGCGTGCCGTGGGCGATGGCGTCCGGGGAGCCGTCGCTCCGGCTGAAGTCCTGGTAGGTGTGCAGGGCAAGTTCACCGCCGAAGACGTCCCGGTAGAAGGTCAGGGCTTCCCGCGCTGTTCCGGGAAAGCTGACATAGACCTGGGGCCCTGGCGTGCGAACGGCGTCCTGCGAAGGGGTACTGGTCATCATCCATCCTCGGGTTCCGGGAAGTCGGGCTGTTCCGGACGTCTCATCCGGTGCCGGCTGCGGGTGAGGCCGTGAAGCTTACGCCGGGCACCCGCCCAGCCTAGACGGGGCGGGCAGAACCGGGAAGGGCGCCCCGGCTCCCACGGCTAGACTCGCAGGCATGGGGGACAACGAAATACCTGAACAGCGAAAACCGTCCAAACGCAGCAAAATCAGTGCCGTCGTGGTGCCTTTCCTCGGCGTCGCCGCGCTGCTGGTGGGGTGCATCGTCGCGTGGAACGGGCAGGCGAACGCCAGCTTTGGCTGGTTCGCCTACGCACCGCTGAGCAACGACACCTTCAACGGATCCGGCATGACCTTCGTAACGCAGGGGACGCAGATCGGGTTGAGCATCGCCGTGCTGGGCCTGCTGGTCCTCGCCTTCTGGGCCGGTTATCGGAGCGGCAGTCGGAGCGGGCGGACAACGAATCGATGACACGGCGCACTGATTTTTGGGCGCTTGCCCTGGTGGCCAGCGCCACGCTGCTGGTGTGCGGCGCCGTGGCAGCCTGGAACTTCGCCCTGATTGCCGATGAATACGGCGTCAGGGAGGGCGGGCTCCCGTTCACCATCCTGCTGGGCCTCGGCGTCGCGGCCTTCATGGTCAGCCTGCCGGGCTTTTTCGCAACCAGAAGCCGTGCACGGACGCCCCGGGACTGACGGCGGAGTTCGGGCCGCGTATGCGGCGCGCGCAGCCGAGTACATTTCCAGGTTCGGATCGCTGGAGTCCACTCATCCCGAGGACAGGACACTCATCGCTGAATGGGCTGAACCGCTATCGGGGCACGTGCTGGACGTGGGCTGTGGACCTGGCCAGTGGAGCAGCTTCCTGGCGGACCGGGGCGCGGACGTGGAAGGCTTCGACCCGGTCCCCGAGTTCGTGGAGCACGCCAGCACACGGTTCCCGAATGTCGCCTTTCGGGTTGCAGGCTTCCGGGATCTCCCTGTCGCCCCAGGCTCCGTGGCCGGCATCCTGACCTGGTATTCGCTGATCCACACCGAACCGGAAGATATGCCCCTGATCCTCGAAGAATTGGGAAGAAGGCTGGCGCCCGGCGGAGCGCTCCTCCTCGGGTTCTTCGAAGGCGCCCGGGTGGAACAGTTCCCGCACGCCGTGGCCCCTGCCTACTTCTGGCCCGCCGCCGACCTGGAAGAACTCCTGCAGGGCGCGGGGTTTGACGTCGTTTCCGTAACGAGGCGCACCGAAGCAGGTGTCCGGCCGCACGCAGCGATCAGCGCCCGCCTCCGGCACTGACGGCAACCGTCACCGGCCACGCACCCGCCAGCTCACCGGAATAGGGCCCATTCACCCCAGAAGATCGTCCTGGTAGCACCAGCGCCAGTCCTCTCCGGGCTCGATGCTGCGCATGACGGGGTGCCCGGTCGCTTCGAAGTGCCTGGACGCGTGGGTGGCGGGGGAGGAATCGCAGCACCCCACGTTGCCGCACTCCAGGCACATGCGGAGGTGGACCGTCGTCGTCCCTTCCCGGACGCAGTCCTCGCAGAAGGCGCCACCGGGCACTTCCCTTGGTTCCGCGGACTCCAGATGGTCGCATTCACCACCGGGTTTTGCCACGCCTTCGCCCCCGCCACCGCCCGACGGGTCAATCTCGTCCAGGGACACGTCCAGCATCGATTCCTCAACATCCAGCCGCTCAAGGACAGCGCTCAGGACCTCGTGCGCATACTCGCCACCCCGGCGAAGCTCCAGCACCTTCTCACGCTCCGCCTCCAGCATCGCCAGCCGCAGCCGGGCATAGCGCTCGCTGGGCGTGGACGTTTCCGCCGACGGCCGCCCCAGCCGCTCCCACGCCGCAAGCCCGCGTTCCTGCGTCCGCCGCTTCAGCATGGACACCACCTCCGGCGGGTCGTCATCCGTCCGGAGTTCATGCAGCTTCGCGACGCCCGCGGCGGTGGCCAGTTGCATGAGCGATGCCTGGTTCAAGGCGTCCTCGCGCTGGTCCGGCCCCTGCACCCGAAGGATGCGCACCAGCGCCGGCAGTGTGAAACCCTGCAGCGTCAGGGTGCCGCCCACCACCACCAGGGCAGCGAGGATCAGCACTGACCGGTGTTCCAGGTCCTCCGGCAGCACCAGCACGGCGGCCAGGGTGACCACGCCCCGCATCCCGGCCCACGACACAATGGCCGCAAACTGCCACGGCGGCGCCGGATCCTTCCGCTGCACCGACGGGATCAGCCGCGGCAGGTAGGTGGCCGGGAATACCCACACCGGCCGCAGGAACAGCACGGCCAGCAGGATGACCGCACAGCCGGCCCAGATCCTGCCCGCGCCCAGGGAATCGTCCTGGACACCGTCCACGATGGTGCGCACCTGCAGCCCGATCAGCAGGAACACCGAATTTTCCAGCAGGAACTGCACGGTGTTCCAGTTGCTCCGCTGGCTGAGCCGGGCCGCGCCGTTGGGCATGGACGGCGCCTTGGTGCCCATGATGAGGCCGGTGACCACGACGGCGAGCACACCCGAGGCGTGGATTGCCTCGGCCGGCAGGTACGCCACGAGGGGCGCCGCCAGCGACGTCGAAGTATTGATGGCAACGTTCCGGATCCGCTTGCGGAGCATGGTGAGCACGTACGCCGCGGCGATGCCCACCACCAGTCCGCCGCCCACGGCCAGCACGAAGTCCCCGGCAATCCCGGCCACGGACACCACACCCGAGATGGCGGCGATCGCGGCCCGCAGGCAGATCAGGGCCGTGGCGTCATTGACCAGGGATTCGCCCTCGAGGATGGTGACGATCCGGCGCGGCATCCCCACCTTCCGCGCGATCGCCGTCGCAGCAACCGCATCGGGCGGTGCCAGCACGGCCCCCAGCGCAAACGCGGCGGCCAGCGGAATCTCCGGAAACAGCCACCAGACCACCAAGCCCACGGTGAGGGTGCCGAAGATGACATAACCCACCGAAAGCAGGCCGATGGCGCGGCGGTTGGAGCCGAAATCGAACAGCGATGTGCGCAGCGCCGCCGCATACAGCAGCGGCGGCAGCAGCCCCACCAACACCAGTTCCGGGTTCAGTTCGATATCCGGTATGAACGGGAGGAACGAACCCGCCACCCCGATCAGCACCAGCAGCAGCGGCACCGAAACGTTGAGCTTCCGGCCAAGGGCGCTGCCGGCGCACACCACGGCAACGAGGACCAGAAGGCCCAGGGCGATTTCCATGGGGTCATTCTCCCAGGAACGCCGCCAAAGGGAACGTGCGGCAACAACGGAAAGGCCCAAGCACGACGGCGGGGCGTGGCCGCCGCAGCGAACGGACGCCTGAGCGGGCAGATGACCAAGTCGAGCGTACGACGGCGGGAGGCGGCCGCCGTCGTACGCTTCCTTGGCAAGGTTCCCGGCCTCGGCGCCCGGGGCCGTTTACTCCGGCGGGCAGGCGGGTAACCATGGAATATGACTGATTCCGGAACCGGCGGCGCCGACGACCCCTTCGATGGCAGCGACGAAATCGTAGGAGGAACGCCCCCGGAAGAGACACCAGAGTCCATTGCCGACGACGTGCGGCATGAGATCCAGTTAGGCCATGTGCAGGACGATGTCAGCACTGTCCTCGAGGAACGGTTCGAGGAAGCCGGCATAGATGCCCGGCCCGAAGAAGTGGACGACCTCGCGGAAGAGATCGAACGGGACGCGTCCAGCTAGCCACCTAGTCCTGCTGGGTCAGGCGTCCGGCCAGGCCACGGGTCCAGGAGGCCTAGTTGCAGTACAGCCTTGAATGGATACATCCCAAGATGTATTGTCGGAGGCATGGAGACCCTTACCCACGCCCCGGTCCTGGCGCGCTTCGGATACGCCGTCTCGGATCCCACCAGGGCGCAGGTCCTGCTGGCCCTCGCCCAGGCACCGTCCTACCCGTCGGATCTGGCCGACTCCATCGGAGTGTCCCGGCAGAGCATGTCCAACCACCTCACCTGCCTGCGGGGCTGCGGGCTGGTGGTGTCGGTCCCGGACGGCCGCCGGACGCGCTACGAACTTGCTGATGCCCGGCTGGGCCACGCCATCAAGGACCTCCTCGGCGTCGTCCTCGCCGTGGACCCTGCCTGCTGCGCCCCTGACGGCGAGTGCCTCGCGTGAGCGGAACCCTGGCCCAGCGCCTCCCGTCCGAGCGGCGGGCCATCCTGACCCGCCGGATCCGCCTCTTCGCAGCCGCCACCATCACCTACAACGTCATCGAAGCCGTGGTTGCGCTCTGGGCCGGCGGCGTGGCCGATTCGTCGGCACTGATCGGGTTCGGACTGGATTCGGTCATCGAGGTCGCGTCGGCCGTGGCACTGTCGTGGCAGTTCTCCGCGAAGGACCCGGAACGGCGCGAGCACCTCACGCTGCGGATCATCGCCATCTCCTTCTTCGCGCTCGCCGCCTTCGTCACGATCGACGCCGTTCGGTCCCTGGCAGGCGGGGGAGAGGCCCAGCACTCCACCCCCGGCATCGTGATTGCAGCCCTGAGCCTGGCCATCATGCCAGTGCTCTCATGGGCCCAGCGCCGGGCAGGACGCGAGCTCGGGTCCCGGACCGCCGTCGCCGACTCAAAGCAGACACTGCTCTGCACCTATCTTTCGGCGGTTCTTCTGGTGGGCCTGGTCCTGAACAGCACCCTGGGCTGGTGGTGGGCGGACGCGGCAGCCGCCATTGTGATCGCCGGCATCGCCGTCCGCGAGGGCTTCAACGCCTGGCGCGGGGACGCGTGCTGCGCGGTGCCCCACGCTGCTGAGTCATCTGCCGGGTCGCCTGCGGTCTCCCGCGTCAATGGGAACGCGGCCAAAAATGCCGCCGCCAGCCAGGCCGGCAGCGGGCAGGACTCAGACGCGTGCTGCCCCGGGTGCGCTTCGCCGGAGTCGCAGCAAGAGCCTCTTGGCCTGCCCATCCGCAGCAAGAGCTGAGTAGCCGCCGAAACTTCAGCCCTGATGGCCGGGAGGTGGCACGGCCAGCGGAACCACGTCGAGGCGGCCCCCCGGGCCTACGATCACCAGGACGTGCGGCGCGGCCACACCGTTCAATGCCGCCATCACCTGCTGGATGATTTCGTCGGGCTGGGCAGCCGGTGACGCAGGCGCAAGGGCGGACGACGGCGGCAGGCCAGTGCCGCCGTCGTCCGCCCTCAGCCAGGCGGTCACCCTGGCGCCTCCCGTGGCGTCGGCGATGCCCCGTGCCAAAGAGCGGACGTCAATGATGTCCGCGGGATAGCCGCTGACCAGGGTGACGTGGCCGGTCATCCGCCGTAGGGACGGGGCCGCGGCCGCCAGCAGAGTGCGGTCATGCCGCCACAACGCGAAGTGGTAGCCCGCCACCAGGCCAGCCGCCACCAGCAGGCCCAGCGGCGCCCGGGTCCTGTCCAGGAGGCTTCCGCCGGAGACGTCGCCGAGCAGGTACTGGAACACCCGGTAGCCCGTCACCAGCAGCGTAATCAGGGCCACCACGGCGCTGACGCCGAAGAATGCCACCAGGTAAATGCGCCGGCCGGGTGGGATTTCGCCCGCCGTCCGGGGCTGCTGCCGCGGCTGCCAGGCCAGCCACCACACCGGGCCGCCCACCACGAGGGAGCTGATACCGCCCAGCAGCAGGGTGCGCGCGGCGCCGCCGGCCAAAGGTGAGACGGCGGCGGCCAGCAGGGCGTTCACCACCACGCCCACCCCGGAAGCCGCCGCGGCAAGCGCAACGGCCGAGGTGACCAGGAGGCTGGCGCGCCTGGTTTCGGTGGAACGGGTTGCCGCCACGTCCCGGTGGTAGCGCCATATCACCGCGCCGATTGCGGCGGCCGAGATTGCCCGCGCGAGGGGCTCCAGCAGAAGGTTCATCGGATCGCTGCGGTCGAACGCGAGCCTCAGGAGCACGAACACAACCACGCCAACACCGCCCAGCGCTGCGATGCCCGCAATGAAGATACCGGCGGCGATCATGGCCACATCCGCCAGGCCGGTCCGGAAGTGCCGGCCGCCTTCCCTGAACCAGTGCCACCACCAGACGAGCGCGCCACCCGCCGCCCACACCAGCGAACGGACCGGGGCAAACCACCATGGCTCAACCACCGCGCTGAGCGGGAACCCGCGGATGGCCACATCCAACAGGCCACTGAGGGCGGCAATCGCCGCGCCGGCGCCCAGCAGCAGGCCGAAGACCGATCCGAGGAGTGTCCTGACGTCCTCCAGGTGCGTGGACGGCTTGGCGGGGTGTTTCCACATCCACCGGTGCCAGAGCCACATGGCTGCCCACACCAGGCCGTTGGCGAGCGGGGACTGCCACTGGCGTGCCTGCGTGTTGATGAAAGACGTTGCGAGATTCAGCAGCGAGGTGGTGGCGATGATGAGCGAGACGGCGTACATCCCGGACAGGTACAGGCCCCAGCCGGCGGCGGTGCGCTCCGCGGCGTCGTCGAGGCGCCGCCAGGCAAACCACCACAAGAGCAGAGCCAGCGGGCCGCCGATCAGGGTGAAGGCCAGGGGCAGTGCCAGTCCGGCAGGATCGCCGGTGACCAGCACGGACGCCGTGCGGAAGAGCCGTTCGAGCAGACCGCTCACACCCGAGGCCGCAATTACCACCAAGGCGAAGAGCAGGACGTAGAGGATCAGGCGGCGGAGGGTGGCCAGGCCGCCGGCAGGTGCGCGGGTGGTGGTGGCTGCCGGCGTGGTCATTGTTTGGCCGGAACTACGGAGCATGCCGTCAGGATGTAGGGCGGCTGGTCGATCTTCCAGGTGCCGTTGACATTCAGGAGCGAGAAGTCGTCCTCCATCTCGTACTCGGACGGGCCAAACGGTCCGCCCTGGGACTGCTGGACGATCGAAACCCTCACCGTGGCTGAACCGGTGCGCTCCGCCGTCGAGACCAGAACGACGCGCGCCGGCCGGGGCTCCCCGGGGTAGCCGCCCCGGCATCTGCTCCGGGCGGCGTCGGTGAGGTAGGAATCCGCGGTGGTGTTGTCGCCGTCGATCACGGACATGCTGTACCGCTGGACCACCCCGGCGGGGCTGGCCTTATCCAGTGACGCAGGCTCGCCGCGCGTGAAGACCACCGCCAGCGCAACCACAACCAGCAGGCCCACGACGCCAAGCATCACGAAAAGGATCCGGTCCGGTTTCCGCGCGGCGTCGCTCATGGCGCCAGTATGCGCCCTGGTCAGGGAGTTTTAAAGGTGTCTTTTGGCCCGGCGCGGAGGACTCTACCCCCACCACAGCTGTGGTGGGACGATGTTCCTATGCAGGAAAACAGGGCTAACAGCCCGGACGATGCAGGCCCGCATCTGCATGCCCACACCGCGCCCACCACGCAGCAGATGCGCACGGTGGGCCAACGCCGCCGCGATGCGGAGGAGAAGCTGGAGCACCACCTCCAGGAAGCCCGCCACAAGGATCACCCGCAGGAGGAGGAGCCTCCGGCGGATCAGCCCCTCACTGACGGGGACCAGCGGGGCGGCAGTTCCACCTAGACAAGGAACCACAACAGGCGACGACGGGATTATCCCGGCGTCGCCTGTTTTATGCCGTGCAGGGACCGGTTGCACGTTCCGGAGGGGGTCTGCCCGTAGCCGACGCACGTTTCGGAAAAATTTCAACGATGTTGCTTTGAATGCAACTTCACCATTTTTCGCCGAATTTCGGGATGTTAGTGGGATTCCCTGAGCCCCAAGGGTCGAGGCGCAGGGAAATAGTCATGGAATCCCTTGACTGTGTCGACGGTCACCACCTATCTTGAAACAACGACGTTGCAATCAGTGCAACTCCAACTTCTATTGGTGGTTCTATGAGTCACGAAACAACACCGCCCCAGGCGGGAGTCATCGCCAAGGATGCCGATGGTTCCCCCCTGGCAGGCGGCGGCGTTAGCCCCCTAACGCCCAGCAAGGACGTACGACGCCGGGTGGTCACCGCCAGCTTCATCGGCAACTTTGTCGAGTGGTTCGACTACGCCGTCTACGGTTACCTTGCCGCTGTCATCTCCTCGGTCTTCTTTCCGGAGGCCGACCGGCAAACCGCGCTGCTGGCCACCTTTGGTGTTTTCGCGGTCTCCTTCTTCGTCCGGCCCCTGGGCGGCTTCTTCTGGGGCCATATCGGCGACAGGCTCGGCAGGCGGAAGGCCCTGTCCCTGTCCATCGTCATCATGTCCGTGTCGACGTTCTGCATCGCCCTGATTCCGGGATACGGGTCCATCGGGCTGATGGCGCCGGTTCTGCTCCTCCTCATCCGCATCGTCCAGGGCTTCTCAGCCGCCGGCGAGTACGCGGGCGCCTCGGCCTTCCTGGTGGAGTACGCCCCCGCGAACCGGCGTGGCCTCTACGCCGCCGTGGTTCCGGCCAGCACCGCGGCCGGCCTGCTCCTTGGCTCACTCATTGCCGCACTCCTGAGCGCGGTGCTCACCACAGACCAGCTGCATGAGTGGGGCTGGCGGCTGCCGTTCCTGCTTGCCGCACCCATGGGGCTCATCGGGCGCTACATCCGCACCAAGCTCGAGGACACCCCCGCGTTCCGGGAACTGGCCGCCAAGGAGGGCACCGAAGCCAAGGCTCCCGCGCTGGCCATGTTCAAGACCTACCGGAAGCAGTTGGTCATCGCCTGCGGCGCGGTGCTGCTCAACGCCGTCGGCTTCTACGTCATCCTCAGCTACATGCCCACGTACCTCTCCGAGGAACTGGGCTTCGGCCCCACCGAATCCTTCCTGGCCACCACGATTGCCCTGGCCAGCTACATCGGGTTCATCTTCCTCACCGGCATGGCCTCGGACGTCTTCGGCCGCAAGCGGATGCTGATCACAGCTTCCATCCTGTTTATGGTCCTTACTGTTCCGGCGTTCATGCTGCTGGAAACCGGTGATTTCCTGATCATCGTGCTGGTCCAGATCCTCCTGGGCGGAATGCTCACCCTCAACGACGGAACACTGCCCAGTTTCCTGGCAGAACTGTTCCCCACCAAGGTCCGCTACAGCGGGTTCGCCGTGAGCTTCAATCTCTCCAACGCCCTCTTCGGCGGCACTGCGCCTTTCATGGCCACGCTGCTGATCGCGATGACCCAGAGCAAGATCGCCCCGGGCTGGTACCTGGTTGCAGCCTCAGCTGTGTCCCTGGCGGCCGTCCTGTTCGCCACCGAGACGTCGCGCAAGCCCCTGAAGCACGTCTGACCCGCTGATTTCCACCCCGCCGTCACATCCGGCCCGCCGCAAGGCCCCTAACCACCCCTCCGATCCACAACAACCGCACTGGACAATCCAGAAGCATCAACGAAAGGCACAACAGTGACTATCACCGCCGATAACGCCTCGTCCATCGCCGAACTCGAGCGCCTCAAGGTCCTCCACAACGGCACCAAGGGCAAGCTCACGTTCTCCGACGCCGAGTTTGAGCGCCGCCTGGGCGGCCTCCGCCAGATCATGGCCGCCAAGAGCCTGGACGCGGTCATCCTGACCAGCTACCACGGCATCAAGTACTACTCCGACTTCCTCTTCACCACGTTTGGCCGCAACTACGCCCTGGTGGTCACCGCGGACGACTCGGTCACCATCACCGCGAACATCGACGCCGGCATGCCGTGGCGCACTTCCTACGGCGAGAACATCGTCTACACCGACTGGCGCCGCGACAACTTCTACTTCGGCCTGCAGGAAGCGCTGCGCCAGCGCGGCGTCAAGGCAACCCGCCTCGGAGTCGAGGATGACTTCCTCCCCGGCCTGACCCGCGAGAAGATCGCCGCCGCGTTCCCGGGCGCGCAGCTCCTGGACGTCTCGCAGGATGCCATGCGCCAGCGCATGATCAAGTCCGCCGAGGAGATCGAGGTCATCAAGCACGGTGCCCGCATCGGCGACCTCGGCGGCGAGGCCATCCGCAACGCCATCCGCGAAGGGATCTCCGAGTACGAGGTCGCCCTGATCGGTACCGAGGCCATGGTGCACGAGATCGCCAAGACCTTCCCGGACCGCGAAGTCCGCGACACCTGGGTGTGGTTCCAGTCCGGCATCAACACCGACGGCGCCCACAACTGGGCCACCACCCGCAAGCTGCAGCAGGGCGACATCCTCTCGCTCAACTGTTTCCCCATGACCTCCGGCTACTACACCGCCCTGGAGCGCACCCTCTTCCTGGGCCAGCCGGATGAGCGTTCCCTCGAACTGTGGAACATCAACGTGGAGGTGCACAAGCGCGGCTTGGAACTCATCAAGCCCGGCGCCGTCTGCAAGGACATCGCTGCGGAACTGAACGAGATCTACATCAGCCACGGGCTGCTGGCCAACCGCACCTTCGGCTACGGCCACTCCTTCGGCGTCCTCAGCCACTACTACGGCCGCGAAGCCGGGCTGGAACTGCGCGAGGACATCGACACCGTCCTGGAGCCCGGCATGGTGGTCTCCATGGAGCCCATGATCACCGTCGCCGACGGCCAGCCGGGTGCCGGCGGCTACCGCGAGCACGACATCCTGGTCATCGGCGAGGACAACTCGGTGGAGAACATCACCAAGTTCCCGTTCGGCCCGGAGAAGAACATCATCGAGGCCTAACCGTCCAGCACTGGAAGCGGCGTCACGGATACGTGGCGCCGCTTCCGCCGTTTAGGGAAAGATGGTGTCCACCATGACTCCTGCAAAGACCAGCCAAAAAGACGCAGCAGATAACGACGCCGCAGGTGAGAACGGCACTGCCGGCACCGGCGCCAATGGTGGGGCGGACGCCAAGGGTGCCTCCGTCGTCGTCAACGCCATCGCCGTGCTGCGCACCTTCAGCGCCGAGGAACCCCTGCTGGGAGTCACCGAAATAGCCGGCCGCGTGGGCATGCACAAGAGTTCCGTCTCCCGGATCCTGGCCACCCTGGAGCAGGAAGGCCTGGTGGAACGGGACCCCGAAACCCGCCGGTTCCGTTTGGGCCTGGGGCTGATCGCCGTGGCCGGGCCGCTGCTGGCGGAAATGGACGAACGCCGCGTGGCGTACCCCGTGCTGCGCCGGCTCACCGAGCAAACGGGGGAGACCAGCGCACTCATGCTGTGGAACGGCGACGAGGCAATCTGCGTGGAACAGATCGCCAGCCCCCACCAGATCAAACACACCACACCCCTCGGCGCACGCTACCGCGACGCCATGAGCGCCTCGGTTCAGGTCTTCCTCGCCCATCAGCCCGCCGAGCGGGTCCGCGAGCTGCTCCGCAGCGGCGCCGTCACCTTCCCGGGAATGGACGACGCCGGGCTGGCGGCTTACGAAGCCCGGCTCAAGGAGGTTGCGGGGCGCGGCTGGGCCGGAAACTACGGCGAATCCTCCATGGACGAAGTGGGGGTCGCCGCGCCCGCCTACGACCACCGCGGCGACGTCACCGCCGTCGTACTGATCCCCGCCCCAAGGTTCCGGGTCTCACGCGAACGGCTGGAAGACCTCGGCGAAGCCTGCATGGCCGCCGCCGCCCAGGTCACCACCCGCCTCGGCGGGCGGGCCAGCCAGAACACTTAGGCGGGCCAGCCGGAGGGTCAGGGCAGGCCGGCCATCCGCACGGCGAGATGCAACGCCGCCAGCCTGCCGGTGCCGCGGGGATCGCCGCCGCACAGATCGAAGATGCGTTGCAGCCGGTGGTGCATCGACTGCCGCTCCAGGTGCAGTTCGCGGGCCGACTGGGCCGTGTTGCAGCCCGAATCCAGCCAGACCTGCAGCGTTTCCATCAGCTGGGACTGCCGCTGCGCATCATGCTGCAGGACTGCACGCAGTTGGTGGTTGACGAACGCCTCCCGGGCCGACGCCGCAAGCCCCGTCAGCGCCAGGCTCTCCACGGCTGCGTCGTCGGCGTCGAGCACCACCAGGCCGTGGGCCGGCGGCCGCCTGCGCGCTGACGCGTTCCGGCGCCGCACCTGGCGCACATCCAGGGCACGGCGTGCCTCGGCCAGGGACCACGCGGCGTCTGCCACCCCGTCAACCAGCGGGCCCACCGAAATGACCGCGTCGTGGTTGCCTTCCAGTCCTTGCAGCGAAGCAAGCAGCTCGCGCCGCACCCGGGCCGTATCGGCGCAGGGGAGTCCCGCCATCACCACCAGTTCCGCGTCGTCCAGGTACGCGGCGCTGGGAATCCGGCCGGCACCCAGGAACGCCTCGATCGCCCCGCGCATTTCCTGCGGGGACGCCGCATGCACGGCGGCCACCACCAGCGGCGAATCAAGCGGAAACCCTGCCCCCGGGGCCAGCTGTTCCAGGCGCCACTCGGGTGCTGAGGTTAGGACGGCGCGCATGAGCTCGGCCCCGGCCTGGGCATGCAGGCCGGGCGGGGTGTGCTGCAGCAGCGCCAAGCCCAGGATGTCGACGGCGCGTTCCCCGGCCACCTGCGCCAGCGCCGTGTCCCCGCCGTGCGGAACCAACACCTCCAGCCTGCCCATCAGAACGCCGCGCACGGGAATGTCCACGCTCATTGCAGTTCCGGTGGGCGCGTCGGGAGGTGCGGGCGCGTCCGTGAGGTCCGGCGTCTCGGTGACCGCGTCGCCCCCGGCGCCGTCCGTTCCTGCGTGAGTCCCGGCGGCGTCGAATGTCCCGCTGCCGCCAGCAGCGCTGCCGCCAGCAGCCTCGTCGAGCGTCGCGCTGCCGCCCTTGCCCGCGCCGCCGTCGGCCGGCCCGCCGCTGTCCGTGCCGGCGTCGTTCGCGGCTTGGTGTTCCGCTGCGTCCAAACCCTCCGGCAGTGCGCTGCCCAGGGCAACGCCCCATGGAGAGACCAGGCGCACCGAGGACCCGGTGATGCCGGCCAGGACGCCAAGGATCTTGTCCAGGGACGCGCCGTGGGCCAGCTCGGCGGCCATGGCCCGGGTGGCGGCGTCCGCCTGGTGCAGGTGCCCCGCAGACTCGCTGACCAGGATGGAATTGATGGCCTGCATGATGCCCACGAACGGCACCACCTTGCGCAGCTCCACCACCGGAAGACCGTACTCGGCCGCCGTTTCCAGCATGTCGGAGGGTACCTCGGGAAGCACGCCGCCGGTCTCGATGGCCAGGGCAGCAATGCCGCGCTGGGCCAGTTCACGGACGTAATCGCCGCGCCTGGCGGGAGTGGCCGTGGCCAAGGTGATGCCGCCGCACAGCAGCAGCTCACCGCCGCGCAGCAGCGGCGCGATGTCCAGAACTTCACTCGAGTGCACCCAGCGGACCGGCTGCGCGGACGTGTCCGTGCCCAGCGGATGGACCACGGGATTGGCTGCGGCGAGGGCTGGATGGGCGAGTATTTCACCAAGAGACACTGACACGACGGTCCGTAACGTAGAAGTGGAATCTGTTCGACACATCGTATCTTGTTTACTGTGATTGGGGCCACATAGCCTTGGAAGTACGAAATCCACCTCACGGAGGCCCCCATGCAAGAAAAGCTTTCAACTTCAGCGCAAAGGCGCGCTGGTTCTGACGCAAACGGCCACACAGACCACACCACAGACCACTCCACCGTCGACCACGAAGCCTGGCTCCAGCCCATCCCCGAATCCGCCCGCACCCGCAAGGTGTCCGGCCAGTTCTGGATCTGGGCCGGCGCCAACCTGGCACCCATCAACTGGGTACTCGGAGCACTCGGAATCCACCTGGGACTCGGCTTCGCGGACACCGTCACCGTCCTTGTCCTTGGCAACCTGATCGGCATGCTGCTTTTCGGCTGCTTCGTCCTGCTGGGCCAGAAAACCGGAGCCACCGGCATGGTCCTGGCCCGCGCAGCCTTCGGCCGGCGCGGAAACTACCTCCCCGCCGCCATCCAGGCGCTGCTGGTGATCGGGTGGTGCGCCGTCAACACCTGGATCATCCTGGACCTGGTAATGGCCCTCTTCGGAACGCTCGGCTGGGTGGACCCGGAAGCCCACAACTACGCCTGGAAGATCGGCGTGGCAACCACCATCATGGCTGCCCAGGTTGCCATCGCCTGGTTCGGCTACAAAGCCATCGCCGCCTTCGAAAAGTGGACGGTACCGCCCACCATCATCATCCTCGCGGTCATGTCCGCCGTCGCCTGGTTCGGCATGAAGATCGACTGGGGCTACGCCGGCCCCGCAGGCAACATCCTCGAGGGCTCCGAACGCATCGCCGCCATGAGCGCCGTGATGACCGCCATCGGCATCGGCTGGGGCATCACCTGGTTCACCTACGCCGCTGACTACTCCCGCTTCGTGAGCACCTCGGTCCCCAAGAAGAAGGTCTACCTGGCCTCGGTCCTGGGCCAGTTCATCCCGGTGGTCTGGCTGGGCATCCTCGGCGCCAGCCTTGCCACGAACAGCGGCGAAGTTGACCCCGGAAAGCTGATCGTCCAAAACTTCGGCGTAATGGCGCTGCCGGTCCTGCTGATGGTGCTGCACGGCCCCATCGCCACCAACATCCTGAACATCTACACCTTCTCCGTCGCTACTCAGGCCCTGGACATTTCCATCAGCCGCCGCAAGCTCAACCTGTTCGTGGGCGTCTTCTCCCTCGCCGCCGTCGTCTTCTTCATCTTCCAGGAGAACTTCGCCGAGGTGCTGGACGCCTGGCTGATCGGCCTCGTGGCCTGGGTGGCTGCCTGGGGCGGCGTCATGCTGGTGCACTACTTCTGGCTGGAGAAGCGCTGGCCGGGCGGAACCGAGCGGCTCTTCGACGGCATCGGCACCCGCCGCCTCCCCGGCGTGAACTGGGCCGGCGTCACCTCGCTCCTGGCCGGCATCTTCGCCACCTGGATGTTCATGTACGGACTGGTACCCGCCATGCAGGGCCCCATCGCCGTGGCCCTGGGCGGCTGGGACCTCTCCTGGCTGGCCGGCGGACTCACCAGCGCCGGCGTCTACGCGGTCCTCGGCCCGCGGGTCCACCTCCGCTACGTCACGGGCTCCGACTCCGACGCCAAGACCGCAGTCGCTGGAAACCCGGACAGCGCCGCAGTCCTCCCGGTCATCTGACCCGCACTTCCACTCAACACCCCAGCTGTACAGGCGGGCGCACGGCGCCCGCCGAAAGGAATCCATCGTGAACCAGCCCGCCATCGCGGACCTCCTGCACCCCATCACCTGGCCTGAAGGCTTCAAGGCCGCAGCGTCCTTCACGTTCGACGTTGACGCCGAGTCCTGCACCATCGCCCACGATCCCACCAGCACGCGGCGGATGTCGCTGATGAGCCACCAGTCCTACGGGCCCAAGGTGGCGGTGCCGCGGCTGCTGAAGATCCTGGAGCGCCAGGACGTCCGGGCCACGTTCTTCATCCCCGGTTTCACGGCGGAGTCCTACCCGGACATCGTGCGGCAGATCGTGGACGGCGGGCACGAGGTGGGCCACCACGGCTACCTGCACGAGCCGATGCAGGGCATCGACGCCGCTACCGAGGCCAGCTACATGGACCGCGGCCTCGAAGCCCTGGCCAAGGTGGCAGGGGTCCGGCCGGTGGGATACCGGGCGCCGTGGTGGGAGCTGAACTGGCATTCGCCGGGCCTGCTGGCGGACCGCGGGTTCCTTTACGATTCGAGCCTGCTCGACGGCGACGCCCCCTACCGCTTCGCCGTCGCCGCCGATGATCCCCGGGACATCGTGGAGATCCCGGTGGACTGGACGCTGGACGACTGGGAGCAGTACGCCTTCTACCCGGGCGTCACCGGCAGCGGCGTCATCGAAAGCCCCGCCAAGGTCCTCGAAATGTGGACGCTCGAGGCTGAAGCCCACCACTCGCAGGGCAGCTGCTTCGTCCTCACCAACCACCCGTTCATCTCCGGCCGGCCCTCCAAGGCCGTGGCCCTGGAACAGCTCATCGAGCGGGTGAAGGGCTTGGACGGCATGTGGGTGGCCACCATGGAGGAGATCGCGCGGCACACCAAGGCCACCGTCACCGAAATCCACACCCACGCCCGGATCGACGTGCCAGTATTCCCCGGTGCGGGTGCAGCGTTCACGCCGGCGGCAGTGCGGGAGGGGGCGCTGAAGTAGGCCAAATCAAACAGCAGCGGACGACGGCGGGAGGTTCCCGCCGTCGTCCGCCTGCGTTTGCGGACCAGCCGGTGACAGCCGGTGGCAGCCGGGGTGCCGGTTTCAAAGCGTTGGCTGTGCCGGCTTACGGACAGGCCGTCGCTTTTGTGTGTCGTGAGAACATCTGGGGATGACCGACAGTACTTCGCTGGAATTGCCGCCCCTCTACGAGTCTCTGACCTGGCTTACGCCGCTCTCCGAGGAACGGGCTGCACACCTTGTGGCGTTCCTGTCCGACCCGGCGCCGGCTGAGGTTCTGGACATGGGGTGCGGATGGGGTGAACTGCTGCTTCGGGTTTTGGGGTCGGCACCGCAGGCACGGGGACGCGGAGTGGACATTGCTTCCGCGTCCATCGACCGAGCCAGGCAACAGGCCTTGACCCGTGGGCTGCTCGACAGAGTGACGTTTGAGTCGGTGCCTGGGCTGGAAGCCGAGGATCGCTCCGCAGATGCTGTCATCTGCATCGGCGCGAGCCAGATTTGGGGGCCGCCGGTAGAAGACGCGCAGCCGCTCGACTACGCCGCAGCACTGCGTGCCCTTCGAGAACTGGTGCTTCCCGGCGGCCGACTCATCTACGGCGAGGCGATCTGGTCAGCAACACCTCATCCGGCTGCCACCGCCCCTCTGGCTGGACGTGACGACGAGTACCTCACGCAAGATGCGTTACGCGAGCAGATCCGCGCCGCCGGCTTCGAGGTGGTGGACGACGACCAGGCAACCGTTCAGGAGTGGGACGTCTTCGAGGCCGGGTATCGCGGCAGGTTCACCCGTTGGCTGGAAGCACATGATGACCACCATCCCGCCGCGGAGCACGTCCGCCAGCGATATGAGGCACAGCGCGCTGCATATGAAGAGGGCTACCGGGGCGTACTCGGGATGGCTTATTTCTGCTTAAGAGCGTAGGGGCTCGCGCGGCCGACCCGGCGCGGCAGATGTAAAGCCGCATCAACCCCCGGACGGTCGGTGGCGTAGTCGAACCGCAGCACCTCGTACGCCCGAACAGCGGCAGGAGTAGGCAGCTAAGCATTGGGTGCTGTGACCTTGTGCGCCCAGGTCGGCCGGTAAGGTAGCCAGGTATGGATGATGCGGCTTCAAAGGATAAAACGGACCGCCCCTACGTCACGTTGCTTCTCCCTGACGAGATCCTCAAGAAACGCAACGCCGCGCACATACCAACAGTGTTGATCCTTCTGTTGTTCGTGGTCATCGAAGCAGTCTTGCTTGCCACACAGAGTTTCATCCCTTTTGCCCTTGTGCTGGTGTTAGTGACTGTGGGGCTGGCGGTTTGGGGCAAGGCCATGACCAAGAAGTTCATGTCTGGTGCTAACCATGAGATGGCGAAGTTCCTCACCACCGAACTTGGTCAAAGTGATGCATTCGAACACGCTCTCTATGAGTCGCTGAGTAATGAGGTGTTCACTCGCGTATTCCGTAAATCGCTTTCGTCTGCCTACGAGATGGAATACCTTGCAGTTCCAATCAAGCCTGCCGGTGAGCCACCTTGGACGATCAGGATGCTTCGGGGTGCAACGGGATACGAGTTGCGTCAGCACCGATAAAGGGTTTCAAGACGCTGAGTTGCTCTAATCTTGCGTGGGAAAGTTTTGGCGACCGTCCGGGCCCTATGGGCGGAAAAGTGCTCCATCAGATCCGACATATCCAAACTGGTTCTTCGTTGCAATACCGTAAGAGGTTTCGGACATAACAATGTCCTGCCCGCTTAGGGATCCTTTACCGGACGCTTCGGTCACCGTGCGACTTAGGTGAACGAGTCAACCCAACCGGGGGCAGTCCCCTCCAATATCGTCGTAAGTTGTGCCCTATAGCTTTGGAAAGGGGTGGGTGTTGTGAAGGCAGACGAGGTGACCTTGGGATGTTATCCGCGTGATGACGTCTCATGGGTGAAAGATGGCAAGGTTCGGGAAGGTCGCGCGACGATATCGGTCCGTCAGGCTGACGGGACTCTGAAGTCCGCTGGCGAAGTTGCCTTTGGCGACTTAGGTGTTCTGCATCTAGATGTGGAAGCCGGTGGCGAGTTCGTCATTGAGCTACGAGCCCGCTTCGAGTCGGAGATATTCGACCGCCGGGTGACCTTCATCGCCAGTGGTGACGAGAACAGCGATGTCTTCGTATCGGCAGTCGGGCCCGGTGCGCACGCTGAACCGAAGGCCGGTCTGTTTAGGCGGACGCGGTATTCAGGGTTCGAGTTTGGTGTGCTTGTAATGGGTGCCACGACTGAGCAGGGTACCCGCATCAGCAGCACTTTAGGCCCGCTCAAAGCTACTTCGAGAATGCGTTAGGACGAATAGTGGAAAAAGCACAGGTCGATGAACGGAGTGCCAGACAGCCCTCGATCATCGATCGCGTCTTTTCAATCATCATCTTGGTTGGGCAGCCGTTCGTGGCCGTCGCGCAGTTCTTGATTGTCGCCCTCGGCGCGTCCGAGTGGATGGACGGAAGCCGTTCGATACCGCAATGGGCGGCAACGACTGCCTACGTTCTGATCTTCCTCATCCCACTCGCAGCGGCAATAGCCACGATCGTGATGCTCGCCAAGCGACGGATCGCGTTCTGGATACCGCTTCTCGCGATGGTGGTTACGTCCATGATGGTCCTCGTCCTCGACGCTTACGGGCAGACGTGACATCTTGTAAACCTAGTTCCTGAGCACACTACGAGGTCGGGACCATTGGGACTGCTGTAGCTTTGCGATTGAATGCCGGGCGGACTATGACACATTTTCCGTTGATGTCCGTCCCCGCTGCCGAGGCGCCTGCGAAGAAGGCGTATCCCGCCGTCGGGAACCTTCTGCTGAGTCGGCGTTCTGGCCGCTAAACAGCCGGCTTGGGCGGGCCGGGTGTCGTACCGGCGTGCTAAACACGTTCGTAAGAACCCGGACGAGGAGACCCGCCATGACCAACGCCATCCGGCTTGAACACCGCTTGAAACATCCCATGGAAGGCCGGACCGCCTACGAAGGAATGGGCAGCGGCTGGCCCGGCCTGCTGAACCGGATCGACGGGATTCTGGCCAGCCACCCTGACGGGCGTCAGTAACCGCCGGGCCGGTCCTCCAGCAGTGCCCGCAGGAGGTTGGTGGTCTGGTCCGCGCACTGCTTGATGCCCCGCAGGTGCTCTGCCGCCAGCCGCGGGAGTGCGGTGGCCGAGCCGTTGCCGCGGGCAGCGGTGCGCAGCGCCCGCTCGAGTTCCAGGGCCAGGCCGGCCAGCCGCTCCGCACCGATCATCTGGCTGGACGTCTTCAAACTCAGGATGGCATCGAGGGCACCCGGGGCGTCGCCGGTAGTGAACGTCAGGCGTACCTTCTGGATCCGGTGCGGCAGGTTGGCGATGAAATCCTGGATGAAGACCTGCCACACGCCTTCGTCGTCGTCCAGGTCGGAGCGCAGCCGTTCCAGCACCGCCTTGTCCAGCAGCGGCAGGGCGTAGCCGTCTTCCTGCGTCACGGTCCTCCACCCCGCACGTCCCGCTGCCGGCCCATGATGCGCCTCCCGCTGTCGGCATACCTGCGCGATGCTGCGGCAGGACTTTCAACGGACGGTACGTGCCTGCGGGGCCGGAGCGCATGAGTGGTGGGTACTCGCATTTCCGGGTACCGACCCCTGCTTACAGTGCTGTTTACCTCCGGTAGCCTGTTGGGATGGTTCGGGAAATGGCTGAGTTCGGCGGCGAGGGCATCATGCTCGCCGGGGCAGGCCGTGCCCTGCTGCTGCAGCTCGCCAACCCGGCCGTGGGACGCGGAGTGGCGGAACACAGCACCTTTGAGGGCCGCCCGGTTAACCGGCTCAAGGGCACGCTCACCTATGTGTACGCCATCGTCTACGGCACCGACGAACAGGTAAAGGAAGTCCGCCGCCGGGTAAACCGGGCCCACGTTCCGGTTCGGCGCCCGGACACCGCGGAGTCGCCCGGCTACAGCGCCTACGATCCCGAACTCCAGCTCTGGGTGGTGGCCACGCTCTACGACACCGCCCGCACCGTCATCGAGAAGATCTACGGCCCGCTCGACGCCGGCACGGCCGATGCGATGTACCGCGACTACGCGCGGCTCGGCACCGCCCTGCAGGTTCCCGAGGGCATGTGGCCGCAGGACCGGGCCGCGTTTGGCCGCTACTGGGACGAACAGGTGGCAACCCTCCAGGCCGGACCCGCCGGCATCCGGGTGGCGCACGGCCTGCTCTACCCCAAGCACACCGCCCTCTGGTACCGGGCCATCATTCCGCCGGCCCGGTTCCTCACCGCAGGGTTCCTGCCGGACCGGATCCGCCAGGACTTCGGCCTGCCGTGGAACGATCGCCATGAGCGCCGCTTCAACAGCACCATGCGGATGCTGTCGCTCACCTACCCAAGGCTCCCGCGGGGCATCCGGCACGGGCTCAAGGACTACCTCCTGGGCGAGCTGGACAAGGACATCCGCAGGAACAGCCGGTCAGCCAAGCGTCAGGGAGTCAGTGCGTAGTTCCACCCCGGTTGAGCAGCGGATCGATGAAAGTGCCCGCCGCTTCCTCGCCACCGCTCCGGCCAACGGCGCCAAAGCCAGGCTCACGGAGTTCGTGGTTTTCGGCCTCAAACAGGGCTGGGCCTGCATCTTCGGGGCGGCCCTCCTGTCGGTGCTCATGGCGGCCCGCCTCTGGTACCCGGACAGCGCGGCGCTGGCCCGCAACGACTTCCTGACCCTCGCCGCCGTCGTGATCCAGGTCCTGATGGTTGCCTTCAAACTCGAAACCCTGAAGGAACTCCGGGTCATCGTGCTGTTCCACCTGGTGGGGACCTGCATGGAACTGTTCAAAACGGACGTGGGTTCCTGGTCCTACGAGGCCGAAGGCGTGCTGCGGATCGGCGCCGTGCCCCTCTTCAGCGGCTTCATGTACGCGGCCGTGGGTTCGTACATGGTCCGCGTCTACCGGCTCTTCGACCTCCGGTTCGCCAACTACCCACGCAGGTGGATCACCGCAATCGTGGCCTCTGCCATCTACGTCAACTTCTTCAGCCACCACTACATCTGGGACCTGCGGTGGGTGCTGCTCGGCGCCGTCGTAGTGGTCTTCGGCCGCTGCGTGATGCACTTCCGGGTGTTCCGGCGGCAGTTCCGGATGCCGCTCGTGGTCTCGTTCCTGCTGGTGGCGCTGTTCATCTGGATCGCCGAGAACATCGCCACCTGGTCCGGTGCGTGGCTCTATCCCAGCCAAATGGCGGGCTGGCACCCGGTGGGCATGGAGAAACTCGTGGCCTGGTTCCTGCTGATGATCATCTCCGTAGTGCTGGTGGCCTGGGTCTACAAGCCGGCACCCCCGGAAGAAGAAGAAGGCGGACGACGCCGGGCGGTCCGGGTACGGTCAAACCTGCCCGGTTGAGGGGACGCCTGGGAGAAGACCGAGGCGACGTTGCCGCGGCAGGAGCCTCCCGTGCAGAGGGGCACTGCCGTAACCCGTTTAGGCAGGGCCCTCGCTAGGATTGCGCAGCGGCTGTTTGATGGAAACCATGGCCCTAGAAACACCTGTCGATACCAGTAAGCCCGGCACCGCAGACCGCCGCGAAGACCACCCCGCGCGCTGGGGAGGCGTCTATGCGATGTCCCTGTGCGTCTTCGCGCTGATCGCCTCGGAATTCATGCCCGTCAGCCTGCTCACCCCGATGGCGGCCGACCTCCAGGTTTC
The DNA here is from genome assembly GCF_001423525.1 of Arthrobacter sp. Leaf137. Classification (GTDB taxonomy): domain Bacteria; phylum Actinomycetota; class Actinomycetes; order Actinomycetales; family Micrococcaceae; genus Arthrobacter. Next base: position 34,980 of record NZ_LMOI01000005.1, on the reverse strand, counting down.
GGAAGGCATGGTGGGGCAGGGCATCGCCATCTCGGGCCTGTTCGCCGTACTGACCAGCCTGTCCGTGTCTGCGCTGGCGGGCACCATGAACCGGAAAACCCTGCTCCTTGGGCTGACAGCGTTGATGGCGGTGTCCGGAGCCTTGGTGGCCCTTGCGCCCGGGTACCTGCTGTTCATGGTTGGCCGCGCGCTGATTGGCGTTGTGATCGGTGGATTCTGGTCCATGTCGGCGGCTACCGCGATGCGCCTGGTGCCGGCCCATCAGGTGGCGCGTGCCCTGGCCATTTTCAACGGCGGCAACGCCCTGGCCACGGTGCTGGCCGCCCCCCTGGGAAGCTACCTTGGGACCCTTATGGGCTGGCGCGGCGCGTTCTTCTGCCTTGTGCCGGTGGCTCTGATCGCCCTGGCCTGGCAGTGGATCAGCCTTCCCGCCATGAAGATTGAAGAGCGGCCCCTCAAAACTGTGCGCGTTTTCGGAATCTTCCAGGCGCTCAGGAACGGACCTGTCGCCTGGGGGATGGCAGCCTGCGGGGCCTTCTTCATGGGTCAGTTCATCCTGTTTACCTACGTTCGGCCGTTCCTCGAAACGGTGACCCTGGCCGGCGTCGCCACCGTGTCCCTGGTGCTGCTGGTGATCGGTGTGGCCGGTTTCGCCGGCACGATGCTGATCGGGCGCTTCCTGGGTACGGGCCTGTACAGGACGCTGGTTGCCATTCCGGTGCTGATGGCAGTCATTGCCGCAGCCCTTGTTCCGTCCGGCGGCTGGATCGCCGCCGTCGTGGTCCTCCTGGGGCTGTGGGGACTCCTGGCCACCGCCGCACCCGTGGGCTGGTGGAGCTGGGTTGCCAAGGCCATGCCGCACGACGCCGAGGCAGGCGGTGGCCTGATGGTCGCCGTTGTCCAGACATCCATCGCCATCGGATCCATGCTGGGCGGGGTGCTGTTCGATGCCACTGGCCACCGCGGGACGTTCCTGGTGAGTGCAGCGGTTCTTGCAGTTGCGGCGGCACTGGCGTTGCAGGCCTCGCGGGCAGGAGGACGGGCCCGCTGACCCGTCCAAGACTTTCGATTAATCCGGAATACAAGGAGGAAAAAGTGAAGTTCACCAAGAGCGGCGGCCAGACCGGGGCCGGGCCGACAGAATGGTTCACCGGAACGGTGCAGATCGACGGCATCCGTAATCCCGACCACCAGTCAGCCATCGGCTGTGCCCACGTCCGGTTCGCCCCCGGGGCACGCACCGCCTGGCACCACCATCCCAAGGGCCAGACCCTCTACGTGACGGATGGCATCGGCCTCGTGGCCCGGCGCGGTGGGGAGGTCCAGGAAATCCGACCCGGTGACGTCGTCTACATCGAGCCCGGCGAGGAGCACTGGCACGGAGCCACCCCGGACCGGTTCATGGCGCATGTGGCCATGCAGGAAGCCGACGGGAACGGGCAGGTGGTCACCTGGCTCGACCACGTCACCGACGACGAGTACCTGGCCTGACCGGCCGGAAAACGAAAGCGGACGACGGCGGGAAGTTCCGCCGTCGTCCGCTTCACGTTGTGCGGGAAGTGCCTCAGTCCTCGTAGGTGTTTGCGATGTATACATCGCACGGGGCGTTGTGCGCCACGCTGTTGGCCACGCTGCCCAGGAGCCGGCCGATGCCGCGCATCCTGCGGTTGCCCACCACGATCAGCCGGGCATCCAGGCGGATGGCTTCCTTGATGAGCGAGTCGGCCGGCTTTCCGCGGGAAGCGAAGTGGGTGACCTCCACTCCAGGCCTGGACGCGCCCAGGGATTCGGCAACATGCTGGGCGCTGTCACCCCGGAAAACAGTCACCTGGTCGGAGCCTGAACCGAAGGTCTCGGCGCTCTCCGACTCGAACCCGGTCACCACGTGCAGCGACGCTCCGAGCGACTCGGCCAGGTCCAGTGCCACTTCCGCAGCTTTCCGCGCAGATGCGCTGGCATCCACGCCTACAACGACTACTCCACTCATGGGGGCTCCTTCACTCGGGGGCAATACCGTCAAGGGGCCAGTCTAAAGGAGGGGCCAGCGGATGCGGCGGCGGCACAGGGAACCGGGGCTGCGGTGTCCGGTCAGGTGTTTGCTGCCAGCAGCGGCTCGCCGGGAACGTGCTGGCTCCGCTGGACGGCGCGGGCTGGCCCGGGGTGTGCCGGCCCCGGCTGTACTGGCTTGCGGGGCGGGCCAGGCCGAAGTGCTCACGCAGCGTCCGTCCGGAGTATTCGGTGCGGAACAGGCCGCGGGACTGCAGGATGGGGACCACCTCGTCAGCGAACGCATCGAAGCCCCGGGCAGCCACGGCGGTTGCCCACCACGCGGACAAAGTCGTCAGCCCGGTCATAGCGTTCAGCGTACGGCGGGTGCTCATCCAGCCCGAAGTTCTGCGCCGCCCGTTCCGCGCCGGTGGTCACGATGTTCCAGCCGGCGCGGCCGTTGGAGAAGTGGTCCAGCGAGGCGAACAGCCGGGCCGCGTTGTACGGCTCCAGGTAGGTGGTGCTGGCCGTGCCGATCAGGCCGATCCGCTCCGTGGCCACCGCAATCGCGGACAGCCAGGTGAACGGTTCGATCCGGAACCGGGTGGCGAACTGGACATTGCTTACCAGCGCCGGGCCGTCCGCGTAGAACACCGCATCCAGCTTGGCGGCCTCGGCCCGCTGCGCCAGCTCCTGGTAGAACCGGATGTCCAGCAGCCGGTCGGTGTGGGACTTCGGGTGCCGCCACGCGGCCTCGTGGTGGCCGCCCGGATAGATGAACAGGTTGAGTTTCAGCTGCCGGCCCATCAGAACGCGGAGCCGATCGATGCGAGCTCCGGAGCGGCCGCATGGGCGTACTGGTTCTCCGGGCGGGGAAGGCCGTAGTGCTCCCGCAGCGTCCGCCCGGTGTACTCGGTGCGGAACAGCCCGCGCTCCTGGAGGATGGGCACCACCTGGTCCACGAACGTTTCCAGCCCGGAGGGGAGCACCGGCGGCATGATGTTGAACCCGTCCGCCGCGCCGCCGTCGAACCATTCCTGGATGGCGTCCGCCACCTGCGCCGGGGTGCCCGTGAACGTGCGGTGCCCGCGGCCGCCGCCCAGCCGGCCAATCAGCTGCCGGACGGTGAGCTGCTCGCGGCGGGCCAGCTGCACGATCAGCGTGTAGCGGCTCTTGGCGCCCTCGATTTCGTCCTCGCTGGGCAGGTTGTCCGGCAGCTGGCGGTCCAGCGGCAGGTCTTCCGGCTCCACCCGCAGGGTCTTGGCGAGCTGGATCCGGGCGTACTCGGGCTTGATCAGCCGGTCCAGTTCGCGTTCCAGCTCCAGGGCTTCCTCCACGGTGGCGCCGATGACGGGCACGATCCCGGGGAGGATCTTGATGGTTTCCGGGTCGCGGCCGGCAGCGGCGGTGCGGGCCTTGAGGTCGCGGTAGAACCCCTGCGCGTCGGCAAGGGTCTGGTGCGCGGTGAACACGGCGTCCGCGTATTTCGCGGCGAGGTCCTTGCCGTCTTCAGACGAGCCTGCCTGCACGATCAGCGGATGGCCCTGCGGGGAGCGGGGCACGTTGAGCGGTCCGCGGACCTTGAAGTGTTTGCCCTCGTGGTCCACGGTGCGGATCCTGTCCGCGTCGCCCCACACGCCCTCTTCCTTGTCGGCCAGGACGGCATCGTCCTGCCAGCTGTCCCACAGCTTCTGCGCCACCTCGATGAACTCGCCGGCACGCTCGTACCGGACGGCGTGGGCGGGCTGATCGTCCACGCCGAAGTTGCGGGCAGCGTCCGGCCCGGCCGTGGTCACCACGTTCCAGCCGGCCCGTCCGCCGCTGGCCCAGTCCACCGAAGCGAAGCGGCGGGCCAGGTTGAACGGCTCGTTGTAGGTGGTGGAGGCGGTAGCGATCAGCCCGATCCGCTCCGTGGCGCCGGCGATGGCGGTGAGGAGCACTGTGGGCTCGAGCTTGCCCGCGGGGCGGCGGCCCACCTCGCCGAACAGGACGGGGGAGTCGGCGAAGAAGATCGAGTCCAGCCGGCCGCGTTCGGCGGTGCGGGCGAGGTTCTTGTAGTGCTCCACGTCGGTGCTGGCCTGCGGGTCGCTTTCCGGCAGCCGCCAGGAGGCCTCGTGGTGGCCGGTGCTCATGAGGAAGGCGTTGAGGTGGAGGTGGCGCTGCGGTTCAGTGGGCGTGCTGCTCATGGAAGGCTCCTTGGAAAGTTTTGGGTTAGCGGCGGGCTGGGCGGGGTGGACGGGTTCCGGGGCGTGCGGGGCTTCGACGCCCAGGGCGGTGAGCAGGTCGCGGCGGAGGGCTTCGTGGCCGGCGGCATCGGCTGACGAAGCGATCCCCGGTGCAACAGTGCGCACGGTGGCGATGCGCCCGTGGTCCAGCACCACGATCCGGTCCGCCAGGGCGATGGCCTCGTCCACGTCGTGGGTGACCAGCAGGACCGCAGGCCGGTGCGCGGCCACGAGGTCCTGGAGCAGGCCGTGCATCCTGATCCGGGTCAGCGCGTCGAGGGCGCCGAACGGTTCGTCTGCCAGCAAGAGCTGCGGCTCACGGACCAGGGACCGGGCCAGGGCGACGCGCTGCTGTTCACCGCCGGACAGCTCGTGCGGCCAGGCTTTTTCGCGGCCCGCGAGCCCCACCTCGGCGAGGGCCCTGCGCGCCCGGCTCTCGGCGTCGTGCTCCCGCAAACCAAGGGTGACGTTGCCCAGGACCGTGTCCCACGGCAGGAGCCGGGAGTCCTGGAACACCACTGACACGCGGTCCGGGACGCTGATGACGCCGCTGCCGCGGACGTCGTGGTCCAGCCCTGCCAGGGCGCGGAGCAGGGTGCTCTTGCCGCAGCCGCTGGGTCCAAGGAGTGCCACGAATTCGCCGGGTGCGATGTCCAGGTCCACGCCGTTCAGGACGCCTTTGGGCCCGAAACTGCGGACCACGTCCCGCACGGACACCGCGGCCTTGGCGGCGTCCGCGGAGGGGTTGGTGAGTGGACGGGATGCGACGGCGGTCAGCCCGCCAGGGTGCGCTGCCATGAGAGGGCCTTTCGTTCGATGAAGCGGACAATGCCGTCGGAGAGCAGGCCAAGGATGCCGTAGACAGCCAGGCCGAGGACGATGATGTTGGTTTGGCCGTAGGTGCGGGCGAGCTCCATCATGTAGCCGATACCGCTGGTGGCGTTGATCTGTTCCACCACCACCAGCGACACCCACGCGCCGGTGACCGCGAAGCGCAGGCCCAGGAAGAACCCGGGCAGGGCGCCGGGGAGTACCACCTTGCGGATGAAGCCGGCCCGGCTCAGGCCAACGGTCTGTGCCAGTTCCACGTAGCGCAGGTCGATGCCGCGCAGCCCGGCGTGGGTCTGCAGGTAGATCGGGACGAACACGCCCAAAGTGATGGTGAGGACCTTCATGGTCTCGTCGATGCCGAACCACAGGATCAGCAGCGGGATCAGGGCCAGGCCGGGGATGGCGCGTTTGATCTGCACGGGGCCATCGATCAGTGCTTCGCCGATCCGGCTCAGCCCGGCCAGGAGTGCCAGGGTTGCGCCGACAACGATTCCGAAGAACAGTCCCAGGCCCGCGCGTTGGGCGGAGATGGCGAGGTTCTCCTGGAGCCGGCCGTCGGCGATCAGCTCCCCTGCGGTGGCCACCACGGTCCAGGGTTCGGAGAGGATGCGTGGATCGAGGATGCCGGTGGCGGACGTGACGGTCCAGAGTGCCAGCAGCGCTCCGGGGCCGAGCAGCCAGGCGAGCCGGCGGCGCCTGCCCGGGCCCAGCCGCTTGCCGGTGGGCCGGACGTCGTCACGCTTATCGAGGTCCGGGTCCAGGTGGGGTTCGACGGCGGGACGGTCCAGTACGGCGCTCACGCGGCACCTGCCGTGGCGGCCGCGGCGAAGGACGTGCCGCCGATGGCCTCGAACCGGGTGTCGTAGAGGTCCGTGGCCTTCAGTTGCGGCTTCTTCTGTTGGCGGGACAGCAGGTCGATGGTCTGCTGGTGGCGTTCGATTGCCTCGGTCCACGAGGTGGGGATGTCCCGTTTTCCGGTGGCTTCGATCAGGTACTGGCCGTCCTCGCGGGACAGGCCCTGGTCCTTGACGTAGTAGCCGGCCAGCCATTCCTCCGGGTGGTCTTCCACCCAGCGCTGGGCCTTGCCCCATACCTCCACGTACTTGGCCAGTGCCGCTGCCTTGGCGGGGTCGGCCAGGACGCCGGCGGGGGAGTAGAGGTGGCCGGGGTCATCCCGCAGGCCGTGGCGGAGGGTGCTGGCGCCGTCGTCCTTGTATTTGGCGAGGTAGCGCTTGATCTGGACTCCGCCCAGCGGTGCGGCGTCCACCTGCTTGCTGGACAGCGCGGAGGCGTAGGCGTCGCCGGTGCTGGGCAGTTCCACGAGCTTCACGTCCTCTTGCTTGAGGCCGGCCTTGTCCAGGATGCGCAGGACCAGGGCGCCCTGTGCCTGGCCGGGGCTGTACGCCACCTTCTTGCCGCGCAGGTCCTCCAGCTTCGTGATCCCGGCCCCGGGCGCGACGCCGAGTTCGTAGATGGGGTGGTTCACGGCGTCCTGGCGGTAGACGGCGGCGATGATGCGCACGTCAAGGCCGGTCCAGGTGGCGTGGATGGGCGGGATATCGGCCACCGAGCCGACGTCCAGGGCATTGGCCCGGAACGCTTCGGTGGTTTGTGGCCCGCCGGAGAGGTTGGCGAACTCCACGTTGATGCCGGCCAGTTCCTTGTTCAGGCCGGAGAGTTCCAATGCCACGCGGATGCTGGGGTCGCCCACCGTGATGGTGGTGCCGGGCGGTACCGATGACGCCAGCGGGGCGAGGGCTTCCTGGCTGATCCGCTCGCCGCCGGCGGTGGCGGAACCGCCGCAGGCCGTAAGGAGCCCGACGGCGGGAATCGCCAGGAGTGCCCCGAGCGCACGGCGCCGGGTGAAAGGGGGTGGGGAGGATGCTGCGAAGGACATGGGTGCCTTTCGGAAGGAATGCGGGCGAATCCGGGCAGGGCAGGATAAGGCTCGTGGCCCGGAAGGCGGGAATGGAGTGAAAGGGGAGTGCCGGCGTCGGGCGAATCAGGCCCGACGCGCCGGCCCCCGCTGCAAGGAAATCTGTGGGGCTGCGGCCGAAGCTAGCGCCGTGTTGCTGCCATTCGGCGGGGCGGAGATATTCGGGAGCAACAATGCGGACCCCATGTGGTGCTGCCGTGCATTCGGCTGGATGAATCAGACATCAGGTCCTCCTGTCTTTGATGGGGCCGGGTTGGGCTGGCGCGGGTTGAAGCTGGTGGGTGCTGCAAATCGGCCTGGCCGGGACCGTGAAAACTACCTAAGCACGCATCTCAGGGGCTTGGCCAGCACTTTGCGGCGGACGCTCAACGGGACGCAACGGCGCTACATATTCGGGTGCTGCACGGTCAAAACAGGCAACCCTGCGCCACGAACCGCAACGGGGTGTCATGTGACTGGAACTGCGGGCTAGTGAGGCTAGCGGGCCAAGCGCGTCCTCTCGACCAAGTTTCCGGTGACCCATGCCGGCGCCGCCGGCGTTGCCGTGGGGTCGGCGAAGAACTCTTCCATCGCTGCCACGGTGCGGTCCAGGGTGTGCACGTTGCGAGCCGCCACGGAGGCTGTTCCGTTCGCCACCGGCACCTCGACGGTGCCCGTGGCGGACCCGGCACCGGGCCCGAAGTCCTGCAGCTCCGACCACCGGTCCGCGTTTCCGGTGTCGCTGTTCCGGTGGCACACGAAACCCACAGTGGCAGAGCCAACGGCTTCGAACCGGGAGGTGCCGTACTCCACAACGAGCGCTCCGGGATTCGTCCCGTCCAGGGCGCGGAGGGCGGCCAGGGCTGCATTCTTGGCATCCTCTTCCGAGCCGAACGCCGCGCCGTCAACAATCCAGTCGCTGTAGACCCGGTACCCGCGGGCCGTGGGCATGATTTGCCTCATTTCCACACCCAAAACGCGGGAAGACCATCCCATTTCGAAGTCGTATTCGCCTGGCGTGATTGAGGAGGCAATTTGGTCACGGTTCTCGAAGGACACGCCGTCGGAGTAGTGCACCGGACCGCAGTCCGATGTTTCCAGCTGAACCCCTGCGGTGGAAGCGGAGCCGCGGGTTCCGCCGGAACTGGTGCTCGGTGCGGCAGACACCACGTCGCAGCGGACGGTCCGGACATCCCAGGAATCCCCGAAAATGGTTACCACCATGACAAGGGCAAAGAGCAGGAAGGCGCCGCCGCACAGCCGCCAAATCCAGGGTGAGGCAGCCTTGAAGGCCCTCGCCACCGGCGAAAGCGCCCGGGGCTGGCGTTCATCACCCGCGTCCGTTACAGCCAGCCGCGTCCCACCGTTATCGTGTGTATCCCCCATGACGGCAAGCCTAGTAGGGCGGCGTCGGGGATGCGCATCGATTGAAGGCAGGCGATGATCTACCTATGACTACACGCCGGCCTGTGGTGAAAGCGCATCAACCTGTCCGGCGTGCACCGTCCGCTGCCCTGTCGGTGCGGTTCATGGTTGCCGCAGCGCTCGCCGCCACCCTGGTGGCCGTGGCAGGGTGCACGGTGGACCAGTCGCCCCCGCCTGCAACAGGAACGCCGGCTTCCCCTACTTCGTCTGCACCGGCACCGTCCTCTCCGGCCTCCTCCACTGCGGACAGTCCATCGCCCACCGTGGCAGCCACCATCGCGGGCACCCCGCAGCCGGTGGCCACCGGCATGGAGGCTCCGTGGTCGGTGGTGTTCCGCGACGGCGTTCCGCTGGTCAGCGAACGCAACAGCGGCCGGATCCTGGAGCTTGCCGCGGACGGCTCGGCGCGGTCCATCGGCACCGTGGACGGCGTGGCCGCCCGCGGGGAAGCCGGTCTGCTCGGCCTCGCCGTGGGCAACGGCGGTGACCTCTTCGTCTACTCGACGGCGGAGGACGGCAACCGTGTTCAACGCTTCCCGGTCACCGGTACGCGTGGCTCGTTGTCCCTGGGGCAGCCGCGGACCCTCCTGGACGGGATCCCGGCGGCTGGCAACCACGACGGCGGCCGGATCGCCTTCGGGCCCGACGGCATGCTGTACGTGACCACCGGGGATGCCGGGCGGCGGGATGACGCCCAGGACCGGGACGCCCTGGCCGGAAAGATCCTGCGGATGACGCCCGAGGGCACCGTCCCGGCCGGCAACCCGTTCCCTGGGTCCCTCGTCTACAGCTACGGACACCGGAACCCGCAGGGAATCGCCTGGGCGGATGACGGAACCATGTTTGCCACGGAGTTCGGGCAGAACACGTGGGACGAACTCAACATCATCACCGCCGGTTCGAACTACGGCTGGCCCACGGTGGAGGGCATCGCGGACCGGGACGGCTTCGTGGACCCGGTGCAGCAGTGGCAGCCAGGTTCGGCCAGCCCCAGCGGGATGGCCCACTCTGGCGGGACCCTGTTCATCGCCAATCTGCGCGGGCAGGTGCTGCGGTCCGTTCCGGTTTCGGATCCGTCCACCTCTGGCGAGCACTTCGGACGGGAGTTCGGCCGGCTCCGCGACGTCACGGTGGCACCGGACGGCAAGCTGTGGCTGGTCACCAACAACACCGACGGGCGGGGCAGCCCACGGCAGGGCGACGACCGGATCCTCGCCGTTCCATTGGGATAGCACCTACAAGGTTGGGGCCCGTTGCGGCGGGCACCGCCGGTCCTGATGCCGGGTCAGTTCCGGGCGCCCGCGTGGGCCAGTTCCACGATGTTCTCCGTCACCGCCCAGGACGCGAGCAGCTTCAGGGCCTGGTCCGAGGCGCTGCCGGGGGTGGCCGGATAAACCGTCAGGGAATGCCCGGGGTCTTCCTCCAGCCCCAGGACCTGGTAGTTCAGTTCCAGCAGGCCCACCACGGGGTGCTGGAAAAACTTGGTCCCCGCGTAGTGGCGCCTGACGTTGTGGGCAGCCCACCGGGTGCGGAACTCGTCGCTGCGCATGGACAGCTCGCCGATGAGTTCGGCAATGCCCTTGTCGTGCGGGTTCCGCCCCGCCTCGCGCCGCAGGATGGCCACATTGGTGTTCGCTGCCCGCTCCCAATCGGTGTAGAACGTGTGGGCCCTGGGGTCCAGGAAGATGAACCGTGAATGGTTCGCAGGCCTGGCGGGAACCCGGTACATGTCCGAGTACAGCGCGTACCCCAACGTGTTCGCGGCCACGATGTCCAGCCGGTTGTTGCCGATGAACGCGGGCGCTCCGGTGATGGTGTCCAGCAGGTACTGCAGCTCCGGGCGCACCCCCGCCGCCGGAGCAGTGGCGGCACGTTTGCGCCCCGACGTGTTGGCGGTGCGGGCAAGGTCATAGAGGTGGTCGTGCTCGGCACGGTCCAGTTCCAGCGCACCGGCGATGGCATCCAGCACGCTGTCCGAGACCCCCGTCAGGTTCCCCCGTTCCAGGCGCGTGTAGTAGTCCACGCTGACGCCGGCCAGCCTGGCCACTTCCTCCCGGCGGAGCCCTGGCACCCGCCGCCGCCCACCGTAAGGTTCAATGCCTGCCTGTTCGGGCGTGATGCGCCCGCGGCGGGTGGAAAGGAACTGCCGTACCTCGGCTCGGTTATCCATACACGACACGTTACGACGAATGCCCGGGCCCTAAGGAGGGTCTGCCATAACCCGTTACAGCAGGGCCCTCGCTACCGGCCCCAATAACAGGTGTGATGGAGAACATCCCATCCGCAACCAAAGGTAGGACTGCCAGTACTAGGTACAACAGGGCCACCGAGGCAGGCCCGTTTTGCAGATTCCAGGCCCACAGCGCCGGTAGCATTTTAGAGATCCCCCAAGAAGCACAGGAGAACCATGACCACCGTCAAGGCATACGCATCCCCGTCCGCCACCGAGGACCTGGTTGCAACCACCATCGAACGCCGCGAAGTGGGACCCCACGATGTCCTGATCGACATCAAGTTCGCCGGCATCTGCCACTCCGACATCCACACCGTGCGCGGTGACTGGGGCCCCCAGCAGTACCCGCTGGCCCCCGGCCACGAAATCGCCGGCATCGTCACCGAAGTTGGCTCCGAGGTCACCAAGCACAAGGTCGGCGACCGCGTCGGCGTCGGCTGCATGGTGAACTCCTGCCGCGAGTGCGTGAACTGCCAGAAGGGCGAGGAGCAGTACTGCCTCAAGGGCAACGTCGGCACCTACGGCGCTGTTGACCGCGACGGCACCATCACCCAGGGCGGTTACTCCACCCACGTCGTCGTCACCGAGGACTTCGTGGTGACCATCCCCGAAGGCCTGGACCTCGACGTCGCCGCCCCGCTGCTCTGCGCCGGAATCACCACCTACTCACCGCTGCACCACTGGGGCGCAGGTCCCGGCAAGAAGGTCGCCGTCGTCGGCCTCGGCGGCCTCGGCCACATGGCCGTCAAGATCGCCCACGCCATGGGCGCTGAGGTGACGGTCCTGTCGCAGTCCCTGAAGAAGCAGGAAGACGGCCTCCGCCTGGGCGCCGACAAGTACTACGCCACCAGCGACGAGAACACGTTCTCCGAACTCGCCGGCCACTTTGACCTGATCATCAACACGGTCAGCGCCTCGATCGACATCAGCTCCTACCTGCAGCTGCTGACCCTCGACGGCGCACTGGTCAACGTGGGTGCTCCCGCCGAGCCGCTCCCGGTCAACGCCTTCGCCCTGATCGGCGGACGCCGGTCCTTCGCCGGCTCCATGATCGGCGGCATCCGCGAAACCCAGGAGATGCTCAACTTCTGCGCCGAGCACGGCATCGGCGCAGAGATCGAGGTCATCCCGGCCGAGAAGATCAATGAGGCCTACGAGCGCGTCCTGGCCTCGGACGTCCGCTACCGCTTCGTGATCGACACCGCCACGATCTAAGCCAGTAAACGTGCGACGGCTGCCCGCTCCGGAAGGAGCGTGGCCGCCGTTCGTGCGTTAAGTCCGTGCAGGACCGCCACGTAGATCCCGCCGTTACCGGGCGCAACGGTTGGGCGCCAATCGGATGCCGGCCAGTTCAAAACCGGGCGGCAGTCCCACAATTGAAGGACTTATCTTGCGAGGCCCGGGAGGGTGTCATGAAGAAGTTCCGCGGGCTGCTTCCCGTCCTGGTCTTGGCTGCCGTAGCCGTGGGCGGTTGCGGACAGCAGGCCGGCCCGCCGCAGTCCACCACCTCAGCTCCCTCCCCGCCGTCGTTGCAGCCGTCCGTCCCGTCCGCTGGGACAGGTACAACGACGACCCCGGCGCCCACTCCCACCAGCACCAAGGGGACCTGGGCAACGTTTACGACGGCGGACGGGCAGCTGGCGTTCGACCACCCCGCGGGCTGGAGCGTCCGGGATCCGGCAGGGGAGCTGCCGGAAGGCGGCGGGGCCTTTGCCGAGGTCACCAACGAGGCCGGCAAGCCGCTGGCGACGCTGCGAACGAACATGGCCACCGGCTCCACCTGCACTGAAAAATACCCTTTTGCGGAGTTTGAATCCCAGCAGCTCCCTGCGCTGGCCCAGGCCGGAACAGTGCCGCGCTTCGTGTACGAAACACGCGGCAATTCCGGCACCCCCGGGCCGGACAACACCCCGGCTGCGGCCTACGGCATTACCGTCTCCGCCGCACCCGACGGAAACCTGGCCTGCCCGATCTTCCAGTTCTTCACCTGGCCGCCCACAGCCGCCATGTTCGGTGCGTTCTATAACCCGGAGAACAACACCACACCCGGCAGCGAGTCGCTTCCGTACCTGGAACAGGCCCGAAAGTACATGGACACCACGGAATACCAGAACATCCGCCGGATGATTACCTCGCTCCGCCCGGCCGGGTGACAGTCCAGGCGTGCCCGGTTTTGAGTTCCGGTCCCGCAGCCCGGCCGCTAGGTGGGTTCCTTCCTCAGTTCGCGGAGGATTTCGAGTTGCTCACGGTTGACTGATATCAACAGTTCGATCTCCTCTTTTGCCCTGAGGTTTGTGTCGTAGTCGTGTTGGGCCATGGCCGCTGTGATGGCGTCCTGCCTCTTGGCAGCGATGAGGAGAATTGCCCCCTGGAGCCCTGCCAGCATGGAGAGCAGCAGATTCAGGAGTATGTAGGGGTACGGGTCCCATGCGTTGGCCGCCAGCGCCCACGTGTTGATGGCAGCCCAGATCATCATGAAACCGATGAAGCTGCCCACGAATGGCCAGCTTCCCATCCCGTTGCGCATGACGTCGGCGGCGCGCTGGCCCGGCGTCAGTGACGCAAGGTGTTTGTCGTGCCAGGTCTGTGTGTGATGGTCCATGACTCAGACTAGAGCGCGGGGCCCGGCATTGAGGGACCTGCGGTGGAACCGGAACAGGACTTCGACGGCGAGGGCGCCGAAGAGGCCGGCCAGCACAGATGCCGTGAGGTGTTCCAGTGACAGCACCTCGAAATCGAAGAAGTCCCGCAGTGGGGGCAGGGTCAACAGGAGAACCAGGGCAGCGTACATGGCAACGATGATGATGGCCCGCCACCGGTTCAGCGGCCGGGAGAGAACTACCAGCACCCAGAGCGCTACGAGGGTCAGCACGATGACGGAAGCCGTCCGCATTTCCTTGGTGCCAATATTCAGCTGCAGGGAGTATGCGTTGATGGCGAGGATTGCGAGGGCCGTGATGAGCCCTGCCGGTACGGCAAATGAGAGTGAGCGTTTGAGGAAACCGGGGTGGTAGCGGCGGCTGTTGGGCATCAGGGCGAGGAAGAAGGCGGGGATTCCTATGGTGATGCCGTCGGTAGCCGAAAACTGCCGGGGAAGCAGTGGGAATGCCCAGAGCATGGCGCCGAACGTCACGGACAGAATGACGGCGTAGGCCGTCTTGGCCAGGAACAGCATCGAGACCCGCTCAATGTTGGCAATTACGCGCCTGCCCTCCGCGACCACCGACGGCAGCCTGTCGAACCGGCCGTCCAGCAGCACCAGCCGCGACACAGCCTTGGTGGCGGCTGCGGCTGAGTCCATGGCAATGCCGATGTCGGCTTCCTTCAGGGCCAGGGCATCATTGACCCCATCGCCGGTCATGGCCACGACGTGGCCCCGCCTTTGCAGCGCCTGGACCATGGCCTTCTTTTGGGCCGGGGTTACCCGGCCAAACACGGTGTGGTCTTCCATGACACCGGCCAGGGATTCGGGGTCCTCGGGCAGCTGCCGGGCGTCAAAGCCGTTATCAGTGGCCAGTCCGACCTCCCTGGCGACAGCTGCCACCGTCCGGGGGTCATCCCCTGAAATGATCCTCAGGCCCACGCCCTGATCCCGGAAGTAGGCCAGCGTTTGTGCGGCGTCGGGCCGGACTTCTTCCCGGAAAGTGAGGAGGACGGCTGGAGCCAGCCCGGCGGGAAGAACCGGTTCATCCTGACCGGTCCAGGAACCCGTTGCCGAGTGTGCCAGGACAAGGGTCCGCAGGCCCGTGGCGGCCAGGACGGCGGCCGCCTCCAGCACGGGGACGGCGCCGGCGTCCCTGGCATCGAGGACAATCTCGGGCGCGCCCAGCACCCATGCACCGGCCGTGGATGCCTGGGCTGGGAAACTCGCCGCGCTCCATTTCCGGGCCGAGGAAAACGCGACGGACGAGTCCGGGCCGGCGCCGTCGTCGTTCGGGAAGGAGCTGGCCAGGCACTGGGCGGTGGCGTTGGCGTCAGGGTCCGCGCCGAACCAGCCCAGGACCCTCGCCCAATCTTCCGGCGGCGCGGCACCGACGTGGTGTGCGGCGTCGAAAGCGATCCTGCCGAGGGTGAGCGTCCCTGTCTTATCGAGGCACAGCACGTCCACCCGGGCAAGCCCCTCCACCGCGGCCAATTCCTGAATCAGGACCTTCTGGCGGGCGAGCCGGACGGCGCCAACGGCAAAGGCGACGCTGGTCATGAGAACCAGTCCCAGCGGAATCATGGCAATGATGCTGGCGACGGCGCCCACGGCACCGGTTTGCCACCCGCCGGTGGCGATTGCCTGCTGCCACCCGCCCTGTTGCTGCATTTGCGCGTTGGCGACGATGGCCATGATGGGCAGCAGGGCCACGGTGATCCACCGGAGGACGCGGTTGAGCCCCGCACGGATCTCCGAGTGGACCAGCGAGAAGCGCTTGGCCTCGGCCGTCAGGCGGCTTGCGAAGGACGCAGGTCCGACTCGTATGACTTTTGCCCTGCCATGGCCGGTGACCACGCTTGAACCGGATAACACCTCGGCGCCAGCCTCCTTGCCCACCGGATCCGATTCACCGGTGAGCAGCGACTCGTCAACCTCAAGCCCCTGGGCGTCCAGCACCAACGCATCGGCAGTGACCTGGTCGCCGGCGCGAAGGACCAACACGTCGTCCTCGACCACGCCTTCGACGTCGATGTCCCGGACCGCACCGTCCCGGAGCACCCGCGCCAGCGGTGAGTTCAGGACGGCAAGGTGATCAAGGGACTTTTTGGCCCGGTATTCCTGGATCACGCCTATCAGTGCGTTGCTCGCCGCCGCGAAGCCGAACAAGGCATCCCGCCATTGGCCCAGCAACAGAAGCAGGAGGAAACTGCCCGCGACGATGGCGTTGAACAGGGTCAGGACATTTGCCCTGAAAATGTCCCACAGGCTCCTGCTGGAAAAGTCCGGCATCACATTGGTGGAGCCGGCCTCGACCCGCGCTGCCACCTCACCGGCGGAAAGACCTGCTGTTCCGGTGGTCGTCGGGGGAACAACGTTGGATTCCTTGCCGGCCCTCGAAATACCCTTCTTCATCACAGCTTTCCCAGTTCCGTGGGAAACGGGGAGTCCATCGTCGTTCCTTTGATCGGCCGGGGCGCTCCAAGGCACAGGCCGCCGTTCGGCGGCAACGCTGCCCTGCACGAGTTGCGCTAAGCGTATACCTCCGGTTCGCAGCGCCATACTGCCGGGTTCGGCACCGGCACTGCGGTACGGAGTCACCGCGACGCCGCCCTATATTGTGACGCTTGACACGTGTTAGGTACTCGGTCTACAGTTCCTAACACGTGTTAGGAAGGAACTACACATGACCGGAGCCATAAACGGGCAGCTGCGGCAGATCACCCGCCGCACCGCCCTCGGTGCCCTGGGCGCGGGAATCATCGGAGCATCCGTGGCGTCGTGGCCCCGGCTCTCCGGGACGGACATCCCCGGCCGCGGGGACAACAGCCTCAGCATCGCCATCCTGGGCACTGCAGCGGACGCCGCCGCCCGCCAGCGCGCCATCGACGCCTTCAGCAGCCTTCACCCGGATATCAAGGTGAAGGTCCAGGCCATCCAGGCCGTGGACTGGAAGGACTTCTTCACCAAGATCCTCACCATGGTGGCTGCAGGCACCCCGCCGGACGTGGTCTACGTGGCCACTGAAGGTGCCCAGCTCTTCGCCGAGAAGCTGGCCCACCCGCTGGACGAATACATCCGCCGCGACGCTGCGGACATGCGGGAGTTCTTCAGCGATGTCCACCCCAGCCTGGTGGAAGCGTTCATGTACAAAGGCAGCCTCTACCAGCTCCCCATGGACTGGAACGCGGCCAACATGTACTACAACACCGCGGCGTTCGCGGAAGCGGGGCTGGACCGCCCGGCAGATGACTGGACGCATCTCGATTTCCGCAACAATCTCGCCGCCATGCGCAAGGCCCGGCCCTCGGACTTCACCCCGTACTACTGGACCAACCGGCTCTTCGGCGGCGTGGTGCCCTGGCTCTACGCCAACGACACCAGCTTCCTCAAGGAAACCCGGTCCACCGGCGGAGACTGGCTCTGGGACGGCTTCTATGCCAGCGACCCCTCCCGCAGCCTCCGTTCCGGCGGCTACCAGTGGCTGGAACCCAACGCCAACGATGACCGCGTCTTCGAGTCCTTCGACTACCTCCGCGGCCTGGTCAAGGACGGGCTCGGTGTCCGCCCGGAAGAAGGCGGCGGCAACTCCCTGGTGGGCCTGTTCGCCTCCAACCGGATCGGCACCACGCCTGCCGGCGGCTACTGGGTGCAGGGCCTGCACGAGGCAGGCATGGCCGAAGACGGCTTCGACGTCCAGTTCTTCCCGCGCTGGAAAACGCAGCGGCACCAGTTCGGCACCGCCGGATACGCCATGATGAAGACCGCCAAGGACAAGGACGCCGCCTGGGAATGGATCAAGTTCAGCTCCAGCCGCGAGGCAATGGAACTGATCTTTCCCAACCCCGCCACCACGCCGGCCCGCCGCTCCATGGTCAACGAAAAGCTCTACGCCGGCAAGGGGCCCGCACACTGGAAGGTCTTCTACGACACCCTGGACAGGTTCCCCACCACCGGCCCCATCCCGGCACCGCCCCAGCAGGCCGCCGTCGAAACGGCCCTGATGAAGAACGTCTCACTCGCCGTCAGCGGCGACGAACAGCAGCTCAAGCAGGCCCTTGCATCGATGCAGCGCGACCTTGAAATTGCCTTGAGGAGGCAGCCATGAGCACCACCATCCCGCCGCGGGAAAGGCCGCGGCAGGACGCCCGGCCGGACAAGCCCGCGCCGGCCCGGGGCAGGAAAGGCGCCTCCGGCAACCGCCACAGCCAGCGCTGGCTGGCCTGGGTCTTCCTGGCCCCCACCATCCTCGGCATGGGCCTGTTCACGTTGATCCCCATCGTGGCGTCCGTGGTCCTTGCCTTCTTCCGCTGGGACATCATCTCCGCACCGTCCTTCGTGGGCTTCAACAACTTCGCCGAAGTAGTGCAGGACCCCACCGTCCGGGTGTCATTCCTGAACACGATCGTGTTCGTGGTGGTGGCGGTTGCCCTGCAACTGGGTCTGGCCCTCGCCCTGGCCATCATGGTGCAGGAGAAGATGCCGGCGTGGCTGCGGGTGTTCTTCCGCTCCGCCTTCTTCTTCCCGCTGATCCTCTCCGCAGCGTCAGTGTCCATCTTCATGCGGTACCTCTTCAACGAACAGTTCGGCGTGGTCAACTGGCTCCTGTCCCTGGTGGGCATCCCCGCGGTCCCGTGGCTGACCACCCCCGGCGGGTCCGCCGCCGTCGTCATCCTGGTCTACGTCTGGCAGAACTTTGGCTTCTCGTTCCTGCTGTTCATCGGCGGCCTGGCGTCCATCCCGGTGGAGACCTACGAGGCCGCATCCATTGATGGCGCCACCGGCTGGCGCAAGCACCTGCACGTGACGCTTCCACTGCTCAGCCCCACCACTCTGGTGGCCTCCGTCATGGCCATCATCAGCGCCCTCCAGGTGTTCGACCAGCCGTACGTCCTCACCCGGGGCGGCCCGGGCGACTCCACCCGCACCGCCGTCATGGTGATCTTCGAATCGGCCTTCCAGCGGCTCGAATTCGGCCAGGCATCTGCCATCGGCGTGCTGCTCACCCTGATCATCATGGCCATCACGGCCGCGCAGTTCCGGCTCAGCAAACGATTCGTCTTCTACCAGTAAGGCCAGCCATGACCACCACCACTGAGCACGGCCTGGCCTCCGGGCCCACGCCCCGGCTCTCCGCAGGCCTCCCGGCCGTCCGCACTAACGGGCGCAAATTCAGCTGGAACACCGCCCTCCGCGTGGTCCTGCTGCTGATCGCCGCGGCCGTGACCCTGGGACCGGTGCTGTGGACGCTGTCCACCTCGCTGCGTTCGCCGTCGGAATCCTTCAAGCTGCCGCCGTCGTTCATCCCCTGGAACCCTGACTTCACGTCCTACAGCCAGGTGTTCCAGCAGCTGAACATCTTCCTGCTGGTCCTCAACAGCGCCCTGGTCACCGGCCTGATCGCCGTGGGCCAGATGGTGTCCGCGGCGCTGGCCGGCTACGCCTTCGCCCACCTGAAGTTCCGCGGCCGCGGCGCACTGTTCTCCATCGTCCTGGCCACCATGATGGTGCCGGTGCAGGTGACCATCGTGCCCGTCTTCATGCTGATCCGCGGCATGGGCCTGTCCGATACCCTCCTGGCGCTGATCCTGCCGGCCATCCCGACGGCGTTCGGCACCTTCCTGATGCGGCAGTACTTCCTGGGACTGCCCACGGAGCTGGCCGAGGCCGCCTCGATCGACGGTGCCTCACCCTGGCGGACCTTCCGCTCGGTCTACGCGCCGCTGGCCATGCCCGGCATGGCGATCGTGGGGATCCTCGCGTTCAACTTCCACTGGAACGAGTTCTTCCGTCCCCTCATCCTCACCATCTCCGAACAGAACTTCACGCTTCCGCTGGGCCTCGTCTCGCTCCAGGGCAACCTGGGCACCGGCAGCATCTCGGTGGTCCTGGCAGGCGTTGTCCTGTCAATGATCCCGGCGCTGGTGGTCTTCATGTTCGGCCAGCGCGCACTCCAGGCCGGCCTCACCGCCGGCACCGGCAAATAACCTACCCACCCGAAAGGCTCCGCCATGCCCACCCCGGACCTCGCCGCCATCTCCTTCGACGACGTCGCCGCCGCCCACCCCGATGCAGCCTTCCCGCGGTTCCACCCGCGCCCTGCCCGGGGCTGGATCAACGATCCCAACGGCATCAGCCTCATCAACGGCCGGTACCACGTCTTCTTCCAGTACAACCCGGATTCGGCCCGGCACCACAGGATCGCCTGGGGGCATGTCAGCTCCGCGGACCTGGTGCGATGGGAAGAACACCCCGTCGCACTGCGCCCCCAGCCGGGCGGGCCGGACGAGTACGGCTGCTGGACGGGCGTGGTGACGGACGACGACGGTGTCCCCACCGCAGCGTACTCGGGCGTCCGCGGTGACGGCGGGCACTCCGAGGTGGTCATCGCCCGCGGTTCGCAGGACCTTGTGGATTGGGACCAGACCGGGCACGTTGCGGCCCGGATGCCCGACGGCGGAGACGTCACGGCGGTGCGGGACCCCTTCATCTTCCGTTTCAACGGCAAGCGGTACGCCATGCAGGGCGCCGGCCTGGCCAACGGACACGCCGCGCTGCTCCTCTACACGGTGGAGGACCTGTCCGACTGGAAGTACCAGGGCATCTGGCTCACCACGGAAAACCCGGTTGCATCGCGGTTCACGCCAGCTGAGATCTGGGAGTGCCCGCAGCTGGTCCAGGTGCCTGATGCCTCCGGCGAGGACACGTGGCTGATGATGTTCTCCCTGTGGCTCTCCGGCGACGCCCACGAGCACGCCAACGGGGTGGGCCACCTGATCGGCTCGCTCACCGAAGACCCTGCCACGGGACTGCCGGTGTTTACGCCCCGCGGCGGTGGGTCCTCGGACCAAGGCCGGGACTTCTACGCCCCTCAGGTTGTTGCCCTCGGGGGCCGTGCCCTGCTGTGGGGCTGGGCCAACGAAGGGCCCGGCCGCGACGGGCGCCGTGGCCGCAGCCAGGAAGAAATCGACGCCGCCGGCTGGGCCGGAGTGCTCACTTTCCCGCGGGAGCTGTCCGTGGTGGACGGGGCCCTGGCCGTCACGCCTGCCCCGGAAATCGAGGCTTACCGCGGAGACCCGGTGGCCCGCTCGGCCGAAGGCCGCGTGGAAATGCCGCCGTTCGCCGAAGCCGTGGTGACCCGCGCCGCCGGCGCGCTGGATGCCACTGCCGGGGATGCCGCCGTCGAACTCCTGCTGGTGGGCGAGGGCGGGCAACAGACCGTTTTCAGCGGACCCCTTGCCGAAGGCGAGGAACTGCGGATCTACGTGGACGCCTCGCTGGTGGAGGTCTACCGCACCGGGGCCGTGGCAACCACCCTCCGCGCGTACCCGGCGGCGGGGGAGACGTGGCAGCTGCTGCTTCCGGCCGGCACTACGGCAGACGTGTGGGAGCTGAGCCAGCCCTAGCGCAGGGCTTTAGCGTCCGCTTTCAACGCCCGGTTCTCGGCGCATGTTTCTTAGCGCTCCGCAGGTACCGGGCCGGTGGACTCGCGGACCACCAGGCGGCAGGGCACCATCGTTTCGGTGCCGCTGCCGCCTGGCACGCGGTGATCGTCCAACTGCGCCCGGTGCTGTGTGACGTCGCCCAGCAGCGCGGTCATGGCGGCGGCGCCCATCTCGCGCAGCGGCAAGGCCATGGTGCTTAGTGCGGGCACCATGGGCTTGGCCACGCGGAATTCGTCGTCGTAGCCCATAACGGAGATGTCCTGCGGGACGCTCAGGCCCAGCCGGTAGCAGGCCAGTACCACGCCAATTGCCAGGCGGTCGTTCGCACACAGGATGGCGGTGGGGCGGCGGCCGGCCCCGACGCCGTCCAAAAGCTTCATCGTCCCGTGGAATCCGGCGTCAATGTCCCAGCCCACCTGCAGGACCCTTGCCTCGTTCACAGGCAGTCCCGCCCGGAGGAACGCATCCCGGTAGCCCTCGATCCGGCGCGGAGCCGCGGGCGTGAGCGAGTCACCGGCCAGGAACGCGATGTCCCGGTGGCCGAGAGACATGACGTGCTCGGCGGCCTCCCGGCCGCCGCGGACCTCGTCCGGAATCACCGCTCCAACGCCAGCTTCGGGGCGGTCGTCAAAACAGTTGGCCAGGATGGACGGCACCCGCTCCATGTTCGCCGGAACGTGCAGCGGACGCAGGCCCACCGTGACGTACATCAGCCCGTCCACCTGCCGGTCCAACAGGGTTTCCACTGCTCCTTCGTCCCGGGACCCGTCCAGCTCGGTGTCCATCACCACGGTGACGAAGCCATGTTCACGGGCCACAGCGTCCGCTCCGGCGATGATGTTGCCGTCGAACGGGCTGGTGACCACCTGGTCCGAGACGATGCCGATGATCCGGGACTGCCGGTTCCGCAGGCTCAGGGCGATCTTGTTGGGCGTGTAGTTCAGGGTGGCGGCAGCTTCGCGGATCCGCTGCTGGCTTTCCAGCGCCACGTTGCCGTCACCGCGTCCGTTGAGGACCAGGGAGACAGCGCTTCGCGAAACACCGGCCAGCTTGGCGACGTCCAGTGCGGTGGCCTTGCGATTCATGGTGATCCTCTGGTGGCAAACAACAGTGATGCTGAAGTTTACCTAACGCGTGTGAGGATGCGCTGCCGCCGCACGTCCCCAGCTCCCGCTACTCGGGGGATATGCGCGCCACGGTGACCTTCACCGAAACCTCAGCGGGCGCAAAGTGGGTGCGGACCACCGCGGCCACCGCCCGCACCACGTCCGGAGTCCGGGCGTCGGCACCCACGCCGATGCGGACTGTCACGTCCGTGGCACTGCCGTCCGCCAGGGCTTCAACCAGCGGGCCGTCGTCGGGATCCCCTGCGCCCTGGTCTCCGGCTCCCTGCTGACGCGCTGCCTGCTGCAGCAGCGACAGGGCTCCGGCGGGCAGCCGCTGCCACAAGGGCCGGGACGGAAAGACGTCGGTGACGCCCTCCACGCCCAGGACGGCGGCCCGCAGGGAACCCGGTGCAGCGGCGCCCGGCAGCCCTGCCTGCCTGTTGGCCGGAAGTTCTTCCCGCTTCGCGGTGGGTGGCTGCGCCGGCACTGTCATGGTTCCTCCCGGGGAGTATCGATCACGTCGGTAATGGTGATGTCGATGGCGGCGATGTTCAGCTCGGTATGCCGGGCCAGGGCTTCCCCGAGGTCTTGCCGGAGTGCTTCCGCGCTGCCCAGCAGTGGATTGCCGAAGGCGACGGCAAGGTCCAGGTTGACGGTGATGGCTTCGCCCGGGACGGTGACATCTCCTTCAAGCCGGACCCTGCCCGCCACGGCCCCGGGCGCAAGGTCGGTGACGGAACGGACCAGGGCGAGGACCGAGCCTTCCGTTTCGGTAAGGGTGTCCGCCGGGTGCTCGGACCGCAGCGGGATGGAACGCCCGGGCCGGAGCTCGAGCTTGAGGTTGGCGAGGATGTCCTTCATCCAGTCGTCGTTGCCGCTGCCGGCCTCGGCAAGGTCCTTGCTGAGCAGCTCGCTGCCGGCGGTGGAGAGCCGGCGCAGCGAGTCGAGGCCGTTGCGGCAATCAGGGCAGGTCTCAAGGTGGCGGGGATCGGGGAAGTCACCGGTATCCAGGTACTGGCTCAACTCCTCGAGTGTGTGCCCGCACTCGAACGTGTCGTGGGGGATGCTCATCGCCATCCTTCCATTTCGCGGACCAGTGTAATCCGGGCCCGGGCAAGGCGGCCCCGGACACTGGCTGGGCTGATGTTCAGGGTCTGCGCAATTTGCTCATAGCTTTGTCCGTTGAACTCTTTTAGTACCCAGCAGCGGCGCTGTTCCTCGGGCAGCAGGGACAGGGCGGCCTTTAGGGCTTCGGTACCCGAGGCAGCCACGGCGGACGACTCGGGGCCGGGCGCGGCGGCTGCAGGTTCACGTCCTGCTCCGCCCTCTTCCAGCGCCGACAGGCTGGTGTGGTTCCTGCGCCGGCGCAGGTAGTCGATGCTCCTGCTGCCCGTCAGCCGGAGCAGCCAGCCCTTCACCGCAGCGGGATCGCGCAGCGATTCAAGCTGCTTCCAGGCCTGGACCAGGGCTTCCTGGACCACATCGTCGGCATCGGCGTACTGTCCGGTCAGCCGGCGGGCGCATGCGCGCATGTGCGGCCCGTACCGCCGGGCGAGGGCCTCGAACGCCGCTGTATCGCCGTCGGCTGCCCTGCCGGCCAGGATGGCATCGGGGACCAGGTCCAGCTGGTCCCGCACCAAGGGTGTTCCTGTCACCTGACTCTGCTTTCATAATCGGCGCTCGCCTGCCTGCATAGGCTTGAAACGGTCGCGCGCCGGACGAGCGGACTGGCGGCAGGGCGCGTTGCGCAATGGTTGGCTGCAACGCGCCTGCCGTCCGGGGGCTGGCTACTCCTTGCGGAAGCTTTCCTTGACCTTCTCCGCAGCTTCCTTGAGGTTGTGGCCGATGTCCTTGGCAGCGTCCTTGACCTTCTCGCCGGCTTCCTGGACCTTTGCCTGGGCCTGGTCGTGCTGGCCTTCGCGCTCCAGCCGTTCGTTGCCCGTGAGCTTGCCTACGCCTTCCTTGGCGGCGCCCGCGTGGTTGGTGGCGGCGTTGTTGATCTTGTCGTCGAGTCCCATGATGATGCCCTTCTCTCGGTGTTCCTGTTGTGCTCCTGTGTGTCCTGGGCACAGCAGCGTTTGCTAGCTGGTGCGGTGTGCACCCGCCAGCCGGGTCCTGGTTCCACCTGCTATTCGGACCAGAACGGTGGTGCGATGGCCCAGCAGGGCTTCAATGCCGGTGACCAGTGCCTCGGCGAGGTCGGCCACCTCGCGCGGAGACGCTCCGCGCCGTGCCTGCAGGGTGATGCGCAGTCTTTGGGTTGTGGTGCGCCGCCGGCCGCGTCCGCGCCAGGCAGATACGGAGCTGCCGACGACGGCCCGGTTGCCTTCCAGCGCGGCCTCCACGGCGGATTCGAGGTAGGAAATGTCGACGGCGGTGTCCCCGAGTTCGGGGTCCCGCTGCCGGGTTGCCTCACTGGTCCGCCCGCCGCCCTGCCGGGTCAGCCACATGATGCTGGCCGCGCCGCCGAGGAGCATCACGGCGGGCACGGCCAGTGCCCACCAGCTGCCCAGGGGTTCCTGCAGGGGTGCGGTGCCCCGCAGGTTCCGCCAGCCCCCCAATAGGTTGGTGCTGACGGAACTCCAGCGGTCCCGGACGCCGGCGTCCATGCCGGCACCCGCGGTGAGGGTGCCGGCGGCCAGCAGGACCAGGCCAGTGGCGGCCAGGAAGAAGCGGTTCAGGGCGCGGTTGGTGTGGTTCATCGTCCCAGTGCTCCTTCGGTGGCGATGCGGATATCGGTGTTGAGGTTCCGTCCCAGGCGGCAGGAATCGATCTCCTCTGCCGCAGCCCGGGTGACGGCTTCGCGGTCCAGGGGAGCGCCCGACGTCGGCCGGATGGCTATCTGGGCGCGGGCCCGGCTGATGGTGGTGGCAACCTGCTCGGGAGCGAGTTTGGCGGTCAGCTGCACCTGCCGCGAGACGGCTGCTGCGATGACCTGGTCATCAACCACCACCGCGGCCCGTTCGGCCTGCATGGCCCGGCGTCCCTTCCGGCCGCCCTTGAACGCCGCCACTAACAGGGTGAGGCCCAGGACGGCGGCGGCAACCCCGGCCGCGGTCAGTTCGCCAGGTTGCGTGGTTTGCGGCACTGTGGCCGCAGCATCGGCAAGCCGGCCGGGGCTGGCCACCAGGGCGTCCTGTCCCAGCAGGGCGAGGACACTTTCGGTGCCCAGCCACAGGAAGACGGCCAGGAGGAGCACCGCGGTGGCGGCGGAGAGCCCGGCGCGCGATGAGTGCGTTTCCCGCCGGACAATCCTGCTATGGGTTCGGGCCATGCCCACGGTGACCTCCTGGTGGGTTGCTGGGTGTGCTGCTGATAATCGGCGCTGCAGCCCTGGCCGCGGGCAGCCTGTGCGCCGCCGGGAGAAGGCTTCTCATGCAGCCCCGAGCCTGATGTTGATCTTGCCGATCTCCATGCCGGTGACCTGGCGCCCCATGAAGGAAATCTTCAGCCGGGCCGTGTCCGCCTGTTCGAACAGGGGTGGCCGTCCCTCCGGGGCTGGCGCCAGCAGGGTTGGTGCCGGCAGGCGGACCAGGAGGTCCACGCCCAGCTTCCCTGCGTCGTCCCGCAGTGAAGCGGAAACGTCGGTTTGGGAAATGCCGAACGCCTGGGACGTCACGGCTTCCACGGTTTTCCGGAGGGCGGCCGGGGCGATGCGGGTGTGGCCCTGGCGGTTCACGACGACGTGCGGCGGCCGCGCAGGGCGTCGAACACCGCCGCCAGGTCCAGGCGGCCCTCGGCTGCGCGTCCCAGGACAGCTCCAATGCCCATGAAGAGCAGGGTCAAAATGAAGCCCCAGAATCCGAAGGCCAGCGCCACTACCGCCAGGACTGCCCCGGCTGCCGCACCGCCGATGACCGGGGTCATGCCACCCTCGGTTCGTGGCTGGCGTCTTCAGCCTCGCCGTCGTTGTCCTCGGACGGGACGTGGATGTCCGTGATGGTGATGTTGACCTCGGTCACTTCCATGCCCACCAGGTCCTCCACGGCGGAGTAGACGGCGTCGCGGGCGTTGTCCGCCACCTGCTGGAGGGGGTGCGGGTACTCGACCACCAGGGTCACGTCCACGGCCACCTGGGTCTGGCCCACCTCAACGCTCACGCCCTGGGTGAGGTCCTTCTGGCCCACCCGCTCGCGCAGGTTTCCGATGGCCCGGGCAGCGCCTCCGCCCAAGGCGTGCACGCCCTCGATTTCCTGGATGGCGATGCCGGCGATCTTTGCCACAACGCCGTCGGCGACGGTGGTGCGGCCGCGGCCGTCGTGGCCCTCGGCGGTGCCCAGGGAGTGGGTGGCTGCCGGCTTCTTCTGCGAGGTGTTGCCTGCTGCCGTGCTGGTCTGCGCGGTGGTGTTCTGCGCTGCGTTCGGCTGTGCATTGCCGGTCTGCTGTGTGCTGGCGTTGGTCTGCGTGGTCATTACGTCACTCCTGCTCGGTTGGCGTTCTGCTCCAGGCGCGGGTTTGCGCCGTTACAGGTAAGACGCAGCAGGGCGGAAGATCGTCACGGTCATTTGCCTGTGACGTGCATCACGCTCATTGTGAAGCCGTCAGTACAGGAAAATGTTGATCCATTCGCGGTTGTGCGCGTGGACCAGGACCAGGAACAGCACGAAGTCGAACAATAGGTGGACGCTGACAATGTAGGACAGCGACTTGGTCACCGTGAACAACCGGGCCTGCAGCAGGGCGAACGGGAAGATGAAGAAAGGCGCCCAGGCATGGAAGCCGAGTTCCCACAGGAATGATGTGAACAGCACGGCCTGAAGCAGGTTGGCCTGCCAATCCGGAAGGTGCCGGCGGAGCAGCGTGAAGGTGGTGCAGATGAAGAACAGTTCGTCCCAGATACCCAGGACGTTGGTGCCCAGGAAAAGCCGGGCAATGCCGTCAGCGTCACTGACCGCAGGCCAGTTCCCGTAAACGCCGGTCCGGATCATGTACACCGGCATCAGGGCGTAGCCGATCACCAGGACCGCCGGCAGGTACCACTTTTCCGCCCGCGTCCACCGCTGCCCCGTCCGGATGGGGAACCGGATGGCGTGGTCCTTGGTGATGAAACGGGAGGTGGCGTAGGGGATGCCCACCGCCAAAACCATGGCGGTACCCATGGTGGCCATGTGTTCGGTGCTGATATCCGTGGTGATGGGCACCAGGCTCATGGCTGTTAGCCCCACGGCGATCAGGGCCAGATCGATCAGAAGCCTCCGGCCGAGGAATCCCGCCAGGGCAAGGGCGGCTGCCAGGAGGATGAAGCCGGAGATCCGGTCTTCGCGGGCGAAAAGGAGGAATCCCGCGGCTGACAGCATCGCCGCCGGAACAACGGCCACCCTCGCCCGGACGGGCGCCGCCCCAACCTGCCCCGCATCGGGATCCGACGAGGGCGTGCGCATGGATTTACCGCCAGCCTGCATCTTCCAAACCTTTGTGTCGCGGTTGTTGCCACGACTCTACTGGAAGCCCTGCTCCGCTGGACGCCTGCTGGCGGAGGCGGCCAAAAGAAAGCGGACGACGACGGGCGGGCCCGTCGTCGTCCGCTTCTGCGGCAGTGCTGGTTGCCTAGGCGGTGGCCAGGGCGCCGCTGTTGCGCAGGCTAAGCGTGAAGGTGTTCGGGCCACTGCAGGTAACTGCCACCTGGCAGGTGGTGGTGTTGTGGCGGGAGGAGAGGTCGCTGATGGCAGCATCAAGGGTGTGGTGGAGGGCTGCCTTGTCCCAGATCTTCAGGGTTACGGAGTGAGTGGCATCGAACGTCATTATTCAACTTCCATTTCTTGCGGTGGCGGCCTGGCTGAACAGGCCGGGTCCTCGTCGGTGAGGCAACTAATTGGGAAAGCGCATTCCCGTTCTTCCATGGTGCATGCCCCTGCCGGAGTTGGCAACCAATTTGGCCGCAATGTGAGCAATCACACGGGGCCCACGCGGCGGCACGGAATTCACGGTTCTGTACTTTCTGTGGTGCCCGGCCGGAAGCCGGGAAGCGGCCTGGTCGAGCTCTGAGGCGTCGGCGGCCGGGGGCGCACCGGTGCGCTTCATCGCTTCACCAGGTGGGTAGAAGGCCGGATAATATCCAGCCCCGCCCTTCCATAGTGCACAAGGCTTTGGGGGCCGCCCAACCAGATGGCCGAATATTGCAGGTGAAACTCATCACACACCTGTGCCTTGGGGTGGCGGGCAGGAGGGCGGTAGCGGGAGAAGGGCGTGGTGCGGCGTAAACCCGGGGCGTGGCAGCCCGGACTATTCTTCCGGTTTCTCCGCCAGCCCATCCGGACCGCCGGCAAGGCCAACCGATACTGCCGGTCGGGAAGTCCATCCGATCGGCTGCCGCAGTAGTATGGGCGCATGTCGAAACCGGCTGACATCAACGTTGTCCATGAACTTCAAGAGGTCCTGACGGGCGCCGAGAGTGTGGTGGAGTTTCTCTCCGGGCTGTCCGGAATTGCCGCTGCCGCTGTCTCCGAGGCTGCCAACGACCGCATCGAATGTGCGGTCACGCTCAAAATCCAACGGCGGCCTGCAACCGCCGCCGGCAGCAGCGAGCGGGCTGTGGACCTGGACCGGGTTGAGCAGGCCCTGGGTGACGGCCCCTGCATCGAGGCGATCCGCGAGATGGCCCCGGTGCTCGTGGAAAACGTTACTGTAGACGAGCGCTGGCCCGCCTACAGCAAGGCGCTGCTCGAGTCCGGCGTGCACAGTACGCTGGGCGTTCCGCTGGAGATCACCGAAGGTGCAAGTGCGGCCCTGAACTTCTTCGCTGACAAGCCGGGTGCGTTCACTGAGGACGTCTACGCGAAGGCCGTGGGTTTCGCGGCCTCGGCCCGTAACACCTTCAATCTCTCCGTACGGCTCAACAGGGCCCAGAACCGTGCGGATGACCTGGAGGCGGCGCTGGAAAGCAGGACCGCCATCAACCTCGCCTGCGGCGTCATCATTGCGCAGAACCGCTGCTCCCAGGCCGAGGCCATGGAAATCCTCACCAGGGTGTCCAGCAACCGGAACCGCAAACTCCGCGATGTGGCTGCAGAGCTGATCCAACAGCTCTCCGGAGACCGCATCCAGACCCACTTCGAGTAGGCGCCCGCCCCGGCGGGGACGGCCGACGGCGGCGGGCGGCACGCGCCGTCGTCGTTAGTTCCGCGCCGGTCCCGCCGTCCGCGCGGTGACCACGGCGGCTCCTCCGCCAGGGCCCGGCCCGCGGCCAGGGCGTTCCCGGATGTCCCAGCACGTGCCCGCTCCGATCACCCTGTAGTCCCCGGCCTCCGCCGCGGCCAGGATGATGGCCGTGCCTTCATCGATTGCCACGGCATGGTCCACCAGTCCGGCCGCCACGGCGCCCACGGCCCGGCTCAACGTTCCGGCCTGTGCGGCGTGGACATCCACCGCGAACGGGGCAACCCCCAGGCCCTCGCGGACCTCCAGGTCGACCAGGCCCTCGGAGCATTCCTCGCCGCAAACCTCGATCCCGTCGATGCGGTATCCACCGATCAGGGCCCGCCCCGGAGCCACCATGGCACCGGCGGAAAAGCCGAGGTAGGGAACGCCGCGTCGCACCAGTTGTGCAAGCGTTGGGGACGCATTCCCGATGCCCCGCAGGTAGGCAGGCGTAAGGCCGCCGCCCACCACCACGCCGTCCACTTCGGCGAACGCCAGCCGGGCCGCCGTTGCCGAGCAGTACGGGAACCACGTCGCAGTCAGCCCGCTCCTGCAGCGGACCGGCATACTCCGGCAGCCGGGTCATCGGGGCGCCGCCGCTGTCATGAACCACCACGGCGATGCGGGCCCTCCGTCCCGGGCCTGCCCTCAGCTCCACCTCGGCGGCAAACAGGTCAAACACTTCGGGGAACGATTCAGCGTCCGGCCCGGCGCCCACCAGGAAAATGCTCATGCCCCTCAAGATACAGAACCGTTGACACGCCGTCCGCGGCGGACTATCGTACAACCAAATGGTTGTAGATCAGCTCCGAGAAACCGAACTGGACCGCCTCTTCCAGGCGTTCGCCGATTCCACCCGCCGCGACATCGTCCGCCGGGTGACCGTTGGTGAGTTTTCAGTCTCCGGCCTCGCAGCGCTTTATGCCATGAGCTTCGCCGCAGTCCAAAAGCATGTTGCGGTGTTGGAGCGTGCCTCCCTGGTGACCAAGGAGAAGCGCGGAAGGGCGCAGATTGTGCGGGGTAATCATGAAGGCCTGCAGAAAGCCCGCCGGCTGCTCGACGAATACGAACACATCTGGCGGCAACGCGCCGCCCGGATGGCCGACATTCTCGCTGAAGGTTAGGAAGGCACTGCCATGACAGTCATCAGTACGGATAAGAATCCCGAGGCCCTGAGCCTTACCCTGGTCGCCGAGTTCGACGCCGGCGTGGAACGCGTCTGGCAGCTCTTCGAGGACCCGCGGCAGCTGGAGCGCTGGTGGGGGCCGCCCACCTATCCGGCAACTTTCTACAAGCACGAGTTCGTGCCGGGCGGCAAGGCCAACTACTACATGACAGGGCCGGAAGGGGACAAGGCGCACGGCTGGTGGGAGTTCACCAGCATCGCAGCTCCGCGCCAGCTCGAGTTCGATGACGGCTTTGCGGACAGCGACGGCAACCCCACCGCGGAATTCGGCATCAGCCACGCCACGGTGACTCTTGAGCCCGTGGGGGAGCGGACCCGAATGACCATGCTGTCCACGTTCGAGTCCGAGGAACAGCTTGAGCAGGTCATGGCGATGGGCATGGAAGAAGGCCTCAAGGAGGCCGTCGGCCAGATGGACAGCATCCTCGCCGAGCACGCCAACGCCTGAGGCGGCGGGCTGACTGCGCCGCAAACAACGGAAGCGGACGACGCCGGGGCCTCCCGGCGTCGTCCGCTTCCGCGTGCAGTGGCCCGCTGCCGGGCGGGGTTACTTCGCCGGCGCCTCCCGCCAGGCGGTCCAGCTGACCAGACGGACAGAATCCAGAGCGGCAAGGTCGCCCTGCGATGCTTCCCGGCGCTGTTGCGCCTCGGCGGGCAGCCCCACCTTGGCCGCCGGGGAAAGCGGGAGGATCTGCAGGGTGACATCGGCGCCGGGCCCAATACCGGCGTCGGACACGTTAATGACCCAGGGGGAGCCGTCCCAGAACCTGTCGGCCACTGCCGCGCCGTCCACCAGCAACCTGGCCACGTCCCCGGCCCAGTGGATTTCCAGCTCGGTGTGTACCCCGGCCAGCGCCTGGCCGGGAAGGGGCAGCCGGTAAGCCCGGGCCAGCTCCGTAATCAGCGCTGGGTCCGGCGCCGCGGCCCGGTTGGCGGAGGAACCGTAGGTTGCGGGGACAGTGCCCGCCGCCTTGAGCAGCTCGGCGGCCACTTCCACGCTGCCCGTGGCCGGGACCCCCGGAAGTGCCGGGAGTGCGGCCGCCGGCTCGAATGAGCGTGCCCCCGGGCGGTAGCGCAGTACCTCAGGGGTGGCCCTGGACCGGCCAGCGAGGTTGCCGGTCCCATCCAGCCACACCGGATCGCCGGCGAGGATCAGTTCACGCCGGGCGGTGCTGCCCAGGACCCAGGCAGTGTCCACCGCCTCCGCCGGGAGGACCAGGATGTCCAGCCGGGCATCCCCGCACCGTGCTGTGGCAACCACGGGTTCGTTGCCGTGGATCCGGTAGGAGCCCGCAGCGTCCGATCCTCCAGCGCCATGGACCTCTGTGCCGGCGGCGAAGCAGAGCTCCACGGGTATTCCGGGCTCGGCCGCGAGGACCAGGGTGGGGAGCGAATCCGGGTCCTCGGCGGAGGGCTCCAGGAACGTCAGTGGGGAGGCCGTGGCCCAGGCGAGGGTCACGCCGGCCACCTCGAGGTTCACCGGCCAGTGCGCCACGGTGCCCGCGGGGATCTCCACCGGCTGTCCCGGGAAGGTGACCGGGCCGCCGTCGAGCGCTATCTCGAAGCGGACGTCTTCGTAGGTGGGCAGCGGGATGTGCGGCTGGTGCCACGTGATGAAAACGAAGCCGGCGGTGCCGTCGCTCCGTAGTGCCCAGCGGAGGGTGGTGGTGTCCCCGATGCCGTGCGGCTGGGCCTCGGGGAGGGATGACGGCATCTGCGCCAGCCGGTCGCCGAAGGCTGCCAGGAAGGCGTGCTGCTTGCGCAGGGCGGCGAAGCTGCCGGCCAGGCGTCCGGACGCGCCGATGGGGGCGTGGAAGTCGTAGTCGAACCGGGGCAGGTCGTTCGGGTAGCCGGTTTCCTGGGATTCCTGGAGCCCGTCGGCAGGATTAGTCCCACCGGCGAACATGTAGTAGCCCTGCCAGGCGGAGCCGTTGCCAATCTTGTTGTGTGCCACGGCGGCCACGTCCAGCCCCTGCGGCCAGGGGCGGCGCTGGTAAGCCGTGGCCATGCCACCCGCCAGCTCGCACGTGGCCGGCGGGAAAAGGGCCGACGGTGTCCGGGGTGCAGGTGCCGCTGCGCCGTTCCCGCTGCCCGTGCTGCCTGGATCCTCGGCTCCGTTGCCGACGAACTCGCGGATGTCTGCACCGATTCCCGGATCGTCCCAGACATGGCTGAAGAAGTAGTGCTCGCGGAACGTGGGATCCCAGGGGGCGTCCGCATCTACCCAGAACCCGTCGCCGTAGCCGCCAAACAGGGGGAGGACCTCCCCGGCCGGCAGGTCCGCGCCACCCCAGGCCGTGGCCGTCCAGATGGGTGCTGTCAGGCCGGCGTTCCTGGCCAGTTTCTTGAGCTCCAGGAAGTGGCCAGGCTGATCGTACAACTCGTTTTCCAGCTGGATGCCCATCACGTTGGTGTCCGGTCCGGTCAGCTGGTGGAGTTCTTCCCCGAGGTGTCCGAACCAGCCCTTCACCAGTTCCAGGTAGGCGGGATCGTTGGTGCGGTGCTGGACCGGCGCCTCCTGCACCCAGTCCGGGAAGCCGCCGTTGCGGACCTCGCCGTGGCACCAGGGACCGATGCGCAGGACCACGTCCAAGCCGATCTCTGCGCACAGCCGGACAAACGCACCCACGTCCAGTCCGCCGTCGAACCTCACCTTGCCTTCGGTCTGCTCATGGTGGATCCAGAAAGTGTAGGTGGCCACCACCGTGATGCCGCCGGCCTTCATCAGCCGCAGCCGCTCCTCCCACCGCGCCCGCGGCACCCTGCTGTAGTGCAGCTCGCCGGACACAGGAAGGACGGGCTGCCCCCCGGCTTCCAGGTAGCGGTTGGTGACGCGGTAGCGGTGGTGACGGTCAACGGTGTTGCTCATTGCCGGCAACGTCAGGGGAGTTTCCCACGGCATGTGGGCGGCGCGCAGGACGGACGGGGAACCGCTGGAGGGTGATGGCATGGGAGGAAGTATTGCACACTCGGGAAACGTTTTCTTGGCGTGGTCCCGGCAGGGCGTTTGAACCCGGCGCGATGCTTCGAAATACTGGGAGGAGAGCATCAACCAAGGCAAGGCGGTGACACAAGTGGGCGGTGGGACGTCTGAATACCGGAAGCGGCTGGAGCGCGCGGCCGGGGTCCGCTCCTACCGCGGGGCGGGCATCAGCTCGGAGGAAGAAGCCGCCCTGGACGCGCTTGACGCCAAGGAGCGGGAGAAGCGCCGCAAAGTCAGCGACCCAGCCCGGGCCGAGTACCTGGTCCGGGACGCGATGGCGCAGGGAAAGTTCGATGACCTCAAGTACGCCGGCAAGCCGATTCCCGGGCTGGGGGAATCCTACGATCCCGACTGGTGGGTCAAGGGCCTGCTGCAGCGCGAGAACATCAGCGGGCTGGGACCGCCTGCCATCCTGCTCCGGGCGGAGGACGCCGGGCTGGACGCACAGTTGGATGCGCAGTACACCGAACAGCAGGTCCGCGACCTCGTGACGGATTTTAACCGCCGGGTCATTGATGCGCGCCGCCAGCTCCAGGGCGGGCCGCCGGTGGTCACCATGACCCGGGACGTGGAGGAACAGGTGGAGCGGTGGCGGGCCAGGCGTGCCTCGCGGACGCCTGAGGTGGTTGAGGAGCCCATTCCGGAGCGCTCCTGGTGGCAGCGGCTCTGGAAGGGGCCGGGCTAGGTTGCCGGGTTGGCCAGTTCGTACAGCTCGCACAGGGCGTTGTAGTACCTGCTGGTCTGCCCCTGGTGGATCAGGCCGATCCTGGTGCACACGCTTTGCGACGCTGCATTGGCGGGGTTTGTTACAGCCACCACTCTGGGCAGGCCGCTTGAGAACGCGTAACTGAGGACCGCCGCCGCGGCCTCGGTGGCGTACCCCTTTCCCCAGTGGTCCGGGTGGAAGTGCCAGCCGATCTCCGTATCCCCCGACGGCTGCAGCGGGAGTTCAGCGCCCGACGCCGGAATGGACTTGAGGAGCAGCGTCCCGGCGAGTGCGGGCTGGCTGTGCCCGGGGACTTTCGGCTGCGCTGCGCTTGTTTGTTGCGCGCGGTTTGGTGGTTGGGCTGTGCCTTTCAGCTGCACGGCCCAGACGGCGTGGATCTGATGTTCCATGGCACGCCACATCCGGATGCGTTCCTCGGCCTCACCGCGGTCTGCCATCACGCGGGGCGGGTTTCCGATGAAGCGTTGCACCTCCCAGCGGGAGTACAGATCCAGCACAAAGTCGGCATCCGCGGGCTCCCAGGGCCGAAGTATCAGCCGCTCTGTTTCAAGGTTCTCCACGCCGTTTATTGTGCACGTGATCCTCCCGGAAGCACCGCTTTTCCACATAGGGCTTTGGGGGCGTGGGGAATGTCAGTGGGTGCTGGAAGACTTTGGTCATGGAGGCGGTTGGCGTGGCGGAAGTGGAGGCGGGGCGTTCAGCTGCCCATGTTCCTTCGCCCGCGGGGCCCCGCGCGGCCGCCGCCCAGGCCCCGATTGCCCGTGGTCCGTCCATTGCCGGTCCCGGGGGTGGTGGTGCCCCGAGTGTTGCTGATGTGTTGAGGGTCCTGGCGGTGGTGCCGGTTGCTGGTGATGGTGCGGGGATGATCGATCAGCTCCGGCAGCTGGAGGATGTGAAGGCTGTGGCGGCGGCGAGGCAGGCCGAGATCACCGTGGCTTTTGATGCTTCGCAGCGGCGGGAGCAGGCTGCTGCCGGTGTCCCGGCCGGGGAGCGGGGTGCCGGGGTCGGGGCGCAGGTGGCGCTGGCGCGGCGGGAATCCCCGGCCCGGGGCGGGCGGCTGCTGGGACTGGCGAAAACCCTGACCGGGATGCCCCACACCTTCGCCGCGTTCCGGTCCGGGCGGTTGAGTGAGTGGCGCAC
>NZ_LMOI01000004.1 GCF_001423525.1 Arthrobacter sp. Leaf137 | reverse complement strand
GGAAACGCCCGGTCCCATTCCGAACCCGGAAGCTAAGACCCACAGCGCCGATGGTACTGCACCCGGGAGGGTGTGGGAGAGTAGGACACCGCCGGACAAACATTGAGTAGGGCCCTGACACAACTGTCAGGGCCCTACCACTTTAACCACCACCACAAACCCCGGCCGACTCCTGGTAGCCCACACCCCCGCTCACTTGTGGCGGCACCCACCCCGGACCCCCGCTCACTCATGGCGGGTCCCACCCGAACCCGCTCCCACCCGCGGCGATTCCCACCCACACCCCCACTCAAACCACGGAACGACCACCCCCGATGCCCCATCACAACGGGCACCCAACACCCGCTCTCAGGACCCCTAACCGATAGCGCAACAAATGCCCAGGCAACCGCCACCAACGAGCACGCGTCCCAAGGACAGCCGCCACAAGTGAGCGCGCGTCGACTGGTGGTCAGGCGGCGCGGCGGGTTGAGGCTGGAAGGTGCCTGCCGGCGTCGTACCTATCAAAGGACGAGGCGCCGATGACGAAGATGCCGCGCTGCGGAATCCAGAAGTCGCCCAGCCGGGTCTGCCTGGTCAACGGACGCATGGTGCCCAGGTCTTCGCCGCCCACCGTCGCGGAGCTGCCCGATATGAACCACATCTGCCGAGGCTTGGCCCGGAAGCCCTGACCGTTCGGGACGTCGCCGGCGAGGCCCAGACGGCCAGCTCCGAGCATCGGGCCAGCGGCGACGCTCATGGACTTCAGGAACCCTGTGCTCTCCAGAAGGGGAGCTGGCAGCGCGCTCATCACCAGTGTCATGGAGCGGGTAATGGGTGTGGACGCCAGGTCCACATGCCACGCCAGCTCCAGTTCGCGGCCGATGGTCACACTGACGCTGGAGTCGCCTGTCCAAGCCACGGTCACCGGACATTGGACGGTGGACTCGAGGGCCGAACCGAAATAGCGGGCGCAGGATTGCTCGGGCGGTGCATCGGCGTAGATGCTCCAGGCACCGGACGGGCGGCGCAGCCACACCGAGGTGTACCCAGGTCCAACACTGTTCACAGGAAACCGGCGCATAGCCAGGACGTGGCCCGAGCTGAAGGGCAGCCCCATCACGCCGTAGCCGGAGAACCGTTCATCGTTGCCGGGTCCAAGCTCGGCGTTCTGCTCGGCATCAGAGGCCTGCTCGCGGATACTTTTCATGCGGTGCCTCCGTAACGCGTGCCTCCACCGGCAGTGGTGCGGCCAGTCTACGCCCGGAATTTTCGCAGAGGCACAGTGCGCATGCCGGACCGGAGTTACCGCTTAGGACCCGCCGGCGAAGCTTAGGCCGCGATCGGCGAGGGCGGCATCGAGCAGGCGGATGGCTTTGGGACCTACCCCATGCATGGCCAGCAGATCCCTGGCGGAGTGGTCCGCGGCCTGGGCCAGCGTTGTGATGCCCGCCTGCAGGAGTGCGCTGTTCGCCGGCCGGCTCAGTGGTGGCAGGTCGCCGATCTGCGCTGGTATGTCTCGGGTGCTCATGCCGCCCAGCGTACCGTCACGGCCGGTGCCGTTGGACGTACTGCGTTGCGTGGTGCGTCAGACTGGAGGCTGTTCGCACAACGAAAGAAGCTCCCTTGATTACTCTCCAGCAGGACGCAGAAGGCTTCGTCCGGATGAACCGCCACTACCCGGCCAGCATCCGGATCGCCATCGCCTTCAACGACGGCACCTCACGCGAATTCTCCGGCAAGACGCTCAACGCAGCGTACGATGCCGCGATGGCCGAGTTCCGCGCCAAGAACGGCCTCGACGCGCGCGGTTTCGACAGGAAGCCGGCGGCCCGGACAAACTCCGGAAATAAGGTCGACTTCGTCCGGGTGCATCCCGGCATGGGGGAGTAGCCACTCCTGTCCGTAGCAACGCGGCAATAGCCGCTTGACGAAAACCATAGAGGCACCCCCCGGCTCTAACCAGGGAACGACCACCTCCGATGCCCCATCACATCGGGCTCCCAACACCCGCTCCTAAAAACCCCACCTGGCAGCGCAACAAAAGCCCCTGGCAACCGCCACAAGTGAGCACGCGTCGTAAGGATAGCCGCCACAAGTGAGCGCGCGTCAGGAGAGGGGAACGCGGCGGTGCGGAGCGGGCTGCCGGCGAAAGTGCCACCACGGGCGTGCAGCGGTGTGAAGATTCACACGATGCAGCCATCATGGCCCACTCTGGACCGTCGATTATGCGGGCTCCCCTAGAATTGATGGAGACGTACGGACCTGGAAGCGCTTGGTTTCGGGTTGCGTAAGTAAGAAGCACGTATACGAGCGGCTGCAGTTTGCGCCAGTGGTCGGCTCACAACAGGAGGAATCCATCATGGCCGAACACGGCGGAGGAAACCGCGGCAACGACCGCGGAGCGTTCCGGGGAAACAACAACTCGGGCGGTGACCCGCGTGGGTTCCGGGGCCGCGGCAACCGCGACAACAACGAACGCTCCTCCGGTAACGGTGAGCGGAAGCCTTATGGCGATCGTGAGAGCCGTCCTTTTGGTGATCGGGATCGTAAGCCTTTTGGTGACCGTCCCCGTCGTGACGGTGACCAGGATCGCCGTGGTTTTGGCGGAGGTGGTGAGCGGAAGCCTTATGGTGACCGTGAGAATCGTCCTTTTGGTGATCGGGATCGTAAGCCTTTTGGTGACCGTCCGCGCCGTGACGGTGACCAGGATCGCCGTGGTTTCAGCGGTGGTGGTGAGCGGAAGCCTTATGGCGATCGTGAGAACCGTCCTTATGGTGATCGGGATCGTAAGCCGTTTGGCGACCGTCCCCGTCGCGACGGTGACCAGGAGCGCCGCAGCTTTGGCGGCGGCGAGACCCGCAAGCCTTATGGCGATCGTGAAAGCCGTCCTTATGGTGATCGGGATCGTAAGCCGTTTGGCGACCGTCCGCGCCGTGAGGGTGACCAGGAGCGCCGCAGCTTTGGCGGCGGCGAGACCCGCAAGCCCTTCGGCGACCGGCAGGATAGAGACTCCCGCAGTTTCGACCGCGGTTCTGACCGTGGCCCCGCCCGCGGCGGAGCCGATCGTGGAGCAGGCCGTGGCGACTCGTTCCGTGGCGACTCCAGCCGCGGCTTCGGCCGGGACCGCCAGGAAGAGCGCCCCGTCCGCACCCACAACGCTGCCGATATCCGCAGCTCCAACCGGCCCGACCGCGAACGCTCACCCGAGATCGATGAGGACGTCACGGGCAAGGAGTTGGACCGCGCCACGCAGCACCAGATCAAGACCCTTGAGCCCAAGAGCGCCGAGTGGGTTGCCCGCCACCTGGTGATGGCCGGACGCCTGATTGACGACGAGCCGGAACTGGCCTTCCAGCACGCCCTAGCGGCGAGCCGCCGAGGCGGCCGCCTCGGTGCAGTCCGCGAAGCCGTCGGGCTGACGGCCTACGCCGCGGGACACTACGGGGAAGCCCTGCGCGAGTTCCGCACGTATCGGCGGATCAGCGGCTCCAACGTCCACCTGCCTGTCATGGCTGACTGCGAGCGTGGACTCGGCCGCCCGGACCGGGCACTGGATGTTGCCCGTTCCGAGGAAGCGCAGGACCTGGACGCTCCCGGCAAGGTGGAACTTGCCATCGTGGCCGCCGGCGCGAGGACCGACCTGGACCAGCTCGATGCCGCCGTCGCTGAGCTGGAGATTCCGCAGCTGGACATCAACCGTGCCTTCTCCTACAGCCCCCGGCTGTTCCGCGCCTACGCCGGCGCGCTCTCAGCCGTGGGACGCGCCGCCGAAGCAGACAAGTGGAACAAGCAGGCCGTCGTCGCAGAGAACGCACTGGGACAGGGCGTTGACGAAGAGCCTGACATCATCGACCTCGGCTGGGATGAAGAGGAAGAGGCCCGCGAAGAGGCCGAACGCCGGCGACTTCGCGAACACGCCGTCAAAGCCTCCGAAACAGATTCGGCAGCTGCCGGCAGCCAGGAAGGCTCCTCGTCCGAC
Source organism: Arthrobacter sp. Leaf137 (assembly GCF_001423525.1). Classification (GTDB taxonomy): domain Bacteria; phylum Actinomycetota; class Actinomycetes; order Actinomycetales; family Micrococcaceae; genus Arthrobacter. The sequence continues at coordinate 110,752 of NZ_LMOI01000004.1, read as the reverse complement.
GACGGCACCGCAGAAGGTGCCAACGCGCAGGACGCTGTGGACCAGAACGTGGACGACCAGGATGCGGATTACTTCGCCTCTGACGACGCAGAGTCGGACGAGGATTCGGTGGAACCGGATGAACTGGACACCGACAAGGAAGACAGCACCAACGAAGCCAGCAGCAACGAAGAAGCCGGCAGTGAAGAGCCCGGCGACGACGCTGCAGCCAACCAGGACCGCCGGGAAGACTGAACCGAATGACTGCCATTTCCCTGATTTCCCGCTTTGACGCCCTCCTGTCCGACCTGGACGGGGTGGTGTACGCCGGCCCGCATGCCATTCCGGGTGCCGTGGAGTCGCTGCAGCAGCTGGCCGGGGTGGGCGTGGGTCTTGGATACGTCACGAACAACGCTTCGCGTTCCCCGGCCGAGGTGGCAGCCCACCTGAGGGAACTGGGGGCGCCGGCAGAGGATGAGCAGGTAGTCAGTTCCTCACAGGCGGCCGCCGACCTGCTGGCTTCGCGCCTGGCGCCGGGCTCGAAGGTCCTCATCACGGGAAGTCCGGCGCTGGCCCGCGAAATCGAGCTCGTGGGCCTCACCCCTGTCTTCGGCCAGGACGAGGAACCCGTGGCCGTGGTCCAGGGCTTCAACCCTGGTATCGGCTGGAAGGACCTGGCCGAAGCTGCTTACGTGGTGTCCGCCGGGGCCCTGTGGGTGGCGACGAACACCGACATGTCCATCCCGCAGGCACGTGGGATTGCACCCGGGAACGGAACGCTGGTGGCGGCGGTGACCGCTGCCACCGGCCGGACGCCGCTCGTGGCAGGCAAGCCGGAGGCACCGCTGTTCCATTCCGCTGCCAAGCGGCTGGGCGCCGAACGCCCGCTGGTAGTGGGCGACCGGCTGGACACCGACATCCTCGGCGGCAACAATGCCGGGTTTGCCACCGTTGCCGTGCTGACCGGCGTCGACACGCTGGAATCGATCCTGGCCGCCCGCGCCGCCGAGCGCCCGGATTACATCATCAGCGCCCTGTCCGACCTGTACCGCCCGTACCCCGAGGTGACGCACGACGACGGCACGTACGCCTGCGGCGACGCCACGGCACGCGTCGCCAACGGTGCAGTGGGCGTCATTGGCAGCAAGGACAGCCTTGATGCGTGGCGGGCCGCCTGTGCCGCGTGGTGGGCCGCGACACCGGACGCCCCCGCCGCTCAGGCGCCCAAGCTGGCCTGGCTCGGTCACTAGACTGAACGAATGACTGAGCTGACCGGACCTGAAGAATCATCAGCCCAGCCGTCGCGGGAATGGCCCGGGCTGGACGCCGCGGCGATCCCTGACGCCGTGGTGGCCCAAGCCCTGACAGTCTTGGAAACCCTGCCGGCCACTCCCGTTGAAGAGCACGAAGAGGCCTACGCCAGGCTTCATGATGAGTTGCTGGATGCCCTGAACGCCAAGCCCCAGGACCTTGAACCCCGGGACCTTGCAACCCGGACTCCCGGGCCCCAGATGCCGGGAACCCGGGTGTCCGGCCCGGCGGACGGCGGAGTCTGATGCCGGTACGCCTCGACCAGGCCCTGGTGGCCCGGGGCCTCGCCAGGTCCCGGACGCATGCCGCAACCCTCATCGCCGAAGGCAAGGTCAGCTCCGACGGCAAAGTCCTCGCCAAAGCGTCACTGCAGGTTGACGAGGACCGGGATCTCGCCGTCGAACATGACGATCAGGACACCTACGCCAGCCGCGCCGGCCACAAACTGGCCGGCGCCCTCGACGCCTTCCCGGGCATTACGGCCGAGGGAAAGCGGTGCCTGGACGCCGGCGCGTCCACCGGCGGCTTCACCGACGTCCTGCTCCGGCGCGGCGCGGCACACGTGGTGGCTGTCGACGTCGGGCATGGCCAACTGGTGCCCCACCTCCGCAGCGATCCGCGCGTCTCCGTCCACGAGGGCATGAATGTCAGGTACATGGTTCCGGGTGACATCGGCGGCCAGGCCGCCCTGACCGTCGCAGACCTCTCCTTCATCTCCCTCACCCTGGTGGTGCAGGCCCTGGCCGGTTGCACGGAACCGGGCGGCGACCTGGTGCTCATGGTCAAGCCCCAGTTCGAAATCGGCAAGGACCGCCTGGGCCGGACCGGCGTGGTCACCTCGGAACGGGAACGGCGGCTCGCGGTGCACAAGGTGGCCACGGCAGCGCTCGACGCCGGACTGGACCTGCACGGGCTGGCGGTGAGTCCGCTGCCTGGCCAGGACGGAAACGTCGAATACTTCCTGTGGATAAGACGCAGGATCACCCAAGACTTGCCTAAGATCGAAGAGCGGGAGGCGGCAGCTGCTGCTTTGCTCGGACAAATCTGGCCGAACCACTAGAGAGCGGAACCTGATGAGCAGGCGTGTACTGGTCCTTGCCCATACCGGCCGCGAGGAATCGCTGAAGGCCGCCTGGGAGGCCTGTGCGCTCCTGCATGCCTCGGGCATTGTCCCCGTCATGCAGGAGTCCGAACTGGATGACATGGAGCGGTTCTTCGGGCACCTGGCCCAGCCCGTCGAAGTCCTCCACGACCATGTGCGGCTGCCGGAAGTGGAACTGGTGATGGTCCTCGGCGGCGACGGCACCATCCTGCGCGCGGCCGAGCTGGTCCGCGAGGTGAACGTTCCGCTGCTGGGTGTCAATCTCGGCCATGTGGGCTTCCTTGCCGAGAGTGAGCGTGCCGACCTGGCCCAAACGGTGGAATGGATCGCAAGCCGCGACTACACCGTGGAAGAGCGGATGACCATCGATGTCCAGGTATGGGTCCGGGGCCAGAAAATCTGGCACACCTGGGCACTGAACGAGGCCGCCATCGAGAAGGCCAACCGGGAGCGGATGCTTGAGGTGGTCACGGAAGTGGACGAACGCCCGCTGACCTCGTTCGGCTCGGACGGGATCGTGATGGCCACTCCCACGGGGTCCACCGCCTATGCGTTCTCTGCCGGCGGCCCGGTGGTCTGGCCGGAGGTGGAAGCACTGGTCATCGTCCCCATCAGCGCCCATGCCCTGTTCGCCAAACCCCTGGTGGTTTCGCCCCGGTCAAAGCTTGCGGTGGAGGTCCTGGGCCGCACGGAGGCCCAGGGTGTCCTGTGGTGTGACGGCCGCCGGTCCGTGGACCTTCCACCGGGCGCCCGGGTGGAAGTCACCAAATCCGCAACCCCTGTGCGATTGGCCCGCACGCACCAGACGCCCTTCTCGGCCCGGCTGGTCCGTAAGTTCGAGCTGCCCATCCACGGCTGGCGGGGGCCCGTGCCCAAGGCCAGCGCGGTCCATACGGGGCCGATTCCCGTAGTCCGCACGCCCCGGCCCAAGCAGCCGCTGCAGGTGCCGCAGGCGGACCGGCCGGACACTGAACCTGATCCGTCGACTGCGGAGTGAATGCATGCTTGAAGAACTGAGAATCCGCGATCTTGGCGTCATTACCGACGCAACCCTGCCGCTGGGCCCCGGCCTCAGCGTGGTGACCGGTGAAACCGGTGCCGGCAAGACGATGGTGGTCACCGCCGTCGGCCTGCTGCTGGGGGCACGCTCGGACGCCGGTGCCGTCCGAAGCGGCGCAAAAAGTGCCACCGCGGAAGCGGTCCTGAAGCTCGACGCCGGCCACCCCGCCGTGGTCCGCGCGCTTGAGGCGGGCGCCGAAACTGAAGAGTTCGACGGCGGCGCGGAACTGATCCTGGCGCGCCGCCTCGGTGCCGATGGACGCAGCCGCGCTTTCCTGGGCGGCCGCGCGGCCCCCGTCGGCGTCCTGGCCGAAATCGGCGAAACGCTGGTGGTGGTCCACGGACAGACCGACCAGATCCGGCTCAAGGGCGCAGCAGCCCAACGTGGTGCGCTGGACAAGTTTGCCGGTGAAACGCTGGCCGGGCCGCTCAACGCCTACCAGGAGCTTTACAGCCACTGGAAGGCCAGCCAGGCGGAGCTGGACAGCCTGCGCAGCGCCGCCCGGGACAGGCTCCGCGAAGCCGAGTCCCTGCAGACCGCCCTGGCGGAGATCGACGAGGTGGATCCGCAGCCGGGGGAGGACGGGCAGCTGAAGGCGGAGGCCGTGAAACTGGCCAACGTCGAGGAGTTGCGGATCGCCGCCAGCACCGCGCACCAGGCCCTGATCGCGGAGGACTTCGGCGAAGCGGGCGATGCCACCACCCTGGTGGATGCGGCCAAGCGCACGCTCGAGCAGGTGGCTGAGCACGACGCTGAGCTCGGATCGGCCGCGGCCCGGCTGGCGGAAGTGGGCTTCCTGCTCAACGACATCGCTACGGACCTGGCCAGCTACCAGGCGGGACTCGACACGGAAGGCCCTGAGCGGCTTGCCGAGATCGAGGACCGGCGCGGTGCCCTGGCCAAGCTGGTGCGCAAGTACGCGCCCACCATCGACGAAGTGCTGGAGTGGGCGGAGAAGGCCAGGGCCCGCCACGACGAACTGCAGGACGATTCCTCGCGGATTGAGTCCCTGGACGCCGAGGTGGCACGTGCGGAGGCGGACCTGACCAAGCAGGCGGCCACCATCAGCAAGATCCGTGCCAAGGCTGCCAAGGACCTGTCAGCGCGGGTCAGCGCCGAACTCAAGGCACTGGCCATGGCCGATGCCACACTGGTGATCAACCTTGAGCCGACGGGGCAGCTGGGACCGCACGGGGCCGACGACATCGCGTTCCTGCTCCAGCCGCATTCCGGTGCCCCCGCCCGGCCCCTGGGCAAGGGCGCATCGGGCGGTGAGCTTTCGCGCGTGATGCTGGCCATCGAGGTGGTGCTCGCCGCGGTGGACCCCGTTCCCACGTTTGTCTTCGACGAGGTGGACGCCGGTGTGGGCGGACGCGCCGCCGTTGAGATCGGCCGCCGCCTCGCCATGCTCGCCCGCCACGTCCAGGTGCTGGTGGTAACCCACCTGCCGCAGGTGGCGGCGTTCGCAGACCAGCACATCACCGTGACCAAGACCTCAGTCCGCGGGGCCGACGGCGGCACCGCCACCGGGTTCACGTCCAGTGATGTGCGCCTCCTCGACGGGACCGAACGGGTCCGGGAACTGGCCCGGATGCTGGCCGGCCAGGAGGACTCCGAATCCGCCCAGGCACACGCCCAGGAGCTGCTTGACGACGCCAAACTCCTGCCGCAGCGCGGCTGAGGGGACTTTCGCGCCTGCTGGCTTTGTGGCCGGGCCAGGGCCTTGGGCCCTTGCCCGGAAGGTCGCGGGACTGCACACTGGAGCATTTGGGGAACAGTCCGGACGATCCGTGGAAGGCTCAATTGATGATAGGCTCGAATTCCGTGGTGCAGCGATCAAATTCCCGTGTAAATTCCCGGTTCCCGGGCTCATCCAAGACGACCAAGCACATCTTCGTGACCGGTGGTGTGGCGTCCTCGCTGGGTAAGGGGCTGACGGCATCGAGCCTCGGCCACCTGCTGCGGGCGCGCGGCCTGTCTGTGACAATGCAGAAGCTCGATCCCTATCTGAATGTGGATCCGGGCACGATGAACCCCTTCCAGCACGGCGAGGTCTTCGTCACCGACGACGGCGCCGAGACGGACCTGGACATCGGGCACTACGAGCGGTTCCTCGACGAGAACCTCGAGGGTTCGGCGAACGTCACCACCGGACAGGTGTACTCAACGGTCATCGCCAAGGAGCGCCGCGGTGAGTACCTCGGCGACACCGTCCAGGTCATTCCGCACATCACTGACGAAATCAAGCGGCGGATGCGCCTGCCTGCCGAGGGCAAGAACGCTCCGGACGTCATCATCACCGAAATCGGCGGCACCGTTGGTGATATCGAATCCCAGCCGTTCCTCGAATCGGCCCGCCAGGTCCGCCAGGACGTGGGCCGCGGCAATGTCTTCTTCGTCCACGTGTCCCTGGTCCCGTACATCGGACCGTCCCAGGAACTGAAGACCAAGCCCACGCAGCACTCCGTGGCGGCACTGCGTTCCATCGGTATCCAGCCCGAAGCCATCGTGATCCGGTCGGACCGCGAAATTCCCGAAGCCATGCGCGCCAAGATCGGCCGGATGTGCGACGTTGACCTCGAAGCCGTCATCGGCTGCCCGGATGCCCCCAGCATCTACGACATCCCCAAGACCCTGCACACCCAAGGCCTGGACTCCTACATCGTCCGTGCCCTGGACCTGCCGTTCAAGGATGTGGACTGGACCAGCTGGGACCGTCTGCTCGAAGCCGTGCACAACCCGCGGCACCACGTCGAGATCGCCCTCGTGGGCAAGTACATCGACCTGCCGGACGCCTACCTGTCGGTCACCGAAGCCCTGCGCGCCGGCGGCTTTGCCAACGAAACCAAGGTCAAGATCCGTTGGGTCCCCTCGGACGAATGCGAAACCCGTGAGGGCGCGGTCAAGGCACTCGACGGCGTCGACGCCATCTGCGTCCCGGGCGGCTTCGGGATCCGCGGCCTCGAAGGCAAGCTGGGCGCCCTGAAGTTCGCCCGCGAGACCAAGCTCCCGGTGCTCGGCCTGTGCCTCGGCCTGCAGTGCATGGTCATCGAGTACGCCCGCAACGTCGTCGGCCTGGAAGGTGCATCCTCCAGCGAGTTTGAGCCGGACTCCAAGTACCCGGTCATCGCCACCATGGAAGAGCAGCTGGAGTTCGTCGAGGGCGGCGGTGACCTGGGCGGCACCATGCGCCTGGGCCTGTATGAGGCCAAGCTCGATGAAGGCTCGGTCATTGCCGGAACCTACGGCAAGACCACCGTCAGCGAACGCCACCGCCACCGCTACGAGGTCAACAACAAATACCGCGACCAGATCGCCGCCGAGGGACTGGTCTTCTCCGGTACGTCCCCGGACGGCAAGCTTGTGGAGTTCGTCGAACTTCCGGCCGAGGTCCACCCGTACTACGTGGCCACCCAGGCGCACCCGGAACTGAGTTCGCGCCCCACCCGCCCGCATCCGCTGTTCGCCGGACTGGTCAGGGCGGCCCTGGACCACCAGGGCGGCAACGCCGACACGGCCGCTGCCGTGACTGCCGGTGCTCCGGAGTCCGGTACGGTAGCGGCTAAGTAGAGCCAACAGAACAAAGGACGGCGTGATGCCCGGTACACCTGAAACCACCCCTGCAGCCAGGCAGGTTTCGGATGCACCGAGCCCACGCCGTCTTTTGTCGTCTGAGAAGGTTTACGAGGGCCGGATCTGGGACGTCGTCAGCGACACCTTCCAGCTCCAGGACACCGGTGACGCCCTCACCCGCGACTACATCGACCACCCCGGTGCCGTCGCTGTCCTGCCCATGAACGCACAGGGCGAAATCCTGCTGCTGAAGCAGTACCGGCACCCCGTGGGAATGGACCTGTGGGAAGTCCCGGCAGGCCTGCTGGACGTTGAAGGCGAAGACTTTGTGGTGGGCGCCGCCCGTGAGCTCGCCGAGGAAGCGGACCTCGCCGCTGCTACCTGGAACGTCCTGGCAGACGTATTCAACTCACCCGGATCTTCCAGCGAAGCCATCCGCATCTACCTGGCCCGGGACCTCACCGAAGTACCGCATGCCGATCGGCACGAGCGGACGGACGAGGAAGCCGAGATCGAATTCCATTGGATCAGCTTGGACGAGGCCGTGGCGTCCGTCCTGGCCGGCCGGCTGCACAACCCGTCGGCCGTCGTCGGGATCCTCGCAGCAGCGGCCGCCCGGGCCGACGGGTATGCCGGGCTCCGCCCCGCCGACGCACCCTGGCCCGCCCACCCCAGCCAGCGCTGATGGGGCCGGGTCCGTCCGCCGGGATGGCACCGCCGGCGGAAACCACGGTGACCACAGCGCCGGAGTCCAAAGCACCAGGACCCGAAGCACCTCAGTTCCAAACAGCACCAGCCGTCGAAGCGGCTCGTGCAGCGGAACCTGGGAAAGCTGCCGCCGCACCCACGAGGATCGACCGTGGGGTCACGGACTACCTGCAGCACATGGGCGTTGAACGTGGCCTGGCTGCCAACACCCTCGCTGCCTACCGCAGGGACCTTGCCCGCTACTCCCGATACCTGGCCGGCGCCGGGTGCCAGCAGCCCACGGACATCACCCGGCAGCACGTGACGGGTTTCGTGCGCGCCCTCTCTGACGGGTCCGACGGCGGTTCGGCGCTCGGAGTGCGGTCCGCCGCCAGGACCGTGGTGGCTGTCCGGGGCCTGCATAAGTTCTGGGCCCTGGAAGGGCATACGGCGTCGGACCCGGCCAGCGAAGTCCACCCGCCCATGGCCGGCAAGCGGCTGCCCAAGGCCATCACCGTGGACGAGGTCACCAGGATCCTGGAGGCGGCAGGAACCGACACGGCCACGGGCCTGCGGGACCGGGCACTGCTGGAATTCCTCTACTCCACGGGTGCAAGGATCAGCGAAGCCGTGGGGCTGGACGTTGACGATATTTCACTGGCAGCCGGAAACAAGGAACAGGGACCGGCCATCGTCCGCCTTTTCGGAAAGGGCTCCAGGGAGCGGCTGGTGCCCCTGGGATCGTACGGCGCCAGGGCATTGGAAGCGTACCTCGTGCGCGGCCGGCCGCTGCTGGCCGCCAAGGGCAAGGGGACGCCGGCGCTGTTCCTCAACGCCCGCGGCGGCAGGATCAGCCGCCAGAGCGCCTGGACCATCCTGAAGGTGGCAGCCGAAAAGGCCAACATCACCCGCGACGTTTCCCCGCACACGCTCAGGCACTCCTTCGCCACCCACCTCCTCGAAGGCGGCGCGGACGTGCGGGTGGTCCAGGAGCTCCTTGGCCACGCCTCGGTGACCACCACCCAGGTGTACACGCTGGTGACGGCCGATACGCTCCGCGAGGTTTACGCAGCCGCGCATCCCAGGGCCCTGGGCTGATGGACCCGCCGCACTGACTGACCCGGTGCGGAGCGGGCCCGAGCCCGGCGGAAACTCTCCGGCGGGAACAGGTTCATTCCATCACGTTGAGCGTGAGCTCCACGGCGCCCAGGAACAGGGCCAGGATGGAGGTGCCCAGGCCGGCTACCAGGAGCAGGCCCGGGTGGGCGAGGCCCACCACCACCCGCCTGGCACGGGGGGATCCCCGCAGGAACTTCTTGGGAAGCCGCATGCCTTCGGGCGCCTGGCGCCAGCCCCGGAGGCGGCGTAGGAACCAGGCGCACCGGATGATCAGGGCCATCCACAGGATGGTGACCACCAGCGGGACAGCAGCTACCAGGAGGTTGAGGCCCAGGGACGTGACGGCGCGCTCCGAGTCCCCGGCCAGCGCCTGCACGGTGGTGGAAATCGATGCGCTGGCCACCACCGAGACGCCCCACACCAGGAACGCGGCCGTCAGTGCCAGGAACCGGACAAAGAAGTGCGAGAGCACGGACTCCTTGGCCGGACGGAGGTAACGGCGCGGGGTTGCGTTCAGTACCGCCACCGTGCAGCCCAGGGTGGGAAGGGCCGCCATCCCCACGAAGACGTACCAGGTCCAGCCTGCAAGGTCCACGAGTTCGTCGGCAACGATCAGCAGCACCCACGAACCGGTCCACAGCCATCCGGCGTGCAGCGGATTCCGGACCAGCCAATCGGGCAACCGGGCACCGCCGCCGTGCAGGGCGCGGGCCTTGCGGGCGGGGGCGGGATGTTCCTCTCCGGCCATGCTCATGGGCCTCACTGTAGCAACGCCCCGGCCGCCATGCGGCGGCAGTCCACGTGCCGCGGGCTGGCCGCCCGGAGGGCCCCGCTAGGCTGGGAAAATGACCGCAGCTGATGTGACCCTCTGCTTCCTGCTCCGCGACGGTGCCGACGGCCCGCAAGTGCTCCTGGGCCTGAAACAGACCGGCTTCGGCAGGGGCAAGATCGTGGGCATCGGCGGGCACGTCGAGGCGGGGGAGACCAGCGTCCAGGCCGTTATCCGGGAAGTCCGGGAGGAAACGGGGGTGGTGCTGCAGCAGCGGGACCTCGCGGATGCGGGAGCCGTGCACTTCGTGTTTCCCGCCAGGCCGGAGTGGGACATGAAGACCACCCTTTTCACGGCACGCACCTGGACCGGTGACCCGCAGCCCAGCGACGAGATCCTGCCCGAGTGGTTCCGGGTAGATACCCTGCCGGTGGACCGGATGTGGCAGGACGCTGACCACTGGCTTCCCGTGGTGCTGGAAGGCGGTACGGTCAATGTCGTGGTCACCATGGACGCCGACAACGAATCCGTCGCGTCCTCCCGCAGTGTCCTTCCCTAAGCTGCAGGCCCTACCAAACCTTCCGAAGGCTTAACGGCCGACGGCGGTGCGGCACCCGGGTGCCGCACCGCCGTCGTACGTCCTGCCGAAGGGCTAGGGCAGGTGCCGCTCCTCGGCGCCGTTGTACTCACTCAGCGGACGGATCAGCGAGTTGGAGTCCAGCTGCTCCATGATGTGTGCTGTCCAGCCGGTGATGCGGCTGGCCACGAAGAGGGGCGTGAAGGTGGCGGTATCGAAGCCCATCAGGTGGTAGGTGGGCCCGGCCGGATAGTCGAGGTTCGGCTTGATGGACTTGGCCTCATCCATTGCCGTTTCCAGGCCGTTGTACAGTCCCAGCAGTTCGGGGCGGCCGTAGTGGGCAATCATCTTGTCCAGGGCGGCCTTCATGGTGGGCACCCGGGAGTCGCCGTGTTTGTAGACGCGGTGGCCAAAGCCCATGACTTTCTTCTTTTTTGCCAGGGCATCCTCCATCCAGGCCTTCGCCCGGGCTGCCGCCTCTTCGAGGGACTCCTCCTGCCGAATGCCGATCTCGTCGAAGGTGTGCATCACGGCCTCGTTGGCCCCGCCGTGCAGCGGTCCCTTCAGGGCTCCAATGGCTCCTGTGACCGCGGAGTGCAGATCGGACAGCGTAGAGGTGATGACGCGTGCAGTGAAGGTTGAGGCGTTGAAGGAGTGCTCGGCGTAGAGAATCATCGAGACGTTGAAGGCCTCCACTACCTCGGGCACCTGTTCCTCGCCGAAGGTCATCCACAGGAAGTTCGCCGAATAGCCCAGGTCCTCACGCGGTTCCACGAGGTCCAGGCCGTGGCGGCGGCGCTGGTCGTACGCCACTACAGCCGGCATGGCGGCGAACAGGTCCACGGCTTTGGCCATGTTGGCCTCGCGCGACGAGTCCTCGGCCAGCCGGTGGCGGGCGCCCATCACGGAGGTCGCTGTCCTGCAGACATCCATCGGGTGGGACGTGGCCGGCAAAGCGTCGATGACCTGCTTGACCACCGGGTCAAGCGCGCGCCCGGCGCGCTCCCTTGCCGTGAACTCCGCCAGCTGTCCTTCGTCAGGCAGTTCACCGTTCCACAGCAGGTAGGCGACTTCCTCGAAGCTGCACCTGGCGGCCAGTTCCTGGACGGGGTAGCCGCGGTACAGCAGGGAGTTCGTGTCCGGGTTGACCTTGGAGACCGCGGTGTAGTCCACCACGACGCCGGCAAGGCCCTTTTTGATATCAGCAGCTGCCATGTTGAACTCCTTCGTTCTTGCGGGGATCCCGGGTCCTACCGGACGCCGGGAATCTGGAAGTTGAAAACGCCGGTGTCGAAGCGGTTGTACGCCTCGTAGTCCACGAGGTCATAGAGACGCGCACGGGTGAGCATGTTCTCCACCTGTGCTTCCTGTGATCCTGTTGCCTTGATCGTTTCCAGCGTACGCTCTGCAGCTCCCATGGCAATGCGCAGCAGGGTGACCGGGTAGATCACCATGTTCACGCCCACCGACTGCAGCTGTTCCACCGTAAACAGGTCGCTCTTGCCGAACTCGGTCATGTTGGCGAGGATCGGCACATCCACCGCGTCCCGGATGGCCTGGAACTCGGACAGGTCCTTCATGGCCTCCGGGAAGATGGCGTCGGCACCGGCCTCCACCAGTGCGCGGGCGCGGTCCTGGGCAGCTTCGAGCCCTTCCACCGCACGGATGTCGGTACGGGCCATGATGAGGAAGTTGGGGTCGCGCCGGGCGTCGGCGGCGGCCCGGATGCGTTTCGCGGCGGTGTCCAGGTCCACCACGTTCTTGCCGTCCAGGTGGCCGCACCTTTTGGGGTTGAACTGGTCTTCGATGTGGCAGCCGGCCAGGCCGGCGTTTTCGAGTTCCTGGATGCTGCGGGCGACGTTCATGGGTTCGCCGAAGCCGGTGTCAGCGTCCACGATGGCGGGCAGGTCGGTCATGCGGGCAATCTGCCCCGCGCGGGTGGCCACTTCGGTGAGGGTGGTCAGCCCGATGTCGGGCAGGCCAAGGTCGTTGGCGAGGACGGCGCCGGAGATGTAGACGCCCGCGAAGCCCTTCTCCTCAATCAGCCGTGCCGACAGGGGGTTGAACGCTCCCGGGAACTGCTGGATGGTGCCGGAGGCGAGCATCCCACGCAGTGCGGCCCGCTTCTGTTCCGGGGTGGTCTTCGAATACAGCATCAGAACAGTCCCTTCGGTGCCGCGCCGAGGTCGATGACGCCGGGGGCGGCAGTGATGTTCAGCTGGTCCAGTTCGCCCGGGGCGAGTTCCGGGAGGCGTTCGACGGCGGCGAGGAACCTTTCGATCTCGGCCTGCTCCACGAGCCCGGCCGCCAGGGTGCGGAACTTGTTGACGTACTGCTCGCGGGCGAACGGCCGTGCACCCAGCGGGTGGGCGTCGGCTACGGCAATCTGGTCGGTGATGACGGTGCCGTCCGTGAGCGTGATCTCCACGGACCCGCCGAAGGCTTTCTCGCTGATGTCCAGGGAGTGGTAGCGGCGGGTCCACTCCGGGTCTTCCTCAGTGGTGACCTTCTGCCACAGTTCCACGGTGTCCGGCCGGGCAGCGCGTTCCGGGGCGTAGGAGTCCACATGGTGCCAGGAACCGTCCTGGAGCGCCACGGTGAAGATGTAGGGGATGGAGTGGTCAAGGGTTTCCCGGCTGGCGGTGGGGCTGTACTTCTGGGGGTCGTTGGCGCCGGAGCCGATCACGTAGTGCGTGTGGTGGCTGGTCCTGATCAGGACCGACGCCACGTTGGCGGGATCGGTGACCTCGGGGTGTTCGCGGTGCAGCTTGCGGGCCAGGTCGATCCAGGCCTGCGCCTGGTACTCAGCCGAGTGCTCCTTGGTGTAGGTATCCAGGATGGCGCGCTTGGCCTCACCCGGAGTGGGGAGGGGAACTTCGTAGGAGGCGTCCGGCCCGTCCAGCATCCACGCGATCACGCCGTCTTCGCCTTCGTAGATCGGCACCGGGGAGGTCTGTCCGCGCATGGCCCGGTCTGCCGCCTCGACTGCCATTTTCCCGGCGAATGCGGGTGCATGGGCTTTCCACGTGGAAATCTCGCCCTTGCGGGATTGGCGGGTGGCGGTGGTGGTGTGCAGTGCCTGGCCTACTGACTGGAAGATGGTTTCGACGTCGAGGCCCAGCAGGGTGCCGATGCCGGCCGCTGCCGAGGGGCCGAGGTGGGCCACATGGTCGATCTTGTGCTTGTGCAGGCAGATTGCCTTCACCAGGTTCACCTGGATCTCGTAGCCGGTGGCGATGCCGCGGATCAGGTCGGCTCCGCTGGAACCCGTGTGCTGCGCGACGGCCAGGATGGGCGGTATGTTGTCACCGGGGTGGGAGTAGTCCGCGGCCAGGAACGTGTCGTGGTAGTCGAGTTCGCGGACGGCCACGCCATTGGCCCAGGCAGCCCACTCGGGGGAGACGCGCTCGCCGATGCCAAACACCTTGGCACCCTTGCCGCCGGTGCTTGGCGCATGGGTGAGGGCTTGCGCGCGGGCGGCGACGATCGGCGCCCGGTTCAGCGATGCGATGGCCACGGAAGCGTTATCGATGATGCGGTTGATGACCATTTCGGTCACTTCCGGCACCACCTCCACGGGATCGGCGGCCACAGCGGCGATCTTGTGGGCCAGTTGCTCTTCCCGGGCCAGGTTCTCTTCGCTCCTGTAGACGCGGACGTGGTGTTGCTTAACCATGGTTCTCCCTGTGATGAGGTGTGTGCGTATTTTTGACGTGCGTCAGGCTGCGGTGGAGATGGAGTGTGGTGGCTGCTTCAGCCAGGCGGGGGTTGTGGGAAGCAATAGCTTCCGCGATGGCAGCATGTTCAGCTGCCGCAGCGGTGAGCCGCTCCGCGTCGTCGGCAGCAAGCCGGCGGACCCGGACCAGATGCACCCTAAGAGCCCGCATGGCCTGGATGAGGTAGGCATTGGCCACCGCATCATCGATGGCGGCGTCGAGGCGCCCGGCCAGGCCGTAATACGCGTGCCGCCCCGGGTCGCTGCCGTCAATGAGTCCCGGCGCCTCAAGGAGCTCCTTCTGCAGTTGGAGGAAGACGGCAGCATCTCCACGCTCTGCCGCCAACGCGGCAGCCTTGCATTCCAGCGTTTCGCGGAGTTCGAACAGTTCGTCGATGTCGTCGAGCGAAACGTCGGTGACGACGACGCCGCGGCCGCCTGCCGTCGTCGTCAGCCCTTCCGCGGTAAGCCGGCCCAGCGCTTCCCGCAGCGGTGTGCGCGAGACGCCGAGGCGTTCGGACTGCTCGACTTCGCCCAGGACCGTGCCGGGAAGCAGCCGCCATTCCGTGATGTCGTCCCGGAGGGCGGCGTAGGCCCTGTCGCTGGCGCGCATCGGTAACTCCTTCGGTGACTGAACTCCTTCAGTGTATACAGAACTGCCAAATTTTCCAGCAATCTTCGGGATTAGGGGTGCAACGAGGTAATTTCTGTATACATAACCCTTGTCTGAAGACTGTCCCTTGGCTAGCATTGCCGCTACACAATGTCGTGGACGGGATGCACTTTCATGGTTGACAGCTATCGGGAAACATACGAAAAGAGCCTTGCCGACCCAGCCGCATTCTGGCTAGGTGCCGCGGCAAGGGTGGGCTGGTCCACACCGCCCCGGATTGCACTGGACGCAAGCCGGGCACCGCTGTACGGCTGGTTCCCGGACGGCATCCTGAACACCTCGTACAACGCCCTGGACCGCCATGTGGAGGCCGGCCGGGGGAGCCAGGACGCCTTGATCTACGATTCGGCAATGCTCGGCACCCAACGCCGCTTCACCTATGCGGAGCTGACCGGGCTCGTGGCGGACTTTGCGGGCGTCCTGCGGGACCAGGGCGTCGGCAAGGGCGACCGGGTGGTGATCTACATGCCAATGATTCCGGAGGCCGTCATTGCCATGCTTGCCTCCGCCCGGCTCGGCGCCGTCCACTCTGTGGTCTTTGGCGGATTCGCGCCCAAGGAACTCGCGGCCCGGATCCGTGACGCCCAACCGGTGCTGGTGGTAACGGCTTCCGGCGGACTGGAACCGACGCGCAGGATCGAGTACCTGCCCGCCGTGGCTGAGGCGCTCGCCCTGGCCGGCGTGCCCGGCCTTCCCGTGATCACCAAAGCCAGGGAGGGCTTCGCCGCGTCAGCCGCTGACTACGGATGGCTGGACTGGGACGCTGAGGCAGCCGGTGCCTGGCCGGCTGCGCCCGTTGACGTGGCAGCCACCGATCCCCTCTACATCCTGTACACCTCGGGTACTACCGGGACGCCCAAGGGCGTGGTGCGCGATAACGGCGGGCACGCCGTCGCGCTGGACTGGACGCTCCGGAACATCTACGGCGCCGGCCCGGGCGACATCATGTGGACCGCGTCGGACGTTGGCTGGGTGGTGGGGCACTCCTACATTGTCTACGGACCGCTGCTGGCAGGGGCCACCAGCGTGCTGTACGAGGGAAAGCCTGTGGGAACCCCTGATGCCGGAGCCTTCTGGCGGGTGATCCGCGACCATCGGGTCAATGTCCTCTTCACCGCCCCTACGGCGTTGCGTGCCATCAGGAAGGCAGACCCGGAGGCAGCACTGCTGCGGGACTGCGACATTTCCAGCCTGCGGACCCTGTTCACGGCGGGGGAGCGGCTGGACACCGATACCTTCCATTGGGCTTCCCGGTCCCTGGGGGTTCCTGTGGTGGACCACTGGTGGCAAACGGAGACAGGATGGGCCATCTGCGCCAATCCCCGCGGGCTGGAGGAACTGCCCATCAAAGCAGGTTCTCCCAGCGTCCCCATGCCCGGCTTCCGGCTGGCCATCGTTGATGGACTGGGCGAAGAAGTGGAGCCGGACGTTGAAGGGAACATCGTGCTGGGGCTGCCGCTGCCGCCCGGGACGCTTACCACCCTTTGGGGAAACGACGAACGCTTTGTCTCGTCGTACCTGCAGGCCTTCGAGGGGTGTTACGCCACTGGAGACTCCGGCTTCCGTGACGGTGACGGGTACGTCTTCGTCATGGGGCGGACGGATGACATCATCAACGTTGCCGGCCACCGCCTCTCCACCGGAGCGATGGAGCAAGTGATCGGCCAGCACCCGGCCGTGGCTGAATGCGCCGTCATCGGCCTTGCTGATCCGCTCAAGGGCCAGCGCCCCAGCGGGTATGTGGTCCTCAAATCCGGCGTCGACGTGCAGGACGACGTCTTGGCCGCCGAACTGGTGGCCATGGTCCGGCGCGACATCGGTGCTGTTGCGGACTTCAAGCACGTCACGGTGGTGGACGCGCTGCCCAAGACGCGGTCAGGGAAGATCCTCCGCAAGACGATGCGGCAGATTGCCGACGGCGTGGAATATACCGTGCCGTCCACCATCGAGGACGTTGGGGTGATCGAGCACCTCATCGGAACACTGCGGCCGGAAACCCCTGGCCCAGGACCACTGCAGTCCTGACCTGGACCTTCTTAGCGTCCGCTCCAGCGGTACTCGTTCTCCGGACGCCCAGGCGTCCCGTACCTGGCCGTCCGCTGTACCGTTCCGGCATCCGCCAGGTACTCAAGATAGCGGCGCGCCGTGACGCGGGACATCCCCAGTGCATCCATGACCTCGGTGGCGGAGACGGCGTTCTGCTGCGCCTTGAGGAAGTCCTTGACGGAGTCCAGCGTGGAGGTGGACAGCCCCTTGGGGAGGGGAAGTTCGGACGGCGCCCGCAGGCTTGCGAAGGCCTGGTCCACTTCGCTCTGGGAGGCTCCGGACTTTCCCGCCACGCCCGTACCGTCCGCCAGTTGCTGCCGGAACTGGCGGTAACTCTCAAGTTTGTCCGAGAACGTGGCGAAGGTGAACGGCTTGATGAGGTACTGCACCACGCCAATGGCTACGGCGCTGCGCACGACGGCGAGCTCCCGGACGGCGGTGATGGCGATGATGTCAGCGAGCAGGCCGGCGGCCCGCATGCGCCGTGCAATGTCCAGCCCGTGCAGGTCCGGGAGGTTCATGTCCAGCAGGACGAGTTCCACGGGATTGCCGGAGGCAGCGAAATCGCCCAGCAGCCGCAGCGCCGATTGACCGTCGGGCGCGGTGCCTGCCAGCTCAAAACCCGGCAGCCGTCCAACGTAGGCCGCGTGGGCGGCCGAGGCGATGGCTTCGTCCTCAACGACGAGGACGCGAATATTAGTCACGCTTTATGCTCCCTTTCCGGCATGGTCTGTCCCGGCAGCAGTTCCGGTGTCCCCGTTCCGAGAGCCGGGCGAATTCTCCGGCGCCGCCGCCTCCGGCGCCGCCACCGCCGGCAGGAACACCTCGAATTTGGCACCCCGGCGCCCGTTGATGACCAGTGAGCCGCCCAGGCGCTGCACAGCCTGGCGGACCAAAGCCAAGCCTATGCCGCGGCCGCCGGGGCCGGCGGGCTTGGTGCTGAAGCCGTGACGGAACATGTTCTCTGCAGACTCCGGGTCGATGCCGGCTCCTGAGTCGTGGACAGCGATGTCCAGCCCCTCCTCGTCCGACTCTACCGTCAGCTCCACCCGGCGCGGCGGGGGAGCGTCGGCGGCGGCGTCGATGGCGTTGTCCAACAGGTTGCCGAGGACCGTGACCAGGTCCTGAACTGCGATTCCCGCTGACGTGCCCGAACCGAGCGCGGTGACTTCAAGGTGCACTCCGCGTTCGTGCGCTTCAGCCGCCTTCCCCATCACCAACGCCCCAAGGACGGGTTCGTCCACCGAGCTGACCATGTCATCGGTCAGTTGCTGGCTCAACTCCAGATCCTTCGTGGCGAAATCCAGTGCTTCCTGGGTCCGTCCCAGCTCCAGCAGCGACACCATCGTGTGCAGCCTGTTGGCATGCTCATGGGTTTGTGCCCGCAGGGCGTCGGACAGGGTGCGCATGGTTTCCAGCTCATTGCCCAGCGCCTCGATCTCCGTCCGGTCGCGGAGGGTGGCCACCGTACCGTAAACGGGTGTCCTGCCCCGGGGTCCAAAGGGCTCCGGCCCCTTGGCCGGGCCCTGGTTCACCACCAGGACGCGTGATCCGGTCAGGACAATCTCGTCCTTGGCCGGGCGCCCGGACTCGAAAAGACCCCGGAGTCCCTCGTCGAGTGGAAGGTCTGACAGCTTCGGCGGCCGGGTGGGGTCGCTACTGCCGGTCTGGTCAAGGCCGAGCAGCTCTGCGGCCTGGTCGTTGTACATCACCACCCGCCCCCGGGTGTCGATCAGGATCAGGCCCTCGCGGACAGAATGCAGTACGGATTCGTAGTAGGCGAACAGTTGGGAGAGCTGCTCTGGACCCCAGCCGCGGGTGACGCGCCGGAGGTACCTGCCCAGAAGCCACGAGGCCAGCGAGCCACCCACCAGCAACGCGAGTCCGATGGCGGCAAGGGCCGGAAGGCGCGCCGCGAAGGCGACGTCGACGGTGCCCACCGTCACCCCGGCGGCTACAAGGGCACGGACCGTGCCGGCGTCGTCCTTCACGGGAACGATGGTGCGCACGGACGGTCCCAGCGTGCCGGAGGTCACCTCGGTGAACGTCTCGCCCCGCAGTGCCGCATCGATGGATCCGATGTAGGGCTTGCCCAGCTCCTCGTTCCTCGGGTGGGTCCAGCGGGTCCGGTCCGGGGCCATGATGGTAATGAAATCGACGTGGGCTTCCTCCATGACGTCGAGGGCATACGGCTGCAGGACCGACGACGGGTCCCGGGTCCCGGCGGCCTGCAGCACCAGCGGGTTGGACGCGATCGAGGTGGCGATGCCGGTCATCCGCAGGCCCGCTTCGCTGTACGTCCGGTCCCGGGCGTCGACGTAGGCCGCCGTTCCCACCACGGCAATGAAGGACACCACAATCAACAGGTTCGCCACGAAGAGCCGGCGGGCGATACTCCAGCGGTGGATCATCAGTACCTTTCCCTCCGTCTCCGGGCGCCTGGCTGGGCCACCCAGCACCTGCGCCGCGACCAATATGAACGCAACGGTGAGCTGGATCACTGTGTGGCCAATGATGGATATCACACCGCAGGACGTGTGAGCCCAGTGACTGTGCCGCAGCGTCTATCAGATTATCCAAAGGAGACACATCATGGCTTCTCAACGGGGAGAGTCCCTGGACACCGCGGCGCCGCGGCGCAAAGGCCTCGACAAGTCGCATTACCTCTACATCGCCGTTATTGCCGCCGTCATCCTGGGCGCCCTGGTGGGCCTGCTGTTCCCGGAAGTCGGCAAATCCCTCAAGCCCCTCGGCGACGGGTTCATCAAGCTGATCAAGATGATGATCGCCCCGGTGATCTTCTGCACCATCGTCCTGGGCATCGGCTCCATCGCCAAAGCCGCAACGGTGGGCAAGGTGGGCGGCCTGGCGCTGGGCTACTTCATAGTGATGTCCACCTTCGCCCTGGCCATCGGCCTCGTGGTGGGCAACCTGATCCACCCCGGCGAGGGGCTCAAGCTCACGCCGTACGATCCCAACAAGAAGGCCGCCACTGACAGCACCGTGGACTTCCTGCTCGGCATCATTCCCAGCGACATCCCCGTACTGCCCACCCTGCTCGCAGCCATCCTGGTCGGCTTCGCACTGCAGAAGATGGGCCCCTCGGGAGCTCCCATCCTCAAGGCCATCGGACACGGACAGGCGCTCGTCTTCCGGATCCTGATCATGATCATGTGGCTGGCTCCCGTCGGCGCCTTTGGTGCCATCGCAGCAGTGGTTGGCGCCACCGGCTTCCAGGCCATCGTCAGCATGTTCACCCTGATGATCGCGTTCTACATCACCTGCGCACTGTTCATCGTCGTCATCCTCGGCGGCATCCTCCAGGTGGTCTCCGGCGTCAACATCTTCAAGCTGATGAAATACCTGGGCCGCGAATACCTGCTGATCTTCTCCACGTCTTCGTCCGAAGCAGCGCTTCCCCGCCTGATCGCCAAAATGGAGCACCTCGGTGTCTCCAAGCCGGTTGTCGGCGTCACCGTCCCCACCGGCTACTCGTTCAACCTCGACGGCACGGCCATCTACCTGACCATGGCCTCGCTGTTCGTGGCCAACGCCATGGGAACCCCCCTGGACCTGGGCGCCCAGATCTCCCTGTTGATCTTCATGATCATCGCGTCCAAGGGTGCAGCCGGCGTCACCGGCGCCGGCCTGGCAACGCTCGCAGCAGGCCTGCAGGCCCACAAGCCTGAACTCCTGGGCGGCGTCGGCATGATCGTCGGCATCGACCGCTTCATGTCCGAAGCCCGCGCCCTGACCAACTTCACCGGCAACGCCGTCGCCACCGTCCTGATTGGTACCTGGGTCAAGGAAATCGATGGCGGACAGGTCAGCCGGGTCCTCTCCGGCGAGCTGCCCTTCGACGAGCAGACCATGATCGCCGGGCACGGCGAACTTGCGCCGAAGGAAGAAGGCGCCAAGGCTGCCGCCAGCGCCTAACCCGCCATACGGTCAAAGGGCCCCCGGAGCACGCTCCGGGGGCCCTTTCGCGTATCGGAAGCCTCAACCTTCGACCTCAACTAGAGGGTCAAGGCTCAACATTCGAAGAAAGTCAAGTTACCCGGAATGCCGTGTCGGCGGCTGTAGCCTTGGAGGGAAGGAACGGCGCTGGGGATCCAGCGGCAAGCAAGTCACCGTCATCGAAAGTGTGGACAGATACGTGAGCAGCGAACAGGGTGCGGCAACTCTGGAAGGCACGGAATTCGACCTCGACAACGCGGTGATGGGCCCCACGGGTCGCCCATTGCGTGAGTTCCCCGAACCCGCACCGCTGCCCTCCCACGGGCCCGCGCGCGTGATCGCCATGGTCAACCAAAAAGGCGGAGTCGGTAAGACCACGTCCACGATCAACCTGGCGGCGGCCCTCGCCGAATACGGGCGGCGCGTCCTGCTGGTGGACTTCGACCCCCAGGGTGCGCTGTCGGCTGGCCTGGGCGTCAACCCCCACGAACTGGACCTCACGGTCTACAACGTCCTGATGGACCGCAAGGTGGACATCCGCGACGCCATCCACCACACCGGCGTGGAGAACGTCGATCTGCTGCCTGCCAACATCGACCTCTCCGCCGCCGAAGTGCAGCTGGTCAACGAGGTAGCCCGCGAACAGGTCCTGGACCGTGCGCTGAAGAAGGTCGAAGACGATTACGACGTCGTCCTCATCGACTGCCAGCCGTCCCTTGGCCTGCTGACCGTCAACGCCCTCACCGCCGCCCACGGCGTCATCATCCCGCTGATCTGCGAATTCTTCGCCCTGCGTGCGGTGGCGCTTCTGGTCGAAACCATCGACAAAGTCCAGGACCGGCTCAACCCGCGCCTTCAGGTTGATGGCGTGCTTGCCACCATGTATGACGCACGAACCCTGCACAGCCGGGAAGTCATCACCCGCCTGGTGGAAGCTTTTGGGGACAAGGTTTTCGAAACGGTCATCAAGCGGTCCATCAAGTTCGCCGACGCCACGGTGGCCGCTGAACCGATCACCAGCTACGCCGGCACCCACGTGGGAGCGGACGCCTACCGCCGCCTTGCCAAGGAGCTCATTTCGCGCGGCGGAGCACCCTAGCCGCGCCGTGGCCGAATCCAAGCCCGGCTTCGAGGTGCGGCTGGCCAACTTCACCGGCCCGTTCGACCTCCTTCTCGGACTGATTGCCAAGCACCAGCTGGACATCACCGAAGTTGCCATTGCAACAGTCACCGATGAGTTCATCAAGTACATCCGCAAGCTGCAGGACCTTGGCGAGGACTGGGCGTTGGATGAGGCCAGTGAGTTCCTGGTCATCGCAGCCACACTGCTGGACCTGAAGGCGGCCAGGCTGTTGCCCGCCGGCGAGGTGGAGAGCGATGAAGACATCGCCCTGCTGGAGGCCAGGGACCTTTTGTTTGCCCGCCTGCTGCAGTACAAGGCGTTCAAGCAGGTGGCGGGACTTTTCGGCGGTACCCTCCACCAGGAGGGCCGCCGCTTTCCCCGCCAGGTGGCCCTCGAGGAGCATTTCGCCGCGATGCTTCCGGAACTCGTGTGGAAGCACACCCCGGAGCAGTTCGCCGCCCTCGCCGCCGCGGCCCTCCGGCCCAAGGCGCCGAAGCCAACCGAGGTTGGGCTGGGGCACCTGCATGGCGGCACTGTCAGCGTTAAGGAACAGGCGGAGATCCTGGGCATCCGCCTGCAGCAGGAATCACCACTGACATTCAGGGCATTGACCGCAGACGCCGACTCGACGCTGGTGGTGGTGGCACGGTTCCTGGCCCTCCTGGAGCTGTACCGGGACAGGGCCGTGGCCTTCGACCAGCTGTCACCGCTCGCGGACCTGGCCATCCACTGGACGGCAGGGGAGCGCGAATGGTCGGCGGAAAACCTGAGCGAAGAATATGAGGAACAACCGTGAACACCGCTGACAGCCCGGAGGGCCGTGACGATGCCGGATCAGGCCTCCGCGACCTGCCCGGTGGCGCCAAGGCCGCGCTTGAAGCCGTGCTCATGGTGATTGACCAGCCGGCCACCGAAGATGAACTGGCGGCCGGATTGGAACTGACGCTGGGTGAGGTTCGGGAGTTACTGGCGGATCTTCAGGCCGATTACAACGGGTATACTGTTAACGCCCCGGATGAGGAGGAGGCCAGTGCAGCTGGCTTTGGCTCCAGCCCCCGGGGTTTTGAATTGCGGAACATCGCCGGTGGCTGGCGGATCTACTCCCGTCCGGACTTCGCCGACATCGTCGGGAAGTATGTGCTCGAGGGGCAGACTGCCAGGCTCACGCAGGCGGCATTGGAAACCCTGGCGGTCATCGCTTACCGCCAGCCCGTTTCCCGGGCTCGGGTGTCTGCAATTCGCGGGGTCAATGTTGACTCTGTCGTACGGACACTTGCCCAGCGCGGGCTGATCGAGGACGCGGGAACGGATCCCGAGTCCGGGGCCATCCTTTACCGGACCACCTCCTACTTCCTTGAACGGATGGGAATCAGTTCCGTGGCCGGGCTTCCGCAGCTTTCCCCGCACCTCCCGGGGCTGGAAGGCATCGCGGAGTTCTACGACGCCGACAGAATGTAGGTCCGGAAAATCCGGCATGCATATGAATATCCACCAGGGCAGATAAATTCTGCCCGGCTGGCTAGGGTTGTCCGTGGACAGCTTTGCCGGCCAAAAACAGCAGAGGACGGGTCATGACACAGGCGGGACGCCAGGGTTCACCACGTAACAGCTCGGGACGCGGCGGCGCGGACCGGAACAAGCCGCAGGGCAACACTCCCCGCAGGGGGACAGCCGGCGGAGGATTTAGCGGAGGTTCCAGCGGCGGCGGCCAGCGGGGCCAGGGCTTCGGCAGTGACCGGCCGCACCGCGCACCCAAACCGCGCGAAGAACGGTTCGTCGACCCGGACTTGGCCGGTTCCCAGCAAGCCGGCGCATCGGAGCGGACCAACAAGCCGTCGTCGCGCAAGCCTGCCGCCCGCAAGCCGGGCGCGAAGAAGGCGCCGGGAACCCCGGGTGCCCTGAAACCCAAGCCCCGCACGGGTGCTCCCGGCGCAGCGGCCTCCCGCGCCTTCGGCAGCGAACGCTTCGGGCAGAACCTCGGGCCGGTCCGGAAGCCGGGCCGCAAGAAGCGCCCCCGCACCGACGTTCCCCAGTCGGAGCTGCACGACGCCGACGGCGTGCGCCTGCAAAAGGTGATGGCCTCCGCTGGAGTCGCGTCCCGGCGCGTCTGCGAAGAGATGATCGCCGAGGGCCGGGTTGAGGTGGACGGCCAGGTAGTGACCGAGCTGGGTGTCCGCATCGATCCCACCACTGCGGTCATCCACGTGGACGGGCTGCGCATCCAGCTGGACGAAAACCTCGTCTACATGGTGTTCAACAAGCCCAAGGGTGTAGTGTCCACCATGGAAGATCCCGATGGCCGGCCGTGCATCAGCGACTTCCTCAAAAACAACAAGAACACCGGCGAGCGGTTGTTCCATGTGGGCCGCCTTGACGTCGCCACCGAGGGGCTGCTGCTCCTGACGAACGACGGCGAGCTGGCCAACCGCCTCACCCACCCTTCCTACGAAGTCCCCAAGACCTACCTGGTCCAGGTGCGCGGCCCCTTCCCGCAGGGAATCGGCGCGCAGCTGAAGGCCGGTGTGGAACTCGAAGACGGGCCGGCAGCCGTGGACTCCTTCCGCCTGGTGGACTCCACTCCCGGGCACGTGCTGATCGAAGTGGTACTGCACTCGGGCAAGAACCGCATCGTCCGCCGCATGTTCGATGCCGTTGGCTTCCCCGTGCAGCGGCTGGTCCGCGTCAAGGTGGGGCCCATCGGTTTGGGCGACCAGCGCCAGGGCAGCATCCGCAACCTCGGCAAGCAGGAAGTCGGCCACCTGCTGGCGTCCGTAGGACTCTGAGGCATGTCCGCGTTCAAGAGCCATGGCCGCGGGCACCTGGACGGGCCAGTCGTCGTGATCGGCACCGGATTGCTGGGGACGAGTATCGGCCTGGGCTTGCGGGGCCGCGGCGTGCCCGTCTTCCTGTCCGACCCTTCGCCCACCAACCAGGCGGTGGCTGTTGATATCGGCGCTGGCCGGCCCCTCGCGGAGCTGGCCGGTGCCGCACCGCAGCTGGTAGTGGTGGCCGCGCCGCCGGACGTCACGGCCGACGTGGTCACCACCGCGCTGTCCGATTACCCGGACGCCGTGGTGGTGGACATCGCCAGCGTCAAGGCAGGCATCCTGTCGAGCCTTAGGAGCAGCGGCACGGACCTGGCCCGCTATGTGGGAACGCATCCAATGGCCGGACGCGAAAAGTCCGGACCGGTTGCGGCCCGCGGTGAGCTGTTCACGTCCATGCCGTGGGTGGTGTGCCCCTCGGAGGAAACCTCCGCAGCTGCCCTGCAGATTGCCCGTTCGCTCGCGACGGACCTGGGCGCCGTCGTCTCGCAGTTCACCCCTGACGAGCACGATGAAGCCGTAGCGCTCGTTTCGCACCTGCCCCAGGTGATGTCCTCCCTGCTGGCCAGCCGGCTGCAGGGGACACCACTGCATGCGTTGTCCCTCGCGGGGAACGGGCTGCGGGACGTCACCAGGATCGCCGCCAGCGACCCCACCCTGTGGGTGCAGATTTTGGGCGGTAACGCCGGCAAGGTAGTGGATATCCTCTACGGTGTCCGGGAAGACCTGAACCGCCTGATCGGAACGCTGGAAAACCCCGCCGCGCCGGGGGCGAGACTGGACCTTGCCCAGCTGATGAGCGAGGGCAATGCCGGCCAGGCCCGGATCCCCGGCAAGCACGGCGGCCCGCCGCAGGCGTATTCCTGGCTTACCGTGCTGGTGGACGACCGGCCCGGCCAGATTGCGCGGCTGCTCACCGAGATCGGCGAGATCGGCGTGAACCTGGAAGACCTGCGGCTTGACCATTCCTCCGGACAGAACGTCGGTATGGTGGAAATATCCGTGCTGCCCAATAAGCATGACCACCTGATCGAAGCCCTCAACGACCGCGGATGGCGGGTACTTCAGTAATGACACAAGAACTCCTCGAGTCCGTGCGCGCCCTGCGCATTGGCCGGCCGCTCGTTGTTGCCATCGACGGCCCTTCCGGTTCCGGCAAATCCAGCGTCAGCAAGGAAGTGGCCCGGAGGCTGCGGATTGCCTACCTGGATACCGGGGCCATGTACCGTGCACTCACCTGGCACTGCGTCACCACCGGCATAGACCTGGAGGACGCCGCAGCCGTGGAACAGGCCTCGCGGGACCTGGTGCTGGAAGTCAGCACCAGCCCCAACGAGGAATACGTCAGGGTGGACGGCAAGGACGTCACTGACGCCATCCGCGAGCCCGCCATTTCCTCAGCCGTCAGCGCCGTGGCCACCACATTGGGTGCGCGGACCGAACTGATCCGCCGCCAGCGCGACCTGATCGAAAAGCACCACCGCCGCATGGTGGTGGAGGGCCGGGACATCACCACCGTCGTCGCCCCCGGTGCTGAGGTGCGCATGCTGCTGACCGCCAGCGAGGAAGCACGGCTGCGCCGGCGCGGACTCCAGCTCGGCGGGACGCAGAACGCCGAGGAACTGGCAGCCCAGGTCACACACCGCGACGCCAAGGACTCAGCGGTGGTGAACTTCACCCAGGCTGCGTCCGGCGTGGTGACGCTGGACTCTTCGGACCTGGACTTTGAGCAGACAGTGGATGCCGCACTGGTGATTGTCACCAAGGTCCTTAACCGTGACTGAGGGCACCACCGGGGCACCCGCGGGCTGGACTATGGCCTGGAGCCGGCCTGTCGGCTGGATTCTTGACCATCTCGTCTACCGCACCACCGTGACCGGCAGGGACAACGTCCCCACCGGCGGGCCGGTGATCTTTGCCGGCAACCACATCAGCTACCTGGACGGTCCGGTCATGTTCGGGGCAGCGCCGCGGCCCATGCACATCCTGGTGAAGCAGGAGATGTTCAAGGGATTCCTCGGCCGGGTCCTTTCCGCCTCGGGGCAGTTACCGGTGGACCGCCGCGGCGACCGCGCCGCGCTGCAACGGTGTAAGGACGTGCTCGGCGCCGGGCGTTGCGTAGGGATCCTGCCCGAAGGTACCCGGGGGAGCGGGGACGCCGCAGGGATCAGCGGCGGCGTTGCCTGGCTTGCCCTCAATTCCGGGGCGCCAGTGGTGCCGGTCGCCATTCTTGGCACGCGTGTTGGCGGGGAACACCTCGACTCCGTGCCCCGGCCGGGCCGCCGGTTCCATGTGGCCTTCGGCCCCGCCCTGACCCTGACCCGCAGGGCAGGGGAAACAGGCCGTGCTTCAATGGACAGGGCGGCGCAGGAAATCCGCGCAGCGCTGGCCGGGCACGTCCGCGACGCCATTCAGCTCAGTGGGCAGCCGTTGCCGTTCGCTGATGCTCCCCAAGACTTAACAGCAGTAGCCGGGACGCCGGCAGATGACCACTAAGGACAGTGCAATGAGCGACACCACGCAGACATCCGGGCATTCCGGCTCGGCCGAGTACGAGTACACGCCTTCCGGCACCGACCAGGTGGCCGAGCGGCTTGCGGCGATCGGCGACGACGAAGCCGAGCTCCGCGCTGCCTCCCTCCGGGCAGGCCTGGAGGATTACGAGCTGGATGAGGAAGATGCCGCCCTGCTGAGCGGCGAGTACGGCGACGAGGACCTGGACGGTCCCGTCAAGCTGGATCCCGTGCTGGCCATCATCGGCCGGCCAAATGTGGGCAAGTCCACGCTGGTGAACCGTATCCTCGGCCGCCGGGAAGCGGTGGTGGAGGATACCCCCGGTGTCACCCGAGACCGCGTCATGTACTCGGCAAGCTGGAACGGCCGCAACTTCACCCTGGTGGACACCGGCGGGTGGGAGCACGACGCCCGTGGCATCCACGCCCGCGTTGCCGAGCAGGCCGAGATGGCCGTGGAACTCGCCGACGCCGTCCTCTTCGTGGTCGATTCCGCCGTCGGCGCCACCGCCACGGATGAAGGCGTCATGAAGATGCTCCGCCGCAGCAAGAAGCCGGTCATCATGGTGGCCAACAAGGTGGACGACTTCGCCCAGGAAGCCGACAGCGCCGCACTGTGGGGCCTTGGTTTCGGCGAGCCGTACCCGGTCTCCGCCCTGCACGGCCGCGGCGTGGCTGACCTCCTTGACCACGTCATGGATGTCCTGCCCGAGTTTTCCACTGTTGAAGGCGTGGAGCGTTCCGGCGGTCCCCGCCGCATCGCGCTGATTGGCCGCCCCAACGTTGGCAAGTCCTCGCTGTTGAACAAGCTTGCGGGAACCGAACGCGTGGTGGTGGACAACACCGCCGGCACTACGCGGGACCCCGTGGACGAGTTCATTGAACTTGGCGACCGCACCTGGCGCTTTGTGGACACTGCAGGTATCCGCCGCCGCCAGCACATGGCGCAGGGCGCTGACTACTACGCCTCGCTGCGGACGCAGGCTGCCCTTGAGAAGGCGGAGGTCGCCGTCGTGCTCCTCGCAGTAGATGAGGTCCTCAGCGAGCAGGACGTCCGTATCCTTCAGCTCGCCATCGAGTCGGGCCGCGCCCTGGTGCTGGCCTTCAACAAGTGGGACCTGCTCGACGACGAACGCCGCCGCTACCTGGAACGCGAAATCGAACAGGACCTGGCCCACGTTGAATGGGCCCCGCGCGTGAATATCTCGGCCAAGACCGGCTGGCACAAGGACCGGCTGGTCCCGGCCCTGGACCTTGCCCTGGAGAACTGGGACAGGCGTATCCCCACCGGCCGCCTGAACGCCTTCCTCGGTGAACTGGTGGCTGCGCACCCGCACCCCGTCAGGGGCGGCAAGCAGCCGCGCATCCTCTTTGGTACCCAGGCGTCCAGCCGGCCGCCGAAGTTCGTGCTCTTCACCACCGGGTTCCTCGATCCCGGGTACCGCCGGTTCATCACGCGCCGGCTCCGGGAGACCTTCGGCTTTGAGGGCACGCCCATCGAAGTCAGCATGCGCGTCCGCGAAAAGCGCGGCAAGAAGCGCTAGGGCCGGTGTTGACTCCGACACGTCCGGGCCTGATTCCCGGAAAGTGTCATTCGCACCCCTTTCGATCGTGTAAGCTCTTCTAGGTGGTTCGGCCGGACTGCTGATGGAAATCTTCGGAGGAATCCGGGATAACCTGCAGCGGAGAACGGCGGAACCAGCGGGCTGTAGCGCAGCTTGGTAGCGCACTTGACTGGGGGTCAAGGGGTCGCAGGTTCAAATCCTGTCAGCCCGACCACGAAGGGCCGCTTTCCGGAATATTTCCGGAAAGCGGCCCTTTTGCTGTCAGCCGCCAGGCGGCGTCGGAGGCGTGGTCACCTCACGAGGATCACGATCACGAAAATGTGTCCGTACCGGTCCTCGAACCAAGCGCGGTGGTATTTGCCGTGGCAGTCTCCGCGATGGTCGTGCTCCACATAGACAACCCGGCCGTAGCCCCTGTCACGGTCATCCCGGTGGCGGTCGCTCCGGTCACGGTTGTCATTGCGGTCATCGTATTTGGTTGCGCCATAGCCCCTGTCGTGACTGTTGTTGTCGGCAAATGCAGCGCCGGCCGTCACAGACGATCCGAGGGTGAGTCCCGTGGCGAGGACAGCGGAGCCCAGCAGGCGGGTAACTTTGTTCATTGCAGTTTCCTTCGGCTATCGAAAAATCGATACCCCGCAGGAGCAGGCAGAATAGGCTGGCACGGGCCGTCACTTAGTGGCCGTCCACGTCGTTGTCGACTCGCCTGTCTGCGGTTGTCACTCAAGTCCGGCGGGTGCAAGAGAGCACACCGTGCTTGAGGGTGCGAGCGGCCATCAGGAAGTGAACCTTTGGTTCCCCCGGTTCAGAGGCTGAGGGGCGCTGTAGTGATGACTGAACACACGGAAAAGGCCCAGATGCGCACTTTGCTTGGGAAGTGAGCGCCTGTGTCTGGACCCTCATGTAGCCAGTTTCCGTCCGCCCTTGCTGTGCGCGCTTTGGGGGACGTGACATCAACGATACTTAGGTGTTACCGGGGTTGGAAGAGACGTGCTTCCATTACCTGCCATTCCCTGCAAATAGGGGGAAATGGGGAATTTGGGGCGCCACCCCTCAAACCGGTGCGGCCACCTTCCGCATAACCGCAGCCAGAAAACCACTGCCCGTCACGGGTGGCGGCCCCGCCGTCCGTTGGACGGAACGTCCCTGCTTCCCTTTTGGGCCGGCTATTTCAGGAACTTGGATGTGCGGCGGTCAGCAAGGATCTTGCCCTTGGTCTGGCAGGTGGGGCAGTACTGGAGCGCCGTGTCGGCGAACGACACCTCCCGCACGGTGTCCCCGCAAACCGGGCAAGGCAACCCCGTGCGGGCGTGGACGCGCATATGGCTGCGCTTGACGTCCTTCAAATCCTTCGGGGGCTTGCCCTGGGCTTCAGCCAGTGCTTCGCCCAGAATGCCGTGGATGGCCTCGTACAGTACCTGGACTGTTTCGCGGTCCAGCGATTTGGCGGTGGCAAACGGGGAAATGCGGGCCGCATGCAGGATTTCATCGCTGTAGGCGTTGCCGATGCCGGCGATGACGCTTTGGCTGCGCAGGAAACCCTTGATCTGCTGGGAACTGGCCCCCAGGATCTCGGCCAGCATGCCGGCGTCGAACGCTTCCGTGAACGGATCCGGACCCAGCGCGGCGATGCCGGGCACGTCCTGCGGATCCCGCACCACGTACACCGCGAGGCTTTTCTTGGTGCCGGCCTCCGTGAGGTCGAATCCGCGCGGGCCGTCCGGTCCGGAGAAAGCACAGCGGACGGCAATCAGCCCTTTGCCCATTTTCAGCTGGCTCTCTGCGGGGGAGTCCGTGAAGCGGAGCCAGCCGGCGCGGGCCAGGTGGAACACCAGGGACATGCCATCGGTGTCGATGCTGATGAACTTGCCAAAGCGGCGGACTCCGGCCACGGTGCGGCCCTCAATCGCGTTGAAGGGAGGATCCGCCGTCTTGAGCACCGCGAAGGAGACCACCTGCAGTTTGGTCAGGACGGCGCCACGCAGCTGTCCGTCCAGGAAAGTGGCCAGACCGGCCACCTCGGGAAGCTCCGGCATGGTTACCTGCCCTCTCCGTACAGTCCGGCACAACGAAGCGCGCTCATGCGTCCCATCTTCGCAGACACCCCCGTGAACGCCCCGGCAGATATGCCTATACTTTCAGCGGCGGCTCGTTTCCGCGCCTCCTGACCTTGGTGTCCAGCCCTACGAAAGGCCCCCAATGAGCAACATTCCCGAAGACCTGTCCTACACCGCCGAGCACGAGTGGGTCACTGCCCCCAACGCTGACGGCGTGGTCCGCGTGGGCATCACCGATTTTGCCCAGGACGCCCTTGGGGATGTTGTGTACGCGCAGATGCCCGAAGTGGGGACAAAGGTTACGGCCAACGAAGTGGTGGGCGAAGTCGAATCCACCAAGAGCGTCAGCGACATCTACGCGCCGGTTTCGGGCGAAATTGTGGCCCGCAACGAGTCGCTGGACTCCGATTCCGCCCTCATCAACACGGATCCGTACGGCGACGGCTGGCTGATCGAGGTCAAACTCGCCGAAGCAGACGCTGTTGACTCGTTGCTCAGTGCATCCGAGTACGAACAACAGGTAGGCTAAAGCTAACCGGTAAATCCGGTCCGGCCCGCCTCGAAGGCTCGGACGTCTTCGCACGTCAACGGCCGGATGCGGAGCCGGAACCGGACCTGCCGGGACGGTCCGGCGGGCAAACGTTGGCTGCAGCCCTGACGGGCGGCAGCGGGAAGAGGAGGAATCCATGGCTGGCCACACACAGAACCCTGCCGATGGGGAATACGGCACGGGTGCGGCTAAGGCGTCGGAGACCACCTCGATCCATCTCACCCCCATCCGGGATGAGCCCACCATCGCACCCAAACTCTCCCTTGAGGAGCGCAACTCCGTCGAGGCATTGCCGGCGGGTTCGGCGCTGCTCGTAGCGCACAGCGGGCCGAACGCCGGGGCCCGCTTCCTGCTCGATTCGGACGTCACGACGGCGGGCCGCCACCCTGACGCTGACATCTTCCTGGACGACGTCACAGTGTCCCGCCGCCACGTCGAGTTCCGGCGCACGGCACGCAGCTTTGAAGTGGTGGACCGGAACAGCCTGAACGGCACGTACGTCAACCACGACCGCGTGGACGCTGTGGAGCTCAAGTCGGGCAGCGAAGTCCAGATTGGCAAGTTCCGCCTTACCTTCTACCTGAGCCCTGCCACAGCTGCAGGCCGCGGCTGATCCGGGGACCGCTGCCTGTGGCAATGGCACAACCCGAACGCCGGGGACCCCAGGTCCTGAACATTGGCGAGGTACTCGCCCAGCTCAGTGCCGACTTCCCGGGCATGACAGCGTCGAAGATCCGGTTCCTTGAGGAAAAGGGACTCATTAATCCCCGGCGCACTCCGGCCGGCTACCGGCAGTACTCCGACGGCGACGTCGAACGCCTCCGGTTCGTCCTTGCCCTGCAGCGGGACCAGTACCTCCCCCTGAAGGTCATCAAGGACTACCTTGATGCGATTGACAGGGGAGAGCGGCCCGAGAACCTGCCACCCGGCGTCGTGGTTTCACCGCGGATAGTTTCCGACGAACTCGCTGCCGAACTCCAGAACCATGGCCGCAAGCTCACCGAAGAGCAGCTGCGGACCGAATCCGGTGCCAGCGTCCCGCTTCTGAAGTCCCTCCTCGACTTCGGCCTCATCAGCCACACCAACGGCCGGTTCGACGAACACGCCCTCCAGGTTGCGCGCGCCTGCGTGCAGCTCGAGGGCCATGGCCTTGAGCCACGCCACCTCCGTCCCTTCCAGGCGGCGGCAGAACGTGAGTTCGGCCTTGTGGAACGTGCGGTGGCACCATTGGCGTCCCGCAAGGACTCCGCATCCCAGGCGCGTGCAGCTGAGGCAGCCCGTGAAATCAGCGACCTTTGCCTCACCCTGCACCGTGCCTTGGTGCAGGACCACATCTCACGCATGGACATCTGATGATTGAAGTCG
This sequence comes from Arthrobacter sp. Leaf137, assembly GCF_001423525.1. GTDB lineage: Bacteria > Actinomycetota > Actinomycetes > Actinomycetales > Micrococcaceae > Arthrobacter. The sequence goes on along the minus strand of NZ_LMOI01000004.1, from coordinate 78,186 downwards.
AGATTGTTGGCGTTCGGATCGAACTGCCATCCAACCAGCCCCTGGTGCTGCTCCGCGAGATGCATGGGGAGCGCCATGTCCCCATTTGGATCGGAACGCCGGAGGCCAGCGCCATCGCCCTGGCCCAGCAGGGCGTGGTTCCGCCGCGGCCCATGACGCACGACCTCCTGGTTGACGTCGTGGAGACGTTGGGCCACTCGGTGGTCAGCGTGAACATTGTTGCCGTGGAGGACAACATTTTCTACGGGCAGCTGCAGTTCGAGAACGGCACCACTGTCAGTTCGCGGGCTTCCGACGCCCTCGCAATTGCACTGCGCGCGAAGTGCCGCATCTGGTGCGCGGACTCGGTGATGGACGAAGCCGGAGTCCGCATCACCGAGCACGACGAAGGCGAGGACACGGAGTCGAACCCCACGGTGGACGAGGAGCGCGAGCTGCGCAGGTTCCGCGAATTCCTCGATGACGTGGAGCCGGAAGATTTCGACGGCTAGGTCACGTTAAGGTTAAAGTTGAGGCTGAAAGTTTCGACACGCCCCTTGAAAGCGCCAACATCTTTGACCTTGCGACCTGCCGGGCCTAACGTCGAAGTATCAAGTTCCCATTGCTTACGGCAGCCGCGCAAGTCACACTGGAAAGTGCGCCCCGCGAGAATTACATGCATGGTCTTCATGCCCACGCTGCTGCAGATGTTCCCGGGAGCGTACGACAAGGAGGATCCAGGTGAGTCCTAAAGGTGAAGCAGGCGGGCTGAAGCAGCCCACGGCCGGTGCCGCCGTGCCCGTAAGCGGTGCCCAGGGCCTCCTCTTTACCGAAGACCTCCCTGTCCTCGACGAGGACGCCGGCTACCGCGGTCCCACCGCGTGCAAGGCGGCCGGGATCACCTACCGGCAGCTCGATTACTGGGCCCGGACCGGCCTCGTGGAGCCGGCCGTACGCGGCGCGGCAGGGTCCGGCTCGCAGCGCCTCTACGGCTTCCGCGACATCCTTGTCCTCAAGGTGGTCAAGCGTCTCCTTGATACCGGGGTCTCGCTCCAGCAGATCCGCACCGCTGTAGAGCACCTGCGCGAACGCGGCGTGGAGGATCTCGCCCAGATCACCCTGATGAGCGACGGCGCCAGTGTTTATGAATGCACCTCGGCCGACGAAGTTATCGACCTCGTCCAGGGCGGCCAGGGCGTCTTCGGCATTGCAGTGGGCCGTGTATGGCGCGAGGTGGAGGGCAGTCTGGCATCACTGCCGAGCGAACACGCCGCCGAACAGACGTTCCCTGACGACGAGCTCAGCAAGCGGCGGGCTGCACGCAAGATCAGCTGACCCGCAACCCTTAACGAACAGGGGCCGCACTCCTCCCGGAGGAGTGCGGCCCCTGTTCGTTAAGGGTTCGTCTCTAGCGTGCGCGGCTTCGGAGGCCGCTGCCCGCAGCCATCAGGTTGGCCAGCAGCTCATCGAACAGGGCGGCAGCGGACTTGGCGGAGTCGCCGGGCCAGTGGTGCACCGGATGCGCAGCACCCTGGATCTGCTGCCAGTTGGCCTGCTCCGGGATCCGCGGACTCAGCAGCAGCTCGCCAAACATCGACTCCATCTCGGCCAGCCGGTAGGTGTGCTCGGAGGAGCCGGTCCGCACCCGGTTGGCGACGATTCCGGCCGGTGACAGGTTGGGCGCGAACTCCTGCTTGAAGAGCTGAATGGCACGCATGGTGCGCTCCGTTCCGGCCACCGAGAAGAGCCCGGGTTCGGCCACGAGTGCCACCTTGTCGCTGGCGGACCACGCCATCCGGGTGAGGCCATTCAGCGACGGCGGGCAGTCGATCAGCACCAGCTGGTAGTTGCCTGCGCCGGCCAGGACCGCGGTGAGCCGGCGAAGGTCACGGCGGCCAAGGTCCGGACGGTCGTAGATCCCCGTATAGGCGGAGCCGACGGCGACATCCAGGACCGCGGGGCCGGAACCGTTTGAGTGGGCGCGGGAGCTCCAATTGCTCCGCACCACGTTCTCGGCGAGTTTGGCACGTCGGGGGCTCTTGAGCATCCGTCCGATATCAAGCTGCTCGCCGGGCTGCACGCCCAGGGCAGTGGTTGCGTCCGCGTGGGGATCGAGGTCCACCACAAGGGTCCGGATTCCCGCGGCCAGCGCCGCAGACGCCAATCCTGTGGTGACGGAAGTCTTGCCGACTCCACCCTTAAGGCTGCTGATGCTGACTACTTGCACTTGAGAGACCAAAACCTAACGCCGGATGCCGTGTTGGGGGTAGTGTTTGCTCCGGCGGAACCGAAGCCGGACGGTCCTGCCGCCCTACTCATCATATGTGGATGCCGCGCTGAATCCTGCTTTATGGGTGCCCGGCATGGCACTGGCGGTGCAAGCGGGGCTGATCAGGACGGCCCGGCCCAAACCGATCAGGACATGACGGGGAAATCTGTGATGGCTGACACAAAGATTTGTGTTTGTCCTTGTGGGTCCTAGACACTGTGACCACTCACCGATCCACCCGCAATGATGCAGGAGAAGTATGTTTTCCAAAGTTCTGGTGGCCAACCGCGGCGAAATCGCGATCAGGGCCTTCCGCGCCGGCTACGAGCTGGGCGCCAAGACCGTTGCCGTCTTTCCCAATGAGGACCGAAACTCGATCCACCGGCAGAAAGCGGACGAGGCGTACCTGATTGGCGAGGAAGGGCATCCCGTCCGGGCATACCTGGACGTCGCCGAGGTGGTGCGGGTTGCCAAAGAGGCCGGCGCCGACGCCATCTACCCCGGGTACGGCTTCCTCTCGGAAAACCCGGACCTTGCCCGCGCGGCCAAGGAAGCCGGCATCACGTTCGTGGGTCCGCCGGCCGAAGTCCTGGAACTCGCCGGAAACAAGGTGGCAGCACTGAAGGCGGCCCGCGCGGCCGGCGTACCGGTGCTGAAGTCCAGCGAGCCGTCCAAGGACCTGGATGAACTGCTTGCCGCCGCTGATGAGATTGGCTTCCCCATCTTCGCGAAGGCAGTGGCCGGCGGCGGAGGCCGTGGCATGCGGCGGGTGGACACCCGGGAAGACCTTCCCGAGGCCCTGAAATCAGCGATGCGCGAGGCGGACGCGGCCTTCGGCGACCCCACCATGTTCCTGGAACAGGCCGTCCTGCGCCCCCGCCACATCGAGGTGCAGATTCTCGCTGACGCCGAGGGCAACGTGATGCACCTCTTCGAACGGGACTGTTCCATCCAGCGGCGGCACCAGAAGGTCATCGAAATCGCCCCCGCCCCTAACCTGGACGAAAACATCCGCCAGGCCCTGTACCGTGATGCGGTCAAGTTTGCGCAGGCCCTGAACTACGTCAATGCGGGCACGGTTGAATTCCTGGTGGACACCGAAGGCGAGCGGGCAGGCCAGCACGTCTTCATCGAAATGAACCCGCGCATCCAGGTGGAGCACACGGTCACCGAGGAAGTCACGGACGTGGACCTGGTCCAGGCCCAGATGCGGATCGCCTCCGGCGAAACCCTCGCTGACCTTGGGCTCTCACAGGAGACCGTCCACCTCAAGGGTGCTGCCCTGCAGAGCCGCATCACCACCGAGGACCCGGCCAACGGCTTCCGGCCCGATGTTGGAAAGATCACCGGCTACCGCTCCGCAGGCGGCGCAGGCGTACGGCTCGACGGCGGAACCGTCTACTCCGGCGCCGAGATCAGCCCGCACTTCGACTCCTTGCTGGTGAAGCTCACCTGCCGGGGCCGGGACTATCCCGCCGCCGTGGCCCGCGCCCGCCGCGCCCTCGCAGAGTTCCGGATCCGCGGCGTGTCCACCAATATCCCCTTCCTGCAGGCCGTCCTGGACGACCCCGATTTCATCGCAGGCGACGTCGCCACCAACTTCATCGACCAGCGCCCGCAACTGCTCAAGGCGCGGGTGTCCGCAGACCGCGGCACCAAGCTGCTGACCTGGCTGGCCGATGTTACCGTCAACAAGCCGAACGGTGAACTGACCGTCCACTCGAACCCGGCCGACAAGCTTCCGTCCGTCAAGGGCCAGGAGGCAGCGCCGGGTTCCCGCCAGAAACTGCGTGAACTGGGACCGGAAGGTTTCGCCAAGGCCTTGCGGGGGCAGACCGCCGTGGCCGTCACCGACACCACCTTCCGCGACGCCCACCAGTCGCTGCTCGCCACCCGGGTCCGCACCCGCGACCTTGTGGCTGCCGGACCGGCAGTCAGCGCCCTGACGCCGGAGCTGCTGTCCGTTGAAGCCTGGGGCGGGGCCACCTACGACGTCGCCCTCCGATTCCTCGGCGAAGACCCCTGGGACCGGCTCGCAGCACTGCGGGAAGCCCTGCCGAACATCTGCATCCAGATGCTGCTCCGCGGCCGCAACACCGTGGGCTACACCCCTTACCCTGAGGAAGTCACCGAGGCCTTCGTCAATGAGGCTGCGGCCACCGGCATCGACATCTTCCGGATCTTCGACGCCCTGAACGACGTCAGCCAGATGGCCCCCGCCATCCGGGCCGTCCGCGCCACCGGTACCGCTGTCGCGGAAGTGGCACTCTGCTACACCGGCGATCTGCTGGATCCGGCGGAAAAGCTGTACACGCTGGACTACTACCTGGCACTGGCCCAAAAAATCGTTGATGCCGGCGCCCACATCCTGGCGATCAAGGACATGGCCGGCCTGCTTCGCCCGGCTGCGGCCGCCAAACTTGTGGCCGCACTCCGCGAACGCTTCGACCTGCCCGTACACCTGCACACCCACGACACCGCGGGCGGCCAGCTGGCAACCCTGCTGGCTGCCGTGGACGCTGGTGTGGACGCCGTGGACGTGGCTTCAGCCTCCCTGGCCGGCACTACCAGCCAGGTGTCGGCCTCGGCCCTGGTGGCGGCGCTGGCCCACACGCCGCGTGACACCGGTCTGAGCCTTGACGCCGTCAGTTCCCTGGAACCGTACTGGGAGGCCGTCCGCAGGGTGTACGCACCGTTCGAGTCGGGCCTGCCCGGTCCCACCGGCCGGGTCTACAAGCACGAGATCCCCGGCGGCCAGCTTTCCAACCTCCGCCAGCAGGCCATGGCACTGGGCCTGGGGGAGCGGTTCGAAGCCATCGAGGACATGTACACGGCCGCTGACCGGATCCTCGGCCACTTGGTAAAGGTGACGCCCTCATCCAAGGTGGTGGGTGATCTCGCCCTGCACCTGGTGGGCCTCAACGCCGATCCCGCGGACTTCAACGAGAACCCGCAGAACTACGACATCCCCGACTCCGTCATCGGATTCCTTTCCGGCGAACTCGGGGACCCTCCCGGAGGGTGGCCGGAGCCCTTCCGCACCAAGGCCCTCCAGGGACGCAGCATCAAGGTCCGCGACGTCGAGCTCAGCGCCGAGGACAGTGCCGCGCTCAAGTCCGACTCCAAGACCCGCCAGCACACCCTGAACCGGCTGCTGTTCGCCGGCCCCACCAAGGACTACCTGAAGAGTGTCGAGACCTTCGGCAACATCTCTGTCCTGGACACGCGCGACTACCTGTACGGGCTGCAGCAGGGCACCGAGCACGAGATCACGCTGGAGCGCGGCGTCCGGCTGATTGCTTCACTCGAAGCAGTCTCGGAACCGGACGAGAAGGGCATGCGCACCGTGATGTGCACCCTCAACGGCCAGTCCCGGCCCGTGGTGGTGCGGGACCGGTCAGTGGTCAGCAACGTCAAGGCTGCCGAGAAGGCGGATCCGGCGCAGCAGGGCCACGTCGCCGCGCCGTTCGCCGGGGCCGTCACTGTCACCGTGAAGGCGGGAGACACGGTGAACGCCGGCGATACCGTGGCCACTATCGAGGCGATGAAGATGGAAGCTTCCATTACGACGCCGGTGGGCGGCAAGGTGTCCAGGCTGGCCATCTCCGCGGTGGAGCAGGTTCAGGGCGGAGACCTGCTCCTGGTTGTGGAGCAGTAGCCCGGTCCAGCACGTAAGGCAATGAAAAAGTCCTCCCGGCAGCAGCCGGGAGGACCTTTTCGTCTTGAGCGCAGCAGTGCTTGGGTCAGGAGCGGGGTGCCGAGTACATCTCCTCGATAATGGTCTCGAAATCCTTCATCACCTGTGCCCGCTTTACCTTCATGGACGGCGTCAAATGTCCGGACGCCTCGGTGAAGTCGGCCGGAACGATCCGGAACGACTTGATGGCCTCGGCCTGGGACACAGACCCGTTGGCGGCGGTGATCAGGTCCTGCACCGCTGCCTTGACCACAGGGTTCTCTGCTGCCTCCTCCAGCGAGGTGCCGGCTGGAAGCCCGTGCCGCTGGAGCCAGCCCGGCAGCGCCTCCTGGTCAAGGGTGACCAGGGCGCCGATGAACGGGCGGTTGTCACCCACTACGAGGACCTGCGAGACCAGGGCGTCGGCCCGGATCTGGTCTTCCAGCAGGGCGGGGATCACGTTCTTGCCGCCGGCCGTTACGATGATCTCCTTCTTGCGGCCGGTGATCCAGACAAAGCCGTCCTCGTCGAGCCGGCCGATGTCTCCAGTACGGAACCAGCCGTCGTCGAACGTGTCCGCGGTGAGGTCCTCACGCTTGTAGTAGCCGCGCATCACGCAGACGCCCTGGGTGAGGATTTCACCGTCTTCGGCGATCTTTACGGCGTTACCGGGCAGCGGCTTGCCCACGGACCCTATCTTGATCCGGGACGGGGTATTGACCGAGATGGGGGCAGTGGTTTCGGTCAGGCCGTACCCCTCGAGTACCTGCATGCCGATACCCTGGAAGAAGTGGCCCAGGCGTTCGCCGAGCGGGCCGCCGCCGGACACGGCGTGGGCCACATGGCCGCCCATCGCTGCGCGCAGCTTGCCGTACACCAGCTTGTCGAACAGCGCATGGCGGAGCTTGAGGCCCAGCCCGACGCGGCCTTCCTGGCGTGCTTTCGAGTACGCGATGGCGGTATCGGCGGCCCGGTGGAAGATGGCGCCCTTGCCGCCGTCCTCAGCCTTGGTCATGGCCGAGTTGTAGACCTTTTCGAAAACCCGTGGCACGGCCAGGATGAAGGTGGGCTCGTAGCTCTGCAGGTCCGCGAGCAGGTTTTTGATGTCCGGCGTGTGCGCCACAGTGGTCCCGGCAGCCATGGCAAGGACGGAGATGAACCGTGCGAAGACATGTGCCAGCGGAAGGAACATGATGGTCTTGGCGTCCTCGTGGACGATTTCGCCGATGATGGCCAGGGCGTTGTCCGAGAGCTCCACGAAGTTCCCGTGCGTCAGCTCGCAACCCTTGGGCCGCCCGGTGGTGCCGGATGTGTAGATGATGGTGGCCGTATCGGCGAGGCCGGCAGTACTCCGCCGCGACTCGAGCTCGTCATCGCTGACGCCACGCCCGGCCTCGCGGAGGGCATCCAGGCCGTCGCCTTCCAGCTGCCAGACGTGCTTCAAGTCGGTGAGGCCTTCGGCGTTGACGGCCTGCAGGATGATGTTTTCGTGGTGTGCGGATTCGCCGAATGCGGCGACGGCCCCGGAATCACCAAGGTTCCAGGCCACCTGGGACGGGGACGAGGTCTCATAGATTGGAACCGAGATGGCGCCCGCAAACCAAATGGCGAAGTCCACCAGGGACCATTCGTAGCGGGTCCGGGACATAATTCCCACGCGGTCGCCGGCACCCACGCCACTGGCCATCAGACCCTTAGCCAAGGCGTTAACGTCAGCCAGGAAATCGGTGGCGGAGACGTTCTGCCAGGAGCCGGATGCGTCAAGGCGGGAAAACAGTGCCGGGTTGCTGGCCTTTTTGGCCTGCCGCAGCAGCAGGTCGGTGATGTTGGTCTCCGGTGGAACAACAACAAGGGGCGGAACACTGAATTGGCGCACTGTAGCTCCTTTGATATCCGTCGTCCCGCAGGGGGCATGTAACAAGCCTAGTATGCCGCCGCAGGACAGTGCTGTATCTAAAGTTACTGGCCAGTAACTTAGCCGTCAATGCGGCAGCGGCGGGTCCGGAGCCAGCGTGCCCCGGCTCCGGAGGCCCGGCCGCGAGCCTAGACTTGGGGACTATGTACGCACCGCCCTCCGGCGACCAGGCCGGCCACCTCCGTCGATCCGCGCCGTGGAAGCGGCGGTCCGCCCCGTACCGTGCCACATCAGGGCAGGGAAAAGGTTCCCGGGGGCGGGCGCGCCTGGGCCGCCGGGGATTGGCGATCGGCATCGACATCGGCGGCACCAAGGTGGCTGCAGGTGTGGTGGACGAGGAAGGCCGGATCCTCAGCGAAGCCCGCCGCACCACGCCCGGCACTGATCCCCGGGCTGTGGAACGGGTCATCGTGGAACTGGTCGAAGAGCTCGGCAGCGGGCGGCGGATCCGGTCGGTGGGCATCGGGGCCGCGGGCTGGATGGACCTCGACGGCGGCACTGTCCTTTTCAGTCCCCACCTCGCCTGGCGGAACGAGCCCCTGCGCGCCAACCTCCAGCAGCTCCTGCGGCGCCCGGTGCTGCTGGCCAACGACGCCGACGCCGCCGCGTGGGCCGAGTGGCGGTTCGGCGCCGGGCAAGGGGAAAGCCGCCTGGTATGCATCACCCTTGGCACCGGAATCGGTGGGGCCATGGTGATGGACGGCCGGGTGGAACGCGGCCGCTTCGGCGTGGCCGGTGAGTTCGGCCACCAGGTCATCATGCCCGGCGGTCACCGCTGCGAATGCGGCAACCGCGGCTGCTGGGAACAATATGCCTCCGGCAACGCCCTCGGCCGGGAAGCGAGGATCCTTGCCAGCAGCAACTCGCCCATGGCCCAGGACCTTCTGGCTGCGGTCGGTGGCCGCGCAGAGACCATTACCGGAGCCATCGTCACCGAACTCGCCCTCGCCGGGGATACGGCATCGCGCGAACTGATCGAAGAGGTAGGGGAGTGGCTCGGCCTGGGGCTTGCCAACCTGGCGGCCGCCCTCGACCCGGGACTGTTCGTCATCGGCGGAGGCCTGTGTTCAGCAGGCGATCTCCTCGTGGAGCCCGCCAGGAAGGCATTTGCCAGGAACCTGACGGGCCGTGGCTTCCGGCCGGCCGCCGGTATCCAGTTGGCCCACCTTGGACCCAACGCCGGCCTGATCGGTGCCGCCGACCTCTCCCGCGTGAGCGGCAGGGTCCGCAGCTGACTGCTCAGACCCGGGCGCCGTCGTCGTCCTCGTCCTTCTCCTGCGGAAGCTTCATGATGAGGTACACCGTGCCGGCAACAAATGCAGCAACGATGCCCCAAATGGCCAGCACGGGCGCCGATCGCCAGAACATCGTGGACAGCAGCAGCGCGATGGGCCCGCCGACTGCGGCCAGCCAGGCCAGCATTGTCATGGGGTCTGTCCCGGAAAGGCTGGGCGGCTCACCGGGCACGAAGTCGCCTCCGTCATCCTCAACGCCGTAGTCGCGCGGGCCGGCCGGCGGCGCCTCCGACATATCGTCATCGCGCGGCTCTCCGCGTTGGCTGTCCAGGCGCTCGGCGGCCGAACGTTCCATGGGTGCGGCACCGGACAGATTGAGTGGATCAAAGTCACGGAAGGACGCCGGCCCGGGCGGCTTGGCAACAGAACCCGGCACGTTGCGCTCCGGCGGAGGAGTGTCCGCCTCCAGCCGTGCCACCAGGTCGAGCCAGACGGCGTCGTCCTGGTTGGCGCCCTGGTCCGCGGATCCGGAATCAGGCCTGTTCATCGCCGGCCTCCCCGGAGCCCGCGGGAGCCGCCACGCCGGGTGCCAGCGCAGCAAGCGTTGCCCGGATGAAGTCCACCGAACCCTGGAATATCTGTTCGGCATCGTTGTCCATGGTGGCCACGTGGTAGCTGTTCTCCAGCCGGACCAGGTCCAGGGGCGCATGGGTCAAGCCGCGGCGCAGGACGGAAATGCTGGAGTCCGACACCACATGGTCCACGGCGGACCGATAGACCTGCACCGGTGCCGTGATGCGGGGGAGCAGCCGGGCGGTGTCCTTGAACATTTTGTTCAGTTCGTGTGCTGCGGCGACGGGAGTGCGGGGATATGCGCCTTCATCGATACCCGCCTTCAGGATGTCGTTGGCGATGGCAGGGGTGCTCTTCATGACCAGCTTCAGGATGCCTGCCAACGGAGCGCGCGGGTCATCAATCACCAGCCCGGGGTTGACCAGGACCACGCCGGCCACCGGCCGCGTGGCAGCGACCCGCAGCGCAAGTGCCCCGCCCATACTCAGCCCGGCAGCGAAAACATGGTCGCATTCGGCGTCGAGTTCAAGGAACGCATCATCCAAGGCGCCGTGCCATTGTTGCCACCGCGTGCGCGACAGTTCCTGCCAGCTCGTGCCATGGCCCGGCAGGAGCGGCATCCGCACCGCGAAGCCGGCCCCGGCAAGCGCCTGCGCCCAGCCGCGCAGGCTGTGCGGGCTGCCTGTGAACCCATGCGACAGCACTACGCCTGCCCGTGGCCCCGAGCCGCTGGTGGCACTGCTAAAGGGACTGTGGTCCGGGCCGGCAGTCATGGGGTCTCCGAAGGGCTGGATTGGCGGGCATGGTCGCGGAAGAACCCGCTTGATCGGGTGAAGATTTCCGGCGCGTCAACGTCCAGCGTAGCCACGTGGCCACTGCCCGCAAGTTCAATCACCTCTGTCACCCTGTCGCGCAGCCGTGCCCTCAGCAGTTCCAGGGAGGTGGGCGGTACCACCTCATCGGTCACGGATTTGAAGACCTGCACCGGTGCCGTGACCGCAGGCAGTTCCCGAAGTGTTGCGTTGAACAGCTTCTTGAGTTCGTGCACTGCCGCCAGGGGTGTCCGCGAGTAGTCGCCGTCTTCCGTGGCGGGCGCCGTCGAATGTTCCTCCGGAACGGGAATGGTGGTGCGCTGGAAGAACTTCAGCAGCCCGATCACCCGGACGCGCCGGTCATAAAAACTCAGGCCGGGGTTGACGATGCTCACGCCGGCCGTCTTATGCCGGGCGGCGGTGAGCAGGGCCACCGCACCGCCCATGGACAGGCCCGCCACAAAACAGGTGGATGTCTTGGCGGAAAGATCGAGGTAGGCCGCCTCGAAACTGCCGAACCAATCGCGCCACCCCGTCTGGGCGAGTTGCCGCCAGTCCGTTCCGTGGCCGGGCAGCAGGGGGACGGTTACCGCATAGCCTTGGGCGGCGAGATGCTCCGCCCACGGCAGCACGCTGAGCGGGCTGCCCGTGAAGCCGTGGCAAATGGCGATGCCGATGTCCGCATTGGGGCCATGGCCGGGATAACTGAACGCGGCGGGGCGGGGCGGTGTGCTGCTTTCAGTCATGCCTACATCGTGTCACTGTTCCGGATAAATCTCACTAGAGTAGGGTTGCATCTGAACTGCTGAAACAGGCCCGGAGCGGAGCCTGGGGCCGACCTTCCGAGAGGTTCACCGCGTGTTTTATTGGGTCATGAAGAGGATTTTCCTCGGTCCTGTTCTGAAGCTTCTTTTCCGCCCCTGGGTCAAAGGCCTGGACAACATTCCGGCCGAGGGCGCCGCGATCATCGCCTCAAACCACCTCTCGTTTTCCGACTCGATCTTCATGCCACTGATGGTCCGCCGCCCGGTGGTCTTCCTGGCCAAGTCGGAATACTTCACCGGCACCGGAATCAAGGGCCGCCTGACCGCGCTCTTTTTTCGGCTCACCAACCAGTTGCCCATGGACAGGTCCGGCGGCGCAGCTTCTGCGGCCTCCCTCAGTGCCGGCATGGACGTGCTGACCCACGGCGGCCTGCTGGGGATCTATCCGGAAGGGACCAGGAGCCCCGATGCCAAGCTGTACCGGGGCAAGGTGGGTGTTGCCAGGCTGGCCCTTGAGGCCGGGGTCCCCGTTATCCCCGTGGCGATGATCGGCACGGACAAGGTGCAGCCCATCGGAAAACGGCTCCCCAACATCCGGCGGATTGGAATGATTTTCGGTGAACCGCTCGACTTCAGCAGTTACCAGGACCAGGCCGGGGACCGTGGCACCCAGCGGACGGTGGCGGACCGCATCATGCTGGAACTGCAGCGGCTGTCGGGGCAGGAATACGTGGACGAATACGCTGCCGTGGTGAAGCTGCGCCTCGCCGGCAAGCCCGGCGAGCCTGCCGCCTCAGCGGAGCCACTGGAGTCGCCGCCGGCTGGCGGAGACTCCGGCGGGGAGCCGGCGACACACTGATCGGTTGCCCGGAGGATGGGTGTCCCGGCGCCGCCCATCCGTTGTGACGCAGGGGCCGGGAACCGTGACGGCACGGTGTCCAGCCGACCTGCGCGGACGCTAGTCTTAGATGGTGACTCAGCTATCTGCAAACCCCGCCTTTCCGCTGTCCGGCAACTCCCAAAGCGGCGCCGCCACCTATCCCGGACTTGACGACTGGCGCGGGCTGCCCATCTCGCAGCAGCCCAGCTGGCAGGACAGGGACGTGTTCGATGCCTCCGTGAAGGAGCTTTCGGTGCTTCCGCCGCTGGTGTTCGCCGGCGAAGTGGACGTACTCCGGGAGCGCTTGGCCGCCGCAGCGCAAGGCAAGGCGTTCCTCCTTCAGGGCGGCGACTGCGCGGAGACCTTCGAGGCAGCCACGGCAGACAAGATCAGCGCCCGGGTGAAGACCATCCTCCAGATGGCGGTGGTGCTGACCTACGGCGCGGCCATGCCAGTGATCAAGATGGGCCGGATGGCAGGACAGTTCGCCAAGCCCCGCTCCTCCAACGACGAGACCCGGGACGGCGTGACCCTGCCGGCCTACCGGGGCGACATCGTCAACGGATACGAATTCACCCCCGAGTCCCGCGGCCACGACGCGTCCCGGATGCTGCGGGCCTACCACACGTCCGCGTCCACCCTGAACCTCATCCGGGCCTTCACGCAGGGCGGTTTCGCCGATCTCCGGTCCGTCCACCAGTGGAACAAGGGCTTCACCGAGAACCCGGCGCACGCCCGCTACGAATCCCTGGCGCGCGACATCGACCGCGCCATTAAGTTCATGGACTCCTGCGGCGCGGACTTCGAGGCACTCAAGCGGGTGGAGTTCTTCGCCAGCCACGAAGCGCTGCTGCTCGACTACGAACGCGCACTGACCCGGATCGACTCGCGGACGGGCTTCCCCTACGACACATCGGCCCACTTCCTGTGGATCGGGGAGCGGACCCGCGAACTCGACCACGCCCACGTCGACTTCCTGTCGCGGGTGCGCAACCCCATCGGCGTGAAACTCGGCCCGTCCACCACCGGCGACGACGCCCTGCGGCTCATCGACAAGCTGGACCCGGAACGCGAACCGGGCCGCCTGACCTTCATCACCCGCATGGGAGCCGGCAACATCCGTGAAAAGCTGCCCGCCGTCGTCGAAAAGGTCACGGCGTCCGGCGCTCAGGTCCTGTGGGTCACCGACCCCATGCACGGCAACACGGTCACCTCACCGAACGGGTACAAGACCCGCAACTTCGACGATGTCATCGACGAGGTGCGCGGCTTCTTCGAGGTGCACCACGCCCTGGGCACGGTACCGGGCGGCCTGCACGCCGAGATGACCGGTGACGACGTTGCGGAGTGCCTGGGCGGCGCGGACCCGATCGACCAGGACGCGTTCCTGGACCGCTACGAGTCTGTCTGCGATCCCCGCCTGAACCACATGCAGTCACTCGAAATGGCCTTCCTGGTGGCCGGGGCACTCGCCAAAAACTGACTGGAACCCCGTGGGCCGCGCGTTTTCCGCGCTGCGACGGCGCTGCAGGAGGGGCACCGCGAGGCGCCCCTCCTGCACTACCCGGCCTACACCACTGTCAGGGTGATGACGGACCCTTCAGGAACTTCGGTGTCCACTGGATCCTGGTCCCTGACGGTGCCGAAGAATCCGCCCAGGACCTTGTTAAGACGGACCTCGAATCCAAGCTTCCGCAAAGCTTGTTCGGCCTCCCCGGCCTGCTTGCCGATATAACTTGGGACCTCCACCATCCGGGGACCCTTCGAAATGGTCAAGGTGACCGTTCCGCCGCGGGTCAACGTCCCGTTGGCAGGACTTTGGCTGACCACGGCGCCTTCGGGGACCTTCCTGTCGAAGACCTCGTCCTTGGCGACCTCCGCCTTCAGGCCTGCTGCCTCGATGGCGTCAACGGCCTGGTTCTCCGCCTTCCCCACCACTGAGGGGACGGCAATGGGCTCGGGGCCTTTGGAGACAACCATTGCCACCGCAGTGCCCCGCCGGGCAGGAGTACCGGCTGCAGGATCCTGGGAGAGCACGGTTCCCGCCGAGGTCCCTTCATCAAACTGTTCGGTTACTTTGCCCAGCGCCATTCCGGCGGCGTTGAGGGCGTTTTTGGCCTCGTCGAGGGAGCCGGCCGTCAGTTCCGGCAGGGGATAAAGCTGGGGGCCCTTCGATACGAGCAGTGAAACCGGCTGGAACTTGCGGATCTCCGCTCCCGCCTGCGGGTCGCTGCCTACCACCCGGCCTGAAGGAACGGCATCGTCGAAGACGTCGCTGGTGGTCGAACGGAATCCTTCATCGCTCAGCAGTTGCTGAGCCTCCGCTACGGTCCTGTTGGCCACCGCCGGTATGGCTGCCGCTGCACCCGGCCCCATCCCGAAGAACCAGCCGGCTCCGGTGGCAAGCAGCGCAGCAATGACCAGGACGATGATCCAGAGAATGCCCCTCCGCCGTGGGCTGCCTTCACGCAGGCTTCGGGCCGGTGTTGCTGCAGCCCGTGCGCGGGCCCTTTCATCGTCCTTTTCCGCCTTGCGCTGGGCCCGCTTGCTCAACGCCGGGGGAACCGGGGCCCAGGCCGGACTCTCGTCTTCGCCGGGCGGGGTGAGGGTGTGGCCGGTGCGGGGTGCCGGCGTCGGGTTGCGGGCGGCCGTGACGTGGCCTGCCGGCTGGAAGGGAGGCGGCAGGGGACGGCCGGCGGGCATGACGGACGTCTGATTGCTGATGTGCGGGATGAACTCTGTATGGCTGGGCCCGGCGGAGGGATCCGTTGCGCCGGGCAGCCCCGTGAACCCGGGCATGCCGTGAGGGGAGGCTCCCAGCGCTGCCGGTGGCTGCAGGTCGAGTTCGGAGTCTGTCAGGTTGGTGCGGATATGGCGGAGTTCCTGCAGCAGTGCGCTTCCATCAACCGGACGGTTCTCGGGATCGTTTGCGGTGCACCACTGTACGAGTTCATCCACTTCAGCTGCCAGGCCCGGAACGAGCGCGGACGGCGGACCCACCGTGCTGTTAACGTGCTGGTAGGCCACCTGAATGGGAACGTCTCCGCCGAAGGGCTGCTTGCCGGTCAGCATTTCGTAAAGCATGATGCCAACGGAGTAAACGTCACTGCGGGCATCGGCGGGCCGGCCCAAAACCAACTCGGGGGAGAGGTAGGCAACCGTTCCGATCAGCGCCCCGCTGCTGGTGGACGTCGTCACGGCCCGGGCAAGGCCGAAGTCTCCCACCTTGATCCGGCCGTCGTCGGCGATGAGGACATTCTCGGGTTTGACGTCCCGGTGGATAAAACCGGCTGCGTGCGCTGCCGCAAGGCCTTCCACCACCGGATCGATCAGGGCCAGCGCCAGCCGTGGCGGCAGGGCGCCCTTGTCAGTGATGACGTCCCGCAGGGTGTGTCCCTTGATGTACTCCATCACCAGATACGTCGTGTGGCCGTCGTTGCCCTGATCGAGGACACCCACCACGTGGGGATGGGACAGCTTCGCGGCGGCCTTGGCTTCACGGCCCAGCCTGCCCAGGAAACTTTCGTCGGCGGAGAAGTGGGGATGCAGCACTTTCAGGGCCACATCACGTTCCAGCCGTTGGTCCTCGGCAAGGTACACAGTGGACATGCCGCCCCGCGCCAGCTTGGACCTGATGGCGTAGCGGTTATCCACCAGCGTTCCTACAAGGGGGTCAGACACGTTTTCCTGCACCCTCCGATCCTAGTTGCAATGGAACGGGTCCGGGCCGTCAACCGGCCCGAACCCGTTCCATCAGCTGCTGCCGGCCCGGTCACACCGGGCCGGCCAAGGCTTTAGCCAAAGTTCTTCTGGTGTGCCTTGATGGCCGCCACATAGGCCTTCGTGTCGTCGTACATCCCGTACTTGCTTACCGAATACTGGCCCTGGTAGTAGCCTGCGATCGCCGTATCCCGGTCCTTGCTGGTAGCCAGCAGCTGGCGGATGATCGCAACTCCTGCCGTGGCGTTGTCGTAGGGATCGAGCAGGTTCAGTTTGCGGCCCACCAGGTCCGAGGCCCACTGGCCGGAGCTGGGGATAACCTGCATGGTTCCGATGGCATTGGCGGGGGAGACCGCGCGCTGGTTGAAGCCGGACTCCTGGTAGGCGAACGCCAGGGCCAGTGACGGCTCAACACCCATGCGGCGGGCGGTGTCTGCCACGATGTTCTGCATCTCTGCCCGGGACGGGACCGGGGAAGCATTCAGCAGTGCCTTGTTCTCATTCGCGGAGCTCACCACTGCCGGCGGGTAGGTGAACCCAAGGAAGGAACTCGGTACCAGCGGGGCTGCGGGCGCTGCCGGCTGCGCAGCAGCAGGCTGCGAGCCTGAGCCGGGGACGTTCAGTTTGTTGCCCGGGTAAATGATGGAGCCGAGGTTCAGCCCGTTCGCGGAAAGCAGTTCGGGCAGCTTCACCCCATGGCGCGATGCGATGGCTGAGAGGGTGTCGCCCGCCTTGACGGTGTAGGAGCCCGCCGCCGGAGCCTGCGGGGCTGAGGTGTTGGCGAGTGAGGCCGCCGGTGCCGCTGCCGCCGCGGGGGCAGCAGGTGCCTGCGAACCGGCGCCCACCTTGATCTTTTGGCCGGGGTAGATGATGGACCTCATGTTGAGGTTGTTCCAGCTGAAGACATCCCCAAGGCTCACGTTGTGCCGGGCGGCGATGGCGCCCAACGTGTCACCTGGCTTGACGGTGTAGGTGGCACCGGCGGCCGAAGCGGGCGCAGCGGCCGGCGCGGCGGGGGCCGGGGCTGCTGCGGCAGGACTGCCGGACAGCTTGATCTTTTGCCCCGGGTAAATGATGGTGCTCGCCTGCAGATTGTTCAGCCTGAGCACTTCCCCGGTGTTCAGGTTGAATTTTCCGGCGATGGCGCTGATGGTGTCTCCGCGGGCGACTGTATATTCGGCAGGCGCAGAATTCTGTGCCGGTTTAAAGGCCGCCGGAATCGTGGTGGAAACGGACGAGGCCGGAATGACCGTTGCCGTGGCCTTGGCTGCCGCCTGCGCGTTCATCGCCGCGGTCAGGGTCGCGGGGAGTGATTTGGCCGGCTGCTGGGCCGTGGCCGGCTGTGCGAGGGCCAGGGACGACAGGACAACCGCCGGCAGTGCCGCCGTCGTCGCAGCAATCATCGGCAAGCTCGGCCTGGGGGGCTGCTTCGGCGAGCGGGACATCGTCATGTAAGGGATCCTCTTCTCAACTGCGGGTGCGGACGGGGGTGCCGCATTAGTGCTTGATACTACTGTTACTCGAGTGATCTTTGTTACGAGTGTGAACAGTGAGAATCTCTCATGAATTCGCGGTTAGCACAAGAATTCGCGCTTTTGCCGTAAGGAAGAATTTCGGAGTGTCCGCAGGGCAGGAGCACTGGGCGCATGAATCGACTAGGCGCCGGACCGCGCACCGTGGCAACCTTGATTCGTGAGTAACGTAGAAAACCTCGTGGGCGAATGGTTGCCCCTCCCCGATGTCGCCCAATTGCTGAATGTTTCCATTACCAGGGTCCATGGCCTTATTGATGAGCGTGCCCTCGTGGCTGCGCGTGTGGGCGAACGGAATATCCGCTCAGTACCGGCAGAATTCCTCCAGGACGGCCAGGTGGTGGACAGCCTTAAAGGCACCATTGTGGTGCTGGCCGACGCCGGCTATTCCGACGAAGACCTGATCACATGGCTTTTCACTCCGGACGAGTCGCTGCGCGGCCGGCCGATTGACGCCCTGCGTGAGGGGCGGAAGACCGAGATCCGGCGCAGGGCGCAGACGCTGGCCTGGTAACTGCTGTCCTCAGGAGGCCCGGCTGACGGTAGCCTCGGCCAGCCTCCTGAGTGCGGTCTTGGGCAGCTCATCCAGCTGCAGCGCCTCGAGGGCCCCGTAGGCCGCGTTGCCGTATTCACCAATCAGCACTTCGGTGGCCTGCAGCGCTCCTGAGTCTTCGATGATCCGGCGGATCTCCTGGACGTCCCCGTCGTCCAGTTCCGGACTTCCCAGCCTGGAATCGATGAAGGCGGACTCGGCCGGAGAAGCCTGGTCCAGGGCCAGCGCCACGAGTACCGTGCGCTTGCCCTCGCGCAAGTCATCTCCGGCCGGTTTCCCGGTGGTGAGGGGGTCCCCGAAAACGCCCAGGACGTCGTCGCGAAGCTGGAATGCCTCGCCCAAGGGAAGGGCGAACGCTGAATAGCCGCGCAGAAGATCGTTGGTGGCGCCGGCCAGGGCGCCGCCCAGGGCCAGGGGGTGCTCCGTGGAGTACTTGGCGCTTTTGAACCTGATGATCGACTGCGCACGGCTGACGGCGCCCGCGCGGTCGCGGACCGGGCCGGCCACCTCTTCCAGGATGTCCAGGTACTGCCCCGCCATGACTTCCGCCCGCATGAGGTTGAAGATCAATCGTGCCCGGCTGCCCGAAGCCGCCCGTTCGCCGATATCCGTGAATGCCTCTTCGCTGAAGGACAGGCACAGGTCGCCGGCGAGGATTGCTGCTGCCTGCCCGAACCGCCCGCTGTCCAGGGCCCAGCCCTGGGCTTCGTGGAGTTGGCTGAACCTGCGGTGGACGCTGGGTCCGCCCCTGCGGGTATCCGAGCGGTCGATGATGTCGTCATGGATCAGGGCGGCGGCCTGGAAGAGTTCGAGGGCTGCACCTGCCGCCACCACCTCAGCGGCGCCGGCGTCTCCGCCCGCCCCGCGCCAGCCCCAGTAGCACATCAGGGCGCGCAGGCGCTTACCGCCGGTGACGAGGTTCGAAATTGACCCCATGATGG
This sequence comes from Arthrobacter sp. Leaf137, assembly GCF_001423525.1. GTDB lineage: Bacteria > Actinomycetota > Actinomycetes > Actinomycetales > Micrococcaceae > Arthrobacter. Next base: position 59,337 of record NZ_LMOI01000004.1, on the reverse strand, counting down.
GGTCGATGTCCGGGGAGATGCCGGACATGATCCCCTGGCGGGAGGTGAGGAAACCAGTCAATTCCCCGGCCACCGAAGCCACAAAGTCGGCCTGTTCGTTCCTTAGCTGCTCGGCGCCCGTCACTTGGCGGACTCAGCAGCCACGTTGGCGCCGATAGTGAAAGTCGCCACTCCGGACGCCTCAACCACCGAGAGGTTAACAGTCTCGCTGTCACCGCGGACAAAGTCCTTGGAGGCCACGGCCCCGACGGCGTCACCGGGCACCGCTTTGAAGCCTTGCGCTTCCAGCGCCTTCGTGTAGAAGTCGACGACGGCGGACGTGGGCCCGGCGACTGTCGCCACCAGGGCGGCGGTTGCGGGCGCGGACGACTTGTCAAAGCTGCTGGATACAACGGTCGCGTTCGGCATCAGGGGGAGGAGTTGCTGCGGGAAGCCGTCAACGAGGGCCCCCACCGTAGCTGAGGTGCTGGGCGAGGCGCTGGGGCTGGCCGACGCAGTAGTAGTCGCATGTGCAGTTGCAGGCACAGTGGCGGGGGAGGATGGTGACGGCTGTGCCGGTGACGGGGCCGGGCTGCAGGCTGCCAGGGCCAGTGCCGCACCTGCGGCAAGAACGGCCAGGCCAGCCGGTTTGAAGTTTCCAATGACCGTCACAGGGACTTTCCTCCTGGTGTTGATGCCGGATTCAGCCTCCAGTTTAGTCAGTACCTACGGATAGGATTGCAGCCGTGGGGCCCGACGCTAGAAACCAGCCAGCCGCAGCACGCCTTCCGGGCGGCAGGCGGAAGTGCATCATGCACGTGGACATGGACGCCTTCTTCGTCTCGGTCGAACTGCGGACACGCCCCGAACTTCGCGGCAAGCCAGTGATCGTCGGCTTTCCGGGGGAGCGCTCAGTGGTCCTGTCCGGCTCCTATGAGGCGCGCGCCTTTGGCGTTAAGTCAGCCATGCCCATGGCCGTCGCCGCCCGGATGTGCCCGCAGGCTGTCATCATCGAACCGCGGCACAAGCTGTACTACGAGGTCTCGGCCCAGCTGATGGCCATCTTCGAATCCGTGACTGAACTGGTGGAGCCGCTCAGCGTTGATGAAGCCTTCCTGGACGTCACCGGAGCGATCCGCAGGCTGGGCCCCCCGAGGGAAATCGGTGAACTCATTCGGCGCCGGGTCGCTTCCGAGCTCGGCATCACGGCATCTGTGGGCATCGCCGAATCGAAGTTCGTGGCGAAAATCGCCTCCACCCGCTGCAAACCGGACGGCCTGCTGCTTATCGGCCCCGATCAAACCGTGCCGTATCTGCACAGCCTGCCGGTGGGAGCGCTGTGGGGTGTGGGGGCAAAGACAGCTGAAGTCCTGGCACGAATGGGAATCCGGACGGTGGCGGATGTGGCTGCCACTCCCGTCTCCACTCTCCGCCGGATGCTCGGCGCCGGGGGTGAGCACGTGCACCGGCTTTCCTGGGGCATCGACCCCAGGCCGGTTACGCCCGTGCGGCTGGAAAAGAGCATCGGAGCTGAAGAGACTTTTGCGGTTGACACCTCCGATGACGCCCTCCTCCACCGCGAGCTCCTTCGGTTGTCGCACCGCACGGCCGGACGCCTGCGAAGCTCCGGCATGGTGGCAAGGACCGTGGCCCTGAAACTGCGCTTTGCGGACTTTTCCACCATTACCCGCAGCCGCACGCTGCAGGCTCCCGTTGACAGTGCACAGCTGATCTATGCTGTGGCGGTCCAGTTGCTGGAGTCAGTCGGGCACCGTGCCATGTCCGTCCGGCTGGTGGGGGTGCGGGCCGAGCAGCTGGAGGACACGGCAACAACCTCGGTGCAGCTCACCATCGACCGGCGGGATGAGAACTGGCGCGCCGCAGAGCAGGTCCTGGACGAGGTCACTCGAAAATTCGGCTCCAAGTCGGTCCTTCCGGCCCGTCTGATGGAACCGGGAAACGGTGCGGGCTAAAACGGACCAAAAAGCGGCCGTTCCCGTGTTTCGGAAGAAATCGCCGTCTTTCAGAACGGACCGCAACAAACTATCCTTAGAGATACATAGTTTTTGAGTGATTGGACTACTGCCGGACCGTTTTGGACATACTTCCGCTTCGGCGGCTGTGCGCCCGGTTCAACTTCCCGCCCAGGCGGGAAGACGGGAACCGAACAGGCGCACCAGCCGTTAAGGGTGCAGGAGTAATTTCTGGGACCAGCCCGGACGTTGGCCTACGAAGGAGGTCGTGATGCCGCTGTCGGAGCACGAACAGAAGCTGCTTGAGCAGTTGGAGAAGCAGCTTCACGAGGACGACCCGAAGTTTGCGAACTCCATGGGGTCGGACCCCGGGCGTTCGTGGTCAACCAGGCATGTGGTGATCGGCGTCCTCGGTGCCTTGGCAGGCGTGTTCCTGCTGCTGGTTGGCGTCACGCTGCAGAGCATCTTCGTCGGTGTCCTCGGATTTATCGTCATGGGCGGTGGCGTGTACTTTGCGACGATGCGCAGTTCCGCGGCAGCAAAGGATGGCGCCAAGGGCAGTACCGGCAAGCCGGGCAAACCGCGGAGTTCCTTCATGAGCAACCTTGAGGAGCGTTGGGACGAGCGCCGGCGCGGTGAGCCCTAGGGCTTACCGGTAACCGGGCCTCACCCGGAGCCTCCACTTCGCTCCCCGGCAGGGGAGCGAACAACAGAAAGACCCGCTGCGGCGGGTCTTTTCCTGTTTAACGCTGTTAGCGGCCATTTCACGCAGTTGCCGGCTTTCCGCTTCCCGCTGCGCCCTGGAAATCCACTCCACTTCCCACCACCCGCAGAAAATGGCGCCATTCCGCGGCCGATATCCCAATTTCGCGGTTCACCACGCCCGATTTTGCGTTGACTGTGGGGGAAAGTGGAGTAATGTGGAGGACATAAGAGGGTGGTTGCAACATAGGGGATGTGCATTTCCTGATATCGGACAGGCGGTGGGCCAGTGTTTCTGGGCACTCACTCGCCGCGCCTGGACGAGAAGGGACGGATCATTCTCCCCGCCAAGTTCCGTGAGGAACTGGCTAGCGGGCTGGTGCTCACAAGGGGCCAGGAACGTTGCATCTACGTCTTCAGCGAGAAGGAATTTGCACGGGTCCACGAGCAGATGCGGGAGGCGCCAATCTCCTCCAAGCAGGCACGTGACTATATCCGTGTCTTTCTCTCTGGGGCCTCTGACGAGGTACCTGACAAGCAGGGGCGCGTGACAATTCCTCCCGCGCTCCGGGAGTACGCAGGACTCGGAAGGGAACTGGCCGTCATCGGCGCAGGCTCCCGTGCCGAGATCTGGGACGCCCAGGCCTGGAATGAATACCTCGCGGAGAAGGAAACAGCCTTCTCTGAAACGGACGATCCCATTCCGGGCATTCTCTGAATCCCGGAGCGGTACGCAGGAGTTTCACGCAGGAAGTTTCCTGGATGAGATCTCCAGCCGGCCGATCGGCCAGCCAACCTGACTCACTTCCCCGGAGCCAGGCAGGCGGGACGGTAGGTACGGATGGGGATCTGATCCCGGAAACGAAAAGCAGCTACCACAACGGCGAGAAAGGACGAGGCATGAACGAACAACCGAAGCCAACGTCCGAACGCCATGTGCCGGTCCTGCGGGACCGGTGCATCAATTTGTTGGCCCCCGGATTCGAAGCTGCACGGCAGCAGGGCAGGGCCCCGATCGTCATCGATGCCACGCTGGGTATGGGCGGGCACTCCGAAGCCATGCTCCAGCGGTTCCCGGACCTTCACCTGATCGGCATCGACCGTGACGAGGAAGCACTCGCCCTTGCGGGGGAGCGGCTTGCACCGTTCAGCGCGAGGACGGACCTGGTCCACGCCGTTTACGACGAAATCCCCGAAGTCCTCGCGGACCTCGGCGTAACCGAAATTTCCGGCATCCTGATGGACCTTGGCGTTTCGTCGCTCCAGCTTGACGAACGGGAGCGCGGCTTCGCCTACTCCTTCGACGCTCCCCTGGACATGCGGATGGACACCAGCCGCGGGCAGACTGCTGCTGACGTCGTCAACACGTACAGCGAGGAAGAGCTGGTCCGGATCATCCGGAAGTGGGGCGAGGAGAAGTTCGCTGGCCGCATCGCGAACCGAATCGTCGCTGCACGTGGCGGGAAGCCATTCACCACCACCGGAGAGCTGGTGGAGCAGATCCGGTCAGTCGTCCCTGCCGGAGCTGCCAAGTCCGGTGGACATCCGGCCAAGCGGACCTTCCAGGCGTTGCGGATCGAAGTCAACGAGGAGCTCGACGTCCTGGAGCGCGCCGTCCCGGCCGCCGTGGATGCGCTGGGCATGGGCGGGCGAATCGTGGTCATGTCCTACCACTCCCTGGAGGACAAGATCGTCAAGGCCGTCCTCCAAGGCCGCTCCAAGTCCTCCGCCCCACTCGGGTTTCCGGTGGAACTGGAAGAGCATAAACCCGAACTCAAGATCGTGACCAAGGGCACCGAGGTGCCCACCGCCGTCGAAATCGCCGAGAACCCCCGTGCCGCCTCAGCCAGGCTCCGTGCGGCGGAACGAATCAGAGCCAGGAGAGCTGCATGAGCACCGCTGCCGTCAAGAACTTTCCCGCCGCTCCCGGCAATCCGGCGCAGCGCGAGGAACGGAAGAGCCGTACCCCGCTGTCCGTGGTGCGCAGCATGCCCCGCAAGCGGCGTGCGCCTTTCGTCGTCCTCTGCTTCGCCATGCTTGCGGTAGCACTGGTGGCAGTCCTGGTCCTGAATATCTCGGTATCCACTGCGCAGTACCAGCTGGTTGAACTGCGCGCCAAGCAAAGCACGCTGACCAAGCAGAACCAGGACCTCACCCAGCAGGTGCAGAATTTCGAGGCCCCGCAGAACCTTGCGGCCAAGGCCAAGGACCTGGGAATGGTGGCTTCAACCGTCAAGGGCCAGATTGACCTTTCCACGCTGTCCGTCACTGGCAAGGCCACGCCGGCAGTGAAGGGCGCCACTGAAGGTGCCGTCATTCCTGCCCCGGCCGTCCCCGGGCAGCTGATCGTCGTGCCGCCGGCCTCAACGGGTGAACCCCTGGCAAGCCGCAAACCGGCGGCAGAAACCCCGCCCGCCGCAGCGGCGCCTGCCGCTGAGGCGCCCGCAGCGGCAGCGCCCGCCCGCCAGGCCTCAGCGGCAGAACTTAACGGCGGCACGGTTCCCGCACCGCAGCAAAAGGTGCCCGGACAGTAAGAGCGGGACTGGCAGGCACGAGGGACGAACAGCAAGGAAGATCAGTGGCGCAGAGGACCGGTAAGGCAGCGAACGGCAAAGCGCCCAACCCCACCAGGCGGTTGCGCCTGGGCCTGGGCATCATGCTCACGCTCCTGCTGGTGGTTGGCGGAAAGCTGTTCCTGGTACAGGGCCTGGACGTCGGTGGCATGGCTGAAGCCGCCCTCAACAAGCGGATGACAGAAACGGTCCTGCCTGCCGAGCGCGGCAGTATCCTGGACGCCAACGGCACGGTCCTGGCAAACAGTGTGATCCGCTACAACGTGGTGGTGGACCAGCAGCTCAATACAAAGACCGAGACCTACCGGCGCCTGGATAATGTAGACGGTAAGGAAAAACTCGTCGAGGTCAGCCGCGACCAGGGCCTCACCGAGCTGGCAGCTGTCCTTGGCATGGACAAGGACGCCATCGTCAAAGCCGTTACCGGTGAGTCGCGCTACTACATCGTGGCCAAGGACGTAAAGCCGGACGTCGAGGACCGCATTTCCAAACTCCAGGTGCCCGGCATCGTGACCGAAGGCGTCAGCAAGCGCGTTTACCCCAACGGCTCCGTGGCGGGCGGCATCATCGGCTTCCTGCAGGAGGGTGGCAGCGGACAGGCCGGAATCGAACAGACGCAGGACGCCCTCCTGAAGGGGTCGGATGGCAAGCGCCTGTTCGAAATCGGGGCCGACGGACTCCGGATTCCGGTGGGCGTGGACGAGCTGACCGCACCGCAGGACGGCAAGAACGTCAAGCTCACCATCAACTCCGACCTCCAGTACTTTGCGCAGCAGGCCATCCAAAGCCAGGCGGACAAGCTCAGCGCCGAATGGGGCGTCATCATTGTGATGGACGTCAAGACCGGCAACCTGGTGGCCATGGCGGACACCAACTCCCCGGATCCGAACAACCCGGGCCTCGTGGCGGCCAAGGACCGCGGCGTCCGCGCCGTTACCGCAGCCTACGAGCCGGGTTCGGTGGAGAAGATGCTGACCGCAGCGGCCCTGATCGAGGAGGGCAAGGCCAACCCGCTCAGCGAATACACGCTGCCACCCTCGTATACGGTCAACGGCCAAACGTTTACCGACTCCTTTTCACACGGCACCGAGAAGCGCACCCTCGCGGGTATCCTGGGCTACTCCATGAACACGGGCACCGTGATGGCCGGCCAGGCCCTGAGCAAGGACCAGCGCCATGACTGGTTGCAGAAGTTCGGCATTGGCGAGGCCCCGGACATCGGGCTCCCCGCTACCGCCTCCGGAATTCTGACCCCCGCAGACCAGTGGGACGGGCGGCAGGAATTCACCGTCCTCTTCGGCCAGGGGGTTTCACAGTCCACCCTCCAGACCGTGCGGGCCTTCCAGTCAGTGGCCAACAACGGGGTGATGCTCCAGCCGCGACTGATCGACTCGTATGTTTCCCCCGACGGAACCGAGGAAAAGGTACCGGCAGCACCCGCCACCCAGGTTGTTTCTGACAGCACCGCCCAGCAGGTCCAGGACATCCTGGAAAGCGCCGTCACCGAGGGCCAGATCAAGGATGCCTCCATCGACGGCTATCGGGTCGGTGCCAAGACCGGCACCTCGGAATCGCCCTGCGACGACGGCAAGTCCGGTTTCTGCGGCTACACCGCCTCCATGGTGGGCATGGCGCCGATGGATGATCCGCGGTTTATTGTTGAGGTGGTACTCCAGCGGCCCAAGGGCAGCATCTACGGGATTACCAACGGGCCGGTCTTCCGGTCGGTCATGAGCCAGGCACTGCGGACCTACAACGTCCAGCCGTCCACCGGCGAACCGGCCAGGCTGCCCCAGTTCGCCAAGTAGCACCCCGGCGCCACCACGCTGCAGCAGCGCCCGCTGCGGCCACAGCCGGGCACGGTCCACTAGCACCATCGGAGATTCCTTGTCAGAGTTCACGCCGTCCCACAGCAGCGCCGTTCCGGCCGCTCCTGCCAGCAAAGCCAGGTTCCGGCCCGCCGCCGTCGAACCGGTCCGGCTGGAGAGCATCGGCGTCGCCGTAGGCGTCGCAGTTCCCGGACATGCAGCAGGCGTCACGGTAACGGGAATCACCCTGAACTCCCGGGCCGTCGAAGCCGGAGACCTGTACGTCGCCCTTCCCGGAGCGTCCCGCCACGGTGCGGACTTCGTGGCACAGGCCCTGGAAGCAGGGGCGGTGGCCGTCCTGACCGACGACGCCGGTGCGCGCCTGCTGGCGCTGGGCAATGACACCCCGGTGCCGGTCCTCGTGGTGGACAAACCCCGCAACGTGGTGGGCCCGCTCTCCGCGGCCATCTACGGCAGCACCGACGGCGCCGACGAGGACTTCACGCTGTTCGGAGTGACAGGCACCAACGGCAAGACCACCACCACCTACTTCATCAACTCACTGCTGCGCGCCCTCGGCACCCGGTCCGGCCTGATCGGCACCATCGAGATCCTCGCCGGCACGGAGCCCATTCCAAGCCTGCTGACCACCCCCGAATCGACCGAAGTGCACGGGCTGCTCGCACTCATGCGCGAACGGGGACTGGGGGCGGCAGCCATGGAGGTTTCCTCGCACGCCATCTCATACCAGCGCGTGGACGGCGTGCTGTTTGACGTGGCCGGTTTCACCAACCTGACGCAGGACCACCTGGACCTTCACGGCACCATGGATGACTACTTCGCCACCAAAGCCGACCTCTTCACACCGGCGCGCGCCCGCAGGGCAGTAGTGACGGTCGACGACGAGTGGGGCCGCCGCCTGGCCGGCACCGCCGGCATCCCGGTCACCACCCTCAGCACGGACGGGCAGACAGCCGCAGACTGGGCGGTGGCCGCCACAGAACCCCGGGTCCTCGGCACCTCGTTCACCCTCAAAGGCCCCGACGGCGCAGAACTGCGCCTGCACACCGGGCTGCCCGGCAGCTTCAACGTCGCCAACGCCGCACTGGCGGCGGTCATGGTCCTCTCCGGCGGTGTGGACCCCGCCGTGCTTCAGGTCGCCCTGGACACGGCCGACCCGTTCGCCGTTGCCGTCCCCGGACGCATGCAACTCGTCGCCGAGCAGCCGGCCGCCGTCGTCGACTTCGCCCACAACACCGATGCGCTGGCCCGTGCCCTCGAAGCCGTCCGCCCGCCGGCGCCGGGCTCCCGGCTGATCGTCGTCTTCGGTGCCACCGGCCAGCGCGACCAGGGCAAGCGCCCCGCCATGGGCGCGGTGGCCGCCCGCCTGGCGGACACTGTCATCATCACTGACGACGACCCCCACGACGAGGACGCAGCTGCCATCCGCGCCGACGTCCTGGCAGGTGCGGAAGACGCGCGGAGCAGCGACGCGCTGCCCTGCGAGATCCTGGAGGTCTTCCCCCGCGATGAAGCCATCCGACGCGCAGTGGAGCTCGCAGGCCCGCTGGACAGCATCCTTGTGGCCGGACGCGGCCATGAAGTCTGGCAGGAAGTCAAAGGCGTCAATCTTGCCCTTGACGACCGCGTGGAACTGCGCAGCGCCTTGACAGCCAGGGGATTCAACGTTCTCCAAGACGACCGGATAGAGTCCTAGACCGAGATGATTGCTTTTACTGCGGCCGAAATCGCCGACATCACCAAGGGGCGCCTGGACGCCGATCCCGGAATCACGCCTACATCGGTAGTGACGGACTCCCGCGAAACCACACCGGGCTCGCTGTACGTGGCCAAGCCCGGAGAACACGCTGACGGGCATGACTTCATCGCTGCAGCGTTCGAATCCGGCGCCGTCCTGGCTCTCGTGGAGCGCCCGGTGGCCAGGCCTGACGGCAGCTCCTACCCATCTGTACTGGTGGAAGACGCCGTCCTTGCCATGGGTGCACTGGCCGCGGAGGCCGTAAGGCGCATCCGTGCCGCCCGCGCCGCAGCGGGCCAGGTACTCACCGTCGTCGGCATCACCGGCTCGGCAGGCAAGACCACCACCAAGGACCTCCTGGCGGGGCTGTTCGCCTCCCAGGGCTCAACGGTGGCGCCGAAAGGTTCCTACAACGGCGAGGTGGGCGTCCCGCTGACCGTCTTTCAGGCGGACGAGGGCACGTGCTATCTCGTGATCGAAATGGGAGCAACCGGGATCGGGCACATCCGGTACCTCGCCGACATGGTGAAGCCGGACATTGGCGTGGTCCTGGCCGTCGGCACAGCCCACGCCGGCGAATTCGGGGGAGTGGCGAACATCGCCCTCGCCAAGGGGGAGATGGTTGAAGGCCTCTCCGCCGACGGGACCGCGATCATCAACCTCGACGACGACAGGGTGGCCGCCATGCGCAGCCGCACCGCGGCCGCCGTGCTCGGCTTCAGCGCTGAAGGACGCGACGGAGCCGCCGTGCAGGCCCTTGGTGCCGACACCAACGAACAGGGCAACCCGGAATTCGACCTCCAGCTGCCCGGTGGTGACGGCCCGCACCACGTGGCCAGCAAGCTCATCGGGTCCCACCACACCGGCAACCTGCTCGCCGCGGCGGCTGCGGCCTTCGCAGCCGGCATGTCCGGCGCAGACATCGCCGCCGGCCTGAGCCGCCAGGGCGCGGTGAGCCGCTGGCGGATGGAACGCACCGAACGTGCGGACGGCGTCACGGTGATCAACGATGCCTACAACGCCAATCCCGAATCCATGCGGGCGGCGTTGCGCACGCTCGCCGACCTGGGGCGCGGCAGGCGCACCTGGGCGGTGCTTGGCGCCATGCTTGAACTCGGTGCCGACTCGATCCGGGAGCACACCGCCGTGGGCACGCAGGTGGTCCGGCTCAACATCTCCAGGCTGGTGGTGGTGGGCCGGGAGGCGCGGGCCCTGTATGTCTCAGCTGTCCAGGAAGGCTCCTGGGGCGACGAATGCCTGTTCGCCGAAACTCCTGAGGAGGCCTATGAACTCCTCAATGCCGAACTCCAGCCGGGCGATCTGGTCCTCTTCAAGTCCTCCAACAGCGTGGGCCTGCGCCATCTGGGCGATCGGATAGCATTACCCCCACAAACCCCCCTGAACGCCGATGAAAGGAGCACACTGCTGTGATTGCACTTTTGATCGGCGCCGGGCTGGCCCTGCTTTGTGCCCTCGTCGGAACGCCGCTGTTCATCAGGCTGCTGGTCCGCCGCGGCTACGGCCAGTTCATCCGCGACGACGGACCCACGTCCCACCACACCAAGCGCGGAACGCCCACCATGGGCGGCACCGTGGTGGTGGCCGCCGTCCTGCTCAGCTACGGGCTCACACACCTCATCATGTTCCTGATGAACCCGGATTCCCCGGGGCCGTCCGCCTCCGCCCTGATCCTGCTGTTCCTCATGGTGGGCATGGGCCTCGTCGGGTTCCTCGACGACTTCATCAAAATCTCGCGGCAGCGAAGCCTGGGCCTGGACGCCAAGGCCAAACTGATCCTGCAGGCCGCCGTCGGCGTTATCTTCGCCGTACTGGCACTGAACTTTCCGGACGAATCCGGGCTCGCACCCGCCTCCACCAAGATCTCGCTGGTCCGTGACCTGCCCTGGCTCGACCTCGCCTTCGGGGGGACCGTCCTCGGGGCCATCCTCTTCGTGGTCTGGTCCAACCTGATCGTCACTGCCGCCACCAACGGCGTCAACCTCACCGACGGCCTGGACGGGCTGGCGGCCGGCGCCTCCGTCATGGTCTTCGGCGCCTACACCCTGATGGGAATCTGGCAGAGCAACCAGGCCTGCGGTTCGCCGCGGGAAGCCGGCAGCGGCTGCTACTCCGTCCGCGACCCCCTGGACCTCGCCCTGCTGGCGGCCATCATGAGCGCAGCCCTGGTGGGCTTCCTCTGGTGGAACACTTCTCCGGCCAAGATTTTCATGGGCGACACCGGCTCCCTGGCGATCGGTGGTGCCATTGCCGGGTTCGCGATCCTCTCGCGCACCGAACTCCTGCTGGGCATCATTGGCGGACTCTTCGTCCTCATCACCCTCTCCGTCATCATCCAGGTGGGCTACTTCAAAGCCACCGGCGGCAAACGGGTCTTTAAAATGGCACCCCTGCAGCACCACTTCGAACTCAAAGGCTGGGCCGAAGTCACGGTGGTGGTCAGGTTCTGGATCCTTGGCGGCCTCTTCGTCGCCGTCGGGCTGGGTATCTTCTACGCTGAATGGGTTGTGCTGCTGTGACCGTTTCCCCCCGCCTGGAAAACCTCGTTACCTGGGACTCTGACTGGTCCGGGCTGCGCGTGGCAGTCACCGGCATCGGCGTCTCCGGCTTTGCCGCCGCGGACACGCTGATCGAACTGGGCGCCCGGGTAGTGGTGGTCGACGCCGCCACCAGCGACACCGCCAAGGCCTCAGCAGACACCCTGAAAATCGTCGGTGCCGCCGATGTCCTTCTTGGCGAAGAAGCTGTTACCCGCATTCCGCGGATCGACGGTGAACTGCCGGAACTGATCGTCACCTCGCCGGGCTGGCGTCCGGACCAGGCACTGTTGGCTGCAGCAGCCCGTGCACACATCCCGGTCTGGGGCGACGTCGAACTTGCCTGGCGGGTCCGCCAGCGCGAGGGACGCAAGACCGCCGACTGGCTGGCCATCACCGGCACCAACGGCAAGACAACCACCGTGGGCCTCACCGAATCCATGCTGCGGGCCGCAGGGCTGAAGGCCATCGCGGTGGGCAACGTGGGCAAGCCCATCCTTGACGCCATCCGGGAACCCGTCGAATACGACGTGTTCGCCGTCGAACTCTCCAGCTTCCAGCTGCACTGGGCGGAATCCCTGTCGCCGCTGGCCAGCGTGTGCCTCAACGTTGCCGAAGACCACGTGGACTGGCACGGCTCCTACGACTCCTACCTGGCGGATAAGGCCAAGGTCTACGAACAGACCCAAAAGGCCTGCATTTACAACGCCGAGCAATTCGAAACCGAGCGCATGGTGGAGAACGCCGACGTCGTGGAAGGGTGCCGTGCCGTCGGCTTTACCACCGTCACTCCGGCGGTCAGCATGCTCGGCGTCGTGGAGGGCCTCCTGGTGGACCGGGCCTTCATCGAAGAGCGGCGGGACAGCGCCGCGGAACTCGCGGCCATGGCAGACCTTGGTCCGATCGCTCCCCGGCACATGGTTGCCAACGCGCTTGCCGCCGCGGGACTTGTCCGTGCCTACGGGGTCGACGCCGCAGCTGTCCGCCAGGGGATCCGCGACTACGTTCCCGGCGACCACCGCATCCAGCCGGTAGCCCGCCACGAAGGCGTGCTGTGGATCAATGATTCCAAGGCCACCAACCCCCACGCCGCCGCAGCTTCACTGGCGGCTTTCACCAACGTCGTCTGGATTGCCGGCGGCCTCTCAAAAGGCGTCACCTACGACGACCTGGTCCGCGAGCAGGCACACCGGCTCAAGGCCGTGGTACTGATCGGAACGGACTCCTCGGAGCTTGCCGGGGCCCTCCAGCGACACGCGCCGGATGTCCCCGTGATCGCGGCGGCGCCGGGTGACACTGAAGAGGTGCAGACTGCTGCAGCGGAAGGTGCCACCGGTACCCGTTCCCCCCTTGCCGGGGAACAGGTCATGTCCCTGGCCGTTGCGACAGCAGCCCAGCTGGCCGGCTCCGGCGATACTGTGCTGATGGCTCCCGCAGCTGCTTCCATGGATCAGTTCTCTTCCTACGCACACCGCGGCAACACATTCATCGAAGCTGTCCGCGGGCTGGTGGAAGGGCAGGCCAAGACCGGCGAGGAGTAAGAATGGTCAGCACGCCAACGCGCCGGCAACCAAGCGGGCGGCCAGGCCGTCCGGCCGGCACCGGCTCCACCGCCACAAAGGCGCAGCGCCCGGCACCCGTCACGGTCCGGCTCAGGAACGGCTACCGCAGGTTCTGGTCAGCCCTCGAAGGCACCGGAACGTCGCGGAACGGTTCCACGTATTACCTCATCCTCGGCTCCACCCTGGCACTGACGGCGATCGGGATCATGATGGTCCTGTCGGCCTCCAGCGTGGAATCCATTGCCGCCGGAAAATCGCCCTATGGAGACGCCCTGAAGCAGGGCATGTTCGCGGGCATCGGCATCTTCACCATGTTCGTCCTTTCCCGGATCAACGTGGTGTGGCTCAAGCGCCTCGCCTGGCCCGCAATCATCGCCGCCATGGTCCTGCTGGCCCTGGTGCAGGTGGTGGGCGCGGAAGTCAACGGCAACAAGAACTGGATCGACCTCGGCGGCATCACCTTCCAGCCCTCCGAGGCGTCGAAGCTCGCCCTGGCACTTTGGATGGCCACAGTACTGGCCATGAAGGGCAAGTTGCTCCGGCGCTGGCAGCACGTCTTCGTCCCGGCCATCCCGGTGGCGGTCATCGTTATCGGGCTGGTGCTGATCGGCAACGACCTCGGTACGGCCATGATCATCATGATGATCGCCGCTGCCGCGCTGTTCTTCGCGGGCGTACCCCTTTACTTCTTCGGCATCGCCGGGCTGCTGGGGGCCGCCGGTGCGGCAGTCATGGCCATCACCAGCTCCAACCGGATGTGCCGCATCACCTCCTGGTGGACAGGCGAATCCTGCGCCGACGGCATCGACGCCAACTACCAGGCCACCAACGGTCTCTACGGGCTGGCTTCGGGCGGCTGGTTCGGTGTGGGGCTGGGACAAAGCCGGCAGAAGTACAGCTGGATCCCCGAGGCCCACAACGACTTCATCTTCGCCATCATCGGCGAGGAACTCGGCCTGGTGGGCACCGTCGTCGTACTCATCCTTTTCGCGATCCTCGGCGCGGCCATCTACCGCGTGGTGGTGGCGCAGGAAGACACCTTCCACCGCGTCCTGGCCGGCACCATCATGGTGTGGCTCCTGGGCCAGGCCACTGTCAACATGTCCGTGGTGACCGGCCTCATGCCGGTGATCGGCGTACCCCTGCCCTTCATCTCCTATGGCGGCTCCGCGCTGCTGATGTCCCTCTGCGCCATTGGCGTGGTGCTTTCCCTGGCCAGGGAGCAGATGGCGCCTGCCATCCGTCCCAAGCGGATGCTGAAGTTCAAGGCCACAGGGCGGGAGAAAGCCCCCCGGAACAAGAAGACTGCAAGAAAGCGTGCCTGATCCCACATGAACCCGAAGAACCCCTCCATCGTCCTCGCGGGCGGCGGCACAGCCGGCCATATCAGTCCCCTCCTTGCCATCGCCGCGGCCGTGAAGAATGCCTCGCCGGACGCCGCCATCCTCGCCGTGGGCACGCCGTCCGGGATGGAAACCCGCCTCGTCCCGGCAGCAGGGGTTGAACTGGCGACGATCGACCGGGTCCCGTTCCCGCGCAAACCGTCGGCCGACCTGTTGCGGCTCCCGGCCAGGCTCGCCGGGGCGGTCCGCCAGGCCGGCGACATCCTGGACCGCGCTGACGCCGACGTGCTGGTAGGCGTGGGCGGATACGTGTGCACGCCGATGTACCTCGCGGCCCGGAAGCGCAGGATCCCCGTCGTCATCCACGAGGCGAACGCCCGCCCCGGGCTCGCCAACAGGGTGGGCGCGCTGATGACTTCGCGCGTGGCCGTCGCTTTCGAAGGAACTCCGCTGCGGCACGCCGTCCACGTCGGCATGCCCATGCGGACGGAAATCTCGGGCCTGGACCGGAACGCTGCGCGGACTGCCGCCCGGGAGGCCCTAGGACTTGATCCCCGGCAGCCCACCCTCATCGTCACCGGCGGATCCTCCGGTGCCCAAAGCATCAACCGCACCATCGCTGCGTCTGTGGGGCAGCTGGCTGCCGCTGGGATCCAAACCCTGCACATCACCGGGCGCGGCAAGTCAGTCCTGGACGGGGCCGGCCAGCCGCTGGCCGCACCGGGCTACCGCCAGGTGGAGTACGTGGACGGAATGGAACTCGTCTACTCGGCCGCAGACGTGCTGCTGGCCCGCTCCGGCGCGGCGACCGTCTGCGAAGTGGCAGCAGTGGGCGTGCCCGCCGTCCTGGTGCCGTTGCCGATCGGGAACGGGGAACAGGCACTGAATGCAGCCGGCCTGGTGGCCGCCGGCGGCGCCCTGCTGGTCCAGGACCGCGACTTTACTGACGAATGGCTGGCCAAGGAACTGGTCCCGCTGGTTACCGACAAGGAACGGCTGGCCACCATGGAGGCCAACTCCTACCGGCTGGGCGTCCGTGACGCCGACCGGCGGATGGCTGCCCTCATCCTGGAAGCGGTGTACGCATGAGCAACCGTGACCTTTCCGGCAGTAAAGCCCAGGGTTCCCTGGCATCCCTGGGCCGGGTTCACTTCATCGGGGTGGGCGGAGTCGGTATGTCCGCCGTGGCCAGGATCATGGTGGCGCGCGGCGTCCCCGTCAGCGGATCCGATGCCAAGGACCTTCCCGTCATGGGCGACCTCGCCGCAAAGGGTGCCAGGATCGCCGTCGGCTACGACGCCGGCAACCTGGGCGATGCCCAGACCGTTGTGGCGGGTTCGGCGATCAGGGCGGACAATCCCGAGCTGGCTGCGGCCCGGCAGGCCCGGCTGCCCGTGCTGCACCGGTCCGAAGCGCTGGCTGCCACGATGGGGGAGGACACGGTGGTGACCATCGCCGGTACCCACGGCAAGTCCACCACTACGTCCATGGTCACGGTTTTGCTCCAGGGCGCCGGCCTGGACCCATCGTTTGCCATCGGCGCCAACGTCCCGTCCCTGGGCGTTAATGCCGCGAACGGCACGTCTGGAATCTTTGTGGCGGAAGCCGACGAATCCGATGGTTCGTTCCTGAACTACCGGCCGCGCATCGCCGTCGTGACCAACGTTGAAGCCGACCACCTGGACCACTACGGCACAGCCGAAGCCGTGTACGAGTCATTCGACAAGTTCGCCGCCCTGCTGCCCGCCGGCGGACTCCTTGTGGCCTGCGCCGACGACCCCGGCGCGCGGGCACTGGCCGACCGCACCCGCCAGGCTGGCAACACCCGGGTCCTGCTGTACGGCACCGCCGGCGACGCCGACCTGAAGCTTCACGACGACGGCCCCGGCAGCGTTGCGGTGTCCACCGCAGAAGGGCGGTTCGACCTCGCTCTGCAGGTACCCGGCCGGCACAATGCGCTGAACGCGGCGGCCGCGTTCGCCGTCGCGCTTGAACTCGGGGTTGCACCCGGCGCTGCCGCGTCAGCCCTGGCCTCCTTCTCCGGCGCGTCCCGCCGGTTCGAACTGAAGGGCGAAGCCCGCGGCGTGCGGGTGTTCGATGACTACGCACACCATCCCACCGAGGTCCGCGCTGCCCTTTCCGCCGCGCGCTCCGTCGCGGGGGAGCACAAGGTGCATGTGCTGTTCCAGCCGCACCTGTTCTCCCGTACCCGGGAATTTGCCCGGGAGTTCGCTGAGGCCTTGGACCTGGCGGATACTGCGCTGGTCCTGGACATCTACCCTGCCCGCGAAGACCCCATCCCCGGCGTCACCAGTAAGCTCATTGCCGACCACATGGCCGGCCGGGGACGCCTGGTGAGTGCAGACGAGGCCGTCGCCGCCGTCGCGGACGCGGCCACCGACGGGGACATTGTGCTGACCGCCGGCGCCGGCGATGTGACCGGATACGGTCCGCGGATCGTGGAGGCCCTGCATGGCTAGCACGCGCCGTCCCACCTACACCCCGACGGGCCGTAAAGGCCCCGCGTCCGGTACCGGGCGGAGCAAAACGGATGCCGCAGGCTCCCCGGATGCGGACGAGGTGATTTCGGCGTCGCGGAGCGTACCGGTCCAGGCATCAGAGAAGCCGCCCGCACGCACCAGCGGGACAGGCGGCAGGAAAGCGCCAGCAGCTGATTCCGGCCCGGCCGCCAACGTCCTCGCCTTCCCGGAACCCAGGGGAAAGCGGCGCAGGCGGAGGTTGCTTGTGGTGGTGTGCACTGTGTGTGCGCTGGTGGCTGCCCTCCTGGCCGGTGCCGTGTACTCGCCGGTGCTTGCGCTGCGCACCATCTCCGTGTCCGGCACGTCACTGCTGACCCCTGCCCAGGTCCAGGCGGCGCTCGAACCGCTGCAGGGGAAGCCGCTGCCGCAGATCGGCGACGACGACGTCAGCCGGCTCCTTGAGCCACTGGTCCAGGTCAAGTCCGTGTCCGCCGAGGCCAGGCCGCCCTCCGGGCTTGCCGTCACCGTGCACGAACGGGTGCCCGTGGCCCTGGTCAAGCAGGGGGAGCAGTACCAGTTGGTGGACGTGGACGGCGTCCAGCTGGCTACCACCGCGGACCCGGCGTCGGTATCCCTGCCGCTGATCGACGGCGGCGCCGGTGCCATTGGACAGGACCTGTTCAAAGCCACCGCCGCTGTGCTGGGCGCCCTTCCCGCGGATGTCCTGGCGAAGTTGTCGAACGCTTCCGCCAAGTCCGTTGATGCGGTGGAGCTCAAGCTGGTGGACGGCCAGACCATCGTGTGGGGCAACGCCTCCGAGAAGGAACTCAAAGCCAAGGTCCTGGCCGCGTTGCTGAAGGTTCCGGCTGATGCGAAGAACCCCGTAAGGGTCTACGACGTCAGTGTTCCGCGGCATCCGGTGACACGGTGAGCCGCTTTCTTTTCCGGTATTAATCCGACACGCGGACCCGGTTATTGAATGTGGGAACCAGAGGAAATACCGTCACAGACATGAGTTACTTGACATAACTATAACCTTCAACTCGAAGGTTAAGGTTACAGGCTTCAAGCTCACCATCAGTTTTTCGCAATAAGACACGAACAAGGGACACGTAACGTGGCAGCTCCGCAGAATTACTTGGCCGTCATCAAAGTCGTCGGCATCGGCGGCGGTGGCGTGAACGCAGTCAACCGCATGATCGAGGTCGGCCTCCGAGGTGTTGAATTCATCGCCATCAACACCGACGCCCAGGCACTGCTGATGAGCGACGCCGACGTCAAGCTCGATGTAGGCCGGGAACTGACCCGCGGCCTCGGAGCCGGCGCCAACCCGGAGGTGGGCAAGCAGGCTGCCGAGGACCACGCCGACGAAATCGAGGAAGTGCTGCGCGGAGCCGACATGGTCTTTGTGACCGCCGGCGAAGGCGGCGGAACCGGCACCGGCGGCGCGCCCGTCGTCGCCCGCATTGCACGTTCCCTTGGCGCCCTGACCATCGGTGTCGTTACCCGTCCCTTCACCTTCGAAGGCCGCCGCCGCGCGGGCTCGGCCGAATCCGGCATCGACGCGCTGCGCGACGAAGTGGACACCCTGATCGTGATCCCCAACGATCGCCTGCTCTCCATCAGCGACCGCAACGTCTCGGTCCTCGACGCCTTCCGCTCAGCCGACCAGGTGCTGCTCTCCGGCGTCCAGGGCATCACCGACCTCATCACCACCCCGGGCCTGATCAACCTCGACTTCGCCGACGTCAAGTCGGTCATGCAGGGTGCCGGCTCCGCGCTCATGGGCATCGGCTCCGCACGGGGCGAAGACCGCGCCGTCAAGGCCGCGGAGCTTGCCATCGCCTCGCCGCTGCTGGAGGCCTCCATTGACGGCGCCCACGGTGTGCTGCTGTCCATCCAGGGCGGCTCGGACCTCGGCCTCTTCGAGATCAACGAAGCCGCACGCCTGGTTCAGGAAGTTGCCCACCCCGAAGCGAACATCATCTTCGGTGCCGTCATCGACGACGCCCTCGGCGACGAAGCGAGGGTCACCGTCATCGCAGCAGGTTTCGACGACGTCAAGGCCACCTCGCCGTCCATGGACCAGTCCCAGCCGCAGGCACAGGCTGCGCCGCAGCGCCCGGCAGCACCTGCCCCGTCGCAGGCGCCGTCCGCCGGTAACCACCAGGGCGGCAGCCACCAGTCGAACGTCCAGCCGGTCCACGCAGGCGTCGGCGCGGCCGGCCTGAGCAACTGGGGCCAACAGCGCCCCACGGCGGTACCCGCAGACTCAGGTTTCGACGTGGACCTGCCGTCCGTCGTGGAGCCGGACCTTACTGGCAACCACCAGGACGACCTGGATGTCCCCGACTTCCTGAAGTAGGCAGCGGCTTGTTCCACTGGCGGGCCGGCATCCTTCCGGGGGTGTCGGCCGCTTTCACGAACAGCGACACCGGTAACCTGGCACTCCACGTCGGAGACGATCCCGAATCGGTTCGGCAACGCCGGGCACGGCTCGAACAGGAGCTCGGCGTCAGTGCCGGCCGCCTCCGGTTCATGAACCAGGTCCACGGAACTGACGTGGCCCTGATGGATGCTGTCAGTCCCGCTCCCGAGGCGGATGCGATGGTGTCACGCGGCACTCCGCTGGCCGTGATGGTGGCGGACTGCATCCCCGTGGTCCTCGTTGGTGCGTCGGCCGACGGACCCGTCCTGGCGGTAGTCCACGCCGGCCGTCCCGGCCTTGCCGGCGGAGTCATCCCCACGGCCCTGGAGCGCATGGCTTCATTAGGGGCCACCGGCATCCGGGCCTGGCTTGGGCCATCTATTTGTGGGCGCTGCTACGAGGTTCCTGGTGCCATGCAGGAGGAAGTAGTTGCCGCAGTGCCTGCCACCCGGAGCACAACCTCCTGGGGCACTCCCGGCCTCGACCTGCCGGCCGGCGCGCGGAGCCAGTTGGAACACGCCGGAGTGACTGTCGAATACAGCGGGCCTTGCACCCTTGAGACGCCGTCCCTGTACTCCTACCGCCGGGACCGCCACACCGGCCGATTTGCAGGGCTGGTGTGGTGCCATGAATGACGCCGCAACAGCTGGTGATCCCCGCTTCCGTGAACTCGCCGGGCGTCTGGACGCGGTACGGGAGCGCATCGCCAGGGCAGTCGGGTCGGCCGGGCGCGAAGGCCAACCGCCCAGGCTGATCGTGATCACCAAATTCCATCCGGCGGATGACATCCGCCGGCTGGCAGCCCTGGGCGTCACGGACGTCGGCGAGAACAGGGACCAGGAGGCCGCGGCCAAGGCGGCCGAGCTGGCTGAGGCTGGCCTGGCGTGGCACTTCGTCGGCCAGCTGCAGACCAAAAAGGCCAAGTCGGTGGTGCGCTATGCAGCTGCCGTGCACTCGGTGGACCGGCCCCAGCTCGTTGATGCGCTGGCCAAAGCGGTGCTCAACGAACAAGACGCCACAGGGCGGGCGCCATTGGACTGCTTCATCCAGGTCAGTCTCGAAGACGACGCCGGAGCGCACCGGGGCGGCGCGTTGCCCGCTGACGTTCCGGCGCTGGCCGATCGGATCGCCGCCGCGGAGGGGTTGCGCCTGGCAGGTGTCATGGCGGTGGCTCCGCTCGGTGCCGCACCCGAACCGGCCTTCGAAAACCTCCGCCGGGTCTCGGAACTGCTGGTGCAGGCCCACCCGGCGGCATCCGGCATTTCGGCCGGCATGAGCCAGGACCTTGAAGCTGCGATCAAATTTGGGGCGACACACCTGCGGATCGGCTCCGATATTCTCGGATCGCGTCCGGCCGTGGGGTAGCGTCGGGACTGTTGGAAGTGATGGGCGGGGGACTCCAGTGCTGTTCAAGTCATTGGGCGGCCCGCTTACGGGACACGATTAGGAGTCGACCATGGCCGGCGCTCTGCGCAAGACAATGATCTATCTTGGGCTCGCCGACGGCGATGAGCATTACGAGTCCGAGGAACTGAACACACGTAAGGATGAGGACGAAACGATGGAAGCAGACCGCGAGGAACGCCGTGCACCTGCACCCGTCCGCGAGGTCAGCCGTGAAACGTCCTACACCCCCGAAGAGGAATACCGGGCCCCTGTGACCCCCATCAAGCGTGCGGCCTCCAGCCGCGAAGAGACCTCAGGCCTCCGCCAGATCACCACTATCCATCCCCGCTCCTACAACGATGCCAAACTCATCGGTGAGAGCTTCCGGGACGGCATTCCTGTGATCATGAACGTTACCGACATGGGTGAGTCGGATGCCAAGCGGTTGGTGGACTTCTCCGCCGGGCTGGTGTTCGGCCTGCGCGGCAGCATCGAGCGGGTGACCAACAAGGTGTTCCTCCTGTCGCCGTCCTACGTTGAGGTCATCGGCGACGACAAGAAGGCCAGCGACACCCAGGCCAGCTTCTTCAACCAGAGCTGACCCGCAGACGTTGAACAGATGCCAGGCAGGGACACCTGTCTGGCATCTGTGCTGAAATAGACACAACACATCGGCGCCACCGCGGCATCGGCTTTTTGAACATGGAGATATGAGTTAAGGCATGGGAATTGTTTTCGGACTTGTCTATCTCGCGCTCCTGCTGTTTTTTGTTGCCCTGATCATCCGCCTGGTATTCGACTGGGTGCAGATGTTCGCCCGGGAATGGCGGCCGCGCGGCGTTGCCCTGGTGGTGGCGCACGCTGTCTACTCCATCACGGACCCGCCCCTCAAAGTGCTGCGCCGGCTGATTCCGCCGCTGCGACTGGGCGGCATCTCGCTGGACCTTGGCTTCCTGATCCTCTTCATCGCTGTCAGCATTGCGATGGGAATCACCAGGAGCTTCGCCTGATTCAGAGATTTACACCCATGCAACGCAAGACGGTGCCACCGGGACCGGATAGTGTAAAGCAGGGAAACTCGAGTTTGACACTGCAGTGTTGAATTAGAGATAGCAGACCAAATTTAGGTACCGTAGTTTTGACGGCCGGAAGGCCTACTGACTAACCAGACCAGTGAGGTGACCAGATGGCTTTGACGCCAGAAGACGTTGTCAACAAGCGCTTTCAGCCGACCAAGTTCCGCGAGGGCTACGACCAGGATGAAGTTGATGACTTCCTGGACGAGATCGTCGTTGAACTTCGCCGCCTGAACCAGGAGAACGACGAGCTCCGCAAGAAGCTCGCCGAGGCTGGTTCCAGCGTTCCGGCAACCGCCGCTGCCGCCCCTGTAGTGGAGAAGGTTCCCGCGCCCGTCAAGGCTGACAAGGACGAAGCCCGCGAAAAGGCCGAGGCTGAGGCCAAGGCTGCCGAAGCGAAGAAGAAGGACGTCCAGCCGGCCGCTCCCGTCGCAGCAGCCCCTGCAGCCGCAGCGGCTTCCACGTCCACCCCCTCCGCTGAATCTGCTGCCGGCCTGCTGGCCATGGCGCAGCAGATGCACGACCGCCACGTCGCCGACGGCCAGTCGCAGAAGGACAAGATCATCGCCGAGGCGCAGATCGAAGCCAGCAGCCTCGTCAACGACGCCCAGGAAAAGTCCCGCAAGATCCTCGGTGCGCTCGAGCAGCAGCGCTCCGTCCTGGAACGCAAGGTGGAGCAGCTCCGCGGCTTCGAGCGCGACTACCGTTCACGCCTGAAGGCCTACATCGAAGGCCAGCTGCGCGATCTGGATGCCCGTGGCTCCGTGGCGACGCCGGAAGTCAGCGAAGCCAACTAGCACGTACAGCACGTATTCTGAAAGCCGGTGGCTGAGGATTCCTCGGCCACCGGCTTTTGGCATTGACCCGGTTTTACGAATGAAAGCACCATGACTGACGAACTTGCCGCCGGCGCTGCACGCCCTGTCCCGCCGTCACCCCGCCCACGACGCGGGGTGCTGCTGTCCTTCTTCGCCGGATTCGCAGTATTTGCCTACGTCTTCGACCAGCTGACCAAGGTGTGGGTGACATCCGCCATGGTGGAGGGTGAACGCATCCCGGTTCTGCCGCCCCTCCTGCACTGGTACTTCATCCGGAACTCCGGTGCAGCCTTCTCCATCGGCGAGAACGTCACGTGGGTGTTCTCCATCATCATGGCCGCCGTCGCTGTCGCCATCCTCTTCCAGGTCCGGAAGCTGGGTTCTGTCTGGTGGGCCCTTGCGCTGGGCCTGCTGCTGGGCGGGGCGCTCGGCAACCTGACGGACCGGCTCTTCCGGGAACCCTCGTTCGGCATGGGCCATGTGGTGGACTTCATCCAGCTGCCCAACTTCGCCATCTTCAACATCGCCGATTCCGCGGTGGTCTCCGCTGTGGCCATCATCTGCATCCTGACTCTCCGCGGCATTTCCCTGGACGGAACCCGGGTGCATGCCGAACGGAAGGGCACGGACGCTGATGCCTGAGCAAATTATCGTCACGGAAGAGTATGGTGGCACCCGCGCGGATGCAGGCCTTGCAGCCATTATGGGAATCTCGCGCTCAGCCGCCGCCGCCCTGATCGCGGAAGGGCACGTACTCAGCCGGGGTAAAGCCCTTGGCAAGTCAGCGAAACTGGCGGCCGGCGACATGCTGGAGGTCACCATTCCGGAGCGGCGCGATCCGCTGGAAGTCGTGGAGGAAATTGTGGAAGGCCTGAAGATCCTGCTGGACGACGACGATTTCGTCGTCGTCGATAAACCGGTGGGGGTCGCCGCGCACCCTTCTCCCGGCTGGGTTGGGCCCACCGTGGTGGGTGGGCTGGCCGGTGCCGGCTACCGCATCTCCACGTCCGGTTCGCCGGAACGGGCCGGGATTGTCCACCGGCTCGACGTCGGGACGTCCGGCTTGATGGTGGTGGCCAAGTCCGAGAGGGCCTACACAGCCCTCAAGCGGGCGTTCAAGGAACGCACGGTGGACAAGGTGTACCACGCCGTGGTCCAGGGCCTGCCGGATCCCCTGACCGGAACCATCGATGCCCCCATCGGCCGCCACCCGGGGCACGACTGGCGGTTTGCCGTGACGGAAGAGGGCCGGCCATCCGTGACGCACTATGAGGTATTGGAAGCCTTTGGCAAGGCGTCCCTCGTGGAAGTGCACCTCGAGACCGGCCGCACGCACCAGATCCGCGTCCATTTCTCCGCACTCCGCCATCCCTGCGCGGGCGACCTCACGTACGGCGCCGATCCGCGTCTGGCCGCAACCCTTGGACTCACGCGGCAGTGGCTCCATGCGCGGGAACTCGGCTTCGACCACCCGGTGACGGGTGAGCGGGTGCGCGTGGCCAGCGACTATCCCCAGGACCTGGCCTTCGCCCTCGACGTGCTCGCCTCGGGACAGGCCTGAGCGGCATCGTCCTGGCAGTGCCGTAACCAGCCAGCGCATAGAATAGTGCGGTGACTTCCAGCAATGATTCGTTTGTCCACCTGCACACCCACACCGAATACTCCATGCTGGATGGAGCCGCCCGGCTGGGGGAGCTGTTCGACGAAACCGAACGGCTGGGCATGCCGGCGCTGGCTACCACGGACCACGGCTACCTGTTCGGTGCGTTCGATTTCTGGCAGAAAGCCCAGGCCAAGGGCATCAAGCCCATCATCGGCGTCGAAGCCTATGTGACCCCCGGAACAGCGCGGACTGACAAGGAACGCGTGCGGTGGGGCGACGAATCGCAGCGCAAGGACGACGTCTCCGGTGGCGGTTCGTATACCCACATGACGCTCCTGAGCTACAACAACGTGGGCATGCGGAACCTTTTCCGCGCATCCTCCATCGCATCCCTGGATTCTGTCTTCGGAAAGTGGCCGCGGCTCGACCGGGAACTGCTCAACACCTACTCCGAGGGCCTGATCGCCACCACCGGCTGCCCCTCCGGCGAGGTCCAGACCCGGCTGCGCCTTGGCCAGTACCGCGAAGCCGTGGAAGCCGCGGCGGAATTCCGGGACATTTTCGGTGCCGAGAACTACTTCTGCGAACTGATGGACCATGGGCTGGACATCGAGCGGCGCGTCACCGGTGACCTGCTGCGCCTGGCCAAGGAACTGAACCTGCCGCTGGTGGCCACCAACGACCTCCACTACACCCATGAGCACGATGCGAAGGCGCACGAGGCGCTGCTGGCCATCCAGTCCGGCTCGACCCTGCTGGAGCCCACCTACGACAACGGCGGCTCCCGTTTCGCGTTCTCCGGCAGCGGCTACTACCTGAAGTCTGCGCGGGAAATGCGCGAGCTCTTCCGCGACCACCCCGAGGCCTGCGACAACACCCTCCTGATCGCCGAGCGGTGCGAAGTGTCGTTCAACACGAACGCCAACTTCATGCCGCGGTTCCCCTGCCCTCCGGGCGAGGATGAAACCTCCTGGCTGGTCAAGGAAGTGGACCAGGGCCTGCAGTACCGGTACCCCAAGGGCATCCCGGACGAGGTCCGCAAGCAGGCGGACTACGAACTGGGCGTCATCACTTCGATGGGCTTCCCCGGCTACTTCCTTGTGGTGGCGGACTTCATCAACTGGGCCAAGAACAACGGCATCCGCGTCGGCCCCGGCCGTGGCTCCGGCGCCGGTTCCATGGTGGCGTACGCCATGCGAATTACGGACCTCGACCCGCTGCGGCACGGCCTGATCTTCGAACGCTTCCTCAACCCGGACCGCGTTTCCATGCCCGACTTCGACGTCGACTTCGATGACCGGCGCCGCTCCGAGGTCATCGACTACGTGACGCGCAAGTACGGCGACGAGCGCGTGGCCATGATCGTGACCTATGGCACCATCAAAACCAAGCAGGCGCTCAAGGACTCCTCGCGCGTGCTGGGCTACCCGTTCAGCATGGGGGAGCAGCTCACCAAGGCCCTGCCCCCGGCCGTCATGGCCAAGGACATTCCGCTGGCCGACATCCAGAACCCGGAGGCCAAGCGGTACAGCGAAGCAGGGGACTTCCGGCAGCTTGTCAGCACGGATCCGGAGGCCGCCAAGGTCTTCGAGACAGCCCTGGGCATCGAGGGCCTGAAACGCCAGTGGGGTGTGCACGCCGCCGGCGTCATCATGTCCTCGGACCCGATCATCGACGTGATCCCCATCATGCGCCGCTTCCAGGACGGCCAGGTGATCACCCAGTTCGATTACCCCACGTCCGAGGGCCTGGGCCTGATCAAGATGGACTTCCTGGGCCTGCGGAACCTGACGATCATTTCCGACGCCCTCGAGAACATCAAGATGAACCGCGGCATCGACCTGGACCTCGAAAACCTGGAGCTCGACGACGCGCCGTCCTACGAGCTCCTGGCCCGCGGCGACACCCTGGGCGTTTTCCAACTCGACGGGGGACCCATGCGGTCCCTGCTCAAGCTGATGAAGCCTGACAACTTCGAAGACATTTCCGCTGTCCTTGCGCTCTACCGGCCGGGTCCCATGGGTGCCAACGCCCACACCGACTATGCGCTCCGCAAGAACGGCATCCAGGAAGTCATCCCCATCCACCCGGAACTGGAGGAGCCCCTTAAGGAGATCCTCGGCGGCACCTACGGCCTGATCGTTTACCAGGAGCAGGTCATGGCCGTGGCGCAGAAGCTGGCCGGCTACTCGCTGGGCCAGGCAGACATCCTCCGCCGCGCCATGGGCAAGAAGAAGAAATCGGAACTGGACAAACAGTTCGCCGGCTTCTCCCAGGGCATGCAGGACAACGGCTACTCCATGGCGGCCGTAAAGACCCTCTGGGACATCCTGCTCCCGTTCTCCGACTACGCGTTCAACAAGGCCCACTCGGCCGCGTACGGCGTTATTTCGTACTGGACCGCTTACCTGAAGGCGCACTACGCGCCCGAATACATGGCTGCGCTGCTGACGTCTGTGGGTGACGACAAGGACAAATCGGCCATCTACCTCAACGAGTGCCGTCGCATGGGCATCACCGTCCTGCCCCCGGACGTCAATGAATCGGCCCTGAACTTCACCCCTGTGGGCACGGACATCCGCTTCGGCATGGGCGCCATCCGCAACGTCGGCGTCAACGCGGTGGAGGCCATGGTTGCCGCCCGTGAGAGCGAGGGCGCCTACACGTCCTTCAAGGATTACCTGATGAAGGTACCGGCGGTGGTCTGCAACAAGCGGACCATCGAGTCGCTGATCAAGTCCGGCGCCTTCGACTCCCTGGGCCACCACCGCCGCGCGCTGGCGATGATCCACGAAGAAGCCATCGACTCCGTGATCACGCTCAAGCGCAACGAGGCGATTGGCCAGTTCGACCTCTTCGCGGGCTTCGAGGAGGCCGAGTCCGAAGCGTCGCTGAGCATCGAGATCCCGGACTTGCCTGAGTGGGAGAAGAAGGACAAGCTTTCGTTCGAGCGCGACATGCTGGGGCTGTATGTCTCGGACCACCCGCTCCAGGGCCTGGAAGGCGTCCTGAGCCAGCACGCGGAAATGAGCATCACCACCATCCTGGGTGAGGACGGGCCGCAGGACGGTGCAATCCTCACCATCGCAGGCATGATCACCTCGCTCAGCCGCAGGATCGCCAAAGCCAGCGGCAACGCCTACGCACGCGCCGAGGTGGAGGACCTTGGCGGTTCCATCGAGGTCATGTTCTTCGGCCAGGTCTACGGACCCATCGCCTCAGTGCTCGCCGAGGACCTGATCGTGGTGGTGAAGGGCCGCCTCCAGAAACGCGACGACGGCGCCATCACCCTGAACTGCATGGAACTGTCCGTCCCCGACCTCAGCGAAGGCCTGAACGGCCCCCTGGTCATCACCATGCAGACGCACAAGGCCACCGAGGCTGTAGTGACCGAACTCGGCGATGTGCTCCGTACCCACCGGGGAAATTCCGAGGTCCGGCTGCACCTCCAGGGCGACACCCGCACCGAGGTCATGGGCCTCCCTGTGCACCTGCGGGTCAACCCGAGCCCCTCGCTGTTCGGCGACCTGAAAGTCCTCCTGGGCCCCGCCTGCCTGGACGCCTAGGCGCTCTTCCCCCAGGGAAGCACGACGGCGGAAGTCGCCTTCCGCCGTCGTTCGCCCTTCTGCGGGAGGTGTCTTCGCCGGGGCTAGATTTCGTAGTCGAGGGGGACAGGTTGGCCGTAACCCCCGGCGTGGTACAGGAGGGGAGTGCCTTCGCCGCCCACCTGGCCGTCCACCACCTGGACCACCACCACGGCGTTGTTTTCGAAGGAAAGGCGCATCTGAACTTCGCCGATCAGCCAACCTGCAACGTCCTTCAGCACGGGAACCCCGTGCGGCCCGGTTGCCCAGTGGTCGCCCTCGAAACGGTTTCCGGCGGCCGAGAACCGTGCGGCCAGCTGCTGGTTTTCGAGCCCCAGCATGTGGACTCCGATATACGTGGTGTTGGCCACGGCCGGCCAGGAACGCGAACTGCGGGCCATGTTGAAGGTGAAGCGTGGCGGCTGGGCGGAGAGCGAAGCCACTGACGTGGCCGTGAAGCCGTAGGGCTCGTCCTGGTAGTTGACCGTGATGATGGCCACCCCGGCTGCGTGGCGCCGGAACATTTCCCTGAATGTCCGCTCGAACTGCGCGCTGTTGTCGGTCACCCGGTACTCCTGAAGGCTGGATGGGCAGTTGCTTGTTTCCTAACCCTATTGTCCGCCTTCCCCGGGAGGGCAACATTCCGACACTGGCGGGAGGGCAACATCCCGTGGCTGGGCCGCGGTCCGCCGGCAGGAACATTTGTTAAGGTTTGTGGCATGACACTTACACCCCGCCGGGACCGGCCGCGCCTGCCGTGGGCCCTCTTCGCCGTTCCTGCGGTTGCCGGCATTCCCGCCGGAATCCTGTGGTGGCTGCTGGCGCCGGGCGGCCTCAACCTGATCACCCGGGACCCGGCACTGGCTACCGGCTCCAACCCCTCGGTCTGGCTGCCGCGGGACCTCACGCTCGCTGGCCTGATGGTCCTTGCCGGCTGCCTCCTTGCGGTGTTCCTGGCCGACCGCCGGCGCCCCCGGCCGGAGGCGTCGTTGGTGCTGGGCCTGGCTGGGGCGGTGATTGGCAGCGTCCTTGCCTGGCAGACCGGTATGTTGGCCGGACGCCTGTGGGGCACTCCGGTGGACACCTCCGTGAATGCAAGCCTGGCGTTTTCGCTCCGCGCACTGCCGGTGTTGCTCCTGTGGCCGGCAGCCACCGCCATTTCCGTTTTTGTCCTGGAACTCCTGGAGCAGCTTGGCAGGAAGCCCGGCGCCGGGAACCGGCTGGAGGATGCCGCTGGCAGCAGTGGCCGCGGCGCCCCGTAAAATGGTCCGGTGACCATTTCATCGGAGTTCCCCGCCACCCCCGCCACTGCCGTGAACTTCCGGACGGTGGACGTCCGGGGCCGAAACCTGACGCTCGCCGGGCTCCGGGCGGCCGTGCCCCGCGCGCAGGGACAGACGGTGGCCAACGCCGAAGAGAAGGTCCTCGACATTATCGGCGCCGTCCGCGCGCGCGGGTTCGGGGCGCTGGCTGAGCTGGCGCTCCGGTTCGACGGCGTGGAGCAGTCCCATCCCCGGGTGCCCGCGGAGGCCCTCGACTCGGCCCTGGACAACCTGGACCCCGCCGTCCGGAAAGCCCTTGAGGAATCCATCCGGCGTGCCCGCATCTTCGCTGACGGCCAGCGTCCCCGCAATGTCGACGTCGAACTCGGCGACGGGGCCCTGGTCAGCCAGAACTGGGTTCCAGTTGCACGCGTGGGCCTCTACGTGCCCGGCGGCCTGGCCGTTTACCCGTCGTCGGTCATCATGAACGTGGTGCCGGCACTGGCCGCCGGTGTGGAATCCATCGCCCTGGCGTCGCCACCGCAGAAGGAGTTCGGCGGCCTGCCGCACCCCACCATCCTTGCCGCGGCCGCCCTGCTGGGAATCACTGAGGTGTACGCCATCGGCGGCGCGCAGGCCATCGCAGCGTTCGCCTACGGCGTTGAGGCGGCGCAAGCCGGCCCGGCCCTGGAACCCGTGGACGTGGTGACAGGGCCCGGCAACATCTTCGTCGCCACTGCCAAGCGCCTGGTGAAGGGTGTGGTGGGCATCGATTCCGAGGCAGGCACCACCGAGATTGCAATCCTCGCTGACTCCACCGCCCAGCCTGCCCTGGTTGCGGCCGACCTGATCAGCCAGGCGGAGCACGACCCCCAGGCGGCGTCGGTCCTGATCACGGATTCGGAGGACCTCGCCGCTGCAGTGCGCGCGGAGCTGGACGTGCAGGCCGCTTCGACCAGGCATTCCGACCGTGTCCGTCAAGCCCTGTCCGGCCCCCAATCGGGCGTGGTGCTGGTGGACGGCCTGGAGCAGGGTATCGCGGCGTGTGATGCCTATGCCGCCGAGCACCTAGAGATCATGACCGGGGACGCTTCTGCCGTCGCGGCGCGGATCAGGAACGCCGGGGCGATCTTCGTGGGGGACTACAGCCCGGTCAGCCTTGGTGACTACTGCGCCGGCTCCAACCACGTGCTCCCCACCAGCGGAACCGCGGCCTTCTCCTCCGGCCTGAACGTCACCACGTTCCTGCGCGCCATCCAGGTGGTGAACTACAGCCGGGACGCCCTTGCTGAAGTCAGCAACCACATTGTGAACCTGTCGCGCGCCGAGGACCTGCCCGCCCACGGTGACGCGGTCACGGCGCGTTTCCCGGGCGCCGCCGGCTAAGCCCGGACAGGGCATTGGCACTACATGTAGTTAGTGCGCCCACTACATGTAGTAATGACACGCTTGTTATTCACCCGCGAGCCGCCGTAAACTGGAGGCCGCGGCAGTAATGCCGCCAACCTGTGCCACCATAGTCTTCACCTGCCGACTGCCGATTCCACAGTCCCCGAAGGGACCCCTGCGAGAGAGGGACGCCATGTACTGTCCGTTCTGCCGCAATCCCGATTCCCGGGTTGTGGACAGCCGGATGGCTGACGACGGGTCCGCCATCCGCCGGCGCCGCCAGTGCCCGGAGTGCGGGCGCAGGTTCACCACCGTGGAGACCACCAGCCTGTCGGTCATCAAACGGTCCGGTGTCGGCGAACCCTTCAGCCGCAGCAAGGTCATCAACGGCGTCCGCAAGGCCTGCCAGGGGCGCCCTGTGAGTGAAGACGACCTCGCCATGCTGGCGCAGGAAGTCGAAGAGCAGATCCGCGCTTCCGGCGCCGCGGAAATCGACGCCCATGAGGTGGGCCTGGTCATTCTTGGTCCGCTGCAGAAGCTGGACGAGGTCGCCTACCTTCGCTTCGCGAGCGTCTACCAGGCCTTCGAATCCCTCGAGGACTTTGAGGCAGCCATCGCCCAGCTCCGCCACGAGGCGCAGGAAGATGCCACTGAAAGCCCTGCCACGCCGCGAAAGCCGGAAAAGACTTCCCTATAAGACTTCCGGCGGCAGCTGCGGAGGGGAAGCCGCAGCTGCCGCCGGTACCTCACCCGCCCATGGCGCGGCACGACCAGCCGCGAACGTACACTGCCGCCGCCCGACGGACTACTAAAACGCAGTTCACCAAAACGCAGAACACCCCTTCCGGATCCGGAAGGGGTGTTCTGCGTAGGCCGGGTGGGCCGGCGTCGCGGCGCAGCCTACTTGGCGAGTTTGTGCTTGAGGGCTATTTCGACTGCGGCGCCCACAATCCCGGCTTCGTTCCGGAGCACCGCCGGGACAATCGGGGTGCGGAGCTTGAGGTTGGGCAGGTATTCGTCGGCACGCTTGGAGATGCCGCCGCCAACAATGAACAGTTCGGGGGAGAACAGGAACTCGACGTGGGAGAAGTAGCGCTGCAGCAGTACGCTGTATTCGTCCCAGGACAGCCCGTCCCGCTCACGTGCCACGGCGGAAGCCTTGGTCTCTGCATCGAAACCGTCCACCTCCAGGTGGCCCAGCTCCGCATTCGGGACGAGCTTCCCGTCGAAGATGAAAGCCGAGCCGATCCCGGTGCCAAGCGTGATGACCAGGACGGTTCCCTTCACGCCTTCGCCAGCGCCGTAGCGGGCTTCCGCGAGTCCGGCGGCATCGGCGTCGTTGATCACCTCAACCGGGCGGCCCAGCCGGGCAGTGAGGAGGGCATCGATGTCGGTGTCGAGCCAGCTCTTGTCCACATTCGCGGCGGAGTGGACCACGCCGTGCTGGATGATGCCGGGGAAGGTCACCCCGACCGGTGAGCCGGCCTCCGGGGCCTCCGGACGCGCGGAAAGCTCAGCTACCACCAGTGCCACGGCCTCGGCCACGGCCTCTGGGGTGGCCGGCTGCGGTGTGGGCACACGGAACCGGTCGCCCAGGAGCTTGCCCTTTTTCAGGTCGACGATGCCGCCCTTGATTCCCGTGCCTCCGATGTCGATGCCGATCAGCGGGGCGTTCTTGTGCGACTTCTCGTCTTTCTTGGCCAATGGGTTTCCGTTCGTGGCAGGGGACGGGCAGGGAATAGGGTGCAGGTGGCGTGCAGCTCCCGCGGACCTGTTAGGTCGCAGTGCGGCGCGTTACGGCAGGGTGAGGATTTCGGCGCCGTTATCGGTGACGAGGAGGGTGTGCTCGAACTGGGCGGTGCGCTTGTGGTCTTTGGTGACAACGGTCCAGTCGTCGGCCCACATGTCCCATTCCACAGTGCCCAGGGTGAGCATCGGTTCAATGGTGAAGACCATGCCGGCTTCGATGACGGTGTTGTAGGCCGGGGCGGCGTCGTAGTGCGGGATGATCAGCCCGGTGTGGAAAGCCTCGCCCACGCCGTGCCCGGTGAAGTCCCGGACCACACCGTAGCCGAAGCGCTTGGCGTAGGACTGGATGGCGCGGCCGATGACGTTGATTTCGCGGCCCGGGGCAACGGCCTTGATGGCCCTGTTCAGGGATTCCTGCGTCCGTTCAACCAGCAGCCGGGAATCCTCATCCACGTCCCCCACCAGGAAGGTGTGGTTGGTGTCGCCGTGTACGCCGTTGATGAAGGCGGTGATGTCGATGTTGATGATGTCGCCGTCCCGGACCACCGTGCTGTCCGGGATGCCGTGGCAGATGACCTCGTTCAGCGAAGAGCACAGCGATTTGGGAAAGCCCCGGTAGCCGAGGGTGGAGGGGTAGGCGTTGTGGTCGAGGAGGAACTCATGGCCCACCTTGTCCAGCTGGTCGGTGGTGACACCGGGCTGAATGTGTTTTCCCACCTCGACGATGGCCTGCGCCGCGATCTTCCCCGCGATGCGGATCTTTTCGATGGTCTCGGCGGATTTCACCTCGGAGCCGGTGAACTTGGCCGGGGCGGGTTTGCCCACATACTCCGGGCGGGGGATGGACGCCGGGACGGGACGCTGCGGGCTGACGGTACCGGGGGTGAGGGTGCCGATGGGTGCAGTCGAGGCAAGGGAAGGCATAGATTGATCATATAAGGCACCACAGAACGCCCAACAACCGCGAAGCCGGGTATGCCGCCGTACGAATCAACGTTACGCGGATCACGTTCCGGACGCGCCGGCCGAACCCGAGGAGCAGCAATGCCTGAGTACTGGTACAACGTCAATACCCACGAGGTCGAAGAGGACAGGCTTTCCGACTGGAGCCAGCTGATCGGGCCCTACAAGACGAGGGAAGAGGCCGAGCACGCGATCGAGAAGGTCCGCGCCCGGAACGAGACCTGGGAAAAGGGCGACGACGACTGACGGGCAGGTGCCCGCCCGGAAGCAGGTGCCGGCCTAGAAGGAGTGCTCGGGTCCAGGGAACTGCCCGGTCCGGACGTCGTCGCCGTACTGCGTGGCTGCGTCGAGCAGCGTGCGGCGCAGGTCCGCGTACTGCTTGACGAACTTGGCCATCCGGCCGCCGCGGAGTCCGGCCATGTCCTGCCAGACGAGCACCTGGCCGGTGGTTTCCTTGCCGGCCCCGATGCCCACGGTGGGAACGTCGACGGCGGCGTCCACGGCGGCCGCCGTCTCCGCCGGGACCATCTCCATCAGGACACAGAACGCGCCCGCCCCGGCCAAAGCGACGGCGTCGTCAATCAGGCGCTGCGCATCGTCGCCGCGGCCCTGGACCCGGTAGCCGCCCAGGGCATGTTCGCTCTGCGGGGTGAAACCGATGTGGGCCATGACAGGAACACCGGCCTGGACCATGGCCCGGACGGTGGGGGCGTAGTAGGCGCCGCCTTCGATCTTGACCGCGTGCGCCAGGCCCTCTTTCAGGAATCGCACGCCGGTGGCCACGGCCTGCTCCGCGGAAACCTCGTAGCTGCCGAAGGGCAGGTCCGCCACCACCAGTGCGCGTTTGGCGGTACGCGCAACCGCCCGGCAGAGGGGGAGGAGCTCGTCAACGGTGACGGGCAGGGAGGTCTCGTTCCCAAAGACATTGTTGGAAGCGGAGTCACCCACCAGGAGGACCTCGATCCCGGCGGCGTCGAAGATTTCGGCAGCGTACTGCTCGTAGGCGGTCAACATCGCGAACCGGGTCCCGTCCCGCTTGGCCTGCTGCAGGTGGTGGATGCGCACCTTGGCCGGCTTCCGCTCAGCTGCGGGCGCCGGCTGCGCGGGGCCGCTGCCGTAGGGGGCGGGTACTTCGGCGGACGCGCGTGATTCGGAGCTGTTGGAGGCCATGGGACGAGCGTAGTGCGGTACCGGCCGTCCAAGCTACCGCGGGGGCGGGCGGCAAAGGTGATAACCGTCATACCCAAGGGTGCCTGCCCGCTGCCGGGGAACGGGAAAACCGGCGCCGCGGGCTGCCGTGGACCGTGCGGCAGGTTAATGCTGTGTTACGTGCGGCGCAGGCTCAAGCATCGGCGTCGAATGCTTAGTACAGTGTTTGTGAACTGCTGCCGGCTTTCCCCATGCGTGGACCCGGAGCATGGACGTTGACCGGAGAAGAGGCCATCATGGACCGCCAGCAAGAGTTTGTCCTGCGCACAATCGAAGAGCGCGACGTACGTTTCGTGCGCCTGTGGTTTACCGACGTCGTGGGATCGCTGAAGTCCGTGGCGCTGGCGCCGGCCGAGGTTGAAGGGGCGTTCGAGGAAGGCCTCGGCTTCGACGGCTCCTCCATCGAAGGCCTGGCCAGGGTCTTTGAATCGGACATGCTGCTGCAGCCAGACCCGGCAACCTTCCAGATCCTGCCGTGGCGTGGCGAGACTGAACAGACCTCACGGATGTTCTGCGACATTCTGACCCCTGACGGCGAGCCTTCCACCGCTGATCCACGGAATGTCCTCAAACGGACTCTTGCCAAAGCCGCGGACATGGGCTTCACCTGTTATACGCATCCTGAGATCGAGTTCTACCTGCTCAAGTCCCAGGAACCGGGCCCCGACGGCGCGCCGGTACCGGTGGACGAGGGCGGCTATTTCGACCACGTGCCCGGCGGCGTCGCCCAGGACTTCCGCCGGACGGCCGTGACCATGCTGGAGTCGGTGGGAATCTCGGTGGAGTTCAGCCACCACGAAGGCGGCCCGGGCCAGAACGAAATCGACCTCCGCTACGCCGACGCCCTGCAGACGGCGGACAACATCATGACGTTCCGCACGGTCATCAAGGAGGTCGCCCTCCAGCAGGGAACCTACGCCACCTTTATGCCGAAGCCGTTCACCGCCCACCCCGGCTCAGGCATGCACACCCACTTCTCGCTTTTCGAAGGCGACAGCAACGCGTTCTTCGAAGCCGGCGCGGAATACCAGCTCTCCAAGACCGCCCGACAGTTCATCGCCGGCATCCTCAAGCACGCGCCGGAATTCACCGCCGTCACCAACCAGTTCGTCAACTCCTACAAGCGGCTCTGGGGCGGCGGTGAGGCGCCCAGCTACCTCAGCTGGGGCCACAACAACCGCTCCGCGCTGGTCCGCGTGCCGCTGTACAAGCCGGGCAAGGGCCAGTCTGCCCGGATCGAATACCGCGGCATCGATTCGGCCGCCAACCCCTACCTGGCCTATGCGGTGCTCCTGGGCGCCGGGCTCAAGGGCATTGAGGAAGGCTACGACCTCCCCGCCGCAGCCGAGGACGATGTCTGGTCGCTGAGCTCGGCCGAACGCCGGGCCATGGGCCACGACCCCCTGCCGGCCAGCCTCCATGACGCCATCCGCACCATGGAGGACTCGGAACTCATGCCGCAAATCCTGGGCGAGCAGGTCTTCGAGCACTTCCTCCGCAACAAGCGCGCGGAATGGCAGGACTACCGGCTGCAGGTGACGCCCTACGAACTGCAGCGCAACCTCGGCATCCTCTAGGCGGCGGGCGTGAGCCTGGCACGCCGCCTCATCGCGGCCGGTTTCAGCGACCTGGACAAAGGCGAACGCTTCCTGGCGGCCCGTGAGCTGGAGGGGCTGGACCAGGACCGGCTGTTTGCCGGGCTGCACATTGCGGCGAGTCCTGACGCCGCGCTGCAGTCCCTGGTCAGGTTGATCGAGAAATATCCGGACCTGCGGGCCACCGCGGGAGCTGACCTTGAGACCAGCGAGCCGCTGTACCGGGTGCTCGGCGCTTCCGAGGCGCTGGGCGAGTTCCTCATCAGGCACCCGGAGCACCTGGCGGCTTTCGACGTCCGGACCAGCCCGGAGCCCTTGCCGGCCGATCCCGCGGACCTGCGGGCCACACTGCTGCAGGCCGTGGGCGCCGACCCGCGCGCATCACGGCCGGTGGCGTCGACCACCGGTCCTGACGCGTACGCTGCCCTGCGCACGGCGTACCGCAGGGGAGTGGTGGAACTGGCCATCAAGGATCTCTGCGCAGCGGACCCGCTGGACTTCCTGCCCTCCGTGGGAGGCGAGCTGGCCGACCTCGCCGGCGCGGCCATCGAAGCCGGCCTTGCCGTGTCGCGGGCCGAGGCGGCAGAACAGTTCGACGCCGCCGACGTCGCCGACGTGGGTTTGGCGGTCATCGGGATGGGCAAGTGCGGCGCCCGCGAGCTGAACTACATCTCCGACGTCGACGTCATCTACGTCATTGATGCCGGGCAGCTGGAGGACGCGCAAGCCAACACCATCGGAACAGCGCTGGCCAGTGGGATCTCCCGCGCCATCTCCTCCGTGGCCCGCGAACCCGGCCTCTGGGAGGTCGACGCGAACCTGAGGCCGGAGGGCAAGTCCGGGCCGCTGGTTCGCACCTTGGCTTCCCACGAGGCCTACTATGCGCGCTGGGCTGAAAGCTGGGAGTTCCAGGCGCTGCTGAAGGCGCGCACCATCGCAGGGGATGCCCGGCTGGGCCGCCGGTATGAGGAAGCGGTGGCCCCGCTGATCTGGAATTCCGCCAGCCGCGACGGGTTCGTCGAGTCCGTGCAGGCCATGCGCCGCCGGGTGACCGAGCACATCCCCGCTGCCGAGGAGCAGCGGCAGATCAAGTTGGGCCGCGGCGGCCTGCGCGATGTGGAGTTCACGGTCCAGTTGCTGCAGCTGGTCCACGGCAAGGCGGATGAGACTTTACGACGGCGGGACACCACGTCGGCGATTGCGGCACTGTCGGCGGGCGGCTACATCGGACGCACGGACGCCGCAGCCTTCGACAACGCCTACCGGTACCTTCGGCTCCTGGAGCACCGGATCCAGCTGTTCCAGCTGCGCCGCACCCACCTGATGCCGGTGGCCGAACCGGCATTGCGTGCCCTGGCGAAGGCGGTTCTTGGCCCGTTCTCCAATGAGCGGCCGCACCCCGATGCCCTGCTGGCCGCCTGGCAAAAGACCAAACGGTCCGTCCGGGAACTGCATGAACGGATCTTCTACAGGCCACTGCTCAACACGGCGGCCAAACTCAGCAGTGAGGATGCCAGGCTCACCCCTGAGGCAGCGCAGGCCCGGTTGGCGGCGCTGGGATACAGTGACCCGCAGGGCGCCATGCGGCACATCGAAGCCCTGACGGCCGGTGTCAGCCGGCGTGCTGCCCTGCAGCGCCAACTGCTACCCATCCTCCTCGACTGGCTCGCCGAGGGGGTGGATCCCGACGCCGGCCTGCTGGCCTTCCGCCGGGTCAGCGAGGCCCTGGGAACCACCCACTGGTACCTTGGCCTGCTCCGCGACTCGAACGCCGCCGCCGAACGGCTCTGCCACATGCTTTCCAACTCGCGGCTGATTGCCGACCTGTTGGAAGTGTCCCCGGAATCGGTTGCCTGGCTGGGGCAGGACAAGGACCTTGTTCCGGTGTCCTTCGAGGCGCAGTGGCAGGAAATTACGTCCAAGATGTCACGGCACTCGGATCCGGAAAGCGCCATGCGCCTGATCCGGCTCATCCGCCGGAGGGAAATCCTCCGCATCGCCGTGGCTGATTCGGCCGGGCTGCTGGACCAGGACCAGGTGGGCTCTGCCCTCGCGGATACGGACCGGGCCGCCGTCCTGGGTGCCCTGCGCGTGGCCGAGGGGATCGTGTCCGCCGGTGGCCCCCTGAAAACCGCGGTGCTGGTGGTTGCCATGGGCCGGCAGGGCGGGCGAGAAATCGGGTACGGCTCCGATGCCGATGTCATGTACGTCCACCGGGCCCTGCCGGGCTTTTCCGAGGCTGAGGCCCAGGAACAGGCGGGGAGGATCGTCGCCAAGGTGTCCAGCCTGCTGACCCAGCCGTTGAAGCCGGCCATTATGGCCGAACGCGTCCTGCAGATGGACGCTGACCTTCGGCCGGAAGGCAAGAACGGGGCCATGGTCCGCTCCCTGGAATCCTTCGCCGAGTACTACCGGCGGTGGTCACTGATCTGGGAAGCCCAGGCGCTGCTCCGTGCGCGTCCGATGGCCGGTGACGACGGCCTCGCCGCCGACTTCCTGGCCCTGATCGACCCCATTCGCTATCCCGAGTCCGTCGCGGGGCAGGACATCCGGGAGATCCGCAGGGTCAAGGCCCGGGTGGAGTCGGAACGGCTGCCCCGCGGCGCCGATCCCGCCCGGCACCTGAAGCTGGGCCGCGGCGGCCTGAGCGACGTCGAATGGCTGGTCCAGCTGCTCCAGCTCCAGCACGCCGGAGAACACCCGGAGCTGCGGACCACGTCCACCCTTCCGGCGCTGGAGGCCGCAGCTGCGCTTGGGCTGCTGTCCCGGGACGACGCCGGGACGCTGGCGCAGGCCTGGCGGCTCGCCAGCAGGATCAGGTCCGCGAACGTCATCTGGAACGGCAAGGCCTCCGACCTTCTGCCCTCATCCCGGCGCGACCTGGAAGCGGTGGCCCGGTGGTGCGGCTACGAGCCCGGCCGCGCCGCAGCCCTGGAGGAGGACTACCTGCGGGTCAGCCGGCGGGCACGTGGAGTCTTTGAGCGCATTTTCTATGGGCACTGACGGATTCTTCGGGTCAGTTTGGATCATCCCGCTGCGGGACCTGGATGCGGACGCCCAGGCAATCCAGCTGGACGCTGTGGCAAGGCTCCAGCTCGGGCCCGGCCAGGAGAGATTCGTGGGTGATCCTTTGCGGATGGCCCTCACGGGCCTGGCCGAAGAGGGGCGGCACCCCTTCGTGATGGAGGCCGGCGGGCGGGCCATAGGCGTGCTCACCCTGCAGTCAGGAGCAGCCACCCTGGCCGGCTGGCCGGAGGACGGCTCCGCCTGGCTGCTCCGGGGATTCCTTGTGGACCGGCGCCACCAGGGCAAAGGCCTGGGAACGCTGGGAGCTGCCGCCGCCGTGGTGGCGGCAGGAAAACTCGAGCGCCGGCACCCAACGGGTGCTTCCGGCGTCGTACTCTCCGTCAACGAGGCCAATGGCCCGGGGCTGGCCGCATACCTGAAGGCCGGCTTCGTGGACCACGGCCGGTACACCGGTGGATCTGCGGGGCCGCAGCGGACCCTGTTCATGCCGTTCGCCCAGGCCACAATGAGGTAACACCCGCGGGCCGTTATTGCGTTGGGAAACCGTTTATTCGATGATGTGGAATGGCGGTGTTCTTCAACCTTGTTGGGGGGAAGGCTCGAACAGTCTTCGTCTCGGGGGG
Source organism: Arthrobacter sp. Leaf137 (assembly GCF_001423525.1). Taxonomy (GTDB): domain Bacteria; phylum Actinomycetota; class Actinomycetes; order Actinomycetales; family Micrococcaceae; genus Arthrobacter. The sequence continues at coordinate 19,891 of NZ_LMOI01000004.1, read as the reverse complement.
CATTCGTCAGGAGGCCTGGCTCCCGGTCTCAGCACGTCTGGAGCCGGGCCTCCACCTTTTAACCACTCCGGGCATTCGGCCCGGGAACGCGAAAGGCGGCCACCGGATCACCGGTGGCCGCCTTTTGCTGTCTCAGCGGGCCTGGCGGTACTGCCAGGCGGAGTGGAGACTAGACGCCGTAGTAGAGCTCGAACTAAACAGGCTTGATTGGGGCGTGTTGCTCAACGTTGAAACCCTTGATTTCGCGAGGGTTTAGCGTTGACGGCGGCTGCCAACTTTTGGGGGCTTTCGAGCCTCTTGCGGACTTTCTGCGGACTGGCCGAGCCTGTTCTGAGCGTTCCCACGGTTGGCCCGCGTTCCGACATTCGGGGTGACCTTCATTGAAGGAGACTCTTTCCGGTTCATATTGATGATCGCCTCAAGATCAGACTGATCGAACCTGGGTTGTGAGCCAAGCATGATGCACGGCCAGTTCTGTTCCTTCTTCAGTCGAAAAGCTGTTGACCGTGACACTTGCAAAAATGTGGCAACATCAGCCATCGTCATCAGCGGTTCCGGTTTGCTGAAAACATCTGTCATGCAGACAATTCAACCACCTAGGTGAGACCCGTTGAGACTCGCTGGCATGTACTCCCATTCGGGCTCTAGGTCATCGAAGGGCGACCGCAACGTAGCAGCCTGCCGCTCCTTCTCTCGCTCCTCAGCGGCTATCCGCGCCATCATTGCGTCAAAACCCTCAGGGTCAAACTTCACCATGACGGGCACCGTACGCCGCAGCTACGACACCCACTATTAATGTCGGCGCCTCGCCCCTATGCTGTGAACATGAAAATGCATATTGGGGGCGCCACTATGGCGGCATGTCTAATCCTGCTTACAGGCTGCGCATCGACGCAAGCCGCAACCTCGGCTCCCTCTCCCACAGCCACGCCCACACCAACGCCGACTGCCACCGTCGCTCAGTACGCCAGCATCATCACAGAGAACGAACAAGAATGGCGCGACTACGAAGAAAACATTGGGGCCTGCGCCTTCGCATCAATAGGGACAACGGCAACCGACTTCGCTAAACGAATGACATGCCGATTCACCGCGCAAACAGTCACACTCACGGCAAAGACGGCTGCCCGCGAGATCCGCAAACTGCCAGCCCCGCCGGCTGAAATAAGCACATTGGTGAAGCGCACCCTCACGTCCTTGGACACCATTGCCAAGAACGACGCAAGCACTGCATGCAAAGACACTGAGAGCGCCGCCTGTGACGCAGCCGAAACTCAAGCAAATGGTGACATCCGCACGCTCGTACCAATTCTCGACGCATGGAAGCCCTACACGCGATAGGCCCAGTAATCAACCGGGTGAACTAACGGTCCCGGTTGATTACTTCCACCCGGGAGGGCGCTTATACATTTTTTGCGTCAATCCGTCCTTGAACTCCTCCGGCAGTTGGGATGCGCGCAGTTTCGCATCCCCAATGGTGAACGAGGAAGGCAACTCAGTTTGGATAGCTTTCGAATAGCGTGCGGGTGGGAACGCTGCCGTTACGAACAGCTTCTGATTCACCGTTTGCGCCATCCTTACCGCGGGCAGGAGATCCGTGTCTCCACTCACGATGAACATGTCGTCCGCCGCACCTGAGTAAGCGTCCTGAAGGATGCTGAGGGCGATATTTACGTCGGTCTCTTTTTCCTCATAGTGCTGCCAGGTGGCCGAACATGAGAGACATTCAACATCTCTCGGCTCATGGCGCCCATGGATTATTTTGATGAGGTTTGGGTATTTCGTCTTGAGCGCGTACTGGTAGTGCTGTTGCCGGCGGATAGATTCAGGGGCGCCAGCGATGGGAGACGTGAAATAGTTGACCCGCACAACATTGCTATTGGGGCGCAGATTCTTGGCGAGGGCGACGAGGTCCAGCCATAGCCTTTTCTTTCCACTATCGTCCCTCAGGCCGTTATAAAGGTTGAACCCGTCCACATAGAAGATGGCGCGGTTGGCGGCGGGTGAATCTGAGGACATAGGGACTATCTAATACCACTGAGTACGATTCCCTACGATTGGACACCATCCGCTACTGCCTGTAACGTTGTGGTCATACCCCGCTTAGTTACGAAGCTAAGCCCGACGGCACCCCGTAGAACGGGTGCCGTTTTTGTTTAAGCGCCTGGGAACAGTGGGAAGCCCCTGCCCGTCAACATGACTGACAGGGGCCTACCACTGTTACTTAGGTGCCCAACATCCGCAGGCGGCGTTGCGTTTCCATCGCCGTAGCCACAGGGTCGTGCTGTTCGGTGATGTTGATTTCTCCAACGTTCACGTCACGGGAACCCACTCCACCGTAAGCAGCGGCCCGCGCAACCTCCCAAGCCGAGTACTCACGGTAAGGCTGCCCACCACCCGCGTACCCAGGCATCTTCGGGAACGTTCCAGCGTTAATCGCAGCCAACTCGCGGTCATACTCTTTGGAACTCTTGCCGTTGATGATCCACTCTTCAGACTGGACCGCGAGCGGCTTACCATTCACAGTGGCGAGCACGTTATCCAGACGACGATTAGCCGGCGCACGACCAGGGACCTTGCCGCTAAAAGCGCCCGGCATAACATCGCCAACACGACCACCCATCCACAAACCAGGACGGCCATTACCTGAAGCTTCCCCATTCAGATCAGGCAACGTAGAACGCTGGATAATCTCGTTGGTTCGCTTGTTGTAAATCTCAGTGATGGTCATCGTGACCTGCCGGCCATCGAGGGCGTCACCCTTCTGCTTAATCGCATCCAGGGTCCCGCTAGCCTTGTCATTCACCCACGACTCAATCGGCGTTTCCTTCGGAATACCCAAAGCCTTACGCGCCAACGTGTCAGCGGCGTCACCCGTGATACCGAACTGCCCAGCCGCCGTAACCAAGTCCTGATAGGACTGCCCCAGAGACTTCTGCAACTCAGCTTGAGCGGCAGAAGATCCCTGCGTAGCTAGTGTTTCCTCAGCGTGGGCCGTGGCTGCCGTCATAGCCGCGGAGGCGATGCCGTTGAAAGCAGACTGGTTAGCGCGGCCCTGCTCCGTGTTGATATCAAGGGTCGTGCCGTTCGCGATCACTGATTCAGTCATCTTGTCGATGGCGTCCTGGTAGTTGATGGCGGCATCAGACGCCGAGAGCGACAACAGGCCGGCATTGAACAGAACAGCGGTGAACGCCTCAATGTCCGTTACCGAACCATCGGCAGCAAGCCCAACATCCTCCAGCGCCTTCTGAATCTCTTCAGCCTGGACCGAAGCGGCCTCCATAGCCGCGGCTGCGCCCTCAGTCGCCTTACCGCCCTCGATCATCGACTTAGACAAATCATCCTGGGTTACACCGGTTTCACCGGCAGCGTTCTTAGCCTCAAGCAGCTTGTCCCGGTACTGCGGGAACATATCCACCAGCTTCTCAACAGGTACTCCCTGCTCCTCAGCGGCCTTAGCGATCGCTTGGAAGCCCTTAGCCGCCTCATCGGTCTTACCCTCCGCCACGAGGCCAGAGAGAGCGCTGTCTACGCCGTCCAGGTTGTCCCGCAGCGTGTTCAGCTTCGAGCCAGCCGATGAAACGTCACCAAGCCAGATGCTGAACTCATCAAACATGGTCTTTTCACTCATGCGCTTGATAGCGTCCCCAACACCGTCAATGTTGGTGCCCAGGCCCCCATCTTTGAACAGAGCGTCAAGCTTGTTGCCGCCATCCGCAACCGACAGCAGCCCCTGCGCGAACTGAGCCGTTGAGACTTCCGCTTTACCGAAGATCTCGTTGCCGATAGCGCCGACAGCGTTAAGACCTAGCAGCCCAGCCGTAGCGAGGCCCGCGTTCTTAGCGATCTTCCCCATGCCCCGCGAGGAACCATCAGCCCTCGTGTTGAGCGACTGGAAAGCCTGCACAGAGTCCAGGATCCGCGGCGTCAGCGTAAGGAATGCACCAGCGCCAAGAGCGGCCACACCAGCTACACCACCCAGGACTGTCAGCGCACCCTTCACCGGCTCCGGGAGAGAAGCGAACACCTGTGCAACACCAGCGACGGACTCAGCCACACCGGACACGAGCGGCAGCAACACGGCGCCTGCATCAATTGCGGCATCCTTGATGTTGTTCCAAGCGATCTGAACCTTCGCCTCAGTCGTCTCGTACCGCTTAGCTGCCTCTTCGGCGAGCGCAGAGTTAGACGCCCATGCCTCATCACCAAGCTTGAGAGAATCCGCGAGCAGGTCACCCGCGCCAGCAAGGCGGAGGATAACGCCCGTTTCCTCAGTGCCCTTGATACCAAGGTCAGCCATCGTGTCTACGACGTTGCCGCCGGACTCCTTGACCTTATTCAGGCCCTGCACCATCATGTCAACGGCGCGAACAGGGTCTTTCTCAAAGGCGGCAGCGAAGTCCTTGGATGAGACACCAGCAACCTTAGCCAGGTTCTCCAGCCCTTCGCCGCCAGTCTTCACATCACCGTACATGCGCTGCATCACACGCGAGATGACACCTCCGCCAAGCTCAGCCTCAATACCAACAGAAGCCATAGCATTAGCCAACGCCAAAACATCAGACTCCGAAGCGCCCACAAGTTTGCCAGCACCAGCAATACGCTTAGCCATACTGACAATCTCAGCCTCAGTCGAAGCACCAGCGTTACCCAGCGCCACGAGGGTAGCGCCGAAGCGTTCGACACCTCCGGAGCCTTCGCGCTGCATGGTGCCCATGACGTTCGAGATTTGAGCGATGGCGGTTGCCGCTTCATCGGCGGAAAGGTTCGTTGTCTCGCCTAGGGCGATCATGGTTTCCGTGAAGCCGACGACATCCTGGCGCTTGACGCCGAGCTGGCCTGCGGCTTCCGCAACACCCGCGATTTCCTCATGGGTAGCGGGCAGGGTCTTTGCGAGGCCCCTAAGTGATGCCTCAAGCTCGTCCATCTGCTTAGGCGTGCCGTCAACAGTCTTGGTGACGCCGGCCCAGGCGCTTTCCCAGTCCATCGCTGCCTTGCCAGCCAAAGCCAGCCCACCAACAGCCGCCGTACCGAAGCCAAGCATCGAAGTCCCGGCAGTGTCCCAAGCCTCACGATTCTTATGGGCAGACTGCACCAGCCGCCCAAGGTGTGTGTCAGCGCCGGCGCTTGCCTCTTCCGATACCTTCTTGACCTTCTGCGTCGCTGCTGCGGCTTCCGCCATAGCCGCCTTAAATCCCTGAATTTCCGCGCTGAATTTCACGCTTACACGGCGTTCCGCCATGATTACCACCATTTCCATTATGTTCTGCAATAACCAAGAGCAGGAATTGCCGCCTGGTTTTGGGTACTAAAAAGCCCACACAATCGGCGGGCTAACGGGGTGTTGCTATTCAGTTATTGGTTGTGTTTCCCGAAGTCCGAAGGCCTGAAAGTGCCATCCAGGACAGCGGCCCAAACGTCGGGACCTTCGCCCCAGCCATAAGGCCTGCCGGCGATCTTTACCCGGTAGCAAACACCGCCCTTGAACCAAGCCCGGACCTCACCGCGGGGAGACTGGAAATTCTCCTGAGTGATGCGGTTAGGGTCCGCCGAGACGGGCGCCGGTGGAACGCCTCTAGCGGCCCTCCTACTGCTTGCCATCAGCGATCCTCCACCCAAGGGACGCCATCGCCTTAGGGGTTAATCCAAGGGCTTCTGCGGCGTACCTGCATTCCTGAGCAACCCAAGCAGTTCCGCCGTCATCGCCGGTAAGTAGCCTGGACTCGTAAGCCACCAGCAAAGCCACGGTGCCCCGGCAAGAGTCGTCCCACTGAGTAGCCTGCGGAGATTCCCACAACTCCACCCAACGATCCTTTTCCACGTCGGTCCAGGTTCGGGACTGGGGTAGGTCCGGGACTGGCAGGGTGCAGCCATCCGCGGGAAGCTCCACCAGAGCCGCCCTGATAGCCGCTGCCTGCGGCCTGTACGCCCTCGAATTGGGCTTAGTCATATTCCTTTGAGTCCCCACTAAAAAGGGCTCCTTTCGAGTCGAATTGAGGTTGAGCGGTTGGCGCACTTCTTTTTGACCTCACCGGCGGTCTGGGCGGGGCTGGGCCTTCTGGGCACCCCGGTGGGGTCTAGTCATGCCGGGTCGGCGTGTGCCTGAGTCCTTGACCCTTAACCAGGTGGACGGAAGAAGTAAGCACACGCTTTGCTCCTTAGAGTCATGAAACCTAACGAACGGATTTCCTGCCGTAGAGTCTGCATATCACCGGTGCGCAGGAGGGCTCTTTTATGGTATGGAAAGCGGAATGGGTCGCTGTGGGTATTTCAGTTCTGGCCCTGGCGGTCGCCGGAGGTGGAACGTTTTACCAGCAGCAGCAACTCAATGTCGCTCAGCAGCAGTGGGACAATGCCCGTGGCGATGTCGAAGCCAAAGCGCGGCTAAGTAGTTACAAGGACGACCAGTGGCGCGAACTGCCCGCCGGATCCAACATCCCGGAAACGGAGCTTCTTGCGCCGGTCCTGCTATATGCGATTGTGGATTTGACTAATTCTGGCGCTACCCCCACAGCGATTAAGGAAGTAGGGGTATGGAAAGACACAGACGTAAGACTTCCTATCTCCTCCTACTGCTCGCCGGAAGCAGGGGCTGAGAAAAGGAATATTGTCAGCTGCAAGCTTCCTGTCAAAGTGCCGGAGTTCGGAAGCGCTAAGTTCTATCTTCCGTTGACGGATCGCTTGAAGACCGACCTCCAGTGCAACGACTACATTAGAGAAAACGGAATCAATGTGTATATCGAGCGTATTGATGGCGTGACTACCACGGCTCAAAGTAAGTCCACGGTGGCTGGCGCCGCCTACTGCCCGAACTTCAACCCTCCAGAGCCAAAGAAATAGGCCGTGACTTGTTGTGCCCGTAGCCGTGATTATGTAGCTACGGGCACAACTCACGCCCTGCATGCCTAAACTCAAGCAGGGTGCCGCTGCCACCTAAGCCGGATGGAAGAGGCCCCGTGGCATTGGGGGTCGCCTCGGGGCCTCTAAGCGGGCCGCCCAGATGGGGGAAAATGGACGGGCGCCTTGACCAAGTTACTTCCCAGTACCCCAGGGGGCAACTTGCGTTTTCGCAGGCGCGAAGTGCATCCGTGCAGACTGAGGCTTACTCTCCGAACCTACTGTCATTAGGGGAACTTAACCGGATGTATCCGCCCCCTGTCGGCTTGCTGAGCTATCGTTCATTCATGTGAACGAAGAGCGACTGTTTTTGCGCAAGATGAGGGGTATTGCAGATCTGGTCGCCCAGCCTGATCCCGACGAGTTCGAATTGATCAGGGCGAGCGGAGACTATCGACACATCCTGCTCGACGGCCTGCTCGATTCAGTTAACCGCAACGCTCGGCTCGCCCTCAAGATACCGGCGTTGCCAGAGGATGAGCACAACGCTGGCACCCTGGTCGCGTGGAACAGTATCGCCCTCTCGCCTCGGAACGCCGCGCCGGGCGCACACTTCGACCAGGTGCCGCCCCGCAAGTTCGAGCGACGGCGGGTCATCTCGCTGATGTTTGAGGCGTACACGGTCTATGACGTGATCATCACGAGCGCCAATTTCCTGGGTGGTGTCCACCATGGTCCGCCGACAAGGGCCAAGGAAATGCGCCTCCAGCACCTGTATGACAACGCCGAGGTGGAGATACTGACGGTGCTGCTCCCGGACGGGAGCACGGTAGCCGTGCCGGCCCCGATATTCTCGCTCCTGAAGGAGATCGGTGAATGCCTGGTGGACGGCCTCGCCCCGCTCGTCGAGTTGCTGTCAGCCCGATCCAACTAAGCACTTGGCCTCCGGGCTAAACGTGGTTCGGGGGCCAGGTGCCAGCGACCTGTTAGACGGCGGCCCCGTCCGCATTGATGATCCACATCGCGACCTGGCCGAGCATGAGCGTGCCGGCGCCGCTGATGGCGTTGATCTGGGCGTAGATGATGTTCGTTCCCGCTGGGATCACGCCCTCGATGTAGAAGGTACCGACGCCGTCCGTGTTGACATTGCTCGCCTGGTTGACGGGGCGGAGCTTCTGGTAGTTCGGGACGGTGGAGTTGTTGAAGGTCAGGCTGATGGTGAATAGGGAGTTCCCGGCTTCAACCCCGATGGCCTTGTACTTTCCAGTGAAGGCAACCCGCTGGCCGACCGCCCACTTATCGGAGGTAATGGACGTCGTCACGTTGCGGTTGTTCGCGCCCGTGTACTCCAGCTTCAGAGCCTTGCCTACAAAGTCCGAGTCGGTGACCAGAGAGATGGTGGAGGTGGTGGCGGTTCCTCCGGCCGTCCAGCCATCAGGCACGCCGTCACCGTTACTGTCCGTGAGGAAGCAGCAGTTGGTGCCGAGCCGGTTGGGTGAGGTTGCGTACTGCGAGACACCAACGGGAAGGCTTCCCTGCGGGAGTACGCGGTTCATGACACTGGCGGCGGTGTTCGCCATAACCCGCTGGCCAGCCTGATTCGCGTGGACGAGGTCAGTTGTCAGCCCGGCCGCAAAGTAACCGTTGGCAGGGTTCACCAGGGCGGCGTGGTAGTCGATCAGGTGCGCGCCCTCAGATGCGGCCAGCGCCTTGATGCCCACGTTGATGCGGTCGATGTTGTCCAGTGCCACGTCCGAGTCATTGCGCGGCGGGATGGTGCCGATGAACACGAGGCACCCCAGCTTCTTCCCTTCACGGGTCATCCACTGAAGGTTGGCCAACGTGGTGGCGTCACTCAGGCCACCGGTAATGTCGTTAGTCCCGCCGAGAATGTGCAGCACGGTCGGGTTGTAGGCGGCAACGTCAGCCGCCCACCGTGCTCGCATCTGCGTGGTGTCCTCGCCGGAGATGCCCGCATTGAACCGGTAGCGTAGCGACTGCACGCGGGTCAGGATCATGCCCACCATGCCGCCCAGCTCGACACTGCCAGCGGCCCCCACCCGGGGAATGGAGCCGCGCTCGGTGTGGGAGTCTCCCATGAAAACGACGGCGTTGCCGCGGCCTGCGATGGGGCTGAAAGCCGTCTTGCCCTGGTCAAGAATCGTGGCAGACAGTGCCGCACCGACTGCGGACGCTGGGTTGGTGATTTTGCCGGCGGTGAGTGCGTCGAGGTTGGCGGGCATGACTTTAGGATCGAGGAATCCCATAGGTGTTTTCTCCTGATAATGGGTATGAAAAAACCCGCTCAGTGGCGGGCTAGGTACGTGTGCTTCCGTTCAGTCGGACCCGTGGGCGGGCCATAGGATCGACTCATGGAGTTGAAGGATGTTGTCTCGTCGGTTATCGCGCTGGTAGCCGTGGTCATTGCCTGGTTGGCTTTGCGTCACGCAAACAGCTCTGCGGACGCCGCGGAGAAGGCAAATACCCTGGCGCAGGAAGCCAATTCGGTGGCGAAGGAAGCGCTAGACATGCAATTGGAGATTGATCGGCGAAGCTGGGTTTCATTTGAATTCAATCAGCGGGGGCGTAGCCGTTACGAGCTACGCCACACCGGTACCAAAACTGCGGCCTGTGTCGTCGTAGATATCGGCGATCTAGGATTCGATGACGATCCTCCAGTGAAGGAGTTCGGGGACTTCAAGCCAGGCAGGGTCGAACCTTTCATGCTGCACGGGGGCTTCGATCCAGACAATGAAAAGGTCCGTGTGCACTGGGTCAGGCCAGACGGTGAGCGAGAAAGCCAAGAGTTTTTGATCGACTGACAAGCAAGGCGTTTGGGAAAAAATGCTGGGGAGAGATGACGCCTATCCCCAGCGGGGTTTTTCTTTGAGGGCGGCGGGGGCCTCCCCCTGGTCTTCCTCAGGCCAAGGGGAGGAGTACCGCCAATCGCTTACCCGAACCCGAGTTCTTCGGGCTTCTGGAGGTTGAGGGAGACTCCGCGTTCCCACGCGTCTTGGTTTGAGAAGATCCCTTTGGGTGTCTGAAGGGACAGGAGTTCTTTCAGTTTGTCGCCGTAGAAGGGGTGCTTCTCCGCGTAGCTGTTGGCTACCTGATCCCAGGACTGTTCAATGGCCCGCTGCATGAGGGCTTTGACCATTACGGTGTCACCAGATATTTCAGCCTGATCCAGGAGGTTGAGGGCCTTTTCCTGGTCGAACTGTCCGAGGGAGCTGACGCGGTCCCGTGCGTCACGGAAGCTGATGGCGGTCTGAGCGTCGGGGGTAGTGGTGCTGCCGAAAAGGTCTCGCCGCAGTACATGGGTTCGCAGGGTTTTGGCGGAGTTAAGGTCGTCCTTGATCGCGCCGAGAGCGTTGGAAGCGCTGCGGTACTGCGCGGCGATCTGTTCCTTCTTACCCTCGGGGGTGAGGTGCTTGTCAGATCGGATACGTTCAATCTCGTTGTGGTAGTTGTCTTGGATCTGTGTGGCTCGGCGGCCATCGGGGGTGTCGCTGAAAGTCATAGTTCTTTTCCTTTGGTTAGTCGTCGCTGTTGGCGAGGTCTACGATCTGGGTGTCCATGCTGTAGTTGCCCAGTTCCGCGGGTTTGTCCACGCTGTACGTCATTGCCTGCCCGAGGATTTGGGCGAGGCCGGCGGATCCTCTGCCGTAGCTTTCGATGTCGATGAGTTCGTTGAACTTGGCCTCTGAGGCGGGGTTGCCGTCAGCGTAGGTGTTGATGACACGGTTCCAGCCCGACTCAAACGCCCTGGCTGCGACAGCCTTGGCGAGGGATGTGTCTCCGGAAAGCTCGGCCCTGCTCAGGAGTGACATGGCGGCGTCTTCGTCCTGGATGTTCGCGGCCCGGTCCTGCGCGTCCCGGTAGGAGATGGCTGCGTGTGGGTCGGCGAAGCCTGAGAGTCCGAACAGGTCACGTCGTAGGGCCTTGGCGCGGGTCTCCTTGGTGGCGTTCTCTTCGGCTTCCAGGGCTTCCATGCGGGGCTTGTAGTCGATGTAGAGGATGGCGAGTTCTTTGCGTTTGCCGTGCTCTGAGAGGGTGCGGTTGTTTCGGATGTCGTCTACGAGGCGCTGGTAGTCGGCCTTGAGTTTGAGGGCCTTTTCCTGCTGTGGTGTGTTGCCGGTGGTTACGCGGGGCATGGTGTTCTCCTATGCCGCTTTCGCGGCTTTAAAGTGTTCGATGTCTTCGGGTGCGATGCGCCACCTACCGTGGAGGCTGGTGGCGTGTAGGCGTTTTTGGGTGATGGCGAGGCGCACGGCGCGGTCTGTGATGCCGAGGACTTTGGCTGCCTCCGTTGTCCCCATCCACTTTGATTGTGCTGGTTCTTCGGGTCCTGGCACATGGTCGCTTCCGGTGACGGTAGTACGCCAGTGCAGGGCCGCACGGTGTATGGCTTGCAGGACGCTGTCTACTTCCGGGTCGTTTCCGCGGGCACGGATCCGCAGATCGTTCAAGCCCGCGTATCGTTCCAACCAAGTCGCCACACGGGCAGGAACAATGACGATCGGGGCCGTGACGCCGTGGATGTAAGACTCCGGAGGGCGGGGGACGTTAGCCACTGCTAGGCGCCCGTCCGATGTTCATCCAAGGAGTCCACGATGGCGTTGCACAAAGCGATGGCGTGATCCTCCCGAAGGACGTAGCGGAGGATGGTATCCGAGAAGATTGCCACACCGGGCTCTTTCCCATCCGGACCGTTGAGGAAGGCTGCCCGCGTCGTTAGGGTTTCGCCGTCGATAATGTTTCGGCTGTAGTGCGCCCGCTTGCTGTCGAACATTTAGTCCCTTCCCTGGGTCTTGTATGCGGTTTCGATGGATTCGAGGATGTTGAGCGCGATCCGTGGGTCGTTGCGGCCCATGAGGTTGAGCAGGCCGGCGCAGAACCGCATAAGCGACTTTGTCGTGTCCAGGTGGTGCTGCTGAGGATCCGCCGACACCATGACAGCCTCGATAAGGACGGTGTCAGTAACAGTGCCGGGAGCTTCGAGAGTGGCCCTCAGCAGGGCAAGGGCTGTGTCCTCGGGGGTCACTGCACGGGATCCTGTACCTTGACCGGCACCTTAGCTGCTGCTTCAGCTATCCGCTTCCAACGGGCTGCGGACTCGGCTTGGTGCATGGCTCTTTCGCGCCAGATAGCCACTTGGGCCGGCCAGTCCCAGGAATCGGTGACACGCTCGGGGTAGGGGTCGTACATCAGATGCCTCTTTCTCGGTCGATTTTCCGCGCAACTTTGTTTCCCACGGGATCCCTGTGGAGCCCGCGTGTGGTGTCTTTCTCGGGGATGTTCTTAGATGCCATTAGCTGGTGATGAAGGCGTAATGAAAGCTCTTTGTAGTATTGGAGCTGGTTGGTCAGGTATTCGAGACGGTCAGCGTCAGTCATGCTGCATCCCACGCCGTCGGTTGGGCGGTTCCGTCGGTTCCGTCGGTTCCAGGTGGCGGTGTCAGATTCATCCGACGAAATGGGACATCGAACTGGTGTCGGAAGTAGCCGCGCTTCGAGTCGCCCTGCCGTGTCGAGTGGATCTTGAACGCCTGCACGAGCATCCTGCCGAAGCGCTGGACCGTGAGTACCTTGCCGTAGCTGCTCATTGGCCCCCACATGTGCGGGTTATGTTCTACAAGTTCTTCAACGAGTAGGGTGCTGGCGATGAAGACTCGATCGCCCGGCCATACTTTCGCTATGTCCTGGAGGAGGATGACTGCTGGCGGCAGATTGGTCATTCCGTCTTCTCGGTCCATCTCCATCTCAGCTATGTCTCGGAGGATGAGTTTGTCCGCGATTGCTTCCCATTCGGGTGAAGCTGCCGCAGCTACTCGCTTCAGCGGGTTCCAACGTTCCTTTATGCGCCCGATGCACCCTTGGGGGAGTTCTGGGCGAATCGCCTTTACGTAGTCCCGGGCATTGTCGGCTGCGTCCCGGATGCGTTCAGCCAGCGCCTGTGCATCCTCTTCAATCTCTTCCCAGTCAGATGTTTCCGCAGTTCCTTGAAGGTCGGGCATGAGTAGGATTCGGATGCATCGTGACTTAGTGTCATCAGGGAGTGCCGGCGCGTTTCCTGCCATCACTACGGGGCTGAACGTTGGCATCTCTGCAACCTCCCAGTCGCCACCCTTCCCAGGCACGAGAACGGGGCGTGTGGCTCCGCGCTTGTACCCAGAGTTCAGGACAGCAACCAGTTCCCCAACTCCGTCCTTCTTTGGATCCAGTGAACGATCTACTTCGTCAATGAGGATGGTTCTGATCCCGTTGCTGAGCATGCGGGTAAGGAGTGCCGGCGACGAGAGGGATGCTGCCTGTATCGGGTTCAGGCAGTAGCGGGAAAGGTGCTCCAGAAGTGTTGTCTTTCCCGAGCCCGGCATTGTGGAGTCAACCTGAAGGCGGGGAGTCGTATACGTTTCGAATGCTAGGTGGGTGTGAACCGTGAACAAGGTCAAGAGGTCCAGGTCCAGATCGTCCATCACGCAGATGTAGCGCCCGAATTGTGCTCGCAAGTCGTGGAGTACGTCGGCCAGCGGTTCAACCGCCGGGGTACCTGACGGAACCGACGGAACCGCCTGAACCGACGAACCGACGTGCTTCGAAGGCTCGGGTAGAGGGGCGCTAACGGAGTTGGATAGTGCTTCAAAGAGGCTCACGCTGCGACTCCTTCCGCACTTAGAACGGCGATCCATGCCCGTATGACTGACGGATCCGAGGCTTCGACCTGAAAGATGAGGTCAGGCCTGCACCAGTCAGCGCGGTCGGTAGTGGGGCTGAAGTTGTGAACGATGAGGCGGACGTTTGTACCCGCCGGAATCTGCGGCAGGATGTGGAGCATTTGCCGTTCCAGTTCGAAGCAGTCATAGCCCCAGGCATTAGAGCTGTTCTTCGCGGTGTAGTCGGCGAGGTCGATGCGGAACACGGGGTTCGTGAGCATGAAGGTTTGTCCTCAGTTTTTGTGCGGGCGTCTGTTTGTCGGAGGTGCTGGCCCGGGCGCTCATCCCCGGGCCAGCGTTTGGTTAGTCCTGTACCTCGAACAGTTCGTGGTCTGCCTGGTACGCCAGCCGAAAGAGTTCGGTCCAGTAGGATGCCGGCATGATCTTCTTGGGGTTTTCGCTTTTTAGCCAAGCGGTGTAGGCGGCGTCAGCGAGGACTTTTGGCCGTAGTCTCTTGGCTCGTGCCAAGTGAAGGACGGTGTTGGCGTACTGGTCGTTGGTAACGACTGTTCGAAACTCCTCAAGTTCCGCCGCCGTGACAATCGCCGTTCCGCGGGTTAGGATCGAAGTAGACATAATGTAAACGAGACCTATCTTTTTGGTTGGGTTTGTTTCGAGGGCCAGATCCTACAAGTGCAAATTGCAGGATTTGGCCCTTTTTTGTGCCTTTTCGGGTCGGGCTTTTATGCTGCGTCGCCGAACGCCTGGTTGATGTAGGCCAGGACATCGGACTCGCGAAACATGCGGCGTCCCCCGATAAGAGCCGACTTAGGCGCCGTGCCGCTGTGGATCATCCACCGAAGCTGAGCCGGCGATTTCCGCAAGTGGTCTGCGGCCTCGGTCAGAGTAAGGAGCATAGAAGTAGTTGCCATCCGGCTTCCCCATCTTCGTCTTTTACTAGAAAGGCTTGTTCCCTTCTACTAGAAACTCTAATCATTGAATCTAGTAGAAGTCAACAGTGTTTTCTAGTATCGTGTTGAGCATGAGCGAAAAAGACCTTGTAATCGGCCAGAACTTGGCGAAACTGCGCGGGGAGAGGACCCAGCAAGACATCGCTGAGGCAATGCGAGCCGCAGGATATAAGTGGTCGCAGGCAACAGTTTGGTCGGTGGAGAAAGGGGAGAGGCCCATCCGGCTACTTGAAGCCGCCACGCTCGCAGGCATCCTGAAGTCCTCAATAGACCGGATGCTGCTGGCCGACCAAGATGCAGAGTTGGTCGATCGCCTCTGGAAGTTTGAGCACGACCTGGCTATTGCTGAGCAGGACCTAGCCAATGCAGTTCGCGATTACGAAGACAGAAAGTGGGCCCTGCACTTCGTCATGGAGGATATGCAGGAACGACTGCCGAATTTAGGCGGCTCCATGCAGCCCAAGGTCCAGCTAAAACTGTCAAGTGCCAAGCGGCTACTCCAGGAGACCGCCGAAAGCATCGTTTCGGGCGCGGTGTCCAGGTACAGGTCGCAGGACGAGGAGGGCGAACAGGTTGGCGAACATACAGAAGAGGCCTGATGGGCGGTGGCGTGCCCGATACCGGGATGAGGTGGGCAAGGAGCATGCACGGCACTTCCCGCGGAAGATAGACGCGAAGCGCTGGCTTGATGAAGTTACCGCTTCCGTTGTGGCTGGCACCTATGTGGATCCGAAAACGGCGCTTACGACCGTAGAAGAGTGGTCAGTAATCTGGTTGAAGGGCTATGAGAACAACCGGCCATCAACAGTCAGGCAGGCCCGTACGCATGTAAAACGCATCAACGAGGCGTTTGGGCATCGTCCCTTGAAAAGTGTTCGCCCCTCCGAGGTGAAGGCGTGGACGGCGAAGCTGAGCGATGAGGGGTTGGCTGATTCCACCGTTTACGCCTTGCACTCGCGTATGGGGCAGCTCTTTAGTGACGCAGTCCACGACGGGCTGCTGCCGAAGTCGCCACTGAGCCGGCGTACGGCGCCAAAGGCCGGGAAGCAACGGCCATACGTTGCCACCACAGAACAGGTTTGGGCACTCCATGATGCCATGCCTCCTGGTCAGCAACCAGCGGTGCTACTGGCTGCATTTGCCGGACTTCGCATAGCTGAGGCAGTGGCGCTACGCGTATCTGACGTGGACTTCATGCGCGGCATCATCAAGCCCGCCATTCAATACCCAGGTGTGGAACTCAAAACAGAAGAATCCAAGACTCCCATCCCCATCCCGCAGAACCTATGCCTTGAACTCTCGGTGAATCACACGAAGTGGGGGAGCGAAACCCTTGTGACGAACGAATGGGGGCGTGCGCTCTCCCCGCACAGGTTAGAGCACTACTTCCGGGAAGCGCGGGATGAGGTTGAAGGGCTGTCGGATGGGTTCAGGTTCCACGACCTTCGGCATTACTTCGCTTCGCTGCTGATTGCCCAGGGACTTGATGTGAAGGTCGTTCAGAAGAGCCTGAGGCATTCCTCGGCTAAGACGACCCTAGATACTTACGGGCACATGTGGCCGGATAAGGAAGAGTCAGCAAGGGCTGCCGTCTCTCGTGTGTTGGGGGAGCGGCTGATCTCGCGGACTGCGCAGGAGGCCTAGCGGATCCGGGCAGCAAAAAAGGCTGGCCTCAGGGGTGAACCTGGGGCCAGCCTTTTCTGTGAGTAGATTCTTGCGGACTGTGTGCGGACTATCCCCGCTCCTACCGCATGATCTAGCTAGACGCCGTAGTAGAGCTCGAACTCGTAGGGGTTCGGGCGCAGGGACAGCGGGCGGATCTCGTTCTCGTACTTGTACTCGATCCAGGTGTCAATCAGGTCCTGGGTGAAGACGCCGCCGGCCTGCAGGAACTCGTTGTCCTCGCGCAGTGCTTCCAGGGCTTCTTCCAGGGTGCCCGGAGCCTTCGGGATGTCCTTGGCTTCCTCGGCGGGCAGTTCGTAGAGGTCCTTGTCGATCGGTGCCGGGGGCTCGATGCGGTTGCGGATGCCGTCAATGCCGGCCATCAGCTGGGCAGCGAACGCCAGGTACGGGTTCGAGGAGGGGTCCGGAGCGCGGAATTCGATGCGCTTGGCCTTCGGGTTGGAACCGGTGATCGGGATGCGGATACCGGCGGAGCGGTTGCCCTGCGAGTACACCATATTGACCGGAGCTTCGAAGCCCTTGACCAGGCGGCGGTAGGAGTTGACCGTCGGGTTGGTGAAGGCCAGGACGGCGTCGGCGTGCTTCAGCAGGCCGCCGATGTACCAGCGGGCAGTGTCGGACAGGCCGGCGTAGCCCTTCTCGTCGTAGAACAGCGGATCGCCGTTGCTCCACAGCGACTGGTGACAGTGCATGCCCGAGCCGTTGTCACCGAAGACCGGCTTCGGCATGAAGGTGACCGACTTGCCCCAGGCGTCAGCGGTGTTCTTGATGACGTACTTGAACTTCTGCAGGTCATCGGCAGCGTGGGTCAGGGTAGTGAACTTGTAGTTGATCTCGGCCTGGCCGGCGGATCCAACTTCGTGGTGGCTGCGCTCGACCTCAAGGCCTGCCTCATCCAGGGCAACACACATGGCGTCGCGCAGGTCGGCCTGCTTGTCCGTGGGGGAAACCGGGAAGTAGCCGCCCTTGACGGGGGTCTTGTAACCGAGGTTTCCACCCTCTTCCTCACGGCCGGTGTTCCAGTGCGCTTCTTCGGAGTCGATCTTGTAGAAGCTGCCCTGCGGGGAGGACTGGTACTGGACGTTGTCGAAGACGAAGAACTCGGCCTCGGGAGCGAAGAACGCGGTGTCGGCGATGCCGGTGGAAGCCAGGTATGCCTCGGCCTTCTCGGCCACGCCGCGGGGGTCCCGGTGGTAGGGATCGCCGGTGCGCGGGTTCACGATGGAGAAGTTCAGCGCGAGGGTCTTTTCCATGCGGAAGGTGTCCAGGAACGCGGTGGTCACATCGGGGATCAGCTGCATGTCCGATTCGGCGATGCCCTGGAAGCCACGGATGGAAGAACCGTCGAAGAGCTGGCCGTTGACGAAGAAGTCAGCATCAACGCTCTTAGCCGGAACGTTGAAGTGCTGCTGGACGCCGGGAAGGTCGGTGAAGCGGATATCGACGAACTTTACATCTTCGTCCTTGATGAACTTGAGGACTTCGTCCGCAGTCTTGAACATCTATGCTCCTAACGCATATGTAAATATCTGGCCTCAGCCATATGATCCAGCGCAATCCGAAAGCAGGGAAGACGCAAGGTTTTCCCTGCTGTGGCCCTGCCGCAGATACCTGCCGGGGAGATTGCTTGAAACTGCTAACAGCCTATGGACGCGGCATTTCCCGTCCGTGTCCACATTGTTTCGGGCAGGTTACAGAATGCCCTGTTATGACCACGCTATCGGGTGTCCACACTGTGGTCTAACCCCATCCGCGATGTGGGCGCCGTGCACCAGGCCGGCGCGGGGGGTCGAGGCCGGTAAACTTGGACGGTGGTAGATCGCAAAGACCTTGGCTCCTGGCTCACCGGGCCGGACACGTCCGGCATTTCCAAGTACCCCGGTGAGCGCCTGGGCTTGCCCGAATCGGGGCCGGGGTCCATTGCCCGGGCGGGCCGGCGGATCGTTGCCATCATGATCGACTGGGGCATCGCCCTGCTGATCAGCAACTTCGCCTTCGCCGGCGACGCATGGGCAACCTTGGGAATCTTCGCCCTTGAGCAGATCCTCCTGGTGGGCACGCTGGGATACAGCATCGGCCACCGCGTGGTGGGTATTTCGGTGGTGCGCCCCGGCGGCGGGACGCCCGGGCCGTTGGCCGCCTTGGTGCGGGCCGTACTGCTGTGCCTGGTGATCCCGGCCGTGATCTTTGATCCCGACCAGCGTGGCCTGCACGACAAAGCGATGAACACCCTGCTGATCCGCCGCTAGCAGACGCGGGTGGGGGCTGGCGCTAGGCCTGGCTTTCTTCCGACACCTTGGACCGGCTGGTTTCCGGGGCCGGTGCGACGGCGTCGGCGGCAGCCAGCAAACCGCGCTTATCGGCCCAGCGTTCGAAGAGAATGGTGGCGAACGGGAAGACCGCTGAGAGTCCGGCAAAAAGCGCCACGGTGAACGGCCAGCGCTGCAGGCGCCAGAGCACCAGGGCCGCCACGCCGTAGCCAACAAACAGAGCTCCATGGATAGGTCCGGCCACCTGCACACCGGTCTCGGTGGTGCCGGCAATCCATTTGAAGTACATACCGATCAGCAGGGCTGCCCAGCTGAAAGCTTCGGCGACGGCGAGGATACGGAAAGCGCGGATGGCCACGTTGCGAAGGGGCATGGGTTGTCCTGTCCTGTAAGGCGGTCGTCATCGTTGGTTGGCGGGGCGCCGTTAACTGCTTGGGCGGGGTATTTTGCTGGCCTACGGAAACGGCCTGTTCAAGAAAAACGCCCCGGCTGCCGGAGGGATCCGGTGGCCGGGGCGCTGTTTAGGCCTAGCGTCCGCGGTTGGGGCGGGCTTTGTAGGGGTCGATGCCCTTGGGGATGGGCAGCCGGTTCCCCAGGGATGCGATCCGCTTGGAAACGGCATTCACTTCAAGCTTGGTCAGTTCCTTCTTCAGCTTGCCCATCTTCTTTGCCACCTGGCTGATGGGCACCTGGCCCTCGCCGCGGCCGCTTTCGATGACGTGCACCGTCACGTTGGGCAGGATCCTGGCAAGGCGCTTGCGCTCGGCGTCGAGCAGCGGCTTCACCCGGAGCGTGGGGCCTTCGCTGACCAGTACGACGCCGGGACGGCCGATGGCGCGAAAGACGGCATCCTGCGTGCGCGGGTTGACGGCGACGGGCTGTTCCTCAGTGATCCAGCCGCGGCGGAGGGTACCCAGTGCGGCGCCTGAAGCCCCGGGCTGGTTTTCGATCTGGGCGAAGGCCGCCCGTTCCGCGCGCCGGGACAGGATCAGCGTGGCGCCGAGCAGGCCCAGCGGAATGCCGATGATCAGGCCGGTGATCCAGTTTTCAAGCCAGTAGCCCACCAGGAAGCTGACGGCCACAACGCCCAGGAAGACCAGCAGCATCAGCCACGGGACCATGGGGTCGTGGCGGCGGGTCATGTTGAAGACCTCGCCGATCTGCTTGAGGCGGCTGGGCTTTTTGACCTTCGCCTCTTTCGGCTTGCGGGAGAACAGGCCGCGCTTTGCCGCGCTGGAGTCCGCCGGGGTGGAGTTGCTGGAGTCAGGGGATTTCGCCATAGTGCCTCAATTCTACGTGACCAAAGCCGAAGGGCCGGACGCCGGAAAGATCCGGTGTCCGGCCCTGGGCGGCTGTGGCTGCCGGGTCAGGAACGGGCGGCCAGGAGGGTGCTGGCTTCCTGGCGGGTGGTGCCGGAGTCCTGGATGCCGTCGGCGATGTGGGCGAGTTCGGCGGGGATGTCGCGGCCTTTTTTG
>NZ_LMOI01000003.1 GCF_001423525.1 Arthrobacter sp. Leaf137 | reverse complement strand
TCGCCTGGTTCATCAGGTCCTTGGCGTTGGTCTTTGCCTCGGCGGCGACGTTGGCGGCTTCTTCCTTCGCCGTATGCGCCACATCCTTGGCCGCAGAGGTTGCCTGTCCGGCCACGTCAGAGGCCTCTGCCTTTGCCGCGTCGGTCTTCGAACCACCGGCGGGACCGGACGTCGAGGCAGTAGTGAAGCCATCCTCGACTGTGGCGGCGCCGTAAGGATCCGTGACGGCCGGGTTGGGGGTCTGGGGCCATTGGTTCTCTGTCATCGGGCTCTCTTTCCTCAAGTCAGCTGGCGATCAAGAACCAGCAAAGCTGGCTGTTTAGTAAGCAGGGTTACTAATTAGATAGTAAGCACACTTGGCTTTTGTTCCGCAAGGGGGCTGGCGTGGACTTTATAAAAAACGGCCCGACGGAGACGCCAGCCAGGGCCGCCCGCCCGGGCTTTCATAAGGGAGGGGCAATAGACCCACTTGCAACGATGATGCTAAGCATGCTTATTGTATGTATGTAGCGATGAAGAGCGATCCCCGCTTTGCCACCTACAGGAAGGCCACGGCCCGATGACCAGTAATCTTGATCCGGATGCCCGGAACAGCTATCGACTGATCACCCTGGCGGCCCGCCTGGTCCAACGGAGGCAGGATGAAGCACTGGCTCCGCTGGGGCTGACCCGAGCCGCAGTCATTGCCCTGGAAGGATTGTCCGGCGGACCCTTGAACCAGGAGCGGCTCGCTGATGCGATCCGCGTGCAAAGCCAGACGCTGGGCAGGGTCCTCACCCGGCTGGAAGCCGCGGGACAGATCACCAGGACGCGGCAGGCCTCGGACCGCCGCCAGTTGAAGGTCGAACTGACCGACGCCGGCATTGTGGCGCTGGAGGCAGCGCGGCAGGCGGAAGTTGACGCCTACCCCGATGACCCCGATATTGGCTGGAGTGTGCTGCGCGAAGAACTGTCCAAGTTCATCCGGGCGGCACCGGCGGGCAGGGACTCGGATGTGGTTCCCTTTGCCCCGCCCCAGCACAGGGCCGGCCACGAGCGGACCACGCATGGGACGCAGCCTTCTGAGCGGTCCTCACGGGACCGGACGGTCCACGACCGGAAAGGTCACGGGCCTCCCGCCACGGGCGGGCTGCACGGACTCGACCAGTCGCAATAACAGGGCCCAGGCCTGCCTGGGTCGGTGCCGTCGTGTGCCGCTAAGCTGCGCAGGCGTCCTGCAGTGCCTGTACCGACTCTGCCGGCACCTGGTCTCCGGCTTCCGCGATCTCGCCCAACGGCGTCGTGATGTCCGTGGGGACTCCCGCCGTACGTGCAGCAGAAACCAGCCCGGCCAGCACCTGCTGATCCTGCACGCTCACCAGGCCGTCCTGGACCACGGCGCAGATCTGCTTGTTGACCTCGTCCGCCGCTGCTGTGGCAACCTTGGATGCGGCATTGTTGGCCGCATCCGTTGCGGCCTCCTCCACGGCTCCGCAGCCGGCGAGCAGGAGCAGGAGCGGGGCGGCGGACAGGGCTGCGAAGCGGCGTATCATGCCTCCAGCCTAACCGCCGCCGCCATCATGGCCCGCTGAGTTCCGGGTTTCAGCGTCCGCTGGCAGCGGGAACGCCGAGGATGCCGTCCAGCAGGACGTTCCGGAACTTCCCCTCAGGATCATGGGCCGAGGCGAGCGACCGGAAGCCGGCGAAGCGCGGGTAGAGCTGCTCCCAGTCGAACCGCGACGGCGTAAAGAGCTTCCCCCAGTGGGGCCTGGCGCCGAAGGGGCGCAGCAGGTCCTCGAGTTCCGGGAGGAGCGCTTCGACGTCCGCCTGCAGCGGCTTCCACGTGAAGTGCAGGGCCACGCTTTGCCGCCGGTAGAACGGGCTGAGCCAGAATTCATCGGCTGCTCCAGTCCGGATTTCCGAGATGAACAGCAGCGGAGCCAACCGGTCCGCCAGGGTGCGCACGGCCTCGATGGCGGCCGGTGCGTGTTCCAGCGGCAGGATGTACTCGCTCTGCAGCTCCTCGCCCTTGCTGGGCGTGAACTCGTGCCGGAAGTGCGGCAGCCTGTCCAGCCACGGACCGGCCTCGTCCAGCTGCTGCGTGCAGTTCTCGGCGGACATGTCCGGCAGCGGATGCCGCGGACGGGTTGCGGCGGTGGCACCGAAGAGCCCGGCCAGCGGAGGTTCGCCGTCGAGGGCCTTGAGCCAGACCTGGCTGACCGAATCACCCACATAGGTGGTGAAGAGGCTCACGCTGTAGGCGGCGGACACCAGGGCGTCAAAGTTCGCCAGCGCGGCGTCCCATGGCAGGTTTTCGAGGACGCGTTGCCGCATGCGGAAGCTGGGCCGCGTGGAGAGTTCGACGGCGGTGACGACGCCCAGGGCGCCAAGGCCCACCACGCTGGCCAGGAAGTCGTCCCCGTCAGCGCGGGTCAGGGTCCGGACTTCCCCGGACGGCCGGACCAGCTCGATGGACTGCACCTCGCCCGCCAGGGACTGGTTGTGGACGCCGGAGCCGTGCGTCCCGGTCTGGATGGCCCCTGCCACCGAGATGTGGGGGAGGGACGCCAGGTTGTGGATGGCAAGGTCTGACTGTTCAAGCGCCCGGCACAGTTCGCCGTAACTGACGCCCCCGCTGACCCTGACGGTCTGCCGTTCGCTGTCCGGCTCGATGCTGTGCGGCAGGCCGTCCAACAGGATGTGCAGTCCTTCAGTGTCGCCCACCCGGTTGAAGGAGTGCCGCGAGCCCAGCGCTTTGACCCGGGGCGCCGCCGCAACCAGGGCTGCCAGCTCGTCCACCGATCCTGGCCGGTGCACGGCGGACGATGCGTATTCGAGGTTTCCTGCCCAGTTCTTCATTGAGGTGGCTCTCCGGTCGGGTTCGTGGCTTCTTCAACAGTCAGCGCTAACAAATAGGGGTGTCAAGGCACTTCCATAGCATGGCACGGCGTGCCAGCGGGCCGGCTTCCACACGTTCTCCCGGCCCGCCGCACGCTCCGCGGTGCGCGTCTCAGTCCGTCCAGTGCCCCGGCCGTGCCAGCACCGGCGGAAGCCGCGTGCCCCCGTTACCCCGGGCCGAGGTGACCTGCGCCTGCGTGAGGAAGAGCGCGCCGGCCAGGTCGGCGTCGTCGAGCCTTGCATCCCGCAGGTCGGCACCAAGGAGGTCCACGGCTGTGAGGTCCGTGCTGCGGAGGTCGGCGCCTATCAGCAGTGCGTTGCGAAGGTCCGCCCCGCACAGCTGCAACCCCCGCAACCCGGCACCGGCAAGGTCCGCCCCGGCGTGCAGGCGGGTGGCCGGTCCGGCGTCGTCCGTAAAGTAGCCGGCCCGGACCTCCTCACTGACGGTCCGCAGGAGCTGCGCGGTGCTGTGGTGCAGGGCCTCCACGTCGAGTTGCAGGACTGCCTGCGCGCCGCTGGCCGCTTCCTCCTCGAGCGTCACCCGAAGGTGCTGCACGTCGGCGGCAGTATCCGGGCTGTAGGTCCGCCGGTGCGCCTCGGCCAGGTGCCAGAGCATCTCGTGGAGCTGCTTGACCACCCGGAAGGCCCCAAACATGGCTGGCTGCGACGCAGGGTCCTCCCGCCAGCTGATCCCGCCAAAGAGGCCCTGGCTGACCGACTGGCCGGCGCCGAAGCAGTCGAAGACCGTGCAGCCACGGAATCCGCGGGGCCTGAGCCGGTTGTGGATGGTGCAGGAGAAGTCGGTGGCAAGGTTGGGGCATTCGGCAGCGGGTGGCTTGTCGATGGCGAAGTCTGCCGAGCGGGTAAAGCCGAAGGCGGTGCAGCAGAGCGCGAAGCAGTTGGCGCAGTCAGGCCGGAGGGTGTCCTGCGTGAGGCGGGGCGTGCCGTGTGGCTGGATGTTCATGGGGTCTCCCGAAGATGTTTCCGATAAGGGTGCCGGGTGGAGGGGAACCCAAAACTGGGTTCCCCTCCATGGCACGCGGAATCACCGCCCCGTTCGTAACCGGGGGCCGGAGCGACGGGTGAAGACTGCGGAAGCTGTGGGTCACAGGCAAGATATGAAAATCACTGCGTCCAGAATAGCTGCTGCACCCAGGTCCGGGCAGGGCTATTCGATATCTCCTGCGGACGTGGTGCGCGGCGGGGGTACGCGCCGGTTTCCCGTGGCTTCGAAGGCTGCCGCGAGGCGCAGCAGTTCCGTGTCACTGTAGGCCCGGCCGGCGATGGTCAGTCCCACCGGCATGCCGATGTCCGCGGCCAAACCCATGGGAACCGTGACGGTGGGAATGCCCAGGTGGCGCGGGACCAGGTTGCCGTTGGACACCCAGACGCCGTTGCGCCAGGCCTGATCGGCGGAGTCCTTGTTTGTGTCGGCGTCCGCGGGGCCCACGTCCGCTGCGGCGGGAAACACCACGGCATCCAGGCCCAGCCGGTCCATCCACTGCTCCAGGTCCATGCGGCGGGTCTCTTCCAGGCCCTCCAGCCCGGCCCGCAGGTGCGGGATCTCCGCCAGGGCCGGGGCGCCGTGTTCGCGGATCCACGCCGGATAGTCGCTGATGTCGTCGTCGAAGCCGTCGTACCTGTCCGGCAGGGAGCCGTCGGGTGCCGGGAAGATGCCGGCGCCCTTGACGTCGGCCAGCCGGTTCAGCCGGGGATCGCCGTTGGCGTCCAGGAAGTCGTTCCAGGCCCAGGCTGAGAGGTCGACGATTTCGCGGCGGAGGTAGTCGGCGGACACCAGGCCGCGGGTGGCGATGGTGGGGGCGCCGGGGCGGTCGCCCTCGTAATTGGAAACCACGGGGAAGTCCACCTCCATCACTTCCGCGCCGGCGGCTTCGAGGTCGCGCCGGGCAGCGTTCCACAGGTCGATGATGGAGCCGCGGGTGTCGATGCGCCTGCCGGTGGGTCCGCCAATTCCCGGGTTCGGAGCCGTGCCGGCGTCCGGGTCGGCGTTGATGTACATCCTGGGCACACCGAACCGTTTGCCGGTGAGCACGCCTGCCGCGGCTGCGCCGTCCGGAACGGCCAGGTCCATGTACGACGGCGGCCGGACAGCAGATGCCCTGGGTACCGGGATCCACTGCTGGACACGCCAGAAGTCA
Source organism: Arthrobacter sp. Leaf137 (assembly GCF_001423525.1). Classification (GTDB taxonomy): domain Bacteria; phylum Actinomycetota; class Actinomycetes; order Actinomycetales; family Micrococcaceae; genus Arthrobacter. The sequence goes on along the minus strand of NZ_LMOI01000003.1, from coordinate 140,593 downwards.
CCCCGGGTTTCGGCGTCGTCAGCCACCACCACGTCCAGGACCTCCAGCAGGTCCGCCATGGAGCGGGCGTGGGGGACCACCACGTCCATGGTCGGCACCAGGGGCCAGTTGCCGCGCACGGAGATGACGCCGCGGGAGGGCGTGTAGGCGCAGAGTGCGTTGTTGGATGCCGGGGCGCGGCCTGAAGACCAGGTCTCTTCCGCCAGTCCGAATGCAGCGAAGCTTGCAGCCGTGGCCGTGCCGGAACCGTTGGAGGAACCCGATGCGAAGGCCGCGGTGAGGTAGTCCGCGTTGTAGGGGCTCTCGGCACGGCCGTATACGCCGCGCTGCATACCTCCGTTGGCCATGGGCGGCATGTTGGTCAGGCCGATAAGCACGGCACCGCCGGCGCGGAGCCGCTCGATGGTGAAGGCGTCCCGCTGTGCCACCAGGTCCTTGAATGCCGGTGAGCCGGCGGCCACCGTGAGGCCGCGGGCCTGGTAGCTGTCCTTGGCGGTGTAGGGGATGCCGTCCAGCGGGCCGAGCAGGGATCCGTCAGCCCGCCGCCGGTCCGATGCCCGGGCCTCTTCCAGTGCGTCCGGATTCATCACCACCAGGGCGTTCAGGCATATTCCATTTGAGTCATACTTCTCAATCCGCGCCAGGTATGCCCGGACCAGGTCCTCGCTGGTGGTTCCGCCCCCCTCGAGGGCCGCACGGAGCGTGCTAATGCCGGCTTCGACTACATTGAACGGGCTCATGAGGCGCTTTCCCCGGGTGCCGGCTGCTGCTGGGTGATGCAGTGGATGCCGCCGCCGAAGGCGAAAATGTCCCGGGCGTCCACCAGTTCAATTGTCCGTCCCGGGTAGGCGCGTTCCAGGATGCCCTGGGCAATGGCGTCATTGGGATCGCCGAACGCGCACAGCACCACCACGTTGTTGGCGACGTAGTGGTTGATGTAGGACCAGTCCACGTATCCCTCCTCATCCGATTGGACGGTGGGCGCCGGAACGTCAATGATGCGCAGGGGCCGGCCCTGGGCGTCCAGTTGGCCCTGCAGGACAGCCTTCAACTGAAGGTAGACGGCATGGTCCGGATGGTCCGGGTTGTCCTGCCGGTGCAGCAGTATGGTGCCGGGCCCGGCGAAGGCGGCCACGATGTCCACATGGCCGCGGGTGCCGAATTCGTCGTAGTCGCGGGTGAGTCCGCGCGGAAGCCAGATGGCCTTGGTGGTGCCCAGGGCCGCGTGCATTTCGGCCTCTACGGATTCCTTCGTAACTCCGGGGTTGCGTCCGGGATCCAGCTGGACTGTTTCGGTGAGCAGTACCGTCCCTTCACCATCCACGTGGAAGCCGCCGCCCTCGTTGACCAGCGGACTGGAGCGGACGGGGACCCCGGATTGTGCTGCCACCGCGGAGGCGACTTTCCGGTCCTTGTCCCAGGCGGCCCACTCCTGCGCACCCCAACCGTTGAAAACCCAGTCGACGGCAGCCAGCGAACCGTCCGGCTGGTGCACGAAGCTGGGTCCGCTGTCCCGGATCCAGGCGTCGTCCAGCGGAATCTCCACCACGGCGACATCGCTGCCGAGCCACTCGCGGGCTGCGGTGGCATCCCGGGGATCGGCCACTACGGTGACGGGTTCATACCGGGCAATGGTCCGGGCCACGTTGGTCCACGCCGCGCGTGCGCGGTCCAGGGTGGGGCTCCCCGCTGGCCCGAACGTGTCGTTGGGTGGAGGGAAGGCCATCCACGTCTGCTGGTGGGCGCCCCACTCAGGCGGCATGACACCGGAGGCGGCTGCCCGGGAAGCCGGGGTTGCTTGAGCGGGGGCGGCGCTGGCTCCGTCAAGAGAGGCATAAATGAATGTCATTCATTTAGTATGCGGAGTGCAGCCCGGCCGCGCAAGGGGTCCTGCCCAAAATGACGGCTGCTGGGAAAAGCGTCCAGCGGCCGGCTATGCCCGTGCCGGCCGAAGCCTGGCGACTCAGCCTCCCGGTGTGCCCACGGCGGCCACGATGGCCCTGCCCAGTTCGTTCGGCTTGGTGAACTGCGGCCAGTGGCCGGTGGGCAGGTCCACGTACTCCACGTACTCCATCCGGCCCAGTTCAGCCACGAAGGGGTGCCCTCCCGCGATCCACTCGCGCAGCATCGCGGAAGGAAACTCGCAGGCAATGACAGTGGCCGGTACGTCGTAACGCCGCTCGTCATGGAGATGCTGCGGGTCAAAGGCCACGCCCTTGGGCTGCGGGATGGCCCGGGCACGGAACTGTTCCCGCAACGCATCGTCGAGGTCCACCAGGTCGGCGTCTTCGAATCCCTCCCAGGGCGGAAGCGGAATATCGTGGCCGTCCGCCTCAAGTTCGTCATTGATCACCCCGCCCTCGCCAAGGGGGCCGCTGTCCACGTAGATGGCCCGCGCCACACGCTCCGGCCGGGCATCGATGACGCCGTGGATGATGGCGCCACCGCCGGAATGGCCCACCAGCACCGCTTTTCCGTCCAGCCCATCCACTGCAGCCACCACCGCATCGATGTGGTCCTGCAGGCCGATCCCTGCGCGGTTGGCGTCTTTCGACTCCAGCCCGGGCAGGGTAAGGGGAACGGGGCGGTGGCCGGCAGCTTCAAGCGCCGGCACCACCGCGTCCCAGGAAGAAGCGTCCAGCCAGAATCCGGGAACGAGGATGATGTCCATGACCGCACCCTACTCCCTGGCGGTGACAGCGACGCCCCTTCACCGGCTTTTGCGGCGTTTGCCCCCGGCCTTCTCCCGCTGCTCGGCAACCTCCCGCTCCGCCCACCGCTGGGACTTGCCCACGGACACCACCTTCTGGTGCCACTCGCGGTAGTAGGCCCGCTGGGCCGCGACGTCGGACCGGCGCGCCAGGGCCGCCAGTTCCCGCTGCATCTTCAGGTAGGACTTCCAGCGGCGCTCCGGCAGGACTCCGTCGTCGATGGCCTCCCGGACGGCGCAACCCGGCTCGTTGCCGTGCCCGCAATCACTGAACCGGCACGTCCCGGCCAGCTCTTCCACGTCGCCGAACATTTCGCCCAGCCCGTCCTCGGCGTCGAACAGCCCGAACCCGCGAACGCCCGGGGTGTCCATGAGCACGGTGCCGTTGGCCAGCGGCACCAGCTCCCGGGAGGTGGTGGTGTGCTTGCCCTTGAAGTCCCCGGACCGGACCTCGCCGGTGTGCTGGACTTCCCGGCCCACCAGGGCGTTGATGAGCGTGGACTTGCCGGCGCCGGAGGGGCCCAGCAGCACGATGGTGCCGCCGGCCGGGATGTGTGCCAGCAGTTCGTCGATCCCGTCTCCGTTTTCGGCCGAGGTGGTGACCACGTCCACTCCCGCGGCCTGCAGGATGACCTTCCCGACGACGTCGTCCGCTATTTGCGCAAGGTCCGCCTTGGTGATGATCACCAGGGGAGTGGCGCCGGAATCCCACGCCGCCACGAGCGTCCGCTCAAGCCGGTTGTGCGTGAGGGGCCGGTCCACGGGAACCACCACCCCCACCGTGTCCATGTTCGCCGCCAGGACCTGCTCGGCGGACGAGTCCTCAAAGGCGCGTTTGCGGCTCAGTTCGGACCGGCGCGGAAGGACGGCCAGGATCTGCCGGTCACCGGCCCGGTTGGGCCCGATCCAGACCCAGTCGCCGGTGACGGCAGCCTCACCGCTCAGTGGATAGGGGAGATGAAGGAGCCCGTCGGCCACTGCCACGAGCAGCAGGTTGCGGTCCACGCGGACCACCCGCCCTCGTCCGGTGCCCTCAGGGCAGGGATGGTCCTCGAAATATCGGGCAACGGCGGCCGTGTAGCCGAAACCGGAGGGGCCGTCATTAGTTTGTTGGTTGGTGATGTTGCTGTCCAGGGCGTTGCCTGAAGAAGTGTTCAAGGTGTTTCCTCGGGAGAATGTCCCGGTGCACCGGCGTGCGTCAGGCGCTGGCGGTGCAGGCGGGGAAAAGGGTTGGGTTGATGGGTGCGGGGCGCCCGGGGCGCGCGGCAACTGCAGTCATCAAAACCACCTCCATTCCCTCGAAGGTTCCCGTCGTCCCTGCCGGGAACGGCAGGGCGGAACCGGGACCCACTCTAGCGGCGTGCGTCGTCGGAGGCTAGGTGTCGGCGCAAAAAAAGATGCGGCCTCCCGCAGGAGGCCGCACCCTGGTGCTGGAACGCCGGTCAGACGCTGGTGGCGTCCTGGACCTCGCCCACCAGCTCTTCGATAATGTCCTCGAGGAACAGCATCCCGGTGGTGGCGCCCTCGGCGTCGGACACCCGGGCCACGTGGGCGCCGGTGCGGCGCATGGCTGCGAGGGCGTCCTCAAGTTCGGAGCCTGCGAAGGCCGAGGCGAGCCGCCGGATCCGCTTGGCGGGCACCGGCCGGGCGAACTTCTCCGGCGAGGTGAGGTCCATGACGTCCTTGAGGTGGAGGTAGCCTGCGGATTCGCCGTTGCTGTCCGTGAGGATGTAGCGCGAGTACCCGTGCCGGGCAACGGCCTGCTGGATGTCGGCCGGGGTGGCAGTCTCCGGGAGCAGCACGATGTCCGCCAGCGGAACCTGAACGTCGGCCACCGTCTTGGCGGTGAACTCGAACGCATTGGTCAGGGCGCCGGTGGTGTCCTTCAGCATGCCGTCGCGGGTGGACTGCTCCACGATGTTGGCCACCTCGTCCAGGGTGTAGGCGCTGGTGGCCTCATCCTTGGGTTCCACCTTGAACAGGCGCAGGATGCTGTTGGCGATGCCGTTCAGCGTCCAGATCACGGGCTTGAAGATCCGTGCCACGACTACCAGCGGCGGTGCCAGGATCAGCGCAGCGCGTGTGGGGACCGAGAACGAAATGTTCTTGGGCACCATCTCGCCCAGCACCACGTGCAGGAAGGTCACCAGCAGCAGCGCCACGATGAATGCGATGATGCTGATGGCCTCGTAGGACAGGGACGTCAGGCCCAGCGGGATTTCCAGGAGGTGGTGGATGGCCGGCTCGGAGACGTTCAGGATAATCAGCGAACAGACGGTGATGCCCAGCTGGCTGGTGGCCAGCATCAGCGTTGCGTGCTCCATGGCCCACAGCGTGGTTTTGGCCGCCTTGCTGCCCGCTTCCGCCTTGGGTTCGATCTGCGACCTGCGGGCCGAGATCACCGCGAACTCGGCGCCCACGAAGAAGCCGTTGACCACCAGGAGCACGGCCAGCCAGATGATGCCGGGAAGATATTCACTCATGGGTCAGCTCCCGGGTGATGTTGTCCACGATCCTGTCGTGCGGGCTTTGCGGTGCTTCACCGGATTCGGCGGGCGTGAAGCGGAGCCGCTCCACGCGGGTCTCCAGCGCGCGCTCCACACGGAGCGTGCCGCCGTCGACCTCCACTTCGTCTCCGAGCTCGGGCAGCCGGTCCAGCTGGTCCGTCACGAAGCCGGCAACGGTGTCGTACTCGCCGTCCGGCACGCGGATGCCGGTGCGGTCCAGGAGTTCGTCCGGGCGCAGCGCGGCGTCGAAGGTGATGGAGCGCCCGGTGCGGACCACGCCCACGCGGGCGCGGTCATGCTCGTCCTCCAGTTCACCCACGATCTCTTCCACCAGGTCCTCCAGCGTGACGATCCCGGCGGTGCCGCCGTGCTCGTCGGAGACGATGGCCACCTGCAGCCCCTGCTTGCGGAGCAGGTTCAGGAGGGTGTCAACGCCCATGGATTCGGGAACGCGCAAAGGTTCGATCATGAGATCGCCGGCGGTGGTGCCGGCGCGGTCGGACAGGGCGACGGCGAACGCCTGCTTGACGTGCAGCACACCCACCACGTCATCACGGTCCCGGCCGATCACCGGGAAGCGGGAGTAGCCGGTGGACTTGGCCAGGCTGACGATGTCCTCCGCGGTGTCCGCGGTACCCACCGCGGTCATCCGGACGCGCGGCGTCATGACTTCCACCGCGCTGTGTTCGGTGAAGCGGAGGGTCCGGTGCAGCAGCGTGGCATGGTCGAGGTCAAGGACGCCTTCGACGGCGGAGCGGCGCACCAGGGAGCTCAGCTCCTCCGCGCTCCGGGCTCCGGACAGTTCTTCCTTGGGTTCGATGCCGAAGCCGCGGATGATCTTGTTGGCGGTGTTGTTGAAGAGCAGGATCACGGGCTTGAAGACCGTGGTGAACAGCGTCTGGAACGGCACTACCACCTTGGCGGTGGCCAGCGGCAGGGCAAGGGCGAAGTTCTTGGGAACCAGTTCGCCGATCACCATGGAGAAGATGGTGGCCAGGAAAATACCGGCCACGGACCCGATGGCCGGCACCAGTGTTTCCGGCAGGCCCGCGGACGTCAGCGGGCCGTTGAGCATCCGGCTGATGGCCGGCTCGAACGTGTAACCGGTGAGGAGCGTGGTGAGGGTGATACCCAGCTGTGCACCCGAAAGGTGGGTGGACGTGATCTTGAGGGCTTTGATGGTGGGCGCGAGGCGTTTCTCGCCGCGGGCCTGGCGGGCTTCGAGGTCGTGCCGGTCAAGGTTCACCAGGGCGAACTCGGAGGCGACGAAGAAGCCGGTGCCGACGGTCAGGACCAGGCCGATGCCCAGCATGATCCATTCATACATTGGGGCGCCCCTCTCCTGTGGTGGCCGGTGATCCGGTCAGAAGGCAGAGGGGCCAGGGCATATGTGAAGGAGGGTCGTCCATAATGCATTCAACTTTACGGGACGGCCGGAAGTTCCCGCAGCGTCATCCACGCATTTCCAGCGCCCGCTTCTGGCGGCCCGAGATGGACGAGACGTAGCCGCAGTTGGTGCAGGTGATGCGGAATTTCCGGGACGTGGTGAACACCGGGATGAAGAACAGCGTGAACTTGGTGGCCCGCTCAACCAGGGCGTGGTGTACGTGGGCACGGCAGTGCTGGCACGTTCCGGGCCTGCCCGGGAGGGCTTTGTCGACCGTCTTGAAGCCAAAGAGAAGGAGCATGGCGGGCCTTTCTGGTGGCTCATGCCGGTGATCCGGCAGCATCTTCCACCCTAGGCGGTCCGAACACGTTCGTCATGGCGTTGCGGGTGGGTGCGGCCCCGTCGGGGCGGTGCGATACTTGGGGGCAGTTAGGGTTTCGGCGTTTGGGGGACTTTCGGAGACATGGTTCTGGATACGACGACCCTTCGGATCGCCTTCGGCCTCATGGCCCTGGTCCTGGTGGTGCTGTTCTACTTCTCGGCGTACCGGGTAACGCGCTCGCCGTACAGCGGCTGGTGGTGCGTGGCCCTGATCTTCTTCCTGGGCGGCTCCGGCTGCTTCCTGCTGGACGGGACGCCGCACCAGATCTGGGCCAACCCCGTGGGCAACGTGCTGCTGGTAAACGGCGGCGTGGCCGTCTGGGCAGGCGCCCGGTCCCTGCGTACCGTCCGGCCGCGCATCTGGGCCTTCGCGGGCCTTCCCCTGGCCACCCTGGTGGCGTCGGCCCTGGACAGCCCGGCCACCAACACCTGGTCCGGCGGGACCGTTTTCCTTGCCGCCATGAGCATCAGCATCGGGTTGGCCTCACGCGAACTCTGGCGCCTGGAGCCTGGGTACTCCCGGGTCCGTATCCCCATGGCGGTCTCCGCCGGTGGCCTGGCCGTCTACTATTTCTTCCGCTGGCTGGCCTTCGTCCTGGAAGGCCAGGACGGGCGCACGTTCGTCACAGTGTTCGGGTCCGCCGTCACCACGCTGGTGACCATGGTGCTCCTTGTGGTGGTGTCCTTCAGCATGGCGGCCCTCAGCAGCGAGCAGCAGACGCGGGCCCTGCGCGTGGTGGCCTCGCGAGATGACCTCACCGGGCTCCTGAACCGGAAAGCCTTCCTGGACCTGGCCGCCGAGCAGCTGGCGGACCGGGCCATCACCGGTGCCTCCGGGGCCCTCATCCTGGCTGACCTGGACCACTTCAAATCCGTCAACGACACCTACGGCCACGCGGCCGGGGACGTGGCACTGCGCCGGTTCGCGGATGCCTGCACCGCCACCGTACGGACCACCGACCTGGTGGGCCGTTACGGCGGCGAGGAATTCGTCCTCCTGATGCCCGGGGCCAGCCCCGAGCGGGCAGAGCTGGTGGCCTCCGAGATCAGCCGCCGCCTCGCCGCGGACGCCCGCCTGGACGGGGTGGAGATGCCCACGGCAAGTTACGGGATTTCCACGTACGACGCCGGGACCTCCCAGGTGGACGATCTCATCGCGGCAGCGGACACGGCTTTGTACACGGCCAAGTCCCTGGGCCGGAACCGGAGCGCCCGCAGCGACGGGCGCGTTTAGGCGCGGGGCAGGCGGCCGTCCGGGCCGTCCTCCGGCCGGGCGGGAGTCAGCGGGACCGGTGCTGGCCTGGCCGCGGCGCTCCGCACCTCTGTGGCGGCGCCGGTCCGTGCAGCCTCCAGCAGCGATTCCATGACATCCAGGACGTGGAACGCCAGCTCGCCCCCGGCCCGCGGCTCGCTGCCGGGAGCGGTGGCCGCCAGGTCCGCGATCCCGAAACCGCGGCCCGCGCCCACATAGCCGGCCGAAACCGGCAGCACCTCCCAGTCCGCTGCACCGGGCGTGAAAAGCTCCACGTCGCCGTCGAACCTGTTGGGGTCCGGAACCACCAGCGAGCCGCGCTCGCCGTGGATCTCCAGGTTGGGACTCTTGGTGCGAACGGAGTCGAAGCTCATCACCAGCGTGGAGATGGCGCCGCCGGCATGCGTCAGTGTCCCGGTCACGTGCGAGTCCACGTGGACGGGTACGGTTTCGCCGGCGCGGGGGCCGGAGCCGATGGTGCGCTGATCCCTGGTGTGGCTGGCGGCGCCGGTCACGGAAACCACAGGACCCAGCAGGGTTACCAGCGCGGTGACGTAGTACGGGCCCATGTCCAGCAGCGGGCCGCCGCCTGGCTGGTAGTAGAAGTCCGGATTGGGGTGCCAGCGCTCGTGTCCCGGGGTGGCCATGACGGCGGTGGCGGCGATGGGGGTGCCGATCAGGCCGTCGTCGATCGCCTTCCGCGCGGTCTGCATTCCAGTGCCCAGGACCGTGTCCGGAGCGCATCCCACGGCAACGCCGGCCGCCTTCGCAGCGTCCAGAACCTCCCGGGCCTCCTTGGTGCTCGCCGCCAGCGGCTTTTCGCCGTACACGGCCTTCCCGGCGGCTATGGCCTGGAGCGCGATGTCCGCGTGGGCGGCAGGAATGGTGAGGTTCAGGACGAGGCCGACGGCGGGATCAGCCAGCAGTTCGTCCACCGTCACGGCGCGCACGCCATCGCAGGAGTCCGCGACAGCCTGCGCGCGGGACAGGTCCAGGTCCGCGACGGCCGTGAGCCGGACGTTCGGCAGGCGGCGAAAGCTCGCCAGGTACTGGGCACTGATGGCGCCGCAGCCGATGATGCCGACCGTGGTGGCGGTGCCCGCGGTCAGCGGCTGGCCCACAGCAGCCCCCTCTCGATGACGGTGCGGACGCTGGTGTCCTGAAGGATTTCCACGCGGTGGCCGGGCGTGCAGACGAAGATCTTTCCCGCGCCCCACTGGCGGGTCCAGATGGCCGGTGACGTGACCTCGCGGTGCCACGGATCCCAGGACCGTACTTTCTGGGTGGTGGTGGCCAGGACGTCGATGTAGTCATCGGCCAGCACCCAGTACTGCTCGGTGACCAGGTCGAAGTCGGGAATGCCGCGGGTGATGGGGTGGTCTGCTGCGGCGGGAAGCATGTTCACCGTGTAGGGAACGTAGTTGTCCGCCTGTTCCCCGTGGCGCTCGTCCGGATGTTTGCCCGGGTGGCAGGCGAACTGCCCGCCGATCAGGTGCAGGTAGTCGGAGGTATTGCGGTACGAATCTGCGATGCCGCCGTGCCAGCCCGCCAGGCCGGTCCCGTTTTCGACGGCGGCCCGCAGGCCTGCGAACTCGTCCTTTTCGATGGTGCTCATGGTCATGCACTGGACGATGAGGTCCACGCCGGCCATGTAGTCCGCATCGGCATAGACCTTGGGGGACTCCTCGATCCGGACGTCATACCCGTGGTCCTTGAGGAAGGGGATGAACAGGTCTGTTGCTTCGACGGGCTGGTGCCCGTCCCACCCGCCGCGGACCACCAGGGCGTCCTTCGTGCCGGTCATAGGGATATTCCTTCATGTGCATAGGAGCTGGATGCTGGGTCTGGTTGGCGGATCTCTTGCCAGCGGGAGGCATTGCCCGCACTCGTCTCCACCGCTGCGAGGACGCGCTGCACCTGCAGGGCGTCATCGAAGGACGGTTCAGGCTGGCGGCCGGCCGCGAGGGCGGTCACCAGGTCCACCACCTGGTGGGTGAAGCCGTGCTCGTAGCCGAGGCCGTGGCCGGTGGGCCACCAGTTCCCCACGTAGGGGTGCTCGGGCTCGGTGACGATGATCCTGCGGAAGCCGGCGTCGGGCCCTTCGGCGGCGTCATAGAAGGACAGGACGTTGTTGTCCTCAAAGTCGAAGGCGAGGGAGCCCTCGCTGCCGTTGATCTCCAGCCGCATGGCGTTCCGCCGTCCCAGCGCATAGCGCGTGGCCTCGAAAACCCCCACCGGGCCGCCGTCGAACCTTGCCGTGAAGATCGCCGTGTCGTCGACCGTTACCGCTCCCCGGGGCGAGCCGGCGTCGAGGTTTCCATGGCCGCCGAGGCCCACGAGGTCGCCCGCCAGGGGCCGTTCCCGGACGAACGTCTCCATCAGCGCCGACACCCCGGAGATCTGCTGGCCGGTGATCCACTGGGCGGCGTCGATGATGTGGGCGCCGATGTCGCCCAGCGCGCCGGAGCCGGACCTGGACCTGTCCAGGCGCCAGGTCATGGGGGCATTTGCGTCGCTGAGCCAATCCTGGAGGTATTGTGCGCGCACGTGGCGGATGGTCCCCAGCCTGCCGCTGTCCACCATCCGCTTGGCCAACGCCAGGGCCGGGGTGCGGCGGTAGCTGTAGCCGCACATGGCGTAGACACCGCGCGTGGCGGCGGACCGTGCCGCGGCGGCCATGCGTTCGGCCTCCTCCACCGTGTTGGCCAGGGGTTTTTCGCAGAGGACGTGCTTGCCGGCTTCCAGCGCGGCAATGGCAATCTGGGCGTGCGTATCGCCGGGAGTGCAGATGTCAATGAGGTCGATGTCATCCCGCTCGATGAGTCGGCGCGAGTCCGTTTCGGTGGAACTCCAACCCAGCTTGGCGGCCGCTGCTGCAGCGGCGTCGGCGTTCCTGCCGGCCAGGGCGGTCAGTTCCGGAACCAGCGGGAGGTCGAAGAACCGCGGGGCCGTTCGCCAGGCGTGCGAATGTGCGGCGCCCATGAAGGCGTAGCCCGCCATGCCTATGCGCAGCGGGGTGGGGTTTGCCATAGGTGCCTCTTTGCAGCCGTTCGAAAGTTTTCGGTACTATTTCGGGATAACTTGACGCTAATTTGGGTTGTGTTTCCGCGTCAAGCCTTTCACCCACCGAAAACTTTCGACGACGGGATGGGAAGCGCGGATGGCCAATCGCAGCAGGATGACACTCTCGGCGGTGGCGCGGCAGGCCGGCGTCTCAGTTCCCACCGTCTCCAAGGTGATCAACGGCCGGCCGGACGTTGCCGCTGAAACCCGGAAGCGGGTCCTCGCCATCCTGGAGGAGTCGGGTTACAGGTCGCCGGTGCAGCACCGCCGCTCCGTCGCTGCAGTCCCGGTGGTGGAGGTGGTGGTCGACTCCCTGAACTCCGGCTACACGGCGGAGGTGCTGGCCGGAATTATGGATTCGGCCGCGGCTGGCGGCGTGGAGGTGGTGCTGAGCAGCACGGGTTCGCGCGGGGGAGCGCCCAACCCGGAGCAACGTGCCCAGCGCATCGTGGACCAGGGGCGGTGCGGAATGATCGTGGTGACCTCGGCCTTCGGCGATGCGCCGCTGGACGCCTTTCACCGCCGCGGCGTTCCCGTGGTGGTCATCGATCCGCTGAATCCGCCGTCGGAGCAGGCGGTAAGCGTCGGCTGCACCGACTGGGCCGGCGCCAAGGACGCCACGGCGCATCTCCTGTCACTGGGACACCGGCGCATAGCGTTCCTTGGCGGTCCTGAGACGGTGGAGTGCAGCCAGGCCAGGCTGCACGGCTATCTTGCGGCGTTGCGCTCGTAGGGAATCGCTGCGGAGGACCGGTACGTCCTGGCCGGAGAGTTCAGGTCCGACGACGGCGCGCGGCGGCTCCGCGACCTGCTGTTGCTCGAGCCCCGGCCCACAGCGGTGGTTGCCGCCAGTGACACCATCGCCTTGGGCGTTATCGCCGAGGCCCTCCGTCAACAGGTCAGGATCCCGCAGGAGCTCAGCGTGGTGGGATTCGATGGCATCCGGCAGGCGGAGGAGTCCGTTCCGGCCCTGACCACAGTGGCGCAGCCGCTGCGGGACATCGGCCGGGCGGCCCTCCGGATTATCCTCCGCCAGGTCCAGGGGGAGGTGCCGGACTCCCGAAGGGTCGAGCTGGCCACGAAGCTGGTGGTCCGGGAATCGACGGCGGCCCCTCACGGGGAATAGTCCTGCCCTTGGCCATTCAATCTCCTGGAGCACGAAAGGGCACCCATCCCCAAATTCAGGTAATGGGTGCCCTCATCCCCGTATTGTCCTACCCGTAAATCACCCGGCACGAAACACCTGTGGGGAAAAACGCTGTTCCACGTTCAGTGCCGGTATGAAAACCGAAGAGGTTGTAACGGTCAACATTGTAAAAAACGAATGTTCCAGACGGGCGTGCGATGTAAAGCTGGTTATAGCCCAGGACCGGCGACGTGCAGGAGACAGTATCGGAGACGGATACCGAATAGCTGAGTCCCGCTTGTGCGCTGACGGCGCCCGCCGACAATCCGAACCCACCCGACACTGTGGCTGACATGGTCACTGCACGGGACAGGCTGCAGGTTGCGCCGGGATTCCTGCAGCTTGTCAGAATGTCCGGGGATTCGGTTCCGTACTGCTGGCCGGTGATGGTGACGCGGTAGGTGTCCCCTACGGCATCCGTGCCGGCCATCTCCCCCTTGGAAGGCATGGCAGGCGCATTAAGGTTCGCAAAGTGGTGGTCTACTGCGGCCTGGACATTGTCACTGGAAGGCGCCGCCGGCGGCGTTTCGGATGCGTGGGCAGGCCCAGCGAGGCCGAGGCTGAGGCCTGCGGAGATTGTGGCTGCCAAAAGAATTTTTCTGATATTCATTTTCCCCCATTTTGTAAATCCATACGATTTCGATGGCGGATAGAGCGTAGCAGGGATATCCGGCGCAATTCCCCTTGTTTATGAATTGACGGCCACGAGACATGCTGGTAAATACTTCGGTCCGTCGCTTTTCATAACATCGAATTGCTGCATGGATCAAGTCAAGTCGCTTTTGCGCAACGTGTTCCCCGGCAATATCGTTGCTAGTAGATATTTTCTTTTGAGGTGGGGGAATCGTGCCGGTCCGAGGCTCTGTAGTGACGTCCGCAGTTGTAGCCGTGGCGATGCTGACGCTGGCGGCATGTAGCCCGGAGCCGCAGCAGCCGGGCATGGCAATTCTTGACCGGGCAGCTTCCGCCGAAGATGAGGTTCCCGTGTTCGTGGACCTCAAGGGCACTGACCCCTCCACTGTCAGGCTGGCTGCCGATCACGGAGGCTTCCGGTTCTACCTTGCCCGCCCCGACCAGAAGGCGGGATTCTGCCTGATCCAGGTTGCGGACGAAGGCAAGGACCGGTGGGGTTCGGCGTGCGCAACGGACGGCGGGCCGGTGCTGACCACCAATCTTCTGGGGTACGGAAGCGAGGCGGCCGTGGTGGCCGACGGCGGGGATACCGGGGACCTGGTGGGCCAGGGTTATGCCCTGATCCAGGTCAACATCCTCGTCCGGCGCTAGCACGCACCTGACCGCTGGCCCGGGCTCAACTGGCCGGAAGTGTCAGGAGCCGAGGTGCCCGCTGAGGCGGCGGTGGAATCCGGTGCTGCGTTCATCGAGGCCCTCAATGGCCACTTTTGCCCCGTGGTCGGCGTATTTCGTTTCGATGGAGTCGAGGGCGGCGACGGTGGAGGCGTCCCAAATCTGGGCACGGCTGAGGTTGATGGTCACCGACGCCGGGTCGTCGGCGTACGCAAAGTGTTCCACGAGGTCGTTGCTGCTGCCGAAGAAGAGCGGCCCCACCACGTCGTAGCGGACGCTTTCGCCGTCGTCCGCCAGTTTCCGCTCCACGCTGATGACGTGGGCCACCCGGCGCGCGAACAGCACCATGGCAAGCACCACACCCACCAGGACGCCGTAGGCAAGGTTCCCGGTGAACACCACGACGGCGACCGTCACGCCCATGACGAGCGTCTCCGGCAGGGGCATGCGCTTCAGGGTGGACGGCTTGACGCTGTGCCAGTCGACGGTTGTGACGGCCACCACCATCATCACGGCGGCGAGGGCCACCATGGGAATCTGGCCCATGATCGAGCTGAGCCCCGTTACCAGCGCCAGCAGGAACACCCCGGCCACCACCGTGGAGATGCGGGTGCGGGCCTGCCCGGTCTTCACGTTCAGCACCGTCTGCCCGATCATGGCGCACCCGGCGATGCCGCCATAGAAACCGGCAAGGATGTTCGAGACGCCCAGCGCCCAGGACTCGCGGCCCTTGTGCGACGGGGTGTCGGTGATGTCGTCGACGAGTTTTGCGGTGAGGAGCGTTTCCATGAGCCCCACGAAGGCCACGCTCAGCGCGGTGGGCAGGATCAGCTGGAACGTCTCAACGTTCACCGGGAAGAGGAACGGAGTAAAGCCGGGAAGCTTGCCTGTGAGGGGCCCCTCGTCAGAGACGTTTGGAACCGCGAGGCCGGCAATGATCGCGATTGCGGTCACGACGACGATCGCCACCAGCGGCGACGGGACCACCTTCGTGAACCGCGGAAGGATGAAGATGATCGCGAAAGTCAGGGCGAACAGGGCGTAGGCGAGCCACGGGACGTTGAGGACGTGCGGCACCTGCGCCATGAAGATCAGCACACCCAGGGCATTGACGAACCCGATCATCACCGAGCGGGGAATGAACCGCATCAGGCGGGCGAGGCCGGCCAGGCCAAAGACCACCTGGATAACGCCGGCCAGGAGCACCGTCGGCAGGACGTACTGCACGCCGTGTTCGTGCACCAGCGGGGCTATGACCAGGGCCACGGAACCGGCCGCCGCGGTGACCACTCCCGGCCGTCCGCCCAGGATGGACATCGCCAGGGCCAGCACGATGGAGGCGACAAGGCTCACCATCGGATCGACTCCCGCGACGATTGAGAAGGAGATGACTTCAGGGACCAGCGCCAGCGTTGTGACCATCCCGGCGAGGACCTCGCGGGACAGTTGCCGCGGAGAGCGGAGGGCGGTCATGACGGTGATGGGTTGCCGGAGAAGGCGGGGGCGGTCGGCGACGGCCAAGGAGCGGCTCCAGGGACTCGGCTCTGTTGGGGAAGAGCGGTGGGGAACGTTTCTGCGCCACGCTGCGCACGGGTCCAGCCCGGTCATGGAAGACAATGGGTGGAGAAGGAATGCACCGGCAACGTCCGGATGCTTGTGCAACACTACCCTAACGTGAGGGTTGACCAGGGTTGGTGACGTGATGGTGAAGGAAATGACCGCCGAAGAAGTGGTGGCGACGATGCACATCGGCGAGCTCGCGGACCGGTCGCAGATGTCGTTGCGGACCATCCGGCACTACGACGAGGTGGGTCTGCTCAAACCGTCGGGCCGGACCGAGGGCGGCTTCCGGCTCTACACCGAACGCGACTTCACCCGCCTGCTGGTGATCCGCCGGATGAAGCCACTGGGATTCACCCTCGAGGCCATGGCCGGGCTCCTGCGGGTCATTGACGCGCTGGAGGCCTCCGAGCCCGGCCAGGATGAAACCGCTATCAGAGCGGAGCTGAACACCTTCATCGAGGAGGCCGCGCGGCGCCGTGCCAAGCTGGAGGAACAACTCGGCATGGCAGATGAGTTCCTGGCGCTACTCCACGCGCAGTAAGGCTTCACGAAACTGTGGGGCGTCTCCCGGCCGCGGACCGGAGCAGCAGCAAAGCCGGCTGATAAAATGGGCGGGTTGCAGGGCGGCCTATTCTCGCTGGTCCAGCCAGCGCCGCAACCAGGTAGGGGACCAGACACAATCATGACGGCAGGCGGGTCACACCTCCGGACTTCGGACAGCCAGCCGGGCACACCGGCAACGGCGTCCGCGCCGGCCAAAGGACGTGCCTACCTCGCCACCATCGAAGGCTTCATCGGCTCCCTGATGATGTTCGTAGGCTCCATCGGTACCGGGTGGATCGCCAACGGCTCGCCCATGATCCGCCAGCCAGTGGTCATCGCCCTGCGCACCGAAGGATGGGGCGTCACGGTCTCCACCTTCCTCCTCACCCTCGGCGCCATGCTGCTCATGCGCTCCTGGCTGCGGCTGGGGCAACGGCTCGCGGACTGGGGCAGCAAATCCCTGCGGTCCGTGGTCATTGCCGTGTCCGCGTGGTCGCTGCCGCTGATCTTCTGCGTCCCCGTGTTTTCCCGCGACGTCTACGCGTACACAGGCCAGGGACGGCTGGTCCAGGAAGGCCAAAACCCGTACGAGGTGGGAATTTCCACCCTTAACAACTGGTTCGCGCTCGGCGCCGATCCCGCCTGGGCGGAAAACCGGACACCCTACGGACCGTACTTCCTCTGGCTCGCGCGCGGTGTGGTGGGGCTGACCGGAGCCCAGCCTGACGCGTCCGTCCTCCTCTTCCGCCTGCTTGCCGGCGTCGGCGTGCTGCTCTGCGTCATCTACGTGCCCAAGCTCGCCGAACTGCACGGCATCAACGGTGCCCGGGCGCTGTGGATCACGGTGGCCAACCCGCTGTTCCTGATCAGCTTCATCGCCAGCGCCCACAATGATGCCCTGATGGTGGGCCTGGCCGTGGCCGGCGTGTACTTCGCGGCCACCCGGCGCTACCTGCTCGGCATCCTGCTGGTCACCGCCTCGATCGGCATCAAGCCCATCACTGTGCTCCTGCTGCCGTTCATGGGTGTGATGTGGGCCGGGCCGTCGGCGTCGTGGCTCCGGAAGTTCCTGATGTGGGGTGCAACGGCGGGCATCAGCCTGGCCGTCCTGCTGCTGAGCGGTATCCCGTACAACCTTGGTATGGGCTGGACGTGGGCCATCCTGGACACCACCCCCGGCTACACCGGCTACTCACCCTCAGGGTTCCTGGGGCAGCAGGTGGAGTTCCTCGCCAACGTCCTCGGCCTGCCGGGCGGAACCTTGGCCACGTGGCTTCGGACCGGCATGAAGTGGACCGCCATCGGGCTGGTGCTGCTGCTCATGTTCCGCGGCGACTATTCGCGGGCGGTGCGCCGGATGGCGTTGGCGTTCACCGCCGTCGTGATGCTCTCGCCCATCATCCAGCCCTGGTACATCCTGTGGTTCCTGCCGTTCCTGGCCGTCACCGGCATCCGCGACGACTGGCAGATCCGGTCCCTGTACGTGGGCGTCACGTTCTTCGTGGTGTTCGGCGCGCAGGACCAGCTCTCCGTCTGGGGCTTCGTGGAACTGCCCATCCCGCCGTCGTCGCTGGCGTTCGTCACCGCGCTGGCCTTTACGTTCTACCTTCTATTCCTCGACGTGCATACACGCAAGCTGCTCATCGAAGGGCGTCCGCTGGACCTGGCCCGCACGGGCTGGCAGTGGGTGGCGGAGCGCCGGGCGGCCCGCCGCGCCAACGCGGACCGGACGTCCGTGGACCAGGCCGGAAGGGGCTAGGCCCCGGCAGTTACCGGGGTGGAATTCTTCCGGCCCAGCTCGGCCGTCCGCTTCACCGACCACCAGAGCAGCACTACCAGCAAAACGTTGCGGGTGGTCAGGATGGCCGCCATGACCGGGTGGGCGTGGATCAGCGGAGTGTAGAACAGCGGGTAGATCACGAACGTGGTCAGGGCGATGCCCATCAGCAGCGCCGCCGGGACCTTCCAGCGGTCCCAGTCGTGCGCGAGGCCGGCGATGATCACCGGAGCCAGCCAGACGATGAACTGCGGCGAGCCCACCTTGTTGAACACGATGAAGGCGGTGACCATCATCAGGGACCCCTCGAGGAACAGTTCCTCGCGTTCGGCCCCGCGTTTCAATGCGCGGACCAGCAGGACGGCGGCCACCGCGGCCGCGAGGATCAGCAGCGGCTGCATCAGGAACGCCGCGGTGCTGGCGCCCGGGCCGTAGACCTCGGTGGAGTTGATGGCCGTGTTGTCCGCCATTTTGGACCCGGCGATGTTGAAGACGCTCAGCCACACCCACGGCGTGGAGAAGGTGGCTTCGAGCTGCATGCCGCGTTCGCCTTGGTTCAGGAGGAAGTCCATGATGTGCGGCAGGCCGCCGGACAGCCACGTCCCCAGGGCCACGACGGCGGTAACTCCGGCGCCGGCCAGGATCACCTGGATGCGCTTGTGGCTGGCGATCACGATGGGCGCCAGGACGGCCGCGGGCCATACCTTGATCCACGTGACGATGCTGAGCAGGACGCCGGCAACGACGGGGCGTTCCGCCGCGTACAGCAGTGCGATGAGCACGATCGGGGCGGTGATGCCTTCCACCCGGGCGAAGCTGAGGTAGCCCATGAAGATGGTGAAGAAAAGCCACCACCACGCGGGGGCGATGCCGATGACCTTGCGCGGCCCGCGCGTCAGGTACAGGATCCCGACGGCGTTGAGGGCCGTGATGATCAGGAACCACATGAGCAGGTACAGGCTGGGCCCGGCGATGTTCGCCAGGAAGATGGGCAGCTGGGCCAGCACCGGGTAGACCCAGGGGCTGATCTTGCCGTCCAGGTCCTGCGGGTTGTAGCCGTCCGTGGCCCACTGGCGGTACTGCTCCGTGTCGCTGAAGGTGTCGCCGTTCAGGAAGAAGGAGGCCATCCAGCCCAGGAAGTACAGGTGCACGACGGCGAAACCCCACCACACGCTGGACGGCCGGGCGAACCAGTCCACCACCTTCGCCGGGAGCAGCCGGGTGCGGACACTGACCAGGCGGTCAAAGAACGTCGTGGAAATGTCAGGACTCCTTCAGCGCAGGAGCAGATGCCGGGGTTTTCTTGCCCAGCAGGTACAGCCGGCGGACGCTCCACAGGAACAGGACCACCAGCAGGACGTTGCGGATGGTCAGCACCAGCGCCATCCACGGGTTGTTGTGGCTGAGGGCGTCGTAGAAGAGCGGGTAGATGAAGTAGGTGGCCACGGCGATGGCGATGAGCATCACCGCGGGGACGCGCCATTCACGCCAGCTGTGCGCCAGGCCCACGGCGACGGCGGGGCCAAGCCACACCATGAACTGCGGGGAGCCCACCTTGTTGAACACCACGAATGCTGCGGCAAGGGCGAGGGCGCCGGCCAGGAGCAGCTCGGTGCGGTCCACGCCGCCGGCCACCTTGTGCTGCTTGCCGTTGTGGAGTGCCCAGAAGGTCATGCCGGCCACCAGGAGGGCTGCCAGAATCAGCAGCGGCTGCATCAGCACGGACATGGTGGCGGTTCCCGGGCCGTCCACCTGCATGGAGTTGATGTCCGTGTTCATGTACATGCGGGAGCCGCCGGCATTCAGGACGGACAGCCAGAGCCACGGGGTGGTGAAGGTGGCTTCGAGCTGCATGCCGCGGTCGCCCTGCTGGGTGAGGAAGTTCAGCAGCTTGGGGACGCTGCCGAGCGCTGCTGCCAGCGCGACGACGGCCGCCGACGTCGCAAGCCCGGCCAGGACCACCACGAGCCGGTTCTTGACAACAGCGAACAGGGCCAGCATGATGGCCGCCGGCCACACCTTCACCCAGGTGCCGATGGCCAGCAGGACGGAGGCGATGAAGGGCCGGCCCACGCCGTAGGCCAGGGCCACCAGGACCAGGGGAGCGGTGAGGCCGTCCACGCGGGCGAAGCCAAGCCAGCCCATCAGGAAGGTGAAAGCCAGCCACCACCAGCCCGCGGGGATGGCGTCCGTGTTGCGGCCGCGTTCGGTCAGTTTGAGCAGGGCCCAGCCGTTGAGGAGGGTGGTCATCAGGACCCAGAGGAAGAAGAAGGGTCCCGGTCCGGCGGCGCCGGCGATGGCCATGGGGATGAGCGCGAGGATGGGGTAGACCCAGGGGCTGGGGCCACCGGACAGGTTGGCGTCGTTGAACCCGGCCATGGCCCAGTCGCGGTAGATGAACGTATCGCTGAAGGCCTCGCCGCGCAGGGACAAAGAGGCCGCGAAGATGAGGAAGACCAGGTGCACCACGATGAACCCGCCCAGCAGTCCGCGCGGGGTGTTCAGCACCGCACGCGCCCTGCCGGGGATGATGACGTTGCGGATCCGGGTGAGATTGCCGAAGAAAGCGTCCGTGGAAATGGCGGGATCCTTGTCAGGTCGTGGCACACGTAAGTGGTTGCGCGGGTGGCTGGACGCTGCCGCACGGCAGGCGCACAGCGGCGTCGTTCAGGAACATCGAAGGGCCTGGAACAGTTTCCGCCCGGCTTCAACTCTAATTCACTGCCATTGACCGGCCGTAATTGAATAAGCCACGGAAAGCGCAATCCTCTGCCTGACCTGCGGTATTTTTCTAAAGTTGCTGGCGGCGGATGCGTCATGCACCATAGAGCCCAGGCACTGCAGCCTTGGGGAGCGCAGATTTCCACTCCCATCCACACCACCCCTAAGGCACTACCAATGAATTTTCCCCTGACCTTCACCGTCTCCGACCGCCAGAGCATGGACAGCCAACTGGACGCCGCCGTCTCCGTGGCCAGGAAGCATGCCATGGACAGCCGGCACGGCATCCTGGTAACCCGCCACGGAGTGGACAAGTTCACCGTGGCCCTCAGCGACGCCGTCCCCTTCGGCACGACGCGGGAACACCAGGCCTGGTAGGAATCCGCCCGCCCCGGCCGGCCCGTCCGAAGCTTGTTCACGGAACCCAGCCTTCCGGATTCGGATCTGCGAACCAGCTTCTGATCCGTCCATGAGTGAGAGCAACAAAAGCGCCTGCCGCCCCTTTTCGAAAGGGGTGGCAGGCGCTTTTTGCGTGTGACTTCGTCGGCGGTTACTGGCCAGCGTGCAAGCTCCTGTAGTTCCAATGTATCGCCTGGGGTGGGGCTTGCGGCAAGGCCCCGGGTGGGCCGGATAATCGTTCGCCGGAGGCCGTGCCATCAGCGCGGCCCCTCGACGGACGGGGAGCGCGGGGATGAAGCACCAGGCAGTGATTGTGGGAAGCGGGCCCACCGGGCTCATGCTGGCCGGTGAGCTGGCACTTGCCGGGGTGGATGTGGCAGTGGTGGAACGGCGTCCCAGTCAGGAGCTCGCCGGCGCACGGGCGGGTGGCCTCCACGCCCGCACCCTTGAGGTGCTGGACCAGCGGGGCATCGCGGAGCGGTTCCTTGCCGAAGGGCAGGTTGCCCAGGTGGCGGGCTTCGCCGGCACCCGTTTCGACCTCACGGGGTTTCCCACCCGCCACCCGTACGGGCTGGGGCTGTGGCAGAACCACATTGAGCGCATCCTGGCCGGCTGGGTGGGCGGGTTGCCCGTGACTTTCCACCGCGGCACCGGGGCGACGGGCGTTGCGCAGGACGGCGCCGGCGTCGAGGTCTCCCTGACGGACGGCCGGACGCTGCACGCGGACTTTGTTGTGGGGTGCGACGGCGGCCGCAGCCTGGTCCGCAAAGCTGCGGGCATCGAATTTCCCGGCTGGGACCCCACCACCAGCGCGCTGATCGCCGAGGTGGAGATGACCGGGCAGCCGGAGTTCGGCGTGCACAAGAACCCGTTCGGCATCCACTCCTTCGGCCGGCGCGGGTACACCATCCAGGACGGCAAGGTGGTGTATGCGGACAGCGGCCCGGTGGCGGTCATGGTCACCGAGGAGCACGTGGGCAGCGGCGAGCCGGGCCTGGCCGATCTCAGTGCTGCCCTCACCGCCGTGTGCGGCACTGACTACGGCGCGCACAGCCCCACCTGGATTTCCCGGTTCACGGACGCCACCCGGCAGGCTGCCACCTACCGCAAGGGGCGGATCCTGCTGGCCGGGGATGCGGCGCACATCCATGCGCCCGACGGCGGCCAGGGCCTGAACATCGGCGTCCAGGACGCCGTGAACCTGGGGTGGAAGCTGGCGCAGGTGCTCCACGGGACCTCACCGGAAAGCCTCCTGGACACGTACAGCGAAGAGCGCCATCCCGTGGCGGCGCGGGTCTTGCGGAACACCATGGCCCAGAGTGCACTCCGCCGCCCGGATCCCAGGATCGCCGCCGTGGGTGAGGTGGTGGCCGAGCTGCTGGGCATGGAGGAGCCGCGCCGCCGGTTCGCCGGAATGCAGTCGGGCCTGGACGTGCACTACGACCTGGGCGAAGGCCACCCGCTGCTGGGCCGCCGGGTGCCGGACCTGGACTTGGAGACGCCGGCTGGGGCCCTCAGGATGTACACGCTGCTGCACACCGCCCGCCCGGTACTGCTGAACCTCGGGGCCGCCGGCGCTTTTGACTCCACACCCCTGCCGCCGGCGGTTCAGCTGGTGGACGCGCACTACGGGGGCGAGTGGGTGCTGCCGGTCCTCGGAACTGTTGCTTCGCCATCGGCCGTGTTGGTCCGTCCGGACGGCTATGTGGCGTGGGTGGGGGAGGGGTCCGCGTCCGGCCCCGCTGAGGCAGCATTTCGATGGTTTGGACCTGCCCAGTAGGGAGCCTGCGAATACTGGAGAACTTTCAGAATGGCGGGTTTCCACAGCTCGGTTTGGCGGTTTAGGTGCCCTCAGGCGGAACCGACGGCGGCTGGAAGGCCTGCGCCCGCGAGGTAGTTGGTGATGACGGTCGTGAATACTTCTTCTGGGCTTCCGGGGGGGTGTTGTCCGGTGAGTGCGCTGGCGAAGAGTGGGTAATTCCCGGACTGGATGACTTTGGAGAGGTACTTCAAGCGAACGTTTTCTCCGTCGAGGGCAGTTCCGGTGTTGTCGGCTGATGCCAGCTCATTTTGTACGTAGGCGGAGGTGATGGCTGTCATCATGGCCACGGTCTGCAGCTTGGCGGGCCCTGGCATGTCCACCGACTCCATGGCGGACAAAACGCGCTCCAGGTAGCGGAGAGTGTTGGGGCCCATTGAAGGCCGGGTCAGTAGCAGAGGCGCCAGCCAGGGGTGTCGGTGCATAATGGCCCGGCCTTGCCGTGCCAGATTCAGCAGCTGCATCGGTGGTGGTGCATCGGAGGGGTCAAGGTCGTATTCACTACTGACCGTGTCAACGATGAGTTCGATGAGCTCGTCGTGGGATTTCAGATACCGGTACAAGGATGCCCCGCCGGCTCCGATGCCAGCGGCCACTCGTCGGATGGACACCGCTGCCAGGCCGTCCCGGTCGGCGATTTCGATCGCCGCCGCGGCAATCCCCGCGCGTGAGTGTTCCGGTTTTGGCCCGACACCGGAACGCTCCGGCCGCAGCCAAATATCAACGTGGTCATGAGAGGGCATGCCTGTTTCGCCTTTTGTCTAGCCGTATGGGTTAGGTTCCGTACCTATTCCACTATACGCTTGATTGCGAACGGTGATCGCAATTTGGCGGAATGAGGAATGTTATGCGGGTACTGATGATTACGCCGGGGACCCGAGGGGATGTTGCCCCGATGGCCGGGCTTGGCAGCAGACTTCAAGCCTTGGGTTATGACGTGGCAATCGCGGCGAATGCCGCGTATGCCCCGCTGGTTACCGCAGCTGGGTGTGAGTACCGCGAATTACCCGGTGATATGAGCCACCTGGTCAGCCCTGCCGCGCCGGGGGAGAAGGCCACGGGCGGGGATCTGCGCAGGTACATGCGCGAACTGGGTGACTATATGGACCTGGCCGCGACCGGCACTCTTGCCGCTGCCGAGGCCGGCACCGACGTGATCCTGGCCAACGCGATCGCCCCCTATGCCTACGATGTTGCGGAGGCCTTCGGTGTCCCCGCCATCGGCGCCCACCTGCAGCCGATCGAACCAAGCAGAGCTTATCCGCCCGTGACTTTGGGATCGGCCCGTAGCCTCGGCTCGGTCGGAAACAAACTGCTTGGGTCTCTAATATCCGCTGGGAAAGCGCCCTATGATGCCCCGAGTGCCCGCATCCGCCAGATGCTTTGCCTTCCCAAAAAGGCCCGGTCTGCATCCGACCGTGCCCGGAGGAAAGCCAACAGTCCCGTTCTTCACGGCTTCAGCCCCACGATCTTCCCACGCCCGGTGGACTGGCGATCCGGGCTCACTATGACCGGTTATTGGTGGTCGGACGTTGAGCCGGGCTGGCAGGCACCTGCGGAGCTGGTCGAGTTCCTTGCGGATGGACCGCCCCCGGTGTTCATTGGTTTTGGTAGCAGTGCGGCCCTGGATGCAGACTTTATGCTCGACGCCGCGCACCGTGCGGGGGTTCGCGCGGTATTGCAAGGCGTGCAGGGTGTCGCCGGGCCCGATGCCATCAGCATCGGTGCCGTTCCGCACGAATGGCTGTTCCCCCAAATGGCCGCTGTCGTCCACCACGCCGGAGCAGGAACCGCCGCGGCGGGGCTGCGCGCCGGAGTGCCGACGGTCAGCGTGCCGATATATACGGACCAACCGTTCTGGGCCGCACGGATCACGTCCCTCGGCGGGGGCCCGCAACCGGTCCCCTACAAGGAACTCACCACCGAACGGCTGGCCGACGCCATCACGCAGGCCACCACGACGCCGGCCTACGCCGCACGAGCACGCCAACTGGCAGCAATGCTGGCAACGGAAGATGGAACCACGCCCGTCGCGACAGCGCTGCGGGCCGCCGCAAAGCAAATGTAGCGCGTTCCATTAAAGACCCGTATCTGCTACAAGGCAGCCGATTCGTTGAAGAGAATCAATGTTGTGAATGTTGGCGATAAATGGCGGCGTTTTGCGATCGCTCTTTGTCGCACCACTGCGCGCCTGCTGTCTTGAATATGATGCACCAGCAACTCCTCGCCAAGCTGGGCATGCCCCTGGGCGAGCTGTGGCGCCTTGGCCCGCTGGCGCGGCACATGCGCAACGCCGGTCACTGGGATGCGTTCATCAGCATCAAACCGCTCAACATCACCGGCGGAACAGGCTCGCCGGCCAACGCCACGGCCATGCTGTGAGCGTCAGCTCCGCCGTGAAGTGACCAGCTGCCCGGCCCGTCCGGGAATCCGCCGCCGCCGTCCCGCGAGCCAGATCGCCGCGGCATTCGCCGCGACAATCAGGGCGATGCCCAGCCACTCATGGAACATCAGCACCTGGCCCAGCACCACAATGCCGGAGACTGCCGCGAGGATTGGGTTAATGCTCATGAACACCCCGAAAAAGCCGGCAGGAACAAACCGAAGGGCGATCAGGTCGGCGGCATACGGAACCACCGAGCACAGAATTCCGGCTACGGCGGCGTACAGCATTGCGGGTCCGGTGAAGCGGCCGTTGGCGAGCAGGTGGATGGCCACGGGTACGTAAAGCACCAGCGAAACCAGGCTGGCGGCCGCCGGAGCCTGCAGGCCGGGCAGCCGCTGGCCGGCCACGCGGTTCAGCAGGATGTAGGCCGCCCAGCCCGCCGCGCCGCCCAGGCCGATGAGGATCCCCACCAGGTCACTCGCGGGCCCGGGCATCACCAGGACGTACACGCCCACCCCGGCGCCAATCCCGCACAGCAGGTCCCAGCGGCTTCGCGAGGACAGCAGCGCCACCGCCAGCGGACCCAGGAATTCCAGAGTAACCGCCAGCCCCAGCCCGATCCGGTCGATGGCCATGTACAGGCAGATGTTCATCAGGGCCGTGGCCGCGCCCAGCAAGAGGACCGGCCACCACTGCCGCCAGGTAAAGCGGTGCAACGGCGGCCGCGCCGCGGGAAGCAGCACGGCCGCTGCCACGAGTTGGCGCACGGCCACCACCCCTGCCGGCCCGATCGCCGGGAAGGCATGCGCGCCGATTCCGGCGCCGAGCTGGTTGCTGACCCCCGCCCCGGTCATGGTCAGCAGGCCACGCACCAACGACGACGTCGGCCCGCCCGGGGTGCCCGTCGCACCGCGGGTCTTCCCCGCGCCATGCAGCAAAGTAGCGTCCATCCCCACAGTGTCAGGCTGCGGCGGGTGCCGCAGGAAATGCATGCGCCGGGCCTTCTATACGATGAGCGTATGAATGTTGAGCTGCGCTATCTCCGCGCTCTGGTCGCCGTCGTGGACGCCGAAACTTTCACGGACGCCGCCATCGAACTGGGAACCTCGCAGGCTGCGGTCTCACGTTCCATTGCGGCGCTGGAACAGGCGCTGGGGCTCCGCATCCTGCAGCGGACCACCCGCAGCTTCACCCCGACGCCGGTGGGCGAGCGGATCATCGCCCACGCCCGCAGTGTCCTCGACGAACTGGCCCTGCTGGAGCGGGAAGCCCGGGACCACGGCAGCGAACTGCGGGTGAGCTACGCCTGGTCCGCACTGGGCCGCCGCACCATTGCGCTGCAGCGCCAGTGGGAGGAGATCCATCCGGAGGTATCCCTGGTGTGGGTCCAGTCCAATGCCCCGTCCGGCGGCCTCGCCGACGGTTCCGCCGATATCGCCGTCCTGCGCCGCTCCGCTGCCGACGCCCGGTTCACCTCGACGCCGATCGGAACCGAAGCGCGGTTCGCCGCGGTAGCCAGCGGCGATCCCCTCTCCCGCAGGCGTTTCCTGCGGATGGCCGACTTCGCGGGCCGGACCATCGCCGTCGACCGCCGCACCGGAACCACCAGCGAAGAGCTCTGGCCGGAGGGCTCCCGCCCGGCCGGATTCCGGCTGGTACAGGGCGTGGACGAGTGGCTGACCCTGATTTCCACGGGAAAGGCGCTGGGGATGTCATCCGAGGCAACAGCCGCACAGAATCCCCGCCCGGGCATCGCCTACCGGCCGGTCCGGGACGCTCCGCGGATTGAGGTTTTCCTGGCCTCCTGGCGGGACGATCCCTCTCCCGCGGTGGCTGATTTCATCCGCCTGGCGCGCGAAGCCTACGACGCAGGATAGCGCTTGCCCATTGACGTAACGAGGGTCACGTCCTAAGATTGTGAATCGATTCAAAGCACCGGTTTCCCGGTTCTTTGCCAATGGAGTCGAAGGACAAGCACATGAGCACTACCCACAGCAGCGCCGTCAATCCCGGTGCCGTCCGTACCGGCGGGGCAGCAGGAGCCGGTCCGCGGGATCCCAGGAAGGCCGCGATGAGCGGCTGGATCGGAAGCGCCCTGGAGTACTACGACTTCGCGCTGTACTCGCTGGCCGCCACCCTGGTTTTCCCCACCATCTTCTTCCCGTCGGAAAACCCCACCGTCGGCATCATCGCCTCGCTGGCCACCTACGCGGTGGGGTACGTGTCCCGGCCCATCGGTGCCGTGGTCCTTGGTGCCTACGGCGACCGGAAGGGCCGCAAGAGCGTGCTGGTCTTCGCGATGCTGCTCATGGGTTTCGCAACCTTCGCCGTCGGCCTTCTCCCCACCTACGGCCAGGTGGGCCTCCTGGCTCCGGCACTGCTGGTGGTCCTCCGCCTGATCCAGGGCTTCGCCGTGGCCGGTGAACTGGGCGGTGCCAGTGCGATGATCGTGGAGCACTCGCCGGATGCCAGGCGCGGCTTCTTCGCCAGCTTCAGCCTGCAGGGCACCCAGGTGGGCTCCATCCTGGCCACCGCCGTCCTGCTCCCGCTGTCTGCGGCACTCCCGGCGGACCAGTTCGCGTCCTGGGGCTGGCGCATCCCGTTCCTGCTGAGTGCCGTGGTGATCCTTGCCGGCTACTTTATCCGCCGCCGGGTCCAGGAACCGCCCGCCTACGCTGCGAAATCCGGTGAGGCCGCGCAGAAGCAGCGCTTCCCGCTGGTGGAGCTCCTGCGCACCCGCCCCGGCGCCATGGTCCGGTGCATCCTGATGACCTTCGCGAATGTCATCGGCATGGCCACCCTGATCTTCGGCGTCTCCTACGCCACCCAGAAGGGCTACGGCAACGGCTTCTCCAGCAGTGAGTTCCTGTGGGTCACGCTGGTGGCCAATATCGCCGCAGTCGTCACCATTCCGCTCTTCGGTGCGCTGTCCGACCGGATCGGCCGGCGCACGCTGATGGCAGGCGGTGGACTGCTGGGCGGTGTGATGGTGGGTGGCTACCTGTGGGCGATCGAACAGGGCAGCCTGCCGCTGGTGTTCGTCTCCGTGGTGATTGTGCAGGGCATCTTCTTCCAGATGTGGAACGCCACCTTTGCGACGTTCTTCCAGGAGCAGTTCCCCATGCGGATCCGCGTCACCGGTTTTGCCGTCTCGCAGAACATCGGCCTGATGATCGCGTCCTTCTTCCCCAGCATCTTCACGGCCATCGCCCCTCCGGGCACCGCCAACGTGCCGTTGACCATCGGGTTGACCACCTTCGTCATCTGCCTGGTGGCCACCGTGGCTACCCTGATGTCCTCGGACACCAAGGGCAAATCGCTGGAGGATCTGGAGGCCCACAAGGCCTAAGCGGCCTGACTGCCGGCGCGCCAGCACGGCCACGAGGAGGGGACAGCACGTGCTGTCCCTTCCTTTTTTCGTGTTGCCGCTCCGCATGCACGGTCACCCGCGTGGTGTCGCCCAC
The DNA here is from genome assembly GCF_001423525.1 of Arthrobacter sp. Leaf137. Taxonomy (GTDB): domain Bacteria; phylum Actinomycetota; class Actinomycetes; order Actinomycetales; family Micrococcaceae; genus Arthrobacter. The sequence goes on along the minus strand of NZ_LMOI01000003.1, from coordinate 112,130 downwards.
AAAAGCACGCCTGCGTACTTGTATACAAGTACGCTGATGGTTGGAGGTTCCACCCATGCCAGCTATTCCAGCCCGGAACACGGGCGCCCACGTTGTCTACGCCGAGCTGAAGCGGCGCATCCTCAGCCTTGACCTGAAACCGGGTGAGCGTATCTACGAACCGGCAATGGCCACCGCCCTGCAGGTGAGCAGGACGCCGCTGCGGGAAGCCATCAGGCGGCTGATTTCGGAGAACCTCCTGGAGCAGCAACCCACCGGGGGCGTGGTGGTCCCGGTGCTGGACGAGGCCGAAATCTCGGAGCTCTACGAGGTCCGGGCGGCCGTAGAGTCCCTCATGGCGCGGAATGCCTGCCTGAAAGCAACACCCGCGGACCTCGGCGAACTCCACGGGATCCTGGCGCGGAACGCCGCGCTGGTGGAGTTTGCCGACGACGCCATGCAGCAGGGCATGGCCCTGCATGCCCGGATCGCCCTGATCGCCGGCAATTCCTGGGCCGGGCGGTTCCACGAGCAGGTCGCCAGCCAGATGGAGCGGTACCGGCATTACACCAACAGCACCCAAAGGCGGCGGGACCAGGCGCTGGCGCAGCACCGGGCACTGGTTGAGGCGATCGCCGCCGGTGATCCGGAGCGGGCGGCCAAAGTGGCCTTCGAGCATGTGATGGGCGCACGCGACGCCGCCGTCAGGGCGCTTTCCGGTAAGAACGGCGCCGGCTCATGATCGGAGAACTCGGCCGCCGCTCGGCCACCGCCCTGCTCCTGCACTCGGCACTGATCCAGGCCGTTACGTTCCTGGTGCGGCCGGCCGCCACCTACCGGGCGCTGGAGCTGGACGTTCCAGGCTTCGCCCTTGGACTCCTGGCGGCCAGCTACGCCGTCTTCCCCCTGCTCCTCGCCGTTCCCACGGGCGGCCTGGTGGACCGCCTGGGTGAGCGCAGGCTCATGGCGATCGGGTCCGGCGTCGTGCTCGCCTGCTCCGCGTTCCTGCTGTTCTGGGGCTCCTCCATCACCACCCTGGTCATTGGAACCGCCTTCCTGGGCGCCGGGCAGCTGGCCTGCGTGGTGGGACAGCAGGCGGTGGTGGCCAACAACGCCGCGGCAAGCCGGATGGATTCTGCCTTTGGATACCTGACGTTCGCTGCCTCGCTGGGCCAGGCCCTGGGGCCGCTGGCGATTTCCCTGGTGGGCGGCAACTCGGTCCAGCCGGACACCCAGATGATCTTCCTGCTCGCCGTGTGCATGAGCGCGGTGCTTTTCGGAACCACCTTCGTCGTCTCGGCCGAGGTCAGCGGCGGCCGGAAGAAAGCCGGCGACGAAAGTGCAGCCAAGGGCAGCGCCGTCTCACTCCTCAAAACCCCCGGCGTCGCCCGTGCGCTGGCCACCAGCGCCACCGTCCTCGCCGTGGTGGACCTGACCATGGTCTACCTTCCCGCGCTGGGAACAGACCGCGGCCTCACCGCGGCCACCGTCGGTGCGATGCTCACGGTCCGCGCCGTGTTCTCCATGGTGTCCAGGCTCCTGCTGGGGCGGGTCTCACGGAAGATCGGGCGCATGCGGCTGCTGGTCACCAGCCTCGCTTTGTCCACTGCCGCCTTGGCTGCAGCGGCCATTCCCATGCCGGCCTGGCTGCTGTTTGTGGTGATGGCTGTACTCGGGCTGGGCCTTGGCATCGGCCAGCCGCTCACCATGTCGTGGCTGTCGGCGCAGGCGCCGGCGGGTCAGCGCGGGCGGGCACTCGCCCTCCGCCTCGCCGGGAACCGCGTGGGGCAAGTGATATTGCCGAGCGCCATCGGCGTCGTCGCGGCAGGCCTCGGGGCTGCAGGCGTGTTCCTCGCGTCCGCCGTGGTGGTGGGCGGAACGATGGTGCTGCTCCGCGGGGTCAAGCTGGACTGACCTGCGGGTCCGTCGCGGGGCACCGCCACGACAGTGACTGTCACGCCGGGCACGCTTTTGGGTGGCGGACGACGGCGGATCCCCGGGTTTTCGGGGCTTCCCCACCTGAGGCGGGCCGAAATCGTGCCGTGCGTGACGCCGTCGTCCGTTCCCGGAAGTCGGCACAAAAAGGGTCCGGCCGGGGGTGACCACCGGCCGGACCTTTCGGTGCACTATGCGGCATGCAGCCCGGGACTAGCCGGTGTGGTTGGACAGCGCCACCAGGACGCCGGCCACTGCGAAGTACTTGTTGCTGCCCAGGTCACGGATTGTCTTGATGCCCATGCCGGCAAGGAGTTCGGCGTGCTTCTCTGTCAGGCCGGCAAGGGCCGACGGCGGGGCATCCAGGATTTCCTCGAGGGAAAGGTTTTCGAAATCTTTATCGAGTTTCTTGCCAAGCTCAATTGAAACGGCCATTGTCATCCTTTGCTTGAACAAACCATGCGGTGACTACCCGGCCCACGCTGCTGCCGGATCCAGGCCGGGAAAACCCCGCCCGTGGTCGCTACGGTAGTGCACAGCGGCGGGTCCCGGAAGAGCCGGGACCCGCCGCTTTCCCTTAGGAGGCTGAGGATGCGGAGTTGTACGCCTGCTGGATCACTGAACCCCAGTACGGGCCGTACATCTTGGTGGAGTTGGTGCCGTAGCCGTAGCTGTTGACGGAGTTCTGGTAGCCGCTGGAGCTGGTGCCGATAAACCACGGTCCGCCTGAGGAGCCGCCGGTCATGTTGCAGGGGATGCCCTGGGTGTTGAACTCGGGGCTGTAGGGATCGTTGGTGGCGGTGCCGGAGCAGCTCTTCAGTGATTCGCCATTGAACGGTGAGGCTGCCGGGTAGCCGAAGGCCTTGTAGGCCAGGCCGCGGGCGGCGTTGAAGCTCACGCCGGAGGCCCCGACGACGTCGGCCAGGTTGCGGCCGTTCAGCTGGCTCATCACTGCAAAGCCCGTGTCGTACTGCATGCTGCCCGAGGAACTCCACTGGGTGGGGGCGTAGAGCGCCTTGGCGGTCCACTTTCCGTAGGGTGCGGCGCCGTTCAGGTAGGCGGGAACGAACGTGAACTTGGTGGCGAAGGCTCCGGGGCCTTCGTTGAGGCAGTGGCCGGCGGTGGATACGGTGTTGCGGTTGGTGGACACCACCGAGTTGGCTGAGCAGACGTAGTTCGTGCCGCCGAGGGTGAAGAACACCTTGCCGATGTGGGATACCGGAGTTTCGCTGGCGTTGGCCTTCGTCTGGATCTGGGGTGTGGAGCCCTGGATCTTGGTTTCCGGGCCCTTGGCCTGCTCCGGGAGGACTGCCGGGTTGGCCTTCTGCCGGTCCACGGCCTTCTTTGCCAGAACGTCCGCCGGGACGGCTGAACGCATGCGTTCCGGCGTCCAGTAGTCGGCTCCGGTGGTGTCGGTGACGGCCGCGCTGCTGACACCTGCAACGTCCTTGGTGTCCGGCGATGCGGGGGCTGCCGTCGCCTGCCCGGCAGAGCAGAAGGCGAACAGTGCTGCGGTGGTGAGGCTCATGAGGCTTGTGGCCAGAGTCCTGGTTGATGTCATAACTGTCCTCGGTAGGTTCGAAGTGAAGCGGACCTGTTGGGTGGTTCGCTGGAGAGAACCTATCTCGGTATGACAAACTTGTAAATAAGATTCTTCAATCAGTTAATAACTTGTCGGGTTTGCGATCGTAAAAGTGTTTCGGTTGGAGATGCTCTCAGAATCAGCCACCGCCCTGCGTACAGTGATGGGAGTGCCGATGATCAACGTTTGCTGGCTTTCGGAATCCAGGGGAAGCGGAGGGCTGGAGGGGTATAGACCCCAGTAGTACACCGCCGGTGATGGTCCAAAGTTGCAACGCTGAGAATGCCAAGAATGCGTTCCGTAAGTAAGGGGAGGATGGCCATGACATGGCCACCCCCCCTCTTCTTGCGGTTCTTCTCTAGGTTGGGGTGTTGGTTGAACGCGGCTGAGCGTAGGGTCCGTGTTTGATGGACCATACGTAGCAGGTGGCAAACAGGGCAGCGGCTACGACTGGGACCAGAAAGAATGCCAGTTCGCTGCCTCGAAGCAGGAGCGAAACGTTGAACGCAACTATTGCCAGAAGAAGCGGAAAGGGCGCGGCCAGGGCGCCGCTCCTGATGGCATCTTTTTGGAATTGGCCATACAGCACTCCTGCGGCCAAGAAGCCGATCACTAGTGCCCCGCCGAGGACAAAAACCAGCGGGACCGGCGCCAGCCCCACGGTTAAGACCACCGCGGCCAGGAGGCCGCTAAGAGTTAGCCAGTACTTTGACTTGGTCGACATCGTTGTTGCCTCTCGGTTCATATTTAGCAGCCCCGGTTAAAATCGATGATGGCTCCACCGACGGCAAACCCGGCCGCGCAAGCAAACGCCGCTACCGGGAACGGTGCGAAAGCGCCGCAGGTGGTGACGTTGACAGCGAACCAGGCCCAGAACGCGGCCCACGCGGAGGGGCAACGCGGCAAGGAACCCAGATCGCGCGTCTGGACCAGAGGCTGCTCGTGGACGATCATCTCCGTGCTGTACCACCCATTTTTGATGGTCTTGACTTTGAACTCGATCGCGCCGGCTTCAACCAGCCCGGTGAACCCGCTTAGGGGCTCGGTAGGCATAGATGCTGCCAGTCCGGAGATCTGCTCGTTTACGTCGAGACCCTTGAAGCTCTTCAAGTAAGCAAGCGTTTTGGGCGAAGCCTCGATCAAGCTCACGCGTTCAGCGAAAGCTGCCGGTCAGCGGCCTCAGCGGCGCGTATTGTGGCACGGCCTTGTTGTTTCTGGGCCTCTGTTGGTGCTGGTGAGACCGTGGTCATGCTCTTGGTGTTCTCGTCGATCTGCTTAACAACCGGGCTGTCCGGCTTTGGGGCAGCGATTGCCGCGGAAGGCGCCAACAACCCGCTGACCAGCATCAAACCCAGATCAGCAGTCACCATACTTCTAGACTTCATGAATTAGTCCCCAAATTCATCGGGCTTTACCCGAACCATATTTGTCCCCGGCGTCATGGGCTCAGGTCCGGTTCAACCTAAAACCCTTAACAAAACAATGCAAGTCAAATGGGGACCGGCTACTAGGCGGGGATTACGGCAGCCGCGAGGGCCGCAGCAGGCTTGCTTCCCCGGCTCGGGCCGGATCCAGCGGCACCGGGCTGACCAGCACCGCCGGCCCCCGGTGCAAAAGTCCGCCCGAAAGCGCGCGGCAGCGGATGCCGCCGCGTCCCCGCATGGCCGGATGCGCCCCGGGGGCCAGCACCTCATTCATCCACGCACAGGGCTGCGCGTGCCGGCCGCCGTGGAAATCCACCCGGGACCCACCCGATTCCAGCGTGAAGTCCTGCCCCAGCAGAGGCGGCAGCTGCACCCCGCGGAGGATCACGTTCCGGCGCGTCAGCAGGGGATTGAAGGGGCCAGCTCCCAGCTCGGCCGCGATGGCCTCCAGCGATTCGACGGCGAACAGGGTCACCGCGGCGTCCATGTGCGCGGCCTTCCCAAAGAACCTGTCACCCACGATGCCCTTGCCGGCCACCACCTCGGCAACCTCGGCATCAGCAGTGGGCACGTCAGCGGCTCCGTCCCGCGCCCGGCCGAAGTAGGCGTGCGCGGGGGACACCAGCAGGTGCAGGATCTCGACGTCGTACCGGAAGTTTTCGCCCATACGGCCAGCGTAGGCCAGCCCTGCCGCGAAAACAGGCCGCCGGTGGAATGATCAGGAACCATGGACTCCTCTTTCCCGGCGGCAACAGCTGCCCCCGCCAGGCGCCGGACCGCGATCTACTGGGTGTCGGCCGCTTGCACTGCCGCGCTCATCGCGGTTCCGGCCTGGATGCTGGTGGCGAATCCGGCTGTCCTGGGCGGGCACCCGCTGCTGCCGGGCCTGCTGATCGCGGCCGCCGTCGTCGGGGTGGCCTGGGCTGTCCTGCTTTGGCGGTGCAGGGACAGACCCCGTCCCCTCCGGCTGCCGAGGGCCATCGGTGCGTGGGCGGGGCGGACCGCCGTACTGGGACTCGTGGCCGCGCTGGCGTGGCTCAATCCGTTCGCCTACCAGCCCGGCGCGGCGGCGGAGGCCGGTCCCAAATCCGATCTCATCGTCACCGAAACGACCACCACCATCACCATGACGCCCGACGGCGGCCGGGCACCCACCAAGGGACTGGTGTTCTACCCGGGCGCCCGCGTTGATGCGCGTGCTTACCAGGACATCCTGGCCCCGGCCGTCGGCGCAGGGGTCCGTGTGGTCATCCTGAAGGAGCCGCTGGGTCTCAGCGTGCTGGATGCCAACCAGGCCCGCAGTGCGATGGCGGACAACCCGGACATCACCACCTGGGCAGTGGGCGGCCACTCACTCGGCGGGCTGGCGGCGTCCTCGTTTGCCCAGGACAACGCCGACGTCAAAGGCCTGGTCCTCTACGCCTCCTACCCGCTGGACTCCCTCCGGGAACGCAGTGGGCTGACGGTCCTCTCGGTTTCCGGGACCAAGGACGGGCTCAGCACCCCGGCAAAGATCGATGCCTCCCTGGAGCTCCTGCCCGCGGACACGGAATTCACGGCAGTCCAGGGCGGCGTGCACGCCTTCTTCGGCGACTACGGTGCGCAGCCCGGCGACGGCGACCCCGGCATCAGCCGTGAGGCCGCGCAGGAACAGATCACCGCCGCCACTGTCGACTTCCTGGGGCAGCTCTAGGCGCCCACGTACGTTGCCAGGTGCTGCCCGGTCAGCGTCGACTTCGCCGCCACGAGATCGGCTGGGGTGCCCTCAAAGACGATCGACCCGCCGTCGTGCCCTGCCCCGGGCCCGATGTCGATGATCCAGTCGGCGTGCGCCATGACCGCCTGGTGGTGTTCGATGACGATCACCGACTTGCCGGACTTCACCAGCCGGTCCAGCAGGCCCAGGAGCTGTTCGACGTCGGCGAGGTGCAGGCCGGTGGTGGGCTCATCCAGGATGTAGACGTCACCCTTCTCGGCCATCTGCGTGGCCAGTTTGAGCCGCTGGCGCTCGCCGCCGGACAGGGTGGTGAGCGGCTGGCCGAGGGTGATGTAGCCCAAGCCCACGTCCGCGAGCCGTTCCAGGACCTTGTGCGCGGCCGGGGTCTTCGCCTCACCCTCGGCGAAGTACTGCAGCGCGGCGTCCACGGACATGTCGAACACGTCGGCGATGCTGCTGCCGCCCAGCGTGTATTCCAGCACGGCGGCCTGGAAGCGGCGGCCCTCGCAGTCCTCGCAGGTGGATTCCACCGTGGCCATGACGCCGAGCTCGGTGAAAATCACGCCGGCGCCGTTGCAGGTGGGGCAGGCGCCTTCGGAGTTGGCGCTGAAGAGTGCAGGCTTGACGCCGTTGGCCTTGGCGAATGCCTTGCGCACCGGCTCAAGGAGGCCGGTGTAGGTGGCGGGGTTGCTGCGCCGTGAGCCCTTGATGGCGCCCTGGTCGATGACGATCACGCCCTCCCGCTTGGCCAGGGAGCCGTGGATGAGCGAACTCTTGCCGGACCCGGCCACGCCCGTCACCACGCACAGCACGCCCAGGGGGACATCAACGTCCACGTCGCGCAGGTTGTTCGCGGCGGCACCGCGTATCTCCAGCGCCCCGGCGGCCTTGCGGACGGATTCCTTGAGCCGGGCGCGGTAGCCGATGTGCCGGCCGGTGACGGTATCGCTGGAACGCAGCCCCTCGACGTCGCCCTCGAAGACAATCTCGCCACCGCCGGTGCCGGCCAGTGGGCCGAGGTCGACGACGTGGTCCGCTATGGCAATGGTCTCCGGTTTGTGCTCCACCACCAGGACGGTGTTGCCCTTGTCCCGCAGTTGCAGCAGGAGGTTGTTCATCCGCTCGATGTCATGCGGGTGCAGGCCGATGGTGGGCTCGTCGAAGACGTAGGTGATGTCGGTGAGCGAGGAGCCCAGGTGGCGGATCATCTTGGTGCGCTGCGCCTCGCCGCCGGAGAGCGTGCCGGCGGGCCGGTTCAGGGAAAGGTAGCCCAGGCCGATTTCCGTGAAGGAGTCCAGCAGGTCCCGGAGCCCGGTGAGCAGCGGCCGGACGGAGGGCTCGTCGAGGTCCCGGATCCATTGGGCGAGGTCGCTGATCTGCATGGTGCACAGGTCCGCGATGCTCTTGCCGTTGATCTTCGATCCCAGCGCTTCCGGCGTCAGGCGGGTTCCCTTGCATTCGGGGCAGGTGGCGAAGGTGACGGCGCGTTCCACGAAGCGGCGCACGTGCGGCTGCATGGCCTCCACGTCCTTGGACAGCATCGACTTCTGGATCTTGGGGATGATGCCCTCGAACGTGAGGTTCACGCCTTCCACCTTGATCTTGGTGGGCTCCGCGAACAGCATGGTGTCCAGCTGCTTGGCGGTGAACTTGGCGATCGGCTTGTCCATCGGCAAACCCATGCCCTCGAACAGGCGGCCGTACCAGCCGTCCATCGAGTAGCCCGGAACGGTCAGGGCGCCTTCGGCGAGGGTCTTGGAATCGTCGTACAGCGCGGTCCGGTCGATGTCGCTGACGTTGCCCATGCCCTCGCAGCGCGGGCACATGCCGCCCAGGTAGGTGGCCTGCTGGACGATGCTCTTTTCCACCCGGCCGCCTTTCTCGGTGCTCATCACGCCGCTGGCCTTGCGGGTGGGCACGTTGAAGGAGAACGCGGTGGGCGGGCCGACGTAGGGCTGGCCCAGCCGGCTGAACAGGATCCGCAGCATGGCGTTGGCGTCGGTGGCGGTGCCCACGGTGGAGCGCGGGTTGGCGCCCATCCGCTCCTGGTCCACGATGATCGCCGTGGTGAGGCCCTCCAACCGGTCCACGTCCGGGCGGGCCAGGCTTGGCATGAAGCCCTGGACGAATGCGCTGTAGGTTTCGTTGATCATCCGCTGCGATTCGGCGGCAATGGTGGCGAACACCAGCGAGCTCTTGCCGGAACCGGAGACCCCGGTGAACACCGTCAGCCGGCGCTTGGGCAGGTCCAGGCTGACATCCTTGAGGTTGTTCTCCCGTGCGCCCTGCACGCTGATCGTGTCGTGGCTGTCGGCGACGTGCGCCGCTGCCGCCCGGTTGTCGGTGCCGGTATCCGTGCTCATTGAGCCTCCATCTGGTTGGGCGGCGCTGAAGGGAGGCTGCACCGGGCAGCCTCCCTCCGGTGTCGTTGGTATCAGCCTACGGCTGCTGGTTGATGCGGACGGTGTTTCCGGCGGGGTCGCGGAAGGCGCAGTCCCGGATGCCGTACGGCTGGTCGATGGGTTCCTGGACGACGTCAGCCCCGCTGGCCTCCACCTTGGCGAACGCGGCGTCCACATCGGGGGAGGAGAGGACGATGGTGGCGTAGGTGCCCTTGGCCATCATCTCGGCGATGGTGCGGCGTTCGTCCTCGGTGATGCCGGGGTCCACGGCCGGCGGGTGCAGGACGATGGAGACGTCCTTTTGGCCAGTGGGGCCAACTGTGATCCAGCGCATGGTGCCGCGGCCCACGTCGTTGCGGATCTCGAAGCCGAGCGCATCGCGGTAGAAGGCCAATGAGGCGTCGGGATCGGTGGCGGGAAGGAAGGTCGAGGAAATGTTGATGTCCATGCCAGTCATGCTAGTAACGGCTCCCCGGCGGGCGCTTCTCGATTCCTGACCGGTCTGGTGATCTGTTTTTCCACGCACGCGGGGATGCCGGCCGTGGAGTGTTCCGCTTCCTGTTTATAGACGCTGGGCGGCATCCCCACCAGTTCACTGAAGCGGGTGCTGAAGGTGCCCAGCGAAGAGCAACCGACGGCGAAACACACCTCGGTGACGCTCAGGTCGCCCTTGCGGAGCAGCGCCATGGCGCGTTCGATGCGCCGGGTCATGAGGTAGCTGTAGGGCGACTCCCCGTAGGCGAGCTTGAAGCGGCGGCTGAAGTGGCCGGCGGACATGTGGACGTCCCTGGCGAGCGACTCGACGTCCAGCGGCTGGGCGTATTCCCGGTCCATGCGGTCCTTGACGCGCCGGAGCAGGGCGAGTTCGCGGAGGTACGGATCGGCGGGTGCGGAGGTCACTCTCAGATGGTGCTACGCGGCACGGATGATGTCCATAGCCGGGCATCCGCTGCGGTGGCAAATTGGCCCTCCGGTGCGGGGTATGATTATCCCGCCGGCCAGCATGAGGTCCTCGCCCGAACAGGGCTTGAGGAACCCAGCAGCCGGCAAACCAACCCCCGTTTTACCCCTCATAAGCCCTGCCTGGATTTTGCGCGGGGAACCTCGAAAGGACGTCATGGAACTGCTGTGGGAACTCGCCGGCTGGGCAGGCGCAGTTGCGATTCTCAGTGCTTACCTCGCTGTTTCCATGGGCTGGCTGAAGGCGGGTAAGGGCTTCCAGACGGCGAATCTTTTCGGCTCAGTGGCCTTCATCATCAACGGCACCCTGCACGGTGCCTGGCCGTCCGTGGTCACCAACGTGGCCTGGTTCCTCATCTCGGCCGTTGCGCTGGTCCGGATGCGGGAGGTGGAGGCTCCGGCCCAGTCGGTTGAGGCGCACGTGCAGTATCCGGGAGTTCCCGATTCGACCGGCCAGATGGCCATCGTCGAGGCAGTGGAGGCTCTTACCGAGGCGCTGCCCGTGGTGGGTTCCGTTCCCACGGCGGCGGACGCGCGGCTCGCGGCCTAGCCCTTCCTGCTGTGCGGGCTGCGGGCTGCGGGCTGCGGCATGCGCGCGGTGGCAGAAAGCTAGGCGGAGGCCTCCAGGCCCGATATCGAATTGTTCTCGCGCTCCTCCAGGGCACCAGTCACGGACGCGGTAAGGCTGTTGGCTATGTGGGTCCTCGCCAGTTCCGCTGCCCCGGGACCGTCTCCGGCCGTGATGAGCTCAAGTATCTTGTGGTGCTGGTTGAGGTCGATTGTGCGGGGCTCATCGCCGGACGGCAGCTCCAGGCCAATCCGCCGGTAGCGGTCGGATTTGTCCCACAGGTCGTCCAGGAGCTTGATCAAGGTGGCGTTGTGGGAAGCAGCGTAGACGGCGCGGTGGAACTCACGGTGCGCGTTAATGGCGTCCTCGCCCCATACCCGGGTCACCGGCAGGAGCTTCTCCGAGGCGGCCCGCATTGCCTCAATGTCTGCCTGGGTCCGGCGGGAGGCTGCCAGTTCTGTTGCCGAGGGCTCCAGGGACAGCCGGACTTCCAGCAGCTCGCGGGCCTCGGCTGCGCTCATGCTGGCGACCCGGGAGTCCCGGTGGGTGTCCATGATGATCAAGCCCTCGCTTGAGAGCCGGCGTATCGCTTCGCGTAGGGGAGTGATGCTCATCCGCATGTTCTCTGCCAGCTCGTACTGGGAAATGCGCGAGCCTGGAGCCAGCGCCCCGGAGAGGATCATCTGGCGCAATTCGCTGTACGCCAGGCTGCCTTTGCTCGAAAAGACGTTGGTGGTGGTGTTCATCTGACCGCTCCAAATTCCGCAGGAGCGAAGCTCCGGCTACCAACAGCATAGCCGCTGAGAGACATCTTATAAGAAATTTCCCGCAAGCCTTGCGCGTGGCCTTGGACAGGAGCTAACCTCAATCCCAAGTCTTATAAGATATTTTTCCTGCCACCACGTTCACCTTCACGGCGTGCGGTTGTCGCCGGGGCCTTGACTTATAAGAAATAAGATCCGAACAAGAGAGATTCAAAGATGAAAATCGTTTCTGCCCACGTCGGCACCATCCCCATCAGCTCCTCCATCCGGAACGCCTTCATTGACTTCACCAAGATGGACTGCACCATCGTTGCCCTGGTCAGCGACGTCTTTGTCGACGGCAAGCCGCTGGTGGGCTACGGGTTCAACTCCAACGGCCGCTACAACGCCACCGGCATCCTGGAAGAGCGCATTCTCCCCCGATTGCTCGACGCCCCGTCCGAGGACCTTCTCGATGATGACGGCGGCCTCTCGCCTGAGAAGGCGTGGGACATCATGATGTCCAACGAAAAGCCCGGCGGCCACGGTGAACGCTCGGTCGCCGTCGGCGTGGCCGACATGGCACTGCACGACCTCGCCGCCAAAATTGCCGGTGTACCCCTCTACCGCTGGATCTCAGACCACTACGGCGATGGCAACCCGGACAAGGACGTCTTCGTCTACGCCGCCGGCGGTTACTACGCACCGGGCAAGAGCCTCGAAGACCTGCAGAACGAGATGCGCGGCTTCCTGGCCAAGGGCTATGACGTGGTCAAGATGAAGATCGGCGGTGCCGACCTCGCCGAAGACCTCCGTCGAATCGAAGCTGTCCTCGAGGTCCTCGAGGGGGACGGCTCCCGCCTCATGGTCGACGTCAACGGCAAGTTCGACCTGGAAACAGCACTTGAATACGGCAAGGCCATCGACCAGTACGGGCTGTTCTGGTACGAGGAAGTTGGCGATCCGCTGGACTACGCCCTGAACGCCACCCTCTCCGAGCACTACAGGAACCCGATCGCCACGGGAGAGAATCTGTTCTCCCTCCAGGACGCGCGGAACCTGATCCGCTATGGAGGTATGCGCCCGGACCGCGACTTTATCCAGGTCGACCCTGCCCTGAGCTACGGCCTGACCGAATACCGCCGGATCCAGGACATGCTCGCCCAGCACGGCTGGTCCTCGCGCCGCTGCATTCCGCACGGCGGACACCAGTTCTCCTTGCACATCGCCGCCGCCCTCAAACTCGGCGGCAACGAGTCCTACCCGGGCGAGTTCCAGCCCACCGGCGGCTTCACTGATGATGCTGTCATCGTCAACAGCCGCGTCGCCCCCGGTGACCTTCCGGGTATCGGCCTGGAAGGCAAGGCCGAGTTCTACAAGGTGCTGCGCGGACTGCACGAGTAAACGCCTGATCGTGCCGGTCCCGGGCAATAGAACTGCCCGGGACCGCGCCGTCCCTCCCACCCCTAAAGCCTGAAGCGTGCAAAGGAGCACCCCGGATGTCCTCCCACACCATCAAGAACCCACAGCATTCCTCCCCGCCCAAGCAGCGTTCCCGGTTCGGCCGACTGCTCGGCGAACTCTGGTTCCAGGTCGTCCTGGGTGCCGTCCTGGGCATCGCCGTCGGGTTCCTTCTGCCCTCGGTGGCCAAGCAGCTCACACCACTCAGCGACTGGTTCATCGCCTTGGTGAAGATGATTGTCATCCCCGTGGTGTTCTGCGTCGTTTCCCTCGGCATCGCCTCCATGGACAGCCTGCGTAAAGCCGGCCGCATCGGCGTCAAGGCGCTGGGGTACTTCATCGTCCTGTCGCTGGCTTCCATGCTGATTGGCCTGGTGGTGGCGAACGTTTTCCAGCCCGGCGCAGGCATGAACATCGATCCGTCCAAGCTTGATGCGAGCAAAGTACCGGCCGCCGCGAACAAGGGTTTCGACGGAACGGCGTTCGTCAGCAGCATCATTCCCGAGTCGCTCTTCGGTGCACTGACCGGCCACACCATCATTGCCGCGCTCATGGTTTCGATTGTCTTTGGCGCAGCGCTCAACGTCTCCGGCGAATCAGGAGCATTCATCACGAAGGGTATCCAGGCCCTGTCCACCGTCATCTTCAAGATTGTCGGCTGGGTCATGCGCCTTGCTCCCATTGGCACCTTCGGCGCCCTGGCAGCCGTCGTGGCGAACTACGGCACCCAGAGCCTGCAGCAACTCGGTCTCCTTGTCCTGCTCTTCACCGGAACCTGCATCGTCTACGTCCTTGTGGTCCTCGGCGCGATTGCCCGCGCCTGCGGACTGAACATCTTTACCGTGATGCGTTACTTCAAAGCCGAGCTCCTGATCGCCCTGAGTACCTGCTCCAGCGAGGCGGTCCTGCCGCAGCTCATCAAGAAGCTCGAAAACATGGGCGTCGGCAAGTCAACGGTCGGCATCGTCATCCCCGCCGGGTTCTCCTTCAATCTCGATGGATCCGCCGTGTATCTCACCATGGCATCAGTGTTCCTGGCCCAGGCTGTCGGCATGGACCTTTCCTGGGAACAGCAGCTGGTCATGGTCGGCGTCATGATGCTGACCAGCAAGGGCACCGCGGGAATTGCCGGCGGTGCGTTCATCGTCCTCGCCAGCACCTTGAGCTCTGTCGGCGGAATTCCGCTCGCAGCCCTGGCCCTCATCGTCGGTATCGATCGGCTCCTGAACGAAGGCCGCGTCTTCATCAACGTCCTCGGAAACGCCATGGCCGCCGTCGTCATCGGCAAATGGGAGAAGGACTTCGATCCCGAGCAGGCGAGAAAGGCCCTGCACGCCTCCGGCCGGAAGGCGAGCGACATCCCGGCGCAAGCGCCAGAACCGGTGGAAGCCGAGACTGTCGACGCCCGCTAAGCGTGGTCAGGGCCGCCGCCTACCGCATGGCGGCCCTGACCCGTTCAGGCTCCACACCGCCCCACACCCGCCACAACCGAGGAAGAACACACCATGGCCCGACGCATCCTCATCACCACCGACTACCTTCGCCCCGGGGATGCCGTGGACCAGCTCCTGCGCCGCCACGGACTGGACCCCGTGTATTCGCCATCATCGGGTCCGCGGCCCGCCGGGGAACGATATTCCCTGTTCGACGGCATCTCCGGTGCGATTCTGGCCAGCGAACCCGTTACCGCCGACATGCTCACCGGCACATCTTCCTTGCGGGTCATCGCGCGCAGCGGCGTTGGCTACGATTCCGTCGACGTCGCAGCGGCCACCGCCAGAGGGATCGTGGTCTGCAACGCCCCGGGCACAAACCACCACTCGGTTGCCGAACTGACTGTCGGGCTCATCCTGATGACTGCCCGCCGCCTCGGCGAGGTCACGGCCGCCGTCAGCCAGGGCTCCTGGCCCCGGACAGCTGGCAGCGAACTTCGCGGTTCCACCCTCGGCATCATCGGCTACGGACCCAGCGGGCGTGCCACCGCAAGCCTGGGCGCCGCGCTGGGCATGAATGTCCTGGTCAGCACTGCCCACCCCGGGCCCCCAAACGCGGCGATCCGGTTCACGGACCTCGACGCCGTCATCCGCGAGTCAGATTACCTTTCCCTGCACGGCAGGGGAGGTGAGGCCTCCCGCGGTCTAATCAACGCGTCGAGGCTGCAGTCGATGAAGCCCAGCGCCGTACTCATCAACACCGCCCGCGGTTCCCTCGTCGACGAAGCCGCGCTGGCCACGGCACTGACTGACGGCACCATCGCCGCCGCGGCCCTGGACGTGCTCGATAGTGAACCCCTACCCGGTCGCAGCCCGCTGCGTGGGCTGAACAATTTGCTCATCACATCGCACCTCGCTGGACAGACAGTACAGGCGCGGGCACGGGCCGGGCTGGCCGCTGCACAAGCGGTCATCGATGTCCTTGAGAACCGTTCACCTGCACACCCTGTGAACGGCTGACCACGAATTACCACCAAATGACGAAGGACGGCCCACTGATGCCGAATACCCACCGCATCGCAGTCATTCCCGGAGACGGAATCGGTACCGAAGTCGTGCCTGAAGGTTTGCGGGTCCTGGACGCTGCAGCCGCGGCCTTCGACGTCACCTTGGAGTACGAGCACTTCGACTACGCCTCGGCCGACTACTACACCCGGCACGGAAGAATGCTCCCTGAGGGATGGTTTGACCAGTTGAACCGGTTCGATGCCATCTTCTTCGGCGCCGTGGGGTGGCCCGAGGTGGTCCCCGACCACGTATCACTCTGGGGAAGCCTGTTGCAGTTCCGCCGCCACTTCGACCAGTACGTCAGCCTCCGACCCGTAAAGCTCCTGCCCGGAGTGCCCAGCCCCCTGGCCGGCAGGGTTCCCGGGGACGTCGACTTCTACGTGGTGCGCGAAAACACTGAGGGCGAATACTCCAGCATCGGGGGAAAGATCTTCGAAGGCACCGACCGCGAAACCGTGGTCCAGGAAACCGTCATGACCCGCACCGGAGTGGACCGCATCCTCAAATACGCATTCGACCTGGCCCAGAGCCGCCCCAAGAAGCACCTCACCTCCGCGACCAAGAGCAACGGCATCTCCATCACCATGCCCTACTGGGACGACCGCGTGCAGGCCATGTCGGCTGCCTATCCCGGGGTCGATGTGGACAAGTACCACATCGATATCCTCGCGGCTAACTTCGTCATGCATCCCGACTGGTTCGACGTCGTCGTCGCCAGCAACCTCTTCGGGGACATTCTTTCCGACCTCGGTCCCGCATGCACCGGCACCATCGGCATCGCACCGAGCGGCAACATCAACCCTGAACGCAAGTTTCCCAGTCTCTTCGAACCGGTGCACGGCTCCGCCCCGGACATCGCGGGGAAAGGCATCGCCAACCCGGTCGGCCAGATCTGGTGCGCTGCGATGATGCTGGACCACCTCGGAGAACCTGAAGCCGCGGCCGCCATCACCAACGCCATGGAAACCGTTCTCGCTCGAGGGCCCGAATCCCTCACGCCCGACATGGGCGGAAAGGCAACCACAACGCAACTGGGCAAAGCCGTGGCCGCGGCCCTGTAACGCCCCGGCAGCACCCAACGGGAAAGCGAACGATCGTTGACAGAATCTTTGTCATCGACGGAACCCCCAACCGTCAAAATGGATCCGGAAATGTATCAGGAACCGTATGCACGTACCGCAGCGGCCTCCTGGGTGACCCTTCATTACGTTCCGCCGGTGTTGCATGGGTCACATCCGTTTGCTTCTTTGGCGCACTCCTGACAAACCTTGCATCACATCTTTTTCTCAGCGCTTGTCAGCGCGTGCCCAATGGAGGGACACCACCTATGACTGACGTTCTCTGGTTTTCAGACCTCGGCCTGTCCGACCTCGACCAGGTCGGCGGCAAGAACGCCTCGCTCGGAGAAATGGTCCGGAACCTTGCCTCGGCAGGGGTAAAAGTACCGGACGGTTTCGCCACCACAGCCGACGCCTACAGAAGATTCCTTGCCGGGACGGGCCTCGATGCCCGGATTGAAAGCATCCTCGAAGACCTGGACAGCGGCGACGTGGCCGCTTTGACGGTGGCCGGGAAGCAGATCCGGGACCTGATCCGCGAAACCCCGTACCCGGACGGTTTCGAAGAGCAGATCCGCTCCGCCTATGAGCGCCTCACCGGCAGCCACGGCGCCGACGTGTCCTGGGCGGTCCGCTCCAGCGCCACGGCCGAGGACCTGCCCGACGCCTCATTCGCGGGGCAGCAGGAGACCTTCCTGAACATCCGCGGCGTGGACAACGTCCTGCTCGCCATCAAGGACGTCTTCGCCTCGCTCTACAACGACCGCGCCATCGCCTACCGCGTGCACCACGGCTTCACCCACTCCGAGGTGGCGCTCTCGGCGGGCATCCAGCGGATGGTCCGTTCCGACGTCGGCGCTTCCGGCGTGATGTTCACGATGGACACCGAATCGGGCTTCAACGACGCCGTGTTCATCACCTCGTCCTACGGCCTCGGCGAAGCCGTGGTCCAGGGCGCCGTGAACCCGGACGAGTTCTACGTCCACAAGCCTGCCCTGGCAGCCGGGCGGCCCGCCGTCCTCAAG
Source organism: Arthrobacter sp. Leaf137 (assembly GCF_001423525.1). Taxonomy (GTDB): domain Bacteria; phylum Actinomycetota; class Actinomycetes; order Actinomycetales; family Micrococcaceae; genus Arthrobacter. The sequence goes on along the minus strand of NZ_LMOI01000003.1, from coordinate 94,775 downwards.
CGCGGCCTCGGCGAAAAAGCCGTCCAGATGATCTACACCGACTCCGACGAAGTGGGCCGGACCGTGGACTTCGTGCCCGTGCCGACGGACCTGCGCCGCCGCTTCAGCCTGACCGATGACGAGGTCCAGGAACTGGCCCGCCACGCCCTGGCCATCGAGGCGCACTACGGCCGTCCCATGGACATCGAATGGGGCAAGGACGGCGTGGACGGTGAACTGTACATCCTGCAGGCCCGCCCCGAGACCGTGGAGTCCCGCAAGGCCTCCGGCACCATCTCCCGCTACACCCTCAGCGAGCGATCCGCCGTCCTGGCGGAAGGCCGCGCCATCGGCCAGCGCATCGGCGCCGGCCAGGTGCGGGTGCTGACCTCCATCGACCAGATGGCCTCCTTCCAGGCCGGCGACGTCCTGGTGGCGAACATGACGGACCCGGACTGGGAACCGATCATGAAGAAGGCTGCCGCCATCGTCACCGACCGCGGCGGACGCACCTGCCACGCGGCCATCATCGCCCGCGAACTGGGCATCCCCGCCGTCGTGGGTACCGGCAAGGCGTCCCAGGTCCTCAAGGACGGAACCCCGGTCACTGTGTCCTGCGCCGAAGGCGAGGCGGGCTTCGTCTACGAGGGGCTGCTGGACTACACCTTGCAGGAAACCAGCCTGGACACCATGCCGGAGGCCCCGGTCAAGATCATGATGAACGTGGGCACCCCGGAGCAGGCCTTCAGCTTCTCTAAGCTGCCCAACCACGGTGTTGGCCTGGCCCGCCTGGAGTTCATCATCAACCGGCAGATCGGCATCCACCCCAACGCCCTGCTGGCCGTGGCCGGCGAGATCGAACGCCCGGCGTCGCTCTCGGACTTCACCGTCCGGCAGATCCGCGAGAAAACCGCAGCCTACGACGGCCCGCGGGACTACTACGTGCGGCGCCTGGCCGAAGGCATCTCCACGATCGCCGCGGCCTTCGCTCCGGAACCGGTGATCATCCGGCTCTCGGACTTCAAGTCCAACGAGTACGCCAACCTGCTGGGCGGCCCCGCGTTCGAGCCGTCCGAGGAAAACCCGATGATCGGCTACCGCGGCGCGTCCCGGTACCTTTCGGACTCGTTCCGGCAGGCCTTCGAGCTGGAATGCGAAGCCCTGAAGTTCGTCCGCAACGAGATGGGCCTGACCAACATCAAGATCATGGTCCCGTTCGTGCGCACCCTGGCCGAGGCCCGTGGAGTGACCGAACTGCTCGCCGCCAACGGGCTGACCCGGGGCGAGAATGGCCTGGAAATCGTGATGATGTGCGAGCTCCCGGCCAACGCCCTGCTCGCCGACGAGTTTCTGGAGTACTTTGACGGATTCTCCATCGGCTCCAACGACCTGACCCAGCTCACCCTGGGCCTGGACCGTGACTCGGCCCTGGTGGCCGAAGGCTTCGATGAGCGGAACCCGGCGGTCACCAAGCTCCTGGAGATGGCCATCTCCGCCTGCCGCGCCAAGGGCCGGTACGTGGGCATCTGCGGCCAGGGTCCCAGCGACCACCCGGACTTCGCCGAGTGGCTGCTGGCCCAGGGCATCAGCTCCATTTCGCTGAACCCGGACGCCGTGACCGAAACCTGGCTGCGCCTGGCCCGCACCAGCAACCACACAGCGGTCTAAGTGCCTGACGCCCCATGGCGGGACGTCGTGGGGGCGGGCAGCACGTCCGCCCCCACGGTGTTCTTCCTTTCGGACAGCACCGGCATCACCGCCGAGACGCTGGGCAACACCCTGCTCACGCAGTTTCCCGCCCAGCACCTGGAACGCCGCACCGTCCCGTTCATCACCACGGTGGAGCAGGCGCAGGAGGTGGTGGCAGTCATCGACCAGATGGCCGCCGCCGGCCCCCGGCCCCTGGTCTTTTCCACCACGGTGAGCCTTGACGTCCGCGCCGTCCTGGCCCGCAGCCACGGGCATTTCTTCGACCTGATCGGGACGCATCTCGGCCAACTGGAGCAGGCCCTGCACGCCTCCGCCAGCGGCCAGCCCGGCCAGGCCCACGGCGTGGGCGACGCCGTGCGCTACCAGTCGCGCATGGCCGCCGTCGAGTACGCCATAGAGCACGACGACGGGCAGTCGCTCCGTGCGCTGGAACGCGCCGAGCTGATCCTCATCGCCCCGTCGCGCTGCGGCAAGACGCCCACCACCATGTACCTGGCGCTGCAGCACGGCATCCTCGCGGCCAATTTTCCGCTCGTGGAGGAAGACTTCGAAAGCCTGTCGCTGCCCAAACCCCTGCTGCCGTTCGCGAAGAAGTGCTTTGGGCTGACGTCCCTGCCGGTGCGGCTGAGCCAGATCCGCCAGGAGCGCCGCCCCGGCAGCAACTACGCCTCGCTGAACCAGTGCTCCTTCGAGCTGCGCAACGCCGAGGACATGTACCGGGTGAATTCGATTCCGTTCGTGAACTCCGCCTCGATGTCCGTGGAGGAAATTTCCGCAACCGTCCTGCAGCGGATGAACCTGCACCACTGAGTGCACGATCGTCCATATTCGCGCTTCTTTAAGCCATGGGAAAGCGTGGCCGCCCTTCATAGCCTGTAGTGGTGACGAATGACGCGAAGAGCACGATTGCCCTGCCCGATGCCCCGCGGGATCAGCAGGACATCCTGGACGCGGGCGGTGTGGCCTGCTGGAGCGAACCGGTGCTGATCGACACCTACGCGCCGGGTAAGCCCGACCGGTACCCGCTGTTCCTGGACCGGCGGGTGTACCAGGGCTCCAGCGGCAAGGTGTACCCGGTACCGTTCATCGACAGCATCGTGGCGGACAAGGAACCCCGGCTGTGGCAGGCCATCCACCTGGAAAACGAGCATGTCCGCCTGATGCTCCTCCCGGAGATCGGCGGCCGCATCCACATCGGGTATGACAAGACCGCCGGGTACGACTTCTTCTACCGCAACAACGTCATCAAGCCCGGACTGGTGGGCCTCGCCGGGCCGTGGATCTCCGGCGGGGTGGAGTTCAACTGGCCCCAGCACCACCGGCCGGCCACCTTCCTCCCCGTGGACACCGCCGTGGAACGGTTTGGGAACGGCAGCGTCACCGTGTGGCACAGCGACCTGGACCCGCTCCAGCGGATGCGCGGCACCCACGGTGTCCGGCTCACTCCGGGCAGTTCGCTCATCGAGGTGGAGGCCCGGCTCCACAACCGGACCGACGAGCCGCAGACCTTCCTCTGGTGGGCCAACGTCGCGGCCCGGGTGCACGACAAGTACCAGTCCTTCTTCCCCACGGACGTCACCCACGTGGCGGACCATGCCCGCCGCGCCGTCACCGCCTTCCCGCGCGCGGACCGGCCGTACTACGGCGTGGATTACCCTGCGCTCGCAGCATCAGGCGCCGGCGATACGGACCGGCCGGATGCGGACCGGCTCGACTTCTACGCCAACATCCCGGTCCCCACCTCCTACATGGTCACGGACACGAAGGACAGCTTCTTCGGCGGGTACGACCATGCCGCCGGGGCCGGGTTCGTCCATTGGGCGGACCGGAGCATTGCCCCGGGCAAGAAGCAGTGGACGTGGGGGACCGGCCCGGTGGGCACCGCCTGGGATCGGCATCTTACGGACGACGACGGCCCGTACGTGGAGCTGATGGCCGGCGTCTTCACGGACAACCAGCCCGATTTCAGTTACCTCGCCCCGGGTGAGACGCGCACCTTCAGCCAGTACTGGTACCCCATCCGGCAGATGGGCCCGGCGCAGCAGGCGAACCTGGACGCCGCCGTCGCGCTTTCCCTGGATGACGCGGGCCGCACCGTCACCGTGGGCGTCTCCGCCACCGCACGCCGGGACGCGCGGATTGAGCTCAGGCTCGGGGACGTGACGCTCCACACCTGGGCCGCGGTCCTCTCGCCCGCCCATCCGTTTACCGCCACGCTTCATCTGCCCGTGCCCGCCGCCGGCACCGACCTGACGATGCGGGTCGTGGACGGGACCACGGAACTGATCTCGTGGACCCTTCGGCACCCCGCGGAGAACCCCGAACCGTGGGCCGCCACCGAACCGGCGCAGCCGCAGGACATGGACAGCATGGACGAGTTGTTCATCACCGGAACGCACCTGGCACAGAACCGGCACCCAACCCGGTCACCTCTTCCGTATTTCGAGGAGATGCTGCGCCGGGATCCGCTGGACTCCCGCGCCTCCACCGCGCTCGCGGCCGCGGAGTACCGCACTGGGCACTATGCCCAGGCCCGGGACCTGCTGGAGAACGCCCTGGCCCGGCTGACCCGGCGGAACCTGAACCCGCCCAGCGGGGAAGCGAGCTACCGGCTGGGCCTGGTCTTGGAGCGGACCGGGCATCTGGAGGAAGCCCGGGAACGCTTCGGAAAGGCTGCCTGGGACAGGGCATGGGCCCACCCGGCGCACCTGGCCCTCGCCCGGCTGGCCCTCCGGTCCGGTGACGCGGCGGAAGCACTCCGCCGGGCGGCTTTGGCGCTTGCGACAGAGGCAACCAGCCCGGAGGCCGGGCACCTGAGCTACCTCGCACTGGAACGGCTGGGGCGCCGGAGGGAAAGCACCGCGCTGCTGGCGGACATCCTGGGGGCCGATCCCCTGGATCCGGTGGCGCGGGCCCTGGCCGGAACACTGAATGTTGCGGATCCGAAGACCGGCCTGGCGGTGGCCTGCTGGCTGGCGCGGGCGGGGCAGTGGCAGCGTGCCCTTGATCTGACCCCCGGCGCGGAACCCGCAGATGCCCACCCGGCCTTCGGCAACCCCGGCCCGCTGCGGCATTACATGCGGGCCAGCTGGCTCGAGGAAATGCTGGACCCGGAGGCCGCCGCCGCGGAGCGTGCCAGGGCAAGGCGCGCGGATACCACGTACGCGTTCCCCTACGGGCTGGACGACTTCGACGCGCTGCACCGGGCGCTCGAGGCCGATCCCAAGGACAGGGTTGCCCACGGGCTGCTGGGGTGCTGGCTGCTGGACGCAGGGAGGACCACGGACGCCCTGGCGTACCTGGAGAAGGCCATGGCGCACGGTTCGCAGGATCCCGTGGTGTGGCGGAATGCCGCCCTTGCCACGGTGAATACGGGCGGGGACCCCGGCACGGCTGACCGGTACTTCCGCCGCGCCCTGGAACTGGCCCCAGGCGATGCCCGGCTGGTGTTCGAGCGTGCCGTCCTCGCGGAGGTCCGCGGGCTGCCGGCCGGGGAGCGGATCACCGCCATAGAGCAGCACGGGCCCGCCGTCCTGGACCGGGACGACCTCGCCATCCTCTACGCCAACCTGCTGACCGATGCCGGGCGGGCGGAGGACGCGCTGGCGCTCCTGGCGTCCCGCAGTTTCCAGCCCTTCGAAGGCGGTGAGGGCCTGGCGCTTGCGGCCTACGACCGGGCCGCGGTCCGGCATGCCCGGGTCCTGATGGCGGAGGGCCCGACGGCGGCCGCAGCGTTGCTGCGGGACGGCATCGAGGCCCCGGCGAACCTGGGCGAGGGCCGGCATCCCGCGGACAGCATGGCTGAGCGGTTCGTGGCCTTGGGAGACGCGCTGGACCTTGCCGGCGACGCTGCTGCCGCGGCGGAGGCGTGGAACCGTGCCCTTCTGGCGGGCGGACCCTTGGCGGTGGACCGGCGTCCGGCAGGCTCGGCGGATTACTGGCGGGGCATCGCCTTCGTGCGGCTGGGATTGCCGGACGGCGGCGAGGACGTCTGGCGGCAGCTGGAGGCCCGGGCTGATGAACTGGACTCCGCTCCCGCTGCGCCGGACTATTTCGCGACATCGCTGCCTGAGCTGCTCCTCTTTAACACTGATACCGCAGCTTCCCGGGCCGCAGCAGCCGCGCACCTCCGGCAGCTGGCCGGTCAGGGGCGCCTGCTGGCCGCGCATGCCGGCACGAAAGAGGGGGCAGCACTGTGACCGAAAACCTGGGGACTGAAACCTCCGGGAGTGAAAAACCCCGCTACCTGGGGTCCGGAACCGTGGAAGGTGACACGGGCTCCCTGACGGGAGCGCCGCCGTCGCACCTTCCGCCCCGGCTGGCCATCACCCTCTGGGACTTTTCCTGGTACACCCGCGCCGAGGACGGCGGCCCGTACGCGGACCTCGACGCTGCGTGTGCGCGGGCGGCGGAGCTCGGATACAACGCCATCCGGATCTGCGCGGCACCGCTGCTGCTTTTCGGCGGGCTCGGCCTGGACGCGCTCGCGGAGGACCTGGAGATCGGGGGGCTCGGCACGGCGCCCGACGGCGGGATCTACGGCCGCGGCACCCGCTGGTACGACGCCCCCGGCGGGTACCGGCTGAACCTGCGGGAGCGCCTCATCGCGCTTTTCGACGCCGCGGAACGCCACGGGCTGGTGATCCTCCTGGCCAGCTGGGAATACCAGCAGTCCACGGTGTTCGCCGCCTCCCCGCAGTGGTTCGAGGCCATCGACGCCGTCCCGCTGGCCGGCCGGTACCGGGTCCTGGCCGATGCCTGGGACCGGCTGATCCGCGCCGTGTCCGGGGCCGGGCACCGGGAGCGGATCGCCATGGTGGAACTGCACAACGAGGTGGATTTCTCCATCCTCCCGGCGCTGGCCGACGGCGGCACGGAGCAGGTGCAGCGGCTGCGGAAGCTGCACCCGGACCTGCTGGTGACGGCCAGTTACGGCAAGCCGCCGCACCTGGCCATGCACACCGTTCCCGAGGGCATGGGCGCCGCCCAGTTTCACGTCTACAGCTATGGGGTACTCGATGCCCTGCAGCAGCGGATCGACATCCGGTCCGAGGGGACCGACGGGTTTCCCAACGCTGCCCTGCGGTCGCTGTTGCGGGCCGATGCTCCCTCGTTTGCTGAGTACGGGCGGCTGGCGTCCTGGAAGTACCGGGCCACCGTGGTCACGGACCAGATGTTCTACGGCTACGACTGGATCGATCCCGCGGCCTGGGACACGTGGCTGGACAAGGAATACCGGCCGTACCGGGAGGTGATGTGGCGCGAGATCGAATCGCGGGTGGTGGCTATCGCCGCGTGGGCCCGGTGGAAGGACGTGCCCGCGGTGGTGGGCGAGGGGTGGATCGGCTACACACCGCTGCAGGGCGGGTTCGAGGAAGGGCCGGCGGGGCGGGAGCTGGCCGAGCACGGCATCCGCACGGCACTGGCGCACGGCGTGTGGGGGATGGTGCCGTGTTCCAACGCGGCCCCGCACCACCCCATGTGGGCTGACGCCGGGTGGCAGCGGCGCATGAACGATCTGATCCTCGGCTTTACTGTGAGCTGAGCTCCGGTGTCCCGTTCCGCTGCCGGGCTTCCGTTCTATCATGGACATTCCGTGACGGAAGGGGACGGGTTGGCGCGCGCCACCGGGTTCCAGAACCAGCGGCTGGTGGTGGTGCCCCGGCCGCTGGTCCGCGATGCCCTCAGCCGTCCCATCACCCGGCACCTGGTGGTTACCGACGCCGGCGTCTTTCCCGCAGCCGCCGACCACGGCCGGCACCGGCCGGACGGCGCGGCGGAAACCATTGTGATCCTGTGCGTCGCGGGCACGGGGTGGGTGGAAACCGGCGGGGTGCGGACCGCCGTGGGTGCGGCCACCGCCGTCGTGCTTCCCGGCGGAAGAGGTGAGGCCCACGCGTACGGTGCCGCGGAAGGCGACCCGTGGACTATCTGGTGGTGCCATGTGCGCGGTGCCGATGTGGCTGACCTGCTGGACGGAGCTGGCGTGCGGGGTGCGCAGGTTATTCCGCTGGTGGCGGCGGACCGGCTGACGGCGATGCTGGACGAGATCATCAGCGTGCTGGAGAAGGACCAGTCGCCGGCCAGGCTGGTGGCCACTGCCGGGATGGCGTGGCGGCTGCTGACCGCCCTGGCCATCGACCGCCGGCTGCCGGAGAAGGGGACGCCACTGCAGCAGGCGATGAACTATTTGGAGGACCGGGTGGACGGCTCGGTCCGCCTGGCCGATCTTGCGGCGCTGGTGGGGGTGTCGTCGTCGTACCTGAGCAAGCTGTTCCGGGAGGCGACGGGCGGGGGAGTGCTGGCGCACCACACGGCGTTGAAGATGGCGCGGGCGCGGCTGCTGCTGGACACCACTGACCTGCCCATCGCCGAGGTGGGCCGCGAGATCGGGCTGCAGGACCAGTTCTACTTCTCCCGCCAGTTCCGGCGCCTGCATGGGGTGAGTCCCAGCGCGTACCGGGCGGAGCGGAAAGGGTGAGCCCTGTTTCTGACCGAGGGGGGTGGCCGGTATTCGCGCGGGCGCGCCGCGGTGGCCTCTGATTGCCCGTGCCTCCGTTCCGGGCCGCAGCCACGACCTCACCCCCATCCTCACAGAGGGCGGATTCGCCAACCTCAGCCTGATTAAGGCGCAGGCCGCCGATGAGACCACCATCTACTACGGGCCGGACTTCGACGACGTGACCGCGGACGTGGCGGCACACTTCGGCCTCCCGGCGTCCAAGGTCCAGGCGGAGCCGGGGGGCTACAGCGTGCAGCTTTGCCTGGGGCATCGACTCCACGTCCGGCACCAAAACCGAGGTCAGTGCGCCGTGCGCCCGGAACGTGGTTGCCCAGACCGCAGAGGACCAGAAGTTCCAGGCTGTTGGTGGCTGCGTTGAGGCTGCTGCCTTCTGAGTGAGTGCCTGAGTAGGGTCCAGGACCCTTCGGATAAGAGGTCTGGAAAGCGGAATTGGACCCTAATCTGACATCTTTTCCGTGGGTGCCTGACGTCAGGTTGGGGTGTGGTTCAGCTGGACTGACCGAGGCTGACGACAAGGTTGATCGCTACTGCGACGACGAAGGTGGCGAAGAAGTAGGAGAGGAGAGCGTGCCCCAGGGCGATCCTGCGGGAGGGAGTGGATGATTCGTTCACATTGGCCGCGTTGTATGACATGCCGATGGAGAATGCTGCGTAGGCGAAGTCGCTGTAAGACGGTTCCTCGTCTTGGTTGAAGCGGAAGCGATGATGGTCGTCGTGGTAGTACATCCGGGCGTACTTGAAGGCGTAGACAGTGTTGACGAGAGCCCAGGCGAGCACTACGCCGAGAGCTGCCAGGAGCGCTGCGGCCACGCCGATGAAGTCTTTCTGCTGGCTTCGGATCAATGCAAAGACGACCGCTACGAGACTGACGAATGTCGCGGCGATAATGAGGGAGTCAACGAGTCTTCGAGATCGACCTTCATGGCGGGCGAGTTCACCCGTAGCCTCCGGACCGGCGGGCCATGCCTTCTTCCATGACCACGTCAGGAAGACACATCCGGCGACAGACCACCCGATTAAGGGCGCGAGCTCGGGAGCTCCGAGCAGCGCCGGAACGAGTGCGGCAACTAGGCCGATGATGGCCGAAACCAGGGCTTTGCGATCAATGTGTGACATTGCAGAAGCTGCCCTCCAGACTCGCTTGACCGTGAGGGGCCGATGGTCCGCTGCTTGGTTCAGCGGGGATCTCAGCATCGCGGAATATCTCAGGAACTACGGATTATTCTTTGTATTCAGGGTGAACCGGGGCATCTGGTTGTTAGTCGTGAGCGCGCTGACCCTGGTTGCTGTCGGGTGGGTCCGGGCTTGGCTTTCGCAGCGATAGTGTCGCCGGCAAGGTGTCCGGGGTGCTCCTGAATCCTGAGCTTTGCCCCGAGTCGGCGCCCTTGATCGGGGCAGTTCTGCAGGGCATTGCCCGCACAGCCACTCCAGCCGCGGCGCCCACTTCGCATAGGTCACCGCGGCAGGAATTGCTGGGCACGTTGGTGCTGTTAGCGCCGGCCTTCCGACGCCCCGGCGGAACGTGTGTCAGGCTGTGCGGTGTTCTTGCAGGGCCTTGAATGCGGCTGCGAGCCCTGCAGCCGCCAGCACCCATGGTCCGGCCACGATGATGGGATCCATCCACTGGTGGTTGACGTCTGCGCGCTTTTGCCCGAACCGTGATGGGAAGCCGCCCCGGCGGAACTCGCTGACTACCCCGGTTTCGGTGACGGGGTTGTCGGGATGGAGTGTGGCAAAGGATTTCAGGTGGTGTTCCGTTGCGTCCACCCGGTCGGCTGCGATCAGCAAGAGCCAGTGCACGGCCCGGCCTTCACTGTATTTGTAGGCGTATCTCCGGATGGCGCCGGAGACCCCGGTAGGAGGGGTGGAGGTCCCGAAAACGGGGGGCAGGAAGGCGTGCTCGATGGACCGTTCCCGGGGCCATTTTTCTGGGTGTCGTTCGGGAAAGTCCCAGCGCGCGCCGGTCTCTATCCCGGGTTGCTCCTGCGGGTAGGAGGGCCGGTCGGCTGGGTCGAGGTCGGCACCCCATCCGGGGATTTGGGCCCGCAGTTCTTCCGCGGACTTCGGCGGGATGCGTTTGTTGGCGATATATGGTGTGGCTGTCTCGGTCATGGTGCCGTCTCCCTTCAGGACTGGCCGGCGACAACGAGCGGCTTGATGATGTTGTCCAGTTTGGCGGAGAACATGTGGTAGCCCTCGGCGATGTGCTCCAGCGGAATACGGTGGGTCACGATGTCGCTGGGTTTCAGATAGCCGTTGCGGATGTGCTCGAACAGGCGCGGCCACTGGCGCTTCACCGGGCATTGGTTCATCCGCAGGGTGAGGCCCTTGTTCATCGCGTCGCCGAACTTCACCGCGCTGAAAATGGGCCCGTACGCGCCCACGACGGATACCGTGCCGCCTTTGCGGACCGAATCGATCGCCCAGTTGAGCGCGATGGGGGAGCCGCCCTGCAGCTTGAGCTTGGAGGCAGTGACGTGCTGGAGGAAGTTGCCGTCCGCCTCGGCCCCCACGGCGTCGATGACGACGTCGGCGCCCAGGTAGTCGGTTTCCTTTTTCAGGTGCACCACGATGTCGTCGTACTCGACGAAGTTGTACGTCTCGGCATGAGCGAAGCTGCGGGCCTTCTCCAACCGGTAATTGAGGTGGTCGACCACGATCACCCGCCCTGCCCCCATCAGCCAGGAGGACTTGGCCGCGAACAGGCCCACGGGGCCTGCACCGAACACGACTACGGTATCGCCTTCGGCGATGTCCCCGAGCTGGGCACCGAAGTAGCCCGTGGGGCAGGCGTCGGTGAGCAGGACCGCGTCCTCTTCGTCCATCCAGTCCGGAATCTTCGAGGGCCCCACGTCAGCGAAGGGGACGCGTACGAATTCTGCCTGGCCGCCGTCGTATCCTCCGCAGGTGTGGGAGTAGCCGTAGATGCCGCCCACCGCCGTCGCATTAGGGTTGACGTTGTGGCAGTTTGAGTACAGGCCACGGGTGCAGAAGTAGCAGGAGCCGCAGTAGACGTTGAACGGCACCATCACCCGGTCCCCGACTGCCACGTTCTGCACCGAGGAGCCTACCTCGTGCACGGTGCCGACGAACTCGTGCCCGAATGTCATCCCTACGCGTGTATCGGGCATCATGCCGTGGTAGAGATGGAGGTCGGAGCCGCAGATGGCGCCCCTGCTTACGCGGACGATCGCGTCGTTGGGGTGCTCAATTTTTGGAATGTCTTTTTCTTCGACCCGTACTTTGTACGGGCCGCGGTAGACCATTGCTCGCATCAACAACACACCCTGGGAATTAGTCGTTTCGACATCGAATGTTCTTCCTTTTTGTCAGGCCGCGGCCGGGTGGAGGACGACTTTTGTCCAGCCGTCTTCGCGGCTGTCGAAGTTCTTGTAGCCCTCGGGGGCCTGGTCCAGCGGCAGCTCGTGGCTGACGATGAAGGAGGGGCTGGCCTTGCCGCCGGCGATGAGGTCGCGCAGTGCCCGGTTGTATTTCTTGACCGGGCACTGGCCCGAGCCCATGGTCTGTCCTTTAAACCAGTAGTTTCCGTAGTCGAAGGCCATCTGGCCCTGTTGCTCAAGTTTGTCGGGGCCTCCTGGATCCTGGGGGAGGAACACGCCGACCACGCCGATGCCCCCGACGAAGCGCACGGAGTCCACGAGCCTGTTCAGGGTCATGTTGGGGTGTTCGGTTCCGCCGGGATCGTGGGCCTGGTAGCCGACGCATTCGCAGCCCCGGTCCGCGCCGAAGCCCATGGTCTGGTCTTTGACGAACTCGACAGGATCGACTTCGGCATCGTTGACAGGGATGGCTCCGATCTGTTCCGCCAGTTTCAGGCGGTCGGTGTGGCGGTCGACGACCATGACCTTGCCTGCGCCTTTGATGATGGCGGAGTAGGCGGCCATGATTCCTACCGGTCCGGCGCCGTAGATGACGACGGAGTCTCCCGGGTATACCCCGGCCATCTCAGTGGCGTGCCAGCCCGTGGGAAAGATGTCCGCGAGCATGACATAGTCGAGTTCCTTTTCCGCCGCATCCTCGCCCAAGCGCAGGCAGTTGAAGTCCCCGTAAGGCACACGTAGGTACTCAGCCTGGCCGCCCTGGTACGGGCCCATGTCCGCGAAGCCGTAGGCTGCGCCGGCGAGCTTTGGTTCGGGCTGCATGGTCAGGCAGTAGTTCGTGAAGCCCCGTTCGCAGTTCTTGCAGAATCCGCAGGAGATGTTGAACGGCAGCACCACCCGCTCCCCGACTTTTACCTTGCTTACCGCCGGTCCGACTTCGACCACCTCACCAAGGTTCTCGTGCCCAAAGGAGCGTCCGGGTTCAAAGCTGGTGCGGCCTTCATACATGTGCAGGTCCGAGCCGCAAATATTTGCTGAAGTGATGCGCACCAGCACGTCCGCGGGGTGCTCGATTTTGGCGTCGGGTACGTCCTCGACGCTGACGTCGTTCGGTCCTTTGTAAACTACTGCCTTCATTGTTTCGCTCGTTTCATCTATCCCATCCCGTTCGCGGCCGCAGTAGTGGCAGTTTCCGGGCGCGCCGAAATAGAGGGTCTGCAGGAGCACGGCCTGGAAAAAGGGGCGGAGAATCGCCCGATACGCGTATTGAAGCTGCCGGGGAAGGGGAACAAATATTCGTGGCCCATGACCCCGCCTAGGGGGTGGAAGCCGAAGGTTTTCAGGCCAGCATCGTGGTCGGCGAGACCTGCGTTGCCAGTCTGTACGCAAACACGAACTGATCGAGCCTTAATGCTAAGCACACTTAGCAAAGGTGTCGAGGGGTACATTCCCTAAAAATTCCCCTCAATGGATTCGGTAGTGCCGGCCAGGACGCTGTCGGGATGCTAGGGCATCACCCAGGACGCCTCTCCCTCCACACAATCTGCGCAATCTAATGAACGCTCGTGCAGGAAGCCGATAATGAGAAGATTCGGTCAGCCCGGGGGAGTGGTCGAGATCGCCGATCTATGACGAGGCTTCGGCCTCAAGACACGTCATGCCCGGACGTCAGTTTGAAGCGAAGTTCGAATTAACTGACGGCGGATCATGATGTTCTCAGATTTCAAGCGGACAGTCAGAAGGAAAAAAGCCGGGCTGGTCAAGCCCGGGAAAAGTCGAATAGCGCCAAAGAGGCTGGGGCTTGAGGGGTCCATCTACGGCTCTGAGGAGCTATGCCAACGTCGACCTGGGACTATCCGTGAGGAACGAGTGGGAGCCCCGCCCAACGTACGCGTGTCTCGCCTTGTCAGGCGCTTTCCACGTCAGGTTGGGGTGTGCTTCTATTTGATACTCCAGGGCTGGCCGGCCATTTAACTGCGGGGCCGATGTCCCGGCTGGCTTATACCTTCGTGGTAGATAACCAAGATCATGCACGAGGACCCTGCCAAGGGGCAGGGCCCTCTTCGCTGTCGGAAAGCCTAGGCCTTCTTCTTTTCCGGCCAGGGGCCGAGCTTTTCCTTGTTGCTGGTGACTTCGCCGGCGCGGGTGGAGTCGGCGAGGTCGCCCACTTTGTGCACCTTCAGGGAGTTCGTCGAACCGGCCTTTCCGGGAGGGGAACCGGCGGCGATGACCACCAGGTCACCGTCCTGCACGAGTCCCATTTCTTCGAGGCTCCGGTCAACCTGTGCGGTCATGGCGTCGGTGTGGTCCACCATCTGCACCAGCACCGGCTGGATGCCCCAGGTCAGTGCCAGCTGGTTCCAGACCTGCTCCACCGGGGTGAACGCGAAGACGGGCTTGATGGGGCGCAGGCGGGACAGGCGGCGGGCGGAGTCACCGGACTGGGTGAACGCACAGATGTACTTGGCGTCCAGCTGGTCGGCGATTTCGACGGCGGCACGGGTGATGGCGCCGCCGCGGGTCTTGGGCTTGGTGCCCAGCGGGGGGACGCGCTCCAGGCCGTGGACCTCGGTGGATTCGATGATCCGGGCCATGGTCTTGACGGTCTCGATCGGGTACTTGCCCACGCTGGTCTCACCCGACAGCATCACGGCGTCAGCACCATCAAGCACAGCGTTGGCGCAGTCGGATGCCTCTGCGCGGGTGGGCCGCGGGTTGTCGATCATGGATTCCAGCACCTGGGTGGCCACGATGACCGGCTTGGCCCAGCGGCGGGCCAGTTCGATGGCGCGCTTCTGCACGATCGGCACTTCCTCCAGCGGAAGCTCCACACCAAGGTCGCCACGGGCCACCATGATGGCGTCGAACGCGTCGATGATCTCGGGCAGCTGCTCCACGGCCTGCGGCTTCTCGATCTTGGCGATCACCGGCACGCGGCGGCCTTCTTCGTCCATGATCTCGTGGACGCGCCGGATATCGGAGGCATCACGCACGAAGGACAATGCCACCAGGTCAACACCGCGGCGCATCGCCCAGCGGAGGTCGTCCTCATCCTTTTCGCTCAGCGCGGGGACGTTGACGGCAACACCGGGCAGGTTGATGCCCTTGTTGTTGGACACCATACCGCCGACGGTCACTTTGGCGACGACCTTGACGTCGTCAACCGCCGTGGCGCGCAGGGCCACCTTGCCGTCGTCGATCAGCAGGGCGTCGCCGACGTTGACGTCCTCGGTGAGGCTCTTCAGCGTGGTGGAGCAGATGTCCTGGGTGCCGGGAACGTCCTCGGTGGTGATGGTGAAGGTGTCACCCACGGTGAGGGCGTGCGGGCCGTCCACGAACCGGCCCAGGCGGATCTTGGGGCCCTGCAGGTCGGCCATGATGGCGACGGGTTTGGCTAGTTCTTCTGCGGCTTTGCGGACGTTTTCGTAGGTGTTGTCGTGCACGGTGTAGTCGCCGTGGCTCATGTTCATCCGCGCGACGTCAACGCCTGCTTCGAGCACCGCGAGGGTGTTGTCGTAGCTGGCAATTGCCGGGCCGAAAGTAGCCACTATTTTTGCGCGTCTCATCTGACCGTCCTTGTATTTTCTTTGTTGATCGACATACTGCTGGTGCTCCCCGGGGGAGAGGGTACCCGCGTACACCCCAAAATCGCCCGCCTGGGGGTTACCTGGACGGGCGATGCTATTGGGGCCTAGAAAAGGCTGGTTGCGATATCTTGGCCGATCTGCCGCAGCAGCGCGGCGGACAGGTCGGGGTCTTTGGAGGAGTCCTGTTCGGTGTAGTCGGCGAGGGCGTATACCTGGGTCAGTGCCATTTCGGGCCAGCGCTCCTTGGGGAGGAGGGAGCGGCCTGCGACGGCGATGATGGGGCGTGCTCCGGAACGCCGGGCGACTGCTGCAGGCAGTTTTCCGGCGAGGGTTTGTTCGTCGATGCTGCCTTCGCCAGTGATGACGATGTCGCAGTTGTCCTTGCGGGAGTTGAAGTCCAGCAGGTCGAGGAAGTAGTCGGCGCCGGAAACCTGTTTTGCGCCGAGGAGCAGGCAGGCGTAGCCGATACCGCCGGCACTTCCAGCACCTTCATGCTCTGCCAATGATTCCGCGGCCGGAAAACCAGCTTCTGCCATTTTGGTCACGAAGTGTCGAAGACCTTCGTTGAGGAAGGCGACGTGCTCTTCCGTGGCGCCCTTCTGAGGGCCGAAAACCGTTGGCGCTCCTGTCGGGCCGTGAAGCGGGTTGTGCACATCGCTGGCCACGATGAGCGCAGTGTCTTGTAGTGCGGGGAGCCCTGCACCGCTTATGGTGTGGATTTTCTCCAGCGTTTGTCCGTTGCCGTTGAGTTGATTGCCTTCACGGTCGTGGAAGCTGTACCCGAGCGCGGTGAGCATTCCCATGCCGCCGTCGGTGCTGGCGCTTCCTCCCAATGCCAGGACAATCGTCTGAGGTTTGAGGCTGAGGGCAAAGCGGATGGCTTCACCGAAGCCCCTGCTGGAGGAGCTCAAGGGTTCGAGCTTTCCATCGGGCAGGAGTGCAAGACCGCAGGTATTGGCGACCTCTATGACTGCGGTGGCGCCGTCGAATGCTATGTCAGCTTCTACCGGTTTGCCGGTCGGACCCGCCACGGTGAGGCTGCGGCGGCCGAAACCGGAGGCGACGGCAGCAGCAACGCTGCCGTCACCTCCGTCGGCCAGTGGAAGGAGCTCGCACTGCACCGTCCCGGCGTTAGCGGCTGAGCGGAGCCCGGTGGCCAGGGCATCGGCCACTTCGCTGGCGGTGAGGCTGCCTTTGAATTTGTCGGGAGCGATAAGGGTCCGCACGGTTTTCGGGGCGGTGGTGCTGGTCATGTCAGACGTTTTCCGAGTAGACGGGGCGGCGGTCAGTGGTTGATGTGGCATTCACTTCGGCCTGGTGCTTGGGTGCGTGGTGGCCGTATTCGGCGAGGTCCTCGTCGAGGTCCGCGACATCGTCAACGTGGGCGGGGTCTTCGGTCGGCATGGGCTCGACGGTTTCGCCGGCGAAGACGCGGCGGGCGCGGTCGGCGTCGAGGGTGCGGTCCCACCAGGCGATGAACAGGGTGGCGACAGCGTTGCCGGTGAAGTTCACGATGGCGCGGCATTCGGACATGAACTTGTCGATGCCGAAGATCAGCATGATGCCGGCGGCCGGGATGGTGCCGATGGTGGTCAGGGTAGCGGTGAGGGCGATGAAGCCGCCGCCGGCCACTCCGGCCGCGCCCTTGGAGGTCAGCAGCATGACGGCGAGCAGGCCGAGCTGTTGGCCGATGGTCAGGTCCGTGTTGGTGGCCTGGGCGATGTAGAGGGCAGCCAGGGAGAGGTAGATGGCGGCGCCGTCGAGGTTGAAGCTGTAGCCGGTGGGGACCACCAGGCCCACGGTCTCCTTCTTGACGCCGGCGTGCTCGAGCTTGCGCATCAGGCCTGGAAGGGCCGGTTCGGCGGTGGAGGTGCCCAGGATGAGCATGTACTCCTCCTTGAGGTGGCGGATCATCGAGAAGATGTTCAGCTTCAGGAAGGCCATGACTGAGCCCAAGACCACCACGATGAAAAGGATGGAGGTGACGTAGAACAGGGCGATCAGCCCGCCCATGCTG
Organism: Arthrobacter sp. Leaf137; assembly: GCF_001423525.1. Taxonomy (GTDB): domain Bacteria; phylum Actinomycetota; class Actinomycetes; order Actinomycetales; family Micrococcaceae; genus Arthrobacter. The sequence continues at coordinate 77,618 of NZ_LMOI01000003.1, read as the reverse complement.
GTCAGCGAAGAGACGCCGTACTTGCCGACAGCGAAGGCCATGGCGCCGAACGCGCCCAGGGGTGCGGCCTTCATGATGAAGCTGAGGATCTTGAACATCACGCCGGTGAGCCGCTGGATGCCGTCGAGCACCGGTGCGCCCACCTTGCCCATGGCGTTCAGGGCGATGCCGAAGACCACGGCGATGAAAATGATCTGCAGGATGTCACCCTCAACAAACGGGCCAACGATGCTGTTGGGAATGATGTGGGTGAGGAACTGCCACCATTCCTGGTGCGCGCCGGCGTCGATGAGCTTTGCTGCGGAATCGGAGGTCTTGATGGAACTGGCATCGGCGTTGACGCCGTCACCGAGCCGGAAGAGGTTGATGGCCACCAGGCCGAAGACCATGGCGCAGATGGTGCCGACCTGGAAGTACGTCAGGGCTTTGAGCCCGGTCATGCCGACCTTCTTCAGGTCGGCGACGCTGGCGATGCCCCCCACGATGGTGAGGAACACGATGGGGCCGATGAGCATCTTCATCGAATTCACAAAGGTCGTGCCGATAGGTTCCATGGCGATGCCCGCAGTGGGGGCGAGCCAGCCAACCAGGATGCCGATGACGATGGCGGTCAGGACCCAGAAGTACAACTGCTTGTACCAACGGGTTTTGGTGGCCGGCTTCGCGTTACCGGCGGTGGTGATGTGGTCCATGATTCCTACCTCATTGTGGAATGTCGCTGGAAGATGATGTGAAGAATGCATGCGCAGGGGCGGGCGGCGTTATTGCTTCACCGCCCACCCCCGGGCTGGAACCGGTAACCAAAGGACAGGTCCCGGTGGGTATGGAGTGGCTTAGACGGCTGCCAGGCTGTTGGTTACGGCCTTGACGATGGCCTCGGTGACGTCCTCGGTGTTGGCGTCGCCGCCGACATCGCGGGTCAGGTGCCCGGCACCGGTGGCTGCCTCGATGGCAGCCTCAACCTTGCGGGCTTCCTCGTGCAGGCCGAAGTGGTCAAGCATGAGCGCTGCGCTGGCGATTGCGCCGATCGGGTTGCTGATGCCCTTTCCGGCGATGTCCGGGGCGGAACCGTGGACGGGTTCGAACATGGACGGGAAGCGGCGCTCCGGGTTGAGGTTGGCGCTGGCGGCCAGGCCCAGGCTGCCAGCCAGGGCGGAACCGAGGTCGGAGAGGATGTCAGCGTTCAGGTTCGAAGCGACCACTACGGACAGGTCCTCGGGCTTGAGGATGAACTTGGCGCTCATGGCGTCCACCAGCACGCTTTCGGTCTGCACGTCCGGGTAGTCCAGGGCCACGCGGTTGAAGACTTCGTCCCAGAGGACCATGCCGTACTGCTGAGCATTGGACTTGGTGACGGAGGAGACCTTCTTGACAGTGCGGGTGCGGGCCAGGTCGAAGGCGAAGCGCATGATGCGCTCACAGCCCTTCTCGGTGAACAGTGCGGTCTGCAGGGCCACCTCGTTGCCGGGGCCGCGACCGCTGAGGTTGCGGCCGCCCAGGCCGGCGTACTCGCCTTCGCTGTTCTCGCGGACAACAACCCAGTCCAGCTCGGTGTTGTCGGCCTTGCGCAGCGGGGACTGCACACCGGGCAGGAACTTCACGGGGCGGATGTTGGCCCACTGGTCGAAGTTCTGGGTGATGTTCAGGCGCAGGCCCCAGAGGCTGATGTGGTCCGGGACGTTTTCCCAGCCGACGGCGCCGAAGTAGATCGCGTCGAAGTCCTTCAGGGTCTCCAGGCCATCGTCGGCCATCATCTTGCCGGTCTCTGCGTAGTAGCCGCAGCCCCAGGGGAACTCGGTCCAGTCGAAGGCGAACTTGCCGTTGGAGCTCTCGGCCAGGGCGTCCAGGACGCGGCGGCCCGCTGCAACGACTTCCTTGCCCACGCCGTCGGCGGGGATCGCTGCGATGCGGAAATTCTGGGTGGCGCTCATGTTTTGTGTCTCCTCGTTGAGTGTTTTTCAGTGTTTGCCTGTTATCGGCGTCACACTGTTTCCTTCCTCTACAAGTAGACGGGCGGAGGGTAACCGGCGTCCAAGACTAAGATTCAATGCGGTAGATAGGAATGCCCTATCGATTATGTGTTTTCCCTGCTGACATGCAGTTCCGCGACTTTCAGGAAGGCCTGGGCGGCTGGTGTCAGGTCCTGTTTTCGGCTCAGGATTGCCACGTCCAGATGCGAGACAGGGTCGATCAGCAGCGTGCGGAGGCCGGATTTATGGGCCAGGGGCGCCCAAGAGGAGGGCATGACGGCGTGTCCGACGCCGGCCAGCACGAGCGGCAGGATGGATGTCCGGTGGGCGACTTCAGCGACGATTTCGGTGTTGACGCCGTGGGCCAGTGCGTCATCGACGAGCCAGCGCATCAGGGATCCCCGCTGGCTGGCGATCAACCGGTGGCCGCCGAGGTCTTCGCGCTGGATTGATACCCCGGGGCTGAAGGTGTCTGCGTGGGGGTTGACGATGAGAATCAGCGGCTGTCGTTCCAGCTCAAGGACCTGGACGCCGGGCACGCGGATTGGCATGGGGGAGCCGGCCAACCCTATTTCGGTACTGCCTGACCTTACGGAGTCGATCACTTCCTCCGGCGTGAACGCGGCGCTGACATTGAGCCGGACAGAAGGGTGCAGGCGAGTGAAACCTGCAATCATCGACGTCAGCGGTTCGATGCCGGGGGAGGGCATTGTGATGATGTCCAGGCGTCCGCTGCGGACTCCGCGCAGCGATTGAACTGCCGACTGCGCCGCGTCAAGGTCACGCATCACCACTCTGGCCGGGCCGACCAGTTCCTTGCCCGCCTCGCTAAGGACGGCCCGGCGGCCAATGCGGTGGAACAACGGTACGCCCAGATCCTTCTCCAGGCCGGCAATGGTCTGCGATAGGGAAGGCTGGGCGATCAGCAGATGCTCAGCGGCCCGGTTGAAGCCGTCGTGATCTACAACGGCCAGAAAATACTTCAACTTACGCGTGTCCACGTAGCATTCCTTACTGATTGATCGCTTCAAGACAGCAGTGGCCCTGCCACTCATGAAGCCGTGACATTTTCGATAGGTCATGCCTATCAGATGCATTGCTTCTAGGTCTTGGACGCCCGCCTGCAGCGCTGGCTCTAATGGGAACGATAGAGCATCGGTTCGGAATGGACGTCTGGTGAGAGCAGGAGTCAAGACCGGGAATCAGCGAAGGTCACCTTCGCGCGGAAGTGGCGGGCTGGGACCAGCTCAACAAGGGAGACACTGTCGTGCTGCTGACATCCGATAGGCGGAATCCGCGGTTTACCGGGTGGGTCGATGAAATCTCCGAAGACGGCCGCTACCTATGGCTGATCCAGGACAACGGCGCCGGACGTCGGCTGTTCCATCGCGTTGAGGGATACACCACACTCCTGGACTCCGCAGGTTAACTGCACCGGGCAAAACACTTGTTGCCAACCCCCGATAACCGCAGCCGTCCATCAATCCCAGACGTCGCCGACCTCGGGATGTTCTTCCGGTGAGCTCTAAGCATTCACCAAGCGCTTCCCGCGAATACTCTTGTTTCCGCCATCTTCCGGGCAGCCAGTAGTTGAGCTGCGCCTGCCCGGCTGGCCCTGCCGGTTTCCCGCCCGGCGGCTTGGAAGCCGCAGTTTTACGGCCAGCCTGCGCACCCCTGCGGGGACCGCAGGTAACTCTTCTCCCGGCGCTGGCATGCGGAACCGCAACACCGCCCCCGAAAGACGGGGCCAGCGCCGGGCTTCCGCCCTTTCCCTGTTTCTCCTGAAACAACCGCCAAAACGGGGAACACGAAGTCGGTCCCCGGCTGGGTGGGGAGTAGTGGTTGGACGCTGCAGAGTTCACAACACGGGTCCCCAAGATCGGAATTTCCTATCAGGCCAGTAGGAAACCCGTCTTGGACGTGATGCTCATCACGGGGGCACAGTGAGTTCAAACCCTCATGACGCATGACGAAAGGACGAAGATGTCCAGCAATCTATCGGCATCCTCCGTAATCAACGACCCACCTCAACGGACGGATGTTCGAGCCGCCTTGCTGGGTGGTAAAACGTTCAGGAGTCTAAGCGAGCAGAAGCTTTCTCCCCGGGAAGAGAAGTTCGAACGCGCGCGCCAAACGCTCGGGTTCTTTCTTGCGCCGGCAGTAGCCACAATCTTCGCGTTGCTCCCGACCGGGATGGATCACACCCAACAACTACTTGCCGCGGTCCTGCTGGGCGTCATCATCCTGTGGATCTGCGAACCAGTGCCCATCCCGGTCGGTGGCCTGATCGGCGTGGCTGCCATCGTCCTGCTCGGCGTGGCACCCGCCAACGAGGTGCTGAGGCCCTTCGGCTCGACCACCATCTTCACCTTTATTGGTGCCTTCATCCTCGCCGCTGCCATGCTCAAACACGGCATCGCCCAGCGGCTTGCCTTCGCCGTACTGTCGATCCCCGGCGTTGCGAAGTCCACCTACCGCGTGATCATCGCCTTCGGCGCTATCACCTGCGTCCTGTCGGCGTTTGTCTCAAACACCGCCACCGTCGCGATGCTGATGCCCACCGCGCTGGGCATCCTGGCCGTGATCGCCAAACTGATGCAGGACCGCGGCGTAGTCAAGGCAGATTTTGATCCGCTGCGTCTTCGCGTAGGCGCAGCTCTGATGCTGATGCTCGCGTACGGTGCCAGCGTCGGAGGCCTCCTGACCCCGGTGGGAGCCCCCCCGAACCTGATCGGCCGCGGACTCATCGAGGAAGCGACCGGTGTCCAGATCTCCTTCGTTGAGTGGACTGCAACCGTGGCCCCGGTCTGCGCCGCAATGTTCGTTGTGCTCGCCCTGATCATGTTCCTGCTCAACAAGCCGGAAATTCGTCGCATCGAAGGCGTGGACAAGTTCATCGCGGAGCAAAAGGCCGAGCAGGGAAAGATGTCCCGGGCAGAAATTAACACGCTGATCGCCTTCGGCCTGACCGTCATGCTGTGGCTACTCCCCGCCATAGCCAGCCTCATCACCGGCACGGACTCGGACCTGTACACATTCCTGGATGACCGCCTGGACGAAGGCATCGTCGCCGTCATCGGCGCTTCCCTGCTGTTTATCCTTCCCACCAACTGGAAGGAACGCCGGGCCACAATGACCTGGTCCGATGCCGCAAAGATCGACTGGGGAACGATCATCCTCTTCGGCACAGGCATCATCTTCGGAGCCCTGCTCTCCTCAACCGGCCTCGCCGAAGCAATCGGCAAAACTGCCGCCGCCAACCTGGGCGTCACCAGCATTGTGGCGATCACCGCGTTCTCCGCGGTCCTGGCCATCCTCATCTCGGAAACTACAAGCAATACCGCCTCGGCCGCCGTCGTAGTTCCGATCGTCATCCCGCTCTGTGTCGCCATGGGCGTGGATCCCATCGTGCCAGCACTGGCAGCCACCTTCGCAGCGTCGTTCGGGTTCATGCTCCCGGTTTCGACACCCCAAAACGCCATCGTTTACGGTTCGGGAGCTGTTCCCATCACCCGCATGGTCCGCACCGGCTTCACATTCGATATCCTCGGCGCAATCCTGATCATCAGCATCGTCCCGCTCATGGTCGGCGTCACAGGCATCGGTTGATAAGCACAAACCTCAATCAGATGGTCCATAGCCACATCAACCGTGGCTGTGGACCATCTTCGGTTGAGGTGGTTCTGGCTAGTATTCCTTCAATCCCTTAGGGCCGCGCTGCTGCGACATGCGAAGTCCAGAGCTCGTCCGGGCTGGCTGCGACGGCCAGGCATCTCAAACAGATGCGCAATTACCTCGTCTAACAAGCGTTCAGACCGACCGCCGATAACGGATATTCTGTAAGCCTATGCTTGCCTGACTCGGCTGAGCCATGTCGCACAGTTACGCGGTGTCGGCTGAAGGCCGAAAGTGACTGAATGCGGCAGATTCTTGACTCCGCACCGGAGTAGCCACTCGGATGCCTCGTTTACCGTCCTCAGGTAATAGAGGAAGTACGAGATACTTGGCCGGTGCCTGAAGAGACGACCACTCATGACAACCCGCCGGTGCTCCCTATGCCGTTACAGCTGTGGAGCGGTATCAATTTTTCAACTTGGCCTGATCTCAAGTGGAGCAGGGCAAATACCCATGTCGCGGCCATGCAGTCGAAAATTTGCGAGTGGCACGCCAGCGCCCCCGTTTCGATCGAAGGAGTCCTGAGAGATGATCACCAAGGCATTGACCTCGTCGTCCGAATACCACGTGGTATTCCCAAGCACGAGTGGGCGCTCGACCTGGGTGATGCGCTGCACAACTTCCGCAGCGCCTTCGACGCTATGGCCTGGGGCATGGCGCACTTTGACGGCGCCGAGCCCAGCCGGCCGAAGGCGGTCGCATTCCCAATCTGCCTGAATGATGGGCAGTGGAAGGACGCGGCCAAGGCTTGGATTAGCAAAATTCGACCTGAGTTTCAGGAGCGTCTGCGCTTGCTTCAACCTTTTACTTTCGCGCCCGGAGAAGTGACGGTGATGTCAATGCTCCATGAGCTCGACATTCAGGATAAACATCATGACAGTTTGACGGTCAAGGCTGAAGTGCACGCTCTAAACGTAGAGGCGACATTCGAATACCAGGATCCGAGCAGTAAGCTGCCCCCGCGAGTAGAGATGTACGAAGACGTAAAATTTAGTGACGGTGCGGTCTTGGGGACAATCCACGCGGGCGGGGAAATTCGCATGGTTGGTGATTTCTTTCTCCAGCCGGACATTAAAGTGCAGCTTGAGTACAAAAATGGAGTCCAAGACGTCTTACCGATGCTCCAGCAATTTTCCGAAGAGACGCGACGCTGCTTGGACATCCTGAAGCACGGGTTGGCGCCGGCCGACGAATCTGCAAGCGGCGAATGGCTGCCGCTGAACATTGGTTAGGGGTCGGGCTAGATGGCAGCGTTCAAAGCCTCCCCCACGCGTCCTTTCAGGGCGCCGATAACCGTGATTCCGTCAAGTTGGCACGGGGTCAGGAAACGACCGCGTCCCCATTAACGAAGGATCCTCCTTCCTGCGTGCATGTTTCGTGGCGGGAAGGAGGATCCTTTAGGTGGCGGTCGCTACATGATGTGTCGGAAGGTTGACCAGCCGCTGCCGATTTTGACGCCGGCGCTGAGTCCGTTGCCGTTGTGGGCGTAGTACCAGAGGTCGCCGTTGGCATCGACGCCGAGGATGTCGGCCTGGTCGTCGCCGCTCCAGTCCGAAGCGATCATTTGTTTGTGGTTGGCCCAGCCGCTGCCGATTTTGACGCCGGCGCTGAGTCCGTTGCCGTTGTGGCCGTAGTACCAGAGGTCGCCGTTGGCATCGACGCCGATAACATCGGCGTGGCCATCACCGCTCCAGTCTGCCGCCGCCATTTGTTTGAAGTTGGCCCAGCCGCTGCCGATCTTAACGGGAGCGCTCAGCCCGGTGCCACTGTGGGCGTAGTACCAGAGGTCGCCGTTGGCATCGACGCCGATAACATCGGCTTGACCATCACCGCTCCAGTCTGCCGCCGCGACGTGAAGGAAGTTGCCCCAGCCGCTACCGATTTTTCTTGGGCTGGAGAGTTGGTAGTTGTTGTTGGGGTAGTACCAGAGATCTCCGGCAGGGTCGACGCCCAGGACATCTGCGGCACCGTCACCGCTCCAGTCCGCGGACATTACGTGCTTGTGGTTTGCCCAGCCGCTACCGATTTTGGTGCGGGCGCTGAGTCCGTTGCCGTTGTGAGGGTAGAACCAGAAGTCACCGTTGCCGTCGACGCCCAAGACGTCAGACTGCCCGTCCCCACTGAAGTCGGATACGCGCTCACCGTCCGCTCCGGGTGACTTGGCGCCGTTCTGGCTGGTCAGAACCTTGCCCGTCCAATACGACGCGCTGGGGTTTTCGACTGTGGCTACCGGGCCGAATACGGCAGCCCGGTTCGAGCATTGCACCAGGTTCCAGTGCAGGTGGATGCCGTAGGCAAGGCCGGTGTCACCGGCGCCGCCAAGGTAGGTCCCTGGGGAGACGTACTGCCCGACCTTGACAGCCACGCTGCTCAGGTGCCCGTACTGCGTGCAGTAGTTGCCGCCGTGGTCGATCATGACCTCGTTACCGTTGACGTCCGGCCGCGGGTTGTTATCCAAACCTGCGATGATGACTTTTCCGCCGGCTGAGGCCGAGATGGCGTCGCCATAGGACATGCCAATGTCCACGGCGTTGTTCGACAAGCCGTCATTAGGGTGTGAGTAGTTGGTGACGGTGTGCGAGACGCCGGCCGGGAATGGAAAGTACAGTGCCGGTGCGGCCTGGGCTGCCGGCAGTCCGCCGACCAGCCCCGTGGCTGCTATTACGACCGCCCCAATGGTCGCCCCCATTATTTTTTTGAACAAGTGCTCTCCTAGAGTCATCATTACTGCCGCCTGAGCGCGGCCAAGGTGATCCTAGATGCCGACTATCAAATTGAGTTATTAATGTCGCGACCCTCGTCTATTGTGTCTATGCGGTGGCCTTTTGACTTGACGGACGGCTTGGAGTCCAGGCAAGCCCCTGGGCCCAACTGAGCTTTCGGCCGGCTCCGATGGCATAAAAGTGCATGGAAGAATCGCGGACGACACAGCCGACACCGCGACCTGCGCCGGAATCGCCCCTAACCATGATTCCGCCAGACAGCACTCGAGGGGAGTCGGACTCCTAGCCTTGCCGATGATCCGCAATTGAGGTTCTCGGCTTTCCTCCTGCCTGACCTGCGGAAACACTCAGGTTCCTCCAAGCGCCGGAGTACTCGCAGCTACTTCCACTCGCCCTACTTAAGAGCCGATAATGGATATTCTGTACAGCTGGGGGAGTGGGGTCCTTTAGTGGGTCCGGTGGGACGTTCGGCTTCTGTTGTCGGGCTGATGGCGGTAGAAGTCAGAACCGGTTTGCACTCGAAACGGGCTAGTTAGCGGCTGCCGTACCGGTCAGACCTCAGCGACCTCTATGCGCCAGGGGATCCGAGGGGTTTGCCGTTTTCGTCGAGTGGGGAGCCCTTGTCGTCGACCAGGAAATCTTCGATTATTTGTCCGGAGGCCGTGTCAATGATGATGATCGAGTTGGCCGGCCAGGACGGATCCGGGACCGGCGTGTAATCCACATCCGAGGCCAGAGTGCTGTTCTTGGCCCGGTTGAAGACGTCGATGACGTCTCCGGTGCGGGTGTTGACGGTAACTGTCTCCGCCGGCAGCCCGGTGGTGTCACCGTCTACCGGCGTCGAGTTCCACCACCCCTCGTATCCTTGGATCTGCAGGTCATGCACAGGCGTCTGAGCCGCGGGTGCCTCCCCGGCCGAGTTGCTGGCCTGAACGCCAAAGACCGTCCCAGCCACCACGAATGCAGCAGCGCCGGCAATGCCCAGTGTCATCTTCATGTTTCCCCCTTTGATGCGCGCCAGCACGGTGCCGCCGCGGTAAAGCATGTCCTGGACCCTTGCGGTGGCCGACGAACGCGCGGCCGCCGCAAGGAGGGAACCCGCTGAAATGCCCATGGACGGGCCGTCGCGAAGGTCGGCCCTCCATTGCTCTTCGCGGACCGCGCGCAGGTGGGGCGGTGTCACCATCAGGCACAGGTTCAAGAGGGCGTCGCCGACGCTCATGCCCCGCTCCAGCGACCTTCGAGAAGCGCGGGCGACGGTCGCCCCTGCACTGGTGGCGTCTTGGCTTTCTGCGTCGCAACGTATTCCTGGGCAAGGGGGCGGGCCTCGGCCAGGAGCCGGTAATACCGGCGGCGCGGGCCTTTCCGCTCCTCGCTGGCGTCCCATTCGCCCCGGACCCATCCGGCAGCTTCAAGCTTGTCCAGGATGGGGTAGACGGTACCCGGCTTCTTGCCAACATCTTTGACGATCTGCAGGCCCCACACGCTCTCTGCCGACAGCAGCGCCTCAAGGACCAGTGTGGTCGCCGGCGTAACCCGCCCTAAGTTCTCCATGGGACAAATCTAGCTATATAGATTTAGAAGTCAAGCAGGTCTACCTTGATTACTGATAATCACGTGGCGGCAACCACTAGAACGAGCGGCCGGCGTTCCTGTGGTCGCGCGAAGGTTCGGACTCCAGGCCATGCAGCCATCCCACCGGCACAGTGAGAGTCTGAACGCCGGGCAGCGAGACCACGGACTCGTCGTCCACTGAACGCACATGTCCAACAATTTCGCAGGACCCCGCCGGCAAACCAAGTTCCGCCGTCTGCCCGATACTTAGCGGAATAACTACATTCGTGCGGTGCACTATCCGGATCCCATGGACGGTTTCCGGCGACCGGGATTTATCCATGCCGAGGACAGAGGGTTCAAACCAGCAGCCCCGGAGCATTGCCAAATCCAACCGATCATTCCAGGATTCGTCAACGAGCTTGGACAGCAGCGGCAGGCGCTGCGGGACTTCGACCCGATACGTCTCACCAACGTGAACATCTTTGTTGCGCGCAAGGCCAGATTGCGCGCCGGATCGACGTCTTGTCCAGAGGCGACACTGAGCTTAGCCGGCAAGCCGGGCCCGTCATCCACGGGCAATATTGAGGCCCCTTTCGGGCGTCTCCCCCGGCCATCTGCAAACGCCGATAATTGATCTTATGTAAATCTGGCGTTGAGTGAGGTTCACCAAAGGCTTCCGGTAAACGTACTCGGCTGCCACCAACGCCGCAGCCAGTCTGTCCGTTTCTGATTAACCGATCTGGCTCACCCTAAAAACGCATATCGCTATGTTAGCAATGAAGAAGAGGGACAACCCGGCTTGCCATATGACGTAACTCGGCCAGGAAAAAATCTTTGGATACCGTGGGCTGGACAGCCCGTAGTCGGTGGGCTTGAATGTGCTGCCGAGCTTTGGTGCTCGCGCATATTTCCATGCCCAGGAATGTGTACTCAGCGGTTCGATCTTCATAGCTTCCTCTAGCTGCTTGAGTTTGTGCTTCTCGATAAGCTCAAGAAAACGATGCCTGCCGAGCAGATGCATTGACATCAGTATCAGAATCGCTCCCATTGCCGCCGCTGTGGCTCCCGCTATGTTCGTGATGCCGTCATCCAATGAAATGGACATGAGAAACGACTGCGCGGTCAGTGCCAGGACAGGCGTCTGCCACAGGAGCTCATCGTGCGCGAGGAAACGGGCGGTCAGCATCTCATAGGTCAACTGGTCGTAGTGGTGATTGATTTGCCACGCCGGGCCTGGTTGACCCCCTTCTGGGCCCTTGCCGGGAAAAGGGGCTTTTCCCCAAACTTCGTCGTCGTCAGGCATGGCGCACCAGGGGCACGCACAAGTTTTCGACGGAATCCATAAGCAACCCGACGGCAGTAGCACCATTTGCCCCCGGAATTGCCGGCTGGAAGGATCCGGGAACACGTGATCGTTTAGCAATGGCAGTTCGCGGACAATACATGTAGGCCTCCGAAGTGAGCCGCGGGTTTGCCCATTTTGTACCTATGAGTGAGCGGCTGGATAGGGGACCGAGCCCCCAACCTTGCCGCGCTCCCCTACCCGGATAACGCTTCCCTATTGGGTAGGCCGTTCCCGGCTTATGGCCAACATCGCCGGTACTCCAGGACGCGTATGTCCTGATCGCTTTCGACCGTGGTCAGGTCGATCGAAGCCAGTCGTTCTGCCAGGATGGCCGGCTGGATCCGGCGCGCGTGCAGCATGGCCCTGGATGGGCTAGCAATCATCAGATGGCGGTCCCGGCCGGGTTGCCGGGGCAGCGTCACTATCGGCCTGCTACGCGCCAACCTGCGCCACCTCGCTAGAGCCGAGCACCTGACGATCGACTTCTCGTCTGCACCGCAGCCCGTTGAGGACCTCGAATTTGAGATCCTGAAGCCGTAGCCCACACGCCAGTGTTGGCCGGCAGTGGCAGCGCCCCTATCTGGTTGCCTCTAGACGATACTTTCCAGATCGAGTAAGTTTAGTGCAATATCTTGTTAGCGCTAACAAAGCGAAGGACCTTCAGTGAGCACTCCCGATGCCGAAACCGCGGCCGAAGTCATCCGTTCCGGCCGTGGCCGCCTGGGGATCGAGCTCGGCTCAACCCGGATCAAGGCTTGCCTGATTGGCCATGATCCCCGGACGGTGCTTGCCGTGGGAAGCTTCACCTGGGAGAACGCCCTGGAGGATGGCTTGTGGACCTACTCCCTCGAGGAGGTGTGGTCCGGTCTGCAGGCGGCCTACGCGGATCTACTGGACGACGCGGAGCGCAGGCACGGCGCGCGGCCCGCGACCCTGGCATCAATCGGCATCTCTGCAATGATGCACGGGTATCTCGCCTTCGACGCCGACGGTGAACTGCTCGTCCCGTTCCGGACCTGGCGGAACACGAATACCGGACCGGCAGCGAAGGAGCTCACCGCTCTCTTCGAGACAAACATCCCCCTGCGATGGTCCATAGCCCACCTGCACCAGGCTGTTATTGACCAGGAACCGCACGTCTCCCAGATCGACTTCATGACCACCCTCGCCGGGTATGTGCATTGGCGTCTTACCGGCCGGAAGGTCCTCGGAATCGGTGATGCATCGGGCATGTTCCCCATCGATTCGGCCACCAACACGTATGATGCGGAACTGCTGAAACGCTACGACACGCTCGTGGCGCGGACCGCGCCCGGACTGGAGGTGGCGCGGCTGCTACCTGAAGCCCTGGTTGCGGGTACCAATGCCGGGCTGCTGACTGAAGCGGGTGCAGCACTGCTCGACCCAACAGGGGCGCTCCAGGCGGGGGCCGTGTTCTGTCCGCCGGAGGGCGACGCCGGAACGGGCATGGTTGCCACCTGCTCGGTAGCGCCGCGTACGGGCAATGTCAGCGCCGGGACCAGCATCTTCGCGATGGTCGTGCTCGAGCGCCCACTCGCCGGGCTGCACCACGAACTCGACCTCGTCACCACACCTGCGGGTGCGCCGGTGGCAATGGTCCACTGCAACAACGGCGCCAGTGAGCTCGCGGCGTGGGTCCAGCTTTTCACCCGCTTTGCTGCGGCGGCAGGGGTTCCCGTAGCCACGGACGCCGCCTTCAGTACGCTCCTGCATGAGGCCCTGGAAGGGGAAGCGGATGCCGGCGGGCTTCTTGCTTACAACCACCTTGCGGGCGAACCCATCGCAGGCCTCAGCGGGGGGCGGCCCCTCGTTGTCCGCACCCCTGACAGCGACTTCACACTAGCGAATTTCATGCGTGCGCAGGTCTACGGTGTCTTCGCCACACTTGCTCTCGGGATGCGGGTTCTCGCCAGCGAAAATGTCACCATCGACCGAATGTTCGCCCACGGAGGCGTGTTCCGCACGGCCGGCATCGCCCAACGCTTCCTGGCCGGCGCGCTGAACGCGCCCGTTTCGGTGGCGGAATCCGCTTCCGAAGGCGGGGCGTGGGGGATAGCCGTACTCTCAGCCTTCGTCAGCGACCCATCGGAGGACCTCGACCACTTCCTCCGCACATCCGTCTTCGGCGACGCAGAATTCGAGACCACGGACCCCCGTCCCGACGACGCAGCTGGGTTCAGCGCCTACCTCGACCGTTACAGCGCAGGCCTGGCAGTGCAGCGGGCAGCCATCGACAGCCTCGGGCTCAACGGAGCCACCCCATGACCGACCATCCGCAAACTGGCCGGACTGGGACCGAGTACAGGATCCGGGCAGGGGAGTACACCGCCGCAGTTACTGCACAGGCGGGCGCCCTGCGGGAGCTCCGCCACGGAGGACGGGACCTGATTGTCCCCTTCCCGGAGGGCGGCCCCATCCCGGATTACCGCGGCGTCATCGCTGCCCCGTGGCCCAACCGGATCGCCGACGGCCGGTACTCGTTTGATGGTGCAGACTACGAAGTGCCGGTCAACGAAGCCGACCGCGGCTGTGCCCTGCACGGACTGGTGTTCCCGCTCGAGTGGGCGCTCGAGTCGCACGACGAAGCATCCGTAAAACTCTCCTGCTCGCTGGGGCGGACGGCGGGGTATCCGCATGAGTTGCGTGTCGTCGTCGAATACCTGATTGGGGAAGACGGGCTCCGCATGACGGTCTCCGCGGAGAACCTTGGCAGTACGACGGCGCCCTATGGGGTTTGTCCGCACCCCTACCTGCTGGCGGGCCCGTCGCCGCTGAATGAGTGGACGCTGGAGGTCCCCGCGGGATCGTTCCTGGAGGTTACGCCGGACCGGCTCCTGCCGAAGGAAGTGCGCAGCGTGGAGGGCCATGAGTTCGATTTCCGCACCTCCCGTGCCATTGGCACGACGGAGATCGACCATGCGTTCACGGACATAAAATTCGACGACGACGACGACGGCGGCCAGGCCCGCGTCCTGGTCCACGACCCAACCGGCACCGGCGTGGGAATGTCCTGGGACCGCACGTGCCGGTGGCTTCAGATCCACACTGCGGACAAAAAGCCACCGTTCCCGAACCGCCTCGGCCTCGCAGTGGAACCCATGACATGCCCGCCCGATGCCTTCAACAGCGGTGTTGACCTCATCCGGCTGGAGCCGGGGGCCGCCTGCACAGCATCGTGGGGCATTTTCGCGGTCTGATCCCGGCTCAGCCGTGGGCGGTGGTGTGTGCCCCACGTTGTGCTTCCGCTGTCCAGGGTGGCTCCGTTTCCATGTCCACTCCGGTCCCGTCCATGGATTCCGGTTCGACCGTGACGGCGGACGCCGTCGTGTGAGCCGGGCGGGCGAGTCCTTCGCGGACGCTTTCGACGATGTTGTCGGCGAGGAGTGGGCCGGTGTAGCTGACGCTGAGCTTGCCGTCGTCTGCCGTTACTCCGTAGCTTCCGAGCGCGTCTGAGAGGATTCCTTCCGTCTCGACTGCTGCGGCGAGTGCGGCGGGGTCGTCGGCCGGGATGGTGAAGCACAGATCGTGGACCAGGGTCTGGAGGACGTGGAAGCCCTCCGCCCCCAGTTTCACCGTGTCCTCCCCGGCTGCCTGGCCGGCCACGGCCCGGCCGTCCTCAAGGGTTGCCGCGGCCGGTAGCGCCACAATCAGTTCGGGCATTACTTCGTCGAGGACCGCGGGCTCCAGTACGTCGGGGGAAATGTCGGTCAGGGCGAGGCCCCGCGGCGCGGCTGCTGCTTCCAGCTTTGCGCGGAGCCCTGCAAGGTCGGCGTCTATTTCGGAGTTGACGGCGATGACCACCCGGCGCCGGACCATGAGCCCGTCATAACTGACCACTGGCCTGCTGTTGCCGACGTCCAGGCCTTCTTCCGCTGACGCGCCCACGGTACCGGCGGTGTTGGCATCCGGTGGCGCCGCCACTGCATCCTGGGCCGGGGGACTGCCCGGGCCGACGTCCGCGCCGGTACATCCGGCCAACGCCAAGGAGAGCAGGACCGCCGGCGCGAGCAGGACTCTCGCTCTCATCTCAGGTGCCGGCCGGGTAGGCGGGCTTGTAGGTTGAAGAGAAACTTCCTTCGGGGACGTTCTCGACGACGGGCTTGTCGGCATTGATGGGATCGTTGTTCTTGAGATCCCCAACGGCGAACTGGACCATCATGTCGTGGTCCTCGTGAACGAGGTTGTGGCAATGGACCATGTAGCGCCCGCCCTCGTGCTTGCCGGTATCGAACTGCATCAGTACCGTGACGGATTCGTTCTCTCCGGCGTAGAAGACGTCCTTGGGGCCGTTTTCCCAGGCAAAGGGTTTGCCGCCGTTGGTGTTGCGGCCGATGATTTTTCCGTCGATCAGGTGGATGTGCACCGGGTGGAACCAGCCGCCGGATTCATTGACGATGGTCCATTGCTCCACCTGGTTGCGCTGCGGGTTGGCGAAGACCCGCGTGAAGTTGGATTTCTCCACGTCATCCCATGTCTCCCCGTTGATGGTCCATTCGCCGCTTTTGCGCTGGACCCGCAGAGTCCTTTTAGCGACCGCCATGTCCGGGGTGAGGGACATGGTGTCCAGGCCACCGCTGGCCTTGGTGGGGTGTTCGCCGGGATCGAGGGTTTTTGGAATGGCAGTGATCGATCCGGACCCAGGCAGCAGGGAGGGGGAATCGGCCACTACCTCAAACTTCATCACCTTGCCGGTGTTGGCAAAGTCGATGTTGTTCTTGTTGCTGAGGTTCCGTAGCTCCACGCTCTGGCCGGGCTTGTACTTACGGAAGTCGACCAGGACCTCGTAGCGTTCGGCGGTGCCTTGACGCCAGGAAGACACTGCCTGGACGCTGGGCGTCATCCCGGCATCGGTGCCCACAACGTAGAACGGGTCCCCCGTGGACAGTGCGAAGCGGTAGGACCTGGTAATGGAGCCCACCAGGAACCGGAACCGGTAGATCCGCGGCTTGACCTTCATGGTTGGCCACGGCACGCCGTTGACCATGATGATGTCTCCCCACAACCCGGAATGGCCGTTGTCGTTGTAGCCCAGGGAACCATCAGCGTTGAGCATCACGTCTGAGACGAGGATCGGCACGTCGAACTCGCCCTGCGGCAACTGCTCGCGCTCATGCTGGTTGCTGATGGTGTAGGTGGCAGCGAGGCCCGAGTACACACCCTGGGCTGTCAGCATGTGGTTGTGATCGTGGTACCAAAGCGTCCGGGCCGCCTGCCAGTTCGGGTACTGATAGTTCTTCACGTTTCCGGGGGCGGTACGGTCGTTTGCGTAGCCGTCGTACTGGGGGAGCGAGGCCGAGCCGTGCAGGTGCGTCACTGTATTTGGGGTGTCCGGATACAAGATACCCTTGGCCGGCATCCTGTTGCTGATCCGCAACTCGCTGCGGGTGCCCTGTTCCACCCGAATAGTGGGCCCGGGGAAGATCCCGTTGTAACCGGCGAGCGTGGTCGACAACCCGGGAGCGATCTGCGCCTGCCCCAGACGCTGGGACAGAGAGTACTTCGCGAACGGCTGCCCGTCCGGGTCATAGCCGGTTGAGTACGGCACGAGCTCCGGCGGCCGCTTGAATACCGCGCGGAACGGGACGGGCATGCTGTTCGACGCCAGGCGGCTCGGTGTGGAACTCGAAGACGAGGCCACGTCATCCGACCCGCCCCTCGCCTGGGCCCCTGCCAGCCCCGTCGCCTGCAGGCCCGTCGCGGCCACAACGCCGCCCAGAACGCCGAACTTCAGAACATTCCTGCGTGTTGATTCCATGGGTTCCTCCACCTCATCGTGGTAAGACCGAAAGCTGCTTTTTGTTGCCCCGGGACAACAATGTGGTCTCCACGCTGGGAAAAACTTGGAGGCATCCCAAGCTTCCAACAGGAACATCATGGGACGCCGTTTCCGCTGCCGGAACAGCGTTTCGCATGGCCCATGGCTGGAAATGCATGCCGGTCAGGCTGCGAACGCCCACGGACGGTAAGACAGCCACGTCGGCGGCACGCCGCTGCAGCACCAGGAGCCGGTGTTTCACTCCTGGTGCTGCAGCTGACCGGCTGGGAGTCAGGCCCGCTTCCGGCGCAGCCCGAGCATCACCAGCCCGCCGAAGGCCAGAAGCAGCAATCCGGTCACCAGCAGGCCGGTGTTTGCGCCTGTGTGTGCCAGCGCCATCGGAGCGGAGGAGCTGCCAATGGCGGCCTGTGCGGCCGCTGGGGATCGGGTCTCAGCAGAAACGGCCGCGGGCTGAACTGCAGTGGCGGGCGGGCTCACCACCGGAGTGGTCACTGCCGGGGGAGTAACCGCCGGCGGTGTAACAACGGGTGGGGTGACCGCGGGAGGAGTCACTACCGGCGGCGTGACTACGGGTGGGGTGACCACGGGAGGAGTGACGACGGGCGGGGTGACAACCGGGGGAGTCACAGCCGGCGGGGCAACCACCGAGGCAGTGGAGTCACCGATCACGCCAACGGAGGTGGCGCCCAGGGAGATGGGCAGGGTGATCGGCGTGACAATCTGGGTTCCGGAGAGGATGCCGTCAGCTCCGGTAGTGGTGATCGGCGCTGCAGGCGCCGTGGTGGTGCCGGCGGGACCGGAGCCTTCAGCTGCCGCTGCCGAGTCGCCCAGGATGCCTGCAGAGGTGGCACCGAGGTTGATCGGAGCCGTGACCGGGGCGACGATCTGGGTCCCGGATGCGACGCTGTCATCGCCGCTTGTGCTCATCTCGGAGGTGGCGGACGACGCCGGAGCCTGGCTGGGTGCCGCGGCAGCCGGGTTTTGGATGCCCGCTGCCGAGTCACCGATGACGCCCGCGGAAGTGGCGCCGACAGTGATCGGGACGGTTACCGGCGCGACGATCTGGGTTCCGGACGCGATGCCGTTGTTGCCGTCCGTCGAAGCAGCCGGCGCCACCGCGGGTGCCGGTGCGGGCGCGCCCACCGTTTCGGTAGTTGCAGCTGAGTCACCCACCAGGCCGAGGGACGTGGCGCCGACGTTCACCGGGACGGTGATCGGCGCGATGACCTGGGTTCCGGAGGCAACGCCGTCGGCACCGCCCGTTGCAGCGCCGGGTGCCTGTGCAGGCGCCGCTGCGGGCGCGCCGGTACCGGCGCTTTGCGTGCTGGCGGTCGAATCGCCCAGGAGACCCACGGAGGTGGCACCAAGGTTGATGGGGATGTTGATGGGCGCCACCACCTGGGTGCCGGACAGCAGCCCGTCGGTGCCGGACGTAGTGTCGGCAGCGTTGGCGGCGACGCCGCCAAAGGCCAAGAGGCCACCTGCGAATGCGGTGCCCAGAAGGCATCTGCGGATGTTGCGGTGTGTCATGGGAGTTCTCTCCTGAAAGTTGGTTGGGGCATACTGCTTAGCCCTAAAACGTTGGCTCGTGTCCCGTGTCAAACGACGCGGGGATGGCCGCAACTAATCAGGTGACGATCCGGGGTCAAAGGACACCGGCGCAGGGGCATGGAGCAGAATGCCCTGAATCCTGGCCGATCCGGGGGCAGGGAGGAAGAAGTGGTGTGCGTCAACCCAGGCTGGCTGGACCGGTCCGTTGCCGCTGGACGCGCTCGCCCCGCCGGTGGTGGTCGCCGGAGCTCCTGGCAGCGGTTCAGCCGGTGCTTCAAACGGCGCGGGGCCAGCCGGACTGTCCGGGCAGGCCGCCGACGGCGTGGACAGCTGCACGGGCAGGCCACGGACAAGGCTGTAACGGGGTGCGCCCAGGAAGCCGGACTCTTCAACGGGTGTACCCGCCGTTGCCGGTACCGGCCCGGCCGCGTCCTGGGCAGGCCCGGCATCCCGGGAGACGTGGTCGCCAGCCGGGAGCGCCGAGGGCTGCAATGACGAAGTAGCGGGTGCCGCAGCATCCGGCTGGGCAGCAGGCGGAACGGCTGGGAGCGTCGGAAGCTCCGGGGTTGTCACAGGCACCTGCACGGTCCCGGTGACAGGGGCCCAAACCGGGTCAAGTGGTTCAAGGACAGTGGCTGCCACGTTGGTGACGGTGCCAACAGCTGAATTCGCGGCCCCGTCAACCGTGCGGACAACAGGATTCGTGACTGCCGAAACGGTGCCGGCGGGCACAACCTCTTTTACCACCGGGACGTTCTGGACCATTTCATCGGCAAGACCCGCCACCTCGTGGACCACAGGAGTCAGGGACGGTGCAGGTACAAGCGAAGCAACGGAGGAAGAAGGGGATTCGGCCAGCCCGCCGTTGACTGCTGCCTTCACAGGGGCCAGAACATCTTTGGCCTGGCCGGTGGCATGGCTGGTGACTGCATTAAGCGAGGAACCGACAGTGCTTACGAGGGACTTGCCTGCCGGGGAGCTATGGGAAGAGCCGGGATCGGCAGATGCCCCAAGAGCGGAGAAAACGATCCAGGAAGTGGCTGCGGCTGCGGCGAGGAGGACGGGGCGGAGAAACGCCCAGATGTGATGCTGTGACTGCACTTAGATCGCCTCCCCCCAGAGATCACTGCAAAGCAATGGTTACAACCCTAACCATCACACCGAAAACCTGTCCAGCGATTGGAGAAACTAAACGATAGGCAACTTTGCAAAGCGGCGGTTGTCGAAGCGGCACGGTGGCCGGAGGAGCAAGCGCCCGGCAGGGCCGGAAATTGGCGAAACTCCGGCCAAATAGCGGTTGGCCGAAGTTCCGGCATCAAGACTGCAGGGGAAACCTTGAGATTGGCTGGGAGCGCGTAGCGCGCCCGCAATCTCTACACTTACGACGGCGGCCTGCCGGGGCTATGACGCGCAACGGCGGGGATGGCGAACAGTGAGGTTCGGTTGTGCAACCATCGATCCATGCCCCAACCCACAGAACACCCGGTGGCCGTCCGGGCGACGGCCTTCCTGCGGCCCTCAAGGTGGCTGCACCACCCCAGGCGCCTGGTCCGCTACGACGCCTTCTGGGCGGATGGGCACGTGGATTTCGGCGTGGACCTTTCCACGATGATGTACCGGGGCCATCCGGCAGACTTCGCCACAGTGGATGAGAGCGTGCACGCCCATTGCCCCGAGATTGGAACGGGCCAATGGGTGGACGAGGCAGGCCGTGTGGTTGAGGGGCCAGCAACCACCAACCCGGATCCGCAAGCGAATCTCAGGGGAACGCCCCGGAAGTACGGGGTGTCGAGGTATGAGCCGAACGTCAAGGCACGCCGTGCATGGCGCCTTGGCGGGGGAGCAGCCGGGCTCACCCTCGGCGTCCTTCTTCTGACGGGGTCGGCAGGCGACGGGTTCGCCGGGTTTACGGGGATGCTGTGCTCCCTCTTCGGCCTGTCATCGCTGGCCGGCCTGATCCCCGGCAAACGCCGGCGCCGGTGAACCCCAGGGAGGTACTGGCAGTACTCTGTACGGCAGTCACTGCCGGGCAGCAACGAACCGGTGTTGCATGGAAGCCGTAAAGCCATCACCTGCAATGAAAGGAACCACCATGCACACCAGGACACTTGGGCAAGGCTTTGAGGTATCCGCAATCGGCTTTGGCGCGATGGGGATGTCCATGAGCTACGGCCCCAACCCGGGAGACCGCGCCGACATGATCGATGTGATCCGGTACGCCGTGGACCAGGGCGTCACGTTCATCGACACCGCCGAGGTCTATGGCCCCTACGTCAACGAGGAATTCGTGGGTGAGGCGATCGCGCCGATCCGCGACAAGGTGCAGGTGGCCACGAAGTTCGGCTGGAACATTGTGGACGGGCGGATGCAGGGCACCGATTCCCGGCCCGAGCAGATCCGGCGGGTCGCCGAAGGATCGCTGCGCCGCCTGGGCGTCGAATCCATCGACCTGTTCTACCAGCACCGCGTGGACCCTGCGGTGCCCATCGAGGAAGTGGCCGGCGCCGTGGGTGAGTTGGTTGCCGAGGGCAAGGTCAAGCATTTCGGGCTTTCCGAGGCAGGAGCCGGAACCATCCGCCGCGCGCACGCGGAGTTCCCCGTGACAGCGGTCCAGTCCGAGTACTCGCTGTGGACCCGCGACCCCGAATCCGAGGTCCTTCCCGCGCTGGCCGAGCTGGGCATCGGGTTCGTGCCGTTCAGCCCGTTGGGCAAAGGCTTCCTCACCGGAACCGTGCCGGCGGGCAGCACCTTCGCCCCGGACGAAATCCGCTCACGCATCCCGCGGTTCCAGGGCGCAAACCTTGCCACGAACCAGGCACTCGTGGACCACGTCCGCGCGCTCGCCGATGCGCGCGGCGCCACCGCCGGCCAGGTGGCCTTGGCGTGGCTGCTGGCGCAGCACCCCTTCATCGCCCCCATCCCCGGCACCCGCCGCCGCGAACGGATCGACGAAAACGCGGCCGCCACCGCCGTGGCGCTCTCCGCCGACGACGTCGCGGACCTCAATGGCCTGGCCCGCAGGCTCGGCGTCGCCGGGGACCGCTACGACGAGAACGGAATGAAGATGGTCAACCTCTGACCCGTCCGGACACCCGCAAAAAGTCAGGCAATCAGGGCCAGCACGGTCCCCGCGCTAACCACGGCACCAGCGTCCACCCGCACGTCGTCGAGGGTGCCCGCGCGGTGGGCGGTCACCTGGGTTTCCATCTTCATCGCCTCAAGGACGACGATGGGATCCCCGGCCGCCACCTCGGCGCCCGGTTCGACCAGCCACTTCACCACAGTCCCCGCCATGTCCGCGCGCAACTCACCCGGGGCCGCGGCAGCCGCGCCAGTGCCGCCGTCGTTCTCCGCGCCGAAGGGGCCGTCCACCGGGGTGAGGCCCGCGGGAACCGGGCCGCCGGAACGCGCCCAGCCGTCGAGCAGCGCTGCGGGCAGCCCGATCGCGAGGCGCCGGCCGTCCACGTCAACGGTGATGGTGCGCCGCTCACCGTCCGGGACGGACGTGCCGAAGTCCGGGTCCGCCTGAATGGTCCCGGCGAAGTCCGTTTCGATCCAGCGTGTGTGGATACCAAGCTTCGTTTCGGACGTGAAATCGGGCGCCTCCACCACGGCGCGGTGGAACGGGAGGACGGTGGCCACGCCGCTGATCTGCATTTCGGCCAGGGCGCGGCGTGCCCGGCGGAGCGCCTGCTGCCGGTCCGCACCTGTGACAATCAGCTTGGCCAGCAGCGAATCGAACTGTGGCGCCACAACGGACCCTGCACGGACGCCGGAGTCCAGACGGATTCCCGGGCCGGTGGGACCGCTGAAAGCCGTAACCGTCCCGGGTGACGGCAGGAAGCCGCGCCCCACGTCCTCAGCGTTCAGTCTGAACTCGACGGCATGTCCCCGCGGGGTCGGATCGGCGTCCCAGCGGAGCGGTTCGCCGGCGGCAATCCGGAACTGCTCCTGGACCAGGTCGATGCCGGTGGTTTCCTCGGTGATGGGGTGTTCCACCTGCAGGCGGGTGTTCACTTCGAGGAAGGCGACGGTGCCGTCGGCGGCCACCAGAAATTCGACGGTCCCGGCCCCCGCATAAGAGGCTTCGCGGCAGACTGCCTTGGCGGCGTCGTAAATCTGGCGGGTCTGGCTGTCGGTGAGGAACGGGGCGGGGGCCTCTTCGACGAGTTTCTGGTGCCGGCGCTGCAGCGAGCAGTCCCGGGTTCCCACCACCACCACGTTGCCGTGCTGGTCCGCCAGAACCTGCGCCTCCACGTGCCGGGGCCGGTCCAGGTAGCGTTCCACGAAGCATTCGCCGCGGCCGAAAGCCACCACGGCCTCGCGGACTGCGGAGTCGAACGCCTCCTCCACCTGGCCCATTTCCCGGACCACCTTCAGCCCGCGCCCGCCGCCACCGAAGGCAGCCTTGATGGCGATGGGCAGGCCGTGCTCCTCGGCGAAGGCACGAGCCTCAGAGGCCGAGTCCACCGGCCCGTCACTGCCGGCCACCAGCGGCGCACCGGCGCGCACGGCGATCTCCCGCGCCGTGATCTTGTTGCCCAGCTGCCGGATGGCCTCCGGGCTGGGGCCGATCCACGTCAGCCCGGCGCCGATGACGGCTTCCGCGAAACCGGCGTTCTCGGACAGGAAGCCGTAGCCGGGGTGCACGGCGTCCGCTCCGGATTCCGCCGCCACCCGCAGCAGGTTGGGGATATTGAGGTAGGTCTCCGACGGCGCGTTGCCGCCCAGGCTGTAGGCCTCGGTGGCGGCGCCCACGTGCATGGCATCGGCGTCCACGTCCGCGTAGACCGCCACGGATTCGAGCCCGGCGTCCTCGCAGGCCCGGGCGATGCGGACAGCGATTTCTCCTCGGTTGGCGATGAGGACCTTGCGCATCAGTTGCTCACTTCGTCTAGGGAATCGTGGGAACGGTTGTGGGAGGTATCAGCGGAAGCAGGCTGCCCGGGCGCCCAGCGGAACCGGATGGAACCGCCCACCGGAACCTGCGCGGCGAGATCCAGGTGATAGTCCGCCACCACTCCGATCACGGGGTAGCCGCCCGTGATGGGATGGTCTGCCAGGAACAGCACGGGCTGGCCTTCCGGCGGGATCTGCAGGGCACCGGCCATGGTCCCCTCACTGGGCAGCTCCCCGTCCCGGCTGCGGACAAGCGGTTCGCCGGCCAGGCGCATTCCCACCCGGTTGGACCGCGGGGTTACGGCCCAGTCCTGGCTGCACAACGATTCCAGCGCCGCCGCGTCAAACCAGTCGTCGCGGGGACCGGGCACAATGTCCAGCACCGTGACCCCGGCATCCGGGTAGTCGGGCTGCAGCTCGGGGTTGCCCACCACGTTGGATGTTGTGGTGGCCCCCGCGCCGAGCAGCTGTCCGGCGGCCAGCGGTGCCGGCCCGATTCCGGACATGGTGTCCGTGGACCGGCTGCCCAGCACGGCCTCCGCTTCCACGCCGCCGCGGATGGCCAGGTAGGTGCGGAAGCCCCGTTCCGGGGCGCCCACGGTCAGGGTTTCGCCGTCCAGCAGGGCGAAGGCGGTGGCCATGGGCACGGTGCGCACCTCGTCGGGCCGGCCGTCGTCGTCAGCGTCGGTTTCGGCAGCGGACGACGGCGTCACTACAGTCAGTGCCGACGGCGCCCCGGTGACGGCCAGCACCTGGTCGCCCACGGCTTGGACGCGCAGGCCGCCGGCGACGCTTTCGATCACAGCGGCGGAGGGGCCGTTGCCCAGCACGCGGTTGGCGCGCCGCACCGAGGCACGGTCCAGCGCACCGGCTGAGGACACCCCGAGTCCGGCATGCCCGGGCCGGCCCAGATCCTGGACCAGGCTCTGGAGTCCGGGGGAGAGGACGCGGAGGCCGGACTCCACGCCGGCATGCCCGGAGGTTCCGGCCGGCGCCGCAGGAGCGGCGATCTCCACGAGCTCCCGCACGGCGCGGAACTGCACGCGGTCCCCCGGAGCGGCCAATGCCGGCTGCTCCCTGCTGAGGTCCCACATGGGAGCCGCGGTGCGGCCGATCAATTGCCAGCCGCCCGGCGACTGCCGGGGGTAGACGGCCGAATAGTTGCCGGCCAGCGCCACGGACCCGGCAGGGACCGCCGTGCGGGGTGAACTCCTGCGGGGGACCTCCAGGGCCTGGTTTTCCCCCACCATGTAGCCGAACCCGGGGGCGAAGCCACCGAAGGCCACCGTCCAGACCTGCCCCGTATGGGCGGCCACCACTCCGTCAGCCCCCAGGCCGGTGAGCCTTCCCACCTCGGCGAGGTCCTCGCCGTCGTACACGGTGTCGATGGTCACCAGCGCGCCTTCGGCGTGGGACTGGACCGTCAGGTCCATGGCCAGCAAACGGGGAGCCATCCGGCGCGCCGCCGCGGCCGAGTCCGCCTTCACCATCACGGTTTCGGCAGCGGCCAGGACGTCCACCTGGCCGGGCAGCGGTGCCTCCAGCAGGAGGGCCTGCAGGGCGAGGACGTCGTGGAGGCCGGAGAGTTCGGCGAGCACCGCCGTCGTGCCTACTGGCCTGACGGACAAAACGCGGGCTGCCGTGGCTGGGCTACTGACTGTTTCCATGGGGGCCGGGCCGCGCCGTTCAGGCGTGGCTCTCCTTTGCGCTGTTGCCGAGCAGGCGGACATCTTCCTCGGGCTGCGGATCGCGGCCCAGGCGCATGCCCACGATGGTGACGATGGCGGTCAGTGCGATGTACCCGGCAATCAGGTACCAGCCGCCGTTGGCTGCACCGTAGAGGGCGGTGAAGATCAGCGGAGCCACGGCGCCGCCGATCACGCCGGCAAGGGTGTAGGCCAGTGAGCTGCCGGCGTAGCGGAGGCGGGCCGGGAACTGCTCGGTGATGAACGCGGCCTGCGGGCCGTACATGAAGGCGTGCAGGGCCAGGCCGATCACCACGCCGATGGTGAGCATCAGCACGGACTTGCCCTGGATCATCAGGAAGAACAGCGGAATGTAGATAGCGGTTGCTGCGGCGGCGATCCCGTAGACCCAGCGGCGGTTGAACCGATCGGTGAGGGCGCCGGCGGCCGGGATGAGGAAGAGCTGGAACGCGGAGCCGATGAGGATGGCTGCCAGCACGTTGCCGGTGGTCATGCCGAGTTGCTTGGTGGCGTAGACGGCCACAAACACGGTGAAGAGGGCGTACAGGACGTCCGGGCACAGGCGGGACAAGGCTGCCGAAACGAGGGCCTTGGGCTCCTTGGTGAAGACTTCCTTGATGGGTGCCTTGGGGCGGTCGCCGTGGGCCTGGATGGCTTTGAAGACCGGGGTTTCCTCGAGCTTGAGGCGGATCAGCAGGCCGAACGCCACCAGGAGCGCGGAGGCCAGGAAGGCGACGCGCCAGCCCCAGGACAGGAATGCTTCGTTGCTGAGCGAGGCGGCCAGGACGGCGAGGACGCCATTGGCCATCAGGTTGCCGGCGGGCGGGCCGATCTGTGCGGCGGAGGACCAGAAACCGCGCTTGTTGGGATCGCCGAACTCGCTGGAGAGCAGCACCGCGCCGCCCCATTCGCCGCCGACACCGATGCCCTGGGCCAGGCGCAGCAGCACCAGGATGATGGGGGCGGCGACGCCGATGACCGAGTAGTCGGGCAGGGCGCCGATGAGGACGGTGGCGGCGCCGATCAGCACCAGGGTGAAGACGAGGACGTACTTGCGGCCCACCTTGTCGCCGAGCCGGCCGAACACCACGCCGCCGATGGGGCGGGCCAGGTAGCCCACCGCGAAGGCCGAGAAGGACAGGAGCAGCCCCACGAATTCGTCATCCGAGGGGAAGAAGATCTTGGGGAAGACGAGGGCCGAGGCCACCGAGTAGATGGCGAAATCGTAGTACTCGAGCGAGGTGCCGGTGAGGCTGGCGACATAGGCCTTCAGTGCGCCGGCCGGGGGCTTCCTTGCCGCCGTCTTTGCTGCCTTGTTGGTGCTGGTCATGGGTTCCTCCGGGGGTGAGGGCGGTGCGGGGCCTGCTGGCCATGGATACGGGGGCGGTAGCCGGGCGGACTGGCTAGGCGAACGCGCCGATGCTGATGCCGGCGTCGGCGAGGGCGGACTTCACGGCGGTGGCCATTGCGACGGCCCCAGGGGAGTCACCATGCACGCAGATGCTTTCTGCGCGGATCTTCACGATGGACCCGTCGGTGGTCCTGACGGACTGTTCGGTGGCCATCCTTAATACATGCTCCGCCACTTCGGCGGGATCGTGAAGGACTGCACCCTGCTGGGCACGGGATACGAGGGTTCCGTCCGGGTTGTAGGCGCGGTCCGCGAAGGCTTCGGTCACTGCCCGCAGGCCCGCTTCCTCTGCCAGCCGCAGGACTTCCGAACCTGGCAGCCCCATGATGGGCAGGCCGGGGTCCACGGACTTTACGGCGTCGACGACGGCGCGCGCCTGGGCGGTGTGCGACACAATCGCGTTGTACAGGCCGCCGTGCGGCTTCACGTACCGGACTGTCGTTCCCTCGGCAGCAGCCAACGCCTGCAGCGCACCGATCTGGTACACCACGTCGTCGGCCAGTTCGCTTGGGCTGATGTCCAGGAACCGGCGTCCGAAGCCTGCGAGGTCGCGGTAGCCCACGTGGGCGCCGATGACGACGCCGGCCTCCGCCGCGGTTCGGCAGGTCCGGCGGATCACGCTGGGGTCCCCGGCGTGGAATCCGCAGGCCACGTTGGCGCTCGACACCGAGCTGAATATGGCGGCATCATCGCCGAGGGTCCAGCGGCCGAAGGACTCGCCGACGTCGCTGTTGAGGTCGATGGAAGTCATTTGTGATCCCCGTCTCATTGGTTGGTCATATCTAGGATGCACCAAATCTACGGATTGTTCAACAATCCTTCGATTCAACGATGTGACGATCGTGTAAATTCTCGGGTATGGCCACCATCGATTCCGCTCCCGCTCCCGCTTCCGCAGGCCGCCTCCGGGTGGCCGTGCCGTCCGTGGCCGAACGCGTGGCCCAGGAACTCCGCCGCCAGCTGGCCGAAGGCACGCTGATCCCGGGGGCCAGGCTCACCGAATCCACCATTGCCGAGGACCTGGGCGTCTCACGGAACACAGTCCGGGAAGCTTTTGCGGAACTGGCCAGTGAGCGGCTGGTGGTCCGGCACCCCAACCGCGGCGTCTTCGTGGCAAGCCTGGGGGCTGAAGACATCCATGACGTCTACACGGTCCGGCGGTTTATCGAGGTCAGCGCGATGCGCGGCGGGGGCAGCCCCGAGGATGTGGCCGCTGTCCGGGCCGCGGTGGAGGAAGGCAAGCGCGCTGCGGCAGCCGGTGACGATGAAGCCGGGGGAACCGCCAACCAGCACTTCCACGGCGCCATCGTGGCGATGGCCCGGAGCCCGCGGCTGAATACGGTCATGGCCCAGGTGCTGGCCGAGATGCGCCTGTTCTTCCACAAGGCCACCGCTGATGCGCTGTTCTACCAGCGCTACCTGCCGGACAACGAAGCAATCTGCGAGGCACTGGAAGCCGGCGAGCTAGACCGGGCCGCCGATCTCCTGCTGGCCTACCTGGACCGCTCCGAGGACAACCTGGCGGCAGTGCACGGCGAGTAGGCCGGCAGCTTCGTGCCGACGGGTCCGGGGCCTACTCGGCGATGTCCTCCGCCCAGAGTTCCGGGTTGTTGTCCTGGAAATCGCGCATCATGTCCACGCAGCGCTGGTCATCGAGGACTATCACTTCGACGCCGCGGGACCGCAGGAGGTCGAACTCGCCCGGGAAGGTGCGCGCTTCGCCCACCACCACCCGGGGGATCTTGAACTGGATGATGGTTCCGGTGCACATGGCGCACGGGGCAAGGGTGGTGTACAGGGTGGCATCCCTGTAGCTGCGCTGCCGGCCGGCCGCCCGCAGCGCCGACATTTCCCCGTGCGCTATCGGATCGCCGTTTTGGACCCGCTCGTTGTGCCCGCTGGCGATGACCACCCCGTTGCGGGCAAGCGCCGCGCCGATGGGGATGCCGCCTTCGCTGGAGCTTTTCCGGGCCGCCGCGTAGGCGGCCTCGAAAGCAGCGTCAGAAGTCGTCTGCGGGGGCAACGTGGCGGCCGTCAGCCGGGATTCGGAAGTCATCCGGTCATTCTCGCATGTGCGATCATCGGCCCGGCCCCGGGAGGCCCCGGGCTGCCGGGACCTCCTGGCTGATATGCCGGGCTCGGGGGTTTCGTCAGGCGCGGGTCCTGCCGCGGACGAAGTGGAAAATCAGGACAACAACGGCGACAACCAGCAGGATGTGGATCAGTCCGCCGCCAATATTGGCGAGCAGTCCGAGAAGCCACAGAACGGCGATGATGATGGCAATCCAAAGCAACATGGAATTCTCCTTGTGGGTACATTTCGGATGGAATTGTGCTTTAGCCCGCGGATTTTCACATCCTACGCCCGGCACAATCCGCGGGCGCCAAACACCGCGCTGTTAATTTGCCCAAGCCCGCCACGGGGCGATCCACGGCCACCATCCGGGGCGCGGTCCCCAACCGCCGGGACCTATTTCTGGGTGACCCGGTACCGTTCGATCTGCCGGAGACGCCGCAGGAGGCTGTCGCGCCGCGGGTGCGGGACGGCGTCTGCCGCTTCTGCCGTGAGGTCAATGTGCCTGGTGCCGAATTGCCACAGCAGGAGGTCATCCAGCAGCCGGTCCGGCCCGGGGGAGTAGCGGTGGTCCAGGGCCTTGCGGACCTCCGTGATCTGCTCGGCGCGGAGCAGCCCGGCCAGCTCCATGGTCCGGGTGAGTCCGTGTGCTGCGAGCAGTTCAGAGGCCCAGCCCCAGTCGTCATCCACCTTGCGGTCCACGTGCGGCAGCAGCGTGCGCCACACATCCCTGACCCGGTTGGGCGTGAGGGGCGCTGCGCCCTCCCCGTCGGTGTCCCAGAAGCTGCGCACTTCCTCGTACCGTTCGTGCAGGTCCGCGAACGCGGTTTCCACCGTTTCCAGCATTGCCGCCGTGGCGGTGAACTGCCGGTCGAAGTGCGGGGTCCAGGCCCGGGGATCCTCGGCCTTGAAGCGGATATCGTGCTCGATCTCGCTCCAGGCGTGCGCAAAGATGGTGCGGATCTGGCACTCGAAGAAGTAGCTGCCGTTGGGCGTGACCTCCGGGTTGAAGACCTGCTGGTACTCCTTGACGGCCTCGTTCTGGATGGTCCGGAGGATCAGGTGCCGGCTCGAATACCCGTAGGTGCCGGACTCGATGGAGCCGATGTCTTTTTCCCGGTCCCCGCGGCAGTCGAACAGCTGGCGCTGCCGTTTGATGATGTTGGCCACCGCCGCATTCTCGGCCGGCAGCTTGGTGATGACGCGTATCCCCACCATGTCATTGAGGGTCCGGAACGGGTCCGGGAACTTCAGCAGCCGCCGCCCGCCCGGTTCCAGCGGCTCCTCCGTGCGGGAGATCTTCTCCTTGAACGACTCCACCGTCTTGGTGCGGCCGGTGACAAACAGCGGGGTGACCTCGCTGTCCTTGAGCATGTCCCGCAGGACCAGCAGCACATCCCGGGTAACCAGTTTCAGGGCCGGGCGGACGCGCTCGTACAGCTCCACGTTGTGCTGCACGGATTCGCGCAGCGGCTCGTCCAAATTCTCCCAGTTACTCGGCATGTTCCCAGCTTACGGCCGGGCCCTGACAGAACGGCGGCGGAGCCCGTCCCCAGGGTTGCAGTGCGTCACAGGCCGCAAAGGGCCGGGCGCCTCAGCCTTCGGACGCAGCTGTGGAGCCGCGCACCACCAGCGATGTTTCCAGCGTGACGCCGCCCGGCTTCAGGAACTTGCCCTCCATCAGCCTGCGCAGCTGCTCGCCGGCTTTCTGGCCCAGGGCGGTGGCGGGCAGGTGGACGCTGGTCAGGCCCGGATTGCTGGTGGCCGAGTAGGGCAGGTCGTCGAAGCCGGCCACCGCGAGTTCCTCGGGGATCCGCACCCCGGCCACCCGAGCCTCCTGCAGCACGCCATAACCGTGCGTATCGGTTCCGCAGGCAACGGCGGTCACACCCGCGCGCTGCCACTCCGGCCAGGCGGCGGCGAACGCGGCGGCCGCCGTGCCAACGTCGATGGTGGTGCTGATGATCCTGTCCGGGCTCACGGAGATGCCGCGTGCCGCGGCCTCTTCCAGGAACGCCGCCCGCCGCACGGCAAACGTGTCCGTGCCGGTCACGCTGTCCACATAGGCCGCTTCCGTGTGTCCGGCGGCGGCCAGGTGTGCTGCCAGCTGGCGTGCCCCGCTGGCCACATCGAGGTTGACGGACGGTGCGTAGGATTCCAGCCCGGGCGCGTCCAGCAGGACAAGGGGCGACGGCGAAGCGAGGTCCTCGAGGAAGTCCGCGTTGGGTGCGTCCACCAGCAGCCCGGCCGGGCGCAGCGACATGAGCCGCCGGACGTCGCTGGCCTGCGGAAACTCGCCCGCTTCGGTAACGGACAACAGTAGTTGGTACTGCGGGCCGAGTGCTTCCCGTACGCCGTCGATGACCTTGGCGAAGAAGGGGTTGGAGATATCCGGCGCCACCAGGATGACGATGGAACTTACGCCTTTGGCCAGCGAGCTGCCGATTCCGTCCACCACATAGCCGAGCTCGGCAATGGCATCGCGTACCCGGGCGACGTTGTCCTCGGAGACGCGGCCCGCTGTCTTGCCGTTGGCCACCAGGGATACTGTCGCCGTCGAAACGCCTGCACGGGCGGCGACCATGGCCGCCGTGATCCGCTGTGGGCGCGCGTGCTGCTGCCTCTGTTCCGCGGATTCCATATGTTGATCGTAGTCTCAGCCTACGAAGTCCAGGTCCGCAGGGCTGGCCTGTTCCTCCTTGCGCAGGCGGCGCCCGCCGCGCTGCGCCGCCGCTCCCGCCAGCACCACCAGCACGATGCCGGCAACCTGGACTGGTGAGGGATGCTGGTGCAGGATGAGCAGCCCCAGCACCACGCCGACTGCCGGTTCAAGGGCCATGAGCGTCCCGAACGCGGCGGACGTCATCCGCCGGAGCGCCAGCATTTCCAGCGCGAACGGCAGGACCGGAAGCAGGACGGCCAGGCCCGCGGCGGCAACGAGGACATCCACGGTGAGGTGCCCCGCGGCTTGGGGAATTCCGACGGCGGCAGCCGCCAGCGCGGCGATCGGCACCGTGAGCGTCAGCGCGCCGATGCCGCTGAACCGGTCGCCGATGCGCTGGGTCAGCAGGATGTACACGCCCCAGCCGCAGGCCGCCAGCGCCGCCCAGGACACGCCCACCAGGTTGAAATCACCCTGCCAAGGTTGGGTGAGCAGCACGACTCCGGCCAGCGCCAGGGCCGGCCATGCCAGGGCCGCGCGGTTCCGGCTGCGCAGCGCTGCCACGGTCAGCGGCCCGAGGAATTCGATGGCGACGGCCGTCCCCAGCGGGACGTGCTCCACGGCGGCCAGGAACCCGACGGTCATGACCCCTGTGGTGACGCCGAGGCCCAGCAGCGGCAGCACGTCCCGGCGGCGGATGGACCGCAGCGGCGGACGGCCGATGATGAGGAGGATGACGGCGCCCATGCTGAGGCGCAGCCAGGCGGTTCCGGCCGGGCCCACGGTGTCGATGAGGTTGACGGACAGCGCCGAACCCAGTTGGACGGACAGGATGGCGGTGATGGCCAGCCCCCACGGCGGGACCGGAACCTTAAGTTCACGCATCGGTGCCCTCCTGGTGGGGCGAGGAGCCCACGCCGGGCTCGAAGACGGCCAGGGAGAACACGGCGGGCGCATTGCCGTGATTGGCGTAGGAGTGGGCCACATCGCCGGGGAAGGAGATGGCGTCCCCGGCCGTGAGGACGTGCTCCTCGCCCCCGACCGCCACGGTGAGCGATCCCGTGCGGACCTGCAGCAGTTCCTTGGTCCCGGCTGCATGTGCCTCGCTGTCCAGGCGGTCCCCGGAAACCATGGTCCAGTCCCACAGCTCCACCACGTCCGGCGATTCCGTGCCGGCAACCAGCACGCCGCGGCCTCCGCCGGCGGACGTCCACAGGGCTGCACCCTCGCCGCTGGGGGTCACGGTTACCTGCTTGGGCTGCGGGGAATCCACGAGAGCCGGCAGGCCAATGCCCAGTGCGTCGCTGATCCGCAGCAGAGTGCCCACGCTGGGGTTCGCCGCGCCCTGCTCAACGTTGACCAGCATGCGGCGGCTGACCCCGGCGGCGTCGGCCAGCCGGTCAAGGGTCCAGCCGCGGGCCTGCCGTTTCAGCCGGACGCGGCCCCCGATGGCAGCGGCGAGGGCAGAGGTGCTTGAATCCATAAGTGCATCATACTGCACTCTTGGTGCACCAGGCGGCGCGGGGGACAGGCCCGGGCGGCGGGGTGGGCAGGGCCGAGTTGGCGCGCATGTGCCAGAAAAGATCAGCGCCAGGAACTGCAGAGCGTCAAGCGCTTGACCTGCATCTACGTTAAGCGTTTGACGTGCACCATATCCTGCTGCCATGATCACTCCTGAACGCTACAACTCCCCGGACGCCAGGCAGCTGGCACGGGCCCCAATGACGTGGAGAACACCATGGAACCCACCTTCCAGAACCCTGAACCGGTCCAAGGCATCGAGCGCAGGAAAATCATCCTGGACTGCGACCCCGGGCATGACGACGCTGTGGCGTTGCTGCTCGCACACGGAAACCCGGACATCGACCTGCTGGCCGTCACCACGGTGGTGGGAAACCAGACCCTCGAAAAAGTCACCCGCAACGCGCTCGCCGTGGGCACCATCGCCGGCATCACCGGCGTCCCCTTCGCTGCCGGCTGTGACCGCCCGCTGGTCCGCAGCATCGAAACCGCGCCGGACATCCACGGCGAGTCCGGCATGGACGGCCCCGCCCTGCCCCAGTCCGCCATCGAGCTGGACCCGCGCCACGCCGTCGACCTCATCATCGACACCGTCATGGCGCACGAACCCGGCACCGTCACCCTGGTTCCCACCGCCGGCCTGACCAACATCGCCATGGCCGCCCGCAAGGAACCGCGGATCGTGGAACGCGTCAAGGAAGTGGTCCTCATGGGCGGCGGCTACCACGTGGGCAACTGGAGCGCCGTAGCCGAATTCAACATCATCATCGACCCCGAGGCCGCGCACATCGTCTTCAACGAAAAGTGGCCCGTGGTGATGGTGGGCCTGGACCTCACCCATCAGGCGCTGGCCACCCCGGACGTAGTGGAGAAGATCGCCGCCATCGGAACCGGCCCGGCGAAGTTCGTCACCGAACTGATGGACTTCTTCGCCCACACCTACAAGGACGCCCAGGGCTTCGACTACCCGCCCGTCCACGATCCTTGCGCCGTGGCGTACGTCATCGACCCCAGCATCGTCAGCACCCGCAAGGTGCCCGTCAACATCGAACTGCAGGGCACCCTTACCCTCGGCATGACCGTGGCCGATTTCCGCGCCCCGGCCCCCGCCGACTGCCACACCAGTGTGGCCGTGGACCTGGACCACGCACGGTTCTGGGACCTCGTCACCGACGCGCTGGTCCGCATCGGTGAGCCGGGCGCCGGTGACATGGACAACAAAGGCAACGCGTCCGACGTCGAACTTAACGAAGGCGCCCAGCTCGCCGCCGGAGGGGTTAAGTAAATGGCCGCCACCATGACTGAAACGAAGACCGGCCGCGGCAACATCGCAGCCCTCATGACCGCGCTGCTGGCCGCCTGCGTGGCGTTCCAGCTCAACGCCTCCATGCTGAGCCCCGCCCTGGTGACCATGGGCGAGGAACTCAAGGCGGACCAGGCTGTCATCGGGCTCTCACAGACCTGGTTCTTCACCGCCGCCGCCCTGTTCTCCCTGTTCCTGCCGCGCCTGAGCGACATCGTGGGCCGCAAGAAAGTCCTGGTCGGCATGATGGTGATGATGGCTGTGGGCTCCGTCATCGCCGCCCTCGCCCCGGACATCACCTGGCTCTTCGTTGGCCGGATCATCCAGGGCGTCAGCGGACCCACGGTGCCGCTGTGCCTCATCATGCTGCGCTCCGCCGTCAGCAACCCCCGCAAGTACGGCACGCTCATGGGCCTGATCACCGCCGTCAACGGTGGAGTGGCGGGCGTGGACTCCTTCGTGGGCGGCTACTTCGCAGAGCACTTCGGCTTCCGCAGCATCTTCTGGCTGATGGTGGTCCTGGCTGTCGCTGCCACCGCCCTCATCGTGTTCCTGGCCGCCGAAAGCAAACCCGCCGCCGGTACCCGGATGGACTGGCTGGGCGTGTTCTTCATCGTGGTGGCCGTCGGTGCCCTGCTCACCGCCCTGAACGAAGGCTCCAAGCTGGTGGGCGGCTTCAACTCCGGCACGCTCATCCTGAGCCTGGCGCTGGTAGCCGTGTCCGCCGTCGCGTTCTTCGCCTTCTGGCGTACTGAACAGCGCGCCGCGCAGCCGATGGTGGAAACCGTGCACCTGCGCCAGCGCGCCACCTGGGCCCCGCTGCTCACCACCACCCTGACCATGACCGGCATCTTCGCCGTCATCAACGGCATCGTCCCTGCCTACGTCCAGGCCGCCAGCCCGGGCTTCGGGGTGGGCCCCACCGAGATGTCACTGATCATCCTCACCCCGTACGCCCTGCTCGGCTGGGTGGTGGGCCCGCTCAGCGGCAAGCTCGCACCAGTCCTGGGCTACACCAAGGTGCTGCGCATCGGCCTGCTCGGCAGCATCGCGGCGCTGGCCGTCATAGGGTTCCTGGGCCTGCACAGCCTGCCGATGATGATTGCCGGAACGGTCTTGCTGGGCATCATGTACGCCGGTACGGTCAACATCATGCTCAACGGACTCGGCGTTGTCCTCTCGCCCGCCGGCAACCCCGGCTTCCTGCCCGGCATGAACGCCGGTGCCTTCAACCTCGGTGCGGGCCTGAGCTTCCTCATCCTGCCCGCCGTGCTGGTGGCGACCGCCTCCCTTGGCGATGCCACTGCTTCCTACCTCACCGTGGTGGTGGTCGGCCTGGCTCTGACGGTGGCCGCGTTCGCGGCGTCGCTGCTGATCCCCAAGCCGGTTGAGGCCGAGGTGGCCGAATGAGCACCGCAGCCGGGTCCGCGGGCGATGACTCCCTGGGCGCTGGCCGGATCGTCGTCGTCGGCTCCCTCAACGCCGACCTCACCATCTACTGTGAACGGCTCCCGCAGCCCGGGGAAACGGTGCACGGCAACGGCTTCGCCGTGAATCCCGGCGGCAAGAGCGCCAACCAGGCCGTCGCCGCCGGCCGCCTCGGCGGGTACGTCAGCCTGGTGGGTGCCGTGGGGGATGACCCCAACGGGCACATGCTGCTGGCCTCGGTGGCCGGTGCCGGCGTGGACGTAGGGCGGGTGCGTACCTCCAGTGAGCCCACCGGCGTCGCCGTGATCGCGGTCGATGCGGGCGGCGAAAACAACATCATCATCTCCGCGGGCGCCAACGGCACACTGTCCCCGGCGGACGTGGCGGAGGCCGCGGACGTCCTGGACGGCGCCGCCGTCGTCAGCCTCTGCCTGGAAGTTGCCATGCCCACGGTCCTGGCGGCAGCGCAGGCAGGGCACGACGCCGGCGCAAAGGTCCTGCTGAACCTCTCGCCTTACGCGCACATCCCCGCAGCGCTGGCCGGGTTGGTGGACGTCCTGCTGGTGAACGCCCACGAAGCCGCGCTGTTCCTCGGCCCCGGGGCCTCCGTCCCGGGTGCTGACGCCCACGCGGCGCAATGGGATGCCGTCCGTGAACGCTTCGCCGAACGGGGGATCCGGCAGGTGCTGGTGACACTCGGGGCGCACGGGTCAGTAGTGCTGGATTCCGACGCCCCGGCCAGCCGATCCGTGGTGTTCGTGGAGCCCACCAGGGTGGATGCGGTGGACACCACCGGCGCCGGGGATGCCTTCACCGGTGCCGTGGCAGTCCGGCTCGCTTTAGGCGATGCGCTCGCCGACGCCGCAGCGTTCGCCTCCGTGGCCGCGGCCCTGGCCACCACGCGCAAGGGCACCCAGGCAGCGTACCCGGAAACGGCCGACGTCGAACGGCGCCTGCGCAAGTCTTAGCCCCATCGACTGCCCCCCACCGGCACCCTAGCCACGCAAGCTCGGCCAAGGAACCCTGCCGGCGTGGGCCCGACGCCCTTTTCAGGTGTCAAAACGGCGTTTACGGAGCAACCGATGATCAGTGGAGCGCGTCCAGAGTGACGCCGGTGTGCCCTGCCAGCCGGGCGAGCAGGGCGTCCTGGAAATCCCCATCTTCCGCAGCCGGATGCGGCGCCTGCCGGCGCTGGTGGTACCAGTAGCCGCCACTGCCGTTGGCGTCCGGATCATCACTGGTGGCCAGCCACTCCTGCGTACGGTGGCCGAGCTCAAGATCGTCCGGGGCGGACCGTCCGCCCATCCGGGTGGGCACCCAGCCCGGGTCCACGGCGTTGCTGGTGACTCCGGGCACCAGGCGGGCCAGGGCTGCCGAGAAGGCCGTGATGTGCAGCTTGGTAGTGGAATACGACGCCGTGGCGGAGCGGCCTGACCAGTCCAGGCCGTCGAGCCGGGTGTTGCCGCCGCGGTGCATGCCGCTGCTCAGGTAGATCATCCGGCGCGGCCCGCTGATCAGCGCTGTGAGCAGGTACGGCGCCACCACGTTGACGGGCAGGAGCGCGGCGCCGTCCAGGACCCCGGCATTGTGGATCACGGCGTCGATCCCGCCGATGCGGTTGGCCTCGTCAGCGAGCTGGCGGACTTCGGCGTCGTCCGAGAGATCTCCCACGAGGCATTGCGCGCCCTGGTCCACCAGGTGCTGCACCGCGGGCACGCGCCGGGCAGACCGGGCATGGACCAACACGTGGTGGCCTTCGCGGGCCAGCGTTTCCGCCGTAGCCAGGCCCAGCCCGTCCGTTGAACCGGTCACCAGAATCCGTGCCATGGAAGAACCTCCGTTGTTTGTGCTCCTGGTACCCAGTTATACCCGCGCCCAAGTCTGCCCCGGGAGCTCAGTTCAGCAGCCAGGCCGCCCCGAGCAGCAACGGAACAGCCAGCGCCGAGGTGATGACCGCCGTCGTCTGCGCAAGGCTTTGGCCCACGCGGTACCGCACCGCGTAGAGGACCACGTTCTGGCCAGTGGGCAGGATGGCGCAGGCGGTCACCACGAAGGTGTTGAAGTCATCCAGGTGAAAGACGTATCTGGCCAGGGTCCACGCGAGAGCGGGCTGGATGGCTGATTTCAGGACGACGGCCAGGAACGTGGGCGCGCTGTCGCTGCTGCTGGCCCGCGGTGAGAGGCCATGGAGGGACATGCCGAAGATGATCAGCATCAGCGGAACCGTCACCTGCGCAATGAGCTTGAGGGGATCCAACACCAGGGGCGGGATTTCGATGCCGACGGCGCTGACGATGATGCCCAGGATGGCCGCCACGGTCACGGGGTTGCGGAAGGGGGTGGCGAGGATGCGGCGCAGGGAAGGCTTGGTCCCGTCCGGGTCGGTCAGGTCCAGGATGGTCAGCGCGATCGGGGTGATGACGGCGAGCTGGAACAGCATGATGGGTGTGACGTAGGTGGCACTCCCCATGACGTATTGCGACAGCGGAACGCCGAGGTTGGTGGAGTTCACGATGCCCGTGGCCAGGGCGCCGATGGTGGTGCGGCGGACTCCCCAGCGGGCGACCGCACCCACCAGGGCGAACACCGCCATCATGGCCACGGCGGTGACCACGGAGATCAGGCCCGTCTCGCTCAGGACCTCCGAGATGTGCCGGGTGGCGATCATCGAGAACATCAGGCTGGGCAGTCCCACCAGGAACGTCAGGCTGGAAAGCACTTTGGTGCCCTGCGGGCCCAGCGCGTTCGTCTTGCCCAGCACGTAGCCGACGAACATGACCACGCCCACCACAAAAAATCCCTTTAGGACTCCGTCCACACCGCTGTCCTCAATCTCATCGCCCTAGGGCGGCAGTACCTGGCGGAGCCTTTGACCGGAGCCTTTGACCCGAGCCTTTGACTGCTGCCGTTGGCCGCTGCCCCTGGCAGGAGGCCCTGTCAGATGCTATCCGTAGGGGCGGCGCGGGAATCAATTTGGTCCGTCAGTGCGTCAATCCGCTCCAGCGCGCCGGTGAGGCGCTCCACGGAAGCCCACAGTTCCGGCTGCTGTTCACGGATCTCTTCAAGGGAAGCCCCGGTGGAGCGCAGGGATCCCAGGTCGAAGCTGACGTTGGTCCGGGCTCCCGCCACGGCCGCGCGGAGGGCACCGAAAGCGACAACGACGTCGGCGATCAGCGCCTTATTGCCGTGCGCCGCCAGCCAGGCGAGATCGTCTATGGCCTGCACCGCCCGGGCGCCGAGCACGGCGGAGGCGTGCGCGGCGTCAACTGAGGCCTCGCGGATGGCGTTGTCCCGTTCAGCGCCGGGCTCCAACCGGAAGGCGGCGCCGAAGGCCCGGGACGCCGTCGAATCCTCGTCGGCCAGGTGCAGCGCCTCGCTCCGCAGTTTCCGGGCACGGTCCCTCAGATCGTCCACGGTTTGCTGATGGTCCGCGCCCGGTTCGGTATAGCCCGCCACCATCGA
Organism: Arthrobacter sp. Leaf137; assembly: GCF_001423525.1. Classification (GTDB taxonomy): domain Bacteria; phylum Actinomycetota; class Actinomycetes; order Actinomycetales; family Micrococcaceae; genus Arthrobacter. The sequence continues at coordinate 38,534 of NZ_LMOI01000003.1, read as the reverse complement.
GGCCAACGACGCAGCAACGGCCAGCATTACGCCTGTCCCGGCACCGCCGCCCGGTGAGCCGGTGGATTCGGACAGGGCCTGCGTCCACTCCTCAACGGTGGAACTCCGGGTGGTCACGTCACGTTCTTCCATGGTTGAAGGGTGCCCAGGAACAGGCCCGGCTAAACGGGTCCGGTCCCTGCCGTCCCGTCCCCCATGTAGTCTCGGCACATGATTCAACGCCACCGCTACCCGTACGGCGAGGATCCCAGCCAGTGGGGCGAACTGTTCCTCCCCGATCTTCCCGTAGGCGCCCGGCACCAGGGCGTGGTGGTGGTGATCCATGGCGGGTACTGGCGTGCGAAGTATGGCGCCGAGCTCGGCGAACCTCTGGCCAGGGACCTGGCGGAACACGGGATCGCCGCCTGGAACCTGGAGTACCGGCGCGCCGGAAACGGAGGCGGCTGGCCCGGCACGTTCGATGACATCCTGGCGGGCATCGACCAGCTGGCAGCGCTCGCGGACCCCCATGCCCTGGACCTGGGGAAGGTGGTGGCCCTGGGCCATTCGGCCGGAGGGCACCTGGCAGTCTGGGCCGCCGGGCGGGACAGGGTGGCGGAACTGGGGACAGGAAACGCGGACAGCCTTCCGGGCCGGCGGGGAGTCCGGCTCACCGGCGTGGTCAGCCAGTCCGGGGTCCTGGACCTGGCCGGCGCTGAACGCCTCAACCTCAGCAACGGTGCCGTAGCCAACCTGCTGGGCGGACCGTCGTCGGAATTCCCCGCCCGGCACCGGCTGGCCAGCCCCATGGCGGCGCTGCCGCTGGACGTTCCCGTGTACGCCGTCCACGCCGAAGCCGACGACGACGTGCCGCCGGAAATGTCCACAGGCTATGTGGACGCGGCCCGGGGATCGGCGGTGCCCGCACGGTTCGTCAGCGTCCCCGGCGACCACTTCGCGCTGATCGACATCACCGCCCCGGCCTACCTGGCGTGCCGCGAACTGGTGTGTGAACTGCTGCGCTGACATGGAATTCGGCCCCGCCCGCTTCTCTGGCAGAGTATGACCATGCTCACGGTGATCGGCGAAGGCCTTGTTGACGTTGTCCAGCGCGCTTCGGGAATCGAAGCCCACGTAGGCGGCAGCCCGCTCAACGTTGCGGTGGGCCTGGCACGCCTGGACCACCCGGTGCAGTTCATCGGCCGCTACGGGCGCGACGCCTACGGCGATTCCGTGGCCGCGCACCTCCGCGCCAGCTCGGTGATGCTTCCGCTGGGCCCGGATGAGTTGCCCACCAGCGTTGCCACCGCCTTGATTGACGACGACGGCGCCGCCACCTACACGTTCGACCTCGCCTGGGAGCTTCCCGGCATCGCAGACCGGCTCGGCTTCATGCTCCAGGGCACCACGCTGCTGCACACCGGATCGATCGCCACGATGCTGGCGCCCGGCGCCACCGAGGTGCTGGCCGCCGTCGAATACGCACACCCGCATGCCACCATCAGCTTCGACCCCAACTGCCGCCCGAGCATCATCACCGACGTGGATTACGCGCGCCGCCACGCGGAAAAGTTCGTCTCCCTCGCCGACGTGGTGAAGGCCTCGGATGAGGACCTCGCCTGGCTGTATCCGGGGCAGGACGTCCTGGAGTCCGCCCGCCAGTGGCTGGCACTGGGAGGCTCCGGGGGGCCGGCGATGGTGGTGGTGACCCGGGGCGGCGAGGGACCATGGGGCATCACGGCCGCAGGCGAGGCCGCAGTGGCGGCCCCGCGCGTCGAGGTGGCGGACACCGTTGGCGCCGGCGACTCCTTCATGGCGGCCCTGCTCTCCGGCCTCGTGGACCGGGGCCTGGACGGCGCGCAAAACCGGAAGGACCTGCGCGAGCTGCCCGCGGAGGCGCTGGCGGAACTGCTGGCCCACGCTGCCCGCGCCGCTGCTGTCACCGTTTCCCGGCCCGGCGCCAACCCGCCCACCCGGGCGGAGATGAACGCCCTGCCGGAGGACTGACCCCGGAGCTGCCCCCCCACATCGACACTGCAGGGTGAATGCCTTAGTATCTTTAGCTTGACGGGCGTGTTACTAGGCTATCGAGGAAGGGTCATGACTCCTTTAGGTGGATTGGGAAGTGTCGACACCCGGGAAGCGGTTGGCCGGATCGGTGCAACCGACGTCCTTGATGCGCTGAGCGAGTACCGTGCCGCGGAGACAGCCATGCTCCGCCGCACCCGCCCCATCATGGATCGCGGTGCCACCGACGTCCTCGCCCTGCGCTACGTCCGCGAGGCAACACTTCGCGGCGATGGCATGCGCCCCACGGAACTATCTGCCCTGTTGGGGCTGAGCTCCGCCTCGATTACTGCCCTGATTGACCGGCTGGTGTCAGGCGGCGTTGTGGTGCGGGAGCCCCACCCCTCGGACCGCCGGGCTTCCATCCTCCGGAGTACCGGGGTGAGCGAGACCGCGGAAGTCCAGGCGCTGGACGACGCCCGGCGGCCCATCGCCAACCTCATAGAATCCCTTGACCGCGACGAGCTTGGAACAGTTTTTGGCTTCCTGGTCCGCATGCGCAACGCCATGGACGAGGTGGCGAGGGACTGATCCGCCAATCCGGGCTGGACAATTGCCTAGAGGTACTAAATACTAGGTAAACTAGCAATTCGGTAAACGAGGGATCGAGGGCGACATGACAGCGGTAGCAGAACCACAGAGCCGGAACCGGAATCACCTGGCCGATGTCGTCGCCCTTCCGCTGCCCGACAGCTATGGCTTCAACGCCGATCCCGTGGAGGCGTCCGACGCGCCCCCGGAGGCCGGCGGATGGATGAAGGCAGTTGCCTTGGCGTCCGCCAAACTGGAGCAGCTGCAGTGGGAGCTGGACGCCGCCGAAGAGGACCTGTGCGCGGCTCTCCGCGGCGCCTCTGCCTTCAGTGTCAGCGCGCCGGCCCTGGCCCGGACGGCCGGCCTGACAACCGACGAGCTCGAGGCTTACCTGCAGCGGCCCGCACTGATGGATGTTGCCGCTGTCCCCGGTTTGGCCGGCCCGGCCATGCCGCCGCTCGGCATGCAGGCGCAGGCCTAGCTCAAGCTACTTAGCTCCACTTTGGCGGGCTGTTGCCCCGCCGCCGCCCTGCGGCCACCCGCCCCGGTGTTTCGCTGACGCGCCGCAGCCGCATGCCGGCGTCGTCCGCCCCTGGCGTCCGGCGCGTATTGGCCCCGCCCGACTGTTAGGCCAGGGAGAGGAAAAGCTTCTCCAGCTCTTTCCGGTCCAGGGTTTCGTCCTTCTGGACGATGCACTGCTCCAGCCCGGTGGCGATGATGGCGAATCCGGCCCGGTCAAGGGCCTTCGATACCGCCGCCAGCTGCGTGACCACATCCTTGCAATCGCGGCCTTCCTCGAGCATGCGCGTGACAGCGGCAAGTTGGCCCTGGGCGCGCTTCATGCGATTGATGACGGGCGTAAGTTCGGCGGGGTTCAGTTCCAAGGTCTACTCCAGTGACGGGGGATTGATGATCCCAGCCACCTTTCCAGCGGGCCATTCCCCGTGCAGCGCCCTAGGTTCCGCTCCAGACCGACGCCGAGCCGGAGTGGCCGGTCACAACGGCCTCGTAGATCAGGAACAGCCCCGCCAGGACGCCGAGAACTGACGTAGCCGGAACAAGCCAGCGGGCGGCCAGGAGGCGTCCGGCTCCGCGGAGCACGTGCCAGCGGTTCACTGCGGCGGGGAAGGCGGCAAGAATCTGCGCGGCCGCCACCACCAGGAAGATCACCGCCACGAACCGGAAGAAGCCGCCCTGCTCGGCGTGCTCCCGGATAAGGTTCGAGGCAGGCCTGGCCTTCTCCAGCTGTTCACCGGCCTGCGCGGTGAGGATGGACAACGGCACCAGGCCAAAGGCCAGGACGCCGAGGGGCCAGGCCAGGTAGGCCCTGCTCCGGCGCCAGAGTGCAAAGACCACCGCCATCAGGCCCGCCAGCGGCGCCAGGACAACCACTCCATGGACCAGGAGGATGTGGGCCGGAAGGCCGCCGATTTCCACCATGCAAAGCTCCTAGGGACTGGGCAGTGACGCCGGATCAGGTGTGCTGGAGTCAGGCTATCCCCGTGGTGCCCAGCAGCAGGCCAACGCCATAGGTGAAAGCCATGGCAAGGGCGCCGCCAATGACCAGGCGCAGGGTGGCCTTCCGCTTCGAGCTGCCGCCGATCCTGGCGCTGACCGTGCCGGTAATCGCCAAGGCGATGACAACCGCCACGAAGGTGAGGGGGATCCGGATTTCGGCCGGTGGCAGCAGGATTGCCAGCAGCGGCAGTACCGCACCGACGGTGAAGGCGATGGCCGAGGCAAACGCTGCGTGCCAGGCGCTGGCGACGCTGGCCTCATCAATCTTCAGCTCGGCCTCCAGGTGCGCGCCCAGCGCATCGTGCTCGGTGAGCTCGAGGGCCACCGTGCGCGCGGTTGCTTCGGTGAGTCCCTTCGCCTGGTAGATGGCGGCTAGCTCCTCCAGTTCGCCGTCGGGATCGTCACGGAGTTCCTGGCGTTCCTTCTCGATCAGGGCCCGCTGGCTGTCGCTTTGGCTGCTGACGGACACGTACTCGCCCAGCGCCATGGAGACGGCGCCACCCACCACGGCGGCCGCGCCGGCCACCAGGATAGGGGTGACATCGTTGGTCACACCGGCGACTCCCACCACCGTTGCGGCCACGGACACGATGCCGTCATTGGCTCCAAGGACGCCCGCGCGCAGCCAGTTCAGGCGCGCTGCAATGCTGTCGTCGTGCGGCTCGTTTGGGTGCTGCTTCAGCAACTCAGTCATAGGGGAAAGTAAAACACCGGCAGCGGTCCCCGGCTATGCAGGTTTGCATACCCTATCCGCGCCCCCGGGCACGCCCTGTCTTGCGCCGGGGGTCAGAGCTGGGGAACGCACGGGCCGCTGCCCAGGAGGGCCAGCCCGGCGCGGTCCCCGGCGGCGAAATCCACCACGCCCATGTTGGCCGCATGCATCAGCTGGCCCGGATCGTTGACGTGGTCCAGGCCCACAACGTGGCCGAGTTCGTGCATGATGATGGCCCGCACCTGGTCCGTTCCGTCCGGGCGGCTGGCGAGGATGCCCGCGAGGTCGGGCGCATCCAGCCGGATCTGGCCGGCGGCGAGGACCATCGGCTGGCCGGGTGCCTGGACGAAGGTGCTGCCGCCGTCGCCCGCGATGTCGCCGGCGAGGCCGGGTGACTCCTGCGGGGTGGACCATGCGATCAGCACCGGGGCCCAGCGCTTGCCGTAGCGGTCCGGCTGGAAGGCCTCCCGCTCATCTGCCGGCGCTTCGGTTGAGGTGCCGTCGTAGATGAACTGCAGGCCGGTGGCCGCGGAGGTCGCTGCTACCGCGTCCCGGATCAGCGCGTCCCCACCCGGCACGGCGAAGTCAGGACGCACTACGTAGTGGACCGGACGGCACGGATCGTATGCGGCGAACCGCTGGCCGGGATCGGGCGAGTCCTGCAGGACGAAAGCCGTGGAGCCGGTGCTGGCCGGGGGAGTCCCCAGGGGCGAGGACGCGGCCTCGAACCCGGGCGGCGGAACCGTTGCCCCCGGCAGGTACGGTGCCGCGAAGGGAAGGACAACGCGGTTGAAGAACGACGGCGTGAAGTACAGGCAGATGACCAGCGCCAGGCCGAGCGCGGGGAGCAGCCGCCGCTTCCGCTGCCGGGGCCGGTACGGCCGGCGGAAACCGCCAAACGCCGGCCGTCCTGCGGGCGCCGGTTCCGGTGCGCGCCACGGAGCCTGCTGTGCCTGCCGGCCGAACGCCTCGTCGATGGCCCACTGCGGGATCCTTCCGCTCGGTGACCGGCGCACCCTTGGCAACGGGCCGCCGTCGGGCGCTCCCGGCCATGTGCCATGATCCCTGCCTGAACCGCCCACCCAACATCCCCCGTGCCGCCTGCCGATGAATCCTCTTCAGCTTAGGGGCGGCGAGGCGCCTGTTTCCGGCGGCTAAGCGCAGGATTTCCACAAGTTAAAAGCGCCCGCCCGGCCGGAGCGCTGGTGCCGTTCCTGCCGGGCGGGCGCCCTGTGGTGGTTGGCGGCTATTCTTTGCCGAGGTTGGCGGCGGAGGTCTTCTCGCCGGCGACCTCGTTGAGGGCCCGCAGGTCGAAAATGCCGTTGATGTCGGCCTGCTTGGTGGTTCCGGCCGTGACGCCATCGGCCAGCAGCTTCTGGTACGTTCCGGCCAGCGGATCCACCGTGAACACGATGTTCTTGAGCGACCGGTCGATGACATCGGCCTTGAGCTCGGCGCCGGCCGCTTCCTTGAGTGCTGCGTTGATGACGGTGGCCTTCTCATCCGCGGCGGCACCGTTCAGCCACTCAACGGACTTGGCGTGGCCCTTCAGGAGCGCCTTGACGGTGTCCGGGTGGTCTGCGGCGAATTTCTGGTTGACGATCAGGATAGTTGTAGGGAATTCGCCGGGCTTGCCGGACAGCGAACCGTCCCACAGGTCCTTCTCGTCCACCAGCACCTTGGCACCGGCGGTCAGCACCAGGCGTGAGGCCCAGGGCTCGGGCAGCCACGCGCCGTCGAGCTTGCCGTCCTGGAACAGCTTCAGGGTCTGGGCGTTCTCGGTGGGGTTGATGGCCACGTCGCCGCTGCCGTCCACGTTTGTCTTGTAGCCCTGGGCGGTCAGCCAGGCGCGGAGGGCCACGTCCTGGGTGCCGCCGAGCTGCGGGGAGGCGAGGGTCTTGCCCTTGAGGTCCGCGGCGGAGTTTATCTCCGGCTTCACCACGAGCTGCGCTCCGCCGGCGGCGGCACCGGCAATGATGTTGATGGATTCGCCCTGGCTCTTCACGAACGAGTTGATGGCCGGGTTGGGGCCTATGTAGGTGGCGTCGATGGCTCCGGCGTTGAGCGCCTCAATGGCCGCGGGACCGGCGTTGAAGACCTGGGTGCTGAGCTTGGTGTCGCCGAGCTGGTCCTTGATGAAGCCTTTGCTGACGCCCACCAGTGCGGGGGCGTGGGTGACGTTGCCGAAGTAGCCGAGTTTCAGTTCCGCCGCCGGGTTTCCGGCGGGCGCTGCTGCGGCCTCTGGTGCGGTGGCGGTGTTGTTCGCGTTGACGGCTGAGGCGACGGCGGCGCCGCCTCCCACGAGGGCGAGGATGGCGGCGGCGATGCCGATTTTCAGGCCCAGGGAGCGCTTGGGAGCGGCCTGGCCGGCGACGATGCGGGTGGAGCTTCCGGGGTTCTGCGGACTCGTGTCCTGGGGGTCTGCCATGGGGATTCCTTTGCTGGGGCGGGTGCTGAGACGAGATTACGGAGCGCCCAGCAGGGCCACAATGATTCCCGTAGCAGGCGTTAACGGGACGACGCGCAGCCGCAACGCGGCGTCGTCCAGCGTCACGGAAGGTCGCACGGCGTCTTCCCCGCGCCCGGACATCCGGGTGCAGTCTCCCGTTAAACCACCACCGTCATGCCGCCGTCGATGAAGATGGTTTGCCCGTTGACGAAGGCCGAACCGTCCGACGCCAGCCAGACGGCAGGGCCGGCCAGGTCGCTGGCGGTACCCCAGCGCCGGGCCGGTGTCCTTCCCAGGATCCAGGAGTTGAACTGCTCGTCGTCCACCAGGTTCTGCGTCATCTCCGTGTGGATGTAGCCCGGAGCGATGGCGTTGATCTGCAGCCCTGATGACGCCCACTCCGCCGTCATGGCACGGGTCAGGTTCCGCAGCCCGCCCTTGGCGGCGACGTAGGGCGCGATGGTGGGCCGGGCCAGGTCCGTCTGGACGGAGCAGATGTTGATGATCTTGCCGCGGCCCCGGGGCACCATCACGCGGGCTGCGGCGCGGCCCACCAGGAAGGCACTGGTGAGGTCGGTGCTGATGACCCGCTCCCAATCGCTGACGTCGAGGTCCAGCATGGCCACCCGGTGCTGGATTCCGGCGTTGTTGACCAGGATTTCCAAGGGGCCAACGTTCTCCTCCACCCAGGCAACGCCCCGCTCAGCGTCGCTGTCCCGGGTGACGTCGAACGCGCAGCTGCGGATCCGGCCCGGGGCGAAATCCGCTGCCATCGACGCCTCGGCCGCTGCGAGCCGCTCCGCATTGATCCCGTTCAGGACCACCGTGGCGCCGGCCTCCGCCAGTGCCCGGGCGAGTGCGTTGCCGATGCCACGGCTGGAACCCGTGACCAGGGCGGTGCGTCCGGTCAGGTCAAACAACTGGCTCATCGCCGGGCCTCTCCGGCGCCGGCTGCGCTGAGGTTCGCGACGGCCTGCCGCACCACCGCAAGGTCCTGGTCTCCCAGGCCCTGCGCCACCAGCTCGGTGTACAGCTCGATTCCGGCGGACGCCATGGGTGTGGCGGTACCCGCGCTGCGTGCACTGTCCAGTACGAATGACAGGTCCTTGCGCATGAACTTGGCCGGCCCTGTGGGTGTGTAATCCTTGGCCGCCAGCCGGGGTCCCACCTGGTCCAGCACGCGGCTGCCCGCCAAGCCCCCGGCGAGCACCTCGAAGAGGGCGTGGACGTCCAGGCCCGAGCGTTCGGCCAGCTCCGCGGCTTCGGCGAGTGCCGCCGTCGTGGTTCCCACCACCAGCTGGTTGCACGCCTTGGCGAGGGAGCCGGCGCCCAGCCCGCCCAGCCGCCGGACCGCCGCGCCCATGGCCTCCAGGACCGGCAGCGCACGTGCGAAGTCCGCCTCGGAGCCGCCGGCCATGATGGCCAGGGTTCCCCGGCGCGCGCCGTCCGTGCCGCCGCTGACCGGTGCATCGAGCACGGAGGCGTTCCCGGCGCTCGCCTCAGCCACCGCGAGGCCGAACGCCTGCACCCCCACCGGTGACACGCTGCTCATGACCACCACCAGCGTCCCCGGCGCGGGTGGCTCCGTCCGCCATGCCGCCAGGAGGCCGGCCGCGGACTCTTCGATGAAGGGAAGATCGGGGAGCATGAAGATGATGACGGGCTCGCCGCGCAGGTCGGCGACGGTGTCGACGCCGGACCCGCCCCGGAGTTCAAGGTCCCGAACGGCTTCGGGGGAGCGGTTCCAACCCCTGACCTGCCACCCGGCGCCGAGCAGGTTGGCGGCCATCGGGGCGCCCATGAGGCCGAGCCCCACGAAGCCGACGGAGCCGTGCGTCACTTGGCGTCCTCCACGACCAGCAGGTCGCGGCCGTTCGTTTCGGGGGTGAAGAAGGTGGTGGCGAAAGAGATTGACGCCAGCACCAGGGAGTAGATCGCGGGAACCAGCCAGGAGTGGCCGGTAGCTGCGAGCAGTGCCACACCGATCATCGGTGCAAAGCCACCGGCGAGCACTGCGGAGATTTCGCGGCTGAGGGCGACGCCGGTGAAGCGGTGCTGGGAGCCGAAGAGTTCCGGCAGCAGGGCGCACTGCGGGCCGAGCATGGACTGGACGCCCAGGGCAATGCCAACCACCATGACCACCCAGACCAGGGTGACGTTGCCCAGTGTGACCAGGTAGAAGGCCGGGAGGGCGATGACGGCCTGGAACAGGGCGCCGTAGCGGTAGACGGGTACCCGGCCGAAGCGGTCGGACAGCGCACCGAAGGTGACCACCAGGACCGCCGCGAATCCGGCGGCGATCAGCAGGCCGGTGGGGCCGATGAACTTGTCGCCGGCGAAGACGCCGGCCGGCATGCTGATGAAGGACACCAGCAGCGCCGAGTAGATCGATGAGTTTCCGTTTTCACCCATCCGCAGGCCGATGCCCACCAGCACGTTCTTCTTGGAGTGCTTCCAGATCTGGCCCACCGGGTTCTTGACCACGGCCTTGTGTTTTTCGAGCTCCTGGAAGACCGGGGTCTCCTTGAGCTTGAGCCGGATGAAGACGGCGATGATGATCAGGATGACGCTGGCCAGGAAAGGTACGCGCCAGAGCCAGCCCTGCAGGACTTCCTTGTCCGCCAGGGCCATCAGGGCGAAGGTGCCGGCGCCCAGGAGCGTGCCCAGCTGGATGCCCACGAAGGGCAGTGAGGCGAAGAAACCGCGACGGCGGCGCGGGGCCACCTCGGAGATCAGCGTTGTGGCGCCTGCCTGCTCGGCTCCGGCGCCCAGGCCCTGGAGGATGCGCAGGGCAACCAGCAGCACCGCCCCGAGCATCCCCGCCTGCTCAAAGGTGGGGAGGAGCCCGATGGCGAAGCTGGCCATGCCCATCAGGCCGATGGTCAGGATCAGCACCATTTTGCGGCCAAACCGGTCCCCGATGTACCCGAAGACCACGCCGCCGAAAGGCCGGGCCGCGAAGCCGACGCCGTAGGTGGCGAAGGAGGCGATGACGGCGCCGCTCTCGCCCAGCGGGGCGAAGAACAGCGGGCCGAAAATCAGGGCCGATGCGAGGCCGTAAATGTAGAAGTCGTAGTACTCCAGGGCCGAACCCACGGAGCTGGCAAGAGTTGCCCTTCGCAGCTGCTCCGGATCGACGACGGCGCCGTCCGCATCGGTCTGCGGTGATTTAGTACGAGTTGTCACGAGAACTCCCTCTAATGCACTCCAGGCCCCCGTTGGCCTGGTGGGATAGCGACAACACCTGTTGTGTCGATCACTATGCTGAACACAATACAGCAAGCTGAACAACTGGCAACAGTTTTTTGTTTTGTTGAGAAGTGGCGTTCCTCTGCGGCTTGGAGTCCGCGGCCGCGTTTAGCCCATAGGGTTGCCCAGCGAGTGTGCCAGCTCCTTGAGCTCCTTGACCATCTGCGAGCCCTGCTCCGGAGTGTAGGTGGCCTTCAGCGCGGTGACGGACAGGCCCAGGCTGGGACCGTGGGCGCCGCGCGTCGGAACAGACACGGCCAGGCACACCACTCCGGTGGTGCTTTCCTCGTCCTCGAAGGCGTAGCCCTGCTCGCGGATTTCGCGCAGCTGCGACTTCAGTTCCGCCCCGGTGCGCAGCGACTTGGGCGTGAGGACCGGCAGTTCGGCGTCGTCAGGGAACATCCCTTCGATGTCGTGCACGTTGAGCCGGGCGATCAGCGCCTTGCCTACGGCGCAGAGGGATACCGGCATCTTGTCGCCGATATTGGAGGTCAGGCGGACTGCGGGGTGGCCCTCGTAGCGGGCGAGGTAGATAACGTTGGTTCCGTCCAGCATGGCGATCCGGACGGTCTCCCCGGAGAGGACGGAGGCCTGTTCGCAGTAGCGGTAGAACTCCTGGACCTCGTCCATCCGGCCCAAGTAGGCAGCGCCGAGTTCCACCAGCTTGCGGCCCAGGGTGAATTCCGCTCCCTGCCGGGTGATCAGCCGGGCTTCTTCGAGCGCCAGCAGGAGATTGGAGGTGGAAGACTTGGGAATCCCCACTTCGCGCGAAAGGTCGCTGAGGGTCAGCCGCCCCGTTGCAGAAGCCGCCAGCGCATCCAGGACGGCGGCCGCACGCGTGACTGCCGGCGCCGGCGAGGCGGCTCCCGACTTGTCCGGTGAAGCGGGGGTGCGGGAATCGGCCATGATTCTCCTTAGGTTGCCGGGACTGACTGCGGTGTCCGTTCAGTCAACTGAACGGTATCCATCATAAGTGCCCCGGCGGATGTGCGGTCCCGAAGAATGCGGGAGCGGCCCGTCAACCGACCGCGCTGGTCAGGGTTCCGACGCCCTCCACCACGATGTCCACGCGGTCGCCCGGCTCCACGGGCACCGCGGTGCCGGGCGCGCCGGTCATGACGACATCCCCGGGCTCAAGGGTCAGCCAGGAGGTGACGTAGACAAGGCAGTCCACCACAGAGGAGGGCAGGTTGAACGTCCCGGAGTTGGCCTTGGGCACTCCGTTGACGAAGACGCCGATGCCAGCCCGCTCGGGATCCGGAAGGGCGGTTTCTATCCACGGTCCGAGTGGCGTGTAGTTGACGCCGGCCTTGCCCTGGAAGTTCCGCTCGTCCACCGCGTTCTGATCCACGTTGGTGACGTCATTGACGCAGGTGTAGCCGAGGACGTGGTCCAGGGCGTTCTCCGCGGTCAGGTCAGCTGCCTGCTTGCCGATCACCACGGCGAGTTCACCTTCTACGTTCACTGTGCCGCGGCCGCGTGCGGCGACGATCCGGTCGCCAGGTCCGGCCACTGTGTGGACGGACTTATGCCATGCCTGGATGGGCAGTGGGTGGTCGTTGAGGGTCAGGTTGTGGCCGATGCCTACCACTACCGCCGGGGCCACGGGAGCGAGGAGCTCCGCCTCACCTGCGGGGGTGGTGCCGCCCGTGAAGCGGAGCGGTGCCTCGAACGGGTCGACGATGTGGTGCCATGATCCGGCCCGTTCAACCGCGTGCCGGGTCCCGGACGCTGTGTTGATTCTGGCGATGCGCATTGGTTCTCCCGGTACTGGCTTAGTAGAAGTGGACGGTGTCCACGAGGTGGGGAAGCTCGCCGCCGTCGAGGAAGGTGCGGAGGTTGCTGCAGAACCGCTCGGTGATCAGCCGGTTTTCGGCGGCGCTGAGGGCTGACGTGTGGGGCGAGACCATAACCCTGGGGTGGCTCCACAGGGGGCTGTCCCGGGGCAGCGGCTCCACGGCGAAGACGTCCAGGCAGGCGTAGCCCACCTGGCCGTTCTCCAGCGCCTCCAGCAGCGCATCCTCATCCACCACGGTGCCTCGGCCAACGTTGACGAAGGTGGTGCCGGGTTTCATGGCCGCGAACAGTTCCCGGTTGAAGAGTTTCTCTGTGTATTCGGTTCCGGGCAGGGTGTTGACAACGGCGTCTGCCGTGGCGAGGAGTCCGGGCAGGCCCGCGTTGTCCACCACCTGGTGGATGCCCTCGATGGGCTCAACGGTCCGCTTGGTGCCGCTGACGTTCATGCCGAGCGCCCTGGCGATCCGGGCCGTTTCCAGCCCGATTTCGCCCAGGCCGCTGATCACCAGGTTCGAGCCGTTGACCAGGCGGGTGGGTACCCGCAGGTCGGGCCAGGCCTTGGCGGCCTGGTCCTGGGCCAGCTCGGCGCTCCGTTTGAAGCCGTTCAGGATCCCCATCGCCGCAAATTCGGCGAGGGGAAGCGCGTGTACTCCGGCGGAGGTGGTGATCCGGAATTTCTGCAGGACGTCCTGGCCGAGCCCGGATGCCTTGACCGCTCCGCCTGCCCCCGCCGCCATGGCATGGATCCATTCGAGTGAGGGGTTGTCCCGGGCGATGCGGGCCAGGCCCGAAGGGCTCTCATTGGGGAAGCCGTAGAGCACTTCCGCCCTCCCGAGCATGGCCCAGTAGCGTTCCTCCTGCCCGGGCGTGCGCTCGAAAGCGGGATCGCCGGCGTGGTCCGCGGGAAAGCGCTCCGGCGGGAGGAGGCCGGGCTCGTACAGGACGGTGATGGACGGATCGACGGCACGGATCTGGTCCACGAGCTCTGCTTCGAGCGGGACGGCGATGGCCACAGTCTTGGGAGAAGTCATCTGTTCACTATACTGTCTGCTGGCTAGCATGCTGAACAGTTTGGACTATGTTTCTGTCACTGCAGCCGGTCATGCGGCTTTGACCACCGGAAGTTCGTCCCAATGGGTGGTGTACCGGGGCGAGCGCATGTCACGCTTCATGGTCCAGTCGAGGCCGGACTTGATGCCGGCATGTCCCAGCCCGATGGCCCCGCGCCCGAAGCGCCGGCTCACATTGTCAAGCAGCGGGCCGATGCCGCGTTCCTCATGCCGGTTCTCGAACAGTTCGAGCGGCGACTGGTTGCCGCTGGGCCGCAGGTCGGTCAGCATGATCCCCGCCTTGGCATATTTGAGGCCGTCCCGGATGTGGGGGAGCAGGGCATGTGCCGCCCTGGTCAGCAGCAGCGGGTCCGCCGTCGGCATCGGCAGCGAAACGCACACGGACGGGTACGCCTGCTCCTGTTGGCGGAAGGGTGACGTGGCGGCAAATGCCGTGAGCACTTTCGCCTGCAGGCCGTGCTTGAATAGCCTGGCGCTCGCCTGCTGCCCGTAAATGCTCAGCACCTGCCGCAGGCCGTCCGCACTGGCGACCGGCGTGGCGAACGATCGCGAGAAGATCAGCTGGTCCCGGCCGATTCGCTCCTCCTCCATGGGAATGCAGGGGGTGCCCCGCAACTCGAGGACGGTGCGCATCAGCACCACCGAAAACCTGTCCCGGATCATCACCGCATCGGCGCGGACCAGGTCCTGGACCGTGAAGATCCCCAGGACGTTGAGCCGCTTGGTCAGCCTTCCGGCGATGCCCCAGATCTCGTCCACGGGCAGCCGGGCCAGCAGGCTGTCCCGGACATCGTGGGGGACCGCCTCCCATAAACAGACCCCGTCAAAGGCCGGGTTGTTCTTGGCCCACTTGTTGCAGAGCTTGGCGAGCGTCTTGGTGGGTGCGATGCCCACGCACACGGGAACGCCCACATGCCTGCGGACGGCGTTCTTGATGGTGCGTCCGAGGGGTAGCAAGGTGCCGGCGTCCCCCTTGACCCCCAGGAACGCCTCGTCGATGCTGTAGACCTCCAACCAGGCCGAGTACCTGCCGAGCAGCTCCATGACCCGCGCGCTGATGTCGCCGTAGAGTTCGTAGTTGCTGGATTTCGCCACGAGGCCCCACTCCTTTGCCCGCGGCGCGAGCTTGAACCAGGGTTCGCCGGTGGTGATGCCGAGTGCCTTCGCCTCGGGGGAACGGGTAACGGCGCAGCCGTCGTTATTGGACAGGACCACCAGTGGGCGGCCCTCCAGCGAGGGGTCGAAGGCCCGTTCCGCGGACGCGTAGAAACAGTTGACGTCCACGTGGGCGATCTGCGGCATGTGGCGCATGAGGGCAGGTTTAGCCACGGCGGGCCTCAGACATGGTGCAGGCACCTTGTGGCGACTCCCCAGATGGTCAGTTCGGAAAGCGCCGATACCTTGATGTCCTGGTACCGGGGATTTTCCGCCTGCAGGACGATTCCGGTGGCCGTGATGCGCAGCCTCTTAACGGTGAGTTCACCGTCCAGCACGGCAATCACGACGGACCCGTCCTTGGGTTCCAGCGCGCGGTTGACGATCAGCTCGTCCCCGTCGCTGATGCCGGCACCCTCCATGGAGTTTCCGGTGACCCTGACAACAAAGGTGCTGGTGATGTCCTTGATCAGGTGTGCGTTCAGGTCGATCCGCCCGTCGAAGTAGTCCTGCGCCGGCGATGGAAAGCCGGCCGCGACTGCCACGGGAGAGATCAATACCGAGAACAGCGACGCGCCTGCATCTATCACGCGAGGCCCGACAATAACGCCCACAACACACCCTTATTCGAATATTTGTTCGATAAGTTCAGTGTAGCGCCGGACGCCGACAATGAGCCCGGCGTTGGGTCATTGCGCTATGACATAGATGAATGTAAATATATACGTGTGTCTATGTCTTTGGAATTGACCGCGGTCCAAACGGTTGCTTGCTGCTCCCCGCTGGCGCGGGAGCCCTTGTCCCTGCCCGAGGCGGAGGGAATCGCGCCACTGTTGAAGGCCCTGGCGGATCCGGTCCGGTTGCGGCTGATGTCCCTGGTCGCCTCGCATGAGGGCGGTGAGGCGTGTGTCTGCGACCTGAACGACGCCTTCGAGCTGTCCCAGCCGACGATCAGCCACCACCTGAAAATCTTGCACGGGGCCGGTCTGCTGGACCGGGAGAAGCGTGGCGTCTGGGTTTACTACCGAGCCCGCACCGAGGCCCTTCAGAACCTCGCCACACTGATCGGGGGACAGGCGACGTGAGCGTCCTGGCGCGCAGAGCCGGTGCCGAGCTCGTCGGTACGGCATTCCTCGTGATAGCCATCGTGGGCTCCGGGATCATGGCGTCACGGTTGTCCCCGGACGACGTCGGGCTGCAGCTTCTGCAGAACAGCGTGGCCACAGGCGCCGCCCTGGTCGCGCTCATTGTCGCCCTGCAGCCGGTCTCCGCCTCGTTCAACCCCGTCGTCACCCTGGTCGAACGCGCCTTGGGCATGATTGACACCAGAACATCGGCGGCTCTGATCGGCGCCCAGTTCCTGGGCGGCCTGGTGGGCGCCCTTGCCGCGAACCTGATGTTCGGCCTGGACGCCGTCACGTTCTCCACGCGTGAAAGAGCCGGGGCCGGCCTCTGGCTCGGCGAGGTCATCGCCACCATCGGGCTGCTGCTGGTCATCTTCGGCACGGTCCGTTCCGGGAGGACCGACCGGGTCGCGTTCGCCGTCGGCGGCTACATCACGGCAGCGTACTGGTTCACGTCCTCCACCAGCTTCGCCAACCCCGCCGTCACGATCGCCCGGACCATCACGGACACCTTCGCCGGGATCTCCCCGTCGTCCGCTCCCGCTTTCATCCTCGCCCAGCTGGCCGGCGGGGCAGCCGGCTACGCCCTGGTCCGATTCCTTTACCCCACCCTTGCTGCTTCCACCGCTGCCGCGGCGGTCGCGGCTGATCGAAAGGTGCTCTCGTGAGCCACAAGCCCTCCGTCCTGTTCGTCTGCGTCCACAACGCCGGCCGTTCCCAGATGGCCGCCGCGTTCCTCGCCACCCTGGGCAAGGGTGAGATTGAGGTCCGCTCCGCCGGGTCCCAGCCCGTGGACAAGGTCAATCCCGCCGCGGTCGAGGCGATGGCCGAGGTCGGTATCGACATGTCCGCCGAGATCCCTAAGATCCTCACCACCGAGGCCGTGAAAGGTTCCGACGTCGTCATCACCATGGGCTGCGGTGACGAGTGCCCCTACTTCCCGGGGAAGCGCTACGAAGACTGGGTCTTGGAAGACCCCGCCGGCAAGGGCGTCGACTCCGTCCGGCCCATCCGCGACGAGATCAAGACCCGGGTCGAGGCGCTGATCGCCTCCCTGACCCCGGCTACCGCATAACCCGCCACCCGAACGGCACCGTAAGTGCGCGCCGACGATTGAAATGAGGACAGCATGACAGTACAGGACTCCCTGCCGGTCGCCGTGATCGGTGCCGGACCCGTCGGCCTGGCCGCGGCCGCGCACCTGCTCGAACGCGGCCTTGAACCGCTCGTCCTCGAAGCCGGCCCCATCGTCGGAGCCGCAGTGCGCGCGTGGGGCCACGTCCGGGTGTTCTCCACCTGGCAGTACAACCTCGACGCCGCCGCCGTCCGGCTGCTCGAGGCCACTGGTTGGGAAGCGCCCCGTCCAACCGCACTGCCCTACGGACACCAGATCGTCACCGGTTACCTCGAGCCCCTGGCCGCCACCCCCGCACTTAAACACCGGATCCGGACCGGAGCCAGAGTCGTTGCCGTCACGCGGCAGGGCATGGACAAAGGACGTAGCGCCGGCCGCGACCAGGCTCCGTTCCTCCTGCGCATCCGGCACACCAGCGGCGACACCACAGAGATCCTGGCCCGCGCCGTCATCGACGCTTCCGGAACCTGGACCACCCCTGCACCCCTTGGATCAGGGGGGCTGCCCGCGCCCGGTGAGGCCGAAGCCCGGGCCGCCGGGCTGATCACCGGGCCGCTGCCTGACGTCTCCGGTGACGGGTTCGCGGGACGCCGCACCCTGGTCATCGGCTCCGGACACTCGGCCGCGAACATGGTCCTGGACCTCGCCCGAACCGCCCGGACCAATCCCGGAACCGAAGTCCTCTGGGCCATCCGCGCCAACACCCCTGCCCGCGCCTACGGCGGCGGAGACGCTGACCAGCTTCCCGCCCGCGGCCAGCTCGGCACGCGGCTGCGCACCGCCGTCGACACCCGGGCCGTCCAACTCCTCACAGGCTTCCACACCAACGGCATTGACATGAACGGTGGCACGGTCACGGTCATCGCTGCTGACGGCCGCCGTGTCGAGGCCGACCGGGTGATCCCGGCGACCGGGTTCCGCCCCGATCTGTCCATTCTCACCGAGCTGCGCCTCGACCTCGACCCCGCCGTCGACGCACCCAAAGCCTTAGGCCCGCTGATCGACCCGGACTTTCACAGCTGCGGCACCGTCCCGGCCCACGGTGCCAGGATCCTTACCCACCCGGAGAAGGACTTCTACCTGGCCGGCATGAAGTCCTATGGCCGCGCCCCGACCTTCCTGATGGCCACCGGCTACGAACAGGTCCGTTCAATCGCCGCCGCCCTCGCCGGAGACAGCATGGCCGCGGACACGGTCGAACTCGAACTCCCCGAAACCGGCGTCTGCTCCACCAGCATCCCGGACAACGACGCGGTAATGGCGGACTCCTGCTGCGCAACCCCGGAGCCTGTCATTGTGTCGGTTGGATTTTCCACCGGCCTGCAGCACGGCCGCACCAACCAGGCAGCACCCCTGTGACCCCAGGCGCCGGGTTGAGGATCCGTGAACTGACCAGGAACGACTGGACCGTCGTCAAGGACATCTGGGCAGAGGGCATCGCCACCGGAAACGCGACCTTCGAGCAGGCCCCGCCGTCCTGGGAAGACTTCGACACGGGGCGCCGGCCGGACCTGCGCCTCGTCGCCGAAGACCAAGGAACCGTCATCGGGTGGGCAGCCGGATCGCCCGTGTCCTCCCGACCCGTTTACTCCGGCGTCATCGACCACTCGATCTACATCAGGCCGGCCGTTAACGGTCACGGACACGGCTCCCGGCTCCTTGCCGCCTTCATCCGTCACTGCCACGCCGCAGGGGTCTGGACCATCCAGTCCAACGTCTTCCCCGAAAATACTGCCTCTCTCGCACTGCACCAGCGCCACGGATTCACCATCGTCGGCACCCGCCGACGCATCGGACTCATGGTCTACGGGCCCCACGCCGGCATCTGGCGTGACACCGTCCTGATCGAGCACCGCAGCCCGGACAGCCCGGCGGGTGCTGCCGGCAGTCCTTCTCAGCCCGTTACTTCGGGCAGCTCAGGTCCGGGTTGAACGCCGCGAACATGCCGTCCGGATTGTCCCGCCAGACCCACGCATGGAGGGCGAAAGAACCGGGGAACGGGCCGTCTTCAAACTTCAGCCCAGCGATCGAGGGCCGGTTCTTCGCCGTCGAGATGAACTCGGCGGCCACCAGCCGGTACCGCCCGTTCCGGTCCGGCATGTAGACGAGGACCTCGGGCTTGCGGGCCTGGGTCTTGTCATCGAGCAGCTCCTGCTTGGCGTAGTGGAATCCCATCGCCCCCACCCCCGGCATGTCGATGCACTCGGTGATCTTCTTGTAACCGTCGGCTTCGGCGTTCTCCAGCCAGCGGTAGTCGTCCGTGACGTGGCGCAGTACCCTGACCAGCCGGCGCTGGTCGTCGTTGTTCCGCCAGTCGTCACCCTTGTCGGAGCCCTCGTGCCCGGACCCGCCGTGTGCCACGGCAGCCCCCGGTGCGAGCCCCAGCGCAAGTGCCGCTGCGGCTATGGACAGTACCCCATTTTTGGTGCGGTTCATCGTTGATCTTCTGCCCCTCCGAGACCTGTGTCTTCCTCAGGGATGCGCAGCGCGGGAACGGGATGTCCCGCCTTCGCCAGATGCCGGCAGATTTCCCGGGAGTGCCGGTGACGGTGCCGCCCGCAAGGCCGAGCGTCCTCTCATTGGGCGGCGTTTCCAGTATGCTCCTGCCCCGGAACGCCGCGCTACGCTACGGGCCGGTAGTAGGGGAACCACGGGACTCCCGGCCAAACCCCCAGCGCAGGCGCCTCCCGTCAACCCACGTAGACTGGCAGCATGCGGTTGGTGGCAAGCGATATTGACGGAACGATCCTCGGGCACGACGGGAAAATCAGCCCCCGCACCATCCGCGCCTTCCATGCCTGCCGCACCGCCGGTGTGGAGCTCGTCTTCGTGACCGGCCGGCCGCCCCGCTGGCTGCACCCGCTCGAGGAACAACTGGGCCACACCGGCCGCGTGATCTGCTCCAACGGCGCGGTGGTCTGGGACCTGGAAGCCGACCGCCTGGTGTCCGCCCGCACCCTGGCCATCGACGCGGTCCTGGAAATCCGCCGTATCATCAAGGACCTCCGCCCCGCCGCGCTGTTCGCCGCCGAAACCCTCAGCGGATTCCACCTTGAGCCCGGCTTCATCGAGAACGAATCGAGCGAACTGCTCACCCAGTTCACCCCGGCGCCGCTGCGCGAGACGCTCACGGCGGATGACGCCGTCGTCAAGTTCCTTGCCATCGTCCGCGACGGCACCCCCGACGACTTCCTCGCCGAGGTGGCCCCCGCCGTCGAGCACCTTGCCGCAGCAACGCACTCCTCGCCCGGCGTCGCCATGCTGGAACTGTCCCTCCCCGGCGTCAACAAGGCCGTCACCCTCGCCGAGTACGCGGCCGCGCTGGGAATCGGCGCGGCAGACGTCGTGGCGTTCGGCGACATGCCCAATGACATCGAGATGCTCCGCTGGGCCGGGCACGGCTACGCCATGGCCAGCGGCCACCCCGAGGCCATCCGTGCTGCGGGGCAGCAGGCACCGCATTTTGACGACGACGGCGTGGCCCAGGTCCTGGAGGAACGCCTCGCTTCCCTTGGGGTGCAGCACTCCTGACGCCGGTGTTCCCGTGTGGTGCACCTGCCGCCATTTTCACAGGTTGCGCTCACTTGCCGTTCACCTTCGTTCCGTAGCGTGAAGCGCGGAGGGCAGGCACCTCTCCGGCCGGCAAAGGGGACAACATGGCACGAAGCGCAAAACACCAGACCGCTGAAGCACCGCTGCGCAGGGCAACGCCCGCGCCGCACTGGAAGAAGCTCCGGCAGGGGGACCGCGTCCGCGTCCAGCTCACGCCCGGATTCGATGCCGCGGGCGTGGTGGATGCCATCACGGCTGACCATTCGGCCGTGTGGGTCCACCTCGATGGTGGCCGCGGCCGGACGCTGCTGCACTGCAGCGACGGCGTGGAAATCCTTCCGTACGGGGACTGACGCCACCGCCATGGGCGGGTGGGCCGGCTCCGGTACGCTCACTCTGTGAGCCTGCCGTTCTTCGACCACGCCGGCGCCGATGGCGCCCCGCTCCCCATCGCCATGGCCCACCGCGGCTTTTCCGTGGACGGACTCGAGAACTCGATGGCGGCGTTCCGCGCCGCCGCTGAGCTGGGCTGCCGCTACCTCGAAACGGACGTCCACACCACGTCCGACGGCGTGCTCCTCCTCTTCCACGACGGGACCCTGGACCGCGTGACGGACGGCAGCGGACGCGTAGCCGACCTTCCCGCCCAGGATGTTGCCGGTGCCCGGATCGGCGGGCGCGAACCTATTCCCACCTTCGAAGAACTCATCACGGCCCTGCCGGACGCGCGGCTGAACCTGGACGTCAAGGACTGGGGCTCGGTCCGCAGCACCGTCGAGGCCATCGAACGCCACGCTGCCCACGACCGGGTACTGATCGCCAGCTTTTCGGACCGGCGGCGGCGGGCCGTGCTGAAGCAGCTCAGCCGCCCGGTTGCCTCGTCCGCTGGCGTCGTATCCAACGCCCTGTTCGCGCTGCTGGGCCCCGTGCTGCCCGGTCCGGCGTTCCGCTGGCTGATGCGGTGGGTCCTGCGGGACGTGCACGCGCTGCAGGTGCCCGTGCGCTACGGCGCGGTGCCGGTGGTTACGCCCGGTTTCCTGCGGCGCGCGGAGTCCTTGGGGCTGCTGGTCCACGTATGGACCATCAACGACCCCGCCGAAATGCGCCGGCTCCTGGAGCTCGGCGTGGCAGGCATCGTCACCGACCGGGCGGACCTGCTGCGCCAGGTGCTCGTGGAGCGAGGCGAATGGCCCGGCCCGGGCGGCGCCGACGAGGCCTCGGACCGCTAGGTGTACTGCTAATCCCGGCCAGTGCTCGTGGACGGATCCTGGTCGCCTTCAGAGGGATCGGCCCGCAATTCGTCGGGGTTGCCGTCCGGAAGCCCGGCCGCACCCGCAACCCTGCCGCCAGCCGCGCCCGCTGGTGCCGTGGCGCCGCCGGCCAGCCCGCCGTCGTCGTCCGTGGTGCCGGGGCCGGATTCGTCGCGGTCCGTGTCGCCGGAATCCCCGCCGAGCGGGCTGCTGGACACCGGATCGGGTGCGGCGCCTGTCTTCAGGCCGGGCGCCTTCTGCTTTTCCGCTTCCATGGCGTTGGATCCCTCGCTGAGGGAGGAGTGGACCTCCACGTCATCATTGGGGTCCGCAGGGTCAGGAATGTCCATCTTCTCCGTGGGGTCGGATGTTCCGGCCAGATCCTCCATGGCGTTCTCTGCTGCCTTGCCGATGCTGTCGCCGATGCCCATGACTGCTCCTTCTGCCTTCGTGTGCCGGAACGCCCACTGGCCGCCCGGCCCTACCCCTCCAGAATTATCAGCATGCTTACAATTAGTCCAGAGCTGGGGCATCCGACCGCAGCCCGAACGGAAGGACGAAGGACCGTGAGCACCTACCATCCGGAGAATGACCCCGCCAACCCGGACAAGCCGGGCAAAGACCGTGCCAATGACGTCGGCGCGGCCCGGGACGACCTCGCGAAACAACGCAGCACGGAAGCAGCGGACTCGCCCAACCCGGACCCGGCCGAAGGCAACATCACCGGGCTGGAGCCCGGCGGTGGAGTGCCGCCGGGGGAGACCCCGCCAGCCGAAGGCCAGATGAGCAGGGACCAGGGCCACTCCGAGTAGGGCAGGTGGCCTAGGCGGGCTCGGTTTCCTGCGGACTGCGCCCGGCGGGCTCGGCCAGCTGGCGGTTGAGGCCGTCAGCGTCCTGCCGGGTGTTCCAGGACGCCCAGTCCTGCGGGCGGACGGACGGCCTGCCCAGCAGGTACCCCTGCCCGGCGTCGATGCCCAGTTCCGTCAGGACCTTCAGCTCGCCCACGGTTTCGATGCCCTCCGCCACCAGGGTGGTGCCGATCTGGTCCGTGAAGTCCACCAGGCAGGTGGTCAGCGCCCGCTGGAGGCCGTCATTGTCCACGTTGCCGAAGACGTCCCGGCCAACCTTGAGGAAGTCCGGCCGCAGGTGCACCATGCGGCTCAGTGCCCCGGCGCCGGAGTGCGTGTCGTCGATGGCGATCCGCAGTCCCTTGTCCCGGAGCGGGTTGATGGCGGCGATGAACTGCGCATACTCCTCATCAGGGATGGTTTCGGTCAGTTCGAGGACCACCCGGTCGATGGGGAGGTCGATGTGCGCGAACAGCTCCGGCAGCCGGGGGTCCAGGCAGGACGTGGGCGAAATGTTGAGGGAGACGTACAGGTCCGTGGGCAGGTCCCTCGCCGCGGCGGCAGCCGAACCCAGCGCCGAGAACTCAAGGTTCGCGCCGAGGCCTACGGCGGCTGCCTCTGCAAACCAGAGTTCGGCGGCGGCGCCGTCGTCGCTGACGAACCGCGAGAGCGCCTCCACTCCCACCACGCTCTTGTTGGCCAGCCCGTAGATGGGCTGGAACGCCGTCATCAGCATCTGGTTTTCCAGGAGTGCGCTGATGCGGGACACGCTGCGGATGGCGTCCAACTGCTCCGCGAACTTCGGCGGCATGGAGTTCGGGGCCAGGCGCATCTGCCGCGCGCTCTCGAGCGTCTCTTCGGTGTTGGCGTCACTGCGACGGGTCTCGAGCAGGTACTCCAGCAGCGCCCGCTCGGGTACGCCCGGATTCTCGTCGAGGCTGTTGCTGAGGCGCTGGCGGACCGCGGCTCCGGACGGATCGGTGTCCGCCAGGACCGCGGCGATGATTCCCCATGCCTGTACACGAACCGACATTAGCTACGCCCCCAGTTGACGAAGTAATGACCCATTGGCCCATTTATGTTCAATTTCTAGAACGCCTTAACGTTTGGTGCTGACAACGGCGGATTTCCGCGGTGCCGGAAAACCGTCCCCCGCACGATGATCGTATATCGGGTGGGGTGAAAAAGGCAGTACTTTCACGGCTGCCGGTGAGCGCTTTCCTGCTGGTCAGCGAGCAATGCGGGGATATCGTCCGCCGGAACGGGCCTGCTGAAGAAGTAGCCCTGCGCACTCAGGCAGCCGAGTTTCCGCAGAATGTCCGCCTGCTCTGCCGTTTCAACGCCTTCCCAGACGGCCTCCAGGCCGCAGGCGCGGACCAGCTGGAGGACGGCTGCCACCAGTGCCGGCTGGCTCGGATCAGTCCCCAAACCGGAAATCAGCGACCGGTCCACCTTGACCCGGTCCACAGGCAGGCGCCGGAGGTAGCTGATGGACGAGTAGCCCGTGCCGAAATCGTCAATCTCGATTCCCACCCCAAGCCCGCGGAGCCCGGCCAGGGAGTAGCGGTCCAGCTCGTTGCCTTTCACGATGGCCACTTCCGTCAGTTCGAGGACCACCTGTTCAGGCTTGACGCCCGTCTCCCGGAGGACGTTCCTGACGTCCTCGATGAATTGCAGGCTTTGCAGGTCCGTGGCGGAAATGTTGATCCGGACCGAGAAGTCGCCGTCCACCAGTGCATCGTCGATCCAGGCGCGCAGCTGCTGCACGGCGGTGCGGAGGACCCAGTTGCCCAGCTCCGAAATCAGGCCGGCTTCTTCGGCCAGCGGAATGAACTCATCCGGCATGATGAACCCCCGGGTGGGGTGGTTCCAGCGGACCAGGGCTTCCACGCCCTCCAACCGGCGGGACACCAGGTCCACCACCGGCTGGTAGTACAGCATCAGGCCATCGTTCCTGATGGCCGCCCGCAGGTCTTCCACCAGCTGGCTGCGGAGCCGGCGGACCAGCAGCAGCCCGGGTTCGAACCGGTGCAGCCGGTTTTGCCCTTCGGCCTTCGAGGCGTACATGGCCACGTCGGCTTCCATCAGCATCTCTTCCGGAGTCTGGCCCGGCGAGCCGACGCTCAACCCGATGCTGGCCCCGCAGCGCACGCTCTTGCCCGGCAGTTCGATGGGTTCGCCCAGCGCCGCCAGGATCCGGTGCCCCACGATGGCCGCCTGGTCAGGGGCGACGGCGGGCATCACGATGGCGAATTCATCTCCGCCCAGCCTCGCCACCACGTCAGTGGCCCGCACAGCGTTCCGCACCCGCTGGCCCACCGTGATGAGCACCTGGTCACCGGCAGTGTGCCCCATGGAGTCGTTGATGGACTTGAACGCGTCCAGGTCCATCAGGAGGATCACGGGCCCTTCCCCGGCTGCTGTGTCCGCATCCAGCGCGGCCCGGAGCGCGTCGATCAGCGCCGACCGGTTGGCAAGCCCGGTCAGCGGGTCCTGCATGGCCATCTTCTGCATCTTGAGGTGTGCCTCGTGCAGCATCTGGGTGCGGACCTGCACGCGCTGTTCCAGTTCCTCGTAAATGATCTGGAGGTCTTCCGCCAGCAAATTGGTGCCCATGATGATCGCGTCCAGCTCATCGCGGGCAGGGGAGACCTCAACCCGTGAGCCCAGGTCACCCGATGCGATCCGGACTATGTGGTCCAGCAGTTGGCTGAGCCGGGGATCGTTATCCGCGAACATCGGATTCTTCCTTCCCCTGCTCAGTTGGACTGGGTGCGGTCTGCATCGAGGGGGAGGCTGACCGTGACAGTGGTCCCCGCGCCCAGAGTGGAGGCCACATCAATCGTCCCACCGTGGCGGGCCACGATGTCCTTGGTGATGGCCAGGCCCAGTCCGGTCCCCGGGATGGCACCGGACATGGCGTTGGACGCCCGGTAGAACCGGGTGAACACATGGTCGATCTCGTCACTGGAAATGCCGATGCCGTTATCGGCAACCCGGACAGTGGCCCAGCGGCTGCCGTCCGCAGCTGCGTGGGATTCACTGCCCACCTCGATGCGCCCGCCGCTGGGGGTGAACTTGATGGCGTTGGAGACCAGGTTGGTGAAGACCTGCTGCAGCTGGATTTCGTCGGCCAGGATCTCCGGGTCCTCCGGAACCGGATCCAGCGCGATGGTCACGTTCTGCAGTTTTGCCAGCGGCCGCAGCGCCGAGGCCACCAAATCCAGGGTCTGGCCGAGGCGGACCGGGGTCAGGTGCATCAGGGTGTCGTCGAGGCCGTTGCGGGAGACGCTGAGCATGTCCTCGATGAGGGTGCGCAGCCGCTCGGTGTTGCGGACCACAATGTCCAGCATCTGGTGGATCTCGGCCGAGCCGGGCTGTTCGGTGCTCTCCTGGATCATGTCCAGGTAGGCCATGATGGACGTCAGCGGTGTCCGGAGCTCGTGGTTCACGGTGGCCAGGAAATCTGTCTTCGCCTTGTCCAGCTGCTGCAACTGCTTCACTACCTGCTGCTGGCTGCTGATCAGGTGGCTCTGGATCAGGCCGTGGGCCGCGTTGCCCGCAACGTGCTGGATGAGCCCGAGTTCGGCACGCGACCATTTCCGCGGTTTGTCCAGCGACGCGATCCAGATGATGCCCAGTGAGGAGCTTCCCTCGCCCATGGGCACCGCCAGCGTTGATGCCGCGTTTGAGATGCCCGACGCCGGGGCCTCGCCGTCCGCCGCGTGCCCGCCGTCGCCGCGTGCCCGGGCGGGCTCGGCATCGTCAGCGTCCCCGGCATCCGTGGACAGGGTCTCGGCGCCGGCCCACAGCAGGTCCGCGGTCCGCCGCGCGGAATCCTCGTCCGGCAGGTCGTCGTCGGACAATGGCTCCAGCCCGTCGCTGTCCCACGCGGCGGTGATGCGCGGAACGCGGTTGTCCTCGAAGGTTTCCAGCCGGACGTGGTCCGCCTTGAAGGTCCGGCCGAACCCCTCGACCACGCAGCGCGCAATTTCCTGGGGATCGTTGGTGGCGCGTACGGCGGCCGACACCAGGCGGAGCTGCTCGCGGAGGGCCTCGGCGTCCTGCCTCGACGCCCGGCGGCGTGCCACCTGGTCGATCAGGGCCGTGGTGCGGTGCACCAGCTCCCGCTGTGAGGTTGGCTTGGTGATGCAGTCGTGGATACCCGGCGGCTGCACGGATGTTTGCAGGGGATCGTCCAGGTCGACCATGACCAGCAGGGGCGCCTCGGTCTCGAGGCCGGGCAGCAGCGTGGCGTCCGTGATGATGGCTGCCGGCTCGACTTCCGCCAGAAGCCCGGCCAGGCTTGCGGAGTCGCCGGCGGCGTGCGCTGCGTAGCCGGCACTCCGGAGGGCCGAAGTGTTCTGAGCCAGCCTCGCGGCATCGGGGTCCGCTACGACGACGGTGCGGGGCGCGCTTGAAACTTCGGGCGTGTCAGACGCCACAACCACCCCTTCCCTCCCAGTTGAGTACATTGTAGGGGGACGAGGGGCATGGGGCTCCAGAAAGATCGCGGGGGAGGACAAAGTGACGCATCAGCCGGCGGAGCATGTCAAAGGGGACCTCAGCCTCGATGAGGGCGGGATCCTGCAGCTGCGATGGCCGCGCGGGGCATCGATCAGCGAGGCCGACGCCGAGAGCGCCATGGGCCGGGTCAATGAGATGTGCGGGTCCACCCGGCGTCCGATGCTGGTGGACATGGCCACCACCGAGAAGGTCAGCCGCGGCGCCCGGGCCGTGTTTGGCCGGCCGTGCCAGGCGTCCCGGATTGCGCTCCTGGGCTCATCGCCCGTGGACAAGGTCATGGCCAACTTCGCCTTGGGCGTGAGCAGGCTGCCGTGCCCCACGCGGTTCTTCACGTCCCGGACTGAAGCGATGGCCTGGTTGGTCCGCGACGCCTGACTCATACCGCTGCCTTGGGCGGCGTCCGGCCCGGTATGCGGCCGCGCCGACACCGCACGTCCGGCGGCTGGAGTGGCTTCAGGACATATATTTGGCACGTGCCTACCCCCGCAAAATCCGTGAAGACCGGCTGGCGGAAGTACCTGATGCTTCCCAGGCTTATCCGGCTGTCCCGTTCAGCGCCCAAGGACCGGCCGCTCGCCTGGGACCGCTACTGGGCCGGGATCACGGCTACCGGGCCGGGCGGCGAGGTGCTCTGGGACGCCGGAACCGACCATGAGTTCCGTGGCTACCGGGACCTCATCCTCCGCCGCCTTGATACCGGGCTGCCGGTGGTGGATGTGGGATGCGGCCACGGCAGCTTCACGCGTGCCCTCGCTGCGCATTTTCCGCAGGCCATCGGCGTGGATATTTCGGCGCACGCGGCCGCCCGCGCTGCAGCGGAGCCCGGCAACCCGGGCAACGTCCGTTTTGAGGTCCGCGACATGACGGCGCCCGGGGCCGGTGCCGGCCTGGTGGACGGGCCGGCCAACGTCTTTGTCCGCGGCGTGCTGCACGTCCTGTCGCCGGAAGACCAGGTGGCCCTGGCCGAAAACCTGCGGGTCCTGGCAGGGGACCGGGGGACGGTGTTCCTGGCGGAAACCAATTTCCAGGGGAACCCCGTGGAGTACGTGACCCATCTGGGCGCCACGCGGCGCAGCATCCCCGCTCCGCTGGAGCGGGCCATCCGCGGGCTGCCGATGCCCGGCCACTTCGGCCCGAAGGAGCGCTCGCGCGCCCTGCCGCCTGCGTCCTGGGAGTTGCTGGAGGAGGGCTCCGCCGCGATCGAAATCAACCCCGTCACCGGCGTCGAGAGCCAAAGCCGGGTGCCTGGCTATGTGGCCGCCCTGCGCCCGCGGCGCCCATCCGGAGAGACCCGGCAGCACCCGGGGGAAACGCGCCACTGACGGGGCCCACAGATAGCCCTCCGCGCGCGGGTGTGCCAGCGCTGTGCGTGCCGCCGGAGTTGTGGGTTCCCGCCGAAACCCCGCCATCCCCTTGACAGCCGCCAGCCACCGGAGGCTTGATGGTAAGTAGACTTATCACGCAGCTGGGGCCGTTGAGGCCCAAAGAAAGGGCGGCCAACGTATGGCAGGGGGAACGCGATGCGCAACAGGTGGCGGAGATGCAGGACAGTACGCCGCGGCGGCTGCCGGGAGCACTCCGCATTGATTTCAGCGGCGGAATTGCAAAGTTTCGCCATTCCTGCCTAGAGGGGCTTTCCAGTCCACCGAAACGGCAGGCCCACCCTCATCAACCAGGAACCGCGCAGCGAAAGGCAACCACTCCCAGGACGGAAAACCCGGCCCGGGAAGCGCCCAAGCCGCACCCGCATCCCTGCACAGGCAGCACCGGGATACCATTCCGGGCCGATCCGGCGGCAGCGGACGCAAGACCCACAGGAAAAAACCATGCGAGAAATAATTCCCTCCGGCACCCTCCTCGGGATGCTCCTGCCGCCCACGTACGGCCGGCACATCACCGACGCCACGGCGTTCACCGTCCTGTCCGTCGAGATCTGGGCCACCGGCCTGGTGGTCACCATCCAGATGGCTGCCGACGGCGGCCCGCAGCCCCGCATCATCCTCCAGGACCACTTCGGAACCGAATACACCCTTCAGGACTCGGCCACGCTGGGATCGCGGAACCTCCAGGTCTTCACACCCTCCGTGCCGCCCGGCACCAGGAGCCTTACCATCCGCTCCGCTGACGACGCCGGAGCGCGCCCCGTGGTCACCTTTGCCGTCCCCCTGATGGCCGTTCCGGACACCCGGGACGATGCCGGCACAGCGGACGTCTCCGATGCTCCGGGCGGCAGCTCAGACGAAGGGTACACGCCGCAGGAACTGCGCCGGCCCGCCTGACAGTGCGCCCGCCGGGCAGGACCGCCAACCCCTCACCGAAAGGCCGCCGCATGCAGGACACCAGCCTGTTCATACCCGCCACCGCGATCGTCACCGGATCAGATTCCGGAATCGGCAAGGCCACGGCGGTGGCCCTGGCCCAGGCAGGGCTGGACGTCGGCGTCACCTGGCACTCGGACAAAGCCGGAGCCGACGGCACCGCCGACGAGGTCCGTGCCCTGGGCCGAAAGGCCTTGGTCCGGCAGCTCGACACCACGGACTTCCAGGGCGCCGCGGCGGCCGTCAATGAACTGGCTGACGGGCTTGGCGGCGTGGACGTCTTCGTGAACAACGCCGGCGCCGGTGACGGCACAAAGTTCCTTGATCTGGACGTTGACACGTGGATGCGGACACTGGACACCAACCTCAACGGAGCATTCGTGTGCCTGCAGGCGGCCGCCCGGCGCATGGTCAGCGCCGGCAGGGGTGGCCGCCTCATCGCCGTCACCAGCGTGCACGAATTCCAGCCGCGCGTCGGCGCCTCCGCGTACGACGCTTCCAAGCACGGGCTGGGCGGCCTCATGAAGACCCTGGCCCTCGAGCTCGCCGAGCATGGCATCACCGCCAACTCCGTGGCGCCCGGCGAGATTGCCACCCCCATGACAGGCCAGGAAAACGAGGATCCGGCGTCGAAGGACCGGCCGGGAGTTCCGTTGGGCCGGCCCGGAGATGCCCGCGAGGTTGCCGCGGTCATCGCTTTCCTTGCCTCGCCTGCCGCCAGCTATGTCAACGGTGCCTCCTGGGCGGTGGACGGCGGCATGCTGCAGATGGGGCCGCAGGCGGGGTCCCATCTGACCGGCCACGACTGGCGGCAGGGCTGAGCTTTCCCGCGGTGGCAGTGCCGCCACTGTCCGTATGACGGATTGGGCAAGCGCTTTCCGGCTCGGGGCTGGCATGATGGGCGGATGCGCATTCTGATCGCTCCGGACAAGTTCAAGGGTTCACTCACCGCGGCTGAGGCGGCCGCGGCTATCGCCGAAGGCGCCCTCCGCGTGTACCCGGACGCCGTGGCCACCCAGTTCCCCATTGCCGACGGGGGCGAGGGAACCCTGGAGGCGGCCGTTGCAGCAGGCTACGAAGAGCGTCTCAACGCCGTGGTGGGTCCCATCCTCGCTCCGCTGGGTGCCGCGTGGGCCATCCGCAAGGACGACGCCGGCAAGGTCACCGCGGTGATCGAGACGGCACAGGCCTCCGGCCTGGCGGAGATGGAGCCCACGCCGGAAAACGCGCTCCGTGCCCACAGCTACGGCTGCGGCCAGCTCATCGCGGCAGCGCTGGAGGCAGGTGCCACCGAGATCGTGCTCGGCCTGGGCGGCTCGGCCATGAGCGACGGCGGCAGCGGCGCCCTGCGTGCGCTGGGCCTCAAACCGCTCGACTCGGCCGGCAACGTGGTGCCGCTCGGTGGCGGCTCGCTTGCCGACGTCGTCTCGCTCGACGCCAGCGGACTCGATCCCCGGCTGTCTGCCACCACTTTCCGGATCGCCGTGGATGTCCGCAACCCGCTCTACGGGCCCACCGGCGCCGCGCACGTGTTCTCACCCCAGAAGGGCGCGGACGATGATGCCGTTGAACTGCTCGACGCCGGGCTCCGCAACTGGGCGTCAGTCCTGCGGGAGGCGACAGGCCGGGACGTGAACGTCCCCGGCGCCGGCGCCGCCGGCGGCTTCCCGGCGTCGTTCCTCGCTTACACCGACGCCACGCTGGAAGGCGGCTTCGCGCTGGTGGCCGGCCTGACCGGCCTGGCAGGCGAGCTGGCCGGCGCAGACCTGGTGATCACGGGCGAAGGGTCCATGGATTCCCAGTCGCTGACCGGCAAGGCGCCCATCGCGCTTGCCGAGGCTGCCCGCGAACGTGGCATCCCCGTCATTGTGGTGGCCGGACGGATCCTGGTGACCCTCGAGGACCTCACCGGGCACGGCGTGGTTGCCGCGGCCCAGTTGCTGGACGTTGCCTCAAGCCCGGAAGACGCCATTGCCAACGCCGGCAAATACCTCACCTGGGCAACCAGCCAGGTCCTCGAAGGGGCCTAATCTCCGCGTCTTCAGTGGGCGCCCACCTGCAGGGCGTGGCTCACGGCGGCCTTCGCCCCACGTGTCCACGGTTCGCCATGCCCGGTCAAGACCGTGCTGGCTCCGGTGGCGGCGATCACCGCCAGTGACGCCAAGGCCTGGGCCGTGTCTTTCGTGGCGGCGGAAGCCACGATCTGCGGGCCGCTCTTTCCGGTGTATGGATCGAGCGTGACAACCGCGTCTCCGGCAAGGACGGCATCGCGGTCAGGGAAATGCAGGATGCAGTGGCCGTCGGTGTGGCCCGGTGTATGGATGGCCGTAGGGCGGCCCGGGACCTGCAGTGGAGCGCCGGTTTCCAACGGGCTGGTGTCCGGCACGCCTTTCACATTCAGCGCCCCCGCGGCCGCCATCCGTCCCAACAGCGGCACGGACCGCGGGTGGCCCAGCGGATACAGGAAACGGTTGCACTGGGGCTTGTACCGGTAGGGGTGCGCGGCGAGGCGGGCATCCCCGCCGTGAACCAGTACCGGCACGCGCCACTCCCGGCGGGCGCGCAGTGCAAACCCGACATGGTCGAAGTGGCCGTGAGTGAGCACCACTGCCCGGACCTGGTCCGGGCGGCGGCCGCACGCGTCTAAGAGTTCCTGCAGCATGGGCCACATGCTGGGAAGTCCTGCGTCCACGAGGGTAATCCCGTCATCGTCCTCCACGACGTAGCAGTTGACGTGTGCATGGCTGATCAGATGGATGCCATCGGCGACGTTGCGGGTTATCACGCGAATCAGCCGACGAAGGGCTTGTTGCGGCGCCGGCTCCAGATCAGCACCGCGATCAGTACCACCACCACGATGCCGCCGATAACCCAGGGCGCATAGTTCACCCGCGTGGATTCGCTCTGCGTCGATTCGCCGGTTCCGGGGTTGGCCGGGCCGGTGGACGATGTGTCACCGGGCGACGGGGTGGGAGTGTTTCCTGCCGGTACGGCGGCTCCGGCGTTGAATCCAACCGCCGCGGTGGCGGCGGCCGGCGCCGGGGTGGCAGAGGCCGCGCCGGCTGAGAGTGCGGGTGCGGCCAGCAGAAGCAGGGCGAGCAGGACTGATTTCAGTGCGGTTCTCATGTGTTCCTCTCTTAGTGGACAGGTTCAAGGAGTCGTGCAGCTCAGGCGCCGGTCTCGTAATGCGGTTCAGCTACCGGCTTGGACTCCGGGGAGCCCTTCTCACGCAGGTAGACGGAGGCACCCACCAGGACGGCGACGGCAAGGAATTCGCTTTGCCAGTTCTGGAACGACTCGAACCAGAAGCGGCTGGTGCCGAGGTACTGCAGGAAGGTCACGGCGGGCTGGCCATGGCTTTGCTGGTCCTCGCTGTACGCCTCCGCTCCGCCCACGCCATGCATGGTGAAGGAGGCCAGGAACAGCGCGAACAGGAGGATGGACAGCGAGTGCTTATAGAACCCGAGCGCCATCCCGCCGCGTTTTACCGGCCAGGGCGTTGCCTTCCTGATAGCGGCGTGGCGGGGGTCTTCATCCTGCGGCGCTTTCTTGTCCACGGGTTTCGACTCCGACGAACCCTTTTGGAACAGGAAAATGGTCAGCACCACGTACATGGCCATCTGCAGGAACTCTGACTCCCAGTTTTCGAATGTGGCCTCCAGGAATTCTCCACTGCCCAGGAACTGGACTACTGTTACGGCCGGTTCCCCATGGGCCTGCTGGTCTTCGCTGTAGGAGGCAGCCCCTGACAGGATCATGCCTCCGAAGAACGCCAGGAAGAGGGCCAAATTTGCCAGGAGCAGCCCGTGCTCTTTAGCCCATTTGCGCATTTCCTACTCCGTTTCCTAGAGCTTCCGGTCGAGTTTGCCGGCGTCGGCCTTCCGGTTGAGATGGATGGGGACATAGACCAGCAGGACTACCATCACCGCCAGCAGGGCACCTCCGGCGGTCAGGCCGGCCTGCCGCCCCGCGGTGACGTCGAAGACCAGCGCGGCGGTCCCGGCGCTGAGGAGTGCGATCCCGCCAAGCGCGATCTTGGTGATGGAGTCCGCGCTGGAGACCAGCGTTTCCTTCAGCCGCTTCCGGAACAGCCGGCGGTGGACGCTGACGGGGAGGAGGATAAAGGCCGTGGTCAGTGCGGCGACCACCACGTTAGCGAGGTACAGGTTGACTTGGAAATCATCCAAGTCCTCGAACCGCGATTGGAAGGGGAGCGTCAGCAGGAATCCAGCGAGGATCTGCACGCCGGTCTGCAGCACCCTCAGCTCCTGCAGCAGCTCGGCCCAGTTGCGGTCCAGCTGTTCCTCGCGGGTTTCATTCCGCCCGGTCCTGCCGGTGTAATCCTCCACCTCTGACATTCCTGCGTCCTCCAATCCCGGCCAGCCCCCTGTTCCCTTCCTACTCTTTACCTACCCAGAAACAAAGCAACGTTGCGCCAACACCAGTATTTGATAAGTTTACTGATTATTGGTTCTGAACGGTGGACTTGGTTCCTTCGTGGGGGATAGCTTCGAAGAGCCGGTATACCGGCGAAGCTCTTCGGAAACCGACAACTGAGTAGGCGGACTATGAGCGGCACAGACAAGCAGGACACAGTCAAGCAGACAGACCAGCCCAAGGACCCGCGGCGTGGCTACCATTCGGGGCCGTTTCCTGAACAGGAACAGAAGCAGCCCGGCCTGACCGCGCCCATGGATCCCAAGCCGGACCACGGAGAAGCGTCCTATGAGGGCAATGGAAAGCTCGAAGGCAAGGCAGCCCTGATCACCGGCGGCGACTCCGGAATCGGCAAGGCCGCGGCCATCGCCTTCGCCCGCGAGGGGGCCGACGTCGCCATCTCCTACCTCCCGGAAGAGGAGGACGATGCCCAGGACACCGCGGAATGGATCCGCAAGGCGGGGCGCCGCGCGCTGCTGTTCCCCGGCGACGGGCGCGAGGAGGACTTCAGCACCCGGATCGCGGACGAAGCCGCCAGCGAATTTGGCCGCCTGGATGTGGTGGTGCTGAACGCGGCCTACCAAAAGAACCGGGACAGCCTCGAGTCGCTGCCCACCGAAGAGTTCGACAGGGTCTTCAAGACCAACCTGTACTCGCTGCTCTGGACGGCCCGGGCGGCCGTTCCGCACCTGAAGGCAGGCGCCTCAATCATCACAACCGCATCGATCCAGGCTTTCAACCCGTCCCCTGGCCTGATCGACTACGCCATGACCAAGGCAGCCCAGGTGGCCTTCACCAAGGCGCTGGCCCAGGAACTGGGGCCCAAGGGGATCCGGGTCAACGCCATTGCGCCCGGCCCTATCTGGACTCCGCTGATTCCGGCCACCGAATGGCCGGACAAGTTGCCGTCCTTCGGCCAGGACACACCCTTGGAGCGCGCTGGCCAACCCGCCGAACTGGCAGCGGCATATGTGCTGCTCGCCTCCGAGGACGGCTCCTACATTTCCGGGGCAGTACTCCCGGTGACCGGGGGCAAGGGCCTCTAGCCCACTTCACACCAAATCAACCGCAACGCAAACAGGAGGAACCATGACGCAGGACAACCAGCACGCTGCACCCGAGACCGACCCGGGCGGCTACGGCACTCCAACCGCTGAGCAGGAAATGGGCGGGCAGGACCAGCAGGCCACCCAGGGTCCGCAGGGCGGCCAGGGCGGCCAGGGCGCGGCCACCAACGAACCGCAGCCCGGCGGAGAGGAGCAGGTGGCGCGCGATGTCGACCTGCCCTCCAGCGCCGCCGAAATCGACGAGAACAACGACGACTCCAAGGGGTCCGCGCCCACCTCCTCGGAACCGGGGCAGGAAGCAGCGGGCGTCCCGGACGGCAGTGGCAACGACCTTCCGCAGGAAAAGTCGCCCAAGGACGACGGCGGCGAAGAGTTCAACGCCGGCTAGCAGCACCGCTTCAGTACAACGGCCCCTTCCACTGTTCCCGCAAGGAGCAGCGGCAGGGGCCTTTACCGTCCCCGGGAACACGGCCGGGCATACCCGCCGCTCCGGTTGGGTACGGGACAGGCGGAAACGGACCAGGCGCGGGCAGGCTTCCGAGCCCATGATCCCAACAAGTGGGAGGAGATGGACTGTGAGCAGGAGATCGTCAGAGGCGTGGGCCCAGCAGGTGGACCTTCCCGAATCCGTGACGGTGGAAGTGCTGGTGCCCACGTGCGACCGGCCGGCGGAACTCGCTGTCACACTCTCAGGACTTGCCGGACAGTCCGACCCGGCGTTTGCCGTGGTGATCAGCGACCAGTCCGCCGGTGAACCAGGGTGGGAGCACCCGGCAGCCGCTGCCATGGCACGGGTGCTGGAGGCGCAGGGACGACGCGTCAGGCGGCTGCGCCATCTGCCCCGCCGCGGCCTCGCCGAACACCGGCAGTTCATGCTGGACCAGGCAACCGCGGACCAGTGCCTGTTCCTCGATGACGACGTGTGGCTGGAACCGGGAGCGCTCCAGCAGCTGAGCCGGGCCTTGGACGAACTGGGGTGCGGTTTCGTGGGCATGGCCCCGCAGGGCCTTTCCTTCCTCAATGACCGGAGGCCCGAGCAGACTGCCGTTTTCCAGGCCTGGGACGGACCAGTGAGTGCCGAGAAGATCCGCCCCGGAGATGCAGGATTTGACCGGTGGCCCCTGCACAGCGCCGCCAACCTGAGCCACCTCAGTGCGGACCTGAAACTCCAGCCCGGGCAGTGGCTGCCCTACCGGGTGGCGTGGCTCGGTGGCTGCGTCCTCTACCGCAGGGAGGCGCTCACCAGCGCAGGCGGGTTCAGCTTCTGGACCCGCCTGCCCGCCGACCACGCCGGCGAGGACGTACTGGCCCAGTGGCAGGTCATGGAACGGTACGGCGGCGCCGGCATCCTGCCGTCGGGCGCGGTCCACCTGGAGTCTCCCACCACCGTGGCCGACCGTCGGGTGGAGGCCTACGAGGTTTTGCTCAACCGTGGCCCGGCGTAAGCGGGACGGGCTGTCAGGGCCGGGTGTCGGCGTCGTACTCCAACCCG
The DNA here is from genome assembly GCF_001423525.1 of Arthrobacter sp. Leaf137. GTDB lineage: Bacteria > Actinomycetota > Actinomycetes > Actinomycetales > Micrococcaceae > Arthrobacter. The sequence goes on along the minus strand of NZ_LMOI01000003.1, from coordinate 2,257 downwards.
ATCTGGCGGCGGATCTCATCCATGGCCGCCATGATGGACACGGTTTCGGTGGGCGGAAGAAGGCTCCCCGCTGTGCCGCCGGCACCCGCCAGGCGCTCCAGCTCAGCGGCCTGGTATTGCATCCCGCGGCCGTTGACCGGCTGCTCAAACCGTTCCACCATGTTTCCTGCGGCGTCGAACACCGTAAATGGAACAGGGTTGTACCAGGTGGACTCGATGTCGATCCAGCCTTCCGTTCCGATCACCAGGGCCCGGTTGGCGCTCGCGGCGTCGAGCTCACAGTCAACGATCGCCTGCGCACCCCCTGCATACTCGAAGATCGCCGACGTCTGGCGGTCCACCCCGGTGACAGTCTTCGACGCACTGGCCAGGATCCGCTGCGGCGCGCCCAGGATGTCGAACGCGAAGGAGATGGGATAGATCCCCAGGTCCAGCAGCGCTCCGCCACCGAGGGCGGGGTCGTTCAGCCTGTGGGCAGGATCCTTGGGCAGGTCCTGGTTGTGGCTCGCCAGCACCTTGCGGACTTCGCCGATGGTTCCCTGGCCAATGATCTCGCGGATCCGGGCCATGTGGGGAAGGAACCTCGTCCACATGGCCTCGAGTACCACCAGGCCCTTGGCCGCTGCGAGGTCCACAATCTCCTGCGCCTCGCGGGCGTTGATGGTGAAGGCCTTCTCCACCAGCACGTGTTTGCCGGCGTTGAGCGCCATCAGGGCATTGGCGTGGTGGAACGGGTGCGGAGTGGCGACGTAGACAACGTCCACGTCCGGATCGGCCACCAGGTCCTCGTAGCTCCCGTGGGCGGTGGAAATGCCGTGCCCGTCGGCGAACGCCTTGCTGGACTCCTCCGTGCGGGAGCCCACGGCCTGGACGGTGAAGCCGTTCTCCTGCAGGTCCGGGACCTGCAGTCCGGCGATGAAGCCAGTCCCCAGGATGCCCCACCGGAGGCGGCCGTCGGAGGTTCCGTTGCTGTTGGTCACGCGTCAGTCCTTTGCAGAATCAGGGAAGGGGTATGCCATGTAGGCGAAGCGGCCGGAATCGGGCGACCAGCTGTTGACGTTGAGCGTACCTTGGCCGCCAAAGAGGGGCCACGTATGGAGCGGCCGGTCCCATGCAGTGGTGGACACGAGGACGACGGCGACCGGAAGGTCCGCGGGGTGGCCTTGGGTTCCGCCGGGGAAGCGGAGGTACGCCGCGAAGGCGCCGCTGGGGGACAGGTGCGGGAACCAGTCGACCGTTCCGGACTCCAGGAGCTGCTCCAGCCCTGTTCCGTCAACACGTATGCGTGCGAGCTGGGCGTGCCCCGGCCGCCCCGTGAACGCCTCCGTGTTGAAGTACAGCCAGGAACCGTCCGGTGAGTACTCCGGCCCGTCGCAGTGGCTGTCCACGTTCAAAGCCGCGGCAGCACCGCCGTCGGACGCCATGGTCATCAGCCTGCCGGGCTTCGTGAAATCGCCTGCTTCAATGCCGACGTACGCCAGTGCGGCTCCGTCCGGGCTGACGCCGTGCAGGAAATGGAAGGTGCCGTCCTCCGTGGTGACCTGCTCCGCCGTGCCGCCGGTGAGCGCGGCCCGGTAGATGTGGCCGTCGTTCGCGGAACAGAAGATGGTCCTGCCGTCGGGCGCCAGGACATGGTCGTTATTCACGTCCCGGGCGCCACGGAGGGGAACGTGGGCAAGAGTTGCCGAGGCGATCTCCAGGGTCCAGAGCTTCCCGTCCCCGTTGAGCACCAGCGAACTGCCGTCGAGGGTCCAGTTGGAGGCCTCGAGCAGCACTTCGCCGGTGGAATACAGCAGCTCTGATTCCCCGGTGACGGAGGCGATCCACACTTCGCTGCGCTGCCCGGGTTGGAGGGTGCGGTTCACATGCCTGCTTTCGGGCCGGTGGTCCGGCGGTACTCAGTCCTTGCTGCTGAAGGCGGCGTCGAAGCTGGTCTGGGAGGCGGGGAAGTCGTATTTTTTGAGGGCGGCGAGGGCTTCGGGGGCGCCGTGGAGGCGGTCCATGCCGGCGTCTTCCCATTCCACGGAGATGGGCCCGTCGTAGCCGATGGCGGCCAGCGCCCGGAAGGACGCTTCCCAGGGCACGTCGCCGCGGCCGGCAGAGACGAAGTCCCAGCCGCGGCGGGGGTCGCCCCAGGCCAGGTGGGAACCGAGGACGGTGTTCCGGCCGGTCTGGCGGATCTTGGTGTCCTTGCAGTCCACGTGGTAGGTTCCGGCCGGTCTGGCGGATCTTGGTGTCCTTGCAGTCCACGTGGTAG
>NZ_LMOI01000002.1 GCF_001423525.1 Arthrobacter sp. Leaf137 | reverse complement strand
TTCGCCGGTTTGGGGCAGGCCTTTGATTTCTTTGAGGTTCTTCCGGCCGATGCTGGCCAGGACCGCGGCTGCGATGGCCCAGATGACGGCGACGATCACGGCGGCCCAGCCCAGTGGCATGAGGGCGCCGAGGCCGAACATCAGGGCCAGGGACAGGAAGAGCAGGACGAAGTGGCCTGCGACGCCGGCGCCGGCGAGCATGCCGCCGCCTTTACCGGCCCGGGTGGCGGATTGTTTGAGTTCGGCTTTGGCGAGGTCGACTTCCTGGCGCATCAGGGTGGACAGGTCCCGGGTGACATCGCCGAGCAAGTCACCCAGCGACGCTGTCTCCGCTTTCTGGTGCGCCACGCCGGGCGACTCAGGAATCTGGCTACTCATCAGAACCTGCCGGACTCGCCGTCCGCGGACCGGTCGCGGGTGCGTGGATCGTTTGCCATGGGGTCATCCGCAAGCTCGCGGTCATAGACGGGGTCTTCGGCGATCTGGTTTCCGGACCAGGGCTCCTCGACCAACTGGGGGCTGTCCAGCCCACTGGCCGGCCGCGCAGGTTCCGGGTATCCGCTGCCGGGAGCGCCGCCGTCGTACCCTGCCGTGGTGGTCGCCGGACCGGGCAGCTGCACCGGCGGAGGCGGGACAGTACCGCCGGCCGGTGGGTAGGACTCGCTGTACTGGTCGCCGTATCCGGTTCCCGAGAACTGGAGTCCGCCGGAGTGCCTGCCCGGGGTGCCGGACGTGCCGGTGCCGGAGGACGCCTCCGGGGCACCGGCCGTGAGGCTGCGCGTCAACCGGCCAGCCAAAACGCCTGCGCCTGCCGCAAGCAGCAGGAACGTTCCGGGCTTGTTGCGGGCGAACCGCTGCACGTCGCCCAGGAGGTCGCCGGGTTCCCTGCTTTCCAGCCAGGACGCCACGGAAGAGCTGCGCTCGGCTGCCTGGCGGATCAGGTCACTCGCCATACCCTGCTGTTCCGGCGCGGTGGCCATGCTGTGCAGCTGGTCGGAGATGTTGCGGATCCCCTGCGCGGCCTTCTGCTGCTGCGCGCCCGCCTCGCTGGNACCCTGCTGTTCCGGCGCGGTGGCCATGCTGTGCAGCTGGTCGGAGATGTTGCGGATCCCCTGCGCGGCCTTCTGCTGCTGCGCGCCCGCCTCGCTGGTCAGGCCGGTCTTCGCCTGGTTCATCAGGTCCTTGGCGTTGGTCTTTGCCTCGGCGGCGACGTTGGCGGCTTCTTCCTTCGCCGTATGCGCCACATCCTTGGCCGCAGAGGTTGCCTGTCCGGCCACGTCNCTTGGCGTTGGTCTTTGCCTCGGCGGCGACGTTGGCGGCTTCTTCCTTCGCCGTATGCGCCACATCCTTGGCCGCAGAGGTTGCCTGTCCGGCCACGTCGGAGGCCTCTGCCTTTGCCGCGTCGGTCTTCGAACCGCCTGACGGAGTGCCCGCCTGGTAGCCACCTGACGGGTAGTCATTCGTCCCGGGTACAGACGTCTGTGGAGTTGTGGCGGCGGGGAAGGTTGTTGCAGCCCTCTCGCCGGGAATTCCTGTATTGGCCGTGGGAGCCGCGTTGGGGTCCTCGGGCCATTGGTTCTCTGTCATCTTCCATCTCTCTTTCCAAGAAGGCCGGTTGTTGATCAAGAACCAGCAATACTGGCCGTAAAATGATAAGCATGATTACTAATGAAAGGTAAGTACCCTTCGTAAGCGAGTTATAACCGAACCCGAAAAGTCAGCCGGACGGCGAGGGCCTGCCCGGTCGCAACTGAAGTGGAAAGTGGTGGGTAGCGTGGAAACAGCTCCATGGATTTGGATAATCATTGCCGTCGTTGTGGTGTTGCTGATTGTTGTCCTGCTGATGAGCGGGCGGCGCCGGAAAGCGGTCCAGCAGAAACGCGAGCAGGAGCACCGCGAAAAAGCAGCGGAAATCCGCAGGGAAGCGGAAAACAAAGAACTTGACGCGCGTGAGCGTGAGGCCAAGGCTGCCCGGGCCCGGGCTGATGCCGAGCAGGCACAGGTCAACGCCGCACGCCTTAGCCAGGAAGCCGACGAGAAGGCCCGCGAGGCAGGTTCGCTCCGCAGCGAAGTCGCCGATCACACGCGCAAGGCTGATGAAATAGATCCTGACGTCACGCACGACGCCGGCCGGCGGGCGCGCAGGGCCGACGACGGTGAGCAGCGTCCGCGCCAGTCCGACGCTGCCGCCGGATCAGCCGGCCACACGCACGACGAACGTGTGCAGGGCGACCACGCACACACCACCCCTTCGCAGGATGACCGGGCCTTGGGCGGGCAGGCCGCCGGGTCACACCGTGACAGTGCACACGATGACCGGGCCTTCGGTGACCCGGTGTACGGCGACCACGCGGGAAACAGCCGCGAGGCTGACGGGCGCGGGCCGGTAGCCGGGCAGGACGGCGCCGGTGCCGACGGCCGGACGCTAGGTGATGAGCGGCGCCCCGGTGAGCGGGATCCGCGCCCGGACGAACGTGACCGGCAGCCGGGCGACGCCGGCGTTGACGAAATCCAGCATGGGGAGCGTAATCCGCGCGACGGAATCTAGGCCGCGGGGAACCGTCGCGGCTGCGTGCGGCTTCGCGGTTTCAGTACGGGGGAGGGAGCTACTCCCTTCCCCGTTCCCATGCCTTCCAGTACTTCCCGGACTGCGTCCACAGCCGAGGTCTTTGGCTCCCAGCCCAAAATCCGCTGCGCCCGCCGGGTGTCCATAACGGGAGCGCCGGCGGCCATCTCCACCCACCCCGAATCGGTGGGTTGAAGCCGCAGCCGCCACGCCAGCCCCGCGGCCCGATGAAGCAGCCACATGGGCACGGGGAGGATTCTCTTGGCGCCAAGGATCCGGCCCAGCTCCTGGGGATCCAGGACCGGTTCGGCCGCGATGTTGAAGGCACCGCTGGCCCGCTGGTCAACCACGCGCCAGTAGGCCTCGGCCACGTCATCGGCGTGCACTGCCTGGAACACCAGATTGTCCGGCGCGGGCAGCAGCGGGATCCGCAGTTTGCCGGGCAGCAGCCGCGGAATGACCGGGCCCAGGAAGTACCGGCCGATCTCGCTGCCGGCGTCGCCTTGAAAAATCAGGCCCGGGCGGAGCCTGGCCACGGCAATGCCGGGCTCGGACTCAGCGAACCGGTCCAGCAGCGCCTCCTGCTCAGCCTTGTGCCGGCTGTAGTGAGAGCCCTGCATCCCCTGGGCGGGCCAGGATTCGTCCCTGCGCCCGTCCTTGGACGACTTGCTGTAAGCGCCCACTGAGGACGCGCAGACCACTTGCTTCACCCCCGCGGTCCTGGCTGCGTCCAGCACACGCCTGGTCCCATTGACGTTCGTCCGGTACAGCTGCTCCAGGTCCCGGTTGGGCTGGATCTGCCACGCCAGATGGACGACGGCGTCAGCTCCTTCCAGCGCTGCTTCCAGCTTTGGGCGGTCCTGCTCCAGCCCCACATCGAGCGTGTGCCATTCCACCCCTGCGTACGGAGCCTGGTTGGTATCCGGCAGGCGGCGGCTGATTCCGGCGAGCTGGAGGCTTCCCGGTTTCCTGGCGAGCTGGCCCTGCAGATTCCGCAGGAGGGCTGTGCCGGCGTTTCCACTGGCCCCGGTGATGACGATCCGCATGAGAATGCTCCTCCGCAAATTGGGCAGAACTGCGTACCAGACGAGCCTATCGCCGAAAAAGATTGTTTTATAAGCAAGCTTATGATTTGCTGCTTCTAAGTCTTGCCGCAGGCTTTCGGAACCATCCCCGAGGGAACCAACGTCAATGCCAGAATCATTCTCTCCAGCGGTCGTGGACTCTCCATTCATCCACGACCCCCAGTCCACGCCGACTCAAAAAACCGCTTCCTGCCACGATCCGCACGCCAGATCGGGGCAGTTGCGGGAGACCTTCGAAAACGACCTGGTCCTGGGCTACCTGGACCTCGCCGAAGCACTGGCCGCGCGCTTCGAAGCCCGCGGCCGCGAACGGGCGGACCTGAACCAGGTGGCCTACCTGGGACTGGTCAAGGCCGCCCGTGGTTTCGACAGGTCCAAGGGTGAAAGCTTTCCCGCCTACGCCGCCCCCACCATCACCGGGGAGCTGAAGAGGTACCTCCGTGACAGGACCTGGGTGGTCCGCCCGCCACGGAACATCCAGGACCTGCGCACCCGGATGTTCCGGGCCGAACCGGAGCTGACCCAGGCGCTGGGCAGGACTCCCACCGTGGAAGAGCTCGCCGGGGAACTGGAGACAGACCCCGCAGCGGTGCAGGAAGCCATGTCGGCATCCAGCAGCATGCACCCGGACTCCCTGGATGCGGTCAATCCGCATTCGGACGCGCCGTCCATCGGTGAGATGCTCGCCTGCCCGGACGCACCCTTTGAACGGCTGGAGGAACTGGCCTGCCTGCGCGACGCCATGCATGACCTTGACCCCGCGGACAGGGAGCTCCTCTACCGCCGCTACTTCTGCGAGGAAACCCAGGTGCAACTGGGCAAGCGCCTGGGCATGTCGCAAATGCAGGTTTCACGCCGGCTGGCCCGGGTGCTGGTGGAACTCCAGCGCCGCCTCGAAAACAGCTCCCGGCTCGACCAGCCGTCCGGCGAATGCTCCGGCACTGCAACCTCCGGGGGGCGGGCGCAGGCCCAACGAGCCGGACACTCCCAACGGGAGCCTGCCCGGCGCCGCGGGTTAGGCCGGCCGCCGGCGCAGTGACTGGACCGCACTGACTTCGGGCCCTGCCCCGGCCGGGCCGCGCCACACCACAGATCTCCTATCTTGCCTGTTCAGCGGGCCGGACACGTTGCTGTCCGACGCCCGGTGCAACGTTGGCCTGTTTAGGAACAGCAGCAGGAGGGAACAGGACCGACATGGGAAGCTCCGCAACTGCCAAAATACGCGCCGTGCTGTTCGACCGGGACGGAACCCTGGTGGTCGACGTCCCCTACAACGGGAACCCGGCCCTGGTGCGGCCCATGCCCGGTGCGAGGGAAGTGCTGGATAGCCTGCGGGCCGACGGCATCGCCACGGGCGTGGTCAGCAACCAGTCCGGCATCGCCCGCGGACTCATCAGCGAGGGCGACGTTGCCAGCGTCAATGCCAGGGTGGAAGAGCTTCTGGGCCCCTTCGACGTGTGGGAAGTCTGTCCGCATTCGGACCAGGACAACTGCTCCTGCCGTAAACCGGCGCCGGGAATGGTCCACAGCGCCTGCCGGAAGCTGGGCATCGACGAATCCGAAGCTGCCCTGATCGGTGACATCGGCGCCGACGTCCTGGCCGCCGAGGCTGCCGGGGCCACCGGTGTCCTGGTCCCCACCCCGGTGACCAGGGCCGAGGAAGTGGCTGCCGCCCGGCTGGTGGCACACGACCTGGCCGGCGCCGTCGTCCTGCTCCGGGAGGCGCCGTAATGGGCCGGGTCCTGGTGGCCCGGCTGGACAGCATGGGCGATGTCCTCCTGGCCGGACCCGCAGTGCGGGCCGTCGCCAATGGCCGCGTCCCGGACGGCAGCGGCGCGAACCATGTGGTGATGCTGTGCGGCAGGCAAGGCGAGGCCGCTGCGGGACTCCTGCCCGGCGCCGCCGAGGTCTACAGCTGGGACAGCCCGTGGATCATGAACCCGGCTCCCAAAATGACAGGCCCCCACGCGGACCGCCTCATCGAGTACGTCCGCAACTCCAGGATTACCGAAGCCGTCATCCTCACCTCGTTCCACCAGTCCCCGCTGCCACTGGCACTCCTGCTCCGGCTGGCCGGCGTCGAGCGGATCACGGGCGCCTCGACGGACTTTGCGGGCTCCCTGCTCGATGTGCGGCTCAAACCCGGCGAGGACTTTCCCGAAGACCAGCCGGAAGCCGAACGTGCCCTGGGCATCGCCGAAGCCGCAGGATTCAGGCTCCCCCAGGGCGACGACGGCAAGCTCCACATCACTCCCGGCCCGGATGTGCATGACCTCGTGGGAGACGGACCGTATGTGGTGGTCCACCCGGGCGCCGCCGTGCCGGCCAGGGCGTGGCCTCCACTCCACCACGCCGCCGCCGTCGAACTCCTCCAGGGCGCAGGCCACCGCGTGGTGGTGACCGGCGGCCCCGGGGAAACCTCGCTGACGGCAACCGTGGCCGGCCCCTCCGCGCTGGACCTCGGCGGCCGCACCGATGTGCATACGCTCGCCGGTGTCATGGCCGGTGCTGATGCGGTGGTCACCGGAAACACCGGCCCCGCCCACCTGGCGGCGGCGGTGGGCACACCGGTGGCCTGCCTCTTTTCCCCCGTGGTCCCGGCCATCCGCTGGGCACCGTACGGGGTGCCGCTGGAGCTGCTGGGAGACCAGAACGCGGCCTGCCGGCTGACCCGTGCCCGCATCTGTCCCGTCCCCGGCCACCCCTGCCTGGACTCCGTATCCCCCGAAGAAGTGGTGGCAGCCGTTGAACGCCTGATCGGCGGCGTGAGCTCCTTCAGCACCCACGTCAGCACCCGTAGAAAGGCCCGCAACAGATGAGAATCCTGCTCTGGCATGTCCACGGATCCTGGACGGACGCCTTCGTCCGCGGCAGGCACGAGTACCTGCTCCCCGTCCTGCCCGAAGGCGGCCCGTGGGGCCTGGGCCGCGCCGGCCGCAACTGGCCGGACTCGGTGCGGGAGGTGGACCTGGCGACGCTGGACGCAGGCTCCGTTGACGCCGTCGTGCTTCAACGGCCGGAAGAAATCAGCGAAGTCTCCCGGGTCCTCGGCCGGACCCCCGGGGTGGACCTGCCCGCGGTCTTCGTGGAGCACAACACACCCAAGGGTGATTTCCCCTTCACCCGGCACCCGCTGGCGGACCAGAACACCATCCCCCTGGTGCACGTCACCCACTTCAACCGGCTCGCCTGGGACAACGGATCAGCCCTGTCCAAAGTCATCGAGCACGGCATCCCCGACCCCGGGCAACTCTATACGGGGGAGCTGCCGGACCTGGGCGTGGTGGTCAACGAGCCCGTGCGCCGCGGCCGGGTCACGGGTACCGACCTGCTGCCCGCCTTCGCCGCGGTGGCGCCGCTGCAGGTGTTCGGAATGAAGACCGAGGGGCTGGCAGCTGCCGCCGGCATCGGGACGGGCCGGCTCACCCCGCGCGGTGACCTGAAAACGCAGGAACTCCACCGGGAGCTGGCACGCTGCCGCGTCTACCTGCACCCCATGCGCTGGACTTCCCTGGGCCTGTCCCTGCTGGAGGCCATGCACCTGGGCATGCCCGTGGTGGTGCTGGCCGCCACCGAAGCTCCCCGGGCAGTCCCGCCGGAAGCCGGGGTGGTGTCCTCGGACATCGACGAGCTGCTCCGGTGCGCGCGCAGGCTGGTCGCCAACCCGGATGAAGCACGACGGCGGGGCGTGGCCGCGCGCGAGGCCGCACTGGCCCGCTACGGGCTGGGCAAATTCCAGGACAGCTGGGACGGGCTCCTGGCCGATCTCGGGCGCAGCGCCTCGGCCCGCCACCGGCCGGACGGGAAGATCCTTGTTCCGGCGCAAGAAAGGAAGACCGCATGAAGATCGCGATGATTTCCGAACACGCCAGCCCGCTGGCAGCCCTGGGCGGCGTGGACGCCGGCGGGCAGAATGTCCACGTGGCCGCACTGTCCGAAGCGCTGGCCAGGCGCGGACACCAGGTCACCGTGTATACCCGCAGGGACGCGACGGAGCTTCCCGCCCGCGTAAAGGTTGGACCCGGTTTTGAAGTGGTCCATGTGGACGCCGGCCCCCCGCGGCACGTTCCCAAGGACGAGCTGCTGCCGTTCATGGGTGAACTGGCCGACGGTGTGGCCCGGGATTGGGACCAGCGGCCCCCGGACGTGGTCCACGGACACTTCTGGATGTCCGGCCTGGCCGCCTTGGACGCCGCCCGCCGGGCCGGCTCGGGCTGCCGGGTCCCCGTCATCCAGACCTTCCACGCACTGGGCACGGTCAAGCGGCGACACCAGGGTGCCGAGGACACCAGCCCGCAGGAACGCCGCTGGCTTGAACCCGGTGTCGGGCGCTCCGCGGACCGGATCATCGCCACCTGCTCGGACGAGGTCTTCGAGCTCAAGGCCATGGGCATCGACACCGGAAAGATTTCCATCGCACCCTGCGGCGTGGACCTGGACGTCTTCGGGCCGGATGGTCCGGTGGACGCCAAGCCCCGGTCCCACCGCATCCTGTCGGTGGGCCGGCTGGTGCCACGCAAGGGCGTGGACCTGGTGATCCGCGCCCTGCCGCACCTGCGCGCAGCGGGCTTCGCCGACGTCGAACTCCTCATCGTTGGCGGCGGCGGGGACTCGGGTGCCCTTCATTCAGACCCCGAGGTGCGACGGCTGCTGGACCTCGCCGCAGCACTCGGCGTCCAGGACCAGGTGGTGCTGGAAGGCCAGGTGCCCCGCGGGGACATGCCCGGCATCTTCCGCAGTGCCGATGCCGTGGTGTGCGCCCCCTGGTACGAGCCGTTCGGCATCGTTCCCCTTGAAGCCATGGCGTGCGGCGTGCCGGTGGTGGCCGCAGCCGTGGGCGGGCTGCGGGACACCGTGGTGGACCACGCCACCGGCCTGCACGTCCCGCCCCGCGACCCGGAAGCCATCGCTTCGGCCCTGGCCATGCTGCTGGGCAACCCCTCATTGCGGTCCGAACTCGGCGATGCCGGCCAGCGCCGCGCCCGCGCCCGCTATTCGTGGGACCGGGTCGCTGCGGAATCCGAAAAGGCCTACAAGCTGGCGGTGGCGGGTGCCGCCGCCCACCCGGCAGCCATCCCCATGGAAGGAGCGGCACTGTGACTGCTGAATCATCCCTCCGCGACATCGACCTGGCGCACCTGGCCATGGCGCCGGCCCTCCCCGCGGTGCTGCCCGGCGCCGCGTACGTGGATTCCGCCAGCGCCGACGCCGTCAGGCTGCACCTCGACAACGTGGTTCCCGCCCTGGAATCCCTGCGCAGCCAGTCAGGCCGGCTCGCCGCCTGGGGTGTGGAGCTGGCCCACCGGATGCTCCGCGGGCAGCGGCTGCTGGCGGCCGGAAACGGTGGCTCCGCCGCCGAAGCCCAGCATCTCACCGCTGAACTGGTGGGACGGTTCGACGGCGAGCGGGTCCCGTTCTCCGCCATCTCGCTGCACGCGGAAACATCCGCCATGACGGCCATCGCCAACGACTACGGGTACGACGACGTCTTCGCCCGCCAGGTGCGCGCCCACGGCCGCTCCGGGGATGTGCTGGTCCTGCTGTCCACCAGCGGCAAAAGCCCCAATCTGCTGCGCGCCGCGGAGGCAGCGTCCCGCCTGAACATCACCACCTGGGCGCTGACTGGTGCAGGGCCAAACCCCCTGGCCGGCGCCTGCGATGAAGCCGTGATGATCGATGCCCTCAATGCCAATGCCCAGGAGGGCCACCTGATCGCCCTGCACGCCGTCTGCCGGGCCTTCGACCTCGAGGTGGCCCGCCACAGCCCGGCCGTCCTGCAGCAGGGAGGCCGGCCATGAGGATCGTGGTGGTGGGCGACGTGATGCTGGACGTGGACCTCTCCGGCGAGGCGACCCGGTTGAGCCCGGATGCACCCGTCCCGGTGGTGGACGTTTCCGAAATCCGCAGCCGCGCCGGCGGCGCCGGCCTGGTGGCGCGGATGCTGGCCGGGGAAGGCTGGCCCGTCACCCTGGTGACGGTGTTCGGCGATGACGACGCCGGGCGGCAACTCCGCGGCCACCTCGCCGGCGTGCGGCTGGTGTCCGGCTCAAGCGGCCACCCCACGCCGGTGAAAACCCGGGTCCGGGCCGGTTCCCATGCCGTGGTCCGCTTCGACCAGGGGTGCGGCAGGCCACCGGTACCGGCGATGTCGCCTGCCATGCTTCGCGCCGTGGCGGAAGCCGGTGCCATCATCGTGGCCGACTACGGCAGGGGAGTGGCGGCCAGCCCGGAGCTGCGCCGCCTGCTTAACAGGCGCACCGCGGAAGTGCCCGTCATCTGGGACCCGCATCCGTCCGGCCCGGAACCGGTGCCGGGAGTCGCCGTCGTAACACCCAACCTGGCGGAGGCCACAAAAGCCGCCGCCGCTTACGCAAGCACCGCCCCAGGTGACGGCGCGCCCGGCGACCCGGCAGCCGTCGTCGGACGCATCCTGCTTGAACGCTGGCAGAGTACCGCGGTCCTGGTGACCAAGGGTTCAGAAGGGGCCGTGCTGCTGCAGCGGGACAGCGTGTCCCCACTGGATGTTCCGGCGCCGCGGGTGGAAGCCGGGGATCCCTGCGGGGCCGGCGACCGCCTCGTTGCAGGGCTGGCAGTCCACCTCCTGGCCGGCAGCGCCCTGCCCGAGGCAGCGGAACTGGCCGTCAACGATGCCGCCGACTTCCTGGGCGCCGGTGGTGTCTCTGCCTTGCCTGACCGGAGCACGGACCACGGCGGGCCCCGGGACGGCGGCGGGGATGCATCGGCATCAACCGGTACGTCGGTGGAACGGCCGGCGGATGGGCCGGCACCGCTCCGGCGCCCCACCGAGCCGCTGCTGCTGGCCCGCGCCGTCCGCGGCAACGGTGGAACGGTGGTGGCCACTGGCGGCTGCTTCGACCTGCTGCACGCCGGCCACGTGCGCTCGCTGGCCGCCGCCCGTGAACTCGGCGACTGCCTCATCGTCTGCCTGAACTCGGACAGCTCGGTCCGGCGGCTCAAGGGCCAGGAGCGCCCCATCATCGGCCAGCAGGACAGGGCCGAACTCCTGCTGGCCATGGAGTGCGTGGACGCCGTGATGGTGTTCGACGAGGACACTCCGGAAGCTGCCCTGGACCGGCTTCGTCCTGACATCTGGGTCAAGGGCGGTGACTACAAAGGTTCCCGGTTGCCCGAAGCGGAGCTCGTGGAGAGCTGGGGCGGCCGGTGCGTGACTGTTCCCTACCATCCGGCACGGTCCACCACCGGGTTGGCCGATGCGCTCGCCAAGGTGGGTTGATTACCCCTATCCACCCACGTGTCGCACCCAACCGCACAACACCCGAAGATTGATTCCCCATTGAAAGGAACACCATGACTGCAGATGCCAACAACCCCGGACGCGTGCTGGTTACCGGAGGTGCCTCCGGGCTGGGGGCGGCCGTCGTCGAAGCCGTCCTGAAGGCAGGCGGAACGCCCGTGGTGCTGGACCGCGATATCAGCAGCGTGTCCGGCGTGAAGGCGTTCGAAGTGGACGTTGCGGACCGGCTGGCCGTGGAAGCGGCGGTCCGTGAGGCGGCTGGGACGGTGGGCGGCCTGGACGGCGTGGTCACCGCAGCCGGCATCGACCGCTGCGGCAAGCTCGCCGACGTGGAGGCCACGGAGTGGGAGAAGGTCATCGGGGTGAACCTGATGGGCACCGTCTCCGTGGTGCGCGCCGCGCTGCCCTACCTGAAGGCCACCCACGGCCGAGTCATTACCGTCGCCTCCACGCTGGGCAAACGCGCCGTGGCCGACGCCACCGCCTACTGCGCCTCCAAGTTCGGTGTGGTGGGTTTCAGCCACGCCCTCGCCGCGGAAACCGGAGGAGAGATCGGCGTGACCACCATCATCCCCGGTGGCATGAAGACCCGGTTCTTCGATGACCGCACCGAACAGTACAAGCCGCAGGACGATTCGCGCCTGAACGATCCCGCCAACACCGCCCAGGCCATCCTGTTCGCGTTGAACCAGCCCCGGGGCTGCGAGGTCCGCGAAATGCTGATCTGCCACGAGGAAGAAGGGTCCTGGCCCTAAACCCAGCCCTAACCCGGCCACAGGCCACGTCCGCACACGACGGGAGGAACCCCATGCCCACCACAGCGATCGACACACCAGCAGGCCGGGACACGGCCGAATCCGGCGGCATCACCATCACGGACCCGCGCACCGGCGAGGTCCTCTGGACAGTCCCCGAAGCGGGCCCGGAAGCGGCGAACCATGCCGTGGAGGTGGCCCGCAGGGCAGCGCCGGAATGGGCCGCCACCGCTACGGCGGACCGCGGGGCAGCGCTCAAGGCTGCGGCCCGGGCGCTGGATGCCGCCGCGCAGGAGCTGGCAGGGCTCAATGCCAGCGAAACCGGGCGGCCCGTGGAGGAAGCGCTGGCCGGCATCGGAGCGGCTGTTTCCACCCTTGAGCAGTACGCCGAGCTTGCGCCGGTGCACCGGGGCCACAGCCTCCGGGGCAACCGGCTCGCCGCCGACTTCACCGTGGCCGAGCCGCGCGGTGTCGCGGTGCTCCTGACGCCGTGGAACGATCCCGTGGCCGTGGCCTGCGGCCTGATCGGTGCGGCCCTGGCCACGGGCAACACCGTCATCCACAAGCCGAGCGAACGCTGCCCGCGGCTGGGCGAGGCGCTTGGCGAGGTCCTGGCGCCGGCTTTCCCGCCCGGAGTGTTCCTTACCGTTTCCGGCGGGGCCGCCGTTGGCGCACTGCTGTCCCAGTCCGAGGTGGACGTACTGGCGCACGTGGGCTCAAGCGCATCAGGCGCCCGGATTGCCCGTGCGGGCACCCTTACCGGTGCACACGTGCTCCGCGAGAACGGCGGCAACGATCCGCTCCTGGTGGACCGCGACATCGACCCCGCCTGGGCAGCGGAGCAGGCCGCCATCGGCGCCTTCAGCAACAGCGGCCAGATCTGCACGGCTGTGGAGCGGATCTACGTCCACCGGGACATCGCGGAACCATTCACCGCGGCGCTCCGGGCTGAGGCTGCGCGGCGCAACAGCAACGGATCCGTGGCCCCGCTGGTGGACCGGCAGATGCGCGACGAGGTCCACGCGCAGGTCACCGAAGCCCTCGGGGCCGGCGCCACCGCAGTGGAGGGAGGCGACCTGCCGGACGGCCCGGGATCCTTCTACCCGGCCACCGTGCTGGTTGATTGCACCGGACAGATGCAGGTGATGACGGAGGAAACCTTCGGCCCGGTTGCCCCGGTGCAGGTGGTGGACTCGTTCGACGACGGCCTGCGGCTCGCGTGCAGCGGCAAGTACGGCCTCGCGGCCACCGTCCTGAGCAGCAACATCGCCCACATCCAGCAGGCCGTGGCGGCCCTGCCGGTGGGAACGGTCAAGGTCAATGCGGTGTTCGGCGGCGCTCCGGGCGGCGCAGCCCAGCCCCGCGGCGACAGCGGAGCCGGGTTCGGCTACGGGCCCGAACTGCTGGACGAGTTCAGCCAGGTCAAGGTGGTCCACATCGCCGCGCCGCCGGCGCCCTCCGCCGAACAGGACCAGCCATGGGCCTGAACCCGGAAACAGCCGACCTTTCCACCCAGCGGGCGCTCGCCGAATGGCTGCCCGGGCGGCTGGCGGCAGAGCAGCCGAGCGTCCTGGTGATCGGTGACCTCATGCTGGACGGCTGGTGGAGCGGCACCATCGAGCGGCTCTGCAGGGAGGCTCCGGCGCCGGTGGTGGACATCGCCGTCCGGGACTCCTTTCCCGGCGGCGCGGCAAACACCGCCATGAACCTGGCCGCCCTGGGTGCGCGGGTCTCCGTTGCCGGCATCATCGGCAGGGACGACGCCGGCGCGGACCTGCGCCGCCAGCTCGAGGCGGCCGGCATCGACGTCCGGCACCTGCACTCCCACCCGGACATGGTGACCACCACCAAGATCCGGATCAGCAGCGGCGGCCAGGTGATGCTCCGCATCGATGACGCCGCCCGGACCGTGCCCGCCGAAGCGCTGGCTGCGCTGGCCTCCTCCGTGAGCGCCGCCGTCGAACGCCGGGATGCCGTGCTCGTGTGCGACTACGGCAACGGCGTGCTCGCGGACCCCGTGCAGGAAAGCCTGGTGGCAGCCCTGGCCACTGCCGGGGCTGCCGGGAACCGCCGCCCGCTGGTGGTGGTGGATTCCCATGACCCACGGCCCTGGGCGCCGCTGCGGCCGGACCTGGTCACGCCCAATGCGCAGGAGGCCGCACGGCTGCTCGATGTCCGGCTCCCCGAAGGGCCGGACCGGGCGGACACTGTCACCGGGCAGGCGCCGGCGCTGCTGGCAGCCACCGGCGCCGCAGCGGTGGTGGTCACCCTGGACCGGGACGGCACCGTGCTCATCAGGCCCGACGGCGCCACCCACCGCACGTGGGCACGTCCGGCTGCCGAGAAGCAGGCCTCCGGGGCGGGCGATACCTTCGTGGCGGCGCTGACCCTGGCGCGCTCTGCCGGGTTGCCGCTGACGGCGAGCCTGGACCTCGCCCAGTCTGCCGCGGACGTCGTGGTGCACCAGCCCGGAACCTCGGTGTGCAGCACCAGCCAGCTCAGCCGGTACCTGGCAGCCTTCGCGGACACTGCCCTGGGCGCTGACGAGCTCAAGCAGCAACTGGACCTGCACCGGTCCGAGGGGCAGCGCATCGTGCTGACCAACGGCTGCTTCGACGTCCTGCACAGCGGCCACACCCGCTACCTGAACCAGGCCAAACAGCTGGGTGACGTCCTGGTGGTGGCGCTGAACAGCGACGACTCCGTCAGCCGCCTCAAGGGGCCGGGGCGGCCCATCAACGCCGTCGCGGACCGGGCGGCAGTGGTGGCGGCCCTGAGCTGCGTGGACTACGTGACAGTTTTCGACACCCCCACCGCCGAACCGCTGATCCGGCAGCTCCGCCCCGACGTCTACGCCAAGGGCGGCGACTACACGCCGGAAATGCTGGCGGAGACACCTGCAGTTGAGGAGTCGGGCGGCCGGGTGGCCATCCTGGACTACGTGGCCGAGCGTTCCACTACCGCCGTGGTCAACCGCATCCGCGGCGGGCAGGGAGCTGCCACGGCGCTGCAGGGCTCGGGGGAGTAGGCCTCCGCAGTTCCACTAGGGTTGGATCCATGACTGAGGCGGGGCACGGGTAATGGCGAAACGCGGAAAGCCGGGCGGCCGGGGACGTGCTGCGGCCGGCGTCGTGGAAGGTCCGGGCCCCGGTTCCAAGGGTCCGGTGGAAGGCGTCTACTACGTTGATACCGGTGACTGCGAGCTGATCGCGGACCAGGACAACTCCAGCGGCTGGCTCCTGAAAATCAACGGGGTCATGAGCTCGCATATCGACCTCGCGGACCCGCTGTTCCTCGACTTCGAATACATGCGCTGGATTGCGGCGCTCATAGAGTCCCGCTGGCCGCCGTCGGACGTTTCGTCCGCCCGGGGCGGGGCCGCCGATAACCCGGGCAAGTTGCGGGGGCTCCACCTCGGCGGCGGAGCCTGCTCCCTCGCGCGGTACTTCGCCGCAGCCTACCCGGACGCGCGGCAGGTGGTGGTGGAACTCGACGGCAAGCTCGCCGGGTACGTCCGCGGCTGGTTCGACCTGCCCAAGGCGCCGCTGCTCCGGATCCGGGTGGGGGAGGCCCGGGAGGTGACCGAAACCCTCACCGCGGATACCCGCGACTTCATCATCCGGGACGTCTTCGCCGGCGCTTTCACTCCGCGGCCGCTGACCACCGCCGAGTTCAACCAGCATGTCCGCCGGGTCCTTGCCCCGGGCGGCATGTACGTGGTGAACTCCGGGGACGCCCCGGACCTGAAGAATGCCCGCGAGGACGCCGCCACCATCGCCGCTTCCTTCAAACACACCTTGATCATCGCCGATCCCGCCATGCTCAAGGGGCGGCGCTACGGAAACATGGTGATGGCCGGCAGCGACGTCCCCTTCGGTGACGACCCCAAGCTGGCCCGCAGGCTGCTGGGCGGGGCAGTACCGGCGCACATCTGGGACGACGCCCAGGTCCGCGCCTTCGCTGCCGGCATCCCGGTGCGCCACGACCCTCCGGCACCTCCGGAGGATTAGCCCCTTCCCAGGAGCTTCTCCCGGTGCATCGTCACCTGTTCGCGCAGGGCCTGGACGACGGCGGCAACGGCCGGGCGGCGCATCGAATCAGGCCGCAGCACCATCCAATAGGGGAGCAGCTCGGCGATCCGGTCCGGGAGCAGCCGGACCAGGTCATCGTGCAGGTCGCCCATAAAACATGGAAGGAAGCCGATGCCGGCGCCGGCGCGGGTCGCTTCAACGTGGACGAAGACGTTGGTGGACGTGAGCCCGTCCCGCATTGCCGGAACCAGGCGCCTCGGGGCGTCCAGGAGGTCCACCTGCAGCATGGAATCCACGAAGTAGACCAGAGGATGCCCGTTGAGGTCAGCCACGGTGGCGGGTGTGCCATGCTCCGCCAGGTACGCGCGGGAGGCATACATCCCCAGCATGTACTCACCCAGCCGGACCGCCTCCGCGCGGTGCACCTGCGGCTCACCCACCACCACTTCGATGTCCAGGCCGGAGCGCTGCTGCAGCGCACGCCGGGTCATGGTGACCACCTCCACGCTCAGCCCGGGGTGCGCGCGCCGCAGCCGGGCCACCGCGGGCGCGGCAATGTACGCACTGAAACCGTCCGTCGCCGTCATGCGTACGACGCCGGTAATGGGGTCGGGTGCGCGGCCGCCGGGTCCCAGCGTGGCCAGGACCTCCTCCACCTGCTCGGCCACGCGCACCGCCCTCCCGCCCAGCTCGGTCAGCTCCCAGCCGCCCGCCGCCCGCGCCAGGACGCGCCCGCCGAGCGACTTCTCCAACGACGCGATCCTGCGTGAAACGGTGGTGTGGTTCAAGCCCAAGGCCTGTGCCGCCGTCGTGAATTTCGCCGAACGTGACACCTCAAGGAGGACCAAAAGATCATCGGGGTTGGCATTCATATCTGCAATTGTGCACACAGTGGGTGCTGGTTTGGCCATTGAAGGCGCAAGTTTGTGCAGGAATACTCAGGGTAGTCATTTGTGCTGGAGATCACAGCACGTGTCAACGTGGACACTAAGGAGAAAACCAGTGAGCGTAGGAGAACGCCCGGCCAACCAGGGCGCCGGAACCCCCACAAAGGGTGGAGGACTAAAGAAGATCGTGGCCGCCTCCATGGTGGGCACCGTGGTGGAATGGTATGAGTTTTTCCTCTATGCCACGGCCGCCACCCTGGTCTTTGGCAAGTACTTCTTCCCCTCCACCGGCAACGAGCTGGACGGCATCATCCAGGCCTTCATCACTTACGCGGTGGGCTTCGTAGCCCGTCCGCTGGGCGGCATTGTCTTTGGCCAGATCGGCGACCGGCTGGGCCGCAAGCCCACCCTGCAGCTGACCATCGTGATCATCGGCGTCTCGACGTTCCTGATGGGCTGCCTCCCCGGCTTCGCCGACATCGGCTACCTGGCACCGGCCCTGCTGGTGTTCCTGCGCTTCATCCAGGGCTTTGCCCTCGGTGGTGAATGGGGCGGCGCCGTCCTGCTCGTGGCCGAACACAGCCCCAACAAGACCCGTGCCTTCTGGTCGAGCTGGCCGCAGGCCGCGGTGCCGGTGGGCAACCTGCTGGCCACGCTGGTCCTTTACATCATGTCCTCCACCCTCAGCAGCGAGGCCTTCCTCGGCTGGGGCTGGCGCGTAGCGTTCTGGCTCTCCGCCGTGATCGTGTTCGTGGGCTACTACATCCGCCGGCACGTCTCCGAAGCCCCCATCTTCCTCGAAGCCAAGGAGCTCGTGGAGAAGGAGAAAGCTGTCAGCTACGGCGTGGGCGAGGTCATCCGGAAGTACCCCAAGGGCATCCTGCAGGCCATGGGCCTCCGTTTCGCCGAGAACATCATGTACTACCTGGTGGTCAGCTTCGCCATCGTGTACCTGAAGAGCGTCCACAAGTACGACACCTCCTCCCTGCTGCTGGCGCTGCTGATCGCCCACGTCATCCACTTCCTGGTAATCCCGCAGGTGGGCCGCCTGGTGGACCGCTGGGGCCGCAAGCCCGTCTACCTGGTGGGTGCAATCACCGGCGCCACCTGGCCGTTCTTCGCCTTCCCCATGTTCGATACCCGCAACGCGGTGATCATTGTGCTCGCCGTAACCATCGGCCTGTGCCTGCACGCCTTCATGTATGCCGGCCAGCCCGCCATCATGGCCGAGCTGTTCCCCACCCGGATGCGGTACGCCGGCGTCTCGCTCGGATCCCAGGTGACGTCCATCTTCGCCGGTTCGCTGGCGCCGCTGCTGGCTACCCAGTGGCTCAAGGACACCGGTTCCTGGCTCCCCACCGCCATCTACCTGGTGGTTGCCTGTGCCATTACGGCGTTCGCCGTGCTGAGCCTGCGCGAGACCAAGGGGATTGCGCTGCAGGACGTGGACAGGGCCGACGCCGCCCGCGAGGGTCTGCTCAAGGCCTCCGCGCGCTGAGCCGCCACGGCACCACGACAGTCCGCGCGTACGAAGGGATTTTGAGATGGAACACGAACTGAATGGCCGGAAGGCCCTGGTCACCGGCGGTGCCGGCGGCATCGGCGCGGCCTGCGTCCGGGAACTGGCCGCCCGCGGGGCGAAAGTGGTGGTGGCCGACGTCGACGCGGCAGCGGCTGCCGCCCTCGCCGACGAAGTGGGCGGCACGTCCTGGGCCGTGGATCTGCTGGACGTGGACTCGCTCGCCACCCTGAGCCTGGACTGCGACATCCTGGTCAACAACGCCGGGATCCAGCGGATCAGCCCCATCGAGGAGTTCGATCCGGTGCAGTTCCGCAGGATCCTGGCCCTGATGCTGGAGGCGCCGTTCCTCCTGGTCCGTGCCGCCCTGCCGCATATGTACGCCAACAAGTTCGGCCGCATCATCAACCTGTCCTCGGTGCACGGGCTCCGCGCCTCCCCGTTCAAGAGCGCGTACGTATCCGCCAAGCACGGCCTGGAGGGGCTAAGCAAGGTGACGGCGCTTGAGGGCGGCGAGCACGGCGTCACGTCCAACTGCGTCAACCCCGGCTACGTCCGGACGCCGTTGGTGGAAAAGCAGATCGCGGACCAGGCGGCTGTTCACGGCATCCCCGAATCCGAAGTGCTGGCCAAGGTGATGCTCACGGAGGCGGCCGTCAAACGCCTGGTGGAGCCGGAGGAAGTGGCGTCCCTGGTGGCGTGGCTGGCCTCGGACCACGCCGGCATGGTGACCGGCGCCAGCTACACCATGGACGGCGGCTGGTCGGCCAAGTAGGACTTCCGTTGCTCGCCAACCGGTGGGCGAAGCAGTAAATGCCAGGCTGGGCTGGCCGCTTCGGCGGTCAGTCCAGCCTTCGCAGTTGCCGGTGGTCGTAGAAGAAGAGCCCGCGGACGGTTTTGACGCCCACAGTGGTTCCCTCCTGCGTCACCACAGTCCCCTCGTGCCTGCCGTTGAAGGGATCGTCCCCCAGCACGGCATCCCCGATCCGGTAGGGGCTGCGGGGGCGCAGTGCCTCAACCGCCCTGCCCCATCCCAGCGCCACCGCTGAGCCAAGGCTGATGGGGCGGCCCATGCCGGACAGGTCCTGGACATTATTCGTATCCATGCGTACCAACTCCCAGGCGGCAGCTTGCCGCTCAGTCGCGGTGCCTGGTGCCGGAACGCTCCCCAGCAGAGGATGGTCCTCCTAATCCCGGCGTGCACCTTACGCCAAAGCTAGGCGCTAATCACACCAGTCACACCAGTAACAGGTACTCAGGTTTAAATGCAGCACTACCCGGAGGGGGACACGGGAAGGTCACGGAGCAGGCGGCACTGTGGAACCGGGCTGCATGGGACGCGAACCATCCTGTGCGCCTTATCTCATGCCCTGCCGTTGATGATCTCCTCGGCGTTGTCGAAGGTCCACGCCACCAGCGGCACCAGCAGTGCGCTGAGTTCGTAGCCTTTCTCCGTCAGGCTGTAGTCCACCCGCGGCGGGATGACAGGCTGTGCGTCCCTGCTCACCAGCCCGTCCCGTTCCAGGGTTTTCAGGGTCTGGGCCAGCATCTTCTCGCTGATGCCCTCCGCCCTTCGCCGCAGTTCGCTCCAGCGCTGCGACCCCTCGGAGAGGGCGATGAGGATCAGGACGCCCCATTTGCTGGTGACGTGGTCCAGGAGCGTCCGGCTGGGGCAGCCGGCCGGGAACACGCCGCCGGAAAAGCTGAGCGGAAGGGGAGCGGGCTGCAGGGTTGCGTCCATGGCATCAGCTTACCGCCGGGTCAGTACCTTACGGCGGGGTGAGTACCTTACTTCAAAGTGCGTACTCTCTTTCGGGAAGTAACCACACAGGGGCATGGTTGTGCCCTTCGACAGAGTAAACACCCCGAAAGGACCCACCCATGAGCATCGTCGTTACCGGAGCCACCGGACACCTGGGCCGCCACGTCCTCGAAGCACTGCTGGAGCGCGACGTTCCTGCCGGTGACATCGTGGCCGCCGGGCGCTCCGTGGACAAGCTGGCGGATTACGCCGCCAAGGGCGTCCGCGTCGTTTCCGTCGATTACTCCGACCCGGACTCCGTGGCAGCTGCCCTCAGGGGTGCCACCCGCGTCCTGCTGATCTCCGGCAGTGAAGTGGGCCAGCGGGTGGAGCAGCACCGCACCGTCATCGAGGCCGCCAAGGCCGAGGGCGGCGTGGAACTCCTCGCCTACACCAGCATCGCCAACGCGGACACCACCGGCATGAAGCTGGCGGACGAGCACAAGGCAACGGAGGAACTGCTGCGTGAATCAGGCGTATCGTTCGCCCTGCTGCGTAACGGCTGGTACCTGGAGAACTACACGGAGCAGCTGCCCGGGACCCTCGCGCAGGGTGCCATCGCCGGCAGCGCAGGCGACGGCAAGGTCAGCGGCGCGTCGCGGCAGGATTACGCCCAGGCGGCCGCAGCAGTGCTGGTGGCCGACGGCCAGGCCGGCAAGGTGTACGAGCTTGGCGGCGACCACGCCTTCAGCATGGCCGACCTTGCCGCGGAAATCACCGCGGCCACGGGCACGGACATCAGCTACAACAACATGCCCAGCGGCGATTACGCAGGCCTCCTGGCCCAGGTGGGTGTTCCGCAGGCGTTTGCGGAGATCCTGGCAGACTCGGACCTGGGCATCGCCCGGGGCGATCTCCTGGTCAGCACCGGCGATCTGCGGAAGCTGATCGGACGCCCGACGACGTCACTCGCCGAGGCGGTCCGGTCCGCCGCGGCTTCGGCCTAGCAGGCGCAAACGGTGCCCGGTCCCTTACGAAGGGGCCGGGCACCGTTGCGTCTCCGGTCAGCTGTGTTGCTGTGCTTCCCGTCTGGGCCGGCCGGTCCGGTGGCTACGCTTCATGCCGGGGTGCGGGTGTTTCCTAGGATTTGCTGCCCGTCAGGGCCAGTGTCCCGCCGAGGCCGATCATCAGCGTGCCGCCGGTGGCCTTGACGGTGGAAACCCGGCGCGGCGACCGGGCAAACCATTCCCGGGCGGTTCCGGCGGCCACGGCCCACAGGCTGTCGGAAACCACTGCAATGATGAGGAACACCGCGCCGAGGACCCCCAGCTGCAGGGGAATCGATCCCGACGGATAGTCGACGAACTGCGGGAGCACAGCCACGAAGAACACCACGGACTTCGGGTTGGTGGCACCCACCACCGCCCCTTCCGCCACCAGCCGCCGCGGCCGGGTGGCGGTTGCACGGCCTTCGGAACCGGCGGGGACTTTCCGGTGCCTGATGGCCTGGACGCCCAGGTAGACCAGGTAGGTGGCCCCGGCGAATTTCACTGCGCTGAAGAGGAGTACCGACTGCGCCACCAGCACGCCAACCCCCAGCGCGACAGCAGCCACCTGCAGCAGCTGGCCGCAGGCATTGCCCAGCACAGTCAGGACGCCGCCTTTCCAGCCCAGGGCCAGGGACCGGCCGATGACGAACAGAACGCTGGGGCCGGGGACAGCAATCAGCACCACCGAGGCCAGCGCGAACGCCAGGAGGCTGGAGGCATGAACCATGCCTGATCTTAGCCCCGGGAGGAGCCGCCTGGCGCTGTCTTGCCGCTCTCAGTCCGCCCGGGTGCCCCGGGCAGCCCCGACCACCGGCGGCGGCGAGGTTTCGTCTTCAAGGTGGGCCCGCCGTCGTCCGTCACCCTTAACCCACAGGCGGTAGCCGAGGACCAGGAGTCCCAGCCATGCTGCGCCGACGTAGAGGGCGATCCGGGTGTCCTCGAAGGCGCCGAGTACAACGATGACCAGTGCCATGAATGCGATGGTCAGCACCGATGCCGCGGGCCACCATGGCGAGGGGAACTCCGACGCAGGGAGTCCGCTGTGCTTGATTTCCCGCTTCATTGCCACATGGGAAGCGAGGATCATGACCCACACCCACACGGTGGCGAAGGTGGCGATCGAGGCGATGACCAGGAAGACGTCCTCGGGGATGACGGCGTTCAGGACCACGCCCACCAGGAGGATCGCGGTCATCATGACCACCGTCATCCACGGAACTCCGTGCCGGGAGACCTTCCCGAAGGCGGCGGGTGCATGGCCCTGCCGGGAGAGTCCGAAGAGGATGCGTCCGGCACCGAAGATGTCGCTGTTGATGGCCGAAAGCGCTGCTGTGATGACCACGGCGTTCAGGATGTGGGGCGCGGCCGGGATGCCCAGCCCGCTGAAGATCTGGACGAACGGGCTGCCGTTGCTTCCCACCTCGTTCCAGGGGAAGAGGCTCATGAGTACGCCGAGGGTGAGGACGTAGAACAGCAGCACGCGGACCGGAACGGTGTTGACGGCCTTGGGGATGACCTTCTTGGGCTCGGCCGCTTCGCCCGCGGTGATGCCGAGGGTTTCGATGCCGCCGAAGGCGAACATCACCACGGCAAAGGATGCCAGGAGCCCGCCGAACCCGTTGGGGAACAGGCCGCCGTGCTCAACCAGGTTACCCAGGCCCGGTGCCACGCTGGAGCCGCCGGCCTGGAAACCGAAGGCGATGATTGCTGCTCCGCCGGCGATCATCGCAACGATGGCTGCCACCTTGATCAGCGAGAACCAGAACTCGAGCTCGCCGAAGACCTTGACGCTGAGGAGGTTCAGGGCGGCCAGGAAGCAGATGATGGCCAGGATCCAGATCCAGCGGTCTACCTGCGGAAACCAGAAGCCCATGTAGATACTGAAAGCCGTGACGTCGGCGATGGCCACGATCGCCATCTCGAACACGTAGGTCCAGCCGGTCACGAAGCCGGCCAGCGGGCCGAGGTAGCGGCTGGCGTACTGGCCGAAGGAGCCGGATACCGGGTGCCGCACGGCCATCTCGCCCAGTGCCCGCATCACCATGAAGACTGCGGCGCCGCCGATGATGTAGGCCAGCAGGACGGCGGGGCCCGCCTTCTGGATGGCGGAAGCGGAGCCGTAAAAGAGGCCGGTGCCGATGGCCGAGCCCAGCGCCATGAACCGGATGTGGCGGACGTTCAGCCCGCGGTTCAGGACGCTTCCGACGGCGGCTGCCCGCGTCTGCTGTCCGGTGCGGCTTTCGTTCCGGGTTGGGGATGGTGCTTGTTGCATACACTTACCTTCTCGTCTTTGGGAGGGGAGCCGCTAACCAGCAGACCACTTCCGGGGACGCCGTGATGAGCCTCACGCGGGCTTGGTGTCTTTGATCTCAGACTGTCCGGGCGGCCCTGGTCAGTGAGCACGGCGCCTGCGGTGGGTCGGCTACTCCCGCCCTTCAGCTGCCGCGGCCTGCGCTGCACTTTCGATGTCAGCCCGGTGGCTGGCCCATTCCTCCGGTGACCGTGACGTCAGGTTGGGGTCGCCGGGGCGCTGGCCTGCCGTCCCGTCGATCAGTTCCCGGAGAATGTCCGCGTGGCCCAGGTGGTGCGCCCGCTCGGCCACCATGTGCACCAGGATCTGGTGCAGGGTGACTTGGCGTCGCTCCTCCGGCCACCATGGCACCGACCCCACTGCATCCAGCGGCAGGGCTTCGATGGTGGCATCGCTGTGCTCGCCGGCGAACCGATGCAGCTCGAGGATGTCCGCGAGGGATTCATCAGCGGAGGCCCACATGTCCGCATCGGGGAGGGCGTCGGCGTCCAGCCACGGAAGGCGCCGCCCGCTGGGCCGGCCGAAGACAACACCAAAGTAGTCGAGCTCCACGCTGGCCACATGCTTGACCAGGCCCAGGAGGTTGGTGCCGGTGGATGTCAGTGGGCGGCGTGCGTCGTACTCGCCCAGCCCATCGAGCTTGGCCACCAAATTGTCCCGCCGGACCCGGAGGTAGCGGTGCAGTGTCTCTTTCTCATCCATGAAGCGCAGCCTATCCACGAATGGCTGGACATCCGGTCCCTGCCGGTAAACCGTCAACGCCCCATCACACGGCGCGGCAGACAAAAACCATGATGGGCGCGTGATCGGTAAAGGGCGTACGGATCCAGTCGCCGTAGGTCGCCTCCACGGCGAAACCCGCCGCGCGCACATCACGGGTGATGGTGTTGCGGTCGCGGAATGCCAGCTGCTGCGTTTCGTCGACGCATTCACCGGTGGCGGCAAACGTGGTGGACGTCTGAAGCTCCACGACTCCCGGTGCCGGTGCGGAGACAGTCCTACGCTCGATCAACGGCCCGTGCAGGCTGTCCCGTCGTTTGTCATCGAATGCCCAGTTGTCCCAGGCGCGCACTGCCGGATTCCGGCTTTCGAAGGCCAGCGTTCCTCCGTTCCCCATTGCCAGCCGGAGGTCCCGAAGTGTCCGGGGCCAGGCGGCGCCCGGAATCGCCTGGGCAACATTGCCGGTCATGGCGGCGAAGTCGTAGCCCGTCCCGGGGATGCTCCTGCTGTCGCCCACCACCCAGTCAACGTGGGCAGCACCCGGCCGGTTGCGGGCGAAGCCGATCATCGATGCTGACGGGTCAACTCCCACCACCGAGCGTTCCACTGAGGCAAGAGTGACAGTGAGGATGCCTGTGCCGCACCCCAAATCCACCACGCTCCGGGCAGACGCTTCGCCGGCGAGGCCGCGGTAGAAATCATGGTCGGGCCCGTCCGGATTGTCCTGGTCATACACATCTACGAGGCGCGGGTCGTAGTCGGTCATGCAGGCCAGCCTAGGCCACGGAATGCCGGATCTGCATGTTCCACTTGTCCGGAATCCCAGACAGAGCCAGGCTGAACAGCAACTTTGAAGCCCTGATGAAGGTGCATGCTGGAGTATGGGATCCCGGACACGGCCGGATCCCGCTGAAGGGAGTGCGGATGGTTGCCATGGAGACGATGCCGAGGGCAGCGGAACAGCCGGCGCAAGATGCCAGGCCGGCGTCGAAGGTCCCTGCTGCCGAGAACACGCTCCGGATCCTCAAGCTGCTGGCCTCCCGCCGCGGCCCGATGGCCGCCTCGCAGATCGCCTCGTCGCTGGGCCTGCCGCGCTCCAGTGTCTACCACCTGCTGGGGGTGATGGAGGCGAACGGATTTGTCCTGCACCTGCATGAGGAGCAGCGCTACGGCCTGGGGATCAGCGCCTTCGAGCTGAGCTCGGCGTACTCCCGGCAGGAACCACTTTCCCGGCTGGGCCGGCCCCTGCTGGCGTCGCTGGTGGACGCGCTGGGGGAGAGCGCCCACCTGGCTGTCCTCCACGGCCGGGACGTGCTGTACATCGTGGAGGAGCGGGCCAAGAACCGCCCGTCGCTGGTGACCGACGTCGGCGTCCGGCTTCCCAGCCACCTCACCGCGAGCGGCCGGGCCATCCTTGCGGCCCTCCCGAAATCGCAGGTCCGCGCGCTGTACCCCAATGCCGCCGCGTTCACTGCAAGGCACGAAACCGAATCACCCATCATGAAGTACTCGGCGCTCTCCTCGCACCTGGACCAGGTGCGGCAGCGCGGTTACGCCACGGAACACGGCGAGGTGACCCCCGGTTTTGGCTCCATCGCCGCAGCCGTGACCGACCACGTTGGCTGGCCCACCGCCGCGGTGGCCGTCACCTTCCTGGAGGAAAAGGTTGCCGCGGACTCCTGGCCCGTCCTGGCCGCCCGGGTGCAAAAAGTGGCCAACGAACTGTCCGTCCGCATCCACGGACGGCCCGCCAAATAGCCCCACTTGCGCCATCACATCGTGTCCCTAAAACCCCCTGTTAGGGACTCGAAGTGATAGGGCACCGCGGGGAGGCGGGCATGTCTGGAATCCCGGACAGCACCGCCGCAAAACCCCTGTAAGGCCCGTTACCAAAGGGCTTTAGTAGATACAGAAGAACTTTCCCGTCCCGGACTTCCGCAGAACCAGACACACAATGAAAAGGAGCCACCATGGCACCCGCCGATTTCACCACCGGTGCCCGCCCGGTCAAAGCAGCCCGCGGCACTGAGCTCACCGCCAAGTCGTGGCAGACCGAAGCGCCGCTGCGCATGCTGATGAACAACCTGGACCCCGAGGTGGCAGAACGCCCGGACGATCTTGTGGTCTACGGCGGCACCGGCCGCGCCGTCCGGTCCTGGGCAGCGTTCGACGCCATTACCCGCACCCTCGAAACCATGGAAAAGGACGAGACCCTCCTGGTCCAGTCCGGCAAGCCGGTGGGCGTGTTCCGCACCCACGAATGGGCGCCGCGGGTCCTGCTGGCCAACTCCAACCTGGTGGGCGACTGGGCAACCTGGCCCGAGTTCCGCCGCCTCGAAGCCGAAGGCCTGCTGATGTACGGCCAGATGACGGCCGGCTCCTGGATCTACATTGGCACGCAGGGCATCCTGCAGGGCACCTACGAAACCTTCGCCGCCGTCGGACGCAAACTCGCGGACGCCCGGCAGGACACCGCGGGCCGCCCCGCTCCGGCCGGCGAAGGGTCCGCCGAAGGACCCCTCGCCGGAACCCTGACCCTGACCGGCGGCTGCGGCGGCATGGGCGGCGCCCAGCCGCTCGCCGTCACCCTCAACGACGGCGCCTGCCTGATCGTCGACGTCGACGAAACCCGCCTTCGCCGCCGCGCCGGCAAGCGCTACCTGGACGAGGTTGAAACAGACCTCGACGCCGCCATCGCCAAGGTGCTCAAGGCCAAGGAAGAGCGCCGCGGCTGGTCGGTGGGCTATGTGGGCAACGCCGCCGAAGTGTTCCCGGAACTGCTCCGCCGCCACCAGGCCGGCGAACTGGCCATCGACGTCGTCACGGACCAGACCAGCGCCCACGACCCCCTGTCCTACCTTCCCGAGGGCATCACCATGGAGGAATGGCACACCGAGGC
This sequence comes from Arthrobacter sp. Leaf137, assembly GCF_001423525.1. GTDB lineage: Bacteria > Actinomycetota > Actinomycetes > Actinomycetales > Micrococcaceae > Arthrobacter. Next base: position 308,079 of record NZ_LMOI01000002.1, on the reverse strand, counting down.
GGCAGCCGATCCCGAGGGATTCACCAAGAAGGCGCAGGCCTCCATGGCCCGCCAGGTCCAGGCAATGGTGGAGTTCCAGGACGCCGGCGCCGAAGTGTTTGACTACGGAAACTCCATCCGCGATGAAGCCCGCAAGGGCGGCTACACCCGGGCGTTCGAATTCCCCGGCTTCGTCCCCGCCTACATCCGCCCCTTGTTCTGCGAGGGACTCGGCCCGTTCCGCTGGGTGGCATTGTCCGGTGATCCGGAGGACATCCGCGTCACCGACGAAGCCATCAAGGAGCTCTTCCCCGAGAACAAGCACCTGCACAAGTGGATCGACGCCGCCCAAGAGCGCGTCGAGTTCGAAGGCCTGCCCGCCCGCATCTGCTGGCTGGGATACGGCGAGCGCGCCAAGGCCGGGCTGTTGTTCAACCGCCTGGTCAAGGAAGGCAAGGTCAAGGCTCCGATCGTGATCGGCCGTGACCACCTGGACTCCGGCTCCGTCGCGTCCCCGTACCGGGAAACCGAAGCCATGGCCGACGGCTCGGACGCCATCGCCGACTGGCCGCTGCTGAACGCCCTGCTCAACACCTCCTCGGGCGCCACGTGGGTGTCCATCCACCACGGTGGAGGCGTCGGCATCGGCCGCTCCATCCACGCCGGCCAGGTTTCCGTGGCCGACGGTACCGACCTCGCCGCCGAAAAGCTCGAACGCCTCCTCACCAACGATCCCGGCATGGGCGTCATCCGGCACGTCGACGCCGGCTACGACCGGGCCGCCGAGGTCGCCAAGGAACGCGGCGTCCGCATCCCCATGAACGAGACCCGCTAACCACATCATGCCGCTGACCCAACTGAGTCGCAGCAGATGTCGTTTTGAAGGCTCATAACGACATCTGCTGCTACCTGGTTGGGAGTAACCACCGAAGTAGGAATCATGACTCTCACCACCCACGAACCGCTGACCGTCACCCTCGGATCCGCCGGCGTTACGCCTGAGGATGTGCTCGCCGTCGCGCGCCACAACGCCAAGGTGACCATCTCGCAGGACGCCCTGGACACCGTTGCCAGGGTCCGCGCCCACATTGACGGCCTCGCGGCCAGCGACACCCCGGCCTACGGCATCTCCACCGGCTTCGGGGCGTTGGCCAACCGGCACATCCCCAACGATCTGCGAACCCAGCTGCAGAAGTCGCTGATCCGCAGCCACGCCGCAGGAATGGGGCCGGCCGTTGAGCGGGAGGTGGTGCGCGGCATCATGTTCCTGCGCGCCAAGACCCTGGCATCCGGCCGCACCGGCGTCCGCCCGGTGGTCCTGCAGACCATGGTGGACGTCCTCAACGCCGGCATCACCCCGGTGGTCCGCGAGTTCGGCTCGCTGGGCTGCTCCGGCGACCTCGCACCCCTCTCGCACTGCGCCCTGGTGCTGATGGGCGAAGGCGAGGCGGAAGGGCCCGACGGCGTCCGCTACGGTGGGCGCGGTGAGGAACCTGTCGCCGGGCTGCTTGCAGACCACGGCATCGAGCCCGTCGTCCTCGCCGAGAAAGAAGGCCTGGCGCTGGTCAACGGCACCGAGGGCATGCTGGGCATGCTGCTGATGGCCATCGCCGACCTCCGCAAACTCCTGACGACGGCGGACATCACCGCCGCGCTCAGCGTCGAGGCACTGCTGGGCACCGACCAGGTGTTCCTGCCTGAACTGCACGCCGCCCTGCGGCCGCACCCGGGCCAGGCCGCCAGCGCGGACAACATGCTGCGGGTCCTTTCCAACTCCCCGATCGTCGCGTCCCACCGGGTGGGGGACTCCAGGGTCCAGGACGCGTACTCGCTGCGCTGCGCACCCCAGGTGGCCGGGGCCGTCCGCGACACCGTGGACCACGCCGAGCTGGTGGCATCCCGCGAGCTCGCCGCGGCAATCGACAACCCCGTGGTCCTGCCGGACGGGCGCGTCAGCTCCAACGGCAACTTCCACGGCGCCCCGGTGGCCTACGTCCTGGACTACCTGGCCATCGCCGTGGCCGACCTCAGCTCCATCGCCGAGCGCCGCACGGACCGGATGCTGGACCCGGCGCGTTCGCACGGCCTGCCGGCATTCCTTGCCGCGGACCCCGGCGTGGATTCCGGCCTGATGATCGCCCAGTACACCCAGGCCGGCCTGGTTTCGGACAACAAGCGGCTGGCAGTGCCCGCGTCCGTTGACTCCATCCCCAGCTCCGCCATGCAGGAGGACCACGTGTCCATGGGCTGGCATGCTGCCCGGAAGCTCCGCAAATCTGTGGAGAACCTCCGCCGTGTCCTGGCCATCGAGCTGGTGGCCTCGGCCCGGGCGCTGGACATGCGCACGCAACTGTCCGGCGGCGCCCTCACGCCGGGACCGGCGGGAACCGCCGTCGTGGCCGCGTTGCGGACCGTCGTGGACGGTCCGGGAACGGACCGCTTCCTCTCGCCGGAACTCGAAGCGGCTGACCGCCTCGTTTCCTCGGGCGACGTGCTCAGGGCAGCCGAATCCGCCGTCGGAACGCTCGCCTGACACCGAAGAATCTTCAGCGTCTGCGCACTCCGCGTCCATCAGTTGGAATTTTGTCCGACACGGCGGCCGGTGGCACGCGGAGTGTAGTAGAACTGAAGGTGTAGTGAAAGTCACACCGAAGACGCTGTGACGGCAGAACGCATACAAAGGGGTAGTAGTTCAAATGAAAGCACGTGGGGCAGTCCTGTCGAGGCGCCATGCCCATTCCGCCGCGGTATCCGACTGGAAATCACTCCAGGTTGGCGACCACGTCGAGATCATGAAGCATGCGCATGTGGTAGCCGCCGGTGAGGTGGAAGAAGTATCCCAGAGCGGAAACGTTCTCTGGCTTGTACCGGCCGGGCCGGCGGAGAAGCAGCTCTTCCTCAAGTCCGACGGCGTGCAGGTGCGCCGCAGCTAGCATTACGGCCCGCACCACGGAACGGACCAAACGAAAATCCCCGCACTGCCTCACGGCAGGGCGGGGATTTTCGCGTTTTTGAGTTTTGAGGCGGCAGCGGCGCTGTCAGGCCGCGATGGCCTCGAACGTCTGGCCGAACGGCACCGACTCGTCCAGGGCAACCGTGTAGCGCCCGGGGTAGTGGCGGGTCACCAAAATCCCGCACGAAGCATCCTGTGCTGCCACGCTGATCAGCTCGGCAACCGCGCCTTCCAGTCCGGTGTGGACGTCGCTGGCACTGGAGAATTCCAGGTCGATGGACCGGCGCGCGGGCGCTTCGGCAAGGCCGAAGGCGGCGGGACGGCGTTCCAAGGTAGCTGTACTCATGTGCTGAACTTTCTGTAATTTTGCCTGAAGCTACAACAGTTTACCGGCTGGCGGGCCGGATGTCAGATGTCTGTTCTCTTATCGCCGGTCATAAACCGCCGGTTCACGGTGCACGGCAGCAATCCGCGACGATGGAGTGGGGCACGGAGCACCCGGCCCGCAACCCGCCATCAAAGGAGATCCGCCATGAAAATCATGCGCCTGGGCAACGCCGGCGAGGAGCAGCCGGCAGTACTGGTTCCCGGAGCGGACGGCACCGACAGGTACTTCAGCCTGCTGCCCCTCACCACGGATGTGGACGGCGGATTCCTTGCCGCCGGCGGCCTGGACCGGGTGCGGGAAGCCCTGGCGGCAGGGGAACTGCCACTCCTTGAGAATGCCGGGAACCTCCGTATTGGCGCTCCGCTGGCCCGGCCGGGCTCGGTGGTGGGCATCGGCATGAACTACGCGGCCCACGCGGCCGAATCCGGCTCCGCACCCCCGGAAATCCCCGTGGTGTTCCTCAAGCCAGCCAACACTGTCACGGGACCCTGCGATCCTGCCCCCATCCCGCCGCACTCCCGTAAGTACGACTGGGAAGTGGAACTCGGCATCGTGATCGGCAAGGAGGCCAGCTACCTCGCGTCCGAAGAGGAAGCCCGGGAGTGCATCGCCGGATACGTCACGGCCAACGACCTTTCCGAACGCGAATACCAGATCCCGGGGGCGGCGGGCCAGTGGACCAAAGGCAAGTCGCTTCCCGGGTCCACGCCGCTGGGCCCGTGGCTGGTTCCGGCAGGGGATGTGGACGCCGGAAACCTGGCCCTGGGCAGTTGGGTCAACGGGGACGTGCGCCAGGACTCGAACACGGGGGGACTGATCTTCAGCCCGGCAACGCTCGTCCACCACTGCAGCCAGTACATGCGGCTGGAGCCCGGTGATGTGATCATCACCGGGACTCCGGAGGGGGTGGCGCTGAGCGGCCGCTTCCCCTACCTCCAGCCGGGGGATGTGGTGGAGGTGGAGGTGGAAGGGCTGGGCCGCCAGCGCCAGGAGCTTTACCGCGCGGGTGCTTAGGCGCCGGTTCGCTAACCCGCTTTGACGGCCAGGACGGGGCAGTCGGCTTCCAGCAGGATGCGCTGGGAGACGCTGCCCATGATCAGCTTGCCCACAGGGGTCCGGCGGCGCAGGCCGATCACGATCAGCTCGGCGTTGTGCTCCTCGGCCGCGTCGAGGACTTCCGCTGCGGCATCGTGGCCACGGACCGGCTGCTTGATCACGTGGTCGATGCCCTGGGTGGCAAGACGGTCCTCGATGCTTTGGATCTCCTGCTCCTGGGCGTAGCGGTTGTCCACCAGGGCGTCACCCCTGGAGGAGTTGATGACCAGCAGGGTGGTGCTGCTCCTGCGGGCCTCGGCGATCGCCTGGGTGAGGGCGGCTTCGCCTTCGGGTGTTGGGACGTATCCCACCACGATGGTCATGGTGTCTCCTTTGGTTTCGTGGTCCGCGCTCGGCGGTTCAGTCGCTGTAGTCTGCTGCGCCGGAGTTCGCCGGAAGCAGCGGGCTGTTCTTCGGACGGTTGCGGCGGATCAGCTTGTAGGCAAACGGCCACAGCAGGATCAGGCCGATGATGACGTAGATCCCGACGGCGATCGGCTCGCTCCACAGGCCGGCGGGGTCGCCTGCACTCAGCTGCAGGGTCTTGCGCAGCTGCCCCTCAATGCGCGGACCCAGAATCACGCCGAGGATCAGCGGCAGCACGGGAAGGCCGAAGCGCCGCATCATGAACCCGAGTGCGCCGAGCACAAGCAGGATCACCAGGTCGAAGGCCTGCAGGTTCACCGAGTAGGCGCCCAGCGTGGCGAAGAACAGGATGCCTGCGTACAGGTACGGGCGGGGGAGTTGCAGCAGCTTGGCCCACATCGGTGCCAGCGGCAGGTTGATGATCAGCAACAGGAAGTTGCCGATGAAGAGGCTGGCGATCAGCGCCCAGACCAGGGGTCCCTGGCTGGTGAAGAGCTGCGGGCCCGGCTGGATGCCGTAGGACGTGAAGGCGGCGAGCATCACGGCTGCCGTGGCGTTGGTGGGCAGGCCCAGGGCCAGCATGGGGGTCAGGGTGCCGGCAGCGGCAGCGTTGTTGGCCGCTTCCGGGCCGGCGACACCTTCAATGGCGCCCTTGCCGAACTCTTCAGGGTGCTTGCTGAGGCGCTTTTCCGTGACATAGGAAAGGAAGGTGGGAATTTCGGCCCCACCGGCAGGGAGCGCACCAAAGGGGAAACCGAAGGCGGTACCCCGCAGCCACGGCTTCCAGGAACGCTTCCAGTCGGACCTGCCCATCCAGGGCTGACCTACGGGGATCGCATGCAGCGGTGTCCGGCGCAGGTGCGCCGCTACCCACAGTGCCTCGCCCACGGCGAAGATGGCTACCGCCACCACCACGATGTCCAGGCCGTCCGCCAGGAGCGGCTGGCCGAACGTCAGCCGGCGCTGGCCGGTGACGGAGTCCATTCCCACCAGGCCGATGGCCAGGCCGAGGCCCAGGGAAGCGAAACCGCGCAGCCGCGATGAACCGAGCACCGCCGTAACGGCCAGCAGGGCAAGCACCATGATGGCGAAGTAGCTGGGAGCGCCGAGGCTGACGGCGAACTTCACTACGATCGGTGCGCAAACGGCGAGCAGCGCCGTGCCGATGGTGCCGGCGACGAACGAGCCGATGGCCGCCGTCGCAAGCGCCTGCGCGGCCCGGCCGGCTTTAGCCATCTTGTTGCCCTCGATGGCGGTCACCACCGAGGACGATTCACCGGGGGTGTTGAGCAGGATCGAGGTGGTGGAGCCGCCGTACATTCCGCCGTAGTAGATGCCGGCGAACATGATGAAGGCGCTGGTGGGCTCCAGGGCGTAGGTGACCGGGAGCAGCAGGGCGACGGTCATGGCCGGGCCCAGGCCGGGAAGCACGCCGACGGCGGTGCCCAGGATGACGCCGATGACGGCATACATGAAATTCATGGGAGTCAGGGCGGTGGCAAAGCCGTCCATGAGGGAGGACCAGACGTCCATTTAGAGGATTCCTTCCAGGAGGCCGGCCGGCAGTGCGATGCCCAGGCCGAGGTAGAAGCCGTAGAAGGTCAGCAGGGACAATGCCACGGAAATAAATCCGTCCCGGACGTAATGGCGGCTCCCAAGGGCCAGGACGCTGCCCCAAAACAGGACGGTGCCGGAAATGACCCAGCCGGCCCAGTCGACGAGCAGTATGTTCAGGATGAAGGCCCCCGCCAGTGGCAGGATGGTCTTCCAGTCGGCGGGGTGCTCCAGGTCGACGTCCTCGCCGCCTTCGGCCTCTCCCTTGCCGCCGCGCAGGACGTTGATGGCCAGCAGTACGGCGCAGACCACCAGCATTCCGGCCACGATAAACGGAACGGTCTTGGGCCCTACCGGGTCAGACTTCGAATAAGGGGTTACCAGGCCGTTGGCGTCCAGGAAGACCAGGACGCCGGCCGCGCCGAGCAGGAGTGAGACTCCCAGCTCGGCGCGGCCTTTAAGGCCTGTGGTCAGGGATGTCACGCCAACCCAAGCTTGGTGAGGACGTCTGCCACCCGCTTGTCCTGCTCGGTGAGGAAGCTCTTGAACTCGTCACCGGTGATGAACGCATCGGTCCAGCCGTGGGTTTTCAGTGCTTCCTTCCAGCCTTCGGTGCCGTGCATCTTCTCCAGTGCCGCGATCAGGGAGGACTTGTCCTCCTCGCTGATGCCCGGAGGGGCCACGATGCCGCGCCAGTTGGTGAAGACGAGGTCGATGTTGGATTCCTTCAGCGTGGGGGCGTCGACGCCGTCGAGCCGCTTCTCGCCGCTCGTGGCCAGGACGCGGACCTCGCCGGATTCGATCTGCTTCAGGTACTCGCCGGCGCCGGAGGCCGCGAAGCCCAGCTTGTTGCCGAGGATCGCGGGGAGAAGGTCGCCGCCGCCGTCGTAGGAAACGAAGTTGACCTTGGTGGCGTCGATGCCCACGGCACCTGCCAGCTGCATGGGCAGCAGGTGGTCCGGGCCGCCCGGGGAGGAGCCGCCGCCGACCGCGATGGAACCCGGATCTGCCTTCCACGCCTTCACGAGGTCGTCGATGGTCTTGTACGGGGAGTCCTTGCTGACCATGATGGCGCCGGGCTCTTCGATAAGCCGTGCCAGCGGAGTGGTCTCGGTCAGCTTCGACTCGGACTTGTTGGTGTAGCTGGCACCCACCACGCCCAGGCCCATCAGCATGGTCAGGTCGCCGTTGCCCTTTTCATTGACAACGCGGGCCAGGCCCACGGTGCCGCCTGCGCCGGCAAGGTTGAAGACTTCGGTGTTGGTGGAGATCTTCTCGTCGTCGAGGACCTTCGCGGCGGCGCGGGCGGTGGTGTCGTAGCCGCCGCCCGGGGTGTTGGGGACCATGATCTGGAGTCCGGTGACGGGCTTGGCGGCGGCGCCGGAGCTCTCGGCACCGGTGGAGCTTTTGCCGGTGGCACCGCAGCCGGTGGCCATCAGGGCGATGCCGGCAGCGACGGCGGCAATTCGCAATGCGCGGATCTGGCGCATGGGGTTCCTCTTCTCATGAAAAACGATCAGCAAGACTGACTGGTGCAACCGATGCTATGGCCGGCCGTGATGCCGGTCACTCTTATGTACGCAGAGAAAGTTAAGTACATTGCGTTCACGTTTCCGAAGTCCCACCCCGCATTCTTCCGCGCCACGGTGGCGCCGCGGGTGGGATATAGTTCCCACGTATTGCGGCCGGGACGGTGGCCGCGTGAAGCCAATAAAGGACCAGCCACAGTGACTCGACGAAGAGGCATGTCCCTCGCGGGGCAATACCTGGTGCTGCAGTTGCTCATCGTGTTGGCCGTGCTGGTGGCGGTGGTGGCCATCTCGCTGGCGCAGTCCGCCGCAGCCTTCGAACGCGTGGAAGGCCGCCGGGCGTTGTCCGCGGCCGAAGCCCTCGGCGCCAACCCTGCCGTCCGCGAGCTGCTTCCGGCGGCCGCCCCGCGGGGCGGTGCAGCACTCCCGGCAGTGGCCGAGTCCGTGCGGATCGTCTCAGGATCCTCCCAGGTGGCGCTTGCCCGGAAGGACCGGACCGTGGTGACGGCGTCGGATCCCAGCCTGCTGGGACAGCAGCTGGCGCTCGGCGAAAGCCGGGTCATGGAAGGCCGGGCCTGGACCGGGGTGCTGACCACCAACGGAACAGCAGTGCTGTCCGCGCACGTTCCGGTCCTGGACGATAGCGGCAAGATGATCGGCATCGCGTCCATCAGCCGCAACTATCCCACCACGTTGGAGCGGCTGGGCGACGCCGTACCCAACCTGCTGACTTATGTGGGCGTGGCAAGCGTCCTCGGCGTCGCTGGTTCACTGTTGCTGTCCCGCAGGGTCAAACGGCAGACGCTCGGTATGGAACCGAGCGAGATCACGGGCTTGGTGGAGAACCGCGAGGCCATGCTGCACGGGCTGAAGGAGGGCGTGGTGGCGCTCGACCCGCACGAGCGGATCACCGTTGCCAACGACAGCGCCAGGGAATTGCTCGGCCTGCCCGCGGACTGTGTGGGCAGGAAACTGGCGTCCCTTCCGGTGGACCCGGCACTGAAAATTGTGCTCACCCGCGACCAGCCGGACCCGGACCAGCTGGTGCTGGTGGGGGAGCGGCTGGTGGTCCTGAACCGGGTCCCCATCCAGTCTCGGGGCCGCGGGATCGGATCGGTGACCACCCTGCGTGACCGGACGGAGCTGTCCTCGCTTGAGCGGGAACTGGGCGCCACCCGGACCGCCACCGACACCCTCCGCGCTCAGGCGCACGAGTTCGCCAACCAGCTGCACGTCATCTCGGGGCTGATCCAGATCGGAGACTATGATTCCGTGGTCCAGTTCGTCAACGGGGCAACCGTGGAACGGACCCGGCTCAGCGACGAGGTGACGGGCAGGATCAAGGATCCGGCCTTGGCCGCGCTGCTCATCGCCAAGTCGAGCCTCGCCACCGAACGGGGCGTCGCCCTCCAGCTCGATCCGGCGTCGTCCCTGCGGCCTGTGGATGAGGAACTGTCGCGGGACCTTGTGACAGTGGCGGGGAACCTGGTGGACAACGCGTTCGACGCCGTCTCCGGGCTCCCGCAGGCAGCCGTCCGTGTGCTGGTGGAAGATGGTGAGGGACAGGTGGTGGTGACGGTCCGGGACAATGGCCACGGGGTTCCCGCCGACGCAGCGGACCACATCTTCCGGCAGGGCTTCACCACCAAGGATGCCCGGCGGGAAGGCGGCCGCGGCTTCGGACTGGCCCTCTCCCGCGTGGTGTGCCGCAGGTCCGGCGGCGACCTGGCGGTGGCCAACGACAACGGGGCGGTCTTCACCGCCCGCTTCAACAAAGGTGCACACGCATGATCAAGGTCCTGATAGTCGATGACGACTTCATGGTGGCCAAAGTCCACGCCGGCTTCATCCAGCGCACCGCGGGCTTCACCGTGGTGGGCGCCGCGCACACCGGTGCCCAGGCCGTCGTCGAAACCCAACGCCTCCAGCCGGACCTGGTGCTGCTGGACATCCACCTTCCGGACATCAACGGCCTGGACCTGATGCACCGGTTGCGGGAGGTGGCGCCGGAACTCGATGTGCTGGTGATCAGCGCCGCCCGCGAGGTCGAAACGGTGCGCAAAGCGCTGCGCGGCGGGATCGTGCACTACCTCATCAAACCCTTCTCCCAGGCTGACCTGCAGGAGCGGCTGGACCACTACCGCAGCGCCTACCACGGCCTCGATTCGTCCAAGGACGTGGCCGAGCAGTCAGACGTCAACAAGGTTTTCGGGCTGGATAGCGCTGCGGCCCAGCGGCCACTGCCCAAGGGGTGCAGCGTAGAGACTTTGCGGTTGGTTGAAGGCGCCTTGAAAAGGGCCGACGGCGACCTGTCGGCTGCCGAGGTTGCCGAACAGTTGGGCACGTCAAGGGTCAGCGCGCGCCGCTACCTGGAGTACCTGCACGACGAAGGGCTGCTGGAGGTCCGGCTGAAATACGGGGTGGGGCGGCCGGAACGCAGGTACCTCCCCAAGCCCTGAGGCCGTCCGGCACCCCGAAATGCTGGCTGGAGGGAAGGCCGGTCAGCGGAGCAGCGTGTCCACCAGTCGCGCCGCCACGCGGGCGGTTCGGTGGTCAAGGTCGAACTCCGGGTTCAGTTCCGCCACATCGCAGTGCAGGAGCTTCCCGCTCCGGGCAACCTGCCGGCACACCGCGCTGATGACAGGCAGCGGAACGCCGTAGGCTGCGGGTGCGCTGACACCGGGTGCAATCGACGCCGGAAGCACGTCCAGGTCGATGGTCAGGTACAGGACATCGATGCCGTCGAGGAAGGACGCCACGAACTCCCCGACCCGGCCCGCTTCGCAGTCCTCGTCCAGCAGATAGCGGACCCCCAGGCGGTCCGCGGTGTCGAACAGGGCCCGGGTATTGTTCGCCTCGGAAATCCCCACGACGGCGTACCGGAATTCCCGGCCGGTGCCGGCCTCCGCGCGGGCCATCTGGAGGAACGGGGTCCCCGAGCTGGGGGCGGGTTCGTCGCGCAGGTCAAAATGGGCGTCGAGGTTCAGGACGCCCAGCCGGCTGCCGTTCCGGACGGCACCGGACCCGCTGACGCCGAGGTAGCTGGCGTAGGCGGTCTCGTGGCCGCCGCCCAGCACCACTGTCAGGCGGTTGGCGTCGAGCAGGGCCGTCACAGCGCTGCCCAGCCGGGCCTGGCCGCCTTCCAGGTCGGTGCCCTGCACCGTGACGTCGCCGGCGTCGTGCACTGCCCGGTCCAGGTGGAAAGCCAGCGGTCCCAGTGCCTTGCGGATTGCGGCGGGGGCGGCAGCCGCACCCGGGCGGCCCTTGTTCCGGCGGACTCCTTCGTCGCTGCAGAACCCCAGCAGGACCGCCGGCCGGCCCTCAGCCAAGGCGCCCCGAGGTCCGTCGTGGCCTCGTGCCGCCCCGTCCGCGCAGGGTTCCACCGCCTGCCACCAGCGCCGGTGCTCCGGCCCGTCGCCATCGAACCTGCCGGTCCAGGCGTTGGGTGGGGTGTCGACGTCGGGGGTTAAGGAAGCCATGCTTCAAGCTCACCGCATGGCCGCCGCGAAAGCGAGCAGGACCGCCGTCGTCCTGTCTGGAATCCAAGAACCGGGGAAGGGATGGTTCCACCCAGGCGAGGTCCGAGACCGGGGAAGCCCGCAGTCTACGGGGCTGAACGGTGGAGGGAAGGGGTTAAGGTGGAGCAATCCCTCCCGGGACGCATCACGTTGACTGCGCCTTCCCGGCGCCTTGACCGGCTGGAGAACAGCGCGTGTTTGAAGCCCCCAACATCCTTTTCGCCGTGGCAGGCGTGGCAGTTTTCGTTGCCGCCGTGCTCCCTAAACTGCTGCGGAACATGCCGTTTTCCATGCCGATGGTCTTCCTCGGGTCCGGGATGGCGGCGTTCGCCCTGATCCCGACGCTGCCCGATCCGGATCCCCTGGCGCACGGCGACTTTGTCCTGCACCTGTCGGAAATCTGCGTGATCGTTTCCCTGATGGGCGCCGGCCTGGCACTGGACCGGCCCCTGGGGCGCAGGGGCTGGTCAACAACGTGGCGTCTCCTGGGAATTGCCATGCCGCTGTGCATCCTGCTGCTCACGCTGCTGGGGCTGTGGTTCCTGGGCCTCGGCCTGGGCGCAGCGCTGCTCGTGGCGTCCGGCCTCGCTCCCACGGATCCGGTTCTGGCTTCGGAAGTGCAAGTGGGGGAGCCGGCCGACGACGACGAGGGTACGGACAGGGAAGACGAGGTACGGTTCGGCCTCACGTCCGAAGCGGGACTCAATGACGGGCTCGCCTTTCCCTTCGTGTACCTGGCCATCGCCATCAGCATCGCCGGCTCGGACCCGGCGGCCTGGTTTCCCGAATGGTTCGGTTTGGATGTCCTGTGGCGGCTGGCCGTCGGCCTTCTGGCGGGATTCCTGACCGGAAAGCTGCTGGCACGCCTCTTCTTCTCGGCCCGGACGGAAAGCCTGCGGCTGTCCAACCATTCGGAGGGATTCGTTGCCCTGGCGGCCACCTTCCTGGCGTACGGCCTGACCGAGATGGTGGAGGGCTACGGTTTCATCGCCGTCTTCGTCTGCGCTGTGACCATCCGGACCGCCGAACGGACACACGGCTATCACCGCGTCCTGCACTCCTATGTGGAGCAACTGGAACGGCTCATGACCGTGGTCATACTGGTCCTGCTGGGCGGCGCCATAGCCCGCGGGCTCCTGTCCGGGATGGGCATGGCCGAGGTGCTCGTGGCATTGGCGTTCCTGCTGCTGGTCCGCCCGCTGGCAGGCTGGCTGAGCCTGCTGCGCGGAAAGACCGGCCCGCGGGAAAGGATTGCCCTCTCCTTCTTTGGCATCCGCGGGATCGGCTCGCTGTACTACCTGTCATACGCGCTGGGCAAGGGCAGTTTTGCCGGGCAGGCGGAGTGGCTGTGGGGCTTCGTTGGCCTGGTGGTGGCACTGTCCATCGTGATCCATGGCGCCACCACGTCTCCCCTGATGAACCGGCTTGACCGGCTGCGGGAAAAGAAAGCCCGGCAGGTGTCCGGCGACGAGGGCCTGGCGCCCAACACCCCTGTCTGACCCAGGGGTTGCTGAGCACGCCAGGCGGCGTTACATGCCCAGGGCGGCCTCGATGGGACCGATGGCGAAGAACAGCAGGAACGCTGCAGCCACGGCCCACATGAGGGGGTGGATTTCCTTGGCCTTGCCCTGAACGGTCCGGATCAGCACGAAGCTGATGAAGCCGGCACCCAGGCCGTTGGCGATCGAGTAGGTGAATGGCATCAGTGTGAAGGTCAGGAACGCCGGGATGGCGATGCCCCAGTCCTGCCAGTCGATTTTGCCCACCTGGGACACCATCATGAAGCCCACCACCACCAGGGCGGGGGCAACTGCCTCGAACGGAACAAGGTTGATGAGCGGGGTGAAGAACATGGCCACCAGGAAGAGCAGGCCGGTGACGATCGAGGCGAGGCCCGTCCGGGCGCCTTCGCCGATGCCCGCGCCGGCTTCAACGTAGATCTGGTTGGAGGACACGGACGCGCCGCCGCCAATGATGGCGCCGAGGGCATCCACCTGCAGGACGCGGTCGACGTCGGGAATGTTGCCGTGCTCGTCCACCGTGCCGGCCTCGTTCGCCAGGCCCACCATGGTGCCCATGGCGTCGAAGAAGATGCTGAGCAGGATGACGAAAGCCAGGAGTGTGGCGGCCACGAAGCCCAGGTGCTCGAAGGCGCCGAACGGGTTGGCCTTGCCGATCAGGGAGAGGTCCGGCGCGGCCCACTCGGAGAACGCGGGGGAAACCAGGGACCAGCCCTGCGGGTTGAACGGCTTGTCAGGCTGCACGCTGGGGCCGATGTGCAGGGTCATTTCCAGGATGACGGCCAGCACGGTGGAGGTGATGATGCCGATCAGGATGGCGCCCTTGACCTTGCGGACCACCAGGGCGATGGTGAGCACCAGGCCGAGCACGAATACCGCAGTGGGCCAGCCCAACAGCTTGCCGTCGAAGCCGAGGCCCACGGGGACGGTGGTGCCGGCGACGTCGGGAATGCGGCGGACGAACCCCGCGTTGACCAGGCCGATCAGGGCAATGAAGAGGCCGATGCCCACCACGATCGCCGTCTTGAGCCCGTCCGGAACGGCTTTGAAGACGGCGGTGCGGAAGCCCGTGAGGACCAGGATGAGCATGGTCACGCCTGAGAGCACAACCAGGCCCATCATGTCCGGCCACGTCAGCCCGGGGTTGGTGGCGACGGTGACCGCCACGAACGCGTTGACGCCCAGCCCGGTTGCCAGGGCGAACGGGTGCTTGGCCCATGCCCCCATCAGGATGGTCAGGATGCCGGCCACGAAGGCCGTGACCGCGGCCACGGCGGTGAACCCGAGGGTGTTGCCGCTGGAGTCCGCCCCGGAAAGGATGAGCGGGTTCAGCACCACGATGTAGCTCATGGCGAAGAAGGTGGCGAACCCGCCGCGGATCTCACGGGAGAGGTTGGAGCCGCGTTCGGTGATCTTGAAATACCGGTCCAGGGCAGAGCCTTGCTTAAGCATTAGTCCTCCGGGGAATGATGTGGGGATACCTGCATCCTATTGGGGAGGCGGCGGGACGGCCGCCAATTTCACCTAGTCTGTAAGGAAGCCAACACAAGGAGCAGTGCACCATGCGTCCCTTCCGCCATTTCCGCGCCCTTCTGCTGGGAGCCGCCGTCCTGGCCGCCTCGCTGGGCCTGGCTGGTCCGGCAGCCGCCCACGACGCCGCAGAATCCAGCAGCCCGGCCCAGGGCGCGTCAGTCCCAGTGCCGCCCGGGAAGGTTTCGGTGACCTTCAACAACAAGCCGCTGGGCATCGGGGCGTCAATCTCGGTCAAGGATGCCGCCGGCGCCGAATGGGCTGACGGTGCGGTGGAGATCGTGGACAACGTTGCGTCGCAGAAGCTGCGCCCGGGCGGCCCGGCCGGTGGGTACACGGTGGCCTGGCGGGTGGTCAGCTCCGATTCGCACCCCATCGAGGGGACGTTTAAGTTCACGGCTGCCGCGGCGGCCGAAGGGGCCGGCGGAACAGCCACAGGCGGTGCCGGTACGACGACGGGCGGTGCCGTCCCGGGGGCGGGGACCGCCCAGCCCGGAGCCACGGCGCCTGCCGAACCGGCAAGTTCGGGGCAGCCGTTCCAGTGGAGCATCGTCATCTTTGCGGTGGTGGCAGTAGGCCTGCTGGTTGCGCTTGCAGTGCTGGCCAGGCGCCGCCTTTCCGGCGGCGCCGATGAGGAACCTGACAGCGAGTAGGAGCCCGGCCGCCGGGGGCTGCTGCCTCCCGGTGCGTTCGGCAGGCCGCTAGCAGGGCAGCATGGCCAGGCTTCCCGTCGCCGGGAAGGCCGTGCTGTCCGGGTTGACCTTGGCGGAGATGGCCTGGCCAACGGTCTTTGCCTGGCGCAGCACCTCCTTGGGCGACGGCGTGATCAGCTCTCCCACGCCCACCAGGTAGATGCCGATGGCACGCATGGCCGCGGCGAGGTTCCGGCCAACAGCGATGCCAAAGTCATTGAGCATGCGCCGAAGCTGGCTCTGCGCGCAGCGGGTGAGGACAATATGGTCCGCCACCAGCACGCCGGTGGGGGTATGCACTTGCCACTGCGGGCTTGCTGCGCTTTCCGGGGTGCCGTCCACCTGGGTCAGCTGCAGGGCCCGGGTGCTGCGGATATCGACGTCGTGGCTGGCGGCGTAGTTGCGGAGGTGCCGCAGGATCTCGTTGCGCTCCTGGAGCGTCGCGGAATCTGCCGTGTCGATGCGCTGCAGTGAGGTGGTGACGGCGGGTGGCGTCGCCCCGAAGGTGTCCAGGCCGTCAACCACAATGGAGTCGATGCCCCTGCGGCGCAGCTCGGCCGCCACAGCGAGTCCGGACAGCCCGGTGCCAATGATCACCGTGGTGGTCTGTTCGGTCCCGGCATTTCCAGGCATGTTTGACACTGCTGTTTCCCTCCTTCGACATTTCTGCAGGTGCCGGCGTCATCGCTGGCGGGTGCGGTCCCGTTGCCCCAAATGCAAGGCCGCACAGTGGTCCCGGGCAGCCGTCGAACGGAAGTTACTGTCGGCGTCCCGGACCAACAATGTCCAGAAGACTACAGAACAAATCCGGCCGTGGATAGCCCAAAACGTAAACATTCTTCGGGCGCTGAACACGCTTTCCCAGCAGGTGTGGAAAAACTGTGGATAACCTGTGGATTCCGCACCTGAGCAGGCTTGCTATGGTCCTTCGGACGCGGAATAGTGAGAACTGGAAGCGGTTCTCGCCCGCACAGTTCCGGCAGCGGCCGGGGGTGCACGGGGAGGGTTCCACTTTCTGGCAGAATGGCCGGAACATCAGGCAGTAGCGCAAGGAGGCGGCCCCATGGGCGCACAAGAGTTGCATCCGGACCCGGCGCGGGATGGTGGTGGCCCGTCCGCCGCACCTGAAGGAATCGTCGTGGGCGTGGACGGCTCCGACCATGGCCAGTGCGCCCTCGTATGGGCCGCGCGCGAGGCCCGGCGCCGTCGTCGTCCGCTGCACATCGTGACCGCGTACTCGGTGCCCATCTTCGCTGCCTCCGGCCTGGACGGCGGCTACGCCACGGTGGATGATTCCGTCATCCGGGAGGGTGCGGAGGCCATCGTGAAGCAGGCCATGGACAAGGTTGCGGGCTACGGCATCGACGTCAGCGCATCAGTGGAGAACGGCGATGCCTCGGGCGTACTGCTGGAAATGTCGGAAACCGCCGAACTCCTGGTCTTCGGGACCCGCGGCCGCGGCGGCTTTGTGGGCCGGCTGCTGGGATCCGTGAGCAGCGCCCTGCCCGCTCACGCGAAATGCCCCACCGTCACCGTGCCCCTTATCTGCTCGGACCGGCTGGGTGAAACCACCGAGGACAGGCGCGTCCTGGCCGAGCAGGCCAAGTCCGGGCACCAGCTCGTGGAGAACGTGGTGGTGGTGGGCGTGGACGGTTCCGAGCAGGCCCGGGTTGCGGTCCTGGACGCCGCGGACCAGGCGGAACGCCTCGGCGCAAAGCTGCGGGTGGTGTGCGCCGTTCCCCAGTACAGCGGTTCACTGGCCTGGGTGCCCGCGCCCATGGACCGCAAGGCGCTGTTTGCCGAAATCCAGGTCACGCTGGACGCCGGCATGGCGTGGCTCCGCAGCCACTATCCCGGCCTTGACGCCGAATCCGAACTGAAGGACGGCTCGCCCGTGGACGTCCTGGTGGGGGAGAGCCGGCATGTTGAACTGGTGGTGGTCGGCACCCGGGGACGCGGCGGGTTTACCGGCATGCTCCTGGGCTCCACCTCCGACGGCGTGCTGCACCACGCCAAGGGGCCGGTCATGGTGGTCCCGGACCACGCGGATCCCCGCCTGGCCGACAGGCCCGGATTCGGGCCCATCCTGGGCGACGCCGACGCCGCCTGATCCCGCCGCGGCCGGGCCCGTCAGCTACTGACACGTGGAGGTGCGATCATGCAGCACCCGGAATCCTCCCAGGGCGGCGGGACCGCTGCCGCGTCCGGCGCGGACCTGGTGGTGGACCTGCGCCGCCTCAGCGCCGGAATGCTCGCCGAAGTGGGGGGCAAGGCCGCCAACCTGGGCGAACTGATGTCCGCCGGGCTTCCTGTGCCGGAAGGCTTCTGCCTCACCACGGAGGCTTACCGACTGGTGACCGGGGTTCCGGACGCAGTAAATCCGGAGCTGGCAGCCGTCCAGGCGGCCCTGCGGATGGCGCAGGGCGGGCCCGGCCAACCGGACAGCGCAGCCCCGGAAGCCACCGCCCTCGGGATCCCAGCCCCGGATATTCCCGCCCTGGATATTCCCGCCCTGGCCGCGAAGGCCCGTGCCGCCGTCGTGTCCGCCCCGCTGCCGCCGGAGGTGAGCGCCGCCGTCGAACGCGCCTACGGGCAGATGGGGCCGGACGTGCCGGTGGCCGTCCGCTCGTCAGCCACCGCTGAAGACCTGCCTTTTGCCAGTTTCGCCGGGCAGCAGGACACCTACCTGAATGTCGTTGGGGCCGTGGCGGTGCTGGAAGCCGTCCGGAACTGCTGGGCGTCGCTGTGGACCGACCGGGCAACCACCTACCGGGCAAGCCTGGGCATCGATCCCGCCGAGGTTGCCCTGGCGGTGGTGGTGCAGCGGATGGTGGATGTGGAGACGGCCGGGGTCCTTTTCACAGCCAACCCTGTATCGGGCCGCAGGAACGAGGCAGTCATCGATGCCAGCCCTGGCCTGGGGGAAGCCGTAGTGTCCGGTGCGGTGAATCCGGACCACTTTGTGGTGGACCCCGCTGCCGGTCGCGTCGTTGAGCGGCGGCAAGGCGACAAGAAGATCGCCGTCCTTGCCGTGCCCGGCGGCGGCACCCACACCGTGGCCGCCGCGGACCACGCCGGCTTCTGCCTCACCGACCGGCAAGCCGCCGATCTGGCCCGGCTTGGCCTGAAGGCGGAGCAGCATTTCGGAGCGCCGCAGGACCTCGAATGGGCCATCAGCCGCGGCGGCGCGCTGTGGCTTACACAGTCCCGGCCCATCACCACCCTGTACCCCGTGCTCCGCCGCCGGGACGGTGCCCCAGGGACCCGGGCGTTCCTGTGCTTCAGCCTCGCCCAGGGCCTGACCCGTCCCATCACCCCGATGGGCCGGGCAGCCATCCGGCAGATCGCCTCGTCCGTGGCACGGACAGCGAAAATTCCCGTCGCAGACCCCCGCGAGGGACCGCCGGCATACGCCGATGCCGGGCAGCGGATCTTCATCGACTTCACCACCCCCATCCGCAGCACCGTGGGCCGGGCAATCCTTCCCCGGGTGTTCGACGTCATGGAAGCCCGCTCCGCAACGGTGATGCGCCGGCTCTTCGACGACCCCTCGTTCGCCGTCACGCTGCGGACGCCCCTGCCGCTGCTGCGCCGCATCCTCCCCGCCGCAGCCCGTGCCGGCGTGCCCGAAGCAGTCCTCCGCGGGATCTTCCGCCCGCAGGCCGCGCTCCGGCGCCTGGACCGGTTCACCCGGGACTTCGAAGCCGCCCTCGAACTCGACCTGGGGGCCACGGCCCAGGCAGCAGGCGTGCCCTCAGCCAGGGACCGGTTGGCGCACGCCGAGGGACTCCTGCAGCGGCGGCTGTTCACCATCGTTCCTGCCATCCTGCCCCTGGCTGCCCTGGGGTTCGGCCTGCTGGCAGTGGCGGGAAAGCTGCTCGGCGGAAACCGGTGGGAGGACCTCCAGGGTGTGCTCCGCGGGCTGCCCAACAACGTCACCACGGATATGGACCTGGAGCTGTGGCGGCTGGCTGCAGCCATTCGGGACGATCCAGGGTCGCGTGCGTTCCTGGCCGGGAAAGACACGGCCGCGCTGGCAGCAGCGCACCGGGACGGCGGCCTTCCGCCCCGGCTGGAGGCCGGGCTCAGCAGATTCCTCGACAGGTACGGGCACCGCGCCGTCGCCGAGATCGACGTCGGCATGCCCCGCTGGTCCGACGACCCCGCCCATATCCTGGGGGTCCTGGCGAACTACCTCCGGCTGGAGGACCCGGACCTCGCACCCGACGTCCAGTTCAGCAACGCCGCCGAGGCCGCCGAAGCCCAGGTGGAACGGCTGGCTGCCGAAGCAGGCGCCCGGGGGCGGCTCCGGGGAGCCCTGGTCCGCGCCGCGCTCCGCAGGGCCTGGCTTTTCGCAGGTCTCCGGGAACTGCCCAAATACCAACTGGTACTCGGACTGGCAGAGGTACGCCGGCAGCTGCAGCATGTGGGGGCGGACCTCGAGGCGGCAGGCACCCTTGACCAGGCCGAGGACATCTTCTTCCTCGACTTCGCTGAGGTACGTGAGGCCCTGGACATGGCTGCCGGACCTGGCCCCAACGGCCCTGGCCAGACCGGTGAACGGCTGCGCCCACTGGTGGCGGAGCGCCGGGCTGACTATCACAGGGAGCTTGGGCGGCGGCACATTCCCCGGGTGCTGCTCTCCGACGGGACCGAGCCGGAGGCGGCGCAGGCGGCTGCCGGCGGCATCGCCGAAGGCGCCTTGACCGGCAGCCCCGCCTCCGCCGGAACAGTCACCGGAGTTGCCAGGGTCATCCTGGACCCTGTGGGGGCGCACCTCGAACCGGGCGAGATCCTGGTGGCGCCGTCCACCGATCCCGGGTGGACCCCGCTGTTCCTCACCGCGGGCGGGCTGGTGATGGAGATGGGTGGCGCAAATTCGCACGGTGCCGTGGTGGCCCGCGAATACGGGATCCCGGCGGTAGTGGGGGTGCCCGATGCCACCGGCAGGATTTCGACCGGGCAGGAGATCACGGTCGACGGCGGCGCAGGAACCGTCGTTCCCGCGTAGTCTTCCCGCCCGGTTCCGTCGCGGTACAGTTCCGTCGCGGTACAGCTCCGGTGGGCTCCGTTCCCGGAGCCGGCCCGGATAGCCCGTGTGGCGGGACGCGGACAGGCGTAACCTTGAGCTATGGGCTCCGAGACCACGGGCACCGACTCAACGTTCCAACAGCACGGCAACCGCCGCAGCGGCCGCAACTGGCCGCGCTGGTTGCCTGCCCTCGCAGGGCCGGTGGTGATCGCCGCCGCCGCGCTCGCCGGGACCCTGCCCGCAAACGCCGGTGACCCTCTCCCGCAGAAGACGCCCGCGGAGGTGCTGGCCCTGGCGGCGACGCACCACACGCTGGCCTTCTCCGGAACCATTGAGCAGTCCTCGGACCTGGGGCTGCCCGCCCTGCCCTCCACAGGTCCGTCATCCGACCCCGCGTCCGCAGGCGGTGCCGCGTCCGTGGTCGAATTCCTTTCCGGACAGCACACCGCCCGCGTCTACATGGACGGCACCACCAAAGCCCGCATCCAGGTGGTGGACAGGCTTGCCGAACGTGACGTCATCCGCCGGGACAGCGACGTGTGGTTCTACTCCTCCAAGGACAACTCAGCCGCCCATCTGACCCTGCCGGCCCACGCCTCCGACCTGCCGCTCGGCGCGCCGCAGGCCCAGGGTGCAGATCCCGCCGCTCCCGCACCGACCGCTTCACCGGCGGAATCCATGATGCCGATGCCGGAGGACCTCGCCCGGCACCTGCTGGAGAAAGTGGACCCCACCACGGCCGTGACAGTGGGAGCCGATGTGGAAGTAGCCGGCCGGGCGGCCTACAACCTGCTGCTTGAACCCCGGTCCGAAGCCACCCTGGTAGGCCAGGTGGCCATCGCCGTGGACGGCGAAACCGGAATGCCCCTCGCCGTCCAGGTCACAGCGCGTGGCGCCGGAACGCCCGCCTTCCGCCTCGGATTCACCGCCCTGTCCCTGGACACGCCGGACGATTCCCTGTTCACGTTCTCCCCGCCTCCGGGCAGCACTGTGAAGGAACTGCAGGTGCCTGACTCCGGGCAGAGGACCTACGAAGGTCACATCTCCGGCGATCAAACCCCCCGCGCCAACAACTTCGGTGACCATGCCGGCGCCGGCAAGGGCCCCGGACATCCGTCCGTCACCGGGCAGGGCTGGGAAACCATCCTGCGGCTGCCTGCCGCGGCAGCGGGCGTACCGGCCGCCAAATCCTTCATGGAGGATCCGTTGCTGGCCCAGGCCGGCGTCGTCGTTCCCGGCGGGCGGCTGGTGTCCACGGCGCTGCTCAACGTGCTCATCACCGATGACGGCCGCATTTTCGCGGGCATGGTTCCGCCGGACAGGCTGCAGGCCGCCGCTTCGGCGGCCCCATGAACCCGGGCTCTCCGGACCCGAAAAAACGCTACGGGCTGACCATTGAGACCCATGGCCTGACCAAGAAGTTCGGCCACCAAGTGGCCGTGGACGGCGTGGACCTTGCGGTGCCGCCCGGCTCCGTGTTCGGCTTCCTGGGGCCCAACGGATCCGGGAAGACCACCACCATCCGCATGCTGCTGGGCCTGGCGTCGGCCTCATCCGGGACGGTGAACCTGCTGGGGATGGAGATGCCGGGCCGGTTCCACGAGGTGCTGCCGCGCGTGGGTGCACTCGTGGAGGGCCCGGCGTTCTATCCGTTCCTGTCCGGCGCTGCGAACCTGCACCGGCTGGACGCTGCCACGCGCCACACGGTGCCGGCAACGCGCGGGGCGCGGGTGGAGCGGGCGCTCGACCAGGTGGGGCTTGCCCATGCCGCCAACAAACGGGTGCACGCCTATTCGCTGGGCATGAAGCAGCGCCTGGGGATTGCGAACGCGCTGCTGTCGCACCGGGACCTGCTGGTGCTGGACGAGCCCACCAACGGGCTGGACCCGCAAGGCACCCGGGAGGTCCGGCACCTGGTCCGCTCCCTGGCGCACAACGGCACCACCGTCTTCGTCTCGAGCCACCTGCTGGCCGAGGTGGACCAGATGTGCACGCATGCCGCCGTCATGAGCAACGGGAAGCTGGTGGCCCAGGGCTCCCTCGCCGACCTCCGCCGGACCGGCAGCGCCAGGGTCCGCCTCCTCACGCCGGACGGGGGACAGGCGCGGACCGTGCTGGCGGGCCTGGGGCTGGACTGCGGGGCCGGCGATGCCCAGGCCGGAGGGGAGACCCTGCTGGCTGCCCTGGCGCCTGCATCCGGTGCTCCCTCAACACGGACTGACGCGTCCCAACAGGCCGGGTCCGGGGAAATCCTTGCGGAGGACATCGTGGCGCGCCTTGTGGCGGCCGGGGTCCGCGTCCGGGGTTTCGCCGTCGAACGCGAAAGCCTGGAAGACCGGTTTGTCGCACTGACAGGGGAGGGGTTCGACGTTGCCCAGTAGTATTCCGGCGGACATCCCCGGTTCGGCCCGAACACAGAAAGTGGCCGTGCCGCGCTGGTCCGGGCTCTCATTGATGCAGTCCGAACTGAAGGTCCTGTTTGGCCGCCGGCGCACGTGGGCCCTCCTCCTGGCCCTGGCAGCGATTCCCATCCTGATCGCGGTGGCCGTGCGGCTCTCCTCCGGCGTCCCTTCCGGCCGGGGCCCGGCCTTCCTGGACCGCATCACGCAAAACGGGCTGTTCGTCGCCTTCACCGCCATGCTGGTGTCCGTGCCGCTGTTCCTGCCGCTTACCGTTGGCGTCGTGGCGGGCGACACCATTGCCGGCGAGGCGAACATGGGCACGCTGCGGTACCTGCTGGTAGCTCCCGCCGGGCGCGTGCGGCTGCTGCTGGTCAAGTACGCGGCGGCGCTGGCGTTCTGCATCGTGGCGCCCCTGACCGTGGCGCTGGCCGGCGCCGCGATCGGGGCTGCGCTGTTTCCGGTGGGGCCTGTCACCCTGCTGTCCGGTGATGTGATCCAGCCGCCGGAGGCCGCGGTGCGGATGCTGCTGATCGCGGCGTACATGGCCGTGTCCCTGGCCGGGTTGTCGGCCATCGGACTGTTCCTGTCCACGCTGACGGTGGTTCCGGTAGGGGCCATGGCGGCCACGGTGGTGGTTTCCGTGGTGTCGCAGATAGCGGACCAGTTGCCGCAGCTGGAGTGGCTGCACCCGTGGCTGTTCAGCCACTACTGGCTGGGCTTCGGCGACATGCTCCGGCAGCCGGTCCTCTGGGATTCATTCGCCAGCAACGCGCTGCTGCAGGCTGGCTACATAGCCGTGTTCGGTGCGTCCGCCTACGCCCGGTTCACCACCAAGGACGTCCTCAGCTGACCGGGTGATGCTCTGCATGTTTGCCGGGGCTCAGTACCTCGCCGCGTAGGAGTGCAGCTGCATCCCGGCCATGGAACTGAGCTGGGTGACGCCGATGCCCTCCTGCGGGTTGAGTGCCTGCACCACCTGGCCGTTCCCCAGGTAGATGGCCACATGGTAGAAATCCGGTCCGGAGCCCCACACCAGGAGGTCGCCGCGGCGGGCCTGCGAGAGGGGCACATGGACGGGAGCAGCCGCGTACTGCTGGCCGGCGGTCCGGGGCAGGTACTTCCCGGCGGCTGCGAAGGCCGTCTGCACGAGCCCCGAGCAATCGAAGCCGGTGGGTCCCGTGCCGCCCCACTGGTAGAAGTACGGCGAACCCACCTTGCTGAGGGCCACGGAAATGGCCGTTTCCAGGGTGGCGCCGCCGGAAGTTGGGGGAGCCGGAGCGGGCGCGGGAGCGGGTGCCGGAGCGGGCGCGGGAGCGGGCGCGGGAGCGGGCGCTGGGGCGGGTGCCGGAGCGGGGGCGGGTGCCGGAGCGGGCGCGGGAGCGGGCGCTGGGGCGGGTGCCGGAGCGGGGGCGGGTGCCGGTGCCGCAGGAGCCGGAGCGGGAGCCGGAGCTGCAGGGGCAGGGACAGGTGCGGGTGCCGGGGCAGCTGGAGCCACGGCTGCGGGCGCGGCCGGTGATCCGCCCTGGTTGGCTCCGGTTTCACCCCTTGCTTCGGTGCCCTGGGGATTGGTTGTGGCCACCGCTGCGTTGGCCGCGGCCGTCACGGCAGCCAGGCGCGCTTCCTCGCGCTGCCGTTCGATCCCGTCCACCCGGGCTGATTCGAGCTCCACTGTCGTGTTGCGCAGCTGCGCCAGCTGGTCAACCAGGACGGTCCGCCGGGCACGGGCATCCGCCACCGCCGCGGCCTGGGCGGCGTTGGCCTGCTCGGCGCCGGTTTTCCGTGCCTCGGCGGTCCGGGCTGCCTCATCCGCTGCCTTTGTGGCGTCTCCCGCCGCAGCCGTCAGGGTCTGCGATGCGGTGGCGGCAGCGTCCGCGGCCTCGAATGCGCGGCTGCGGCCGGCGGACAGCGCCTGGAGCGTTGCGGCCTGCTGCAGGCTTTCGCCGGTGCCGCTGACCAGGGTCCCGAGCGTTGGGTTCAGGCCGCCGTTCCGGTAGAGGTCACCGGCCAGCTGTCCCACCTGCTTGCGGGTCTTGTCCTGGTCCGCCTGCGCGGCCGTTGCCCGGGCGGCGGCCAAGGACGCGGCCTCCGACCGCCGCCGCAGCTCCACCAGGGCTTCGCTGTAGGAGTTGTTTGCCTGCATTGCCACGGCGAAAGCCGCCTGCTGGGCGTCCGAGGCATCCCCAAGGATGCGTTCGATCGCGGCGACCTGGTCAGCTGTTGCCGCTTCGCTGGCCTTCGCCGCCGCAATGTCCCCAGGGGAGGGAAGGGCGGGCGCCGCCGGAGCCGGCGCGGCGGGAAGGTGCGGGCCGGGGGCCGCCGCTGCGGGCAGCCCTCCGGATCCGAGAAGTACGACGGCGGCGCACAGCGCTGCCGCTTTCCGGCCGGATGCAGCCCGAAGCCCGGGCAGAAGCGATGTAGGCAGAAACCTCGACATGGACTGGGACCTCGCAGCGGGTTGGGCTGGGAGTGAGGTCCTGGTGGTGACACGGAGGTACGCCTCGGCTGCTCGCCAGCAGTCCGAGGTTACGTCACCCGTTGCACAGACGCAACAGCTGTCACATCAATAACACTAATCACAGCAGTGTCTTTACAACAGCAGGCTGTGCGGCGTGTTGTCAGGCGTGCTGGCGTTCCTCGTGTTCGGAGTGGCTGGCCGGCTCAAGCTGGAAGGTGCAATGGTCGGTGTCAAAGTGTGATCCCAGGCAGGTGACAAGCTTGTCCAGCAGCTGGTCTGCGCCCCGGGCATTGAGGACGCCGTCCTCCACCACCACATGGGCCGAAAAGACCGGCACTCCGGAGGTGATGGTCCAAATGTGGATGTCGTGCACGTCAGTGACGCCGTCCACGGAAAGGATGTGTTCGCGGATCATCTGTACTTCCACGCCCTTGGGGCTGGCCTCCAGCAGCACGTCCACCACGTCCCGCAGCAGGCTCCAGGCCCGCGGCAGGATCATCAGGGCGATGATGACCGAGGCGATCGTATCCGCCGCCTGGTAGCCGGTGAACATGATGACCACGGCCGCAATGATCACCGCGAAGGAGCCCAGCAAGTCCCCCAGGACTTCCAGGTAGGCGCCGCGAACGTTGAGGCTTTCCTGATGGGCGCCGCGGAGAATCAGCAGCGAGACCAGGTTGGCCACGGCGCCGAGGATGGCGGCGAAGAGCATGATATCGGTGTGGACTTCAGGCACGGATCCGATCCTCCGGATGGCCTCGGTGAAGATCACCACGGAGATGACGATCAGGATCAGCGCGTTGGCCAGGGCGGCCAGGACCTCGGCGCGCTGGTATCCGTAGGTCCGCTGGTCGCTGGCGGGCCTGCCGGCTATCCAGGCGGCCAGGAGGGCGATCGTGACGCCCGCGGCATCGGACAGCATGTGGCCGGCGTCCGCCAGCAGGGCCAGCGACCCGGACAGGATTGCGCCCACCACCTGTACCAGCACCACGCTCAGCGTGATCGCCAGGACGGCCACCAGCCGTTTGCGGTGCCGCCCGGTGGCGGTAATTCCGTGCGTGTGGCTGTGGTCGTGTCCCATGCCTACAAGGCTAGCCCCAGCCGAGCTCGTGCAGCCGGTCGTCCGAAATGCCAAAATGGTGCGCAATCTCGTGGACCACCGTCACTGCCACCTCGTGGATGACGTCCTCCCGCGAATCACAGATGTCGAGGATGGGTTCACGGAATATCGTGATCCGGTCGGGCAGTGATCCGGCGTCCCACCAGGAATCCCGTTCCGTCAGGGGGACGCCCTCGTACAGGCCCAGCAGCACGGTGTCCGGGTCGTCTCCCGGGCGCGGTTCGTAGTCGTCTTCAATGAAGACGGCCACATTGTCCATGGCCCGCGCCAGCTTCGTTGGAATGCTGTCCAGGGCATCGGAGACGGCGGCCTCGAACTCGTCCGGGGACATGGTGAAACCCCGCGGTTCATGCGGGCCCTCCGGGATGATGGGGAGGCCGGGCGGAAGGCTTGCAGGCATACCTCGACTTTAGTCCCGATTAGCCTCCGGGACGGCCGGGTTCCGCGCGGGAACGCCCCCTGGCAGCGCCGCCGGCAGCGCCACGGCGGGTGCGGGTCCGGCGGCGCGTCAGGCTGACGCCCACCAGGCACACCAGCCCGCCTACCAGGCCCCAGGCTGTGGGGATCTCACCCAGCAGGAGCCATGAAATCAGCACCGTAGTTCCGGGGACCAGGTAGGTGGTGGCCGCCAGCTTTCCGGCATCCACCAGCGACAGCGCATAGGCCCACGTGGTGAAGGCGATTGCCGTGGGAAAGATCCCCAGGTAAACCAGCCCTGCGGTGGCGGCGGGCGGTGCTGTCTGCACCTCGGACACCAGCTGCCCGGCGAAGGGGAGGCAACATGCCGCGCCTACCAGGATGCCGAACCACGTGGCTTGGGCCGCTGGAAACTTCCGCAGCACCGGCTTCTGGACGATGACGCTGACTGCGGCGAGCACCGCGGCAAGGAGGCAGAGCAGCACGCCGGCCATGTCCGTCGTCGCGCTTTCCCCTGGCTGGCCGGGCGCACCGGACCCCAGCGCGATGAGGGCGACGCCCGCAAAGGCGATGGTGCTGCCGATGAGCAACCAGCGCGGAAAGCCCTCCTTGAGGAAGATGCCGGCCATGATTGCCACCAGGATGGGGTTGACGTTGATGAGCAAGGCGCTGGTACCTGCATCGAGGACATGCTCGGCGGCATTCAGCGCAACGTTGTAACCACCGAACCACATCACCCCGTACGCCAGGATGGGCCACCACTCGCGCCCCCGCGGCACGAGGCGCGTCTTCAGTATCTTCGGCAGCGCCACGACGGCGAGTACGACGGCGGCAATCGCCAACCTGCCCAGCGTCAGGGAGCCGGGGGAGAAGTGCGGTCCGATGGCGCGGATCCCCACGAACGCCGAAGCCCACAGGACCACGGTGACCGCCATGGCTGCGATCCCCAATGCCTTGACCGGGGCGGCCGCCGATGACGCCGAAGCGGGACTGCTGACAGGGGTAGTGGAAGGCATGAGCCCAATCTAGTCGCGCAGGCCGTGCCCGGGCTGGCGGAAATCGGCCACGTCTGGCCAACTTCCTGCCAAAGGGGAGCTGGCCGTGGGACGGGGCCGCCCCCTGCCTCGGCTAGGATGCGAAACATGGTCTCAAGCCCTGCCCCACCCCGTGATACCGCACGCCTCGTCAGGACCGTGATCTGGATTGTGCTGGCAGCCGCCGTCATCGGTGGAGTGGCCTGGTACGCCGTGTTTGCCGCCAACAGGGAGCAAAATGCTGCTCCGCCGGCGTCCGGGTCGGAACAGCTCGTCCGGGAGAACAGCTACCGCCTCACCACGCCGGAGGTGGAGAAGGCACAGTTGGTGGAGTTCCTGGATTTCGAATGCCCCGCTTGCGGGTCCATCCATCCAGTGGTGGAGGAGCTCAAAGCCGAGTTTGGCGACAGGATTACTTTCGTGAACAGGCATTTCCCGCTGTCGGCCCATGCCAACTCCGGCCAGGCGGCGCTCGCTGCCGAGGCGGCAAACCAGCAGGGCAAATACCGGGAAATGGCCAACAGGTTATTCGACACCCAGCCGCAGTGGGCCGGGCAGCAACAGTCCCAGGCGCCCTTGTTCCGCACGTACGCCGAGGAACTCGGATTGGACCTGGCGCAGTTCGATGCAGCTGTGGCTGACCAGGCAACCGAGGAGCGTGTCCTGGCCGACATTGCCGACGGCGAGGCGCTGGGCGTCCAGGGGACGCCCACCTTCTTCCTCAACGGGGAGAAGCTGACGCTTACCACCAAAGCCGACTTCCGGCAGCAACTCGCCGACGCCGTCAAATAGACGCGTGCCGCCTCGGAAACGCTGGCTGATGGGGTTTAGGTGGCCGCCCAGGCAAGGAGCTTGTCCACCGGCCAGGTGGTGATGATCCGCTCCAGCGGCACGTCATTACGTTCAGCCCGCTCGGCCCCGTACTGGAGGAAATCCAGCTGCCCTGGCGCGTGGGCGTCGCTGTCGATGGAGAACAGGCAGCCTGCCTCCAAGGCGAGCTTGACCAGGTCATCCGGCGGGTCCTGCCGCTCTGGCCGGGAATTGATCTCGACGGCAACATTGTTCTCGGCGCAGGCGGCGAATATTTCCTTGGCATCGAATTCAGACTGGGGGCGGGTTCCGCGTGAGCCTTCCACCAGCCGGCCCGTGCAGTGGCCCAGGATGTTGGTGTGCGGTGCCAGGATGCCGCCGAGCATCCGCGCGGTCATGGTTTTACGGTCTGCCCGGAGCTTCGAGTGGACGCTGGCCACCACGATGTCCAGCCGGTCCAGCAGTTCCGGGTCCTGGTCCAGCTCACCGGATTCCAGGATGTCCACTTCGATGCCCGCCAGCAGCCGGACGGTGCCGTCGTGCGGGCCGCCGTCCTTACTGCCGTTGTTGATGGCGGCCACCACGTCGAGCTGCTTCACCAGGCGTTCGGCGGAGAGGCCGTTGGCGATGGTCAGGTTGGGGGAGTGGTCGGTCAGGGCCAGGTACTCCCGCCCAAGTACTTCCGCGGCGGCGACCATCACCTCGATGGGGGAGCCGCCGTCGGACCATTCGCTGTGGCTGTGCAGGTCGCCGCGCAGGGCGTTTCGGACTGTGGTTCCGCCGGCGGCCAGTGGCTGCGCGCCTTTCTCGCGGAGGTCAGCGAGGTAGTCCGGGACGGATCCGTCCACCGCCTGCTGGATCACTTGGAAAGTCCGGTCGCCGATGCCCTTCATTGACTTCAGCCGGCCGTTCCGCGCCCGCGCGGCCACTTCGTCCGGTGGCAGGGCGCTGATGGCGGCGGCGGCCTTCCGGAACGCCTGGACTTTGAAGGTGGCAGCGCGTCCGCGCTCCAGCCAGAAGGCAATCTCGGTGAGCGCTGCGACGGCATCCATCAATCCATCTTCGCCCGTTCTTCCTGTTCAGGCACGGGTTTTTGCCCGATTTTGGATAATCGCAGAGTAGGCCCTATAGTTGTTGAGTCCAGTTCGGAGAAACGCAAAGGACAAAGACGGAAAGCCTCGCTTTACGCCTTTTATTTTGTTCCGAACGGGTTCTGGCCCCCATCGTCTAGCGGCCTAGGACACCGCCCTTTCACGGCGGCGGCACGGGTTCGAATCCCGTTGGGGGTACGCAGGGAACTGGTCAAACAGACAAAAAATGTCTGGTAGGCTGGAAGCCTTGAAAAAAGCAGTAGAGATACTGTGAAGCAAGAAACGCAAGGCCCTGTAGCGCAGTTGGTTAGCGCGCCGCCCTGTCACGGCGGAGGTCGCGGGTTCAAGTCCCGTCAGGGTCGCTCTGGTTGTCGGAAGAGATTTCGGCGGTCATGGTGACATGTCACCTAGGCTCTGTAGCTCAGTTGGTAGAGCGTTCGACTGAAAATCGAAAGGTCACCGGATCGACGCCGGTCGGAGCCACCACTGGGAAGCATCAGTTCTGCTGAACTGGTGCTTTTCTTCTTTAACCATCCTTTTCAGGATCAGTTTTGCAACTGGACTTCTGGAGTTGTTGGGGGTGGGTCCCGGCTTTGTTCGCACATCGGAGCCTTCAACGCCCAGAGCGGCGGACTAGCGCGTGACCTGTGGCCGCCGAGCGGCTCTGCCCCACCACATGACTGCTCCCCGGCAGTTGAACCTGGAGATCAGGTCTTCTACCGGGGAGCTGTTACATGCTCAGCGTGGCTGGCTTCCTGCGTTTGTCAGAGGAAATATCCCGAGACGTCGGCGATCAAATGCGTGGTGCCGGTTGAGCTGTTGGTGAGGTTGACCTTGCCATCCGGTCCCAAGGGAACAGTGACGCTGTTCGGGACAATCTGCCCGGCGGCGTAGTTCACGTTGGAGGCATTCGGCAGTGACGATCCGGACGGGTAGGCCGTGACGAAGCCGTTCCTGGTCGGATTGGCTACGGTCAGGTTGAAGATGGTCGCCGAGGCCGTTGCCGGAACCCCGCTGACCGTGCCGATCTGGACCGAGATGGTTCCGTTGGCGGCCACCGGGCTGCCGGACCTGGTGTCCAGGAAACGGGTGGGCGCTATCGGCTGGAACATGCCGGGAAGCGTAACCGGACCTGACATGTAATAACCGGAAATGTCGGCGATCAGGTGCGCGGTACCGGTGGACTCGTTGTACAGCGACACCTTTCCGTCTGCTCCCACCGGAACCGTGACCCTGTTGGGGACGATCTGGCCCCTGTCGTAGTTGAGGTTGGATGCTGTGGGAATGGATGTCCCGGAGGCATAAGCGGTGACAAATCCGTTTGAGGTGGAGTTGGCAACCGTGAGGTTGAAGGTCACTGCCGAAACTCCTGCCGGGATGCCGCTGTTGCCGCCCACCTGGAACGACACGCTGCCCTTCGGTGCCACGGGGGTTCCCGTGTTCCGGGTGTCCAGGAACCTCGCCGGTGCTACCGGGCGGAAGGCTCCACCTGCAACAGCTGTTCCTGCCGCGTAGTAGCCGGAAACGTCCGCAATCAGGTTCGCGGTGCCAGTCGACTCGCTGTAAAGCGTGACCTTTCCGTCGGCGCCCACAGGAACCGTGACGCTGTTGGGGACTGTTTGCCCGGTGTCATAGTTCAGGTTGGAAGCGTTGGGCCGTGTGGTGCCCGACGCGTAGGCCGTGACGAAGCCGTTGGACGTTGGATTCGTAACGGTCAGGTTGAAGGTCACGGCTGCAACGTTCGCGGGGATGCCGCTGTTACCACCAACCTGGAACGACACGGTTCCCTTCGGAGCGACGGGGCCGCCACTGGACCGGGTGTCGAGCAGGCGCACCGGCGCCATGGACTGGAATGCCCCCGGGTCAACGGCTGCCTTGGTCAGGCTGTAATCGTCTGTCACGAGTGTTCCGGCGCTGAACATTGTCAGGGACAGGGTCATGGCGGTGGCGCCTGCCGGGACCGGCGGCGAAGTCCACGTGGCTTGGGTAAACGTGGACGCTGGCCCGAAGTAGGGGCTCGAGGTCCAGTAGTGCCAGCTACCTGTGCCGGTCCTGTAGTAGATCTCGAACTGCGTGTTGGCCGTTGACGTGTACCAGGCAGACATTGAATACCGCTGCCCGGGTGTCACGGTCGGGGTGCACTGACCCGTGTCCTGTGGGGGCAGGATCTTGGCATTCCCGCTTTGGTAGGAGGACACCACCACCTGCTGGGCGGCAGTGCCTGTGTGGGCTGCCGTCACCGTGCTGTAGGAGTAGGTGTTGGTTCCAAATCCGCCGGGAACCCAGCAGTAGGGGGCATCCCCGGCAATGGGGCCTGCTGTCTCGAAGCCCGGGTTACGGATGAGGTTGCCGGACGTCAGGGGCGCCGGCGGCTGCGGTCCGGCGGTATTGTTCTTGACGGCTCCGCCGATCACCTGGTCCACGGTTTTGACAACGATCCGGCCGGCGCTTTGTTCGGCGGCCAGGAAGTCGATCAAGGCGTTGAAGTTCGCCGTGGTTACACTGAGCGGTTCGGTGTCCACTCCGATGTGGTGGAACGTGTACTGCATCCAGCCTCCGCCCGGTTGGGCTTTGAGGGTCAGGTCTTCCAGGTTCTGGAGGGTCCACGTGTTGTCTATCTGGTCCGGCGCCTTCGTAAGGAACGGGTCCGCCGGAGGCATGGTCTCGGCCAGCGGGAACGTCTCGGTTCCCGCGATGTGGCTTGCAATGTCACCCAGGCCCCGGGCGCTGTTGTAGCCGCATGTGTTGGCGATGCCTTCGATGGCCGGAGTCGACGAGGCGTACGGATACGCGAAGCTGGTGATGCGGAAGCCCAGGTCCCTCAGGCTGATGCGGTCATTGCAGATCTGCCGGGTGACCTCAGCGGTATCGGCGAATGCCAGGTCGGCGTGGGTGACACTGTGGCCGCCGATCTCGTTGCCGGCTGACTGCAGGGCAAGGGCCTGGGCCGTTGACATGTAGGCGGCGTCAGCATTGAGGAAGCCCGAGGGAACATAGAAAGTTCCCTTCAGGCCCTTGGCATTCATGTACGCCGCGGCACCGAGCTGGTCCGCATGCGCGTCATCGAAGGTCAGGGTGACCACCACGGGATCGGCCGCGTGGGCGGCCGGGGCGAGGGCTACAGTGCTGACAAAAGTCGACAGGACCAGCAACGCTGTCCCTGCCGCGGTAGCAGCGGTCCGGCCGGTCTTGAATTTTTCACGGAGCTGGCGGCCAGCAAACGTGGGGATGCGCCAGCGGTCTTTGGCCGGTGGAGGGGCTTTTTGCAGGGCCTGGCCTTTCGGGGCGCGCTGCATTGATCGTTCCATGCGATTAACTCGATTCAGAACAGCGGCTTGCCGGCCCACCCCCTACCCGGAATGGCCCGATCGAAACCGGAACGGGCGTTTGTTGTCTGCCATCCCAGCCTCTGGCTGGCCGACTGATCCCAAAATATATTCGTTGGGTTAATGCGGCATGAGTGATGGCTACCTGTCTTTGCCCCCGAACCACTCTATTGACCCTCGTGCTGCCCCAGCCCCGCGCGTTGCTGCCGTGTCCGCTGCGACAGCGGTGCCGTCAAAGATTTGTCAGACATCTGAAACATTTGACTGTGAAAAATCGTTGTGGCACGCGCGCGCCTTGAGTTGCGTAAGCGCTTGCATATATGAGTCGAACTAGGTTTTCGGAGGGCCGACACACGTTTGAAATGTGCTCTCGGTCCTGCCTAGCGTTGAAACCGGCCCGGACATCGCCCTGATGTCGCCAGGGCCCGCTTCGGGGCTCCACCCAGGTCCCGCCCCCGTTACAAAGGCGTCCCCGACGATGCCTGCCGTGCCGCCGGGGAATCCGCCGGAGTGCGGGGAACCAGGGCATCCGCCCGTCTTCCACGAACAGTTTGAACTCCGCGAGAAGAGCACAAATGCACAAGCACCCCCAATCACCCCGGAAGCTGCGGTGGCGGACCGCCGCCGCAGCCCTGGCGGCCTCCGTTGCGGCCTCGGCCTTCCTGGCCGTCCCCTCGGCGCAGGCCAACGAACCCGCTGACCCGCCGGCCGCCCAGCAGCTCCCGTCGCCCACGCCCGGCTTCCCCCTCCCCACCAAGCACACCCAGCAGGCTCTTGACCCGGCGTCGGAGTTCACCTCGAAGTGGACCCGTGCGGACGCCAAGCAGATCATGGCGCAGAGCAACCCTTCCGTTGCGCCGGGCCAGAACTCCATGAGCCCCGACGTCACCATGCCGGAAATCCCTGAAGATTTTCCCGCCATGAATGACGACGTCTGGGTCTGGGACACCTGGTCGCTGACGGATGAAAACGCCAACCAGATCAGCTACAAGGGCTACGACGTCATCTTCTCCCTGGTGGCCGACCGCCATGCCGGCTACGGCTTCGACCAGCGCCACTGGAACGCCCGCATCGGATACTTCTTCCGCAAGACCAACGCCGATCCGGCGAAGGACAAGTGGAACTACGGCGGACACCTGTTCCTGGACAACACGTCCATCGGCAACACCGAATGGTCCGGCTCCACCCGCCTGATGCAGGGCAACCAGGTCAACGTCTTCTACACGGCCACCACGTTCCACGATGTGGCAGAGCGCAACGCCGGTGGCGGCGGAATCGCTCCCGACGCAGCCATCGCCAAGGCACTGGGCAAGATCCATGCCGACAAGAACGGCGTGACGTTTGACGGCTTCCAGCACACCAAGCTGCTGGAGCCGGACGGCAAGCTGTACCAGAACAAAGCCCAGAACCCGGGTTTTGCCTTCCGCGACCCGTACACGTTCGCTGACCCGGCCCACCCGGGCAAGACCTACATGGTCTTTGAAGGCAACACCGCCGGAAACCGCGGCGACTACCAGTGCAAGGGCGAGGACCTGGGCTACCAGCCGGGCGATCCGCACGCTGAGAAGCTGACCGATGTCCAGAACACCGGCGCCAACTACCAGACCGCAAACGTGGGCCTGGCCGTCGCCGACAACAAGGACCTCACCAAGTGGTCCTTCCTGCCGCCGATCCTGTCCGCCAACTGCGTCAACGACCAGACTGAGCGCCCGCAGATCTTCATCCAGAATGAAGACGGCAAGAACAAGTACTACCTCTACACGATCAGCCACCAGTTCACTTATGCGGACGGCATGCGCGGTCCCGACGGCGTCTACGGCTTCGTGGGCGACGGCATCCGTTCGGACTACCAGCCGGTCAACAACAGCGGCCTGGCGCTCGGCTCACCCACCGACCTGAACCTTCCGGCCAACAACCCGAGCGGAACCATCTCGGGCCAGCAGAACGGCCGCCAGTTCCAGGCCTACTCGCACTACGTCCAGCCCAATGGCCTGGTGCAGTCGTTCATCGACAACGTCAACGGCGTCCGCGGCGGCTCCCTGTCCCCGACCGTAAAGATCAACTTCAAGAACGGCGTGACCCAGGTGGACCGCAGCTTCGGCCAGAACGGCCTCGGCCCGCTCGGCTACCTGCCCACCAACAAGCGCATTGGCGGCGAAGGCCTCTACAAGTAACAAGACCGCGGCACCTGCCGCTTCCGCCGCCCGAACGGGCGGCACCGCTCAGGCGGGGATGTCCTTGGGGGCCTCCCCGCCTGGGCCTTTTAACTGTCCCGCTCAACTGTTGTCATGCCCCGCACCGCTGTCCGGGCGATTCCACTGCACCTGTCGCCGAGCGATTCCAGCACATCAGCGCAGGCTGGGGATAGGGTTGGAAACAAAAGAAGGGGGAAGTGCCTGATGGAATACCAGAACCCACAACCCACACCGGGTGTCCACCGCGGGGCCGTGCCGGTTCCCGCTGCGGCGCCCGGGCCGGGCCGCACCGTCATTTCCGAAACCGCCGTGGCCAAGGTTGCCGGTATTGCCGCGAGGGCGGTCCCCGGCGTCTACTCCCTTGGCTCGGGCCCGTCCCGGGCGCTGGGTGCCATCCGGGACGCCGTGGGCAGTACCGACCATGCCACGGGAGTCCGGGCGGAAGTCGGCGAAGCGCAGGTGGCTGTGGACATCAGCCTGGTTGCCAGTTATGGCACGCCCCTGCATTCGTTGGCCAACCAGGTCCGGGCCGCGGTCTACCGGGCCGTGGAGGAACTCGTAGGGCTGCAGGTGATTGAGGTGAACGTGGAGGTCACCGACGTCTACGTGCCGCCGCCCGTCAAGCCGCCAGCGGCCGGCTCTCCGGAAAGGGAGGCATTGCTGTGAACCTCACCGTGGCAGGCATCGCGATGGGTGCCTTTGTTGCTTTCATGTCCCTGCAGTTCGGCCTCTGGGGCTTCCTCGTTTCCTTGCTCTTCATGGCCATAGGAGCGCTCCTGGGCCGCGCAGCCGAAGGAAAGCTGGACCTGCGCGGCGTCCTTGACGCCATCACGGGCCGGCGTTCATCGTCATGAGCGCGCCGGCGCCGGCAGTGCCGGGGCAGGTGCTCAACGGCCATAACCGGATCAGCACGCAGGCGCTGACCAGCCTCGCCAAGGCCGCGGCGGCCCGCGAGTTCGGCGTTGACGCCCAGGACGTCCGTGCCGACTGGGCGGACGACGACGGGCTGCTGGCTTTGTCGCTTGTCACGCCTATCAGGGTCCCCCCGCTGCAGGCGGCGATGGATCCGGGGCGGATTGACTTGGTGGGCGGTTCCATCTGGCAGCGTACGGTGCAGGCCAAGGCCCGCATCCTGGCCACGGTGACCGAGCTCAGCGGAGCCAGCCTGAGCCGGGTGGACATCAGGATCAGCGGGGCAAGGATCAGCGAAGGAGGTCGGGTGCAGTGAGCAGCAGCGTGGAGACACGAAGCAGCGACGCCCGCGGCGGCAGGGGCGGACGCCACAATGGCCGGAGCCCGGACATGGCCCGGATCGTGCGCCGGGAAACACGTTCGACGCGTGCCGGTGCTGCCATCGTTGCCGCTGTACTGGTCATGGCGCTGGCCGGGTACGGGCTGCTGGAGGCTGCGGTGCACGCCATTGGCCAGCCGCCCTGGCTGATCGAACCCCAAGTCGCCGCCGAGCGGCTGACGGCGCTTCCCGCCGGGATTTCACCCCTCCTCCTGGGCGCCATCGGTGCCGTGCTTGCCATGGTGGGCCTGGTCTTCTTCCTCAACGGCGTGGCACCGGGGCGCCGCGCCCGGCACACGCTCGCTGGCGGCTGGCTCGAATCCGGGCGTCCCGCCGTCGTCATTGACGACGAAGTGATCGCTTCGTCGCTGGCCCGCCGGGCGCGCCTGGCAGCAAACGTTACACCGGAGCAAGTGATGGTGGTGGTCTCGCAGCGCCAGGTCATGGTCAACCTCCGGCCCACGTCGGGCGTGCCAGTCGATGGTGACGCGGTGCTGGACGCCGTCCGGGAGGAAGTGGATCAGATGGCGCTCGATCCAGCACCGGAAGTCCGTATTAATGTCGCACCGTCCGGGGTGGTGGGGGCATGAACAGCACACCAACCGTCCTGAACCGGATCCTCCTGACCCTGCTCGGCCTGAAACTGCTGGCGGTGGGCCTCCTGCTGGTCCTGCTGGCCACCGTTCCCGCCGTCGCAGCGTGGTGGCACCCCTGGTCCGCGGCAGCCTGGAGCACTGCCAACGATGCCTTCAACGCCACCCGGTTCCCTGGCCGGACGGAAAGCTGGCTCTGGATGGTGGTGGCATTCGCCCTCCTGGTCCTGATCGGACTGATGGTTGCCTGGGTGGCCCAGCAAGGTAAGGGCCGGTCGAACCTTTTGGCGTCCGAGTACGATCCCGGGGAAGTCCCGGGCGATGTCCGGATCGGCGCGGGAGTGGCTGAACAGGCACTCAAGCAGGCGCTCGCCGGCCGACCGGATCTTGCCTCGTCCAGCGTGACCACCTACGACGTCAAAGGCACCCCGACACTGAGGATCCGGCTGCTGCCCCGCCAGGGGGTGGCGCCGCATCTTCTGGCCGCCGAAGTCTCCGGGCTGGTTGATGCCCTTGACGCAGTGGTGGGCAGGAAGACGCCGGTCCTGATCCACATCGGCGCCGGGGCCCGGACCCGCTTCGGCAGGGCCGAACGCGTCCGCTGACACCGGTGCTGTCCGGGGGGACTTAGCTGGGGCCTAGTCCTGCTGGCGCTGGGCGTTCCCCGGATGAAGAGCGGTTGTCTTCTGCAGGTACACGGTGCAGTCCACGGGAACCTCCTGCATGCCTGCCCACTCTGCCCGCGGTTCCGGTCCGCTGGATACCGCCACAGCGTAGCCGCCGGGCACCGGGGCGCTGGCGAATCCCATGTTGGCAATGACCAGCACGTCCCCGTTGGTGAAGGCCAGCAGGCCGCTCTCCGGTGAATGGGCTTCTGCCCATTCAATGCTGCCCGCACCCAGTTTTTCCGCCGCCCGGAAGGCCAGTGCGGCGCGATACAGCTCCAGCGTGGACCCCTCCGTACCGTCCTGCAGGTCCGCTGCGTGCGGGCCGAAGCTCTCCGGCTGCGGCAGCCAGGGTTCTGCGGCGTTCTGAGCAGGGTCCGAGAATCCGAAGCCCGAAGCCCCGGCAGTCCATGGCAACGGCACCCGGCAGCCGTCCCTGCCTATTTCGGCGGCCCGGGTGCGGAAGAACGTGGGATCCTGCCGTGCCCCGGCGGGAAGCGTGGTGTGCTCCGGCAGGCCGAGTTCCTCGCCCTGGTACAGGTAGGCCGAGCCGGGAAGCGCCAGCGACACCAGGGTGGCGGCACGGGCCCGCGCCAGTCCCAAGGAGGCGTCCGGCTGTTCGTCGTCCGGGCCAATGCCCTTGGGAAAGGATGTGGGATCGGGCAGGCCAAAGCGGGTGGTGTGCCGGACTGTGTCATGGTTGCTGAGCACCCAGGTACACGGTGCACCCACGGTGGCCGCAGCGGCCAGGGAGGTGTCGATGGCCGCGGCCATCCGTTCCGCGTCCCAGCCTGCCAGCAGGAAGTCGAAGTTGAACGCCTGCTGCATCTCGTCCTGGCGGACGTAGCGGGCCAGCCGTTCCGCCGGTTCAACCCAGGCTTCGGCCACGAGCATGCGGTCGGGACCGTACCCGGAGAGCACCTTGTGCCAGTCGCGGTAGATCGCGTGGACACCTTCCTGGTCGAAGAAGGGCGACGGCGGATATACCGGCGATACTGCACGGTGCGGTTCTTCGGCGTCGGTGTGGGCGGCGGGGGCATCGCCGGGGAGCAGGGGGTCCCGGCGCGGGGGAGTGCCCTCCACCATGGCGGCCACGCCGTCCCAGTCGGGCAATCCGGCCTCCTTGACGAGTCCGTGGGCCACGTCCACCCGGAATCCGTCCACACCCCGGTCCAGCCAGAACCGAAGGACGGACCGCATCTCCTCCTGGACCTCGGCGTTGTCCCAGTTCAGGTCCGGCTGCCTGGTGTCGAAGAGGTGGAGGTACCACTCGCCGTCCTGGCCACCGGCGTCGGTGACCCGGGTCCAGGCCGGGCCGCCGAAGATCGACTTCCAGTTGTTCGGCGGCCTGTTGCCGTCCCCGGACCCCGGCTCAGAATCCTTGCCTGGCCGGAAGATGTACCTGTCCCTCTCGGCGGAGCCCGGCGCCGCCGCCAGCGCTTCCCGGAACCAGAGGTGCTCGTCCGAGGTGTGGTTGGGCACCAGGTCAACGATGACCTTCAGACCCAGCCCGTGAGCATCCTGCAACATGCTGTCGAAGTCGG
Organism: Arthrobacter sp. Leaf137; assembly: GCF_001423525.1. Lineage (GTDB taxonomy): Bacteria > Actinomycetota > Actinomycetes > Actinomycetales > Micrococcaceae > Arthrobacter. Next base: position 268,980 of record NZ_LMOI01000002.1, on the reverse strand, counting down.
CCAGGGAGCCGAACAGGGGGTCCACCTGGCGGTAGTCGGCCACGTCGTAGCCGCCGTCCGCCTGGGGTGATCTATAGAAAGGGGAGAGCCAGACAGCGTCCACGCCCAGCCGCTCCAAGTACGGCAGGTGGGTGGTCACTCCGCGGAGATCACCCATTCCGTCACCGTTAGCGTCCGCGAAGGAGCGGGGATACACCTGGTAGACCACAGCATCGGCCCACCATTCGCGGCTGCTGCTCCGGGGGCCTGGAACGGACGGGTTGGACATTTGGTTCCCCTTAGATAACTTTTTGATGTAAACGCTTGCATGAACCGCAGCAACCTTACTAGTGTGACAGGCACCACATCAACCTCACCAACAACCGCAGTGTCGACTTACTTGTCTCTCAGCGAGGAGCTTCAAGCCAATGAAAACCCCTAGATTCCTTCTGCCGGTTGCCACGGCCGGTGTTCTGGCCCTTTCCCTGTCCGCCTGTGCCGGCGGAGGAGGTGGCGGAACCTCGGGCGGCGGCAGCGACGCTGAAGCCAACCTCGACAGCCGGGGCCCCATTACGTACGTGCAGGGCAAGGACAACAGCAACGTCGTCCGTCCGCTGATCGAGAAGTGGAACGCCGCGCACCCGGACGAAAAGGTCACCTTCAAGGAGCAGACCGACAACGCCGACCAGCAGCACGATGACTTGGTGCAGAACTTCCAGGCCAAGAACGCCGACTACGACGTCGCCAGCGTGGACGTCGTCTGGACGGCCGAGTTCGCCGCCAAGGGATGGCTCCAGCCGCTCAAGGACAAGATGGCTATCGACACCAAGGGCATGCTGGAGCCCACCATCGAGGCAGGCTCTTACAAGGGCACCCTCTATGCGGCTCCCGTTTCCTCCGATGGCGGCATCCTCTACTACCGCAAGGACCTGGTTCCCGAGGCCCCCAAGACGTGGGACGAGATGATGGGCATGTGCTCCATCGCCAAGCAGAACAACATCGGCTGCTACGCCGGGCAGTTCAAGCAGTATGAGGGCCTTACCGTCAACGCTTCCGAAGCCATCAACTCGGCCGGTGGATCTGTCCTGAATGATGACGGCAAGCCGAACCTGAACACCCCCGAGGCCGAAGCAGGCCTGAACAACCTGGTAGAGGCCTTCAAGAACGGCAACATCCCGGCTGAAGCCATCACCTACCAGGAAGAGGAAAGCCGCCGGGCCTTCCAGGACGGCAAGCTCCTGTTCCTCCGCAACTGGCCGTACGTCTACAACCTGGCCACCACTGAAGGATCCTCCAAGGTCAAGGATGTTTTGGGCATGGCTGCTCTTCCGGGCAAGGACGGCCCCGGGGCCTCCTCCCTCGGCGGCCACAGCGCAGCCGTCAGCGTCTACTCCGACCACAAGGCCACGTCCCTGGACTTCGTGAAGTTCCTGGTCGAGGAAGAACAGCAGAAGTTCTTCGCAACCCAGGGTTCGCTGGCCCCGGTTCTCGGTGACCTTTACCAGGACCAGGAACTGGTTGCCAAACTGCCTTACCTGCCGGTGCTCAAGACTTCCATCGAGAATGCTGTTCCCCGGCCGGTAACCCCGTTCTACCCTGCAGTCACCAAGGCCATCCAGGACAACGCCTACGCGGCGCTGAAGGGTGAAAAGCCCGCCAAGGATGCCCTCTCCGACATGCAGAAGTCCATCGAGACCGCCGGCGCAGGATCGTAAACTGCCATGGCTACCGAATTGGGCCCGACGCCGGTAAAGCAGCCGGCGTCGGGCGCCGCCCCGGTCCATCACGGACCAAAAGGGGTAGGCGAAGACAACAGGATTGCCAGCCAGGGCCGGTGGGCTTCCTGGTTGCTGGCTCCGACAATCGTCGCGCTGGCCATTGTGATCGTGTACCCGATCATCAGCGCTATCGTGATGTCCTTCCAGAAGGATGCCGGGCTCGATCCCGTCACCGGACTCTTCACCGACGGCGGCGCGGCCGGCATCCAGAACTACGTGAACTGGCTTGGGCAGCAGTGTGCTGCCCAAGGCGGCGGAACCGTGGCTTGTCCGCCGGGCACCCTCGGCGGGCAGTTCTGGACCGCAACGGCCACCACCTTCTTCTTCACAGTGGTGACAGTCGGGTTTGAAACCGTCCTGGGCTTTTGGATGGCCATGATCATGGCACGGAGCTTCAAGGGCCGCAGCCTGGTCCGGGCTGCCGTCCTGGTGCCGTGGGCTATTCCCACCGCCGTCACCGCGCAGCTGTGGCTGTTCATGTTCGACTTCAACGGCATCATCAACAAGCTGTTCAATGTCTCCATCCTGTGGACCGGCAGTGAGTGGCCCGCCAAGTGGGCGGTCATCATCGCCGACACGTGGAAGACCACGCCCTTCATGGCCCTGCTGATTCTGGCCGGCCTGCAGATGATTCCTGCCGAGGTCTACGAGGCATCAAAGGTGGACGGGGCCAGTGCCTGGCAGCGCTTCCGACTGATTACCCTGCCGCTGGTCAAGCCCGCCCTGATGGTCGCCATCCTGTTCCGTACCCTTGACGCGCTGAGGATGTTCGATCTGCCGTATATCCTCACCGGCGGTGCCAACAACACCACTACGCTGTCCATCCTGGTGATCAATCAAATCAGACAGGGATTCAACTCGGCGGCGGCGCTGTCAACCATCACATTCATCATCATTTTCCTGGTCGCCTTCATTTTCGTCAGGTTCCTCGGAGCGAACGTGGTGGAGCAGAGCGGCGCCAGCGGTAAGGGGAAGAAATGACCGCGGCAACTGCCCCAGCGTCTCTCCGGGCGCAGCAGGACAAGGGACGCAAGGCAGCCCAGAACAAGGAGAAATGGGCCAGCGCCAGGACGTACATCAGCGCCGCGGTCATCCTGATCTGGTGCCTGGCGCCAGCCTACTGGATGGTGGTGACGGCGTTCCGCGAGGTGGGCTTCACTTACGACACCACGCCGTGGCCAACCCACGTCACGCTGGACAACTTCCTCACTGCCTTCGACACATCGTTTGGCAACAAGTTCGGCCAGGCGCTGCTGAACAGCATCATCATCGGCGTGACAGTCACGGTAGTCTCGCTCGTCATCGGCGTCTTTGCCGCGTACGCGCTGGCCCGGCTTAACTTCCGGTTCAAGTACCTGGTACTGGGCTTCATCTTGGGCGCCTCGATGTTCCCGGGTGTTGCCCTGATCACGCCGCTGTTCCAGCTCTTCACGAACATTGGCTGGATGGGCACCTATCAGGCGCTGATCATTCCGAACATTTCGTTCGTCCTGCCGCTGACCGTCTACACACTGACGTCCTTCTTCCGGGAAATGCCCTGGGAGTTGGAGGAATCAGCCCGCGTTGACGGTTGCACGCAGGGTCAGGCGTTTCGCAAGGTGATCATGCCGCTGGCGGCTCCGGCCATCTTCACGACGGCCATCCTGGCATTCATCTCCTCATGGAATGAATTCCTGATTGCCAGCCAGCTGTCGAATGAACGAACCCAGCCGGTGACGGTTGCCATTGCCAGCTTCGCTGGTGCGCAGCCCAATCAGATCCCGTATACGGCCATCATGGCCGCGGGAACCATCGTCACCATTCCGCTGGTGATCCTGGTGCTGGTCTTCCAGCGCAAGATTGTTGCCGGCCTGACGGCAGGTGCAGTCAAGTGACAGGCGACGCTTCCCGCTCCCGGGCTCCGGGAGCGGGAAGCACACGCCGCCGCGTCCGTTCGGGCGAAGACTTTGACATCATCATCGGGTTCCTCGGCTTCTGGGCCCTGGTCCTGCTGGTGGTGACCGTCTGGATGGAAGTGACCGCGCAACCGGCCCTGGGCTGGGCCTTGGGGTTGCTGGCAACCCTCCTGGCGCTCTACGGCATGATCCGGCTCCGCCGCAAACTTCCGGACCGGAGGTAGCCGTCACAGAACGGGTTACGTCCTGCGCGGTTAACACCGCATCCACGCAGAATGCGAAAATACGAATTCTTGGGGGTAACGCAGGGCGGACAGCCTTACGCTGCAAGGAGTAATTGAGGGGACACCGTGGCACGCACAACAGAGAGATCCCAGCGGGGCGGCCATAACGGAGTCAGTATCGAGGACGTTGCCGCCGCCGCCGGTGTATCAACCGCCACGGTGTCCCGGGCCGTACGGGGCCTGCCCAGGGTTTCGCCGGCCACCCGCGAGAAGATCCTGGAGGTCGCAGGAAACCTCGGTTACGTGGCATCCTCCTCGGCCTCGGGGCTGGCCACGGGGAGAACCAAAACCATCGGCGTGCTGGCCCCGTTTGTTAGCCGCTGGTTCTTTTCCAAGGCCATCGAGGGGGCCGACCGGGAACTCCATGCCCGGCAGTACAACCTCTCGCTGTTCAACCTGGGCGGGCACGGCAGCAACCGGGAACGGCTCTTCAGCAAGACCATGGTCTACAAGCAGATCGACGCCCTGCTGGTCCTTTGTATGGCGCTGACCCCCGAAGAGCTGGACCACCTGCAAAAAATCGACATCCCCCTGGTGGTGGTGGGCGGGCATGTCGAGGAGTGCGCCTACATCGGCATCGATGATTACGCGGCCGCTTCCACCGCTGTCCGGCACCTGATCGACCTCGGCCACCGGGACATCGCCCTGCTCCACGGCGACGACGAAACGGACCTGAATTTCGATGTTCCCCGGGTCCGCATCCTGGCCTTCAGGGACGTGATGACGGCCGCCGGCCTGAAGATCCGCCCCGAATGGGACCAATGGGGAGACTTTACGGTCCGCAGCGGGCAGGAAGCATTCCGGCGGCTGTGGTCCGGGTCCGAGGCCAAGCCCACCGCAATCTTCTGTGCCTCGGACGAGATGGCCATGGGCGTCATCTTCGAGGCCGCCCGCATCGGCGTCAACGTACCTGCGGACCTGTCAGTGGTGGGCATCGACAACCACGACTTTGCCGAAGCCATGGGCCTGACTACAGTGGGGCAGCGGCCGGACGAGCAGGCGGAGCTGGCCACCAAGATGCTTCTCGACGAACTGGACGGACAGGAAGGGGCGGTGCAGTCCGCCGTCGCGCCGCACGAACTGATGGTCCGAAGGACCACGGCGCCACCCCTGCACTGACCGGTCCCTGGGCGGAAATGCCCGGACGGGGAAGGGCGCCGGACCTCAGGAGGCGCGGGCCAACTGCCGGATGGGGATCCAGCGCGAGGCCAGCCGCCGGTAGGCCGCAGCCGCACCGGTCATGTCGCCCTCTGCCAGGCATTCGATGCCGAGCCTGATGTCCGTGGGGGAGTCGTCCGGGTAGACCTTGTCCGCTACGGATCCGTAGTCCAGTTCAATCATCGACTCCACATGGAACTGCTCCAGCCATTCGGTCAGCTGGGCAAGATCGTCCAGCATGTCGAGGTCCGGGGCGGCCAGCGCGAGGTTGGCGACGGCGTAGCGGGCACGTTCCAGCGCATCGGTAATTGACGCCCACACCCGGACTGTGACGATCCGGCCGGCGGCTTCCACGACGTCCTTGTGGTCCGACTCCATGAACAGCGAAAACCAGCTGAAGGGGATGCCCCACGTCGAAGCCCTGGTGTGCACCCGCGTGGAACCGTCCCGTGCCTTGACCAGGTCGATGCGTTCCTGGTGCCTGTCCCGCTGCTCTTCGGGGATCAGCAGTTCCGCGAGCGGGCCGTGGATTCCTTCCATCAGTGCATTCGCGGCCAGCCCGGCACGGAGCACCAGCTGGCTGGGGCAGTACAGGAGTTCCGGCTCGGCCTCCGGGCCGCCGTCGCCGTCTGCGGTCCCCCCGGGCTCTGCGGCCGGGGCGGCGGTGACCCGCACCAGATCGGTGCGGCCGGTAGGGAACGGATCACCGCCGGGGCGGGTGATCCGTCCGAGCGAGGCGAGGAGTTCAGCGTTCTCGACGGCGGCACGTGAGGCAGTGCGCGCCCCGGCGGCCTGGATGGCTTTCCGCTGTTCCTGCGGGAAGGCGTCCAGGGGTTCGTAGACGCGGAGGGTGGAGGAAAATGGCAGGCCTGCCTGACCCCGGTAGAGGTTGCCCGTCACTGCGCTCTCCTTGGCTGGGTCCAGGGCGTTGTCATCAGTCCGCCAGTTCCACCAGGACGGGGGCGTGGTCCGATGCGCCCTTGCCTTTGCGCTCTTCCCGGTCGATGGAGGCGCCGGTGACCCGGGCGGCCAGAGCCTTCGAGGCCAGGACGAAGTCGATGCGCATGCCTTCCTTCTTGGGGAAGCGCAGCTGGGTGTAGTCCCAGTAGGTGTAGACGCCGGGGCCGGGTGTGTACGGCCGGACGACGTCGGTGAAACCGGCAGTCTCGAAGGCATGGAAGGCGGCGCGCTCCGGCGGGCTGACGTGGGTGTACCGGTTGTTGACGAAGAGGTCGATGTCCCAGACGTCGTCGTCGAAGGGGGCGATGTTCCAGTCACCCATCAGTGCCACCTGGGCCTCGGGATTTTCTGTCACCAGGCCCTGGGCATGGGTCTTCAGGGTCTCGAGCCACTTGAGCTTGTAGGGCATGTGTTCGTCATCCAGGGAGCGGCCGTTGGGGATGTACAGGCTCCAGATCCGGACGCCGCCGCAGGTGGCGGCCATGGCGCGGGCTTCCTGCACCGGGTCCTTGCCCGCCTTGCCGAAGGCCGGCTGGTCCAGGAACGTGCGCTCCACGTCCTCCAGCCCCACACGGGAGGCGATGGCCACGCCGTTCCACTGGTTCACGCCGAAGTGGGCCACCTCGTAGCCCATGCGTTCGAAGAGCTCCCAGGGAAAGTTGTCGTCCTTGCACTTCGTTTCCTGGATGGCCAGTACGTCGCAGTCGCTGCGCTGGAGCCAGGCTTCAACACGGTCGGCGCGGGCACGGAGCGAGTTCACATTCCAGGTAGCTATCTTCACGCCTCCTAACTTACCGTGGCTGCCGCACCGCAGGTAAAGCAGCCGGTAAAGCCCGCGCGGCGGCCCCAGGCCCGGCGGAGCGGGCCGGGGCGGCTGCGGACGACGCGATGGAATTTAGTAGGAAGTCCGAGTATATTCGCAATCAGAATGACCCGGGTCACTAAAAGCCGGATCACATGCGAAGGGGCATCCAGCCATGGTGCGCGAGCTTTCCCATTACATTGGCGGCAGCCACGCCGGCGGAACCTCCGGACGGTTTGGTGACGTTTTTGACCCGTGCACCGGCGAAGTGCAGGCGCGCCTGCCGCTCGCGGGCCGGGACGACGTGCAGTCCGCGGTGGCTGCCGCCGCGCAGGCCCAGCCGGAATGGGCGGCATTGAACCCGCAGCGGCGGGGCAGGATCCTGCTGAAGTTCGTAGACCTGGTGAACCGGAACATGGACGAACTGGCCAGGTTGCTGTCGTCCGAACACGGCAAAACCCTGGCCGATTCCATCGGTGACATTCAACGCGGCCTGGAGGTGGTGGAGTTCGCTGCCGGTGCGCCGCACCTGCTCAAGGGCGAGTTCTCCAGCGACGCCGGGCAGGGCATCGACATCCATTCGCTGCGGCAGCCCCTGGGCGTCGTCGCCGGCATCACCCCCTTCAACTTTCCCGCCATGATCCCGCTCTGGAAATCCGGCCCCGCCCTCGCCGCCGGTAACGCCTTCGTGCTCAAACCTTCGGAACGGGACCCGTCCGTGCCGTTGCGGCTCGCGGAATTGTTCAGCGAAGCGGGTGTTCCTGACGGTGTCTTCAGCGTGGTGAACGGGGACAAGGAAGCCGTGGACGCCCTCCTTGAGGATCCCCGCGTGAAAGCGGTCGGTTTCGTGGGTTCCACACCCATCGCCCAGTACATCTACGCCACGGCGGCCGCCCACGGAAAGCGGGCCCAGTGCTTCGGCGGGGCCAAGAACCACATGGTGGTGATGCCGGATGCGGACCTGGACCAGGCGGCGGATGCCCTTATCGGTTCAGGCTACGGCTCGGCAGGAGAACGCTGCATGGCCATTTCCGTGGCCGTGCCGGTAGGGGAGGACACCGCCAACCGGCTGGTGGCCCGGCTGGAAGAACGCGTCCGGAAACTTACGGTAGGCCACAGCCTCGACCGCGACTCCGACTTCGGGCCAGTGGTGTCCGCAGCCGCGAAGGACCGCATCGAGGGACTCATCAGTTCAGGCGTGGACGACGGCGCCACCCTCCTCGCCGACGGACGCGGCCTCACGGTCAACGGCTACCCCGGCGGCTTCTGGGTGGGCCCGACGCTCTTCGACCACGTCACCCCGGACATGGCCGTCTACCGCAACGAAATCTTCGGGCCGGTACTCAGCGTGGTCCGCGCCGCCACCTACGACGACGCACTGCGGCTCTGTACCGATAACCCGTTCGGCAACGGCGTGGCCATCTTCACGCGTGACGGCGACTCCGCCCGGGACTTCGCCACCAGGGTGGATGTGGGCATGGTGGGGGTCAATGTCCCTATTCCGGTGCCGCTGGCCTACTACACGTTCGGCGGCTGGAAGGCCTCGGGGTTCGGGGACCTGAACCAGCACGGGGCGGACGCCTTCCGCTTCTATACCAAGACCAAAACGGTCACCACGCGGTGGCCCTCAGGAATACGCCACGGCGCCAGCTTCGTGATGCCGGAAGGAAGCTGATGACGGAAACGGCCGCCACGCCTGACGCGGAAGTGCTCTTCACCCGGCGGGGCCGGCTGGCGGTGGCAACGCTCAACCGGCCCAAGGCCGTCAACGCACTCACCGCCGGGATGGTGGAGGCACTGCTGCGGCAGCTCACCGAATGGGCGGAGGACGCCAGCGTCAGCACGGTCCTGGTGCAGGGCGCCGGCGGCCGGGGTTTGTGCGCCGGGGGAGACATCGTGGCGATTTACCGCGACATCCTCCGGGGAGGAGACGATACGGCGGACTTCTGGCAGGCCGAGTACCGGCTGAATTACCTGATCTCCCGGTACCCGAAGCCCTACGTCGCGCTGATGGACGGGTTGGTATTGGGCGGCGGCGTGGGAATCTCGGCGCACGGCTCGGTCCGCGTGGTCACCGAGCGGACCAGGACCGGCATGCCGGAGACCACCATTGGGTTTGCGCCCGACGTCGGCGGGACGCTTTTGCTGGCCGGCGCACCAGGAGAGGCGGGAACCCATGCAGCCCTCACCGGTGCCCACCTCGATGGTGCGGACGCGCTGTTCCTCGGCCTGGCAGACCACTACGTTCCGTCCGGCAGGCTCGATGAACTCACGGCAGCTCTGGAAAACGAAACCCCGGAAGACGCCGTCGGACGCTTGGCCGTGGACCCGCCGCCGTCCGGACTTGCCGGGCAGCGGGAGTGGATCGACAGCTGCTACGACTCTTTAGACGCGGAAGGGATCGTGGGGCGGCTGCGGGCCTGGGCCGGGGACGGCAGCGCCGAAGCGTCCCACGCTGCAGACACCATCGAGGCGAAGTCCCCCACCTCCGTCAAGGTCACCCTGGCGTCGCTGCGGCGGGTGGCGGGGATGCCCCTGGACCGGGCGCTGGCGCAGGAGTACCGGGTGGGCCTGCGGTTCCTGGCGGCACCCGATTTCCGCGAAGGCATCCGGGCGCAGGTGGTGGACAAGGACCGCACCCCGCACTGGAAGCCGCCCACCCTGGCAGAGGTATCGCCGGAGCAGGTTGAACGCTTTTTTGGATCGCTCGGCAGCAGGGAACTGGACCTCGGAACAGGTCCGGAGCATGAGCCGGAGGCGGTACAACAAGAGGAGGCGGACAGTGCCTGACACTTACACCGTAGCGTTCCTGGGGCTCGGCCACATGGGCGGACCGATGGCCGTGAACCTGGTCAGGGCCGGGCACCGGGTGGCCGGGTACGACGTCGTGCCGGCCCCCCTTGACGCGGCCCGCTCCGCGGGCGTCCCGGTGGTTGGAAGTGTTGCCGGGGCCGTGCCGGACGCGGACGTGGTACTCACCATGTTTCCCAGCGGCCGGCATGTCCTGGACGCTTACCGCGGTAGCGGGGACCAGCCGGGACTGCTGGAGCTGGCCGCGCCAGGAACCATGTTCCTGGACTGTTCCACCATCAACGTCGACGAAGCCAGGGAAGCGGCGCAACTGGCGCTCGGCGCCGGCCACCGGTCCGTGGATGCGCCCGTGTCCGGCGGCGTGGTGGGCGCCGAAGCCGGAACGCTCACCTTCATGGTGGGCGGTGAGGAGGAGGATTTCGACGCCGTCAGGCCGCTCCTCGACGTCATGGGCAAGCGCATCGTCCACTGCGGAGCCCACGGGGCCGGCCAGGCGGCGAAGGTATGCAACAACCTGATCCTGGGCGTCTCGATGATCGCCGTCAGCGAGGCCTTTGTCCTCGGCGAGAAGCTGGGGCTGAGCCACCAGGCGCTGTTCGACGTCGCCTCCGCCGCATCCGGGCAATGCTGGGCCCTGACCACCAACTGCCCGGTGCCCGGCCCGGTTCCCACCAGTCCGGCCAACAGCGGCTACCAGCCGGGATTCGCCGGCGCGCTGATGGCCAAGGACCTTAACCTTGCCCTCAACGCCCTGCACAGCACCGGGGTGGCCGGCCGGATGGGGACCCTTGCCGCAGAAATCTACGATACGTTTGCGGCGGAAGGCGGCGCCGGCCAGGACTTCTCCGCGATCATCAACGACATCCGCGAAAAGTCCGGCACCGCGCCGCACAAGACCGCAACAGCGCACGACGACGGGAGTCCTGAATGACGGAGTACGCCAACATCCTGGTGGAACAGCGCGGCAGGGTGGGGCTGGTGACCCTTAACCGGCCCCAGGCCCTGAATGCACTGAATAAAGCCACCATGGAGGAACTGGTGCACGCCGTCAGCGCCATGGACGCTGATCCCGGAACCGGCGCCGTGGTGATCACCGGTTCCGGGAAGGCCTTCGCGGCCGGCGCCGACATCAAGGAAATGGCCGCCCAGGGCTACATGGACATGTACGCCGCGGACTGGTTCCGCGGCTGGGAGGACTTCACCCGGCTCCGTATCCCCACCGTTGCTGCTGTATCCGGGTTTGCCCTGGGCGGCGGCTGCGAACTGGCCATGATGTGCGATCTCCTCATCGCCGGGGACAATGCCAAGTTCGGCCAGCCCGAAATCAACCTCGGCGTCCTTCCCGGCATGGGCGGCTCGCAGCGGCTCACCCGGGCCGTGGGCAAGGCCAAGGCCATGGACCTGATCCTTACCGGGCGGTTCATCGGAGCCGAGGAAGCCGAGCGGTCCGGCCTGGTGTCCCGCGTGGTACCCGCAGAGGATGTGGTGGCCGAAGCCCTCAAAGCCGCCGAAGTAATTGCCGGCAAATCAAAGCCGGTGGCGATGGTTGCCAAGGAAGCCGTGAACGCCGCCTTCGAAACCGGGCTGGCCCAGGGTGTCATGTTTGAGCGCCGGCTCTTCCACTCCCTGTTCGCCACCGAGGACCAGAAGGAAGGCATGGCGGCGTTCACGGAAAAGCGCGAACCGGAGTTCAGGCACCGGTAACAGCCAGCGACTCCCGGTAGGCCGCAAGGTCGCGGTCCATCTCCTCGGCCATCAGGGAGTTATTGATCATCACGGCGGTCCACGACGCGGCAGCAGCGGATGCCAGGACCTGCGCCCTCATGTCCGTGACATTGCCGGCGGCCCAGACGCCGGGAACTGACGTGCCGCCTTCCGCATCGGTTTCCAGGTAATCCCCGATTCCCATTGGATGCGGAACCGCCGCCAGGCCGAGGCCGCTGAACGGGTCAAGGCGGGCGTGTACCCGGCTACCCACGACGACGGCGTCCACCGCCACCTCCGGGCCGCCCGCCAGCACCACAGCCTTGAGCGCATCGCCGTGGACGCGTACGGTCTCGACGGGGCCGGGAACCACCTTCACGCCCCGGGCAGCCAATTGCTCGGGTTCGTCTCCGGAGGGCTCCACCACGTCATTGAGGAACAGGGTGATGTTGCTGCTCCATTGCCGGAACAGCAGGGCCTGGTGCACAGACCACGGGCCGGTGCCCAGAACGCCGATGGCCTGGTCCCGGACCTCCCAGCCGTGGCAGAACGGGCAGTGCAGTACGTCGCGGCCCCAGCGCTCGCGCAGGCCCGGGATGTCCGGCAGCTCGTCCACCAGGCCCGTGGTGATCAGGAGCCGCCGCCCGTGAAGCCGCCGGCCGTCGTCGAGCGTTACCTCGAAGCCCTGCTCCACGCCGCCTGCGGCAGCCACTACCGTGCCGTTGATGATGTCCGCGCCATAGTGCTGCGCCTGGTCGCGGCCAGTGGCGAGGAGTTCTGCCGGGCTGATCCCGTCGCGTGAAAGGAAGCCGTGCACGCCGTGCGCCGGGGCGTTGCGGGGCTCACCACCGTCCACCACCGCCACCCGCCGCCGGGTCCGGCCCAGCATCAGCGCGGCGCTAAGGCCGGCGGCCCCACCGCCTACTACCAGTACGTCGTAAAAGGAGTTCTGTTCAGTCATGCATTCATCGTGTTCCCCGCCTCCAAGTTCTGGCAAAGTATTTTGCCGGTATGGCAAAATTGCCGGATGGATGAAAAGCTCGACGACGTCCTCGCCGCCGTTGGCCCGCGGCTGAAGGCTTTACGCCTGCGCAGGGACGTCACGCTGACCGCGCTCGCAGCCGCCACGGGCATTTCCGTCAGCACGCTCTCCAGACTCGAATCGGGCCAGCGGCGGCCCAACCTCGAACTCCTCCTTCCTCTTGCGCAGGCCCACCAGGTACCCCTCGACGAGCTGGTCGGCGCTCCGGCCACGGGGGACCCCCGCGTCCACCTGCGACCCATCACCGCCCACGGCATGACCATCATTCCGCTCACCCGCAAGCCCGGCGGTATCCAGGCCTACAAGCACATCGTTCCTGCCGGGCCGGTGGAGGAACCCAACCCACAGGTCCACGAGGGCTACGAATGGCTCTACGTGCTGAACGGCAAACTGCGGATGGTCCTGGGGGCCCGGGACCTGGTCCTGGGGGCGGGCGAAGCAGTCGAATTCGATACCCGGGTGCCGCACTGGTTCGGCCGGGCCGACGGGAAGGCCGTGGAGTTCCTCAGCCTGTTCGGGTCCCAGGGTGAGCGCATGCACATCCGGACCCGCCCGGCGGCCGGAAGAGCCCCGGGGGCGTAACCGCGCTCCGCGCTGCCAGCGGGCGTTCAGGTCCGTACGGTAGACAGGACCTGCAGGGATATGGTCGCGGAACGCAGTGGAAATCGGGGGAGCAGCCTATGTGGACAACAGCGGCAGATGGAACGGGTGCGGCGGAGGGCCTGGGCGGGCTGGTGGGTGCCGCGGCCCAGGTGATCGAAAACCTCGGTGAATGGGGCGTTGGCGCCTTCACCCTCGCCGAAACCGTGGTCCCGCCCATTCCCAGCGAAGTGATCCTGCCGCTGGCCGGATACCTCGCCAAACAGGGCTCCCTGAACCTGGGGCTCATCTTCGTCACCAGTACGCTGGGCGCCTACCTCGGCGCACTCCTGCTGTACTGGCTCGGTGCCAAACTTGGGCTGGAGCGGTCGATCCGCGGCCTGTCGAAGCTGCCGCTGGTAGACCGTGAGGACTTCGAAAAGGCCGCGGGCTGGTTCACCCGGCACGGTAAGTCCTCGATCTTCTTTGGCCGGCTCCTGCCCGGCGTCCGCAGCCTGATCTCGCTTCCCGCCGGGGCGGCGGCGATGCCGCTCCTGACCTTTTCCGTCTTTACCCTGGCCGGCAGCGCACTGTGGAACGGAGCGCTGATCGGGTTCGGGTACCTGCTGGGAACGCAGTACCACCTGATTGAGGGCTACTCGAAGTACCTGAACTACGCCGTCTACGCCGCCCTTGCCATCACCCTGGCCTGGCTGGTGGTCCGCCGGGTGAAGCGGGCAAAGGTAAACCGCTGACAGCAGTCAGGGACTGTCCTCGAAATCACCCGAACCCCTGCGGAAGTCGCCCAGGATCCGGATCAGCGCATCAACATCCTCCGGCGGAAATCCCGTCTCGCTGAAGACCTGGCTGTTGAGGGCCGCCGTCGAACGCTGAGCCACAGTACGGCCCTCCGCGGTGAGCCCCACCAGGGTGGTGCGGCCGTCGGTGGGGTGCGGCGAGCGGGCCACCAGGCCCGCGCGTTCCAAACGGTCCACGGCATTGGTGACCGACGTCGGGTGAACCTGAAGCAGGGCGCTCGCCTTGTTCATCGGCAGGGCACCCTTCCGGGCGAAACTCAAGAGCGCCAGCAGTTCGTACCGGGCGAAGGTCAGGCCAAACGGTTTGAGGGCGGATTCGATCCTGGCCAGGAGGATCTGCTGGGTCCGCATTATTGCCGTGATGGCGGCCATGGGCGCTGCGACATCTGACCAGCCGCGGTCCTCCCAGTTCCGCCGGGCTTCGGCAATCGGATCCCGGGATAACGGTGTGCCCATAGCCAGCCCCTTTCCGGAAATCCTGTGAATATACTAGGACATCCAAGCGTTTGGAAGGGAGGCGTTATGCCCGGACACTCCCACGACGGCCCGGCGGAGATTCCCTATCCGGACGCGGATCTCCTCCACATCGTGCGGCTCCTTCCGCCCACGGAACAGGCCAGGTACGCGGAGATCCGGAACTACCTGCAGTCCGCCGTCAGGCCGGCCTCCATCGGCTACTGGAACCGGGAAGAGTTCCCGCGCGATGTAGTGGCCGGGATGGGCGCCCGCGGGCTGGGGGAGTTGCAGCTGGACGGCAGTTCCGCCCTGTTCAAAGGCCTCATGTACGTGGAAGTGGCCAGGGCCGACGTCTCGCTCTCCGCCCTGGCCGGGATCCACAACGAACTCATCGTGGGCACCATCCACCACCTGGGGTCCGATGAGCAGAAGCGCAGGTGGCTCCCCGGTCTGAGGACCTTTGCGCAGCTGGGAGCTTTCGCCCTGACGGAGCCCGGCCATGGCTCCGACATCTCCCGCGGGCTCGAAACAACCGCCCGGCGGGACGGCAGCGAGTGGGTCCTCAACGGCACCAAGCGCTGGATCGGCAGCGGGACCGTTGCCGATGTCGCCCTGGTCTGGGCCCGGGACACGGCTGACGGGCACCTCAAATGCTTTCTCGTGGAAACGGACCGCCCAGGCTACTCCGCTGCCAGGATTGAACACAAGATCGGCCTGCGGATCATGCAGAATGCCGATATCAGGCTGGAGGATGTACGCATACCGGCGGCCAACCTCCTGCCCGGGGCGTCAAGCTTCGCCTCGGCCAGCGCGTTGCTTCGGGACTCCCGGGCCTGGGTGGGCTGGCAGGCCGCCGGCATCCAGTTCGCGGCCTTCGATGTGGCCCGCAGCTACACGCTGAACCGCCGCCAGTTCGGCAGGGAACTGGCGGGGTTCCAGTTGGTCCAGCAGCAGCTCGCGGATATCCTCGGGAACGCCGCTGCTTCACTGGCCCTGATGGTCCAGTTGGCCCGGCTCCAGGAAGACGGGCTGCTGGAAATGGCACAGGCGGCCATGGCCAAGGCCACCACCACCAGGCTTGCCAGGGCCTCGGTGGCGATGGGTCGGTCGCTGCTGGGCGGCAACGGAATCACCAGCGACCACGAGATGGCCAAGCTTTTCGCAGACGCCGAGATCCTGTATACGTACGAGGGCAGTTACGAGATCAACTCGCTGCTGGTTGGAAGGGCCGTTACAGGAATCCAGGCGTTCACCTAGGACGCCAGGCGGACTGTTACAGGTTCCGGTCCGCGTAGGTCCGCAGAGCGTCCCGAACAAAAGTGGCTCCGGCCTCGCCCCCGTAGTTGGCGGCGAACCGTGGGTCTGCCACGTACATGTCCGCCAGGCCAGTGACGTAGCCTTTAATGTCCCCGCCGGCCTCGGCAGCGGGCGTTCCTGGGATGGAGCGGAGCCAGGCCACGTGCCGGGCGGCCAGATCCTGGGCTGCGTCGCCGCCGGGGGCCGCCCCGGAGCCTGCCGCTGCCAGCCAGTCCCGGCCCAGTCCTTCCGAGCGGGACTTCCACTCCCGCTTTTCGGCCTCGTCCATGCTCCGCCACCACGAGTCGCTTTTCGCGTAGGCGTCCTTTCCCCACCGCTCTTCCACTTCGTCTTTGTACTGCGTGTGGTCGAAGCCATCAAACATCTTCTCTGCCACGAGCTCTCCTCCTTGTTGCACTGTTTCGATTGTTCGGCGGACGGACCGGACTTGCCGGGCCAGGCGTTCCTGTTCCTGGCCCAGCCATTCAAGGTGCCGGGTCAGCGCCCGGACGGGATCCGTCTGGTGCTGGAAGACTTCGGCGATGGCCGGCAGGCCCAGGCCCAGCTCCCGAAGGAGCAGGATCCGCTGCAGCTGCAGGAGGGCTCCGCCGTCGTAGTAGCGGTAGCCGTTGCTGCCCACCCTGGTGGGCTTCAGCAGGCCGATGTCATCGTAGTGGCGGAGGGTACGGCTGGTGGTTCCCGCCATCCTGGCCACGTCCTGGATGGGCCAGCCGCTGGCCCTGTCCTCTCCGGTTGCTTCCATGCTTCGAGCGTAGGGGTTGACGCAGCGTCAAGGTCAAGGGGGAAACGCGAAGGGAATCCGTTAGGGCTTTTGCGGGCGGTCAGCGGGTGCGGCGGTGGCGCGCCTGGGCCACCAGCCGGGTGAATGAAAAGACGAAGGCGGCCTCGACCAGGACCATGAGTCCGGCAAGCAGCCATTGCTGGCGGGCTACGAAGAAGACGCAGCCGGTCAGGACCAGGATGGTGCCCAGGGCCAGGGCGTAGACAGCAAAGCCGACGGCGACGCGGGCGCTGCGCACGCCGGTGCGGAAACCGAATCCGTGGGGTTCGCCACCGGGCTGGCCGGGGACACGGTCCGGCATTCCGGGACCGAGCCTGTCGAACTCTTCCCAGGGATCCCTGTCCTCTTTCTTGCCGGTCATGGGTCAATTATCCCAAAAGCACCGAACGTCGTGGGAGGGGCCGCCGGCAGGCACAACTAAAACAGCGGCCCCGCCAACACGAGGTTGGCGGGGCCGCTGCCGGGGCTGGCCCGGGTAACCGGGCCGGCCGTAAGACTTAGAGCGGGCGGATGTTCTCTGCCTGCGGGCCCTTGGGGCCCTGGGTCACGTCGAATTCGACCTTCTGGTTTTCGTCCAGTGAGCGGTAACCGCTGCTGGCGATTGCCGAGTAGTGGGCGAAAACGTCAGCGGACCCGTCATCGGGGGCAATGAAGCCAAAACCCTTTTCGGCGTTGAACCATTTAACTGTGCCTGTTGCCATGGCTGCATTCCTTCATGTGACTCTGATTCTCTCCCCGGATTTCAGCCCGGGGTGTGCGAAGAACGTCCCCCGCAATCCCAAAGTACGGGGCTAAACGCCCTGTTGCAAGGGTAAACGCCACAAACCCGCGTCAGCGCATGCCCTCACGGCGGATGGCGGTGGCAATCGCGGCGGCCCGGGTTTCCACTCCCAGCTTCGAATAGATGTGCGCCAGGTGGGTTTTGACAGTGGCTTCCGAAATGAAAAGCCGCTGGCCGAGTTCGCGGTTGCTAAGCCCCTGGGTGAGCAGGCTCAGCAGCTCCGCCTCGCGCGGAGTGAGGATCTCCTCCGGGTTGCGGAGTTGCTGGAAGAGCCGCGACGCCACCGGCGGGCTCATCACGCTCCTGCCCTGCACCGCGCCGCGGACAGCCGCAAATATCTCCTCAGGCGCGGCGTCCTTCAGCAGGTAACCCATGGCTCCGGCGTCCACGGCACGCACAATGTCCGCGTCCGAATCGTAGGTAGTGAACACCAGGATGGCCTGCCCGCTGTTGAGCCCGCGGATGCGCCGGATGGCTTCGATGCCGTCCATTCCCTCACCCATGGCGAGGTCCATGACCACGACGCCGGGCGAATGCTCCCGCACCAGCACCAGGGCTTCCTCCCCGGACGCGGCGTCGGCCACCACCGCGATGTCCGGCTGGGTTCCCAACAGGGCGCGCAGCCCGCTCCGGACCACCAGGTGGTCATCGACCAGGAGCACGGTAATGGCACTCATGCCTGGCTTCCGTCCGTAGAGGCCGCTGAAAGGCCAGCGGGGAGTTGCGCCGCCACGATGGTGCCCTCGCCCGGGGCGCTTTCCACCGAGAACGTCCCGCCAAGCTGTTCCACGCGCTGCCGCATGGCCCGCAGGCCGTAGCCTCCGGCGTCCGACGGCGGGGCTGCCGCCGCCGGATCAAAGCCGGCGCCGTCGTCGTAAACATCCAGGGTGACGGCATCCGGAAGGAACCCGAGGGTCACGGTGGCGGTGGTTGCGGAGGCATGGAGCCGAACGTTGGACGCCGCACTTTGGACCACGCGCAGCAAGGTGTGCCGGATGTCTGCCGCCACCGGCCGGGGTTCGCCGGTGACCAGGAGCCGGGCGTCGGGAAGGTATCGGCGGGCCGCCGTCAGCAGGGCTTCCGGCAGCGGCGACCCTTCGAGTCCGGGGGAGGCAAGGTCATGGACCAGGGTTCGGGTTTCGGCCAGGTTGTCCCGCAGCAGGGAAGTGGCCTGCCGCAGGTCCGCGTGGGCGGAGGTCGCGGGCCAGGTGCGCCCGGCTGCCTCGAGCAACAGCAGGCTGCTGGCCAGGCCCTGGGTCACGGTGTCGTGGATTTCGCGGGAAACCCGCTCCCGCTCGGCAATGGTGCCTGCATGCCGTTCGCTGGCAGCCAGCTTCCCCTGCGCGGTGGAGATCTCGCCGTGCAGCCGCCGCTGTTCCTCGGCATCGTTGCGGATCCGGTCATGGATGAGGGTCAGCATCACACCCACGGCCAGGGGGCCAAGCAGCATGGCCAGGTCCGTGCCCCCGCTGAGCCTGAACAATCCTGCCGCCGTGGCGACGGCGATGATGCCCGCGGCAACATAGGCCGCAGCACCGCTGATTGCGGCACGGCAGAGGAAGAAGAGGGCGAAGGAGCACCAGGCAAAGCTCGGTGCCGCGATGACCAGCACCGCCCAGACGGCCACAAGGGCGGACATCCAAGCCAGTCCAGGCAAGCCGCGCCTGGCAAGCACCGCAACGCCCGCGTACAGCAGGGAGGCTGCAGCGGCGAGGCACAGGACCAGCACATTGTCCGCGGGCGGGTGGCGCATGGCGTACCGGGCGGTCGACGCCACCAGGAGGACGGCGAATCCCGCATGGACCGCCGTGTCGATGCTGCCCAGCCGGGGCAGCCCGGCAGGACTCGCGGACTGGTCAGGGCCTGGGGCTGTCATGGAATTTCCGGTCTGGTGGGGGAACACTGCCTTTCCATGCTATTGCCAGCGGCACGGACGGGTCTCTCATCCATTTGGCTGATACGGCTGTCCTTTGGTCGCAGCAGGGACCATGCAAAGGCCCGATGGCAGGCAGGGCGGTGGCCGGAAGGATTGAAGTGTCCGCAGCGATCGCCTGCCAAACCGAAGGAGCCACCATGAAGAAGTCCCGCACAGCCCTTGCCGCCGCCGCAGCCGGTGCCCTGGTCCTCACCGCCGGAGTCACGGCCGCGGCCAACGCAGGAACAGCCCCTGCGCCCGCAGCCGTTCCCGCCGTGGACGTCCAGCCTGCGCCGGAAACCGTCGTCCAGCAGAACCGCATCTCCGTGGGGGCCTCCGCCACTGCCGTGAACGCCGCCCTTGCCAAGTGCCAGGCGGACAAGCTCCCGTTCGTCACCGTTGCCGTGGTGGACCGGTTCGGCACAGTTCAGGCACTGCTCCGCGGAGACAATGCGGCGGAGCACACCATCGAGGCCGCCAAGCGGAAGGCCTACACCGCCGCCGCATTCGGTACGCCCACCAGCGAGTTGGCCAAACGGATCAACGGCAACGGTCCGTCCATTGCAGACCTTCCCGGCACCCTGTTCCTGGCAGGCGGCGTCCCGCTCAAGGTCAACGGTGTGTCAGTGGCCGGCGTCGGGGTTGGCGGCGCACCGGACGGTGCCCTGGACGAGGCCTGCGCCACCGCCGGAGCCGCAGCCATCGCGGGCGCCCCCGCCGGAAAGTAGGCTGCCCGTATGAGGCGCAGTGGCTTAGGTGCCCAGGGCTTGCTGGCCGCCGGCGCCCTGGCCCTCATCCTCACGGCGTGCCAAAGCCCTGCCCCGGCACCATCCGGCGGACCGGCGTCGGCCGTCCCCTCATCCAGCACGCCTGGCGGGGCAGGCCCCAGCGGAACCGTCGACGCTGAAACCGGCCCTCCTGCTGCAGTGCCGGCGGCAACCCCGACGGCACTCCCCGCCGAGGTCCAGGCGGCACTGGACCAGGAACTCATTGCTGCCGCCAAGGCCAACAACGCGGCGCTGGCCCGCGAACTGGTGGGCCGGGGCGGCAACGTCAACGCCAAGGACTCCATCCAGGACTCGGCCTTCCTCTACGCCGGCGCTGAAGGCTTCAATGAGGTACTGCAGCTGACCCTGCTCGCCGGCGCGGACGTTTCCAGCGTCAACCGGTACGGCGGGACTGCCCTGATTCCGGCCAGCGAGCATGGGCATGTGGAAACGGTGAAGATCCTGGTTGCCGCGGGCGTACCCGTCAACCACGTGAA
Organism: Arthrobacter sp. Leaf137; assembly: GCF_001423525.1. GTDB lineage: Bacteria > Actinomycetota > Actinomycetes > Actinomycetales > Micrococcaceae > Arthrobacter. The sequence goes on along the minus strand of NZ_LMOI01000002.1, from coordinate 248,656 downwards.
CAACCTGGGCTGGACGGCCATGCAGGAAGCCATCCTCCTGAACAATGGCGGTCCGCGGCAGCAGGAAGTGGTGCGGCTGCTGCTGGAGGCCGGCGCGGATCCGGGTATCCGCGATCCGGAAGGCCGGACTGCGCTGCAGAACGCCGAGCGGCTGGGCTTTGCGGAGATCGCCGCCCTGATCCGGAGCTACGGCTAACCTGCGCGATCGCGGGGCACTTTGACGCGGACACGCCGTCGCAATTCCATCCGGCGGCGGCGAAGCGCCTCAAAGTGCCCCACGACGGGGGCTCTGCTTAGAGGGTCAGACGGCCTCGAGGATGCTGACGTAGTTGGCGATGCCCACGCCGCCCATGTTCTGGACCGCGGCCCGGCGCGGTGCCGTGAGCTGCATGTCGCCGGCGGTGCCCGTCAGCTGCATGGCGGCGAGCACGTGCTGCGAGACGCCGGTGGCACCCACGGGATGGCCCTTTGACTTGAGGCCGCCGGAGACGTTGACTGGCAGCTTCCCGTCCTTGAACACCCACCCTTCCTCGAGCGCGCGGGCACCCTGGCCAGGTTCAGTCAGTCCCATGGCCTCGTACATGAGCAGTTCGGCGATGGTGAAGCAGTCATGGACTTCGGCGAGGTCCAGGTCTTCGATCCCGACGCCTGCCATCGCCAGGGCACGCTGCCACGAGACCCTGGTGGCTTCGAAGGCCGTGGGGTCGCGGCGTGCGGCCGGGAAGAAGTCGTTGGCCTGGCCGAACCCGGCGAGCCTCACGGCGGGGTTGGCGCCTGCCGTGGGGGAGGTAGAGAGCACGACGGCGGCCGCACCGTCCGAGACGGGGGAGCAGTCGGTACGGCGCAGGGGATCGGCGACCATGGGGTTCTTGTCCGACACGGTCCGGCAGAATTCTTCGCCGAGGTCCTTCCGGAGCTGCGCGTAGGGGTTGTCCACGCCGTTGCGGTGGTTTTTGGCGGCGATGCTGCCCAGCACGTCTCCAAGGTTCCCGGCCGGGTCGTAGCGCTTGGCGTAGTGCTTGGCCACTTCGGCGAACAGCCCGGTAAAGCCGGTTGTGGAGGGCTTGCCGGCCATGTCGTAATCGGCACCCAGCAGGCCTGCGCCCACAACGTCAGCCCCTGCGTGGGTCATCTTTTCGGCGCCGATCACCAGGACGGTTTTGGCGGTGCCCGCCAGCAGCGACTTGGTGCCCTGCTGGAACGCTGCCGAACCCGAGGCGCACGCGTTTTCCACGCGGGTGGACGGGACATTGGCCAGGTCCGGGGAAACCTGCAAAGCCAGCGACGAGGGGAACGCCAGCGGCATCATGCCGGAGTTGAACTGGCCCACGTAGACTTCGTCGATTTGCCCGGGCTCGATGCCTGCGGCGCTGATCGCGTCCGTGGCCACCTGCACGATCAGGGATTCCAGGGTGTCGTCGGCGAGTTTGCCGAACTTGCTGTGCCCCCATCCGGTGATCAGGACATCCTTGCCGAACTGTTCCTTCAGGCTCATGCCGCCACTTCCTCGTTTTCAAGGTGGACTTCAAAATCCGCTTCCGTCTTATCCCGGATGTCCTCCACGGTGACCCCCGGCGCCAGCCGGGTCAGCGTGAGCTGCCGCCCGCCGTCGTCCGTTTTGTAAAGGTCAAAGACGGCGAGGTCGCTGATGATCCGGTCCACGCAGCTGAGGCCGGTCAGGGGGAGGGTGCATTCCCGGACGATCTTCGCGGTGCCGTCCTTGGCGTTGTGCTCGGTGAGGACCACCACCCGGGGTGTGCCTGCCACCAGGTCCATGGCCCCGCCCATGCCCTTGACCATCTTGCCGGGGATGGTCCAGTTGGCGAGGTCGCCGTTGCCGGAGACCTGCATGGCACCGAGGATGGCCACCTTCACGTGGCCGCCGCGGATCATGCCAAATGACGTGGCGGAGTCGAAGATGCTGCCGCCGGGAAGCACCGTGACGGTCTGCTTTCCGGCGTTGATGAGGTCCGCGTCCTCCTCGCCCTCGTAGGGGAACGGACCCATGCCGAGGAGTCCGTTTTCGCTCTGCAGGACCACCCGCACACCGTCGGGTAGGTTGTTGGCCACCAGCGTGGGGATGCCGATGCCCAGGTTGACGTAGTCGCCGTCGTTCAGTTCTTCAGCTGCGATCGCAGCCATTTCATCCCTGGTCCAGGCCATGGGTTCCTCGATTCTCAGTGTCTTGTCGGTTGTTTCGGGGTGCCGCGAAGGGATGGCTATTTGGGAATGACCGGCGGGACAAACTCGAAGGTCATTCCCAGCAGCCAGGCCAGCAGCAGGACCACCGGAAGGTGGAACAGGAATTGCTGGAAGGTGAAGCCCACCAGGTCCCGGGCGCGCAGCCCCAGCACGGCCAGCAGGGGCAGCATGAAGAAGGGGTTGATCAGGTTGGGCAGGGCCTCGGCCATGTTGTAGATCTGCACGGTCCAGCCCAGGTTCATGTTGACGTCCGTGGCGGACTGCATCACGTAGGGCGCCTCCACCAGCCACTTGCCTCCGCCCGAGGGGACGAACATGCCCAAGAAGGCCGTGTAGAGGGCGATGACCACCGCAAAGGCGCCGTTGCTGCCGATGCTGGTGAAGAAGTGGGCCAGGTGCTCAGAGACGGTGAGCCCGTCAGCCCCGGCGGCCTTCGTGAGAATGGCTGCCATGGCTGCGTAGAGCGGGAACTGGACCAGGATGCCGGCGGTGGCGGGCACGGCCTTGGTGACCGCCTGCAGGAACTTCCGGGGAGTACCATGCAGCACCAGGCCCAGCATCAGGAACACCAGGAGATAGCCGTTCAGGGAACTGACCACCGTCAGGATGGGCAGCGTGAGCAGTTGGGAGACCAGCCAGCCCAGGGTCAGGACACCGGCAATGATGGGCAGGATCCGGCTGTACTCAAGCCACTCACCCGGTCGCGACTTTTCGGCGGGAGCTTCCGGTTCGTCGTCCAGGTCCACGCCCATGTCCTCGGCTGTCCGGATGGCCTTTCCCGTGGGAGCCGAGAAGTGGGCAATCACGGTGGTGAGGAGCATGAGGATCACCAGCGTCAGCAGCGACTGCCACGTGAAGATGGTGGTGCCGAAGTCCAGGACCCCGGTAATCTGCAGCAGTGCCGGCGGAATCGACGCCTTCGTTGCCTGCAGCTGCGCGGCCGAGGAGGACAGCCCCAGGGCCCACACTGCACCGAGCCCCATGAAAGCGGCCGCACCGAGGGCGCGGTAGTCGACCGTGAGGTCGGAACGCCGCGCGATGGCCCGGGCCAGGAGTCCGCCGAAGATCAGGCTCAAGCCCCAGTTGATGAACGAGACGGACATGGACATGACGGCCACGAAGCTCACCGCCGTTCGGGCGGACCCCGGAATGACTGCCAGGCGGTTGATCAGCCGCGCAACGGGCGGGGACGTGGCCACCACATAGCCGGTGAGCACCACCATGGCCATCTGCAGGGTGAAGGCGGTGAGGTCCCAGAACCCGTTGCCGAAGGAGTCCACCACGGCCTTGGGGGAAGCCCCAATGGCCAGTGCGGCAATGGCAACGAGGACGACTCCGGCGAGCGCGAAAATGTAGGCGTCCGGGAACCACTTCTGCGTCCATCCGGCGAGGCTTTCCGCCATCCGGGCCAAGCCCTTCTGGCGGACATCCTCATCTTGAATCTGCGCGGTGTTCATTGTTGTGTGCTCTCCATTGAGTTGCGGGCGGTTGCTGCGGGTGTCGGCGCCGGTCAGGCGGACACAAGATCGGTGCGCGGCCGCACCGTCCGCTGCTCAATGTCCTTCACGCGATTGGTTGCCTGCACCAGGCGCTGGACGAAAACACCCGGAGTGACCACGTGGTTGGGATCCACTTCTCCGGGCTGCACGATCACTTCGGCCTCGGCAATGGTCAGCCTGCCGGCCGTGGCCACTACGGGATTGAAATTCCGGGCTGTGTAGCGGTAGACGAGGTTGCCGTCCGTATCGGCAGTGTGGGCGTGGACAAGTGCCACGTCGGCAATGATGGCGCGCTCGCGGACGTACGTTTCGCCGTCGAATACTTCCAGCGGCTTTCCCTCGGCCACCAGCGTGCCCACGCCGGTCTTCGTATAGAACGCCGGGATGCCCGCCCCACCCGCCCGGAGCCGCTCCGCCAGGGTGCCCTGGGGCGTGAATTCAACCTCCAGCTTTCCGCCGAGGTACTGCTCGGCGAAGAGCTTGTTTTCCCCCACATAGGAGGCGATCACCTTGCGGACCTGCCCCGCTTCGATGAGGATACCCAGCCCCTTGCCGTCCACGCCCATGTTGTTCGAGACCACGGTGAGGTTCTGCACGCCGGAGTCACGGACAGCTTCAATGAGGTCTGCCGGAATGCCGCTGAGCCCGAAGCCGCCGACAGCGAGGGTGATGCCGTCCTGCAGGGCGCCTTCCAGGGCGGCTGCCGCGGAGTCCTGGATTTTGCTCATGGGTGTGTCTCCTCATCGAGATGGTCAGTCCACTTTGTGGACTCGGCTTCTGAGTATGGAGACTACGGTCCGCGTCTCATGCCCGTCAAGGCTGATAATCACCTGATTCAGCCGCGTTCTATACTGTGGACGTAGGGCAACAAAGTATCCACAATATGGACGATTGAGGCATCGATGAGCAATTTTCCCGTGCAGGGCGCCCAAGTGGTCAGCCGCCTCGCAAGCCTGCTGCGGCTGGTTGGCCGCAGCGCCGGGGGCATGCCGCTGGCCGATGTTGTTCGCGAATCCGGCCTCACCCGGCCTACCGTGCACAGGCTCCTGTCTTCCATGGCCGCCGAGGGCCTGCTGGACCACGATCCCGTCAACGGCAACTGGGTGCTGGGCCCCGAGATGCTGCTGTTGGGCTCGGTGGCCTCTGCCCGGTTCCCCATGGAGGACATCGCCCGGCCCAGCCTGCGGCGGCTGGCCGAGGCCACGGGTGAGAGCGCCTTCTTCTCCATCCGCCGCGGCATGGAAACGGTCTGCCTGCTGCGGGAGGAAGGCAGCTTCCCGGTCCGTTCTTTCGTGCTGCATGAGGGTGTGCGGTTTCCCTTGGGGGTGGCGTCCGCGGGAACCGCCATCATGGCCTTCCTTCCCGAGGGGGAACGGGAAGGGATCCTGCAGGACTGGGAGGCCCACGCTGGAACCTTCGCAGCCGGGCACACCGCCGGCATCGTCCGGGAGAACCTTGAACGCACCAGGCTGGCTGGGTACTCCGTGAACCCCGGGCTCGTCCTTGAAGGCAGCTGGGGGATGGGCGCCGCAGTATTCGACAGGTCCGGCAAGCCGGCCTGGGCGCTGTCCCTGACAGGCATTGAGCCGCGCTTCAAACCGGAACGGCAGGACGAGCTGGGCGGCCTCCTCATGGCGGAGGCCCACCGGATCACCCAGCAGCTCGGCGGGGGAGAAGGTGCCCCGGCCCGCTGAGTCTCCACGGCAGTGCCAACGTACGACGACGGCGCGCCGCCTTGAGTAGGGAGACGCGCCGTCGAGATCCCAGCAAGCAGGGAAATATCAGCGGTTGGGTGCCGGGCTATAGTCCCGCCCGGGGCTCTACCGGGCCTTCGCCCTTCCACCACGTATCGAAGACGGTCACGGGGACCGTGCGCTTGTGCCGCGTGCGCAGGTACTTCTGCTCGATTGACTCCGCGACGGCCTCAGGAACCTCGCGGCCCTCGAGGTAGTCGTCGATCTGGTCGTAGCTAAGGCCCAGTTCGTCCTCATCGGTGCGTCCGGGGCGGTCGTCCAGCAGGTCGGCGGTGGGGACCTTTTCCCACACGCGTGCCGGGGCGCCCAGCTCGGCCAGCAGGGCCCGGTTCTGCCGCTTGTTCAAACCGAACAGGGGCAGGATATCCGCGCCGCCGTCGCCGTACTTGGTGAAGAACCCGGTGACGGATTCCGCGCCGTGGTCAGTGCCGATCACCAAGTAGTTGAATTCCCCGGCCAGCGCGTATTGGGCGATCATCCGGGTGCGGGCCTTGGTGTTGCCCTTGTGGAAGTCGGAGATCTCCGAGCCGGCGGTCTTGTGGAACTCGTCCTCGAAGCCGTCCACGGCCGCGGAGATGTTGAAGGTCCACTCGGTTTTGGCCTTGATGAAGTCCAGGGCGGCCTGCGCGTCCTCCTCATCGTGCTGCACGCCGTAGGGCAGGCGGACTGCTACGAAGTTTGCTTCCAGGCCTTCCGCCTCGAGCTCCTCGACCGCCTGCTGGGCCAGTTTTCCGGCCAGCGAGGAATCGAGCCCTCCGGAAATTCCCAGGACAAAGCCCTTGGTGCCGGTGGCCTTGAGGTACTCCTTGAGGAACGTGACGCGTTTGCGCACCTCCCCCGCGGGATCGATCCGGGGCTGCACGCCCATTTCTTCAATGATGGTGGCCTGGAGTTCGCGCATGTGGTCCACACTAGCCAGCGCCGGCAACCCTGCTCAAGCAACCGCACCGGCCCGGTCCCACTAAACTGGAACCCATGACTTCCCCCAGTGAGACTGCAGTGGACTCTGCAGCCGCCCGCGCCCGACTGCTCGAACTCATCAAGGAACTTGCCGTTGTCCGCGGCAAGGTCATCCTCTCCAGCGGCGCGGAGGCGGATTACTACATCGACCTTCGCCGCATCACCCTGCACCACGAGGCGTCCAAGCTGGTAGGCCAGGTCATGCTGAAGATGGCGGACGACGCCGGCATCGGCTTTGAGTGCGCAGGTGGCCTGACCATGGGAGCCGACCCCGTGGGCACCGCCGTCATGCACGCTGCGGTGGACGCCGGCCGCACCGTGGACGCTTTCGTGGTCCGCAAGGCCCAGAAGTCCTACGGCATGGGGCGCCAGGTGGAAGGCCCCTCAGTGGAGGGCCGGAACGTGCTGGTCCTCGAAGACACATCCACCACCGGCGGGTCCGCGCTGACCGCAGTCGAGGGCGTCCGCAAGGCCGGCGGCAACGTTGTGGCTGTGGCAGTGATCGTGGACCGCGATACCGGCGCCAAGGAAAAGATCGAAGCCGAAACCGGCGTGCCCTACCTCTTCGCGTTCGGCAAGGACGAACTGGGCCTCGACTAGGTCCCCATCGCCGGCCGGGCACCAACTGCTGCGCCCGGGCCGGCAGTCAGGCCGGGTGGCGTGGCGGGAGAGGATGGCGCCGAAGCGATCCGGCCAGCGCACTTGGCCCGGACCGGCCGCTGGCCTAATATTCTCCTTAGCCCCTTAAGTACCCCTTGGAGAACCTGCCCATGCCCACCGCGGACCAGCCGTTGAGCGCCACTGAGACGGTCCAGGACCTGATCCTGGACAGCTCGGATTTTGAAGAGTTCCTCAATGAGCTCGCACGTTTCTCGGCCCACCAGGTTGCAGGTCTGGGCGATGATGCCCTCTGCGGCATCACGCTGCTTCGTGACAGGAAGGCTGCCACTATCGGCTGGAGCAGCGACTCCGCCCGCGAAGTGGATGAAATCCAGTATTCGCTTTCACAGGGTCCCTGCCTGACCGCCGCCCAGGAAGAACGTGAGATCCACGTCCCGGACCTGTTTGATGAAGACCGTTGGGGCCCGGAGTACGCCTCCGCTGTGGCTTCTTATGGCCTGCGTTCGGTGTTGTCGCTGCCGTTCAACCTGCAGGGGGACGCCAAGGCGGCGCTCAACCTGTACTCGGATGTCCCGCACAAGTTCGACGAGCGGGCCACCGCTAAGGCCCGCGGCTTCACGAGGGAGATCTCCCAGGCCCTGCGGCTGGCTGTGCGCTTCTCCCTCCACTCGGACAGCGCGGCGAACCTCAGGGCAACCCTGGAATCGCGCACCATCATCGACATCGCCATCGGGATTGTGATGGCGCAGAACAGGTGCAGCCAGGAAGCGGCCATCAGGATCCTCACCGAGGCTTCCAGTAACAGCAATACAAAGTTGCGGGACATCGCCAAGTCATTGGTTGATTCGGTCGGCGGCACCGGCACCCGTACGTTTTACCAGGAACCCGGCAGCCGCAGGCCTGAACAGTCAGCCTAGCCAGGCCGCCCGGTGGGCAGGCCGCCCGACGGGCGAAGCAGTCCCTGGAACACAGGTTGTGCCTGCACACCATCGGGGATACGCTGGCCGTGGTTGAGCCGTCGGCCATAGAACCTCTTTTGGAGTACCTATGGACCGCTCTCTTAATGCGCTCGTTAACCTCGACGTCCCCGCTGACATAGTCAGGATCGACGTCCGCGGAAGCCTCACCCACGATTCCCGTCCGGACCTTGTCCACATCATCCGACGCGTCCGGCGCATGGGCATCCGTGCCCACATCCGCGTTGACCTCTCGCAGGCTGCACTGGTGGAATCCAGTGCCCTGGCAGGTCTTCGCAGCGACCTGAACACCATGGACGCCAACAGCCTTCCCGGCATCTACGGCTCTGGTGTGTCGCTTCACCTCACGGGTTCACACGAGCGATTGGCTGGGGCACACCTGGCCGGTGCCGGGCCTGCCCAGCAGGTGCAGCCACTGCACATCGTCGACGACGACGCCAGCCACCCCCACCACGGCAGGCCCTTCGGCGAGGGGTACCAGGTGGCGCCGGACGCCGCGCTTGAGGAACTGTTCGGGCGGCAGTTGGTGGAGTACTCCGAACAGGAACTCCTCGCGGCAAGCGACACCCTCTTTGCGCTGCTGGACCACCCGGGGGCTTTCCCGGGTTCCGACCTCCTGGGGCGCTACAACGACATCGGACGCGAGCTTGGCCGCCGCCAGCAGGACCCGGAAGCCCCGTTCCCGGCAGCGGAGGGCCAGGCCGCCAGCTGACGGCCGGCCCGCCGCCGGGCAGTCACCGAATGGTTATCCAAGGCTCCTTGCGGCGGACTCTTCAGTTGTGCCTACGGTAGAGGCGTGCCGTATGAGGGGAAGGTTGATCCGCAGGGCCGGGGCGGGGCAACCGCAGCCCGGCTGCTGTCACAAGCCGCTGCCCTCAAGCGCTTTTCACGGCGCAGCTTCTTTACCGCTACTGGTGCTTCAGGGGTACTTGCAGCGGACATGCTGCTGACCCGCGAGGTGCAGTCGCAGCGGCGAACGGACAGGATCCTGCCCGTTCCGGACGACTTTGCCGATGCCTACTACCCGGACGCCAGCTGGTTCCTGTTCCCGGGATACAAGACCAGCTGGGAGGAGGCCCAGTGGATCCTGAACTCCCTCCGTGGTTCCTTGAACAAGCGAGCCCGGCTCGCCGCCGTCGGGTATTCCAACCAAGGCCTGGACATCGACGACATCGTGATCGCCGTCATCGAGTACGTCCGTGAGCAGAAAATCCAAAAACTGTTCTTCTACGGACACAGTTTCGGCGGAATGGTGGCCACCCAGGTGGCGGCCCGGCTCCTGGAAATCCACGGCGTGCAGGTCCAGTTCGTGGTGCTGGACTCCAGCCCGTACAGCAAGCACGACGTCCTGGACCAGAGCTGGTTCGACGGCGTGGTGTTCCTTTACGAGCGTGGCTTCCGGTTCCCGTCCACCCTCCGCGGCGGCTACGAGCTGGGCGAACGGGTCATCCACAAGGACGAGCGCAGCTGGCGCCAGATCCTCGACCAGACCCTGGAGCAGCTCTCGCCCATCGCGCCGTCAAGCGTACTGATCCAGACGGAGTCCGCCTACATCTACCACTTCGACGGCACCCGGTTCGCAGGGAAGATCGGGACAGCCAAGATGGCCTACCTGGGAAGTCCCAAGGACCGCACTGTGCGCTACGAATCAGCAGTGGAAGCGTGGGCCGTGGCGTTCAAGGACAACATGGTCTCCACCGGACTCCAGACCACCGGGGCCGCACCCGCGCACGCCAGCCCGCAATGGAACCCGCACATCTACCGGCCGCTGCTGGACGGTCTGCTTGATGAGCATTTCCCGCTGCCGGCCGGCGGCTCCCGGGTGACGGTGTTCTAGAGCTGGTTCTTCAGGTCCGCCACGGAGTTCAGGACCTGGTTGGGCCGGAAGGGGTAGGAGGCGATCTCGTCCCGCTGCGTGATCCCGGTCAGCACCAGGACCGTGTGCAGCCCGGCTTCCATGCCGGCGATGATGTCCGTGTCCATCCGGTCACCGATCATTGCCGTGGTTTCGGAATGGGCGTCGATCTGGTTCATGGCGGAGCGGAACATCATCGGGTTGGGCTTGCCCACAATGTAGGGTTCCCGTCCCGTGGCTTTGGTGATCAGCGCCGCGATGGCACCGGTGGCCGGCATCGGACCGTCCTTGGACGGGCCCGTGGCGTCGGGGTTGGTGGCGATGAAGCGGGCGCCGGCGAGGATGAGGCGGATTGCTGTGGTGATCGCCTCGAAAGAGTAGGTGCGCGTCTCGCCCAGCACAACGAAGTCCGGATCCTGGTCGGTGAGGATGAAGCCGGCCTCGTGCAGCGCCGTCGTCAGTCCCGCTTCGCCGATCGTGTACGCGCGGTTACCGGACCCTGAGCCCTGCACCTGGTCCTTCAGGAACTGGGCCGTGGCCAGGGCCGACGTCCAGATGTTCTCCTCGGGGATCTCCAGGCCGGACGCACGCAGCCTGGCCGCAAGGTCGCGGGGCGTGAAGATCGAATTGTTGGTCAGGACCAGGAAACGCTTGGACGTATCCACCCACCGCTGGATGAGTTCGGCCGCGCCCGGAACGGCCTGGTTTTCGTGGACCAGGACACCGTCCATGTCCGTCAGCCAGCACTCAATGTCCTGGCCGCTGCGGTATACCGCCGGTGCGCCCTTGACCTTGTCCGCTTCTGCCATGCCTGCCTCCGACTGTCGACGCCCGTGATGAACGGGCCGTGATGATTGCCCGAAAGGTCCAGTCTAGTGTTGAGGGGTGAACCAAACGCCCGGGATGGCAGACGCGCCCCACCACTCGCCCGAAGAAACCGACGCAACGGAAGCCGGGGCACCCAGGGCGGAGGTCGGCGTCGGGCCCTGGGAAGGCGAGTTGCCCGAGGGTGACCACTGGGATCCTGACCTGCTGGCGGACGGCGACCGGCGCAACGTGCTGGACAAATACCGCTACTGGAAGCACGAGGCGATCGTGGCGGAGCTGGACTCGCGGCGGCACAACTTCCACGTGGCCATCGAAAACTGGCAGCACGACCTCAACATCGGCACAGTGGTGCGCACCGCCAACGCCTTCCTCGCCAAGGAGGTGCACATCATCGGACGACGGCGGTGGAACCGGCGTGGAGCCATGGTTACCGACCGCTACCAGCACGTCCGCCACCACCCCACAGTGGAGGATTTCGTCCAGTGGGCGCAGGGGGAGGGGCTGGCGATTATAGGCATCGACATTTTCCCGGACTCCGTTCCGCTGGAAACCTATGAGTTGCCCCGCAACTGCGTGCTGGTGTTCGGGCAGGAGGGGCCAGGCCTGACGCCTGAGGTCCATGAAGCAGCCGAAGCCACACTGTCCATCGAACAGTTTGGTTCCACCCGTTCCATAAACGCTGCGTCCGCCGCGGCGATCGCCATGCACGCGTGGGTCCGCCGGCACGTCTTCAACCAGCACGTTTAGGGCGCCCGCGCGGACGCAACACGGGAGTGTTACCAACTGCCGACCAGAAACTCGGCGGTGTGGCGGATATCGCTAGGATGGTGCCTAGCCGTAAGCGGTCTACTTGAGGGTCTTTTAACCCACAGACGAAACTCAGCAGAGGAGTCAGCATGCCCATTGCAACCCCAGAGATCTACTCCGAGATGATCGACCGTGCGAAGGCGGGCGGATTCGCTTTCCCGGCAGTGAATGTCACGTCCTCTCAGACGCTCAACGCGGCCCTTCGCGGCTTCGCCGAGGCTGAGTCCGACGGCATCGTCCAGGTCTCCACCGGCGGTGCGGCTTACTGGTCCGGCGCCTCCACCAAGGACATGGTGGCCGGTTCCCTGGGCTTCGCGGCCTTCGCCCGTGAAGTGGCCAAGAACTACGGCGTCAACATCGCCCTCCACACGGACCACTGCCCCAAGGACAAGCTGGACGGCTTCGTCCTGCCGCTGCTTGCAGCCTCCGAGGCTGAGGTCAAGGCCGGCCGCAACCCGATCTTCAACTCCCACATGTGGGACGGCTCCGCCGAAACCCTGCAGGACAACCTGCGCATCGCCCGCGAGCTGCTGGCCCGCACGGCCGCTGCCAAGATGATCCTCGAAGTCGAAATCGGGACCGTGGGTGGCGAGGAAGACGGCGTCGAGAACGAGATCAACGAGAAGCTGTACACCACCGTTGAAGACGCACTGGCCACCATTGAAGCCCTGGGTTCCGGCGAGAACGGCCGCTACATCACGGCCCTGACCTTCGGCAACGTCCACGGTGTTTACAAGCCCGGTGGCGTTAAGCTCCGGCCGGAAATCCTCAAGGACATCCAGGCGCAGGTTGGCGCGAAGATCGGCAAGGACAGCCCGTTCGACCTCGTGTTCCACGGCGGCTCCGGTTCCTCGGACCAGGAAATCGCCGACGCCGTGTCCTACGGCACCATCAAGATGAACATCGACACGGACACCCAGTACGCCTACACGCGCCCGGTGGCGGACCACATGTTCCGCAACTACGACGGCGTCCTGAAGGTGGACGGCGAAGTGGGCAACAAGAAGACCTACGACCCCCGCGTCTGGGGCGCCTCCGCCGAAGCCGGCCTCGCCGCCCGCGTTGTGGAAGCCACCAAGCAGCTCGGTTCAGCCGGAAAGACCTTCTAAATGTCGGATGAGTTCCGCAAGAACCTGATGGGGCCGGAGCCCACGCTCCTGCCGGCAGAATCTGAGATCTACCAGCACCTGGCGCTCGGCCAGGAGGCCGTCGACCTTGTGGCGAAGAACCCCACGTCGTCGCTGCTGTGGGCCATCCTTGCCGAGGAGGCTTGGGCGGAGGGACGAACCATCGACTCCTACGCCTACGCGCGCGTTGGCTACCACCGCGGGCTGGACTCGTTGCGCCGCAACGGCTGGCGCGGCGTGGGCCCCATCCCGTGGGAACACGAGCCCAACCGCGGTTTCCTGCGTGCGCTCTACTCGCTGGGACGGGCCTCCTCGGCCATCGGTGAAGCCGACGAACCCGAGCGGATCGAAAAGTTCCTCAACGACTCCGACCCCGCGGCCAAGGCCGCCATCGAGGGCAAATAGGTCCCCACCGCCTCCCTGGCTTCGCTTCGCTCAGCCAGGGAACCCTCGGCGGCGGAGGCCCCTTCATATGACGACGGCGGGCGGTCACCTTTCTTTGGGAAAGGTGACCGCCCGCCGTCGTACTCCTTAGAGGATCAGACCGCCTTCTGCAGCCCCGTACGGGCCATGGCGTCCGCGTAGGCCACGTGCATGTTCTGGAGGTACTCTTCCTGGCGCGCAGGGGAACCGGCGAAGGCGCGGCCGCTGAGGGAGCGTACCTTGTAGGTCTTCAGGCCGCGGCGCCACAGCAGCGGGACCTCGGTCTTGAGGAGCGCGTTGGCCAGACGGTTGGCTTCGGTGCCGTGCGCCACGATGACTGATGCGCGCGGGACAAGGGCGAGGAACTTGAGCAGCGGCTTGAGGCCGGCCTGGATCTGGTCCGGGGTGAACTTGCCGTTCGGTTCGCCCGGGACGTGCCAGGGGTGGACGTTCCACGGCATGACATACTCGGGCCGCAGCCCCAGCTTCCACTGGATGCCGAGCATGCGGGTGGCAGCGTCCTGGTCTCCGGCGGTGATGAAGCCGGAGCCGTCCGCTTCACCGATGTTGGAGAACAGGCTGATGATCCGGCATTCGTCGACGTCGTGCATGGGGTCGACGTAAGGCACCACCGTGCCCGGCCTGGTGTCTTGCAGGGAATCGCACAGCTCGTTGACGGCGGCAACGCTGGGCTCGTAGCGGCGGTTCAGGAGCTGTTCGTGGAGGGATTCTGGTGCAAGGGCGGTCATATGGTGCTGGGTCTCCTGCGGGGATTGGCGGTGCTTCCGCCTGCGGACGAGGGCGCGTGAAGGCGCAACTCGACATCGGCGGTGTGTTGGGGTGGGCCGGTCAACCCGGCCTTCCCCAGTTTAGCAAGCCGCGGGAAGCGAAACGCCGGTAGCGCGTATTCCGGTGACCGGATGCACAGCCGGGGTTTCGTCCTTCCCGTGATTCCACGGCGGCGGGCTACCAGAGCCGTTTCGTGGCCCGGCGTGCACCTTCGCCCAGAGCTTCCAGTTTCGCGTAGGCGATCTGCGGGTGGACGCGCCCGCCCAGGCCGCAGTCGGTGGAGGCGATGACATTTTCCCGGCCGACTACGTCGGCGAATCGCACAATCCTGTCCGCCACCAGGTCCGGGTGCTCCACCACGTTGGTGGCGTGGGAGACGACGCCCGGAATGATCAGCTTGCCATCGGGGAGTTTCGTGTCTTCCCAGACCCGCCATTCATGTTCGTGGCGGACGTTTGCCGCCTCGAAGGAGTAGGCGCCGGCGTTGACCTGCAGGACGGAACCGAGGATGTCTGCGAAGGGGATGTCAGTGGTGTGCGGGCCGTGCCAGGAGCCCCAGCACACGTGCAGCCGGATCTGTTCCTGCGGGAGGTCCCGCAGCGCCCAGTTGGTGGCCTCCACGCGCAGCTGGATGAACTTCAGGTAGTCCTCCAGCGCCGGTTCGGGGTTGATCTGGTCCCAGCTTTCGGCAAGGGACGGGTCATCGAGCTGGACGGTCAGACCGGCGTCGATGATGGCCTTGTATTCCTCACGCATGGCGTCGGCACAGGCGTAGACGAGTTCCTCGTCCGTCTTGTAATACTCGTTGGCCACCCGGGCGCATGAGCCGGGGGAGAGAGACGCTACGAAGCCCTCCGTCAGCCCTGCGGCGGCCAAGCCCGTCTTGAGGTTGTTGACATCCGAGGCCACCAGGTCCTGCCCGGTGTAAGTGAGGGGGTCCGCGATCTTTGGCTGGGTGACGCTCTTGCGGTGGGCCAGGATTCCCGACGACGGGTCGTTGTAAGCCTCGCTGAACTGCTGGCGGTCCCGCCGGTCGGGGAATGATGTGAGGACGACGTTTCCGGGCGACGAACGCCGGACCTCGGAGTCTGCCCAGCGGTCCACGTCGGTAGGCTCCAGCCCGCCGAGCCGGGCGAAGGAGTAGTTCCACCACGCCCCGTAGTCAACAGAGTTGGCCATGGTGTGCCCGTATTCACCGTCGTTGGGAATGTCGATGCCGAGGTCCTTCTGGCGCTGGACAACGTCAACCACCGAGGCTTCGAGGAGTTCCAGGAATTCGGGCGTAATTCCGTCGGCTTCCTTGGCAGCGTTTGCAGCAATGAGTTCAGGCGTCCTCGGCAATGAGCCTGCGTGGGTGGCGCGGATGTGGTCAGTGTTCTGGGGCACGGTGGAGTTCCTTTCCATCGGTCCTGGCAGTAGCACCTTCGGGGCAGGGGGACTCCCTGCTGTACGGGTTGCTGCGGCGTCACTGAGCCAGGTCTCTCAGCCGCTCCGGATGGGTCAGTTCCACTCAAGCCCACCGGCCGGAAGCGGGGCAAATCGGTTTCACGATGTGGCGTGGCTACCATTGGGAGAGCGCAGTCATAGGCTTACCAGGATTCGTTGAGTCCATTGACAGGTTTCAATCAGCTTGGTTGGCTGTTGTCACAGCGCGCAATGGGGGACATGGCGGCTGGACGCACTCAATGCACTCGAAAGAGGTAACGCACGTGAAGAAATCCCTGGCTACGTTTAGGACCCTTGCCGTTTCAGGGGCCCTTGCACTGGCGGTTGTCGCCGCTCCTGCTCCAGCCATCGCTGTGGGGGAGGGGCCCAACTACGGAGGCAACGGCCAGATCACCACATCCAAGCTGTCCACCTATGACCAGATGGTTTCTTTCCTGAAGGACCAGGACGCCAAGCAGCCTGCCATGGAACTGGAGGTCATCGGCAAAACGGTGAAGGGCCGCGACATCCACCTGGTCAAGTACATCTCGGACCCGGCCAAGCCCACCATCCTCTACTTGACCCAGCAGCACGGCAACGAACAGCTCACTACCGAGGGAGCCATGGAGTTCGTCAAGCACCTCGGCACCGGGAAATCGGCGGACATCCTCAAAGGCGTCAACATCCTGGTGGTTCCGATGCTCAACGCGGACGGCGCCATGGGTGACGTCAACTTCTCCCTGGAGGACTACATCGCCAAAGGTGACCGCAACATGACCCGCTTCAACGCCGAGGGCGTGGACCTGAACCGGGACCACGTGGCCAAGATCCAGCCGGAAACCCAGGCCCTGCACAACAACGTGATGCGCAAATACCGGGTCGACTACATGATCGACCTGCACCACCAGGGCACCCGGGCAGAGCGCGACGGCAAACTGGTGTCCGGTTCCATCCTGTACCCCACCACCCCCAACGCCGATCCCGCCGTCATCGAACGGTCCAAGCAGCTCGGCGCCGTGGTCTTCGACAACGTTGACTCCACCGGATGGGGCCACCTTGGCAAGTACCAGGGTGGCAGCGCCGAGACCATCAGCCGCAACGGCATCTCAGTGGAATACGGCATCGCCACCCTACTCTTCGAGATGCGCGGCATGTCGGACCATTACCTCGACGGCTACGCGCTGGGACAGCGCAGCAACGGCTACCTGATCAAGCAGACGGTTACCACGCTGACGTCAACCGCCGCCGCCATCGCGGACGGTTCAATTGCCGACGCCGACACCTCCTTCTGGGACACCCTCGCCGAGCAGACCTCCCGCCCGGCGGGCGAGGCCGACGACGAATAACGGCCGCAGGGCAGGACGTCCCGGTTCTTTACCGCGCGTAAAGAACCGGGACGTCCCAGCGAGTGGACAAAGTGCACTATCGGCTAAACTTGGGTGGTAAGGGCCCCGGGGCCAACGCGTTCGCCAATCCGCCTGCGGAACGGCGGAAGCCGGTCCACTCGGGGCATTCTCATGAACGGCGCTGAACCAGGACCGCCACGCTGTGGCGCCCGGCCGGCCCGAACGAATGGGGGAGGATCCCATGCCAGCAATTGTGATCGTAGGAGCCCAGTGGGGCGACGAAGGAAAAGGCAAGGCCACCGACCTGCTGGGCGGCCGTGTTGACTACGTCGTCAAGCCCAACGGCGGCAACAACGCCGGGCACACCGTCGTCGTAGGCGGTGAAAAGTACGAACTCAAGCTGCTTCCGGCAGGCATTCTCAGCCCCAACGCCGTCCCCATCATTGGCAACGGCTGCGTGGTCAACCTTGAGGCCCTCTTCCAGGAGATCGAAGGCCTGCAGGCACGCGGTGCCGATACGTCCAAGCTGCGCGTTTCCGCAAACGCCCACCTCGTGGCGCCCTACCACCAGGTCCTGGACAAAGTCACTGAACGCTTCCTCGGCAAGCGCGCCATCGGCACCACCGGGCGCGGCATCGGCCCGGCCTACATGGACAAGGTGGCCCGCCTGGGCATCCGCGTCCAGGACGTCTTCGACGAGTCCATCCTTCGCCAGAAGGTGGAGGGCTCGCTGCACCAGAAGAACGAGGTCCTGGTCAAGATCTACAACCGCCGCAGCGTTGTGGTCGATGAGATCGTGGAGTACTTCCTGTCCTTCGCCGAGCGGCTCCGCCCGCTGGTCATCGACAGCACCCTGGTGCTGAACACTGCCCTGGACGAGGGCAAGGTAGTGCTCATGGAAGGCGGCCAGGCAACGTTCCTCGACGTCGACCACGGCACGTACCCGTTCGTCACCTCCTCCAACCCCACCGCGGGCGGCGCATCCGTGGGCTCGGGCATCGGCCCCACCCGAATCTCCCGCTCAATCGGCATCATCAAGGCCTACACCACCCGCGTGGGTGCAGGCCCGTTCCCCACCGAACTGTTTGATGAGATGGGCGTTTACCTGCAGAAGACCGGCGGCGAGTTCGGCGTCAACACGGGGCGCCCCCGCCGTTGCGGCTGGTACGACGCCGTTCTTGCCCGCCACGCGTCCCGCGTCAACGGTTTCACGGACTACTTCGTCACCAAACTGGACGTGCTCACCGGCATCGAACAGATCCCGGTGTGCGTGGCCTACGACGTTGACGGCGTCCGGCACGACGAGATGCCGATGACGCAGACCGAGTTCCACCACGCCAAGCCCATCTTCGAGTACTTCGACGGCTGGACCGAGGACATCACGGGCGCCCGCACCCTGGCAGACCTGCCGGAGAATGCGCGCAATTACGTCCTCGCGCTGGAGAAGCTGTCCGGGACGCGTTTCTCCGCCATTGGCGTGGGACCGGACCGGGACCAGACCATCGTGGTGAACGACCTCATCAACGACTGACGTTTCAAAGGGAATTATGACGGCGGCGGGCCACCTTTACGGGTGGGCCGCCGCTTGTTCGTTTTCCTGCCAGGCGCGGGGCAGCTCAATTTACACAGGGTTTACCTGCGCTGCCTTGTGGGCGTACAGCCCGGACAGCCAGACTTTTGGGACAGCATTCGAGGACTGCCTGGCAAGCACGTCCCCACTTTGCGGGACAGGCGCAGCCACGCGCCAGCCGGACTTTTGGCGGAGATGCCGTCCGGAAAACCGCTCAGAACCGGAAGGAAGTGCGCCATGGCGGGCAAATTCGAAGTTTTCCTTGATCCCCAGTCGAAGTTCAGGTTCAGGCTCGTGGGCCCGGACGGGGCGGTGATGGCGGTCTCGCAGGCCTTCAACGACAAAGCGGCTATCGTAGCGGGGATTGCCGCGGTCCGGGAGTGCGCCGGGACCGGCTTGGTGACGGACCTGTGCTCTGCCGGTGCGCAAACGACGGCAGTGACCGTTGCCGCGTCAGCTCCCGCCGCCGACTCCACCCTCGATGACCGGGCAGCGGCCAGGCTTCATGCCATTGCCGCGGCCAAGGGCATGCGCCGCCACGCCGCCCCCGCACACTGGGACTGGCGCCATAGCCGGGCAGAACTGGCCAACTGACGGTTGCGGACGTGCACTTCCGGGGCGTCAGCAGCTTACGGGAAAACTTTTTTGAAAGAGGCGTAACCTTTCGCGGACCCGGGACGATTACCCTTATGTAGCGCCGGCCTGGAACTTGTCCCCCATCACGTTCCAGGCCGGCTCTTTAAACTCTCCGGCAGCAGGGACAGCTGCGCACGGCCGGCACCGGCAGTGCACGTGGCGGTCCGGAGCGCGGTGGTTACCGCGGGGTAAAGTAGGCGGGCAAAGGCATTCCGGCGACGGGCCTTCCTGCCCAGCCAACCCCGCACCGACCAAAGGCACCACGTCCGTGACCGATGCACTGACAGGCGAGTCCCTGCGAGATCCAGATTCTGGTTCCTCGGCCTTCGGCGTCGTCTACCGGACATATGCGTCACAGGTATTGGGCTATTTCAAGGCCCGTGGAGCCGAGGATCCGGAGGCAGCGATGCAGGAGGTCTTCCTTTCCGTGCTGCCACGGTTGAACTCAGTGACCGGCGGCAGCGCAGGCCTGCGCACCTTCATCTTCTCGGTGGCGCACGCCCGTATGGTCGATGACCACCGACGGCAGAGCCGCACGCCGGCCAAGCTCCCGTTCGAACCGGAGCTGGACGCGCGGGAGGACCCGTCCGCTGAAGAGGAAGCGCTGGAACGGATTGCGCCGGGAGAAATCGTAGGGTTGTTGGAATCACTGCAGCAAGAACAGCGGGAAGTGCTGTCGCTGCGGCTCGTCGCCGGGCTCACCGTCGAGCAAACAGCGGAAACCATAGGGAAGAGCGCGGGAGCAGTGAAGCAGCTGCAACGGCGCGGCATCCTGAAACTGCGCGAAGTTGCGGCAGTGAAGGAGTATCTGCGGCCATGACCACACCGGAAAGCAGGCTGCGCGAGTTGGTTGATGAAGTCCTCGCGGACGCAGGCCACGCGGACGACGCCGCACTTCGAAATGCACTCGAATCGATCGGCTCGCTCGCGTCGCTTCCCGTTCCCGAACCCTCCGGAGAGCTTGCCCGGCTGTTGGCCGGCGGCGGGGACGAACTGGCCCGCCGCCGTCGCTCCGGCCGTCACCGTCCCACTGTGGTGGGACTTGCAGTAATTGCAGGAATGGGGCTGGGGATTGGAGGCGTAGCCGCAACGGCCGGCAGTGCCCCCGGCAGCAGTGCAGCGTCAGTGCAGCACTTGCTCGCGGACTGGTCGCCGGATTGGGCGATCTCCCACGGCGCAACGGCAGCACCGACTCCCGGACACCGTGGAGTGGCAGTCCCTGCAGAACAAACCCCGGAATCAGTGCCCGCAGCCATTTCCGGCTCGGATTCCGCCGGCACTCCCCAGGGCAAAGGACTGCTGCCGGACGACGGTGGCGTCGCTGGTGAACCCGACTGCGGAAGCCGGGAACAAGCCCAGGCAACTCCTACGGGCATCTGCCCGCCTGCAGCCGGACCGCCAGGACGGCCGGACGGGCCCCGCAACCGTGCCGGCGGGGAAGCGACGGCGGACACGGCTGCGCACGGGAAAGCGGACAGGAAACCGGTATCGGACGAAAACATGCCCGGCCGCGCCATTCCCGCCCCGGACCAAGCCGATCCCGGGACCCCCGGACATGCACCCGGGAACAGGGATTGGCGGGGGACGGCGGGACCACAACAAGTTGCTGACAGTGGACCGGGAAAGCCCGCACCGGAAAAGCCCGGCGCGGCAAACTCCGGGCAAGGGGCGGGTTCGGCAAATGGCGGCGACACCACTCCCGGCGGCAAATAGCTGTCCATCGGGCGGTAGTCCATGGCCCCGGGTTAGGCTGATGGCATGGGCCACACGAACGATCCTGCAGTTATTGAACGCCTCATGAGGACCAAGGGGCGGTGGGCCGTCGTCGGCCTGACCACCAACGAGTGGCGCTCCGCCTACGACGTATCCTTGTTCATCCGGGACCAGTTGGGCATGGACATCATCCCCGTCAATCTTGCCGGCGATACCGTGCACGGCGAACCGGGGTACCGGACACTGGCGGAAATTCCGGCGGAAAAACAGCCCATCGACGTCGTGGATTGCTTTGTGAACTCTGAGAAAGTCGGCGAGGTAGTGGATGAGGCGATCGCCATTGGCGCCAAGGCCGTCTGGCTTCAGCTGGGTGTCATCGATGAAGCCGCCGCGGAACGTGCCAAAGCCGCGGGCCTGGATGTTGTGATGAACTCCTGCCCGGCCCAGCAGGCCTGGAAGTTCAAAATCTGAGCCCGTGGGGAGGTTAGCCCCGCTTCAGGAGGTCCGGGTAGTGCCGCTCGGTGACGTCCGGGTGTGCCCGCATCCTGCCCTTGAGCATGTTGAGGCCAAAGGAGGCGAGCAGCGGGTTGCGGGGGTCGTCCGTGATGCCGCGTGCGGCTGCCTTCAACTCCGGGGCCAGCGGTACGGGCTGGATGACCGAGTCCAGGCGGGGTGACCAGAAGAACGGCACCGAGTAACGGTCCACGCCCGGGGGCGGTGCCTGCACTCGATGGATCGTGGCCGCAAGGTACCCCTCGGTGGCTACTTCGAGCATTTCGCCGAGGTTCACCACCAACGCCCCCGGGAGGGGCTCCACCGGAAGCCATTCCGGGGTCCCCGGCGGTTTTACTTCCAGGCCTCCAACGTCGTCCTGCAGCAGGAGCGTCACGAACCCGTAGTCCGCGTGGGAACCTACGCCCTGGTCACCGGCCTCTTTGACGACGCCGCCAACGTAATGGACCAATTTTCCCATCCATGCCGGCGCTTCCCGGAACGGTTCGTCGAAATAGTCCTCGTGCTGCTGCAGCGACACGGCAATGGCTCGCAGCAGCTCCATCCCCACTCCGGACATCAGTTCGGCCCAGGCCATGGCTGCCGGCTTTAATTCCGGGAACGCTTCGTCCGGCCACTGGTTGGGTCCCTGCAGCAGCCAGTACGGCTGGTCCTGCGGATAGCTGTCCACGGGCGGGCGCTCGGGGGAGTAGTCGATCTGCTCGCGCGCATCCGCCCGCCCCTGCGTCACTTCGGTTCCCATCCGGGTGTAGCCGCGGAAGTGCGGAGAAAGCCGGTTGTCCAGCTTCATCCGCTCTTCGAGGGGAAGGTCGAAGAACCGCCGGACGGCGTCGAGGAGCTGGTCCGCCTGCCCGGGCGAACCCCCGTAACCGGTGATTTGGAAGAAACCCACATCATGGGTGGCGTGCCGCAGCTGCTCGATGAATTCCGGACTGAAGGTCCCGTAGGGCTGCCGTGCGGTACTCAAATCCAGAACAGGTATGGCTCCCTGATCGTGTGACATCCTCGCAGACTAGCACCGTAAGGATGGGCTTTATAGGCTTCGTTCATGGACCCCGCCCTGCTGCGAAAGATCTGCCTCTCATTCCCCGGCGCCTTCGAGGACTACCCGTTCGGGCCGGAGATTGCCGTCTTCAAGGTCCGTGCCCACATCGCCGGTGGAACCCGGCATGAGGCGAAGCTGTTTGCGCTGTCCTCCATGGACCCCGGCGATTTCTACGTGAACCTCAAATGCGATCCGTCCCTGGCGGTTCAGTTGCGGGCCGCGCACCCGGCCATCGACGGAGCCTGGCACATGAACAAGACGCACTGGAACGGTGTCCGCCTGGACGGTTCCCTCCCGGAGAGCATGGTGCGGGACATGGTGGAGGACTCTTATGACCTGGTGGTTGCCGGCCTGAGCCGCAAGCAGCAGGAACAGCTTGGCTGGGCACGCCTGGGACGTTCGGGTGAATGAGTCACGGCCGGCCCGCGGCAGCCTGAATTATCCGGGTATTGGAACTACAAGGCAGGGCACGACGCCGGCGGGGTACGCCAGCGTCCTGGAGGAGGTGCGCTTGGGGTCGGGGCTGCCGCTGTTCCGTCGTGTGGCCGACGGCATCCTTGGGTGGGAACTGCAGCGGCGCGCAGGGCTCCGTGTCCGGGCGGAGTCCCCACAGGCAAGGCCGGGCGTGCGGGTGGTCAGCGGCTTCGGCGTCGGCCCGTTCCGGCTGAACGCGCCGTGCGAGGTGGTATGGGTCCGGGAACCTTCCACGGACGGCATGCCGCAGGCAGCAGGATTTGGCTACGGAACGCTTCCGGGACATCCTGCCCGCGGCGAAGAATCGTTCGAGGCGGTCATCGACGCCTCGGGTGCGGTCTACCTCCGGATCCGTGCCTTCAGCAAGCCGGCCAACTGGTTCTACGCCACCGGCGGACTGGTGACGCGGGCGGCCCAGCGGTACGTTACTTCCCGGTACATTGAAGGGGCACGCACACTCGCCGCGGAAGGAACGTCCCAGTGATCTTTATCGTCGTTAAGTTCAAGGTCAAGCCGGAATGGTCGGAGCGCTGGCCGGAGCTGGTGGCAGACTTCACCGAGGCAACCCGGCAGGAGCCCGGAAACCTTTGGTTCGACTGGTCGCGCAGCCTGGACGACCCCAACGAGTACGTCCTTGTCGAGGCGTTTAAGGACGACGCCGCGGGCGACCACGTGAACAGCGAGCACTTCAAGAAGGCCATGGCGGACATGCCGCAGGCCCTCGCCGAAACTCCCCGCATCGTCAGCCGCCAGCTCGACGGCGACGGCTGGGACCGCATGGGTGAGCTCACCATCGGCTAGGGAAGGACCGCAGCCATGTGGGTCGGCTGGATTGAGTTCGACATCCTCCTGGGTGACGTCCAGAGCCTGAAGGAAAAACGGTCCGTTATCAGGCCACTCGTTGCCGAATTAAAACGCCGCTTCGACGTCTCGGCCGCCGAAGTGGGCGACCACGACCAGTACCGCCGCACCAGGGTGGGCGCCGGCCTGGTGGCAGCCGACCGTGCGCACCTCGTGGAGGTGCTTGACGCCGTCGAACGCTTCGTGGCGGGCCGCCCGGAAATCGAGCTGCTCAGCGCCCGCCGCCGGGACCTGCACAGCGAGGATTAAGCGGGTTGAGCCCGTCGAAACCTGCGAGGGTTTCGACGGGCTCAACTGCTGGCTGGGCCCACGCCGCCAGGGTGCCTTGGCCGAGCTTGCGAGGCGAGGGTGGCGGTGGGGAGGATCAGCCGAAGTACTTCGGCAGCGTCCCTTCGTGGGCTTCGCGGAGGGCGTCGAGGGACAGGCTCTCCACGCCGTTGATTTCCAGGGCGCCGCTGGCAGCGTCCACCACGCCGATGCGGGTGTGCGCGAAGCCGCGGGCGGTGCACATATCCGTGAAGCGCACTTCCTCCGAGCGGGGAACGCCCACGACGGCGCGTCCCTGGGATTCGGAGAACAGTGCCGTGAACAGGTCCACGCCATCGCGGTCCATGACATCCTGCAGCGCAATCCGCGCGCCGACGCCATAGCGCAGCGAGGACTCCACCAGCACGGCGGCCAGGCCACCCTCGGAGAGGTCGTGTGCGGCGTCGATCATGCCGTCGCGGGAGGCATTGATAAGGATCTCACCCAGTGCGCGCTCGGTCTCGAGGTCAACCTTCGGCGGCTGGCCGCCCAGGTGGCCGCGCATGTTGGCCCACTCAGAGCCGTCCAGTTCGGCAGCGGTGGTGCCCAGCAGGTAGATCGCCTGGCCATCCTCACGCCAGCCCGACGGCGTGCGGCGGGCGACGTCGTCGAGCTTGCCCAGGACCGCCACCACGGGGGAGGGGTGGATGGGGGTGGTGCCCGTCTGGTTGTACAGCGAGACGTTGCCGCCGGTCACGGGGATGCCGAGCACCTGGCAGGCGTCGGACAGACCGCGGATAGCTTCGGCCAGCTGCCACATGACATCCGGGTCCTCGGGGGAGCCGAAGTTCAGGCAGTCGCTGACGGCCATGGGGATGGCACCTGCGGTGGCAACGTTCCGGTACGCCTCGGCCAGGGCCAGCTGTGCACCGTGGTACGGGTCGAGGTAGGTGTAGCGGCCGTTGGCGTCGGTGGCCAGGGCAACGCCCAGGCCGGTTTCCTCGTCAACGCGGACCACGCCGGCGTCGTCCGGGAACGCCATGGAGGTGTTGCCGCCCACGTACCGGTCGTACTGGTTGGTAATCCAGGACTTCGAGCACATGTTCGGCGATGCCACGAGTTCCGTCACAGCCTTGGCCAGCTCGGCGGGTCCGGCCGGGCGGCCGGCATCCTGCACGGAGCCGGTAAAGGTGTCTGCCTGGACGGAATCCTGCCACTCGGGGCGGGCAAACGGGCGGTCGTAGACCGGGCCGTCGTGCGCCACGGTGCGGGGATCGACGTCGACAATCACGTCGCCTTCCCAGGTGATGATCAGGCGGCCGGTGTCGGTCACCTCGCCCAGCCAGGAGTACTCCACGGCCCACTTGTCCATGACGGCCTCGAACGCTTCCACGTTCTCCGGCGTCACAACGGCCATCATGCGTTCCTGCGACTCGGACATCAGGATCTCGCCCGGGGTCAGCGTGGGGTCGCGCAGCAGGACGGAGGTCAGCTCAACCTGCATGCCGCCGTCGCCGTTGGAAGCGAGCTCGGACGTGGCGCAGGAGATACCTGCCGCGCCGAGGTCCTGGATGCCTTCCACCAGGGAGCCCTTGAACAGCTCAAGGCAGCACTCGATGAGCACCTTCTCGGCGAACGGGTCGCCCACCTGGACGGCGGGACGCTTGGACGGTTTGGTGTCATCAAAGGATTCGGAGGCCAGCACGGAAGCGCCGCCGATTCCGTCGCCGCCGGTGCGCGCACCGAACAGGACCACCTTGTTGCCCTTGCCCGAAGCGTTGGCCAGGCGGATGTCCTCGTGGCGCATGACGCCCACAGCCAGGGCGTTGACCAGCGGGTTGCCCTGGTAGACGGAGTCGAACACCATCTCGCCGCCGATGTTGGGCAGGCCCAGGGAGTTGCCGTAGCCGCCGATGCCGGCAACGGCACCGTGCATCACGCGGGCGGTGTCCGGGTGGTCGATGGCGCCGAAGCGCAGCGGGTCCATGACGGCAACGGGGCGTGCGCCCATGGAGATGATGTCGCGGACGATGCCGCCGATGCCGGTGGCCGCGCCCTGGTAAGGCTCAACGAACGACGGCGAGTTGTGCGATTCGATCTTGAAGGTCACGGCCCAGCCGTCCCCCAGGTTGGTGACGCCGGCGTTTTCGCCGATGCCCACCAGCATGTCCTTCTTCATTTCCTCGGTGACCTTTTCGCCGAACTGGCGCAGGTGGTTCTTGGAGGATTTGTAGGAGCAGTGCTCGCTCCACATTACGGAGTACATCGCCAGTTCGGCGCCGGTGGGGCGGCGGCCCAGGACCTTGACGATTTCGTCGAACTCGTTCCGCTTCAGGCCAAGCTCGGCCCACGGCAGGTCCGTCTTCGGAGTCTTGCCGGCGTTCTCCACCGTGTCGATGTTGAACTTCTTGGTGGTTTCGGTGGTCACTTGTCGCCTCCCACAATCGTGGTCAGTACGGAGGTGAAGAATCCGAGGCCGTCGGTATCGGTCCCGCCGACGCCGGCGGAGCCGGACAAAACAGTTTCGGGGCCAAAGCCCTGCTCCACAGCGTGCTCGGGGTGCGGCATGAGGCCCACCACGTTGCCGGCTGCGTTGGAGATGCCGGCGATGTCGCGGCGCGAACCGTTCGGGTTAAAGCCCACGTAACGGAAGACGACGCGGCCTTCGGCCTCAAGGGCGTCCAGGGTCTTGTCGTCGGCGATGTACTGGCCATCCTGGTTCTTCAGCGGGATGGTGATCTCCTGGCCCGCCTCGTAGTCCAGGGTCCAGGCAGTGTTGCTGTTCTCGACGCGCAGGATCTGGTCGCGGCACAGGAACTTCAGGTGATCGTTCTTGATCATCGAACCCGGCAGCAGGTGCGATTCCGTGAGGATCTGGAAGCCGTTGCAGATGCCCAGGACGGGCAGCTTGGCGTCACTGTTTGCGGCGTCGATGATCTTGGACATCAGCGGCGCGAAACGGGCAATGGCGCCGGCGCGGAGGTAGTCGCCGTAGGAGAAGCCGCCGGGGATGACCACGGCGTCCACGTCGCCAATTTCCGTATCGCCGTGCCAGAGTTCGACGGCGGTGCCGCCGGCCAGGCGCACGGCGCGGGCAGCGTCGCGGTCATCCAGGGTCCCGGGGAAGGTGACGACGCCGATCTTCGCGCCCGCAAGGCGCGGGTTGGCGGCGACGGCGACAGCCTCGCCGATCAGGGGAAGTTCAGTCATGTCAGGCCTCGACGACCTCGACGTTGACGACGTCCTCGATGACGGGGTTGGACAGGAGGGTTTCGGCGGCGTCGCGGGCCTGGGCCAGGATCTCCTCCGTCACCTCGCCGTCCACGGTCAGTTCGAAGCGCTTGCCCTGGCGGACAGAGCTGAAGCTGGTGAAGCCGAGGCGGGGAAGAGCGCCGACGATCGCCTTTCCCTGGGGGTCAAGAATCTCGGGCTTGGGCATGACGTCAACAACGATCCGGGGCATCCGGCAACTCCTGTGCGTGAGCTTGGGTAAGGGCGCAGCGGAGTGATGCCGTCTCACGCCGTACCGGTGTTGGGGGCACACTGTAAGGCAGTGTTCCAGACTTTGTGGACGGGCGCTCCGCGAGCTTGCCCTATCATTCTACCGGCCCGGCGGCCCCACCCTGTATTCGGTAGATCCACGTCACGGCGAGGCCCGCGCAAGGGCAATCCGGCACATCCGTGCGATCCCGCTATGGAGTTGAAAGGGACCCTTCACTAGGATGACGGGATGGCAGAGAATTCGAAGTCCGTCCTTTTGCCAGTGATGGCCGCAGCCGTATTTGCCGGCCTGGGCCGGATGGTCTTCCAGAAGATCAAAGCCGACCGCCGTGCCCGGGAAAACCGCACCGCCGGTCCTGTGGACGAGAAGACCCGGCAATGGATCAGCGACGTGGTCCGGACCCCGCGGCAGTAGCGTTCTGCTGCGGATTCCTGCGCCCTGCCTTGCATAGGCAGGTCTTCCCGGGGTGCCCGGTGAGACCCCCGCCAGCAATGCTTATGACTGGCGAAAATTTGCCGTTTGTGCCCTATGTCATATTCGGCTATCAGTCTGTACTCTGTGAACCGGCTGGTCTTATCGAATTACAAAACCTGTAATTCCCTGTACCACGCCTGTCGTTTCCGGCCCTCTAATCCTGACAGGCCGGTTCATCGTGAAAGGGTGCACGTGAAATTAACAGGAAAGAGCCCTGCAAGGGGCGGCGGGTTCCGGAGGGCTGCAGCGTTCTCCGTCGGGATTCCGCTGCTTCTTGGTTCAGTGGCAGCCGTGCCGGCCACGGCAGCCCCCGCCACGGGGCAGGTTCCGTCGGTCCAGCAGAAAGACCTTGATCCCAAGGACTACCAGGCCGGCAGGTACATCGTGGTACTGGCTGAGAAGCCCGCAGCCACCTATGCAGGCGGCACCGGCGACCTGAGCGCTACGAAGCCTGAAAGCGGAAAGAAGCTCGACGCCGGGCGGCCAGAGGTGCAGCGCTACCAGCAGCATCTCGAAACGCAGCAGCGCGAGATTGCCAAGGATGAAAGTGTCCAGATCAAACGCAACTTCACCGCCGCCATCAATGGCTTCGCCGCGGATCTCTCCGCCGACCAGGCGCTGAAACTGGCCAAGGACCCGAAGGTCCTCATGGTGGCGCCGGATACCGAGAACGCGCCGGACTACTCCACCACCGATTTCCTCCAGCTCTCCGGCCCGCAAGGCATCTGGAACACATCCTTCGGTGGCACGGAGAACGCCGGCAAGGGTGTTGTGGTGGGAGTCATCGACTCCGGATACACCCCCTCCAGCCCCTTTTTCGCCGGAACCGACGTCAAGCCGCTGGCCGGAAACCCCGAAGTGGGCGTGCCCTACCGGACAGCAGACGGCAAGATCGCGATGCTGAAGTCCGACGGCGACACGTTCGTGGGCGAATGCCAAAAGGGCGAAGGCACCGGGGCCGCCTTCGACGGCAGCGCCTGCAACTCCAAGGTCCTCAGTGCCCGCTACTTCGCCGACGACTTCAAGAAGTACGTCCCGGAGGCCAACCGAGCCCCCGAGGAAGTCCTTTCTCCCGTTGATGTCGGAAGCCACGGTACCCACACCGCCAGCACCGCAGCCGGAAACGCGAACGTCCGGGCCAACCTGGGCGCCCGTGACATGGGCATCACCGGCGGCGTCGCTCCGGCGGCCAAACTCTCCATCTACAAGGTCTGCTGGGAAGACACCGACCCCAACACCGGCGGCTGCTACAGCTCCGCATCGGTGGCCGCCATCAACCAGGCGATCCTGGACGGCGTGGATGTCCTGAACTACTCCATTTCGGGCAGCACCTCCACCACCACGGACCCGGTTGCCCTGGCCTTCCTCTCCGCCGCCTCAGCTGGAGTCTTCGTTTCCGCATCCGCAGGCAACAGCGGCCCCACGGCCAGCACCGTAAACCACGGCGCACCCTGGCTCACTACTGTCGCTGCCTCGTCCTTCTCCACAGAGCTACAGGGAACTGTTGAATTCGAGGACGGCAGCAAGTACCGCGGTGCCAGCCTGATGGCCAACAATGTCCCGGCCAGTCCGCTGGTCCTCGCCGCATCTGCTGCCGCAGCAGGAGCCGCAAGCCCCGAGCTCTGCGGACCGAACACACTGGACCCCGCCAAGGTGGCCGGCAAGATTGTCGTCTGCGACAGGGGAGTAGTTGACCGTGTGGCCAAGAGCGCCGAGGTCAAGCGCACCGGCGGCGTCGGCATGATCCTCGTCAACGTCACCCCGTCCTCCGAGGACGTGGACCAGCACGCCGTTCCCACTGTCCACGTGAATCCGCCGGCAACCCAACAGATCAAGGACAAGCTGGCAGCCAACCCCGCCATCAAAGCCGCGCTGGTAAACAAGGACACCACCGGCCTGCCGCAGGAGCCCCAGCCGCAGATCGCCGGATTCTCCTCACGCGGCCCGCTGCTGGCCACCGACTCCGACCTGCTGAAACCGGACGTCGCCGCTCCCGGCGTCGCCGTTCTGGCCGGTGTTTCACCCATCGGTGAAGCCGGCGCCCAGTTCGGCATGATGTCCGGCACATCGATGGCCGCCCCGCACGTGGCAGGCTTCGGTGCGCTGGTCCTGGGCAAGAACCCCACCTGGTCGCCCGCCACGGTCAAATCAGCCATGATGACCACCGCTACGGACGTCAAGAACGCGGACGGCAGCCGAAACACGGATGTCTTCGCCACCGGCGCCGGCCAGGTGTCGGTTGCCAAGGTCCTGGACCCGGGACTGGTGTACGACGCTAACGAAACCGATTACCTGAAGTTCATCCAGGGAACCGGACTGGACCTGGGCATCCCGGATCTGGGGACTACGGCGCCGCGGGACATGAATGTGGCCTCGTTTGCACTCGGCGCACTGACGGGCAGGACCGAAGTGACCCGCACGGTGACGGCCCTGACCCCCGGCCTGTACCGCGCCCAGGTGAACGTGCCGGGCGTCAAAGTCACGGTGACCCCCTCGATCCTGAACTTCAGTGCGGTGGGCGAAAAGCGGACTTTCAAGGTCAAGTTTGAAAATGCCTCCGCCCCCACAGGCCAGTTCGCCATGGGCAGCCTGGTCTGGCAGGGCGCCGGCAAGAACGTCGCTTCGCCGGTAGCGGTCCGTCCGCAGTCCGTGGTGGCGCCGGCGAATGCCGCCTTCAGCTCAGTGGGCGGTACCGGGCAGGGGAAGATTCCCGTGGTGTCCGGAACCAACGCACCGGTCAGCATGACGGTGGACGGCCTGTCCAAGGCGGATTCAACTGCCGTGGAACTGGTCCCCGGGCCGCTGGCGCTGGCGAACAACACCTCCAACGCCTTGAAGCAGGTGACGGTGGCGGCGGGTTCGCCGCTGGCCAAGTTCTCCGTCTTCTCCTCGGACGAGAACGCTGACTTCGATCTCCTGGTGTTCACCCCGGATGGCAAGCAGCTCTCCTCCCAGACGGTGTCCGCCAGCGAATCAGTGTCCGTCGCCAATCCCAAGGCCGGCGTCTACACGATGTTTGCCAACCTCTACGCAAGCCCTAACGGCCAGCCCACCAAGGCCTCGTTGGATGCTGCAGTCCTGGGTGCAAACGTGGGCAATGCCTCGGTCAGCCCGAACCCGCTTCGGTTGGCGAACGGCACTGCCGGTGACGTGACGTTGTCGTGGCAGAACCTCCAGCCTGGCTCCTACATCGGCCGGGTCAACTACTCCGGCGGTGCCACGCCCACCTTTGTCTCGGTGGTAGTGACCCCGGGGGCCGGCGCAGTGGTCCCGGATGACGAGCAGACGGACCCGGGCAAGAAGGACAAGAAGGACAAGGTCAAGAAGGAAAAGAAGAAGAAGGAGTTCCAGGACGAATCGGGGAGCTCCAACCTGGGAATCTAGGCGCAAGCCTCCCAGGAGGCCCGGAGCCTGGATAACCGGATAACTGATGGCCGGCGGATCGACTGCGATCCGCCGGCCATCAGTGTTTGGGGCGGGTATCCGTCCGCCTAAGTAGTGCCGGCGGCTCCGGCAGTTCCGCCCAGCAGTGGAGCAAGGGCCCGCCACCGGGAAATCTCGCAGCCATCGGTCAGTGTCAGCGTGGTGTGGACGCGCCTGCCGTGGAACGTCCCCGTAACGACAGCCTGCTGCGGCCCGCCGTACTGCTGGGTACAGAGCCGCGGCGGCCCGGGTTCAGGAAAGAAGATCGCGGGTCCGTGTTTGAGGACGGCGTCGAGCGCGGCCTGCGGGTCCGGTACGGTCGAGCCGGGGGATACCTTGCCGTGGCTGGCCTGCAGGGTGAAGTTATGGTGCGGGCCGTCCGGTGTTTCGCTGAGGTTGATCACCAGGTGAACGGATCCGGGATCAGGCTGCGCCTTGTTCGCCATGGACTTCTCCTTTTGCGGACGTGGTGGGTAGGCCTGTGGCCGCCGCCAAAGCCGCTGCCAGCCTGCCCCGAAGTGTTGCGGCTTCCTGGGCAAACCCACGCTGCCGGGCAACGTAGTCGGCTTTTCCATCGGCGGTCTCAATACGGATGGGCGGGTAGCCCCAGCCGGCGAGGTCGTAGGGGGATGCCTGCATATCCATGGCGCGGATCCGCCACGAGAGCTCGAAGCAGTCCATGACCAGCTCGCTTGGAAGGGCGGGAAGCAGCTTGTAGGCCCACTTGTAGAGGTCCATGTTGGCATGCAGGCAGCCGGGCTGCTCCATGTGCCGTTGGGAGTCCCGGGTAGGCAGGTGCTCATTAAGCGGCAACGCATCAGGAGAATAGAAGCGGAACGCATCAAAGTGTGTGCAGCGGATGCGGTTATCCTCCACCACCTGGTCCGTTCCCTCGGAGCCAAGGCGCAGTTTCAGGTATTCGTGGCGCAGGTCGAATTTGTCCTGGCGGTACACCATGGCCCATTCATGAAGGCCGAAGCAGCCGAACTGGGCAGGCCTGGCCGCGGTTCCGCGCAGGATGATTTCCGCGAAGGCCACCGCGTCCGCCCGGTCGGCCAGGAAGGCGGCCCGGTCGAAGGCGACCGCAGTGCTTCCTGTTGGCAGGCCCAGCACAGCCACTTCGCCGTCGTCGAGCTCCCGGTAGTGCTTCCATCCGCGCCGGGCCTCGCCCGCGCTGCCTACCAGGACGGTTCCAGCGCCGGGGTGCCAGCGGCGAAGCTGGCCCGGCTTTTGCGTGTAGTAGGTGAAAAGGAAGTCCTCCACCGGGTGTTTCCGCCCGGCGGACCTCCGCTCCAAATATGGATCGGCGTAGCGGCCCACGCGAAGTTGATGGGCCTCTTCCCGCGTCCGCCACTCGTCCGCCGCCAGGAGCCTAAGTTGCTCCACCGGCGCCTCCAAGAATGTCTTTCGCGGCGTCCCAGGCGCTGATTTCGCAACCGTCCGTGCGGGCGAAGGATGCCTCGACGGCGGTTCCGTCAACCACTCCGGTCACGGTCGCCTTTTCCGGTCCGCCATATTGCTGGGTGCAGGCCTGGGCCGTGCGGGGCGCCTGGTTCAGCAGGGCAGCATTCCGTTTGAGGGCCGCACAGGCGGCATCAGCCGTGGGGTGGCTGCTTTCGCCTGCCGGAACTCCGGATTCGCACACGAGCGTGTAGTTGACGGCGGCTTGGCCTTCCGCCGGAATGACTGTGATGGCAAGTTCGGCATTGCCCTGGCCGGGCCCGGCAGGCAGCGCGGACGGGGATGCAGGTGGCGGGGCCGGAACGGACGTTTCGGTGTCCGGGGATGGAGTGGCTGTTGACGGAGGGGCGGTTGCCGACGACGGGGCGGAGGAGGTTGGCGACTGAGCCGGGGGTGTGGATGAGGGTGGGTTGCCGCCGTCCGGGCCTCCGGTGCAGGCGGAGAGCAGGCCCGCAATGACGGCAAGGGCCGCCAGGTGAAGCCTCACGTTACGCATGGTCCGACGCCTCATTCATGCCTCGATTCTAACGTCCCCTGGTTGTGCTGGGCGCTCCGCTGAACCGGCCCGGTGCGCTGGAGGGGAGTGGGCTGCGCTGCCTATGACTCCCCGCTGCCGGACGTGGCGGCGATGAGTGCCATCATGCTGGCGTGCAGCTCGGTGACCTGCCCGCGTGTCAGCCCCAGCCTGTCCATCATGGTGCCGGGAACCTTGAGCGCCTCTTGCCGGAGGGCGGCACCTTTTGGCGTGAGCTCCACCGACAGGGCACGTTCGTTCCCGTCGGCCCGGCGCCGGGTGATGAATCCGGCCGCTTCAAGACGGCGCAGCAGCGGCGAAATGGTGGCCGGTTCCTGGGCGAGGGCTTCGCTGATGTTCCTGACGGTGCGGGGACTGGTTTCCCACAAAGCGAGCATGACGAGGTACTGCGGGTGGGTCAGGTTCAGTCTTTCCAGTACTGGCTTGTAGGCGCCCACGACGCTGCGGGAAGCCACGGTCAGGGCGAAACACAACTGGTGCTCCAGGAGCAGGTCGTCTTCGCGGGCGTCCGGGGCGGCTGCGGTGGTCATCGGTCCTCCAACTATTAGTGCACTAATAATTAGCGTACACTTTCGGTAGGCAGGATGTCAGATGGAAGGAAAGTTCATGGCCAGGCGCAACACTGAAGACAGGGGCAATGCTTCCCAGCGGTTCATGCGGGCCACCGGCAAATTGCGGGCAGTCTTCGGGCCGGCCAACCGTTCCGCCCTCGGACACGCCATGACCGAGGAAAACCGCCGGCTCCTTGAACAGCGCCAGGCCGAAAGCCAGCAATGGGAGACCATCACCCGGCCGGACGGAAGCACCTACGTGGTGCCGAAGGACCCGGGCGACAAATCCCTGCGCTGATCGGCCCGCGGCCCCCGTCCAACTGACCGGCCGCTGCTTCCCGCCGGAACGCCGGTATCCCGGAGCTTTTTGCCCGTCCCCGGCGTAAAATGAGGGGCACCGGCTCCCGGGTGGAGCCAATGGCTCATTTCCTCGCACCGGGGAAGGGGGTGGAAAACAGTGGCACACGTACTCAGCGGATTCATGAGCATGACGGACCGGCTCCGCTTCTTCTTCGGTCCAGCGACCCGGCTTGATGCCGATACTCCGGTGATCCACAGGCACGACGATTTCGAGCAGGCCTCCGAGGAGGACCTTGCGCACTTCGTGGTGGAAACCGACTCAACAGGCCACCACTACGCCGTCCGGCGGGAAGACCTGGAACGGGAAAGCTGAACCCTTCCGGCATTCAGGTCCCAAGCCGCACAGCATGAAAAAACCGGGCCGCTTTCCATGAATCATGGAAAGCGGCCCGGCTTTTTGTCTGCCTGCGGCTGTCAGCGGCCGGTGCCGCCATACACGGTGGCTTCGTTGTCGCTGTCCAGCTCGAACGCATTGTGGATGACGCGCACAGCCTCGTCCAGCAGGTCTGCATGGGTGACTACGGAGATCCTGATTTCCGATGTGGAAATCATGTTGATGTTGATGCCGGCGTCGGACAGCGCCTTGAAGAAGGTGGCCGAGACGCCCGGGTGGGACCGCATGCCGGCGCCGATCAGGGAGAGCTTGCCGATCTGCTCGTTGTATTCGATGGTTTCGAAGCCGATCTTGTCCTGCGCGGCGTGCAGGGCCGCAAGGGCATCGGCGCCCTCAACGATGGGAAGCGTGAACGAAATGTCGGTCTTGCCGGTTCCGTGGGTAGACACGTTCTGGACGATCATGTCGATGTTGGAATGGGCATCGGCGATGACCTGGAAAATAGCGGCGGCCTTGCCCGGGATGTCCGGAACGCCCACAACGGTGACCTTGGCTTCCGAGCGGTCGTGCGCAACGCCGGAGATGATTGGCTGCTCCAAGGCAACTCCCTCTTGAGTGGTGATCTTGTCTTCGGCGCTGGGGATGACCCAGGTGCCTTCGTGCTGGCTGAATGAGGAACGAACGTGAAGGGGCACGCCGAATCGGCGGGCATACTCGACGCACCGGAGATGCAGGATCTTGGCGCCGGACGCTGCAAGCTCCAGCATCTCCTCGCTGGAAATGGTGTCGATCTTCTGGGCAGACGGGACAACCCGGGGATCGGCCGTGTAGATGCCGTCCACATCCGTGTAGATCTCGCAGACGTCAGCTTCCAGTGCAGCAGCCAGGGCCACCGCGGTGGTGTCCGACCCGCCCCGGCCCAGGGTGGTGATTTCGTTGGTGCTCCGGCTCATGCCCTGGAAACCGGCCACAATGGCGATGTTTTCCTTGTCCAGCGCGGTGCGGATGCGGTGGGGGTCCACGTCGATGATGCGGGCCTTGCCGTGGATGCCATCGGTGATCATGCCGGCCTGCGACCCGGTAAAGGACTGCGCGGACGCGCCGAGTTTGTTGATGGCCATGGCCAGCAGGGCCATTGAGATACGTTCGCCGGCGGAGAGCAGCATGTCCATTTCGCGGGCAGGGGCGGAATCGGTGACCTGGGCGGCGAGGTCCAGGAGTTCGTCGGTGGTGTCGCCCATGGCGGAGACCACCACAACAACCTCGTTGCCGGCCTGCTGGGCGTTTACCACCCTGGCGGCCACACGCTTAATGCCGTCAGCGTCCGCCACGGAGGACCCGCCGAACTTCTGCACGATGAGTTGTTTGGTTACCGCACCGCCGGCCTGCAGGCCCTGCGGCTGCGTCGCGTTGTGCACTTCGGTAGTGGGCGTACTCATGGCGCATACCTTCATCGGATCAATGGGATTTTCGGAAGCCAGGCAGCGGGGCGGCCCGGCATCCTCCGACAGTTTATCGCCGCCCGTACCGCGCCGCTGAATTGTGACCGAATCTCAGCACGGAGGACGACATCCCGGCCATATCCGCTGGCGTACGCTCGGAGGATCAGCACGCAGCAATACTGTGGGGGACAGGTGCGCACACGATGGCAATAATTTCGGAACAGCCCGGCGGGCAGCAGGTTCCCGACGGCGGAATCACGGCCCAGGGGGTGAGCCGCAGCTTCGGCACTGTCCGCGCGGTGGACCATATGGACTTCCACGCCCCGGCGGGCAAGGTTACGGCACTCATCGGCCCCAATGGTGCAGGAAAGACCACCCTGCTGCTCATGCTTGCCTCGCTGCTGGCCCCGGACCAGGGCACCATCACTGTTGGCGGCCTGGACCCCGTCCGGAACCGCGCGGAGGTCCGGAGCCGGCTGGGCTGGATGCCGGACACCCTGGGAGTGTGGGAATCGCTGACTGCCCGGGAGATCCTGACCCAGATGGCCAGGTTCTACCGGCTACCCGCGTCCGGGATCGCTCCGCGGGTCACGGAGATGCTGGAGCGTGTCCGGCTGACAGGCCTCGCCGACCAGCCCGCCCGGGTCCTGTCCCGGGGGCAGCAGCAGCGGCTGAGCCTTGCGCGCGCGCTCATCCACGATCCATCGGTGCTGCTCCTGGACGAGCCAGCTTCAGGCCTGGACCCGGGTTCCCGCGTTGAGCTGCGGACCACGCTCCGGCAACTCGCCGCCGAAGGAAAAGCCGTTGTGGTGTCCTCGCACGTCCTCAGCGAACTGGATGAGATCGCGGACGGTGCGGTGTTCGTCAACAACGGACGCACCGTCCGGCAGCAAACCACCGAGGAGGCGGCCGCCGCTGGCCGCCGTTATGCGATTACGGCGGCCGATACAACTGCGCTCGCCGCGGAACTGGCGCGGCTGGGGCTCGAATTCCGCCGGGAGGAAGGCCGCCGGCCGGGCGTCAGCCTCGTTCTGCACAACGAGGTCGGGGCGGAGCGGCTCCTGCGCGACCTGGTGCTCGCCGGCGTCGGAATCCGTTCCTTTGCCCCGGCCGTCGGCGCGTTGGAGGAGACCTACATGAACCTCGAGGGGGAACGGCGATGAGCAGCATGACGGAAAACCGGGAAGGATCTGCCCACCGCGGAGCGCCCGGCCCCTACATGGCGGGGATCGGGCATGTGGTGGCCCTGGAGCTGAAACAGCGGCTCCGGTCCCGCGGCTGGTACATCATGCTGGCCATCTGGTTCGCCCTGACCGGACTGGTGACCTGGCTGACGTGGGCAAGCTGGAGCGCCTCGAATGCCTTCCAGCGCGACTTCGGTGACGTATCCGGAGCAGGATCCACCGGCCCGGGGTCTCTGATTTTTGAAGTGGTGCTGGCGTTCGTCCTGCTGTTCGCGCTGCTGGTGGCGCCGGCACTGTCTGCCAACGCGGTGAACGGTGACCGGGCGGGCGGTACCTTGGCTATCCTCCAAGTCACGCTGCTGGAACCGGGCCAGATCCTTTGGGGCAAGTTTGTCGCGGCCTGGGCTGCTGCCCTGGCGTTCCTGGTGGCCAGTACCCCTTTCCTGGTAATTGGCGTGGCCCTGGGCGGCCTGACTCCCGCGTACATACTGGTATCGCTGGTGATGCTGGCCGTTGAGGTGGGCATTGTGTGCGCCATTGGCGTCGGGATTTCCGCACTGGCCGGGCGCCCGCTGTTTTCCATTGTGGTGACCTACCTGGCGGTGGCCGGCCTGGTGGTGGGCACCCTTATCTCCTTTGGGCTGGGCACCGGGCTGACCCAGGGCACGGCGCTGGCCAACAACCCGCAGTACCGTGCCTACGCGCCGCTGCAGTCAGAGCCCATGGACGCCGGCTACACCTGTGCCGGACCCCTTCGGGAACAGTCCGCCATGCATACCGAGCGGGTGGCCTGGACGCTTGCCATGAATCCCTTCGTAGTGGTGGCGGACGCTATTCCGTATCCGGACAGGACGGCGCGGCAGAACTTCACGTCCATCGGTGCGATCGAAGGCATCAGCCAGGCAGCCCGCCAGGCCATGGCCGGGCCGGAGGGGACCACGCCGTGCGCCAACGGCAAGGTCCAGCCCACATACTTGGGACAAAAGACCCCGCTGTGGCCGCTGGGCCTCGGTCTCCAGCTCGTGCTGTCCGGGCTCCTGATGTGGCTCGGCTGGCGTTCGCTCCGGACGCCCGTCCGCAAGCTGCCCCGCGGGACCCGCATCGCCTGAGCCTGCCGGCGGGGCTGAACCTGACGCCGCCGGGAGGGACGTTTCGAGGTTCGGCCCGTCGGGATCTGGACAGCCCGGAGCCGGTATCCCACGATTGAACCAGCGCAAACTCAATTGGCCGGCAACCGCCGGTCGCTTCCGGGGCTGGGGCCTGTCCAGGGAAGGCGGACCCGACATGCCCGATCAGCGGCAACCTTCCGGAAATCCCGCGCCGGAGCCATTCTTTGAGCCGATCGGCCGGGACGCTGGCCAGCCGGGCACGGATCCTGCCGGATCCCCAGGTGCACGGGATAATGCCGATGACGCCGACGACGGCGGGCGTACGGCCGGTCCGGGGTTCCGGGCGGCGGTGCCAGGGGCAGTCGTGGCGTGGCGGGTGAGTGTTGCTTCGCTTCGCTTTTGGGCCGTTGCGGTGGGCGCGGCGTGTGCGACGTGGGCCGTCGCCGCAGGCCTGGTGTGGGTGTCGGCCGCCGCGGAAGGCGAACAGTCCGGCTCGGTTCCTGCTGCGTTGCTGATTTACGTACTTGCGTCCTCGCTGCTTCCGGCTGCGGCGGCGCTGGTGGGGATGCACTGGGGCATGGCTTGCCAGCTGCGGCGAGCCTCGACCGGGGAGCCTTATGGGGGGTTTCTTCCCGCCGTGCTTGTCACGGCCCTGCAGGGCCTGGTGTTCGCAGTGTTGGTCCTGGTCAGTCTCCTCATTCAGGCAGCGGCTGCCGGTGGTCCAGGATCCGTTGCCGTCACCGCGTCAGGACTGGCGGCCGTGGAAGGGACCCTGTTCGGTGCCATGGGTGTTGCGGTGTCCGCCCTGGTGGGTCGCCCTGGCCTGGCGAGGGTGGTGGGTTGGGCGCTGGGCCTGTTCATCGTGGCGGGGACCCTGG
This sequence comes from Arthrobacter sp. Leaf137, assembly GCF_001423525.1. GTDB lineage: Bacteria > Actinomycetota > Actinomycetes > Actinomycetales > Micrococcaceae > Arthrobacter. The sequence continues at coordinate 209,732 of NZ_LMOI01000002.1, read as the reverse complement.
TTGCCGGTGCCCTGCTGGTGCCTGCCGTCCGCTCCGAAGAACCGGTTACGGTGGCCCTGAACGTGCACCGGGCAGCAGACGGGACTCCCGTTGCCTACGAGTGCTCGCAGGTCCCGGCCGGAACTGTTGAGGGTTACCACACGGAGCGGATCATGTGGCTGCCGGCTGTGAGCCCCATTGTGGTGTTGACGATGCTGGCCGGTGCACCGGGGGCAGGGCAGGAGCTGCCCGGCTGGCTTTCGGCGGAACTGCAGGCCGCGGCCGACGGCCCCAGGGTTCCGTGCGTCAACGGGGAACCGAGGAGCATGGATTCGCCGCGGACGCCCCTCGCAGCGGCTGGCCTCCTGCTGCAGGCTGGCTTGACCGGTGCCCTGCTGGGTGGCGCGCACGTGGCGGCGTCCCGCCGTCATCCGCCTGCCTGACAGGGACTGGCGCTCTGCGCTGGCTGGAACCCGGGGTTCCGGCCCTGATGCCTGGGTCAGCTCAGGGCGTTCCGCCGGCCTTCGAACGCGCGGCCCAGCGTGACCTCGTCCGCATACTCCAGGTCGCCGCCAACGGGCAGCCCGGAGGCCAACCTGGTGACAGCAATCCCGATGGTCTTGAGCATCCGCGCCAGGTAGGTGGCCGTAGCCTCGCCTTCCAGGTTGGGGTCGGTGGCGATGATGATTTCCTGGATGGCGCCGTCGTTCAGCCTGGTGAGCAGCTCACGGATGCGCAGCTGTTCCGGGCCGACGCCGGCAATCGGATTGATGGCTCCGCCCAGCACGTGATACCGCCCGCGGAACGAGCGCGTACGCTCCACCGCCAGGACATCCTTGGACTCCTCCACCACGCAGATGATGGCAGGATCGCGGCGCGGGTCCCGGCAGATGTTGCAGAGCTCCTGTTCCGTGACGTTGCCGCAGACCGTGCAGAACTTGACCCGGTCCTTGACCGTGGTGATGGCTTCCACCAGCCGCTTCATATCCTGTGGATCTGCTTCAAGGATGTGGAAAGCCAGCCGCTGCGCCGACTTGGGACCGACTCCCGGAAGGCGTCCGAGCTCGTCGATAAGCTCCTGGACCGCACCTTCGTACACAATTCCCTCTTTAGCTTGGTTTGGTTGTTTTGCAGGTCATGGCGCAGCCGCCCCCGTGACGGACCGGCGGCCGTCAGTAGCGCGGGGCTATGGGGCTGCCGTCCGGCGAGCGTTCTTCGATCAGCTTTCCGCCCAGAATACGCTCCACCGCAGCGCGTCCGAAGACGCCGGACTCCTCGATGGTTTCGTCGTCCGCGCTGGGAATGTCCTGCACATAAGTGGCCGCCGCCGCTGCCGCCCGTGCGGGAGCCTTGGCCCGTCCGGCTTCGGCTTCCGGGCTGTTGGACAGCCTTTGGTAGAGGCTTTGCCGTGTCGCCGCGGCCGTGGCAGTGGCCGGGGCGGTTGCAAGGGCTGGCGAAGGTGCTGATGCCGGTGCGGAAGACGCCATGGCGTACTCGCGGGCCTGTTGCGGTTGTGGGCTGGCCGGTGCTGGCGGTGCCGTTGCCGGCGGTGCTGCTGCCGGTGGTGCCGCCCCCGCTGGTGCCGCCGGTGGCATGGTGGTGCGGGCGGGTCCGGCCGCCGGAGTAACAGGGAGGGACGGCGGGACCTGGGCGGTGGCGGGCTCGTAGTGCGGGGTGCTGGTCACAGCCGTGACACCTGCTGGCCGGGACGGGTTGTCGGGTTCCGCGCTGGCTCCGCCCGCCACGGAACCGGCTCCCACGTTGCTTTCCGTCCCCACAACCCAGACGCCGGGGGCCTGTTCCACAGCCCGGGTCCAGGGGTCGTGGGCGCCGTCTCCTGTGCCCGAAGGCCGCTGCGGGGCTTCCCCAATGGGAGACGGAGCTGATGCCGGTGAGGACGCGGGCGCCGGTGAGGGCCCGGGTGTCTCGGCGGACACAGGGGCCGAGGCTGCCGCCTGTTTGCTTCCCTTCGCGGGCGAGGGAGCCCAGTCCATGGGAGGTTCTTCCTCCAGCGGGGGAGCGTCCTCGTCCCTCGGTGGTCCCCAATCGTCGTCTGAGTAGGAGTAGTCGCCGGCAAGGGTCGCGTAGGGGTCCCCTCCGGCGGCAGCGCTGCTACCCGAAGGCGCGGCGGAGCCGTCTGGACTGTTGACGGCAGAACGCGCCGGGGCGCTGCCGGATGTGCCGGCACCGGACGGTGCGGGCCCGCTGGCGTTACCGGCAGCGCCGGAGTTGCCAAGGGCGTGGCTGCCAGGAGCGTGGCTGCCGGGCGCCGGGACATCGGCCCGCGCACCCTGTGCCTGGTCCTGCGACGCCGGCGGCTTGGGGTCTTCCGCATGTTCGGCCGCCTGCGCTGCGCCGGTCCCTGCGGCCACGGCGGAGGAACCGGTGCGGGTTGGCTGCGGCGATGGCGCGTTGTGCCCGGGACGTCCGCCGGCATCGGCAGGCGCAGGCGCAGGTGCCGGGGTCGGGGTCGGGGCCGGTGCTGCCGTGGGCGCCGGGGCAAGGCCCCAGGCAACGTCAGCTGAGCTGGCCGTAGTCACCTGACTGGCCGTAGCCACCTGGTTGGCCGTAGCTACCTGGCTGGCGGGTGCTTTTGGGTTTGGCTCAGCGCTCGCTTGGCCTGCGCCGGCCGCCACTGCATTGATCTGGCAGTCGATGCCCACTGTTTTGTGGATCGCCTGGCGGAGGTTGTCTGAGTGATCCGCCCGCCCGAAGGCACCGGCGAGACCGGAGGTTGCGAAAGCCAGCGTGAGGACGCTGCCATCGAAGGCGCTGACCTGGGCGTTCGGTTCTACAAGGGCCCAGGTGCTGCGCTTGATTTTGGACAGGGTCTGCAGCACGTCTGGCCACGCACGGCGAAGGACTTCAACGTCGCCCATGCCTGCGGGGCCGCCAGGGGCCGCAGTAACGCGTGGCGCGTTCTGTCCGGCACTGCCAGCGCTGGCAGTGCCGGCAGTGGCGTCACCGCGACCGTGCGACGTGTGTGCTGAGCCTGCCGGGGCGGATGCGTCCTGCGTTGGAGACGACGAAGCGGGCCGAGCCTGCTCCGGAGCGCCCTGTGGACCCTGCACCGCAGCGGCAGGTCCGGACGCGGGCGCCGGTCGGCCCGCAGCGGGCTGGACCGGAGAGGGGCTGCCGCCCGGTTGGCGCTCGTTGCCAGGCTGATCCACGGGCCAGTCGTTGGTGCTCACGCGCGGGGCCGTCAGCGGCGGGCGGCCATCAGCGGTCCCTGCACCCGGAGCACCTTGAGTTGTCCGGGGCGAAGATTCCCCTGTTGCAGGGAGGGAAGGCGCATCCGGACCAGCCTGCGGCTGGGCCGACGGGATGGGGGCCGTAGGAGCCTGCTCCGGAGTCCCGGCCGCAGGGTCCTGCACTGGAGGGGCCTGCGGTGCCTGGCCCTGGCCCGTGTGAGCCTGCTCAGCGGGAGCACGGCCAGCTGCGCCCTGGGAAGAGGGGGACTGGGCGGCGGGAGCGTGGAACTCGGGAGCCTGGCCACCGGTGGCGCCGGCAGTTTCAGCCAGTGGTGCCACCGAAATCGGGGCAACCGCCGGGGCTGGTGGCACCGATCCGGCACCCAACGTGGCGCTGGCACCCTGGCCTGCGGCAGCACCGGCGTCGTTCCCGGAGTAGTTCAGACGCCGCTCGACGCGGTCGATGCGCGCAGCAATGCCGCGTTCATTCTGTTCGGAACTTGGCAGCAGGATCCGGGCGCAGAGCAGTTCCAGGTGCAGCCGCGGAGACGTGGCACCTGTCATCTCGGTCAGCGCCGTGTTGGTGACATCGGCAGCACGGGACAACTCCGCGGCGCCAAGGTTGTGTGCCTGGTTCTGCAGCCGGGCGATTTGGTCCGCCGGCATTCCGCGCAGGATGACCTGGGCGCTTTCCGGCATCGCCTGGACGATGATCAGGTCGCGGAAACGCTCCAGCAGGTCCTCAACGAAGCGCCGCGGGTCGTGCCCGGTTTGGATGACGCGGTCCACCGCGCGGAAAACGGTGGCTGCGTCCGAGGCAGCAACGGCCTCCACCACATCGTCCAGAAGCGAGGCGTGCGTGTAGCCGAGCAGCGCAACGGCGAGCTCGTAGTCGAGCCCGTTCGGCCCTGCGCCTGCCATGAGCTGGTCCAGGACGGACAGGGAGTCACGGACGGACCCGCCGCCGGCGCGGATGACCAGGGACAGGACGCCGGGGGCCACCGGGACGTTCTCCTGGTTGCACAGCAGCTCCAGGTAGGCCATCAGCGGCTCGGGCGGAACCAGCCGGAAAGGGTAGTGGTGCGTGCGGGAGCGGATGGTGCCAATGACCTTGTCCGGTTCCGTGGTGGCGAAGATGAACTTGATGTGTTCCGGCGGCTCTTCGACGATTTTCAGTAAGGCGTTGAAGCCGGCCGAGGTGACCATGTGCGCTTCGTCGATGATGAAGATCTTGTAGCGGTCGCGGACTGGGGCGTAGGTGGCGCGTTCCCGGAGATCGCGTGCATCATCCACACCGCCATGGCTGGCGGCATCAATCTCGATGACATCGAGGGAGCCGGAGCCGCCGCGGGCCAGTTCAACACAGCTGGCGCACACGCCGCAGGGAGTGTCGGTTGGCCCCTCGGCGCAGTTCAGGCAGCGGGCCAGGATGCGGGCGGAGGTGGTTTTGCCGCAGCCTCTTGGGCCGGAAAACAGGTAGGCATGGTTGACGCGGTTTTTGCGCAAAGCCGTCATCAGTGGTCCGGTGACATGCTCCTGCCCGATAACGTCTGCGAAGGAATCGGGACGGTATCTGCGGTAGAGAGCGGTAGTAACTGTCACAGGAAAAACCCTACCAATCCGGGCCGACATCCTGCCGCCCTGTGGGGGAATAGTAAAGACCCCCCATGCACCCGCCAGAGCCCGTCTACCCTTGCTACCTTCCGGTCCTGGGGGAGTTCAACAGGATGACGCCACATGAGGGGCCGTCAGATACTTTACCCGAACATCGGGCCCGACTCGAATCGGCGGCGGTCCGTGGCATCTTCCGTCCGCCCCGCCTGTCCAATGATGGAACAGCGGGCACAAAGGGGCGCATTTTCATTGCTAATCCCGCCGGCAGCCGCGATCATTGGTATGTACACCGATTGGGGCAATCTCAAGGTTGTGAGCTGCGTGGCCTGGCTGAACGGGCCGGACCCGGCAGCTCAACGGTGTCCGGTGGAATGGGCGCGTTGGGGGCGCCCATTTCTGTTGCTGGCCCTTTGGGGTGGCTGGGCAGCCGGGCGCATGGAACCCTGTGCAGGCCTCCGCGGAGCGGCCGTCCAAGCGCCGACGTAACGCTGAAAACGGCCCAATTGGGCGATGGGCGAATCTTCAGGTAATCTAGTATCTGCTTTTGATTCAAGAGCAGCTGGAGAATTCGCCTAGCGGCCTATGGCGCACGCCTGGAACGCGTGTTGGGTTAACGCCCTCGGGGGTTCAAATCCCCCATTCTCCGCCAACCAGGAACCCGGTCCCACAGTGTGGGGCCGGGTTTTTGCATGTTCTGGCTAGAATACGGGCACCCTGGAGGGCGCTGTGTTCAGGCGTCCGGTGCTGCCATCCCCAGCCGGAGCAAACGTGCCCGCGCCGCAATCTCACTCGGTCCACGGGGTCCAAGCGTGAGGCGTACGACGCCGAGGACTGCTTTGGTCGCGAGCCGCACCGGCAGCGGGAAGGGGCCCAGCCGCGGGACAGAGAGCCCCAGCATTGCCCGGTACCGGGGCTCGAGGCTGTACACGGCGCCGGCGAAGAGAACACGATAGCCAGGCCGCAGCATCGGGTGCAGGGGAGCCTTTCGGATGAACTCCACCGTCTCGGCGACCCGATGGTCCGCGCGCAGCTGGCCGCTTTCATACCAGCGGTCCAGTTCGGCCCGCATGTCAGCCTCCGTCAGCGGCGGCCGGTCGACGCCCATCAGCCTGCCGGCCTGGGCCCACTCACGGACGTAAGCGTCTGGGCCTCCCGGGACAGGCCCACCCCAGATTTTGTGGGAGGCCAGGAAGGCGTCCGTAAAGGCGATGTGGATCCAGCCGGCCAGGTGGGGATCGTTTGCACTGTAGTTGTGGGCTTGGCCGTCGTTGCCGTCATAGATCCCGTGCACGGGGGCATGCAGGCGGCGGACCCTGCCCGAGGCATCTTCGGCGGCTTCCCGTGAACCATATGTGACCGTGAAGATCCAGCGGATCGTGTGGGCAAGGCGGCCCAGCGGATCCTCCCGGAAGTTCGAGTGCTCGTGGACACCCGCCAGTGCCCCCGGGTGGAGGGACTGCATCAGGAGTGTCCGGATTCCCGCCACGATAGGGGACATGGAGCCGTGGACTGCCCACACGGCTGAACCGGGGTGGTGGTATCCGGCATCGTTCCCCTCCTCAAGCCGAACGGCCCAGTCCGGAGGGGCATCCGACCTTCCGGTGAACGTCTTCCTGATTTCGCCTTGCCACTTCCGAAGTAAGCTCCGCATATCCCATTGTTGCCCGGTTTGCGGGTGGGTGGGAGGAACTTTGCCATGTACGGCAGATCGGGGACCAGGGCTTGGTTGCTCCACGCCAGTCCAGCCTGTGGTTTTCCACATGATCCCCGCAATGTGTTGTTAGGGGTTCACACCGGTCCGCCCGTATGGTCCCATGAGATGTACCGTCAAGAAAGCGCGGGTGGCTACCTTCTGGAGCCAGTCAATTGGCAAGCATTGGGGAACCGGTATGGGCGGATATGCCCGGCGCTTCAGCCATCCGGCCGCGCGAACGCTGGTGGCCACCGGTGCTTTGGCGGTGGCCTTCGGTCTGGTCAACCTCAGTGCTTCGTCCACCGGCCTGTGGCCAGGTTCAGCCGAGGCCGTCCGGACCGCCGCTGCACCCGGGGCGGATAAGTCGTTAACGGGTGCGGAGAACGGCTTCCGTATTCCCGCTGCAGCTGCCCAGGGAGCCCAGGCGTCCGGCCGGGTTGGTCCCGGCCTGCTGTCCCCGGCAATCCTTACGGATCCCGGGGCCGCCGTAGCTTTTCCGCGTCCCCAAGTGGGTAGCCCGGGAGCTGGCTCACAATCCACGGTGTCCATGGAACTGTCCGGTATCGGCAGGCCGCCGGCAGGTTTCCTGATGGCACCGCTGGCCCTCCTGAATGCCAGCTCTCCTTTCGGGTTCCGTACCAGTCCGCTGACGGGGACGGCAGGGGATTTCCACCTTGGCCAGGACTACGCGGCGCCGTGCGGCACCACCGTTTACGCAGCCGATTCCGGCGTGGTTCGGGCTGCCGGCTGGCATCCTTGGGGCGGTGGCAACCGGGTGGAAATCGACCACGGCAACGGCCTCATCACCACGTACAACCACCTCGAGTCGATTGCAGCACGGGCGGGAGACAAGGTGCAGGTTGGCCAGGCCATCGCACGGGTGGGCACCACCGGGTGGTCCACCGGGTGCCACCTGCACTTCGAAACGATCATGGACGGCCGCTACGTCAGCCCCCGGGGCTGGAGCCTGATGACGCTTCGCGCACTGGGAGGACCCGCCCCCGAACCCATGGTGTCCTATGCACCTGGCACCGGAACTTCGCCGGGGGCCACGGTGTGGACCATACCTTTGGGGGTGGGACCGGATCCGTCGGCCGGCCAGGAGGGAACCGCGGCGACGACGACGCCTCCCACCACGGCGTCTCCGTCTCCTTTCCCGTCGGTAACGCCAGGACCCACAGGGACAGTCCTGCCGCCCCCGGGGGCGCCTCAGGTACCGTCGCCTACACCTACGCCGACGCCGCCGGCAGCGACGCCCAGCCCGACGCCGACGCCTTCGCCCTCACCTGTCCCGACGCAAACGCCCAGCCCGACGCCGACGCCTTCGCCCTCACCTGTCCCGACGCAAACGCCCAGCCCGACGCAAACGCCCAGGCCCACTCCGACACCTACGCCAACACCGACGCCTACGCCAACACCAACGCCCACGCCTTCACCCGCTCCGTCGCCGAGCCCGACGCCCACTGCTACGCCCGTGCCAAGTCCCACACCGCCTCCGGCGCCGGTCCCCACACTGGCGCCCACTCCTACTCCCACACCGACGTCGTCTGCCCTGACGCCGACTGCACCTCCGCCGTCGTCCGCGACGCCCAGCCCGGTGCCGACCTCCACCGCCACTGTGACCCCCACTGTCGCGCCGACCCCAACGCCGCTGCCCTCCGCCAAATTGCCTGCAACGGCGCCCTAGCCCGGGCCTCCTCGGGGCATGGACCGGACCAATAGCCCCGGACGTACAGGAAACACGCAGCCGCGACCAGTACCGTGGGCAGTTGGCAACGAAGCACCGGCATGGACAACTACCTGAGGACGCAACGCGTGGCACCCCTGTACCCAATTCACCTGACCCTGAATGATGGCACCAGCACCGAGTTCGCCCGGTTCAAGGGGAACGTGGTTCTTGTAGTCAACGTTGCCTCGAACTGTGGTTTCACACAGCAGTACGCGGGCCTGGAGGCCCTGTACGGCAAATTCCGCGACCGGGGATTCGAGATCCTCGGCGTCCCCTGCAATCAGTTCGCAGGCCAGGAACCGGGCAGTGACAGCGAGATCGCAGAGTTCTGCGAGCGCAACTTCGGTGTCTCCTTCCCGCTGACCACCAAGGCCGATGTGCGCGGCAAGAACCAGCACCCGCTTTACGCCGAGCTGACCAAGTTCAAGACGGGGATCCTTCCGGGACTGGTGAAGTGGAACTTCGAGAAGTTCCTGGTGAACCGCGACGGCGATGTGGTGGCGCGCTTCGCACCCACCGTGGAGCCGGATTCGGCGGAGGTCATCGACGCGATTGAAAAAGCACTCGGCTGAAATGTAGGCTGTTTCCCGAATTTGCCCTGCAGAAAGCGCAGTTCTTTTAGCTTTTTCCACATCAGCTCCGGCGATTTGCCCAAAGTTTGCCAAATGTCTGATTGGATAAATATTACTGAGGGGTACAAGGGAAGCGCCGTTTCCCACCGACCACAGAGGTAGCAATGGAGCACATCGAGGCCGAACATCCCCGGCCACGCCACTTCCTACTCCACCTGAGCGATCCCCATTTGTTGGGAGGTCCGGAACCCCTGTACGGCGTCGTTGACAGCGAAGCCCGCCTTACTCAGCTCTTTGAAGAGGTCAAGGCGTCCGGGGCGAGGCCGGAGGCCGTCATTTTTACCGGCGATCTTGCCGATAAGGGCGAGCCTGGCGCTTATGCCAAGCTTCGCGCGATTGTCGATCCCGCCTGCGATGAACTCGGTGCCGAGGTCATCTGGGCCATGGGAAACCATGACAACCGTGCCAACTTCCGTGAGGGCCTGCTGGACCAGCCCCGCGATGACGCTCCGGTGGACAACAGCTACTTCATCAACGGCCTGCGCGTGATCACCATGGACACCACTGTTCCGGGGTACCACCACGGGGAGCTGAGCGAGTCCCAGCTGGAGTGGCTGGCGAGGGAACTTGAGACGCCCGCGCCGGACGGCACCATCCTTGCGCTGCACCATCCGCCCGTGCCGTCGGTCCTGGACTTGTCGGTGCTGGTGGAACTGCGTGACCAGGGGTCGCTGGCTGCGGTGGTCCGGAATTCAGATGTACGGACCATCCTGGCGGGGCACCTTCACTATTCCACCACTGCCACCTTCGCCGGGATCCCGGTGTCGGTGGCCTCCGCCAGCTGCTACACCCAGGACCTCAACGTTCCGGTCGGCGGCACTCGTGGCCAGGACAGCGGCCAGGCATTCAACCTGGTGCACGTTTACGAACACACGATTGTCCACTCGGTGGTCCCCATGGGAAGCGCGACGACGGTGGGCGAGTACGTGACGGCAGACGAGACTGCGCGGCGCCTCGAGGCCGCCGGGGTACGCATCCCGGAGACCGCGAAGCAGCGCACCATGTCGAGGACGGGCGCCAACACCAGGCGCTGACCTTGCGGTGGCTTTCCGCGCGGCAGTGCCACAGCGCGGGCTGTGGCACTGCAGTGCTACTTCTCCCAGGGCGCCTTGATGGGGTAGTACTTCTCCAGGAAATCCGTGACCAGTTCGGCACGTTCATCGGCTGCGACTTCCGGGAAACTGCCGTCGTTGAGGCAGAAGAAGTCCATGTTCCGCTTGGACAGCAGCTTGGGCAGGTAGTTCAGCCCGGCCCGCATGGTGGTGTCCACGTATCGCACCTTGGCCGCGGTCTGCGTGACGGCACGTCCGGTCAGCAGCGCGTAGTAGTGGTAGAACGAGTTGGTCACCGAAATGTTGTCGGCCGCCCGGAACCTGCTGGCGGCGGTCTTCCGGAACTCCTCCGGAAACTCCTCCTCCATCTGCTTGATGAGGCTCCGGCGAAGGGGCGCGGCAGTGTGCTCCAGGTGACGGGTGGTGATCCGGCCGAACCTGTTCCACAGCAACTTGCGGTTGACCCGTGCCGCATTCTCGAACCCGCTGCGTTCCGCAGCGTTGTCGCCCAGGCCAATCCTGGTTTCCGCCTCAATGAACTTCGTGATGCCGCCGGGGGTGAAGAACAGGTCCGGGCTGACGGGCCGGCCGAAGAACATGTCGTCGTTGGAGTACAGGAAGTGCTCTGAGAGTCCGTCGATGTGGTGCAGTTGGCACTCGACGGCCTGGGAGTTGTGGGTGGGCAGCACCGAGGGATCGGAGAAGAACTCCTCGCTCCGCACGATGGTCACCGAGGGGTGCTCTGCCAGCCAGGCCGGGGCGGGGGAGTCCGTGGCGATGAAGATGCGGCGGATCCACGGCGCGAACATGTAGACAGACCGCAGCGCGTACTTGAGCTCGTCGATCTGCCGGAACCGGGCCTCGTGGTCGTCGCCTTCGCCCAGGACGGCATCCTTTTGCTGGGCACGCCGGGCGGCAATGTATTCGGGCGAGCTGCCGTCCACCCATGAGAACACCAGGTCAACGTCGAAGCTGATGTCGCTGGCATGGTCGGCGAACATGTTCTCGATGGTGGGCCAGGTGTGGCCGTAGCGTTCCACCGTTCCGCGGACCGCGTCCTGGCGCAGGAGCGTGCGGCGCGTCAGCGAGTTTTCGATGGGCAGGATGATCTGCTCGCCCTCGAAGGACCACAGCTCGATCTGCACACCGGCGGATGCGCCGAACTCGAAGCCGCCCACCGGTTCCACACGGGGCCGGTACAGGCGGAAGATGCGCGCCTGCCGGTTGGAGGAGAGTTCGCCGTCCGCAACCAGGACGGACGTCTTCTTCTTCGCATCCACGGTCATGGAGTAGAAAGGTTCGTCCCGGCAGGCCTCCACCAGGGCGGCCCGGAGCTTCTTCCGGTCCCGCCAGCCCAGCGCGATGACGGGCCTGTCGTTGTTGCCGCGCACCAGAAGGTAGGCCAGCCCGGCGTTGGCCAGCACGTTGCGCAGGAACAGCAGGTCCTCCACCATGGCCTGGTAGGGCGTCCTGTTGTCGTTGACGACGGCGTAGCGGCCCTTGTGCCGGATCACGTCAGGGCGGAGCCTGAACCGCTGTTCAGCCTCAGCCGAGGTCACCTCGGAATGGAACTGTTCCTCGCTCGAGGGCTGTCCGGCGTAGTAAACCTCGTCCTGGACCGGTGCTTCTGTGATGGTTGTCTCCGTGCTGGTCAAAGTAAGCCTTTCTACCTGCATGATAGCCGCGCGGGGGAAACAGCTTGTTTCGCTTGCGTCGGCATGCCCGCGCCAAGCGGGATGTGGCGGGCCGCCCGGGACCGGGTGCCGCGGGGAAGGATCCGGCGTCAGGCGCCCAGCGCCTCCCGCCAGCTGCGCAGGAAGGCGCCGCCGGCGTCGTCGTGGATGACCGAATCTGAGAGTCCCAGGTCCGTGGCCGTCAGGATATCGTACGGTTTCTCCGGGACGCCATCAGCGGGCCGGACGTCCACATGTTTGACCGGATGGTCGTTGTGGTGCAGCCAGTCAGCCATGGCGTAATCGGTCCGGGAATCACCCACCGTCCGCCAGGCGTCAGGCGTGATCCCTTGGGCGGCCAGCAGTTCAACCGCCCGGCTCGCCCCCAGGTCCTTGCCCAGCCGCACCGACTCAATGTCGGTGGAGATAATGGTGGGGTCCACGCGGTAGTCCACGTCGTCGTCGGAATTCGGCGCGTGGTGGTCCAGGCGCACCACGCCCAGGCCGTGGCGGGCCATCAGCTCCATGGCGTCCGCGTCAAAGAGTTTCTGTTCGGCAAGGTAGTCAGCGCTGGGCACCTCGATGTGCTGCTCCACGGACACCATGGCACGCTTTGTTTCGTCGAAGAACATGTGTGCGCTGTAGTCCTCGGCCACCAGGCGGCGGATATCGTCGCCGTACGCGGCAGGGACGGCCAGCTCGCGGTCAACGTGGACCGGGCCGGGGCCCGCGGCGGTATAGCTGAACCACACCGCGCCCTTCTCGCAGACCGCATGGATGACGGTGCCGTCCGGGATGCCCGCAGCGAGCATCGGCTCCATGACCTGCTCGCGGATGAAGGCATCCGAACGGCCGGTGTTGAAAATGACGGGGATGCCGGCGGCGGCAAGGGCCACAAGGTCCCCGATGATGGCCGGCCTGACGTTCCGCGTGACCGGGCTGGCTATCGGCCCGTCCACATCCAGCAGGAGGGCCAGCGGCGGGGTTGACGGCAGGCGGGTTCCGGTCACGGACATGGCGGGGGCTTCGGATGCTGTCATGGATCCATTGTCTCAGTTGGGTGGTCAACTCCCCGCTCCGGCTGTGCAAAGGTCACCGCGTGTGACATGGTCACCGTTTGGCTACAACCTTAAGGCGGCACGGCCGGGTACTTCCGCTGCCGTCGGCAGGATGCCTAGGGTGGCATGGTGATATTCAAAGCTGTGGGCGAGGGCCGCCCTTACCCCGACCATGGTTACAGCACGCCCAAGGACTGGGCCTCGCTGCCGCCGCGGCCGGTCCGGCTGGACGAACTGGTAACCACCAAGCGCACCCTGGACCTGGAAGCGCTGCTGGCGGAGGACTCCACATTCTTCGGCGACCTGTTCCCGCACGTGGTGCAATACCAGGGAACCCTGTACCTGGAGGACGGGCTGCACCGCGCGGTCCGGACTGCCCTGCACCAGCGCACCGCGATCCACGCCCGGGTCCTGGTGATAGATGGCTAGGAAGAAGAAGCCGCAGGACGTCAGCGTCCTGCATGGACATCATGTGGTCAGCGGGCAGGAGCTGCGGGCCACGTTCGACGCCGGCCGGAACGCCGACGACACCGCCCGCGTACGGCGCCGGGTGCTGCACGCCGTGGTCCTGGTGCTCCTGATCGGACTGATCGCAGCGGGCATTATCACGGCTCTTGCCATCATCAACGGGCGGTTCAGCATCCCCTCTGCGGAGCCGGCCGCGAAGACCGTCAGCGCCTGCCCGGCCGCAACGTTCGACTACACGCCGAACGAACAGGTCAACCTGAACGTCTACAACTCCACCAGCAGGCCAGGGCTGGCGAAATCCGTGGCGGATGATTTCCTCGCGCGCAAATTCGTGGTGGCCGCGGTCGGCAACACCGAGCCCAGCTACCGCGGGGTTGCCGCAGTGATCTCCGGAGCGGCCGGGCAGTCCGCAGCCTTCAGTGTCCAGCGGAACCTGCCGGGATCGGACTACTTCCAGGACAGCCGGACGGACGGCACCGTGGACGTCATCCTGTCGCAGGATTACCGGGCACTTGCGCCGCCGGAACTGGTGGACCAGACTCCCGGCACGCTGAGCTGCCCCAGGGAAAGCCGGCGGGTGGCGGACGATGACATGTGGCCCGTGATGCCCTCGGCAGCCCCCGCCTCCTGACGCCCGCTGCCATATCAGCCCGGGCTGCTAAACCCGGCTTGTGGGGACCTGAAGTGATGGGGCAACTCAGCCGGCCACGGCGCGAAGCGGTGCCAACCGGACGGGCCGGCCGCCGTCGTCGAACCTTGCCCCGGCGCCCAGTTGGATGAACCGCACGGTCCGCGCCACCCGCGCTTCCAGTTCCGCGGGCTCGTCGCTGCCCCTGGCCGCGCTCGAGGACAGGGTTCCCAGGATCAGCTGCGACTGCTGGCCCACGTCCGCGGCAGGCAGGTAGCCCTGGTCCATGCCGTCACGCAGAATGCCCTGCAGGAGCACGCTCAGCTCGCCTACATGGTCGGCGAGTTTGGCAAAGGACGACGGCGAGAGCACCGCGCCCATGGCAGGTCCGGGCGGCAGGTGGCGCCGGGTGAGGTCCTCCACCTGCGCGCGCACGTACAGGGCCAGCCGCTCCACCGGATTGTCGAGCCGGCCGAGCGCCTCCCGCAGCTCCGCGAGGAACTTTTCCGTCTCCTCCAGGGCATAGGAAATCAGCAGCTCTTCGATGTCCGCGTAGTAGTTGTACACGGCCGTGCGCCCCACGCCGGCGTGCCGGGCGACGTCGGTCATGGTCAGCCCGGGCAGGCCGTGCGAGAAGAGCAGTTCGCCGAAGGCCGTCAGGATGCGGCGTTGGGTGTCGGCGCGTTGTGCTGCGTTGGTGGCCGCTGAAATCCTGGGCATACAGACACTTTACCGCGATGTGTCACTAAACGGTGAGTGCCCCGCCTGCAGCCGGGTCAGACGCTGCAACCATCCGGGCCGCAGGCTTCGCCGTCGCCGGAGTTGACCAGAACCAGGGGGTTGGCGTCCTGCCATGCCTGGTTGAGGGCAGCGGTGAAGGTTTCGGTGGGCTGCGCTCCGGAGAGGCCGAACTTCCGGTCGATGACAAAGAACGGCACCCCGCTGATGCCCAGGGCACGGCCTTCCTCGACATCGTTGCGGACGTCGTCGGCGTACTTGTCGGTGGTGAAAAGCGCTTCCACCTCGGCGTCCGGAATTTCGAGGTCGCTGCCCAGCGCGGCCAGGTAGTCCCGGCTGCCGATGTCCTTGCCATGCTCGAAGTGGTCGCTGAGCAGGCGCTCCTTGGCGGCGTCCTGCTGGCCGTGCGCGGCGGCCAGGTGGATCAGGCGGTGCGCAGTGAAGCTGTTGGCCACCACCACGTTGTCGAACCGGTACTCCAGGCCCTCACCCCTGGCCTGCTCCGCCACATGGTTGAACATCTGGGAGACCTGCTGCGGTGCCATGCCCTTGCGGGTGCTGAGGTACTCAAGTTCGGTGCCGTCGTAGTGCTCGGGGAGGCCGGGATCGAGCTGGTAGCTGCGCCACTGCACCTCAACCGCGTCGCGGTGCGGGAAGTCAGCCAGGGCGGCCTCGAAGCGGCGCTTGCCGATGAAACACCACGGGCAGGCAACGTCGGACCAGATCTCAATCTTCATGGACTGCATAACCGGTGCGGTTCTGCCGCCATTCCGGGCCCGGGTGTGAGATACCCCACGGTAGGTCTTGTGGGCCGCCGCATCCTGCGCAATAGTCTGAACAGAGGCCCAGTAATGGACCGCGGAAACCCAAACATTCCACTGCGGCATTGCGTACCGCGGCGGGGTGGCGCCCGGCCCGCTGGGGAGCCCGGCCCGTCTCACCTGGGAGGTCAGGATGCGGATTGGCTTGGTATCAGGACCATGGATTCCTGTTCCACCGGCAACGTACGGCGGGACGGAACGGGTGGTGGACACCCTTGCCCGGGGCTTCGCCGCACGCGGCCACGAGGTACTCCTGGCCGCACCCACTGAAAGTACCTGCCCGGTGCCCCTTGTCCCTGGCATGCGCCCGGCGGACTATACGGGCATGGGCACCAGCCTGTCGGAGCTTAGCCACGTGGTCAGGGCCTATGAGGGGCTGGCGGACGTGGACATCATCCATGACCACACCCTTGCCGGCCCCCTCTACATGCACCGGCCCGGAGGGATTCCGGTGGTGACCACCATCCACGGACCCCTGCATGCCAGGGCGGCCGACATCTATCGCGCCATAGCCCGGGCAGGGGCGGTGATCGCCATCTCCCGGGACCAGGCCTCGCATGCTCCCGGCGTGCCCGTCACCCGGGTGATTCACCACGGTATGGACCTCGCGGCGGTTCCGGTGGGAACGGGAGGAGGCGGTTACCTGTGCTTCGTGGGCCGGTCCTGCCCGGACAAGGGCCTGCTGGAAGCCATCAGCATCGCCCGTGAGGTGGGGATGCGCCTGAAGATCGCGGTGAAGATGCGGGAACCGGAGGAGGTGCGCTATTTCCGGGATGTGGTTGAACCCATGCTGGGCTCCAACGAGGACTTTATGGGGGAGGTGGATGACGCGACCAAATACCGCCTGATGGGGGAAGCGGTGGCATTCCTTAACCCCATCCAATGGGCCGAGCCCTTCGGCCTGGTCATGATCGAGGCCCTCGCCACCGGAACGCCGGTGGTTGGAACCGCTGTGGGAGCCGCGGAGGAGATTGTGGAGCACGGGCGAACGGGCTTCCTGGGCGCCACCGAACAGTTAGCGGACTTCATTCCGGCCGCCGCAGGCCTGGACAGGGCGGTGTGCCGCAGCGCGGTGCAGGGGCGCTTCAGTGCAGAGCGGATGGTGGCGGACCACCTGCGCCTATATGCCGAACTGATTGAAAGGCGGCCTCCGGCGGGGGTTCCGCATGCCGTCCCGGTGGACCAGAATCGATAGGGCAACGGTGCTTCCCGGATTTTCGGGCAGCACCTCGTCGCTTGAGAGGGGAGTCCCTGATGACCGCCTGGAACGCCGATAACGAAGCATCCGTGTCCGATTCCGGATCGGTCACCGTCCTGGAAGGATCCTCCTTCTGCATCTCGTCCGGAAGCGGGGACATCCCCTCCGACGGCGGCACGAACGGTGCGTTCTTCCAGGACACCCGCATCGTTTCGCGGTGGATGCTCCGCGTCAATGGGGCCCTGCGTGAGCCCCTGACAGCCCAGCGGCCGCAGCCCTTCAAAGCGACGTTCGTGGGCCGGGCCAAATGGCCCGGCGGCAGGTTCGACAGCCCGCTGGTGGTCCGCCAGGTGCGGCACATCGGTCCCGGCATGCAGGACGACATCACGCTGGAAAACTATGCATCCGAGCCGGTGGACTGCGAAATTGAGCTGCTGGTGGAGGCGGACCAGGCAGACCTGTTCGAGGTCAAGGGCAGCCGCGCCACGGGGAACGACGACACCACCCGGACCGTCAGGGACGGCAAGCTCATCATCGAGGCCTTGCGGCACGGCCAGCAGCGCGGAACCGCCGTTGGCGCCAGGGATGCCGAGGTCAGCACCGAAGGCCTGCGCTTCCGCATCACCGTCCCGGCGCGGGGAAAGTGGGCCACCAGCATCATCGTGGTGCCCCTGGTCAACGGCGAAGCACCGGACCAGCCCTTCCGCGAGGGGCAACTGCCGCACCACCGCGAAGGCGTGCGCCGGCACCTGGACTGGGAAGAAGGCGTACCGCGGATCAGGATCGAAGACGCCAGCCTCCAGGACCTGCTCAACCGCAGCCAAAGCGACTTGGGTGCACTGCGCATCTTCGACCCCCACCATCCGGACCGGGCGGCCGTCGCCGCCGGGGCGCCCTGGTTCATGGCGCTGTTCGGCAGGGACTCGCTGCTGACCTCCTACATGAGCCTGATGGTCAACCCCAACCTTGCCCTTGGCACACTGCAGACCCTGGCCGGCATCCAGGGCAAGAAGGTGGACAACGACTCCGAGGAGGAACCCGGCCGCATCCCGCACGAGGTCCGGCTGGGGGTCACCGCCGGATTGTCCCTCGGCGGCACGGCCTACTACGGCACCGCCGACGCCACCCCGCTGTTCGTGGCCGTCCTCGGAGAACTGAGCCGATGGGGACTGTCCAAGGACGTGATCCAGCCACTGCTCAGCCACGCGGACCGGGCCCTGGAATGGATTGAGAAGTACGGCGACCGCGACGGTGACGGTTTCGTGGAATACCTGCGCCCCAACAACCACGGGCTGGTCAACCAGGGCTGGAAAGATTCGTGGGACGGCATCAACTTCGCCGACGGGACCATCGCCGAACCGCCCATCGCCCTCTGCGAAGTGCAGGCCTACGTCTACTCGGCCTATCTGGGCCGCTCCCTGCTGGCGCACTGGGACGGGGACCCGGAACTGGAACACCACTGGGCTGAAAAGGCAGCGGCCTTCAAAGAGGAGTTCAACAAAAAGTTCTGGCTGCCGGACAAAGGCTATTTCGCCGTCGCGCTGGACAAGGACAAGCGCCCGGTGGACGCCCTGACCTCCAACATCGGCCACTGCCTCTTCTCAGGCATCGTGGACCGGGACAAGGCGCAGTCCGTCATGGAGCACCTGATGTCCCCGCAAATGTTCACTGGGTGGGGCATCCGCACGCTCGCCTCGGACATGGGCGCCTACAACCCGGTCAGCTACCACAACGGGTCCGTCTGGCCGCACGATACGGCCATGGTGGCCACAGGCCTGATGCGCTACGGGTTCGTGGACGAGGCAAGACGGGTGGCCCTGGGGGTCTTCGAAGCAGCCGAACACTTCGACAACCGGCTGCCCGAACTCTTTTGTGGCTTCGACCGCGGTGAGTTCCCCGGCCCCGTGCCGTACCCCACCGCATGTTCGCCGCAGGCGTGGGCTGCCGCGGCGCCTGTCCAGCTGGCGCGGATCCTCCTCCGCTTCGACCCTGTCTTTACCCGCGGGGTAGTGCACCTGGCACCGATCCTCCCGGACACCGTGGGCACCTTCCGGGCCGAAAACGTCCTGCTGGACTCTTCCCGGGTCACCATCACCGCCACCGGCACCAGCGGCACCATTGACGGACTTCCCCCGGGCCTGAAGCTCCTGGCCCAGCCGCGCCCGCCGCTGGCGTATCCGCCCGGAAGCCCGGAGGCCGCCTCAGACCATGCCGGCCTGAACCAGCCCGGCACGTAAGCAGCTACGGCAAGGCGCGTTCGAGGACGAAGTCGTGTTCCACGGTGCTGCCCAGCCGGAAAGACTTGGTGCCCACCTTCTGGAACCCGGACTTCCCGTAGAAGCGGATGGCGCGGGCATTCTGGCTGTTGACGCCCAGCCAGATCCCGGCCCGGCCAGCCGCACCGGCGGCCTGCACACTGGCATGCATCAGTTCGGCGGCGGCACCCAGTCCGTGGTGTTCGGGATGCACATAGCACTTGCTGAGCTCCACCGACGGCGTGAGTGTCAGGGCCGAGGCAACGTCCGGGTCCGACGCCGGCCGGTCCACCAGCAGGCTGTACCCGTTAAGCCGGTCGCCGCTGTCCAGCACCAGGATGGTGATGTCCGGATCGGCGAGGTAGCCCCGGAAGTGGTCTTCGCTGAGCGTGTTTGCCAGGTGCGCCGCGATATCCTCCGGCGACGACGACGGCGGGCAGGCCAGCGGAAAGGTGACGGCCGCCAGCTCAGCCAGCGCGCCGGCGTCGGCCATGGTGGCGCGGCGGACGGTGTGGCTCATGGGTTACTCCGGGGTCAGGGGGTGATGGTGCGGATGGGGGAGCCTGCCAGCCAGGCGGTGACGTCCTCGAAGGCGCCGCCGTAGAACTGCCGGTAGCTCTCCTGCGTGACGTAGCCGAGGTGCGGTGACAGGACGGTGTTGGGGGCCGCCAGCAGCGGGTGGCCGGCCTGCAGCGGTTCCTGGTCGAAAACGTCCAGGGCGGCGCCGCGGATCCAGCCTTCGTTCAGTGCCCGGACCAGCGCTTCCTGGTCCACGAGGGGGCCGCGGGCGGTGTTGACCAGGATGCCTTCGGGGCCCAGCAGCCGCAGCTCCTGCTCACCCACGGTGTTCTCCGAGCGAGGGGAGAGCCGCAGGTGGAGGGTGGCGATGTCGGACGCGCGGAACAGCTCCTCCTTCGATACCAGCCGCACCCCGGCCTCCGCCGCGGCTTCGGCTGTGAGGTTCTGGCTCCACGCCACAACGTCCATGCCGAAGGCTTGGCCGTAGCCGGCAATCCGGCGCCCGATCTTGCCCAGCCCCACCACGCCCAGGGTCTTGCCTACCAGCTCCACCCCTACGGTTTTCTGCCAGGAGCCGGCCCGCAGCGAGGCTTCCTCGGCCGGCAGGTGCCGTGCGATGGCCAGCAGCAGCGCCCAAGTCAGCTCCGGGGCTGCCGCGGGCGAACCGGGTGTTCCGCAGACCGTGACGCCGTGGTCCGCGGCTGCGGCGACGTCGATGGACGCGTTGGCCATCCCCGTGGTCACCAGCAGTTCGAGGGCGGGCAGTTTCTCGAACACTTCGCGCGGGAAGGCGGTCCGTTCCCGCATGGCGATCACGATGGTGGAGCCGGCGAGCGCCGAGACCAGCGCATCCTGCGAGGCGAAGGGTTCGCGGAACGTGGAAACTTTGACCCCTTCTGCTTCCAGGGCCGCCCAGTCGGCGTAGCCATGGGCCACGTCCTGGTAGTCGTCGAGGATGGCAAGGCGGTGCGGCATGGCGGTGTCCTGTCCTTCGCGGTGTCCTTGTGGGGGCAGGTTCATCCTAAGCCTGGGCGTCACGCGGTGCCTTGCACAGTTTGTGGGCCTGCGCGGCGTGATAGCAATGAAGGTGATGAGTGACTTCCCTTTCCCCTTTTCCGCCCCGTGACCGGCCGGCTGCTTTCCCGAATTCCCGGCAGCTGGATCCTGCTCGCCTGCATTGGCCTGCTGGCCCTGAACCTGCGCGGGCCGTTCGTGGCCGTCGCGCCGGTGGTGGGTCCCATGCAGGCAGAACTGCATTTCTCCCCGGTGGTGCTGGGACTGCTGACCAGCATTCCCGTGCTCTGCTTCTCGCTCGCTTCGCCGCTGGCGTCCCTGGCCGCGAGGAAGTTCGGCGCCGAGTTTGCCGTCAGCCTCACCATCCTGGGCGTCCTGGCGGGAGTCCTGGTGCGGTCCGCCGGCGGACCCGCCCTGGTAGTGGCGGGGACCGTTATCATTGGCCTGGCCATCACGGTGGGCAACATTGCCGTGCCGCTGATCATCCGCCGCGACTTCTCGCCCTCGCGGCAGGGGACCGCCATGGGCATCTACACCGCTGCCCTGAACATCGGCTCGTTCCTGACATCCGTGGCCATGGCGCCCCTGGCCGAGTGGACCGGCTGGCGTGCCGCCCTGGCCTCGGTGGCCCTCCTGGCCGTGGCCGCCATCGTTGTGTGGACGCTGGCAGTGGGGCCGCGGACCGCGTTCATCGTCTCCGCTGCCGAGGACGCCGGCGAAGCCAAGCTCCCGCCGGTGGCCGGCACCGGCTGGATCACCTTCGGCCTCACGGCGGGCTTCGGCGGCCAGGCCTTCTCCTACTACGGCGTCACCGCCTGGCTGCCCAGCTACCTGCACGATGAGCTGGGCATGTCTGCCGCGGAAGCCGGTGCGGCGTCCTCGATCTTCCAGATCCTCGCCATCGTGGGCGGGCTCGGCGTGCCGTTCGCCGCCAAATACATGAGTACGACGGCGGTGGCGGTCACCTTGGGTGTGTTGTGGACGGCAGTCCCGGCCGGGCTGCTGCTGATGCCGCAGCTGTGGTGGTTGTGGTCGACCTGCGGCGGGATCGCCCAGGGCGGCGGCATCACCATCATCTTC
Source organism: Arthrobacter sp. Leaf137 (assembly GCF_001423525.1). Lineage (GTDB taxonomy): Bacteria > Actinomycetota > Actinomycetes > Actinomycetales > Micrococcaceae > Arthrobacter. The sequence goes on along the minus strand of NZ_LMOI01000002.1, from coordinate 188,390 downwards.
ATCGCCATCATCCGGCTGGCCCGGAACCAGGCCATGGCCGGCAGGATGTCCGCCACCGTGCAGGGCCTGGGCTACTGCCTCGCTGCGGTTGCCCCGCCGCTGGTGGGCTTTGTCCACGACGCCTCGGAGTCGTGGACGCCGGCGCTGCTGGTCATCCTCGGCTCGGTGCTGACCTTCTTTGTCAGTACCACCCTCTCCGTCCGCAAGGTGCCGCGGGGCCGCTAAGGCGCGGGCCGCCGTCGGACATCCCGTCAGCACCCAGGGACGCGCGCTCACGTGATGGGTTAACCGAAGGACGCGCGCTCACTCTTCTGAGGGAAGTGAGCGCGCGTCCGGCGTTATGACCCAACAAGTGAGCGGGCGTGTAAAGGGGTTCCGTTGCCGGGCCGGCGCCCCGGATTTCGGGGGGCCTGTTGCGAAGGGCGTGCCGGCCCGGCGGACGGAAGTCTGTGCAGCTGCGGGTCAGGCCGCTGCGAGCTCCTCCACGGTGGCCTTCTCGCGGGCTTCGGTGAGGTAGCGGGCGTAGGCCGGGAGGGTGAGGAAGGACGGGAACTCCGTGGCGAGGGTGACTTCCTCGAAGATGTCCCGGGCGTCCTCGAAGCGGTCGCCGTCGAAGCGCTCCAGCCGGGCGAATTCGCCGTCCAGCAGATCCTCCACCCATTCGTGCGTGATGATCTCGCCGTGGTCGGTGATGGCCCGGGCGTAGATCCACTGCCAGAGCTGGGAGCGGGAGATCTCCGCGGTGGCGGCGTCCTCCATCAGGTTGTGGATGGCCACGGCGCCGTTGCCGCGGAGCCAGGACTCGATGTAGCGGATGCCCACTTCGATGTTGTTGCGGATGCCCTGCTCCGTGATGGTGCCGTGCAGGGAGGCGACATCGATGAGGGCGCGGTCGTCCGGGGTGACGTCCCCGCGGAGCTTGCCGAGCTGGTTGGGTCGCTCGCCGAGGACGGCGTCGAACACTTCACGGCAGATGGGCACCAGATCGGGGTGGGCCACCCAGGAGCCGTCGAAGCCGTCACTGGCCTCGCGGGTCTTGTCCGCCCGGACCTTCTCGAAGGCGTTGGCGTTGGCTTCGGGGTCCTTGCGGTTGGGAACGGCCGCGGCCATGCCGCCGATGGCCATGGCGCCGCGCTTGTGGCAGGCCCGGACCAGCTGCTCGGTGTAGGAGCGCATGAACGGGGCGGTCATGGTCACCTGGCCGCGGTCCGGGAGGACGAAGCGGGGGCCGCGGGTACGGAAGTTCTTGATGATGGAGAAGATGTAGTCCCAGCGGCCGGCGTTCAGGCCCGAGGCGTGGTCCCGCAGTTCGTAGAGGATCTCCTCCATTTCGAAGGCTGCGGTGATGGTTTCGATCAGTACCGTGGCGCGGATGGTGCCCTGCGGGATGCCGAGCAGGTCCTGGGCCAGGATGAAGATGTCGTTCCAGAGCCGGGCTTCGAGGTGGTTTTCGATCTTGGGCAGGTAGAAGTACGGGCCCTTGCCCTGGGCCAGCAGGCGGCGGGCGTTGTGGAAGAAAAACAGGCCGAAGTCCACGATGCCGCCCGCGATCGGGGTGCCGTCGATGAGCATGTGCTTTTCGGGCAGGTGCCAGCCCCTGGGGCGGACCACGATGGTGGGCAGTTCACCGGCCGGGCGGAGCTTGTACTCCTTGCCTTCCTCGCTGGTGAAGTCGATGCGGCGTTCCAGGGCGTCGGTGAGGTTCAGCTGGCCTTTGATGACGTTCCGCCATGTGGGGGTGGAGGAGTCTTCCATGTCCGCCAGCCAGACCTTGGCGCCGGAGTTCAGGGCGTTGATGGTCATCTTCTTATCCACCGGGCCGGTGATCTCCACCCGGCGGTCCTCAAGGCCCGGGGCCGGGGGAGCCACCCGCCAGGACGCGTCGTTGCGGATGTGTTCGGTCTCCCGCAGGAACCTCGGATCCTGGCCGGCGGCGATGTTGGCGCGTCGGGTCCTTCGTGCCTGAAGCAGTTCCTGCCGGCGTTCCGCGGTGGCCCGGTGCAGCTTGGCGATGAAAGCCAGTGCGTCCGGCGTGAGCACTTCATCCTGCCGGCATATGGGCTGGGCAGTCATGGTGATGCCGTTGATGGTGAAGCTATCGGTGAAGCTGTTCATGGGAGTTCTCCTTGAAAGGTCCCAACTGGGTAGCAGTAAGTGTCGCTTTGAGCCTCCAAAACGACACCTACTGCTACTTACTTGGGGAGGGATGTATTAGTGGAACTGGCCCTCTTCGGTCGATCCGACCAATGCGAGGGTGGACGCGTTCGGGTTGAGCGCGGTGGAGAGGGTGTCGAAGTAGCCGGTGCCGACTTCGCGCTGGTGCTTGGTTGCGGTGTAGCCGCGGGATTCGGAGGCGAATTCCTTCTCCTGGAGTTCGACGTAGGCGCTCATGCCTTCCCGGGCGTAGCCGTGGGCAAGATCGAACATCGAGTAGTTCAGGGCGTGGAATCCGGCCAGGGTGATGAACTGGAACGTGAAGCCCATGGCGCCGAGTTCGCGCTGGAACTTTGCGATGGTGGCGTCGTCCAGGTGCTTGCGCCAGTTGAAGGACGGCGAGCAGTTGTAGGAGAGCATCTGGTCCGGGAACTCGGCCTTGACGGACTCGGCGAACTTGCGGGCCAGTTCCAGGTCCGGGGTGCCCGTCTCCATCCAGATGAGGTCGGAGTACGGGGCGTAGGCCTTGGCCCGGGCGATGCAGGGTTCGATGCCGTTGCGGACCTTGTAGAAGCCCTCGGCGGTGCGCTCCCCGGTGATGAACTCCTGGTCCCGCTCGTCCACGTCCGAGGTGATCAGGGTGGCTGCCTCAGCATCAGTGCGGGCGATGACGACGGTGGGGGTACCGGCGACGTCGGCCGCCAGGCGGGCGGCGTTGAGGGTGCGGACGTGCTGCTGGGTGGGGATGAGTACCTTGCCGCCGAGGTGGCCGCATTTCTTCTCGGAGGCGAGCTGGTCTTCCCAGTGCACGCCGGAGGCGCCGGCCTGGATCATGGATTTCATCAGCTCGTAGGCGTTCAGCGGGCCGCCGAAACCGGCTTCGGCGTCGGCAACAATCGGGACCAGCCAGTCCTCAACGGTCTGGATGCCCTCGGAGAATTCGATCTGGTCCGCCCGGAGCAGGGCGTTGTTGATACGGCGGACCACTGTGGGGACGGAGTTGGCCGGGTAGAGGGACTGGTCCGGGTAGGTGTGGCCGGAATTGTTGGCATCGGCGGCCACCTGCCAACCGGAAAGGTAGATGGCGCGGAGGCCGGCCTTGACCTGCTGCACTGCCTGGTTGCCGGTGAGGGCACCCAGGGCGTTGGTGTAGCCGCCGGTCTTGTGCTCTTCGGTGAGCTGCTTCCACAGCTTCTCCGCACCGCGGCGGGCCAGCGTCTGCTCTTCGGTGACGCGGCCGCGGAGGCGGACGACGTCGGAGGCTGAGTAGTCCCGGGTCACACCTTCCCAGCGGGGGTTGGCGGACCACTCGAGCTCAAGTGCGGCGGCCTGCTGGTCGGGCGTCTGCGAGGTGGGCTCAAATGCTGCAGTCATCGTTGATCTCCTTGATTGAGCTCCGGATGGGGTAGGTGGGAACCGCGTCATTGAGGTTCCCACCGGCTTTCCGGTGCGGTGTTTCTTTCCGTGTGAACTACTTTTCAGCACTTTCAACCCCCGTTCTAGATGAAACCTATGGAAAGAAATGCACTTCTTCACGTATTCTTCAGAAATGCCGCCTTCAAGTTGGAACAGGGACGTTTCCCAGCCGCCGTCAGCCGCCGCAGCGGGACTCGATGTCATTGCGCTGGGCCGCCGCGTCCGCCATCTGCGTAAACAAGCCGGGCTCACGCTCGATGGCCTGAGCGCCGCCGTCGGGACCGCCCCCAGTCAGCTCAGCCTGATCGAAAACGGCAAGCGTGAGCCCAAACTGACTCTTCTGCAGCACCTGGCCGCGGCGCTGAACGTCAGCATCGACCAGCTCCTGGGTGCCGAACCGCCCAGCCGGCGGGCAGCCCTGGAAATCGAGCTGGAACGGTACCAGCGCGGACCGCTGTACGAGTCCCTCAACCTGCCGAAAATCCGCATCAGTTCGCGGCTTCCGCTGGATGTACTCGAGGCCCAGGTGGGGCTCCTGCACGAGCTGGAGCGGAAGATGAACGAGCAGGTGGCCACCCCGGAAGAAGCCCGGCGCGCCAACGGTGAGCTGCGTGCCATGATGCGCGAGCGCGGCAACTACTTCCCGGAGTACGAGGCCGAAGCGCAGAAGGTCCTCAAGGAGGTGGGCTACACCGCCGGCCCGCTGAGCCAGCATGTCATCGCGGACATCGCCGCGCACCTTGGATTCGCCCTGTACCACGTGGGCGATTTGCCGCATTCCACCCGGTCCGTGACCGATTTGAAGAACCGCAGAATTTACCTGACCCAAAGCCAGCGGCAGGACCACGATCCCCGGTCCGTGCTGCTCCAGGCACTGGGACACTACGTCCTGGGCCACGAAACGCCCCGCAACTATGGCGACTTCCTGGCCCAGCGGGTGGCGACCAACTATTTCGCCGCGGCGCTGCTTCTTCCCGAGCAGGCCACCGTGGAATTTCTGCAAAACGCCAAAGCCGCCAAGGAAATCGCGGTGGAGGACATCCGGGATGCGTTCGCCGTTTCCTACGAGACCGCCGCGCACCGGTTCACCAACCTGGCCACCAGGCACCTGGGTATCACCACGCATTTCCAGAAGACGCACCAGAGCGGGATCATCTACAAGGCCTACGAGAACGATGGCGTGAACTTCCCCCAGGACCACACCGGCGCCATCGAGGGCCAGCCGTCGTGCAAGGCCTGGACATCCCGTGCCGTGTTCGACGTTCCGGACAAGTTCAGCGCCTATAGCCAGTACACGGACACGCCGTCGGGTACGTACTGGTGCACCGCGCGGACCGAGCGGTCGGCCACGGGTGAGTTCTCGCTCAGCATCGGGGTGCCCTACCAGCACGTGAAATGGTTCCGCGGGCGTGAGACGACAGCCCGGGCCACTTCCAATTGTCCCGACCCGAACTGCTGCAAGCGTCCGCCGGCAGCCCTGACTTCGGAGTGGGCCGGGAACGCCTGGCCCTCTGCGCGGGCCCATTCGCACCTGCTGGCAGCCATGCCGCCCGGCGCTTTCCCCGGCGTCGACGAGACCGAGGTGTACAGCTTCCTGCAGGCCCACTCGGGGAGCTAATCAGCGTGGGCAGCCGCGACGACGGCAGCCGTCGGCGCCCCGTTGGGTGTCGCGCGCATGTCCAAACTGATGATTTCCAACAGGATGGCCTGCACAGTCCGATACGATTCCGGGTTACCGGACCACTGGCCGGAATCGTGGAGGAAGTGCAGGAAAAGCATCAGTGAATAGGTGGCCACGACGCCGTCATGGACGGTATGGATAATGAGGGCGGCCAATCTTTCAGCCACCTCAGCCGGTTTGAGGGCAGTGATGGAACGGTTCTCACCAATTTCGGGGTAGAAGCGGAAGAAGAGAATCAGGCTCGCCAGCACTTCTTCGACATCTGTGCGGAATGGATGCTGGACATACCAACAGATGAAGGCCGGAGCCAGGGATTCCAACTCCCGGATATTTCCGGGTGCCGGGCTAGTAACCCTGGGAATGGCGGCCTTGAAAGGGTCTCCAGGCTGGTTCCTTTGAGACTTGGTTTGTGCCGCCCGCCGGCGCTGATTCCTGCCCACAGATCCCCGCTTTGCTTGCTGTTCAGGTGTACCCAAACAGTAGGAAGGACGCGGTCCGGCCTGCTATCACCGGAAGCGCGTATGTGGATAAGACCCCGGAGCCCTGATCCAACGCCCGCTCAGCAGTGGTGGGTTTGCCCGCGACGCGCGCTCACTTTCCTGGGGAGAGTGAGCGGGCGTTTGGGTGGGAGCCGCCGTAAATGAGCGGGCGTTGCTAGCCGTGGAGGGCGCGGTACGCCGCGGCGGCGGCCGGGTGCATGGGGATGCCGGCGGTGTTGATCAGCGTTTCCGGGCTGAGGAACTGCACTCCCAGGCTGGACTGTGGAATCAGTTCGCCGGCGTGGTTGACCAGCAGTTGCACGGTCCGCTCGACGGTGCCGGCGTCCAGGTCGGCGCGGCACAGCAACAGGTTGGCTGTCCCCACCGTCCAGACGGCGGGCACACCCGGGTAGCTTTCCGCGGGGATGAACACGCGGTCGTACTGGGCACCGTGCCGGGCGCGCAGCTCCGGCAACAGGGACGAGAGGTCCAGCAGCGCCAGCGGCACCTCCCGCTGCGCGGCGGAGATGGCGGCCGTGGGCACGCCGCCGGACCAGAACAGGGCGTCCACGGTACCGGCCTTCAGGGCCGCGAGGCCGTCGTTCAGGCCCAGGCTTACGACGGCGACGCTGCCTTGCGCCGCCGGCCCGGCCTCCGCCGAGGTGCCAAGGCCCGCTGCCGCGAGCAGCCGCGGCGTGGTGAGCGACGTCCCCGAACCCGGCTGGCCCACTGCCACGGTCCGCCCGGACAGCTGTGACAGTGAAGTGATGCCGCTGCCTTTCCGCACCACGCAGTGTACGTAGTTTTCGTAGACCTTCCCCAGCGCGGCCAGCGGCGCGGCGCCCTCGGCAGCCGTGGTTCCCGGCTCCACAGCAGGGCCGGCCACCGCATCGGCCAGGGACACGGCAAGCGTGGCCCTTCCATCCCGCAACTGCGCCAGGTTGTCCAGGCTGCCGCCGGTGGCAACGGCTACAGCCTTTCCGGCTATGTCGTGGCGTTCCAGGGAAGCGGCCAGCAGAGTGGAGAACTCAAGGTAGAAGCCACCTGCCTCCCCGCCCGCCACGGTCAGCAGCCCGGGCCGGTTCCCGCTGCAGGCGGACAGCACAGACGGGACGAGGGCCATTGCTGCCAGGCCTGCCCCGGCTTTCAGGAGGGACCGCCTGGGCAGGACGGCCCCGATAAGGCCGGACGCCCTGACCTCAGCCACGTCCATCCCCGCCTTCGGAGCGGTCCTCCAGCACCGGAACAGGAAATTCGAGCCGGGCTGACAGGCCGTGCGGTGCCGCCGTTCCCAGGACCAGGCGGCCACCGTTGGCCGCCGCCAGTTCACCCACGATCGTCATGCCCAGGCCTGTTCCCCGGACCGAGGCGTGCTGGGGCGCCCGCCAAAACCTCGTGGACGCCTGGGCGAGGTCCTGTTCGGAAAGCCCCGGGCCGTCGTCGTAAATTTCCACTGTGACCGTGGAAAGCTCAGCCCGGACGGAAGCAGTGACGGTGGCTCCCGGGGCGTACTTGACCGCGTTGCCCACGAGTTCGCCCACCATCTGGGCGAGCTCGGCCGGCTCGCACGCCACCAGGACGGGGGCCTGCGGCGGGGGAACGAGGACCAGCCGCATACCGGCGCGGCCCGCAGCGGGGGCAGCCCGCTCCATTTCCTCCTGCAGGACGGGGTAGGGGTCGATCGGCGCAGCAACGGGCCTGGCCTCCGGGCTGTTGAAGGCCCTGACGGCGTCTTCACTGGCCCGGTGCTCGGCGGCGGCCAGCTTCAACACGTCGTCCAGGATCTCCTCCACCCGCTCCAGCTCGGCCACCGCGCTGGCGGCGGCGTCGTGTTCCCGTTCGGTCTTCAGTTCAAGCTGGAGTACGTCCAGCCGCAGCCGCAGCGCGCCGATGGGGTTCCGCAGCTGGTGCGACGTATCGGCGATCAACTGGCGCTGCGACTCGATGCTGTCGCTGACCGTCCGCGCCATGGCAGTGAAGGACCGGCTCAGTTCGCGCAGCTCCGGCGGACCGTCCTCAGGCAGCCGCCCGGCCCGGCCCGTGCGGCCCAGCTCGGTCACCGCGGAATTCAGCCGCAGGACGGGACGCAGCACCCACCCGGTGACACGGGCGGCGGCAAGCAGCAGGACCGCAGCGAGGGCGACGGCGGCCGCCCCCACCACAAGCCAGCGCTGCTGCAGCTTCGCCCTGGCGGCATCGAGGTTGACGTCCATGGCCACGCCGCCCAGCACCTGGTTGGCGCTGCCGAAGGCGCGGAAGATCACCTGAGGGCCGGAACCGAGCGGCTCCAGCGGTGCCAGTGCGGTGCCGTTGACGTTCAGCCGGGCCAGGGACAGCGCATCCTGCACGTCGGCACGGGCTTCACTGAGCCCTCCCGAGCTGAGCGTCTCCTGCTGCAGCCGGACCATGATGCCCTCGGCATAGAGGGCGGAGTACGTGTCCATCTCGCGCTGGAGCCGCGCGGTATCGCCGTCGCCGGCCGCATCGAAGGCCACCTGCGCCAGCCGGTTCAGGGACGCCACCCGGTTGATCTGGACCTCCTGCGTCAGCTCCCGCGCCGCCGAGGACAGGATGGTCCCGGACACCAGGAACACCACCACCAGGCACAGCACGCTGAGGACGCCAAGGACCCGCAACCTCATGCGGGATCTGCCTCCACCCGGTAGCCCACGCCCCGGACGTTGATGATGAAACCGGGTTTCTGCAGTTTGGCCCGCAACCCGGTCAGGTGCACATCCAGGGACCGGGACGAAGCGAGGAAAGCATCACCCCACAGGGCATCAAGGATCTGCTCCCGGGTCACCACGGAGCCGGCGTGCCGGGCCAGAAGGGACAGGAGTTCGAATTCCGTGGCCGTCAGCGGGAGGACCGCGCCGTCCCTGGATGCGATGCGGCGGCCCAGGTCAATGTCGAGATCGCCCAGGACGATGGTGTCCGGCACGCTTCCGGTGCGGCGTCCGGCCCGCCGGGTGACGGCCTCGATCCGTGCCAGCAGTTCCACGAGTTTCACGGGTTTGACCAGGTAGTCGTCGGCGCCGGAGCGAAGTCCCAGCACCACGCTGCGTTCGTCGTCGCGGGCGGTGAGGATGAGGATGGGGCAGTCGGTGATCTGGCGGAGCTTGCGGAGGACGTCCAGGCCGTCCATGTCCGGCAGCCCGAGGTCCAGGAGGATCACCTCGAAGTCCCGGTGGACCAGCAGGGCGTCAGCTCCCCGCGCCACCCTCGTGGTCCGGTGGCCCGCCGTCGCAACACCCGCCGCCAGCGCACCTGCCATGGCGTCGTCGTCCTCGACGATGAGCACTTCCATGGCCATGTTCCTTGTCCTTGGGGTTGGGGCGGGGGTCGGGTGCGGGGACTAGTCTGCCTTTGGAGATTACCGCCTCACGGGGAACCGGCGCTTGGGAACCGGGAAATGCCTATTCCTAAGGAAGTGTTAGGAAACCCGCTTCCGCATTGGCTGTGCCGTGGATCACCCATAGTTTGGTGGAGGTCCTCCGCGCTTTCGGGAGACCGTCACACCAAGGAAGGTTCATGATGAGCACCGAACAAGCAGCGCCGCTGACGGGGGCGGCCCAGTCCGAGGCGGCACAGACCCGCCGGGCCGTGGGCAACATCCTCAAGGGCTCCGCCGGAAACCTGGTGGAGTGGTACGACGTCTACATCTACACGGCGTTCCTGGCCTACTTCCAGCCGCACTTCTTCAATTCCAAGGACCCGCTGCAGGGCGCCCTCGAAGGCATGGCCGTCTTCGCCGTTACCTTCCTCATGCGGCCCATCGGCAGCTGGTTCTTCGGCCGTTTCGCCGACCGCCGGGGCCGGAAAGCCGCCCTGACGCTGAGCGTGACCATGATGTCCGCCGGTTCCTTCTTCATCGCCATCCTGCCCACCAAGGACGTTATCGGCGTTTGGGCCCTGGTCCTGCTGGTCCTGGCGCGCCTGGTGCAGGGCTTCTCCGTGGGCGGCGAATACGGCACCAGTGCCACCTACATGTCCGAGGCCGCCACCGCCAAGCGCCGCGGCTTCTTCTCCAGCTTCCAGTACGTCACCCTGATCGGCGGCCAGATGCTGGCCCTGCTGGTCCTGGTGGTCCTGCAGAACGCCCTGGGCAAGGACGCCCTGACCGAGTGGGGCTGGCGCATTCCGTTCGCCATCGGCGGCGTGGCTGCACTGGTGGTCCTGTGGCTGCGGCGCTCCATGGAGGAAACCGTCTCCGCCAGCCAGGTGGAAGCGGCCGCAAACGCCAAGGCATCCGGCGAGGCGCAGCCCGGCACGCTCAAGCTGCTCTTCACCAAGCACTGGAGGGCGCTGCTGATCTGCATCGGCGTCACCCTGGGTGGCACCGTGGCGTTCTACACGTACACCAACTTCATCCTCAGCTTCATGAACAACACCAGCGGCATTCCCAAGGAAACCACCTCGGTCATCAACTTCTGGGCCCTGTTTATCTTCATGCTGCTGCAGCCCGTCTACGGCATTATCTCGGACAAGATCGGCCGCAAGCCGCTGCTGCTCTGGTTCGGCATCACGGGCGTGCTGTTCACCTGGCCGCTGATGTCCGCGCTCGCCGGCACCAAGGACCCGATGGTCGCGTTCCTGCTGATGATGGGCGGCCTGCTGATCGTGGGCGGCTACACCTCCATCAACGCCCTGGTGAAGGCCGAGCTGTTCCCCGCCTCGATCCGGGCCCTCGGCGTGGGGCTGGGCTACGCGCTCGCCAACTCGATGTTCGGCGGCACCGTCCCGCTGATCGGCGCAGCCCTGCAGAAGGCCGGCCAGGTGGAACTGCTCTTCACCTACGTCACCGTGGCCATCGGCGTATCGCTGCTGGTCTACATCTTCGCGCTCAAGAACAAGAAGTCGACGCACCTGGACCAGGAGCAGGGCCATGCCTGGGACGCCGGCACAGCAGCCAGCGCGGACGACGACGACGATCGCCTGGCTGCCGCCAAGCGCTGAGCTTCCGCAGGACGCACCGGCGCCCGTTCCCCGCTGAGGGGAACGGGCGCCGTCGCCGTTAAGCGTCGGTGCGGTCCTTGCCCCGGTGCCGGCAGGCGGAGGTGCCATGGGCTGCCCGGGGAGGGGCCCGTCGTCGTGCGCTGTCCGGTGCTGCCGGGTGCGCCTAGCTGCGCCCGCTGCGGCGCCCGGCCAGGGAAGCGTGCGCCCGCATCATGCGGGGAACCACCAGGTAGACGGCCGTGGGAACCACCACCAGCGTGAGGGCCAGGGCCTTGAATACCGGGTGCCACCCCTCGGTCAGCGGAGCCGAGGCCATCATGCCGACGGCCACCAGCGGGAAAATCGCCAGCCAGGTAATGAGAGCCCGGACATGGACGGACGGCAGGGCCGGCGGCGAAGCCGGTGCCGGCGATGCGGGGGTCAGAAGGGCGGGGCCGGGAGCGGTCTCCATGGAAATCTCCAACTAGTTAGTTGCTTTTGCTGTGAACCGAGAATATGCGCGCCGGACAGTAATTGCAACTACCTGGTTGGAATTGCGTAGAATGGAGTCATGGCCTGGAACACCGAACGCACCAAGGAGCTGCTGCTGGCGGCTGCCACCGAGGAATTCAGTGCGAACGGACTGGCCGGTGCGCGGGTGGACCGCATAGCCTCCGCAGCCGGGGTCAACAAGGAGCGCATCTACCAGTACTTCGGCAAGAAGGATGAGCTGTTCGACGCCGTCCTCGCCGCCGAAATGATCCGCGTCATGACAGAGGTCCCCATCCAGGGCCACGGTCCTGAAGCCTTCGGCGACTACGCCGGCAGGCTCTTCGACCGGCACACCACGGACGGCGTGCTGCCGCGGCTGGTGTTCTGGGAAGGGCTGGAGCGGGGCAGGGAAACCGTCAGCAGGGCTACCCGCACGGACCACTGCGCCATCAAGGTGGGGCAGGTGATGGAGGTGCTCCCCGGTGTGGGCCGAGAAGACGCAGCCGACCTGCTGATCACCGTGGTCACCCTCTGCGACGGGTGGCCGGTCCTGCCCCAGATCGACGCGCTCCTGGCGGGCAGCGGCCGGGACCGGGCCGCCCGCCGTCGGGCGTTCATCGTGCGGACCGCAACGCTGATGGCCGGCGCCCTGCTGGAGGACGCAACAGCAGGCCGCCCCGCTGTGCAGGCGGTGGCCGCAGCCGCGGACTGAGGCGGGCAGAACTCCATGGCCCGGGCCTGAAGGCTGGGTAGAGCCCGCTGAAGCGGAATCCGGCCGTCACTGCGCTGCACGGGTGGGCGGCGCCACTTAACAGGGACCGTGGAGCCACGCGGACTATATTGGGGCGTGTCAGCACACCACTACCAACGCGGGAGTCTGCACCCATGGCCAAGGAACTTGCCACCCAGCTCGTTGAACAACTCCAGGCTGCCGGCGTGCAGCGGATCTATGGGATCGTGGGGGACAGCCTCAACCCCATTGTGGACGCCGTCCGGCAAACCGGCGGTTCGGCCGAGGGCGGCATCGACTGGGTCCACGTCCGGCATGAAGAGGCCGCCGCCTTCGCCGCCGCCGCGGAGGCACAGCTCACGGGCCGCCTCGCCGTCTGCGCCGGTTCCTGCGGCCCCGGCAACCTGCACCTGATCAACGGGCTGTACGATGCCAACCGCAGCGGCGCCCCGGTGCTGGCCATCGCCTCCCACATCCCCAGCAAGCAGATCGGCAGCAGCTTCTTCCAGGAAACCCATCCGGACCGGCTCTTCAACGAATGCTCGGTCTACTCGGAACTGGTCAGCACCGCCGAGCAGGCGCCGCGCGTGATGCACAGCGCCATCCAGCATGCGCTGGGACTGGGCGGAGTCGCCGTCGTGACCCTTCCCGGTGACATCGCCGGGCTCGAAGCCAGCGCGCCGACGCCGCTGCCCGCCACCTTCCGTCCCGCCAGCCTCGTCCCGGACCCGGCCAGCGTCCAGGCCCTGGCGGACGCCATCAACGACGCCGGCAAGGTCGCCATCTTCGCGGGCGCCGGCGTCGAGGGTGCCCACAGTGAACTGATGGCGCTCGCGGAACTCGCGAAGGCGCCCATCGGCCACTCCCTCCGCGGCAAGGACTTTGTCCAGTACGACAACCCGTTCGATATCGGCATGACCGGGCTGCTGGGCTACGGCGCCGCCGCCGAGGGCATCGAGGACGCCGACCTCCTGGTCCTCCTCGGCACCGACTTTCCGTACGACCAGTTCCTGCCGGACACCCGGACTGCACAGGTGGACCGGGTGGCGCACCGGCTGGGGCGGCGGACCGACGTCGACGTCGCAGTCCACGGCGACGTGCTGCCAACCCTGCACGCCCTGCTGCCCCTGGTGAAGGCAAAGAAGAGCCGCCGGTTCCTGGACCAGATGCTCAAGAAGCACGACCGGCTGATGAACAAGGCCGTGGGAGCCTACACCCGCAAGGTGGAAAAGAAGCAGCCCATCCACCCGGAATACGCGGCCTCCCTGCTGGACCAGATAGCTGCAGAGGATGCGATCTTCACCGCGGATACGGGCATGTGCAACGTCTGGACGGCGCGGTACATCAACCCGCTGGGCACGCGGCGGCTGATCGGGTCCTTCCTGCACGGCTCCATGGCCAACGCCCTGCCGCACGCCATCGGTGCGCAGCTGGCGTACCCCGGCCGGCAGGTCATCTCCGTGTCCGGTGACGGCGGGCTGTCAATGCTGCTCGGCGAGCTGATCACCGCGGCCGCCTACAAGCTGCCCGTCAACGTGGTGGTGTTCAACAACTCCACCCTGGGCATGGTCAAGCTTGAAATGCTGGTGGACGGGCTCCCCGATTTCGGGGTGGATGTGCCGGACGCCAACTACGCCGCCGTAGCCCAGGCGCTGGGCTTCCATGCAGTCCGCGTCACGGACCCCGCGCAGATCGAGGCGGCATACCGCGAGGCGTTCGCGCACCCGGGGCCGTCGCTGGTGGAACTCATCACCGATCCCAAGGCGCTGTCCATTCCGCCCAAGATCTCCGGGTCGCAGGTCATCGGGTTTGCCACGGCCATGTCCAAGGTGGTCCTGAACAGGGGAGCGGGTGAGGCCGTCAGCATGGCCCGCAGCAACCTGCGGAACATCCCCCGGCGCTGACCCTATCCGGACGCCCCACCAGACGAGGGGCTTAACGCCTGAACGCTCCTGCAACCGGTGCAGGAGCGTTCAGGCGTTTTGGCGGTGTCTTGTGCCTGGCTAGCGGGCGCCGCCCTGCCACAGGGCATCGAATGGTGCCCCGGAGGCCACGCGGTTGCGGATGCCCTCGGTCACGAAGGCCTTGGCTGTGCGCGCCGCCTCCAGCGGGGAGGCGCCCTTGGCCAGTTCGGCGGTCACGGCGGCCGCGAGCGAGCAGCCCGCGCCGGATACGGCCACCTCGCCCACCTTCGGGGCGCTGAGGACCTCGAGGGTTTCGCCGTCAAAGAAGACGTCGACGGCGTCAGGGCCTTCCAGCCGAACCCCGCCCTTGGCCAGGACCGCCGCGCCGCTGAGTTCGTGGATGCGGACAGCGGCAGCCTTAAGGGACTCGACGTCGGTGATCTCCAGGCCGCTCAGGGATTCTGCCTCGAAGTGGTTGGGGGTCACGAAGGTGGCCAGCGGCAGGATTTCGGCCTTCAGGGCCTGGTCCGTGTCCAGGGCGTGGCCGGGCTCCTGGCCCTTGCAGATCAGCACCGGGTCCAGCACCACGTTGCCGAAGCCGTTAGCCTTCAGGGAACCGGCCACCGTGCTGATGGTTGCCGGGCTGCCGAGCATGCCGATCTTCACGGTGTCCAGCACGGAGGGGGCGCCCGACGCCGGTCCGTACGCCGCCGCCGTCGCCTCCAGCTGGTCGGCAATCACCTGCTGGTCCACCGGGACGAAGCGATGGTTCCAGTTGTCCTTCGGGTCGAAGGACACGATGCAGGTCAGGTTGGCGATGCCGAAGACGCCCAGTTCCTGGAAGGTCTTCAGGTCGGCCTGTGCCCCGGCACCACCGGTGGCTTCGGACCCTGCGATGGTGAGGACGACGGCCGGAGTGGTGGCGGACGGCGATGCGCCGGTGGAAACGGAAGTCATCCCACCATCCTGCCATCCGGCGTCGTGCGTTGCCTTGTGTTGCTGAACAGGCGACCCGCGGCTTCCGTGTTCAGGCCGACAAGGGCGCCTGGTGCTCCTCGGGATCCACGCGGACCAACCGCCAAACAGCCAGGCGGCCGATGGCCACGGCGCCGCCCATCATCAATGCCGTGGACAGCATGAAGCCGGCGCTGGAACCGGACCATGGCCTCAAAGCGGCGAGACCCGTGCCAATGAGTGCGCCAAGGCCGCCAAACGCGGCAACATGCAGCCACTGGTTCCGCACAGGCTGGAGCAGGATTCCCAGCGGCGCCCCCGCGCAGAATGCGAGGACCGCCGCCGGTACGGCTCCCCAGACGAGCGTCGCCAGGAACATGGGCAGGAACCAGTCCCTGCCGCTCGTGAAAGCGAGGGCGATGGCCAGGCAGAGTAGGCTCACCAGCGCGCCTGCGGCCAAGGACGATGTACCCAGGACCACGTGGCGCGGCCTGCTCACACCCGTCCCTTGGCAACCTGCTGGAGGGCCCCGCCGAGTTCCGGCTGGCGGTAGATGAACCCGGCGGACAGGAGCTTCTGCGGCAGGACCCACCTGCTCTTGAGCACCAGTTCCGTTTCGGTGCGGATCAGTACGGCGCCCGCGCGCAGGAGCCAGGCAGGAGTGGACACGCCAAAGCGCTTCCCGTAGGCACGGCGGACCAGCCGCATCAGCTCGTGGTTGCTCACCACGTCCGGCGAGGCCACGTTGACCGGGCCGGTGATGTCCGTCCGGGCATGCAGGAACCGCATGCACCGGTACAGGTCCTCCACGTGGATCCAGCTGAATTTCTGGTTGCCGTCGCCCATGTGCCCGCCCAGGCCCAGCCTGGCGAGGTTGGCGAACGGCCGCAGCGCCCCGCCGCCCGGGCCGAGGACAATAGAGATCCGCAGCGGAATCTTCCGGGTTTCCGGCGTGGCCGCAGCATCCAGGGCAGTCTCCCAGGCGCGGGCCACGTCCACGGAGAATCCGGTGCCCGGCTCGCCGTTGTTCTCTGATTGCGGCCGGTCCCGGGCATCCCGGTAGATGGTCCCGGTGCTGGCGTTCAGCCACGTCGACGGCGGTTCCTGGCACCGGGCGATGGCGCGGCCCAGTGCCTCGGTGGTCCGGACCCGTGACTCAAGAATGGAGGTACGGTTACGGGCGCTGTACCGGCAGGACACCGAGCGTCCGGCGAGGTTGACCACGAGGTCGGCGCCGTTGAGCACCCTGGTGAGGGCGTCGTCGTCGTTCCAGCTTGCCGAGGAACTTCCCGCTCCCTTGCGTCCGATGGTCCGCACGGCCCAGCCGTCCTGCTCGAAACGCGACCGGACGTATCTGCCGATGAAACCCGAAGCGCCGGCGAGTACCACCGTCTTGGTGCTGCGCATTTTTCCCCCTTGTTGGTTTTCCACGATGTGTTGCCGCCTGCCTAACTGCGGACGCTGCGGCTGAGGTTGAGGACGTCGTCCAGGACCTTGCCTACGCCGGGAACGCGGGCCAGCCCCAGTCCCCGGGCGATCAGCGGCGCGGCTCCATCGACCAGCCGCCTGGTGCGCTGCTGCCCGTCAGAAGTGTCGTAGACCCAAAACAGTGTGACCCCCATGTAGCAGAGCCACAGCAGTTCGGGCAGATCGCTGCGCAGCTTTTTGGGGACCGCTGGCCGGGCACCGTCCACCGCCTGCCGGAAAATCTCCAGCGAGGCTTCCCGGGCGGGGTTTGATGCCGTAGAGAAGGGGTTGACGGGGGAGGTAGGGCGGATGGCCGTGGCCACGAAGTCCGCGCCGAACCGGTGGTAGGGGGCCATGACGTCCAGGCCTGCGTGCAGGACGGCTTTGAGCCGCTCTGCCAGCCCGCCCGTGGTGGCCAGCGCTCCGGCCGCGCGCTCGGCGTGCTCCGCCTGGACCTGGACGTAGAGCTCGTGGACCAGGCTGTCCTTGGATTCGAAGTAGTAGTAGGCATTGCCTGCAGAGACGCCGGCCTCGGCTGCGATGGCACGCATGGTGGTCTTCTCGAAGCCGATTTCCCGGAACATCCGCAAGGCCACTTCTGCCAGCTTCTGCCGGGTCTGCTCACTCTTCGCAGCCAACTGATTCCCCCAAATTTGAACGTGTTCAAGAACAAGTATGGCACATCTTTTGAACGTGTTCAGTTTCTGCTGTGCCCCCTCGCACGTCCTTGGACGGGGGCGGTGGGAGAATGGACTGACCCCAGTGCTAATACAGCCGGCGGCCCGGTTCCGCGGCCGCCGAGCGAACCACTCTGAACGGATCTCCTCCATGCCTGCTGCCCCAGGACACAACGCCGCGCCCCGAACCACCTCGCCGGAATCTCCTGCGAAATTCGCCTCGATCGGTTCGCCGTATTTCGGCATCATGCTGGCCGTTATGGCGGTGGTGCTCATCCTGTCAAACATCGGCGCATCGAAGGGTGTGGCGATCGGCCCCATCGTGACGGACGGCGGCTTCTTCCTGTTCCCGCTCGCCTACATCCTGGGTGACGTCATCAGCGAGGTGTACGGCTTCAAGGTGGCGCGCAAGGCCATCTTCACCACCTTCGCACTGTCCGTCTTCGCGTCCCTCTGCTACTGGGTGATCATCGCCCTGCCCGGGTTCGACGACGGGTACGGCATCGCCAAGCAGTCCGCACTGGAGGTGGCACTGGGCCCCGTGCCACAGATCGTGCTGGCCTCGCTCCTGGCATTCCTCGCCGGCCAGACTATCAACTCGTGGATCCTGGTGAAGATGAAGGCACGTACGGGCGAGAAGTCGCTGTGGGTCCGGCTGATGGGGTCCTCCGGGGCCGGCGAGTTCGTGGACACACTGATCTTCTGCAGCATTGCCGCGTCCGTCATCGGCATCACCGATGCCGGCATGTTCCTGAACTACGTGGTGGCGGGATTCCTCTACAAGACCCTGGTGGAGTTCCTTTTCGTCCCTGTCACCACCCTCGTTATCGGTTGGGTCAAGAAGCGCGAACCGAGTTACGGCTAGGCCCCGCCGGACCCCACCCGCCTGACACACAGGGCCGGAGCGGCGTCCCCGCACCCTTCCAGCGATTTCGACGGCGGGAGGCCGCCTCACTGCCCTCAGGAGTAGTAGTTCGCCAGGGTTTCGGCCTTGAAGTCGAAGAAGGTGCCGGACTCGATGGCCAGGCGGGCGTCGTCCACCATCTTCACCACGAACCGCTCATTGTGGATGGAGATCAGTGTGGCCGACACCATTTCCTTGGCCTTGAACAGGTGGTGGATGTACGCCCGCGAGTAGTTCTGGCAGGTGTAGCAGTCACAGCCGTCCTGCAGCGGGCCGAAATCGCGCTTGTACTTGGCGCCGGAGAGGTTGTACCGGCCGGTGGGGTGGTAGAACGCGGAGTTGCGGGCAACGCGGGTGGGGGAGACGCAGTCGAAGGTGTCCGCGCCGTTCTCGATGGCCGTGAAGATGTCATCCGGCTCCGAGATGCCCAGCAGGTGGCGTGGCTTGTCCTCGGGAAGTTCCTCGTTGCACCAGCGAACGATGGTGCCCAGGTTTTCCTTCTCCAGCGCCCCGCCGATCCCAAACCCGTCAAACGGCATGGCGCCGAGGTCGCGGCAGGCCTTCCGGCGCAGATCTTCGTACTGGGCTCCCTGGATCACGCCGAACAGCGCCTGGTACGGCTTGCCCACCCGCTCGCCGGTCAGCCGGAAGTGTTCGGCGATGCACCGCTCGGCCCACAGCCGGGTGCGCTCCAGCGACTCCTCCTGGTAGCCCCGGGAGTTCTGTAGTGTGGTCAGCTCGTCGAAGGCAAACATGATGTCCGCGCCGATCTGGTGCTGGACCTGCATGGAAATCTCGGGGGAGAAGCGGTGCCGGTCCCCGTTCAGGTGGGACTTGAACCAGACGCCGTCATCATCAATATGTGCGAGGCGTTCCTTGCCGGGGGCCACAGCATCGTCCGGGCCGGAGGCATCAACGGATTTCATGTCGATGACCTTCTTGAACCCCGAACCCAGGCTCATCACCTGGAACCCGCCGGAATCGGTGAAGGTGGGGCCGGCCCAGTTCATGAAGGCGCCCAGCCCGCCGGCCTCGTCCAGGATGTCCGCGCCCGGCTGCAGGTAGAGGTGGTAGGCGTTGGCCAAAAGAGCCTGCGCGCCAAGATCGGCCATGGACTCAGGCAGGACGGCTTTGACGGTGGCCTTGGTCCCGACGGCGATGAACGCCGGAGTGCGGATCTCTCCGTGCGGGGTGGTGATGGTGCCGGTGCGGCCCAGGAATTCCCCGCCGTTCTCCGAGACCTGGGCGGCCGACGGCGGGCAGGATTCACCCAGGCGGGTCCCCACCGTGAACGAGAATGCGGACTGCTCCGCGGGAAGCGCGGGATCAGACGTTGTTGCGGGGGCGGGGTTGGCTGGCACCGTACCAGTGTGCCAGCAAACCGGCCGGCACCAACAAAGCGGGCCCCGCCGGCAACCGCGCGGTCAGCCGAACACCTATCACCGGTAATCGCCCCGGCGCCCGAACGCCTATCCCCGTCAACCAGAGCGTCAGCTAGCGCCCTGTCAGCTGACCGGCTCCGACCCGGGATACTGGGCCTGCCGCCACGAATCCCAGGAGGACCGGATGGCGTCCACCTTCGCCGCCCCCAGATCGTACGTGGAGGCAATCACCATGGACCCTCCGTCGGGCCGCAGCTCTTCGATAACCGGCTGGTCCGTCACCACCAGGAGCCCCTCGCCGTGCGCGGCGTAGTGGTGGACGGTGAGCCCCACCTGGTGGTTGCTGCGGTACCAGACCTTTCCGGAGATCTCCTCGCCCGTGCCCAACGTGAGGCTGTAGTCCTCACCCGGAGCCGGGACGTCGGTGAGCCCGAGCTTTTCAATCGCGGAGCCCGGGCCGCCCGGAAGCTGCAGGAACAGCGTGTGCCGCGTGCCATTGGGGTGGCGCTCCAGCGCGAAGCGGAGCTGCTGCAGGAACGTGAGCCACCCCTGGGTGATGTCCTCGTCCCAGGCAGCCCATTCGGAGTTGTGGTCCAGCGCCCCGCGGGTGACGTTGACCCGGGTCCCGCCGGCCACGGGATGCAGCTCGAACGTGTCGCCGCCGTGCACGATCAGGCTGGTGTGGTCCGCTGCTTCCTGCACATTATCGGCAAAGTAGATTTCCTTGATTTCGGCGTCAAGGTCGTCGGCCTGCCAGCCATGCCACTGGGCCACCCGGGACGGTTCACGCAGCATGTTCCAGACCTGCGGCGCATCGGCGTTGATCACTACGCTGAGATTGTTCGTCATAGCCCCGAATCTACAACTCTGTCCTGTGCCCGGGTAGGGCTAATTTGTTCAGGCGCGGACGGCCTCAAGTTCGTTGCCGATCCGGCGCTCCAGCTCGGACATGCCGATGGTTTCCGACCCGCCGTGCGCCCGCAGGAACAGCAGTGACTCCAGCCGCAGCAGCCGCCACTCACGCTCGGCATCATGGTTGGAATTGTCGATGGAACGGAAGATTTCCTTGTCGTACAGGTTGGGCTCGTTGAGCGAGCGCTGCCGTACCTTGGCCGCCATCCGGGCCTTGAACGGATCCGTTTCCTGGCTTTCCGGGGTGCGGATGAGTTTCTCGTACACCGCCGCGCGTTCGTCCTGGCCGTCCTGCCGGCAGATGTAGCTGGCCAGCGCCAGGGATGCCTCCACGGACGCCCAGCGCCCGGGGTTTCCGTCGTAGGGCAGGACCGTGAGGAGGTCTGCGATGGACAGCGCGCCCTCCGCGTCCTTCAGCGTGACGAACAGTTCGTGCGCGAGGTCTGTGAGGTCCTTCAGGCAGCTGCCGGACTTGAAGTTCACGCCCTTGGAGAGGCGGTCCGTCAGCAGCAGGACGCCCACGGCATCAGGGTGCGCTTCAGCTGCGGCTTCCACGACGGATTCGGGGGTGCCGTCCGGCGTGGGGATCAGCGCAAGCTCCTCTTCGCCGGGCCCGTTGGCTGCGGGCGGAGCCGCCGGCAGGGGAGGCACGACGACGGCGGGCACCTGGGCGTTGGCTGCGGACTCACCGCCGGGCTGCTCCTGCCGGGGTTCCGTGCCTGCCGCGGCATCGGCTGGGCGCGTGGCCTCCGGCACTGGTGCTGTCCCCTCCGGGGCGAGTGCCCGCGGAAGGTGCGTGACGGCGTCGTCTGCTGCGTCAACGAGGGTGACCGTGCTGCCGGCGGCGATGCGGAGGGTTCCCCCGCCGGTCAGGCTGGCGAGCACCAGGGCAGGCACGCCAAAGTCATCCCGTTGCAGCTCCAGCTGGTGGATTTCCGCCGTCCGTTCACCGTCGGGCAGGAGGATGTGGCTGCCGGTGGTCAGTGATCCAGCCTGCTGCCCGCGATGTTGCCGGGCCGGTGTTTCGGTCATGGGAGTCCTTAAGTTCTCTTGCGGTCCGCCCTACAGTCTACAAAGGCGGGTGCCTGAAACCGGGGACCCCCACGTCCCCTCGGGATGTCAGGAGCCGACGCCCGCGAAAGCCAGTGCCTGCCGGATGAGGCCGCCGCGGCCGCCGCTGAACTCGAGCTGGACACCCGGGCTGAGGACTTCGTCAGGGGTCATCCAGGTCAGTTCCAGGGCGTCCTGGCGGGGTTCGCATTCGCCGGTGACCGGGATGACGTAGGCCAGGGACACGGCGTGTTGCCGCTCATCGGTGAAACCGGTCTGGGACGGCGCCGGGAAGTATTCGGCCACGGTGAACGGCACCGGGCTGATGGGCAGCTGCGGGAACGCCAGGGGGCCCAGGTCCTTTTCCATGTGGCGCAGCAGTGCGGCGCGGATGGTTTCACGGTAGATCACCCGGCCGGACACCAGGGACCGGACCATGGTGCCGTCATCGTCGGCCTGCAGCAGCGTGCCCACTTCGTTGACGTAACCCAGCGGGTCCAGCCTGACCGGGACCGCTTCCACATAAACCATGGGCAGCCGGCCCCGCGCCTCAAAAAGGTCTTCTTCGGAGAGCCAGCCGGGATTCGGGTCAGGGGTGCGCACGTTCATGGTTAAGTTCTACCCCATGGGGCGGCGCTCGGAGATCCACACCGTGGCGGGCACGCTGGCGGCGAACACGGTGGCGTCCGGGTTGGCCACGTGCAGTGTGCTGCCGAACGCTTCCTCCGTCACGCCCACCTGGAACCCTGCGGAGGCGAGCCGTTCCCGCACCGGTTCCAGGCCGCCGTCGTACTCGAAACCCAGCCCTGAGCGGGATGGGCCGGAGGCCGGCCGGACCATCAGGACTCCGCCGTTCTTGGCGGTGAAGTCTGCGGTTTCGTCGTCATCCGGCACGGGCCGCGGGCGGGCGCCGACGTGGCGCAACGTCCGGGCGGCGCCGTCGGCGTCCTGGGTGAACCACACTGCGACGACGGCCAGCGCCTGATCGGCGTCGGCGCCCGGGGCTCCGTTCCCGGCAAGGTCCGCGAGGAAGCTGAAACCGTCCGGCCCGGTGATCCGGCAGGCGTCACCGTGGTCCACGGTGACCAGTTCGGCGGGTGTGGTGCCGTCCTCCGCTGCGGACTCGTTGGTGCGCCGTGCGAATTCCGCAAGATCGCCCACTTCCACCGCAAGGGTGGTGGTGCCGTCCAGCGGATCTCCCTCCGGGACGCTGTGTACGGCCAGCCGCCCGGCCGCGGAGTCGAAGACGCGGAAGCCGCCGTCCCCTTCGGTCAGGACCAGTCCCAACGCGGTGAGGAACCGTTCCCAGTCGTCGATGCGGGAGGTGAAGTGCAGGGGGCGGACGCGGAGCATTGGGAGTCCTTAAGCTCGGAATCGGGGCTATACGCCCATGATGGCACAGGGCCGCCTGGGCCGTGCCGGCGGACGTGACTGTTTGGCTGGTGCATCCGTGGTGGTCCCGACCTTGTGATGTCGGAGGGCAGGGGCACAATAGGGCCATGGCTGTTGAACTCGACGAACTGCTGGTGCCTGATGCGGCTGCTTGGCGCGCCTGGCTTGAGGAGAATCACCGGAGCAGTCCGGGGGTCTGGCTGGTGCTGCATAAGAAGGGCGGCACGGTGACGGAACTCGACTACGCCGCGGCGCTGGACGAGGCCCTGTGCTTTGGCTGGATCGACGGGCAGGGAAGGCGGCGCGACGACGAAACTTCCTTCCAGCGCATGACCCGGCGGGGTCCGCGGAGCCCCTGGTCGGCGCGGAATGTTGGCCACATTGCCCGGTTGGAGGAAGCGGGCAGGATGACCGAGGCCGGCAGGGAGGCTGTGGAGTCTGCCAAAGCGGATGGCCGCTGGGACAAGGCCTACGGCGGGCAGGCCACGGCTGAAGTTCCCGAGGACCTAGCCGCCGCCATTGCCGCGGTTCCGGCGGCGCAGGCGATGTTCGATGTCCTGACCAGGACGAACCGTTTTGCTCTGATCTACCGGACCAACTCGGTGAAGCAGGCCGCCACCCGCGAGCGGAAGATCGCGGGTTTCGTCGACATGCTGGCCCGCGGCGAGGCACCGTACCCGCAGAAGAAGCGCCCCGGCGACGCTCCGCAGCCCTAAGCGGGCCGCAGATCCATGTCCTTGGCTGCGCTGGTGCCAAAACGATACGCCACTGACGTGCGGCGATGGCTGCGCAGTTGGGTTCTGGGCAGCGAACCGGTAAATTTGATGGCTAACTTGCGCTGGTGCCGTTCCCCGACCCCGGGGGACGGCACTTGCGCGTTCAGCGACGGATTGAAGCCATGCCCCCAAAATCCCCCCGCACCACCCTCACTGCGCTCGCCACGGCGCTGAAGCGCCGCCCCTTCCTGTGGGCCGCGGTGGCGGTGGCGACCGTCGTCGTGGTGGTTCTTTCCCTGGTCCTGGCCGGGCAGGCGCGGACCGGTCCGGAGGCTACGGCCGGGCGGGTCCTGGGCGGGGTGGCGGCCGCCCAGGAAGCGTCAAAAGACCGGTCCGGCAGGTACGCCTCGCTGTGGCTCAAGGGCAATGACCGGACGCTGTTCGAGCGGGGGGAGGAGGTCCCGGCGGACGGCGCCGATGATGTCCGGAGCATCGAGTGCGGGACGGGCTGGCTGGCCGCGGCACGGGTGGAGGGCCAGGTCTACCTGCGGAGCAGTGCGTCGGACACGGTGTCCGGAGATGCCGGCGGTGTCCCGCTGCCGGACTGCATCAGCACGGAGGCCCGCGATGCCCTCCTCGCGGACCTGGGCAACGGCAGGGCTTTCCCCGCGCCGGCCGCCGCCGCGCTGGCGGCCCCGGCGAAGGATCCCGGCTACCGGCCCGCCTACCACCTCACCCCGGACCAGCGCTGGATGAACGACCCCCAGCGGCCGTTCCTCAAGGACGGGCTCTGGCACTACTACTACCTCTACAACGCCGACTACCCGGAAGGGAACGGCACCGAGTGGTTCCACGCCACCAGCACCGACCTGGTGCACTGGAAGAACGAGGGCGTGGCCATCGGGAAGTTCCGCAACGGACTGGGCGACATCGAGACAGGCTCCGCGGTGGTGGACGCAGAGGGGACCGCAGGGTTCGGCCGGGGCGCCGTAATCGCCGTCCTCACGCAGCAGGATGCCGGCGTGCAGCGCCAGTCGCTGTTCTACTCAACGGACAACGGTTACAGCTTCAAGAGCTACGACGGCAATCCCGTCATGGACAACCCCGGCGCCGAGCACTGGCGCGACCCGCGGATCGTCTGGGACGACGCGAACAGCCAGTGGCTCATGCTGCTCGCCGAGGGCCACAAGATCGGCTTCTACACCTCGCCGGACCTGAAGAAGTGGACCTACGTTTCCGCGTTCGAGCAGGACGGGATGGGCATCCTGGAATGCCCGGATTTGTTCCAGATGGACGTGGACGGCGACCCCGCCAAACGCACCTGGGTCCTCGCCGCCGGCGCCAACGGGGCAGAGGAAGGCCGCACCACCGGCCTGGCGTACTGGACCGGCAGCTTTGACGGTGAGGCCTTCACGCCGGAGGGGGGCCACCAGTGGCTCGACGACGGCGCGGACTTCTACGCCGCCGTCACCTGGGACGATCCCCGCCTGACGGACGGCCAGCGCAAGGCCTCCCGGCATGCCATCGGCTGGATGAACAACTGGGCCTACGCCCGGAACCTGCCCACTGACGGCTGGTTCGGTGCGGCGTCCGTGGTGCGGGACATCCGTTTGAATTCCGACGGCGGCCGCCCGGCATTGGTCTCGGCACCCACCCCCGCGCTGCGGTCGCTGGAGGGGGAGGCCAGCGAGGTGCCGGCAGGGAACCTGGCCGGCGGGAAGGCACTGCCGGTACCGGAGAGCGGTGCCTTCAAGGTGGACATTGAGCTGGAAAGGCCCGCCAACGGAGCGGGGGAAGCCCGGATCCTCCTGCAAAGCGCCGGCAAGACCTACGCCACCGTGGGCTACGACTTCAGGGCAGGCCAGGCGTTCGTGGCCCGCGACGGGGATGCTCTCGCCACCGCCGACACCGGGGTGGACGGGGCGTACAGCCAGGTCCGGACCGCAGGCGGCGGTTCGCCAGGGGCTGCGTCCGCGGCGGGCTCAGGCGGTGACACGGTGCGCCTGGCCGTGTACGTGGACCGGTCATCTGTAGAGGTTTTTGCGGACAGGGGCCGGCAGACGCTGACGTCCCTGGTGTTCCCGCCGGCTGGCGCCAAAGAGGTCCGGCTCGCGGCGGACGGCGGCGACGTGACCCTGCGGAAGGGCGCCGTCACGCCGCTGGCCTCGATCCGCTAGGACGTCACGGGGGCAGCGCCGCCTGCTGCCGGGCCCTGCTCGGCGGGAAACGCCACGCCTTCGCCCACGACGCGGAGGCAGAGTTCCATGCCCGGCCGGGCGATGGAGGCATTCCAGTGGCGGATGGTGATGATTTCGCCGCCGCCGGGATAGCGGTGGTCGGGGCGCCCGGCCAGTTCGGGCGGCACGGCCAGCTTCAGCCGGACGGTGGTTTCCGGGCCGAAGTAGTCCGTGTCCACCACCACGCCGCGGATGTCGCCGTCCTCGGCGATCCGGATCTGCTCAGGCCGGAGCATGAGCTGGACAGGGCCCTGGGCCGGGGGCCGGCGGACGGGGATGCCGCCCAGCGAGCACGTGGCCAGCGAACCCTCCATCCAGGCGTCCAGGATGACGGCATCCCCCAGGAACTCCGCGGTGGCCCGGTCCGCAGGGCGGGTGTACACCACGAACGGGTTGCCGATCTGGGCCAGCTTTCCGCCGCGCATGACGGCCACCTGGTCCGCGAAGGACAGTGCTTCGGCCTGGTCGTGCGTGACCAGGATGGTGGTGACCCCGGCCTCGGCCAGGACCTTTGCCACCGCCCGGCGGGTGGCGACGCGCAGACCGGCGTCGAGCGCGGAGAACGGTTCGTCCAGCAGCATCAGTTCCGGTTCGCGGGCCAGCGCCCGGGCCAGGGCGACGCGCTGCTGCTGGCCG
Source organism: Arthrobacter sp. Leaf137 (assembly GCF_001423525.1). Taxonomy (GTDB): domain Bacteria; phylum Actinomycetota; class Actinomycetes; order Actinomycetales; family Micrococcaceae; genus Arthrobacter. The sequence goes on along the minus strand of NZ_LMOI01000002.1, from coordinate 162,272 downwards.
CCGGAGAGCTGGTGGGGCCGGCGCTTGGCCATGGCCGGATCCAGCGACACCATCTCCAGGAGGTCGCTGACGCGGCCCGCCACGGCGCGGCGGCCGCCGGACAGTTTGGCGGTGTCCAGTCCAAAGGCTATGTTCTGCCCCACCGTGAGGTGCGGGAAGAGGGCGCCGTCCTGCGCCACGTAGCCGATGTGGCGCTTGTGGGCCGGGACCCAGACGCCGTCGCCGGCCACGGTGTTGCCGTTCAGGGCGATGCGGCCGGCCAGCGGGTGCTCAAACCCGGCAATGAGCCGCAGCAGCGTGGTCTTGCCGGATCCGGAGGGGCCCACAATGGCGGTGGTGCCGCCCTTGGACACCGCCAGGTTGACGCCCTTCAGGACCTCCTGCGGGCCGAAGTTCTTGGTGACACCGGTGATCTGCAGGTGCGGGTTGGTGCTGGCCGCCACCGACGGGGAGACCCGGGGCTCCGGCAACCTCGATGTGGATGGTGCTGTCACTGTCCGGCTACTTTCTTGGACTGTTGGAAGAGGAGGTAGGTCATCGGTGCGGAGAGCAGGATCATCAGCAGCGCGTAGGGGGCGGCGCCGGCGTAGTCGATCTCGCTGCTCTTGCTCCAGAATTCGGTGGCGAGGGTGCGGGTGCCGTTGGGTGACAGGAGCAGCGTGGCCGTCAGCTCATTGGCGATGGCCAGGAACACCAGGGCTGCACCGCCGGCGGCCGCGGGTGCCGTGAGCCGGAGGGTTACCCGGATGAACGACGCCAGCGGCGGCTTGCCCAGGGACTGCGCGGCCTCGTCCAGTTCCTTGGGCGCCTGGGCCAGGCCTGCGCGGAGGCTGACCAGGGCGCGCGGCAGGAACAGCAGCACGTAGGCGGCCACCAGCACGCCGGCGGTCTGGTACACGCCCGGAACCAGCCGGATGCTGACAGTCACGAAGGCCAGGCCCACCACGATGCCAGGCAGGGAGCTGGTGATGTAGTTGGACAGCTCAAGGGACTTGCTGAACCAACCGGGATGCCGGACCGCAAGGTAGGCCATGGGGAAGGCGACCACGATGGTGGCGGCCGCGCCGGCCAGGCCGTAGCCCAGGGTGGCCAGGAGGGCGGGGAGGAACTCGTCGGCAGCCCACGACGGGGCCCCGCCGAGTGCGGTCCAGCGCAGGACGAAGAACAGCGGAAGTCCCAAAGCCAGTGCCGTCAGGGCCAGGAGGAACAGCTGGGACGGCAGCTGGTAAACGTGCAGGGGCAGCCGCAGTGCCCGGGCCTGGGCGCCCGGCCCGATCCGGGCGTACCGGGCGGTGCCGCGGCTCCGGACTTCGGCCACGAGCAGGAGCAGGCAGAAGAACACCAGGACACTGGCCAGCATGTTTCCGGCGGCGCCGTTGAAGGTGGACTGGTACTGCACCATGATCGCGGTGGTGAAGGTATCGAACCGGATCATCGCGAAGGCGCCGTATTCGGCCAGCAGGTGCAGTGAAACCAGCAGCGCGCCGCCGGTCATCGCGATGCGGAGCTGGGGGAGCACCACCCGGAAGAAGGTGGCCCAGTTCCCCAGGCCCAGGGCAGCGGCGGACTGTTCGATGGCCGGGTCCAGCCGGCTCAGGGACGCCGCTGCCGGAATGTAGACCAGGGGGAAATAGGAGAGCGTGGCGATCAGGACGCCGGACCACAGCCCGCCCATCGAGGGCACCGCCGAGACCCAGGCGTAGCTGTTGACGAACGCCGGGATGGCCAGCGGTGCTGCCAGGAGCACCGCCCAGATCCGGTGGCCGCGAAGGCTGGTGCGCTCCACGAGCCAGGCGCCGGCCACCCCCAGCAGCAGGCACAGTGGAACCGTGATGATGGTCAGCAACAGCGTGTTCAGCAGCAGCTCCATCACGCGCGGCCGGAAGATCAGCCCGACGGCGGTGTCCCATCCGGTTGCCACCGTCATGTAGGCCACGTACCCCAGGGGAACGAGGGAGAACAGGGCGATCAGCACCGCCACGATGGACACTGCTGAAACGCCGAAAGGCGGGCGGGGGCGCTTGCCCCGGCCCGCCGTCGTCGTGCTCCCGCCCGAAGGGGGAGCCGATAGATCGGTGGTCACGGAATTAGAGGAGTCCTGCCTTGGTCATCAGGTCGGTGACCTTCTCGGAGTTGAGCTTCGCGGCGTCCACCGCGGGGGCCTGCAGGTCCTTGATGGGGACCAGCTTGTCGTTGGCGGGAACGTCGGAGGCGATGGCGTACTCGAAGGACGTGCCGTTCTTCAGGACCTCCTGGCCCTTCTTCCCGGTGACGAACTTCAGGAACTCCTGCGCAGCCGCAGCGTTCTTGGACGACTTCAGCACGCCGCCGCCGGAAACGGACAGGAACGCGCCAGGGTCCTGGTTCTTGAAGTAGTACGGCGTGACGTTCTTGGAGTTCTCGCCGGTCTTCGCCTGGTCGCCGTAGTAGTAGTAGTGGTAGATCAGGGCGGCATCCACTTCACCGGCGTTGACGGCCTTCATGGCGGTGCTGTTGCCCTTGTAGGCCTTGAAGTTCTCCTTCATGCCCTGCAGCCATTCCTCGGTGGCGTCCTCGCCCTTGAGTTCCAGCAGTGCCGAGACGATGGCCTGGAAGTCCGCGCCGGTGGGGGAAGCGGCCCACTTGCCCTTCCATTCCGGCTTGGCCAGGTCAAGCATCGATTTGGGGAGCTGGTCCTCGGAGATCTTGGCCTTGTCGTAGACCAGGACGGTGGAGCGGGCCGCGATGCCGGTCCACTTGCCCGTGGAGGGCTGGAATTCCGTGGGGACCTGCTCCAGGGTGGTCTTGTCCACATCGGCGAACAGGTCGGCGTTTTCCACCTGCGTCATGGCCGGGGAGTTCTCCGTGAGGAAGACATCGGCGGGGGAGGCCTGTCCCTCCTGGATGATCTGGTTGGACAGCTCGGTGTCCGACCCCTGGCGCATGGTCACCTTGATGCCGGTCTCAGCCGTGAAGGCGTCAACCCATTCCTTGGTGAGGCTTTCGTGCTGGGCGTTGTACACGGTGATTTCGCCTGATGCCCCGGCGGCGCTGCCGGATGCGGAGGACGTAGCTGCAGGAGTGGTGCTGCCGCCACAGGCAGTCAGGCCGAGGACAGCGGACGCGGCAAGGGAGATGCCGGCCAGGGCGCGGTTGCGGATCTTCATTGAGGAGCTGCTTTCTGGGAAATGTCAGGGGGACCGGTGGTGCCGGTCCGTGTGGGCCTTGGGGAAGGGCCCCCGCAAAACTGTAGGGTAGGCAATCCTAAGCAGCTACAGGGAAAGCGCTTAAGGTGACCAGCATCACAATAATTACGGAAGTGTGGCGTGACTTAATTCTAGGGCGCGGTGAGCAGCGCAGCGGCCTCGATAGCCATCCAGGCCTGCAGCTGGGTGGAAAGTTCGACGGCGGCGCCCGCCGGGTAGGTGTGGGCGGCGGGCGTGTTGGCGTGCAGGGAAAAGACGCTTGCGTCCGGCACCGCCCGGGATGGTTCGCCACTCTCCACGGCGCGGCGGCCGTTCCAGAATGCCTGTGCCGTGTCGGTGACAAGCCGGGCTGCGGTGCGGCGGGTCCCTACGGGGAGCCGGGTGTCCCTTGCGGCCAGCGCCAGGTACCGGCACAGGATGCCGGTGAAAAGGCCGCCGTCGCCTGTTCCTTCGCAGCGGAGCACGCTGCCCTGTCCTGCCGTGGGGGCGGTGACGGTCAGCATCCGCTCCACCCCGTCCACCACCGAGGCCGCCCTGGCGAGGTTTGCGTCTCCGCCCAGTTCGAGCAGCGCGCCCAGGACCGGCCCCTGGTTGTAGGTGTATACGGTGCGCTCCACCAGCACTTCCCCTGCCGTGCCGGCGCGCGCGCCATCGAGGTACAGGTGCTGATCCGCGTCGAACAGTGTGGCGTCCAGCCAGTCGATCAGCGCCTGCGCCTTGGCGGGCTCGCCGGTGCGGGCGTAGTACAGCGCCACAGGGCCGTTGGCAGGCGTGTTCTTGAAGTCCCGCTTCTTGCTCCAGAACACGCCGCCGCCCAGGTCGTCGGTTCCGGCGGCATCAAACTGCAGGGTCAGGGAGCGGCGGACGCGCGCGTTGCGGCCGCGTCCCGGCCGCCGGGTCTCTTCGGCGAGACGGTCGAGACGGTGGGTGGCAAGGGCCAGCCACGCCATGTCGTCATAGTAGTTGTTGACCACGGTGAAGGCGTTCCGCAGCCGGATGCCCGTCACCAGCCGGGATGCCAGGTGACCGGCGCTCGGACTGGCGGGCCCGTTGAACCGGGCCGCCGGGGTGGCGCCGCTTCCCAGTTCCCGCCGGCCGGTGTCCACCAGGCAGTCGACGTAGTGTGCCTGCCACCAGTAGTGCCAGGGGTTGAGCAGCGCCGTACCTTCGGCGAGGGTGCGCAGCTTCCCGCGCCAGCCGTGCGCATGCCGGCCGCCCTGCCAGGTCACTGCCGCCAGGTGCGTATTCGGCAGGAACAGCAGCCTGCGGCCGAACAGTGCGGTGACGGACTGTGCTGCATGGTTGGCGCGCTGCTGCCAGGCGGGCGTGGAGGCATCACTGGACGTCATGGGCCCAGCCTAGCCATGCTGCCGGTCCCTGCGCTGATTGTCCGGACCCGGGAAGTCCGGAGCGTGCAGTGCGGCGGCATTTCAGTTAACATTGACTAACTGATACGTCGCGGTCCGCCTGCGCTTTCGGGGGCCACATCAAGGAGGATGCATGGATGTCAGAGGCAGTGCAGCACTGATCACCGGAGGTGCGTCGGGCCTGGGGGCTGCCACGGCCCGGGCGCTGTTCCAGGCCGGAGCGTCGGTGGTGCTGGTGGACCTCCCGTCCTCGGCCGGCGCGGAGCTGGCGCAGGAACTGAACGCGTCAGCGGAAACGCACGCATCCGGCCAGTCCGCAGTCTTCGCCCCCGCGGACGTGACCAGCGAGGCTGAGGTGCGCGCCGCCGTCGCGACCGCCGCCGGGCTGGGGCCGCTGCGGATCGTGGTGAACTGTGCGGGCATCGCCACCCCCGGAAAGGTTTTGGGCCGCGACGGCGTGCTGCCGCTCGAAGCGTTCAACCGGGTGGTCCAGGTGAACCTGATCGGGACCTTCAATGTGCTGCGCCTGGCCGCCGAGGCAATGGTGGCCACGGAGCCGGCCAGCACGGAACTGGGCGGTCCCGAGCGGGGCGTCATCATCAACACCGCCTCCGTGGCCGCCTTCGAAGGGCAGATCGGGCAACCCGCCTATGCCGCGTCCAAGGGTGCGGTAGCGGCCATGACGCTGCCCGTCGCCCGTGAACTGGCGCGCTCGCTGGTCCGGGTGGTCACCATCGCGCCCGGCATCTTCGAAACGCCCATGATGGCGGGCCTGCCGCAGGAAGCCCAGGACTCGCTGGGGGCGCAGGTACCGCACCCGTCCAGGCTGGGCAGGCCCGGCGAGTACGCCAACCTGGTGCTGCACATCGTGGACAACGCCATGCTGAACGGCGAGACCATCCGCCTTGACGGCGCCATCCGGATGGGGCCCAAATGAGCGCCGCCGGGCGTTCGGCCGCCGCAGGGCTTCCGGACGCAGACTTCTTCGCTGTCGAATCCCTGCTCAGCCAGGCGGAACGGAACAAGCTCGCCGAACTCCGGGACTTCCTCGCCGCCGAGATCGCCCCGCACGCCGGGGACTGGTGGAACAGTGCCGAGTTCCCCGCCCATATCCTGCCCAAGCTCGCCGCCCTGGAGCTGAGCACCCCCTCCCAGCGCGGCTACAGCCACCTGTTCGCGGGGCTGGTGATTGCCGAAATGACCCGGGTGGACACCTCGATCGCCACGTTCTTCCTGGTCCACCATGACCTGTTCGTCCAGTCCCTGCACGCCTTCGGATCGGCGGCCCAGAAGGAACGGCTCCTCGCCGACGCCTCGGACCTCCGCATCACCGGCGCGTTCGCCCTCACAGAGCCGCTGCATGGCTCCGACGTAGCCGGCGGCATGGAAACCACGGCACGGCGGATCTCCTCCGCCACAGGGGAGGACGACGACGGCGGTGACGCCTGGGTGCTTAATGGAGCCAAGCGGTGGATCGGCAACGGGACGTTCTGTGACTACATGCTCGTGTGGGCGCGCGACGAAACGGCCGGGTCGGACAACCCTGCCGGGTCGGTGCGGGGTTTCATCGTGGACGCCACACTGCCGGGCATCACCCGCAGCCGGATCGAGAACAAGATCGCGCTGCGCACGGTGCAGAACGCGGACATCGTTTTCAAGGACGTCAGGGTGGCCGAGGCCGACCGGTTCACGCCGGTCAGCAGCTTCGACGACACCAAGGAGCTCCTGCGCAGTTCACGGATCATGGTGGCCTGGCAGGCCGTGGGGCAGCAGCTGGCGGCGTTCGACGTCGCACGGCAGTACGCCGTGGAGCGCCGGCAGTTCGGCCGGCCGCTGGCCCACTTCCAGCTGATCCAGCAGCAGCTGGTGACCATGCTGGGCAACGCCGTGGCCAGCATGGGGATGCTGGTCCAGCTGGCCAGGCTGCAGGAGGAAGGCTCGGCGGACATGGCCCAGGTGGCGCTGGCCAAGTCCTACGCCAGCGCCCGGATGCGGGAAACCGTGGCGCTGGGCCGCTCCATCCTGGGCGGGAACGGCATTGTTACCGAATACCGGATGGCCAAGATCTTCGCCGACGCCGAGGCCATCTACACCTATGAAGGGTCCTACGAGATCAACACCCTCATTGTGGGGCGGGCCATCACCGGGATCTCAGCGATCGCCTGAGCCCGGCCCCGGGTGGGGGCGAGGGTGGGCCCTGTGGTTGACCCTGGCGAAACCCTACGCCGGGTACGGCTCCTTCTCGCCCGCCTCCACCCGGATGTCCAGGCTGTTGTTCCGGACCGGCATGGGGCAGGTGCCGTAGGGCGTGAAGGCGCTGGGATAGTTGATGGCCCGGTTGAAATCGAGGACCACCGTGAAGCTGCCGTCCGGATTCGGCCGGGGCCGGGGCGCCGAGACCTTCCGCCACTCATCTGTCGTATAGCCGTTCGTCTCGTCATGGAACGTGACCGTCAATGCCCCGAGCTTCTCCTCCTCGGCCTGCAGCCGGAACTCGTGGGGACTGCCGGGAAGCCGGAACACCACCTCGCCCACGGTCCGGTGCACGCCGTCCACCAGGGGGTTGGCGGTGCTGATTGGGACATCAACCGGGGCAGGGTACGGCTCGAAGCGGGCCGTCACTTCCCACTCCGGGTTGTAGGGGTAAGTGGGCACGCCGTCGAATTCGGTGAACACCGGCGACTCAGCGTCCCGGGTGCGGATCGCATACCGCCCTCCGCGCATGGCCAGTTCCACCACCGTCCGGTCACCGGCGGGGCCGCCGAACTGCACCCACGTCAGGGATTCCTCATCGGCGAGGACCGCGGTGATGGTGCCGTCCACCGTTTCGCCCGTCTCCACCAGCGTTAGCCCGTCGGAAGGCACTGCGGTGAGTACCGCCGTCGTGCGTTCCCTTGTGCCGGCGCCTTCCGCGGACCCGTTACCCTGCGTGGACCACATACCGGGAACGAGTTCGACGGCGGCAGGGGAGTCCTCCAGCCATTGAAAGGAGGTGAGCGTGAGCCAGCCGTGGCCGGCCGCCAGGGCCTTGTCCCGGTTGGCGCGGAAACGCTGCCAGCGCTCGAGTTTGGCGGCTGGCGCGGTGGTCCCTGCGGGTGTGGTGGTGCTCATGATTCCTTCCAATCTCGTCTGCCCGCTACAACCGGCACCTGCCCCGGTTCATTCCGGGGCATCCGCAGCGGCTGCCTGCCCTTGCGGCGCCAGCCAGCGAAGGTACGCTCGTGAATCAAGAGGCACGGATCCGGCGAGCAGGAGAAATCATGAAGATCGCAGTCTTTGGAACCGGCACTGTGGGCCGGACGCTCGCCGCAGCCTTCAGCTCCCTGGGGCATGAAGTGGTGATGGGAACCAGGGATCCTGCGGAGACTGCCCGCCGTACTGAGCCTGGCCCCATGGGCGGGCAGCCATTCAACGAGTGGCAGGCGGCGCACCAAAGCATCCGGCTGGAGACGTTCGGCGCAGCAGCGGAAGAAGGCGAAATGGTGGTCAATGCCACCAATGGTGCTGCGTCGCTCGCGGCCCTTGCTGCCGCCGGGGGTGCCAACCTGGCCGGGAAGGTCCTGCTGGACGTTTCCAACCCGCTCGACTTTTCGCAGGGAATGCCGCCGGTCCTGAACCCGGTCAACACCGAAAGCCTGGGGGAACGGATCCAACGGGCCTTCCCGGACGCGAGGGTGGTCAAGACCCTCAACACCATGAATGCAGGACTGATGGTTGACCCGGGACGGCTGGCGGACGGCGACCATTCCGTGTTCGTCTTAGGCGATGACAGCCAGGCCAAAGTCCAAGTTACAGGGCTGCTGCAGGCGCTGGGCCACCGGGACATCATCGACCTTGGCGATATCACGTCCGCCCGCGGGGCGGAGATGGTGCTTCCGCTGTGGCTGCGCCTCTTCGGGGCCCTGGGCACCCCGGATTTCAACTTCAAGGTGGCGCGGGGAGGGTGACACAGTCTGAGACACATTCTGCCTTCGCCGTGCCAAAGGGGTAGCATCTTCTGCTAGTAACGTGGCTCACAGTATCCAGCGCAGTGTACGAGCCAAGTCCGAAACCCTCGAAAGATTGCTTCCATGGCTCACACTGCAGCACACCCCGAATCCGATCTTGCCTCCGAACTGAGGGCAGATGTCCGCCGGGTCTCCACCCTGCTGGGAGAATCCCTGGTCCGCCAGCACGGGCCCGAACTCCTTGACCTCGTAGAGCAGGTCCGCCTCCTCACCAAGGAATCCAAGGAGGCTGCCCGTGGCGGCGCAGACGCCACGGGCCCGTGGAGCGCGCACGACGTCGTCGCCCAGGTCCGCGAACTGCTGGGCTCCCTGCCGATTGAGCAGGCAACGGACCTGGTGCGCGCCTTCGCGTTCTATTTCCACCTGGCCAACGCCGCCGAACAGGTCCACCGTGTCCGCGGCCTGCGCACCCGCGCAGAGAAGGACGGCTGGCTCGCCAAGACGGTAGCCGAGATCGCCGGCCAGGCCGGACCCGAGGTGCTGCAGGAGGTGGTCAACGGACTCGACGTCCGCCCCATCTTCACGGCGCACCCCACCGAGGCCTCCCGCCGCTCGGTGCTGGACAAGATCCGCAAGCTCTCCGACGTCCTGGCCCAGCCCACCACCGAGGGCACCACTGCGCGCCGCCGCCAGGACCGCCAGCTGGCCGAAATCATCGACCAGATGTGGCAGACCGACGAACTCCGGCAGGTCCGGCCCACACCCGTGGACGAGGCCCGGAACGCCATCTACTACCTGGGCGGCATCCTCACCGACGCCATGCCTGAAATGCTGTCCGAGCTGTCCGAACTCCTCAGCGAGCACGGCGTTACCCTGGCCGCGCAGGACGCGCCGGTGAAGTTCGGCTCCTGGATCGGCGGTGACCGTGACGGCAACCCCAACGTGACGGCAGCTGTAACCCGCGAGATCCTCCAGATCCAGAACCAGAACGCCATCCGCATCAGCATCGGCATGATCGATGAGCTGATCTCCATCCTCTCCAATTCCACGGCGCTCGCCGGCGCGGACCAGGTGCTGCTGGACTCCATTGACGCCGACCTGAAGAAGCTGCCCGGCCTGGACAAGCGTGTCCTGGAACTGAATGCCCAGGAGCCCTACCGGCTGAAGCTGACCTGCATCAAGGCCAAGCTGATCAACACCGGCAAGCGCGTCGTAGCGAACTCGAACCACGAGCACGGCCGCGACTACAGCAGCACGGACGAGCTCCTGGCAGACCTCGACCTGCTGGAGCTGTCGCTCCGCAACCACTCGGCGTCGCTGGCTGCAGACGGCGCCCTGGCCCGGGTCCGCCGCGCCATCGCGTCCTTCGGCCTGCACCTGGCCACCCTCGACATCCGTGAGCACGCTGACCACCACCACGATGCCGTCGGGCAGCTCATGGACCGCATCGGCGGCCCCGGGCTGCACTACGCCGAACTGAGCCGCAAGGAACGCTTCGAGGTGCTGGGTTCCGAGCTCGCTTCCCGCCGCCCGCTGTCCGGCCACCCGATCAAGCTCGACGGCGCCGCTGACGGCACGTACGACGTCTTCCGGGAGATCCGCCGGGCCCTGCGCATGTACGGCCCGGACGTCATCGAGACCTACATCATCTCCATGACCCGCGGCGCGGATGACGTCCTGGCCGCCGCCGTCATTGCCCGCGAGGCCGGCCTGGTCAACCTCTTCGGCGAGAAGCCCTACGCCAAGCTGGGCTTCGCTCCGCTGCTGGAAACCGTGGAGGAACTCCGCGCCTCCGCCGAGATCATCGACCAGCTCCTCTCCGACCCCTCCTACCGCGAACTGGTGCGGCTGCGCGGGGACGTCCAGGAAGTCATGCTGGGCTACTCGGACTCCAACAAGGAATCCGGCGTGATGACCAGCCAGTGGGAAATCCACAAGACCCAGCGCAAGCTGCGTGACATCGCCGCAAAGCACGGCGTCCGCGTCCGCCTGTTCCACGGCCGCGGCGGATCCGTAGGGCGCGGCGGCGGGCCCACCTACGATGCCATCCTGGCCCAGCCCAACGGCGTCCTGGAAGGCGAAATCAAGTTCACCGAGCAGGGCGAGGTCATCTCCGACAAGTACTCGCTGCCTGAGCTTGCCCGCGAAAACCTGGAGCTTTCGCTGGCCGCCGTGCTCCAGGGCTCGGCGCTGCACCGCGACCCCCGGACCTCCGACGACCAGCGCGAACGCTACGCGCACGTAATGGAAACCATTTCCGACGCCGCCTTCGAGCGGTACCGCAGCCTGATCGACCACCCGGACCTGCCGGCGTACTTCATGGCGTCCACCCCGGTGGAGCAGCTCGGCTCGCTGAACATCGGCTCCCGACCGTCCAAGCGCCCCGATTCCGGTGCGGGCCTTGGCGGGCTGCGCGCCATCCCGTGGGTCTTCGGCTGGACCCAGTCCCGGCAGATCGTCCCGGGCTGGTTCGGCGTGGGGTCAGGCCTCAAAGCCGCCCGCGAAGCCGGTAACTCGGAGCAGCTGGTGGAGATGATCGGGCAGTGGCACTTCTTCCGCTCCGTGCTCTCCAACGTGGAGATGACGCTCGCCAAGACGGACCTGGATATCGCCGGCTACTACGTGGACACCCTCGTCCCCAAAGAGCTGCACCACATTTTCCGTGCCATCCGTGAAGAATACGAACTCACGGTGGCCGAGGTGCAGAACCTTACCGGCGAGCACGTGCTCCTGGACGCCCAGCCCACGCTCAAGCGCTCCCTCGAGGTCCGCGACCAGTACCTGGATCCCATCAGCTACCTCCAGGTGGAACTGCTCCGCCGTGTCCGTGCGGAAGCCGGCGAGGGCATGAGCAACGGCGAGATCGACGAACGCCTCCAGCGGGCCATGCTCATCACCGTGAACGGTGTGGCAGCCGGGCTCCGCAACACCGGCTAACCCACACGCGCGCTCACTTGTGGTGCCTATCTCCGGAACCCCCGCTCACTCTCTTCAGAAGAGTGAGCGGGGGTTTGGGTTTTAAGGCCGGGATATGAGCGCGCGTTTCGATAAGGTTGAAGGCATGCCTTCGTTCCAGACCCGCTTGAAGATCACCGGGCTCCGGCCGGGCAACGCCCCCGAATCCGTGATGGACGCCGCCGTCGAGGCACTGGGAACCCGCCACCACGTCGAGTCGCACCAGCTGCAGATTGCCGGCGGGGTGCCGCTGCTCAACCTGCGCTTCCTGGTGGAGGCGACGGAATACAGCGGCGAGAACCGGCAGGCGGTGGAATCGGCAGCCATGATGCGCGACGCCGTCGAACGCGTTGCGCTGACAGGTTCCCTGAGCGTGCTGCGGCGCAGCCGGGGCAAGTGGCTGCCCGTCTGAAGCTGTGCGGCTGGAGCCGGCAGAATGCCAGCCCCGGTTCAGCCCAGCGGGCCGGGCTCCTCCACGGGGGAGCGGTTGCCGCGGCGGCGGGTCACGATAATTCCGACGACGGCGCCCACCACCAGGCCGAGCACCACGCCAATGAGGGAACTCGCCCAGAACGGCAGCTTCGTTGCCGAGCCGGTGAAGTAGCCGAGCCCCACTAACCAGCAGGCCCACAGCACCGCCCCGAGGCCCGCGCACAGGCTGAATCCCCGGACCGAAACATTGGCAATGCCGGCGGCCGCAGAGGTGGCAAGCCGCCCGCCCGGAATGAACCTGGCGCCGATGATGGCCCCGTAGGTGGAGGACCTGCCGGCCTTCGCAAGGGCGACGTGGATGCCCTGATGCACCCGCCGGCCCCATTTCCAGCGGTCCAGGACATGGCTGAGGCGGCGGCGGAACAGCTGGAACACCACGATGTCGCCTGTCCACGATGCAACGGCGGCGAGGGCGAGCACCAGGAAGATGTTGGCCCTGCCGTCAGCAGACAGAGCGCCGCCGGTGATGACGACCATTTCGGACGGGATGGGCGGAAAGATGGCATCGCCAAGGACCACGGGGATGATCCAGAAATAGATCGCCTCCCCCCAGCTGTCAGCGCTCCCGAAGTCCATTGCCACAAGGTACCGCACTTTCGCGGCCGGGCTGCCGGGGTCAGGCCGCAGGATTCCCGAAGTTTTCCGGCGCCGTCCGCGAACGCGGGCGGACCGTTTCGCTGAGCTGAAGGCTGCTCCGGTATTCCACCGGACTGCCCGAGATCGGATCCACGAACCGGATGCCGCGGGCCAGCAGCTGCAGGGGCTTGCCGTAGTCATCCGGGGCCTTGTCCAGGAGCTCTGGATAGAAGGCGTCATTGACGATTCCGAGTCCCAGTGAGGCCATGTGGACGCGCAGCTGGTGGGTCTTGCCCGTGTGCGGTTCCAGGCGGTACCTGGCGAGGCGGGTGGCGCTGCCCGGCACCGCCGCCATGCTGCCGTCGGCACCCGCGGAGGCGCCGCCGTCGAGCATTTCCAGCTGTTCAATCCGCGTCTCCGCGTTCGGCTCGCCCTCTACCACCTCGGCCAGCAGGTAGCTGCGGGACTTGGTCATCCGGTTGCGGACCACCACGGGGAAGTCGACGGCGGGGTGGCCCGGCGCGGGGTGAGCGGCCGAAACGCACTCGTACTCCTTCTGCACCTGGCGCTTCTCGAACAGCACTTGGTACTTGCCGCGCGTCTGCGGGTTGGTGGAGAACAGAAGGACGCCGGCGGTCATGCGGTCCAGCCGGTGCATGGGGATCAGGTCCGGCAGGTCCAGCTGGTTCCGCAGCCGCACCAGGGCTGATTCCTGGATGTAGGTACCGCCGGGGGTGGTGGGCAGGAAGTGTGGCTTGTCGACCACCAGCAGGTGTTCGTCCTGGTGCAGGATGCTCAGGTCCACGGGAATCCGGGTTTCCGGGGGAAGCGTGCGGTAGTACCAGATGAAGGTGTGGTCTTCGAGCCTGGTGTTCCGGCTCAGGGGTACGCCGCCCTCGCCCACGATCTCGCCGGCGTCGAACCTGTCCTCGATGCCCTGCGGATCGATGTGGCCCCAGCGGTGCATCATGTAGTCCATGGCGGTGTCCCACGGGCCCTCTTCGGGGAGCCGCAAACGGGTGGCGTTGACGCCGTCGCGCACGGGCAGGGGGGATTGCATCACCGGTCCATTCTACCGGGGCACTTTCGGCGGACCGCGTGTGCTACCGACGATAAAAAAGTTCTTGACAAAAAAAGTCGTCGGTTGGCACACTTAATCCATGTTGGACATTGCAGTAATCGAGGACCCCGCGGCGGCCGAAGCCTCGCTGGACCCCATCCGCTCCACCATCCTCCGCGAACTGGCGGAGCCCGCCTCCGCCACCCAGCTGGCGGTCCGGGTGGGGCTGCCGCGGCAGAAGGTGAACTACCACCTCAAATCGCTGGAGCGGCACGGTTTGGTGGAACTGGTGGAGGAACGGCGCAAGGGCAACGTCACCGAGCGTGTCCTCCAGGCCACGGCGGCCTCCTACCTGATCTCACCCGCGGCCCTGGCTTCCGTGTCGCCTGATCCGTGGCGCTTTGCCGACAGGTTCTCGGCGTTCTGGCTCCTGGCGCTCGCGGGCCGGATGGTCCAGGAGGTGGGGAAGCTGATCGCCGGAGCCGCGACGGCCCGGCAAAAGCTTGCCACCTTTGCCATCGACGGCGAGATCACCTTCCGCACAGCGGCGGAGCGTGCCGCCTTCGCCGAGGAGCTGGGCGTCGCCGTCACGCAGCTGGTGGATAAGTACCATGACGCCGGTACCTCCTCCCGCGGACGGCGCCACCGCCTGGTGGTGGCACTGCATCCCGTCCTCAAGCCGTCCCCCGAAAGTTCACGCGAACCCGCACCCAAGGAGCAAGGCCATGACTGACAACCGCAACTTCGAAATCGTCTACGACACCGAGCTTCCCGGTACCCCGGAGCGGGTCTGGGAGGCTGTCACCGCAGGGACTCCCGCCTGGATGTTCCCCACGGACCAGTGGCCTGCCGTGAAAACGGTGGAGGAGTACCCCGCGCACCTGGTGTCCCGGATGGATGGGCCGGACGGCTGGTTCAACCAGCTCGAGCACGTCCTGGAACCGCTGGACGGCGGCCGGGCGCGCCTGCACTATGTCCATAGCGGGATCTTCGCGGACAACTGGGACGAGCAGTACGACGGCGCCAGCCGCCACACGGAGTTCTACCTGCACACCCTGGGCCAGTACCTCCAGCACTTCGACGGCAAACCTGTGGTGTTCACGGACATCCAGGGGCCCGCCGGCTCCCAGGTGCCGGACGGCTTTGCACGGCTCCGCCGGGCGCTGGGCGTTGAGTCGGCGGTGCAGGGCAGCCCCGTGGATGTCGAGCTCGACGGCGTGGGCCGGCTCGCGGGCGAGGTGGACTTCTCCAACGAGCACTTCCTCGGCCTGCGCACGGCGGATGCCCTCTACCGGTTCTTCGGCCGCAACGCCTGGGGCGCCCCCGTGGGCATGACGGTGCACGATTTCAGTGGCGCCGGCGATTCGGAGACCACGGCCAAGGCCTGGAGCGGGTTCCTGGAGCGCGTCTACGCCTAGCCCGGCTGGGCCACCACCCTCCCGTGGGCCCTGCCGGTGCCCGGCCACAAGAATGCCCGTTTAGCGGGAGCGGCCTGCATTAGCTGTTTCGTCACAGCGAATGCGGGCCGCTCCCGCTAACTCGCGTGGCGGCCCCGCGATTTCGGCGGCTGCCGTCAGGCGATGGCGACGGCGGGGGCCTGCGTCAGTGAGCGCCGCAGCTGGGGTGCGGCGTCGAGCCTGTCCTGGGCGGCCCGCAGGGCCAGCACGGCGGCCTCGAGTTTGCCGGGCGGGAGGGTGAAGGGGAGCCGAAGGTACCGCTCGAAGGCGCCGCCGATCCCAAACCGGGGCCCAGCGGCCAGCCTGATCCCGTGCTCCGGGGCGATCACGGTCAGTGCCGTACTGACGGGGGCCGGCAGCCTGCACCATACTGACAGGCCGCCGGAAGGTGACGCTGTTTGCCAGGCCGGCAGATGCTCCCGCAACAATGCCAGCAGCGCGGCGCGGTTGCCCCGAAGGGTTTCCAGCAGGGCCGGCAACGGCTCTTCCAGGGCCCGCACCAGGTGCGCTGCGGCCAGCTGTTCCATGACCGGTCCGCCCAGGTCCAGGACGCTCCGGGCCGCAGTGAACCGCTGGATCATCGGTTCGGAAGCGCGGATCCAGCCCGTGCGCAGGCCGCCCCAGTGGGACTTGCTGAGCGATCCCACGGAAACCACAGCACTGCTGAAGCCGGCCAGGGGAGTGGACTGGATGCCGTCGAGGTTCAACTCCCGCAGTGTTTCGTCCGCGATCAGTATGGTCCCCGCTGTGGCAGCGGCCGCTACCAGCCGGCGGCGCTGGGCATCGGGCATCATCATGCCTGTGGGGTTGTGGAAATCGGGAACGAGGTAGGCGATCTTGGGACGCTGCTGCGCCAGGGCGGCTTCCAGTGCCGGCAGGTCCCAGCCGGACTCCGCGAACCCGACCGGCACGGGCCTGCAGCGGGCGGCACGGATGGCGTCCAGCGCGTTGGGGTAGCTGGGGTGTTCCACCAGGACCTTGTCCTGGCGGTCGGCCAGAGTTCGGATGATGATGGTCAGCGCGTGCTGCGCCCCGGACGTCACCATGATCTGCCCGGGGCCGGTGGGAACGCCGGCCGCCGTATACCTGTCGGCAATGGCCTGGCGAAGCGGCAGGAGCCCCACGGCGTCGTACCCGAATCCCGGCAGCAGCGCCGGCAGTTCCGTCATCGCCGCCGCGAAGGCCCGGTGCACCACCTCGCCGCTGGCCGGCAATGCCGAATAGGCCAGGTCGATGAGGCCTTCGGGCGCGGCCAGGCCGGGAGCCGTCAGTGCCGGCGTGGCGGACGTTTGCGGGCTGTAGAGGGCCGGGCCGAAGGCGGTCCGCTCCGGGATGCGTGTCCTGCCCCGGCTGCCCTGTCCGCTGCTGAGGAACCCCTGTTCACGCAGTGCCGCGTAGGCGGCGGTGACAGTGGTCCGGCTGACGCCCAGCGCGGTACACAGGGCGCGCTCACTGGGGAGTGCCGTGTCGAGCGGGACGCGGCCGTCCAGGATCAGGAGCCGGAGTACGTCGGCCAGTTCCCTGTAGGCGGGGGCGCCACCGTGGTGCCAGATGCCGAGCATGCGGCCGAGCGCTGCTGCGCCAAGGGAGGGAGCCATGTAGCCAGTATCTCAAACTGGCTATGTAAATCAATGCCAGTTGGATGAGAGGGTGGACCAATGATGCTCCGCAGAATCGTTCAGCTTTTCACCGGCCTTGCCATGTACGGCATTTCCCTGGCCCTGTTCATCCGTGCCGGTCTGGGCCTGGACCCCTGGGACGTGTTCCACCAGGGCGTGGCAAACCGGACCGGTTTGAGTATCGGCGTCGTGGTCATCATTGTCAGTTTCCTGGTGCTCCTGCTGTGGATTCCGCTGCGTCAGCGGCCCGGCTTCGGCACCCTCTGCAACGCCATCCTGGTGGGTGTCTTCGCCGACGTCGGCCTGGCGCTGATTCCCTCCCTGTCCAACCTCGCCGGACAGGTGGGCATGCTGGCGGGCGCCATTGTCCTGAACGGCATCGCCTCGGCCTGCTACATCGGGGCCAGGTTCGGCCCGGGGGCCCGTGACGGCCTGATGACGGGACTCGCGCGCCGCACAGGGTGGTCCGTGCGGATGTCCCGCACCCTCATCGAGGTGGCAGTCCTCGCGGCAGGCTGGCTGCTGGGCGGGTCAGTTGGCATGGGAACGGTGCTCTATGCGCTGGCGATCGGGCCGCTGGTACAGCTGCTGCTGCCCTGGTTCATGGTTCCGGCCGGCGCTCCGAATGTGGCCCGGGCGGCGCGTTCGGACGGGAAGCCCGACGGAGGCCCGGAAGCCGCGGGTGAGCCCAGCTATTCCGGGACGGGCTGGCATTTCGGGCAAAAGTAGATGTCTCGTTCCTCTTCACCGTTCAGTTTCCCCAGCAGTCCACGCCGCACCGGTGTACCGCACTTGAGGCACGGGCGCTGGTCCCGGCGGTACACCCAGTAGCCGGGCCTCCCGGCCATCCTGCCCACTGGCATGCCGCGGGCGTTGAGGATGGTGACGCGGCGGCCGGGGCCCAGGTTTGCTTCCAGGAGCTGCTTGGCGTCCGTCATCAGGGTGCGCAGGTCCGCCACTGCCGACACTGGGGTGGCCGGATGCACGCCGGAAAGGAAGCAGGCCTCGCAGCGGTAGATGTTCCCGATGCCGGCAAGGTTGCTCTGGTCCAGGATGGCCACGCCGATGGGAACGTCCGGCCGTGCCCGGAGCCGGCGTTCGGCCTCGTCCAGGTCCCAGTCCGGGCCCAGGAGGTCCGGCCCAAGGAACCCGACGATGGAGTCCTCGTTCGCTGTCGCCACCACTTCCAGGATGCCCAGGGAGAAGCCGACGGCGTCCGCGGCAGCAGTTCGCAGCACGCACCGCGCTGTGAAGCCGGGTTTCCGCCACCTGCCGCCTGGCGGGTAGACCTGCCACGTGCCTTCCATCTTCAGGTGGGAGTGAATGGTGAGGGCCTTGTCCTCTGGCCCCTTCACCCGCATGAGCAGGTGCTTGCCCCGCGGTACAACCTCGGTCACCGTCCATCCTGTGAGGTTCAGCGTGGCGAACCGCGGTACCCGGAAGTCCGATGCGGTCAGTGTCTGGCCGGCCAGCGCCTCGTGCAACTGCCGGGCGGCCCGCCACACGGAATCTCCCTCAGGCACGGATCCTCAGACCTTTGGGAGTGGAATAGGCGCCGGCAGCGCTGAGGGCAGCGGCAATGGGGGTGTCGAGGATCCCCTGGCCGTTCACTTTTTCCATGATCAGCTTGTCCACGGCTCCGCGGGTGACCACTCCCACCAGTGCGGCGCCGGCGGCGCCAAGGATGGCGGGGTCGTCGGAGAACGCCAGCAGTGTCTTGCCGCCCCGTTCCACGTAGAGAACCAGGGCGCCGCCCACCAGCACCACCAGGGCACCGGCTTTGCGGCCCGGCCTGTGGCCGGTGCCGGCATCGTCCCGCAGGGCCGGCCAGGGCAGCGCCGCGCCGTAGGGATTCGCAGGATCCGTGGCGGCCAGGGCAAGGGCCACGGGCTCGGGTTTGGCGATCTGCGTATCCTCCGCGTAGGAGCGCAGCCGGTCCACCGTTGCGGGGACAGCAAACTGCGCCGCACCGAGGTGTTCAATGAAGTACCCGCGGCGGCAACGTCCGGCTTCCTCGAGCCTGGCCAGGACCTTGTACATCAGGCCGAAGCCGCCCAGGATCTGCTCTGCCATGACCGAACCCCGGGTCACCACCCCATACCTGTCGAGCAGAAGCTCGGCCGTAGCCCGGGCATGGATGGTGGCATCCAGTTCCGGCTGCGGAAGGGCGGACCAGCGGCCGGCAGCGGTTGGGGGAGTAGCGGCTGCACCCTGGGAACCGTACCGCCCGCCGGCCAAGCCCGCCGAGCCCATCAGCCCGGTACCGTGGGAGCGGCCCAGCCTGTTCAGCCGTGGAGCCCTGGACCGGGGAGCCTTCGCCACCTGCCGGTGGGCCGTATGGCCGCCCGCGATCAGCGACCGGACGGGTGCGAAGGTGTCACCGGTGATCCGTCCCGCCCAGGCGAGATCCCAGAGGGCGGACACCACTTCCTGGTCGCTGAGCACCGAGTCCATGCCTCCCGCAACCTCCGTGAGCTGGCGGAAGAAGTATCCGCCGCCGTTGTTCCGGAGATGGTCGAGGAGCCGCAGGCCGGCATCACCCGGTTCGTAGTCCGGTGCAGGGTTCAGCGTCAGCTCCGCTGAGTCGGCCAGGTGGAGGCTGATCCAGCCGTCATTTCCCGGTAATGCACCGGCTCCGGACCAGAGGACTTCGCCGGCCGCCATGAGCTCGTCCAGCATGGCGGGCTGGTAGTTGGACACCCTGCCGGCCAGGATCAGGGGTTCCCAGGCCGACGCCGGGATGGGGACGCCGGACAGCTGGTCGATTGCGGTGACGATGCCGTCCAGTCCCCGCAGCGCCGGCTGCCCCCGCCCGCCGCCCGGGACCCGGACGTTTTGCCAGGCAGGGAGGAATCGTCCGTAAGCGGCGGCGTCCACGGGTTCCACTTCGGCGCGCAGTGCGGCCAGGGACCGCCGCCGGAGCTTCCGCAGCACTTCGGCGTCACACCATTCGCTGACGGCCGCGTGCACGGTTTCGCGCAGGATCTCTCCCTGCCGTCCGTCCCCGTCCCGCAGTCCGCCGTCCTCCGCTCCGGTTGGCGCGGACTCCGGACCGGCTGCGGCGGGCGTTGCGTGGGGCCGGAATTCGCCTTCAACCACGCGGCCGTCGTCGGCAAGGCGTTTGAGGGCAGTGCCCACCACGGCGACGCCCAATCCCAGCCGGGCGGCGGCTTCAGCAGCAGTGAAGGGCCCGTGGGTGCGGGCATAGCGGGACACGAGGTCGCCCAGCGGGTCCGCCACGGGCTCGATGAACGCCAGCGGCACGCCCATGGGCAAAGGAACGCCGATGGCATCACGAAGGCGGGCCGCGTCCTCCACGGCAGCGAAGCGTTCCGCCCCGCCGATGTTGACCTTGATGGCGCGGTTGGCCCGTTGCAGCGCCACGAGGTGGGCGGTGGCCTCCTCAACAGTGGCTGAGGCGGTGTGGAGCGGCGCGGTTTCAACAGGCTCAAGGACGGGGTCGTCGGCAGAGTCTGTGTCGGCCTGGGCGTCCGCGGTCCCGGCGGCCCCAGCCACCGGGGTTTCGCCGGGCTCCCCGGCCGTTGCGGGCTCAATCCCTGCTGCCGGCTCCAGCCGGGCGGCGGCTTCGTCCGGGGCCAGCGGGCCAAGGAGCCGCAGGAGGTCGGCCACACCCTCAAGTCCCCGCACCCTGCGGTCCGGCACCAGCCGCTGGAGTTCGCGTTCGGTGGCGTCGATGACCTTGGCATCCAGGAGCTCGCGCAGCTCCACCCGGCCCAAAAGCTCGTTCAGGAGGGTGGAGTCCAAAGCAAGCGCAGCGGCGCGCCGTTCCGCCAGCGGGGAATCGCCCTCGTACAGGAACTGGGCAACGTAGCCGAAGAGCAGGGACTTGGCGAACGGTGATGGCTGCTGTGTAGTGGTCTGCACTACCCGCAGTTCGCGGCGTTCGACGGCGGCTGCAATGTCCTTCAGCGCCGGAAGGTCGTAGACGTCCTGGAGGCATTCGCGGACTGTCTCCAGAACGATGGGGAACGTGGGGTATTTCCGTGCCACATCCAGCAGCTGGGCTGACCGCTGCCGCTGCTGCCACAGGGGTTGGCGCTTGCCGGGGGTCTGCCGCGGCAGCAACAGGGCACGGGCAGCGCACTCGCGGAACCGTGAAGCGAACAGGGCACTGCCGCCCACCTCGGCCGTGACGATCTGCTCCAGTTCCTCGGGGTCGAAAAGGAACAGCTCGGCGCCCGGGGGCTCATCCTCCATCATCGGCACCCGCAGCACAATGCCGTCGTCGGCGGCCATGGCAGAGCCGTCCAGGCCGTACCGCTGGTGGAGCCGCTGGCCCACGGCCAGGGCCCACGGTGCATGGACCGGCATGCCGAAGGGGCTGTGCAGGATCACGCGCCAGTCGCCGAGTTCGTCGTGGAACCGTTCCACCACCAGTGTGGTGTCACTGGGGACCACCTCGGTGGCCTGTTTCTGTTCGGAGAGGTACTGGATGAGGTTGTTGGCGGCGAAGGCGTCCAGCCCGCTGGCTTGGCAGCGTTCGGCGGCTGGTCCGGCGTCGGAGGCTGACAGCTCACGCACGAAGGCGCCGAGGGCGCGGCCCAGGTCCACCGGCCGGCCCAGTGAATCACCCTTCCAGAAAGGCAGCTTGCCGGGCTGCCCAAAAGCCGGGGAAACCAGCACACGGTCATGCGTGATGTCCTCGATCTTCCAGCTGGTGGCACCGAGCGCGAAGACATCGCCCACGCGGGATTCGTACACCATTTCCTCGTCCAGTTCGCCAACGCGCCGGCCACCTTTGGGGGCCGGAGCCGGCTTGCCGTCCTCCGAGGGGGAGGCCGAGCCTTCCATCTCAGTGCCGATGATGTAGACGCCGAACAGGCCGCGGTCCGGGATGGTTCCGCCGGAGGTCACGGCGAGCCGCTGGGCACCGGGCCTTCCTTCGATGGTGCCTTCATTGCGGTCCCAGATGATCCGTGGCCGCAGTTCGGCGAATTCGTCGGACGGGTAGCGGCCGGCCAGCAGGTCCAGGGTGGCCTCGAACGCGGAGCGGGGGAGCGAAGCGAAAGGGGCGGACCGGCGGACTGTTGCAAACCATTCCTCGACGTCGATGCTGCCCAGGGCGGTGGCGGCCACCGTCTGCTGCGCCAGGATGTCCAGGGGGTTGGCGGGGATGCTGAGCCGTTCGATTTTGCCGTCCAGCATGCGTTCCACGGTGATGGCCGTGTGCACCAGGTCCGCCCGGTGCTTGGGGAACAGGACGCCCTGCGAGATTTCGCCCACCTGGTGCCCGGCGCGCCCCACGCGCTGGAGACCGCTGGCCACCGATGGCGGTGACTCCACCTGGACCACCAGGTCCACCGCGCCCATGTCGATGCCGAGTTCCAGCGAGGATGTGGCAACCACGCACCGCAGCCGTCCGGATTTGAGGTCGTCCTCGATGAGCGCGCGCTGGTCCTTGGACACCGAGCCATGGTGTGCGCGAGCCAGCACCGGGTCGGCCCCCGCGGAGCTCCCGGCCTGTGCCATCATGTGGGCGGGAGTCGCAGTGGAGGCAGGCAGGGCCGACGCCGGCGCGGAGCCACCGCCCGGCGCACCGAACGCCTCCGCGCCGTCCGCCAGTGGGCCGTCCCAGCCGCCGCCCGCGGCCATGAGCTGGCGTTCAGCATAGATTTCGTTGAGGCGCGCCGTCAGCCGTTCAGACAGCCGGCGGGAGTTGGCAAAGACGATGGTGGACTGGTTGGCCAGCACCAGGTCAACGATTTTTTCCTCCACATGGGGCCAGATGGACGCCTGCGGCTGCAGCCCGGAGGCGGGGCCGGAGTCGAACGCTCCCGCTGCACCTTGGAGATCGGACATGTCCTCCACCGGTACCGACACCGTAAGGTCCCAGTTCTTCTTGGACGGCGGGGCCACGATTTCGACGGGAGCGGTGCCGGCAAGGAACTGGGCCACGAGTTCCTTGGGCTCCACGGTGGCGGAAAGTCCGATCCGCTGTGCGGGTTTGGGCAGCAGCGCGTCCAGGCGCTCCAGTGAAACAGCCAGGTGGGCTCCGCGCTTAGTGCCGGCAACGGCGTGGACTTCATCGATGATGATGGTGTCCACCTCGGTGAGTGTCTCCCTGGCCCGGGATGTGAGCATGAGGAAGAGGGACTCGGGCGTGGTGATGAGGATGTCCGGCGGGTTGCTCAGCAGTGCCCGCCGGTCCGCCGTGGTGGTGTCTCCGGACCGGACGCCCACGGTGATCAGCGGGGCGGGCAGTCCCAGCCGCTTGGCTGTCTGCGTGATGCCGATCAGCGGGGAACGCAGGTTCCGTTCCACGTCCACGCCCAGTGCCTTCAGCGGCGAAATGTACAGCACCTTGGTTTTACGCTTGGGCGCACGGGGCTTGCGGGCTTTCGCCGGGGTTTTGGTTCCTTTGGCGCCGGCCACAGCGGCGGGTTCGGCAGCTTCCGCAGGGATTTCCGTTTCTGTCGCGGGCACTGCCGAAAGGAGCCGGTCCAGTGCCCACAGGAATGCGGCAAGGGTTTTGCCGGACCCGGTGGGTGCCACCACCAGGGCATGCGAGCCCGATGAGATGGCGTTCCAGGCGCCGTCCTGGGCGGGGGTGGGTTCGGTGAAGGCGCCCATGAACCAGTCGCGGGTGGGCCGGGT
The DNA here is from genome assembly GCF_001423525.1 of Arthrobacter sp. Leaf137. Taxonomy (GTDB): domain Bacteria; phylum Actinomycetota; class Actinomycetes; order Actinomycetales; family Micrococcaceae; genus Arthrobacter. The sequence continues at coordinate 138,999 of NZ_LMOI01000002.1, read as the reverse complement.
AAATTGGCCCATTGGCGCTGTGGCCACGGCGCCCCGGCCGTCCGTGGAAGGCTCTTCCTGGTTCATTCCTCCATCATGCCCCACGCCACCGACAGGACGGCCCGGGGGAGCGGCCCATCAATCCTTTCCGGCCTGTGGCAGGTTGCGGGTGGCAGGTCCTTCCAGGAGCGTTCCGTCGCTGCTGAAGCGGGAGCCGTGAAGCGGGCAGTCCCAGCTGCGCTCGCTGTCGTTCCAGTGCAGGATGCCGCCCAGGTGCGTGCACACGGCGGAAAGCCTGCAGGTGGTGCCGTCCACGGTGGAGACCGCCACTGGCCTGGTGCCGTCGCGGTAGACCGCGCCGGTGCCTTCTGCCGGAACGGGATCCGCCAGAGGCGTTGCGGAAGGGCGTTCCTTGTCCCTCTTCAGTACCTTCCCGCCTTCGGTTGCCAGCCCTTCGGCGGCCAACGGACCCCAGCCGGTGGCAAGCTTCGCGGCCACCCCGGCGTTGAGGGCGACGGCGGACAGCGCACCGGCGGGGGACGTCACGCGGCGGTGGATGGTTTGGGCCCAGGGCAGGTTTCCACCCAGGATGTCCGCGGCAATGTCCAGGGAAGCTGCTACGGCGTTGGTCATGCCCCATTTGTTGTAGCCGGTACCGAAATAGATGTGCCCCCTGCCGCGGGGAAGCTTGCCGAAGAACGGCATCAGGTTGGTGGGCAGGTAGTCCTGGGCGGACCACGTATGCGTGGTGACCGCTCCCGGAAAGTGCTGCCGGGTCCAGTCCAGCAACCCGTCGAGGTGCGCCTTTTCGGATGCCGTCCGGCCAACGTGGTGTCCGTGGCCGCCCACCAGCAGGAGCCGCCGGCCGTCCGTCTCGACATCGCGCAGGGAGTGGGTGGGCTGTTCCACCGAGATGTACATGCCGGGTGGCGGCTCTTGGCCCTCCGGCAGTTCCACGGCCGCCGCATAGGAACGGCTGGGCTGGAGCTTGGCGAAATAGAGGCCGCGGTCCAGCACGGGGATGCCGGTGGCCAGGACCACCCGGTCAGCACGCACGGTTCCCTTGTCGGTCTTGACTGCTGAAGGGCTGCTGCCCGTCACATCCCGCAGCCGCACGCCGCCCACCACCGCGCCGCCACGGCTCCGGATGTCGGCGGTAAGTGCGTCCAGGACCTGCATGGGGTGGATCTGTGCCTGGTCCGCGAGACGGACGGCGCCGTGGACGGCAAAGGGCAGCCCGGCGTCGCGCACGTACTCCACGTCCAGTCCGGCGGTGGTCGAGGCACTGGCTTCTTCCCGGAGTTTCTCCGTGCCCTGGGCGCTGGTGGCGTACGTGTAGGCGTCCCGGCGCTGGTACGCGACGCCCTGCTCGTCGAGGTAGCGCAACAGCCATGCCTGGCCTTCCCGGTTCCCGTCCACGTAGGCCTGAACCTGTTGGGGCGAATACTGCCGCGCCAACCGGGAGAGGAAGGTTCCCTGCAGCAGGGACACCTTGGCGGTGGTGTTCCCGGTGGTGACGGCGCCCGGATACCGGGCCTCCACCACCAGGACCTTCTGCCCGGCACGGGCAAGGAGGAGGGCGGTAACCAGCCCTGTCAGCCCGGCGCCGGCCACCACTGTGTCGTAGGTGGTTCCTGCCTCAAACGGATCGGAAGTGAAAGCTTTTTTGCGGTCCAGCCAGATCGACGCCATGCCAGTTCACCCTGCCTCATCCGACGGCCCTCCGGGCCGATCTGTGATGGGTCCGTTATGGGCCCTGCCTTTCCACAGATGATTTGGTAAGTATACTTAGCTTGTCGGGGGTTAAGTCTATGGTCAGGCAGGACCCGGCGGCGATGACGTGCACTTATACGACTGAAAGCAGGAGACATCATGACCAGCATGAGTTCCACCGGTCGCACCGCAGGCCGGACCAACATCCAAAAAGCAACCCTGGCAGTTGGCGCCGTCTTCCTCCTGGTGGGGGTTCTGGGCTTCATCCCGGGCATCACGTCCAACTACGAGAGCCTCGGCTTTGCCGGGCACGGTTCCGAGGCGTTGCTCCTGGGCATCTTCCAGGTGTCCATCCTGCACAACATCGTGCACCTGCTCTTCGGCGTCGCGGGAATCGCCATGGCCGGCAGCGCCGCGCAGTCCAGGAACTACCTGATCGGCGGCGGCGCCATCTACCTGGTCCTGTGGCTCTATGGCCTGCTGATCGGCCAGGATTCGGCAGCCAACTTTGTTCCGGTCAACACCGCTGACAACTGGCTGCACTTCGTCCTTGGCGTTGCCATGATCGGCCTGGGGGTGGCCCTTTCCCGCCGGACAGCACGGACCGGGCGCACCACGGCCTGAGTACCACCAGAGACAAAAGCAGGCGGTCCGGCAGATGCCGGGACCGCCTGCTTTTGCGTGGCGTGGAGCAGTCGCCTCAGGCGGGCTGGAAAGCGCCGATGGTCAGCAGTTTGATCTCTGCGTTGTTGCAGGCAGTGGTGGGCTGGGCCAGGAAAAGGGACGCGGTGTCCTCCGGCGGGTAGATCCGGTAGCCGGCCGCCTCAACCGGTGAGCAATCCGTGTAATTGCCTGCCTGCGTGTAGCGCAGCTGGGCCCAGCCGGTTTGACCCGGTTCCAGCAGGACATCCGTGACAGGAACGGACTCGTCCCGGTCGGCCGCCGCGCCGATGGGGCCGCCTGCCGCGTCCGCTGCGAGGGACACGCCGGGGAAGCCCTTGAGGATGCAGGGTTCGCTGCCGGTATTGGTGAGGTTGAGCTTCATGTAGACGCTTCCTGCGGCGCCCCCTCCGGTGGCGTCGGTGGCGGCGGACAGCCCGGCCGCCTTGCACAGTCCGGGCCCTGCCGGCGTGGTGGTGGCAGGGGCGGCGGACGACGGCGGCGCGGCCGTTGTAGCCGGGGGTGCGGACTGCGAAGGGCTGGCGGAGCCCGTCCCCGGCCCGGCCGGGGTGGTAGTCGTTTGGCTCTGCGGCTGGCCGAGACCGCATGATGCAAGCAGCAGGACAGCCGCCACGCCGGCCGTCGACAAGGTTATCCCCTGGAGTGTTTTCTGAGACCTCATGCCACCACCTTCGCGGCAGTCCGGGGCGGCGTCAACGATGCCACGTGGTCCCAAGGCAATTTGATGCCCGGATCGTGATGATCCGGGCATCAAACCGGGGCTACTTGGTGCTGTCGGCCGCCTTCCGGCGTGCGCCGCTCCGAAGCAGCGCGAGCCCGCCGAGTACCAGCCCGGCCACGCCGGCCCCGAGGCCGGCCCAGCTGCGGGCATCGGCGCCGCTGTCCGTCACGGACGCTGCCTGTTCCGTGTGGGTTGCCGCGGCCGCGGTGGCACCGTTCCCGTCGGACGCGGCGGCCTCGGTGATGGTGATGGACGGGGCCGGCGCCTTCAGTGAGTGCGGGTCCTGGCCGTCCTTGGCGATTTCAGACCAGTCCGTCTGGCCGGACTCGCACGTCTGCAGCGTGGGGAAATTCAGGGTGGTGCCGGCGGCATCGGGAAGCTTGACGGACAGGACCAGCGTGTCACGGAGTTCGTGCGCCAGGGGCGTCTTGGCCGTGTAGACGATCTGGCTGGTCCGCTTCGTGATGGAACTGCCGTCGGCGAGCTTTTTCGGCTCGGCGAGCTGTTCGGTCACCTTCTCCGCTGTCCAGTTGGGATTCACGGTGGGCTGGGCATCGTTGAGCTCTGCCGGCAGGCTAATGGCCACCTTGGTGGTGGCGGATTCCTCGCAGCCGTGGGGGATGGCGAAGGTCAGCAGCGCATAGGAGTTGGCTGAGGTCTTGTCCGGCGTCACGCCCACATGGGCGGACGCGGCTCCGGCGCCTGCCAGGATCAGCGCGGCGGTGCCGGCTGCGGCTGTGGTCAGGGTACGGCGAAGTGTTGAGGAATTCATGGGTTGCCTTTCTGGCGCACGCCATACGCGGCGTGCAAAAGTTTCTGGGAATGCCCGGGCCGGTGTGCGGTGCCGGTGCGGGTCAGGAGGAAAGCGCGACGGCGGAAGGCGGGCCGCGTCGGCTGTCCTGCCGCAGGTTCCGCCAGGGGCGGAGCGGAGCGGCGGTTGGGGGAAGTGCTGCGGGAACTGGCCCGGCGTCGTTGAACGCCAGGGGTGCGGGAAGGCCGGCGAGGGGCCTCAGCCAGCCGGCCAGGGCCCAGAGCGCTGCTTCGCCCTTGGCCAGCAGAAGGGCACATCCGAGGGTTGCCAGCGCGTGCGCGGCCAGCATGAGGGAACCCGACGACGGGTCTGCGGGGCCGCCCACATGCCCGGCCATGGCCAGCAGCTCCGGCGGGAGCGCCGGCACGCCGTGCTGGTGGCCTGCATAGGCTGCCACGGGAACGGAAGGCTGTGAGGGCACGCTGAACGTGGCGAACAGTTCGTGCAGCGCCAGTTGCCCGCCGCCCATCAGACCGGCCATGGCCGGGAAGGAGAGCTTGAGCCTGGTGGCGGCGGTGCTGGCGAGACCCGTAAGCGCCAGGATGGCGAGGAGGATCCCCGGAGCGGGAAGCTGACCGCCGCCGGCCACGTGGGCGCCGGCGGCGAGGGTCAGGATGCCGGTTGCAAGGGCCGAGGCGCGGAGGAGGTGGAAGGGTGTGCGGTGTGCCGGCACTGACTCTCCCCTCCCCGTGCGGTGGTGCGGACAACGGCAGGAAACAGCGGCTGTTCCTGCCCGTGCGATTCTACCGGGGAACCGGGGACGTTACGGTGCCGGGCTGACGGTATGTGGACAACCGCAGCGGACAAGCAGGGAGGAGCAGCCGCTTTAGGCCCCGGCCAGCAGCTCCGCCAGGACATCCGCAGCGCCCTGGTGCCGGACGAGCCGCGCAGACTGCCCCGCCCACAGGGACATGAGGTCCGTATTTCCGGCAGCGGCGGCTGTCGGACGGAACCTGCCGGTCAGCCAGTTCTGGACGGGGAACGGAGCGATGGCCGGTGGCGCCAGTTCCGAGGTAACCCGGTTGGGGATTCCGCGTGCCAGCCGGCCGCTCAGCGCGCGGGTCAGGACAGTGTTTCCTGCAGCCGGGCTGTGCAGCAGCTCCCGGTAGGCCGGCGCGGCGGCCGATTCACTGGTGGCCAGGAAGGCCGTGCCAACCTGGACACCGTCGGCACCCAGAGCCAGGGCCGCGGCGAACCCGCGGCGGTCGGCGATGCCGCCCGCGGCGATGACAGGGATGCTGACGGCATCGGCCACCTGCGGGACCAGGGAGAACGTGCCCACCAGGGATTCCTCGGCCGGGCGAAGGAAGGACACACGGTGGCCGCCGGACTCCATGCCGCTGGCCACCACGGCATCCACGCCGCCCGCCTCAAGTGCCAGGGCTTCTTCCACGGTAGTGGCGGTGCCGGCCACTTTGATGCCGCGCCGGTGCGCTTCATCCACTATTTCCGGCGCGGGGACGCCGAACACGAAGCTGACGACGGCGGGGGCGGCTTCCAGCGTCGCCTCCACCTGCTCGCCGTAGTCGGCCATGAAGCGCGCCGGCATCTCCGGTAATTCGAGGCCAAGCTCATCGAAATAGGGCTGGAGCGCCCGGACATAGCTGTCGAACTCTGTCCGGGGCAGCTCCGTCGTTTCGCTGCCGGTGGGCACCCACAGATTAAGGGCGAACGGCTTGGCCGTGGCGGCGCGAAGCTGCGCCGCCGTCTTGAGGATCGCGGCGCCGTCGTACCCGTACAGGCCGTACGAACCCAGCCCGCCGCCGGCGGACACCGCCGCGGTAAGCGCCACGGAAGACACGCCGCCGAAGGGGCCGAGCACCACCGGTACGTCAATGCCGAGTACGTCCGTGAGCCTGCTGCGGCGTGAAGCGGCGTGGTCCTGATGGGGCATGGCATTCTCCTGGCGGATCCGGTGGCTTGCGGCTGCTTTGACCAGTCTTGCAGGGCCGGGCTGCGCTCCCAAGTCCCGGCCCGGTCCCGCTGCGTTCGTGTGAAGAAAAGTGCCGGCCACGTCCGCGCCGCCCGGCGATAGACTGCATTTCATCAGTGCAGGCGATCTAAGGAGAAGTTCATGGACTACACCGGAAGCCAGTCAGAAAAGGTTGTTCCGGCCGGTGAACTTGGCCGCAGCCACATCGGCCAGACCATCACCTTCCAGCCCAATGAGTTCACCGTGGTGTTTGGAAGACTTGCCGGGATCGCGCGGACGGAAGCCATGGTTTACCTGTCACTGCAGGGAGTCGGAAACGGCACGCACTTGAAGGACGAGTACGACCTCCCGGCCACGCATGACGTGTATGTGCCGGTGGATGTCATCAGTAACGCGGAATCCACCATCAAGGACCTCTTCGGCAAAGTCCAGGAGAACCTCCGCGGCGGCGGCCACAGGGGCGGCGAGGACCGCACCGACAAGCTGTAGCCGTACTTGCGGTTGGTGGCTCCGGCCAGCCGGAAGCCACCAACCGGCCACAGTTCAGCAGCGGGCGATAGGAGAGGGCCATGCCCCTTTATCTCTCAAAGTTCAGTTACACCCCGGAGACGTGGTCACGGTTGACGCGGAATCCGGAAGACCGCCGGAAAGCTGCCCAGGCCTACATCGAATCCGTGGGCGGCAAGCTCCATGGTTTTTGGTACGGCTTCGGCGCCCATGACGGCTACAACCTGTGGGAGGCCCCGGATAACGTTTCCATGGCCGCGGTAGCACTGGCCATCAGCGGAGGAGGCGCGCTGAGCTCCTTCGAAACCACGGTGCTGCTCACGGTCGAGGAAACCATGGAAGCCCTCAAAGTGGCCGCGGAGATTTCCTACCGGCCGCCCGGCAACCCGGCCTGACGCCACCGGGCCCCGCGGTCCCGGAGCGTCGGCGCGGGTTGCGGCTCAGATCCAGGCCGGGGCCGCGGGTGCGGGTTCAACCGCTTCACCGGCCCGTCGCGCCGTGACGCCGGCGGTGCATCGTCCGGTGGCCCACTGGGCGATGGCCGCCAGCGGGCCGGAAACCATCACGGGCGAGCCAGCCGTTGTGTCGCCGTAAACCAGTGCGGAGGGCTGGTCCGTCACTTCGACCACCAGGTCCTTGTCCGTGCCGCGGGTGGACCAGGCGCCGGTGATGTCCTTGAGCAGGCGGGCCAGGACGGGCGCGGGGATGTCGGCGAAGGATGCCCCGTTGTCCAGGTCCACGGCGTGCACCCAGACTTCCCGGGTGCGCATCCACACCGTTTCCTCGGCGGGAACCACGCGGCCCTGCACGGTCTTGACCTTGTGGTGCCAGGAATCGGCGGGCAGGTCGCGCCATTCGACGTTCAGGTGGACCGCCGAATGGTCGAACAGGTTCCGCAGCGCGATGGGGCTCAGCGTGGCACCGAAATCGATCTCGTGGTTCCGGACCTCCACCGACGGGTACATCGGGGTCTCCACCCCGGTGGCGGCCCACTCCACCAGCCGGGCGATCGCCCGGGCGTTGTAGCCCACGTGGGCCACAACGTGCCGGCGGGTCCAGCCGCTCAGGAGGGAGCCGCCGTCCAGGTCAGCGTCAGTGAGCTCGTTGAGCTTGCGCGCGAAGAACGCCGTGCCGCGCCGTGCCTGGAGCAGCCCGTCCAGCAGGACCGGGTCCGTGGTCTGGTCGTGCCGGGCAACCATCAGGCTTCCTTGACCATGCGGTTCGTCAGCTGGCCCAGGCCCTCGACGGTGGTCACCAGGACCTGGCCCTCCTGCAGGTAGCGCTTGGGGTCCTGCGCGTGGCCCACGCCGCCGGGGGTTCCGGTGGCGATCACGTCGCCCGGGTTCAGGGTGATGATCGTGGAGATGTAGGACACCAGGAATTCGGGGGTGAACACCAGGTCGGACGTGGGGGTGGACTGCTGGACTTCACCGTCTACGGCTGAGGTCATCAGCGGTCCGGCGGTGAATTCGTCCTTGGTGACCAGGGCGGGGCCGAACGGAGTGGATTTCTCCCACGTCTTGCCCTGCAGCCACTGGATAGTGCGGAACTGGTAGTCGCGCATGGAGACGTCGTTCAGGACGGCGTACCCCGCGATGTGGTCCGCGGCTTCGGCTTCGGGGATGCGGCGGCCGGTCTTGCCGATCACGACGGCGAGCTCGGCTTCCCAGTCCACCGTGTCCGATTCCTGGGGCAGGGCGAGGTCGTCATTGGGGCCGATCAGGGATTCTGCGTACTTGGCGAACAAGGTGGGGTGCTCGGGGACTTCCCGGCCCATCTCCTTGATGTGGTTGCGGTAGTTGTGGCCCACGCAGATGATCTTGCCCGGGGAGGGCACGACGGCGGCCAGGTCGGCGCCGTCGAGCGCGTGCGTTGCGCCGTTGGCGGCCTTCGCGGTGGTTTCCCAGGCGGGGTCCTGCAGCAAGGCGCCGACGTCGGAGAAGCCCGGGATCTCGGTGAGCGTATCGCCGTCCTGGCGGACCGCCGTCGTGCGCGCTTCGCTGCCGGCGGAGAGGCGGAGGGTGAGGAGTCTCATTACTTGGTGCGTCCTTCGATGTAGGTGCGGTTGAAGTTCAGGCGTTCGAAAATGGGGGCGTCGGAAAAGCGGAACAGGTCGAACTCACCGCCGGCCGAGGCTTCCAGGGACCACTTGGCCCAGGACGGGACCACGAACAGGTCGCCTTTCGCGAGTTCCTTGCGTTCGCCGTCGAGCACCACGGTGCCGGTGCCGTCGAAGACCTGCCAGACGCTGGAGCCCACCTCGCGCAGCGGCTCGGTGGAAGCGCCGGCGCGGAAGCGGTGGAACTCGGCCCTGATGGTGGGCATGACGTCGCCGCCGGTGGTGGGATTGGTGTAACGGACGGCGGCGTGGCCCTGGGACACTGTGGCCGGGTGGCCCTCGTCCTCCAGAAGCAGCTGCTCACGGAGCGCGGCGTCGGTGTGCTCCCAGCGGTAGGCAGCGATGGGGGAGTTTGTGGTGTCATCGAGGCCCGAGAGCGGGCGCAGGCCGGGGTGGGCCCACAACCGTTCGGAGCGGGAAATGTCCGGCGTGGCTTCATCCGTGACGCGTTCGGTCCCGAACTCGAAGAACCCGGCGTCGGCGTAATGCACGAACGGGATGTCCAGCCCATCGATCCACGCCATCGGCTGGTCCGTATCGTTGTGGTGGCCGTGGAAGTTCCAGCCCGGGGTCAGCAGGAAATCGCCCCGGCGCATGGCGACGGGATCGCCGTTCACCACGGTCCATACGCCCTCACCCTCGACGACGAACCGGAAGGCGTTCTGGGAATGGCGGTGCTCCGGCGCGGTCTCGTGTCCGCCGAGGTACTGGATCGCCGCCCACAGCGTGGGTGTGGCATACGGGGTACCGGCGAGGCCCGGGTTGGCGAGGGCGATGGCGCGGCGCTCGCCGCCGCGGCCCACCGGAACCAGGTCCCCGGCACGGGCAGCAAGCGGGTACAGGTCGTTCCACCGCCAGACGTGCGGCACAGCCTTGGGGGAGGGGACCATCGGCATCAGGTCCGCGATCTCGGTCCACAGCGGAATGAGGTTTTCACTGTTGAAGTCGCGGTAAAGCTGCTCCAGCTGGGAGGCTTCTTCCGGGGTGGGTTCCGGGACGGTCATGCCTTGGGCAACGGACTCGTGCGTGGGGTTATCGGCGCTGATGGACACGGTGGCCTTCTCCTTGCGTGCGGAACTGTTTGCGGCGTGGATCCGACACTAGGGTCATGCGTGCTGTGATCCCCAACATATTCTGTTGTGCAGAATGCTGCTTGCGCTGCTGGTTCAGGTCCCGCCTGCCGCACCCGCCGGGTTGGCGGCAATGTCGATCTCGAGTTGACGCCGGGTCTCCATCATCACGGCCACCAGTCCGGCGTCGAACAGCCGCCGGAACCGGGCCACCGGGGTGGCAACGCTGATGGCGCCCACCACATTTCCCCGGCCGTTGTGGATGGCCATTCCGAAAGCGCTGATGCCTTCCTCGGTGCCCTCGAAGTTGGCGGCGAACCCGTTGATGCGTATGGTGTCCAGTTCCCGGAGAAACCCTGGGTACTCGTCGTCCGGGATGATGTCGCCACCGATTTCTGCGTTGGGGCTGCGGAACAGCTGCTCCAGCATGGCGGGGTCAAGTTCCGCCAACATGGCCTTGCCGCCGGAGGCCTTGTTGGCGGGCATTACTGTCCCCTGACGGTCTCCCACGCGCAGCGCGTTCGTGCCCTCCACCGTGTCCAGGAACCGCACTTTCGTGCCCACCCTGATCATCAAATTCACGGTTTCACTGGTCCGCGAGGACAACAGCTCCATATGCGGCCGCGAGATTTCCCGCAGCGGACGCGTCCAGCTCACGCCCGCGGGCCCTGCCCCCATGGCCGGACCGGGGACGTAGCGGCGGGACTCGTCCTGGACGGCGAACCCCCGGTAGACCAGCATGGCCAGGAGCCGGTGGGCCGTGGATGGCGCCACCTGGAGTTCCTCCGCCGCGTCCTTGAGCCGAAGGCTGCCCACGTCACGCAGCAGCTGGAGGAGCTGCAGGGCGTTGTCCACGGCCTCGATGGGGTACGTCGGCAGCTTCCGGGCTGGAAGATTCTGCATGACAGAATGTTATAGGCGTCACGGGCAGCCTGCCAGCACAGTGGTGGGATGAATCACACCCCTTCCGCTGCAGTGCCGCAGCGCGCTGTCCCGGGCTCCGCCCCGGCCGGAGCCGGCGCGGGCTCCCCATCCGGCGAACGCCCGGGTGCCGCTTTCCCCAGGCGCTCGGTGCTGGCCGTCCTGGTTTGCTGGCTGCTGGTGGTCTTCGACGGCTATGACCTCATTGTCTACGGCACAGTTCAGGGATCCCTCATCAGCGATACCGGCTGGGGGCTGACCAAGGCCACCGCCGGCACCGTCGGATCCATGGCCTTCATCGGGATGATGGTGGGCGCCATCTTCGCCGGCCGGATGTCCGACTCCTGGGGCCGCCGCCGGACCATCATCGGCTGCGCCGTGGTGTTCTCCGTGTTCACCATCCTGTGCGCCTTCGCGCCCAACGCCTTCATCTTCGGTGCCCTGCGGCTGCTCGCGGGCATCGGCCTGGGCGGTTTGGTGCCGTCCGCCAACGCCCTCGTGGCAGAACTGGTTCCGGCCAAGTGGCGCTCCACCATTGCCACCCTGATGATGTCCGGTGTTCCCATCGGCGGATCCATTGCCGCGCTGGTGGGCATCCCGCTCATCCCCGCATTCGGCTGGCCCGTCATGTTCCTCGTGGCGGTCCTGGCACTGGTGGTGGTCATCCCGCTCGGGCTGCGCTACCTGCCCGAAACCCTGCCCTCTGAGGAGTCCGCCGCGGACGGCAAAGCCGCTGCCAGGGAACCGGTGGGCTTCGGCTCGCTGCTCCGCCCGCCCTTCCTCGGCCTCAGCGTGCTGTACGCGGTCGCCACCCTGGTCACCCTCTTCGCCTGGTACGGCCTGGGAACCTGGCTGCCAAACCTCATGCAGCTGGCCGGCTACAACCTCGGTTCCGCCCTGACCTTTGCCCTGGCCCTGAACCTGGGCGCCGTGGCCGGTTCCGTGATCACTGCCTGGGCCGGTACCCGTTTCGGTCCCGTTCCCACCGCCATCGCGGCAGCCGCCGTGGCCGCCGCCGGGCTGCTGGTCCTGGTCACCGGGCCGCCGGTCGCCGTCGTTTACCTCATGCTGGTGCTCGCCGGCGTGGGCACGCACGGCACCCAGTGCCTCATCATCGCCGCCGTGGCCAGCCACTACCCGGCACACCTGCGCGGCACCGCGCTGGGCTGGGCGCTGGGCGTAGGCCGCATCGGCGCAGTGGCCGCACCCCAGGTGGGCGGGCTGCTGCTCGCCGCGGGACTGGGCGTCAACTCAAACTTCCTGGCATTCGCCGGAGCCGCCGCCGCAGCAGCTGTCCTGCTCGGCTTCATCGTCACCAAGAACAAAACCTCAAAAGCAGTAGGAGAATCTCATGTCTAACGACGCAGCGACCACCGATGTCCTGGTAGTGGGCGGCGGCATGGCCGGCCTCGCCGGTGCCCTGGCCCTGAAGGAAAACGGCGCCGACGTCACGCTCGTGGAGGTGGCCCCGGCCTTCGGCGAGGTGGGCGCCGGCCTGCAGATGGCACCCAACGCCTCACGCGTCCTGAAGCGGTGGGGGCTGCTGGAGAAGGCGCTGGAGATCGGCGTCCAGCCCAAGCACCTGGTGTTCCGCGACGCCGTCACCGGCGAGGAGCTCACCCGCCAGAGCCTGGGCGGCGAGTTCGAGGAGCGCTACGGCGCCCCCTACGTGGTGATCCACCGCAGCGACCTGCACCGCATCCTGCTCGAGGCCTGCCAGGAGGCCGGCGTGACGCTGGTCAACGACGTCCTGGTGCAGCGGGTTGAAACCGAGGGAGACAAGGCCCGCGCGTACACCGCCTCCGGCGATGTTTACGAGGCCGACGCCGTCCTGGCCGCCGATGGCCTGAAGTCCTCCCTTCGCGGCGGCGTCGCCACGGACGGCCCTGTCTCCTCCGCGTACGTCGCCTACCGCGGGACCGTCCCCATTACCCCCGAGACCCCGGCTGCGGACCTTGAGGACGTCATCGTCTACCTCGGCCCGAACTGCCACCTCGTGCAGTACCCGCTGCGCAAGGGCGAACTGCTGAACACCGTGGCCGTCTTCAAGTCGGCTTCCTTTGAGCGCGGCGAAGAGCAGTACGGCGGCGTGGACGAACTTGAGGCCGCCTACGCCGGCTGCGTCCCCGCGGTGCAGGAGGCGCTGAAGAATCTGGCCACCGGCATCCGCTGGCCAATGTACGACCGCGACCCGATCGAGAACTGGGTTTCCGGACGCATGGCGCTTATCGGCGATGCTGCGCACCCCATGCTGCAGTACCTGGCCCAGGGTGCCTGCCAGGCGCTGGAGGACGCGGCCGTGCTCCAGGATGCGACGCAAGGCTTGGTGTTCACCGACGGCCGCGTCAACCCCAGCGCCTGGGAAGCCGCGTTCAGCGAGTTCAACGGAGCCCGCGCCGCCCGCACCGCACGCGTCCAGCGCACCGCCCGCATCTGGGGCGAGTCCTGGCATGTAGACGGCGTGGCCCGGGTGCTCCGGAACATGCTCTTCAAGAGCCGAGGGGACAACAACTTCCAGTACAACGACTGGCTGTACGGCCGCAACGAGCCCGGTGTTCCCGCCGAGGTTCCGGCGGCTTCCGCAGGTTCCGCGCGGGGAAGCCTCGTGGAGGCGTAAGCAGCGGCCTGAAGCACCCCGGTGCCGGGCGGGCGTACGACGGCGGGTGGCTCCCGCCGTCGTACGCCCGCCTTTTCTTGCACTCAACGGCCGCTTGATGCCAGGGATTGCTAGGCTCCTCGGATGGGGGAATCACCGCGGGCAGGGCAAGGTGACGGCCGGTGGGACGGCGGGCTGCTGGGCGCCGAACAGTCCGCGCTGGTCGCGTCGTGGCTGGGTTCCCCGAAGCTCGTTGCCGATCTGTCCTGGGGTCTCGTGGACACGAAGGTTCTCCACGTTCAGGCGCCCACCGGGCAGTTCATCATCAAGGCCGGGGGACCGGATAACCACCACCTCGGCCGCGAGCTGGTGGCCCATCGGGCCTATACCCGCTCGCTGGTGGAGTGCGGACGGGCAGGCCGCCTGCTCCACGCCGATCCCGGCGCCAACCTGCTGGTCATGGAATACCTTGAGGGCCGCCTGGTGGAGGGCGCGGAAGCCGAACTGGCGCCGCCCACGTATGCCCAGGCCGGTGGGTTGCTGAGGCTGCTCCACCGCCAGGAGTTCCGCATCGATGACCGTTATGAACTCCAGGCCACAGCGAAGTCACTGGCGTGGCTGGACCGTGCCCACCGGATTGATCCCGCCGTCGAGCGGGAAGCCAGGCGGCGCCTGGCGGAGTACCGGCCACAGCCGGCCACGGTGGTTCCCACCCACGGCGACTGGCAGCCGAGGAACTGGCTTGTCCACCGGGGAGAAATCCGGGTCATCGATTTCGGCCGGTTCGATTTCCGCCCGGCCGCCACGGACCTGTGCCGGCTGGCAGTGCAGCAATGGCGGGGACGGCCGGAGCTTGAACAGGCGTTCCTGGACGGCTACGGCCGGGACCCGCGTTCGGCGCCGTCCTGGCGCATCGACCTGCTCCAGGAGGCAGTCGGCACGGCCGTCTGGGCATTCCAGGTGGGGGACGCAGCTTTCGAAGACCAGGGTCACCGCATGCTGCGTGAGGCGCTGCAGCTCTTTTGAACGGGGGTGCTCAGCCTGCGTCGCAGAGCAGGTGGTACCAGCTGTCCGCGAGCACCTCCAGTGCGTGTTCGCGGTTGGGTTCCACCTTGCGGCGCGTCCACAGCGTGGCCACGTAGTCCAGTTGGGTGAAGGCGAGGGTGCCGCGGATGTGGTGTGTTTCCCCCGCGAAACGGCCGGCGAGTTCCATGCCCCGGACCATGTCAGAGATGACTTCCTCATGCCAACCTTCAACCATGGTCCGTACCTCTGGGTCCACAGCAGCGGCCTCGTCGAGCACATCCAGGTAGGGGCGGAACACCGGCCACAAAGCCGCCCGGGATTCGAGCCAGGTCAGGATGCCGGGCAGCTTGCCGTCGCGTACGACCTGAACGAGGTCGGGTGCGGTGGATGCACTGTCCGGGCCGTCGGCGCGCTCCAGCACGGCATTCACCCGGGCCATGAAGTCCCGCATCAGGTCGGCGCGCGTGGGGTAGTACGCGTAAAAGGTCACACGGGTGGTTCCGGCCGACGCCGCGATCTCGTCGATGGTGGTTGCGGCGTAGCCCTTTTCGGTAAAAAGCTCCAGCGCCCGTTCCACGATGGTGTCGCGCGTCAGCTGCTTCTGGGCTTCGCGCAGCGATGGCATAGGGTCAATCCTAGCGTGGTGGCCGGGTGCCGGAGCCTGGACCGGCGGCGTCAGGCCGTCACCGGTTCGGCCGGCCTGGTGGCCTCTGACCCGGTGTTGGCCAGGCGCCGCAGCCTGGGAACGGGGAGCCGGTAATTGAGGGCCGCGGCCGTCCCGGATCCGTCCGCGTGCTCCCAGCGCAGCAGCTGGGAGCCGGCGCCTGCCCCCTGCTCCCGGTAGTCCGGCGTCCCGTCCACAGGCGTGAAGCCCACCAATTTGAGTGACAGGCCAAAGGCCTCCGTCCAGAAGTAGGGCTGGAATTCCAGCGGCGGTGCGTCATCTCCGCGCAGGAGGCCGACGGCGGCGGCTTTCGCCTGGTCTATGGCACTGGTCCAGAGCGGTACCCGGCTCAGCCCGCGCGAGTGGGGGAACACGGCAACGTCACCGGCCGCCACGATGTCCGGCCTGAGCCGGCCCCGGGAATCGACCCGCAGGGTTCCGTCCGTGAGCACGCCCGAACCCTCCAGCCATTCAGTGTTGGGCACATCTCCAACGGCGCTCACCACGACGTCCGCTTCCAGGACTGTCCCGTCGGCCAGGACAACCCTTGGTCCGGTTCCGGACTGGAGGAGCCGGGCCTTCGGGCCGCTGATGATCCGCAGCCCCTGCCTCTGCGCGGCCGAAGTGAAGACGCCGGACAGGAAGGTTCCCAGCTGCCGTGCCAGCGGCTCACCGTCAGTCACCAGCGTGACGTCGCAACCGTTGTGCAGGCAGCCGGACGCCACCTCCATCCCGAGTGGGCCGCCGCCTACCACGATGACTGACGGCCGGGCGGCCACCAGTTCCTTTAACCGGACCGCATCCTCGAGGGTGCGCAGGCTCAGCTCGGCTGCACCTCCGCCGAGCCGCCTGGCGCGGGACCCGGCGGCAATGACCAGCCCGTCGTACGGAAGGCTCCCGCCGCCGTCGAGCCTCACCACCCGCGCGTCGGCGTCGAGCCCTGCGGCGCTGACGCCCAGCAGTTCGCTTGCGCCATGCGTGGGTGCCGGCAGGCCGTGTGCCGTCAGCCCGTCGCCGCCGTGGAGCAGCGCCTTGGACAGGGCAGGCCGGCTGTAGGGGGAGTGCCGCTCGGAGCCGATGACGGTCAACTCGCCGTCGAAGCCCGCCGCGCGGAGGGAGTCGCACGCGGTGAGGCCCGCGATCCCGTTTCCGACGACGACGATCCGGCGTGCCGTCATGCCGGCACCAGCTTCAGGGCTGCTACGGGGCAGATGCGCACCGCGGCCTTGGCGGCAGCCTCTGCCTGCCCGCCCTCGACCTCCGGGACGTCGATGACCAGCTCGCCGTCGTCGTCCAGGTGCATCAGCGCCGGCGCTGCCTCCTCACAGAGGCCGTGGCCCTCGCACCGCGGCCGGTTCAAATCGATCCTCATGCTGCCTCCACCTCCAGTACCTGGAGCTCCTCGAAACTCCTGGTGATATTGCTTGGAATCCGGTGCCCTTCACCGAGGGTCAGGGACTTAACCCGTCGGGCCAGCGCCTCGACGATCGCGTGGCCCTCCAGCCGTGCCAGGCCCTGCCCGGCGCAACCGTGCGGGCCGTAGCCGAAGGACAGGTGGTCGGTGGGGTTGCGGGTCACGTCGAATACGTCAGGGTTTTCATAGTGGTCCGGGTCCCGGTTGCCGGCACCCAGGAGGATTCCCAGCTGGGCACCTGCCGGAACAGTCACGCCGCCAAGCTCCACCTCGCGAGTGGTGGTGCGGCCCCAGATGTGCAGCGGCGTCCAGTACCGGAGCACCTCGGCGAAGGCTGCGGGAACGAGTTCGGGGTTCTCCCGGACCTGCCGGAGCTGCTCCGGGTGCCGGCCGAACAGCGCCACGATGTTGCCGATGGACGCGATGGTGGTGTCCACGCCGGCGCCCAGGTACTGGTGGATGATGTGGCCGGCGGACCCCGCAGGAATGTCGCCGCGTGCCTCGGCGTCGAAGATCCCGCGGCCAATGGACCCCGGCGCCAGGTCCTCCGCGGTGACCGATGAGCACCAGCCGTACAGCTCGCCGGCAATCGGGAAGCTCTCCTGGGTGCGGTGGTTCAGCGGTCCAAGTACCTGCATGGCCGCCTGGCCCCAGCGCAGCATGTTGTCCTTGACATGGCCGCTGAAGCCGATCAGGTCCGCCACGATGTCCAGCGGGAAGGCCCGTGCCAGGGAATCGATGGCCTCGAACGAGCCGGTGGACACCAGCTCGGCAACGAGCCTGTCCGCCTTTTCATCGATGGTGACCTTCAGGCCCCGGAGTGCGCGCGGGGTCAGGTTCGCCGACAGCGTGGCCCTCAGCTGGGTGTGCGTGGGTGGGTCCGACGCCAGGGATGTTCCCTGCAACGCCTCGTTCACCATGGGGTTGAAGCCGAGGGTGGTTGACGAGAAGGTTGCCGGGTCCGCGAGGACGTCGCGGATGAGGCCGTACCGGGTCACCGCATAAAGGTCGTTCTTCGGAAGGTGCACCACTCCGCCCAGCCCGCGCAGGGCGCTGTAGGCGGGATAGGGGTCCACTGTGATGCTGTCATCCCAGATGTCGATGTCGGATTCGATGGGGTTCACGGGTATCTCCTTGCGGATCGATGGGAAATTCTTAGGCCTGAACGGCCGCTTCGGCGTTTGCTTCCGTGGTTTCCGCTACCGCATCTGAAGTGGGAGCGGAGGAGCGTGAGCTGATGAAGAGGGTCAGGCCTGCGGAGAGGACTGCCGCAACGCCCGCAACGAAATAGACCGTCTGGAATCCCTGGCCGAGCGAGGTCCCCGCCACGCCCTGGATCTGCGGCTGGACCGACGTGAGGGCCTTCACCATGCCGTCCACTGCCTGGGCGGGCGCGCCGCCGGCCGCTGCCTGGCCGGAGAACTGGGCGATGACGCCCTCCCAGCCGGACAGGTAACCCAAGGGCGGCACGTGCGACAGTCCGGTGACCGCCTCGGCAGGCAACCCGGCTCCGCCAAGGATTCCGGCCAGCGGGCCGGCGAACGCGGACGCACCGACGCCGAAGGCGATGGCGGAGCCGATCACCGGACCCAGGGCGAAGCCAAGGTCGCGCAGCAGGTTGGTGGTGGCCGAGGCCATGCCGATGTGCTGCGGCGGCACAGTGTTGATGGCCACGGCGGTGATGGAGCCGACAGTGAGCGCGAATCCAATGCCGAGCAGCAGCAGCGGCGGGATGAACGCCGTCCACGGAGTGCCTCCGAACGCTTCAGGGACTCCAAGCGGGACCGTGGAAAGCCAGAAAGCGGAAACGGCCATGAATGCGAAGCCGGCGGTGAGCACCCAGCGGGGTGCCACGTGGTGGATGAGCCAAGCCACTACCGGGATGAAGGCGAAGGCCGGGCCTTGGATGAAGACGAACAGCACGCCCACCTTCCAGGCCTCGGCCAGGGCAAGGCCGCCCACGGCGACGCTGGTGCTGAAGCAGACGGCCAGGAACGCGAACATGCCCGTCACGGCCACGATGCCCGTGATGGAATACGCGCTGTTGCGGAACAGTGAGAGGTGGATCAGCGGCTGGCGGGTGCGTGTTTCTATGGCGATGAAGGCGGCCAGGAGCGCAGCGCCCACGGCGTAACTGGTGATGACCTCCGGGTTGCCGAAACCGGCGTCGACAGCCTGGACGGTGGCGAAAAGGACGGCGATGAGGCCAAGGGCAAGGGTGATCTGGCCCGGCATGTCGAGCTTCCGGCCTTCAGCCGCGGCGGAGTCCTTTGCCTTAACGGCGATGACCAGGACGGCGACGGCGATTGCCGCGGCGATGTAGTAGGCCACCCGCCAGCCGCTGAACACATTCGGCGCCCCCGCCACTGGCCCGGCCACAGTGAACGCCTGCGACGTAAGGCCCGCCAATACCGGAGAAATGACTGCCCCGAGGGACAGGAAGCCCGCCCACGTTGCGATCACCTTCGCCCGCGCCCTGTGGTCAGGCGTGATGGCGGCGATCATGGACAGCGATATAGGGAAGAGGATGCCCGCGCCGATACCGCCGACGGCCTGGGCGGCGATCATCATTTCCGTGTTGACCGCCAGCGCGGCCAGGACCGAGCCCGCGACGCTGACGAGGGCGCCTGCGTAAAGCAGTTTCTTGCGGCCGAAGAGGTCGCCCAACAGGCCCCAGCTGAGCTCGAACACGACGATGCCCATCATGAACATGCCGGCGATCCACGTCAGGCCCGCACCCGAAGTGCGGAACTCAACGGCGAAGGTGCCGTTTAGCGCGCCCGGCAGGGCGTTGGTGATTTGGGCCAGGGTAACGGCGCTGTAGGCCGCTATGAAGGTGGCTTGTACCGAGCCGCGGCTCGAGACGGTGGGGGTACGGCTCATCGATGAAACTCCCTTGTTTCAGTGCGAGGTGGTGTGGTGTTGCCAACAGTTTGTAGTGATTTGTTACACAGTGTCAAGGAAATCTTCTTATGAATGTTTTCTTGACACCATGTAAAGAAATATGTGATGGTGGCTACACCGCAACGGAGCGAGGGCTCGGCGGAACCACAACACCAGCACCCGGAACTTAGGGAGAACCCCGTGAGCAACCATCCGGCCGTCGAGTCCCTCGACGCCCAAGCCCCCAGCCCGGAACGGAACACCGTCAACACGGTCCTGGGCCCGGTCCCTGCCTGCGAACTGGGCATCGTTGCGGTACATGAAGCGCTGCTGTCCGTTCTGCCCGGGGCCCAGTATGCCCCGGACATCTCCATGGACCGGGCCGAAATCTTCGAGGTCCTGGCCAACAAGCTGGCAGAGTTCCGCCGCCACGGCGGCCAGACGATCGTGGACAGCACCGGCATGTTCCACGGACGCGACCTCAAGCTGTACGAGGCGCTGTCCCGTTCCACCGGTATTCACATCGTCGCTTCCACCGGCCTGGGACCGGAGGAAGAACTGGGCGGATACTTCCTGACGCCGCAGACCAACCCACCCACTCCATGGCCCGCCGACAAGTTCAGCGACCTCTTTGGCAAGGAGGTCACCGAGGGAATGGTGGTTCCCCGGGTAGAGCGCCGGGCCGCCGCGGGCCTGATTGCCACGGTGGCGGACCGGGCAGGCATGACCCCCGCGGAAGAGAGCCTCTTCCGCGGGGGCGCCCGTGCCGCCGTCGCAACCGGTGTGCCCCTCTCCATCCGCTACGGTGCCGACGCCCTGCATGACCTTGACGTCGTCCTCGACGAGGGAATCGGAGCCGACCGGGTGCTGGTGGGAGGCCTGGACCGGCTCGACGCCGCGGGCGCCGCCGGCAAGGTGGCCGAGCGCGGAGCCTTTGTGGGAATCGACCACGCAGGCCTGAATGACCATCCTGGCTACCTCACCGACCACGGCAGGGCGGAGCTGGTCCTGGAACTGGTCGCCGCGGGCCACACGGACAAGGTCATCCTGTCCGGCAACGCCGTCGGCGTGGCCAAGGGGCTTCCGGAGTACAACCTGCCCTTCAGTCACGTCCTGGCCACGTTCGTACCGTTCCTTAAGTCCCGCGGACTGGGCGACGAAGACGCCCGCCGCATCCTCGTTGACAATCCGCGCGCGCTGCTGGCCGTCCGCTGAACCCGCGTCCTAAACCTTTCGAACCCGAGGCAGAGAAATGACCAAGGTCAACACAGTGCTGGGAACCATCCCCGCCGAAGAACTGGAAATCGTGGCCGTCCACGAACACATCGGATACGGCATGCCGGGGTCCGAGCTGGACACCAGATGGTGGAAGACGCCCGAACAGGCCTACGAAGAGACCGTGCCCAAACTCCGGAAATTCCGCGAGTACGGCGGCGGCACCATGGTGGACGCCACAGGCATCTGCAACGGCCGGGACATCGACTACTACAAGTCCCTCTCCCGGAAGACCGGCGTCAACATCGTGGCCTGCACCGGTTTCGTGGGCGGCGACACCGCGCTTCCGCACTTTTCCCGGGCCACCGTGGACTACCTGGCCAAGGTCTTCATCCACGAAATCACCGTGGGGATCGGGGACACAGGGGCCAAGGCCGGCGTCATCAAGGTGGGCGTCAGCCGCGGCGGGAAGATGACGGACCTGGATAAGCGGATCTACAGGGCCGCCGCCCGGGCAGCGGTCGCCACGGGCGCCCCCATCCTTACCCACCTGGCCATCGACCCCGAACCGGCCGTGGCCATCTTCATGGAAGAGGGCCTGCCCCTGGACCGGGTGCTGTTCGGTCACGCCGACGACGGCCTGAACGCACCGGTCACTCCCCACGACTGGATCTACGGACAGGGCGGACGCATCGGCTTCGACACCTTCGGCTACGACCTCGAACTGCCGGACCCGCCCTTCTGGGGACGTAAACGGGCCGAGCGTATGGAGCACTTCGTCACGCTCGTCAACAAGGGGTACGCGGACAAGCTCCTCGTTTCTGCCGACGCCAACTGCAGCCCCCTGGGCTGGCCGGGCGTGAAGGGGCACACCATCAACTACATCTTCGAGGACATGATCCCGGACATGCGCGCGGCCGGCATCGACGACGCCACGCTGAAGCTCCTGCTCGAGGACAACCCCGCGGACTTCCTGTCACTCCAGGCCTGACTCCGCGGCGCATGAGGACCACCACCACATTTCCCGGGCACTTTCCGGCAGCAGAAAGAGATACATCCAATGAAGGCTGAAGACCTTAAGAACCTCCGCATCGCCGTCATCGGTGCCGGCTACGGCGGCGCCGCGGCAGCAAAGGCGCTGAGCCTGCTGGGCGCCACCGTCAACGTCTATGAGCAGGCATCCCAAATGCGCGAGGTGGGTGCCGGCATAGGGCTGCGCCCCGCCACCATGGCACGGTTCCGCCAGTGGGGAATTTTCGAGGCCATCGCCAGGGTCAGCTCGCCCAGCGACTACTTCGAGATCCTCAGTGCCACCGGCCACCCGATCATGAAGGACACTTGGCCCGAGCACGGCGACCAAAAGCAGACCCACCTCATCCACCGTGGAGACTTCATTGACGCCCTGCTCGGGGTCCTGCCCGACCGCATGGTCCACCTTGGCCACAAGCTTCAGGGCATCGAGGACAAGGGGGACCACTCCGTCCTCACTTTTACCAACGGCAAGGCCGTGGAGGCGGACCTGGTAGTCGGAGCAGACGGCATCAAGTCCGTGGTGCGCGAACAGCTCTTCAGCGCGCAGGGCCCGGTGTTCTCCGGCGAGCACGCCTACCGCGCCGTGATATCCGCCGACGACGCGCACGGCATGGTGGTGGACGACAACCTGCGGATGTACATCGGCAAGGGCACCAAGGTCTACCTGCTGCCCCTTCGGCACCGCAACCAGATGTCCTTCGACATCACCGCCCTGAACCCGGATGGAACGTGGGCGCCGGCCATCACCAAGGAAGGCCTGTTGGCCACGGTGGCAGGCTTCGACGAACGGATTGTGAGCATTGCCCGCGGCCTGGACGTGGAAACCGTCAACGTCCGCGCCGTCTACGACATCGACCCCGTGGACACCTGGCACACGGGAACGGTGGTGCTGATGGGCGATGCCGCGCACTCGATGCTGCACCACCAGGGCCAGGGCGCCAACTCCGCTATCGAGGATGCAGGTGCTCTCGCAGACGCCCTCACCGAGGCTGGATCCGTCAGGGAAGCGCTGGCACTCTTCCAGGCAACGCGGAAGCCAGTGACCGACGAACTGCAGCGCATCTCCCGCCAGGGCTGGAGCGAGGAAGAGGTCAACGACGTCTTCCCCGGGCAGAAGCCCGCAGCACAGCAGCCCGCCCAACCCGTAAAGGCCTGATCATGACCATCCACCCTGACATCGCCAAGGTCCTCAGCACCCTGCCCGCCCCGGACGGTTCACCGCTCAGCCCGCAGGCCATGCGCGCCGACGAAGCAGCCCAGGTTCCGCCCGCCGACAAGCGCCTGCCGCTCCATGCCGTTGCAGACGCCATCGCGGACACGGAAACCGGTGACGTTCCTGTCCGCATCTACACCTCCGATGAGGGGCAGACCCACGGCCTGCTGATCTACTTCCACGGCGGAGCGTTCTTCCTGGGCAGCCTGGACACCCACGACCATGTGGCCCGTGCACTTGCCAGGGAAACCGGCCACCAAGTCATCTCGGTGGGCTACCGGCTGGCCCCGGAGGCAGCCTTCCCGGCCGGCCTTGAGGACTGCTACGCCGTGGTCCGCTGGGCAGCGGCACACGGCGAAACCCTCGGCTGGGACGGACGGAACCTGGCCATCGCCGGTGACAGTTCCGGCGGCAACTTCGTGGCCGCCGTCGCTGGCATGGCCCGCGACAGAGGCTTTACCGGCATCACCCACCAGATCCTGTTCTACCCCTCTGTTGACCTGGACTTCGATGAGGGCCGCTACCCCTCCATGCGGGAGAACGCAGTAGGCTACGGGCTGGAGACTGCAGGCCTGAAGCCGTTCAACGCCTTTTATCTGGAGAGCGGGGCGGACCCGGCGGACCCCCTGGTGTCACCGATCAAGCGGCAGGACCTCACCGGCCTCCCGCCCGCACTGGTCATCACGGCCGAACACGATCCCCTGCGCGACGAAGGCGAACTGTACGGGCGCCGGCTGGAAGGCTTCGGCGTGGCCGCCACTGTGAGCCGGTATGACGGCGCCAACCACGGCTTCGTCCAGAACTTCTCCTGGATCCCGGAGTTCTACCGCGTGTTTGAGGAGACCGCCGAGTTCCTGAAGGCTGCGAAATGACTGTCGCCGTCCACCCGCTGGTATCGCCGTGGGGGCGGTTCGGGCTCTACAGCTTCTACATCGACGCCCCGGAGCCCGCCATCGTGGACACCGGCATCGCGTCATCGCCAGCCGAGGGCATGGCGCCGGCGCTGGAGGCAATCGGCCGCCGGATCGAGGACGTCCGCTGGATCCTTCTGACCCACGGCCACATTGACCACATCGGCGGCGCCCATACGCTGTGGGAACTGACCGGGCGGCGGGCCACGGTGGTGATACACGAGGCCGACGCTCCGATGCTCCGCTCCCGCCGTGCCCACGTTGACGAATACCTCGCCGGGCGCGGGCAGTACCTGGGGGACCCCGACGGAGAGGCCAAGCAGGTGGCCGCGGCCAACGCTGTCATTTCGGGAGAGATGGAACCGGCCATGCTGGTCCGCGGCGGCGAGACGCTCTCGCTGGGCGGCGATGTCACGGTGTCTGTGCACTCGATCCCCGGCCACACAGCCGGGTCCGTTGCCTACGTCCTGGACGGCCAGGGCGACGCCTTCGTTGGCGATGCCGTGCAGATTCACGGTGCGGCCAATGGCTTTCCCGGCTTCGTGGACCCGTCGGGCTACCGCTCCAGCCTCGAATACCTGCGCGATGAGGTCCGCCCGCGCCACCTGTACCTCGGACATCCGTACCGGCGCGCGGACGGCACACCCTACGGCGTCGAACTTGATGCTGAAGAGGCCCGCGAAGCCTTGACGGAAAGCCTTGATATCGAAGCCCGCGTCAGCGACGCGGCGTGCGGCTGCCTGGCCGCGGGGCTGCAGGACGCCGAATCGCCATACTCGCCTTTCAGCCCCGTTGCCACGGAGTTGAAGTACGACGGCGACCCCACCCTGGAGCCCTCCCCGTTCTTCACAACGATGAACGGCTACCGCAACCAGATCAACAGCACGCCTTTCCAGAGGAGCGTCCGCAACCATGGCTGATTACCAGACGATCGACGCCGGCGGGCAGAGGATCGCCGTCCGAAAGGACCTGAGGGTTCCGATGCGCGACGGCGTCGAGCTCGCCGCAGACGCCTACCAGGGCACCGACGAAAAGCCCCGTCCCGCGCTGGTGGCACTGAGCCCGTACGGCAAGGAGCTGCAGGCACTGGCGCTGACCACTCCGCCGCAGCGGCGGCCCAGCCCCATGTGGGACGGCTGCATTGAGGCCGGTGACATTGCCCGGATCGTCAAGGAAGACTATGTCCACGTCATCGGTGACCTTCGCGGGTCCGGGCACTCCGGCGGTGAGCACATCGGCAACTACAACGCCGGGGGAGTGTCTCTTGGCGAGGACGCCTATGACTTCATTGAATGGGTCGCGGCACAGCCTTGGTGCGACGGCAACGTGGGCATGGTGGGCATCTCCTACTTCGGGTCAATGCAGGTCCTTGCAGCCGCCGAACGGCCCCCGTCCCTGAAGGCGATCTTCGTTTCCGGCGGGCACTACGACTTCTACGAAACCACCTACCACGGCGGCGTCATGTGGTTCATGCCGCGCGCGGCCCGGGAAGGCAGGGGAGGGGACTCCGGCTGGGCGTTCACTGACAGGGTGAAATCGCGCATGGTGGAGAAGTACTCACCCGGGGAACTCAAGGAACTGGTTGCGAAGCGGCTGCAGGACCCGGACGTTGCCGCCTGGCCCAACCTCGTCCACGTCCTGAACTACCCCACGAACCATGAGGCCTGGTTCGACATCGTCATGAACGAGCTCGACGGCGACTGGTATGAAGAGCGGAACCCCATCACCCTCGCCCCGAACATCGACATCCCGGTTTGGCTGCAGCTGGACCAGGGCCGCGGCTGGACCCTGGACGGGACCATCGAGCTGTTCAACGGGCTCAAAGGACCCAGGAAACTGGACATCGGCCCCTACCCGCCCATGCAGTCCCGGCCCTTCATCGAAGAGCACGACAAGATGTTCCGCTGGTACGACTACTGGATCAAGGGCATCGACAACGGCATCATGGATGAACCCGCCGTCAGCGTCTTCGTGGAGGGGTCCCGCGAGGTGGTCACTGCGGAGGTCTGGCCGCCCAAGGACATCGAGTACACGTCCCTGTACCTGCGGCCGCGCCACAAGCTCTCCACCCGGCCGGAACTGATGGGCACCGAACACGCTGCCCCTGACGGGTTCTACCAGGCGCCCCTCACGGTCACGGACCAGGTGCAGATCATCAGCTGGAGCACGGACACGTTCGAAGAACCTGTGGAAATGATCGGGACCGGCGCAGCGCACATTTTTGCCGAGATCGACCAGCCGGATACGAACTTCATCCTTCGGCTCTGGGATGCCGCTCCCAGCGGGAAGCGCCAGCTCATCACCACCGGCTACCTGAAAGCGTCCCACCGGGAACTCGATGAGGAACGCACCACCGAGGGCAACCCCTACCACCCGCACACCAGGGCTGTCGCGGTGGAGCCGGGGAAGATCGAGGAGTACGTGGTGCGGCTCTACCCGTTTGCGAACACGTTCAACCCCGGCCACCGGCTCGTCGTGGAAATGTCCAACGGCGAACCCCTTTCCGACGAACATAATGCGCTGCTGCCGCCGGACGCCTTCCATCTTCCCGTGGGGCGGCCGGTGACGCACAAGATCTACCGGGACGCGCACCACCGGTCCCGGCTCGTGTTGCCCTTCACCAAGGGCGGCAGTCCTGCGGAGTAGGAGTGGAAAGCAACCGTGCGGGCCTCTCATATGCTGGGGGCATGGACCGTTCCACGCCCCCTCACCGTGATGGGAAGCCCCTCGACTCCCGGCCCCTCGCCGTCGCCATCCTGGATATCTCGTTCGAGGTACGGCGGAAGACCCATGAGGGGACGGGAGTCCTTCCGCTCTCCAGTGGAGTGCTCGACGTCATCCGCGTTATCGAGCGGCACCCAGGTATCACGGTGGCGGAAGTGGCGGCCCGCCTGGGACGTCAGCTGAGCAACGTCAGTTCGCAGCTGCGGGAACTTGTGGCGCTGGGCCTGGTGACCCGGGAGCGCGACGCCTCGGATAAGAGGTACGTCGCCCTGCATCCGACGTCCGAGTCGGTGCGCATCAAGACCCTCCTTGAAGGAGCGTGGGCGGCCGCGCTGGCTACGGCCGGCGACCGGTTGGAAGAAGGGGACCGTGACCGCCTGGCCGCCGCGCTGCCGGCGCTGGAACGCCTGGCTGCGGTCCTGGCGGAGCCGGGCCGGGACTAAGGGTTTACAGGACGCTGCTTTGAACTCAGAACAACTAATACTTATACTTATGTAAGTATTACTACCTAGAGTTGGAGAACCTTGTGGCCACACAAACCGCGCCGCCCGCAGCGCTCAACCGGACCGCCCCCACCCGCGGCAAATGGTGGGCGCTGGTCTTCCTGGCCCTGGCGCAGTTCATGGTGGTCCTGGACGGCACCATCGTGAATTTGGCCCTTCCGCGCCTGCAGGCTGAGATGGGCATCAGCGACTCCACCCGCGCATGGGTGGTGACTGCCTACGCCCTGGCGCTCGGCGCATTCCTGCTCCTTGGCGGGCGAATTGCTGACTTCTGGGGCCGGAAACGCGCCTTCATGACCGCCTCCATCGGATTCGCCGTCGCCTCGCTCGCCGGCGGGCTCGCCCAAGCGCCGTGGGAGCTCATCGGAGCACGCGCCCTCCAGGGGCTGTTTGCGGCCCTGCTGGCGCCGGCAGCATTGGCGCTGCTCACCGTCTCCTTTCCGGGAGGCAAGGAGCGGGGAACGGCATTCGCCGTCTTCGGTTCCATCAGCGGGGTGGGGGCCGCCGCCGGCGTCCTGCTGGGTGGCTTCCTCACGGACTACGTTTCCTGGCGCTGGTGCTTCTTCGTCAACGTGCCCATCGCTGTGATCGCCCTGCTGGGCGTGTGGAGGAGGGTCCAGGAAAGCAAGGCCGAAGGATCAGCGAAGTACGACTGGCCTGGAGTGGTTCTGGCGGCACTGGGGCTCGGCGCCCTCGTCTTCGGGTTCACTAACGCCGAACATGGCTGGGCCTCGCCGGAAGCCTGGGGATTCATCCTGGCCGGTGCCGCGCTCATGGTGCTGTTCGTCGTCGTCGAACAGCGCGTCAAGCACCCCTTGCTGCCCCTTCGCGTTGCCACTGAACGCAACCGTGCCGCTGCCTTCCTCGCATCCTTCCTGGCCGGCGCGGTCCTGATCGGCGGCATCCTCTTCATCAACTTCTATATCCAGATCGTGCTGGGTTTCGCGCCCTTCATCGCCGGAGTGGCCTCGCTGCCCATGACGGTGGTGCTGATCGCCACAGCGGGCATTGTTGCCAAGAACTTGCCGGCGCTGGGCGCCAGGATTCCGACCGCGGTGGGTCCGCTCTTCATGGCCGCGGCGATGCTGTGGCTCACCCAGGTCAATGCGGACGGCTCCTATTTGGTGAACATGCTGCCCGCGCTGATCCTCCTGGGCATCGGGCTGGGAATGGTGTTCGTCCCCATGCAGAACCTGGCGCTCTTCGGGGTGGACAAGGACGACGCCGGCGTCGCCAGTGCGCTGGTCAACGCCTCGCAGCAGGTTGGCGGCTCACTCGGCATCGCCTTGTTCAGCACGGTCGCGGCCGCCGGCGCTGCGGCCGCGGGCGGCTCCCCGATGGAGGCACTCTCCAGCGGATACGCAACGGTCTTCTGGTGGGCCGCCGGCGTCGCCATCCTGATAACGCCTGTTGCCCTGCTCCTGATCACCATCAGCAGGAAAACCTTCAGCGGCGCAGGCACCTCCGACGCGCCGGCCGTGCACCTGTAGAACATTGAGGCGGCTGGCGCTGGAGCTCACGGCCGGGCCCCGCCGGTGAGGGGGCCCGGCCCGGGTTTATGAAGACGGGGAGCCGGTGGGGCCATCGGTGCGGGCGCCGCCGTGGTGGAGGCGCGCACCGTCAGGTGTGTGGGCATCACCGAGCGGGTGCGCGTGCCGCCGCCGCGGAGGGGATCCAGCTGTGCCAGCAGCATGGTCACCGCCACCCTGCCGGCCTGCTCGATGGGGGAGGACATGGTGGTCAGGGGCGGGTTGCAGAAATCGGCGCCGAAGATGTCATCGCAGCCCACGATGCTCATGTCCTGGGGGACCCTGACGCCCCGTTCGCGGAGCCGCTGCAGCATGCCAATGGCGATCAGGTCATTGAACACGATGCAGGCCGTGGCGCCGCTGTGGACTGCGGTGTCCGCTGCCGCGGCGCCGGACTGGGTCTTCGGGGCGAACGGCCCCAGCCTGACCACGTCGATGCCGCGCTCCTTGCCGGCTTCGGACAAGGCGTCCCACCGGCGGGCGTTCGACTGGGACGAGACAGGGCCGGAGATGTACGCCACCCTGGTGTGGCCCAGCGAAATCAGGTGGTCCAGGGCCTGGCCGGTGGCCGCGGGGGTGTCGATGATAACCGCAGGAACGCCGGGCACATCCCGGTTGATGGCCACCAGCGGCATGGCAGCGGAGGCCGCCAGCAGGGCCTCATCCGTCAAGCGGGAAGCACCCACGATCAGGCCGTCCGCGCTCTTGCGGAGCTGCTGGATGGCACTGGCCTCCACCTCGTCCGATTCTTCGGTATCAACCAGGAGCTGCGTGTACCCGGCGGCTTTGAGCTGGAGCTGGGTTCCGCGGATGAGGTCGAAGTAGAAGGGATTGGTGATGTCCGGGACCAGGACGCCCACGGCGCCGGTCTTTCCTGAACTCAGGGCCTTGGCCTGCGAGTTCGGCGTGTAGTTAAGCTCGACGGCGGCGGCCTGGATCCGCTCCCGGGTCCGGATATTGACCCGCTCCGGCGTGGACAAAGCCCGGGACACCGTGGACGGGGCTACGCCGCACACGGCAGCGATGTCGTGGATGGTCGCGGGGCGGCCCACGGAAACTTGCGGCAGTGCCATGGCGTTCCTCTCTGAACGGACTGGCGTGAGCGCGGTTGTGACCGGAGACACTGCGCTGAAAGCCCTAGGATGTCACGGATCGCACATTGTGGCAACCGGTTGTCAGTGAATTGCAACGCGGCTAAGGTTGCAGGGGAGATGTGACACCAGCCACGCATGCCCCAGGCCAATGACGCGCCGGCATGCCAGCACCAAGGAGAAACCGTGAGCGAGACTGCAAACTGGCCCCTGTCCGGATTCGGCGACGAAATCGATCCCGATCCGCACGTGCAGGCCGCCGTGCTGCTGGCCCTGGGTGCCAGCCACATCGAGGTCCGGAGCGCGTGGGGGACGAACGTCTCCGAACTTACGGCGGAGCAGGTGCAGGAACTTAAGGGCATCCTGGACGGGCGAGGACTGAAGGTTTCGGCCGTCGCCAGCCCCATCGGCAAGGTGGACGTCAGCCTGCCCGTGGAGCACGAGGTGGAGCGCCTGCGCCAGATCATTTCCGTTGCCAAGGGCCTGGACACCCGCTACATCAGGATCTTCTCCTTCTACCGCGCTGAGGCCCAAAATGCCGGGGATATCCGCGACGACGTCCTGGTCCGCATGGCCGCACTGGCAAGGGAAGCCGAGGCGGCCGGCGTCGTGCTCCTGCACGAAAACGAAAAAGACATCTACGGCGACACCCCCGAGCGCGTCCTGGACATCATGGAAACGGTCGCCTCCCCGGCGCTCCGCGTTGCGTGGGACAACGCCAACTTCGTGCAGGTGGGCGTCAAGCCGTACACCGCGGGCTACGCCATGCTCCGGCCCTACCTCGAATATTTCCAGGTCAAGGACGCCCTGTTCAGCACCGGCGAAGTAGTCCCTTCGGGCCACGGCGACGGCGAACTGGACGCCACGGTGGCCGCCCTGAAAGCGGATGGCTTCAGCGGTTTCGCTTCCCTTGAGCCGCACCTCGCCAGCGCCCACGAACTGGGCGGCTTCTCCGGCCCGGTGGCGTTCGGCATCGCTGCCCGCGCCTTCGCCGTTCTCGCCGGCAAGCACGGGGTTTCGTTCTCGTGACGGCCCGGGCGGCCGTCATCGGGTGCGGCGACGTTTCCTCCGTCCACTTCGAGGCCATTGCCAAGCTCGACGACGCCGTGCTGGCCGGGGTTTGCGACCCCGACACCCAGCGGCTCACCGCAGCCGTGGAGGCTTTTGGCGTTCCGGGCTTCAGCGACCACCTCAGGCTGATCGAGGAGGTCCGGCCTGATGTGGTGCACATCTGCACGCCGCACAATGAGCATGCCTCCATTGCAGCGGACTGCCTGGAGCGGGGCGTGAACGTCATTGTAGAGAAGCCGCTGGCCCACACGCTGACTGAGGGCCGGCGGCTGGTGGCAGCGGCCGAAGCGAACCACGCAAAGATCGCCGTCTGCTTCCAGAACCGGTACAACGCCACGTCCCAGGCGATGCACCAGCTTCTGGCAACCGGCGACCTCGGGGCGGTGGTAGGTGCGTCCGCCACAGTCATGTGGCAGCGGAACGCGGATTATTACCGCAACCGGCCCTGGCGCGGAACCTGGGAAGGCGGCGGCGGTGGCCTCCTGATGAACCAGGCCATCCACACCCTGGACCTGCTCCAATGGCTGGCGGGGGACATCACTGCGGTCAGCGGCAATGCGTCCACCCGCTTCCTGGGCGGCGACATCGAGGTGGAGGACACTGCGGAATTCGTGGCCGAGCATGCCAACGGTGCCCGCAGCGCCTTCTATGCCACCCTGGCCAACCCGTACAACGCGCCGGTGACCCTGGATGTCGTCACCGAAAAAGCCGTCCTGAACCTCCGGGGCGACCTGACGGTGACGTATGCCGACGGTCGCGTGGAGGTTGTGCCCGAACGCAGGAGCGCTTCCGGCGGGCGTGATTACTGGGGTGTGTCCCACGAGCTGCTGATCGCCGATTTCTACGCCCGCCTCGGTGACGCGGAACCGTTCTGGATCAGCCCTGCCGAAGCGGAGAAATCGCTGCGGATCATCAAGGACATCTACCGCCAGAGCTACCCGGATGCGGCTGAAACCGTTTCCTGACAAACGGCTGCAAAACAAAAGTGCAACTTTTCTGACAACCGGTTGCCAATAATGGCAACGATGCGTACTGTGGGTTCCACAAGCGATGTGGCGCAGGCCACACGCTTTCGCCAAGAGCACCACTCCACTCATCCAAGGAGCCAACGATGAAGTTCGGTCCCAAGGCGGCAGGCGCCGCTATTTTCCTCAGCGCAGCACTCGCGCTGACCGGTTGCGGTGGCGGCGGTTCCGCCACCGGCTCCGGGAACGGCGGCGCAGCCACCACGTCGCTGACCATCGCCGAACTCGGAGACCTGCCGTCATTCGACCCGGTAGACGCCCACATCGGCCACACCATGCCGTACTACCAGGCCGTATACGACACTCTGCTGATCCGCGACGCGGACGGCACCATCAGCCCCATGCTGGCGGCGGAGAAGTCCTGGAACGCGGATAACACGGTCCTGACGCTGAAGCTTCGCACCGATGCAAAATTCACGGACGGCACCCCCGTGGACGCCGCCGCCGTCAAGGCCAACCTTGACCACTTCCAGCAGGCCAAGGGCCGCGACGTCTACCAGGTGGCCTCCATGGCGTCGGTTGCCGTGGTTGACCCCAGCACGGTTGCCATCACGCTCAGCACCCCGGACCCGGCCTTCGAGTACTACCTCACCCAGGCCGCCGGCTTTGTCGCCAGCCCCAAGGCCATCGGCACCCCGGGCATCAAGACCGATCCCGTGGGCAGCGGCCCCTACAAGCTGGACACGGCAAGCAGCGTCAAGGGCTCGCAGTACGTCTACACCAAGAACCCGGACTACTGGAACAAGGACCTGCAGAAGTTCGAAAAGGTCACCATCAAGTCACTACCGGACATCACCGCCCGCACCAACGCCCTGGTCTCCGGCCAGATCGACGGCGCCCTCCTGGACCCGAAGACGGGCAAGCAGGCCGAGGGCGCAGGCCTGGTTCTCACCAAGAGTGAAGTGGACTGGCACGGCATCCTGCTCTACGACCGTGACGGCAAGATCAACCCGGAAATGGCCAACGTAAAGGTCCGCCAGGCCATCAACTACGCCTTTGACCGCAAGACCATCCTGGACCAGCAGTTCCTCGGCCAGGGCACCCCCACCAGCCAGGTCTTCGGCCCGGACAGCGGTGCGTTCGTGGCGGACCTGGACAACAGGTACTCCTACGATCCCGCTAAGGCCAAGCAGCTCCTGGCGGAAGCAGGCTACCCCGAGGGCTTCACGCTGAAGATCCCCACGATGGCTGGCTTTGAGGCCCTGAACGCCGTGTACTCCCAGCAACTGTCCGATATCGGCATCAAGGTCCAGCTCGAGTCGGTCCCGCAGGCCAACTACGTGGGCGACATGGCTGCCGGCAAGTTCGCCGCTGCCACCTTCCAGCTCTACCAGGGCGAGCCGTGGGTCGCCATCAACCAGATGATCTCCACCTCGGCCCTGTACAACCCGTTCAAGTCCACCAACCCGGAGATCGCCGCGTTGGTGGAAGAGGTCCATGTTGGCGGTGAAAACAGCTCCGAACTGGCCAAGAAGGTGAACACCTACGTCACCGAGAACGCCTGGTTCGCACCGCTGTTCCGGCTGAACCAGATGTACTACACCAGCAAGAAGATCACCGTGGAACCGCAGCTGCAGCAGGCTGTCCCGTCCATCTACAACTACGCTCCGGCGAAGTAGCAAACCCGGTGTGGGGCCGGTCCGCCGGCCCCACACCACCAGAGACTCAATCACCACAACGGCCACGCCCAACGGAGCGCATTATGGTTCAGTTCATCATCCGGAAGATTGCTGCGGGACTTGTCGTCCTGTGTGCGATTTCCTTCCTGACCTACTTCCTGCTGTATTTCTCCAGCAGCAACATTGCCCGCAACATCCTGGGGGAGTATGCAAGCCAGGAGCAGGTGGCTCAGAAGGAAACGGAGCTGGGCCTGGACCAGCCGCTGCCCGCACGGTTCCTGGACTGGGCCGGACACTCCATCACCGGCGACTTCGGCCGCTCATGGTTCACCGGCGAACCCGTGGCCACCGCCATCGCCACCCGGCTCCCCATCACCCTCACCCTGGTGATCGCCGCCATCCTGCTCATCGCCGTCCTCGCCACAGTTCTCGGCATGGCCGCAGCGGTCAAGCGCGGCTGGATCGACAGGGTGGTCCAGACGGGTGCCATCGTCGGCGACGCCATTCCCGGGTTCGTCCTGGCCATCATCCTGGTCACGCTGTTCGCCATCCAGCTCAAGCTCTTCCCGGCAACCTCCAGCATCGCCCCGGACGCCGGAGCTTCCGCATGGGCCGCTTCCCTGACGCTTCCGGCCATCGCGCTGGTCATCAACGGCGTCACCGGCGGCGCCCAGCAGGTCCGCAGCGCCGTCATCAAGCAGCTCGAGCGGGACTATGTCCGCACGCTGCGCAGCCGGGGCATCCCGGAACGCGAAATTCTCTTCAAGCACGTCCTCCGCAGCGCCGCCCCCACCGGGCTGACAGTCCTCAGCCTGCAGTTCATCGGCATGCTGGGCGGCGTGGTGATCATCGAGCAGATCTTCGCCCTGCCCGGCATCGGCAACCTCGCCGTGCAGTCCACCACCATGGGCGATATCCCCCTGGTCATGGGCGTCGTCCTCTATACCGTCGTCATCGTCATTATCGTCAACCTGCTGGTGGACCTCATCAACGGCTGGCTGAACCCCAAGGTGCGTGTCTCATGAGCCAGGCTGTCGAGCTCACCGGCCAGACCGGCGTTGTTGTCCGGTCCCACGTCATCCACAAAGTCCTCCGCAACCCCATGGGCATGATTGCGCTGGCCATCCTGGCGGTCCTCGTCACCATGGCCGTCCTGGCGGATGTCCTGGCGCCGTTCGATGAAAACTTCGCGGATATCGCCTCCACCCTCGCCGCCCCGGACGCCAACCACCTGCTGGGCACTGACAGCGTGGGCCGCGACGTCTGGAGCCGCCTCGTCTTCGGTGCCCGCACCACGCTGCTCTCGGCACTGCTCTGCGCCGCCGTCGCCATCGGCATCGGCCTCCCCGCCGGCCTGGTGGCCGGTTACTACGGCGGAAAATTCGACGGCATCGCCGGCTGGTTCGTCAACATCCTGATGAGCCTGCCCGGAATCATCGTCCTGCTGACCGTGCGGGCCGCCTTCGGTCCCTCCGTCTGGATCTCGATGATCGCCTTTGGCATCCTCCTCAGCCCCGGCTACTTCCGGCTCACCCGGACCTCCGTCCAATCGGTGCGCAACGAACTGTACGTCGACGCCGCCCGCGTTGCCGGCCTCAGCGACCGCAGCATCATCAGCCGCCACATCTTCTCCGTGGTCCGCGCCCCCATCATCATCCAGACCGCCATGGTCTGCGGCGTGGCCATCAGCGTCCAGTCCGGCCTCGAATTCCTGGGCCTCGGCGACCCCACCGTTGCCACCTGGGGTGTCATGCTCAGCGAGGGCTTCAAGAACGTCTACCTGACCCCCACGCTCCTGCTCTGGCCGGCGGTGGCCATCGGCCTCGCCGTCGGCGCCCTGGTCCTGCTGGGCAACGCGGTGCGCGACGCACTGGAGGACGGCGAGAAGGTCAAGCAGCGGAAGCGCAAGGCCGCAGAATCGGCTTCTGCCACGGAACGCACGACGCCGGCACCCGCCAAGGTGCGCCAGGCACGCGGCGCTGTGGCCGCCGTCGAAAGCGGCACCGAACACCACCTGGTCAAGGTCACCAACCTCGGCGTGGGCTACCCGCAGGCGGACGGTTCCATCAAGAAGGTGGTGGACGACGTCTCCTTCCATGTGGACCGCGGCGAAATCCTCGGCATCGTGGGCGAATCCGGCTCCGGCAAGTCCCAGACCGCCTTTTCCATCCTGGGGCTGCTGCCCGGCACCGCCCGGATCGTGGGCGGCTCCATCCAGTTCGACGGCAACTACACCGTTGCCCCGGGCGAGGAGAAGGTCAGCCAGGAGCGGCTCACCAAACTGCGCGGCAAGCGGATTTCCTACATTCCGCAGGAGCCCATGTCCAACCTGGATCCCGCCTTCACCATCGGTTACCAGCTGGTAACGCCCATGGTGCGCGTGCTCGGCATTTCCAAGGCCGAGGCCACCAAACGCGCCATGAAGCTGCTCTCCGACGTCGGCATCGCCAACCCGGAGCGCACCTTCCAGGCCTACCCGCACGAAGTCTCCGGCGGCATGGCCCAGCGCGTCCTGATCGCCGGGGCCATCAGCTGCGAACCGGACCTGATCATCGCCGACGAACCCACCACCGCCCTCGACGTCACCGTCCAGGCGGACGTCCTGGACCTCATCCGGGACCTGCAGCGCCGCCTCAACGTGGGCGTCATCCTGGTGACGCACAACTTCGGCGTCGTCTCTGACCTCTGCGACCGCGTGGTGGTCATGCAGAACGGCCGCCTCGTGGAGGAAGGTCCCGTCCGAACCATCCTGCGTGAACCGAAAGACCCGTACACGCAGATGCTGCTCTCCTCCATGCTCGAAGGCAAGGAACCCATGACCATGCTCGTCTCCGCATCCGCCAAGGAGGCCGTCAAATGACCAGCACCGATGCCGAATTCAAGGATTTGCTGCGGGTGGAAGACCTCGCTGTGGAGTACCCCGGCAAAGGGTTCCGCGCCAAGTCGTTCCGTGCCCTGTCGGACATCAACATCAGCATCGGCCAGGGTGAAACCCTTGGCCTGGTGGGGGAGTCAGGCTCGGGCAAGACCACGCTGGGCCGTGCAGTCCTCGGCCTGGCGCCCGTCACCGGCGGGAAGGTCATCTTCGAGGGCAACGACATCAGCCAGGCCACCCGCAAGGAGCGGCGGAAGCTCAGCCGGGACCTTCAGGTGGTCTTCCAGGACCCCTACACGTCCCTGAACCCCGCCCTGGAGATCGGCGACATCCTGGCCGAACCGCTCAGCGTGCAGGGCAAGCCACCGGCGGAGGCAAAGAAGCGGGTCCGCGAACTCCTGGACCAGGTGGGGCTCCCCGCCGACGCCATCAGCCGCCTGCCCCGCGAGTTCAGCGGCGGCCAGCGCCAGCGCGTGGCCATCGCCCGCGCACTCGCCCTCTCACCCAAGCTGATCGTCTGCGATGAACCGGTCAGTGCCCTGGACCTGTCCACCCAGGCGGTGGTGCTGGACCTGTTCCTGCAGATCCAGCGTGATACCGGCGTCTCCTACCTTTTCGTGTCGCACGACCTGGACGTGGTCCGGCACATCAGCCACCGCGTAGCCGTGATGTACCGCGGCGGGATCGTGGAGCAGGGCCCCGCCGACGTCGTCACCCGGGCCCCGGAGCACCCCTACACCCAGCGGCTGCTGCTCGCGTCCCCGGTCCCGGACCCGGACCGCCAGGAAC
This sequence comes from Arthrobacter sp. Leaf137, assembly GCF_001423525.1. GTDB lineage: Bacteria > Actinomycetota > Actinomycetes > Actinomycetales > Micrococcaceae > Arthrobacter. The sequence continues at coordinate 102,364 of NZ_LMOI01000002.1, read as the reverse complement.
AGCGCCGCGCCGACAGGCACCGCCTGCTCGAACAGCAGCGGCAGCAGAACGAACAGGCGGCCGTCCTCGCCTGAGCGGGGATTCGGTTGCAGGCTTACCCAGAAGAACAACGGAGGAATAACGTGGCCAAAATAGGCGTACAAGCCATGATGCTCAAGGACAGCTTCGCGGACACCGGGGCGTTCGAGACGCTGCGCAAGGTCAGTGCGATCGGCTACAACGCGGTGGAGATCTCGCAGATCCCCATGACACCGGAGAACGTGGCAGAACTGGACCGGTCCCGCAGCGAACTCGGCATGGACATCGCGGCACTGTCCGTCAATGTTGAAGGCCGGAAGGGCATGCCGGTGGAGTCGCTGGCGGAGAATTTCGACAAGATCGTGGACGACGCCAAACGGCTGGACACCTCACTGCTGCGGATCGGCATGCTGCCCTTTCCCGCCATGAAGTCACTGGACGCCGTGGTGGACTTTGCCAAGCAAGCCAATGGGTATGCGGAACGGCTCCAGGAACACGGCATCAGCCTGTACTACCACAACCACCACATCGAGTTCGCGAAATTTGACGGCAAGTACATGCTGGACATCATCGCGGACAACTCGCCGGCCATGGGCATGGAAATCGACGTCCACTGGGTCCAGCGCGGCGGCCTCGACCCGGTCCGCACGCTGGAAAAGTACGCCGGACGCACAGCCATGGTGCACTTGAAGGACTACCGGATCGGACAGATGCCGGAATCATCGTTCGGGCTGCTGGAGAAGGGTGATTTCCCCGGCTTCATGGCGGAATTCAAGAACGTGGTCCAGTTCGCCGAGGTGGGCGAGGGCAACCTGGACTTCCCCTCCATCGTTCCCGCCGCCGTCGAAGCCGGTGCCCAGTACCTGCTGGTGGAACAGGACGAGCTGTACGGCCGCACCGTGTGGGACGCCCTCCAGACCTCCTACGACAACCTGGCCGCCATGGGCCACGCGGACCTCTTCTAATTTTCGATCGAACAAACGGAGTACAACCACATGAGCAAGAAAGTACGCCTCGGCATCATCGGCCTGGGCCAGCAGGGCGGCGCCTACGCCAAGTTCATCACCGACGGACTGGTGCCGAACATGGAAATCGCGGCCATTTGCGACACGGACCCCGCCAAAAAGGAACTCGCCGCGTCAACCTACCCGGGCGTCCCCTTCCACGATGACTACATCGCCATGCTCGACAGCGGTGACGTGGACGCCGTCGTCACCTGCGTCCCGCACTACCTCCACCCCGAAATGGGCATCGCAGCGCTGCAGCGCAACATCCACGCCCTGGTGGAAAAGCCCGCCGGCGTTTACACCAAGCAGGTCAAGGAACTGAACGAATTCGCGGCGTCCAAGCCGGAACTCTCCTTCGCCATCATGTTCAACCAGCGCAACAACCCGCTGTACCGCAAGATCAAGGAGATCGTGGACAACGGCGAGATCGGTGCCATCCGCCGGACCAACTGGATCATCACCACCTGGTGGCGTCCGCAGGGGTACTACAACTCCAGCGCCTGGCGGGCCACCTGGGGTGGCGAGGGCGGCGGCGTCCTGGTCAACCAGGCTCCCCACCAACTGGACCTGTGGCAGTGGATCTGTGGTGTGCCCAAGTCCGTTTACGCCAAGGTGGCCTACGGCTTCCGCCGGGACATCGCCGTCGAGGACGAGGTCACCGCGGTGGTTGACTACGGCGACGGCGCCACCGGCGTGTTCGTCACCGCCACGCACGACCTCACCGGCACCGACCGCTTCGAGATCCTGGGCGACCAGGGCAAGATCGTGGTCGAAGGCTCCAAGACCGCCACTGTCACGCGCCTGGACAAGCCCGAGCGTGAACTCAGCGACGGCATGGGCATGGATGATGTCCGCAAGCTCTTCATGGGCCAGCTGAAGCCCGAGGAGTATTACACCACCGAGGTCATCAAGTTCGAATCCGTCTGGGGCGGCCAGCACGCCGGCGTCCTGGAAAACTTCGCCGCCAACATCCTGGACGGCACGCCGCTGCTGGCCCCTGGTTCGGACGGCATCAACGGTGTCCGCCTTGCCAACGCCATCCACCTCTCCAGCTGGACCGGCACCGAAGTGGGCCTGGACTTCGACGAGGACGTGTTCCTTGCCGAGCTGAACAAGCGGATCGCCGCCGAAGGCCAGTTCCCCGAGCGGAGCTGACCGGCCGGGATGGCCAGTGGTTGCACCCTGCAACAGCAGGGCAACCGCTGGCCATTTCCGGTCCTTCCCTCGTTAGGATGGGGCAGTGAGCGAATCCAGGACGCAGGACCTTTCCGATTCATCCGCCGAAGCCCGGAAACCGGTCCGCAGCGGAAAATCGAGCGCCACCATCTACGACATTGCCAAGCTGGCGGGCGTGAACCCCTCCACGGTTTCCCGTGCCCTCAGCAAGCCTGGCCGGGTCAGCGCCAAGACCCAGAAGCTGATCGAGGACGCCGCAGCCCAGCTCGAGTACCGGGTCAACCCCTTCGCCCGCGCCCTGCCCACCGGCCGCACCAACACCCTGGCCCTCATCGTCGCCGACATCACCAACCCCACGTTCTTCGGCATCATCCGCGGCGCTGAATCCACGGCCACTGCCCGCGACTACACCCTGATGCTCGCCGAGTCGGCCGAATCCGCGGACACCGAACTGACGGCGGCGCGCCGCATGCTGACCACGGTGGACGGCCTCATCCTGGCCAGCCCCCGCATGGACGATGCCCGCATCCGCGAACTGGCCCGGGAGAAGCCCGTGGTGGTGATCAACCGCCAGGTGGACGGCGTCCCCTCGGTGGTTCCGGATGTGAACAAGGGCATTGGCGAGGCCGTGCGGAACCTTGCCGCCAACGGCCACCGGAAGGTTGCCTACGTGGCCGGGCCGCCGCAGTCCTGGATGACCACCCGCCGCTGGGAAGGCGTTAAGGCTGCGTGCGAGTGGTCCCACCTGGAGTGCGTCCAGCTTCCTTCCTCCAAGCCAACGGTCGACGGCGGCAGGCAGGTTGCGCGCGACGTCGTCGCCAGCGGTGCCACGGCAGTGATGACGTACAACGACCTCCTGGCCATTGGCCTGATGCAGGAGCTGCAGGCCGCGGGCGTGCAGGTTCCGGACCGGATCAGCATTGTGGGCTTTGACGATATTTTCGGTGCGGACTTCACCACTCCGGCGCTGACCACCATCAGGTCGCCGATGACGGCCTGCGGCACCGAGGCGGCAGCCTTGCTGCTGGAGGTGCTGCACGGCGCAGAGGAAGTGTCCCCGGCGCTGCAGGTGGAAACCGAGCTGGTGCTGCGTGGTTCCAGCGGCAGGCTCCTGGCATCGGGCCACCCCGCCTGAGATCCTGCGCCGCCTAAATGGCAATTTTTGGCAACCGGTTGACAAAGGTCGGTTGCCAAAACGATCATTGATTTATGTCACAGTCCATTGCTTCCCACCCCGACCGGCTCCTGCCCGCTGACCCCGGAACGCGGAGCATCGCCCGCGGCCTGCTGGAACGCGTCCAGGACCTGCCCATCATTTCCCCCCACGGCCACGTTGACGCCGCCGTCATCGAACACAACACCGCCTTTCCTGACCCTGCAGCGCTGCTGGTCAGCCCGGACCACTACGTCACGCGCCTGATCCACGCCAGCGGTGTTGACCAGGACCTGTTGCGGCCCCAGTCGGGTGCCCAGGGCGACCCCAGTGCGGTTCCGGATGCCCGCACCGTATGGCGCGAGTTCTGCAAGGCCTGGCCACTGTTCGAGGGCACTGCCTCCGGCTACTGGCTGCGTACCCAGTTCCAGAGCGTCTTCGGCCTCCAGGAAGAACCGGACGCCGGGGACCCGGATTCCAGCTACGACGCCATCTCCGCCCGCCTCCAGGAACCCGGCTTCCGGCCCCGCGAGCTCTTCAAGGACTTCAACATCGAGGTGCTCGCCACCACCGATGACCCGCTGGACACCCTGTCCAGCCACCAGGCAATCGCCGCGGATCCGTCCTTCCACGGCCGCGTCCTGCCCACGTTCCGCCCGGACCAGTACCTGAACATCGCGCACCCGCAGTGGCAGGACAACGTGGAGCGCCTCATCGCCGCAGCGGGCGACGGCGGCACAGGCTACGGCGCATACATCACCGCCCTCGAGAACCGCCGCCGCTACTTCGTGGACAACGGCGCCGTCTCCGCGGACCACGGCGTCCGCACGCCGCGCACCCTCAAGCTCAGCGATTCCGAAGCGTCCCGCCTGTTCGACGTTGCCCGCTCCGGCAACGCCACGGCGCAGGACCGCGAAGACTTCGAAGCGCACATGATGTACCAGATGGCCCGGATGTCCGTGGAGGACGGCCTGGTGATGACCATCCACCCCGGCTCCTTCCGCAACCACCACGATCCAACGTTCGGGAAATTTGGCGCGGACAGCGGCCATGACATCCCCTTCGCCATCGACTACACCGAGGCGGTCCGGCCGCTGCTGCAGGATTTCGGCACTGCCAAGGACTTCCACCTGGTGCTGTTCACCATGGACGAGACGGTCTTCTCCCGGGAGCTGGCGCCCCTGGCCGGGTTCTATCCGTCAGTGTTCCTGGGCGCACCGTGGTGGTTCCTCGATGCCCCGGACGCCATGCTCCGCTTCCGCTCCGCCGTCACCGAGACGGCCGGGTTCTCCCGCTCGTCCGGTTTCATCGATGACACGCGCGCCTTCTGCTCCATTCCCGCCCGGCATGACGCCTCGCGCCGGATCGAGGCCTCCTTCCTGGCCCGCCTGGTGGCCGAGCATCGGGTCACTGAGGAGCGCGCCCACGAGCTCATCGTCGACATCGTTGACGGCTCCCCACGAAGGGTCTTCAAGCTGTGACTATCGAAAAGACTGCCGCCGGACCGTCCGACGCCGGCGCTACCCATCGCGGGGCCGCGGCACCTGCCGTCCCGCAGCTCAGCCGGGCCTTGCGGCCCGCGCCCAAGGCACCTGTCCGGATCGTCCACCTGGGGCTTGGCGCCTTCCACCGTTCGCACCAGGCCTGGTACACGCAGCACGCCGGGGATGCCGCCGAGTGGGGGATCGCAGCGTTCACCGGACGCCGCCCGGACGCGGCGGAGGCCCTGTCACAGCAGGATGGCCTGTACACGGTGGTCGAGCGGGGGGACTCCGGTGACACCTTCGAGGTGGTTGGCAGCATCGTCGAAGCGGTGAACGGGGCCGACGCCGGCCGCCTCGCCGCGCTGATCGCCGCCGCCGGCACCGCCGTCGTCACGCTGACCATCACCGAGGCCGCCTATGGACTCGGTGCCGACGGCCAGCTGGACCGGAAAGCCCCGGGCGTCGCCGCAGACCTCCAGGAACTCGCAGCCGGGCCCGCCGGCCGGCCGGCCACTCCGGTGGGCCGCCTGGTCCGGGCACTCGCCGCCCGCAAGGCTGCCGGCGCCGGACCGCTCGCCGTCGTCTGCTGCGACAACCTCTCCAACAACGGCACCGTGGCCCGCACCGCGGTAGTGGGCATGGCGGAGGCCTGGGATCCGGAGCTCGCTGCCTGGATCGTGGAATACATCAGCTTCGTCAGCACCTCCGTGGACCGCATTACCCCCCGGACCACCGATGCCGACGTCGAATCCGTCACAGCCGCCTGCGGCTACATCGATAACTCGCCGGTGGTGGCCGAGCCGTTCCGCAACTGGGTCCTCAGCGGTGACTTCCCGGCGGGACGCCCGCGCTGGGAGGACGCCGGGGCCGTCTTCGTCGACGAGATCGAACCGTACGAGAACCGCAAGCTCTGGCTGTTGAACGGCGCCCATTCGCTGCTGGCCTACGCCGGCCAGCTCCGCGGGCACGCAACGGTTGCCGAAGCCCTGGCAGACCCGGTGTGCCTGGCCGCCGTCGAACGTTTCTGGAACGAAGCGGAGGCCAACCTTTCGGGCGCGGCAGCCCACGGTGCCGACCTCCAGATTCCGGCCTACCGGGAGCAGCTCCTGGCGCGGTTCCGCAATGCGCGGATTGCGCACCACCTCACCCAGATCGCCATGGACGGCAGCACCAAGCTGCGGATGCGCGCCGTTCCCGTCCTGATGGCTGAGCGCGACGGCGGGAGGTCCGGTGAGGGCGCGGGCGCCATGATCGCGGCGTGGGTTGCTTTCTGCGTCGATGCAACCGGCGACGGCCGGAATGTACAGGACCCGCTGTCAGAAGACATCGCAGCCGCCTGTGCGTTGGCTGGAGCGGACCGGGTACAAGCACTGCTGGCACTGCTGAGCGTCCCGCTCTCGCATGATGGCGCCGTGGTGGAACTCGTGGCCGGACTCGCGGGAACCTTCGCCCGCCAAGGGGAGTAGGTCTCCTTCGGCTTACCCGTTGGCCCGGCGGCCGCGCCGCCTGCCCAACGGAACTGCCCGGACGCCCCCGTGCGTCCGGGCAGTTTTGCGTGCGCGGGCCGGCGTCGTTTCCGTGATGCGCACTGGGTCCTGCCACCGCCGTGCGCAACATAATTCTGCGGTGCAAAAACCCATGGCAACCGCTTGCCATTGTCTTGCCAAGTGACTAGGATTACAACCAGACTTAATCAATGTGCTGCCTCGCGGCAGTGGGTAAAGGAGCCCCTCGTGAAGAAGCTGAACAGGCTCAGCATCGTCGGCTATGGCGCCGGCGATGCCGCCAATAACCTGGCATTCACCACTGCCACCATGTTCCTGCTGGTCTACTACACGGATGTTGCAGGGATTTCGGCGGCAGCCGCAGGAACGCTCCTGTTGGCCGTCAGGATCTTCGATGCCTTCGCGGACGTCTTCGCCGGACGGATTGTCGACAGGACCTTCAGTAAGCGGTTCGGCAAGTTCCGTCCGTTCATCATGTTCGGTTCCATCCCGCTGCTCCTGCTCAGCGTGGCCACGTTCTCCGTGCCCCAGATCGGCGAAACCGGCACCCTCCTCTACGCCTACGTCACCTACGCCGCTTTGGGCCTGGCCTACAGCCTGGTGAACATCCCTTACGGTTCGTTGGCCGGTGCCATGACGCAGGATCCAGGGGAGCGGGCCAAGCTCGGTTCCGCCCGCATGATCGGCGCTGCACTGGTGGGCTCGTCCCTGGGCATCTTCGTAGCCCCGCTGATCAAGCCCGGAGCCAACCTGCAGGCGACCTTTACCGGCATCACCCTCGCGTTCGTGGTGATTGGTGCCGCCCTGTACTTCTTCACCGTTTTCACGGCCAAGGAGCGGGTCCACCGTTCGGTGCCGAACGTGTCCTTCAAGCAGAGCGTGGACACCCTGAAGGGCAACAAGCCGCTGTTGATGCTGTGCCTGAGCTCCTTCCTGTTCCTCTCCGGCTACCTGGCCCTGACCTCGGTCCAGCTGTACTACCTGCGGGACGTGCTGGGCCGGCTGGACCTGTACCCCGTCCTTTCCATCGTGCAGCTGGTTCTCACCTTCGTGCTGGCGGCCATCATGCCGCGGCTGGTCCGCACCATCGGCAAGAAGAATGTCTACATCTACGCCTCGGTTGTCACCATTGTTGGCGGAATCATCATCTTCCTCGCACCTGCCAGCCAGACCTGGATCGGCTTTGGCGGGCTCGTGGTCAGCCTGGTGGGCGTCATGGCCGTCAACATCGTGGTGTGGGCCCTTGAAGCGGACACCGTGGAATACGGCGAATGGAAGACCGGTGTCCGCACCGAGGGCATCACTTACGCGCTCTTCTCCTTCACCCGCAAGACCGGACAGGCGGTAGGCGGTGCCCTGGCGGCCTACGCCCTGGCCCTGGGTGGCTACAAATCCGGGGCCGCGCAAACTGCCGAGGCCGCGTTCGGAATCCAGGTGGCCGCAGGCGCAATCCCTGCCGTCCTCACCCTCCTGGCCGTGCTGGTGATGTCCCGCTACACGCTCACCGACGACACGCACGCAGGCATCCTCCGGGACATCACGGCACGGCGTGCGGAGCCAGAAGGCACATCTGATGCCGGCTCCGTCCAACAGTCTGCGGCCCCTCCCGCACCGTCACCCGCAGCGCACAAGAGCTAGCCCCGCCATAGGGGCAGCAGCCCACCAGTACCAGTTCGCCAAACCCGGCCCATCAACCCCGGCCTTCCAGACCCGCCCCGCAGGCCATCCCCGCTCGAAAGGACCAGCTGTGAAAATCATTGCCGCCGAAGTGTTCGTTACCAGCCCGTCGCGTAACTTCGTCACGCTCCGGATCACCACCGAGGACGGTGTGACCGGCATTGGTGACGCCACCCTGAACGGCCGTGAACTTGCCGTCGCCGCGTACCTGAAGGAGCACGTCGCCCAGCTGCTGATCGGCAAGGACCCGCACCGCATCGAGGACACCTGGCAGTTCCTGTACCGGTCCTCCTACTGGCGCCGGGGCCCCGTCACCATGGCGGCCATTGCCGCCGTCGACATGGCCTTGTGGGACATCAAGGGCAAGGTGGCCGGGATGCCGGTCTACCAGCTCCTGGGTGGTGCGTCCCGCAACGGCCTGCGTGCTTACGGCCACGCCTCAGGTGCGGACATCCCGTCCCTGTTTGACTCCGTTCGTGAGCACCTGGAACTGGGCTACAAATCCATCCGCATCCAGACCGCCGTCCCGGGCATCAAGGCCGTGTACGGCGTGGCTGCCCAGGCGCAGGCCTCGGGTGAACGGTACGACTACGAACCCGCCGGCCGCGGCGCGTTCCCCGTGGAGGAGGACTGGGACACCCGCGCGTACCTGCGCCACCTGCCCAGTGTTTTCGAGGCCGTCCGGAACGAGTTCGGCCCGGAGATCCCGCTGCTGCACGACGGCCACCACCGGATGACGCCCATCCAGGCCGCGAAGCTTGGCAAGGCGCTGGAACCGTACGACCTGTTCTGGCTTGAGGACTGCACGCCTGCCGAGAACCAGGAGGCCCTGCGCCTGGTCCGCCAGCACACCACCACGCCGCTGGCCATCGGTGAAATCTTCAACACCGTGTACGACTACCAGACCATCATCAAGGAACAGCTGATCGACTACGTCCGGGCAGCATCCACCCACTTCGGCGGTATCTCCCCGCTGAAGAAGGTCATGGACTTCGCCGCCCAGTACCAGATCAAGTCCGGCTTCCACGGCCCCACCGATATCTCTCCCGTGGGCTTCGCCGCGCAGCTGCACGTGGGCCTCGCCATCCACAACTACGGCATCCAGGAGTACATGCAGCACTCGGACAAGACCAACGAGGTCTTCCACCAGTCCATGACCTTCAAGGACGGCTACCTGCACCCGGGCGACGAGCCGGGCATCGGCGTCGAGTTCAACGAGGAAGCCGCCGCGGCGTTCCCGTACCAGCAGGCCTACCTGCCGTACAACCGCCTGGTTGACGGCACCGTGCATGACTGGTGAGGCAGAAGCTATGACCAAGCACCGCATCATTGTCATGGGTGTTTCCGGCTGCGGAAAGACCACCATCGGCGACCTCGTGGCCCGCGAGCTCGGCGTCCCGTTCCTCGACGGCGACTCGCTCCACCCCGTGGAGAACGTCGCCAAAATGGCCGCGGGCACCCCGCTCACCGACGACGACCGCTGGCCCTGGCTCGCCACTGTCGGTTCCGAGCTGGCCAACGCCGGCGACGGGGGACTGGTCCTGGCCTGCTCCGCACTGCGCCGCAGCTACCGCGACGCCATCCGCGAGCAAGCTCCGGACACAGTGTTCCTGCACCTGCACGGCAGCAAGGACGTCCTCGCCCGCCGGCTCGAAGGCCGCTCCGGGCATTTCATGCCCACCACGCTGCTGGACTCCCAGCTCGCCACTCTCGAACCGCTGGAAGCAGACGAAGCCGGGTTCGTCGTGGACATCTCCGCGCCCGTTGACGAGGTGGTGGCGTCGGCACTCGCCAGCATTGTCGCCGTCGTACGTCCTGCCTCCGGTAGCGCAGGCACCCGGCCGCGGCAGTTCGACGTCGACCTTTCCGCCGCCCCGTTCAATCTCGACGGCGGTGCGGTGTCCTGGGTGGAAGAAACCATCAGTTCCATGACGCTCGAGGAAAAGATCGGGCAGCTCTTCATCAACCACAACAACGGTTACTCGCCCGAGTACCTCGACGGCGTCCTGGAGAACTACCACGTGGGCGGCATGCGGTACCGCCCGGGGCCGTCCGCCGCCGTGCAGGAGCACATCCGGTACGCGCAGTCGAAGTCGCGCGTGCCGCTGCTGATCGCCTCCAACCCGGAAATGGGCGGGGCGGGAAGTTGCGACGACGGCACGTTCGTTTCCACGCACCTGCAGGCAGGCTCACACCCGGACAAGGACATTGCCCGCCAGATGGGCCAGGTGGCCGGCGTCGAAACTGCGGCGCTCGGCTGCAACTGGGCGTTCGCGCCGATCGTGGACATCCACTACAACTGGCGGAACACCGTGATCTCCACGCGCTCGTTCGGCAACACCCCGGAAATCGTGGTGGAACGCGCCAAGGAGTACTTCGACGGCATCAGCGAGTCTCCCACCGTCTGCGCCATGAAGCACTTCCCGGGCGACGGCGTGGACGAGCGCGACCAGCACGTGGTCACGTCCTACAACACCTTCTCCTACGAGGAGTGGGACCGGACGTACGGGCATGTGTACCGCGAGATGATCGGCCATGGCGTGCAGTCCATCATGGTGGGCCACATCGGCGCACCGGAGGTTTCCCGGCACTTCCGTCCGGGGCTTCCCGACGCCGACATCCTGCCCGCGACGCTGGCGCCCGAATTGCTGCAGGACCTGCTGCGCGGCGAGCTCGGCTTCAACGGGCTTGTCCTCACCGATGCCTCGCTCATGGTGGGCCTCACGCAGGCGCAGAAGCGCAAGGACCTGGTACCGGCAACCATCGCGGCCGGCTGCGACATGTTCCTGTTCTTCCGCAACCCGGCGGAGGACTTCCAGTTCATGCTGGACGGCTACAAGTCCGGCGTCATCACCGAACAGCGGCTGCACGATGCCCTGCGGCGGATCCTCGGGCTGAAGGCCTCCCTGGGGCTGCACCGGAAGTCCCTGGACGAACTGGTCCCGCCGCCCGCAGCGCTGTCCGTGATCGGATCGGACGCGCACCGTGCCATTGCGGCCGAGGTGGCAGACAAGACCGTCACCCTGGTCAAGGACACTGCCGGAAACTTGCCGATCACGCCCGAAACCCATCCGCGGATCCGGCTCTACGGCATCTCCGGCGGGGCCGATTTCACTCGCGCCGATCCGCTGGCGTACCTGGAAACGGTGAAGGAAGAGCTTGTTGCGGCGGGCTTCGAGGTGGACCTTTTCCGCACTGCCGAGCAGCGCGAGGCCGCGGGGGAGACCGGCGTGAACTTCATGTCCGTCCTGGCTGAAGAGGCCACCGCGGACTATGCAGACAGGTACGACGCCGCATTTGTGTTCGCCAACGTCAAGGGCTTCGCGCAGGAGGCAGCCATCCGGATCAAGTGGTCCTCACCGATGGCGGCCGAGATTCCGTGGTACGCCACGGAGGTCCCCACGGTGTTTGTCTCGCTGAACCAGCCGAACCACCTGATTGACGTGCCGATGGTGAAGACCGCCATCCACGCGCACGCCGGCTCGCGTGAGGCCATCCGGGCTGCCGTGGCGAAGATCCAGGGCGAGTCTGAATTCCAGGGCACGTTCAACGAGAACGTTTTCTGCGATTCCTTCGACACCCGGCTGTAACAGCCGCCGGGCTCAGGGCGCCGGGCGCGGGGAGATCCCCTGCGTCCGGCGCTTTGTTTTGTGTCCGCTGGGCAGCCAGGTGGGCCCCGCGGTGGGCTATGTTCAGGCCGACAAATTGGGGGCCGCGGTGAATCCAGAAACGCAGAAGGCCCCCGTTCCTCGAGAGGAACGGGGGCCTTCTAAATGGCGGTGACGGTGGGATTTGAACCCACGTTGGCTTTTACACCAAACAACATTTCGAGTGTTGCACCTTCGGCCGCTCGGACACGTCACCAACCTCAATAGGGTACCGGAGCAAGACGCACATCCCCAAAACGACGCCTGGGCACATGCTTGGAGAAGGGCTGTACTAGACGGTCCAAAGGGGTTCACTGTAAATGTCAGACCCTCGCGCGATGATCCCTTTATGGGAAACGCAGTGGTTGGGGCAGCGGTGATGGATGGTCTTCGCGCATCTGTCGCCAGCCTCGACGCGCTCTTCCTGGAGGACGTCAGGCTGGACCGGGCTGGCCCTCATGCCCTGGACTCTGAAACGGTTGATGTGTTGGAGCGGAAGTCGGAGCTTCGGCTGCAGCGGCTGGCGTTGTGGAAACAGCTGGAAGCCCAGATAGCGGCGGGCAAGGCCCGGGACGCCACGGATTTCGCGGAGTTTCAGGAGGCGATGACACCCCCTGACGCCACAGGGGCGGAGCGGGCGTTCGTGGAGATGTCCACGACGGCGGAGGTCGCCGGGGTCCTGACGCTCAGCCCTGGCGCCGCTACGGCGTTCATCAGCCAGTCACGCAAAGTCTGTGCGATGCCGGCGGTCGCGGGTGCGCTGGCTTCTGGGTTGATGTCGTGGCGGCATGCGGTGATTGTGGCCGACGAAGCGGACTGCCTCGCCACCGAAGGTGCTGAGGCGTTGGTGGCGCATTTCTTCGACCCGGACGCCCCCAACCCGGCCCGGGGGTCTGCGCCCGGTGACCTCGTGGCGCACCTGTTCCGCAGGAAAGTCAGGACCTGGCGCGAACGCACCTACCCCGCCTCCGTCCAGGAACGGCACGTCAGGTGTGTGGCGGAGCGGCGGATGGAATACCGCCCCGGCGCCGATGGGATGGCATTGATTACCCTGATCCTGCCGGGGGACACCGCCTGCGCCATCTGGAACAAGACCACTGCGATCGCCCGCGGCCTCCAAGGCCCCGGCGAAACCCGCACCCTCACCCAGTTGCGGCCGGACACCGCAGCAGCGCTCCTCTTGAGCGCCCACACCGGGGCCGCTGCCACAGGCGGGTTGGACGGTGGCGAAGGATCTGGCAGCGCATCCGGGGCCGATAGTCTTCCCGGTGCCAGTGGCAACGGGACCGACCCATACTTCGTTGACCTCAGCAAGATCCCCGCGCCGAAAGCCGACGTGCTGGTCACCATTCCGATATTTACAATGTTGGGCAGCACTGAAGAACCGGCAGACCTCGACGGGTACGGGCCCATCCCGGCGGCGATGGCCCGGAAGCTCGTCGCTGACGGGGCCACATCGTTCTACCGGGTCCTAGTCGATCCCCGCGACGGTGCGCCCTTGGAGATCGGTCGGACCAGTTACCGGCTGACGGAGGCGATGAAACGCTGGATCAGGATGCGCGACGGGCACTGCACCTTCCCCGGCTGTNGGTGCGCCCTTGGAGATCGGTCGGACCAGTTACCGGCTGACGGAGGCGATGAAACGCTGGATCAGGATGCGCGACGGGCACTGCACCTTCCCCGGCTGTACCAACCCCAGCACAGACAACGACACCGACCACCTCACCGCCTGGCACCACCACGGGACAACAGGAGTCAGCAACCTGGCACAACTCTGTCCCAAACATCACCGGCTCAAACACAGCAGCGGCTGGACCCCCACACCAGCAACCGAAACTAAACCACCCGGCTGGACCTCACCCACTGGCCGCCACTACCCAGCACAACACCCCGATCCCCAACCACCGCATTGGCCACCCGGACTTCTTGACGCGCTGCACATGACAGGCTCACTGGAACAACGGATCCTTGCCGGCATTGCGGTGTGCCCCGAATACCTCCTTGCCGATCCACCGGATGACGAATTGCTGGACGAAGAATTCGCTTGGGGGGACCGTGTAGCCTCCGGCAATCTCTCCCCGGATGATCCGCTCTGGGAAGTCTTCTACGCGGCTCCCTTCGAGTTGCCCACTGATCCGCAACAGGAACACTGGCTACAAGAGCTCTCCCTCACCTGACCTGATATGACCGCCAGGGCTGAAAGTGCGAGGAAACTACTGCTGCCCTCGCTCCCGTGCCCTCGTGGAACCCGGCAAAGGAACCAGCCAGGTGGATATCACTAAGGTGCCCTCCACCCTGCAGACGTGGACGTGCTGAAATGGCGACACCCGCCGTCGGACCTTCCTCCCGAACGCCCGTCCCGATAGATTCGACAGCAAGATGACTAATTCAGAATTGCCGCAGCGTGCCACCGCCTACTGGACCACCGCGAAGGAACAGGGCGAACTCCGGTCCGAGGACTTGCCGGCGCCAGAACCGGGAGAAGCCGTGGTCCGCGCGCTGTACTCCGGTATCAGCAGGGGCACCGAGATGGTGGTCCACCGGGGCGCGGTGCCGCCCAGGGTTGCCGATGAGATGCGCGCCCCGCACCAGGAGGGCGATTTCCCCGGCCCGGTGAAGTTCGGTTACCTGTCGGTCGGCGTCGTGGAGGAAGGCCCGGCCGAGTGGAAGGGACAGCGCGTTTTCTGCCTCAGCCCGCACCAGGACCGGTACGTTGTTCCGGTGGCCGCCCTCACGAGAATTCCGGACGGCGTCCCGTCACAGCGAGCCGTGCTCACCGGAACGGTGGAAACGGCCATCAATGCCCTGTGGGAGGCCGAACCGAAGCTGGGGGACCGCGTCGCCGTCGTCGGGGCGGGCCTGGTGGGCGGGATGGTGGCCACCCTGCTGCGCACCTTCCCGCTTCAGCGTCTTCAACTCGTTGACGTGGATCCGGGACGGAAGAAGCTGGCAGACACCATCGGCGTCGGGTTCACGAGCCCCGAGGACGCCCTTGACGATTGCGACATCGTGATCCATTGCTCCGCTTCCCAGGCAGGCCTCGAACGCAGCCTCCAGCTTGTGGGCGACGACGGGGACGTCATCGAAATGTCCTGGTATGCCGACCGGAAGGTCACCGTGCCCCTGGGGGAGGACTTCCACGCCCGGAGGCTCTCGATCAGGGCAAGCCAGGTGGGCATGGTGGCCCGGTCCCGCCGGCACCGCCGGACCAACGCCGACCGCCTCGACCTGGCCGTCTCGCTGCTCGCCGACCCTGTCTTCGACGCGTTCCTCACCGGACAGTCGGCCTTCGAGGACCTCCCGGAGGTGGTCCAGGGCCTGTCCGATGGAAGCCTTGAAGCCCTCTGCCACGTCATCGAATACCCGCAGGACGTTGCCCGCCAGCCCGGAAGACCGGCCTGAACAACCCGGCAGCCGGTACACGCCACGCCCACTGATTAACCACACCAGACCGACTTCACCAAACAGAGCCAGAGGTAATCCATGTTCAGCCTGACCGTCCGCCGCCACTTCATGATTGCCCACAGCCTGCCGCGTGAGGCGTTCGGACCTGCCCAGGGCCTGCACGGCGCAACGTTCGTCGCGGAGGTGGCGTTCCGCCGTCGTGCCCTGAATGACAACGCGATCGTCCTGGATATCGGCGCCGCCGGAACCGTCATCGAGGAGGTCCTTGACGGACTGAACTACAAGAACCTGGACGAGCACCCGGACTTCGAGGGCAAGCTCAGCACCACCGAGGCCCTCGCCCAGTACATTGCCCAGGCCGTGGCGGAGAAAATCAGCGATGACGACGACGGCCGCCACCTGGACGGGATCGACGTCACCCTCCGCGAGAATCCGGATGCCTGGGCAACGTTCTCGCTGGACCTCAAAGCCTGACCCATGCCCGTGGTGCGGTTGCTGGTCCCCGCCAACATTCGCCACAGCTCCGGCGGTAACGTCTACAACGCCAGGCTGGCAGAGGGAATGCAGAGCCTGGGCTGGGAAGTATGCGTGCTCCCGGTCGAAGGGAACTGGCCCCACGCTTCCGCCAAGGAACGACGCCGGTTCGGCAGCATTCTTGGCGCATGGGAATCAGGGCAAGAGCAACAGTCAGCCGTGGTGCTGGTGGACGGGCTCGTCGCCGTCGGCGCCCCGGACGAGCTCGAAGTCGCGGCCAAGGCGGGCCGGCGAACCTTCGTCCTGGTGCATATGCCCGTCCCGGATACTTCCGGCCGGGAAGCGTTGCAGAAAGAAGCAAGGACACTCCGTGCGGCGTCGGGTGTCATCTGCACCAGCAGCAGTGCGGCCGCCATCCTGAAGGAGCGCGGCCTTCCCAACGCTCGGGTCGCCCTTCCGGGAGCCGATCCGGCCCCGCCCGCCACAGGCTCCCGGCCTCCACACCTCCTCGCCGTGGCGGCGCTGCTGCCCAACAAGGACCAACTCCTCACCGTGGCAGCACTCGAAGGCATCCAGGATTTGGAGTGGACGGCCTCGCTGGTCGGATCGGAGCAGGCAGATCCGGCCTACGCCAGGCTGGTGAAGGAAGCCATCGCCCGCAGCGGGCTGGCAGGAAGAGTGCAGCTAACGGGGGAGCTGGCGGGGGATGCGCTTGAGGCGGAATGGAACCGTGCAGACCTGAGCCTCCTTGTCTCCCGCGAAGAAGCGTTTGGCATGGTGGTCACTGAGTCGCTGGCCCGCGGCGTTCCCGGGGTGGTCCGGCAGGGGACCGGTGCGGTCGAAGCGCTGGACCTGGCCGGGCTGAAGGATGCCGACGCCGGCACGCGCCTTCCGGGGGCGGCGCTTGCGCTGCCCCACGGGGGCGAAGCGGACGCAGCCGTTCTCGGCACGGCCCTTCGGCGATGGCTGGAGGACCATGCTTTGCAGCAGGAGTGGCGCAGCCGGGCCCTGGAAGCACGCGGCCTCCTGCCCGGGTGGGAGGAGACGGCCGGGAACGTCGTGCGTGCGCTGACGGGCGTCGAGTAAAGCGCGAACAGGGCAAGGCCAAGGAAGCCTCTGGTCACCAGCCGAAGCGGTGCGGCTACAACCGTGTCCGGTGATCCGCGAAGAAGTCGCGAAGCAGCACGGAGCTCTCGCCTTCCCGGATGCCCGGGTAGACCTCCACCCAGTGGTTGAGCCGCCGCTCGCGGAGAATGTCGAACACGGACCCCGCGGCGCCCGCCTTCTCGTCCCAGGCGCCGAACACCACCCGGGGGATCCGGGCCAGGACGATCGCGCCGGCACACATCGCGCACGGTTCCAGCGTGACCACCAGCGTGCAGTCGGACAACCGCCACCCGTCGTCCGGGCCGCCGGCGAGCCGTGCCAGTTCCCGCAGCCGCTCAGCAGCCTGGCGGATGGCCACAACCTCGGCATGGGCGGTGGGGTCCCCAAGCTCTTCCCGCTGGTTCCGTCCGGAACCCAGCACCTCGCCGTCGGGCCCCAGCACCACGGCGCCAATGGGGACATCGCCGGTAGCGAGCGCCGCGCGGGCCTCCGCCAGGGCGAGGCCCATCCACTCGTCGTAACTGTTCGATGCGGAGACCATGGCTCAATGATAGTTTCGGGGGATAGTAAGCCTGCGTACTGAATGCCGGGGAGGCGCCGTGAGTACCGTTCGGGACCGCGTGGACCGTTGGATCAAACCGTATGCCGCCTTGTGGCTGACCATGGCGGTGGGCGGAACCCTGATTGTCGCCATGGCCCTCCTGGGTGCCGAAGTGTATTCGGACGTGGTGGATGATGAAGGTCTTGCGAGCCTTGATATCCCCGCCCTGGACTACGCCCAGTCACTGCGCAATCCCGGACTTGATGCATTCGTCACGGGCTTCACCAACATTGGCGGCGGCATCGGCATGCCCATCCTCGCCACGCTCCTCACCGCGTGGCTGACCTTCCTTAGCAGGTCGTGGCGCCCGCTCCTCCTTGTGGGCGGTGCAGCCGCGGTTTCCACCGCGGCCACCACCTTGGGCAAGCGGCTGGTGGGCCGGACCCGGCCGGACCACTCCGAAGCTGTTCCGCCCTACGAAGACTCACCGTCGTTTCCCAGCGGGCACACCCTCAACACCACAGTGGTGATCGGCGTGCTGGTGTACATCATCTGCCTGCAGTTCCAGGTCCTCAGCGCGCGCGTCACGGCCATCACCGCGGGTACCGTCTTCATTGTGTCCATGGGCCTGAGCAGGGTTTTCCTGGGCCACCACTGGTTGACCGATGTTATTGCCGGCTGGACGCTGGGCCTGGCCTGGGTGGGGTTCGTCATCCTGGCCCACCGTATGTTCCACCTGATTCGACGCCGGGAGCACGCGGGGCCCGCGCCTACGTTTGAGCATCCCGTGGTGCGTGACGCTGTGTCAGACGCCATGCACCACGACGGCGGGGCGCACCCCCGCGGCGCAGATCACCGCGGTGCGGATCACGACGGCGGGACGCACACCCGCGGCGCAGATCACACCGGCGCACATCACGACGGCGGGACCCACCACGCCGGCCGCGCACGGCACCCGGAGCGGGGAACGACGGACTCCGGCAGGGACAGCGCCGGATGATAGTTTTGAGCCATGCGCACTCTCGTTGTGGACCACCCGCTGGTCGCCCATAAGCTCACTGTCCTCCGGGATAAGAACACCCCTTCGCCCGTGTTCCGGCAGCTGACGGAGGAACTGGTGACGCTGCTGGCGTACGAGGCCACGCGCGAGGTCCGCACCGAACCGGTCACTATCGAGACTCCGGTCAGCACCACGGTGGGCACGGCCTTCACCAAGCCCACCCCTCTGGTGGTCCCCATCCTGCGCGCCGGCCTCGGCATGCTGGAGGGCATGACCAAGCTGGTCCCCACTGCAGAAGTGGGTTTCCTGGGCATGGCCCGGGACGAGGAAACCCTGGACATCATCACCTACGCCGAGCGCCTGCCTGAGGACCTTACCGGCCGGCAGGTCTTCGTTCTGGATCCCATGCTGGCCACCGGCGGAACCCTGCGCGAGGCCATCAAGTTCCTGTTCAAGCGCGGGGCGTCGGACGTCACGTGCATCTGCCTGCTGGCGGCCCCGGAGGGCTTGGCCAAGCTGGAGGAGGAACTGGGCGAGGCAAACGTGCACATCGTCCTTGCGTCGATTGACGAGAAGCTGAACGAAAAGTCCTACATCGTGCCCGGCCTTGGAGATGCGGGAGACCGGCTGTACGGCATCGCCGGCTGAGGTTCAAGCCTTCCGCGCACAAGTCCCCGGCCGTAGCCTGTGGCAATGGACTGGAAACTTGAACTCGTGTTTGTCCCCGTGTCCGATGTGGACCGCGCCAAGGATTTCTACGTTAATAAAGTGGGTTTCAACGCCGACTTCGACGAACGCCCGTCGGAATCCATCCGCTTCGTGCAGCTGACCCCGCCCGGTTCAGCGTGTTCCATCTGCATCGGGGAAGGCCTCACTGACGCTCCTCCGGGCACCGGCTCCAACCTGCAGCTGGTGGTCAGTGACATCCAGGCCGCCCATGACCACCTGAAGAACAATGGGGTGGAGGTCAGCGATGTGGACGTTCAGGACTGGGGGCACTTCGTGTACTTCGCGGACCCGGACGGCAACCGCTGGGCCGTCCAGTACATTCCGGGACGGTAACGGCACGTCCCAGCCCCAAACCGCTCGGTGGCCGTTAGGGCCAATCCCAAAAATTGCTACCTAACGCACGGGGTAATTGGTGCCTCGCGGCATGAAGCAGATACGACGACGGCCGCCGCTGAACCGGTAGGGTTCGGCGGCGGCCGGTCGAAAGGGCCTCAGCGTGTGAAGGTTTTTAGTACCAGTTGTTGCCCAGGTGGAAGTTCAGGGCGCCACACGGGGACTGGTAGCGCTCCTTGATGTAGTTCAGGCCCCAGTTGATCTGGGTGCGGTAGTTGGTCAGGTAGTCGGGGCCGGCGCTCGCCATTTTTTCGGCGGGGAGGGACTGCACGATGCCGTAAGCGCCGCTGCTGGCGTTGGTGGCGGTGGTGGTCCAGTCGGATTCCTTAGTCCACAGGGTGACCAGGCACTGCATCTGGTCCTGCGCCCATCCGTAGCTGGCCAGCTGGCCGGACGCGTAGGCCTGTGCGCCGGCAGGATCGTTGACGGCGACGACGGGAGCAGGCTCGGGAGCGGGAGCAGGCTCCGGTGCGGGAGCAGGTGCCGGTTCCGGTGCAGGAGCCGGGGCGGGCGCTGCGGCCGGGGCAGGTTCCGCAGCGGGTGCGGGCGCCGGTGCCGCCTCCTGGGGCTGCACCTTGAGTTCGGCGGGCGCCGACGCAGCCGGGTTAGACCGGATTTCGCTCTTCTCGATGCTCATCTGGGAATCGGTGGCAGCGGGGGACTCGGAGCCGGTAGCTGCCACGCCGGAAAAGCCGTCCGTGGCCTGGCCTGCGGCGCCTACGCCCACCAGCATGGCTGCGGAGACTGCGAGCACCGCGGCGCGCTTGCCGAAGGAAGACTTCTTGCGGGTTTCAGGCTGCGCGCTGTGGCTCGGGGCCGATTTTGGGCGCGGTTTTACCGTGAATTTAGACATGTTTGTTTCGCCTCTCACACCTGCGGAGTTAGCTGTCGGGTTCGGATGAGGGCATCCGGCCGCACGGCAAATACACGTGCTGGCTTAACCCCAAGGGCAGTACTGCGTTGCCCGGGACGTGGGTCCCCCGCCTCTGCCTCAGTTCAAGCGAAATCCGGGAAGTGGCAGAGCTTGGCGTCATCCGGATATGCGGCCCGAACGGGAACCGCACCCTATCGACGGTACAGGAGAGCGGCGCTTAAGTCACATTTAGGTAACAGACGTCACGACGACGGCGCGTCGCCTTGGCGAATTCAGGCCACGGTCGGCAAGCGGAGCGCAAACTCCGTCTTCCCCGGCCGTGATGTGACCGTTACCCGGCCTCCGTGGGCTTCCACGATGGATTGGACAATGGACAGGCCCAGCCCGCTGGTGCCCTCGGCAACGGCCGCGCCGGCCTGGTCGCCGCTGCCCTTGCGGGCCGCGTCTGCGCGGGCGAAGCGGGAAAAGACGTGGTCCACGAAGTCAGCCGGAATGCCTCCGCCGTCGTCCGTGACCGTCACGACGGCGGCGCCGTCGGGTGCCGTACCGACGCCGGCCACCACGGTGGTTCCGGCAGGGGTGTGTTTCCGGGCGTTGGACAGCAGGTTCATGAGTACCTGCCGCAGCTGCGCGCCGTCCCCGTTGACCAGCACCGGCTCCGCAGGAAGATCCAGCCGCCAGGTGTGGCTCGGGGCCATGACCTTCTCGTCGCTGACGCTTTCCACCACCAGCTGCGTCAGGTCCACCTCGGCCAGCTTGAGCGGCTGGCCCTCATCCAGCCGCGCCAGGAGCAGCAGGTCCTCCACCAGGGCCGTCATCCGCTCGGACTGGCTTTGGACCCGGGCCAGCGATTTCTGTCCGTCGGGAGTGAAGTCCTCCGTCATCCGCATCAGTTCGGTGTAGCCGCGGATGGCGGTCAGCGGGGTGCGGAGCTCGTGCGAGGCGTCCGCCACGAATTGGCGCACCTTGGTTTCGCTCTTCTGCCGGGCTTCCAGGGCGCTGGCTACGTTGTCCAGCATGAGGTTCAGTGCATGCCCCACACTGCCCACTTCGGTGCCCGGGTTGGAGTTCGACGGCGGCACCCGCACGGCGAGCGCCACCTCACCGGCGTCCAGGGGCAGCTCAGACACCCGGGTGGCAACCTCGGAAAGCTGTTCCAGGGGTTTCATGGTGCGGCGGATCAGTACCGTCCCCACCAGGCCGATCAGCAGCAGGCCGCCCAACGACACGAACACGAAGGTCCACACCAGGGACCTGAGGGTACTTTCCTTGGTAGCCAGGGGGAGTCCTGTGACCAGGACATCGCCGGAGTTTGTCTGGACCGCGATCAGCCGGTAATCACCGCTGGACATCGAACGGTCCACTGGCCGGGAGTTGGCATCGAGCGCAAGGAGCGTCTCCTTGTCCTCCGTGGACAAGGGTTGGCGGGTGGTGTCAGAGGCGAGGAAGCCGCCGGAACTCACCTGGCCGTTGCGGATGCTCGCGTTGACGGTGCCGATTCTTTGGCCCCGGGCGTCTAGGGGGTCCCGTCCGTTGAAACCGCCAAACGGCGGGCGGCCCGGATTGTCGGCAAGGTTTGCGGCCTGGCTGAGCTGGTCATCAAGCTGCCGGGTCAGGAAGGCGTCCATCGATGCGTAGCTCACGATGCCAACGGCACCGCAGATGGCGATAAGCAGGGCCATGGCCAGGGCAATCAGGCGGGTGCGCAGGTGCCAGGTTGCCGGCCTGAGCCAACTCCGGGCGTAGGTAGCTTCTGAAGTGGCCACGGCGAGCTACTCCGCCGGCTTGATGACGTAGCCGGCCCCGCGGACGGTGTGGATCATGGGCGGATGGACGGCATCGATCTTTTTGCGGAGGTAGGAGATGTAGAGCTCCACAATGTTGGCCTGGCCGCCGAAGTCGTAGTCCCACACCCGGTCAAGGATCTGGGCCTTGCTGATGACGCGCTTGGGGTTTTCCATGAGGTAGCGGAGCAGCTCGAACTGGGTGGCCGTCAGCTGCACATCATCTCCGGCGCGGGTGACTTCCCGGGTGTCGACGTTGAGCACCAGGTCGCCCACCACCAATTCGGCAGTGTCCATGGCTGCGACGCCTGAGCGCTGGACCAGCCGGTGCAGGCGGAGGATGACTTCCTCCATGCTGAACGGTTTGGTGACATAGTCGTCGCCGCCGGCGGCCAGGCCGACGATGCGGTCCTGGACTGCGTCCTTCGCGGTCAGGAAGAGGGCGGGCACCTCCGGCGCGAAGGCGCGGATCCTGCCCAGCAGCTCCACGCCGTCGAACCCTGGCAGCATTACGTCCAGCACCAGGACGTCGGGGCGGAAGTCCTTGGCCAGCTTCACCGCCTCGGGCCCGTCCGCTGCCACTGCCACGGACCACCCGGCCATCCGCAGGCCCATGCTCATCAGCTCGGAAAGGCTGGGTTCGTCATCCACCACCAGGGCGCGGATGGGGGAGCCGTCCGGATGGGAGAGCTTGGGGAGGTTGTTGGTCATGGAGTGCGAGGTGGCCATGGGACAACTCTCCGATCCTTCGATATAGGCGGGCTTTGGGCTACCTGTGCCCCAGCTGTGAATCCCAGCCTAGCCAGCTGGGCGTCGCAGCGGGTGTGGCAGCGTCGGCGCCAAGGTCCAAATGTCACAGTCAGCACTGCCCCGCTGCACAGTCCGGGCACAGGAACGCGGCTGACGCTGATGGAACATCAGCAGAGGCGACCGCCAGGTTCCCTTCCCGAGGAGCAGTCAATGGACCAGCAGAACAACCGTGCCGTCCCGGACGAACCGGCCCAGGGCGGACAGCCGCATCAGGCCGGCACCGCAGCCGAGGGGCAGGCCCGCCCGCAAAGCCGGTGGGAAGTCTTTGCCGGCAACCCCGACAGCCCGCGGGCACCTTCCGGTTGGGCACCTCCCCGCATCGCGGAGAGCAGGCCGTCCCAGGATTGGGCCGCTCCCGGGAGCGGCCAGCCCGCTGGATGGGGGAGTACGACGGCGGACACGGACCAGCGGCAGGAACAGCCGGCAGGGTGGGGCGCACCGCAGCCGTACCCGGCAGAGGGTCCGCCCCGGGCTTTGGACAGCGGGGCTTTGGACGGCCGGACTTTGGATAACCGGGGCAGGGCAGCCAGGAAGGGGCTGATCATTGGCGGAGTCGTGGTGGCGGTGGCCGCAGCAGCTGGTGCGGGGGCCTATGCCGCCGGAAACAGCTCCGTGGCAGCCGCGGACAATACCCAGGATGCCGGCGGCGCCAGCGGGACCAACGGGCAGGCGGACACCGCGGCCAGTTCGCGCCCGGCGGCCAGTCCGGAATGACAGCCCCGGACGGCATTGGCGGCATGAACGGCGGAGCCATGGGCGGCCCCGGCGGTCTCGGCATAGGGCTGGCAGGGCTGAACGCCGCAATACACTCCGAATATGTGATCCTGCAGGATTCTTCCTACGTGACCATGGCTTCCCAGACGGGCACCGTCACGGACGTTTCGTCTGACTGGCTGACCGTCAAGAGCGAGGACGGGTTTTCGCGAATCTACGCCGTCGGAGCGGATGTGCAGGTATCGGAGGGCATCCGGCAACGGGGCGGCGGCAGCACGGGTGGCACACTGGGCATCTCGGAAGTCACGTCCGGGTCAACCGTCCGCGTTACCGCCCTCAAATCCTCGGACAGCTACACGGCCCAGGCCATACTGCTTGCGCCGGCGCCCGGTACGGCAGCAGCTCCGGGTGCGGGGAGCACCAGCAACTGACCGGCGGTCGCAATGTGAGTCGCCGCCGCGGTGGCTTCGTTCAGGTAGTCGGGGGGCCAAAAAGACGGCTAGCAGCCGGCAATGAATTGGACAGTGAGGACCCTCCGGTGGGTCGATTCTATGTCAAGCGATTGAAATTCAGCGTGATTCGATAGATTGCGTATCCATCGAAGATAGTTCAATCAAATAACCATCCGAGGGATCATTCTCGGATAACAAACGTTATTATTTGACCTTCCCAGAATCGTGATCTGTCGCACATTCCGCTGCTTTGTCTCACGATGCGGACGATTCCGCCCATTGTTACTTGCACGTTGCCATTGTTACGCTGCACACTTCCAATGTGAACAAGAACTCAACAGCACCTGCAGCCGCAGAATATTGGCCCAGCACATCAGCTGCTGCCGACATGCGCTGTTGTCGAATGCACGCCTGACCTTCTACACCCTTCGAAGTTCTTAGGCATTCGCCCCCAGCCCAGCGTCGGGCGCCCCTCCCCATTCGCAGTGCGGGGAAACCCAGCATTCGAGTGCCGCTATGGCGGCCATTCACATTGAGGTAAGCATTCCATGTCAGTTGCATCCGGATACGTCCACATCTCCGTCCGTAACGCCGCCAAGGCCGGCCAGCCGTCTGGCCTCCGCCCCGGTTTCGGCCCCCGCCCCTCGCTTGCTCCGACGTCCGGAAACAGCTTCCCGGCGCAGGGCTACGCACCGCAGGGCTACAACCCCAACTCCTACGGCCAGCTCCGGGCGGTGCAGCCCACCGAGACCGCGGCGCCCATCACCGCCCCCACCCCCGTGGTGGCCGGGCCTAACGCCGTCCGGCCGGTTCCCAACGAGAACGTGGCCCGCGGGTTTGTGCTGTACATGGGCATTGATGAGGAAACCGCCGCAGCTGCCGGCACCTCCATCGCCAAGCTTGCCCAGGAAATCCGGGCCTACGCCCAGTCCCTGGTGACCGGCGCCGAAAGCTACGCCGCCGTGGCCGTTGCCCCTGCCGGCACCCCCGGTTCCGCGCTCGACGTCGTCCGTTCCACCTTCGGCGACCCCACCGTCAACGCCCGGCAGCGCACCGAGGCACCCCGGCCCCAGCAGCCGCAGGAGCCCCGCCCCTCCGGCGTCCTGATCGACCTCGCCCGCCGCGAAGTCCACCTCGACGGCGAATCCCTCAACCTGACCTTCAAGGAGTTCGAACTCCTGAACTACCTGGTGGAAAACGGCACCCGCACGGTGGGCCGCGACGAACTGCTCGAAGGCCTGTGGCGCAACGCCGAAGAGGTCCCCAACGAGCGCACCATCGACGTCCACATCCGCCGCCTCCGCTCCAAGCTCGGCCGGCTGGCCAACACCGTCCGCACGGTCCGCGGCCAGGGCTACCGGTTCTACGAGCACCCCGAGGTGGTCGTCTGGGCCGCTCCGGAGTACTCGATCTAGAAACTCTCATCACCGCCAGAAGGCGGCACGATCCCTCTGCGCCTGCGCTCGTTCCTCACGCAACAACGGCGCTTTCGGGATGTGCCGCCTTCTTGCGTTCGTGTTGCCCAGCCAAGCATTGACCTCCACGGCTAAGTGGTTTGGATAGGCTTGGGCCATGAGTGAGCACCATCTTCGCCGGCTTGTGATCATGCGGCATTCCAAGGCCGACTGGCCCGGCGGGATTGCCGACCATGAACGGCCCCTGGAGGAACGCGGTCACCGGGAGGCGCCGCTGGCTGGGAAGTGGCTGCTTAAGCACAACATCGTCCCTGACTTCATCCTGTGCTCGAGTGCCCTGCGTACCCGCCAGACCTGCACCTGGGTGTGCTCGGAACTGGGGGACAAGGCGCCCACGCCCAAGCTTGAGGACGGGCTGTATGCCGCCTCGGCCCTGTGCATGCTTGCCGTGGTCAACCACGTTCCGGATACCGTGACCACCCTGATGCTGATCTCGCACCTGCCGGGCGTCCAGGACCTGGCGATGCACCTGGCCTCCCGGGACTCCGACCATGATGCTTATATGGACGCTGCCACCCGGTATCCCACCAGCGCGCTGACGGTCCTGGAAACCGAAAAGTCGTGGGCCGAGCTGGACGGGCAGGACGCCCGCATCACCAGGTTCAAGGTTCCCCGGGCCCACTAGCAGCGATCTTCCGCAGCAGTTCGGACACGTACCGGATGCCCGGGCTGGCCGTCATGGTCCTGCGGTGGACAATGCCCACCTGCCGCGCCTGGACGGGGTCCGTGACGGGCACCGCAACCACGTCCCGCGGCAGCACCGGGCGGCCCAGCCGCGGAACCAGGGCCACCACTGCGGCCTGCTCCACGAGGGCGATGTGGGTGGCGAAATCGGGGTCGTAGACCTTGATGTCGGGAACCCGGCCAAGATCGGCGAAGATCCTCAGCAGGGCTTCGTTGCAGATGGCCCCGTGCGGGGTGCTGATCCATTGCTCATCCACCAGGTCTGCCGGTGTGACGCCGGAGCGCCCTGCCAGCGGGTGGCTGCTGTGCACGAGGACGTCGGCGATGTCCTCGCACAGCCACTCCAGCGACAGATGCTCGGGAATCACCAGCGGAACGGAATTCCAGTTGTGCACCAGGCCCAGGTCCGCCTCGCCGTTGGCCACGCGGGCCACGGCCTCGCGTGGGTCTTCGGCAAGGACGCTGACGTTCAGGTCGCTTTCGGTCGCGGCCAGTTTGCCCAGCAGGGGCCCCACCAGTCCGCGGCATGCGGTGGAGAATGCCACCACCCGCAGCTGCCCGCTGGGCTTGGCCGGATCGGCCAGCAGGGTTGACTGGAGTTCTTCGAGTTCGGCAAGGATGCGCCGCCCATAGGCGGCGAGTGTCACGCCCCGTTCAGTGAGCAGTACGCCCCGACCCCGGCGTTCCAGCACGGCAAAGCCGGCTTCCCTCTCCAACTTCTTGACCTGCTGGGAGACGGCCGAGGGGCTGAACCCCATGGCTTCGGAGGCTGCAATGACGGACCGGTACTGTTCAATCGCGGCCAGGGCCCGGAGCGACCCGATATCAATCATGAGGCAAAAGTACACGATTTACGGTGCAAATAAACGCTGGTGCTTCATTGCTGCTTCTGCCACTCTGATGGGGTGAATCTCCGCAACTCCCTCCTCGCCGTCCTGGTTGCCATCCTGTGGGGCCTGAATTTCGTTGCCATCGACATCGGGCTGCACCCCGGGGGAGGGGACGTCCCGCCGCTCCTGTTCGTGGCGATGCGCTTCGTCCTGGTGGTGGTCCCGTGGATCCTCTTCATCCGCAAGCCGGATGTCAGCTGGAAGGCGATCATCGGCGTCGGCCTCTTCATGAGTGCCGGGCAGTTCGGGCTCCTCTACCTGGCCATGGCGCTGGGAATGCCGGCAGGGCTCGCTTCCCTGGTGCTGCAGGCGCAGGTGCTCCTGACGGTCCTGCTTGCCGCCGTCTTCCTCGGTGAACGGCCCGGACCCCGCCAGCTTGCCGGGGTGGTCCTGGGCGTGGCGGGGCTGGCCGTCGTCGCGGCGGGCCGCAGCGCTGTCGCGCCATTGCTGCCCTTCCTCATCGTCCTCGCGGCCGCACTATCCTGGGCCGCAGGGAACGTCATTGCCCGGAAAGCGCGGGCAGCCTCGGGACTGGGCCTGGTGGTGTGGTCCGGCGCCGTGGTGCCGCTGCCCCTTTTCTGCCTGTCGCTGGTGGTGGATGGCCCCGGCGCAGTGCTGGGGACGCTCGGGCACCTGCAGGCGCCCACGCTGCTGAGCGCACTGTACACGGCCGTGTTCGCCTCGCTGGTGGGCTACGGAATCTGGAACCGGCTGCTGGCCAGCCACCCGTCGTCCGCCGTTGTTCCGTTCACCCTGCTGGTCCCGGTGGTGGGAATGGGCGCGGCCTGGCTGGTCCTGGCGGAAATTCCCACGCCAACGGAAATTGCGGGCGGGCTGCTGCTCCTTGCAGGCGTGGCGACGGCGGTGGTGAACTTCAGCCGGAGGCCGCCTCAGCGGCCCGTGGTTGAGCCGTTGCCGGATTTCGGGGACGGGCGGCGGGCAGGCGTGGACGGCAACCTGGCCGGCGGCCGGGTCCCCGGGGCACGCTGAGCCGCCGAACCCTGGGCACCTGGTCCCTGGGCGCCGGAACGTTGGCCGCCGGAGGCCCTTGTCGCGGAACGCTGCGTCCCGGAACCCTGTTCAGCCGCGCGCGGCGCACCTGGCCTGGGCGCAGCCGTACGTTGTGCTCCCACGCGTTGCGCACCCGGGCGCCGCGCGGGGTTCTGTGCCGTTCCCCGGCCGGAGGGACGGCTCGCAGCCGCGGGCCTGCGTCCCGCCGTCCCAGGCTTGCGCCCGCTTGCGGTACGACGGCGGGATGGCCACGCAGCGCCCAGGAAAAGGACCGCGAGGGTCCCCGCAGCGGCGGCAGCGGCCACCATGAAGTAGTTGTCCGGATCGTTCGTGGGCAACGGGGTGCCGATGAAGGATGACTCGCCGTCAAACGCCAGCTCCCAGGTGCTCAGGAATGCGAGCGAGCACGCGATGGTGATGCTGGTACCCGCACCTGTCGCCACGAGGGCCAGGCGACGCCGACGGACCACCAGCTCCCCGACCGCGGCCACATAGGCCAGCGCCAGGACGCCTAGGAACGCCAGGAACACCGGCTCCGCCAGTGTCATCCCCGTCAGGACCAGCAGCCCGGCCGCGACGATGCCGCAAATGACCGCAAACTTTCCGCTGTTGCCCATGTGACGCATGTGCTCCATCATCCCCGAGGGTGCGCATCCTTCAGGACGTAGCCGCGCATGATGGCCATGATTGCTGCAACGCTTTGGTCACGGGTCCGCTCGGGGTTATAGGTCTGCCGGTCCAGGCCCACAACGAAGCAGGCGCCGAAGATGGCCGTTTCAAGGCTCCCGCGGGGTACGGACTCGTCCACCGGGTAGGCCTTCGCCACGTTGTCCACGGCCTGACCCACCACCTCCAACAGCTCCCCGCGAAGCACCGCGAAGGTGCCCTGCCACTCGCTGGGGATGCGCCAGTTCTCGCTCACCCACAGCCGGGCGAAGGACGGGTACTCGGCCATGAAATCCATGGCCTGCCCGATCATCGACTCCATGGCCACCAGGGGATCCCCGGCCGAAACGGAGGGATCCCCGTCCGAATCAGTGGAACTCCCGGCTTCGGCACCGCCGGTCTTATTGGCCTTGCGCGGGCGTCCGGTACGTGGCTTCCCTGCGTCGGCGGCTCCCAGCAGCCTGGCCTTCAGGATGTCCACACCATGCCTCAGCAGCTGGGCGATCAGTTCGGACTTGCTGCCGAAGTTGTAGTAGACAGTTCCCTTCGATACGCCGGCGGCCGCGGCGATTTCGTCCACCGTCACGTTTGCGGCCCCGCGCTCGCCGATCAGTGCCATGGAGGCATCGAACAGCTTCTGCCGGGTGGCCGTGGTCCGGGCCGGCCGCCGCCCTTTCGCAGTGTCTAAGGGATGTGTGCCCATTTCCGCCGTTTCCAGGACCGAAGCTGCCGCTGCCACGTCTGCCGCTGCCCCGCCTGCCAAGGCAGCGCCCCTATCCTCCGGGTCCTTGCTCATACGGCAATCTCCGGCTTAAGCGTCTTCAAAGTCCAGTACTTGTTCTTGCGCACTGCCAGCGTGGACATCACGGTACCCAGCAGGGTGTACCCGAGGAGTCCGGCCACGGTGGGCAGGATCATGGACAGGTCCGCCCCGTAGATCAGGTGCCGCATTCCGGTCACCACGTACCCCATGGGAAGGATCTCGTGCACCACATGCAGGGGCTGCGGTGTGGTCTGCCACGGGAAGGTACCTCCCGAGGACACGAGCTGGAGCACCAGCAGGATGAGCACCACCAGCTTGCCGGGGGAGCCCAGCAGCGCAACGATCCCCTGGATCAGGGCACTGAACGCCATGGCCGCCGCCAGCATGAACAGCCACATCATCACCGGATGCGCGGGGTTCAGGCCCAGGGCGACGTTCACCACCAGGGTCAGCAGGGACGCCTGCACAACGGATACAGCCAGGAAGGGGAGCCAGCCGCCCAGGGCGATCTTCCAGGACGGGGCGTTGGACGCCAGCGCCCGATGGGTGATGGGACGCATGGCCTGCACCAGCATGAAGATGCCGATCCACAGGGCCAGCGTGAGGAAGAACGGTGCCAGCCCGGCGCCGTAGGAGTTGGCCTTGGCCTGGGAAACGTTGCTGACGGCAACCGGATCCGCCATGACCCTGGACAGATTGTCCTTCTGGGCATCGTCGGGGTTGGGAACCTGCCCGGCACCCTTGCCGATCTCGTCGGCCAGCGTGCGTGAACCGTCCGCGGCCGTGCCGGCACCGTCGGCCAGCTGGGCAGCGCCGGAATCGAGTTTCTGCGCTCCCGCAGCCAGGCTGGAGGTGCCGTCCAATGCGGCCTGCTCACCCGTGGCGAGGGTGGCGGCACCGGTATGGAGTTTGTCGGCGCCGCTTGAGGCCTGCCCGATGGCGTCCTTCAGTGCCGGGGTGGCGGCGGCCAGTTGCGCGGCGCCCACACTGACGGCCTCGGAGCCGTCGGCCAGCTGCTGGATCTGGGCCGCATCAGTCTGCAGCTTCGCCTTGGCGGCGGCTACCGGGTTGGACGTGGCTGCGGCATCGAAGTCGGCAAGGATGGCGTTGGCCTGCTCCTGCGTCAGTACGCCCGAAGCCACCAGCCGGCTGTTGGACTCCACCACCCGTGCCCGCAGCCCCTTGTCCGCGGCCTCCAGCTGCGTTGCCACATCCTGGATCTTGGTGTTGAGCTGGGCATTCCCGGCGGCCACCTGCGCAGCCCCGGACGCAAGCGTCTGCGAGTCGGTGGGGAGCGACCCGGTCTTGTCCTTCAATACCGACAGGCCGCTGCTCAACTGGCCGGCGCCGTCGGTGAGCTGATTGGCTCCGTCGCGGAGCTTCAGCTGCCCGGCCTCGAGCTGGGAGGCTCCGCTGCTGAGGTCTGTGGTTCCCTGATGCAGCGTCACGGTGCCGTCGCGGAGGGTGGCGACGCCGTCCGCCAGCTGCCCCGCGCCGTCGGCGGCTTTCACCATCTGGGTGTGGATGGTTCCAAAGCCGGTGAGCAGCTGGTTCGCGGTTTCCTCGCCCACCTCGGTGGCCACCGTGGTGTGAACCGCGGTGGTCAGCTTGTCCACGATGGTGCTGAGGAGATAGTTGTTCGCGTCGTTGGTGGTGACATTGAGCATCGCCTGGCTTGCAGAGTCGAAGCTGCCCGGCGACGCCAGGTTGGCGGAGAAGTCCTTCGGGATCTTCAGGGCAAAGGCGTACGCGCCGCTGCTGACGCCCTCATCCGCTGCTGCGGAGCTTTCCACCGGAATCCAGTGGAAGACGTTCCCCTCCACCAGGCTGTCCGCCACCTTCGCCCCGGCCTCCAAACGGGTACCGTCGCTGCTTCCGGCCCCCGTATCCTCCACCACCAGGGCGGCATCAAGGTTGTTCAGGTGGCCGTAAGGATTCCAGTTGGCGTACAAATAGACGGCCCCGTACAGGAGGGGGACCATGGTCAGCGCCAGGATGGTCAGCTTGGGCAGCAGCCCGCCGGTCATGCGCTTGAGTTCGGAGCGGGCCAGCCGGATGACTGTCACTTGGCAACCTCGGTTTCGAGTTCATGGGTCCGGACGTGCTGCCCGGTGTGTGCAGGGGTGGCCCGGCTTTCGTGGCCATGGGTACCCTCGTTGAGGGCATCGTCTTCATCCGGACGCTCCGGCAGCCCGTCGTCGCGGATCGCAGCTTCGTGGCGGCCAGTTTGCTGGCCGTCGCTCGCCTCGTCAGTTTCCGTCACGGGCCCATCTGTCACGGCATCGTTGCCCACATCTGCCACAGCATCGTTGCCCACGACGGCGGACGGGCCGTTCCACGACGGCGGGAGGGCGCGCACGGTGGCGACGACCGCGAGCGGCCTTCCGGCGTCGGACGCCAATTCCTGCAGGCGGGGCAGCCAGGCGGCGTTGTCCGCGCTGTGCCTGTCCGGAGAGTCCACCACGAGGAGGTCGGTGTGCGGGTTGGCCAGCGCCAGCGCGGTCAGCAGCTCCAGCCGCCGGGCGGGGTCCAGCTGTTCGGTCCAGAGGCCGGCGATGTCCTCGAAGCGGTTCACTTTGAGCCACGGGCCGCTGAGCAGCGCGCCCCGGTAGCGGCGCGGCACCAGGGCAAGGTCCTCTGTCACGAGGTCGCGCACGCTCAGGTGCTCCTCCGGCTCGTTCACGCCGGGGGAGTCCACCAGGGCACTGGCCAGCCGCAGCTGCCGGGTGCGCTGCTGCCCGTCCCAGGCAACCGAGCCGCCGGTGGACTTCATCCGCCCACTGAGGGCAAGGGCAAGGGCCGTGCGTTGGTCCTGGCGGTCACCGGCCACCAGCAGGAGCTGTCCCCGCTCCACGGCAAGCGTGGTGGGAGGGAGCAGGGGATCGCGGCGGCCTTTGACGGAAAGCTGGCGTGCTGAGAGCAAGGGGAGCCTTTCACAGAAAGTGTCTGCTACAAGACTAACCAAACTGACCGGTCAGTTCAAATACGGACCCTACAATCCATACTTCTCCAGCAAGCGCAGCCACACCTCGCTGATGGTGGGGTACGCGGGGACCGCATGCCAGAGCCGGTGGAGCGGAACTTCACCCACGACGGCGATGGTTGCCGCGTGCAGGAGCTCCGCCACGTCCGGGCCGGCGAAAGTGGCGCCCAAAAGGACTTTGCGGTCCTCGTCGATGACCAGCTGCGCCCAGCCCTCGTAGTTCTCGGAGTGCAGGGAGGACCCCGCAACCTGGATGGGAAGCTCCACTGATGACACGTTGTAGCCGTCCTTGCGGGCCCGCTGGAGACTGCGGCCCACTGTTGCGAGTTCCGGATCAGTGAAGACCACCCCGGGGACGGCGTGATCGTTGGCTGTCTGGGCGAAGCGGCTCCAGTCCGCCGGACTGCCGTCCAGTTCTCCCCTGGCGCGCGCCGCAATGGCGTCCCCGGTGGCGCGGGCCTCGTATTTGCCCTGGTGCGTATAGAGGTTCCGCCCCGCGGCGTCGCCCACCGCGTACAGCCAGCCGCCGTCACCCTGCGCGGCATGGACCAGCCCGGTGTTGTCCGTTTCAAGGAGCAAGCGCCCGTCCGCATCTGGAGCGAAACCGACGCTTTCCAGGCCAAGTCCCTCAAGGGCGGGGTGCCGGCCCGTCGATACCAGGACCTTATCCGCCGTGACGCTGGAACCGTCGCCAAGCTCGATACTGAAGGTGCCGTCGTCGTTCAAGCCGATCCGCTGCGTGGCTGTGTGGAGGCGAAGGTCAACGCCGTCAGCCCGCAGGCCGGAGGCAACAAGCGCGGCGGCTTCTTCCGGGAAGCTTCCCAGCAGGCCGCTGCGCGCAACGAGCGTCACTGCCGAGCCCAGCCGGGCAAAGGCCTGGGCCAGTTCAGTTCCTGCCACGCCGCCGCCCAGCACGGCCAGCCGGGCCGGCACCTCGCTGGCGGAGGTCGCTTCCCGATTGCTCCAGACCTGCACGTCCGCCAGCCCCTCAATGGGCGGCTGGGTGGGCACCGATCCGGTGGCCAGGACCACGGCGTGCCGGGCGTTGAGGCGGTGGTCTGTTCCGTCCAGCCCTGCCACCTCAACAGTCCGGGGCGCGGTGAGGAAGGCGTGGCCGCGGACCAGCTCAATGCCGGAGTCCTTGACCCATTCCACTTGTCCGTCGTCCTGCCAGTTGGACGTGAAGTAGTTCCTGCGGGACAGGACGGCTTTGGCGTCCAGCGTCCGGGTTACGGCTTCCTTGGCGCCGGGCGTCGTCTGCGCACCGTGCAGTGCGGTGCCCGGCCGGAGCAGGGCCTTGGATGGCATGCAGGCCCAGTACGAGCATTCACCGCCCACAAGTTCAGCCTCAACGAGTACGGCGGTGAGCCCGCCCTTGACCACGCGGTCCGCCACGTTTTCGCCGGCAGCGCCGGCACCGATTATTACTACGTCATACTCGCGCCCAGCAGGCTCAGGAATCATGGGGACAGCCTACGCCGGGCGGCCGCGCGAAACGCGTGCCGAAGCAGTGAAGGCGTGAGCGGCGGCAGCGAAGGAGGCATGCCGCGGATCGGGGAACGCCGGCAGGCGTTAAAGCAAAAGGTCCGCACCGGCGAACCGGTGCGGACCTTGTTTGTGCGCCCAAAGGGATTCGAACCCCTGACCTTCTGTTCCGTAGACAGACGCTCTATCCAGCTGAGCTATGGGCGCATCTCGTGTTCCCGGAGAAGAACCGCTCTCCTTGGAACTCGAATTACTTTACGCGAGTCTTGACGGAGTGCCAAATCGAGAGAGCTGTTATCTGCGCTACTAGACCGGTCTAGGTGACCTTCCTCACTTAATCGTAGACTTTTCCACAAATATTCCTTGAAATCTCGCGGAATCCGCATTTTGAGCCATCTTGTAGCAAGCAACCTGCCGAAATCCGTCACTGGTCCGGACCATAGCATTTAGGACACACCGATGAACCCGAGGAAGGGAACCGCAATGGGCGATCTGGCACAGAAGCCGCTGCTTGACGAAGCACCCACCACACATGCCGGGCTGCTGGCATGGGTCGAAGAAGTTGCTGAGCTGACGCAGCCGGACCGCATCCACTGGGTTGACGGGTCCGAAGAGGAAAACACGCGCCTCACCGATGAACTCGTTGCCGCCGGCACGCTGACCAGGCTCAACCAGGACCTGTTCCCCAACTCCTTCGCAGCCTTCTCCGATCCGGCCGATGTTGCCCGGGTCGAGGAACAGACCTTCATCTGCTCCGAGAACAAGCGCGACGCCGGCTTCACCAACAACTGGATGGCTCCGGCGGAGATGAAGGAGAAGTTGCGCGGCCTGTTCGCCGGCTCCATGCGCGGCCGCACCATGTACGTCATCCCCTTCGTCATGGGCCACCTTGACGCGGAGGACCCGAAGTTCGGCGTCGAAATCACGGACAGTGCCTACGTTGTGGCCTCGATGCGCATCATGGCCCGCATCGGCACCGATGTCCTGAACCGCATCACCGAGACCAACGCCTTCTTCGTTCCGGCCCTGCACTCCCTGGGTGCGCCGCTGGAACAGGGCCAGGCCGACGTGCCCTGGCCGTGCAACCCGGACAAGTGGATTGTCCACTTCCCGGAGGAGCGCTCCATCTGGTCGTTCGGCTCCGGCTACGGCGGCAACGCCCTGCTGGGCAAGAAGTGCTACGCCCTGCGCATCGCTTCCGTGATGGCCCGCGACGAGGGCTGGCTGGCCGAGCACATGCTGATTCTCAAGCTCACCTCGCCCGAGCAGAAGACGTACTACGTCTCCGCAGCCTTCCCGTCCGCCTGCGGCAAGACCAACCTCGCGCTGCTTGATCCCACCATCAGCGGCTGGAAGGTCGAAACCCTCGGCGACGACATCACCTGGATGCGCTTCGGCAAGGAAGGCGAGCTCCGCGCGGTCAACCCCGAAGCCGGCCTGTTCGGTGTGGCTCCCGGTACCGGCTGGGGCACCAACCCCAACGCCATGCGCGCCATCGCCAAGGGCAACAGCATCTTCACCAACGTTGCGATGACCGACGACGGCGGCGTGTGGTGGGAGGGGATGACCGAGGAAACCCCTGCGCACCTGACTGACTGGCAGGGCAACTCCTGGACGCCCGACTCGGACAAGCCCGCTGCGCACCCGAACTCCCGCTTCTGCACCCCGATCGACCAGATCGACATGCTCGCCGAGGAATACAACAACCCCGAGGGCGTGGAGCTGTCCGCGATCCTGTTCGGCGGCCGCCGCAAGACCACCATCCCGCTGGTGACCGAGGCCCGCAGCTGGTCCAACGGTATCTTCATGGGCTCCACCCTGTCCTCCGAAACCACTGCAGCTGCAGCCGGTGCGGTGGGCGTGGTCCGCCGCGACCCCATGGCCATGCTGCCCTTCATCGGCTACGACGCAGGCGACTACCTGAACCACTGGGTCAACCTGTCCGCCAAGGCCAACCCGGAACGGCTGCCCAAGATCTTCCTGGTCAACTGGTTCCGCCGGAACTCCGAAGGCGGCTTCGCCTGGCCCGGGTTCGGCGACAACGCCCGCGTCCTCAAGTGGGCCATCGAGCGCCTTGAGGGCAAGGCCGACGCCGTCGAAACCCCCATCGGATTCGTTCCCACCGGCGAGGCCATCGACCTCGAAGGCCTGGACATGACCCCCGCCCAGGTGGAGGAAGCAGTCAGGGTTGACCCCGCAGAGTGGGCCACCGAGCTGGCCTCCATCGAGGAATGGTTCGACAACTTCGGCGGCTCCCTCCCGCAGGCGCTGCAGTCCGAGCTGAACGGCCTGAAGTCCCGCCTCGCGTAGGAGTTCTTCGCTGAGTACGACGGCGGCCCCGCACCTTTCGCGAAAAGGTGCGGGGCCGCCGTCGTACTTTTGCTTTTAAGAAGCCTGCCAGATGTCCGGGCCGAAGACTTCGTAGTGGATGCGGGTTGCCGGAATGCCGGCGTTGATGGCCTCATTGCGGATGTTCTTCATGAACGGCAGCGGACCGCACAGGTAGAGGGAGGCATCGGCGGGAAGGTCCACCTCGCGCAGGGACATGAATCCCTCCCTTGCGCCGTCCACCGGCTGCTCCAGCCACAGCTGCAGCTCGGCTCCGTCCAGGCGCTCGACGTCGTCCGTCATCTGGCCGCGCAGTGCCCAGCTGTCCAGGGTGCTCTCGGCGTGCAGCACCAGGACCTGCCGGTCGGTGCCGGTGTCGGCGAGTGAGCGCAGGATGGAGGCCGTGGGGGTGCAGCCGATGCCGGCGGAGGCCAGGACCACCGGGCCGTCGCCTTCCTTGAGCGTGATTTCGCCGTAGGGGTTTGAAATTTCCAGGATGTCGCCCGCCTGGACGGTGTTGTGCAGGACGGGGGAGACCTCACCGCCGTCGTCCTTCTTGGTGGTGAAGCTGCGGCTGGTGCCGGCTTCGCCTGACAGGGAGTACTGGCGCACCTGGCGCAGGCCGTCCGGAAGCTGGACCTTGACGCTGACGTACTGGCCGGGAAGTGCTTCGGTGACGGGGGTGTCGTCGGCAGGTTCCAGGGTGAACGTCATGGATCCGACGCCGGCCGGCGTCTTGGCGGACACGCGCCACGGCGCCCACATCCTGCCGTTGGCCTGGGCCGCGTACAGGCCCTTTTCCAGCTTGATGAGCGCGTCCGCCATGAGCCAGTAGACCTCGGTCCAGGCTTCTGCGATCTCCGGGGTGATCACTTCGGCAAGGTCCTCGGCGATCGCGGCGAACAGGTGCTCGTAGACCACCTTGTACTGCGGTTCGGTGATGCCAAGGGAGGCGTGGCGATGGGCGATGCGGGACAGCACGGTTTCCGGCAGGGTGCCCGGGTTGTTGACCAGGTGGGTGGCGAAGGCGGCGATGCTTCCGGCCAGGGCCTGCTGCTGGCTGCCGTTGCGCTGGTTTGATCGGCTGAAGAGGCCGTCGAGGAGTTCCGGGTGTGCGGCGAACAGGCGGGCGTAGAACTTGGGGGTAATGTCGCCGATCCGTGATCCCACCAGCGGCAGTGTGGCTTCGATGACGGGGCGGGATTTATCCGAGAGCATTGCGGACTCCTGAGGTTGGGACCGGGGCCTTTGTCCGGCCTTGGCGAAATGCTTGCAGATGAAATACAAGTATTTCTGCCTCAGTTCTACGCCTTGTAGAAGTTTGAAATCAAACTGGGAGAAAGCTCCCGGCTATAGGCGGTTTCGCGCCGGTTACTGCCTCGGCTGCACGCTCGGACGGAGCGGTTCCAACAGTCCGGGGCGGAGGCCAATCATCTCGAATACGGGAGCCATTTGGCGGGATCCCGGAAGATCGGCAATGACTACCGGATCAAGCTCACGGTAGAACGCCTCGCGTGCCCGGGCCAGGGCTGCGCGCAGCTTGCACTCATTGATCAGCGGGCAATTGCCCGTGGCGGCCATGCAGTCGGCCGGGTCCGTGCGCGTATCGAGTTCCCGGAGGATCTGTCCCACGGTGGCCGTCCTGCCGGCGCTGCTCAGCCGGGAACCCCCGGTGCGGCCCCGCTCCACGTCAATCAGGCCCATGGTGCGGAGCCTGGCCATGGCTTTGCTGACATGGTTGTATGGGGTCCCCACGGCGTCCGCAATGTTCTGCGTGGTCAGGAGCTGGCCGCCCGGAACGGCCGCCAGCACCATCAGTGCCCGCAGGCTGACATCGGCAAACGCGTTGATCTTCATGGCGCGGCGCCTGGTCTAGTCCACCCAGATGGCGGGCTCGTTGGTATCGGCCTCCAGTTGGCCGAACTCCCAGGCCTGGGTGGCGGCGTTGGCCGCGTAGGGAAGCACGGCGGCGAAGACCGAACCGTCCCGGTGCTCTGCGGCCACGTGGATGGCGTCGGAGTCCTCCTCCACCAGCAGGATGTCGCACACCAGGGCAGCGGCGCGGAAATCGTCCCGGTTCTGCCGCAACAACGCGTTCAAATCACTGATCATGGCGTCGGCATCGAACTCGGCTTCGCTTCCGTCCCCGGCATCCGCCGGTGAAACCGCGACCAGCCGTACCTCGCCGTCGTTCTGCACCGTGAGGGCGAACGGGAGGAAGCCGCCGGCGCGCTGAAGCTGCTCCTGGGCGGCGCTGACGCCGGTTCCGAGGAGATTTTCAAGGTCGGTCGCCGTGGCTTCGGGGACAGAATCCCGCCAGCTTTCCTGCCCCGCCGCAGCGCGCCCGGTATGGTCAGCCATGGTCTAGGCCCGCACAAGGGCCAGGACCCGGTCCCGGACCCGTTCCATCGTGGCCTGGTCTGTCGCTTCGGCGTTGAGCCGCAGGAAAGGTTCGGTGTTGGACGGGCGCAGGTTAAACCAGTAGCTGCCGTCGTTGGCCGTGAAGGTGCTGCCGTCCAGGGTGTCGATGGTGATGTCCTCGGCGGCGAAGTCTGCGCGCACGCGCTCGACGGCGGCCGGCTTGTCGTCCACCTCGGAGTTGATCTCCCCGGAGCTGACATAGGGCTCGTACTCGCGGCCGAGCTCGGACAGCGGGCCGTCCTGTTCACCCAGCGCGGCCAGGACGTGCATGGCAGCCAGCATGCCGGTGTCCGCGTTCCAGAAGTCGCGGAAGTAGAAGTGTGCCGAGTGCTCGCCGCCGAACACCGCGCCTTCCTCGGCCATGACTGCCTTGATGAAGGAGTGGCCCACGCGCGTGCGGACGGCCCGGCCGCCGTCGTGCTCCACCAGCTCGGCCACAGCCCGGGACGTGAGGAGATTGTGGATGATCGTGGGGGTGGCTTCGCCCTGGGCCTTCGCACGGGCAATTTCGCGCCGGGCCACCATGCCGGTAACGGCCGACGGCGAGACGGGCTCGCCCTTTTCGTCCACCACGAAGCAGCGGTCGGCGTCGCCGTCGAAGGCCAGCCCAATGTCAGCACCGTGCTCGACGACGGCGGCCTGCAGGTCCCGGAGGTTTTCCGGCTCCAGCGGGTTGGCGGGGTGGTTCGGGAAGGAACCGTCCAGTTCGAAGTACAGCGGAATGATGTCGAACGGCAGCTTGGGCAGCAGGGCGTCACCCAGAACTGCGGGCGTGGTCAGCCCGGCCATGCCGTTTCCGGCATCCACGACAACCTTCAGGCGGCGGGAACCCGAGAGGTCCACCAGCTTGCGGAGGTACTCGGAGTACTCCTTCAGGACGTCACGCACACCAATCTGGCCGCGCTGGCCGGCAGCCGGGATGGTCCCCGTGCTGAGGTAGTGCTCGGCAAGGGCCTGGATGTCCTTCAGGCCGGTTTCGGAGGAAATGGGGACTGCGCCAGCCTTGGACATCTTGATGCCGTTGTAGCCGGCGGGGTTGTGGCTCGCGGTGAAGGTGGCCCCTGCCCGGTTGAGGAGGCCGCAGGCGAAGTAGAGCTCATCGGTGGAGATCAGGTCCAGCAGTTCCACGTTGGCGCCTCGGGTGGCAGCACCGGCGGCGAAGGCCTTGCTGAACTCGGGCGAGGAGGGGCGCATGTCGCCGCCCACCAGGATGGTCTGGCCTTCGAGCTGCAGGACGTCCACGAATGCGGCCCCCACGGCTTCGACGATTTCGGCGGTGATCGATTCGCCCACAATGCCGCGGACGTCGTAGGCCTTGAAGGATGCCGAAAGGTCAAAAGTCGTTGTCTGTTCGCTAGTCACGGGCTTTATCTTACGTGGACCCGTGCGGTGCCTGTGGAGGGGGAGACGGGGCTGGTGATTGTGACGCAAAGGATCTGTGGGCCTTTCCACATAACAGTTGGGCGGAGGCCAGTTGTCAGGGGCGGCTGGGATACTGAATCAATGGTTGATAACCGGAACGCCACCCTTTCCCACACCGATATTGATTCAGACGCTGATTTTGGGGCTGACGCTTCCTCGGCGCAGCCATCCCCTCCGGGCGGATCCGGTACCG
The DNA here is from genome assembly GCF_001423525.1 of Arthrobacter sp. Leaf137. GTDB lineage: Bacteria > Actinomycetota > Actinomycetes > Actinomycetales > Micrococcaceae > Arthrobacter. The sequence goes on along the minus strand of NZ_LMOI01000002.1, from coordinate 62,093 downwards.
CCACCCACAGCCAGGCGCTGGCGGTGCTGCGCGAGCTGGTGGGAAACGCCGGGGCGGATTTCCACGACGGCCAGTACGAGGCCATTGAGGCGCTCGTCGACGGCGGCCGGCGGACTTTGGTGGTCCAGCGCACCGGGTGGGGCAAGTCGGCTGTCTATTTCGTGGCGTCGCTCCTGCTGCGCCGCCGGGGCGCCGGCCCCACCCTGATCGTGTCGCCGTTGCTGGCCCTGATGCGTGACCAGGTGGCGGCTGCCGCCAGGGCCGGTGTCCGGGCCGTGGCCATTAACTCGGCGAACCAGCTGGAGTGGGACACCGTCCGCGAACAGCTTGCGGCGGACCAGGTTGACGTTCTCCTGGTCTCACCGGAACGTTTGACCAACCCCTCCTTCCGGGAAAACCAGCTGCCGGAACTGATCCGGCGCACCGGACTGCTGGTCATCGACGAGGCACACTGCATCTCGGACTGGGGCCACGACTTCCGTCCCGATTACCGCCGGATCGCAGACCTCATTGAGCAGTTGCCGGATTCGGTGCCGGTGCTGGCCACCACGGCCACCGCCAACTCCCGCGTGGTCCATGACATCGAAGAGCAACTCGGCGCCGGCGTCCTGACCATCCGCGGTGCCCTGGGCCGCGATTCGCTGCGGCTCGGCGTCCTGACGCTCCCTGACGCCCGCCAGCGCCTCGGGTGGCTGCTGACCCACCTCTCGGACCTGCCCGGCAGCGGCATCATCTACACCCTGACCGTTTCCGCCGCCGAGGACACCGCCCGCTTGCTGGCGGAGGCGGGCCACGAAGTGCTTTCCTACACCGGCCGCACCGACCCCGCAGACCGGGAACGCGCCGAGCAGCTGCTCAAGGACAACCAGGTCAAGGCCCTGGTTGCCACGTCCGCACTGGGCATGGGCTTCGACAAGCCGGACCTTGGGTTCGTGGTCCACCTCGGGGCGCCGTCGTCGCCGGTTGCCTACTACCAGCAGGTGGGCCGTGCAGGCCGTGGAGCCGCCAACGCCGATGTCCTGCTGTTGCCGGGCTCCGAGGACCGGGACATCTGGCAGTACTTCGCCACCGCGTCCATGCCGGCGGAGGAGAAAGCTGCCGCAGTCCTGACGGCCCTTGCCGAGGCGGGAAGTGCCGTGTCCACCGTGGCGCTGGAAGCACGGGTGGACCTGCGCCGGACCCCGCTGGAGTTGCTGCTCAAGGTCCTTTCGGTGGATGGGGCCGTGGAGCGGGTAGGCGGCGGCTGGCGCTCCACCGGGCGGCCGTGGGTCTATGACGCGGAGCGGTACCAGCGCATTGCCGAGGCCCGCGTAGATGAGCAGGACTCCATGATCATCTACCAGGACACTGCAGGGTGCCGGATGGAGTACATCACGTCCGTCCTTGATGATGAGACTGCCCACGCCTGTGGCCGTTGCGACAACTGCGCCGGGCAGTGGTTCCCCGCCGACGTCGCAGCCGATGCCACGAACGCGGCCGGGCAGACGCTCAGCAGGGCCGGCGGCGTCCTTGAAGCGCGGCTGCAGTGGCCCAGCGGGATGGACCGGCTGGGCGTTCCGGTTAAGGGAAAAATCAAGCCTCCGGAGGCGCTGTCAGAGGGCCGCGTCCTGGCCAGGCTGACCGACCTTGGCTGGGGCGGTGCCCTGCGCACGATCTTCGCCGCCGGCGCGGAAGACCGTCCGGTGGACCCTGCCATGCTGCAGGCCTGCGTCCAGGTCCTGCGGGAGTGGGGAACAGGTGACTCCAGGACGGCGGGCTGGAGTGGTGGTGGCCGGCCGGCAGCGATTGTGAGCATCCCGTCGCGCAGCAAACCGCAGCTGGTGGATTCCCTGGCCCGGGGGATTTCCGACATCGGCCGCATCCCTTACCTCGGCGCCCTGCAGTTGGCCCACGGTGGCCCCACAGGAAGCAGGGGCGGCAACAGCGCATACCGGTTGGCCGGGGTCTGGGACCGGGTGGTTGTTGGCCCCGAGCTCGAAGCTGCGTTGAATTCCATCCAGGGTCAGAGTGTGATGCTGATCGATGACCTGGCGGACAGCCGGTGGACCCTTACTGTCGCGGGGCGTGCCCTTCGGCAGGCCGGGGCCGGGGCTGTGCTTCCGCTGGTTCTGGCGCAGGCCGGCTGACCGCTGCTCCCGCGTGCCGCGGGAGCAGGACACTGTCCACGGTGCTGGCCAGCATCAGGACTGCCATGGCCAGGAAAGCTCCGCGGTACGGACCGGCGTCGTCCTGGGGAAACGAGCCAAGCCCGTCGAAGATGCGGATCAGCAGGGCAGCCACTGCGATCCCGGAACCCGTAGCGAGCTGCACCAGGGTCGCCGAAACGGTGTTGGCCGACGTCAACTGCGCGGGGATGATATCGGCGTACTGCACCGACGCGTAGGACGAGAAGCCGATGGAGCGGAACGCCCCGCTGCATACCAGCAGGGCAAACGTCAGCACCTGTGGAGTCTCCGGGGTCAGCAGGGCGCACAGTGCAAAAGTGCCTGCTGAGGCGAGGGATGCGAACACCAGCATGGCCTTGAATCCGAACCGGCGGATCAGGGGAGTGGTGGCCGGTTTGATGCCGATATTGCCAATGAAGACAGCGGCCACCATGATGCCCGCGTGGATGGGGGTCCAGCCGAAGCCGGCCTGGAACATCAGGGGCAGCAGGAAGGGAACCGAGCTGATGGTCAGCCGGTAAACGAATCCGCCGGTGGCCATCGCACGGAAGGTGCGGGCCCGGAACACATCCAGGTTGAACAGGGGGTTGCTGGCCCGGCGCATCCAGAACACGGCCGCGAGCAGGGAGGCTGCACCTGCCGCCGCGCTGGTGCCCGCCCAAGGGCCGTCAGGGTGGGAGCTGGCCAGCTCGAGGCCAACCACCAGGGCACCGACGCCCAGCGTGGTGAGGAACAGCCCGGGCCAGTCCAGCCGCCGCCCCTTGTCTCCAGCGGAGGACGGGACAAGGCGCAGGGCCGCAAGGAAGGCAGCCAGACCCAGTGGGAGGTTGATCAGGAAGATCCAGTGCCAGGACAGGTAGGTGGTGAGTGCACCGCCCACCAGGGGTGCGAGGACCGGCGCCAGCAGGCCGGGCCAGACGAGGAACGCCGTGGCCCGCAAAAGCTCCGATTTCGGCGTGCCTCGCAGCACTACCAGTGTTCCCACGGGAACCATCATGGCGCCCCCGGCTCCCTGGGCGATACGGCTCAGCGTCAGGGTGGTGAGGTCCTGGCTGAGGGCACAGGCCAGTGAAGCAACGGTGAAGATGGCAACGGCGAGGCAGAAGATCCTTCGCGCCCCGAAGCGTTCGGCCAGCCACCCGCTGATGGGAATGCCGACGGCGACGGTGAGCAGGTACGCCGTCATGGTGATATTCACGTCTGCCGCTGGAACACTGAAGTCGGCTGAGATGTTAGGGATGGCAGTGGTGAGGATGGTCCCGTCGAGGAACTCCATGAAGAAGGTTGCTGCCACCAGGAGGGCCAACCGTGGGCTCCATACCTGCGCGGCATCCCCCTGCGCGCGGGCCCGATCTCTTACTGCCATCCGCTTATCCTGCCACCAGGCAGCCTGTGCCAGCAGAGTGCGTCCGATCCCCGGACGGCGCCAGCAACCCTCCCCGGGTACGCAAAAGGCCCCGGTCCAGGGACCGGGGCCGAACGCGGAGACGGGGGGATTTGAACCCCCGGTGGAGTTGTGCCCCACACTTCATTAGCAGTGAAGCCCATTCGGCCGCTCTGGCACGTCTCCAATTGCTATTCCTAGCCCACCAAGGATACGCAGATCCGGCCATGCAGTGCAAAACGGCTGCGGCCCCGCGATGCGGAAGGCTGGCCGGGGCCGGCCAGCCTAGGCAGCGGGCTGGACCGGGCGCACCATCCTGATCTCGGGCAGGTCCTCCCAGTCCGCCAGGGTGTCCTCCGCCCCGTCCGGTTCGAAGCCAAACCGACGGTAGAAGCCGATGGCCCGGCTGTTGCCCGCGGCCACCCAGAGACTCGCAGCCTGGGTGCCAAGGGCAGTGCCCAGCAGCTGCCCTCCCACGCCCAGGCCCTGATGGGATGCCAACAGGTACAGCCCCCACAGTTCCAGCGGGCCGGACTCCGGCAGCGGGTCACCTTCCGGGGACTCCGGTGCGGGGACTGAACGGATACCGGCAAAGCCCACTACCGTGTCGCCGTCGCACGCCACCCACGCTTCGGCGGGGTCCGGGCGGTCCAGCAGGTGCCGCCACAACGCCAGGCGGCCCTCCCGGTCGGCAGCCGCCAGAAAGGCGTCGGACAGTATCCCGCGGTAGGTTTCCTGCCAGCATTGAATGTGCACGTCCGCGAGCCGCTCCACATCCGTGGCAACAGCCCTGCGGACCGAGAACGCAGGCCGAGGCACCGCAGGCCCAGGCACCCCAGACCCGGACACCCCCGAACCAGATACACCCGGCGCGGATGCCGCTGTCACGATGTTCCGCCCGCCAGCGCCTTCCACAGGAAGTGCTGGCTGCGGGCCTGCAACGCTGCCGCCTGCCGGTTGTCCGATGCTCCCGCGTGGCCGCCCTCCAGTGCTTCGTGGAACCAGACGTTGGGTATGCCCATGGCGAGCATGCGGGCAGCCATCTTCCGTGCCTGCACCGGGCCCACGCGGTCGTCCGAGGTGGCTGTCCAGATGAACGTTTCCGGGTATTCGATGCCGTCCTTGAGCAGGTGGTAAGGGGAGAAGGTCCGGATGTAGTCCCACTGCTCCGCGACGTCCGGGTCCCCGTATTCGGCGATCCAGGAGTGCCCGGCGGACAGCTTGGTGTACCGGCGCATGTCCAGCAGCGGCACGCCACAGGAGACGGCCCGGAACAGGTCGGGGTAGCGGGTCAGCATGTTGCCCACCAGCAGCCCGCCGTTCGAGCCGCCCACGCAGCCCAGGCGCTCGCGGGAGGTGACGCCTCGGGAGATCAGGTCCCGTGCCACGGCGGCGAAGTCCTCGTAGGCCTTGTGCCGGTTTTCCTGCAGGGCAGCGCGGTGCCAGGCCGGCCCGTATTCGCCGCCGCCGCGGATGTTCGCCACCACGTAGACGCCGCCGCGCGCATGCGGTGCCTCCCCGCCGTCGGCCGGCAGCCCGGTGGTCCGCCGTTCCAGCCAGGCACGCCCCACCGTTCCGCTGTAGGCGGGCGTCCGGGACACCTCGAAGCCGCCGTAGCCGGAGAGCTGGGTGGGGTTCTGGCCGTCGAGGGGCAGGTTGTGGGAGGAGACCTGGAAGTAGGGAACCCGCGTGCCGTCATCGGAAACCGCGAAGTGCTGCTGGACCTCGTATTCGGCATCGGAGAAGAACGACGGCGAGGATTTCACTTCCGTGTGCCGGCTCACCACGCCGGGCGCCCCGGCGTCGTCGTGGCTGGATTCGGGTGCGCCGCGTTCCAGTGTGCCGCGCATCAGCGTGCTGGGCGTGGTGAATCCGGTGGCGATGAGCCAGAAGTCGTCGCCCGCACCGCCGTCGGCCGCTGCTTCATCCTCATCGTCCACGGCATAGGCGTTGACATCATGCAGGGGCGGGCAGGCGTCCAGGAGTGTGGAGGCCCAGGCGGAGCCGTCTCCGAAGGACCCGTCGGCAGCGTCCGCCGGGCGGGACGGGTCCAGCACCCGGATTTCCGAGGACACGTCCCTCAGGAGGTTGAGGAGCAGGAAGTTCCGCGTCCAGCTCCACGACTGCAGGGACGTGTGGGCGTCCGGCGTGAACAGCACCACGAGGTCCCGGCCGCCGGCCAGGTAGGCCTCGAAATTGGCGGCCAGCAGGGCGCCGGCCGGATAGGTGGTGCCATCCAGGGCCCAGTCCCGCTGCGGGCGGAACAGCAGCCACTCGCGGTGCGCACTGACGTTGACGTCCGTGGGAACGTCGATGGCCACCCATGAACCGTCGCGCAGCACAAGGTTGGTCCGGTTGAAGAAGTCGATGTAGTCCACTGCGAAGGTGCGCTCGAAGCCGGGGGTGGAGTCGTACGCCACCACGGCCATCATGTGCTGTTCGGGTACCTCGAACAGCCGGGGTGCGCCGGCCAGGGTTTCGCCGCGTTTCAGGGTGACGCCGGTCCGGGCGTAGGAGGAGGCCGTCCTGGGCAGCCCGTCCGCCGTGGAGGAGACCAGGAGTGTGTCCGCGTCCAGCCAGGACACGTTGCCCTTCGCCGTCGGCAGGTCAAACCCGCCCACAGCCGGGTCAACAAAGGTGCGGGACTCGACGTCGAACTCCCGGTACCGGTTCGCATCGCCGCCGTCGGGGGAGAGCGCCAGCAGCGCGTGCCGGTAAGGCCCACCCGCGGCGGGCCGGAGGAACGTGGCGCCGTGGAACACCCATTCCTCGCCCTCGGCGGCGGCCAGGGCGTCCACGTCCAGCAAGACGTCCCATTCGGGGGAATCCGTGCAGTAGCTTTCCCACGTGGTGCGGCGCCACAGGCCCTTGGGGTTGTCCCGGTCCTTCCAGAAGTTGTAGTACCAGTCACCCCGCTTGCCCACCATGGCGATCCGGTCAGTGGAGTCCAGCACCTCCAGGATGCTGCCCTCGAGCTCTGCGTAGTCAGCGTCCTCCAGGAGGTCCTCCGTGCGTGAGTTCTGCTCCTTGACCCAGGCGAGCTGCTCTTCGCCGTAGATCTCCTCGAGCCACACGTTTTCGTCGGTGGGCTCCGGCGCGGGGCCGCCGCCGCCGGGCCCGGTGCCCGCAGGCGTGCCGTCCGTGGTGGTGTTGCCGGGGCCGGACTCTGGATCAGCTGCAGTGGTGGTCATGCGCCCCATCCAAACAACATCCGCTCAAGGGTGGCAAGTCAAGCGGCCAGCCTCCCTCTTCAACACAAGCCCGTACTCTGGAAGGCGTGGAAAATACGCAGAGGACCCGGACCGCCATCATCGGTGCCGGCCCCAGGGGCACCAGCGTCCTGGAACGCCTGCTCGCCCACTCCAGCCACCGGGCCGAGCACCAGGAAGGCGGGGCTGCCGTCCGGCTCCACATCGACGTCATCGACCCCTACCCCGCGGGGCCGGGGCACGTCTGGCAGCCGGGGCAGTCACGGCTGTTCCTGATGAACACGCAGTCCTTCTACCCCACGCTGATTCCGGAGGACCCGGCGCTGCCCGCCGCCGTCGCCGGGACCACCTTCGACCGCTGGCGTGAACGGCAACAGCAGGATCCGCTCCCGTCCCTCACCACGGATGAACGCGCCGAACTCGCAGTGCTCGGGTCCAACGACTTCCCCAGCCGTGCGCTCTACGGCCGGTACCTGCGCTCCACGCTGGAGAACCTGCTCGCGGAGGCACCCGACGGCGTCACCATCGAATTCCACGAAACGTCCGCCCTGTCGGTTCACCCTGTGGGAGACGGAACGTTCGCCGTCGGCCTGGCCACCGGGGCGGCGATCCGCGCGGATTCCGTGGTGCTGGCCCTCGGGCACATCCCGTCCAGGCTCAATCCCGAACAGCGCGAATTGCAGGCCTCCGCGGGGCAGCTGGGACTGCGGTACCTGCCGCCGGCCGTTCCGGCGGACGTTGACTGGGCCGCGATTCCCGCCGGCGAACCGGTCCTGGTGCGCGGCATGGGGTTGAACTTTTTCGACACGATGGTCCAGCTGACCGAGGGCCGCGGCGGCAAATTCACTGCCGGCGGCCCGGCCGGGCGGCTGGAGTATGAGCCCTCCGGACAGGAACCGTTCATCATCGCCGCCTCCCGCCGGGGAACCCCCTACCGGGCCAAAGCGGCGCTGGAAGGCTATTACGCCTCCTCGGTCACCCTCCGCTACCTCACGGAAGCGGCGCTGGACCGGTTCGAGGCTGCCGGTATCCGTCCGGGGTTCGACCACGACCTCTGGCCCCTGCTGCACCGCGACACCCTCTGGGCCTACTACTCAACGCTGGTGCGCGCGCAGCCCGGCGCGGTCCCGGACGGTGCAGCGTTCCTGGCCGCCCTTGAGGAAGCCCTGCACCCGCACGCGCACAGCGCCGCCAACTGGGAAGACGCCGTGGACAGCGTGCTGGCCAACCACGTGGGGCCGCGGCACCGGCTGAACCTTCCAGGGCTCGCCGCGCCCCTGGCGGGACGCACTTTCGCGTCGCGCGCCGAGCAGGATGCCGCCGTCGTCGAATTCCTCCTCGACGACGCCCGCCGCTCCGCGCTCGGCGAGGACGATCCCGTGAAGATGGCCATCGGTGCCCTGCACCACGGCCGCGCCGTCCTCAAAACGGCGGTGGCCGACGGCGGCATCACCGACGAATCCTGGGTCGCCGGACTGCGGGGCTGGTTTGAGTCGTTCGTGGAGGGGCTGGCCAGCGGTCCGCCCGCGCTGCGCTCGGAGCAGCTGGCCGCGCTGGCGCGGGCCGGCGTCGTCAGCTTTGTGGGCCCGGATCCGAAATTCGGCGTGGACCGCAAAGCCGGGACCTTCACCGCTGCCTCACCCTGGGTTGAAGGCCCGCCTGCCGCCGCCCGGACCATGGTTGAGGCCCTCGCGCCCGGCAACCGGGTCTCGGCCAACGACTCTCCGCTCCTGCAGCAACTGCTCAACGACGGGCTGGTCCGGTCCAGGCACATGATGACTGCCGAGGGGGCACCGGTGCAGTCCACCGGCCTGGACGTGGAACCGCACCCCTACCGGCCCCTCGCCGCCAACGGGTCGGTCACCGAGGGGATGTACGTGCTGGGCCTGCAGCTTTCCTCCGCCCAGTGGGGAACCGCCATCGCCGACGAGGCGCACCAGCCGGGCACCCCGGCCTACCGCAGCGGCCAGCGCACCCTCCGGGACGCCGACGAAATCGCACAGGCCATCCTGGGCGCCGCGTAACAGCGCGTCTTCCGTCCGGGAAATATTCGGCCCGGATTGCACCTACTCGGAAACCGTCGTCGTGCCCTGAGCTTTCTGGCATGTACCACGGGCCGGGCGGCAAGGAAGTCCCGTAATCTGCCCAAAACCTACGCGCACTGAAAGGGTGTCCCTCCCGGCCGCATGGCCGGGAGGGACACCCTTTTGCGTTCTATGACTTACCGGCGCAGTGTCAGCCGCGCAGGCACTGCTGGTACTGGAGCCAGGCAATGCCGTAGCGGATCCAGCCCAGGGCGTCGTACCACTTTGCCGGCTTGGTGGGTGCCGTGCACGCGGGCGGCAGCGGCGTGGTGGCTGCCACCTGAACCGCTACGGTCACCTTCGTTCCGGACTCCGCCGCGGTGAGCACCAGCGTTGCCGCGCCGGCGGCAGCACCTGCCGGAACGGCAAGGCTGACGGTGGCGGACCCTGCAGAGACCGGCACGGTTCCCAACTGCGTGGCCTTGCCGGCCGAATCGGTGAAAACGGCGGTAAGCGCCGTGTTCACCGGGCTGCCCAGCGAGGTCAGGTCCAGCTTGGAGACCGCCAGGTTGACCGGTTCGCCGGGCTTGACCGTGGCCGCGGTGGTGTTGGTGACTGCCACGGAACGCCGGGCAAAGTCCGGGGCCACCGGGCTGCTCTTCTGCAGGTAGCCGATCCACGCGTCCCGGTCCACGAGGCCGGAGTCCCGTGTATTCGCTCCCTGGGTGAAGACCCGGAAGTTGTCGCCGCCGGTGGCCAGGAAGCTGAACGTGCCCACCCGGTAGGACTTGGCAGGATCCAGCACCTCACCGTTGACCCGAACCGCCGTGACCCTGTCACCGACGGCGCGCGCGGCGTCGTAGGTGTAGTTCACGTTCTTGGACAGGCCCAGCTGCAGGTAGGCGCGGCTGGGAACCGTGCCGTCCGCGTTGGTCTGCCACTGCTGCTCCAGCAGGGCCTTGAACTGCGCTCCGGTCAGGGACGTGGTCCAGAGGTTGTTCACGAACGGCAGCACGGCGTTCGCTTCGGCGTAGGTGATGGTTCCGTCCGGAGCGTAATACAGCTCGTTGCGGAGGCCGCCGGGGTTGACGACGCCGATTTCGGCGCCGCCCAGTTCGGCCGGCTTCAGCGAGTCGAGCAGCGAGTCGGCCACCAGGTTGCCCAGGGTGGACTCGCTGCCGCGGTCGTCGCGCTTTGCGGTGCCGGTGGCATCGGTGCTGAAGGCGGTGGTGATGTCCTTGGTGACCGAGCCGACGGGCTGGTTGCCCACCTCGGCTGCGGCTGCCAGGGCCTTCTGCACGATGCCGTCCACCGCTGCCACGCGCGGGTAGGCCGCGATCAGGTCCGCCGCCGGGTCCGTGGTCCGCTTGACGTTGCCGGCCTTGTAGCCGGTGACCTCCTTGGTGGCGGTATCCACCGTCAACTGGATCTGGCCCACGTTCTCGCCGTAGTTGCCGGTCTGCACGATGGGGCGGGTCTTGCCCTGCACACCGGGGACGGGGCCGTCCCAGGCATATTCCTTGTGCGTGTGGCCGGTGAAGATGGCGTCAACGTCCGCGGAGGTTTCGGTGACCAGCTTCGCGAACGGGCCGCCGGCTGCCACTTCCTGCTCCAGCGTGGACCCTTCCACAACCCCGGACCCGGCGCCGTCGTGGTTTTCCACGATGATGACGTCTGCGAGGTTGCCTGCCTTGATCTTCGCCGCGGCCCGGTTGATGGCCTCCACCGGGTCACCGAAGTCGAGGTCGGCGATGCCGGCGGGTGTCACCAAGGAGGGAACTTCCTGGGTGACTGTGCCGATGACGGCCACCTTGATGCCGTTCATGTCCAGCACTGTGTACTCCGGCAGGACCGGCTCCGTGGTGCCCTTCCGGTACACGTTCGCGCCGAGGTATGGGAACTTGGCGTTGCTGCCGTCCGCGATGACGCGGTCGCGCAGGTCTGCCCAGCCGCCGTCGAACTCGTGGTTGCCCACTGCCGAGGCCTTCAGCTCAAGGGCGTTCAGCACATCAATGGTGGGCTGGTCCTTGGCCACGGCGGAGGCAAACAGGGACGCGCCGATGTTGTCCCCCGCGGAGAGGAATGCTGTTGCTCCGGGGGCAGCAGCCGCACGCAGCTTCTCGATGGTTCCGGCGAACTGGACGGTATTGGTGTCGATCCGGCCGTGGAAATCGTTGATGCCCAGGAAGTTCAGGTCGACGCTGGCGGGTGCGGACTTCAGGTCCAGGCCCACCACCACGGGGTCGTGGTCGCTGGCGCGGAACTGGTCCGGTGCGTAGTAGTTGGTGACGTTGTTGTTGTAGCGGCTGTATTCCAGGGCTACTGATTCAACGGAGTTGATGTTCCAGATGTCGGCGCCGGTCACCACGCCGTTGGCCGCAGGGGAAGCCAGGATGTGGTCCAGGGACCCCACCAGGCCGCCGAAGAGGTACGAGTGCTTGGCGGAACCGTCGGCGTTCTTTGCCTTGTCGTCCTGGTTGACATAGCCGGCGGCCGTCAGGACGTTGATGGGGTCTTCCTTGCCGTAGGAGTTGAAGTCACCGATCAGGAAGACCTTGTCGGTGCCCTTCGACTGCTGCAGCGAGGTGGCGAAGTCCAGCAGGGACTTGGCCTGCGCGGTGCGGGCGAGGTTTGAGGCGCCCTGGCCCTTGTCGGTGTCGTCCGGTGTTGCGGCGGAGCCCTTGGACTTGAAGTGGTTGGCGATGGCGATGAATTCGGTGCCCGCGCCGCCGCCCACGGGCTTGAATACCTGGGCCAGCGGCTTGCGGGCGCTGGCGAAGGCGGTGGTGTCGTTGTGGATGACGGACTCACCCACGGGTTCTGCAACGGCCTTCTTGTAGATGAATGCGGTGCGGATCATGTCCTCGTCGGCCAGCGGGGGTGCGTTCGCGGGTGAGCGGACGTAGTCCCAGATGCCGGGCGTGGGGATGTTCAGTGACTCGACCAGCTTGGCGAGGGCGTCATCCCGGTCCTTGCCGAACTGCGCGGAGTTTTCGATCTCCATGAGGGTGACAACATCGGCGCCGGTCTTCGTAATGGCGGAGACGATCTTGTCCTGCTGCCGCTGGAAGTTCTCCGCGTTGGCGGCACCGCGGGCGTCGCAGCCGCCGCGGACGGTGATCGGGTTTCCGGCGCGGTCCCCGTAATAGGTGCAGCCGGAGAGGGTGTCCCCGGTGGTGGGGAAGTAGTTCAGCACGTTGAACGAGGCGATCTTGACGTTGCCTCCCACGGCAGCGGGTGCTTCGGTGCGGGTGGCTCCGAAGCTGGCCGGCTGGACCGTTGCCTTGTTGGCTTCGGTCAGGTGGGTCAGCGGCTGCAGCTTCCAGGAATCGTTGGCGTACCCGAGCACCACGTTGGTGGTGAACCTGGCGGGGGATCCGACGCGGACCGGGTCCGTGGCGGTGAGGTAGGGCAGCACCTCGGCCTTGGTGGCGGCGTCCTTGAGGAAATTGGTGCTGGCGCCGTCGTCGAGCTTGATGCCGCGGGCGGCATTGTCAGCAACAGCGGCGTTGTATTCGGCTGAGCCATAGGGTGCGACGGCGGTGGGCTGTACCAGCGGAGTGGTACCCCCGGCCAGCCCGATCTCGCCGTATTGGTTCAGGCTGTAGTTGTCCGTCACCGTCAGGGGCCCGTCCGGAGCCAGGAGCATGCCTTCCAGCGACTCGCGGAAGGCCTCCGTGGAGGGCAGGGTGAAGATGGTGGGCTTGACCTCGGGCGCCGGCTCCGTGAGCTGGGTGAGCCCGGCTGCTGCCGTGACGTTGACCTGGGTCATGCCGTAGTACTCGGCCACGGCACCGGTCACCTGGACGTAGTCGCCCGTCCTGACCGATCCCACGGTGGCGGGCGAGTAGACGAAGATACCGTCGGAGGCCGCGTGGTTGGTACCCGCCAGGTCGCCGCCGGTGCCAGGGGTCTGGATGTAGTAGCCGTTAAGGCCGCCGCTGGGGAATGCTGCGGTGACCTTGCCCCGGGTGGTCACCGTGGTGCCGGCCAGCGGGCTGGCGGTGCCGGTGCCCTGGATCTCGGAGATGGTTTTAGCCACGGGATCGGGCGAGGGGGTGGGCGTCGGATCAGGGTCTGGCGCGGTTCCGCCGGAGGAGACCGGGGTGATGGCCGCGCTCAGGCTGAAATCGGCGGCGTTGCTGTTGCTGTCCGTCCCGCCGGCCCGGTTGAGGCTCCGCACGTCCGTGTTGCCCGTGGGCGCCGCTGCGGCCCGGGTCTCGAACGTGTTGGACGTCCCGTAGCCCAGGAGGTCGGCCACGCCGGCGGATTCCACCACGGAACCGGTGGGAAGTACGACGGCGGAGGGCTGCTTGGCGAGCACGATGGTCCCGGAAGTGCCGCTGGGGTTCAGTCCGCCGGCTACCAGGTCGGGCGCAGGGAGGTCAGCGCCGTTCGTACCGTTACTCCCGCCCTGGACCAGGTAATACCCCTTGGCCGGAATGGAACCGGACAGCGCCGAAACGCCGGATGGCGCTCCCGTCCCGCCGGCGGCGCGGTACTGGACCGACCAGCCGTCCAGTGACACGGGAGTGTCCGAGCTGTTGTAGAGCTCCACGAACTTGTTCTTGTAGGCGGCGCCGCTGCTGCCGCCGCTCAGGTAGGCCTCGTTGATGACAACGGGCGATGTGCCTGCCGCGGCTGAGACCTCCGCGGCCGTGCTGTCCGCTACCGCAGGCAGCGCCGTCAACGGGGCTGCGATGAGCCCCGCCGACAACGCTGTGCCCAGCGCTAATTTCCAAGGTGTTTGATGCATCCGCTCTTACTTTCATGAGATTGTCCCCGGTGGGGGACCCATTGGAGTATGTCCGGGTTGTACCGATCGGACTGGGGCCGGACCCTGCTCCTGGTCAAGTGGTTGTCCGGCATATCCCAACAGCACTGAATGAACGCAAAGTGGCCAGTGCGTGCATTCGGCGGATCGTTCCCCAGCGGAGCGGCCCGTCCACCATCCCGGAGCGACGTTGGCCCCGTGCGGGTGATGCCATTGCGGTGGCCGGCACCTGATACCTGGATGTGCCGGCCATCACAAACAATACCGGCCGGTAGCAAGAAGCCCCGGCCGGTATCGGTCTGATGTGATGGGTGTTGTTCCCGTCCGGCACCGCCGGAACCGGGGTCCTAGCCGCCCTGCGGTGCCTGGCTGGCGATGATTTTGAAGGTGGCACCGGTGGGGTCGGCGAGCATGGCCACGCGGCCGAAGCTGCTGTCCTCCGGACCGTCCAGGACGGTGGCGCCCATGGCGGTGGCCTGGGCGATGCTGGCGTCCGTGTCCGCCACGGCAAAGTAGACCTGCCAGTGCGAGGGCACTTCGGCCGGCAGGTATCCGGAGGCGTCCAGGATCCCGGCCTGCGCGGACATGCCCGATCCCAGTGTGGTGTAGCGGAATTCCGGCGAGTCACTCATAACTTCGGTGTCCCAGCCGAAGACTTCCTGGTAGAACTGCACGGCGGCGTCGTAGTCCTTGGCGTGCAATTCATGCCAGGCGGCGGAACCGGGCTCGGCCACCAGCTCGTAGCCCTTCATCTCCCGGGGCTGCCAGACGCCGATGGAGGCACCGGACGCATCCCCGAAGATCGCCATGAACCCCTGCTCCGGAACATCCATGGGAGGCATGTAGACCTGCCCGCCGTGGCTGCTGACGGCTTCGGCGGTGGCCGCGGCGTCCTCGGTCCGCAGGTAGGTGGACCAGACGTCGGGCATGGCCGCCATGCCGGCGTCCTTCTGCATGATGCCGGCAACTGTCTTGCCGTTCTTCCTGGCAGTGGCGTAACCGCCGTACTTCTCCTGGTCGCCTGTTTCGAACTCCCATCCGAAGAGCTCTCCGTAGAACGCGCGGGCGGCGGCAACATCGGAAGTCACGAGGTCGATCCAGCAAGGGGCGCCGGGGGTGGACATTGGGCTCGGCATAACGGTCTCCTGTTGCGGTGTGCGGAAGGCTGGAGGAAAGGTGCGCGGAAGTGGGGGAAGTCGGTCACCCTGACCCTATGTGCAGGCACAGACAGCGATCAAGAGGCCAACGCGCAGGGGGCCGCCAACGCATCCCGGCCTGGTCACGGGAACGAAGTCCTGACTTAAAACGAAGGACCCCCGCCTGCCGGTTTTGCCGGCGGGCGGGGGTCCTGATCGCGGAAGGTAAGAGATTCGAACTCTTGGTACGGGGTTACCGCACACTGGTTTTCAAGACCAGCTCCTTCGGCCGCTCGGACAACCTTCCTCAACGAGTAGTGTTTCATAGGCACTTGCCTGCAACAAAACAGGCCCGCAGTGCATACCCGGTGCACACTGGTTGGACGGGTATTGAGTCAGGAACAGGGAGTGGTCCATGAAAGCCGTCTACATTTCGGAACCGGGGGGACCGGAAGTACTCGAGGTACGCGAGGTCGAGGCTCCGGTGCCCGGTTCCGGCGAGGTGCTGATCGACGTCGTGGCCGCCGGCCTGAACCGTGCGGACGTGCAGCAGCGCCGCGGGTTCTACCCCCCGCCGCCCGGCGCATCGGAGATCCCGGGACTGGAAGTTTCCGGCCGCATCGCGGGGTTTGGCACGGGTGTGTCCAAGCCGTTCTCCTTGGGCGACAAGGTGGTGGCGCTGCTCGCCGGCGGCGGCTACGCACAGCAGGTTGCCGTTCCCGCGGAACAGGTCCTGCGGCTGCCCGACGGCGTCGACCTGGTCACGGCGGCATCCCTGCCGGAAGTGGCTGCCACGGTCTATTCGAACCTCATCATGACGGCCCAGCTGCAGGCCGGGGAAACAGTCCTCATCCATGGCGCCACCGGCGGAATCGGCACCATGGCCATCCAGCTGGCCAAAGCCTACGGCGCGAAGGTAGCCACCACGGCCGGCACCGATGAGAAGGTCAGCACCGCCAAGGCCTTCCTGGGTGCGGACATCGCCATCAACTACGCGGAAGAGGACTTCCCGGAAAGCCTGCGCCGGCAGAACGGCGGCAAGGGTGCAGACGTGATCCTCGATGTGGTGGGCGCCAAGTACCTGAAGCAAAACGTCGAAGCGCTCGCCGAATACGGTCGCCTGGTGGTCATTGGCCTGCAGGGCGGCACCAAGGGGGAACTGGACCTTGGTGAACTGCTCCGGAAGCGGGCCGCGGTGGTGGCTACCGCGCTTCGCCCCAGGCCGGTAGCCGAAAAGGGTGCCATCCTGAACGAGGTCAGGGACCACGTCTGGCCGATGGTGGCGGACGGCAGAATCCAGCCCTTGGTGGCCAAGACGTTCCCGCTGGACCAGGTGAGCGCGGCCCATGAATACTTCGACAGCGGCGACCATGTGGGCAAGGTCCTGCTGGTGATGTGACCGCCAGATAGATACTGAGTATTGCTTGTTGGGCATCCCCGGGCTAGGCTCGGCTATACGCGGTATGCACAGGTCTTGGGGGCCTGTGCATACCGGTTAGTGACTAAGCCCGGGGGAGCACCATGTCCATACGCCACAGCCTCCTCGCCCTGCTGCAGGACCAGCCGCGCTACGGCTACCAGCTGCGGGTCGAGTTCGAAAACCGCACGGGAGCCACCTGGCCCCTGAACATCGGGCAGGTCTACACCACCCTGGACCGGCTGGAGCGCGACGGCCTCGTGGCCAGGGAAGGCGACGACGGCGGCGGCCACGTGGTGTACAGCATCACCGCCGAGGGCGCCGCGGAGGTGCAGGGCTGGTTTGCAGCGCCGGTGGAGCGGAACAACCCGCCCAGGAATGAACTCGCCATCAAGCTGGCGCTCGCCGTTACCCTTCCCGGCGTGGATGTCCAGGCCATCATCCAGGCCCAGCGGGTGGCGTCCATCCGGGCACTGCAGGACTACACCAAGGCCCGACGCGACACCGCCGCAAACCAGCGCACCGCAGACACCGCCTGGCTGCTGGTTCTCGATTCCCTGATCTTCCAGACCGAGGCCGAGGTCCGCTGGCTGGATCTCTGCGAAGCCAGGATGGTCCAGCAGGCACAATCGGCCGGCCAGGGTGCCGCCCGCAAAACGTCCAACGGGGTCACGGAAGACGCTGCCCCGCTCAACGCGGACAACCGCCGGTGAGCGTCCGGGGGCCGCAGCAGGTCCTTGAACTGGCCAGGGTGAGCAGGACTTTTGGAGAAGGCGCGACGGCGGTCGCGGCGCTGAGGGACGTGGACCTCACCATCGCAGCGGGCGAGTTCGTGGCCGTCATGGGCCCGTCCGGCTCGGGAAAATCCTCCCTGCTGGCGCTGGCCGGCGGACTGGACCGGCCGACGTCGGGCGGTGTCTTCGTGGAGTCGACGCCGCTCGCAGGACTTGGCCTGAACGAGCTTGCCAGGTTGCGGCGGCGTGCGGTGGGCTACGTGTTCCAGGACTTCAACCTGGTTCCCACACTGACCGCGGCCGAGAACGTGGCGCTTCCGCTGGAACTGGACGGGGCAGCTGCCAGGAAAGCGGGACGGCAGGCGCTGGACGCCCTCCGCCAGGTGGGCATCCCGGAACTCGCGGACCGGTTCATGGACCAGATGTCCGGCGGCCAGCAGCAGCGCGTCGCCATTGCACGGGCAATTGTCGGCCAGCGGCGGCTGATCCTGGCGGACGAACCCACCGGTGCGCTGGACTCCACCACCGGGCATGGCGTCATGGAGGTCCTCCGCTCCAGGGCGGACTCAGGTTCCGCCGTCATGCTCGTCACCCATGAGGCGCGGCACGCAGCCTGGGCTGACCGGGTGGTGTTCCTGCGCGACGGGCGCATCGTGGACCAGGCGGCGGCCATGCACGATCCCACGTTCCTCCTGACGCAGGCCGGCCTCTGATGTCCCGCCGGCGCCCGCCACTGGAGCTGGCAGCGGCTCGTGGAGCGCGCCGCAGCAGCTTCCGCATCGCGGTACGGATGGCCCGGCGGGATATTGCCCGGCACAGGGGCCGGTCCTTCCTGATCGTCCTGCTGATCATGCTGCCGGTGGCCGGGATGACAGCGGCGGGCACCCTGTACCAAAGCTCGCTGCGGACACCGCAGGAAATTGTGCGGTACGAACTGGGCAACACCCAGGCACGCTTCGTCGCTTTGCCGACGCCCAATGGGGACTCCATCCAGGATCCGATGAATGACGCCTACGTGGTCTCGAGCACCGGAGAGCTGGATGGTGATTTCGTTCCCACAGACCCGAAGGACCTGCTCCCGTCCGGCTACGGGGTATTGCCGCTGCGGCAACTGCAGCTGACCACCTCCGTGGGGGAGGCGATGGTCCCGCTGAACGGCGTGCAGGTGGACGCGCTCCACGAGGCTTTCGAGGGAAAATTCGCCCTCCTGGATGGCCGGGCACCGGCAAACGGTGAAGAGGTTCTGGCCTCACGCGGGCTGCTCGAGCGGTTCGACGTGGAACTTGGCGAGCAGTTTACGACGTCGGCGGGGACCTTCGTCCCGGTGGGCACCATCCGCGACTCGGACGCTTCGGATAACAACAGCACGCTGTACCTGCAGTCCGGGCAGGTCCCCGCAGGCTTTGCCCCGGGGCCCGCTTCCGCGCAGGCTGTTTCCTACTACGTGACAGGCCCGGAACCGGTGACCTGGCAGCAGGTCAGGGAGGCCAACAGCAAGGGCGTGGGAGTGCTCTCACGCAGCGTGGTGCTGGATCCGCCGCCGCCGGGCGAACTGACCTTACCAGGGGCCATGCCGGCCGGAGTCCCCTCGCAGACTGTGGCCACCTACGCAACATTCGCTGTGGTGGGTGCCCTTGCCCTGCTGGAAGTCGGACTCCTGGCTGGAGCCGCGTTCGCCGTCGGGGCCAAGCACCAGGTGCGCGAACTCGCCCTTCTTGCGGCGTCCGGAGCCGAAGCACCCACCATCCGTTCAGTCGTCACCGCGAGCGGCCTGTGGCTCGGCGGCCTGGCCGTCACGGCCGGTGCCGCCGCCGGCATAGCAGTTGCGGCCGGCGTGGTCTGGTGGGTCCGTTTCATCGGTTCCGCCCGCCTGGCGGGCGTCCACCCGGACCCGCTGCTCACCTCCATAGCCATGCTGATGGGCCTGGCGGCCTGCATCCTTGCTGCCTTGGCGCCGGCCAACCTCGTTGCCCGGCAGGCACTCCGGGGTGCTCTCAAATCCGGACGGGCGCCGGCAGCCGGCGGACGGCGGAGCACGATCGTGGGGGCGGCCGTACTGCTGGTGGCCACCGGGCTGCTTGCCGCAGGCTGGGCCCTGGGCAGCTCGGCCAAGGATCCCGACCAGCGGGCACAGCAGGCCGCCGCAGTTTCCGCGATGCTGGCCGGGGGAGCGGTGCTGGCGGTGGTGGCCCTGGTGCTCCTGACCGGATGGCTGACCGCCGCCCTGACATCACGCACCCGGGCCATGCCGCTGGCGCTGCGCATGGCGGCCCGGGACTCCGCCAGGAACCGGAGCCGGACCGTCCCGGCGGTTGCGGCCGTACTTGCCGCCGCCACCCTGGCAAGCGCGGCCCTGGTGTTGTCATCCAGCCAGCTGGCAGGGCAGCGCCTGTCGCATTCCTGGAGCGCACTGGAGAACCAGGCGTACCTGCCGCTCAGCCTTGCGCAGCCACCGCTGGCCGACGGCACTGCCGCGCCGGCCGTGACCGTCGACCCGCAGCGGCTTTCGGCTGCCGTTTCAGGCGCCCTGGACAGCGTCTCCTGGACCAGGACAGTCACCACCCCTGCTCCGGTGGAAAACTGTGGCTTCGGGGAAGGCGCAGGTCCCGCCGGGCCCGTATCGACAGAAACGTCCAACTGCCTCCTCTACGCTCTGGCCAGGCCAAGCGGCCAGGAGTGTCCGGTGACGCCCCAACGTCGCGTCGTGGATCCGGACGACTGGCGGTGCCGCGGCTCCATGGCATCGGAGCAGGCATCGGACCGGTCCATCCTGGTGGGCGGCGCCGAAGATATCCGCGCCATGTTCGGGCGCGACGCCGGGGCGGACACCATCGCCGCGCTGGACGCCGGGGCCATGGTGGTGACCAACCCGGCCTTTGTCCGCGACGGAAAAACCGAGCTGCAGGGCCTGGACGTGCGCACCCAGCAGCCATCGCCGTCGGACGGGTCCATCGTCCATGAAGCTGTCACCAGTACCGTCCTGGAGGCCGTCATCCTCGAACCGGCGGTGGCCGTGCCGTATTACGGCATCGTCTCGCCGGCCACGGCCGGGCGCCTGGGCCTTGCCCCGGAAGCCGCCGGGCTGGCCATCCAGCTCAGCCGGTCTCCTTCGGCGGCCGAAGTTGACGCGGTGACCGGTGCGGTGGCGGGCGTCGTCGGCCAGTCGGGCCTGGGGTTCTGGGCGGAACCGGGAATCCCCAAAGACCAGGCGTGGATGGGCTGGGTGATCGTGGCCATCAGTGCCCTGATCACGTTCAGCGCAGCCGGAATCACCACCGGCCTTGCCCTTGCCGATGCCCGGACGGACCACGCCACGCTGGCAGGAGTGGGGGCGGCCCCGCGGCTGAGGAAGGCCCTGGCGGCGTCCCAGGCGCTCTTTACCTCAGGCCTGGGCGCTGTGCTGGGGGCGGTGGCCGGTACGGTTCCCGCCGTCCTCATTGTCGCTTCCACGGAGATGCGGGCCTCGCTGGAGGTACCGTGGCTTCCCCTTGCGGCCATGGTGGTGGCCGTCCCGCTGACCGGATCTGCCCTGGCCTGGGCCTTCACCAGGTCTGTGCTGCCGATGACGCGAAGGGCGCTCGGCGGCTGATCCGGTTCCCGGGGGGTGCCCTCCGCAAGGCGTGGCTGCGACCGATTCCCATGGCGCGCCTCTTTTGGCCGGGGCCAAGGAAGCCTAACGTGGAATTCACAGGCCGCCCGTCCGCCGTCGTTCGTCGCCGATTGCCTGCCGTCTGCCGCATAACCCCGGGCACCCGGCAGAACCGTCGCCGCCCGCACCCCCGGGTTCGGTAGGGTGCCTCAGAGCAGATCCGCACGAATCTCAAGGAGGAGACATGGCCACAGCGCCAGAGAACAGGTCCGGTTCATCGGGGCGGGAGGGCGCGGTGGATACCGACCCGGCGCTCCCACCCACAGCAGTGGACGAGGCCGTCCGCGAATCCGAAGACAGCAAATGGACCCCGGGAAAGATCGCGCTCTGGGCAGCGATCTCCCTGCTGGGCGGCGTGGCATGGTTCATGCTCGCCATCGTCCGGGGCGAAACCGTCAACGCCATCTGGTTCGTCTTCGCCTCGGTGTGCACCTACCTGATCGGTTACCGGTTCTACTCCAAGGTCATTGAACGGTTCATCACCAAGCCCGATGACCGGCGGGCAACCCCCGCCGAATACAAGGCCGACGGCAAGGACTACGTCCGGACGGACCGGAACGTCCTATTCGGCCACCACTTCGCGGCCATCGCCGGCGCCGGCCCCCTCGTCGGCCCGGTCATCGCGGCCCAGATGGGCTACCTCCCCGGCACCATCTGGATCATCGTCGGCGTGGTCCTGGCCGGTGCCGTGCAGGACTACCTGGTCATGTTCTTCTCCATGCGCCGCGGCGGGCGTTCACTGGGCCAGATGGCCCGCGAGGAACTCGGCGTCATCGGCGGCACCGCCGCCCTGGTTGCCACCCTGCTGATCATGGTGATCATTGTCGCCATCCTGGCGCTCGTCGTCGTCAATGCCCTGGGCGAAAGCCCGTGGGGCGTCTTCTCCGTCGGCATGACCATCCCCATCGCGCTCTTCATGGGCGTCTACCTGCGCTACCTTCGGCCGGGCAAGGTCATGGAAGTATCGATCATCGGGTTCGTGCTGCTCATGGCGGCGATCATCGGCGGCGGCATCGTCGCGGAAACCCCGTGGGGTGCAGATATCTTCACCCTGGACAAGGTGACCATCGCCTGGGGCCTCATCGTCTACGGCTTCATCGCCGCAATCCTCCCGGTCTGGCTGCTGCTGGCACCCCGTGACTACCTGTCCACGTTCATGAAGATCGGCGTGATCGTCATGCTCGCACTGGCCATCATCGTGGTCCGGCCGGAGATCAACGTCCCGGCCTTCAGCGAGTTCGCCAGCCGGGAGAACGGCCCCGTGTTCCCGGGCGCGCTTTTCCCGTTCCTGTTCGTGACCATCGCCTGCGGTGCGCTGTCCGGATTCCATGCCCTGATTTCGTCCGGCACCACTCCCAAGCTGATTGAGAAGGAACGGCAGACCCGGTTCATCGGTTACGGCGGCATGCTCATGGAATCCTTCGTCGCCATCATGGCGCTGGTGGCGGCCATCTCGATCGACCGCGGCCTCTACTTCGCCATGAACGCTCCTGCCGCGCTCACCGGCGGAAGCGTCGAAACGGCCGCCACCTGGGTCAACAGCCTGGGCCTGGCCGGCGTCAACATCACCCCCGAGCTGCTCGCTGAAACGGCACGGAATGTGGGCGAACAGAGCGTCGTTTCCCGCACCGGCGGCGCCCCCACCCTGGCCGTCGGCCTGGCCCACATCATGCAGCAGTTCATCGGCGGTACGGCCATGATGTCCTTCTGGTACCACTTCGCCATCATGTTTGAAGCCCTGTTCATCCTTACCGCCGTGGACGCCGGCACCCGGGTGGCCCGCTTCATGCTGCAGGACTCGATCGGCAACTTCGTCCCCAAGTTCAAGGAAGCCTCCTGGCGCCCCGGTGCCTGGCTCTGCACGGCCATCATGGTGGGTGCGTGGGGTGCGGTCCTGCTGATGGGCGTCACCGATCCGCTGGGCGGCATCAACACCCTGTTCCCGCTGTTCGGCATCGCCAACCAGCTGCTGGCCGCCATCGCCCTCTCCGTCTGCCTGGCCATCGTGGCCAAGCGCGGCACCTTCAAGTACCTGTGGATCGTCGCCCTGCCGCTGGCTTTCGCGGCGGTGGTCACCATCACGGCCAGCTACCAGAAGATCTTCTCGCCCACGCCCGCGGTGGGGTACTTCGCCAACAACGCCGCATTCAGCAAGGCCCTGGCGGACGGCAAGACGGAGTTCGGCACCGCCAAGACCGTTGCCGCCATGGAAGCCGTGGTCCGCAACACCGCCATCCAGGGCTGGCTGTCCGTGATCTTCGTGGTGCTGAGCATCATTGTGATCGCGATGGCGGTCCTCGCCACCGTGAAGGCCTTCCGGAACCGGGGGACGGGCACGGAGAAGGATAACGAGGACCCGGCCTTGCCGTCCCGCGTATTTGCACCTGCGGGCCTCATCCCCACGGCTGCCGAGCGCGAACTGATGGCCGAATGGGAGAAGGTCCCGGCCAACCTGCGGTTCGAACGGGCAGGCCACCACTGATGAGCGCAGGACTGGCAGTACTCTCCAGCGGGTTCCGTGGTTTCGCACGGTACCTCAGCGGGGTGTTGGGCGCGGATGCGTACGCCAAGTACCTGGAACACCACCGGGCTTCGGGCCACAGCGGCCCGCCGCTCACGGAGCGGGAGTTCTGGCGCGACAGGACGGACCGGCAGGACGCCAACCCGCAGGGGCGATGCTGTTGATTTAGCCGTCAGCGGACGCCGCGTCAGGCGGGTTCACGGAGTGAAGTGCCTTCGGATCGCTCATGAGAGTATGAACGCATGAGCGATCCGAAAGACACCACGTCAGCTGAGGACGTCCCCGTCGAAGGCACCACCCTTGACGACAGCGAGCCCGCCGCCCCTGCGCAGGCCGAGGCCCCGGCCGGCGCTCGCGACGGCCGCAAGCCCAAGGGCAGCAGCGTGCAGGACCTGGTGGACGAACCGGCAAAGGTGATGCGGATCGGCACCATGATCCGGCAGCTCCTGGAGGAAGTGAAGTCCGCCCCGCTGGACCAGGCCGCCCGGGAACGCCTGGCTGAAATCCACGCCCGCTCCATCCAGGAGCTGGAGGACGGCCTTTCGCCCGAGCTCGTGGCGGAACTGCACCGCATCAGCCTCCCGTTCTCAGATGAAGGCACCCCTTCCGACGCCGAGCTCCGGATCGCGCACGCACAGCTCGTGGGCTGGCTCGAAGGATTGTTCCACGGCATCCAGACCGCCATTGCGGCCCAGCATGCTGCCCGGGAGCACGCGGCCGCCCAGATGCAGCTCCGCCAGCTACCCCCGGGGACAGTCATCGCCCCGGGTGTGGTGATCGGGGAAAACGGTGAACCGGAGCGCGCCCCCGCGGGGGCTGCCCGGCCGGGGGCGCCGGCCAATGCCGGCAAGCGCGATGATCCGGACCACGGTCCCGGACAGTACTTGTAGGCTCCGGTTGGGTTTTTTCAGCGCCGCCAGGCAGGGGCGCAAGGACGATGCGGAACTTGGCAAGGGGTTGTGGCGCCGCGCGCACGACCGCTTCCACCGGGGACTGGACCGCTTCCACCAGGTGCTCGAGGGTGTGGAGGACGACCAGTTGTACGGCGAGCTGGTAGAGATCGCCAACGAACTCGCCGCCCTGCTGGACCGTGTCCGGGCTGTCTGCGTCGAAGCCCAGCGCCGCTCACCCAGTGACGGCCTGGACATTCCCGTCGCCCTGTCCGGCGTGCACCGCGCCCTGTCCAAGGCCGGGAATTCGCTGGCCACAACCGCCGAAGCTGCCGCCATGCTGCGGCTCGCCGTCGGGCCCGTTCCGGTGGGCGCGGCTTCCGTGCGCCGGCGCGCGGAAGCCGTCTTCGAGCAGGTTGCCGACGCCGAGCGGCACCTTGCGGGGGAAACCTCCTAGCCGCAATTTATTCCCGCTACTTCGGGTGACTTTCCGCGTTACGCGCCTGGCTGACAGACCGCGGGTTTGGTCTTCTCAACGCCCGTCGTTTGGCAGGATGAAGTCATGACTCTTTCACCTACACTCACTTTCAACGACGGAAACACGATCCCCCAGCTCGGCTATGGCGTGTGGCAGGTCGAAGACGGCGTGGCTGAGAAGGTGGTGCGGCAGGCATTCGAAGCTGGCTTCCGCCACATCGATACAGCCAAGATCTATGGCAACGAAGCGGGCGTGGGGCGCGCCATCGCCAGCTCCGGCCTCACCCCCGAGCAGATCTTCATCACCACCAAGCTGTGGAATGCCGATCAGGGCTATGAGTCGACGCTGGCTGCCTTCGAGGAATCCATGGACCGCCTCGGCATGGAAACCCTCGACCTGTACCTGATCCACTGGATGCAGCCCAACCAGGACAAGTACGTCGATACCTGGAAGGCGCTGATCGAGCTCCAGAAGCGCGGCCGGGTCAAGTCCATCGGCGTCTCCAACTTCACCGTCGACGGGCTGCAGCGGCTCATCGACGAAACCGGTGTGGTCCCGGCCATCCACCAGATCGAGCTCCACCCGTACTTCAGCCAGCGTGAGCTGCGCGAATTCGGTGCTTCCAAGGGCATCCTCACCCAGGCCTGGTCACCGCTGGGCCAGGGCGGCGAGCTCCTGGAAGACCCAGCCGTCGCCGCCATCGCCGCCAAGCACCAGGCCACGCCGGCACAGGTTGTCATCGCCTGGCACCTTGCCATCGGCAACGTGGTGATCCCGAAGTCGGTCACCGAATCCCGGATCCGGGAGAACTACGCGGCACTCGACGTCACGCTGGACGCCGGGGACGTCGAGGCCATCAACGCCCTCGACCGGACCGCCAGCGGCGAAGGCAGGATCGGCCCCGACCCGGCAGTCTCCGACTTCGCGTAAGTCAACCTGACCCGCAGTGAGTGCCCCGCCTTAGCCGGCGGTCCCGCTCAACCGGGACGTCGAACCCGCACCACCTGGCTGGCCCAGGCGGTGCGGGTTCTTCTTTTGCACGGGCCTGTTGAATAGCCGGCCCGGCCTCAATCTGTGGGGTCAGGCGGCAATGCGGACAGGTTCGACGCTGACCGCATCGATCACTGCCCAGCCGTCCTCGCCGGAGCACTGCCGGTCGGCGAAACGCTGCGCCTCCACCATGGTGTCGAAGGACTCCGAGCGTGCACGGCCGCAGTCGGCGTCGAAGTACGTGACGTGAAATTCCTGAACGGTGTTTTCCATAAATCCAGTGTGCAACCGGGGTCTGACATTCCACGGAATCAGCCCCGCGTGTTGCCGTGTGACGTGACCCCAGCATGCATCACGGTGCGTTGTCGCCCCCGCTGCCCGGCCCCGGAACTCCAGCTAGGCTTTCACCATGGAGGTTAGAGATTCTCCCGACCGGGACAACGCCACCAGGCACATTAATCGTGAACTGGCACGGCGGCGCGGCTGGATGTTAACGGTGGCCGTCGGGTTCGCCCTGCAGATTCTCAGTGTGGTGCTGGGACTCAAATCCGTGGCGCCGCTGTGCGGCAGCCCGATGATCCCGCACAGCGGGGCAGCTGAACTGTCCGATGCTCAATTGCTTACCACGGGCCTGGCGGCCGAGTGCTACCGGAGCATCGACTCCGCCGCCGTACCCATCTGGATGCTGATGGGGCTTGGCATTGGCCTGGTCCTGGTGGGCGTAGCCATCAGGATCGTGGGTATCCGCCGGTCCCTCGCCGCTGTAGCCGCCTGAGGGGACAGGCCCTACGGGACTGCTTGTTCGTAGCTACTTATGGAACTGGCTGGGTGCCAGCCGGGAGGGGGGAGTCCCGTCGGTCAGGTCCCTGCCTCGCTGCGGTCCAGCCGAAGGACCCGTTCCTGGGCCAGGACGGCTGCCCTGGCCGCCTTATCCGACGCCCGCGTTGCCTGTTTGGCCTCCGCGGAGATGGCAGCGAGACGCTTCTTCGAGTAGTCCAGCTCAGCCTCTGCCGTTTTCAGGCGGGCCCGCAGGTCTGCGGTTTCCTCCTGCAGCGAGGCAATGTCCCCGGCGGTCTGCTCCGCCTCCGCCTGAAGGTCCACGGCATGCCCGGCAGCTTCCGATGCTTCTTCTTCGGCCGCGGCGAGTGCCGCCCGGGCCCTTTCCAACAGAGGCGGCGACGCCGGCCGTGGCGTCTGCCGGACGGCCTCAAGGCGCGGCCTGGTGGGCCGGGGGTGGGACCCGGCCTCCGGCGTCGTACGCTGCTTCTTCCCTGGCTGTGGCTTTTTGGAATCCGGCTTCCCGGGCGTGGGCACCGATGCAAGGACCGGGGGAGCAACGGCCGGTGTTGCGGGAAGGGCGCCGGGTACGGCCACCACACCGTCCAGGTCTGCGGCGCTGACCCCGTCGGCGGACAGGGTCTTCACGAGCCTGCCGCTGCGGACGGCGGCCTCGGCCCCTTCGTCGGCGGTCAGGGCACGCAGTGTCTCCTCGACGTCCCCGGCAATCGTGTCGCTGAGTTGCCGGCCTTGACCGCGGACAACCGCGCGGGCGGCGTCGACGGCGGACGCCAGCAAGGTGCGCCGCTCACGCCCCAGGTCGCGAAGGGCGGGGGCATCAAGGGACGCCTGCGCCGCACGCATGCGTGAGCCCAGATCCGCGAGTTCGTCGAGGACATCCGGCCGGTGCAGGACGAGCATGTTTACAGCCCAGGCGCCCACCGACGGTTTGGCAAGTCCACGGACTGCCGCCCCGAGGCCCTTATCCTGGCCGGCAGCCGCCTTGGCCGCGGCAGTACGGGCCGCCACGAAGTCGTCCAGGGGACAGGCGTACAGCCCGTTCGCGATCCCGGCCAGGGCCTCTTCATCCATGTCCGCCATCATAGGCGGGAGGGCTGGGACGGGCATGGAGCGCCGGGCGGGCGCTGCCGGGACCGGGCAGCTGGCGGGGCCGGTGAGCCCTGTTGCTCCGGCCCCGTGCACGGTATGTTGCTCGAATGGACGATACATATCAGGTCATCGTGGTTGGCGGCGGTTTCGCGGGGAAGGCCGCCGCCCAGGAACTCGGCCGCAAGGGCACCCGGGTGCTGCTGATTGATACCAACAACTATCACCAGTTCCAGCCCCTCCTGTACCAGGTGGCATCCTCGCAAATCGGCGTCTCCGCAGTGGCCCGCCCGCTCCGTGCGGTCTTCCGAAACATCAAGGGGGTCCGGGTCCTCACGGCAGAAGTCACCGCGGTGGACGCTGCGGCCCGCACCGTCACCACTGCCGACGGCGGGCGGTTCCAGGCGCAGATCCTCGTCCTCGCCACGGGCGCTGTCCCGAACTTCTTTAATACCCCTGGCGCCGACAAACACGCCTACCCGCTCTACTCCGTTGCCGACGCCACGCGGCTCAGCGCAGCCCTGACGGAAGTCCTCGACGAGGCGGACCGGGGAGCCGGCGGGAGCGTCGACGTCGTAGTTGTCGGAGGCGGCCCCACCGGGGTGGAGACGGCCGGCGCCCTCGCCGAGAACGTCAAATACATCGTGCCGAAGTACTTCTCCTCCGAGCTTGCCGCCCGCTGCCACGTCCACCTTGTGGACATGGTGCCCAACGTACTCATGGCTTTCTCGGCGAAATCGCAGGCCTACACCCGGGACCGGCTGGTGAAGCTGGGCGTCCAGCTGCACATGGGCCAGAGCGTCACGGAGGTCCGCCCCAACGGCGTGACGCTGGCGGACGGTACTGTGCTGCCTGCCCCCGTCGTCGTCTGGGCCGGCGGCCTGCAGGCAGGCAAGATCATCGCCGAGTCGGGGCTCACGCAGGGAAAGGGTGGGCGTATCGACGTCCTCCCGGACCTGACCGCTCCGGGAGTGGAGGGCGTCTACGTCCTGGGAGACTCTGCCAACATCACCGACGCCGCGGGGGCCAGGCTCCCGCAACTGGGGTCCGTGGCCCAGCAATCAGGGAAATGGGCCGCAAAAAACATTCATGCTGACCTCACCGGCGGTACGCGGCAGCCCTTCCGCTACCTCGACAAGGGGTACATGGCCATGGTGGGCCGGGGCGCCGCGGTGGCAGAGTTGGGCCCCCAGCGCATCCAGCTGCAGGGTCCGCTGGCGTTCCTCTCCTGGCTGGGCGTCCACCTTGCCCTGCTGCCCGGCGTCCAACAGAAAGTCCGCGCACTCTTCTCCTGGGCGGTGGGGTACGTGACGCACAGTCCGTCCCAGGTTGTGGTGGGCCGGCCGGACTAGTTCCGGCGGGCCGCGCGCCTGGTTGCGAGGCTGCATGGAGGCGCGGGACCCCGCTCGTCAGCGAAAACAATGGGCCCCGCGGTGGGTGCAGACGGTTACGAAAGTTGGTGCGGGCCGGCGACGGCTGGGGGAGGTGCTGGTCTCCATCAAGCACCATCGCCGCCGGCTCCGGTCACTACGCTATGGCCTCAGCAGCCGCGGCGCCTGAGTAACCGGTACGTGTTCTGGCGAACCCCGCTACGTGTGCTGACCCCTCGGGGCTCCGACCCGGCCGGAGGACCATGCCGGGGGGTAGGCCATTGAAGAGACATCTGACCCGGTAGGGCCGGGCCCTATATGCAAGCCTGTCTGTAGCAGACCCACCTGCCACAGATAGGCTGAGATCATGACCTCGGGGGACGCCGTCCATCTTTTCCGCTACGGCTCCATCGGATACGGCCGCAAACCGTATATCGCCGGAACCTTCCGCAGCAACAAATTGGCCGCCAAGTGAGCGCCTTCATCGCTATGCCGCTCGTGGCCGGTATCCTCTGGCTGGTCCACGTGATCCTTGGCGCCACGGGACACCGTGCCTTTCGTTACAGCGGTCGCCTTCTCTTCGGAGGACTCTCGGCGACGGCCGTGGTGTTCTTCCTCATTGGCTTCCAGGTGGACAAATCCGTCCCACCGGAATGGAAGAACAATTCCCTTGGGGGACTCGTTGAGTTCTTACTCGCACTGGAGACCACAATGGTGCTGCTGGCTCTCGCGCTGCTGGAGGTTATTCGCGTTGCGGTGACACAGACGATAGAGGTTGCCCGGGCAAAGACGGCATGCCAGCGTCCCGATCCGGCTAATGTCCCATGAAGCTCCGTGAAATATGGGGGAGCGTTCTCCTGGCCGCAGCGGCCCTCTGCACCTGGGTACACCACGTCCTCAGCGAAGCGTACCGGGCCGCCACACGAGAGGGCCTGCTCCTCTACATGGGCATCCCTGCAGATTCCATTGCCTCCTGGTTTTTGATTGTGGCCTTCCTGTCAGGGCCTGCGGCGCTGATGCTCCTGCTCCCAGCGCTGATACGCCGAATTCCCCGGAAGGTGCCGCGGCGGATCGTCGGGTGGAGCACCGGGGTAGCCGCCGCGGCCGCGGTGCCGTACCTCGGCTGGGTGTTTGTCTTCGCGGCCCTGGGCGCTTTCGGGGTCGGGGACACCGTGAAAATCACCGCAGTCGACGGGCAGTCAGTCCTCGTAACCCAAGACGGTTTCGACGGTGACAGCGTCGCCATCTATGGGCAGCACGACGGGTTCCACTACAAGCGCGTTCGCGACGCCCCGGAAATCTCCGGGTGGCCGCGGGTCAAAGCCCAGGACTGTCGGCTGGAAACCGCCGGCGGGCTGCAGCTGGTCTGCGGGACCAAGATGGTGGCCGTTCGCCAATAGATGTCCGTAGGGTTTCACTCAGTCAGTCAAAGGCCGGCACCCACAACAGTGGGGTGCCGGCCATTCACTCGTTGCTATGGCTACCTACTTGTGAACAGGCCAACCGCCGTGCCATTTTTTCGATATGGCGCCAGGCGGTCGGGGAGATATCCCGGCGGGCAGTGTGGAGGGCTAGGCCCAGGACTGGTCCCGGTCGAGGCATGCCCCGCCGTTATAAGCCACGTGGATTGAGCTGACCCTGTTTTTCATCGCGCCCAGGTTGAGGCGCTCGCCCGGTTGGATGTACCAGGCGTAGCCTTCGCAGCCGGGGTTGTCGTAGATCGTGATGTACGCGTAGGTGTTGTTAATCAGGGATGCTGCGTTGTTGTTGACCTGGACGCCCCATCCGTTCCGGCCAGCCGGGCCGTCTGTGAACAGTTCGTTGCCCATGGTGGCGTCGCTGTTGGCGTAGTCGGCGCGTGCGCCCTGGAAGTCGGAGTTGAAGTAGAAGCACACCCGTGATGTCGGGCACGCGGTTCCTGTTCCTGACGCGTTGGCGGCGGGTGCGCCCGCCAGTACTGCGCTGGCGCTCAAAGCGAAGACGGCTCCGGCTGTAGCTGTTTTGTGCATCGCGAGTTTCATGAAGTTCCCCAGTCATTTTTCACGGTGGTCGGGCGTCCAGGACAGACGCCTGCTCTATTCTGTACTCTTCCCGGGCTGCGCAGCCATGGGGATACCTGCCCTAACGCTGGGTGGCGCACCGGCAGGAGTCAGTCAAAGAAGCCGTGGACCTCCGGGCTGTCGATCGCGTTTCTGCTCACGGGCAGGGAAAGGGACAGCAGGAGGATTCTGCACCGTACTCGGCCAGGGTTTCCCGTTCATGCTTAACCAGCGAAAAACCTGCTTAACCAGCGAAAAACCCCCCAAAGCCCTGTAACGAGGGGCAATAGGGGGTTTATCCCGAGCTTCCTATCAGAATCGAACTGATGACCTTTTCATTACGAGTGAAACGCTCTACCGACTGAGCTAAGGAAGCACCGCACAAAATGACCGGAAGAATCCGGGCGCTTCATGCAAGAGTCAACTGTAATGGAGTCTCCGCGCCCGGGTCAAAATGGCGGGCGCTGCCGTGGGTGAGGCCTTCAGCACACCGTGTTGTCGGCCGGAACCTGTCCGCTGACCAGGTAGCTGTCCACCCTGTCCTCGAGGCAGCTGTTGGCCCGGCCGTAGGCCGTGTGGCCCTCGCCTTTCCACGTCAGGAGCGAGGAGTTGCCGAGCTGTTTCCGCAGCGACGATGCCAATTCCACAGGGGTGGCCGGATCACCGGTGGTGCCGATGACCACGATCGGCGACTCACCCGTGTACTGGACGGGTGCAGGCGTACGAACGTTCTTGTAGGGCCAGTCGGCGCAGTTGATGCCGCCGTAGGCGAAGAAGTAGCCCAGGGTGGGGGACTGCTGCATCAGCCGCTGCTGCTCTGCCCGCATGGACGCAGGATCGGAGTCCATGGGGTAGTCCAGGCAGTTGATGGCGTTGAAGGCGAACGTCGAATTCGAGGTGTAGCTTCCGTTGGTGGAACGGTCGGCGCCGAGGTCGGACAGGCGAAGCATCAGGCTCACGTCTCCCGTCATCGCCGCGTCCAGGGCCTGGGTGAGGGCGGGCCAGCTCTGGTCGTTATACAGCGGTGTGATGAGGCCGCTGACAAACATGTTGGCGTTGACCAGCCGGCCGTCCTTGGCGGTGCGGGGCTGCTGCTCCACTGCGCTGATCAGGTCGCGGATCTGCTGGACGCCGCCGTCCACTCCGCCGGTGAGGGGGCACTCCTTCTGCTGCTGGCAGCTGGCCACGTAGGTGCGGATCGCCTTTTCGAAGGCCACGGCCTGGCCGCTGGTCAGTTCCTCATTGCTGATTGAGGGATCCAGCGCGCCGTCGAGCACCATGCGGCCCACGTTCTTCGGGAACAGCTCTGCGTAGGTCGAGCCGAGGAACGTGCCGTAGGAGTAGCCCAGGTAGTTCAGCTTCGTGTCGTTGACCACGGCCCTGAGGACGTCCAGGTCCCTGGCTGCGCTCTGGGTATCGATGTGGGCCATTGAGGGGCCGGTCTGCTCAGCGCATTGTTCGGCGATGGCCTTGTTGTCCGCCCGGGCCGCCGCGAGGCCGGCGTCGGTCTCCAGGTCGTAGATCTTGGCCCTTGCCGCATCACGTTCCGCGTCCGTCATGCAGGTCACCGGCGCGGACCGCTTAACGCCGCGGGGATCGAAGCCGACGAGGTCGTAGGCGTCACGGACTGGCTGTGAGAAGTGGGTGGCTGCCGCGTCCTTCACGAAGTCATAGCCGGACGCGCCGGGCCCGCCCGGGTTGACCAGCAGGCTTCCGGTCTTATTGCCGGTACTTGAAGCCCGCAGCGCGGCAATCTGGATGGTTTCGCCGTCGGGAGCCGCATAGTCCATGGGCACTGTGACCTTGGCGCATTGGAACTGGCCTTCGCATGGCTCCCACACGATTTCCTGCGAGTAGAACTTCTCAAGCCCCGCGGGCGCAGACGCCACGATGGAGGGATCTGCCTTGGCTGTGGCGGTTTCCTGTTGGCGGTCGCCCCCGTTGATGAGGCTGCAGGACGCCAGCACCAGGGCAAGGGCCATGGCTCCGGCGGCACGGGCCGCGAACACCAGGGGTTTGCGGTGTACGGGCAGGGGGCGGGCAGTCATCGGGTCTCCTTGGAAGGCTGGATCAGGCTGGCTGCCATGGACTCAATGGCCAGCAGCGGGGCAACGTTCGTGGTGGTGATGCGTTCGCGGGCTTTGTTGATGGCGTCCATCCGGGCGAGCGTGACTTCCGGGGTGGAACGGGAGGCAAATTCCTCCAGTTCACCCCTCAACTCAACGTTTACCAGCTCAACAGCATTCCCCATCTGGATGATCAGGACGTCCCGGTAGAAGGACATCAGGTCAGTGAGGGTACGGTCCAGGGAATCGGTAATGGAACGCTTGGCCCGCCGCTTCTGGTCGTCCTCCAGCTGTTTGACCTGCGCCCGCATGGCAGGTGGAAGGGTGCCGGATTCAGGTGCGCCGAGGGTGGCGAGCAAGGCGGCTTTCTCGGCGGCGTCGCGTTCTTCGTTGGAGCTGTTCGCCTCGGCAGTGGCAATTTTCACGAGCTTGTCCGCCATCATGACAGCTGCGGTGACTCCCCGCAGGCCCAGCGGAAACCGGACAGTTTCGAGCCGGCGTTCGCGCGCAGCAGGGTCCCGCGCCAGCCGGCGGGCGATCCCCACATGGCTTTGGGCTGCCCGGGCGGCCCGTTCAGCGACTGCGGGATCGACGCCGTCGCGCTTCACCAGGAGTTCCGCGACGTCGGCCGCGGGCGGCAGCCGCAGCGCCACGCTGCGGCAGCGCGACCGGATGGTGACCAGCACATCGGCGGGCGAGGGGGCACACAGCATCCATACAGTCCGCGGCGTCGGTTCCTCGATGGCCTTAAGCAGGACGTTGGTGGTTCGCTCGGCCATCCGGTCCGCATCCTCGACCACGATGATGCGCCAGCGTCCGGCGGATGGCCTGTTGCCGGCGGTGGCCACCAGGTCGCGGGCTTCGTCGATGGTGATGGTGACCTTTTCCGTCCGGACAAACGTCACGTCCGAATGCGTTTCACCCAGAATGGTCAGGCAGGCGTGGCAATGGCCGCAGCCGCGCAGGTTCACGTCTTCCTGGTCGCAGTTCAGGGCGGCTGCGAAGGCTTTGGCGGCGTTGGAGCGCCCAGACCCTGGCGGACCGGTGAACAGCCATGCGTGCGTCAGGCCTTCGCCGCTGGAAGCCTGGCGCAATTGGTCGACGACGGCGGGCTGGCCCTGGAGGTCATCCCACACGGTCATGGGGTGCCCTCGCCGTGCGCGCCGGCAGCGGGTGCGGCACCTGCCGGTTCGTTCCCTGGTGCTTCCAGCAGGCCGGCCACGCGATCGAGGATCATCGCGGCAAGGTCGTTCACCGGAAGCCGGGCAGGCAGCACCAGGTAGGACGCCGGCCGGGCCGCGGCCAGGTCAAGGAACGCGTCCCGGATGCGGGCATGGAATTCGTCAGCTTCGGATTCCAGGCGGTCCTCAGTGGCGTCTCCCGCTGTGCGCCGGCTTCTTCCGATTTCCGGTTCCACATCGAGCAGGACGGTGAGGTGGGGCTGGAGACCGGAAGTGGCCCATTCGTTCAGCGAGCGGACCGCGTCCATGCCGAGGTCCCTGCCGGCTCCCTGGTACGCGACGGAGGAGTCGATGTACCGGTCGGTCAGCACAATGTCGCCCCGCTCCAGCGCCGGGCGGATCACCTGGCCGGCGTGGGCCGCCCGGGATGCGGCGAAGATCAGCGCTTCCGTGTGGGCGTCTATATGGCCATGGCCGTGATCCAGGACCAGGGACCGGAGCTTCTCGCCGATGGGAGTGCCGCCCGGTTCACGGGTCCGGAGGACCGTAAGGCCGCGGCTTTCGAGTGCTTCGGCGAGCCTTGCCGCCTGGGTGGACTTGCCGGCGCCGTCGCCGCCTTCGAACGCGATGAAAAGTCCGGCACTCTGTTTGTTCACTGTTCAAGCCTACCGATCGGCCGGGACAAACACGGTCCCGGCCCTGGGCTTTGTGGACAGTTTCACGGCGTCCCACGCTGCGCGCGGGCTTTCCGGCGGTCCGCGGTCGAACAGTACGCTGTCCCCATGAGTCTTTCCGAACAGCAGGCCGCGGGCCTGTCCGCCGAAACCATGGTGGTGGCCGCGGGCCGTCCGCCGCGGGAACGGGACCAGCCGGTGAATCCGCCCCTGGTCCTGTCCTCGACGTATTACGGAACAGGCCCGCTCGGCCCCGGAGACCGTGGTTACGGCCGGTACTCAAACCCCACCTGGGACCCGTTCGAGGAGGCCCTCGGCCAGCTTGAGGGAGCGGACCTGCCCGGTCTGCTCTATGCGTCCGGGCTTGCTGCCGTCAGCTCAGCGTTGTCGCTGATCCCCTCCGGCGGAGTGTTGGTGATGCCCAACCACAGCTACTCCGGAACCCTTGTCATGGCCGCGGAACTGGCCCAGAAGGGGTTCATCGAGCTGCGGACCGTGGACATCGCGGATACCGGAGCCGTTGAAGCGGCCCTTGCCCCGGGCGGCCCGGATGCCAAGGCCGCCGCCATGCTGTGGCTTGAGAGCCCCACCAATCCCATGCTGGGAATCGCAGACATTCCTGTGCTGACACAAGCCGCGCACGCTTCGGGCGCCATCGTGGTGACGGACAATACTTTCTCGACGCCGCTGGTGCAGCAGCCGCTCGCCCTGGGCTCCGACGTCGTACTCCACTCGGTGACCAAATACTTGGCGGGCCACTCCGACGTCGTCCTGGGCGCCCTGGTGACCTCCAACCCGGACATCCGCTCCGCACTCCTGCACCACCGGACCATCCACGGCGCGATCGCCGGGCCCTTCGAGGCGTGGCTTGCGCTGCGCGGCCTGCGTACCCTGGCATTGCGGGTGGAAAAGTCCCAGGAGTCTGCCAGGGTCCTGGCGGAGCGGCTGAGCGCCCACCCCAGGGTTGAATCGGTCCGCTTCCCGGGCCTCCCGGACGATCCCGGGCACGAACGGGCCACGGCACAGATGAAGGGCTTTGGCTCCATCATCTGCATCCAGGTGGCGCCCGACGGCGGACTCGACGGCGCAGCGGCGGCCGACAAGGTCGTTGAGGCAGTCAGCCTGTGGCTGCCCGCCACATCGCTGGGCGGCGTGGAATCGCTGATCGAACGCAGGCGGCGGCACACCGCGGAGCCGGCCAGCGTCCCCGGGAACCTGATCCGCCTCAGTGTCGGCATTGAGAACGTGGAAGACCTCTGGACCGACCTGGAGCAGGCGCTGGACACGCTGGACGGCTAGGCTGGGCTTGTGGACGGTGAACTGATTATTCGGCCTGTGGAACAGGCAGTGTTCTTTATCCTTGCCCTGGTTGCCCTGGGGCTGGAGTTGTGGGCCCTGGCAGACTGCGCGCGCCACAAGGCCAACGCCTTTGAGGCGACCGGCAAGCGGACCAAGGCCTTCTGGCTCGCCCTGACCGGCGGCGCCGCGCTGATAGGTGTCATCTCCCTCTTCGCCAGCGGCGGCATCTTCGGCACGCTCGGACTGTTCGGCCTCGCCGCCGTGGTTGCCGCATCGGTCTACCTGGCCGACGTCCGCCCTGCGGTCAAGGACGCAGGCCGGGGCGGCAGCCGCAACATGGGGCCCTACGGCCCCTGGTAAACCCCGGCGCACCCAAGCTGTTCAACGGGGACACCTGGTACCCGCCGTCTGCCGATTCGTGAATCACGCTTACGGCAGAGGTGCCACTGCTTCCCAGTCCACCGTCAGTTCGCCCAGCCGCCACCGGGCGGGCCCGTCCTGAACCGGCCAGCCGGCGTCGCGTAACGCCCTGCACATACCCTGCCAGCGCTGCCGGTTTCCAAAGGACGCCAGCGGGGCGCACTCCAGCCACGCCTTGTCCATGGCCTGCATCAGCGCATGGACCGGTTCGCCGGGAACGTTGCGATGGATGAGGGCTTTGGGAAGGCGTTCGGCAACGTCGGAGGGCAGTTCAAAGCTGCCGAACCGGACCGACATGCTCAGCGACAGCGGGCGCTCCGCGTCCAGGGCCACCCACGTCGCACGGCGTCCGATCTCGTCGCAGGTGCCGTCAATGAAAAGCCCGTCAGGGGCCAGCCTGCCCTGCACCAGGCGCCAGATCCCGGCGACGTCGGCCTCCTCATACTGCCGGAGCACATTGAAGGCCCGGACCAGGACGGGGCGTCCGGGGACGGGGAGCTCAAAACCGCCCACGTGGAAGCTGAGGCCGGGCCGCTGCAGGGGGAGGGCAGCACGCACCCGTTCCGGCTCGATCTCGATCCCGCAGAACCGGACATCCGGACGGATTGCGGCGAGCCGCTCAAAGAGTTCAACGGCGGTGGCCGGCGTCGCGCCGTAGCCCAGGTCCACCACCAGCGGTTCTGTGGCCCGGAGGAGCCGCCAGGCCTGGGGACCGGCCAACCAGCGGTCCACCCGGCGCATCCGGTTGGGATTGGTGGTGCCGCGGGTGACGTTGCCTACCGGCCGGCCGTGCCGGCCGGACAATCTCCTGCCGGTGATCTCGGGGCCACTCACCCGTTCAGCCTTTTGCACCACCGCCCCACTGTATCCCCGCGGCCGCGGGGATGCCGCCAGCCGGGGTACGGGCTGCCGTGTGACGATGACCATCCCTGGCCCTGTAACGCTGGGCGGGTGGCAACACTGCTCAGCTAGGATGAAAATCATGACTTACAAGCTGATTCTGCTGCGCCACGGCCACAGCGAATGGAACGCCAAGAACCTGTTCACCGGCTGGGTGGACGTTGACCTGAACGACCAGGGCCGCGGGGAAGCAGCACGCGGTGGCGAGCTGCTGGTGGAGAACAACATCCTCCCCGACGTTCTGTACACGTCCCTGCTGAAGCGGGCCATCAACACCGCCAACATCGCCCTGGACAAGGCCGACCGCGGTTGGATCCCGGTCAAGCGCGACTGGCGCCTGAACGAACGCCACTACGGTGCGCTGCAGGGCAAGGACAAAGCCCAGACGCTGGCCGAATACGGTGAAGAGCAGTTCATGGAATGGCGCCGCTCCTACGACACCCCGCCGCCGCCCCTGGATGACGACAGCGAATTCAGCCAGGCACATGATCCGCGCTATGCGGACCTTGGTGATGCCCTGCCGCGCACCGAGTGCCTGAAGGACGTCCTGGTCCGCATCCTGCCGTACTGGGAATCTGACATCAAGGCTGACCTGAAGGCGGGCAAGACCGTCCTGGTCACGGCCCACGGCAACTCCCTGCGCGCGCTGGTCAAGCACCTTGACGGCATCAGCGACGAAGCCATCGCCGGCCTCAACATCCCCACCGGCATCCCGCTGGTCTACGACCTGGATGACGACTTCCAGCCGGTCAAGCCGGGTGGCACCTACCTCGACCCCGAGGCCGCCGAGCAGGCCATCCTGGCCGTAGCCAACCAGGGCAAGAAGTAAGGCAGCAGAACGTACGACGGCGGGCTGGTCACCTCAGGTGACCAGGGTGACCAGCCCGCCGTCGTATGTACGTGGGGGAGCCGGGGGCTCAGCTGTGTTCGGTGGCGTTCGGCTGCCAGGCGCCGGTCACCAGGTAGCTGACCTTCTGGGCGACGGAGACACCGTGGTCGGCGAAACGCTCGAAGTAGCGGCTGGCCAGTGCCACATCCACGGTAGTGGCGGGGGACTCGGCCCACTCGGGTGCGGCGATGGCCTTGAACACGCTGAGGTGCAGGTCGTTGATGGCGGTGTTGGCCTTCATGATGTCCCGGGCCACTTCCAGGTCACGGGTCTCCAGGAGGACGGCCAGCTTGTCGGCGATGACCTGGTCCAGTTCCGCCATCTGCTTGAACGTCCCGGTCATCGAAGCCGGGATCACGGTGGACGGGAAACGGAGGCGCGCCAGCTGCGCAATGTGCCGGGCGAGGTCACCCATCCGCTCGAGGGAGGCGCTCATCCGCAGTGATCCCACGATCATCCGCAGGTCGCTGGCCACCGGGCCCTGGAGGGCGAGGATGTCGATGGCCCGCTCGTCGAGGCTGTTCTGCAGGAAGTCGATCCGCGCATCGGCGGCAATGACGTCCTGGGCGAGGTCGACGTCCGCCACCTCGAATGATGTGGTGGCCTTGGCTATCGCTTCGCTGACCAGCCGGGAGATCTCCACCAGCTGGTCACCGACCTGGGTGAGTTCTTCCTGAAAAACCTTACGCACGTCGGCGTCCTTTCCTTGGAACTCCCGCACGCCCGCACGAGGGCAGCAGGAATCTTGTCGCCATTCGGCAGTCCAACTGGATACTCTGCCAGCATCCGGTGAACGGTTGATCCCTTGCAGGTGAACGTTAGTTGAACCGTGGGCGCAGGGGGTCCGGACGCGCCGTTGGGCCACCGGCAAGAGCATAAGGTGGACCTGTGGATCCAATGTTCATCGGCCTGATCGCGGGCCTCGTCGGCCTGGCGCTGGGCACGTTCGGTGTGCTCGCCTACCGGGTCAGCGAAAAGCAGCGCCAGCTGCTGGACATGGACGGGGACGAGCCGGGACTGCCGGACGGTGCCGCCGAGGTGCTGGCCGTCGTCGGACGCGCTTTTGTGGTGGTGGACGCGGTGGACGGCGTGGTCCGGGCAAGTCCTGCCGCGTACGCCTACGGCCTGGTCCGCGGCCACACGGTGGTCCACAAAGAACTGCTGGACATGACGGCGGGTGTACGGCGCGACGGCGTGATCCTCGAAAAGAAGCTTGAGCTGCCGCGGGGGCCGCTGGGGCAGGGAACCATCATCGTCCAGGTCCGGGCAGC
This sequence comes from Arthrobacter sp. Leaf137, assembly GCF_001423525.1. Lineage (GTDB taxonomy): Bacteria > Actinomycetota > Actinomycetes > Actinomycetales > Micrococcaceae > Arthrobacter. The sequence goes on along the minus strand of NZ_LMOI01000002.1, from coordinate 22,729 downwards.
CATGCTGGGTGAGGAATATATCCTCCTGCTGGCCGATGACCGCACGGAGATCACCAGGACCGAGGAAATTCGCAACGACTTCGTGGCCAACGTTTCCCACGAACTGAAGACGCCTGTGGGCGCCATCTCCCTGCTCGCCGAGGCACTGGAATCCTCAGCCGACGACGAGCTGGCAGTCCGCCGCTTCGCAAAGCGCATGCATAAGGAGTCCGGCCGCCTGGCCGCACTGGTGCAGGACATCATCGAACTCTCCCGCCTGCAGGGCGCCAGCGTGGTGCAGCAGGGCGGTCCCGTTGACGTCAATGCCGTGATCGCCGAGGCCGTGGACCGGTCCCAGCTGCCGGCCGAAAGCAAGAACATCACCATCGTGGTGGGTGGCCGCACCGAGGAGAAGGTCTTCGGTGACCAGGACCTCCTGGTCACCGCGCTGCGCAACCTGATCGACAACGCCATCCGGTACTCACCGCCAAACACCCGTGTGGGCATTGGCGTCCGTTCCAAGGAAGGACTGGTTTCCATTTCGGTGACGGACCAGGGCGAGGGCCTCAGCGCCGAGGACCAGGAACGGGTCTTCGAACGGTTCTACCGCGTGGACTCCGCCCGGTCCCGCCACACCGGCGGCACCGGCCTCGGCCTGAGCATCGTCAAGCACGTCGCGTCCAACCACGGTGGCGAGGTGACGCTGTGGTCCCAGCCGGGCCAGGGTTCCACCTTCACGCTCCGGCTTCCCGAGATGGAAGGGCCCGAGGCAGGGCCCGACGGCGACACCGACCTTCCGTCCGCAACTGTCCCGGCAACGGGGCCGGCCGGACAAGCCGCCGAACAGCCCGCTGTCACCCCAATACCCCGCGCCGCCGGCGCTAAAGAACGAGGAGCTAGCGCTTGAGCAGGATTCTGATTGTGGAGGACGAGGAGTCGTTCAGCGATCCTTTGTCCTATTTGCTGGGCAAGGAAGGGTTTGAGGTGGAGGTCGTGGACAACGGCCTCGATGCCATCACCGAGTTTGACCGCAACGGCGCCGACCTCGTGCTGCTGGACCTGCAGCTTCCCGGGCTGTCCGGCACCGAGGTCTGCAGGCAACTCCGGCAGCGATCAACCGTCCCGGTGATCATGCTGACGGCCAAGGACTCCGAGATCGACAAGGTGGTGGGCCTGGAGCTCGGCGCGGATGACTACGTCACCAAGCCGTATTCCTCGCGCGAACTGGTGGCCCGCGTCCGGGCGGTGCTGCGCCGCCAGGGCGAGCCCGAGGAACTGATTTCCTCCACCGTCCAGGCCGGACCGGTCAGGATGGACATTGAACGCCACGTGGTGAGCGTGGACGGCGAGCAGGTGCTGCTGCCGCTGAAGGAGTTCGAGCTCCTGGAGATGCTGCTGCGCAACTCGGGCCGGGTGCTGACCCGTGGCCAGCTGATCGACCGGGTCTGGGGTTCCGACTACGTGGGGGACACCAAGACCCTGGACGTCCACGTCAAGCGGCTGCGCGGGAAGATCGAACCCGACCCCTCGGCGCCCCGGTTCCTGGTGACCGTGCGCGGCCTGGGCTACAAGTTCGAGCCGTAGGCCTTTGCGAATCCTGTCCCGCCGGTTATAAGCGGCTCCGGGACAGGCGGGTAGCCCCTGGCACCAGGGCAGCAAAAAGGGAGGGACCGGACGGCCCCTCCCTTTTTGTTGTTCTGCTGAAGTGCTTCAGCCGGGTGCTAGTGGCCTGCGGCGCTCTCCGAAGCGGACGGAGAAGGCGTGGCCGAGGTGCTCGGCGAAGGCGTGCTGCCGGCCGGCAGATATTCCTTGTACTCGGGCAGGGTAGTGTCCAGGACGGGCACGCGCACGGTGCTGTTCACGTTGGTGCCGTCTTCGCTGACCTGGACATCAACCAGTGAACCGGCCTTGCCGCCGGTGGTGCTGAGGATGGCTTCGTCAGTGGTGTCGTTGAGCAGGGTGTACGAGTTCGCCTTGACGGCAACTTCGGTCTGCGATCCCTCTGCGCCCTTCATGGTCAGCTTCACGTCCTTGGACGAGGAGTTGTAGACAGCGCCGATGACGCGGCCGGGCTGGTCCTCACCCGCGGAGACGATGAGGATGTTCCGGAGCTTCAGCGGGCCGAGGTCGGCACGGATGCCGTCCGAAGCGGAGTACTGATGGTTTGTCTGCTGGGGCGTGATGTAGCCGCAGCCCGCGGTCAGCAGGCCCACGCCTACAACGGCGGCCGTCAGTGCCATCTTGCCCCGCCGGGCCCGGTTCATCGCAGTGAAACGCACGTCACGTACTCCTCGAGAGTCTTGAAACATTATTCAGCCCATAGCCTATCCGCAAAGGGGCTCAAACGCGGATTCGGGAGCGTCATATCATCCTTGGCAGCGCATGCGCGATGCACTATTATCCGCGTTCGTCAAGGGGGTGGAGGGGGTCGATTGGGCCGATTTTCCGCGTATTTCTGCGGTTGAGGACCCTTTCCGCGGCCGGTCATATGCCTGAATCGTGATAAACTGGTCTGCGGGAAAGGGGAAATGTCCACATGGTATTTGAGGTCGGCGAGACAGTAGTTTACCCTCACCACGGTGCTGCGAAGATTGAAGAAATCAAGATGCGCACCATCAAGGGCGAAGAGAAAATGTATCTCAAGCTCAAGGTGGCTCAGGGTGATCTGACCATTGAAGTTCCAGCAGAAAACGTTGACCTTGTTGGGGTCCGGGACGTAGTGGGCAAGGAAGGCCTGGAGCACGTATTTGATGTGCTCCGCGCCGAGTTCACCGAAGAGCCCACCAACTGGTCGCGCAGGTACAAGGCAAATCTGGAGAAGCTTGCTTCCGGTGACGTCATCAAGGTGGCAGAGGTCGTTCGCGATCTTTGGCGCCGGGATCACGACCGGGGCCTTTCCGCAGGCGAAAAGCGAATGCTGGCCAAGGCCCGGCAGATTCTGATCTCAGAACTGGCGCTGGCTGAAAAGACCGACGAGGAGAAGGCTGCAAGCGTTCTCGACGAGGTCCTGGCTTCCTAAGAATTGAGCCCCGGCAGCACGGAAGTGCGGCCGGGGTTTCTTTTTGCCCGAAAACACCCCCGGCGTGCCTCCGGCGACTGCGTCGGGACGCATCGGGCACGCGGGACGTAGGCTAGTCCGCATGAGCGAAACACCATCCCGCCCGGTCACCGCGGTGATCCTGGTGGCTGCAGGTTCGGGGCAGCGGCTGGGCTACGGCATGCCCAAAGCAGCCGTGCCCCTGGGTGGCGAAACCATCCTGATGCATGCCCTCCGGGGCATCGTCGCATCCGGGGTGTCCACCCAGGTCTGCGTGGTCCTGCCCGAAGGCGACGACGGCCTGCGCTCCCTTTGCGACAGCTTCCGGGAAGAACTGGCCGACGGCGGCCCGCTCCTGACCGTCGTCGACGGCGGTCCCACCCGCGCGGACTCGGTCCGGCAGGGCATTGGTGCCCTGATGGACGGAATCGACGCTGTCCTGGTGCACGATGCCGCCAGGGCGCTAACCCCGGAAGGGGTCTTCCACCGGGTGGTAGACGCACTCGCGGCCGGGGCCGAAGCTGTGATCCCTGCCGTTCCCGTGGTGGACACCGTCAAGACCGTGACGCCCACTCCCGCCGGGGACAACGCCGTCGCGCCCGAAATGGTGGCCGGGACCCCCGCACGCGAGAACCTCCGCGCCGTGCAGACGCCGCAGGGCTTCCGTGCGGAGACCCTGCGCCGCGCCCACGAGGCAGCGCAGGCGCTGGAACCGGCGGAGGCAGCCGCCGTCACTGATGATGCGATGCTCGTCGAGATGGCCGGTACCGACGTCTACGTGGTGCGCGGTTCCACCCAGTCCCTGAAGATCACCACGCCCCTGGACCTGATCTTCGCCGAAGGGCTCCTGGAAGGTCCCCTCGGAGCCCGGTGGGTGGAGGGATGAGCGCGGAGGGCATGATCATTCCCCGTACGGGAATTGGCCTGGACGTCCACGCTTTCGCCGCGGAGGGGGAAGCACGCCAACTCTGGGTGGGCGGGCTCTTCTGGCCGGGCGAGCGTGGCCTTGCCGGACACTCTGACGGCGACCCGGTAGCCCACGCTGCTGCCGATGCGCTGTTCTCTGCCGCCGGCATCGGTGACCTCGGCACCCACTTCGGCACTGACCGGCCTGAGTTCGCCGGCGCGTCAGGAGTAACCCTGCTGGCTGAGGCTGCGCGGATTGTCCGGGCGGCCGGCTTTGAAATCGGCAACATCGCGGTGCAGTTCGTGGCGAACCGCCCCAAATTCGGACCCCGCCGGGAGGAATCGCAGCAGGTCCTGTCCGACGCCGCCGGCGCCCCGGTCAGCGTCACTGCCACCACCAGCGACGGCCTCGGATTCACGGGCCGCGGCGAAGGGATCTCCGCTGTGGCCACCGCCTTGGTGTACCCGCGCCTTACCGAACTAGCCGGCTAATCTGCATCGGCTAATCTGGAGCGGTGACCCTGCGCTTCTATGACACTGCCTCCGCCGAAGTCCGGAACTTCGTCCCCCTCGTAGCCGGAAGGGCCAGCCTCTACTACTGCGGGGCGACCGTGCAGGGCATGCCCCACGTCGGCCACATCCGTTCCGCCATCGCGTTCGACCAGTTGACCCGCTGGCTGACCCACCGCGGGCTGCGGGTCACGGTGGTCCGCAACGTCACGGACATTGACGACAAGATCCTCGCCAAGTCAGAGGCGTCCTTCGCCTCCGGTTTCCAGCCGGAACCGGGCGAGGTTCCGGGCGAGGAATGGTGGGCGTTGGCCTACCGCTACGAACAGGAATTCCTCAAGGCTTACGACGCGCTGGGTGTCTCCCGCCCCACCTACGAACCCAGGGCCACCGGCCACATCCCGGAAATGCACGCCCTGATCCAGCAATTGATCGACCGCGGACACGCCTATCCGGCGCTGGATGATTCCGGCGATGTGTACTTCGACGTGCGCTCGTGGAGCAAGTACGGTGCCCTGACGCGGCAGAACATTGATGACATGCAGGCGGCAGCCGACGCCGACCCCCGGGGTAAGCGGGACCCCCGCGACTTCGCGCTGTGGAAGGGTTCCAAAGAGGGCGAACCTGCCACCGCCAGCTGGGCGTCCCCATGGGGGGCCGGCCGCCCCGGCTGGCACCTGGAATGCTCGGCGATGGTGACCAAGTACCTTGGCACGGAATTCGACATCCACGGCGGCGGCCTGGACCTGCGGTTCCCGCACCACGAAAACGAGATGGCGCAGTCACAGGCCGCCGGGCACGGGTTCGCCAACTTCTGGATGCACAACGGCATGGTCACCTATGAGGGTGAAAAAATGTCCAAGTCCATCGGCAACACCATCAGCCCCACCGAAATGCTGAAACTCGCCTCGCCCCGGGTGGTGCGGTACTACCTCGGCCAGGCCCACTACCGGTCGATCCTGGACTACCGCCCCACATCCCTGCAGGAGGCCGCTGCCGCCGTCGAACGAATCGATGGGTTCCTGGCAAAGGCCGTGGCGCGCTTCGGTACAGATTTCGGCTTCGTGGCAGGAGACTACGGCCCCTCAACGGGCAGCGTTGAGGCCTTTTATGCCGCCATGGACGACGACCTGAACGTCCCGCGCGCCCTGGCCGCACTGCATGAGACGGTGCGGGCAGGAAACACTGCCCTCGCCGACGGGGATGACGACTCCGCCCGGAAGGCGATGTACGCCGTCGTCATCATGACCGACGTGCTGGGGCTCAACGCCGTCGCCGGCTCGGAAAAAGCCAGCACCCGCGAAGCCGAAGCACTGGCTGTCCTGGTGGAGGCGCAGCTTGCCGCCCGCGCCACAGCCCGCGCCGGGAAGGACTGGGCAGCATCCGATGCCATCCGCGACACACTCAACGAGGCCGGCGTGGTGGTGGAGGACGGCCCGGACGGTGCCACGTGGAGCCTGAAACGGGATTGAGCGCCGGGACCCAAAGCCCGGGAACCCGATTTTTCTTCGGTCAGTAGACTGGTAGCCGGACTCAGTCAACACAATCAAGGGTGGAACATCATGGCCAACAATGGTCGCCGATCGGTTAAAGCGAAGAAGGGCCCAACCATCGGGACCGGTGGCCATGGCCGCAAGGCCCTGGAAGGCAAGGGCCCAACGCCCAAGGCGGAGGACCGTCCGTACCACAAGGCGCATAAGTCCAAGCAGCTCGCGGAGCGCTCGGCCGCCAAGCGCAACCCCGGTGCCCGCAGCGCCGGAGCCGGCAAGTCCGGCCCCAAGGGCCGCGCCACTGAGGAGGTCGTTACCGGGCGCAACTCGGTAGTGGAAGCACTCCGCGCCGGCATCCCCGCGAAGGCGCTGCACGTTGCCATCCGGATTGAAATGGATGACCGGGTCAAGGAGTCCCTCAAGCTGGCGGCCGAGCGCGGCATCCCGTTGCTGGAAACCGGCAAGCCCGAGTTGGACCGGATGACCGACGACGCCGTCCACCAGGGCCTCGTCCTGCAGATCCCGCCCTACGATTACGCCGACGCCTATGAGCTCGCCGAAGAAACCGTGGAGAAGTGGAAGAAGGGGCACGTCAGCAACGCCCCCCTGTTCGTTGCTTTGGACGGCATCACCGATCCCCGCAACCTCGGCGCCATTATCCGCTCCGTCTCCGCGTTTAGCGGCCACGGCGTGATTGTTCCGGAGCGCCGCTCCGTCGGCGTTACCGCCTCGGCGTGGAAGACGAGCGCCGGCGCGGCGGTCCGTGTGCCGGTGGCCCGGGCATCAAACCTCAACAGCGCCCTCAAGCAGTTCAAGAACATGGGCATCTTCGTCCTGGGCCTGGACGGCGACGGCGACGTGTCGCTGCCGGACCTGAGCCTCGCCACCGAACCGGTGTGCATCGTGGTGGGTTCCGAAGGCAAGGGCCTGAGCCGGCTGGTCCGCGAAAACTGCGACCAGATCGTCTCCATTCCCATCGACTCCGCCATGGAATCGCTCAACGCGTCCATGGCCGTGGGCATCACGCTGTACGAGGTTTCCCGCCAGCGCGCAGCCAAGTAATCAGTCCGGGGTTTCGCCGGACGGGGTCGTCCCGTCCGGCGGGACGACGTCGTGGCCCCGGCCCGGGCGTCATGTGTGACGCTGGCGCAGGCCAGTAGCCGCCGGCGGCTACTATTTAGCTAATGGTCATGCCGCTCTTCGACACCGCCTCCACCATGGACGCCTCTACGGCTGTTCCTCTCGGTGTCAGCGTCCCGCGCGCGGATTCAGACGGCTCCGGCCAGGGTGACAGGGGCCGGGCCAACGTTGCCTGCTATGCCCCCGGTGTGCCCAGCCTGGAAATCGTGTACCAGCCCCCGGGTGGTGAATGGCGCGTCCAGCCGCTGCCGAACGTTACCCACGGCGTCCACCACGGCATCGTCGAGGACCTGCCTCCGGGCTCCCGCTACGGCTTCCGCCCTGCCTCCGGCGAGCAGTCGCTGCCTGTGGCGGTACCGGCCAACGGCCTGGACGAGGACGGCAGCCGCCCGCTGCTCGATCCGTATGGCCGGGCCGTGGATCTGCGCGACGGCCTCCTCACCAGCGCACGCACGGCCGGCGACTTTGACTGGGGAACGGACAGCCGCCTGAGGCTGCCGTGGCGGAACACCATCATCTACGAGGCACACGTCCGCGGACAGACCATGCTCCACCCCGATGTCCCCGAAGAACTCCGCGGGACCTACGCGGGGATGGCGCACCCGGCAGTCCTTGAGCACCTCAAAGGACTGGGCATCACGTCTGTGCAGCTGCTGCCGGTCCATTTCCACCTGGACGAACCGCACCTGCAGGATCTGGGCCTGACGAATTACTGGGGCTACAACACGGCGGCCTTCTTCGCCCTGCATCCCGGCTACGCCACGGGCGCGGCCCAGGATGCCGGTCCGCAGGCAGTCCAGAACGAGTTCAAGGCCATGGTCAAGGCCTTCCACGAGGCAGGACTGGAAGTCATCCTGGATGTGGTCTACAACCACACCGCGGAGGGCGGCGCGGACGGGCAGACCATCAGCTTCCGTGGCCTGGGGGAGAACCGCTACTACCGGACGGACGGCCACGGGAAGTACCTGGACACCACCGGGTGCGGAAACAGCCTCAATTTCGCCGAGCCCCGGGTTATCCAGCTGGTCCTCGACTCGCTGCGGTACTGGGTGGACGAATTCCACATCGATGGTTTCCGCTTCGACCTGGCCGTGACCCTGTGCCGCAACGGCGATAACGAGTTCGACCCCCGGCACCCGTTCCTCGTGGCCGTCGCTGCTGACCCTGTCCTGTCCGACACCAAGCTCATCGCCGAACCGTGGGATGTTGGCTACGGCGGATGGCAGACGGGCCGCTTCCCCATGGGCTGGGTTGACTGGAACGACCACTTCCGCGATTCCGTGCGGTCCTTCTGGCTCGCCGACCGGGCAGCACTGGAATGCGGCGGACAGGGCGGCTCGGTGGCAAAACTGGCCGACGCGCTGTCCGGTTCCGCTGCGCTGTTCGAAGGCTCCGGCCGCTCCCGCCTAGCGTCAGTGAATTACGTGACGGCCCACGACGGCTTCACGCTGAACGACCTTGTGTCCTACGACAGGAAACACAACGAAGCCAACGGCGAACAGAACCGCGACGGGCACGGCGACAACCGAAGCTACAACCATGGCGTGGAAGGCCCCACCGAGGACGGCGAGATCCTGGCCAGGCGCGCCCAGTCGCGGCGCAACATGATGGCGTCGCTGATGATCTCCCTCGGCGTTCCCATGATTACCGCCGGGGATGAACTGGCACGCACCCAACAAGGGAACAACAACGCCTACTGCCAGGACAACGCCCTGACCTGGGTGGACTGGACGCGTACCCCGGAATCGCATGAGATGCTCCGCAGCACCAAGCGGTACATCCGGCTCCGCAAGGAGTTCCTGGCCGCGCAGCCGCACCACTTCCCGGTCCGGGACGAGCAGTCTTACCTGTACTGGTACGACCACAACGGCCAACCGATGTCCATGGAACGCTGGAACGATCCGCAGCACCGCGTGATGCAGCTCCTTCTCGGCTCCGACGACGGTGAGCTGGCTGGCCTGGTGGTGGTGAACGGAACCGGCTCGGATGTCACCATCACGCTTCCGCCGCTGGCTGCCGAAGGCACTGGCCCCCGCATGTTCGAACTGCGGCTCACTACCTCCCCGCTTCACGAGCTGCGGCAGGGCGGCCTGGTGGCTTCGGGTGAAAAGGACCTGGTGGAGGCCAACTCCATCAGTATTTACCGCAACGCCTAGCCCGGGACGAACCGACCATGCGCAACCGCAAGATCCTGCCCCTGCTGCTTGCCGCCCTCGTGGTGGTGGCAGTGCTTGCCTTCGGCGGCCAGGGCGTCCTGGGCCAGTTGACGGAGGGCACGACGACGGCACCCACCACCGGCGCGGCGGCGGCATCCGCGTCCGCGTCCCCGGCGCCGTCGCGCCCGGCCCAGGCGGCGCCGGCGCCCGCACAGAAGAACCCCTCCGGCCTGCCGGCCATCAGGGAATCCCAGCTACCGGCCGAAGGGCGCCGGGTCCTGGCACTGATCCGCGCAGGCGGCCCTTACCGCTACAGCCAGGATGACCAGGCCTTCGGCAACTTTGAAGGGATCCTGCCCCGCCGCGACCGCGGTTACTACCGCGAATACACGGTGCCCACTCCGGGGGAGTCAGACCGCGGCGCACGCAGGATCGTTGCCGGTGCGGACGGCGAAAAGTACTACACCGGCGACCACTACGAATCATTCTCGTTCATTACGGAAGGCAGTTAGCAGCACCATGAAGATCTACTCCGGCGACACCTGGACCCTCGAGGAACTGCAGGACCAGGTGGCGGACGCCGGCCGCCGCAGCTTGGTTATCCCCCCGGCGGACAGCAAGCGGGAGGTCCTGGAAACCTTCGGTGAGGTCCTGAGTTTCCCGGAGCACTACGGGGTCAACCTCGATGCGCTGAACGATTCGCTGCATGACTTTGCGGACAGCATTTCGGACAACGGCAACCCGCCTGTCACTGTCCTCTGGCAGGTGGCGGCACCGTTCCGCTCCGACAGGTCGTTCGGCATCCTCTGCGAAATCCTCCAGGACGCCGAGCGGTACGCCGGAAAGGACCTGGCGGTGACGGCCGTCCTGCTCTGACGGCGCATCAGCCGCCTGGTCGTTCCTCCTGCGCAGTGTAGGTGTCCAGCAGCGCTTCGGCATGGCCGCTCCCGTCCTCGGCCGCCAGCCCCTTGCGCATGTTGGCAGCCTTCTCCCGCCCGGCCGGGAACGGCGGAAGCAGCGGAATTTCGGGATCGGTCAGCACTTCGATGACTACGGGGCGGTCCGCGGCGAAGGCCTGCTCCCAGGCATCCCCGAGAAGCTCCGGGTCCTCGACGCGAATGCCTGTGAGCCCCAGTAGTTCGGCATAGCCTGCAAATGGGAACTCGGGCAGCTCCTGGCTGTCGGTAAAACGCGGTTCGGCCTCAGACTCCCGCTGTTCCCACGTCACCTCGGCCAATTCGCGGTTGTTGAAGACGCAGACCACAAACCTTGGGTCGGGCCACTGCTGCCAGCGGTGGGCCACGGTGGCCAGTTCCGCCACGCCGGCCATTTGCATGGCACCGTCCCCGGCCAGGGCCACCAGCGGCCGGTCAGGGTGGGCGAGCTTGGCGGCGATACCGTACGGGATGGCGCAGCCCATGCTGGCAAGCGTGCCGGACAGGTGCACCGGGACGCCGGGCGGAAGGGTCAGCTGGCGGGCGTACCAGTAGACGCAGCTTCCGACGTCGACACTCAGCTGGGCGTCTGACGGCAGCCGGCCGTTGAGCTCGCGGACCACGCGTTCGGGATTCACAGGTGCTGCAGGGACGGCGGCGCGGTCGGCTGCCAGGATGCGCCAGCGGCTGACTTCCTGCTCCACGGCCGAGCGCCATTCACCGTGCGGGCGGTGCTCCAGCCTCTTGTCCAGCGCCGCAAGCGCTGACGCGGCGTCCCCGGCGAGCCCCACCTCTACCGGGTACCGGTTGCCGATCTTTTTCTCGTCAATGTCGATCTGCACTACCCGGGCCGCCCCTGGCGGCGGGTAGAACTCTGTCCATGGGTCATTGGAACCCACGATGAGCAGCGCGTCGCAGTTGCCCAGCAGATGGGCGCTGGCCGTGGTTCCAAGGTGCCCCATGGTGCCTACGGCGAACGGGAGTGTCTCATCCACAAAGGGTTTGCCCAGCAGGCTGGTGGCAATGCCCGCCCCCAGCTTTTCGGCGATGGCAACCACCTCGGTAGAGGCGTGCCTGGCACCTTGGCCCACCAATAACGCCACCCGTTCGGCGGAATTGAGCAGGGCAGCTGCAGCGTCAAGGTCCCCGTCCCTCGGTACCTTGGCCGCCGACGCCCAGGACGGCGCAGTCACCACGATTCCGTGCTCCTGCTCCAGCTCAGGGGCAGGAGCCGACTGGAGGTCGTGGGGGACGATGACCACGCAGGGAGACGAGGTAGCCATTGCGGTCCGGAAGGCCCTGTCAAGGACCATGGGCAGCTGTTCCGGGGCGCTGACCAGCTGCACGAACTGTGACGCGACGTCCTTGAACAGGGACACCAGGTCGATTTCCTGCATGTAGGCGGAGCCCAGCACAGTCCGGCTCTGCTGGCCCACGATGGCAACCACCGGCACGCTGTCCAGTTTGGCGTCGTACAAGCCGTTAAGCAGGTGGACGGCACCGGGGCCCTGGGTAGACGTGACAACACCCACGCCACCGGTGTACTTGGCATGGCCCACCGCCATGAACGCCGCGTTTTCCTCGTGCCGGGCCTGGATGAACGACACCCGGCCCGAGGCTCTCCGCAAAGCACCCATGAAGCCGTTGATTCCGTCTCCGCTGTAACCGAAGACGCGGTCCACTCCCCAAACTGCCAGCCGGTCCACTATCACGTCAGAGACGGTCCGCTCGGTCATGGGTTCCTCCTGCGCTGGGTTTAGTATCCTGTCTGTCAGGACACGTACCCAGCAGGAGGCCCTCCTGTCAGGAGACGGGGTTACGCATTCACGATCAGCCCCAGCTCGGCCTTGGACGCGAGTCCCTCGTGCTGCGGCAGGACACGGACGGTGTAGCCGAACGGCCCTGACCTGTCGATCACCAGCGAACCGCTGAAGAGGTGGCGGCCGTTGCCCAGGTCCTCCTTCACCTGCAGTTCCATGATGGTGATGTCCGTCAGGGTGTCGCTTTCCTCAGCCCTGCCGTAAGCCACCTCCACGTACACGTCCTCGGGGGTGAGGCCGCTGAGGGCCACATACGCGTTGACCTGGAGGGTGTCGCCGATCTGCGGATCCTCGGAGACGCCCACCGAGTCCACATGCTCCACGTGCACCTGCGGCCAGGCCGAGCGCACCCTCGCGGTCCACGATGCCAGCGACCGGGCCTGGGCGTAGCCGGTGGCACTGGCGCTGCGGCCGGCCTCGGCTGCGGGGCGGTACAGGATGTTGACGTAGTCGCGGAGCATGCGCTCTGCCGAAACCGCCGGCCCCAGGTGGGACAGGGTGTGCTTGATCATGGATACCCAGTGCGTGGGCACCCGCTCTGCCGCCGACGTCGACGGTCCCGCAGCCCCCGCGGCCGCGGACACCGTGCTGCCATAGAACCTCGGCGCCACCTGGCTTTCGAGCAGCTCGTAAAGTGCGGCGGCCTCGATATCGTCGCGCTCTTCGGGGGATGCGCCGTTGTTGGCCGTCGGAATGGCCCAGCCGTTTTCGCCGTCGTACATCTCGTCCCACCAGCCATCCAGGACGGACAGGTTAAGCGAGCCGTTCAGGGCGGCCTTCATGCCTGACGTGCCGCAGGCCTCCAATGGCCGGAGCGGGTTGTTCAGCCAGACGTCGCAGCCAGGGAACAGGGTCCGCGCCATGGCGATGTCATAGTTCGGCAGGAATGCGATCCGGTGGCGGACCTCGGGATCGTCCGTGAACCGGACCAGGTCCTGGATCATCTTCTTGCCGGCGTCATCGGCCGGGTGGGACTTGCCGGCAATGACCAGCTGGATGGGGTGCTCCTTGTGCAGCAGCAGTGCCTTCAGCCGCTCCGGTTCGCGCAGCATCAGGGTCAGGCGCTTGTACGTAGGAACGCGGCGGGCAAAGCCGATGGTGAGTACGTCCGGGTCCAGGACGTGTTCGGTCCACCCCAGCTCGGCATCGGCGGCGCCACGCTTCTTCCACGCGGCGCGCAGGCGGCGGCGGACGTCGTCCACCAGCGCCGAACGCAGCTCACGCCGAAGCGCCCAGACGTCGGCGTCGCTGACGTTGTACGCCAGGTCCCAGCGGCCGTTGGCCTCCGCTTCGCTGCCGAACTGGTCCCGGGCCAGCTGGGAGATCCGGCTGTCCACCCAGGTGGGCACGTGCACGCCGTTGGTCACCGAGGTGATGGGCACCTCGGAGTGGTCGAATCCGGGCCACAGTGCCGAGAACATGCCGCGGGAGACCTCGCCGTGGAGCTTGGCCACACCATTGGCCCGTTGTGCCAGGCGCAGGCCCATCACTGCCATGTTGAAGACGGACGGGTTGCCGTCCGCGTAGTTCTCGCGGCCCAGTTCGAGGATGCGGTCCACCGGCACGTCGGGCGCCAGCCCGGCCTGGAAGAAGTGGCTGATCTGGGCGATCTCGAACCTGTCGATGCCTGCGGGCACGGGGGTGTGCGTGGTGAAGACGGTGGAGGCTCGCCCCGCGGTGAGGGCTTCATCGAACGTCAGTGCCTGCTCACCGGACATGAGTTCCTGGATACGTTCGATGCCCAGGAAGCCCGCGTGGCCTTCGTTGGTGTGGAACACTTCCGGAGCCGCCGTGCCGGTCAGCTTTTGGAACGCCCGCAGCGCTTTCACGCCGCCCATGCCCAGCAGCAGTTCCTGCTGGAGCCGGTGGTCACCGCCGCCGCCGTAGAGCCGGTCTGTGATGCTGCGGGCGGCGTCGTCGTTACCCGGGACGTTGGAGTCAAGGAGCAGGAGGGGGACGCGCCCGACGTCGGCCCGCCAGATGTGAGCGAGCAGGCGCCGGCCGTTGGGGAGGGGCAGGGAGACCTGCACTGGCTTGCCGTTGCCGTCCGGGGAGGGCTCGCGGAGCAGTGTCAGGGGCAGCCCGTCAGGGTCCAGCACAGGGTAGGTTTCCTGCTGCCAGGCGTCCCGGGAGAGGGACTGCTTGAAGTAGCCGGCCTGGTACAGCAGGCCAACGCCGATCAGCGGAACGCCCAGGTCCGAGGCCGCCTTCAGGTGGTCGCCGGCAAGGATGCCGAGGCCGCCGGAGTACTGGGGCAGGACTTCGGTGATGCCGAACTCGGGCGAAAAATAGGCGATAGAGGCAGGAGCGTCCGGTCCGAGGCCCTGGTACCAGCGGGGCTCGTCAAGGTAGCGGTTGAGGTCCGCCTCGGCTGCCCGCACCTTCTCCACCACTGCCTGGTTGGTGGCCAGTTGCTGGAACTCCTCGCGGCTGACCATGCCCAGGAAGCCCACCGGGTCCTGGCCGCTTTCCTGCCACAGTGCGGGGTTGAGGCCCGCGAAAAGTTCCCGGGTGGGGCGGTGCCAGGACCAACGCAAGTTGCTGGCCAGCCGGGCCAGGGGCCGGATGGGTTCGGGGAGGACTGTACGGACCGTAAACCTGCGGATTGCCTTCACCTGCGTCACACTAACGGACAACCCCCGCGGCTGTAACCAGCTTTAGGTTTCTTTTGCGTAAATGACAGGGGAGGCGGAGCACGTGAAGCGCGGCGCAACAAAATACAGTGCGCAGGCTTAGCAATCTTCGGCATTTCTCGCTAACGTCGAGCTTGTGACGACTAACTCAGTAACCAGTGCCGCATCAAAGAAAATGCCCAAGGGACAGATCACCGACGGACTCCGGTTCGGACGTTTTCCGATCACTGCCGTTCAGCCAGTCGTCGAGGGCGGGAAGTTTCCCGCCAAGGCGCTGCCCGGTGAAGGAATCGTCGTGGGTGCCACCTCGTTCCGTGAAGGCCATGACCAGCTTGGCGTCAGCGCCGTGCTGCTGGATCCGTCCGGTGCCGAGCGCCAGCGCGTTCGGCTGACGGCTCCACGCGGGGAACGGGGCATGGGAACCGACCGATGGGAAGGCATCCTCACGCCGTCGGAACCGGGCAACTGGTCATTCGTTATTGAGGCGTGGCATGACCGCTACGGTACCTGGCACCACAACGCTGAAGTGAAGATCGCTGCCGGCATCGACGTCGAGCTCATGCTCGCTGAAGGTGCCGCCCTGCTGCGGGAAGCGTCCGGCGAGGACTTCCGCAGCGAATGGGATAAGGGCGTCCTGCGCGACGCCGCCGGCAGGCTGGCTGACCAGTCCCTCAGCACCGAGGAACGCCTCGGCGCCGGGTTCGGCCACGATGTGGCCGGGGTTGTGGCGCACCAGCCCATCCGGGAACTGGTCACCGTTTCCGAGAAGTACCCCCTCCTGGTGGAGCGTGACCGCGCAGGCCGCGGCTCCTGGTACGAGTTCTTCCCGCGGTCCGAGGGCGCCGTCAAGGACCACAACACCGGCGCCTGGACGTCCGGCAACTTCCGTACCGCCGCCCGCCGGCTGGACGCCGTCGCGGGCATGGGTTTCGACGTCATCTACATGCCGCCCATCCACCCGATCGGCGTGCAGCACCGGAAGGGCCCCAACAACACCCTTGTGGCCGGCCCGCACGATCCCGGCTCCCCATGGGCCATCGGCGCCGCCGAGGGCGGACACGACGCCATCCATCCGGACCTCGGCTCCTTCGAGGACTTTGACGCCTTCGTGGCCCGTGCCAACGAGCTGGGCCTGGAAGTGGCGCTGGACCTGGCGCTGCAGGCGGCGCCGGACCACCCCTGGGTAGCCGCGCACCCCGAATGGTTCACCACCCGTGTTGACGGCAGCATTGCCTATGCCGAAAACCCGCCCAAGAAGTACCAGGATATTTACCCGCTTAATTTCGACAACGACCCCGAGGGGCTTTCGAACGAAATTCTGCGGATTGTGTTGTTGTGGGTCAGCCACGGGGTAAAGATTTTCCGCGTGGATAACCCACACACCAAACCCGTGTGGTTCTGGGAATGGCTCATTGCCGAAGTTAACAAAACGGTTCCCGGCGTGGTTTTCCTGGCTGAGGCCTTTACCCGCCCCGCGATGATGCACGCGCTGGGCAGGGCAGGCTTCCAGCAGTCGTACACGTACTTCACGTGGCGCAACACCAAGAAGGAGATCGAGGAGTACTTCCACGAGGTCAGCCACGATTCCCCGGCGTACTTCCGGCCCAATTTCTTCGTCAACACCCCGGACATCCTCACCGAGTACCTCCAGTACGGTGGCCCGGCCGCCTTCAAGATCAAGGCTGTCCTCGCTTCGACGGCCAGTCCGCTGTGGGGCGTGTACGCCGGTTACGAACTGTACGAACATGTGGCCCGCCCCGGCGCGGAGGAGTACATCGACAACGAGAAGTTCGAATACAAGGCCCGCGACTGGGACGCTGCCGCAGAGTCCGGCCGGACCCTGGCACCGTTCATCACACAGCTGAACCACCTTCGCCGCGACCATCCGGCGCTCCAGGACCTGCAGAACCTCACGGTCCACCAGAGCACCGACGACTCCACGGTGGTCTACTCCAAGCACAAGACGCTGGCGGACGGTTCGAAGGACACGCTCATTGTGGTGGTCAACGTGGATCCGCACGTCACCAAGGAATGCAGCGTAGCCCTGGACCTGGCTGCCCTGGAACTGGACCCGCAGGACATCACCGCGGGCGGCGGCTTCTACGTTGACGACCTCATCTCCGGCGAAAGCTGGGAATGGGGGGAGTTCAACTACGTCCGCCTTGACCCGCACGTAGAGCCGGCACACATCCTGAGCGTCAGGAGAATGCATCAGTGAATTTCAATCCGCAAAGTTCCGGCCAGCACTTCACGCCCAAAAGCACGTTTGAGCTGAATGCTCCGGGCCTCCAGCATGATCCGCTGTGGTACCGGAAAGCCGTTTTCTATGAGGTGCTGGTACGGGCCTTTGCGGATGCCAACGGTGACGGATCCGGAGACTTCTCCGGCCTCATCGACAGGCTGGACTATCTTCAGTGGCTGGGCGTGGATTGCCTGTGGCTGCCGCCGTTCTTCCAGTCACCCCTGCGGGACGGTGGCTACGACATCTCGGACTACAACTCCGTACTGGACGAGTTCGGGACCATCAGCGACTTCAAGCGGCTGGTGGCAGAGGCTCATGCCAGGGGAGTGCGGGTGATCATCGACCTGCCGCTGAACCACACCTCGGACCAGCACCCGTGGTTCCAGGAATCCCGCAAGGATCCTGACGGTCCGTACGGCGATTTCTACGTGTGGAGCGACACCGACGAAAAGTACCAGGACGCCCGCATCATCTTCGTTGACACCGAGGAATCAAACTGGACCTTCGATCCCATCCGCCGGCAGTTCTTTTGGCACCGGTTCTTCAGCCACCAGCCGGACCTGAACTTCGAAAATCCCAAGGTCATCGAGGCGCTCTTCGACGTAGTGCGGTTCTGGTTGGACCAGGGCATTGACGGGTTCCGCGCGGACGCCATCCCGTACCTTTTCGAAGAGGAAGGGACCAACTGCGAAAACCTTCCGGCTACCCATGACTTCCTCCGGAAACTGCGCGCCATGGTGGACGAAAGCTACCCCGGCCGCGTCATCATCGCGGAGGCCAACCAGCCGCCCAACGAGGTAGTGGAGTATTTCGGGACGGAGGCGGAGCCGGAGTGCCACATGGCGTTCCACTTCCCCATCATGCCCCGGCTCTACTACGCGCTCCGGGACCAGAAGGCCGCGCCCATCATCGAGACCATGCGCGACACTCCGGATATCCCTGACGGAGCCCAGTGGGGCACCTTCCTGCGCAACCACGATGAACTGACGCTCGAAATGGTCACTGCTGACGAACGCGCTGCAATGCTCGGCTGGTACGCACCGGACCCGCGTATGCGCGCCAACATCGGTATCCGCCGGCGGCTGGCCCCCTTGCTCGACAACTCGCGGGCTGAGATTGAGCTGATCAACGCCCTCCTGCTTTCACTGCCGGGCAGCCCGTTCCTGTATTACGGGGACGAGATCGGCATGGGCGACAACATCTGGCTTGAGGACCGTGACGCCGTCCGCACACCGATGCAGTGGAACCCCGACCGCAACGCGGGATTTTCGCACGCGGACCCGGGAAAGCTCTACCTGCCGCCCATCCAGTCGCTGGTCTACAACTACAGCATGGCCAACGTGGAGGCCGAGGCCGCGCACTCCGGATCGCTGCTTCGCTGGACCCGCCAGATCCTCAGTGTCCGCAGGAACCACCCGGCTTTCGGCCTCGGCGCCTTCAAGCACGTCGAAGCCGACCACGACGCCGTCCTGGCGTACCTCCGGGAACTGCCGGAGGGTAATTCCGCAGGATTGAACGGCGAAACGGTCCTCTGCGCCTTTAATCTCTCGCAGCATCCCGTGGCCGCCACGCTGCGTGTGCCCGAATACGCCGGCCGGGGACTGCGTGATGTCTTCGGCGGCCAGGTCTTCCCGGGGATCAACGACGACGGGACGTTGACGCTGACCCTCGGAAGCCACGATTTCTTCTGGCTCCGGCTCCGGTCGGCGACGTCCAATCCGTCGTCGCCCTACACGCAGGCACTGCCCATCCTGTCGATAGAGAATTGATATGAACCAGCCAATACTTACTCCCGCCCTGACCGCGCTCCTCAAGGAATGGCTTCCGAAGCAGCGATGGTTCCCCGTCAATAGCCCCGACTTCGAGATGTCCCAGGCAGGCAGCCTGGGAATCGAGGACCCGTCGGGGCACGCGGGGCTTGCGGTATTTCTGCTGAACATCACCACCGGCCCGTCCGACGGCGGCGGCCGCACCTTGGTGGTGCAGGTTCCGTTGAGCTTCCGGGCGGCACCGGCGGCCGGCATGGAACGGGCGTTGGTGGGACAGGCGGCCGGGACGGACCCGTCCAGGACCTGGGTTTACGACGCCCTCCACGACCCCGACTTCATCGGCGGCTGGCTGGAACTCATCCGGCACGAAGCCACGGCACGCACCGGCGTGGCCGCGGGCTTCAAGGCATCCGGAAACTACCGGCTCCCCACCGCCCACGGAGTGGTCAAGGTACTTTCCGGCGAACAGTCCAACACCTCGGTGATTGTTGACGACGGCGAGTCCGCGGCCATCGTGAAGTTCTTCCGGACACTGTCCGCCGGAACCAACCCCGAAGTCGAAGTGGGCGCGGCCCTCACCGCCGCCGGCACCTCGGAGGTCCCCGCCACGCTGGGCTGGGTGCGGGGAGAATGGCTGGAAAACGGCACCAAAGCAGGCGGGACGGCGAGGGGCACCCGCCCGGTGCAGGGTGAGCTTGCTGTGGCGCACGAATTCCTTGCCGGGGGACTGGATGCCTGGCGGCTCGCCGTTGATGCAGCACGGGCTGGTAGGGACTTCACCGCCGAGGCGCGGGCACTCGGCGCGGCCACGGCCACCGTCCACCGCCGGCTCGCCGAAACGCTCGGCCGTTCAGAAGCTGCCGGGTCCGGCCAGGACGTCGCGGCAGGAGTAGCCCGGCGTATCCGCGCGGCCTGGGCCGAGGCCGGTCCCGCCGTCGGCCCCTATGACGAAGCCCTCGGAGCCCTTCTTGACGGGCTCGACGGCGCCAGCGCGGGTCCGCTGCAGCGGATCCATGGTGACCTGCACCTCGGCCAGATCCTGCAGGTGCCCCCTGCAGCAGGCCGAACGGAACCGCTGGCCGCCACTGAATCGGAGCCCCGCTGGGCCATCCTCGATTTTGAGGGCGAACCGCTGCGCCCCATCGATGAGCGGAACGGCCCCGATGTGCCCCTGCGGGACGTCGCCGGCATGCTGCGCTCCTTCGACTACGCGGCCGGAGCCGCCCAGCGCGAGCAGGAAGGCGCCCAAGTGCCCGCGTCCTGGGTTGACGACTGCGCCGATGCGTTCCTCGCAGGCTACGCGCACGTCACCCCCGGCACGGTGGACCGGACCTCGCCGCTGTTTGTGGCATTGTGGCTGGACAAGGCGCTGTACGAAGTTGTTTATGAAATGCGTAACAGGCCCGATTGGCTGGCGATTCCAGTAAGCGCCTCCAGACGGCTCCTGGGCGGTAACGGCGCCGGCGACACCGCCGGCGCAGCATCGGAAGGTAACGAAATGACAGGCACAGCACGAACAGGACGGCCGGGGGCTCCGCTCCCGGTGGACGACGGCACCCTGGGCAAGATTGCCAACGGTGAACACCACGCGCCGCACTCCGTACTGGGGGCGCACCTGGATGACTACGGTCACGTCACCGTCCGCACGGTCAAGCACCTGGCGGAAGCCGTCAGCGTCATCACCGCTGCAGGTGAAGTGCCGATGCAGCACGAGGCCCATGGGGCCTGGGTGGCTGTACTTGAGCCGAGCGAGCACGGGCACGTCCCGGATTATCGCCTGTCCGTCACGTACCCCGGGGCTGACCCCGTCACGGTGGACGAGCCCTACCGGTACCTGCCGACAGTCGGCGAGGTCGACCTCCACCTCATCGGGGAAGGCCGCCACGAAAAGCTCTGGCAGGTCCTGGGCGCACACGTCCAGCACTACAAGTCTTCGCTGGGGGATGTGGACGGTGTTTCCTTCGCCGTGTGGGCCCCCAACGCCCAGGCCGTCCGCGTAAAGGGCGACTTCAACGGCTGGGACGGCCGCGAACATTCGCTCCGCTCACTGGGCTCCTCCGGTGTTTGGGAACTCTTCATCCCCGGGGTTGTAGCAGGGGCGTGCTACAAGTTCGAGATCCGCACCAAGGCTGGCTACTGGGTGGAAAAAGCGGACCCGATGGCTTTCGGAACCGAGGTCCCGCCGCTCACGGCATCCCGCGTGGTGGAGCCGTCCTACGCCTTCAAGGACGACGAGTGGATGCAGGCCCGCGCCGAGCGCGATCCGCACAACTCTGCCATGAGCGTCTACGAGGTCCACCTCGGCTCCTGGCGCCTGGGGCTTGGCTACCGCGAGCTGGCCAAGGAACTCGTGGACTACGTCAAGTGGCTGGGCTTCACGCACGTGGAGTTCATGCCGGTTGCCGAGCACCCGTTCGGTGGTTCCTGGGGCTACCAGGTCACCTCCTACTTTGCCCCGACGTCCCGGTTCGGCCACCCCGACGAGTTCCGCTACCTGGTGGACACCCTGCACCAGGCGGGCATCGGTGTCCTGCTGGACTGGGTCCCTGCCCACTTCCCCAAGGATTCCTGGGCGCTGGCACAGTTCGACGGCCAGCCCCTGTACGAGCACGCCGACCCCACCCTGGGCGAACACCCCGACTGGGGAACGCTGATCTTCGACTTCGGCCGTACCGAGGTGCGCAACTTCCTGGTGGCGAACGCACTGTACTGGCTGGACGAGTTCCACATCGACGGGCTGCGGGTGGATGCCGTAGCGTCCATGCTGTATCTGGACTACTCCCGCGAAGAGGGGCAGTGGCGGCCCAACCGGTTCGGCGGCCGGGAGAACCTCGAAGCGATCTCCTTCCTCCAGGAAGTCAACGCCACCGTCTATAAGAGCCACCCCGGTGCTGTCATGATTGCCGAGGAGTCCACGGCGTTCCCCGGCGTGACCGCTCCCACCAGCCACGGCGGACTGGGATTCGGCCTGAAATGGAACATGGGCTGGATGCACGATTCCCTGAAGTACGCGTCCGAGGACCCGGTCAACCGCAAATGGCACCACGGCGGCCTGACCTTCTCGCTGGTTTATGCCTTCACGGAAAACTTCCTCCTGCCCATCAGCCACGACGAAGTCGTGCACGGCAAGGGCTCGATGCTTCGCAAGATGCCGGGGGACCGTTGGCAGCAGCTGGCGAACCTCCGCGCTTTCCTCGCGTACCAGTGGGCACACCCCGGAAAGCAGCTCATCTTCATGGGGACCGAGTTTGGCCAGGAAGCGGAGTGGTCAGAGCAGCACGGGCTGGACTGGTGGCTCGCGGAGATCCCCGCCCACAAGGGGATCCAACTGCTGACCAAGGACCTGAACGAGCTCTACACGTCCACTCCATCCCTGTACGCCCGCGACAACGAACCGGCCGGGTTCCAGTGGATCAACGGCGGCGACGCTGACAGGAACGTCCTCTCCTTCATCCGCCGTGATGCGGACGGCAACCCGGTAGTGTGTGCCATCAACTTCTCCGGAGCGCCCCACGCCGGCTACACCCTGGGCGTTCCCCAAGCAGGTGCCTGGGCCGAAGTGCTCAATACGGACCACACCAAGTACGGAGGCTCTGGCGTACTGAATACCGGAGACCTGAAGGCTACGGATGAAGGACAGGACGGGCAGCCGGCAACGCTGACCGTTACCCTTCCTCCGTTGGGTGCATCCTTCTTTACTCCGGAAGCGCCTGCCGCTAAGTAAGAGTCATGGTTGAACAGCCCACTACTGTTCGGCGCAGGGCAGGGGGCCCGGAATCCCTGTGATTCCGGGCCTTTTGTCGTCTGCAGGCTGCGTGAAGGGGACCCCACGGAAGCCGGGTTGGCCTTCCCGGTAAAGGGGTGGTAGAGTTTATTTCCGCGCTGCTCCACGGAGTCAGACGGAAAACCGACCACCAAGCCTTACGGCGATGAAGGTCGGGAAACGCCGGTTTGACAAGAACGAAGCAGCCGGGTAAGTTTGGAAAGTTGCTCCGGAGCGATCCTGAACGGAATGTTTGGGTGGTGCCGGGTGTGTCTGTTGTTTGAGAACTCAATAGTGTGCCAAGTTTGTTGATACCAATTTATTGTATTGAATTGGTTGAATTTGCTGT
>NZ_LMOI01000001.1 GCF_001423525.1 Arthrobacter sp. Leaf137 | reverse complement strand
CAGGCTGACCGTCCTTGCCCCCACGGCTGTGGCGGCCCGCCGGGCTACCGATGCAGGATCGCGCCGGTACGCGGCGGCCTTAACGGCGGAGATGATGGTCCGGTCCCCGGCACCATCGAAGACGCCGGTATCGGGCGCGAGTTCCGCATCCACSCCCGCCCGGTCCTCGGGTGAGAGGCAGATGGTTTCCTTCACGACCAATGTAGTGCGCCACTCACTCAACCGCCCGGACCGGAACGCGGCGAAGGTGTGGGGCATCCCGGTCAGGGTTTTCGCCAGTCCCAGCAGCCGCCCGCCCCGGGCCGGGGATTCCCGCCGCGCCAGCGCCACCTGCGCCCCGACCCCGGCACCCCGCTCCCCSGCCGGGACACCGGCAACAGCCTGGACCCGCCGCTGGGCCAAGTCAAAAGCGACAGTGATCTCGGCCTGCCTCGCCGCCGCAACAGCCTTCACATCCTCAAACTGCCGGAGCTGATCGATCATCCCCGCACCATCACCAGCAACCGGCACCACCGCCAGGACCCTCAACACATCAGCAACGGGTGAGAGGCAGATGGTTTCCCTCACGACCAGGGTGGTGCGCCACTCACTCAACCGCCCGGACCGGAACGCGGCGAAGGTGTGGGGCATCCCGGTCARGGTTTTCGCCAGTCCCAGCAGCCGCCCGCCCCGGGCCGGGGATTCCCGCCGCGCCAGCGCCACCTGCGCCCCGACCCCTACGCCAAGCTGATCAGCGGGAACACCGGCGGCAGCCTGCTCCCGCCGCTGCGCCAAGTCAAAAGCCACAGTGATCTCGGCCTGCCTCGCCGCCGCCACAGCCTTCACATCCTCAAACTGCCGGAGCTGATCGATCATCCCCGCACCATCACCAGCAACCGGCACCACCGCCAGGACCCTCAACACATCAGCAACACTCAGGGCACCACCACCCGAGGGATGGTCGGCAACAGGTCGGCGCCCCRCACGCGAGGAAACATGGGCAGCCGAGACAAGGGCGGTGGCCTGCGGTGCGCCGGCAGGAGAAGGAACATCCGCAACCGGAGCGGGCGCGGCAGCTGGGCGGGCGTGAGCACTAAATGGGATACGGGCAACTGAAGCAAGGCCAGAGATGCTCTGCAAAGCAGGTGGCGCGGTGGCAGCTGCATGCCCCGCCTCCATTCCCGCCACGCCAACCGTCTCCATGACCAAAGTCTTCCAGCACCCACCGACATTTCCGACGGCCCCAAAGCCCTATGTGGAAACCTCCCGACGATCTCAAGGCAGGCACGTGCAGCAAGGAAAGGAACCGGAGCGGGCGCGGCAGCTGGGCGGGCGTGAGCACTAAATGGGATACGGGCAACTGAAGCAAGGCCAGAGATGCTCTGCAAAGCAGGTGGCGCGGGGGCAGCTGCATGCCCCGCCTCCATTCCCGCCACGCCAACCGTCTCCATGACCAAAGTCTTCCAGCACCCACCGACATTTCCGACGGCCCCAAAGCCCTATGTGGAAACCTCCCGACGATCTCAAGGCAGGCACGTGCAGCAAGGAAAGKGGCGGCWGATGACGACGGCCAAGTACCTCCGCCACAGCAGAACGGCGGCGCCCAAGAAGGCACCGCCGTCGTACGTATGTATGGACCGAAGGTGCCTAGCCCTCCCTGATCACCGCAATGCTGCCCGCCGGAACGGAGCCGCCAAAGGGCTCGCCGGTCAGCAAATCGGTGCCGGTGGCCGAAACGGCGGCGGTGGAGCGGGTGTGGTTGATGGCGAACAGGAAGCCCTGCCCGTCGTCCGAGCGCCGACGGACCAGCTCCACGCCGGCGTCGGCGGCGGCCGCGGGGGAGACACCCGATTCGGCGAGCAGCCGGTCCACCAGTGCGTCGACGCCGTTGCGGTCGGGGAAGGTGGCAAGGTACCAGGCGGCGCCGCTGCCCACGGACCGGCGGGTCAGGGCTGGTACCCCCTCCAGCGGATACTCCGTGAAGGCCTGAACCGCTTCGGCGCCGGCCAGGTGCACGTGCTCGCTCCACACCGAGGAGACGGTGCCGTCGTCGAGCTTCAACTGCGATCCGGCCAGCAGCGGGTGGAACTCTTCCACCCGCACGCCCAGCAGGTCCCGGAAAGCTCCGGGGTACCCGCCGAGCCGAATATGGTCCTGCGGGTCCGCGATCCCGCTGAAGTAGCTGACCAGGACCGTGGCGCCGGCGGAGGCCGCCTTGGAGATGTTGGCGGCATCGGCGTCGGACACGGCATAAAGCGTGCAGACGAGCACCAGGTCGTAGCCCTCGAGCGGCGCCGACGGGTGGACGATGTCCACAGAGACGCCCTTCAGGAACAGGGACCGGTGGAACGCCCGGAGCAGGTCCAGGTACTTCACGTCGATGCTCGGCTTCGAATCGATCTCGCTGGCCCACCACGCCTCATAGTCGAAAACGATGGCCGCCCGGGACTCCACCCGGGAACCGCGGACCGGTTCGAGCAGCTTCAGCGCCGCGCCCAGGTCCACCACCTCGCGCCATACCCGTGTGTCCCGGCCGCCGTGCGGCACCATGGCGGAGTGGAATTTTTCTGACCCCGCGAAGCTCTGCCGCCACTGGAAGAACATCACGGCGTCCGCACCGCGGCCCACGTGCGCCAGCGAGTTCCGGAGCATTTCGCCGGGCATCTTCGGCTGGTTGCGGGGCTGCCAGTTGACGGCCGACGTCGAGTGTTCCATCAGGATCCACGGGTCGCCGCCCGCAATGCCCCGGGTCAGGTCCGAGCTGAACGCGAGTTCAATGTGCCGTTCGGGGTCGGCGGCCACAAGGTAGTGATCGTTGGCGATGACGTCCAAATCCTTGGCCCAGTTGAAGTAGTCCATGGATTTCGTGGCGCTGGAGGCCATGAGGTTGGTGGTGCAGGGAATGCGCGGGGTCACCTCCCGGAGTACGGCCACGAGTTCGCGGTAGTAGTCCATCAGGGCCCGGGAATTGAAGCGCTGGAAGTCCAGCTGCTGCCCGGGGTTCAGCGTGCTGGGGGCAACTGAGGGCGGCAGGATCTCTTCGAACGACGCGTAGTTCTGGCTCCAGAACGCGGTGCCCCAGGACGCGTTGAGGGCGCCGATGGTGCCGTAGCGCCGTTCCAGCCAGCGGCGGAAGGCGGCTGCGTCCTCTTCGCCGTAGAACTCGGAAATGTGGCAACCCAGCTCGTTGTCCACGTGCCAGAGCGCCAGCGCAGGGTGGTCCTTGTAGCGTTCGGCAAGGACTCGCGTGATGCCCGTGGCATAGCGCCGGTAGACGGCCGACGACGGTGTGTAGTGCCGCCGTGAGCCCGGTCCCAGCACGGTTCCGTCAGCCGTGACGGGCAGGATTTCCGGATGCTTGCGGACCAGCCACGCCGGGGGAGCGGCGGTCGCTGTGGCGAGGGCGACCTTGACGCCGATGCCTGCGAGGTTGTCCAGCACCTCGTCAAGCCAGCCGAAATCGTACTGGCCCTCAACCGGTTCCAGCAGTGCCCAGGAGAAGATCCCGACGCTCAGGAAGTTCACGCCGGCCTCCTGCATCAGCTCAAGGTCCTCCAGCCGGACGCTCACGGGCCACTGCTCGGGGTTGTAATCGCCGCCGAATCCGAGGCCTTCGACGTTGCTCCAAACACTTGCCGGACCGTTAATTTCCTGCGTTGCCATGGGACTCCTATGTCTGCTGAACCAGTGGAACGGGATGGGAAAACCTGTGGATTGGAAAACGCTTGCCCAATTCCCGGAATGCCGATATTGTATCGTTTCAGAAGCCGTGTAAGCCAGCTCACTACTTACGTTGTAGATGAGATCAGGGATTGCACACATTGAGCAAGGAGGCTCCCGTGATCAACAGAAGGCATTTCCTTACAACCGTAGCCGTCGGCACCGCATCTGCCGGCGTACTGGCGGCCTGCGGAACCGGATCCAGCACCTCAGGACAAACCGGTTCGGCGGACAATCCCGTTACCATCAACTACACCTGGTGGGGCAACGACGACCGTGCCGAGCGCACCCGCAAGGCCATTGCCCTGTTCGAGTCGAAGAACCCGGACATCAAGGTCAACGGCAACTTCACCGACTTCGCCGGCTACTGGCAGAAGCGTGCCACCGAAGCTGCCGGCGGCGGCCTGCCCGACGTCATGCAGTGGGACCTGTCCTACCTGCGCGACTACGGCCAGCGCAACCAGCTGCTGGACCTGGGCACGGTCAAGATCAACACCGATGCCTTCGAAAAGTCCCTGCTGCCTTCCGGCCAGATCAAGGGCAAGACCTACGGCATCCCCACCAGCACCAACGCGTTCGCCGTTTACTACGATCCCGCCAAGCTGGCCTCCCTGGGCATCGCCGAGCCGGACGGAAGCTGGACCTACAAGGAATTCAACACCTTCCTCACCGAGGTGGGCAGCAAGAGCAACGGTGCCCTCTTCGGCGGCACTGACTACACGGGCGTCTGGTGGATGTTCAACGTCTGGCTGCGGCAGAACAACATCGAGGCCTTCACCTCCGAGGGCAAGCTCGGCTTCAGCAAGGACGACCTGAAGAAGTGGTGGAACCTCACCGCTGATCTTCGCGGCACCCCCGCGATCGTCTCCGAAGAACGCGTCACGCAGCTGGCACCGAAGTCGCCGTTCGGCTCCAACGTCACCGCAACCGAGGTCACCTGGGACAACTTCATGGCCGGCTACCTCGGCGACAGCGGCGCAAAGGAACTCAAGCTCGTTCCGGTCCCCTCCGATGACGCGGACAACCTGGGCCTGTTCCTGAAGCCGTCCATGCTGATGGTGGCCAGCGCCAAGACCAAGTTCAAGGACGCTGCTGCCCGCTTTATCGACTTCATGGTAAACGACCCCGAGGTAGGCCAGATCTTCAAGACCTCCCGCGGCGTCCCCGCGTCCAAGACGCAGCGCGACGGCACCACCTTCGAGGGTACGGACAAGGTTGTGGTCGACTACGAAACGTCCATCTCGCAGTACCTCAAGGACGCTCCCGAGCCGCCCATCGTCGGCTTCGGCACGCTGGAGACTTCCTTCAAGCGCATCGCCTCGGACCTGAACTACGGCAAGCTGGACATCAACGGTGCCACCGACGCCTGGTTCAAGGAAGCCGAAGACCTTATCAAGCAGAATGCCTGATACGGGCTTCACAACTGACGGACTGAACTCGTGACTCAAAGCCCAACCCTGAGCAGGCGATCGACGCAATCCGGTCCTGCCCCGCTTCGCAAGTCGAGGCGGGGCGGGGTGGATGCCCGCGCCGGCTACACTTTCCTGCTGCCCTGGCTGCTGGGATTCATTGCCCTCACTGTTGG
Organism: Arthrobacter sp. Leaf137; assembly: GCF_001423525.1. Lineage (GTDB taxonomy): Bacteria > Actinomycetota > Actinomycetes > Actinomycetales > Micrococcaceae > Arthrobacter. The sequence goes on along the minus strand of NZ_LMOI01000001.1, from coordinate 614,666 downwards.
GCCGATGATTTCCTCGCTCTACCTGTCCTTCACCAACTACAACCTGTTCGAGCCGCCCAAATGGATCGGGCTGGATAACTACATCACCCTGTTCCAGGACGAACGGTTCCTGCAGTCCGTCGGGGTGACCGTGGGCTATGTGGTCTTCGGCACCCCGCTCAAGCTCGCCGCCGCGCTGGCGGTGGCGATGCTGCTCAACAGCAAGCGCCGCGGCCAGGGCTTCTACCGCTCCGCGTTCTACGCCCCCTCGCTGATCGGCGCCTCGGTATCGATCGCGATCGTGTGGAAGGCGATGTTCGGCGATTCGGGCCCGGTGGACCAGGGCCTGTCCTTCTTCGGGATCAACCTCGGCGGCTGGGTGGGCAACCCCACCATGACCATGCCGATGTTCATCCTGCTCACGGTGTGGCAGTTCGGTGCACCGATGGTCATCTTCCTCGCAGGGCTCAAGCAGATCCCGAACGAACTCTACGAGGCAGCGTCCATGGACGGTGCGGGGCCGGTACGGAAGTTCTTCAACATCACCTGGCCCATGCTCTCCCCGGTGATCTTCTTCAACCTGCTGATGGAAACCATCCACGCGTTCCAGATCTTCGCGTCAGCGTTCATCATCTCCAACGGTGAAGGCGGCCCGGCCGGTTCCACCCTCTTCTACACCCTCTACCTGTACCTGCGCGGCTTCAGCGATTTCCGGATGGGTTACGCCTCGGCGATGGCCTGGCTGCTGGTGATCGTGGTGGGCATCATTACCCTGATCTTCTTCAAAACGTCCAAGTCCTGGGTCCACTACAGCGGTGATTCGAAATGACAACCATGGCAACGCCTACCCAGTCCGCACCGGAGACCGGAGCCCCGGTATACAACCCGAAATCCGAGTCTGTCGGCGCCAAACGGGCCAAGAGCACCGTCTTCCACCTCGCGGCCCTCGTCCTGACCGGCATCGTGCTGTACCCGGGCCTGTGGATGATCGCCTCGGCGTTCAAACCGAACTCCGAGATCGGCGGCGGAAACACCTCGCTGTGGTCAGAGAACTTCAGCCTCGATAACTTCGTCACGGCCCTGGACGGCATCGGCGGGGTCTCCACGATGCAGTTCTTCACCAACTCGCTGATCCTGGCCCTCGGCGCGGTGGTGGGCACCATCCTCTCCGCGTCCGTCTCGGCCTACGCGTTCGCCCGGATCAAGTTCCCCGGCCGGAGCGTGTTCTTCGGCATGATGATCGCCACCCTCCTGCTGCCCTTCCACGTGGTGATCATCCCGCAGTACATCATCTTCCAGCAGCTGGGGCTGGTGGATACCTACATTCCGCTGTTGATCGGCAAGTTCCTTGCCGCCGACGCGTTCTTCGTCTTCCTCATGGTCCAGTTCATGCGCGGCCTGCCCGCAGAGCTCGACGAAGCGGCACGGATCGACGGCGCCGGGCACGTACGGATCTTCGGCTCCATCATGCTCCCACTGATGAAACCGGCCCTGATCTCCACCTCGATCTTCTCCTTCATCTGGAGCTGGAACGACTTCCTCGGCCCGCTGCTCTACCTCAACACCCCGGAAAAATACCCGCTGCCCCTCGCGCTGAGGCTCTTCCAGGACCAGACCCAGTCCTCGGACTACGGCGCCATGATCGCCATGTCCGTCCTGGCCCTGCTCCCGGTGCTGATCTTCTTCCTGATCTTCCAGCGCTACATCGTCGAAGGCGTCTCCACCCAGGGCCTCAAAGGCTAACGGGACAAGGGAGCACGACGGAAATGAGCATCATGGACCGCACCACACCCGCATCGAACCACCACGAACCCATTCCGGTAAACCGGTTCGCCCTGTTCTCCGAAACCCTCCTGGCAGGGGTGCTGGTGCTGGTGCTGTCCCTGCCCCTGGTGACGATCCCCGCGGCCTACGCGGCGGGGATCGCCCACCTCGAGCGGCACCTCGACGGCCGGGACGATTCAGTCCGCGGCCTGTGGGGAACCTTCAAGGCTGCCCTGCCCGGCAGCTGGAAACTTGGCGCGCTGACGGCCGGAGCCGCCGTCGTCATTGTGCTGAACCTGCTGCTGGCCTGGGTGGGCCAGCTGCCTGGCCGCGAAGTGGTGCTGCCGGCCACGCTGATCCTGGCCGCCTGCGGCGCCATCCTGCTGCTGCGTACTGCCGCGGCCTGGTCCGATTTTCCGGGTGACCGCACGCACGCGAAGGAGCGTTGGACGTCCGCGCTGGGAACGGGCCGCACGTTGTCCCTCAAGGACTGGTCCGGCTCGGCCCTGCTCGCAGCCGCACTGTTCGGCGCCGCGGTGTTCGTCTGGATGCTCGTGGCCCTTTTCGTGGTGGTCCCTGGCACCCTGATCCTCGCCTCGGCAGCGGTCAAGATCCGCTCGGCCCGCCACACCTGATCCACCAACAGCTCAACCGCACCACCACACCTTCCGCCCCACAACCGAGTTGAGTCAGACGTGCCTTCCGACCGCCCGAATTCCGAGCAGTCCGTCCATCTTTCCCACGACAGCCAACCGCGGTGGTACCAGCCGCTGACCAGGCACAACTACAGGCTCTTCCTGGGCATGCAGGTAGCGGGCAGCGTAGGTGTCTGGATGCAGCGCCTCGCCCAGGACTGGATGGTGCTGCAGCTGACCGGCAGTCCCGCGGCCGTAGGCGTCGCCGTCGCCCTCCAATTCCTCCCCATGCTGATTGTCGGGCCGCTGTCCGGGCTGGTGGTGGACCTGTTCCCCAAACGCCGGATCATGATGGTCTGCCAGGCCGTGATCGTGGTCCTCGCCCTGGGCCTTGCCGCGTGGGTGGCCAGCGGAACCATCACCGTCTGGGCCGTGTACGCGAGCTGCGTCGCCTTGGGCATTACCTCCGCCATCGACAGCCCCGCCCGACAGGTGTTCGTCAACGAAGTGGTGGGCGACGCCGCCCTGCGTCCGGCCATCGGCCTCAACAACGCGCTCAGCCAGCTCGGTGCCATGGCAGGGCCCGCCCTCAGCGGGGTGCTGATCGCGCAGGCCGGCCCCGCTGCGGCATTCGCCGCGAACGCAGCCATTGGCGTGCTGGTCCTCGGCCTGATCGCCGCCATCCGTACGGCTGAGCTGTTTCCCGGCATTCCTGCTGCCCGGGGCCGCGGACAGCTACTGGCCGGCTTCGCGTACGTGCGGGAGCGGCCCCGGCTGTTGCTCCTCATCCTGCTGGCGGGCCTGCTGGGTGCCTTCGGCATGAACGGGCCGGTGGTCCTCGCAGCCTTCGCCGAGCGTGTGTGGCACAACGGCGTTGAAGGCTTCGGCCTCTTCAATACCGTCAGTGCCGTGGGTGCGCTTGCCGGTGCCCTGCTCGCGGCCCGGCTCCGGAACATGGGCCGCCGCGGGATTGTGGCCGCGGCTGGACTCTTTGGACTGTCCCAACTGGTTGCGGCCCTCATGCCCACGCTTCCGCTGTACATCGCCATGCTGGTGGTGGTGGGACTCATGACACTCCTGTTCCTGACGAGCGCAGCCACGGCCGTCCAGCTCGAAGCCGGCCCCGCCATCCGCGGCCGGGTGATGGCTCTCTACCTGCCGCTTTTGCTGGGCGGGCACGCCCTGGGCGGCCTGCTGGCCGGGTGGCTGACCGAACAGTTCGGTGTCCGCGCCGGACTGGTGGTAACGGGTGGACTGGGGATGCTGTCCGCCGCTGCCATCGGCTTCCTGCTGTGGCGGCACGGCAGGGCTGCGAAGGCCCGGGAGGCCGGGTTGACGGAGTCCTGAGCAGTCCTTGACGCGTGCGCGGGATCACACCTACGCTGTGGGAAACCGGTTTCTATCGGTTACCAGCATCCCGACGCCAAAGGACAAACGATGATGTTTCGCGCCCGAAAGCCCCTGCTGCCCAAAGCGGCCGCCGCCGCGGCCGTCCTCGCCCTGACGCTGACAGGCTGCGGAGGATCGCCGCAGGCTTCGGACGGCCCGGTGACCCTGCGCTTCAGCTGGTGGGGCTCGGACACCCGGCACAAGATGACCGAAAAGCTGATCGAGGCGTTCGAGGCCGAGAACCCCAATATTAAGGTCCAGGGGGAGTACGGCGACTGGAGCGGCTACTGGGACAAACTGGCCACCCAGGTGGCGTCGCAGGATGCCCCGGACATCATCCAGATGGACGCCGCATACCTTGGCGAGTATGCCGGGCGCGGCGCGCTGCTGGAGCTCAAGGACGTTGACCTTTCCAAGTTTGACCAGCCCGTGGCCGATTCCGGCAAGGTGGAGGGCAAGCAGTACGCCGTGACCAGCGGCGTCAACGCCATGGTGGTGATGGCGAACCCGGCACTGGTATCGGCCAGCGGCGTAGCCCTTCCCGATGACAAGACCTGGACCTGGGACGAGCTGGACAACACGGCTGCCGCGATCACCCAGGCCAGTGGCGGGAAGGTGTACGGCACCGGCCAGGTCAACTCCGACGCTGCCGCCAACCTGTGGTTCCGGCAGCACGGGAAGTCACTCTTCACCAGCGACGGCAAGCTCGGCTTCGATGAGTCGGACCTGGCCGAATGGTACGAATACCAGGCCACGATGCGGGACTCCAAGGCCGTCCCGCCGGCATCGGTCATCACCGAAGACGCTACCGCCTCGATCGACCAGCAGGGACTGTCCACCGGCAAGTTCGCCATGAACATGTATTGGTCCAACCAGCTGGGTGCCCTGAGCAAGGCCTCCGGGCAGGACCTGGAAATCCGCCGGCCGCCGAGCGTGGACGGCAAGGCAGCCGATGCGCAGCAGTTCTATAAGTCATCCATGTTCTGGTCTGCCAGCTCACGCACCAAGCACCCCGCCGAGGCCCAGAAGTTCATCGACTTCGTGACCAACAACGCCAAGGCCGGCGAAATCGGGCTGGCAGACCGCGGCATCCCCGCAAACTCCGATATCCGTGCGGCAGTGGTTTCCAAGCTGACTCCGGCCGATGCCAAGACCGCGAAGTTCATCGATGAGATCTCCAGCGAACTGGGCGGCGCCGTACCGGTTCCGCCAGCCGGAGGCAGTGCCGCGGTGGAAGCCCTTACCCGCTACTCCCTGGAAGTCCACTTCAACAGGCTGTCCCCGCAGGACGCCGCGAAGAAGGCCTTGGAAGAAGCCAAGAGCGCGCTGCTCTAACGGTGGTTGAGCCCCGCAAACACCCGGGTGTTTGCGGGGCTCATCCACGGGATATCGGCTAGGCCTGCGGTTCGAAGCTCCAGGTGCCGGTGTGCACGCGGAAGTCGCGCGTCGCGCCGGTGTTCGCGCCGTCCGGGAGGGAACGCACGACGGCGGCATCCGGCGTCGGTCCCTTAATTCCGTAGGTGCCGGCGGGCAGACGGACCACCGCCGTGACACCGGCGGGGACGGTGCATTCCAGCTCCACCAGGCCGTCCCTGCGGCGCCAGCTGGCCTCCGCGTAGCCGCTGGCCACCGGGACGCTGCCGTGGGCGTGCTCAAGCCGGCACCATGGCGGCTCGATGAGCAGTTCGCCGCCACCGGGGGACTGGAAGCGGATGCCCAGAAGGTGCTCGAGGATCTCCTTGACCACCGAGGCGGACCAGGCGTGGGACTGGCTGTAGTCGGTACCGGGCTCCAGGTCCCAGGCCTCCCAGGTGAACGTGGCGCCCCGTTCCAGGAGCTGCGCCCAGCCGGGCTGGTCGCGCGACGTCAGGAGGTCCAGGACCGAGTCTGTCCTGCCCTGTGCCAGCAGCGCCCGGACCAGTCGGTGGACCGTCAGTGGCCCCTGCTGCATCCCCAGGTCCGCTATCCTCCGGGCGTCGGCCTCTGCACACCCGGCGTCCGTGATGCCAAGGGACAGCGGGAACGACGCCGCGTGCTGGGAGGCATGGGCACTGGGGGAGCCGTCGCCGTGGAGCCCGTCCACCATCACGCCATCCACCCGCAGCCGGGCACGGATGGCGGCCGCCAGCGTGCGGGCGGCCTCGGCATAGCGGACGGCGGTTTCGTGCTCGCCCGCGAAGCCGCAGAGCCGGGCGGTGGACAACAGAGCGGAGTAGGCCTGGACGTTGACGGTGGTCTTGGCGGTGCACTCCATGTCGTAACCGAAACGCCCCGGTGCCGGCCAGTCCACGATGCCGTGCAGGTAGGGGCCGGAGCCGCCGCCCAGCCTGGTGACCAGTCCCGCCGTCGGGCCTTCCGCCGGAATGTACCGCAGCGCGTAATCGGCCGTATCGCACAGGTGCGGCAGCAGCTCCCGGATCAGGGCCAGATCGCCGGTGCGGTGATGGTATTCCTCGGCCCACTCGGGCAGCATCAGGGAGAAATCGGGGATGTCGCGTTTGCCGTCACCGTTGGGGTAGACCGCGTTGTAGCGGCCCTTGTCCTCGCCTTCGGCCCAGTACCTGCCCGCCGACCAGCCGAACTCCCGCAGCGCCTGCGCCGTGTAGGCGTGCTCGCCAAAAAGCGACATGGTGGCGTACGAAATGTTCACCGCATCCGCCAGGAACTGACCCTTTTCCCGGGTTGGGGTGTCCACGAACTGCTCCTGCACGCCGTACAGCGCCGAGTGACGCAACAGGCCGAACACGGCGTCCAGCGTGGGGTCCGAGCTGCTGAAGCTGCCTTCGCCGGGGTGTTTGCCGTGAACCACGACGGCGCCGAGCCGGGACACGTCCGCGGCGTCCACCCCGGGAAGCTCCAGGTAGCGGAAGCCAAGGTGCACGGTGGCCCGGTACTGCTGCGGCCCGGCGGCCTGCGTGTACGGGAAGGACATGTCGGTGTTCTGGGTGGGCGTCTTGCCGGTATCCACGCGGCCGTCGTCCCGAAGCGTGTAACCGGCACGGATCATCACCGTTCGGCCGGCCACGCCGTCGAGGAAATCCACCTCGGGGCGGCCGGGAAGCACCTGGCCGAAGTCCGCCACCAGCGTGCCGTCATCAGCCGTCATTAACGCGCGGGGCGCAACGAATTCCTCCGACATGGACGTCCGCCGCGGATGCAGCGCGGGGATTTCGGGGGTGGGGTGGCTCCCGCAGCCGACGGCGGGCGGCAGGTCCTGCAGGGCAGTGGCGGCCAGCGCGGCGGCGGCCTGCCCGTCCAGGTGTTCAACGGGGTCGCCTTCGTCGTTCCGGTACCCGGACTGGCGGTACGGGCCTTCAGCGGCGCGCCAGCCCGGCCCCGAACCGAACACGTCGCGGCGGCCGTCCACATAGTCCACGCTCAGCCGGACCAGGAGGCCGGGAAGGCCCGCGGCCCGTCCCTGCCCCGGGCCGTACCAGTGCAGCAGGGCCGCCAGCGGAACGTCCGCTCTCTCCTGCCCGTCAGCGCCGTCTGCGCCTTCCGGTCCGGACGGCTGGGCCGCCAGCAACTCCGTCACGTCCGCGGCATCGTAGTAGCCCTCACCGGGGTAGCCGAAGGATGTGGTGGCGAGGCAGGGGGTGCCGGCGAGGGACAGCTGGGCATGGTGCTGGGCAGCAGCGTAGAGCCGCGCCCGCCGCACGGTGCCGCTGAGCCGGACCGAAGTGCGGAACAGGGTCCATTCGTCCGGCTGGCGGTGCGCGGTGGTGCGGGCCCAGTGCGCCAGGGCAGCGCGTGCGTGGTCTTCGCCGGCATCGAACGGGTGGTCCAACAGGACGGTTCCGGTGCCTGCGCTGGTGCCAGCCTCGGAAACCCGGAGGCACGCGTACTCGGCCTGGCTGCGCGGGCCCTGGTGGAGGGCAATCCTGCCTGAGGTGCCGGCGGGGAGCGGCTCCTCGAACGCCAGCAGTTCTTCGCCCCCGAGGGAGGCGCGGATGGTCTGCCCGTCATCGGTGACGGTCAGGTCCTGCCACGTCCCCGGAACCAGGTCCTTGCCCGCGAGGCGTTCCTGCCGGACGGTGTGGGTTCGGTCTGCGCTGGCCCTGGCCAGGACGGGGGTGTCCGGGGCCGCAGCGGCGGGAATGTCCCACTGCGGCACCTGCCGCAGCAGCAGTTCGCCGGCCGTGTTGAGCTCGAGCAGCAGCCCGGTTCCCGGACCGGTGCTGCGGATGATCAGGCCGGTCCAGCCCATCACGGGCCGCACCCGCGCCTCCAGCCGGAAGCCGCGGACCGGCGGGCACGGAAGGGGCAGCCCGGGGGACCCCGTGACCCGGAGGGCGTTGTCCAGGATCTCCAGCGGGGCGCGGCCGCCCGGGGCGCGCCTGATCCAGTCGGCCTCCCAGGCGGAGTCCGAAAGCCCGGTGCCGAAGGTGCGCCAGCCGGACCACGCGCCCGGGGCGCCGGCTGCGTCGCGAAGGCGCACCCGCCAGCCATAGTCCGCGTCGTCGTCGAGCACGGGCCCGCCATAGGTACCGCGCTGCGAAGCTGAGGGTACGCCGCCGGAGCTCCACACCTGGCGGCCGCCGGCGTCCTGCACGGAGAGTTCGTACGCCGTCTGGCTGGCCCGGGAGGGATCGGCGCGGTCCGGCTGGTCCAGCTGCCAGCTGAAGGTGGGCCGCCCGGAGGCCGTAAGGCATTCGGCCAGGCCGTCGGTCAGGAGGCCGGTGGCGAGCAGAGCCCCGGCGGCTTCCCGTGCTGTGTCCGCTGACGTGGGGGCCGTGCCGCCTGACGGAGACATCAGGCGGACGGAACGGGGAAGGAAACCGGTGCGGACGTGGCCCAGGGGAGCCCCAGCTCGCTGAACGTTGCATGCTCGCGGCCGGCACGTTCCAGCGCGTCCTCGACGTTGGCCACCACGGCGTGGGCCGATTCGCCCTCGCCCTGCCACTGCACGTAGGCGGGATCGATCGGCGCGGGCAGCGGCGCAGTCCGGACTGCCTCCAGCACCAGCATGAACGCCCCGCTGTCCGGCAGGGAACTCAGCAACGGGGTTCCTGCGTTGCGGTGCTCGAGCAGGTTCTCGGTGAGGTCGTCCCGGCCGTAGGTTTGCTCGGTCTTGCCGGAGGCTGTTTCCACCACCAGCCGGTCCTCGGTGTAATGGAAGGCCGCACTGCCGGCGGAGCCGTGCAGGGTCACGTACGGTTCAACGGATTCGGTGGCGCAGATGGTCAGGGCGCAGGTGATGGGCAGGCCGGCCGTGGTGCGGATGCGGATCACCGAGGTGTCGTCCGATTCGATGTCATTGGCCCGGTACAGCTCGGTTTCCACGGACGCGACATCCGCAACGGTGCGGGCGCCGGCGATCCGCAGCGCAGTTGCCACAGCGTGCGCGAGGGGGTTGGTGGCCACGCCGTCCACCACGTCCACGCCGTTGATGCTGCGCTTGCCTGCCCAGCGGGACCGCTTGTAGTAGGCCCTGTCCCGGACCCAGCGGCCGGTTGCGGAGATCCCTTCAAGGGTTCCGATGGTGCCGGCGGCCAGGAGTTCCGCGATTGCCGCGAGCGCATGCGAGCCGAGGCTCTGGAAACCGATCTGGACGCCGTGCCCGGAAGCTGCTGCGGCGTCGCACAGCCGGTTGAAGTCCGCCAAAGAGGCCACGGGCGGCTTTTCCAGGTAAAGCTCGGCATCCGTGGCCAGGGCAGCCAGCGCCAGCGGGGCATGCGTCTGGATGGGGGTTGCCACAATGACGACGTCCAGGTTGGCCGTTGCGGCCAGCAGGTCGTCCAGGCCCTGGTGCACAGCGGCCGACGGCGGCACGGAGCCGGGTGCCGGAGGCTGCGGGTCCGCGACGGCCGCCAGCTCGACGGCGCCGGCTGCCTGCAGCCGCTCAAGGTTCCGGAGATGGTGGGTGCCGAAGCCGTGCACGCCTACCAGCGCGATCCGGGCTGCCGGGCCGGAGCCCTGCGGCCCGTTCCGGAGTCCTGCCGGTTCGGCCGCTTCACCGGTAGAAGCGTTACCGGCGGAAACGTCGGGAAGGTGGGTGCCAGCGGACGTTCCCATGGTTCTCCATTCTGCCCTCGAGGGCACACTTACAGGCGCGCGGGCTCGGTGCAGCAAGCGCTTTCCAACCATTAGTGTGCGCCACCCGGAGCTGCAGAGTCCAGTTATGTAACGATTCAAAAAATGGCTTGACCCCACCCTCAGATTGGGTCTAGATTTTCGAGAAACCGATTACCGGCGTGACGCGGACCACTTGCGCCTTCGCCTCTGCAACGATGGAGAAACGGAAGGGAAGTGCCATGCTGTCCGGAACCTTCGCCGCTCGGGCCTATTCGTTCTTTGACACCCTTCTGTGGATCGCATGCCTCAATGTGCTGTGGCTGGTGTTCACCCTGCTCGGGCTGGGCGTGGCCGGGATCGGACCTGCCACTGCCGCGGCGCAGATCCTGGTGCGCAAGCGCGCCCGGGGGGAAGCGGCGCCACTGCTGCGCGGGTTCACGGCGGAGTACTTCCGGAACTTCGGCCGCGCCAACATCCTTGCACTGCCGCTGCTGGCAGTGGCCTTGGCGCTGGCCATGAACTGGAACTTCTTCTCCGGCGGCCGGGACCTCATCTCGCAGCTGATGGCGGCCGGGATCTTTGTGGCAGCCATCTTCCTGGCGGGGGCCGCATGCTACGTGTTCCCCATGTACGCCCGCTACGAACTGCCCCTGCGGCAGTACCTGATGCTCTCGTCCCGCTTTGCCGTGCGGCACCTGGCCGGGACGGTCATCCTCCTGTTCGTCTCGGCGGCCGTGGTGTACGCCAGCACCACCGTTCCCGGGCTCATTCCGTTCTTCAGTGCCGGCGCGTGGCTTTACACCACGGGCTGGCTCTGCGACCGGTTCTTCACCGCCAATGACGAGTCGGTTGCCGCCGACGCCGAGCCGGCCGCTGCAGGTGCCGGGCCGGTGCCCGCCGCCGTCTCCAGCGCTTGACCGGCTGACAGTCGGCGCGGCCCCCCGGCCCGGCTGCCGTTCCGGTGGGGTCCACCGGAACGCCTGTCCGGCGAACCAGCCCAGCCCCGCGCCCTCGGCGTGCCTGCCCGCAGTAAATGAAACGTATCAACCTCATCTGAACGACCAACGAAACCCCGAAGAAGTGGAAAAGGAAAAACCATGATCCGTAGGAAACTCACCCTGGCGGCCGCCGTCGTCACCGTCTCCGCCCTGTCCCTCACCGCCTGCAGCGGCGGCGGCAATGAACCCGCCGCGGACCTTACCAGCGTCTCCATCATGGCCCCGTTCCTTGAGGCCCAGCCGCCCAGCGCTGACGGCGCCGTCCAGAAGAAGCTGGAAGAACTCACCGGCAAGGACATCAACATCAACTGGACGCCCAACTCCTCGTACGAGGACAAGACCAACATCACGCTGGCAGGCTCGGACATCCCGCAGATCATGGTCATTCAGGGCAAGACCCCCGGCTTCGTCAAGAACGCCGAAGCGGGTGCCTTCTGGGACCTGACCGACAAGCTCGACAAGTACCCGAACCTTAAGACCACGTTCCCCGACATCCAGGAGAACGCCAGCATCAACGGCAAGGTCTACGGCGTCTACCGTGGCCGTGCGCCCATGCGCGCTGCGGTGATGTTCCGCCAGGACTGGCTGGACAAGCTGGGTCTCCAGCCGCCCAAGACCACCGAGGACCTCTACAAGGTGGCCAAGGCGTTCACCGAGCAGGATCCGGACGGCAACGGCCAGAATGACACGTGGGGCATCACCATCCCCAAGTGGGGCGCCCTGGGCACCAACAGCCCCTACGACCTGATCGAGGAATGGTACGGTGCCGGCAACCGGTGGACCGAGAAGGACGGGAAGCTGATCCCCAGCTTTGAGACGGACGAGTTCCTTGAGGCCAACCGGTTCGTGAAGAAGATGGTGGACGAGAAGCTCATCAACCCGGACTTCGCCACGTTCGACGGCACCAAGTGGAACGAACCGTTCTTCAACGGCAAGGGCGGCATCATTGTGGACGTCGATTCCCGCGTCAGCGTCCTGGTCAACCTCTTCAAGCAGGCCGATCCCAACAACTTCCAGAACAAGGTGGGCTTCGTGGGCAACCTTGAAGGCCCCGACGGCGAACTCCACGCCCACCCCACTGACGGCTACTCCGGTTTCCTGGCAGTCCCCAAGGCCAGTGTCCGCACCGAAGCCGAGCTGGACAAGGTCCTCGAGGTCCTGAACACCATGAACGGCAAGGAGGTGGCCACCCTCCTGAACAACGGCATCGAAGGCATCAACTTCACTGTGGAGGACGGCAAGGCCGCCACCATGAAGCCTGAAACCAGCGAGGGCAAGGCAGTCAGCACGGACATCAAGAGTTACGCGCAGCTCGGAATGAACGTGGCCGGCAACAACTTCTACCCCGTAAAGCAGGCCAGCGACTACGAGCAGCAGGTCTTCGACAAGCGCACCGAGGTCATGGCCGAGGACCTCAAGAGCGCTGTGTACAACCCCGCCGCCCCGTATGTCTCCGCCACCTACGTGGCCAAGGGCGCGCAGCTGGACAACATCGTGGCCGACGCCCGGATCAAGTACCTTGCCGGACAGATCGATGAGCAGGGCCTGAAGGACGCCATCAAGCTCTGGGACACCAGCGGCGGCAACAAGGTCAAGGAAGAGATCAACAAGCTCTGGCAGGACAACAAGTAAATGGCAGCCCCCGTCGTCGAGGCTGAGGCCTCGGGGCGGGCGGCCACCCGGCCGCCCGCCCGGGAGCGGAAGAACGCCAAGTTCTCCGTCCATTTCGCGCACTACAAGTGGCTGTACCTGCTGCTGTTGCCGGGCGTGCTGTACTTCGCGGTGTTCCGCTACGGCCCCATGTACGGCGTGTCCATCGCCTTCAAGGACTACGTCCCGTTCCTGGGCGTCAACGGCAGCCGCTGGGTGGGGACCCAGCACTTCGAGGACTTCTTCTCCAACCCGGATTTCCCGCGCCTGCTGGGCAACACCCTGATCCTGGCGTTCCTGAACCTGGGCATCGCCTTCCCGCTGACCATCGTGCTGGCACTGCTGCTGAACGAGGTCCGCCTCTCCGTCCTCAAGCGCACGGTCCAGACCCTGGTGTACATCCCGCACTTCCTGTCCTGGACCATCGTGGCGTCGCTGAGCTTCCTGCTGTTCGCGCTGGATATCGGCCCGATGTTCCAGTTCCTGAACAACGTGATGGGCACCAACATCGACTTCCTGTCCGATCCCGCCTGGTTCCGGCCGCTGATCGTGCTGCAGGAGATCTGGAAGAACACCGGCTGGGGAACCATCATCTTCCTCGCTGCCCTGTCCACCGTGGACCAGGACCAGTATGAGGCCGCGATCATCGACGGCGCCGGACGCTTCCGGCGGGTCTGGCACATCACGCTGCCCGGGATCCGGTCCACCATCATCGTGATGCTGATCCTGGCGATCGGGCAGATGCTCAACACCGGATTCGAACAGATCTACCTGATGACCAACGCCCTCAACCGGGACGTCGCGGATGTTTTTGACACCTACGTGTACTTCGTGGGCATCACCCAGGGCGCCTACTCCTACTCCACCGCGGTGGGCCTGTTCAAATCCCTGGTGGGCCTGGTGCTGATCTTCGGCACCAACTGGCTGGCCAAGCGGTTCAACCAGAGCGGACTGTTCTAATGAAGATCCACAACACCACCGGCGGCCGGGTGTTCGACGCCGCCAACTACGTCTTCCTGTCCCTGGTGGGCATCGTCACCCTGCTGCCGTTCGTCTACGTCTTCGCCGGCTCGTTCGCCACCGAAGCGGAAATCACCCGGCGGGCGTTCTTCGTCTGGCCCGAGCAGTTCAGCCTGGGCTCCTACGAGTACATCTTCTCGACGCCGGCCTTCACCAGGGCGCTCATCACTACCATCCTGGTCACCGCCGTCGGAACGGTGGTCCAGCTGGCGTTCACGGTGACGATGGCCTACCCGCTGGCCAAGAAGACCCTCCGGGGACGCAAGCTCATCCTGTCCCTGGTGGTCTTCGCCATGGTGTTCTCCGGCGGCATGATCCCCACCTTCCTCCTGGTCAAGGACCTGGGCCTGCTCAACTCCTACTGGGCCCTGATCCTCCCGGCGGCGATTAACCCGTTCAGCCTGATCATCATCAAGAACTTCTTCCAGGAGCTTCCCGCGGAGCTGGAGGAATCCGCCAAGATGGACGGCGCCACGGAGATCGGCATCCTTTGGCGGATCCTGCTGCCGCTGTCCAAGCCCGTTTTGGCCACGTTCGCACTGTTCTACGCCGTGGGCATCTGGAACGACTTCATGTCGCCCCTGCTGTACCTCAGCGACAACTCCAAGTGGACCCTGCAGATGTACCTGCGCCAAGTCACCGCGGCCTCGGACCTGCTGGGAACAGGCAACGTTGACCCCAACTACATCCCGCCGGAACAAGGCATCAAATTCGCCGTGATCGTGGTGGCCACCCTGCCCATCCTGATCTTCTACCCCTTCCTGCAGAAGCACTTCGCCAAAGGCATGCTCATCGGCTCCGTCAAGGGCTAGAAACCGCACTCAGAGAAAGAAGACCATGAAGATCCTGCTCGCCGGTGATTCCACCGTCGCCAACTGCCCCACGCACGAGTACCCCATGAGCGGGTGGGGCGCGCAGCTGGCCCCGCACGTCTACCGGCGTGCAGCGGTCCACAACTTCGCCAAGGGTGGGGCCAGTACCGGGTCCTTCCGCGACGAAGGGCTGTGGACGGCGCTGCTGGGAGAGGCCGGCGAAGGCGACCTTGTCCTCATCCAGTTCGGCCACAACGACCAGAAGAAGCAGCACCTCGCAGCGCGCACCGGCTACGCGGCCAACCTGCGCACCATGGTGGGGGAGGCGCGTGCCCTGGGCGCGGCTCCGGTGCTGTGCACCTCCGTGGAACGGCGGCACTTCCGGGACGCGCCGTCGTCGTCCGCCGGCATGGGCGACGTGCTGGAGGAAAGCCTTGAGGACTACCCTGAGGTGGTGCGGGAACTGGGGCTGGAACTCGGAGTCCCGGTGATCGACCTCAACGCCTGGACGCGGGACCTGTACCTCCGCCTGGGCCGGGAGCAATCCGTGGCGCTGTTCTGCCACTTCGCGCCGGGGGAGCATGCCTACTGGCCGGACGGGCTGGCGGACAACACGCATTTCTCCCATGAAGGTGCTGCAGTGGTTGCTGAGCACGTGGCAGCCGAGCTTGCGGAGCTGGGGCTCGCTGCCCCGGCTTTTGCAGGTACGACGGCGGAACGCGCCTGAGTGGGCGGCGCCAAAGGAAGCGCCGGGGTGCTGTACAGCAACGCGCTGGGTGGCCCGGCGGACGTGGCCGACTGGGTGGCGGAAGGGCCGCTGAGTGTTCATGGCCATGAAGGGGCGCTGGAGCTGTCCGGCGCACTGGACGACGCGGACTTCGGCGACCACGCGCACTGGACGTTCTGGTGCCCGGAGGAGTTTCCGGACGGGATCCGCATCAGCTGGGAGTTCCGGCCACTCGAAGAGCCGGGCCTGGCCATGCTGTTCTTCGCTGCCGCCGGCCGGGGCGGGCTGGACCTCTTCAGTCCGGCCCTTGCCCCGCGGACCGGGTTCTACCCGCAGTACCATTCGGGGGACATGGATGCCCTGCACGTCTCGTATTTCCGGCACAAGTACGAATCAGAGCGGGCCTTCCGGACGTGCAACCTCCGCAAGAGCGCCGGCTTCGAACTGGTGGCGCAGGGCGCTGACCCGCTGCCGCCCACGGAAGACGCGGTGGACTTCTACCGTCTGGAAGTGGTGAAGGACGGCCCCCGGGTGTCCTTTGCCATCAACGGGCTGACCCTGTTCGAGTGGACGGACTCCTCGGGCAAGGTCCTCGGCGGCGGCCGCATCGGGTTCCGGCAGATGGCCCCGCTGCGGGCCGCCTACCGGAACCTGGTGGTGGAGAAGCTGCGCTGAGGCGTCCTACGCCTTGCCGGTGCTCTGCCGGACTACGAGTTCCGGAGTGAACACCACCGCACGGTGCGTGGCGTTCTGGGACTCCACTTCCTCGGTGAGGAGCTCGATGGCGGTCCGGCCCAGCGCCTCGGTGGGCTGCCGGATGGAGGACAGCGGAACCACTGCCGAGACGGCAAAGTCGATGTCGTCATACCCGATCAGCGCCACATCCTCCGGGATGCGGAAGGTGTGGGTCATGGTGAGGGACTGCATGACGCCGAGGGCCAGGAGGTCGTTGGCGCAGAAGATGCCGTCCGGCAGATGCTCCGGCCCGCGTTCCACCAGCATGTTCCCCACGCTGCGTCCGGCCAGGACTGTCATCCCCTCCGATGTCAGCACTTCCAGTGTTGCGTCGGGCTCCTCCTTGACGGCGCGCTGCGCCCCCTGCAGGCGGTCTGACACCTGGCGGATGGACGTGGGGCCGCCCACGAACGCGAGCCGACGGCGGCCGGTGTCCAGCAGGTGCCGCGCGGCCAGGTACCCGCCGGCGTCGTCATCAACGGAAACCGAACTGAACCTGGACTCGTCCGCGAGGCGGTCCACCAGGACCGTGGGCACGCCGCGCTCGCGGAGGAGGTCCAGCCGCTCGGTGACGTCGCCAACGGGCGAGATCAGGAGGCCCTGGACCCGCTGCTCCTGGAAAAGATCGATGTAATTCGCCTCGCGGCCGGCGTCGTGCCCGCTGTCGCCCAGCAGCACCGCGCTGCCGTGGACGCTGGCGGCATCCTCTGCCGCCCGCACCACCGACGTGAAGAACGGGTTGCCCACGTCAAGGACAATCAGCCCCACGGTGCGGCTGTGGCCGGCGCGGAGCTGGCGGGCCGCGTCGTTGCGGACGAACCCCAGCTCGTCGATGGCTTTCAAGACGCGTTCCTTGGTGCGCTGGGACACCCTGTCCGGGTAATTCAGCACATTGGAGACGGTGCCCACGGCAACGCTGGCGTGGTTGGCAACGTCCTTGATACTGGCGGTGCGGTTCATGATTCTCCGAGCTGCTGGTCCGGATGCCCTGACTTCCGCGGCCCAATTGCCGGGGCCGGGTGGAAATGCTTGACACCTACTCAGGTTCAAGAGTACTTTGAATCGTACCAATGAAACGATTCAAATATCCGCGAGTTCAGGAGAGTTCCAGATGAGGGTGTGCTTCCGGTCCTCGATCCAGCCGGCGCTGATCGACGAGTACAAGCGGCGCCATGCCGGGGTGTGGCCGGAGATGCTTCTTGCCCTGAAGGAAGCGGGCTGGAACAACTACTCCCTGTTCCTGGCGGACGACGGGCTCCTGGTGGGCTACGTCGAGTGCGACGACTTCGACGCCGTGCGTGCCCGCATGGCCCTGACCGAAGTCAACGCGCGATGGCAGGCCGAGATGGCCTCTCTGTTCGATGACACAGAAAACACGGGCCAGGCGCCCGACGAGGGGTTCCAGGTCCTGGAAGAAGTGTTCAACCTTGACGGCCAGCTTGCGGCCGCAGGCTCCACGCCCCAGTAGTTCCACAGTCCTGTAGTTCCACAGTCCTGTAGTTCCACAGTCCTGTAGTTCCATACCCCGGTAACTACAGCGACACCCAGCTCCTGCAGCGGGGCAGTACCCAACAGACCACAGCAGCACAAGACACCGGAAAGAACCACCATCATGAATGACGTAGCAAAGGCGCTGGGCAGGCTCGGAGAGCTTGCCATCGAGGTCCCTTCGTGGGCCTATGGAAATTCAGGCACGCGGTTCAAGGTGTTCGGCACGCCCGGCACGCCGCGGACGGTCCAGGAGAAGCTGGCCGATGCGGCCAAGGTCCATGAGCTGACCGGCCTGGCCCCCACCGTGGCGCTGCATATTCCGTGGGACAAGGTGGATGACTACTCCGCCCTGAAGGAGTACGCCGCCGGCCTGGGCGTGGGACTGGGCACCATCAACTCCAATACCTTCCAGGATGACGAGTACAAGTTCGGCTCCCTGACGTCCTCCGACGAGGGCGTGCGCCGCCGCGCCATTGAACACCACCTGGACTGCATCGACATCATGCACGCCACGGGCTCACGCGACCTGAAGATCTGGCTGGCGGACGGGACCAACTACCCGGGCCAGGATGATCTCCGCGGCCGCCAGGACCGCCTGGCCGAGTCCCTGCAGGAAATCTACGCCGCCCTGGGCGACGAACAGCGCCTGGTCCTGGAGTACAAGTTCTTCGAGCCGGCTTTTTACCACACCGATGTTCCGGACTGGGGCACTTCCTACGCCCAGACTTTGGCGCTGGGCGAGAAGGCGTTCGTCTGCCTGGACACCGGCCACCACGCCCCGGGCACCAACATCGAGTTCATCGTGATGCAGCTGTTGCGCCTGGGCAAGCTGGGTTCGTTCGACTTCAACTCGCGCTTCTACGCCGACGACGACCTCATTGTGGGTGCCGCCGATCCGTTCCAGCTCTTCCGCATCATGCACGAGGTGATCCGCGGTGGCGGCTTCGGCAAGGACTCCGGTGTGGCGCTGATGCTGGACCAGTGCCACAACCTGGAAGAGAAGATCCCGGGCCAGATCCGGTCCGTGCTGAACGTCCAGGAAATGACGGCCCGCGCCCTGCTGATCGACACCGCGGCGCTCACCGAGGCCCAGCGCGCCGGGGACGTCCTGGCCGCCAACGGCATCTTCAACGACGCCTTCTACACGGACGTCCGCCCCGCCCTGGCCGAGTGGCGTGAATCCCGCGGCCTTCCCGCCGACCCGATGGCCGCCTACAAGGCCAGCGGCTACCAGAAACAGATCAACGAGGACCGCGCAGGCGGCCAGCAAGCCGGATGGGGCGCTTAATTCCTATGAGCAACAAGACTGTTGAAGACCTGGTTTCGCGTTCCAACCGCCTCGGCGCGGACAAGCGGAACACCAACTTTGCCGGCGGCAACACCTCCGCCAAGGGCACCGAGAAGGACCCGGTCACCGGTGAGGACGTCGAACTCCTCTGGGTGAAGGGTTCCGGCGGTGACCTGGGCACGCTGAAGGCTGCGAACCTTGCCGTGCTGCGGCTGGACCGGCTGAACGCGCTGAAGAACGTCTACCCGGGCGTCGAGCGCGAAGACGAAATGGTGGCCGCCTTCGATTACTGCCTGCACGGCAAGGGCGGCGCAGCGCCGTCGATCGATACCGCCATGCATGGCCTGGTGGACGCCGCGCACGTGGACCACCTGCACCCGGACTCCGGCATCGCGATCGCGACGGCGGTGGACGGCGAAGCGCTCACCACCAAGATTTTCGGTGACAAGGTGGTCTGGGTTCCCTGGCGCCGCCCCGGATTCCAGCTGGGCCTGGACATCGCCGCGATCAAGGACGCCAACCCGCAGGCCGTCGGCACCATCCTCGGCGGCCACGGCATCACCGCCTGGGGCGCCACCAGCGAAGAGGCCGAGGCCAACTCGCTGTGGATCATCGACCAGGCCGAGCAGTACATCGCCGAGAACGGCGCGGCCGAACCCTTCGGGCCCAAGCTGCCCGGATACGGTGCGCTGCCGGAGGCAGAGCGCCGTGCCAAGGCCGCAGCCTTGGCACCGGTGATCCGCGGCCTGGCCTCCACCGACAAACCGCAGTTGGGGCACTTCAGTGATGACGCCGTCGTCCTCGACTTCCTCGAAGCCGCCGAGCACCCGCGCCTGGGCGCACTGGGCACCTCCTGCCCGGACCACTTCCTGCGCACCAAGGTCAAGCCGCTGATCCTGGACCTGCCCGCCGACGCTTCTGTCGAAGACTCGATCGCTCGGCTGCACGAGCTGCACGCGGGCTACCGTGAGGACTATCAGGCCTACTACAGCCGCCACGCGGATGCGGACAGCCCGGCGCTGCGCGGCGCGGACCCGGCCATCGTCCTGGTGCCCGGCGTGGGCATGTTCTCCTTCGGCGCCAACAAGCAGACCGCCCGCGTTGCCGGCGAGTTCTACATCAACGCCATCAACGTGATGCGCGGCGCCGAGGCGATTTCCACCTACGCCCCGATTGAGGAATCCGAGAAGTTCCGGATCGAGTACTGGGCACTGGAGGAAGCCAAGCTGGCGCGGCTGCCCAAGCCGAAGTCCCACGCCACCCGCATCGCCCTGGTGACCGGCGCCGCGTCAGGCATCGGCAAGGCCATCGCCACCCGCCTCGCCGCGGAAGGCGCCTGCGTGGTCATCGCCGACCTGAACCTGGAGAACGCCGAAAAGGTGGCCGAAGAGCTCGGCGGCCCGGACGTTGCCATCGGCGTCCAGGCCGACGTTACCGACGAAGCGCAGGTTGCGGCCGCGATCGACGCCGCAGTGCTCGCGTTCGGCGGCGTGGACCTGGTGGTCAACAACGCCGGCCTGTCCATCTCCAAGCCGCTGCTGGAAACCACGGAAAAGGACTGGGACCTGCAGCACAACGTCATGGCCAAGGGCTCGTTCCTGGTGGCCAAGGCCGCCGCGAAGGTCATGATCGCGCAGGGCCTGGGCGGGGACATCATCTACATCTCCTCCAAGAACTCCGTGTTCGCCGGCCCCAACAACATTGCCTACTCCGCCACCAAGGCAGACCAGGCCCACCAGGTGCGCCTGCTCGCCGCCGAACTGGGCGAGCACGGTATCCGCGTCAATGGCATCAACCCCGACGGCGTGGTCCGCGGCTCCGGCATCTTCGCCGGCGGCTGGGGCGCCAAGCGCGCCGCCGTGTACGGCGTGGACGAAGAGAAACTGGGCGAGTACTACGCCCAGCGGACCCTGCTCAAGCGCGAAGTCCTGCCCGAGCACGTGGCCAACGCCGCCGCCGTCCTCACCAGCAACGAACTGTCCCACACCACCGGCCTGCACATCCCCGTGGACGCCGGAGTGGCCGCAGCCTTCCTCCGGTGAGCACGTTGATCAACGATGCCGACGGCGCGGACACGGCCTCTGGCGTGTTCGCAGCCGTCGACATCGGCGCCTCGTCCGGCCGCGTCATGCTCGGCCGTGTTTCACCGGAGTCCGGGGTGGCCCTGGAAACCGTCCACCGCTTCCCCAACGGCGTGGTGGAGATCGACGGCGGCCTCCGCTGGAACTTCGACGCGCTCTTCGCGGAGGTGCTTGCAGGCCTCCGTACTGCCGCGACGGTGGCCGCCGGGCAGGGCGAACGGATCGCCAGCATCGGCATCGACACCTGGGCCGTGGACTACGGCCTGGTGGACGCTGACGGGAACCTCGTGGCCCAGCCGTTCAGCTACCGCGATGACCGCAGCCGGTCCGCCGTGGAGCCTGTCCACCGGAAACTGGACCCGGAGCGGTTGTACGCCACCACCGGCCTGCAGTTCCTGCAATTCAACACGATTTACCAGCTGGCCACCGAGAGGGAACTCGACGGGCTGCAGGCCCTCCTGATCCCGGACCTCATCGCCTTCCTGCTCACGGGCGCCCGCCGGACCGAGGCCACCAACGCCTCCACCACCGGTTTGTTTGACGCCGTGGCGGGGGAGTGGGCCACCGAATTCCTGGCGGCGCTGGGCTTGCGGAAGGACCTGTTCCCGCCGCTGATCCAGCCCGGCGAGGCGTTCGGCACCCTCCTCCCGGCCATTGCCGAGGAGGTGGGCCTGCCCTCCAGCACCGCCGTAGTGGCCGTGGGCTCGCACGATACCGCGTCCGCCGTCGCGGCCGTCCCGGCTGATACGGAGGGCGACGGCGGCGACTTCGCCTACGTCTCCTCCGGCACCTGGTCCCTGGTGGGCCTGGAACTGCAGCACCCGGTCCTCACCGAAGCCAGCCGGGAGGCGAACTTCACCAACGAACGCGGCGTGGACGGCACCATCCGCTACCTGCGCAACATCGGGGGGCTCTGGCTGCTCAGCGAATGCCAGCGCACCTGGGCATCGGAAGGGTTCCAGCCGGACCTGACGGCCCTGCTGGCCGCTGCCGCCGCGCTGCCCGCCGGCGGACCGCAAATCAATGCGGATGATCCGTACTTCATTGCCCCGGACAACATGCCCGAACGCATCCGTGCGGCAGTCCGGCGCACGGGCGAGGTGCTGCCGAACGATCCTGCAGCCATCACCCGGTGCATCATGGACAGCCTCGCTGCCGGATACGCCCGGACCCTGGCCGATGCCGAACGCCTGGCGGACCGCTCCGTGGGCGTGGTGCACGTGGTGGGCGGCGGATCGCAGAATGCCCTCCTCTGCCAGCTCACGGCCGATGCCACCCGGCGCCCGGTCATCGCCGGGCCCGTGGAAGCGACAGCCCTGGGCAATGTGCTCGTGCAGGCCCGGGCGGCAGGCGCCGTGGCAGGCGGCCTGGCCGAACTGCGCCGGCTCATCGCCGCCGGAGCCAGCCTGCACCGCTACGAGCCCCTCGACCTCCCCGTTACCGCCTCCCGGAATTGACACTATGAAAATCGCACTATTCGCCACCTGCATCGTGGACGGCATGTATCCGCGGGCTGCCCAGGCCACGGTGGCGGTCCTGGAACGGCTGGGCCACGAGGTGGTCTTCCCCAAGGGGCAGGCCTGCTGCGGGCAGATGCACGTCAACAGCGGCTACTTCAAGGAAGCCGTGCCAGTGGTGGCCAACCACGTCAGGGCCTTCGAATCGGAGGACTACGACGTCGCGGTGGCGCCGTCCGGGTCCTGCGTGGCGTCCGTGAAGCACCAGCACCCCATGGTGGCCCGCCGCGCAGGGGATGCCGGGCTCGAGGAGCGGGCAACCGCCGTCGGGAAGAAAACCTACGAGCTGTCCGAACTGCTGGTGGACGTCCTGGGCGTCACCGACCCTGCCGGACAGTTGGGCTCCTACTTCCCGCACACAGTGACCTACCACCCCTCCTGCCACGGCATGCGCCTGCTCAAGCTCGGCGACCGGCAGGCCGGCCTGCTCCGCGGCGTGGAGGGCCTGGAGCTGCTGGACCTGCCGGAGGCGGACCAGTGCTGCGGGTTCGGCGGCACATTTTCCGTGAAGAACGCCGACGTTTCGTCGGCGATGCTGGCGGACAAGACGGCAAACATCCGCAGCACCGGGGCGTCGGTGTGCGCCGGCGGGGACTACTCCTGCCTGATGCACATCGGCGGCGGCCTCTCCCGGCAGGAGTCCGGTGTGGCCACGCTGCACCTGGCCGAGATCCTCGCCAGCACCGAAGCCGAGCCGGTCGCCGTTCCAGGACCTGCCGGACAAACCGTGAAAGTGGTGGTCAAATAATGTCCCGCACCGCACTGGGAATGCCCGGCCTGCGGCCCGGCTCCGGGAACCTCTTCGCTGAGGAAAAGTTCCCCTCAGCGGCCCGAAGGGAGCTCGGCAACAGCCAGCTCCGCCGCAACCTGAAGCACGCCACCTCCACCATCCGCACCAAGCGCCTCAACGTCACCGGGGAACTGCCCGACTGGGAGGAACTGCGCGACGCCGGCAGTGCCCTGAAGACCTCCGTCATGGCGCGACTGCCCGAACTCCTGGAAGCCTTCGAAGCCAACGTCACCGCCCGCGGCGGCACGGTGCACTGGGCCCGCGACGCCGATGAGGCCAACCGCATCATCCACGAACTTGTCAAAGCCGAGGGCGTGGACGAGGTGGTCAAGGTCAAGTCGATGGCCACCCAGGAAATCGGCATGAACGAATACCTCGAAGAGCACGGCATCGCCGCCTACGAAACGGACCTGGCCGAACTCATCGTCCAGCTGGACCATGACAAGCCCAGCCACATCCTGGTCCCGGCGATCCACAAGAACCGCACCGAGGTCCGCGACATCTTCCTCAAGGAAATGCCCGGCGTCGATCCCCACCTCACGGACGAACCGCGCCGCCTCGCCATGGCCGCCCGCGCCCACCTGCGCGCCAAGTTCCTCACCGCCAAAGTGGCGATCTCCGGGGCGAACTTCGGCATCGCAGACTCCGGGACCCTCAGCGTGGTGGAATCCGAGGGCAACGGCCGCATGTGCCTCACGCTGCCGGAGACCCTGATTACCGTGATGGGCATCGAGAAACTGCTGCCCACCTTCTCGGACCTTGAGGTGTTCCTGCAGCTCCTTCCGCGCTCCTCCACCGGCGAGCGGATGAACCCCTACACCTCCCTCTGGACCGGCGTCACCGAAGGAGACGGGCCTTCCACGTTCCACGTCATCCTGCTGGACAACGGACGGACCAACGCCCTGGCCGATGAGATGGGCCGCTCGGCCCTGCATTGCATCCGCTGCAGCGCCTGCATCAACGTCTGCCCCGTCTACGAACGCACCGGCGGCCACGCCTACGGCTCAACGTACCCGGGCCCCATCGGCGCCATACTGTCGCCGCTGATGACCGGCGTCGAAGCCGAGGAGAACGGGTCGCTGCCGTACGCGTCCTCGCTCTGCGGGGCCTGCTACGACGCCTGCCCGGTCAAGATCAACATCCCGGACATCCTGGTCCACCTCCGCGGAAAGGACGTGGACGCCCACCGCGGCGGACTCCCGTCCCAACTGGACGTCGGGCTCAAGGCGGCCTCATGGGCGCTGTCCGACGGACGCCGGCTGGGCGCCGTCGAAAAGCTCCTGCCCCTGGGCCGCGCCGCCGCCGGCAAGGACAAGAAAATCAAGAAACTGCCCGGCATCGCCGCCGGCTGGACCCAGAGCCGCGACATCCCCGCGCCCCCGTCCCAGTCCTTCCGCGACTGGTGGGCCAAGGAGCACAAGGAATCATGAGCACCCGCGAACACATCCTCGCTGCCGTCCGCACCGCGCTGCAGGACGCCCCGGCCGTTCCGGACATTCCACGGACCTACCGCCAGGACGGAAACCTCAACGCGGAGGAACGCATCGACGTGCTGGTGGACCGGCTGGAGGACTACAAAGCCGGCGTGACGGTGGTGGACGAAGCCGCTATTCCGGCCACCATCCAGGGCCTGCTCGCCGGCGCGCGCTCCTACGTGGTGCCCGCCGGGCTGGACCCGGCCTGGCTCGCCTGGGAAACGGAACCTTCCAGGGTGAAGTACGACGGCGGCGGGCACGGCGCGCGGTCCGTCACCGAACTCGACGCAACCGACGCCGTCGTGACCTCCAGTGCGGTGACCGTCGCCGAATCCGGGACCATCATCCTGGACGGCAGCCCCGACCAGGGCCGCCGCGCCATCTCGCTGATCCCGGACCACCACATCTGCGTGGTCCACAGCCGCGACATCACCCAGATCCTCCCCGAAGCCCTCCGCCGCCTGGACGGCACCCGCCCGCTCACCATGATCAGCGGCCCCAGCGCCACCTCGGACATCGAACTCGAACGCGTCGAAGGCGTCCACGGGCCACGCCGGCTGGACGTCATCATCACCAAACAGTCCGGGAAGCTTCCCGCGTCATAGGATCTAGCCATGCCCCTCTTTGACCTTCCCCTGGCCCAGCTCCGCGGCTACACCTCCGACGTGACACCGCCCAACGACCTTGCAACGTTTTGGGACACGACCATCGAAGAGGCGCGGGCCTTCCCGCTGGAGGCCGCCTTCGAACCTGTCGAGAACTACCTCACCCTCATCGACACGTTCGACGCCACGTTTGCCGGTTATGGCGGGGCCCCGATCAAAGGCTGGCTGCACCTGCCGGCCAACCGCGAACCGGGTGCACGCCTGCCCGTAGTGGTCCAGTACGCCGGCTACTCCGGTGGCCGCGGCCTGGTTAACCAGGACACCCGGTGGGCCCAGGCGGGCTATGCGCACTTCATCATGGACACGCGGGGACAGGGTTACGGTGGCCTCATCGGCGACACTCCGGACCCGCACCCCTCCGCCGGGGACGTAGCCCACGCGGGCCTGATGACCCGGGGCGCCGGAAGCAGGGAGGACTACTACTACCGGCGTGTCTACGTGGACGCCTTCCGGGCCGTGGAAGCCGCCCAGTCCCATCCCGGCGTCGACCCCACCAAGGTGGTGCTGGCGGGCGTCAGCCAGGGCGGCGGCATTGTGGTGGCCACGGCAGGCCTTGCGGCCGGAAGGCTCGACGGCGTCATCGCCGCGCTGCCCGACGTTCCCTTCCTGCAGGACTTCCCGCGCGCCATCGACATCACACCCCGCGGCCCCTACCCCGAAATCGCCCAGTTCCTTGGCCGCCACCGCGACCGCTATGACTCCATCCTCGAAGTCCTGCGGTATTTCGACGGCGTCAACCTGGCCCGCTGGGCAACGGTGCCGGCGCTCTACTCGGTGGCGCAAATGGATGACGTCTGCCCGCCGTCCACGGTCTTCGCCAGCTTCAACGCGTACGGCGGGGGAGATGCCGGTTCGTCCGGTACCGGAGCGGCCAAGGAGATCGAGATCTACCGGTTCAACAACCACGAAGGCGGCCAGGAACACCAGTGGATCAGGCAGCTGTTGTTTCTGCGCAAGATTTTGGGCTGACCTGCCCCCACCCCAACTAGGTAGCAGTAGATGTCGTTTTGGAGCCTCAAAACGACATCTACTGCTACCTAGTTGGGAGGCGATTTGGCGGTTCGGCTGGCGTGAGCCTATGGTCTTCCCATGACTAACCGTTGGTATGCGTATTTTTCGTTGGCTCTGGAGGGGCCCGCGTCTAACTGACACGCATCCAACTTTCCTTCAGAGCCAACAGGGCAGAGATTATTCTCTGCCCTTCGCCGTTTCTCCGGCGGGTTCTGAAATCCGGGCCCGCTTCCCATCTGGAACAGGACCCGAACATGAGCACCGCAACAGCAGCAGCAGCACAATCCACCTCGAACCTGCGCGTCAGCGAATTCACCCCGCTGCCCACCCCTTCCGAACTGATCGCGGACCTGCCCCTCGACGCACAGGCGGCCGCCGTCGTCGAACGCGGCCGCGATGAAGTCCGCGCCATCATGGACGGCGTGGACGACCGCCTGCTGGTGATCGTGGGCCCGTGCTCGATCCACGATCCCAAGGCCGGGCTGGAATACGCCCGCCGGCTGGTCAGCCAGGCTGAGAAGCACAAGGAAGACCTGCTGATCGTCATGCGGACGTACTTCGAGAAGCCGCGCACCACCGTGGGCTGGAAGGGCCTGATCAACGATCCGCGGCTGGACGGCAGCCACGACATGGTCACCGGCCTGCGGACCGCACGCCACTTCCTCCAGCAGGTCACCGCCCTGGGACTGCCCACCGCCACCGAGTTCCTCGAACCGATCAGCCCGCAGTACATGGCCGACCTTATTTCCTGGGGCGCCATCGGGGCCCGCACCACCGAGAGCCAGATCCACCGCCAGTTGGCGTCCGGCCTGTCCATGCCGATCGGCTTCAAGAACGGGACCGACGGCGGCCTGCAGGTTGCCATCGACGCCTGCGGTGCCGCTGCGGCAGCCCAGGCGTTCCTGGGGATCGACGGTGATGGCCGGGCCGCGCTGGTAGCCACCGCAGGCAACCCGGACACTCACGT
The DNA here is from genome assembly GCF_001423525.1 of Arthrobacter sp. Leaf137. GTDB lineage: Bacteria > Actinomycetota > Actinomycetes > Actinomycetales > Micrococcaceae > Arthrobacter. The sequence goes on along the minus strand of NZ_LMOI01000001.1, from coordinate 587,657 downwards.
CATCCTCCGCGGCGGACGGAAAGGCCCCAACTACTCGACGGCAGACGTCGAAGCCGCCTCCGCCACCCTGGCAGGCAAGGGACTGAACCCGCGCCTGATCGTGGACGCCAGCCACGCCAACAGCGGCAAGAGCCACCACCGGCAGGCGGAGGTTGCCCTGGAAATCGGTGCGCAGCTCGAAGAGGGTGGCCCCGCCGCACAGGCGATCGCCGGCGTCATGCTCGAAAGCTTCCTGGTGGGAGGCGCCCAGGACCTGGATGTCGTGGAGCACGCTGCGGGCCGGGATGAGCTGGTCTACGGGCAGAGCGTCACCGATGCGTGCATGGAGTGGGCCGTCTCGGCGTCGGTGCTGGAGCAGCTGGCCGCCTCAGCCCGCAAGCGCAGGGGCTGACGGGGTCAACGGGAGGGGTGGGGCGCCGGGCAAATAGGGGGACCCCAGTACTTTCACTTCTGCCACAGGAACATCTAGAGTATCTGGATAGGTGGTTGGTGGATGGCTCAGCATCGGAACACCGCATTTGGTACGACCCGGGGGTCCACTGTGTCCATCCGTCAGCAAAGGAAAATAAGGAAATGTCCGCAGAACAGAACTTCTCGAACGCGAAGTTCCTGACCGTGGCAGAAGTTGCCCAGGTCATGCGCGTCTCCAAAATGACCGTCTACCGCCTGGTCCACTCCGGTGAAATGCCGGCAGTCCGCTTTGGCCGCTCCTACCGCGTGCCCGAGACTGCGGTGGACCAGTACCTCAGGGGCGCCGTGGTGGACGGGCACGCAGGCACCGCCTGAGCCGGTTGCGCCGTAAATCCGGTACTTGTGCCGGTTGTCCGCGGCGGCGGTTAGATGCCGCCCCCCGGAAGCGGTACGCTGTTAAGGAACGTTTTACGTCATTGTAAGAATCTGTCAGTTGTTCAGTTCGTAGCTTTGTCCGCGGACCATTTCCATCAGACAGGTACTGCATCTAGTTTGTAAGGAACTTTCGTGGGTTCAGTTATCAAGAAGCGTCGCAAGCGTATGGCCAAGAAGAAGCACCGCAAGCTGCTTCGCAAGACCCGTCACCAGCGCCGCAATAAGAAGTAGAGATACTTCGAAAAGCGTGGAAATGCCCGCCGCCTTCCAAGGTGGCGGGCATTTCTTTTGCCCTCAGAAGCGCCGGGTTAGGCCCGGGGGCCGCGGATCCTCGCGAAGCCCTTCCAGAGGCCGTACACGGCGCCGCCCATGGTTGCGGCCTTGAGGCCGAACGTCGCAGCCCGGCGGCCGGCGCGGAAGTCGTACACCGGCCAGTTGTTGTCGCGCGCGTGGCGGCGCAGCTTGGCGTCCGGATTGATGGCCACCGGATGGCCCACCAGGGACAGCAGCGGGATGTCGTTGTAGGAGTCGCTGTAGGCCCAGCAGCGCTTAAGGTCCAGGTCCTCCTCGTCAGCGATGCCCTGCACCGCCACCGCTTTGGCAGAGCCGTGCAGGATGTCTCCCACCAGCCTGCCGGTGTACATTCCGTCCGAGACCTCGCCCACCGTTCCCAGCGCCCCGGTCAGGCCCAGCCGGGTGGAGATGACTGTCGCAACTTCAATGGGGGTGGCGGTGACCAGCCAGACGCGGCGGCCCACCCTGAGGTGCTGTTCGGCCAGTGCCTTGGCCCCGGGCCAGATCCGCGAGGCGATCATCTCGTCGTAGACCTCTTCGCCCAGCGCCTTGATGTCCTCCACTGCGATGCCGGCAGCGAGGGTGAGCGCTGAATCACGGACAGCGTGGACGTCGTCGATGTTCTCGCCGCGGGCCACGAACTTGAACTGCTTCCAGGCGAAACCGGCTGCCTCCGCCAGCGTGAATGCCCCCCGCTGGTGCATCTTCCGGGCCACGTGGAACAGGCTGGCGCCGCGCATGAGGGTGTTGTCCACATCGAAAAACGCCGCCTCGCCCGGCTGCGGCGCAGCGACCGGCCGGGTCACAACGGCGACGTATTTCTCCTCGGGCATGGACTTGAGTCTAGTCAATCCACCGGGCGGCCGCGGCCGGCATGCCGGGCGGGGTGTAGGCGTGCTTCAACGGCGCTACCGTTAAAGCATGCCCACACCCCATGTTGTCCTGGTCACCAAAGCGAACTGCCACCTGTGCGAAGACGCGCGCGACGCCGTCGGCCGGGTCACTGCCGCACTGGGCCTTAAGTGGAGCGAAGAGTTGGTGGACAACCAACCGGAACTGCGCGAACGCTATGCGGAGGAAATCCCCGTGGTCCTCGTGGACGGTGTGCAGCGCGACTTCTGGAAGATCGACGAAGCCCGGCTGGAACGCGTCCTGCAACGGGCAATGGCGCAGTAGGGGCACGGTCCGACGTGACGGTACCTGCTTTGTTGGCACCGGCGATGGGGCTCTAGAGTGGAGGCACAACGCGATGCAAGGGAGGGGCTGGTGACTTCGCTGGACTCAACTCCCCAGGCCGTCCCGGACCTGCCGGACGCCACGGGTACGCCGGCCAAGCAGATTCCGCCCGCAGCGGTGGCACGGCTGACGATCTACCTCCGCGCCCTCAACACCCTCCTGGCCGACGGCATCGAGCGGGTGTCCTCCGAATCACTGGCCGAAGCCTCCGGCGTGAGTTCCTCCACGCTCCGCAAGGACCTTTCGCATGTAGGTTCCTACGGCACCCGCGGGGTGGGCTACGAAGTCCAGTACCTGAGCCGCCATATCGCAGCCGCACTGGGCCTGACGCACGACTGGAAGGTCGCCATTGTGGGCGCCGGCAACCTGGGCAAGGCCCTGGCCCGGTATGGCGGGTTCGAGTCCAGGGGATTCGACGTGGTGGCCATCTTCGACGCCGACCAGATGGTGGTGGGAAACGAAGTGGGGTGGCTGCGGGTCAGCGATGTCGCGGACCTGGAAGCGGTGTTGCACCGGACCGGCGCCAACATGGTGGTGCTGGCGTTGCCGGCATCCGTAGCCCAGGGGGTCTGCGACCGGGTAGTGGCGGCCGGCGTGCGGAGCGTACTGAGCTTCGCCCCTGTGATGCTGCAGGTCCCCGAGGGCGTCAACCTGCGCAAGGTGGACATGGCCACCGAGCTTCAGATCCTTGCCTACCACGCACAACGGGCGCAGGCCCCGGAGCAGACTGCCTGAAATCCGGCAGGTCCGGAACCCGCGCCCGCGGGAGTGGAGCTAAGGGTCAGCGGCCGTACGGGCTGCCGAAACCGCCGCCATAAGGGTTGGCGAAGGGCTGCTGCTTCCGGAAGTACGGCGCAGCGGCCGGCAGGTACAGCAGCACGATGGCCGCGATGCCCAGGACGGTGCCGAGCGTACCGAAGGTGGGGATACCGAACAGCCCGAAGACCGACAGGCCCGCGAAGACCGTTCCCAGGATGCGTGCCCAGTTCTTGCCCTTGCGGACAAAGAAGGCCACCAGGAAGTACAGGCCGGCGCCCAGGATGGCGAATACCACCAGGGTTCCGCCAATGAAGCCCTGGACGTCGTCGTATGTCACGCCGGTGGCGCCGCTCGACTCCATCTGGTCCTCGAATGTCTGGCGGAACACGGGGTCGTTCAGCTGGCCGAGGCCCGTCAGCATGGAAATCACGAAAATGGCTGCGGCCGCGAGCAGGAGCCAGAAGGAAATGTTGACCAGCTGGGGAACCCCGTTGCTGCCGGCCGGCTGGGGCTGCTCAGACGGGTAGGGGGACTGGCCGTACGGCGACTGGCCGAACTGCTGTCCGTTACCTGGAGCGTTCTGGCCGAACTGCTGGCCATAGCCCTGGCCGTACTGCTGGCCCTGCTGGGGTGCGTTCTGCCCGTACTGCGGGGCAGCCGGCGGCTGCGAACCGAACTGCTGGCCCTGCTGAGGCGCGTTTTGCCCGTACTGCGGAGCGTTCTGGCCGTACTGCGGCTGGTCCTGGCCCTGCTGCGGCGCGTTCTGCCCGTACTGGGGTGCGTTCTGGCCGTACTGCGGGGCGTTTTCGCCAAAGCGCGGCGGCTGGTTGCCGGCAGCGCCGTTGGTGTTCGAGTTGCCGGTGTTTGAACTGCCGGAGTGGGGATCGTTGGATCCCGGCGGCGGGACAGGGGGAGTGCTCATGAGCGGTCCTCTATTCATGTCGGGTTACAGGTGGGTTGCCGAGGATCGGTCCAGTGCCCCTACCCCCAGCATGACTTAAGACCACCGTACCCCCGGCCGCCGCCCTTGGGGATCATTCGGAAGAGGTATTCCGGCGCGGACTTCCGCGGAACCAGGCCTGCGCCTTCGGCAACCACATCAGGACGGTTGCAGCCAGCGCCACCACGAACGCCACCCAGTTCCCGGCCTGGCCGGTGCCGGCGGAGCCATTCACCACGGCGAGGCCAAGGGTGATGGCCGCCAGCACAGTGAGGGCCACCCGCGCCCAGGACCGCCCTGCCTTCATCTTGAGGGCGAAGACCATCTGGGCCGCCCCCACCGCGGCGGCCAGCAGCATCAGCACCACCACGCCCATGGCAGCCGCCGGTGCCGCGGCGAACAGGACCAGCGAAGCCAGCAATCCCAGCAGGCCTCCCAGCAGGGACAGGACTCCGCCCACAAACCAGATCCAGAAGGAGACCTTCAGTTCAAGGGGCAGCCCGGCGAGGGAAAACATCGCGGCAGCCCCGCTGCGGGGAGCGCTGGGGGAATTGCTCATGGCGTTCACTGTAGCGCCGTCGTCGTGCCTGGCCGGGCCTCACGCTCCCGTGCCGCAGGGCTGGGCCGGGAACTGCGCAAGGGGTCCTGCTTAAACGGGAAACCCCGGCCCGCCCTGAGGGCGGCGCCGGGGTTTCGCCCGAAGGATTCGCTGCTTACGCGGCGGGGGCGATGAACGCGAGTTCCAGGTTGATGGCAACCTTGTCGCTGACCAGCACGCCGCCGGTCTCCAGGACGGCGTTCCAGGTCAGGCCGAAGTCCTTGCGGCTGATGGTGGTCTCTGCGGAGACGCCGGCGCGGGTGTTGCCGAAGGGATCAACCGCCACGCCGTTGAACTCGGTTTCGAGGGTCACGGGGCGGGTGACACCCTTGATGGTGAGGTCGCCGGTCAGTTCGTAGCTGTTGCCCTTGGCCACCAGGCCGTTGGACACGAAGGACATTTCCGGGAACTTCTCCACGTCGAAGAAGTCCTCGCCCTTGACGTGGCCGTCGCGGTTGGCGTCGCCGGAGTCGAAGCTGGCGGTGTTGATGGTGGCGGCGATCTTGGACTGGGCTACGTCCTCGGCGAGCTCGAGCGTGGCGTTGGCGTCGGTGAACTGCCCGCGCACCTTGCTGATGCCGGCGTGCCGGACAGTGAAGCCGATCTCGCTGTGGGAGTTGTCGAGGGTCCAGGTGCCGGTGGTGACGTCTGCGGGAAGTGCCATGGTGTTGCTCCTAGTGTCTGCGTGCCTGCGGGATTCTGCTGTTGAAGCTTCATCGGTTGAAGTCTCAACTAACTTGCTGCATCCAGTATAAACATGCATTTGCATCTTTTGTTCCCGTCAGCGGAACATTTCTTCAAAAACTTCAGTTCTACTCTTTGTAGAAGATTTCGGATCGCAGGCCATCTTTGAGAAACTGGTAAACATGCCCCAAGCCACTGTCCATCTGCTCCGCCACGGCGAGGTCCATAATCCCGACGGCGTTCTGTACGGACGGCTGCCCGAATTCCACCTCTCCGAACTGGGGCGGGAGATGGCCCGCATGCTTGCCGGGCACTTCCGGGAACAGGCAGAAGCCGGCGCCAGGATCACCTATCTTGCTGCCTCTCCGCTGGACCGGGCCCAGGAAACGGCAGCCCCCACGGCAGAAGCATTGCGCCTGCAGATCCACACCGACGCACGCATCATCGAAGCCGAAAACTACTTCGAGGGCATGAAGGTCACCAAGGCCGAACTGCGCCGGCCGAAGCACTGGCCGCGGCTGGTCAACCCGCTGCGGCCCTCTTGGGGCGAGCCGTACAAGCAGCAGGCATCCCGCGTCATGGCGGCGGTCCAGGAAGCACGCCTGAGCGCCATCGATTTCGCCGGCGGCGACTACGGCACCAACGGCCCCGAAGCCATCATGGTCAGCCACCAGCTCCCCATCTGGGCCACCCGCCTCAGCGCGGAGGGCAAACCACTCTGGCATGACCCGCGGAAACGCGAATGCACCCTCACCTCCATCACGTCCCTGGTGTTCGACGACGACGGCAGCCTCCTGCGCGTCCAGTACAGCGAACCGGCGGCGTCCCTTCTTCCCGGTGCCGCCAGCACCCCTGGAGCCTAAGCAGTGACCCACAACAACCTGACCCCGCGCCGGAGCGTGCTGGCTGCCGGCGGCCTCGCCCTAACCGCGCTCACCTTGGGACTATCGGGCTGCGCCCAGGAAGACGCCCTGGCGAAGCAGGCCAGGGCCGGGGACAACAAGAACTATGTGGCGGGCGACGGCTCCGTCACCGAGTTCGCCGTAGCGGACCGCAAGGACGCCATCCAGGTCAACGGCACCCTCTTCAACGGCACCACGGTGACCCCGGCAGACTTCCAGGGCAAGGTGACCATCCTGAACTTCTGGTTCGCCGCGTGCGCCCCGTGCCGGGTGGAAGCGCCCATCCTCGAGGAGCTCCACCAGGAGTTCAAGGACCAGGGCGTGCAGTTCTACGGCGTCAACCTCCGCGACGAGAAGGCAACCGCGGAAGCGTTCGATAAGACGTTCAACCTCACCTACCCCAGCTTCGACGACAAGGACGGCGGCGTGCTGCTGTCCGTGTCCGGGCTGGTTCCTCCCGGCGCAGTCCCCACCACCCTTGTCCTGGACAAGCAGGGCCGCGTGGCTTCCCGTGTCCTGGGCGAAATCCAGAAGGGCACCCTGAAAGCCCTGATCACCGCCGCCGTGGCCGAGTAGCGGCGGCACGCTCCCGTGAACAGCCCCTTCGCCGAAACCATCCTGAACGGATCGCTCCTGCTCGCCATCCCCGTGGCGCTGCTGGCCGGCCTGGTCTCCTTCCTCTCTCCCTGCGTGCTGCCCCTGGTCCCGGGTTACCTGGGCTACGTCACCGGGCTCAGCGGCGTGGACCTGCAAAAGCAGCGGCGGGGCCGGATGTTCGTGGGCATCGGTCTGTTCGTGCTGGGTTTCTCCGTGATTTTCGTCCTGCTGGGCGGGGCCTTCGGGCAGTTGGGCACCCTGATCACCGGATCCCAGAACGCCTGGATCACCCAGGTCCTCGGCGTGCTGGTCATCATCATGGGAGTGGTCTTCATGGGCGGCCTGGGCTGGCTGCAGCGCGACGCCAAGATCCACGCCAAGCCGCCCGCCGGCCTGTGGGGTGCGCCACTGCTGGGCCTGACCTTCGGGCTGGGCTGGGCACCATGCATCGGACCCACCTACTCCGCTGTCCAGCTGCTCAGCCTTTCCGGCGGCTCGTCAGCAGCCAAGGGCGCCTTCCTGGCGTTTGTTTATAGCCTTGGCCTGGGCATCCCGTTCCTGCTGATCGCGCTCGCCGTGCGCCGCGGCATGGGTGTCATGGCATTTTTCCGCAAGCACCGGCTCGCTATCCAGCGGACCGGCGGCGGCATCCTGGTGGTGCTGGGTGTGCTGATGGCCACCGGCGTCTGGGGGACCTGGGTGACCGAGCTGCAGTACTGGTTCCAAACCGACGTGAAGTTGCCGATCTGATGAGCGAGCGTGTGAACGTAAAGAAGAAGTCCCCCGCCCCGGATGCGGACAAGGTGTCAGCGGCAAAGGCCGACGCCGCGCTGCCCGCGCTGGGCGCCAAGGAGATGCTGCGGTTCGCCTGGACCCAGCTGACCAGCATGCGCACCGCGCTGTTCCTGCTGCTGCTCCTGGCCGTGGCCGCGGTTCCGGGATCGCTGTTTCCGCAGCGCCCGGCCAACCCCTCCGTTGTCACGCAGTACATCAAGGATCACCCGGACTACGGCAAGCTGCTGGACAGCCTGCAGCTCTACGACGTCTATTCCTCGGTATGGTTCTCCGCCATCTACCTGCTGCTGTTCATCTCCCTGATCGGCTGCGTGGTGCCCCGGGCCATCGCCCATTACAAGGCCATGCGCTCCCAACCGCCCCGGACGCCCAAGCGGCTCTCCCGCCTCCCCGAGTACGGCACGCTGGTCATTCCCGCCGACGCCGGGATCCCGGCGTCGGACGCCATCCACGGTGCCGTGGGGCTGCTGAGGAAGCGCGGCTACCGCGTTGAGGTAAGGGACGCCGACGGCGCGCGGCCGTCTTTGGGCGCAGAACGCGGGCTCTCCAAGGAAGTGGGAAACCTGATTTTCCACACCTCCCTGATCGGGGTCCTGGTGTCAGTGGCCCTCGGCGGCCTCTTCGGCTACAGCGGCCAGCGGATCCTGGTGGAAGGCGACACCTTCGTGAACACCCTGGTGGGCTATGACCAGTTCACGCCGGGCACCAACTTCCAGTCCAGCCAACTGCAGCCCTACTCGGTGCAGCTGGACAAGTTCGACATCACCTTTGACCGCGAATCGCAGGGCAAGTTCGGCCAGCCCATCGACTTCTCGGCAGCTGTCACCACCAAGGAAAACCCCGACGCGCCTGCCAAGAAGGAGACGCTGAAGGTCAACGACCCCATCACCCTGGGCGGCACCAGCATCTACCTCACCGGCAACGGCTACGCCCCGGTGGTGACCATCCGCGACGGCGACGGCAACGTGGCCATGCAGGGCCCCGTGGTGGCCAAGCTGCAGGGCGACAACTACTACTCCTCGGTGGTCATCAAGGTCCCCGACGCCAAGCCGGACCAGCTCGGATTCCAGGGCTTCTTCCTGCCGACGGCCTTCGTTACGGAGCAGGGCGTGTCCTTTAGCGGCGACCCCGCGCTGTTCAACCCGCAGCTGTCCCTGAACTCCTACTACGGCGACCTGGGACTGGACACCGGCTCGCCGCAGAACGTCTTCGAGATCGACGTCAAGGACCTCACGCCGCTGAACGCCCGCAACCTCGACGCCGGCGGCATCACCCTGTCACCCGGCGCCACCTACACGCTGCCGGACGGCAAGGGCTCCATCAGCTTCGACGGCGTCAAGCGGTACGTCGGCGTGGACATCCACCACAACCCCGGCCAGCTGTACGCCCTGATCTTCGCGCTCCTGGCAGTGGCCGGCCTGATCCTCTCCCTGTACGTCAACCGGCGCCGCGCCTGGGTGCGCACCGGAACGCACGACGACGGCCGGACCATGGTGGAGTACGGCCTCCTGGCCCGCGGCGAGGACCACCGCCTGGCCGGGGAAGCTGCAGCCATACGCACCCTGCTGGCCCAGGAATGGGGCCTCGCGGCCGATCCGCAGCAGGACGGCGACCGGCAGGAAGATTCCACCCAGTCCCAGCAAACTCCCAGCAGCCTCGGCGATAATGGCGCAGGCACCCCCACACCAGCAAGCCCCGCAGGGCCCGAAAAGGACCAGTAATGCCGTTTGGAATCAACGAAACCATGGGCCAGTACAGCGAGCTCTTCATGCTGCTGGCGGCGGGCACGTACACCGTAGCCTTCATTGCCTTCGCCTGGGACCTGGCCAAGAGCAGCCGGGCACTCCAGGCCATCGAACTCAAGGCCGCACAGGCCGTGGAACCGGCCAAGGTTCCCGCCGCTGTCGGCGCCGGCAACCGTGCCGAGTCCAGCGTTGGCGGGCCGGCCGGCCGGGCCGAGCGTCCGTCGTCGTCCGCGGCATCTGGCACCCCGGTGGGCGGCGGCATCGTCACCGCCGGCGCCGACATGAAATACTCCGCGGCCAGGCGCGCCCCCGCCCGCGTTGCGGTGGCCCTCACCGTCCTGGGCGCCCTGATCCATGGCGCCGGCGTGGTCACCCGGGCGTTGGGAGCCGGACGCGTGCCGTGGGGCAACATGTACGAGTTCCTCACCACGGGCGCTTTCGTGGCCATTGCCGTGTTCCTGCTGGTCCTGATCCGCCGCGACCTCCGCTTCCTGGGCACCTTCGTGGTGGGCCTGGCAATCATCATGCTGGTGGCCGCTTCGGTGGCGTACTGGACCCCGGTGGGCCACCTGGTCCCGGCACTGCAGAGCTACTGGCTGATCATCCACGTCTCCATCGCCGTGCTGTCCTCGGCCCTGTTCACCCTCACCTTCGCCATGTCCGCGCTGCAGCTGGTCCAGTCGCACCGGCAGAAGACCGTGGCCGCCGGTGGCGAGGACAAACTGGGCTTCATGCGCCTGGTTCCGTCAGCCCTGAGCCTGGAAAACCTGTCCTACCGGATCAACGCCATCGCCTTCATCGGCTGGACCTTCACGCTCATGTTCGGTGCCATCTGGGCCGAGAAGGCGTGGGGCCGGTTCTGGGGCTGGGACACCAAGGAAGTCTGGACCTTCGTCATCTGGGTGGTGTACGCCGGCTACCTGCACGCCCGCGCCACCAGGGGCTGGACAGGAACGCGCGCGGCCTGGCTGTCGATCGTGGGCTACCTGTGCGTGGTCTTCAACTTCACCATCGTGAACCAGTTCTTCAACGGCCTGCACTCCTACTCGGGCCTCTGACACCCGTAGGGGCCACGCCTGGCTTCTACGGCCCTGAACAGGGCTTTTGTTCGGGGTCCCGCTGAAACGCCGGGGGGCATCCCCGGTAAATAACCATTCGATGTAGCAACAGGGCTGTTCCGGGTCCTGTTGGTGATGCTACTTTGGTGACGTTCGCCTGTGATGAAGCTTGCTGGCGAAACACCAGTTTTCCGAGGTAGCAATGACCTACGTTCTCGCCGTAGACGTCGGGACCAGTTTCACCGCAGCCGCGGTTGTCCGTTTCAACCAGGGAGTTCCACCCGTCCCGGAGTGCCTGCCGCTGGGCCTTCGGGGCACCGCAGTGCCCTCCGTGGTGTACTACCCCGAGCAGGGTCCCGTCCTGGTGGGGGAGGCCGCTGAGCGCCGCGGGCTCGCAACGCCGGAACGCGTTGTGCGGGAGTTCAAGCGCCGCATCGGCGATGCCGTGCCCATTGCCCTTGGCACCCTGTCCGTCCGCCCCGAAGAGGTCTTCGCCACCGTTGCCCGCTGGGTGGCGGACCGGGCGGCCGAGCGCGAGGGGGCAGCGCCGTCGGACATCATCCTCACCCACCCGGCAGCGTGGGGCAGCCACCGCACCTCCGCCGTTCTGGAAGCGCTGGCGGCCAAGGGCCTGCATGATGTGACGCTCCTGGCCGAACCGGAGGCTGCGGCGCTGCACTACGCGTCCCAGGTGCGGGTTGAGGAAGGCAGCACCATCGCCGTCTATGACCTCGGCGGCGGCACGTTCGATACCGCCGTGCTGACCAAGGCGGGCGATGACCGGTTTGCAGCAGTGGGGCGCCCGGAGGGCATTGACGACCTCGGCGGCGCGGACTTCGACGCCGCCGTGTTCCGTTACGTCGCCGAACACACCGGGGGAGCCCTGGCGGACCTGGACCCTGCGGACGCGGACGTCCTGGCCGCCCTGTCAAGGCTGCGGCGCGAATGCGTGGAGGCCAAGGAAGCGCTTTCATCGGACAGCGAGACCACCATCCCGGTGTTGCTGCCGGGCTACCAGCAGCAGGTACGTCTGGTCCGGTCCGAGTTCGAAGCCCTGATCGAGGAACCCGTCCGGGAAACAGTGGATGCGCTGGAGGAATCGCTCGCGCAATTGAAGCTGGCTCCGGCGGACCTGACCGCCGTCCTGCTGATCGGCGGTTCATCGCGGATCCCACTCGTGGCGGAGCTCATCTCCGAGCAGCTGGACCGCCCCATCGCCGTGGACGCCGATCCCAAATCGTCCATCTGCCTTGGTGCAGCGGTATCAGCTGTGCATTCCCGTGCGGCCGCGGAGCGTGCCGCGGCTCCTGCTTCTGAGGACGCGAAGCTGCCGGTGCCGGCGTCCGGCGATGAGCCGCTGGACACCGGTGGACACGTTCCCGCGCGGCTGGCCAGCTGGTCCCGGAAGAGTACGACGGCGGCCGGCGCCTTTGCAGCGCTGGGGCACGGCCCGGGCCACAGCCACGGCGGGGCGCACGCGCCGAAGCCGACGGTGCGGCTCACCGCCATCGCGGCTGCGGCCGCCCTGTTCACCGTGCTGTCCGCCACCGCTGCCCAGAGCCCGGGCGGCTTCAGCGACCTCACATCGGTGTTTGTTCCCCAGGCCGGCGCCGACAGCGGTCCGCCGGCCCAGGCGGGCGGGACCGGATCGGTGACCGGTGGCGGAGGTGCCGCGGCCGCGGGCGCTGCCGGTGACGCCCAGCCGCTGGCAGGCATCGACGCCGGCGTACAGAAAAGGAAGTCCGACGCCGGTCCCGGCCTGAACGTTGAGGCCTCACCAACCAGCAAGCCATCCGCAGCGGCTACCAAGGCTCCGGACGGCTCGCCGGGTCCCGCAGCGGGCGGACCGGCCCCGGCCGCGGGAACAGGCACTGTACCCGGGACCACCGGAGGCGGCACGGGCTCCGGAACCGGCTCCGGAACCGGCACGGTTCCTGCCGTGACGCCCACCACGGGAGCCGGGACAGTGGATCCGGCCCCGGGTACGCCGGCACCTGTTCCCACCGACCCCGCCACCGTGGTGCCCGTCCCCGGTCCGACGACGAATCCGCCGCTGCCGGATCCGACCACGAATCCGCCGTTGCCGGACCCGACGACCAACCCGCCGGCGCCGGATCCCACCACGAATCCGCCGGTGCCGGACCCGACGACGAACCCGCCTGCGCCCGAGACACCGGCACCCAGCAGCGCTCCCGTGCCGGACCCCACACCTGTTCCGGATCCCGCACCTACCCCTGCCCCCGGGTCCGAGCCTCCCATCACGGATCCGGCGGCCTAGGATGGCAAGCTTCCAGTCGCGGCCCCAGGATGCGGCGCAACTCCTGGACACCCGGCTCAACCATTCGGGACTTAACCACGGCGAACCCTCGCCCCACGCTGCCGAGGCCATGGCCCGGCAACTCAAAGGTGAGAACGCCGCCGTCCGGGAACTGCTCCTTGCCTTGTCAGTGGGCTTCGTCCTGCCCGGACCCCTCCCCGCAGACCTGGAGCGCAGGATCGACGCCGGAGAGGTGGAAAGTCTTGATGTGCTGATCGGCCAAGCCGAGAAGGCAGGATTGTTGACGGACGGAACGGTAGCCGGGCCCGCCAGCAACGCCTTGCTGGCGGCAGCGCCCACGTCCAAGGTGCATGCACTCCAGCGTGAACTGGTCACCCACTACGCCGCGGACGGCCAGCCGCTGGGCGACTTGGCCCGGGAGTTTGCCCGCGGCGGCCTGGCTGACCAGCGCGTGGCCGCGGAACTTGAACATACTGCGGACAAGGCCCTCGAACACGACCCGGCCCTGGCCTGCAGGCTCTACGACGAAGCCCTGCTGGCGGGAGCGGACGAAACCGCAACCGCTGCCCGCCGTGCCCAGGCGGCTGCCGCCAATGGCGACCTGGACTCGGCCACCCGGATCATCGACACCCTATTGGTGAGCGTCGACCCGCCTGACGTCCGCCGGGGGGTGGACGTGGCGGCCGCGGTCTGGGCGCACAGGGGAATGCTGGCGCGGAGTGCCGATGCCTACAGCTGGCTGGGCGCTCCCAGGCTGGGGTCCTCGGCGCCGCTGGCCGCAGTCGCGATGGTGGGTTGCGGCAACCGCGCCGACGCGGATGCACTGTTCCGGGCCGACTCCGCACCGGAATCGCCTACGCTGCTGGCAGCCGCGCTGGCCGGCACGGGCAAGGGGATACTGGAATCCCTCGCCGACGATCCGCAACAGGCCCTTCCCATCCTGATCCACGCCTCAGACATGCTGAATGCGGCCGGCTCTGCGCTGCCGCTGCCGGACACCCCTGCTGCCCTGGCCGCGCTCCTGGCCCTCCACAGCGGGGAACCCTACCTGGCGGAGACTGTGTGCCGGGCAGCGGCCGCTGCGGGGCAGGGCGGGAACGCGGCGAAACCGAGGCTCTTCCTGCTCCAGGCGTGGTCTGCCATGCAGCAGGACAAACTGGAGGACGCGCGGCTCTCCGTCAACGAAGCGTCCAAAGCCAACCATTGGCCCCTCGTTCCGCGTGACGAGTTCCTGCGCGCTGCGCTGGAAGTTGGGCTGGCCAGGCGCAACGGCGAAATTGCGGAACTGGTGCTGGCCTGGGAACGCGCCCGTGAGGCAATGCTGCACATCTCGGTTGACCTCTACAGCCTGCTGCCGTGGGGTGAACTGGTAATCACCGCTGCCCGGCTCCGGGAGACCAGGCGGATCGCCCACTACTTCGACGAGGCAAACCAGTTGCTCGAACGGCTGGGAAGCCCGCCGCTGTGGGCCGTGCCGTTCCACTGGGCCGCGGTGCAGGCTGCGCTCCTCAGCGAAAACCCTGCCGCACTTGCGCCCCATGCGACGGCCCTGGCCCGGGCTGCCAGAAACAGCCACCTTGCCACCGTGCTGGCCGGCGCCGGTAAAGCCTGGGTTTCCGTCCTTGCCGGTTCTTTCCAGCCCGCCGATGTGGAAGCGGCGGCACGGGGCCTGGGCCGGATGGGCATGCCCTGGGAAGGTGCCAGGCTCGCCGGCCACGCGGCCGCGCGCGCTGTGGAACGCAAGGACATGGTCCGCCTGCTGTCCTGTGCGAGGGACCTCCACCCGCAGGGAAACGCACCCGGCAACGGGAGCGCCGGAACGGGCGAACCGCGGGCAGCGGCCACAGCCGAGTCCGGCAACGGCCTGCACCCGGACGGCTCGGGCCTGAGCGAGCGGGAAAAAGAGGTGGCACGGCTGGTCCTTGAGGGCAAGACCTACCGCGAGATCGGCGAGGCCATCTACATTTCTCCGCGCACCGCCGAACACCACATTGCCCGGATGCGGCGCCGGCTGGGGGCGGAGAACCGGTCGGACCTCCTGGCCCGGCTGCGGCTCGCCCTGGCCGCCGAGAATCCCCCGCAGGAGTAAACCCCTAATGCCCCTAACGGACGGCAGCGCTGTTCCCCGGCGGTGCACCGGCCGGTAGGGGGAACCGGCCCGATGCCCGGGCCGGTATGGGGCCCGTACGTTGGTTCCAACCCGGCAACGATGCCCGGTGATCCGCAATACAGAGAAGATTGAGGACCACAAAATGACACTCGCAAATGATCTCGTCCAGTTCCTGATGAGCCTCTTCGGCGACCGCCAGGCGGCCCAGGAATTCCTGGACGATCCGGAGCGCGTCCTGGAAGACCACGGCCTGGGCGGCGTGTGCTCAGCTGACGTGGATGCCGCAATGCCCGTAGTGCTGGACTACGCCCCCATCACGGTCAACGCTTCCCGCTTCGACCGCGAGTACAGCACCGGCGGCAACAGCGCCGACACCGGCCACAACGGCGGTGGCGGTGGCGCAGTAACCCCGCCCCCGGCCGGCGGCGATAACGGCGGACACCACGACCATGACCACGATGACCACGGGCACGCGATCCAGCAGCTGCACCACATCGTGAACAACTACTCGTACACCTCCACGGTGGACGACCGGGACAACATCGTTGACCAGTCCGTGAACCAGAACATCTGGGCCGACGGCGACGTCAAGCAGTGGTTCGACAACGATTCCGTGATCGCCTCCGGCGACCGTTCCATCGCTGCCGGTGACGACGCCGACGTGGACGATTCCAACAACATCGAGGACTCCTACAACGACAACTCGGACAACTCGACGGATAACTCCACCGACAACTCCATCCGAGCCGGCGGCGACGTCAACATCGGCAACGAAGAGACGGACATCGACGACTCCTTCAACACCGACGTGGACCTCGACGTGGACGACTCGTTCAACGACAACTCGGATAATTCCGACAACTCGGACAACTCCACCAACGGCTCGTACAACGACAATTCCGACAACTCCGACAATTCGGACAACTCGGATAACTCCACAGACATCGACGTCGACCTGGACAACGTGGGGAACACCACCAGCACCGACAATTCGGACAACTCGATCAACACGGACGTGGACATCGCCGATTCCTTCCAGGACAACTCGGACAACTCCACCAACCTGGATGTCGACCTGGACAACGTGGCCAACACCACTACCACCGATAACTCGGACAACTCGATCAACACGGATGTGGACGTCGAGGATTCGTTCCAGGACAACTCGGTGGAGGTTGAGGATTCCTTCCAGGACAACTCGCTGCAGGTCGAGGACTCCTTCCAGGACAACTCCGAGATCAACACCGACATCGAAGTAGAGGACAACACCGTGATCCTCTAGGCCCGGTCCGGGCAGAAAGCCCGGCAGGAGGGGGAAACCCTCCTGCCGGGCTATCCCCGGCTTAGCCCGCCTTCCAACCCGGAGCCCGACGCAAAGGACACACTATGGCAGAAGCAGGACTGGCAAAACCAACACCGATGACAGCGGGACAGCTGATCAAGCTGGTGGAGCACGGCCTCCAGTTGGCCCAGACGGCAGACCGCGCCGACCTCCGCAAGCGCCTGGAGCAGGCCGCGGGACGGCTGCGGGACCCGAGTGTCCGCGTCATCGTGGTGGGGGAGTTCAAACAGGGCAAGAGCAAGCTGATCAACGCCCTGGTGAACGCGCCGGTGTGCCCGGTGGACGATGACATTGCCACCTCAGTGCCCACAGTGGTCCGCCACGGCGAACCGGCCTCGGCCGCCATCCTTGTTCCCAAGGCGGATTCCGACGGCGGCGAAGAGGGAAGCGTTGAACGCCAGCCGATCCCCATCGAGGACATCGCCGCGTACGTTTCCGAGCAGGGCAATCCCGGCAACAGCAAGAAACTGGTGGCCGCCGAGGTGTACCTGCCGCGGAAGATCCTCACCGGCGGGCTGACGGTCATCGACTCACCGGGTGTGGGCGGCATGGGATCCTCGCACACGCTCACCACCTTGACGGCCCTCCCAACGGCCGATGCCATGCTGCTGGTTTCCGATGCCTCGCAGGAATACACCGAACCCGAGCTTCGCTTCCTCCGCCAGGCAATGCGGATCACCCCCAGCGTGGTGGGTGTCCTGTCCAAGACTGACCTCTACCCGGAGTGGCGGCGTGTGGCGGACATGGACCGGTCCCGCCTGGACACCGTTGCACCGGACATCCCGCTCTTCCCGTTGTCCTCGGACCTCCGGCTCGAGGCCAGCCGGCTGCAGGACGCCGAGCTGAACGGCGAGTCCGGGTTCCCGGCACTGGTCCGGCACCTGCGCAACGAAATCGTGGGCAAATCGGAGCGGCTCCAGCGCCGGCACGTCAGCCAGGACCTGCTCTCGGTCACCGAAAACCTGCGGCTGTCCCTGCAGTCCGAACTCGATGCCCTCGAGAACCCCGCCGGCACACCCCGGATGATCGCGGGCCTGGAACTGGCCAAAACCGAAGCCGATGATCTTCGGAAGCGTTCGGCCCGCTGGCAGGTCACACTCAGCGACGGCATCAGCGACCTCATTGCGGACATGGAGTACGACCTCCGCGACCGGCTCCGCCGGATCCAGAGGGAAGCCGAGGCCGCCATTGACCAGGGCGATCCCGGGCCCACGTGGAACGAATTCTCCAAGTGGCTGGAGGAATGCTCCGCCGCAGCCATCTCGGACACCTTCGTGTGGACCAGCGAGCGGGCGCACTGGCTGGCCTCGCAGGTGGCCGAGCACTTTGCCGCCGACGAGGTAAGGATCCCGGCCCTGAGGGTTTCCGACACCGGCGACGCCCTGGACCCCGTGGAGGAGATGCCGGCCCTTGACCCTGGCCGCATCAATCCCATGCAGAAAGTCCTGATCGGCATGCGCGGTTCGTATGGCGGTGTGCTGATGTTTGGCCTGCTGACCGGGATCTTCGGCATGGCGCTGATCAATCCGCTGTCCGTGGGCGCCGGCCTGCTGCTGGGACGCAAGGCCTACCGGGAGGACCGGGAAGCCCGGCTCAAGCGGCGGCGGGGCGAGGCCAAAGCTTTGGTCCGGCGCCAAATCGACGACGTGACATTCCAAGTGGGCAAGCAGCTCAAGGACCGCCTGCGGCTGGTGCAGCGGTCCATCCGGGACCACTTCACCGAGATCGCAGAGGAGCACCACAGGTCGCTGTCCGACTCCGTGGCCGTGGCGCAGAAAGCAGCCACCACGTTCACCCTGCAAAAGGACGTCCGGATCAGGGACATCAAGGCCGAACTCAAGAAGGTGGACGCCCTGCACGCGGCAGCGGCCGCGGTGGCAACTGAAGTGGCCGCGTCCCGGCCCTTCGCGCCGGTAGCGGCCGGATGACTGCGGATACCGTTGCCGGGGCCGCGGGCCTGGTCCGGGACGCCCTGGACGTCTACGCTGACGACGCCGCTGCCGTGGCCCTGCTGCAGGGGTACGGGCAGCGGCTGGCAGAGCCCCTCCGCATTGCCATCGCCGGCATGGTCAAGGCCGGCAAGTCAACGCTGCTGAACGCCATCATCGGCGAGGAAATCGCGCCCACGGACACCGGCGAGTGCACCCGGATCGTCACGTGGTACCGGTATGGCCGGACACCCAGGATCATGCTTCACCTGCGGGACGGCGAACCGCGTCCGCTGCCGCTGAAACGCGTGGATGGGCGGCTGGTCTTCGTCCTGGGTGATGTCCGCGCCGAAGACGCCGAGCGGCTGGACGTCGAGTGGCCCTCGCCCACGCTCCGGGCCATGACACTGATCGACACCCCCGGCATCGCGTCGCTTTCCGAGGATGTGTCAGCCGTGGCGACCGGATTCCTTACTCCTGCGGATACGCCGTCGCAGGCCGACGCAATCGTATACCTAATGCGGCATATGCATGCTTCGGACCTGCGGTTCCTGGAATCATTCAAGGACACCGAGTCAGGCAGGTCCGGCACCGTCAACGCACTGGCCGTGCTGTCCCGGGCCGATGAGGTGGGCGCCGGCCGCATTGACTCGCTGCTCTCAGCCGGAGATATCGCCGAACGGTACCGGCGCGACCACAACCTCCGGAAGCTCGCGCTGGGAGTGGTTCCGGTGGCGGGCCTGCTCGCCCAGACCGCCCGCAGCCTCCGGCAACAGGACTTCGCCTCACTTCAGCTGCTGGCGGGGCTGGACCGTGCGGCCCGCGAAAAGATGATGCTCTCGGCGGACCGGTTCCTCCGCGGCTCCGAACCCGAACGGCTGACATCCGAGGCCAGGGCTACTCTGCTTGCCAGGTTCGGTCTGTTCGGCATCCGGCTTGCTGTGGTCCTTATCCGCAACGGGTTCAATGAACCCACCCCCCTGGCCCACGAACTTGCCCGGCGCAGCGGCCTGGATCCGTTGCTGGAACTGCTGGAACGGCAGTTCCAGGCCCGCGCCGGGGCCCTCAAGGCGCGTACGGCGCTGGTGGGGGTCGAGGCGCTCCTGCGGTCCAGTCCGCGCGAAGGGACGGAAGAACTCGCCAGCTCCCTTGAACGCCTTCAGGCCAATGCCCATGAATTCCGCGAACTGCGGCTGCTGGCAACACTGCGGACCACCGGTGTGTCCCTGAAATCCGATCTTGCCTCCGACGCCGAACGCCTCGTCGGCGGACTGGGTGCCGCCACCCACGTGCGGTTGGGCCTGGAGGCGGACGCCACGCCGGATGAGCTTTCCGACGAGGCCCGGCGGTGCCTGCTGCGGTGGCGGGCCCTTGCCGAGAATCCGCTCACGGAACGCTCGGCCATCGACGCCTGCCGTGTGGTGATCCGCAGCTGCGAGGGCGTGCTGGCGGAGTCAGCAGCTCTTCAGCGGCAGCGCACCGCCTAGCGGCGGACTGTTCGGCGGCTCTTCAGCCAGGCGTTGGAGGCCGGGAGGAACAGCAGGACCAGCCCCACCAGCGTGAGGAGCAGTTGGGCTCCCCAGAGCAACATGACGTAGTTGGCACTGTCACCTTCCGGCATTAGGAACGCCGTGGCGAGCAGCGTTGCCACGGCCTGCACCGCCAGCAGCGGGACCAGCGCCCAGCGTGCCCAGTTGTGCCGTGCCAGGACCGCGCCGAGGAGGGCGGCCTCGAGAAGGATCACCAACAGTAGTGCCCCCACGCTGCCCCAGAAAACGATTCCGCTGGCGGTGCTGACGGCCTCCGCATCCCCGCCGGGGGCCATCCCGTCCACCACCGAGCGCAGGCGCTCCAGATGCCCGTCGCGGCTGAGGAAAGACCCCACCAGGACGGTCAGCCCCGCTACGAAACTGAGGAGCCACAGGGCCCGGGCAAGCCGCACGGCACCGGGGACGGGAGGGGCGACGGCGATGGGCGCCGGGGCCGCGTAGGACAGTCCTGGCCGGGGCGGCGGCGAAGGTTGGGCTGGCCCTGACGGCGGGGCTGTACCGGTGGGCGTGGTGCGCAGCCGTTCTTCTCCGTCAGGGTCATAAGCCATGGGCCCTACTTCAGTCCGTCGGTGTCGTGGTCGTTTTCGTGCTTGCCCTTGTTACCGTCGGATTCCTTGGCCTTGGCCTCGAGATCGTCCTTGAGCTTCTTCAGCCGCGCGGCTTCTGCCTCGTTGCGGCGGCGGACCTCGAGATTGCGGAGGAACTCCGGATCATCGTCCGGTGCGGTGGGGTGGCGGTAACCCTGCTGCTGCGGTGCGGCGGCACGGGGACGGCCAATGAGAAGCCAAAGAATCGCGCCCAGCACCGGCAGGATGATCATGACCACGATCCAGGCGGGTTTGGAAATTCCGCGGGTGAGACGGCCATCGGTGCGGATCACGTCCACGAGGCCATACACAAAGATGACGAGGACTGCCACGGCCAAAGCCACACGGAGAAGCATGCCACTAAGTCTATCGTCCGCAGGCGCAGGGGGTCGCGGGCCGGAGACGGCTAAACTTGAATGTGGCCTTTTTGAAATATTCCCTGATCCGCCTGGCGCTCTTCGTGCCGTTGTTCGTCGTTTTCATGCTCCTGCAGCTGGGTGCCCTGATGTCGGTGGTCTTCGCCGGAGTGATCGCCTTCGCCGTGAGCTACCTGTTCTTCCAGAAGCAGCGGGACGCTGCAACGGCAAACCTGCACCACCGGTTCTCCGGCAAGGCCAAGCCGCTGCGCTCCGCGGGCGAGGTCCGGGACGCCAACGCCGAGGACGCCCTGCTGGACGCCAACCCGGACGTCGCCATCAACAATGACGCCAGGAACCCCAAGCCGCAGAACTGACGCGGCCAGCGGGCCAGGGCGGTTATCCGTGGCCGGTAATAGACGGCTCAGAAGCCGTGGCTGAGCACCAGTCCCAGTGAGAACAGGACGCTGTAGCCAAGGTTGATCAGCCCTGTCTGCTTGAGTACCGGGATCAGGCTCTTGCGCTTGCGGCCGTTGATCATCAGCCAGGCCGGCATGAGGCAGGCCGGGATCAGCAGCAGGACAATGAGCATCCACGGACGTCCCGGAGCCAGGATGACCACCAACAGGATGGCGACAGCCAGCATCAGCACGTAGCTTTCGCGGGCATGCTTGTCCCCCAGCCGCACGGCGAGGGTCTTCTTGCCTGCCTGCATGTCCGTGGGGATGTCGCGGACGTTGTTGGCCATAAGCAGGGCAGTGGCAATCAGTCCGGTACCGATGGCGCCGATGACGGCGGGCAGGCTGACCTGCCCGGCCTGGGTGTAGGTGGTTCCCAGGGTGGCCACCAGGCCGAAGAACACGAACACGAAGACGTCGCCCAGGCCCATGTAACCGTAGGGGTTCTTGCCGCCGGTGTAGCCCCAGGCGGCCATGACGCAGCCGAGGCCCACCAGGATGAGCCACCAGCTTTGGGTGATGACCACCAGTGCCAGCCCGAACACCATGGCGCCGGCGAAGGTTGCGAACGCAGCCCGCTTAACGTGCTCCGGCTTGGCCGCTCCGGAGCCCACCAGGCGCAGCGGACCCACGCGGTCGTCGTCCGTTCCGCGGATGCCGTCCGAGTAGTCGTTGGCGAAGTTCACGCCCACCTGGAGCAGAAGGGCCACCAGCGCTGCCAGGATGGCGTTGGGCAGAAGGAATGAATCCATCGCATAGGCGGCGGCGGAGCCGATGAGCACCGGCGCAATCGCGGCGGGAAGCGTCCTCAGGCGTGCGCCTTGGATCCATTGGGCGGCTGTTGCCACGGTCAGTACCTCATGTTGTTTCGTGTAAGCGGCAGGATGCCAGGCAGGCATGCGCCGCAGTAGTGCAGGTCCACTCTACTTTCCCCGGTGCAGTGCGCTGAGTTCGGCGGTCATGGCCATCCGGTCCGGTTTCCCGTTCGGCAGCATCTTCAGGGCAGGCGCGGTGAGGACAGTTTTTGGCGCAGCAAAGCCCAGTTCCCGGTGCCAGGAGTTCCGGAGGCCGTCGACGTCGGCGGCAGGACCCGCGTTATCGTCGTCCGTGGCGCCTCCCGCGGCGAGCGCCACGTAGGCGGCCACGGCCTGGCCCCATTCCTCGGACGGAACGCCGGCCACGAAAGCCGCCGCAACGCCGTCGGACTTTTCCAGCTTTTCCTGGACGTCCGCGGCGGAAACCTTCATGCCGCCGGTGATGATCATGTCGTCGGCGCGTCCCAGCACGGTGAGGCGGCCGTCGTCGTCGATCTTGCCGATGTCGCTGGTGCGGTACCAGCGGACGCCGTCCTCTTCGAAGAAGGTGCCGGTTTCCTCGTCCGGGGCCTCGATGTAGCCGGCGGCAATGGTGTCGCCGCCCAGGTGGATGCGGCCGTCCGGGGCCACCCGGACGGACACGCCTTCCAGCGGGTAGCCGTCGTAGACGCAACCGCCGGAGGTTTCCGCCGAGCCGTAGGTGGTGACCACGCGGACACCGGCCTCCCGGGCCGCGTCGAGCAGAGCAGGCGGGGTGGGGGCGCCGCCCAGCAGGATGGCGTTGAAGCGGCGGAGCACGGCGAGCGTGTCAGGGGAAGGATCGTCCAGGAGCCGCTGCAGCTGGGTGGGGACCAGGGACGTGTACCGGATCTTGTCCGTGAGCTCCAGGGCGGCGGCGGTGAAGGCCTCGGGCGTGAAGCCGCCGGACATGTCCATCACCCACGGCCGGGTCCCGGCGAACAGCGAGCGCACCAGGACCTGGATGCCGGCGACGTACTGCACGGGGAGGGCCAGCAGCCACTGGCCTTCGCCCTTGAGCGCCAGTGCCGTGGCCATCGAGGAGGCCGCCAGGGACTCCACGGTCAGGACGGTGGCCTTGGGCGCACCGGTGGAACCGGAGGTGCGGACCACTGCCACCGCGTCATCGCAGCCCGGGGTTTCGATGTGCCCCACCACGAGGGCGCCGTCGGCACCGATGGAAAGTTCGACGGCGGGACCCTCGCCGTGGAGCGCGGCGGCCAGGGCCTTGAGCACGGGCTCGATGTTGAGGTGGCTGGTGTTGGGGGAGGTGCTGTTCATATACCGCTCCTGCCTTAGAAGTAGTGCGGGAAGCCGGACCAGTCGGGGTCCCGTTTTTGCAGGAAGGCTTCCTTGCCCTCCACCGCCTCATCGGTCATGTAGGCCAGCCGGGTGGCTTCACCGGCGAAGACCTGCTGGCCCGCCAGGCCGTCATCGGCCAGGTTGAACGCAAACTTCAGCATCCGGATGGCCTGCGGTGACTGCCGTGCAATGTCCGCGGCGTATTCCAGGGCGACGTCCTCGAGGCGGTCGTGGTCCACGGCCTCGTTGACGGCACCCATCCGGACCATGTCCTCCGCGGAATATTCACGCGCCAGGAAGAAAATCTCACGGGCCGCCTTTTGCCCTATCTGCCGGGCCAGCAGGGCCGAGCCGTAGCCGGCGTCGAAGCTGCCCACCGTGGCGTCGGTTTGCTTGAACTTGCCATGCTGCCGGGAAGCGATGGTCAGGTCTGCCACCACATGCAGCGAGTGCCCGCCGCCGGCCGCCCAGCCGTTGACGACGGCGATGACCACCTTGGGCATGGTGCGCATCAGCCGCTGGACTTCAAGGATGTGCAGCCGGCCGGCGCGCGCGGGGTCGATGGTCTCCTGCGTCTCGCCGTCGGCTGTGTTCTGTACTACGTACCGATACCCGTCCCGGCCCCGGATCCGCTGGTCCCCGCCGGAACAGAACGAGTGGCCGCCGTCCTTGGGGGAGGGGCCGTTGCCGGTGAGCAGGACGGTGGCCACATCCGGGGTCATCCGGGCGTGGTCCAGTGAACGGTAGAGCTCGTCCACGGTGCCGGGGCGGAAGGCGTTGCGCACCTCGGGACGGTTGAAGGCAATCCGGACCGTCGGCAGGTCACGCACCCAGCCGCCGTCGGCGTCCCGCTCCACCTGGCGGTGGTAGGTCATGTCCTGGAAGTCCTCGAAACCGGCAACCACCCGCCAGCGTATGGGATCGAAGACATCGGACACCGGGGCGGGAATTTGGTTGCTCACCGTCCAAGTCTAGTAATCGTGCTTAGCTGATGCAGAACTCGTTCCCCTCGGGGTCCGCCATGGTGTGCCAGGAATGCGGTCCCTGACGCGCCGTCCACAGGAACGTGGCGCCCCGCGCTTCCAGCTCGCTCCGGACGTCGTCCTTGTCCCGTCCGGCGAGGTTGACGTCCCAGTGCACACGGTTCTTGACCACCTTTTCCTCCTCGCCGGACTGGAACAGGAGGCGGCGGCTGGGCGCCTTGGACTCGATTTCATCCGGCGGGCGGATGGCTGCCCCGTCCTTCCACACCAGGTTCCCATGGTGGGTGGTGGTCTGGTCCTCGGTGGCGAAGCCCTGCTCGATCATGGAGCGGATGAACCCGGCATCCTGCGGCTCAACCGACCATTCGAGGGTTTCGGCCCACCAGTCCGCAAGCTGGTGCGGCCGGCGGCAGTCGATGACAATCTGGATATTCAGTCCCATCCCACAACGTTAAAGGCGCATGCGCCCGAGCGGTAGGGGTGCGCTTTCCCGCGATCGATAAGGATCTACAACGCTGAAAAGTGCTCTTGACAATATGTCATGACATAAGTCACAGTTGGGTCCGGAAAGGCTTTTCCTCGTCGGCAATGCTGCCGGAATGGGCTTAGCTTTCACCACCGGCAAAGGCCTTGCTGCAAGGCCAGGAGCACTGAGAGACAGGACAGACCATTGTCAGAGAAGACAAGAATCTCAAGCATCACCCGCCGCCAGTTCGGCCTGACCGCATTTGGACTGTCAGCCCTTGCCGCCGGCCTGACTGCCTGCGGTGGCGGGGGTGGTTCCTCGGACTCCGGGTCCAAGACGCTCCAGTTGGTCCTCTCCGGTGACACCAACCAGGGCGGCGCTTTCGCTGCGGCGGCCAAGAAGTACAAGGAAGCCACGGGCATCACCATCGAGGTGGTGGACGTGCCCACCGCGGACATCACCACCAAGCTCAAGAACGCCGCTACCGCCAACGACCTTCCGGCCCTGGCACGCGTCACCAGCATCGACCCGCTGTGGGTCAACCAGTTGCAGGACCTCTCTGACATCGCCAAGTCCCACGGCATCGATGAAAAGTACCTGCAGGAATCCCCGGACGGCATCATTCCCGCCATCCCCTCGGACCTCACCGCAGTGGGCCTGTTCGTCAACAAGAGCCTGTTCGACAAGGCAGGCGTCAAATACCCCACAGCCATCGAGGGCACCTGGACCTGGGACGAGTTCATTGCCGCCGTCACCGAAGTCCGCGAAAAAGCCGGTGCCAAGTACGGCGTTGTCATGGACCGCTCCGGGCACCGCCTCCGCGCCATGATGTATGAGTTCGGCAGCACCGCCTTCGCCAAGGAGAACGGCAAGTACGCCGGCGACAGCAAGGCCGTGGAAACCCTGGAGTACTTCCAGAAGATCAATGACGACAAGACCATGCCCAAGTCCGTCTGGCTCAGCGGCGAGGACGGCAACGCCATGTTCAAGAGCGGCCAGGTGGCGGCGTACTACTCCGGCAGCTGGCAGGTGGCCGACTTCAACAAGAACATCAAGGACTTCGAGTGGCTCTCGGTGCCGCTGCCCAAGAAGGAAGTCAACGCCACCAACCTTGGCGGCGGCTTCATGGTGGCCTTCAAGGACACGGGCGCGGACGAGGAAGCCAAGAAGTTCATCGACTGGTTCTACGAGGACGCCAACTACACCGAGTTCGCACAGCTGGGCGGCTACCTGCCGGCCAAGGACCTCAAGGTGGAGTACCAGTTCCAGCAGCCGTCCTTTGAGCTGTACCAGAAGCAGATCGCCGAAAACGACGCCAAGGGCGACAACGCCATTAAGCGCGTGGTGGCTGAGGCCTACGCCGAAACCCCGTTCTCCGGGGACCCGCTGCGTGAAGAGACCGTGAAGATGCTCTCCGGCAGCCAGGATGCCAAAACCACGGTGGACAACATCGTGAAGCTCTACAACGGCGCCTAAGCCAGTGGCCAACCCAACCATCAGCACTACTGCGGCTCCCGGGACGCCCCCCACGGGGGCGGTCCGGAGCAAGTCGCAGCAGAAGCGCCGCAACCGCTACGTCATAGCCCCGCTGGTCCTGGTGGGCGTGAACGTGGTGCTCTTCCTGGTCTTCTTCGTCTGGCCGGGCGCCCTGGGGATGCTGTACTCGTTCACCGACTACCGCGGGGTGGGCAAGCTCCACTTCATCGGCCTGGCCAACTTCCAGAAGCTCCTCGCGGACAGCACGTTCTATGCGGCGCTGGGCAGGACCTTCGCCTACACGGTCCTGTCCGTGCCGCTGGTGTACGTGTGCTCGCTGGGGGTGGCCTCGCTGCTGGTCAGCAAGGCCGTCCGCGGCCGCACTGCGGCGAAGATGGTGATCTTCCTGCCCTGGCTGATCTCGCCCATCGTGGTGGGCGTGATCTGGAAGTGGCTGTTCGGCCAGGACTTCGGCTTCGTCAACTTCATCATCTCCCTGCTGGGCGGCAGCCCCGTCCCGTGGTCCAGCAACGGCAACCTGGCCCTCGCGGTGGTCATCTTCGCCTCGGCCTGGGGCGGCACCGCGTTCAACATGCTCCTCTTCATCGCCGCGCTGAAGAACATCCCCGAGGCCCTGCTGGAGGCAGCCGAGCTGGACGGGGCGAACGCGTGGCAGCGCTTCCTGCACGTCACGCTCCCGGCCATCGCGCCCACGTCATTCATGGTCATCCTGCTCTCCACCATCCATGCGATGAAGGAGTTCGCCATGATCCAGGCACTCACCAACGGCGGGCCTGGAACGGAGAACACTCTGATTGTGCAGTACATCTACAAGACCGGCTTCGAGCAGTCCAAGGTGGGCTACGCCAGCGCCGCCTCCATAGTGCTGATGGTGGTCCTGCTGGCCATCGCGCTGATCCAGCTGCGGTTCAACCGGAAGAAGGGCTGACCCATGGCAACAGCTGCAAACCTGCCTCCCGCCGTCGCCGATGAAGCGGCCGTCGGGGCGGGAAAGACCGCCGCTTCCCCGCCCGCTTCCCCGGGGAAGAAGCCGCGGGGAAACCGGGAGGCCCGCGCCAAGGCATCCGTCCCGCTCACCGTGGTGACCTGGCTGATCGCCGCGATCTACGCGTTCCCGCTGCTCTGGTTCCTGCTCAGCTCCTTCAAGCCCGGCAGCGAACTCTTCAGCTACCCGCTGTCCATGATTCCGCGCGAATGGACCTTCCAGGGCTTCGTGGACGCCTGGGAACGGGTGGACTTCGCCCAGTACTTCCTGAACACGGCGACGGTTTCCATCGTCACCACGGTCCTCACGGTCTTCTTCAGTGCCTGCACGGGATACGCCCTGGCCAAGTACAACAGCAAGGGCACCCGGCTGTTCTTCGTGTGCATCCTTGCCACCACCATGCTGCCCACCGAAGTCATCCTGAACCCCACGTTCTCGGTCATCCGGGACCTGGGCCTCTACAACTCGCTGGCCGGCATCATCGTGCCCTCCGTGCTGACGGCCACCGGCGTCTTCATGTTCCGGCAGTTCTTCCTGACCGTCCCGGACGACCTGCTGCACTCCGCCAGGATCGATGGCGCCAGTGAGCTGGCCATCTTCTTCCGGATCATGCTCCCGCTGTCCAAGCCCATCCTGTTCACGTTGGCCATCTTCTCCTTCCAATGGCGCTGGAACGACTACATCTGGCCGCTGATCGTGCTCAACGACCCCAAGTGGTACACGCTGCAGGTTGCGCTGCGCAGCATCGTTGGCGCGGAAAACATCGACTGGCCGGTGCTGCTGGGGGCCTCGGTGATTTCCCTCCTGCCGCTGGTGTTCGTGTTCTTTGTGTTCCAGAAGTACGTGCTCAACGCCGATGTCAGCGCCGGACTGAAGGACTAGGGCCATGGAAACGGCAACGACTGACACGGCTTTCCGCGCCCGGGTGGTAGAGGCGGCGGACAGGAGCGTGGCAGAGTTCCTGGCCACGCACGACGACGACGCCGCGGCGCTTCCGCACCGCGCTGCCATGGGCAGGCTGCTGGCTTTGGCAGCGGTCACCACGGAGCCCGGCTCCGCCTTTTACGGCTCCGGCGCGGATGGCGCCGGCGACGGCGCCGGTGGTGTCGCCGGGGGAGACTCCGCCGCAGACGGCACCGGTGACGCGATGCGCCGGTGCCTGGACCGGCTCGAACAGCTGCAGGGCCCCACCGGCCTGTTCGACGGCACCAACCTCTGTTCCCCGCCGGATTCCGCCTTCACCCTCAACGATGCGTGCATCGCCCTGGGTGTCATCAGTGCCCTGGAAACGCCCGGGAAGGCGCTCGCGGACGTGGGGGCCCGGCTGGCCGGCATCATCTCCCGGGCCACCGACGCGCTGGTGGCAGGGGGAGTCCACACTCCCAACCACCGCTGGGAACTGTGCGCCGCCCTGGCAAGGATCAACGCGCTGCAGCCGCGGCAGGACATCGCGGACAGGATCACCGAATGGCTGGCCGAAGGCATCGACCAGCTGCCGGACGGCATGTATTCCGAACGCAGCGCGCTGTACGCCTCGGCCGTGACCAACCCGTCGCTGCTGGCCATCGCAGACCATGCGGGCCGTCCTGAACTGCTGGACCACGTCCGCCGGAACCTCACGGCATTCCTGCCCTGGTTCAACTCGGACGGAACCCTGGAGTCCGTGTTCTCCCGCCGGCAGGACCAGTGGATGGACTTCAACGCCGCCCCCTTCCTTCCGCTCTACCGGCGGCTGGCCAACCAGGACGCCAACCCGGACTTTGCCGTCGCGGCCGCCTGGCTGGGGACGCTCCCGCTGCACGAACCCGCCAAACTGCTCGCGCTGCTGCGGCTGGACCCCTGGCTGCACGCCGCCCTCCCGGAAGAGACGGCAGCAGCCGCGGCACCGGACAGCACACTGCCCGTTCCCCTCGCTCCGGCGGGCGCCGCACTGGAAACCTGCGGCGCCTACCGGTTCCGGGCCGGGCGAGCAGTGACCACTGTGTACGGCGGCTGTGACGGCCTGGTCCCGGGCGTGGTGTCCGGGTTGGCCAGCAACCCCACGTTCCTGCGGTTCGCACACGGAGCAGCGGTCCTCTCCGGAGTGCGGCTGTCCCGCAGTTTCTTCGACCTGGGCCCGTTCCGCAGCCAGCACACGGTGCGTGACGGCGCCACGGTGCGGCTGTCCGAGGAGCTTTCAGCGAACTTCTACCTGCCACTGCCCGCCGCCCGCAGGCGGGAGGACGGCGTCTACGCGCTGGGCCACGAGGGCCGGTTCAGCGCCAGCATGGACTTTCCCGGCAGGCCCACGGTGGTCCACCGGCTGGGCACGGAGATTACCGTCCGGGCCGAGCCGGGGCAGACCGTCCTGGAGCTGGATTTCGACGGTGCGGACACCGCCTTTGCGCTGGAACTGACGTTCCGGCCCGGGGGCGTGCTCGACGGCGTGGTCCCGGCTTCAGGCACGCCGGGAGCCTTCCAGCTGGTGCAGGGGACCGGCAGTTACCGGGTGGGCGCTGACGCCATCGAGTTCGGGCCGGGCCTGCCGGCTGATCCCGACACTCCACCCGCCTACAACCCGGGGGAAAACTACCGCTACCTGGCGGGGACCAACGCCTCGGAGGGGGTCAAGGTGTTCATCACGGGACGGACCGCCGGCAGCCACCGCCTGGTCCTGCGGGGGAGCACCGAAGCGCCTTAGGAATCAGGGGTGGGCCTGCTGGAGCTGTTCAAACAGTTCCGGCGGGATGGCGTAGATGAAAACCACCGCCAGCAGGTTCTTGGCGGCGTGGACGAAATAGGAGAACATCACGTTCCGGCCGGTCCAGACGTAGACGAATACCAGGGTGGCGCCCATGGCCAGGTAGGGCAGCAGCGCCGTCAGGGTGATGGCTTCCTGGCCGGCGATATGGATGCCGGCGAACACCACCACGGACAGGGCGCAGCACAGCCAGATGTTCAGCCGCCTGCTGAGTTTGCCGATCAGGAGGTGCCGGAAGATGTACTCCTCCACGAACGGGCCCACCACCACCAGGACGGGCACAATCAGCCAGGCAGGGACCTGCTGCATCAGCGACTGCAGGCCGGCCTGGTTGGCGGAGGTCTGGGCCTCCCCGCCGGCAGCCACCACCACGGCCGTGAGGATCATCATCACGATTACGGCCGCCGGGACCATCAGCAGGGTGAACCACGGGCGGGTGGCCAGGACCCTTAGGTCGCGCACCACCACCCGCCGGGCGGCCAGGAACGCCAGGACCGCCACGGTTCCGTAGAAGACCAGGTTGACCAGGTAGGACGCCGCCGCCGGGGAGGGGGCCAGTTGCTGAAGCGCCGGTGCCAGGAGTTCGCCGGCCACGGTGAAGATGCCGGCAATGGCCACATATGTGGCCAGGGCGGCGAAGTCCAGGGGAGCGAACCGGTACAGTTCCGGCTGTGGTGCGGGCGGGCGGCGGTGCGTGGTGGCCATGGTTTCAGCCTAGCTTCCGGATGCCTCCGGGTGGGCTGCCGGAATCAGGCGCCGGGATTGCCCGGTCATGATTGTTGCCCCGGCGTTCAGGATTGGCCTGGTGATCAGGATTGCCCTGCGATGGTCAGGGCGATCAGCACGCAGTTCAGTCCGACGATCAGCGTGGCGCTGGTCCAGCCGGCGATCTTCAGTGCGCGGGAGTCAACGTGGATGCCCATGATCTCGCGTTTGCCGGTGAGCCGGATCAGCGGGATCAGCGCAAACGGAATGCCGAAACTGAGCAGCACCTGGCTGAGGACCAGGGCGAGCGTCGGCTCGATTCCTGCGCCGAGGATCACCAGGGCGGGGATGAGGGTGATGACCCGGCGGACCAGCAGTGGAATCCGGACCTTCAGCAGGCCGCCCATGATGGTTGCGCCGGCGTAGCAGCCCACCGAGGTGGAGGCCAGGCCGGACGCCAGGAGCCCCACAGCGAACACGACGCCGATGGCGGGTCCCAAAGCAGCGGAGACGGCAGCGTGGGCCCCGGCGATGGTGTCCGTTCCCTCGATGCCGCGCAGGCTGGATGCGGCCAGCAGCAGCATCGAGATGTTCACCACGCCGGCCAGCAGCAGCGCGCCCAGCACATCGAACCGGGTGGCCCGGATCAGGCGGGTCCGCACGGCCGGGTCCGGGGAAAAGCCGAACCGGTCACGTGCCAGCGCGGAGTGCAGGTAGATTGCGTGCGGCATCACCGTGGCGCCGAGCATGCTGGCGGCGAGCAGGACGGTGTCCGTTCCCTCGAAACGCGGAACCAGTCCGCCTAAGGCGCTGCCGGCGTCGGGCGGGTTGACGAACAGGCCGGACATGAAGCCTACGGCGATCACTCCCAGGAGCACCAGGACGGCGTACTCGAAGGACCGTTGTCCGCGGGCCGTCTGCAGCGCCAGCAGCAGCATGGAGGCGATGCCGATGATGACCCCTCCCAGCAGGAGCGGCAGCCCGAACAACAGGTTCAGGGCCACGGCGCCGCCAATGACTTCGGCCATGTCGGTGGCTCCGGCAACCACCTCAGCCTGCACCCAGTAGAGGCGCCGGGAGCGGGTTCCCAGCCGCTTGCCAAGGATTTCCGGCAGGCTCAGGCCGGTGGCAAGGCCCAGTTTCGCAGACTGGTACTGCACCAGGACCGCCATGGCGTTGGCCATCACCAGCACCCAGACCAGCAAGTAGCCGTAGTTCGCGCCGGCGGTCAGGTTGGCGGCGACATTTCCGGGATCCACGTAGGCGATGGCGGCGACGAACGCCGGGCCCAGCAGCAGTAGCCGTGACCACAGCTTGCCTGCGGCCGGGCGTACTTGCAGGGTGGGTGCTGCCACGATCATCTCCTCGCCGTTGCGGTAATGACACGAGAATACAGCAAATTTAGGCATACCGAAAAGTGTCTTTACGGGCAGCCATAGCCTGGTGGGTGTAGTGCGCGTCACGTGGCACCCGAATGGATCTTGTACGATGGATAGGCCGCGCGAAGCTTCGGCAAGACGAAGACTTCTGCTCACAAACAGCCGTCCCAACGGCTGAAGGCCGAATTATGTGAGCTGGATCATTCGCTTCCGGATGCGGCCAACCCCCAACCCACAAGGAACCGTTGTGCCTCAAAGTACCCCGCCCGAAATCAAGAACAGCACGGCAGCATCCACCGCCGTCGACCCGTCCCTCAGCGCCGAGGGCTACAGCAAAACGCTGGGCAGGCGCCACGTCACCATGATCGCCATGGGCGGCGCCATCGGCGTCGGCCTCTTCATGGGAGCCGGTGGCCGCCTCGCCTCCACCGGCCCGGCCCTCATCTTCTCTTACGCCATTGCCGGCGTCATCGCCTACCTGCTGATGCGGGCGCTGGGCGAACTCATCATGTACCGCCAGACGTCGGGCTCGTTCGTCAGCTACGCCGGTGAAATGTTCGGCCGCAAGGGCGCCTACCTGTCCGGCTGGATGTACTTCATCAACTGGGCCATGACCGGCATCGCCGAACTCATCGCGATCGGCCTCTACTTCCAGTTCTTCTTCCCCAATGTCCCCGTTGAACTGTCCGCCATCGCCGCGCTGGTGCTGCTGGTGGCCGTGAACCTCTTCAGCGTTAAAGCCTTCGGAGAATTCGAATTCTGGGCCTCCTGCCTCAAGGTCGCCGCGATTGTCATCTTCCTGGCCGTCGGCACCTTCATGGTGGTCACCAACGCGAAGGTTGGCGACGGACACGCCTCCGTGGCCAACCTGTTCCACGATGAAGGCGGCATGTTCCCCAAGGGCGCGCTGGTCATGATCCTCGTGCTGAACGCCGTCATCTTCGCCTACAACGCCATCGAACTGGTGGGCATCACCGCCGGCGAGATGCAGAACCCGGAACGCGAAGTCCCCAAGGCGATCCGCGCCGTCGTGTTCCGCATCGTTGTCTTCTACGTCGGTTCCGTCTCCCTGCTGGCCATGCTGCTGCCCTCGGACCAGTACAAGGCCGGGACATCCCCGTTCGTCACCGTTTTCGGCCAGATGGGCCTGGGCTGGATGGGCGACGTCATGAACATGATCGTCATCACCGCCGCCCTGTCCTCCTGCAATTCGGGCCTTTACTCGATCGGCCGTATCTTCCGCACCATGGCCAACAACGGCCATGCGCCACAGTGGCTGACCCGCATGTCCACCCGCCGGGTTCCATACATGGCTATCCTCGCCATCGGCACGGTTTACCTGGTCGGCATCCTGCTGAACATCTGGCTGGGCGGTTCTCACGCGTTCGACCTCGCCCTGAACACCGCCTCCATCGGCGTGATCTTCACGTGGGGCTCCATCTTCGCCAGCCAGATCGCGCTGCGGAAAAAGAAGGGCAGCGTGTCCACCCTGCCGATGCCCGGCTCGCCGTGGACCAGCTGGGCCGGCCTCATCGCCCTGCTCGTCATCACGGTCCTCATCGGCTTCGACACCATGACCAGCAAGGATGGCGAGGTGTTCTACCTGGGGCTGTGGACCCTGGCCACCATCCCGTTCTTCGCCGTGGTCCTCTGGCTGGGCTGGCAGAAGGTCAAGAACAACGCGCCCAAGAGCGAGCTCTTCAGCTAACGCTGCAGGACTGCCGGGATACGCACGACGGCGGCCCGCCCCTGAGTACCGAAAGGCTCGGAGGGTGGGCCGCCGTCCTGCGCAAGTCCTCGGGTCAGTCCCTTAAGTACCGCGCGAAGTAGTCCTCAATCCGCCGCCACGCCTCCGGGGCGGACTCCGGATCGGGGCCGACACCCATGACGCGCATCAGGGGCCGGAGGAGTGCCGGGCCCATCTCTACGTCATTGAGGAAGCTGTGGCCGGCGCCGGGAAATTCCTGCACGCTGTGCTCGATGCCCAGCCCGTCGAGGGCCGAATCGAGCCGCGCGGCCGCTCCTTTCAGGGACCTGTCCGCACCGCCGTAGTTGGCCACGATGGGGCAGGCGCCGCGCAGGGCAGCCACAAGGTCCTCCTGCTCCTTGGGGAGCCGTCCGTAGTTGACCGATGCGGCCTGGAACCCGTCCTTGGCGGCCAGCAGGGCGAACCCGCCGCCCATGCAGAACCCGATCACCCCGGTCCTGCCGTTGCTGAGCTCCGATTCCGCAAGCCAGGTGCGGGCCGTGGCGATGTCCATGAAGGGCCGGCCCGTGCGGGCTGCCATGGCGCGCATGGTTCCCACGAGGCACCGCCGTGCCCCGCCGTCGCTGTACAGGTCCAGGGCCAGGGCAAGGTAGCCGGCCCGGGCCAACCGGTCCGCGTGCCGGCGGGTCTGGTTATCCAGGCCGAAGGCTTCATGGATCACGACGACGGCGGGGAAGGGGCCCTCGCCCTCGGGTACAGCCAGGTAGCCGCCCAGTGAGGGTGATCCGCCGGCGGCCATGCTCTCGGTGCTCAGGTCCACGTTCGTCATGGCCCAAGGCTAGCCGCACGCGGGGGATACTGGTGCCGTGCGGCGGAGCGGGGCAGACTGGGGCATGTGGGCGAACCCTGGGTGCTGCATGTGGATCTGGACCAGTTCATCGCGGCCGTGGAAGTGCTCCGCCGCCCTGAGCTTGCCGGCAAGCCCGTGATCGTGGGCGGCCGTGGCGATCCCACCGAACGGGCCGTCGTCTCCACCGCCTCCTACGAAGCCCGGGCCTACGGCGTCGGATCCGGGATGCCACTGCGCATTGCCGCGCGGAAAGTTCCTGACGCTGTCATTCTGCCCGTGGACCAGGAGGCCTACCTGCAGGCCTCGGGGGAGGTGATGGGCGTACTGCGCTCCCGGCCCGGCGCCGTCGTCCAGGTGCTCGGCTGGGACGAGGCATTCGTCGGCGTGCAGTCCAGTGATCCGGAGGCCTACGCCCGTCAACTGCAGGATGCGGTGCTTGAGGCCACCGGGCTGCACTGCAGCGTGGGCATCGGCGACACCCTGGTCCGCGCCAAGGTGGCCACGACGTTCGGCAAACCGGCCGGTGTTTTCCGGCTCACGGCGGAGAACTGGCTGGACGTCATGGGAAACCGGCCCACCATTGACCTGTGGGGAGTGGGCACCAAGGTCTCGCGCCGGCTGGCAACCCTGGGGATCACTTTGGTTTCGCAGCTGGCTGCTGTGGACCCGGAGTTCCTTGTCCCCGAGTTTGGCCCCAAAATGGGGCCCTGGTACGCGCAGCTTGGGCGGGGCGACGGTTCCTCGGTGGTGGATGACACGCCGTGGGTGGCGCGCGGCCACAGCCGGGAGACCACGTTCCAGCGCGACCTCACCGAACCGGCGCAGGTGGATGACGCTGTCCGGGAGCTGGTGGCGGCGGTGCTGGAGGATGTTGCCGCTGAAGGGCGGCCGGTGGTCGGGCTGACGCTCAAGGTCCGGTACGCCCCGTTCACCACCAAGACCTATGCCCGCAAGATTCCCGAAACGGCCGACCCCGCGGAGGTGCTGGCCCGAGCCCTCGACCTCAGGGGCAGGATTGAACCGGACCGGCCCATCCGGCTACTGGGGCTGCGGGCTGAAATGACCATGCCGGACGACTCGAGGCAGGGGCATACGCCAACCCGCAGTGGCTGGTAACCAACGATGTGGACGGGGCAGCAAAATGGCGGCGAATCCGGGGGATTCGCCGCCATTGTCTACCGGTTCAGCACGCCGTTCGCTGCGGCTGCCCCGGTAAAGGACTAGTTGCGCTTGAACTCGTCCTTGACATTTTCGCCGACCTTCTTTGCATCAGCCTTGACCTGGTCGGTCTGGCCTTCTGCCTTCAGGCGGTCGTTGTCGGTTGCGTTGCCAGCAGCTTCCTTGGCCTTACCGCCCATATCTTCTGCTGCGTTACTGATCTTGTCTCCGAGGCCCATGGTGTGGCCTCCTTTCGTTTCCGTCGATCAAACAATGCCCTTTCACACTAACACGAAGCATGCTTACTACTTCAAGTCCGGCAGGCCGCGTGAGCGCTGCGGGCGGGTCGGCCGCCCTGCCTTTGTCCGCCCGCGGCGATAGGCTCGATGTCATGGACCAAAGCCTCAGCCTGACCCAGCACATCCATGCTTCGCCGGAAAGGGTGTGGACCGTAATCACGGATATCCGGAACGCACCGGGGACCCTGTCCGGGGTGGAGGCGGTGCAGCTCCTGACGGACGGTGCCTACGCCGAGGGCACCCGCTGGAAGGAAACGCGGAAGATGTTTGGCAGGTCTGAAACCGTGGAGATGTGGGTGGACAGTGCGGAACCTCCCCGCACCACCACCATTAAGGCCACCCAGGGCGGGGCGGATTACAGCACCAGGTTCAGCCTGGCCAACCGCGACGGCGGAACGGACCTGACGCTGACCTTTGGTGCCAAAATGTCCAAACCCACGGCGGCCAGCCGGGTCCTCGCCGCAGTGTTCGGCAGGCTGGGCATGGCGGCAAGCCGAAAGGCACTCGCAAAGGACCTTTCGGACATCGCCGCCAAAGCGGAATCCGCCCAGTGACTGGGTCCGGAACCAAGCGGCCCAAGGCTGCCGTCACCGCCCCGCGGCTTTCGCCGGTCCGGCTTGAGGACCTCGAGGACCGCGGCCTGGACTTCCGCCGCGGCGGGCGCCACGAGGGTGCCCGTTACAGCCGCCTGGACGCCGATGGGCTGGAGCTCTCCGGCGCTGACTTCTCAGAGTGCGAACTCCAAGGCGTTTCGTTCAACGAAGCCCAACTCCGGGGCGCCGGATTCCGCGACACAGTCATCAGTGAGCTGTATGCCCCCGTTTTCCGGGCCGCCCGCACCACATGGCGGGACGTTGAGATCAGCAACCCCCGGCTCGGTTCGGCCGAACTCTACGAATCAGGGTGGCAGTCCGTCCGGATCGAAGGCGGCAAGCTGGACTACCTGAACCTGCGCGGGTCGAAGCTCACGGACGTGCTCATCACCGACTGCATCATCAATGAACTGGACCTCGGCTCGGCGGTGGCGGCGAGGGTGGCGCTGAAGGGCTGCACCATCGGAACGCTGGACCTTAGCGGCGCCAGGCTCAAGGACTTCGACCTCCGCGGCGCCGATTTCCGCAGCATCAGCGGCCTCGGCAACATGGCCGGCGTCGTCATGGACGAATACCAGCTGGGACTGCTCGCGCCGCTCCTGGCCGCCCACCTGGGCATCACCGTCCTCTGAGTGGGGCTACGCGTGGCCGGGCCTGCCGTGTACTATTTACAGAACGAACGGTCGGTAAGTAGTGCAGGACGCCATGCCGGCCGCCGGTGACAGTGCTGTTAATCGCGTGAAGGGTGTTTCCATGGCTGCAAGCGCAGGTCCCCAGGCTTTCCTGGTAGGCGGAGTCCGGACTCCGGTGGGCAGGTACGGAGGTGCGCTCTCGGCGGTCCGGCCCGATGACCTGGCCGCGCTGGTGGTCCGTGAAGCCGTGCAACGCGCCGGCCTGGACCCGGACAGCATCGACGAGGTGATCCTTGGCAACGCGAATGGCGCGGGTGAGGAGAACCGCAACGTCGCGCGGATGGCCGTCCTCCTCGCCGGGCTGCCGATGCACATCCCCGGAATTACCGTCAACAGGCTTTGCGCTTCCGGATTGAGCGCCATTATCCAGGCCAGCCACATGATCAAAGCCGGCGCCGCGGACATTGTGATCGCAGGCGGCGTTGAGTCGATGAGCCGGGCGCCGTGGGTGCAGGAGAAGCCAACTGCCGCCTTCGCCAAGCCCGGGCAGATCTTCGACACCTCCATCGGGTGGCGCTTCACCAACCCCCAGTTCCAGCACGGCGCATTGTCCCGGGACGGCAAAATGACCTATGCCATGCCTGAAACCGCCGAGGAAGTGGCGCGGGTGGACGGCATCTCCCGCGAGGACGCCGACGCCTTTGCCGTCCGCTCGCACGAACGTGCACTCGCCGCCATCGACGCCGGCCGGTTCAAGGATGAGATCGTCCCGGTCACCGTCAAGACCCGCAAGGCCGAAACCGTGGTGGACACGGATGAGGGTCCCCGCGCGGGCACTACCGCCGAGGTGCTGGCGAAGCTCAAGCCCGTGGCGCATGGCGGATCTGTGGTCACCGCCGGGAACTCTTCGTCGCTGAACGACGGCGCGTCCGCGATCATCATCGCGTCCGAAGCGGCCATCGAGCGGCTCGGCCTGACACCGCGTGCCCGGATTATCGACGGCGCGTCAGCGGGGTGCGAGCCCGAGATCATGGGCATCGGCCCGGTCCCGGCCACGCAGAAGATCCTGAAGCGGTCCGGCCTGAGCGTCGGTGACCTGTCCGCCGTCGAACTTAACGAAGCCTTCGCCACGCAGTCCCTTGCCTGCATCCGCCGGCTGGGCCTGGACCCGGACATTGTGAACAACGACGGCGGCGCCATCGCTTTGGGCCATCCGCTCGGTTCCAGCGGCTCACGGATTGCCATCACCCTGCTCGGCCGCATGGAACGCGAGGACGCCAAGGTGGGCCTCGCCACCATGTGCGTGGGCGTCGGCCAGGGCACGGCCATGCTGCTGGAGAAGATCTGATGCCGGGCGCAGTGGATCTGGCGGCCGAGAAGTTCTCCGCGCTCCTGGTGGAGGAGCAGGGTGACCGTGTGGTGGTCCTGCTGAACCGCCCAGAGGTGCGCAACGCCATCGACCAGCAGATGGTGGATGAGCTGCACACCGTCTGTGCTGCGCTGGAACAGAATCCCAAGATCCTGATCATCGCCGGCGTGGACGGGGTGTTCGCTTCCGGCGCCGACATCGCCCAGCTCCGTGAGCGGCGGCGGGACGATGCCCTGCAGGGGATCAACTCCACCATTTTCGTGCGGATCGCCAAGCTGCCCATGCCGGTCATCGCAGCCGTGGACGGGTACTGCCTGGGCGGCGGAGCGGAGTTGGCCTATGCGGCAGATTTCCGGATCGGAACCCCTGACGTCCGGATCGGCAACCCGGAGACCGGTCTGGGGATCCTGGCCGCGGCCGGTGCAAGCTGGCGGCTCAAGGAGCTGGTGGGGGAGCCAGTGGCCAAGCAGATCCTCCTGGCGGGCAAAGTGCTGGGCGCCGACGATGCATTGGCCGTCAACCTCATCACCGAGATCCACAGCTCCGCAGATCTTCTGGGTGCGGCTCACAGCCTTGCGGACCGCATCGCCCGGCAGGACCCCCTCGCTGTCCGGATCACCAAGTCCGTGTTCCATGCCCCGGCTGAAGCGCACCCGCTGATCGACCAGCTGGCCCAGGGCATCCTCTTCGAATCGCAGGCCAAGTTCGACCGCATGCAGAAATTCCTGGACCGCAACGCGGCCAAGAAGGCCGCTTCCTCCGACACCGCTGACGGAAAGTAGAAACCCATGAGCAACCCTGCAATTCCTTCTGGCCAGCCCGTTGATCCTTCCATTGACCTGCCGCATTTCGTAGGGGTGCTGGGTGGTGGCCGGATGGGTGCGGGCATCGCGCATGCGTTCCTGGTCAAGGGCGCGGACGTACTGGTGGTGGAGCGTGATGAGCAGTCTGCGGAGGCTGCCCGGGAACGGGTGGAGTCCGCCGCGGCTAAGAGCATCGAGCGTGGCGTGGTGGACGCGAACCTGGACGTGCTGGTTTCGCGGCTGACCGTGGGCGTGGACTATGACGCGTTCAAGGACCGGCAGCTGGTGGTCGAGGCGGTGCCGGAAGACTGGGACTTGAAAGTTTCTTCGCTGCGCGGGATCGAGGAACGGTTGGCGCCGGACGCGTACCTTGCGTCGAACACGTCCTCGCTGTCGGTGAACGGGCTGGCGAAGGAGCTGAAGCGGCCCGGGAATTTCCTGGGGCTGCACTTCTTCAACCCGGTCCCGGCGTCCACCCTGATCGAGGTGGTCCTCGGCGAACACACCGCACCCGGACTCGCCGACGCCGCCAAAACGTGGGTCGAGGCACTCGGGAAGACCGCCGTCGTCGTCAACGACGCCCCGGGCTTCGCGTCGTCCCGGCTGGGCGTGGCCATCGCCCTGGAGGCGATGCGGATGGTGGAAGAGGGAGTGGCGTCGGCCGAGGACATCGATAACGCCATGGTCCTCGGGTACAAGCACCCCACGGGTCCGCTGCGCACCACGGACATCGTGGGCCTGGACGTCCGGCTGGGCATCGCCGAATACCTGCAGTCCACCCTCGGTGACCGGTTCGCCCCGCCGCAGATCCTCCGCGACAAGGTGGCCCGCGGCGAACTCGGCCGCAAAACCGGCAAAGGCTTCTTCGACTGGCCCAGCTAACGCAGTCCTGGAGAGGTGCGGCGGCCTAATCGAAGAAGCCGACTATGTAGCCTATGAAATACAGCAGGAACAGCAGGACGCCTGCGCCGATGGCTCCAAGCCAAAAGATCTGCTGGCCCCTCCCGGAACCAGGTTGCCGGGGTTCCTGGGTGCCCGCCACCGAGCCTTCCCCGGGCGGGGTTTCGCCCGGGGGAACTCCGCCGCCGGGTTCCAGGCCTGTGATCTTGTCGTCTTCCGGGTCCGGATTGGTTCCTGACACGTTCACTCCCTTGCTCGGGGTCTGGGGCTTTCCCCAGCGTAACCGGCCCCGGTGTTTGGTCCTAGGCTGGTGCAGTGACTTTCCTTGAGCCCCTTACCCTGACTGGCCGGTACGTAATCCTTGAGCCCCTCGACCCAACCCATCATGACGGGCTGGTGCAGGCGGCGGAGGACGGCGAGTTGTGGAAACTCTGGTACACCTCCGTGCCGTCTCCCGCCGGGATGGCGGCCGAGATCCGGCGCCGCCTGGCGTTGCAGGAGCAGGGGTCAATGCTGCCGTTCACCACGCGGCTGATCGACCCGGAAACCGGCGGACCGGGCAGGGTCATCGGGATGACCACCTATATGAATGTCGACGCCGGCACTCCCCGCGTGGAAATCGGCTCCACGTGGAACGCGGCGTCAGTACAGGGCAGCGGAACAAACCCGGACTCCAAGCTCCTGCTGCTGCAGCACGCGTTCGAGACGCTGGGCTGCCCGGCCGTGGAGTTCCGCACGCACTGGCTGAACCACCAGTCCCGCGAGGCAATCGCCCGGCTGGGCGCCAAACAGGACGGCGTCCTCCGTAGCCACTCCCGCACCAGCGACGGCCTGCTGCGTGACACCGTGGTGTTCTCCATCCTGGAACACGAATGGCCCATGGTCCGCGCCGGCCTGGAATACCGCCTGGACCGGCGCGGGTAGGACTCTGCCCGCCGGGCACCCTGCCGGCTAAGGCCGTGCCAGCTTGTTGAGGTTCACCGCTTCGGACAGTGCGTCGGCGTAAGCCTGGTGGCCGGC
Organism: Arthrobacter sp. Leaf137; assembly: GCF_001423525.1. GTDB lineage: Bacteria > Actinomycetota > Actinomycetes > Actinomycetales > Micrococcaceae > Arthrobacter. Next base: position 546,372 of record NZ_LMOI01000001.1, on the reverse strand, counting down.
AGCAGTTGGATGGAAGTTTTGCAGGGCAAAGGGATCTGCCGGGTTGAAGTTGATCCACGGATAGGCTGAGTTCACCGCGTGTGCTTTAAAGGCTTTGGTGACGTCGACGTAGGCAGCTTTGGCCTTCACCCTCGGGGCACCCGTGGCTTGGGCAATGGCGTTATTGAGGGCCAGCGTGCCTGCGTTGACCAGCCTTTGCGCGTCCTCGCTCAGCAGTGTCGGCGGGCCGTCGGGATCGAAGAGAAGCGGATAACCGAAGACAGCTATGGTGGCGTGCGGGGCTGCCGTTCGAATTGCTGTCAGGGCCTCCACAAGATCGGCCTGCATGGCGGGAAACCTGGCTTGCACTCCCTGTACTGCCTGCGCACAGACATCGAGCGTTGATCCTGCGCAGGCCTTCAACGGCATAGTGAAGTCAATGTCGTTCGCGCCCGCGGTCACGGCGACCAGTTCGGTCCGGACTGACAGTGTGCCGGAGGCGGTCAGAGCGGCAATTTGCTCCAGCACGCTGGGTGCAATGTCCGATGCCCTGTCCACGATGACTGCCCCAGCGCATGCCGCGTTCGTGCTGTTGCCGTCCACGATCGGCAGGGCTTTGAGCAGGTTTACGTACCCGCCGTTGGTCTGGGTGCAAGACGAAAGTGTGGTGGTCCCGGCCCCGATCCCGGCGGTGTAGGAGTCACCGACCGCCACGAGGTCCACATCCTTTTCCGGCGGCGCCGCTCCGGCAGGAAGTGCCGTGGAGCCAAGTGCCATCGCCAGGGTGGCGAGGCCTGCCGCGAAAGCCGCGCGCCGCCGTCGTAATGCTGTAGTGCCCATCGCAGATCTCCCTTGAATGTAGCCCCGGACCGGGGACAGACACCTGTGACAGTACGCCACGTGGCGGTCCGTTTCACCGGTGCCCGGTACCCGCCTTGCGTGCTTCCTGTACCTGTTTGTGACATGCGGGGTTCACAGGCTTGTGGTTAGCTGTGCGGATGGAGAAAGCGGGCGGGTCCATGGACTGGGATGGTGCTGTCAATGCCTGGCATGTTGCCGGCGGCGTGTACCGAATGGGCCGGCGGGAATGGCTCACGGAAGCCGGCTGGCGGCAGGCCTACGACGACGGCATCCGCACGGTAGTGGATCTCCGTAACGCCGCGGAAGCCCGGCGCCGGGACACCGATCCGGTGGTGCCGGCGGCCGCGCTGCACGGCCTGGCCGTGGTGTCGGCTCCCACGGAGGAAGCCAACCACAAGCAGTTCGCCGCGCTGACCGGACCCTACCTGAACGACCCCGCCCACTACGCAGATAACGCCCGCCTGTTTCCGGACAGGATCGTGGCAGTCTTTCGCGCCCTCGCCGATGCCGCAGGCCGGGGAGCGGTGGTGCTGCACTGCGCCGCGGGACGTGACCGCAGCGGCCTAGTGGCGGCCATGGTGCAGGACCTCGCAGGCGACTCGGACCACCAGATCGCCGAGGGCTACCGGCGGGCAGCGCGCGGCATCAACGAGCGGTACCGCACCCATGGGCCGCCGCACAGCCGGGAACGTTACCTGGCCGACGACGAACTGGCGCCGCTGCTGGAGCAGCGCGGGAAAGCCGTGGTGGACTTCGTGCGGACCCTGGACAGCCGTGGCTACCTCCTGAAGAACGGGCTCAGTGACGCCGAACTTGACGCAGTGCTGTCCCTGTGCGGAGCGGGTGTGGCCCGATGAGCCCGGCGTCAGTGCGCAGGTATCTCTCCCTGGGTGCCGTTGCAGGCATTCTGGTCTCGTCGGCCTACGTGGCTGCGCCGGCATGGGCCGCCGACGGCCAGGCCGCAGCCACGGCGTCCCCGGAGGCCCCCGCCGCCGGAACACCAGTCGCCGGAACACAGGGCTCCGGGCTGTCGGAGGCCGCCCTCGACGACGCCGTCCAGCGGGACCTCGGACTCACCCGGGAGCAGTTCACCGCGGCGGGCGGGCTTGGTGCCCAGGCGGCAGCCGCGGCCGCCCAGTTGCGTGACGTCCCCGGTTACGCCGGCATCCGGCTGGACGACGGGCACGTGGTGGTCACCGGATCCGGTCCGGAGTTCCTCGCCAAAGTGGCAGCGCTGGCCGGGACCCTTCCGGACCTCGCCGTAGAGGCCCCGCAGGCCCGGCGTGCCGGCGGCGGCGCGCAATCCAGCGGGGAAGCCGGCGAGGGTTCACAGCTGGCGGTCAGCACCGAGCAGCTCTTCCAGGCATACGTGCGCGACGTCGGCCCCGAAGGCCTGCAGGCAGTCATGGCCGCAGACGGGAAGTTCGTTATCCGCACCGGGGCGCTGAACGCACCCGAGTCGGCCCGACCGCCCGGCGCGGCGGCGGCTGACGCAACAACCGCTGACGCAACAACCGCTGACGCAACAACCGCTGACGCAGCCACGGCAGGAGCGGCAACAGGAACGACGGCGGCCGGCGGCTCCGGCAGGGTATCGCCGGCCGATTTCGTGGCCCGGTACGCCAACGTGGAGCTCGACGGCGCCGCCCCCCTCAGATCCGAGGCCGACGTTCCCGGCGGCGTCGGCTACATCGCTGATACCGGCTGGATTTGCTCCACCGGGTTCTCCGCCTTCGATCCCGCGGGACTGCCTGCCGTCCTCAGCGCAGGGCACTGCGCCTCGGACGGGCAGGCGGCAACGGCAACCCTCGAGTTCCAGTTCGTCCGGAAGGACCAGCTGGGCGAGTTCGGGTTCAGCCAGTTCGGCGGCCCCGGCAACTCCCGCATCATTGAGAACCCCGTGGACCCCGACAACCCCGGAAACGTGGGCACTGACATCTCGGTGATCCACAACATTCCGGAGGGACTCGATCCGCTGCCCGCCGCCAGTACCTGGGGTGATCCCTCGGAGCCCGGCCCGGATGTGAAGATCATCGGCACCGCCGATCCGGTCCTGGGCATGCCCATCTGCCGGTCCGGCCGGACTTCGGCCTGGTCCTGCGGCACCGTGGACGCCGTGGGAATCTACGTGGTGCCCGGCCCGGACTTTGCCGCAGACCCCACCGACCTCCGTGCCTTCCGCGGATTCCTCTCCTATGGCGTCCAGTCCAGCGGCGGCGACTCCGGAGGCCCGTACGTGAGCGGCAACTACGCCGTGGGAACGCATGCCGCGGGTGACGCGCCTCCCGCGCCCGGCGAGCCGGCACCCGCCAACTTCGCGGTGGGCGCCACCCTCTCCGAAAGCCTGGCGGTCCTTCCCGGCTACCAGCTGGAACTGTTCCTCAACAAGCCGGCCGTCAGCTCGCCCGCGCCCGGCGGAACCTACGAACCCGGGCAGGCCATCAGCGGAAACGTCCCGGCAGCCCCCGCCTCCGCCGTCGCCCCAGGCTCCACGGTCAAGATCACGGTGGAGGGCAAGGACCCGGTGGAGGTCCCGGTGGACGCCGCAGGAACGTGGAGCTTCACCGCTCCCGAGGGCAACGGGCCCCTCCGCTTTACGGCGGAGACGGCTAACGGCTTCAGCACCTCGGGGGGAGTTGAGTTTGAGTTTGCCCGGGCAGCTGCGGAGCCGCCTGCGCCGGAGCAGCCTGCCCCCGGCAACCCTGCCCCGGAACCGCCCGCACCGGAGCAACCCAATCCCGTCGTGCCCGCGGACCCGGCACCCGTTCCGGCCGTCCCCGCCGACCCGGCCCCGGCTGCGCCCGCCCCCGCGGCACCGCAACCGCCCGCGGACGCCGGCACCGTCGTCGTACCTTTCGATGCCGGTACGTCACCCGCCGATCTGGCGAACACCGGACCCTCGGGGCTGATTCCCGCAGCCATGGCAGCGGCCGCGGCGCTCGCCGTCGGGATCATCCTGACAGTCCTGGTGCGCCGCCGGAGCCGGCGTTCGGCCAAATAGACAGCGGAAGGGCGGGACGCGGAAAGCGCCCCGCCCTTCCGGCGCAGGAAAGCGGCGTGGCTGGCGGTCAGTGGTGGCCGTGCCACCTGTTCGCGCCGTCAACCACCTGAACAGCCACTTTCAAGGTCTTGTCAGCGAGGCTTCCCCACGCGTAAACGATGGTGTTCTTCCCGCCCTCGACGGTGACGTCCGCCGGGCCGATCACAGGACCGGTGGTTCCGGCTGCAGCCACCGAAGCAGAGTAGGTGCCGGCCTTGAGCTTCAGCGTGGCCTCGTCCGGGTTGCTCAGGCCTTCGATGACCGCTTTCCCACCGGCCAGAACGTCGACGGCGGGAGCTGCCGCTACGTGCCGGACCGTCAGCTTGCCTTTGCGGTCGTTGCGGGGAGCCTTGGTGTCGTTGGTGAAGAGCGTGGCGGTGGGGGCACCATCGGCATTGAGGTGGGCCACGGCGGTGTAGTTGCCGCCTTCTTCGAGCTCCACGTCCACGGGCCCGATGACCGGGTTGTCGGCGCTGGTGGCGTCGGCGGCGGTGATGGCGATCTGGTAGTCACCGGCGGCCAGTTCCAACGGCCCCGCCAGCGTGCCGGGCGTGAAGTCATCCAGCGTGAGGGCCCCGTTGACCCACACATCCACGGTCAGGTCCGGAACGCCATGCAGTACGGACAGCAGGGCGGGGTCGTCATCATGGTGCCATCCGCCGGCCTGGGCGGGGGCGGCGAAGGCCAACGAGGCTGCGAGTGAAAGTGCTCCGGCGGCGTAGCTGATTTTGCGCATATCAAACTCCTTGAAGGATGCCCGGTGGCCGGGCTGTTTGTGCTTACGCGCTTAATACCCCGGGGAGGGGGTCCTTGGATGCAGGGCCGGGAAAATTCTTTGTTGCCTAGTGTTTGTGCTTCCTCAGCAGGTTGGTGATGCGCAGGGTGCAGAGCCGCTGGCCGGCCTCGTTGGTGATGAGTACTTCGTGGGTGGTCAGTGTGCCGCCCAGGTGGATGGGCGTGGCCGTGATGGTGATCTGGCCTTCCCGGGCGGAGCGGTGGTGCGTTGCGGAGACGTCGATGCCCACCGCCGTCTTGCCCATGGTGCTCGCGTGGATGACTGCCGCCCACGAACCCACGGCCTCACCCACCGCCAGCGAAGCGCCACCGTGCAGCAGGCCGAAGGACTGCCGGTTTCCCTCCACGGGCATGGTGGCGACCACCCGCTCCACGGACTCCTCCAGGATCTTCACCCCCATCTTCTCGTCGAGCTCACCGAGTGTGATCTTCCACAGTTCATGCTCTGTGGGGGAGTGATGCGGGGCGGCGTCGCTCATGTGCTCTCCTAGTGCGGTGCGGGGACATTCCTGTATGGTACTTATATTACCGAACGGACGGTCAGTAATGATGCGCCGATTGTCTGCCCCTTTTGTTGGAAGGACCCGTCAACGATGACCACCACTGCCACAGCGCCCCACGCCACGCTCGATACCGTGGAGACGGTGCCCAGCTTCATTATGGACTCCTGGTGGACGCCCGAAACCGGCTCCGCCGCTGCCACCCCGGTGCGCGACGCCAGCACGGGCGAGCTCCTGGCCAAGGTGAGCACAGAGGGACTTGACCTCGCAGCGGCCGTGGAATATGGCCGGACCACCGGCCAGGCCGAGCTGGGCAAGCTGACCTTCCACCAGCGCGCCCTCAAGCTCAAGGAGCTGGCGCAGTACCTGAACGCCCGCCGTGAACATTTCTACGGCTTCTCCTACCAGACCGGCGCCACCAAGATCGATTCCATGGTGGACATCGACGGCGGCATCGGCGTGCTCTTCACCTTCGGCTCCAAGGGCCGGCGCGAACTGCCCAACTCGCAGGTGGTTGTGGACGGGCCCATGGAGGTGCTGTCCAAGGACGGATCCTTCGCCGGCGAACACATCTACACCCGCATTCCCGGCGTCGCAGTGCAGATCAATGCCTTCAACTTCCCGGTGTGGGGCATGCTGGAAAAGTTCGCCCCCGCGTTCATTGCCGGCGTGCCCACCATCGTCAAGCCCGCCACCCCCACCGGCTACGTTGCCGCCGCCGTGGTGAAGGCCATCGTGGAGTCCAACATTCTGCCCAAGGGGTCGCTGCAGCTGGTTTCCGGTTCTGTCCGCGGGCTGCTGGACGTGCTGGACTACCGGGACCTGGTGTCCTTCACCGGGTCCGCCGCCACCGCCAAGTCCCTGAAGGCGCACCCTAACGTGGTGGAGGGCGGCGTGCGGTTCACCTCCGAAACCGACTCCCTCAACGCCGCCATCCTCGGCCCGGACGCGGTGGAGGGCACCCCGGAATTCGAGGCCTTCGTCAAATCCGTGGTCACCGAGATGACCGTCAAGGCGGGCCAGAAGTGCACCGCCATCCGCCGCGCCATCGTGCCGCAGGAGCTGGTGCCCGCGGTTTCCGCCGCCATCGGCAAGCGCATCCAGGAGCGTGTGGTGGTGGGCGATCCGCGCGCCGAGGGCGTCACCATGGGTGCGCTGGCGTCCGTGGAACAGCTGGAGGACGTCCGGGCGGCCGTGCAGTCCATGCTCGACGCCGGCGGTGAGCTTGCGTACGGAACCCTCGATTCGCCGTCGGTCACCTCGGCCGACGGAACCACCGGCGTGGTGGACGCCGGCGCCTTCATGGCCCCCGTGGTCCTCAACTGGAACAACCCCGAAGCCGAGGCGCTGCACTCGCTGGAAGCCTTCGGCCCGGTCTCCTCCGTGGTGGGTTACTCGGACCTCGCCGACGCCGTCCGGCTGGCAGCCCGCGGCGGCGGCTCGCTGGTGGCCTCCGTGTGCACCAACGATCCCGACGTGGCGCGCGAACTGGTCACCGGCATTGCCGCACACCACGGCCGCGTCCTCATGCTGAACCGCGAAGACGCCCGCACCTCAACCGGCCACGGCTCACCCGTTCCGCACCTGGTGCACGGCGGCCCCGGCCGCGCCGGCGGCGGCGAGGAGCTCGGCGGCATCCGCTCCGTCCTGCACCACATGCAGCGCACCGCCATCCAGGGCTCGCCCAACATGCTCACCGCCGTCACCGGCGTCTGGCACACCGGAGCGGACCGCAACTTCACGGTGGACACCGAGGGGACGCACCCGTTCCGCAAGCACCTGGAGACCCTGCGCATCGGCGATGCCGTCCGCTCGGACCTGCGGCAGGTCACCCTGGAGGACATCACGGCCTTCGCCAACTCCACCGGGGACACTTTCTACGCCCACACCAACCAAGAAGCCGCCGAGGCCAACCCGTTCTTCCCGGGCATCGTGGCGCACGGCTACCTCCTGCTGGCCTGGGGCGCCGGGCTGTTCGTGGAGCCTGCACCGGGCCCCGTCCTGGCCAACTACGGGCTGGAGAACCTGCGCTTCATCACGCCCGTGGCCGCCGGCGACTCCATCCGGGTGACCCTCACCGCGAAGAAGATCACGCCGCGTGAAACGGACGAATACGGCGAGGTGGCCTGGGACGCCGTCCTCACCAACCAGAGTGACGAGATCGTGGCCACTTACGACGTCCTCACCCTCGTCGAGAAGTAGCCGCCCCCAATCCAGTAGGGGTTGCGGGGCAAAAAGGGGAGGGTGTTTCGCGGCTCCCCGGCGTAACATTTTGCCTCGTAGGAGGTGGCTGCATGACCCTCAAGATGAGCACAGCCACAATATCCACTGCGTCCACGAGCGGCTGAACGGCCAGCCGACTACCAGGTCTAGGAAGCATTAACAGCAGCAGGGGCGCTCCGGTCGGATCGGGGCGCCCCTGCGTCGGTTTGCCGGCCCGGCCCGCTGGCCGGCCGGGCCGGTCCCTACTTGGACCAGACGATCGGGTTCTTGCGGTACGGGTTGTCGCTGGAGCTTGCGTAGCTGAAGCCGGAATCGGCGTAGTCCGCGGAGACGATCTCGTCCCCGGCGGGTGCGAGGAAGACCTGGCACGAAGTCATGGTGCTGCCCACCTTGTAGCTCAGGTTGTCACTCGAGCCGGTGGTTTCAAACCGCTTGGTGGGGCACTGGTCCAGGGAGCCGATGATGATCAGCTTCTGGGCATCCGTCCCATCCTTCAGCTGCGCGTTCAGGCGGGGTTCGCTGATGCCGGCGGAGGGCTTGCTCAGGCTGTCCAGGGTGTGTTCGGTGAAGACGTAGTACGGCGTCTGCCCGGCGAACTTCGCGGCATCCTTCAGGGCGGCGAGATCGGTTTCGGCTCCGGCCGTGATCTTCGTGACGCTGCTAGTGTAGGTGGCTACCGTGTACTTGGCGTCAGCCGGATCCTTGCCCGTGTTGGTGTGGGTGACTGCCTTTTCGCCCAGGCCGAGCTTTGTCCCGGGAGCAGTAAGGTCCTTTGCAGTTCCGGAGGCGCCGGCAGGCGCGGCAGCAGAAGCGCTGGAGGACCCGCTGGCGGAGCTGCTGGGTGACGCCGAAGCCGATGTGGCCGCTTCGGTTGACGGCTGGGTTTCGGAGGCCGCAGGCGCCTCTGCTGCACAAGCGGACAGGCCCAGCCCCAGGACGGCGGCGACGCCCAAGGCGGTAAATGGGCGCGAAGAAGTGCGGTTACTGATCATGATTTCCCCCTGATGATGTGATGCGAACTCGAGTAACTATAACGTATGGATTTATTGGGCCGCAGAGATGCCAAGGCTTTTCTGCGGTTGGTGGTTTCGAGTGTACGGCGCAAGAACACCCGGCGATGGGCAGGGCTGCCCATCGCCGGGCCTGGAAGTTGCTGCGCGCTTGGGCGGATTGCCGCCCCTGGTTCAGTGCGGGAGCGTCAGGACTCCGCGCCGCCGTGCAGGCCGTCGTCGCTGCTGTCATCCTCGCGGCCTGTGCCCTTACCGGACTCGCTGCGGTCGGAGAGGTCCATGTTGCCGCGGGCCTCGTCCATGGTGGGGCCGCCGGCGGGGACGCTGTAGGTGTCCGGCCGGATGCCGTGCGACTGCTCCTCGATCAGGGCCTGCTCCTCGCTGAAGCGGATAACGTTTGCTTCGTCGCCCGCATCCCCGGGGACGTCCTCCCGGATCTTGGACGGATCCGGGACGATGAATCCTGCGTCGGGCTCTTCTTTGTGGGTGCTCATCTTCCCTACCTCCCTGTAATCAGTGGCTTTCTACCACCGTAGCCTCGAAGCAGGGAAAATACCAAGCACCCTTATTACTTGGGGGTGCGTCAGGCCGTGGCGATGACCGCCGGGTCAGGCGGTGGGGGCCGTGTGCCCGTGCAGGCCGTCGAAGGCCATGGTGATGACGTCGTCCGCGAGCTTCCCGGGGCTCAGGGAACCGCCGGGCTTGTACCACTCCACAATGGAGTTGATCATGCCGAACAGGAGGCGGGTAACCGTTCGCGGGTCGATGTCCTGGCGCAGTGAACCCTCATCCCGGGCGGCGGAAATCAGTGCGGCAACCTTGTGGTCGAAGGTACGGCGGCGTTCCAGCGCGTTGCGCTCGATCTCGGTGTTGCCCCGCAGCCGCAGCAGCAGCGTGACGAACGGCAACCGCTCCACAAGGACCGCCACGGTGCGGCGCAGCACGAACTCCAGCCGGGCATCGGCGGCGCCTGCGGCGGCCTCGGGCTGTTCCAGGATGGACTCCAACCCGCCCAGCGCGTGGTCCAGGGCGAGCTTCAGCAGGTCGCCCTTGGACGGCACGTGGTGGTAGATGGCCGACTTGGAGATGCCCAGGTTGTCAGCGAGGATCCCCATGGACGTCGCGTCATAGCCATGGCGGTTGAAAACGTCGACGGCGATGCGCAGCACGGATTGCTGGTCATAGCCGGGGCGGCCGCGCTTGGCTGATCCGTTGGCGGCTGCGCCGTTGGTGCTGGTGGTCTGGCTGGGCATAGTGGCTAGTTTCTCATGAACGGTCGGTCGGCCCGGACCGGGGCCCGGGCCCGCCGGCTCCGTCTATCCCTTGGGCCGCATGTCGTAGATGCGGCGGAGCTTGCCGTTGGAGCGCTCAAGCGATCCGGGATCCACCACGTCCACCGTGCACGAAGAACCCACGTGGATCTTGATCTGCTCCTTCAAGGCGCGCGCCGCCGTCGTGCCCTGCTCAAGCGTGACGGCGTCCCGCCGTTCGATCCGGACGGTCAGCTGGTCCATCCGCTGCCCTTCCGGGCGGGTGAGCTCGAGCTGGAAGTGCGGGCTGAGCTCAGGGATGCGGAGGGCGATTTCCTCGATCTGGGAGGGGAAGAGGTTCACGCCGCGCAGGATGATCATGTCGTCGCTGCGGCCGGTGATGCGGCCCATCCGGCGGTGTGCCGGGCGGGCGGTGCCGGGCAGGAGCCGGGTGAGGTCCTTGGTGCGGTAGCGGATGATCGGCAGGGCTTCCTTGGTAAGCGAGGTGAAGACAAGTTCGCCGTGCTCGCCGTCCCGCAGGACGTTTTCCTTGCCCGCCAGGGGGTTGAAGGGATCGATGATTTCGGGGCGGAAGTGGTCCTCCCAGATGTGGCTGCCGTCCTGCGTCTCCACGGCCTCGCCGGCAACGCCCGGGCCCATCACTTCGGACAGGCCGTAGATGTCGCACGCCTTGATGTTCATCATGACCTCGAGTTCGTGCCGCATCTCCTGCGTCCACGGCTCGGCGCCCAGGACGGCGAACTTCAGTGACGTTGAGGCGGGATCGATGCCCATGTGCGCCATGGCGTCGGCGATGGTGAGCAGGTAGGTGGGCGTGGCCAGGATGGCGTCCGGCTTAAAGTCCTGGATCAGCTGGATCTGCCGTTCGGTCTGGCCGCCGGACATCGGGATCACGGTGCAGCCCAGGGCCTCGGCGCCGGCATGCGCGCCAAGGCCGCCGGTGAACAGGCCGTAGCCGTAGGCGTTGTGGACCTTCATGCCGGGGCGGATGCCGGCGGCGCGGAAGCTACGGGCCACCAGCTTGGCCCAGTCGGCCAGGTCCTGCTTGGTGTACCCGACGACGGTGGGCCGGCCGGTGGTGCCCGAGCTGGCGTGGATGCGGGCTACTTCGCTCTGCGGCACGGCGAACATGCCGAACGGGTATTCGGCGCGCAGATCGTCCTTGGTGGTGAAGGGGAAGTTGCCGAGGTCGGCCAGTTCGCGGAGGTCGTTCGGGTGGATGCCGGCGTCGTCGAACTTGCGCTTGTACAGCGGCACGCGCTGGTAGGCGTAGGAGACGGTGTGCTGGAGGCGGCTGAGCTGGAGCGCTTCGAGTTCGTCGCGGGAAATGGTCTCCTCGCGGTCCAGGACGGCGTCGGTGCCGATGGCTGCGGTGTCCACGGACGCGGCGGCAGGGGTTTCGGGGGCATGCAGGGTCATGGTTTTCCTACTTCTTGGGGATGGTGCGGCTGCGTCCGCGGAACTCGGCGATGAGCTCGCCCGGGGTGCTGGTGCCGGGGTCCGCGCCGGGGGTGTGGGCGTCGGTGGCGAAGATCTGGATGTCGTAGAGGCCGCTGCGGCCGGCGCTGGACCGGCGGTCTGCCACGGCGGTGAGGACCTGGCCGCGGAACGCCGGCTTGAGGAAATTGATGTCGACGCCGGAGGCAACGGTGATGGTGTTTTCCTCGGCGGGCGCGGGACTGATCGGGTTGCAGGCGAGGGCGAAGGCGGTGTCGCCGAAGGCGAAGATCATTCCGCCGTGGGCCATGCCGAAGCCGTTGAGCATTTCCTGCCGGAGGGTCATCCGGATGGTGGCGTGGCCGTCGCTGAGCGCCAAGACCTCGATGCCCATCCACTCGGAGGCATAGTCGTTTTCCAGGATGGGGTGGGTGGCCCCGGAGAGTGTTGCTTCAGCCATGCGTCATTGCCTCCAGCTTTATTTACCGAATGTTCATTAGGTAATCCCATAAGGGGGTCCGGTGTCAAGGGTGGGGCCGCCCGGCCCGGGCCTTCCCGCCCGGTTACTTCGCCGCTCCGCGCACCGAACCGGGGGACACGCCGTCGTCCGCGGCGCGCCGCACGGTGGATGGAAAAGCAACCGGGCGGGAACGCGCGACGGCGGCGCGCACCTTTGTCACTTGGGGCGCCGGAGGTGCAAGGATGGGAGGACCGGCACCAGCAAAACAGCAAAGGGCGGACCATGGCCAAAGGCATCTACGTCAGCGCAACCACCCCGGGCTCGGGCAAGTCCCTTGTGGCCCTCGGCCTGGCGGACACCCTGCACCGGCACGCGGACCGGATCGGCTTCTTCAAGCCCGTGGTCCAGGGCCCGGTGGCCGGCGAGGACCCCATGGTCACCCTGATGAAGTCCCGGTTTGCCCTGGAGGATGAACGCTGCCGGGGCGGCCTCACCTTCGAGGAGGTCCGGACGCTGCTGGCCGAGGGTCAGCGCGAGGAGATCGACGCCCGCTGCGTGGAAATCTTCGCCGACATTGCCCGGCACTGCGATGTGGTGATTGTGGAGGGGACGGACCTCACGGGCCAGGACGCCGCCGTCGAATTCGACCTCAACGCGCGCCTGGCCAACAACCTCGCTGCCCCCATCGTGGCCGTGGTGGGTGCCAAGGGGCGGACCGTCGCGGAGGCCGCTGCCGCCGTCGAGGTTGCCCGCAAGGAACTCGCCGCCGAGAAATGCTCGCTGCTGGCCATCCTGGTGAACCGGGCGGACCCGGACGACGTCGAGGCTATCGCCGCCGCCATCAAGCCCGGTGCCTCCAAGCGTCCCGTCTACGTCCTGCCCGAGCTGGAGGAGATCGCCCGCCCCACCACCGGCGAGGTGGCCGCGGCCCTGGGCGTCCGGCAGATCGCCGGCCGGGCGGACATGGAGCGGGATGTGAAGGACATCAAGGTGGCTGCCATGAACGTGGGCAACTTCCTCAATGTCCTGGAAGAGGGCGCCCTGGTGATCGTGCCGGGGGACCGGGCCGATGTGATGGTGGCCTGCCTGGCGTCCTCGTTCTCGCCGGAGTTCCCGGTGGCCTCCGCCCTCATCCTTACCGGCGGGCTCGCCCCGGATGCCAACATCTACCCGCTCCTGGCCCAGGCACCCTTCCCCGTTTTTGCCGCCGGCGCGGACACCTACACCACCGCCCGGCGCGTGTCCGAGGTCCGCAGCGAGATCTGGTCCGGGCACCGCCGCAAGGTGGCCTCCGCCCTGGGACTGTGGTCCCGGCGCGTGGACGAAGCAGAGCTGATGGAGCGGCTGCACCTGCCCCGGCCGGAACGGATGACGCCGCTGCGGTTCCTGCACGACCTGATCGAACGTGCCCGTGCCCAGCGCCGCCACGTGGTCCTGCCGGAGGGAACCGACGTCCGCATCCTGCGCGCCGCCGAGATCCTGCACCGCCGCGACGTTTGCGACCTCACGGTCCTCGGACCCGAAACGGACGTGCGCGAACTGGCGGCCTCCCGCGGCATCGACCTCACCGGCATCAATATCGTGGATCCGGCAACCTCGGAGCTGCGGCAGCAGTTCGCCGAAAAGTACGCCGAACTCCGCGCCCACAAGGGCGTTGACCTGGCCAAGGCGCTCGAAATCATGCAGGACGTCAGCTACTTCGGCACCATGATGGTCCAACTGGGCGTGGTGGACGGCATGGTCTCCGGCGCCGCGCACACCACCGCGCACACCATCCGGCCGGCCCTGGAATTCGTGAAGACCCGGGAGGGCGTGAAGATCGTCTCCTCGGTATTCCTGATGCTCATGCCGGACCGGGTGCTGGTATACGGTGACTGCGCCGTGAACCCGGACCCCAACGTGGAGCAGCTGGCGGACATCGCGCTTGCGTCCGCGGAGACGGCGGCGCAGTTCGGGGTGGAGCCCAGGGTGGCCATGCTGTCCTACTCCACCGGCGGCTCCGGTTCGGGCGAGGCCGTGGACGAGGTGCGGCAGGCCACCGAGTTGGTGCGGGAGCGCCGCCCGGACCTCGCCGTCGAAGGGCCCATCCAGTACGACGCTGCCGTGGACGCCTCCATCGCGGAATCCAAGATGCCCGGTTCATCCGTGGCAGGGCAGGCCACCGTCTTCATCTTCCCGGACCTGAACACCGGCAACAACACGTACAAGGCGGTGCAGCAGAGCTCCGGGGCCGTCGCCGTGGGGCCCGTCCTGCAGGGCCTGCGGAAACCTGTCAACGACCTCTCCCGCGGCTGCACAGTGGAGGACATCGTCAACACGGTGGCCATCACAGCCATCCAGGCCCAGGCCTAGGGAAGCACGACGACGGCACCCGGCTTTGGCGAAAAGCCTGGTGCCGCCGTCGTACTTTTTGTGATGCTTAGCTGTTGTCCGGCTTGGCGAGGCTGTCGTCGTCCTCTTCCTTGGCCGGCTCATCGGACAGCCCCTGCGGGGTCAGGTCCAGGCCTTCACGGTCCTCGGGCGCCTCGGGGGAGTCCCCGGTTTCGGCGGCCTTGAGGTCTCCGGTATCGTCCAGCGCCGGGTTGGAGCCCTCCACACCGGTAGGGTCCTTGGAACCGGAGCCCCCCTCGGAACCAAGCGGCGCGGTGCTGCTGGATCCGGTGTTGGTGGGATCCTTCTCTTCGTTGGAAGTGGGGTCGTTCGTCATTGGGACAGTCCTCTCGACGTGGTCCAGCCTGTCCGCCGACCATAGGCACAGCCGGGCTGCATGCGCAAGGAAACCCTCCTGTCAGTGCTGCCACCTATAGTGGGGGTTGAACTGCAGAAGCAAGCCCCAGGAGGCCCCGCATGCTCGTGCTCGTCATCAACTCCGGCTCGTCCTCGCTCAAATACCAGGTGCGCGATGTGGCCGCCGGGACGGTGCTGACCGAGGGGCTGATCGAGAAGATCGGCATGGGCAACGGCGGTGGCGGGGACGGCGAAATCGTGGGCCCGCGGGACCATGCCGAGGCGCTGGAACAGGTGGAAGCCGCCATTCATGAAGAGCTGGGCGACCTGGAACTCGGGGCCGTGGGGCACCGGGTGGTGCATGGCGGGGAGCGGTTCGCTGAGCCGGTACTGATCGACAACGAGATCACCCGCGCCATCGAGCGCCTCAACCCGCTGGCACCTTTGCACAACCCCGCCAACGTCCTGGGCATCCGCGCCATCACCAGGAAATGGCCGGACATGCCGCAGGTGGCCGTGTTCGATACCGCCTTCCACCGGACCCTTCCCGAGCACGCCTGGCGCTACGCCGTCCCGGACGAGCTCTACACCAACCACGGCATCCGCCGCTATGGCTTCCACGGCACCTCGCACGAGTACGTCGCGCGCCGTGCTGCTGCACTGCTGGACCTGCCAGTGGAGGAGTTCGACGCCGTCATCGCCCACCTGGGCAACGGCGCCTCCGTCACGGCGATCCAGGGCGGCCACTCCGTGGACACCTCCATGGGCTTCACCCCGCTTGAAGGCCTGGTGATGGGCACCCGCTCCGGCGACCTGGACCCATCCATCCTGGTGTTCCTGGGCCGCGCCGGCTGGACACCCGAGGACCTGGACTCCATGCTCAACCGGGAGTCCGGGCTCAAGGGCCTGGCCGGCAACAATGACATGCGCTCCGTGGTGGAGGCCTCCGAGGACGGCGACGCCAAAGCCGCCAGGGCGCTCGCCGTCACCTCCTACCGGCTGGCCAAGTACATCGGCGGCTACCATGTGGCCGTCGGCGGGGCCAAGGCGCTGGTGTTCACGGCTGGCATCGGCGAGAACTCCCACCAGTTCCGGGCGCTGGTCGCCGACCGCCTGGGTGCGCTGGGCATAGAGGTCGACGCCGGCCTCAATGCCGCCCGGTCCAAGGAACCGCGCGTTATTTCCACGCCGCAGTCCGCCATCCCCGTCCTGGTGGTTCCCACCGACGAGGAGCGCGCCATCGCGGAGGCGACGGCCGCCGTCGTAAGTTCCGGCCGGTAGCCGCCCCAATGCCGGACATCGCGCTGCCCATCCGTACCGGGCGCCTGGTCCTGCGGCGCTTCGAGGCCGGAGACCTGGAGGCGTTCCACGCCTACCACTCGCTGGCGGAGACCGCCCGGTTCCTGCCCGGGCCGGCCAAGAGCTACACCAAATCCATGGAGTCGGTGGGGAAATACGCCAACTTCGTCTACGAGAAGGAAGGCGACTGGCTCTGCCTGGCCATAGAAGCCGCAGGGGAGCCGGGCCTGCTGGGGGAAGTGGTGCTCAAGTGGCTTCCGGGCCGCGGCCAGGCGGAAGTGGGCTGGTCCATGGCACCGCAGGCGCGGGGTAAGGGCTACGCCACCGAGGCGGCGGCAGCGGTTTTGGACCTTGGTTTTGGGGAGCTTGGCCTGCGCCGGATCGAGGCACGGCTGGACGAACTCAACACTGCCTCCGCCGCGCTCTGCCGGCGCCTGGGCATGCGGCTGGAGGGCCGCCACGTGGACAAATGGTTCTACAAGGACCAGTGGGCAACTGAGATGATCTACGCGGTCCTCGCGGACGAGTGGCGGGCCGGCGAGTGGCGGGCCGGCGATGTGCCGGTGTCCGCCGACGGGCGGGCCGGGTCCGGCGGGGTCCCTACGCCCGGCCCTTGAGGATGAGGTTCCAATAGACCTGCGGGAAGATGTCGCGGTCCACCACCCAGGACGCCTTGCTTTCGTTCCAGGTGGGGATCCGCGGAATGGTGGGCATGGGCCGGTAGCGGTCGTCGAACTCGGCGAACACTACGGTGTCGCGTGAGACGGTGAACGGGCAGACCGAATAGCCGTTGTACTTCTGCGTGAGTGGCTTTCCTTTCCGGGCGGCCACCAGGTTCTTGGCTACAACCTTGGTCTGCTTGCGCAGCGCCCCGCCGGATTTCGAATTGGTAGTGCCTGCGGCGTCACCCAGCGACCAGACGTTGGGGTACCGCAGGTGGCGGAGGGTCTGCCGGTCCACTTCCACGAAACCGCCCTTGTCCGCCGGTGCCGGGAGGTCGGTGGCCTTCAGCCAGTCCGGCGCGGACTGCGGCGGCACCGCGTTGAGGACGTCGTACTGCAGGGTTTCCTGGCTGCCTGAGCCGAGGCTGCGGATGGTCGCCTCCCGGCGGGCTGCGTCCACGGACACCAGTTCGCTGTCCGTCCGCAGCTCGATGCCGTACTCGGCGATCTTCCGGTCCAGTTCGCGGTCCACCTCGGGCACACCGAACACGGTGGGGTAGGGCTGGACCATCACCACGCGGATCTGGTCCAGGACGCCCTGTTGCCGCCAGTAGTCGCAGGCCAGGTACATGGGCTTCTGGCTGGCTCCGCCGCATTTGATGGGCCCGGCAGGCATGGTGAACACGGCCGTCCCCGAGGTCAGGCCGCTGAGGAGGGTCCAGGCTTTTGATGCCAGCTCAAACTCGTAGTGCGTGGCGCCGTACGGCGAATGGACAGCATCGGCCAAGCCCGGCACGGCGTCCCAGTCGTACTGCAGCCCAGGGCAGACCACCAGCTGCCCGTAGCCAACAGTTGAGCCGGATGCCAGCGTGACCGTGTTGGTGTTCGCGTCCACGTCCACGGCAGCGTCCCGGATCCATTCGACTCCGGGCGGGATCACCGCGGCCTGGCTCCGGACTGCCTCCTTCGCCTGCGCGCGGCCGCCGGCAATGTGCGAGAACAGCGGCTGGTAGAAGTGGTGGTCCTTGGGCTCGATGAGCGCCACGTCCCGGACCCCGTACCGCTCCAGCCGCGCCGCCAGCGACACTCCCGCGTTGCCGCCGCCAATGATGACCACTTCATGCAAAGCGGCCACGGCGCTACTTCTTCTCGGTCAGGGCCGACGCCTTGTGCGCCGCCCGGGCACCGGTCTTGTCTGATTCCACCACGTACTGCGGTTCATCCTTGCTGGCGCGGTGGGTGTTGCCGTCCAGCTCGAAATCGCTGGTCTTCTTCTCCACGATCTTGCCGTGCGTCTTGCCCTGGGAGGTGTTCCACTCCACGTGCGTTCCCTTGCTGAGTGACATTGCTGCTCCTTCGGCATCCGGTGGCGGAAAACAACTGCCCAACAATAGTAAGCATGGTGATCATTTCTGGATACCCATGGAGGGGGCATCCAGGCGCGGGAGGAAGGCGGGACGTACGACGGCGGCGCGGGGCCGCCGTCGTACGCCCCGCTTCAGGAGGGCCTACTTGAGTCCGGCCCCCGGCAGCAGTTCGGTGGCGCCCAGGGAGTCGGCAATGAACGCGTAGTCCCACGCCCGTTCGCGCCACTGCACGTACCGGCCGGACGCGCCGCCGTGGCCGCCGTCCATCTCGATCTTCATGAGGACCGGCTCGGATCCGGTGGTGCGGTTCCGCAATTCCTGCACCCACTTGGCGGGCTCCACGTAGAGGACGCGGGTGTCGTTGAAGGACGTCACGGCGGCGACCTTGGGGTAGGCCACTTCCCGCACGTTTTCGTAGGGCGAGTAGGACTTCATGTACGCGTACACGTCGGCGTCGGTTATCGGGTTGCCCCATTCCTCCCACTCGAGGGCGGAGAGGGGCAGGTCCGGGTCCAGGATGCTGGTGAGCGGGTCCACGAACGGCACCTGGGCCACGACGGCCGCGTACTTCTCCGGCGCCATGTTGGCGATGGCGCCCATCAGCAGGCCGCCCGCCGAGCCGCCCAGCGCCGCGATCCGTGCAGGGTCCACCCACCCCGAAGTGGCCAGCCAGTCTGTGGCGTCCACGAAATCCGTGAACGTGTTCTTCTTGGTGAGCTTCTTGCCGTCCTCGTACCAGTGCCGGCCCAGTTCACCGCCGCCGCGGATATGGGCAATCACGAACACCACACCGCGGTCCAGCAGCGAGAGCCGCGCGATTCCGAACCCGGGGTCCATGCTCAGCTCATAGGAGCCGTATCCGTACACCAGGCCGGCCGCCGTCGAATCCTGCTTGATGCCCTTATGCCGCAGGACGGACAGCGGGATGCGCGTGCCGTCCGCCGCCGTCGCCCATTCGCGGGTGGCCACGTAGTCGCTGCCGTCATAGCCGCCCAGGACGGGGCTTTCCTTGCGCAGCAGCAGCTCGCCGGCGGGCTGCTCCGCGGTGGGCAGGACAAAGTCGTAAATGCGCGACGGCGTGAAGTAGGACGTGTAGCCCAGCCGGATGACGGGTGCCTCGTAGTCCGAGCCGCCCACCCCGGCGGTGTACAGCTCCTCGTCAAACGCCGGTTCCACCGGAGCCTGCTGCGCCGGCGTGCCCAGCCCGGCCAGCCCCATCACCTGGACGCGCTCGATGGTGTCCTTGCGGATGGAGGCGATGAGGTGCGTGGACGTGACGCTGGCACCGTTGACGCGGACGTCGTCGGAATGCTCGACGACGGTCTGCCAGGCCTGCTCCGCCAGCGGCTTTGCCAGCTCGGCGGGGTCCGCCAGGGAGATCATGGAGTTGATGGCTCCGCGGTTGTGGGTGAGCAGGATCTTCTCTGCCTTGACGCCGTCCGGGCCTTCGAGCAGGAACGGCTCCGCCTCATACAGGACGCGCTCGTCCCGCGAAATAACAGTGGTGACCTCCTGCGCGGGGTCGTCGAAGCGGAGCAGCCGGGTTTCGCTGTACTCGGAGCAGCCGATGCCCAGGACCAGGTAACGCCGGTCCGAGGAGAGCTCGAAACCGAGCCACATGGCGGTGTCGTCCTCCTGGTAGATCACCGTGTCCTCGCTGACCGGGGTGCCCAGGACGTGCGCCTTCACCTGGTACGGGCGCCAGGAGTCATCCACCACGGTGTAGAAGAGCCGGGTGCCATCGGGGGAGAAGGACACTCCGTAGAAGGCGTTTTCAATGACGTCCGGCAGCAGTTCGCCGGTGCGGAGGTCCTTGATCCGGAGGGTGAAGCGTTCGTCGCCGGAGTTGTCCACGGCGTAGGCGTAGAGGTTGCCGTCCACTGTCACGGCGGTGCCGCCCACGGAGAAGAACGGCTTGCCCTCGGCCTCGATGTTGCCGTCCAGCAGGACTTCTTCGCCGGGGATTTCGACGCCGGGTTCCACAGCCGGCGGGGTCCAGTCGGCGATCCTGTCATGGGTGTCGCTGGCGCGGACGCGGCACTGGATGCCGTACTCCTTGCCCTCCACCGAGCGGCTGAAGTACCACCAGCCGTCCTTGCGGTGCGGAACCGAGAGGTCGGTTTCCTGGGTGCGGCCCTTGATCTCCTGGAAGATGGCTTCGCGCAGCGGCTCCTGGTGGGCAGTGACCGCTTCCTGGTAGGCGTTCTCGGCCTTCAGGTGCTCCACCACCTCGGCGGACTCCTTGTCCCGCAGCCACTCATAGTTGTCCACGTAGGTGTCCCCATGGTGCGTCCTTTCGGTGGGCACCTTCTTGGCCACGGGCGGGGTGGCGGCGGACGCTGGCGTGCTGGCGGAGTTCTGCAGCGGAGTGGAGGTCATGGACTCAATATATAGACCGGGCACTTCACCGGGGCCGGCGTTCGCTACCGGGGAAGAAACCCCTGATTCCTTCCGCCACCGGCAGCGGGGAATTCTGGCTGACGCGGATTTCCGGCAGAGGGGGAGTGGGCGCGCGTTGCGGGGAGTAAGGCCTGTCCGGCCGGGGGCGGCAGGCGTATCGTGTTCAGTTCAAGGCACCTACGCCCAGCGTGAGAGGGGAAGATCCATGACCATCCCGCCAGTGCACGAACCGTCGCCGTTCCCGCCGGAGCCCGGTCCGGATCCAACATCGCCCGATCCCACGCAGCCCGGCCACCCCGGCCCGCCGGCGCCCAGCCCGTTCCCCACCCCCGAGCCGCCCGGTCCGTTGCCCGTCCCCGACCCGGGGCCGGCACCCCTCCGCCCTGATCCCACGCGGGATTAGGCGCCAGAACGAACCCGTCGAAGGGGCCCTCTGCAGATGTGCGGAGGGCCCCTTTTTGGCTTGTCCCGGAGCGTGCACTGAACCGCCGGAAAATTTTCGCCGGACGGGCTTGCATACCTCTGCTGCCGGTGCTAAAAAATCTATATCAGCCACCATAGATCGGCTGAAAACTTACACAGTGTTGGACCACCCTAATGAGGAGGAAGCCATGTTGATGCGAACCGATCCGTTCCGCGAGCTGGACAGGCTGGCCCAGCAGGTCCTCGGGACGGCAGCCCGTCCGGCAGCCATGCCGATGGACGCCTGGCGGGAGGACCATGACTTTGTGGTCGCCTTCGACCTGCCCGGAGTTTCGCCCGAGTCCGTGGACCTGGATGTGGAACGCAACGTGCTGACCGTCCGCGCCGAACGCCCGGATCCCGCCGCCAACAACACCGAACTGATCGCCTCCGAACGGCCGCGCGGTGTCTTCAGCCGCCAGTTGATCCTCGGCGACACCCTGGACACGGAAAACGTGAAAGCCAGCTACGACGCCGGTGTCCTGACGTTGCGGATCCCGGTTGCCGAGAAGGCCAAGCCGCGCAAGATCGAAATCGAGATGAAGGGAGCCAAGCAGGAAATCGCAGCCTAGGTTCTGCGCCGTCCAAGTTACCGGCGGGGATGCCTTGTGATGGGCGTCCCCGCGGTGTAGAACGGGGGATACCGGGAGGATCCGAACGCGTTGTATCTGCCAGTTTCGGGCGATTGCCACTATGGAACGCCACAGCGCCGGTAGCGCATCGGCAGTTGCGAGTGATCCCCTCCGAGACGGTGGCCCTCCGCGTTGATGCAGGGGGGCCATCCGCGTGCCGGGGCATCGTCAGGTGCCGAGCTCCAGCATGAGCGCCGGCAGTTCGTCGGCGAGTTCGCGGGCCAGGAATCCGAGCGGTCCCATCCTGCTGGCCAGCCGGTCGGCCGCTGCCGCGTGCAGGTGCGTGCCCCAGCAGGCGGCCTGCGCGCCGGTGGTTCCGCGGGCGCGCACACCGGCGATCGCCCCGGCCAGGACATCCCCGCTGCCCGAGGTACCCAGCCCGCCGTATCCCGTGGTGATCTTCCACAGCTCGGATTCCTCCGGGCCAACGCCCGGCGGCCGCGCGATCAGCCCCTGGCAGCTCACCACCGCGCCGAACCTGCGGGCGATTTCGGCCACGTCCGTTTCCAGTTCCTCAGTGTCCCGGCCCAGCAGGATGCCGGCCTCGGTGGGGTTCGGGGTCAGGATCAGCCGGCCCCGCCACGGCCCTACCCGCTCCTCCAGCTCTGCGAGCGCGGCCAGCGCAAACGCGTCAAGGACGACGGCGGGACCTCCTTCCCGGCCGGACGCGCCGGGGCCTGCGCCGCCGTCGTCGTGCTTTCCGCCGGCTTGCCCGTCACCATCAGCGTCCCCTCCTGAAGTGCCGGCTGCCTCTTCGCGGGCCAGGAGGGCCTCAAGAAGCTCCCGTGCCAGGTCCGGATCATCGAGCCCGGGCCCCACCAGGATGGCGTCGGCCGAGTCCAGGTTGGCCGCCATCCGGTCCACGCCCTCCGCGGTGACCGAGCCGTCAACGGTTTCCGGCAGCCCGATGGCACCGCACTCGGGCAGGGCAATACCTACCTGGACCGCCACGGATTCGGCCACGGCGAGCGTCAGCTTCCCTGCGCCGGCACGCAGCGCGGCGGTGCCGGCCAGCAGCGCAGCGCCGGGGGTGGGGCGTGCACCGCCCACCACCAGTACCGAGCCGCGCGAATACTTGTCCTCACCCGGGGAAGGCAGCCGCCAGTCCCGCAGCAGCGAGGGCGTCACCAGCTCGGGGCCGGAGTCACCGCGGGCGGACACTGGCATCTCCGGCATGTTCGGTGACTTCGACGCCCTGTTCGGCCAGGTGGTCAGCGACGTTGAAGCTCTCCAGCGTCCACGGCCCCGCACCGGACGGGCGCACATACCGGGTCATCGACGCGTTCAGCACCGAGGTACTGGCCGCGAGGTCCAGCAGCTCCTGCTCCGTCATGCCCTCCAGCAGGTAGCGGAAGAGCAGGATCACGGCGTCGTGGCAGACCAGCATCACCCGGTGCCCGGTGCCGAGGTTGTTCAGCTCGGCCAGCACGGAGCGGAGCCGGAGCGCCACATCAGCCCAGGACTCCCCACCCGGCGGACGGTAGTACAGCTTCCCCTGCCAGGACCGCCGTTCGGCTTCCTCCGGGTAGCGCGTCTCAACGCCCACCCGGGTCAGCCGGTCCAGGATGCCCAGCTCACGGTCACGCAGCCGCTCGTCCACCTGCACCTTCACGGACCAGCCGGCAGTTCCCACGGCGATTTCCGCCGTCTGGTGTGCCCGGGCATAGGGGGAGGACACCACAGCGTCCGGCCGGTAGTCCTCGGCGATCCGGGCCAAAGCCGTCCCCAGTGCCGCAGCCTGGTCCTGGCCCACGTCAGAGAGGTTCACGTCGGCATCGCGTGCCGGGACCTCGATGATCTCCGCGCCCGCCAGGTGGGCCTCGGTGGCGGCCACGTTGCCTTCGCTCTCGCCGTGCCGGATCAGCAGCAGTTCCACCGCGCCGGCTTCCTGCACCGCTTCCGTCAGTCCGTCGTCGTTCATGAAAATCACTCCCCGTCCGCGTCCGTGCCGAATCCGGAACACTACCAGCGGCCGTACCCACAGGGCCGGAAAGATAAACGGGCGGACGGGGGCGGGGCGCCCGGTGGCGGAGTCCAGGGTGCCCGGGCCGGCGTCGTGCGTCCTACCGCTCCGGGGTCAGCACCTTGGAGAACACCGTGGCGCCGTTGGCGTTCCGGAGGCTGGCGGTGAAACTGTTGTCCTCGCCCAGCTGGACGTGCCCGAAGAACTGGTTTTCGCCGTCGCGCGGTGATTCGCCCGGGAAGCGGCCTGCTTTGGCGAACACCACCTCGGGGCCGAAGGTGCCGTCCATGGAGTTGGGTCCGAACGAGCCCGCGGCGATGGGGCCGGCCACGAATTCCCAGAACGGGTCGAAATCGGTGAAGGCTGCGCGCTCGGGGGAGTAGTGGTGGGCCGCGCAGTAATGCACGTCGGCGGTCAGCCACACCACGTTCTTCACCCGGTTCTTCTTGAAGGCGCTCAGCACCCCGGCGATCTCGAGCTCGCGGCCCAGGGGAGCGCCGTCGTCGCGGTTGGCCAGGCTCTCCTGGTTCACCGCACCGTCCGGAACGATGATGCCCAGCGGCAGGTCCGCGGCAATGACCTTCCACGTCGCCTTGGACTTCGAGACCTCCCGGATCAGCCAGTCCACCTGCTCCTGGCCCAGGATGTTGGTGGTATACGCCTCCTTGCCGTCCGTGTTGGGGGATTTGAAGGTGCGCATGTCCAGGCAGAAGATGTCCAGCTGCGGGCCGCGGGAGATCTTCCGGTAGATGCGGGCCGGCTGGTACTGGCCGCCGTCGTCGAACGTGCCCGGCCGCCACAGCGCTGAACTGTCCGCGATGGGCATGTTTTCCTGCCAGGCCTGCCGGCCGCGGGCGGCGAGGGTGTTGACGTCCCGGACCGTGTAGCGGGGATCGTCCAGGACCTCGCCGGGGTACCAGTTGTTGGTGGTTTCGTGATCGTCCCAGTTGGCGATCACCGGGACGTCCGCGAACATGGCGCGCATGTTGGCGTCCATCATGTTGTAGAGGTGCCGGCCGCGGTATTCGGTGAGCGTCTCGGCCACCTTGGACACCTCCTCGGTGACCAGGTTCCGCCACACCTGCCCGTCCTTTTCCACCACGGTTTCGGTGAGCGGGCCGTCCGCGTACACGGTGTCGCCGGAGTGGATGAAGAAGTCCGGCCGGGTCTGGTGCATGGCCCGGTAGCCGAACATGCCGCCCACCTCCTCGTTGATGCCCCAGCCCTGGCCCGCGGTGTCGCCGGTCCAGACGAAGCTTTGCGCGTACGACGGCGGGACGTCGCCGCCGTTGCCTGTCCCGCCGGTGCGTCCCTTGCCGTTGACCGCGCCCCTGTCCGGCGCCGTGCGGAAGGTGCCGCCTACCGTCTCACTGGTGGCGCCGCCGTCGTCCTCGAAACTGATCTCCAGGGCGAAGCGGGTGTTGGACGGGAGGTTGCCCGCGTGGATCTTCGCGGTGAAGTCGGACGCCTGGGTGGCCCGGGGCCCGCGGATGACCCGCTCGAAGGCGCCCCGACCGCGCAGGACCGCGCCGCCGTCGTCCACTGCCCGCAGCACCGCCGTCATGCGGCCAGCCTCCGAGGACCGGGACCACAGGACGGCCGAATCCGAGGTGACGTCCCCGGTGGCGATGCCGCTGGGGAGCGTGAGCCGGTTGCGGACCAGGGCCACGCCGGCCGGTGACCGGGTGGGTGCGGCGGGCGTGGCTGTGTTGGCGGCGTTCGCTGCGGCCGGGGCGGAGGCAAGTGCGGCGGCGAGCACGGAGCCCTTGACGATGGTGCGGCGCGAGATGTCAGTCATGCCCTCCACCCTTCAGGCGCCGTGCACACAGGTCTTTTCGGCAGGGTGAACTGCGGGTAAGCCCGGGTTGAACAGCGCCCTGACTACTGCGTCGCGAGCTCGCCGATCCGGCCCTCCCGCAGGGCTGCACCCACCGCCGCGATGCCGCCGTAATCCGGGAACAGCACCGACTGCCCGGCAATGAACCCGGACCCCGCCGTCGGAAGCGTCATGCTGCGGATTGCGTTGGCATCCAGGTTCCGCAGGCTGTAGGCCAGGATGGCGGCCTGGATCGGGTCGAAGCCCTTGTCCACGGTGAGGCAGCAGGAGGCGAACTCCACGAGGGACCGCACGGCCGTGACGTCGTTCAGCGCCCCGCCGGCGGTGAGGCGGGCCAGGATGGCGCGGAGCATGATCTGCTGGTCGCGGACCCGCTGGAAGTCGCCGTCGGAGAAGGCGTACCGCTCCCGGGAGAACTCCAGCGCCGCCTGGCCGTCCAGGTGGTTCATGCCGGCGGGGAACACATGCTGGGTCTCGATGGTGGACTGGAACGCGATGGGCACGTTGACGTCGATGCCGCCCAGGCCGTCCACCAGGAGCTTGAACCCGCCGAAGTCCAGCATCAGGGTGTGGTTGATGGTGATTCCCAGCAGCTCCTGGACGGCGGCGGTCTGCATGTCGATGCCGCCGTATTCCAACCCGGCGTTGATTTTGGCGCCACCGTAGCCGGGGATGTTCACCCACGTGTCGCGGTTGATCGAGATGAGGTAGAGCGTGCTGCGGTCAGCGGGGACGTGCACCACCATCAGGGTGTCCGCCCGGTGGTCCTGCGCTTCGCCGGTGGCTGCCGTGTGCGCGGCGGCATCTTTTGCTGGTGTGCCGCCGCGGATGTCGCTGCCGATCACCAGGACGTTCATGGCCCCGGGAGGCAGTTCCGCGATGGGCGGGGGCGGCGGAGGAGCTGCCGGCGCCGGTGGCGGGGGCGTTTCGGACGGGGTCTCCGACGGCGTGGGGGTGGTGGTTTCGCTTTGGGTCGCTGTGCCCTGGGCGGCCGGCGGCGTGACGGTGCCGGCGCGGTTGAGGCTGATGACGGCCACGACGGCAGCAGCCACCAGGACCAGGGCCAGCAGCGCGGCGATCCAGCGGCGGCGGCCGTGCGCCACCAGCCAGCGCCCGTGCGGGTGGGCGCCCGGGGAAGCGGGTCCCGCAGGACCGGATGGGTCCGAACCGCCTGGTGTGCTCATAGTGGCCCCTCACCTCACCGTGACTGTGGTGGGATCAGTGTCCGCCCGCCGGTGCCCGGTTGGCTACTGCCGTGGCCAAACTGTCACCTGCACGGTGGTCACGGGCCGGACACCGCCGGGTGCCGCCGTCGTGATGGCACCGAGTTGAGGCGGGCATGCCGCAGGATGGACACGATGGCGGGGGCCAGCTCGTCCTCCATCTGCCGGTACACCTCGGGGGAGCGCCGGTAGGGGTCAATGATGTCGTTCTCCGCGGAATCCGCCGGCAGGGCCAGGTGCCGGACGCCTGCGGCACGGGCCGGGAGGCTCCGCCAGTACGCGGTGTTCGCGGCCAGCGGGTCGGCGTCACCGGGATCCTCGGCGGGGGCGTCCGTGGCGCGGCCGTCCAGCACGTCGAGCATCCGGGCGAACTCGCGGATGGTGAACGTCCGTTTCAGCATGGACGCGTCCTGCTGCAGCACCTCGCCGCGGTGGCCGGAAGTCATGGTGAGCACCAGGTCCACCCCGCGAAGGATCTTGGAGTTGAGCTGCCGGGCCTCGAAGCCGTCCGGGTCCCCGCCGTAGGTCCGCACGATGTCCGCCGAAATCGGCTGCATGGGATCGCCCACCATGGCCCTGGTTCCGGCGCTGGCCACCTCGAACCCGCCGGGCACCACCTGGTTGAGTCCTGTCTGCAGCAGCCTCTCGGCCACGGGCGAGCGGCAGATGTTGCCGGTGCAGACGGTCAGGATTCTTACTGGTGCGGGGATATCCAAGGGAAGTTACTCTTTCCAGCCGGTGCCGGGACCGTACAGTCCGTGCCTCTCAACTTAACACGCACACGCCCGACGGCGGCCGCCCCACCCCGCACGCGAGCTCACCTTTGGTTGCTTGGGAGCTGACGCGCTCACCTCGCGCTGGAATGGTGGGCGCGCGTTTCGGTGAGAGCCGCCGGAAGTGAGCGTGCGTTTCGGTGGTGGGGGGTCAGAAGCCGGCCAGGAGTTCCTTCATCTCCGCGATCTCGGTTTCCTGGGCTTTGATGATGTCGCGGGCCAGCTGGATGGTCTGCGGGTACTTGCCGGAGCTGATCTCCTGCCGGGCCATGTCGATGGCGCCCTCGTGGTGCCCGGTCATCTGCTGGAGGAAGAGCCTGGCCGCTTCGGTGCCCTGCGCGGCCTTGAGTTTGGCGATGCCGTCCACGTCCACCATGCCGCCCATCCCGTGGCCGGACTGGTCGCTCATCATGGTGGGCACGTTCCAGCCCTCCAGCCAGCCGGTCATGAGTTTGATTTCCGGCGTCTGCGCGTCCCTGATCCGGCTGGCGAGCGAGGCCACCGGGGCGGGCGTATCCTGCTTGGCCAGCATGATGCCGCTCATCTCCACGGCCTGCTGGTGGTGCGGAATCATCATCTGGGAAAACATGATGTCGGCCTGGTTATGGTCGGAGTTTGCGTCCGGCATCATGCTGGACATCGGTGCGGAGCTGCCGTGGTTCATGGGCATGGTGTTTCCACCGGAGCTTCCCGAACCGGCGGCGCAGCCTGCCAGGCCAAGGGAGGCTGTGAGGGCAACGGCGAGCATCAGGGTTTTGGTCTTGGTGGTCATGGTTGAACGTCCTTCAGGAAAGTAGCTGGCAATGGAGTGTTTGTGGATGTGGCGGTGTCAGCGCACATCGGCGGGGTTGAGTTTGAGCCGCCGCAGCAGCTGGGCGTTCAGCGCCACCACGATGGTGGAGGCGCTCATCAGGACGGCGCCGGCGGCCGGCGAGAGGACCACCCCGGCGAATGCGAGCACCCCGGCGGCCAGAGGCACGGACAGGACGTTGTAGCCGGTGGCCCACACCAGGTTCTGCCACATCTTGCGGTAGCTTGCCCGGGACAGGTCCACCATGGACAGCACCGCACGCGGATCGTTGCCGGCCAGCACCACGCCGGCGGATTCCATCGCCACATCCGTCCCGGCGCCGATGGCGATGCCCACCTCGGCGCGGGCCAAGGCGGGGGAGTCGTTCACGCCGTCGCCCACCATGGCCACCTTCAGCCCGCGGCCCTGCAGCTCCGCCACTTTTTTGTCCTTGCCCGCCGGCAGCACCTCGGCAAACACCTCGTCGATCTTCAGGTCCGCGGCCACGGCCTGCGCCACCTGGCGCGCGTCGCCCGTGATCATGGCCACCTTGACGCCGCGGTTCTGCAGCGCCGCCACCGCCTGCCGGGACTCCGGCCGCACCGCATCCTCCAGGCTCACGGCACCCAGGACACGGCCGCCGTCGAGCACGTGCAGGACGGACGCGCCGCGCTCCCGCCAGCTGCGCGTGGCCTCAGCCAGGCCGGAAGGTTCGACGACGCCAAGCTCGCGAAGGAGCGCGGGTCCGCCCACGTGCAGCGGACGGCCGTCCACGGTTGCCTGCACGCCGCGGCCCGCCAGTGCCGAAAACCCGGACGCGGCAGGAACGGTGAGGCTACGGCTCCGCGCAGCACGGACGATGGCCCGGGCTGCGGGATGCTCGCTGTCGGATTCGACAGCGGCGGCCAGGGACAGCAGGCCGTCAGCATCCAGGGTCCCGGTTGTGGCGATGTCCCGGAGCTCGGGTTCGCCCCTGGTGAGGGTGCCTGTCTTGTCGAAGAGGACCACGTCGATGGTCCGCATGCGCTCCAGGACCATCCGGTTCTTGATCAGCACCCCTGCGCGGGCAGCCTGTTCGGTGGAGATCGCGATCACCAGCGGAATGGCCAGGCCCAGGGCGTGCGGGCAGGCGATCACCAGCACCGTCACCGTCCGGGTGACCGCTTCCGGCACGCTGCCCAGCAGGGTCCAGGCGATGAACGTGAGCACACCCGCTCCGGCGGCGAAATAGAAGAGGAAGGCAGCGGCGCGGTCGGCCAGTGCCTGGGCACGGGAGGACGATGCCTGTGCCTCGGCCACCAGCCGCTGGATGCCGGCCAGGGCGGTATCGTCGCCCACTGCTGTGACGAGGACGCGCACCCCGGAGTCCGTGGCCACGGTGCCGGCCACCACGGCGTCACCGGGCCCGCGCGGAACGGTCTTGGATTCGCCCGTGATCATGGATTCGTCGAACTCGGCGCGGCCCTCCGCAACCGTGCCGTCGGCGGGCACCCGGGCGCCGGGGCGGACCAGGACGAGGTCGCCGGGCCTCAGCCCGGACACGGGTACTGTCTCGGTGCCGGAAGCTGTGACGCGTTCGGCGTCGTCCGGCAGCAGCGCGGCGAGGGCGTCCAACGCTCCCCGCGCCGATCCGAGGGCGCGCATCTCGATCCAGTGGCCCAGCAGCATAATGGCCACCAGGAGCGCCAGCTCCCACCAGAAATCGAGGTCGAAGCCGCCCAGGCCCAGGCTGGTGACCCAGGAGGCGGCGAACGCCACCGTGATGGCCATTGCGATCAGCAGCATCATGCCGGGCTGGCGGTCCTTCAGTTCCTGCAGGCCGCCTTTGAGGAACGGCTGGCCGCCGTACAGGAAAATGACGGTTCCCAATACAGGCGGGATCCAGGCGGAGCCCGGGAACATGGGCGCCATGTAGCCCAGGAGGTGGCCCACCATGGGGCTGAAGTAGACCACGGGAAGAGATAAGGCCAGCGTGAGCCAGAACCTGTTCTTGAACATGGCGGTGCTGTGCCCGGCGTGCTGGCCGGACGTGTGCACGGTGTGGCCGTCATCGTGGGGCGTGTGGGCGCCGTGCTGCAGGGGTGCCGCGGTGTGCGCGTGGCCGGGGGCGTGGCCGTGCCCGGCAGGGGCGGCAGCAGCCGGAGCGTCGGTGACCCCGCCCGCGGACTGGCGGCCGCCGTCGTGATGGTGATGGGAATGGTCTTGCATGGGAGTCAGGTCCGTTTCTTGGCGAAGGAAGAATCCTTATGGACAAGCAGGCGCTGGGGTTGAACGGCTGTGAAAGCGGGGCGCTTGGAAACGCCGGCCGGGACATACCACTTCACTGACAACACCCTTAATATACCCCTAGGGGGTA
This sequence comes from Arthrobacter sp. Leaf137, assembly GCF_001423525.1. GTDB lineage: Bacteria > Actinomycetota > Actinomycetes > Actinomycetales > Micrococcaceae > Arthrobacter. The sequence continues at coordinate 516,305 of NZ_LMOI01000001.1, read as the reverse complement.
TCGTCGTCAAGGCTTCGGCGCGGCTTGTGACCGGGGAGAGCTAGCAGCCCGGGCTACCAACTTAATCTTGCTCCCGTCATACTTGTATAAAGGCCCACACGGGCAGAGCATGCTTGTGCGGGCGGAACGGATGCTACATGGAGGTGGCCCTGTGAAGGACGTTCGCGGCCCTTACACCTACTCGAGTGCCTTGGGGGACGACGACTGCGTCGCCGGAACCTACACGGCAGAGGTGGATGGCTGGAAGCTTTCCTGGTCCGACGGGATGTACCAGCTGCACGGCTACCGCCGCGGCGACGTGGTCCCCACCCTGGAACTGCTGTTCGCGCACAAGCATCCCGAGGACCGGCCGCGTTGCGAAGCCATTGTGGCCCAGGTTGCCGAGACCGGCGGGTACTTCTGCATGTACCACCGGATCATCGACTCCAGGGGCAAAACCAAACGGGTGCTGTCCTCCGGCGAGGGCATCATCGGCCCGGACGGCAAGGTCACGGTGATCGAGGGCGTGATGGTGGACCTCACCTCAACCCTGCAGCGCGAGACCGAGCAGACCGCCCGTGATGCGGTGGCCGGGGCTACGTCCACCCGCACCGTCATCGACCAGGCGCGGGGCATCCTCATGGGACTGCTCGGCATTGGCTCCGATGAAGCCTTCCAGCTGCTGGTGGCAACCAGCAGCTACCGGAACGTCAAGCTGGTGGCAGTGGCAGCGGAACTGGTGCAGCTGGCCAACTCGGAAGACGCCCGGGAGTACCTGGTCAGGGCCGTCAGGGCCATAGCTGACCGGGCGCCGGCAGTTTCGGGGGACCGGAGCAAGTCCAGGGAACACCAGGCCGCCCGGGACCACCGGGCAGCACCTGAACGCCGGACCGCCGCAGGTCCGTCCGCGGTAGCTGCCGGACGCTCCGCCGTCCCCGGACCCTCGCCCCGTCCTCCCACGGGACGCCCGGGTCCCGGCCGCCGCCCCACGGGCTGACGCCCAGCGGGACCCATCCAGAAGTCAGCATGCTGCCGAATGACTGGTGTTCGGGCGTCAACCGAGGCCCGGTAACCGCATATCGGAAGGTCAGCCATGACCGAAGTTACTGCCCACCACGGGCTGTTCAAGGACACCAACCTGCATGTGGACGATGCTGGCGGAGCGGGCCGCCCGGTGGTCCTCATCCACGGATGGCCGCTCTCCGGGAAATCCTTCGAGGAGCAGATACCGGCGCTGCAGGAGGCCGGATACCGGCCCATTACCTATGACCGCAGGGGGTTCGGCCTCAGCAGCAAGCCCCAGGCGGGCTACAACTACGATGTTCTGGCCGAGGACCTGCAGAAGGTCCTGGTGGAGCTGGACCTCAGCGACGTGACCCTGGTGGGGTTCTCCATGGGCGGCGGTGAGGTGGCACGCTACCTCGGCCTGTACGGACCGGCGCGTATCCGCAGCGTGGTCTTCGCCTCCGCCGTGACGCCCTACCTCATGCGGACGGACGGCAACCCGGATGGGCCCCTGACCCCGGAGCAGGCGGACGGCATGGCGGAGGACCTCGTCACGGACGAGGCAGCCTTCTACGATTCCTTCACCCGCGACTTCTTCTCCGTGGACGGGGTCCTCAAGGTCAGCGAGGTGCAGCGCAAGGAAGCCGGTGCCATGTGCGGGCAGGCCAACAAGAACGCGGCGCTTGCCTGCATGGCGGCCTTCGGCGGAACCGACTTCCGGGGCGACCTCGCCGATGTCACCGTCCCGGCCTTGGTGATTCATGGCGACGGCGACGCGACCGTGCCGTTCGAGGGGTCCGGCCAGCGGACGCACGCCGCACTGGCGGACAGTGAGGTCCACGTCATCAAGGACGCGCCGCACGGCTGCAACGTGAGCCACGCAGAGGAGTGGAACAGCGTGGTGATCGAATTCCTGGCGAAGTAGGCCGGCTACGGGCCGACGTACACGTTCTGGTGGATACGCCTTAAGCCTTCAGACTCCAATTGGACGGCGTCGGCATAGTCCGGCACCAGGGCGGCGGGTCTTCTGTCGGACCCGCTGACGGTCACGATCTTGTTGCTGGAGCTGCCGGCTGCAACGCCGCATCCCGCGTAACCGGTGACCTGCCGATCCACGTTGACCACCGCCAGGCAGGCTTGTGCGCCATCAGAACTCTGCGCTGCAAAGAACTTCCGGCCGCCATCTTCGACCAGGAAACGCAGGGTGGTGGGATCGACCTGTTCCAGGAAGCCTGCATCGGCGGGGAAGGCATCCTCGGGTCCTGCGGGGGCTTTCAGCGCATCAATGCCGTACCCGTCACTGGCGCAGCCACCGAGCAGCAGCGGAACCGTCAGCGCTGCAAGCGTTGCCGCGGGTTTGAGCTTCATCATCCGTGTCCCCCAGGTTGTGAATACCGTGCCAGTGACGCTACCGCAGTGTTCCCGGCGGGTCTTGTCATACCGAAGTTGGCCCCAGCGCCTGTGTCCGTAGAAGGGGAAGCTGCCGTGCCGGTAGGATGGATGAAGGTGCGCCGGGAAGTCTGGTCGGCATAGTTTCGTCGACCCCCAAAGTCAGGACCCTGCCGTGACCTCCGCCCCGCAGCCCCCGCACAAGCACCCAAACAAGCACCAGGCCCAACCCCAGCCGCGCCGTTCCATCCTCGCCCGGGGCTCCTATTCGGAAGCCCTTCGCATCGGCGAGATCCTCCGCAAGGAAACGGTGGGCGGTGCCCTGCTGGTGGCCGCCGCGGTGATCGCCCTGATCTGGGCCAACTCGCCGGCGTCGGACAGCTACTTTGCCCTCAGGGACATCACCGTCGGCTACGAACCCTGGCACCTCGAACTAAGCCTCGGTGCCTGGGCGGCCGACGGGCTCCTCGCGGTCTTCTTCTTCCTGGTGGGCCTGGAGCTCAAACGCGAATTCGTGGCCGGAGACCTGCGCCAGATCAGTACGTCCATCGTCCCGGTGCTGGCCGCCGCCGGCGGTGTGCTGGTCCCGGCGGTGATCTACGCCGTCGTGAACCTCTCCAACCCGGACACGCTCCGCGGCTGGGCCATCCCCACGGCCACGGACATCGCCTTTGCCGTGGCCGTGCTGGCCGTCATCGGATCGCACCTGCCCAGCGCCCTGCGGATCTTCCTGCTGACCCTTGCCGTGGTGGACGACCTGATTGCCATCAGCATCATCGCGTTCTTCTACTCCAGCGACCTCCAGCCCACCCCGCTGCTGCTGGCCCTGATTCCGCTGGCCGTGTTCACGTTCCTGGTCCAGAAGTACCGCCGGTTCTTCGGCACCCATGCCGCGGCGGCATGGCTGATCCTGCTGCCGCTGGGTTTCGCCGCCTGGGCACTGGTGCACGCCTCCGGTATCCACGCCACGGTGGCTGGAGTGCTGCTGGGCTTCGCCGTCCCGGTAATCCGGTCGCAGGCCAGTGGAGGCCCGGAGGCCGGGCCCGGTTTGGCAGAAATTTTCGAGCACCGGTTCCGGCCGATTTCCGCAGGCATTGCCGTCCCGGTGTTCGCCTTTTTCTCGGCGGGCGTCGCCATCGGCGGATGGGACGGGTTCGTGTCGGCGCTCGCTGACCCGGTGGCGCTGGGCATCATCCTGGCGCTGGTCCTGGGCAAACCGGTGGGCATCCTCGGCGCCACCTGGCTCCTGACCAAGACAACCAAGGCCAAGCTGGACGACTCCTACCGGTGGATCGACATCTTTGGCGTGGCCCTGCTGGCCGGCATCGGTTTCACCGTGTCCTTGCTGGTGGCCGAGCTCAGCTTCGGCCAGGGCAGCCTCCACGACGACCATGCCAAGGTGGGCATCCTGACCGCGTCGCTGCTCGCTGCCTTACTGGCCAGCGTTATCCTCCGCACCCGGAACCGGCAGTACCGGCAGGCCGAGGAATTGGAAAAAGTGGACGCTGACCAGGACGGCATCCCGGACGTCTACCAGAACCGCGCCTAACCGGATTATCCAGGGACGCACGACGCCGGCACTTACACGTGTGCCGGCGTCGTGGTCTGTCTGTGGCCGGCTAGGCCGGGGAGAGTCCCAGCACAGGTTCCGCGGGTGCCTCCATGTGTCGGATCTCCAGGGCCTCCGGGTCCAGCAGCTTGCGTGCGCCGGTCCGTGCGTCCAGGATCCAGAATAGGTCCAGCGCGGGCACCACCCCGGTCACCCGGCCGCTGTGGAACAGCTTGCCCCGGTGCCACGCCTCGATGTTGTCTCCAATGCGGAGCTGAGCGGTACTGACTCCCTGTGCCTCCATGCGGGCTGCCTCCTGCTGGTTGTGTCCCCGTACGCCCAGCTTGCCGCAGCGAGGTTGCAGGAGTGTTTCCGCAGGGTGTTATTCCTGTGTCAGCTGAGGTTGGTGCGCCGGGTGCTCAGCATGTGGAGAAGCAGGGCGCGCTGTGGTTGGCCTGGATTGCGGTCCACGAACAGGCTGAGGGAGGCGCGGGCGCCGGCTTCCGCGGGGTCTGTGCCGCTCATGATTTCCTCGATGATTTCCAGCGCCTGCAGCTGGAGGTCCAGGAGCGCCACTTCCTCAGTGACGGACAGCGGAGTTTTGGGTTTGCCGGACATGGCGGTGCCGCCTTTGTGCTGGGAGCCCTCCCCGGGGAGGAGCAGCAGCCTCTCCCAAGCCCATCGGATGAATGTACTAAGTGTACTTATAAGCCCGTGGGCGGCAAGGCTTTCAGGAGGCCTTTTTTCCGGCCCAACTGGGTAGCAGTAGATGTCGTTATGGGCATCCATAACGACATCTACTGCTACCTACTTGGGCGGGTCAGCCGCCTACTTGGGCGGGTCAGCCGTGGGTGGGTTCCTCCACCAGGGCGGTGGCGATGCTCGACGCGTCGTCCAGGGCAGCCAGGTACCGCTCGGCATCCAGGGCCGCGGCGCAACCGGTGCCGGCAGCGGTGATGGCCTGGCGGTAGCGGTGGTCCACGGCGTCGCCGCACGCGAAGACGCCGGAGAGGTTGGTGCACGTGGTGGGGGAGTCCACCTTGATGTAGCCCTCGTCATCCAGGTCCACCTGGCCGGTCAGCAGTTCGGTGCGCGGCAGGTGGCCGATCGCCACGAAGATCCCCGTGGCGCCGAGTTCCCGGGTTTCGCCGGAGCGGGTGTCCGCCAGGGTGACGCCGGTGACCTTGGAGTCGCCGTGGATGGCGGTAATGGCGGAGTTCCATTCGAACCGGATCTTGGGGTTGTCCTTGGCCCGCTGCGCCATGATGCGGGAGGCACGCAGTTCGCCCTTGCGGACGACGACGGTCACGGACTTTCCGAAGCGGGTCAGGAAGGTTGCTTCCTCCATGGCGGAATCGCCGCCGCCCACCACGATGATGTCCTGCTCGCGGAAGAAGAACCCGTCGCAGGTGGCGCACCAGGACACACCGTGGCCGCTGAGCTTCTTCTCCTCGGGCAGGCCCAGTTCCTTGTAGGCGGAGCCGGTGGCCAGGATGACCGCGGGTGCCTCGTGGGTCTCCCCGGCGCCGGTGACCACGCGCTTGACGGAACCCTTCAGGTCAACGGACGTGGCGTCGTCGAACACCACCTTGGCGCCGAACTTCTCGGCCTGCTGCTGGAGCCCCTCCATCAGTTCAGGGCCCTGGATGCCGCCGGGGAAACCGGGGAAGTTTTCCACCTCGGTGGTGTTCATCAGCGCCCCGCCCGCGGTGACGGAACCGGCCAGCACCAGCGGGGCCAGGCCGGCCCGGGCCGCGTAGATGGCGGCGGTGTAGCCCGCGGGGCCGGAGCCGATGATGATCAGCTGTTCGTTGCTCATGGGGTTCTCCTTGGAGGTTACGGGCTGCGCGCCCTACCAGTGGAGCAATGGTCATCGGCCCCTGTCAATCCGCTGCATAATGGGCCCATGACCCCACCGCAGCCCTCCGTGGCAGCCCCATGACCGGCGAGGCGCCAGCCACGGCCCGCGGTTCGGCCTGGGAGGTCTTCCGGGTGTTCCTCAAACTGGGTGTCACCTCGTTCGGCGGCCCCATCGCGCACCTGGGCTACTTCCGCGACGAACTGGTCCGGCGGCGCAAGTGGGTGAACGACAGGGAATACGGGGACCTGGTGGCGCTGTGCCAGTTCCTTCCCGGGCCTGCTTCCAGCCAGGTGGGCTTCGGCATGGGGCTGCACCGTGCCGGCCCCCTCGGCGCGCTGGCCGCGTTCCTTGCCTTCACCCTCCCGTCCGCTGCATTGCTGGTCGCCTTTGCGCTGGGAGCCGCGCTGTTCCAGGGCGCCGTGGGGTCCGGGATCCTCAGCGGACTGAAGATCGTGGCGGTGGCCATCGTGGCCCAGGCCGTGTGGGGCATGGCCAGGGCCCTCACCCCGGACCGCGAACGGGCGGCGATCGCCGTCGTCGCGGCCCTGTCCGCCACTCTGCTGGCCGGTTCATTCGGCCAGATTTCGGCCATCTTGTTCGGCGCGCTCGCCGGGCTGCTGGTCTGCCGGCGGGGCACCGCAGAACTCACCGGCCAGATGCGTTTTCCCGCCAGCCGGACAGCGGGCATCATCTGCCTGGCCCTGTTCGTGCTTCTGCTGCTTGGCCTGCCCGTGCTGGCGCTGGCAACGGGTTCGGCCGGGATCACCCTGTTTGAGGCGTTCTACCGGGCCGGGGCGCTGGTGTTTGGCGGCGGGCACGTGGTCCTGCCCCTGCTCCAGGCCGGCGTGGTGGACCCGGGCTGGGTGACCAGCCAGCAGTTCCTGGCCGGCTACGGCGCCGCGCAGGCAGTGCCGGGACCCCTGTTCACGTTCGCGGCCTACCTGGGCGCGGCGGCAGGATACGGTCCGGGCGGCGTGGCGGGTGCCGCCGTCGCGCTCGCCGGCATTTTCCTGCCCGGGTTCCTGCTGGTCACCGGCGTGCTGCCGTTCTGGAACTCGTGGCGGTCCCGGCCCGGAGCCCAGGCCCTGATGCGGGGTGCCAACGCCGCCGTGGTGGGCATCCTGGCCGCAGCCCTGTACAACCCGCTGTTCACCACTGCCATCACCGGGCCGGGGCCGTTCTGCCTGGGACTGGTCTGCTTCGTGCTGCTCATTGCGTGGAAGGCGCCGCCCTGGGCCGTGGTGCTGGTGGGCGCGGCCGGGGGAGTGCTGCTGGCGCTCGCCGGCTGACTCCGTGGTGCCGGCGGCGGGGCCCGTAGCGTTGCCGTGGGAGTAGGCTGGAATTGCCGTCCGGTCCTGGGCGGCTCGGGTCCCGGTTCAGTCCGTGGGTGGCTGTGCCGGGCAGTACCAGGAAGCCCTCCATGGCCACAGACAGAACCGACGAGCCGGTAGCCAAGCGCCTCGGCGAACTGGTCCTCACCAGTTCCCATGTTGCGGAATTCCTCCATGACCTGGCCGTTGAGGCCGCAACGGAGCTCTCGTCGACGGGACAGCAGGTGTCCTGTTCCATCACCGTGGTTCGTCGGAAGAAATCCACAACGGCGGCCAGCAGCGATGGACGCGCCCGGGCCATGGACGAGGTGCAGTACGCCTTCAATGACGGCCCGTGCCTTTCGGCCATCCGCCTGGCCACCACCATCCATGTACCGGACCTGCACAACGAGAGCCGCTGGCCGGAGTACCTGGAGGCGGTGAACGAAGGAACCCTCAAATCCATCCTGGCCGTACCCGTCCCGGTGGACGATGATGCACGGGCGGCCCTTAACCTCTATTCCGACGGCAAAGACGCGTTCCCCGCCGACTCGGTGGCCTCCGCCGAACGGTTCGCGCGGGAAGCCAGCCAGTCACTGCGGCTGGCGCTGCGGATCGCCCAGCTGACCGATGCCCGCGACGACCTTGCCGCCGCCATGGCCTCGCGCACCACCATCGACCTCGCCGCCGGGGCCATCATGGGCCAGAACCGGTGCACCCAGGAGACGGCCATGGCCATCCTCAAAAGCGCCTCCAGCACCCGCAACATCAAGCTCCGGGACGTTGCTGCCCGGGTGATTGCCTCGGTGGCCCCCGACGATACCGTCAGCACGCACTTCGACGCCTGACACCATGGTCATGCACGGCAGGACGTACGACGGCGGCCTGCCGCCGCGGTGCCCTAGTCGCCCTAGCCCCCGGAAGGCCTGTTCCGCGTCCGCATCCATGGCCGGCGGTGGACAGCAAAGCACCCGGAACGGAAGCCGCTCCGGGTGCATGTGACGGACTTGTCGGGTCTAGGCGTGTGCGTAGGTGAGGCAGTCTGCGTTGTCCCGGCCCGGGCCCACATGGACCTCGGACGCCTTGCACATCAGGTGATCGTTGTGGACGCATTCGCTGCGCTGGCAGGCTCCGACGTCGGCCAGCACCTTGGGCAGGCCGCCGTGCACGCCGATCTCGATGAACGTGGCGCATTGTGCGTGGTTTTCGTCCCCGCCCACGGTGATGGCGGCGGCGTTGCAGTTCGTGTGGTCGTTAAAGGAACAGTTCGTTACGCTGCAGTCCGCGACGTGCGTTGTCATGGAAAGTCCTCCTTGGCCGGCCACCCCGGGCGGGCAGCTCCGTTTGTCCACCGTAGACCCGGGTGGGCCAATCAAAAAGACCCAATTGTCTTGCCTAATTGGCCGCTGACCGCGTTCGTCGCCCAGGGTTGCCCTGACCGGTGCGCCCTTCCCGCCGGCCGATCCGGGTGCTTATCCTGTACTCCTCGGCGGCAAGCAGCGACCGCCAGCAGATACCCACGGCGTGGCCAACGGGAGGGCTGGCATGGACGGGCAGGACATGGCGATGGACATCGTCCCGAATGACGGCACCGGGAGCTTCAAAAGCAGGACGTTCGGGGTTGAAGAGGAACTGCTGCTGGTGGACCCGGGCAGGGGTGACGCGGTGCCCATGGCCGGCGCCCTGCTGGACCTCTACGTCCGGCCGTTCGAATCCAGTGCCGGGCCGGTACTGACGGCCGAGTTCCAGCAGGAAATGATCGAAGTGGTCACCCCGCCGCACTCCACGCTCGCCGGGCTCCAGGCGGACATCGTGGCGGGGCGGGACATCGCCCGGCAGGCCGCGGAGGATGTGGGCGTCCGGGTGGCCGCCCTGGGCACCTCGCCCTTGCCGAGCGATCCGCACCCGGTGCGGCTGCGCCGGTTCGCCGCCATGGTGGAGGAGTACGGACTCACGGCCCGGGAACAGCTGACCTGCGGAACCCACATCCACGTGTCGGTGGAGTCCGATGAAGAAGCGGTGGGGGTGCTGGACAGGATCCGGAACTGGCTGCCGGTGCTGGTGGCATTGAGCGCCAACTCCCCGTTCTGGCATGGCGAGGACACCGGATACGCCAGTTACCGGTCCCAGGTGTGGAGCCGGTGGCCGTCAGCCGGGCCGCTGGACATCCTGGGTAGCCCGGACGCGTACCACCAGCTGGTGCACGACATGGTGAGCACCGGCGTCGCCATGGATGAAGGCATGATCTACTTCGACGCCCGGCTGTCCCGGCACTATCCCACCGTGGAGGTGCGGATCGCCGACGTCTGCATGATGCCGGAAAACACCGTGCTGCTGGCCGGGATCGTCCGCGGGCTGGTGGAAACGGCTGCCCGCGAATGGAAAGCCGGAACCGACCCCGCGCCCGTGCCCACCGCGCTGCTCCGGCTGGCCGGGTGGAAGGCCAGCCGGTGGGGGCTGCGCGGCGAACTCCTGGATCCGGTGACCAGCAGGCCCGGGCCGGCCCTCGGCGTCGTCAATTCCCTCCTGCACCACATCCGCGCGGCGCTGGAGGACATGGGCGATCTGCAGCGGGTGGAGGCACTGACGGACCAGCTCCTGCACACCGGCACAGGAGCCGTCCGCCAGCTCGAGGTGCTGCACCGGACCGGCGACCTGGAGGACGTGGTGGACGACGCCGCCAACTGCACCGCGGGGTCTGAAATCCAGGGTGCGCAGCGGGGGCTGCCGGGGGATTGACAGCGGCCCCTCCCGGGCGCACGCTGATACCGCTGGGGCCAGCATTGGTGCGGCCTGGACCCCGGCGCGGCTGTTTGGAAATCGCGGCAGGGACCCGTGGCGTTGAACCCCACGGGCGGGCGGCCAACCATCCCGGAGCTGCCCCGGCGCCCCGGACGAACAGTTGAATATGCTCCCTGTCTGGAGAATGAAATGGCCGGAGAAACTGCCACAGCGCTTGAAGCGAAATCCTTTGATGAACCCGACGACAAGCGCCGCCCCCCGAACACCGTGGTGGATGTGGTGCACGTTGGCGGCACCACTCTGGCCCGGCTCACGTTCGAACGTGGCTGGCGCTGGTCCGAGACTGTCAAGACCGTGGTCCACACGGACAGTTGCCAGGTCAACCACGTAGGCATCTGCACTTCGGGGACACTGACCGTCGAGATGGACGATGGCACGCGGACTACCGTCAGCGCAGGCCACGCCTACGCCATTCCGCCGGGCCATGACGCCTGGGTGGAAGGCGACGAGACCTTCGTGGGCTACGAGATCCTGAGCGCAGCCGCTTACGCCAAGCCCGAATGAACCGCTTCTGATCCCGCTCACCGGGCTGCCACACATGTTCCGCTGGAAGGAAAACACCGACGCCGGGCTTCGGAAGAAGCCCCGGCGCGGGTGGCGCCGCGCCGGGTTCGCCCTGCTCGCCGTCGTGGGCCTGGTCCTGGCCTCCACGCTGCTGAACCTGTTCCTGGAGTCCCGGGAGCGGGCCACCGTCCAGCCGTACGGGGAGCGGGTGGCGGTGGCCGGCGGCAGCCTGAATGTGGTGCGGAACGGGCAGCAGGGCCAGGCCATCGTGCTCCTCAGCGGGCTGGGAACCCCGGCGCCGGGCCTGGATTTCCAGCCGCTGGTCCGTGAGCTCAACGGCTTCGATGTCACGGTGGTGGAGGGGTTCGGCTATGGCTACAGCGATGCGGAGGCCGGCCCGCGGAGCAACGAGAACATCAGCAACGAACTCCACCAGGCGCTGGCCATGCTGAAGGTTCCACGGCCGTATGTCCTGGCCGGCCACTCGATCGCCGGGTTCTATCTGCTGGACTACGCGAACAGGTACCGCAGCGAAGTGGCGGCTGTGGTGGGCATTGACGCCACTATTCCCAAGCCCGGGGACGGGCCCGTCGCGGAGCCGGAGCCGGGCATCAACTGGGCCAGGGCCCTGGCCGCCACCGGCCTGGTGCGGGCAGTGGCGGCGGTGGCCCCCGCCGTCGTGGATCCGGACAGCAGCGCCTTCACCGACGACGAACTGACGCGTATGCGCATGATGTCGTCCTGGAATTTCGGCAACCCAGCCGTTGCCGATGAGACTGCCCGGATCGCCAACAACGCAGCGGCGCTGCGGGGCGTCACGTACCCCGATGACCTGCCGGTCCTGGCGTTCATCGCCGACGAAGGGGATGACCGGACGGCGGAGAAGGTCTCAGCGGCGGAGACCCTGCTCAGGAACGTGACGCGGCACCAGGTCCTGCCCCTTCAGGGCGGCCACTACCTGCACTGGAAGCAGGCTCCGCGGATGGCCGACGCTATCCGCGGGTTCCTCGGTACGGGCGGATAGTTCACGGGCGGAAAGCCTGCGTTTTAGGCTCAGGCGGCGGGTCAGGTTGCGGGGCCGCGTGCGGGAGCCGCCTGCGTGGCCGCGCTCGGAACCGTAGTCGCGGACGCATGGTGGCGCCGTTCAAGCGCGACGACGTCACGGCCGAAGGAGAACAGGAGCAGCGGGAGTGCCACGGCCGGAGCGGCGGCAGCCAGGGCGGGCGGCATGCCCGGGACCAGGGCCACGACCAAGGCAACAAGCAGGGCCAGCGGCTGGACGGCGCCGATCACCTTGCGCGCCGTGCTGCGCGGCAACGGCTGACGAAGGTGCGGCCGGACAAGCCCGGCCGCCGCCACCACGTAATACATCGCCCCGATGGCCAGCGTCCACAGGCCCACCACCGCCACCGTGGCAACGGACAGGACCAGCACCAGGAAGGCGTCCGTGGCGGAATCGAACCGGGCTCCCGCCTCCGAGGCCGTCCCCGTCCGCCGGGCCACACGGCCGTCCACCGCGTCGAGCAGGAGTGCCGTGCCGCCCAGGACCACCAGGAGCAGGCCGGTACCCTGCCCAGCGGCGTGCCCGGTGAACAGCGGCAGGACGACCAGCACGGCGCAGGCGGCGGCGAGGGCGGCGCGGACCAAGGTGATCCGGTCGGCCGGCGTCGGGCGCCAGGTTGCGATGGTCTCCACTCCTTAAGTATCCCGGGGGGCGGCCGCGGTGGACCCAACGAACAGGCTCAGTTGGACTTCCGGCGGTAGATGGCAGCCGCAAACACGTAGGCGACGGCCAGGATGCCCACCAGCCAGGCGAGCGCCGTCCAGATGCCGCTGCCCACCGGTTCCTGGGCGAGGAGCGCGCGGAGGGTGTCAACGATGGAGGTGACCGGCTGGTTTTCGGCGAACCAGGCCACCGGGCCGGGCATGGAGCCGGTGGGCACGAACGCCGAGCTGATGAACGGCAGGAAGATCAGCGGGTAGCTGAAGCCGCTGGCCCCGTCCACGGTCTTCGCCAGCAGGCCCGCGATCACCGCAATCCACGTCAGCGCCAGGGTGAACAGCGCCAGGATCCCGACAACGGCGAGCCACGCCGCCACGGATGCCCCGGACCGGAAGCCCATCACCAGGGCCACGCCCACCACGATCGCCACGGCGGCAAAGTTTGCGGCAAGCGACGTGAGCACATGGGCCCAGAGGACGCTGGGCCGGGCAATGGGCATGCAGCGGAACCGTTCGAAGATGCCGCCCTGCAGGTCCAGGAACAGCCGGTAAGCGGTGTAGGCCACGCCGGAGGAAATGGTGATCAGCAGGATGCCGGGCAGCAGGTAGTTGACGTACGGCCCGCCCGTGCCGGTACTGATGGCCCCGCCGAACACGTAGACGAACAGCAGCATCATGGCCACCGGGGTCACCGCCGTGGTGATGATGGTGTCCGGGCTGCGGAGGATGTGGCGCAGCGAACGGCCGGTGAGCACGCGGGTGTCGCTGAGGACGTGGGTGGTCATCACAGTTCCTTTCCAACGAGGGCCAGGAAGACGTCCTCGAGGGAGGGCTGCTTCTCGACGTATTCCACCGTGGCCGGCGGCAGGAGTTGCTTCAGTTCGGCCAGTGTCCCGTTCCGGATGATGGTGCCCTGGTGCAGGATGGCAATGCGGTCCGCCAGCTGTTCGGCCTCGTCAAGGTACTGCGTGGTGAGCAGCACGGTGATGCCCTGGCCGGCGAGCTGACGGACGGTCTGCCACACCTCCAGGCGGGCCTGCGGGTCCAGCCCGGTGGTGGGTTCGTCGAGGAAGATAACGGGCGGGTTGCCGATCAGGCTCATGGCAATATCCAGCCGGCGCCGCATGCCGCCGGAGTAGGTGGCGGCCCTGCGGTTTCCGGCCTCGGTGAGGGCAAACCTGGCCAGGAGTTCATCCGCGGTGGCACGTGGTTCGGTCAGGTGGCGCAGCCGGGCCACCAGCACCAGGTTTTCCCGCCCGGTGAGCACCTCGTCCACCGCGGCGAACTGTCCCGTCAGGCTGATGGACCCGCGCACTTCGGCCGGCTCCGCGCCGACGTCGTACCCGTTCACCGTGACGGTGCCCGCGTCCGCTGCCAGCAGCGTGGACAGGATGCGCACCAGGGTGGTCTTGCCGGCGCCGTTGGAGCCGAGGAGCGCGAAGATGGTCCCGGGCGCCACGTCAAAGTCGACGCCCCGCAGCACGTGGAGGTCCTTGAAGGACTTTTCGATGCCCCGCACCCGGATGGTGGGTTCCGGGCCGGCTGCCGTGGTCATGGCCGGGATTCCTTCCTCTTCGCATCGTCCACGGCCTCGATCAGCCGGGCGCGTTCCTTGTCGATCCAGCGCTTGCCCCCGTACGCCTGGGCGAACGATTCGGCGAACTCCACGGGGTCGCTGCCCACGATGTCGCCCACCGGGGTGCCGTCGACGGCGGCGCGTTCCCAGAGGTCGGCAAGGTCGGAGATCATCTGCACCATGGTGTCGCCCTCGGTGACTCCGCCGTAGTACATGAGGTACCTGTTGAAGGCCGCGGCGGCGGTGAGGTAGGGCTCGGGGAGCGCATCGAGGCGTGCCTTGGCCTGCTTGTAGTGCTTCTTCTGTTCGAGCGGTCCGGTGAGTGCTTCGATCCATTTGGCGGCCATGTCAGTTACCTTCCTGGTGGAGCTGTTCGATACGTTCTGCGAGGAAGCTCCACGTCCTCCAGAACTCTGCAAGTTCCTGCGTGCCCGTGCTGTTCAGCGAGTACACCTTGCGCGGCGGGCCCTTCTCGGACGGGACCTTCTCCACGTCCACCAGGCCGCGCTGTTCGATGCGGACCAGCAGCGCGTACACCGTCCCCTCGGCGATGTCCGCGAAGCCCTGGTCCCGCAGCCGTGTGGTGATCTCGTAGCCGTAGGCGGGCCGCGTGGCCAGGATTGCCAGGACGATGCCTTCCAGTGTGCCTTTGAGCATCTCCGTCATCTGTTTGCCCATTGCGCTGCTCCTGCTACTTAGTGTTGCTGACTACCAGTACATAGTAACACTGGGTACCGGTGGTGCAAGAGGTTTTTCCGGGCTTCTACGGAGGGCCCTTTTGCCCTTGAAGAAGGCGTCAGTGAGGCGTTGACTTAAGTTGCGGGCAGCAGTGTCCGCGGGGCGGAAAGGCAGCAGGCCCCACCGTTCCGGACAGAAAGGAAATTCAGTGACTAAGTGGTATCGGTGGCAGGACTGGGCAACAGTCGCCGCCGGACTCTTCACTGCGGTCGCGGTCCTGTGGACCCGGCAGCTCAACTTGTCCACAACCTGCATGCTCGTTTTCGGCGGGCTGCTGGTGGTCAGTGGCCTGATCAACCTGGCCATGCCCGGAATGCCGGCCATGGAATACGTCCAGGCAATCCTCGCCGCAGGGCTGGTCCTCTCGCCATGGCTGGGGACCTACACAGGCGCCACGGGAGCGGCGCTGACATCGTGGATCGCAGGTGGTGCGGCGCTGGTGGTTACGGCAGCAGCCATCAAGCCGAGCACCGATGTCCGCCACACCTACCGCGTCTCGCATTAGCAAAACACTCCGCCATGGCCGGAGCGGTCGAAGGATAGGGAGATCCGAACTCCTGACCTCCGGCAGCCGCCGAGGCCGTGGCGGAGCTATGTGTGGCAGCACTTCCTGCCGCTCTTTCCTGCCGCTCTTTCCGTGAGCCCGGGGCGCTTAGGGAACCGCCGGCCGCACCTTCACGCCGCGCAGCGAGCGGAGAAGGACGACGGCGGTGACGGACCCAGCTGCCATGATGGACGCGAGCACCACCACCTGGAACCGGCCCGCCTCCAGCGGTGAGGCGCCGCCGAAGATGGCGCCCACGAACGCGCCGGGGAGGGTGACCAGGCCGGTGGTTTTGGTCTGGTCCGTGGAGGGGATCAGTGCTGAATGCACGGACTGCCGAGCCTGCGCCAGTGTGGCCACACCGGCGGTGGCACCCAGCGCCAGCCACCCTTCCACCTGGTCCCACTGCTCATTGACGGCCTCGTAGAACCGGCGCCCGGCCAGCACGGCGATGGTCATGCAATTGCCGATCACGATCCCGCCCACCGCCAGCACGTAGCGCGGCGTGAAGTCGATTGCACCGGTTGCGAACACGACGCCCAGGGTCACCGTGATGCCCAGCGCCATCGTTCCGGCCACCACGGCAAACCGGTGCCAGGACCAGCCCAGCCGGCGCGCCGCCGTCTTGGCCGCCACGCTGAACATGACCAGCAACGCCGCGCCCACCCACAGCGGATCGCTGATGATGCCGCCCAGGATGAGGCTGATGAGCGCCAGCTGGGCGGCGCCGCGGAGGATGGCCACGGCGGGGGCTTGGTACTGCGGCGTCCGGGAGCCCCAGAGGACGCCCACCGTGAGTGCCACCAGGATGGCGAGCGCCGCCAGGGTGGGCAGCAGGTCGGCAAGGTGGGGCATCAGGCCAGCGTATCCCGCCCCCAACTAGGTCGCAGTAGATGTCGTTATGGGGCCCCAAAACGACATCTACTGCTAGTTAGTTGGGGTGCTGCGCGCGGCCGGTCAGGAACAGGCGAAGGAAATCAGCACCATGCGCTCGAAGGGCCGGTTGTCCGTTTCCCGGCAGCCCGCTTCTGCGAAAGCGGAGAGGTCGGCCGGCGCGCCGCCCTGGCCGACGAAGAGGACATTTCCGCGGCGGGCCAGTTCACCGGCGGCGACGGGCGAGTTCACGCCCCACAGCGTTCCGGACTCCGCTGGGCTTGCCTCCAGCGCGAGGTCTGCCACGCCGTCGAAGTGTTCCGGATAGGCCAGGGCGAGGTCGCGCAGGTACGGCTCCCCGAACACGACGGCGGCGGGCCGGGGGAGTGCCCCGTCCAGCATGCCGGCGACGCGGCGCTCGGTGTCGGCGGGTTCGTTGACCACGCTCTTGATGGTCAGCTGGGGAACCAGGCTGCAGAGGACGACGGCGGCCAGCGCCACCGGGCGCAGCCAGGCTTTCCGGGCGGGCAGTTGGGAGATCCCCAGGCCCACCAGCAGGGCGAAGGCGGGGGCGGTGAAGGTCAGGTATCTGGCCACGTAAACCGGCTGGGCCACCACGCTGACCAGCAGGAGCCCCAGGGCCGGGAGCAGGATGATGGAGAGGCCCAGGACGATGAGAGTCCGGTGCCGGCTGTGGCGCCGGGAAGCCCAGATACCCCACACCACCAGGCCCACCTCCATCACGCCGAGCACCAGCATGGCGCCGAGGACCCACTGCGGCGGAGCGTTGTTGGTGGGCCTGTCATCGCCGTAGAAGAACTGCTTCACGGCGGCGGTCATGAGGGTCTGGGCGAGCGAGCGGTTCTGGATCCAGTCCACCTGTGCCTTCTGCCCCAGGGCGTGGAGGACGAACGGCAGCACCGTGGCACCGGCCACTGCGGAGGCTACCAGCGTTCCGAGGACCCGCCGCCGCAGGATTACCGCTGCCGCTGCGTGCGCCATCACGGCGAGGACGAAGAACATGAACATCCAGACGCCCACCACCGCGCACAGGCCGTACAGCACCCAGTCGAGGACGCGGTTGGACTCCCAGGCGCGGAGCAGGAGCAGAGTGAGGGCAACCGCCAGCAGCGCCGTGAGGGCGGACTGCCGGGCCTCGGTGCCGGCCCAGACCATGCGGGGAAGGAAGGCCAGGACCAGGCCGGCGGCGATGCCCGCGGTGGGTGAGCCCAGCCTGCGGCCAATGATGGTGGTTCCGGCGCACGCCAGCCCCACGGCCAGGGCCGACGGGATCCGCATGGCGATCTCCGAGAATCCAAACACGGAGGTCCAGAAGTGCATGAAGAGGTAGTACAGCCCGTGCACGGCGTCCACGGATTGAAGGAGCAGCAGCAGTTCGCCGGGGGAGCGGCGGGCGGCGGAGATGGTGGCGATCTCGTCGTCCCAGAAGGAGGGGATCCACATGCCCACGAAGGCCACGCAGAATGCAAGGAGCCCCAGGGCGGCCGGGAGCTTCCATCCGCTACTTACTGCTCCTGAGTCCGGGCCCTGCCGCCGGTTCCCGAGTCCGTCCGGTGTGCCCGTGTGCGTCGCAGTCCTCTGAGTTTCCACCCGTTGACCCTACACGGGGCGGCGCACGCAGTTTCCCGCTCTCCCAACTAGGTCGCAGTAGATGCCGTTATGGGGCCCCAAAACGACATCTACTGCTAGTTAGTTGGGGTGGTGAGCGCGGCTGTTTTGGCGCGCCGCGGTTGTTGCCTCCGTATGCAAGCAGCTTATGAGTCTTCAGCTGTCCGCAGGTGAGTTCGGAGCTCTTCGAGCATCACTGTGCTCTGGCGGTCAACGGCAAACACGTCTTCAACTGTCGCTGTGCCTGCATCTGCGTCGAGCAGCACGTTGAAGGAGTTGTACGTGAAATACCGCCGCCCGGTCTTCAGATGCTCCAGTGCCGTGAGGAGCTGGGCACGGATGAAGTCGTTCAACTCCCCAGTCATGAATTCGTCAAGGGGTGGCCGCAGCATCGTTAGCGATCACCAGGTAGGTCTCGTGTCAAAAGCATGCGCTGATTCAATCAGAAAGATGTGGAGGACAAGAGTTGCAGGAAAGCGACCTCTTCTCTGCGTTCGCATCTGAGTTCCCGGACTTCGTCCACGTCGAAGAATCAATCACCGCAATCAAGATGCAGGTGGTCCATGCAGCGCCACCTGGGGCGACGGGCCAGAGCTCGTCGAGTTCGTTTTAATCGAGCCCTTGGGGGACTGACAAAGGGCACCTCGCCGGGTAGAAAGCACCTGGAAATCGACGCCGGTCAGGAGCATCCATCATTAGCCGACTAAAGACCGGCCGGCGGTGCGCGTTGAACGATCCCATACCGGACACGGCGTCCGCTCAGCAACCAGCTCCGGCTCCGGCTCCCGGCGCACACTATCCAACTCGCCATACTGGGTTCTACGCATTTGCTGACCTGACTGCAGCACCATTCAAACGACAGATTTGCTTCGCCTCCTGACGCGAAGTGTTTGATTGTTAGTGTGGCGTGGTGCCCACTCGAGTCGAGCAGTTCTTCTCCCACCTGGACTACATAAGCGGCGGAATCGAGCCGCGCTTCTTTCCGTTCGAGGGAAGCCGAGACTTGCCCCGCGTGACCGTGGTCGTCTATGACGACGTTCCTGAACCCGGAATGCTCACCGGCATCACTTATGGCGTCAGCTTGGCCGATCATCCCCACTGGCGACTTGGCAAGCCTGAGCTTTGTATCAGCGTAAGGTCCGATGACCTTCGGTGGCCTCTGGTGCTCGGACACATCGGAGAGACCCAACGCGGCGACAACCCGTTCCATTACGGGGACACGATAAACCTAGGCGAGAGGATCGCCCCCGACTCTGAAATGACCGCGTTCGTCATCTTTGCACCAGCCGTTCTGGACCGTGCCGACTTCGCCGACATAAACGTTGGAGAGACCCGGCCGATCAACATTTGTGGCCTCTACCCGATTCACGAAGCCGAGCGCCTCTTCATTCATGATCACGGGTTAGAGGCTTTCTGGCAGCTCGGCTGGGACCCGTACGACGTGGGACGGCCCTCGGTAGTCTGACTTTTCTTCGCCGCAAGCAACAACCCCGATCCCAGTGGGGGACCCGTCTACGAGTGAAACAACTCCGGCATAATGGCGGGATGGGGGAACAAGGTGACTCACCTGCACGGCCAAGAGTCCACGCGGAGGTACAAACCCACGCGCCAGGCGTCTGGGTGAGACCAGCGGACATGCCTGATATCGCCCCCATCAGGCAACTGGCCATCGCGTATCCAATTCTTTCGGTCCTGTGGTTCGTCTGCCTGATGCCAGCGAGCGTTGGATATGAGTTCCTGGGCACCATCATCCTGCTCCTCTTTGGGCCCATTTTCGTCATGGGGGCAGGCATCGCGCTTGGACTTCCTCTTCGCCTGAACCGTCGGCTGAGCAGCTGGTGGCTGGGGAACTGGGGGCTCTACGTTCTCATCGCTGCAGCCGGTGCAGGGCTCCTGATTTCCGGCTTCAATATTTCGGAGCGCCAAGTTGGCGAAATCGACGGAATTCCGTTCGACGTGACTACGCCTCATCCTGGCTTCCTCACGGCAGGATGCTTCGCCCTTACTTTCCTGGCGGTAAACGCGTCGTTTCGATTGAGGCGCCGCGGCGGCCACGGGCGAGCGGCGTAGGGACGATATGCGCGACCAAGCACAGGACGCGGCCGCGGGTCTTCCGCAAGGGCCTCCGCGCTACCCAGTGAGCCCCGAAACGCACTACCGGGATGCGAACTGGCAGCACTTCATCGCCCCACCGGCGGCACCTCAAACGCTGGGAGACCTTCCTAGACAACGTTACGGAAGCACGGGGTTGGCTCCGCTCGGCCAGTTGGTTCTGGCCTTGGCTTTGATGGCGCCAAGCTGGTGCATCATCCAGCTGTCCCTGACGGTCGACTATGACGGGTTGTTGAGTTTGGTCGGCCTGGCTCTGAGCGGTCTCGTGGTGGCAGCGGTCGCTATCGTCTCACTCGTTGTGCTTGGCCTGCCCGTTCGCCTCATACCGTGGGTCAACCGCCGGTGGGCAGGCAACGCCAGAGCATATGTCGCAGTATCCGCTATCGCCGTGGGCCTGATGACTGCAGGATGCCTGATGAAGGTTCCGCACGTTGGCGGCGAGAACGGCATCCACTACAGCGTCCTCACACCGGACCCGGTTCTTCTCTGCGGTGGCTGGTTCCTCCTCGCGTTCCTTATGGTGAACGCATCACTGCCACTTCGCTGGACGAGGTAGCTCTGGCGCCGTCCCGGAACTATTCCAACTTGGTGGGGGTGGTGAGCGCGGCGGCTACGTCCACGGCCTCTTCCAGGGTGGCGGGCATGGCGGAGTGGAAGGCAGCCAGGGCGTCGGCTCCCCGGATATGCGAGGCCAGCACCACCACGTGGACCATCTCATCGAAGGCGGCGCTGCACGCCAGGATGTCTCCCGGGCTTTGCCGCCAGTGCAGACCAGGCCCGGCATCAGGCTGAAAAACCACCCACCAGCCGGCACCGCCCGTGTCAAGGAAGACGTAGCCGCCCGACGGGTGGAGCGCGATCGCGTTCACGCCGCGGCCGCCGTACCCCTCCACCTTTTCGGGAGGGGCGGCGAACCGGACCCCGCTGTCGTGTTGAGGAAGATCATCCCAGCGCATGTGCCCTGCCTTTGTTGCCCGTGCCAACCCTGCACGTCCATCACACGCCTGCGGGCCGGAAAACAGGCCGGTTTGCCGGTGATTTTGACGGGTTCTTGACGCGTCCCGGCAACTGGGTCGCAGTTGATGTCGTTATGAGGGCTCAAAACGACATCAAATGCGACCCAGTTGGGTTCAGCGGCGGGGCAGGGGGCTTAGCCGGTGATGTCCGTGCTGGTGCTGAGGTCCTTCCACTGCTCCCGCTCGGCCAGCTGGGCGTCGGCCACCATGCCGAAGGCGCCGTAAGCGTCAGTGCCCAGGAGCAGCAGGGCCGGCGGGTTCGCGGACTCCGCCACCGTGATGATCGCATGGGCCGCCTTTACCGGATCGCCGGCCTGGTTGCCGTCCATCGTGTCGTTCTCCTTGCGCCGCTTCCCGGCCGTGTCCGCGTAGTCCCCGATCGGCGTCGCGGACTGGGTGAGCGAGCGGCCGGCGAAGTCGGTGCGGAAGGCGCCAGGTTCCACGGCGGTGACGCTGATGCCCAGCGGCTGCACCTCGTTGCGGAGCGAGCCGGACAGGCCCTCGAGTGCGGCCTTCGTGGCGGAGTAGTAACCGGAGCCGGCCGGGGTGATGCGCGCGCCGATGGAGGAGATGTTGAAGATCGCCCCGGATTTCCGTGCCCGCATCCCGGGCAGGACCGCCTTGATCATGTCCACCGCGCCGAAGAAGTTGGTGTCGAACAAACTCCGGATGTCGCCGTCGTCTGCTTCTTCAACGGCCGCGCGGTACCCGTAACCGGCGTTGTTCACCAGCACGTCCACGCTGCCAAAGCGATCCTCCGCCTGCCGGACCGCCCCGGCCACCTGCGCCATATCCGTGACGTCGAGGGGCAGGACCAGCGAGGTGTCCGGGTGGGCGGCTGCGATGTCCTCCACCGAGGCGGCGTTCCGGGCGGTGACGACGGCGTTGTGCCCGGCATCGAGCACGGCCTGGGCCAGGGCGCGGCCAAGTCCGGTGGAGCATCCTGTGATGAGCCACGTTGCCATGGGGGTTCCTTTCGAAGTGTTTGGATCAGGCTTCGGGGATGGGCATCGCAAACCGGTCCAGGCGTGCTTCGTCCGGGTCCGGCCCGCTGCGCACGCCGGTGTCCAGCGCGTCGATCGCGGCCAGCTGGTCCGTGCTCAGCTCGAAGTCGAACACGTCGAAGTTCTCGGCGATGCGCCCCGGATTGGTGGATTTGGGGATGGCGGAGCGGCCCTGCTGCAGGTGCCAGCGGAGCATTACCTGGGCGGGCGTCTTGCCGTGGGCCTGCCCGACGGCGGCAATCGCCGGGTCTTCCATGACATTCCGGCGGTGCTCATCGCCCCAGCCGGGGTAGAACGTGATGCCGCCGATGGGCGACCACGCCTGGGTGAGGATCCCGCTGGCCGCATCGGCTGCCTGGACGTCCGGCTGGGCGAAGTAGGGGTGCAGCTCGATCTGGTTCACGGCCGGAACCACTGACGTTTCCGCCAGCAGCTGCTTGAGGTGGTGCGGCATGAAGTTGCTGACGCCGATGGCCCGCACCCGCCCGTCCTGGAGCAGGGTCTCCAGGGCTTTGTAGGCGGCGATGGTCTTCCCGAAGCGGTCCGGTGCGGGCTGGTGGAGGATCAGCAGGTCCAACTGCTCTACCCCGAGCTTCCCCACAGCCTTGTCCCAGGCGTGCAGGGTTTCGTCGTAGCCGTAATCGCTGACCCACGCCTTGGTTTCGATGAAAACCTCGGATCGGTCCAGGCCGGAGCGGCGGATGCCTTCGCCCACCTCGCGCTCGTTGCCGTACGCGGCGGCGGTGTCAATGTGCCGGTAGCCGGCCTCGAGGGCGGACTGGACTGCCGCCGTCGTCTGTTCCGGTGGGCTTTGGAAGACGCCAAGGC
The DNA here is from genome assembly GCF_001423525.1 of Arthrobacter sp. Leaf137. Taxonomy (GTDB): domain Bacteria; phylum Actinomycetota; class Actinomycetes; order Actinomycetales; family Micrococcaceae; genus Arthrobacter. Next base: position 493,864 of record NZ_LMOI01000001.1, on the reverse strand, counting down.
CCAGGGCGGGCATGGTGACGCCGTTGTTGAGGGTTAGTTCCATGGTCATGCCTTCACGGTATTTCGGTTTCCGCGGTTGTGGGAGGGTGCGCCGGTACCTCCCTTCGGTGCCGGGCCTGCGCGTACCGTGGAGGCCATGACACACAGCGACGACGTGCGGAAGTTCCTGACCTCCCGCCGTGCCCGGATCACGCCGGAGGAGGCCGGGCTGCCTGCCTACGGCGGGAACCGGCGGGTGGCGGGGCTGCGCCGCGAGGAGGTGGCGATGCTCGCCGGGATGAGCATTGATTACTACATCCGGCTGGAGCGCGGAAACCTCTCCGGCGCGTCGGACAGTGTGCTGGAAGCCCTGGCGCGGGCGTTGCAGCTGGACGACGCGGAGACGGCCCACCTGTTCGACCTGGCCCGGGCGTCCGCGGCGGCGCCCCGGGTGCGGCGCAAGCGGAGCCCGCAGACGGTACGGCCCGGCGTGCAGCGCATCCTCGATTCCATTACGACGGCGCCCGCCTGGGTCCGCAACGACCGCGGCGATGTCCTGGCCGCCAACGAGCTGGGCCGGGCGCTGTACCAGGACATGATGGCCGCCGGCGGTCCGCCCAACAGTGCGCGGTTCACGTTCCTGAACCCGAAAGCGCAGGAGTTCTTCCGTGACTGGGAGCGGACCGCCGACGACATCGTGGCCGTGCTGCGGTCCACTGCCGGGAAGAACCCTTTCGACAAGGACCTCACGGACCTGATCGGCGAGCTCTCCACCCGCAGCGAGGAGTTCCGCACCCGCTGGGCCAAGCATGACGTCAAGTACCACCGCACCGGCCGTAAGCGGCTGCACCACTCAGTGGTGGGGGACCTGGACCTGACCTACGAGGCCCTTGAGCTCCCTGCCGATCCGGGCCTGCGGATCAACGTGTACACGGCCGAGCCCGCCTCGCCGTCGGAGGATGCGCTGAAGGTGCTGGCCAGCTGGGCCGCCACGCAGCGGAGCATGGACGGGGCTGCCCGGCCCTCATTGGGGGCGCAGGACCAGCTGCGGCCCTGAGCCCATTGGTTCCGGCAGACCGCGTACGACGGCGGGAGGGCAGTTTCGCGGTCACGCCCGGTCAGCGGCCGGTCAGGGCGGGTCAGCTGCGGGCCAGTGCCGTGGTTGGATGGTTGGCATGGGGAAACGGTTGGATGGCGGCGTCTTGATGGTCTTTGCCGTCACTTTGCTGTTCCTGTCAGTGCTGTCGACGTTCATGGTGTTCGGGTCTGGATTCGACTGGGACCCCGATGATTACTCGCCGGAATACTGGGAGGCTGAGATTCCCAAGCGCCAGTGGATCATGGCTATCGGAGTTGCCGTTCCCGCCGCTTCAATGGCGACCGCGGCTGCGTCCATGTTCGCCCTGCCCCGCCGTCCTGTTCGCATCATTGCAGGGGGACTGGTGGCGGTGCTGGCGTTGGTGCCCTTCGTTGTTAGCTGGTACCTCGGGGACGGCGCCGTGGGCAGGGCGCAATACTGGGCTCTCAGAACCCCGGGCAGCTTCCCGCGGTGACGGAACTCCGCAAGTGCCGTCCCGCCGTCGTGCTTTCTCAGCGCGAGCCGGGAACGCGCGGAGTGTGGGCGGCGTAGACGTTGTTGTGGACCTTCTTGAACCCGCCCTGCTCAAGCTCGGCGGTGTTGTAGCCGTCCGGAACCAGGACGGCAGTGACAATGCCGTTGGACCCGGTCCGCACAATCTCCTGGTCACTGTTGGTGCCAGCGCCGCAGCCCGTAGTCCACTGGTTGGGGTGGTTGTCCGGGACCACTGTGACGCACAGGTTTTGGCGGTCAGGATTCCCGCTGACGAAGTATCGGATGCCTTCTTCCTCCGCGGCCAACCGCACCGTGAACCCGTCGTTTTGCAAGGCAGAGACGCCCTCCGGGAGAGTGTCTGCCGCCGTGGCAGGACGGTCCAGGACGGCTAATTCGGCAGGTTTGGGAAGCGGGTTCAGCAGCACCCCAAGGGCCAGGGCCGCGACGATCGCGAGAATGATGAAAAGCGGCACTTTCAGGGTCTTGCCCGCAGCCAGTGACGTGCTCACTGTGTGCGCCCCTGTTCGTCGCGGAGCCGCCTCAAACGCGCCATGTGGAAGGTGATAAGCGCGATACCCACAGCGATGAATGCGAGGTCCCACCAAGCGAACGCCCCGGTGGCAAGACGGTAGACGGACGGCCCCATGACCAGAAGGGCCACGACGCTGGATGCCCAGGCCGAGAACCTGATGTTGACCTGCTCGTCCCGGCTCTTCGCGTGTGCCGGTGGTTTGGTGTCGTCGCTAAAGCGTTCGTGTTCCATGCGTCTGCCCCCTCAGGCGTTGGTTCCCCGAGCCTACCGGACTGGTATCCGGCGTCACTGGGTATTGCCGCCTTCCGGGCAGCGGGGCTACGTTGTGGCGATGGAACGGAAGGCCACACCCGAAGACATTGATGCCATCTGCCGTGGCCTGCCGGAAGTGGAGCTCGGCATCTCCTGGGGTGACCGGCCCACCTACAAGGTGCCGCGCGGACCCAAGGGGCGGGGCTTCGTGCTGTACCGGGCTCCGCATAAGACGGCGGTGGACCCGGACACGGGGGAGCAGTACCGGGACCTGCTGGTGATCATGGTTCCGGACGACGCCGCCAAGGCCGCCCTGGTGGAGGACGATTCCCTGCCGTTCTTCACCGTCCCGCATTTCAACGGGTACAACGCCGTCCTGGTGCAGGAATCCCGCCTCGGTGAGATCGCCCGGGCCGAGTTGGCGGAGATCCTCGTCGAAGCGTGGGCGGCGCGTGCACCGAAGAAACTGGCTGCCGAGTTCTTTGCCGGCCGGTAAGGCCCCGGGGGTAGGCCGTGCGCCATTCCTGAGTTTTGAGAGCCTGCCCTCCCAATCCGATTAGGGGCCTGCGTTCATTGACTTTCGATTTCGAGGTGAGGATCCTCGTTGCTACGTGTTTCAGGTACTCAAGCCGGTTGAGGTGTCCCGTGGGCAACGATGGCTGTGGACATTTTGAATTGAGTTTGCTCCGGTTCTGGCAACTTCGCCTCGACGGGGAAACTGTCCGTGTTGCCGCCCGGCAGCAGCGCCTCATTGCTGTGCTCGCCATTCGCGGGCCCAGCATGCGGACCTATATAGCCGGTTTGTTGTGGCCGGAATGCCCCGAAGCCAGGGCGCTGGAAAGCCTCAGGGTCAGCATCCATCTGGTGACGCGCCAGGCAGCCGGGCTGCTGGTAAAGAATGGGCCGCTGGTGGGACTGGCCCCGGACGTGCAGGTGGACCTCCACAGTGTGCGTGCCCTTGTCAAGGACGCTTCTTCGGGTTTCGGGCAGGCTGCAAGGGCCCTGCTCAACCTGCGGGACGCGGAGCTTTTGCCCGGCTGGTATGAGGACTGGGTGATCTTCGAACAAAGCCGGCTGCGCGATGACCGGCTCCGGGCTCTGACTACCCTGGCCCGGTCGCTGATATCGGAGGGTGACCGGGAGGGCGCGGTTGAAGCCGCAGCCGCTGCTGTCGATCTTGAGCCGCTCTACGAGAGCGCAGTGCAGGCCATGGTCAGCGCGGAATTGCTGCTGGGGAATTCGGCGGCCGCCCTGGTGGCCTACCAAAAGTACGCCTCCACACTATGGAGTGAAATGGGCGTCCCACCCTCGGAGAAGCTCGCCGGCCTCATCGGAGCGCTTAACAAGCCGCTCAAACCCGAACCCTGTCTTTCAGCCGTGCTGGGCTTCCAACCACTGCCGGACAAGGTCCAAGACTTCTTCCCGGTCCACGCTGGACGCGCTGCCGTGCTGCCCGGACCCCTCGGTAAAGGTGACACGGGCGCGGAAGCCCGTTTCGCCGTCGGGCTCCACCCAGGTACGGATGACCAAGGTGCCCCCGCTGGCGGGGGCACGGCCGCCGGCGGCTCCGTCGTCAATCATGTTGCCACCTAATTCGTTGTCATTTGCCCTGATCATTGCGTGATAATCCCTGCCTGACCCGCTGGATTTGGTGAAAGATTGGCGCAAGATGTCACGCCCCAGTGCCAGTAACGCAGCAGTAACGCCGGAAATGGTCTGCTACCCCGGGGGTGCGCAACATCGGCAGCTGAACTGCGGGGGGCAATATGCCGTGGGTGATGGACCTCAGTGGCCAAGAGGCCTGGGCCGGTGAAGCCACGGCATCCCTGCGCACCGGGAGCGTGCCGCTGGTCGCGGTTGACGCCCCGGACGGTGGGGCCACCGCGGGCCTGATCCTCGCCCGGACGTATGACCAGGACCTGGTGTCCGCGCTGCTGGCGGCCGAATGCGGCAGGTGCCGGGTGATAGTCATCGGCCCTCCGGACGGCCGCCTCAAACCGTGGCCGGTACTGGAGGCCGGGGCAGCGGAATGCGTTGCCTGGCACGGGCATGCCGAGCCGGTGATGGCGTGGCTGCAGCGGGTGGAAGAGGTGGAGTCCGCCCTGGATTCCCAACCGGTCCGGGAGCGGCTGGCCGGGCAGAGCCCTGCACTCCGTGCCGCGCTCCGGGATTTGGTGGTGGCAGCCAGGTTCGGGAATGCGCCCATCCTCATCCAGGGCGAGACGGGAACCGGCAAGGAGCTCGCAGCCCGGGTGGCGCACGCTGTGAGCAGCCAGCGCGGCAACCTGGTGGTGGTGGACTGCACCACCATCGTTCCAACGCTCATGGGAAGCGAACTGTTCGGGCATGAGCGGGGCGCTTTCACGGGCGCTGTCAGCGTGCGGACCGGTGCCTGTTCCGGCGCGGACCAGGGTTCGCTGTTCCTGGACGAGGTGGGCGAGCTGCCCTTGGAGCTGCAGCCCGAGTTGCTTCGGGTGGTGCAGGAAGGCACGTACAAGCGGGTGGGCGGGGACAGGTGGCTGCACAGCAAATTCCGGCTGATCTGCGCCACCAACCGGGACCTCGTGAGCGAAGTGGCTGGTGGCAGTTTCCGGGCCGACCTGTACCACCGCATCGCGGCCTCGGTGGTCACCATGCCGCCGCTGCGGGACCGGCTGGAGGACATCCTGCACCTCTTTTCCAGGTTCTGCCGGGAAGCGACCGGGGCGCGGACCGGTCCGGACGTGGATCCGGCGGTCCAGGACGTCCTGCTCCGCCGCAACTACCCCGGCAACCTTCGCGATCTCCGCCAACTCGCATTCCGCATCGCCGCCCGGCACGTGGGTCCCGGCGGCATCACCCCGGGGGACCTTCCCCGGGAGGACAGGCCGCAGGCCTCCCCGGATGTGAGCTTCCAGACCCAGGACGCGTACGACGGCGGCCGGGCCGGCGCCGGAGGCCCGCCCACCTCCGATCCGATCGCCTCCGGTTCGCTCGCCTCTGATCCGCTCGGCTCGGCGGTGGCCTGGGCGGTGGGCGCGGGCCTCGGCCTGCGGGAGATCAAGGAGCGCGCAGCCGAAGCGGCCGTGGCGGTGGCGGTGGAACGGAGCGGCGGAAACGTCCACGCGGCTGCCACCATGCTCGGGCTCACAGACCGGGCGGTCCAGCAGCGCCAGGCACGCAAAACGGGTGCGGGAAGCTAGGCTCCCTGCATCAGCTCGTCCGCCACTTCCCGCCAGTAGCCGTCCCCGGTTTCATCGGCGAGTTCCCGGAAAAGGTCGCCCAGCTCCCGCCAGAGGACGTCCGGGCCCTTTCGTCCCGGGAGCCGGCCACGGTAGTTGCTCCGTTTGTAGGCTTGGCCGAATTCCGTTCGAACCCGGTCCTCGACAGCAAGCCCGAACATCTCCGGCTGCTTGTCCGGAGACGGAAACGGAATGAATTTGTCGAGCTTGATCTTGCTGAGTTCGCGGCGGTACAGCACCAGGCTCTTCGTGGCGGGTAGGGGCCCCATCTCAGGCAGTTTGGTGCGGTCCACTTCGTAAACGAAGACCTGCACGTGAGTTGGCGACCGCCGGTCAGGCCAGGGGAGATAGGTGATGAGCCAGACCTCCCTGCGGTCCGGTTCTTTTCCTGTCATCCAGGTGGCGGGCCGTCCTTTCCCCGCCCTGGCAGCAGCGGCCGATGGTTTCGTTCCGAGTGCGTATTTGTTCTGCCACACATAGTCGCGCAGCTGGTACAGCCCCGCGCGGATACCTGCCGGACTCTCCGGCTTGATCTCTGCTAGCCCGGGGCCCTTCAGCGGTCCCTGTCCTGTGATGCCCATGGTTCTGTCCTCCTGACTGGTGTTTTGTAGTTTGGCCGCCCGCCTGCCCTGCGGGCCGGCCGCGTCAGCCTCAGGACGTTGCCGCCCAGGATGAGTGCCCGGTCTGCGCGAGGCAGGTTCAAAGCGAAAATCTTGGCCAGCTCCGGCGCCGGATGCAGGTAGGGGCCGTCGCTGCCGTACAGCACTTTCCGTGAGCCAGCCCGGGCTACGGCCTCCTCCAGCAGGTCGAAGTACCGCACACCGGACGTGTCGGCGAAGATGTTGGGCATCCGCACCAGGGCGTCGGTGAGCCGGCTTTGGGCGCGCCAGTCATCTGTAAAGGAGGACAGGTGAGGCACGATCCAGGCCACGTCCGGGTGGCGCCCGGCCAGGTCCACCACCCGCTGCACGTCCCCGCCTGGGTCGAAAAGCACCGGCATCCGGTGGCGCTGCGCGGCAACGCCCACCTCATCGGTGGCAGGGCCGTCAGACCAGTGCACCTTGATTCCGCAGGCGCCGCGGGCGTGGGCTTCCGCCACAACGTCCCCCACCAGGCCCCGCTCCGTCGCTGCGTTGACGAACACGTACCAGAGCCACCGGTCCGGAGCTTGCCGTGCGAGTGTGGCCACCATCCGGTTGGCAGCCGCGTAGGACCCTACGGGGGCGGCCATCAGCACGGCGCGGCGGATTCCAACGGCGGCGGCCCGCTTGCGCCACAGCGCAAAGTTGGCGGCGGGGCCGGCGGGGCCCAACGGAACTCCGGAGGTGCCGATATGAACGTGCGAGTCCACGACATGCATCAGGCCGCCCGCCGTTCCAGCGTCACGGCATCGAGGGCCCGGACCAGCCGGTCAAGGTCCGCCTGGTGGTGGTCGGCCCGCACCACGGCAGAGAGCAGTGCGCCCGGCCGGCAGCGGGGCAGCTGGACCAACGTTTGCACTCCCCGCGCCGACAGGGCCGCCCGCCATTGCCGCGCGAGTCGGAGGGAGCCCACCCTGGTTGCCACAATCGGGAAAGGCAGCCCCAGCGGAGGAAGGCCAAGTGCCTGGAACGCCTGCCGCAGCCAGCGGGTGAGCCGACACAGCCTGGACCGCAGCCCGGGGATGCGGCTGTTGCGGACTGCACCCAGGCCGGCTGAAAGGTCCGCTGCCGACGGCGGGCTGCTGTGCATCCTGTTCCCGCCGTGCCGGGAGAGGGCATCGATCGCCGCCTCGTTGCCGGTGATCACTGTGACAGGTGCGCCGTATGCCTTGGCCAGCGAGCCCAGCCACAGCACGTTCCCGTGGGTGAGCCCCAGCCAGCGCACCGTGCCCGTCCCGTCCCCGAAGCCGGCGTCGTCGGACCTCTTACCCAGGACGCCAAATGCCAGCGAGTCATCGACGATCACCTGCCCGCCGGTTTTGCCGGCGAGCGCCTGTAGCTGGGCCAGGGGGGCGGGCCGCCCGCACCCCTGGCACCAGCCGTCGGTGACCAGCCAGGTCCGGGTGGAAGGCGCCGCCCGTTGATAAGGTACGACGGCGGGCGGCTGGAGGTGCCGGTACGTCGCCACCCGCACGCCCCGGGGAACGGCGGCCCGGCAGGCCCAGTGGGTGAGGGGGTAGGCGTCCTCATCGACCAGGAGCAGGTCCCCGGGACGGGGGAGGCTCTGCAGTACATCCATCATTCCGTGTAAGGCTGAGCGCGCCACCAGCCCGGCGCCGGCCTGCTGGCCGGCGGCCACCGCTGATGCCAGTTCGGCGGCGGCCGGCAGTTCCCGCAGCGCCGCAGGCACCCCGGTGGTGAACTCCCGCCAGGGTGCCAGCGAGGCGCTGGGGTGGTGCTGGCCCAGGAACAGCGCGGAGGTGAAGTCGGCAGGCGCGCGTGACCCGGCCATCTCCTAGTACCGTACGAGTTTCCGGGCCAGCCGGCGCTGCAGCAGTGCCGACGGCATGGTGGTGTCCACGCGCTCGCTGAGGTCCACCCCGGTGACGGCCCGGTAGGCGTGGATGTAACGCTGCACGGACGGCTTCCACTTGAGCGCCCAGTTCTTGGCGTCGTCACTGCTCATGCCGGATTCGTTCCACCGGCCGTGCCGGACGGACAGCAGCAGCTGCTCTCCGTGGACGGCGAGGTCGTAGAAGTGGGTCACGCTGGCATCGGACCACTCCTGCATGAGCTTCATGGTGTCCACGCGGCCCATCCATTCTTCCTGGTAGGGGACCATGGTGCGGCCGCCTAGGAATTCACGCATTTCCGGCTGGGCTAGCATCCACTGCACGTCCAGCGTTTCAATCCTGGCGCTCAGCGATACGTCGGCGAACTGGTTGTTGGCACCGGCCGCCAGGACCAGGTGCAGTTCCTGCAGGTTGCTCAGAAGCGGGAACGCGTCGGCATCCACGGTCTTGTCGCTGAACTCCTTGTAGTAGTGGTGGCAGGCGTTCAGCAGGCTGTGGAACGCGTCAAGGAACTGGGTCCTCCGCTCCACGAGCGAGTCCGCTGGCGGGATGGCGCGGCCGATCAGCTGCAGGCCGTATTGGTATTCGTACTCGGCGGCGCGGTGGCGCAATGAGAGCCGGTCCTTCTCCGCCTCGGCAAGCCCCCACAGCAGTCCGCGCAGCGGCAGCAGCGGGCTGACGGCCAGCCGGGACAGCGGGTCCCCGCCGGGCTGCGCACGCCGGTTCTGGAAGCGGGCAATGATCCGGTTCAGTGACTGGAACAGCATGCCCTCTTCCAGCCAGTACACGTAGATCAGTTCCACAAAGGGCACGTAATCCAGCGGGTACTGGCCATCCGGAATGCCCTTCGGGAAGGGGCGTGCAAGGTCCTCGTCCTGGTCACTGACGTAGGACCTCGCAACTGCTGCGGAGGTGTCGGATCCGGGGGTCCACGACCTCGCGGAACTATAGCTTTGACCTGTTGCGGTTTGAGTAACGAAGGTGCGGGACAGACTGTGCAGGCTTTGATAGGTGCGGGCACCGTACGGCGGCTTTGCGTTAAAGCCTCCGGGGTTTTTAGAGACGAACGTGGCAAAATTCTTGAAGGTGAGGCTTTTCGAAACATCCTCGATAAACTGCCACAACACACCATTAACGCTGCTCGGTACGGCATTCGCTTCGAGGGCCACCTTGACCACGGGCGCGGGCTCTGGCTCCTTCACAGATATCCTGTCTAGGGAAGACCATCCCGTTGCCAGCTTCCGGCTGGCAGCATAGGGGCGGACCTGTACCCGGTACTTGCCAGCGTTGGTCAGCAAAAGTACGGGCTCGAATTCTTGCCCGTAATTCATAGTGTGGATGACGAGGCCGCTCTTGCTTCCGCCAAACGGGACGCGCTTGTTGCCCTCATCGAGCACCTGAAAGGCGTATTTTCCGGGGGTCTCCCAAGCTTCGAGCTGAAAGTGAAGGGCAACCTCTTGCCCCGCATAAAGGGGCTCGAACGGCTGTCGAGTGAAATCCATGGCTATCTCCTTGTTGTTAGTGCTGGTGTGGTGAGGTTCTGTGGTGCGGGGAGTCCCCGGGCGCCGGGGGTGCCCATGACGTCCAGGCTGCTGCGGACGGCCCATGCGGTGAGCAGTGAGGACAGTTGGGCGCTTTCCTCTTCCGCGGTGATGCGGCCGGCGGCCTTGGCCTGGCCCAGCACGGCGAAGACCAGGGCGGGCCGTTGCCGGGCCATAACCGCGAAGTCTGCGTCCCACAGTTCGTGGAGGCGCAGCAGACGGTCTGGCTGCCGGCTGCGGACCGGCCAGATGGTGCCGAGTTTCCTGCCACCTGCCAAGGGCACCGGGTGGTTCACGAGCACCTCCACCAGGTCGCCGATGCGGGCCTCGCTCTTCCTGATCCAGGCGAGATGGTCGTCGGTCAGTCCGGCTTGGGGATACATGGCCCGCCACACGCCCGCCAGTTCCTGCCATTGCGGGTGCGGGTAGAGGGCGTTGCCCATCGCCGCGGAGATCAGCACCCGCAGGTAGGGCATAGGGTGCGGATCCGTGCCGCCGGGACGGAAAACGAAGTAGCGGGGAAGGCTGACCACCGCCAGCAGGCCCACCGTGGAGGTGATGCCCACCGTGGCAACGGACCACATGTCAGCCACGATCTCGCTGATCCACAGGGACCAGACCTCCCAGCCGCCGTCCGGATCTTCCCGGGCACGGCGGTCAAGGTCAGCCCGGAGCGACGCCACGAGGTCCAGCTGCGCCGCCCCCTGGTGGCCTACCTCGTGCGCCAGGGACGAGGCGATCCCGCTGCCCACCATCCGCTCGCGGGGTAACCGGATAATGCCCACTGGGTTGGGTTTGCCCCCGGGCAGGCGCGTCTTGGCCCGCCGGATCGCAGCACCCGCACCCCGGGCGAGGTAGACCACCAACCGGGCGTCGCCGTCGTCGGACGCTCCAAGGCGCAGCGCGTCCTGGGCGAGAATATCCAGCCCCGAAAGCCACACGCCGGTGGAGTGCTCGCTGCGTTGGGTGACCACCTCGGTGAAGAGATCGAACTGTGCCAGGACAACGTTGAACTGCAGCCGGATGAGGACGAACCGGTGCTGCTGTTCCGCCGGGGTGGCGGTCTGCCCGTCCGCGTGCAGCCAGTCGATGAATTCGGCGATCTGGACCCGGAGCTCGTGGCGGCCGGTGTGGAGGAAACGTTCGATCAGCAGCTGTGCGTCCCGGGGCAGCGCAGCGGCGAGGACCATGGTTTCGTGCATGACGAATGGCTTGATCTGGTCCAGCCGGGACATCAGCCCGGTCGCCTCGCTCTCGATCAGCGAGGTGCTGAAGGTTTTCGTGCCCATCCGTATCGCCTGCCGGTTTGCCATCTGCCGTTCGCAGGCCTAAATACCGAGCAGGATGACGCGGCCGTCGCGGCGGATCCAGCGGCCCTCGTCAGCGCTGCCGCCGTTGGTACCGCCGCCGTCGCCGTTCTGCTGGCTGTCCCACCCTTCATCCGGCGCACCCCACACCGCACCCGCGTACTGGTTGTTGTAGACGCGCGTGCCGCCGCGGGAGCCGCGGTTGCCCCGCCTTGCGGCCTGGCGGGAGCGGAGCAGGGACGGGGCGTGCCGGCGCGCAGCAGCGGTGGCGGCAGCCCTTGCGGCTGCATTGGGCGGGACTGATACGGGGGTCCGGGCGGCGTTGCGGTAAGCGGCCCGGGCGAACCGGACGTAGCGGCGTGCGGCCTCTTCCTCGGCTTCGGACTCGTCCATGCTTTCGGCTTCCTCGGCCTCCAGCAGGCCACCGGCCATGGAGCCGAGCTTGCTGCCAATGGCGGTTCCGACGCCGGGGGCTACGAAGGAGCCGATGGCACCTCCCACGATGGGCAGGGCTGTCTTGGCCACCGATTTCAAGGCGCCGCCCAGGGCTTTGCCGATGGGGGATTTGATGAACTTGGAGGCATTCCTCACCACGCTCCGGGCCAGGCTGCCCAGGAACTGGTCCAGTTCTTCTTCGGAATTGATGCTGAGCAGTTCCATCGCCAACTGGGATTCGAGGTTTTCCTCGTTATCCGTTTCCCCGGAATAGCCGCCGAAGTTTCCTTCGTCTTCCTCTTCCTGGGCCCATGGCATGGCGGATTCGGTCTCGTAGTAGTTGGTGCTCATGGCAGTGTCCTTCTGGTCCGATGCTGCGCGGGGTGATTTTTGTGGGGGGACTAGTGTGCGTTGAGGATCACGATGTTGCGGCCGCGGCGAACCCACCGGCCGCTGGCTGCGGAAGAGCCCGCCTGGCCGGGCTGGCCGGCGCGCTTGAGGAGGCCCGGGAGGTGTTGCCGGGCCGCTGCGGTAGCGGCCTGCTGTGCTGCCTGGGCTGCGGGCACGCTCTTGGGGGTGGCGGCCGTCCGCTGGGCTGTGTCGGTGGCGAAGCGGACGAAAGCCCGGGCGGTTTCAAGGTCTCGGTCCTCCGCCGAAAGGCCCTCCAGTTGGAGGCCCGTTTCAAACTTGCTGCCGAGCCACTTGCCCACCTGTCGGCCGGCCTGTCCGCCAGCCCCGGGAACGAAGTAATTGCCCACTGCCTGTCCCAGCTGGGGGAGGGCCTTCCGGGCGGCGGACTTCAGGACCTTGCCCACTGCCTGTCCTGCGGCGCTGCCGGCAAAGTCGCGTGCAGCCGAGACGGCGCGCTTGGCCAGGTCGCCGAGGAACTGGTCCAGCTCATCCTCGTCCGTGACTTCGAGGAGCTCCGCGGCGAGGGCGAGCTCGTCAGTTTCCTGGCCGTCGGCCTCGCCCCAGAGTCCGCCGGCTTCGTTGGCGTCTTCGGCCTGGAAGGCTGACTGCTCGTCCTCGAAGGAGTAGCCGGCTTCCTCATTCATCACCTCGCCCCAGGTACCTTCGTCCTGGCCCTCGAACAGTGCCCTATCGATGTCGTGCATGAGTTTTCCTTTCCGGAGACTTGCAGGCGCCGTGGGAGGCGCCATCGCGGAACACCGCATACCCTCCTACTGCACAATTCGTGCCACCCACGGCGTAGCGGGTCCGCCGGGCAAACCGTAGGGTCCGGAGCACACGCGGGTCACCCGACACCGAAACGAAATTCGCCGGGGCGAACGAAGGTTCGCGACGCTGACTTACACGTTGAGGGGAAGGGAGCGCCGGTACTTGTTCACAGTGCGGCGCGCGATGACGAAACCATTGCGGGCCAGCTCGTCGCGGAGCTTTTCGTCCGGGATGGCGCCGGCGGCAAGCGTCTCCTGCAGCAGGGCTCGTGCTGCCACGCCCTTGCCGAAGAGGCAGGCGAGGTCCGTCACTGTGCCGCCGGGCAGCCTGAGCCGCTTTCCGCCCACGGCCCGGCTCACGGTGGACGGATGCACGCCGATCTCCTTGGCCACGTCAGTCCGCGTCAACGGCTGATGGCGGCTCGAACCGTGCTCCAGGAATTCCTTCTGATGCTGCACGGCGCATTCGGTGATGCGGAGCAGGGCACCGGCGCGACGGTCGATCTGGTAGAGGAGCCGCTGGGCCGCGAGCTCATGCCCGACCAGCCATTCTTTCGCTCCGGACTGCTCCGGCAGGCCCGCGCCGAGGTCCGCCACCTGGAGCCCGAACCAGGCGCTCGCCGGCACCTCCACCTCCAGGGACCCGTCCTGCCGGCGGTACAGGAACACGTCTGCCGAGGATGCCGGGTGCGCCGGTTCGTTGGCCATGAAGGCCACGAACGGTTTCAGCCGTTCTTTGATGATGGCCAGCCCGGTCAGGACTTCGTCTTCGGTAAGTCCGGTGGCACGGACGACGGCGGCCGTACTTCCCACGGCAAGGTCGCCCAGGTGTTCGCGGACGAGGGTGGTTAGCCAGGGCGGTGCGTGGCCGGCGTCGGCCAATACCTCAGCCTGGGCAGCCAGCAGTCCGGTGACGCTGGTGGCGGCGATGCCCGGCGGGCCCACCGCCCGGATTGCCCGGAGGGACTCGTGGACGTGGCCAATAGGCAGCCCGTCAGCCACGGCGATGTCCTCCGGGCTGCAGTCCAGGAGCCCGCGATGGGTCAGGTGGGCGATGACCACCCCCAGGGCGGCCCTGCAGTCGGACCGCACTTCCAGCCCGGCGTCAGCGTCGAGTGTTGAGAAGGGGTCCACTGCCGGTTCCGTGCCGCTGGAGTATCGTGCGCCCGGGCCTTGACCCCTGCAGCGGGGGCAGGCGCCGGAGCGAACGTGTCTGCCGCAGCCGGGGCAGGGCTGGCCTTCGGCGCGCTCCAGGACCGGGTTCTCGGCGAGGGCACGGTCGGTGGCCTGGGCAACTTCAGCATGGGTCATGGAAAGCATGCCCATGGCGTTCAGCAGCCCGGGCAGTGCCCGAAGTTCAGCATGGACGCCGGCCTGCAGTTGCAGGCTCTGATCCGTCCGTCCGGTGGCCACGGCCCGGCCAGCCCCTTCCCAACGCTCGCGCACTTCCGGCAGCCGTTTCGGCTCCGGCGCGCAAAGCCTACGCCCGCGCACACGGCGGGGATAGGGGAAGTCTTACCCTCCCGGAACGGGCCGCCTGAGTGGCACTATCGACCCATGACCAAGTACCTGATTTCCTTTCCGGGCAAGGGCCAAGCCATGAACCTCACTGAAGAGGAGTTCCCCATCGTGGTTGCGGAGTCCCATGCGGTTATCGAGGAGGCGAAGGCTGCCGGCGTCTACGTCTTCGGCGGCGGCATTGCGGAGGATGTGGCTCCCGTGCTGGTGCAGGCCGACGGCTCCGCGGGCACGGATATCTACCCGGGCTCGGACATCACCGGCGGGTTCACCGTGCTGGAGGTGCCCACCCGGGCGGAGGCGGAGCAGTGGGCCGGGAAGATTGCGGCCGCATGCCGTTGCGCCCAGGAGCTGCGCGAGTTCATGTATGACCCCGCCAGCTGACAGGCAGTCCCCGCTGCGCACATAAATTTTCGACCCCCACATTCGTCAGCGCACCGGGTATATCGCGTGCGCCGTCAGTATGAGCGCGCGTTGGGGGGAGAGCCGCCACGAGTGAGCGCGCGTCGGGGGGAGAGCCGCCACAAGTGAGCGCGCGTCGAAAAGGGACGGCACGCTTGACGGCCCCAAACGCTTCCGCATATCCTGAACGAACGGTCGGTAAATAAATCCGCGCCGTCCCGGAAGGTCATTGCATAGGAGCAACCATGGCAGCGCAGAACCTGCAGTCAGTGCCCGCTGAGCCCACAGCCGATCAGACCCAGGCCCAGGCGGCCCAGCAAGAAGCGGACACAGCCGGCCAGGCCCACTTCGACCGCGTCATCGCCGAAGATTCACGCATTGAGCCCAAGGACTGGATGCCGGCCGCCTACCGCAAGACGCTGCTGCGCCAGGTGTCCCAGCACGCCCACTCCGAGATCATCGGCATGCAGCCCGAGGCCAACTGGATCTCACGGGCCCCCAGCCTGAAGCGCAAGTCCATCCTGATGGCCAAGGTCCAGGACGAGGCCGGCCACGGGCTCTACCTCTACAGCGCCGCCGAAACCCTGGGCCAGAGCCGCGACAAGATGATGGACGACCTCATCGCCGGCAAGGCCCGCTACTCCAGCATCTTCAACTACCCCGCACTCACCTGGGCGGACATGGGCGCCATCGGCTGGCTGGTGGACGGCGCAGCCATCTGCAACCAGGTGCCGCTCTGCCGCGCCTCCTACGGCCCCTACGGCCGCGCGATGGTCCGCATCTGCAAGGAAGAGTCCTTCCACCAGCGCCAGGGCTTCGAGATCCTCCTCGAGCTCTCCAACGGAACGGCAGCGCAGAAGCAGATGGCCCAGGACGCCGTGAACCGCTGGTACGCTCCGGCGCTGATGATGTTCGGCCCGCCGGATGACGATTCGCCCAACTCCAAGCAGTCCATGGCCTGGAACATCAAGCGGTTCAGCAATGACGAGCTCCGCAGCCGCTTCGTGGGCATGATGGTGGAGCAGGTCCGGGTCCTGGGCCTCACCCTCCCGGATGACCAGGTCCGCTACAACGAGGACACCAAGAAGTGGGAGCACGGCCCGCTGGACTGGCACGAGTTCCAGGAAGTGCTCGCCGGCCGCGGTCCCTGCAACGCCCAGCGGTTGGAACGCAGGCGGGAAGCGCACGACGACGGCGCCTGGGTCCGTGAGGCAGCGGCGGCGTATGCGGCCAAGCAGGTTAACAAGCAGAAGGAATACGCAGCATGAGCCCCCACGGCAACCCGGAAGCCCCCGCAAGCGGCGCCGCAGAGATCAACCGCGAAGCCCCCAAGGCCAGCCCGGCACCCGAGCAGTCGGCACCAGCCGAGCACCACGACCGCAGCGCCTGGGGCCTCTGGGAGGTCTTCGTCCGGTCCAGCCGCGGCCTGAGCCACGTGCACGCCGGCTCGCTGCACGCCCCGGACGCCGCCATGGCCTTGCGCAATGCACGCGATCTCTACACCCGCCGCAACGAGGGTGTCTCCATCTGGGTTGTCCCGGCCGACGCCATCGCCGCCAGCGATCCCGATTCCAAGGGCTCGTTCTTCGAGTCCCCGCAGGGCAAGGACTACCGGCACGCCACGTACTACACCAAGAGCGAAGGGGTAAAGCACCTGTGAGCACCCCCGACACCACCACAGGCCACGGCGACATCTCCACCGGTGTGGCCGGCGGCGATTCCAACGCCTCCGCCACCCGGATCACCCCCGGTAACGCCCTCCGCCCGGAGGACATCGCCCTTGAGGTGAAGACAGGCCTGGCCAAGCCCACTGAGGACGTGGCGGAATACGCGCTGCGGATCGGTGACGACGCCCTGATCCTCGCCCAGCGCCTGGGCCACTGGATCTCCCGCGCCCCGGAGCTGGAAGAGGACATCGCCCTGGGCAACATCGCCCTGGACCAGCTGGGCCACGCCCGCAGCTTCCTCACCTACGCCGGCGGCGCCATGACCAACGACGACGGGTCCGCCAAGTCCGAGGACGACCTGGCCTACTTCCGCCGTGAGCACGAGTTCCGCTCCGTGCAGCTGTTCGAGCAGCCCAACGGGGACTTCGCGGCCACCATCGCCCGGCAGTTCGTGGTGAGCTACTACCAGTTTGAGCTGTACCGCCGCCTCACCGAATCCACGGACGCCACCCTGGCAGCCATCGCCGCCAAAGCCGTGAAGGAAGTGGATTACCACCGGGACCACAATGCCCAGTGGGTCCTGCGCCTGGCCGGCGGCACGGACGAATCCCGCAAGCGGATGATCCACGGCCTGCGCACCATGTGGCCGTACGTTGCCGAACTGTTCCGCGACGACGAGCTGACGCAGCGCCTCGCCGAGGCGGGTGCCGCCGTCGCGCCTTCCTCGCTCAGGGAAGACTTTGACCGCCTTACCGGCGAGGTTCTGGCAGAAGCCGAACTGGAGGTGCCGGACGTTCCGGCGGCCCCCGGCGGCGGCCGCGAGGGCCGGCACTCGGAGCACCTGGGCTACCTCCTGGCGGAGATGCAGGTCCTGGCGCGCGAACATCCCGGGGCGAGCTGGTGACCGTGTACATTTCGGACTTCGAAACACGGACCCGCACCCCGCGGCAGCGTGCGTGGCAGATCGCCGCCACTGTGTGCGATCCGGAGATCCCCGTGCTCACCATCGAGGACCTGGGCATCCTGCGGGACGTGCAGGTGGCTGAGGGGGACCGGATCACCGTCACCATCACGCCCACGTACTCGGGCTGCCCGGCCATGGACGCCATCCGGGACGACGTGAAGGCCGCGTTCGCCAAGGAAGGCTACGCGGACGTCACCGTGGACCTGGTGCTCGCCCCGGCCTGGACCACGGACTGGATGACCGAGGCCGGCAAGGCCAAGCTGCGGGAGTACGGCATCGCCCCGCCCACCGGCAAGAGCGACGCCGCCCGGCACGCGGGGCCCATCCGGCTGCAGATGGCCGTGAAGTGCCCGCAGTGCTCCAGCCTGCACACCAAGGAACTCACCCGCTTCGGTTCCACGTCCTGCAAGGCGCTGTATGTGTGCCAGGACTGCAAGGAACCGTTCGACTACTTCAAAGTCCTCTAAGGAACCGCCATGACTGTTGTCCGCCAGACCGCCGCCGAGGAGGCGCAGGCCACCGGCCGCCGTCGTCCGTCCTTCCACACCCTTGCGGTGAAGGAGGTGCGCCGGCTCACCGAGGACGCCATTGAGGTTTCCTTCCACGTGCCCGCGGAGCTCGCCGGCAAGTTCGACTACCTGCCCGGCCAGTACGTGGCACTGCGCACCACGCTGCCGGACGCCGACGGCGAGCCGCACGAGGTGCGCCGCAGCTACTCCATCTGCGCGGAGCCGCGCAGTTTCGAGGACGGCAGCAGCGAAATCCGCGTGGCCGTGAAGAAGGACCTGGGCGGGCTGTTCTCCACGTGGGCCAACGCCGAGCTGAAGGCGGGGGACACCCTGGACGTGATGAGCCCCATGGGCGCGTTCGTGTCCAAGCACGGCCGCGACGGGGTGGCCGTGGAACAGAACGTCATGAACTCCATGAACCGTCCGCAGGACATGGCAACCGAGCTGGCGGGCGAGGCCGGCAGCTTCGTGGCCATCGCCGCGGGCTCCGGCATCACCCCGGTGATCGCGATCGCCCGGACGCTGCTGGCCGCCAACCCGGAGACCCGGTTCGACCTGATCTACGCCAACAAGGCCGCCATGGACGTGATGTTCCTGGAGGAGCTGGCGGACCTGAAGGACAAGTACCCGCAGCGGCTGGCCATCCACCACGTGCTGAGCCGTGAGCAGCGGATCGCGCCGCTGCTCTCCGGAAGGATCGATGCCGAGAAACTCCAGGCGCTGCTGGGCACCGCCATCCACGCGGACGATGTGGACGAGTGGTTCCTGTGCGGGCCGTTCGAGCTGGTGCAGCTGTGCCGGGACACCCTGGCCGAGCGCGGCGTGAAGCCGGAGAACGTCCGGTTTGAGCTGTTTACCTCCGGCAAGCCGGACCGCCCGGAGGGGAACGCCGGCCGTCCCGTGGTGGTGGACGAGTCCAAGGAGACGTACAAGATCACATTCAAGCTGGACGGCCTCCAGGGTGAGGTGGCCAGCCCCACGCATGCGCGCGAATCGATCCTGAACGCGGCGCTGCGGGTGCGGCCGGACGTGCCGTTCGCGTGCGCCGGGGGAGTGTGCGGCACGTGCCGGGCCAAGGTGGTTACCGGCACCGTGACCATGGACGAGAACTACGCGCTGGAGCAGGATGAGCTGGACAGGGGCTACGTGCTGACCTGCCAGAGCCACCCCACCAGCAAGGAAGTCACCGTCGACTTCGACGTGTAGGTAATTTGCAGCTTCAACGGAGGAGTTCCATGATTTCCCTTTCCATCAGCAACGGCATCGCCGAGGTTGTCCTCAACGCCCCGCAGAAGCTGAACTCGCTGGACGAGCAGGCGCTTAGGGATTTAACCCAGGCGTACGACGACGCTGCTGCCGCCGCCTCGCGCGGTGAGGTGCGGGCGCTGCTGCTGCGGGGAGAGGGCCGCGCCTTCTGCGCGGGCCGGGACATTGCCGGGGTCACGCCGGAGAGCGACGACGCCGCCGCGTACCTGGGCGGGCTGGTGGAGCCGCTGCTGACGAAAATGGCTGCGTTCCCGGCACCGACATTTGCCGCGGCGCAGGGTGCCTGCCTCGGCGTGGGGCTGGGGCTGCTGCTGGCCACGGATGTGGTGTACGTGGCGGAGAATGCCAAGTTCGGCTCGCCGTTTGCCAAGCTGGGCGCCACGCTGGATTCGGGCGGGCACTGGTACTTCACGGAGCGGCTGGGCATGCACCGGACGCTGGACCTGATCTACACCGCGGACCTGATCTCCGGGGCTGAGGCGGTGGCGCAGGGGATGTTCAGCCGGGCCATGCCGGCGGATTCTTTGTTGGAGTCCACGCGGGAGATTGTTTCGCGGGTGGCCACCGGCGCCACGGGCGCTTTCGTGGCGTCCAAGGAGCTGGTGGCGCACATCCGCGACCAGCGACTGGGCCTGTGGGCGGCCATGCAGGAGGAAAACGGGGAGCAGGCCCGCCTCTGCAAGACCGACGACTACGCGGAGGGCTTCCTGGCGTTCCAGGAGAAGCGCGAGCCGACGTTCAACGGCCGGTGATTGAGTTTTGACTGCAGAACGAATGGCCCCGTGGGTATTTCCCACGGGGCCATTTTCATGCCCGACTGGATGGCGGGCGGAAGAGTGATTCAGGCAACAGAATTGGGCTTCGGGAATGTTTCCGCAGGTCAGAGGCTGGTTGAAAGCTCAAGAAACAGAGGAGAACTTGGCGCAACCTTGACTGTACGGCGGGGCAAAAGCTGAGAAGCGGTTTGAAGAATGAAGGTGCGGCCCAATGGGGGGCCTCGCAACATTCGAGGAGACCTCCATGCAGTCAGCCCTGCTCCCAGCCCCAACAGACACCTCCGGTATTTCCGGCAATGACGCCAGCCGGGAACCTATCCTGGCTCTAGGCGAGGCACCCGGGACGCCTAGCCGCCAAGGGCTCATGCGGGTAGTGGTCCTGGTCCCGGCCTACAATGAGGCCGCTTCCATCGGGGCCACCCTGGACGGCTTGATGCTGCAGTCCCGCCCCGCGGACCTGGTGGTGGTGGTGCCCAACGGGTGCACCGATGGCACCGCGGAGGAGGCCCGGAAGTATCCGGTCACGGTGATGGAGCTACCCCGGCTGGAGCACCGCAAGTCCGAGGCCCTGAACCGGGCGTGGGCGGAGTACGCGTACGACGCCGACGTGCTGGTCTGCCTGGACGCTGACACGGTGCTGCCGCCCAACGCCCTTGAGGCCTGGGAGCGGGAGTTCGCGGGGCGGCGCTCGGCACGGCTGGGCGGGTCGTCGTCGAAATTCACCATGCAGGACCCCGGCTTCCTGAGCCGGCTGCAAAAAGCCGAGTTCGCCACCTGGACGGACACCGCGCTCCGGCGCCGGGAAACGAGCGTCCTCGCGGGAACAGGCTGCGCCATCAACAATGCCGTGCTGCGGGAGATCGCCGCCCGGGATGACCGGGAAGGCCCGTGGGTCTACACCTCGCAGGTGGAGGACTTCGAACTGACCTACCGCATCCGGGAACTGGGCTACATCTGCCAGGTATCTCCGGACGTCCGCGCCTACACGGACTCGATGAAGACCATCAAGGCGCTGTGGGGCCAGCGGATGAAGTGGCAGGTGGGCACCGTGGAGGACCTCCTGGACCTCGGCGTCAACAGGCTGACTCTGCGCGACTGGGGGCAGCAGGCCATGGGGCT
Source organism: Arthrobacter sp. Leaf137 (assembly GCF_001423525.1). Taxonomy (GTDB): domain Bacteria; phylum Actinomycetota; class Actinomycetes; order Actinomycetales; family Micrococcaceae; genus Arthrobacter. The sequence continues at coordinate 473,131 of NZ_LMOI01000001.1, read as the reverse complement.
GCTGGGCGTGTTCCTGAAGGCCCTGTGGATCGCCGTGATGGTCCTGTCGCTCGCACTCGGCGTCTTCAAGTTCATCCTGTTCTGGTGGCTGGTGCCTGTGCTCTTCGTGGCGCTGGACATCAAGCGCGCCCTGCGGATCCCGCACCGGGACTGGAAGGACATTGTGCTGGCCGCAGCCTTCTTTCCCCAGGAACTGTTCATGTGGCTGCGCTCGGGCTGGTTCCTGGCCTCCTGGTGCGCAGTCCTGAAAACCAAGATCACCCGGCAGCGAATCGACCGCTGGGAAGCCCAATACACAGCAGAGGATATCTAGAAACAATGTACGGAATGAATGCAGCCCTTCCCGCCTCCGGAGCAGCAGCCCTGGCCTACACCGGCCTGAACGTTGGCTCGTCGTTGCTGACGGCCCTGGGCGTCTTGCTCATCGGTGTGGCCATGCTCTCGCTGCTGCGCAAGAACAGCAAAGCCAGGCCCTGATGCAGGGGCCGCCGGCCCGGCCGGTAACAGCGGCCGGGCCGGCGGCCTGCTCAGCAGGCAACCCGTCAGGAGGTGCGGCGTGCCTGCAGTGCGTTCTTGAAGGCAGTGGCCGAGGCTGCGCTGCTGTTGATCCTCCAGTCAGCTTCTTTTTGAATGTGGAACCAGACGAACCCCATGACGTCCGGCTGCGCGGCGAGGTAGGAGATCAGCTGCGTGTTCCAGGCGGCCTTGTCTCCGCCGGCTTCGCTGGACGCGGTTTCGGCGATCAGGATGGGGAGGCCCGGAGCCAGGGCCCGAAGCTCGGCGATGCCGGGTGCAAACAGGTCCTGCGGGGAGATCCATCCGCTCCAGGATGCGGACGTGCCCCAGTTGTAGCCATCCAGGGCCACGATGTCCACGTAGCCGGCGCCCGGATAGAGCCCGGCGAGGCTGGTGGATCCCCAGTAGGGAACGTTGGGGCTCCACACCCAGGACACGTTGGTGGCTCCCTGGGCCTCGACGACGTCGTGGACGTGCCGCCACGCCTGGGCGTAGTCGCCGGGCTGGTTGCCGTTGACGCTCTCCGCCCACGGGTACCAGTCGCCGTTCATTTCGTGGGCAAACCGCAGCTGGACCGGGTAACCCCACGCGGCAAGCGCCTGCCCCCACTGGGCGATGTGGGCGTCGAAGTCGCCGGCGGCGATCCTGTCCAGGCTGTAAGCGGGCTGGCTGACGCCACCGCCCCAGGCCCAGGGCTCCCACGTCACCAGCGGCACGGCGCCGCGCGCACGGACGGCGTTCATTTCGGTGATGGGGGCCGGCTGGAGGAAGTCCTTGTAGAACAGCACGCTGGACGGTGCTTCGCCGGCCAGGGAAGCCACCTCGTTGAGTTCAGCGGCGGCCAGCGGCCCGCCATTGGTGGCAGTTCCGAAGCGGAGTTTTGCGGTGCTGACCGCCGGTACTGCCGGCGGCGTGGGTGCGGGTACCGTCACGGTGAACGCGGCGGAGGCCTGCACGGAGGACGTCTTGGCGGTCACCGTGACTTTGCCCGTGGCGGTTGCCGGGATGGTGGCGGCTGCACTGAACGCGCCGGCCGCCGTGGTTTTCAGGGGGAACGTGGTGGATCCGATAATCACGGTTCCGGTGGCGGAGGCTTTGAAGCCGCTCCCGGTCACCGTAATGGAGGAGCCGGCAGGACCGCTGGCGGGGCTCAGGGAAATTTGGCCCGCGGCGGCCTGCGCTGCAGCGGGCTGCACCACGGTGAGTGCAAGGGCCAGGCCAAGGGCGGCGGCCACTGCCGCAAGGGGTTTCTTGAAGGTATTGAACACGGCGATCGATCCCCAGAATCGTTATGGCAGCAACGCTTGCTGACGGTCCATATGTGCCGGATAGCACACGCTGATCGTAAAGGCGTTGCGCTCATATTGATCGGATCTTGCGCTAATCCTGCCCAAAAACTTAGCAAGGACCCAAAGATGCAGCATCCAGCGGCGAGACAATGTCCTGCTGCGACATTCACGAACACCAACACAGGAAGGAGCGGTCCATGAGCGGGGACTGCGTCAACGGGTCTGCTGGCCCGGGCACCTGCGTTCTGGACCCGGCCGTCCTGGAACGGTTGCGCAGCGAGCTCGACGACGACGAGGGCTGGCGTTCATTCCTCAGCAATTTCCTGGCACACTTGCCCCGCAGGATTGAGAAGCTGCGGGGCGGGCTGGCACATGCCGACTACGAGGTTTCCATGGACGCCGTCCTCAGCCTGAAGATTTCCTGCCAAATGGTGGGTGCCGAACGGCTCGCCGGCCTTGCCCTTCAGCTGCAAGGGCAGCTGGGCGTCTTGGCCGGCCCGGAACAGGCTACGCCTGAACGGCTGCAGCTGATCGAGATGTTCGAGGACATAGCCGCCTTGGCCGGGCACACCGGCCAGGTTCTCCGGGAGAGTGCCGCTCAGGTCCTTTAGAAGCCGCGGGCTCGGCCTGCTGGCGGCGAGGCCAAGGGAGCCACGGCACGTTTGCGAGACGGACGACGACGGCGGAAGACTTCCGCGCATTTGGGTTGCAAGCGAGAGGACGCAGGCGCATCGCCGCAGGTCAAGTGCGCTTTGCTCAAGAATCAAGGGAGTCTTGAGTGAAACTTGTGTCTCGTTTGCGGAAATCTTTGAGTGTGTTCGCAACAGTAGAAGCAACCGGTAATCACCGGTGAAGCTCACTGGCGACCTTTGATCGGTCGGCCATGGCTGAAAACTACTGTGGGGGCACAATTGTCTGAGATTTTGAACGAAGAGATCGAGTCGAAAGAAAGCGGTTTCAGCCGTCGGCGCGTGGTCAAGGGCGTGGCATGGTCCGTGCCGGTCATCGTTACAGCCGTCGCATCTCCGGCCGCTGCGGCATCGCCAAGCTCCGTTAGCGCCACCGCTTCTTGGGTTACTGGCGCTGCGCCGCAGTACTCCAAGATCGGAGGCGGCGGCACGAAATACTCAGGTACCGCGCCTTCAGTGCTCAGCCTAAAGAACACAGGACTTTCTGCATTTTCTGGCACCGTCAGCGTGACGGTTACCCTCACCCCGGTTGGCTCTGTGCTCGTGGGAATTGGCGTCGAGTCTCTGGCACCCGCAACGCGGTCGGGCTCGGTGTCATTCTCGCAGCATGTTTCTACCTCATCCTTCTCGTACACGGGCACTATCAGCGTCGGCCAGACCATCAGCTTCCAAGCGTCGTACAACTACGAAACCATCAACCCGAAGCCCAGCAATGTCACCTATACCTTCAGGATGGCTACATCAGTTGTGCTGACTCCTTCGGTCGGTGCTTCGATCTCTTTGGCGCCAACTACGAGTCCCGACCCCACAATTAGGTTCTAACCGTGGTGTGGAAACGCGGCGGACTCGTGGCGGAAGCGCGTACAGGGGGGCAGCGCGTTGCTTTGCTCCATCTCGATGAGTCGCAGCCAGTCGTGCTGGAAGGCCCAGCGGCGGCCATCTGGGAACTGATCGACGGCAAGCGTTCCGAGCAGGACATCTGGGCCGAGTTGGAGGCTACCTTCGAGGACGTACTGGGCGAGATGCAGGCACAAGCAGAACTCTTCCTGGCCAGCCTGGAAGCCCGCCGTCTGATCGAACCGGCGAACGCCGCCTAGCGGCACCGGGGGTTGGGGGAATCATGGAGGATGTCCTAACAGAGGCGATGCAACACGAAGGCGGACTGGCTACGTGCGATGGTCCGTTGCGATTGCAGGTCCTGGGTGTCGAGTTCGTAGTCCGGTGGGGCGAGGAGGTTGGCCAGGGGCAGCGGCAGAGCACGGCCGCAGCGTGGTCCCGGTGCACCAGCAACGTCCCGTCGGAAGACACGCCGTTGCCCACGGCGCCGGCTACCGAGCAGCCGTTCTCCGCAGGCGTGGCCTATAAAGCACACGATCGACGGGCTGATGAGTTCGAACTCGGGGCTTCGTCCTTTGAGAAGTTGGCCGAAGGCCTGACTTCCCGGCTCACGGTGGCCGCCATCTTGGCCAACGCCGGAAGACTGACCATGCTCCACGCCTGCGCAGTAGCGGACCTCAACACGGGTGCGGTTGTCGCGCTGGTGGCCAAGTCCGGTACCGGCAAGACAACGGCGGCCTCGGTGCTTGGGAAGACCTACGGCTACGTCACGGATGAGACGGTGGCCATCAGGCCGGATGGTTCAGTGGTCCCGTATCCCAAGCCCCTTTCAGTAAAGCAGGGGCCGGGAGTACCCAAGCTGCAGGTCGGGCCGGCCGATCTGGAGCTCCAGAAGGCTCCGCCAGGGCTTCAACTCAGCTCCATGGTCCTGCTGGACCGGGTTGAAACTGCGGAGCCGGTCACGCCGGTTCTGCGCCGCGTCCCGCTCGCGGACGCCGTAATGGCCCTCATCCCGGATTCTTCCTCCCAGGGGGAGATCGATCAGCCGCTTCAGTCCCTTTGCCGCCTGATCGGCAGCGTCGGGGGAGTGCGGCAGGTGACGTACTCGGAAGCCACGGACCTACCAGAAGTTTTGGCACCCCTGTTCGGGAAACAGCCGCACAACGAACAGGAATGGGAAGCACGGGCAGGCCTGACCGCCACGGCCGGTGACGTTCCGGCCGGTTTCATCCGGCGGGCAGGTCACAAGGATGCTGTCGCCATCGAGGATCAACTGCTCGTCATGCTGGGCAGCGGAATCGTGCAGCTCGCTGGGATCGGGCCAGCCATCTGGGAAGCAGCCGCAGAACCGCTCACGCTCCATCAACTTACTGAAGCAGTGGCAAAGGTGCACGGCGTGCCGGAAGGTTACCGTGACGCCGTCGTGCGCGCCATGAATCGCCTGATTTCCGAAGGTGTCTTGGAACAAGGCACCTGACCTCGGCCCGCAAGGCCCACCAACTTTCTGCGCAAGCGCACCGCGCAACGCAGACGACAAGACGTTAGTTAGGAACCACTATGAGCTCTACGGCAGCTCCCGCAGAGGCGCCGGCTGGCCTGGATCTCAGGGACTACCTCCTGGTGGTCCGGACCTACTGGAAAGGGATCGTCAGCCTAACGCTGCTGGCCACCATGGCGGCCATGGGCTGGACTGTCCTGCAGCCGAAGGTCTACGCGTCCGATTCCAGCGGGATTGTGGTGACGCCCGGCTCGGACAATGTGAGCCTGTCCCTCGCCGGCGACAGCCTGGCCAAGGCCAAGGTCAAAAACTACGAATCCGTGGCGAAGTCGAGGCTCGTGGCGGACCGGGTCATCTCGGCCCTGCAGTTGAACACCAGCGCGGACGCGCTGCTCGGCAGCATCAGTGTGAAGGTGCCGCTGGACACGGCGGAGATCCGGGTCACCGCAGAGTCCACGGATCCGGCCACGGCCCAGCGCGTGGCCGATGCCTGGGTGAATGGGCTCGCCGCACAGGTGGAGGCCATTGAGACGGCGCCGGCTGCCGAGGCCGGCAGCGAAGCAGCGTCCGACGCTGGCACCGCCGCGGGTGCCACCGCTACGGCTGTCCGTGTGCTGCCTTTGGGTAAAGCGGTGCTCCCCGCGAGCCCCACGTCGCCGAACACCAAGCTGAACCTCGCCCTGGGCGCACTGGTGGGCCTTGCTTTCGGCATGGCGTATGCGGTGATCCGCCGGTACCTGGACCGGCGCATCCGTGATGCCGCCGAGATTGAACAGCTGTTCGGGGTTCCGGCGATTGGCACCTTGCCTGTGGACCACCGCCTGGATGCCCGGAGTACGGTTCTGGATGCGGGCATGTCCGCCAATGCCCACAACGGCGGGGGAGCGATGGCCGAAGCCCTTCGCGAACTGCGGACCAACCTCAGCTTCCTGGACGTGGACCAGCCGCCGCGGATCATCGTGGTCACCAGCTCCGTGCAATCGGAAGGCAAATCCACCGTCACGGCGAACCTGGCGGTCACCATGGCCGCCGCCGGCGAGAAAGTGGTGGTGGTGGACGGAGACCTCCGCCGCCCCACGCTGGTGGACGTGTTCAACCTGGTCCCCGGAGCCGGCGTCACCGATGTCCTCGCCGGTACAGCCGAGCTGGAGGATGTTCTCCAGCCCTGGAGCGCGCTGCCCAACCTCTCGGTCCTGGGATCGGGCCGTATCCCGCCCAACCCCAGTGAACTCTTGGGATCGAGGGCCATGAAGAACATGCTCACCGCCCTAGCCCAGAATGCGACGGTCCTCATTGACGCGCCGCCGCTGCTGCCGGTGACCGATGCGGCCGTCCTGTCCCGGGTGGCGGACGGCGCCATCGTGGTGATCCGGACCGGCAAGACCACACAGGACCAGCTGGCCCAGTCGCTGGGGAACCTGGACAAGGTGAAGGGGCGCGTCCTGGGAGCGGTCTTGAACTACGTCCCCACCCGCGGGGCCGGCTCGTACTCCTACTACGGGACGTACACAGCGGCTCCGGAGAATGCGGCTGGTACTGCCATACCGCCGCTCGCTGCCGCACAGGATGAGGCAATGGACGGGACGCTTGAGGCGGCGCTTACCGGACGCAGGGCGAGGGTCTAGGTGTCCCATGAACAACCCGAACGAAGATGTCGAACTGAGCGTTGCTGAGGGTGTGCTTCTGGGGCATGCCCTCGTGGCCCGAGTGGCGGCCGAATTGGGCATCAGGGCCTTCTTCATCAAAGGGCCTGCCAGCGTTCTCCAAGGGCTGCGCAAACCGAAGACTTCAGGTGATGTGGACGTGTTTGTGTCCCCTCAGGACCTGGAAATGATTGTGGGAGCCTTGCAGACGAGGGGCTGGCGGAAACGTCCCATCGGTCCGGATAGCTCCGTATTTCCTCGGCATTCTGTAACCCTTAGCCATTCGGACTGGCCGTGTTGTTTGGATATTCACTACCGCTATCCAGGAATGGAGACTCCTAACGCAGAGTGCTTTGAGCTAATGTGGATGCGCACCGACAGCGTCAAGCTTGCAGGGCAAGTGACAAGGGTGCCATCCATAGCTCTTGGTGTTTTAATCCTTTCGCTGCATGCCCTGCGTACCCCTCAGCTGATCTCTTGCCAGGAGGAACTTGAGTTCCTGGCTAGGGTCACGAAAGAACGAGTCCTGGCGGCCGAAATCCTGGATCTGGCTGCCGGAACCGGCTCGCTCGCCGCAATTCGTCCCTTCCTCGAGGCTCTGGTGCCACAATTTGCTGCCTCCAAGTGGCCAGAACCATCTGCCGAATGGCGAAACCGTCTTATTGCTAAGGAACCCGGGAGCGGGCTGCTCATTACATTCATTCGGTCGCCCTGGAGCGGTAAACCGAGGGCACTTTGGCGCGGTGCGTTCCCCGGAACGGCTGTGCTTCTCAGCAGGGACTTATATGCAGACATGTCTCGCCGGGGAAGAATCCGCCAGCATGCTGCAAGGTGGAAGCGGTTCCTGAAATCAGTTCCAAATATAGTACGAGACCTGGGACGCTTGGACAGTTGAGCCAAGAGAGTTTGACCAACTCGCTCGCAATAGCGATGGGCTGCCGGATTGGGAACTCGCTTCCTGCCCGCCACCAAGGCAATGCCGAAGGAAATGTTGCCGGTGGTTGACCGCCCGGCCATCCAGTACGTCGTCGAAGAGGCCATCAAATCTGGCCTGGACGACGTCCTGATGATCACGGGCCGCAGCAAGCGCGCCCTCGAGGACCACTTCGACCGCGCACCCGGCCTGGAGCGCCTGCTGGAGCAAAAGGGCGATAAGGACCGGTTGCAGTCCATCCAGGCTGCGTCGGAACTGGGTCCCATCCACTATGTCCGTCAGGGCGAAGCCAAGGGACTTGGCCATGCGGTGCTCTGCGGTAAGCAGCACGTAGGGAACGAGCCGTTTGCTGTGCTGCTGGGCGATGACCTCATTGATGAAGCTGAGGACCTGTTGAGCACCATGATCGAGGTGCAGCAGAAGACGGGTGGTTCGGTGATCGCGCTGATCGAAGTGGACCCGTCCCAGATCAGTGCCTATGGCTGTGCCGATATCACTGCTGTCGACGGCGAGGACTATGTCCGGGTGAACAGCTTGGTGGAGAAGCCGGCTGTCGCCGATGCGCCCTCCAACCTGGCCGTCATCGGCCGGTACGTGCTGCACCCGTCCGTCTTCGACGTCTTGGAGAACACCGCACCGGGCCGCGGCAACGAAATCCAGCTGACGGATGCCCTGCAGACTCTTGCCGCCGGCGAGGGGGACGGGTCCGGCGTGTACGGGGTGGTTTTCAAGGGCCGCCGCTTCGATACCGGCGACAAGCTCAGTTACTTGAAGGCAGTGATCACCCTTGCGTCTGAGCGGGTGGAATTCGGTGAGGACCTGAAGACCTGGCTGAAGGGCTTCGTCAACTAACTGTCAAATCCGACCTACTGGAGGTTCGCTGCCGTACGGTGGTGAGCCTCCAGTCGTTTATCGGCAACAGCCGATAACAGGGCTCCTACAACAGTGCCTGACATGTTTGTCACAATGTCCGTGGGACTCGCAAACCTGTCATGCAGAAAAATCACCTGGCCGAGTTCGATGCATCCTGAAACGAGCAATCCTAGAGCTCCTATCTGCCACCAACGCTTTTCTATAAAGGAGTGCGCGCTGACGAAGCCGACCGGGACGAACAGCATGACGTTGGCGGTTGCTTCTACAAATTGGTAGTTGAACCAGCCGGGGATTCCCTGGCGGTGAAGGAAGCTCAGGGTGTCGGCGAGAAGTCCTTGGACTGGGCGGTCGATTGGGGTTGGCCAGAAGGCGATGAGCGCGAGGGGGATCAGCATGGCGGCGAGGACGGTCTGCCAGACTCGTCGGTTGCGAAGATGCTTCACGCGTCCCGCTCCCATAGTCCTACTTGCTATCACATGGCTTAAAACGCAGAAGGTGGGTGGCCTCCGTTCTGGAGACCACCCACCTTCTTTGGTGCTATTGCTTGATGCCCTTAGACAGCGGCTTCGGCCTTGGCGCGGCGACGAACCACCACGACGGAGGTCGCGCCGGCTGCCAGTGCGCCAGCGCCAACCAGAGTCCAGAGGACCAGGCCGGAATCGGCACCGGTGTTGGCAAGACCTGCGCCCGAGCCGGTGTTGGCCAGCGGTGCGCCGCCAGCGTTTCCACCGGTGTTGGCCAGCGAGGCAGCGACCGTCACCGTCACAGGTCCAACCGTAACGCCAGAGGTGTTGCCTGTTGCCGTGATGGAGTAGGTACCGGCCTCGTTGAGTGCAAGCGGAACGGAAATCTTGCCCTGAGCGTCAGCAGTTGCCGTGAGCGTCTGCGGTGCCTGGAAGACGGGGATCTTAGCCGAAACTGCGGTGCCGCCAGCATTTGCTGCGCCGCCCGTAATGACAGTGACCGTGATGGTTACAGTTTCACCGGCAATGAATCCCTGGCCGGTAAAGGTGAAAGTCTCACCGGGCGCGACCGTGCCGTCTGAGACACCGGCTGCCGGCGGAAGTGCCGGGTAAGTTGCGGCCATGGCGGGTGCCGAGCCGACAAGTGCGATAGAGCCAGCAAGCGCGAGTGCTGCGAGTGTTTTCTTCATGTGTGTCCCCCCGGAGACGTATAAGTGTTGATACCCGATGTTGGGGAGATTCCCCTCCGCACGAGACCGAGTGCAGACCTACGGATAGATATCCCAGAAAGAAGATATCACTTGACTAAGACTGTGACCAACCTCAATCCAGTCGGTTTACATAGTGTTAACGAGGACTTCACTGCTCAACGTCGCAGCGCGAACTTTCTGTAGGCAGGACAACGTCCTTTAGTGGCTGAACTGTCGGCGTGACAAAGAGGTTAGGCTCGGTGTGCTGGACGATTTTACCGAAAGTGAACTCTATGGTCTGGCTCTCGCCGGGAGCCAATCGCTGGGAAAGCACCCCGACGGGCCGACTGGAGTGGAGGTAAGGAGCAAAAGAAGTCCGTTGCCCATCGATTGTCGCCGATTCTATGTTGGCCTGCACCGGTCCGTAGGCAACAATGTTCGTCTGGACTGAACCAGGTGGGACGCCGAAAACACCACCTCCGGTTACGTACTCAGGCAGAGATGTTCCAGCGTCCCTCGGGGCAGTATTCGTGCTTGTCACTCGCACTGATGTTTGCTCGTATCCGCCTGCCTGGCACTCCTTTACTAGCTGTACCTGTCGTTTGACGTAGTAATCCATTTTGGCTCCAGTTCCGTCATTGAAGTAGACGCCGAATTGTGCTGGCGAAATGCTTGGACCACTGATAGATCCGCTCAGTGGATACCGCGAGATCACTGCTTGCTCCGTTGCATCGACCGACCACACCAATACACGGCCCTCCTCGGTGCCTTTGTTTAGGCCAGCTAAAAGTTTCTTCGGTTCGCCCTGGCCGCTAGACAAAGCGGAGAAGACTTCTTTAGCAACACCTGCGAAGTAGGCATCCTGCAACTTAGGCTCCTGAATCTTGGCGTAGACGTCGGAAAGCAGGGTTGGCACGACGTTGGTGCCGGTTAGTTTCGTAGGCAATTCTGCTGGTGGCGCTGTTGCTAGCTGGGAGCCGTCAACAGAGACCGGGCCTGTAGCCTCGAGAATGTAACTCAGTAGGACCGGGTCAACCGAGACGACCCCATCAACACGTTGCCCCGTTTTTCTCTGCCACATCGATTGGACCGTAGCGGCCGCCGTCGGAAAGTCCGGTGTCAGGTTGACGTCTTGGACAAATTTTCCAAGCCTGCTGGAATAAATATCCTGCTGCTCTTGATCCACAGTTAGGGGCGGTGACAGGCTCCCCAATTGTGAAGCGCTGCTTTGGGCACCCAAGCTTAGTTTGCCTTTATCGACGGTAAGAAGAGCCAGTGCGCCAGGGATACCACCGGAGGCACGCGCTTCGGCATTGTTTTGGATGACTAGTAGATAGTTTCGGGGCGCTTCCCCGCCAAGCATTGTCGGTAGGAGCCCAGATGCATCGGCAGCAGCGTCCAGGGTATGGCTCACTTGGCTGAGTTGGTCTCGAGCCTCGTTGAGAGGCTCAGCCACTTGGGGGAGTAGCCCATCAGAGTCGATTTGGTTAAGTCGCTGTGCAGACTCTCTTACGGCATAGGCAGCAGACGCGACTTTTGGGCCAGCCTCAGTGAGTGGGCCCAGATCAGCCCCGGAGTCCGAAGGAACCAAGGCATCCCAGTTCAGGCTTTCAAAAACTTCCACCAGAGGAGTTAAGCCCAAATTGGCAACGTCGTCTGCACTCCGGGCCACTTCAGAAACAGCACTGAAGTTTGATCCTAGGCCCGGAAGAGCGGCTGCCATCCCTAGAAACGGATCATTGGCAGCATCTTTTGCAGCTGCGGTGTGTAGTCGAATTGCAGTCAGGATGCTCTCGGCTTCCGCGGGCTTATTCTGGGACACCGTCTCCTGAAGCGGAGCTATGAGGGCGTTGGCGGCTTCTAGTTCCTTCTGCAATGTAGACGCCTTGAACACTACCCACAGCATCGCCGCCGAAAGTAATACCAAGAACCCCGCTGCAGAAAACAGCAACTTATATCTGAGTCTGAATGAATTACCAGAACTGGCGGTGACGCGACCATCACCGCCTCCCGCGCGTGGACGGCTTCTTGTAAAGTCATCCGCCATTCTCAGGGACGCCCTAGTCCTCTGTAGGTCCAGCCCGCAGCCCGCCATTTTGCGGGATCGAGTACGTTTCGTCCGTCGAGAATGCTTGACGATGCGACAAAACCCGCAAGCTCGTACGGGTCGAGGTCGCGGTATTCCTGCCACTCTGTAAGGAGGAGCAGGGCATCGGCATTCTTTACGGCTCTATCCGTGTCCTTCTGGTAGTGAAGTTCCGGGAACCGTTTTGCTGCATTCGTGAGGGCCTTAGGATCCGTGACCGTGACGACGGATCCCTGCAGTTGAAGTTGCGCGGCAATACTAAGTGCGGGAGAGTCTCGAACGTCATCACTTTCTGGCTTGAAAGCGGCACCCAAGACGGTGATTCGCTTTCCCAGGAGTGAACCCCCGCAGAGCTCACGGGCTAGTTCAACCACGCGTGTGCGGCGCCGCATATTGATTGCATCAACTTCGCGCAAGAAAGTCAGTGCTTGATCTGCACCTAGTTCGCCCGCCCGAGCCATGAATGCACGGATGTCCTTTGGAAGGCAGCCTCCGCCGAATCCTATGCCAGCATGCAGGAATTTGCGTCCAATCCTGTCGTCCATCCCAATGGCGTCAGCTAGCTGAGTTACATCCGCCCCGGCGGCCTCACAAAGTTCCGCCATGGCGTTGATAAAGGAGATCTTTGTCGCAAGAAAGGAATTGGCTGCAGTTTTCACCAGTTCCGCCGTGGGGAGGTCCGAAACCAAGCGCGGGGTACCCGTAGCTAGGGGTGCCGCGTAGACCTCGTCCAATATGCCAACAGCAGGATGATCTTCATTCCCGTCCGAAACCCCATAAACGAAGCGGTCCGGGTGAAGGGTGTCCGCGACAGCGTGACCCTCGCGGAGGAACTCCGGGTTCCAGACCAGATGCGCGAGCGGCTCTTGCTCGCTTACAAGAAGTGCCAGTCGAGAAGCCGTACCAACGGGAACCGTGGATTTACCAACAACGACGTCGTTCTCTCTTATGTGCGGCAACAGCGCGGAGACGGCCGCGTCTACGTACGTGAGATCTGCGCCGTTTTCGCCCTTTTTTTGCGGTGTACCAACGCAGATGAAGTGGACACTGCTGCCAGCAGCGGCCGACATGTCCGTGGTGAAAGTCAACCTACCCGTGGCTTGAACTTCAACAAGGAGATCGTCTAGTGACGGTTCGTAGAAGGGAGCCTGAGCTGCCGAAAGGGCTGCAATTTTCGACTCATCAACATCGATTCCAACCACTTCATGGCCCAACTTGGCCATACATGCGGCGTGGACTGCTCCCAGGTAACCGCAACCTATTACTGAAATGCGCATTTTTAGCCTTCCCCAATGCAACATGAGCGGCATAGCCGCGGGTGATAAATCCGGATACCGTCTAAACTGCGCCGGTGCTAGCGAAAACGGCTTTAAAGGTTTTGAAAAGAATGACGATGTCACCCATGAGTGACCAATTCTCGACATAATAGAGATCCAGTCGGATGCTTTCTTCCCACGTCAGATTTGAACGGCCGCTGACCTGCCAGAGGCCACTCATTCCCGGGCTCACGTAGAGTCGGCGGTGCGCAGCATCGTCGTAGAGGGCAACCTCTCCTTCCCGCTGAGGGCGCGGCCCAACAAGACTCATACTTCCACCCAAGACGTTCAGCAGTTGAGGTAGTTCATCCAGAGAGTACTTCCGAATAATTCGGCCAAGAGGTGTTATGCGGGGATCGTTCTCAACCTTGAATAGGGGTTTGTCCGCGGATCCCTGTTCACGCAGAAGTCCAGCGAGTTCGTCGTCAGCATTCACACGCATCGACCGGAACTTCAACATATTGAAAGTGGTTCCGCGCAAACCTACTCGTTGCTGCTTGTAGAAGACTGGTCCGCGATCCGTCAGATGCACAGCTATGGCGAGAAAAATGAAGATGGGAGAGAGGCAAAGCAGAAGCGCGCCAGATCCCAAAACGTCAAATGATCTTTTTGCTACCTTTTTCCCGCCTGTTAGTTTAGGGGTCGACACATGTATGAGGGGTAGGCCAGCGACCGGCTGTGTGTGAATCCTGGGGCCGGCGATGTCGGTAAGAGCGGGAGCAAGAATCATACCGATGTCTTGGGCTGCTAACTCCCAACCAAGTCTCCGCAAATCGGTAGGGTGCATGTTAACGCCGGCTGAAACTGCTACGGCATCGACGTTCGCGGAACTAATGGCGGCAAGAATCGAGCTGAAGTCTGTACCGTTACCCGTTACTGGAAGTGAGATTTGGTGTTGGGAAGCAGGGCTGAGCACGTGCCCGGGCATGTGCGCCGCGACGGGCAGATAGCCAGCGGCGGGAACGCTCTGCAAAGACTTGGCAAGGTGTTCCGTCGAGTGAGGGCCACCGATGATGAGGACTCGCGAGCTACTTTTGCCGCGGCGTCTTTCAAGCGCGAGATGCTGACGCACTAACCAGCGGGCTATCAGTAGGCCGACAACCCCGGCGGGAAACGCCAGGCCCACAAACCCTCGTGCGGTATCAATCCTTAGTGCGTACGAGAAAACTGCGACCATCCCGAACAGCCACACCGACGCGGCGAGTACTCGCTTATACTCCTCGGAGCCGGAGCCAAGAATTTTCGACTCCCGCGACCCCCAAATTTTGAGCATAGCCCACCAAGCGACCGCCAAGATGGCAGACAAAAGGAGGTAATCCGTCTCGCGAATGGTTCCATCGGTAAGGTCGGTGAATCCAAAGCGCACGAGGTATGCGCCGACAACGGCCCACACTACGACGCACCCATCTACGATCCCGAGTCGAAACCGATAGCGAGCACGCCAATCTCGCTTGTTTACTGCCATGTCCCCCAGGCCCCTCTTCGAATCTATGTCAGGCATACTAGCGGGCCTGAGTTGCTATTAGGTAAATTACGGATCGGCGGCGGGGACGAAGCGCTCGTGTTACGGGCGGTGCAGAGGTGATGTGTCGCCTGTCACAGCCAATCGTCCGAGTTGGCTAGTGATTGACTTGTCCGTCACAATAATATGTGCCTTACCGTAGCGATATAGTCTCGCCGGTTTGTGTCACATGAAACACAGCCGGCCGCTCGACGCAGAAGGTCAGTCACGCCACGCCAACACTCTTTGAACGGACGCGACTTGGTCCTCAGCCTCACAATCAGACCGACACAAAGCGTCACGATGCCGTGAACCACCCAGTTCTGCGCATTTCTCACTCAGGGGGAAGAATGAAAGTTGTCATCACAGGCGCAGCCGGATTTATCGGCAGCAACCTTGCGAGTACGCTCCTAAAACGGGGTGATGTCGACGTTGTTGGCATTGATTCTCTGACCGATTACTACCCAGTCGATAACAAGCTCCGTAATCTCGATGGCTTGCAAGATGACAGGTTCGATTTCGTGGACGCAGATCTCGCCACGGTAGACCTCGGACCCATTCTCGAGGGGGCATCGGCCATATTCCACCAAGCCGGCCAGCCAGGTGTCAGGAAGTCGTGGGGCGATGAATTCGCGGTTTACACAACTCAGAACGTTCTGGTGACACAGAGGCTGCTGGAAGCGGCCCGCAACCTCGATAGCCTAGAGGCCTTCGTATATGCTTCTTCTTCGTCTGTCTACGGAGACGCGGAAAGCTACCCGACTTCGGAGTCGGACCGCCCTATGCCCATGAGCCCGTACGGGGTAACTAAGTTGGCTGCGGAGCATCTCGCGACGCTGTACGCGAAGAATTTCGGTTTGCCTACGGTGTCCTTACGCTATTTCACCGTCTACGGTCCCGGCCAACGCCCCGATATGGCATTTAATAAGTTTCTCCGGGCGGCTATAAATGATCAGCCAATTCCTGTTTATGGAGATGGGACACAAATTCGCGAATTCACTCACGTCGCGGACATCGTGGAAGCGAATATTCGAGCTTGGAAGCGTCGCCCGCAGCCTGGATCGGTTATAAACCTCTCGGGTGGGTCGTCGGTCACCGTTAACGAAGTACTTGAAACAATTGCAGGAATTACAGGCAAAACCCTAAACGTCCAGCGACTAGAGAAGGTTGCCGGCGACGTCTTCCGCACAGGCGGAAGCACTCTGCTGGCCAGCGACCTTTTGGGATGGAAGCCCAGCATCGATATAGAGACGGGCTTGCGGTCGGAGTATGAATGGCTGCTCGGGTTGGAGACTGCGGAGAGGCAGTCAACGAATGTCTAGCGCACCATCCCCAAGTGGTGCCAAGGGGCGCCCACTCGGCACAGTTGACCAGGCCGCGGCAGTCAGCTTCGGCAAGAAGTACTTCACAACGAAGAACGTAGTTTTTGTCGTAAACAATGACCGCTTTTTTCTTACACATCGCGCAAGCTGGGCGAGTGCGATGGCGGCATCCGGCGCAAAGGTCACGGTAATTGCTCAAGACACCGGACACGCTAGTGGCGTACGAAGTCTTGGCTTTGATTACATTTCTTTGCACTTCGGACGTGAGTCCGTATCACCTAAAGATGCGATTGCGACTGCCTTCAGACTCTTCTTCCACCTCGTGCGACTACGCCCCGCCATTGTGTTTTTGGTAGCCACCGCGACGTACTCTCTGGGCTGGCCGGCGGCTCTCGTCATGCCCAAAACGAAATTCATACGCGTCATAACAGGCGCTGGGCGTGCCTTGGCAGCGAATGGCGACTCATCCCGCGCCTCGAGGTTTGTTCAGATGGCTCTCGGCATAGCGGCAAGACTCCGAAACGTCTACTCTCTTTTCCAATTGACCTCCGACCAAGAGCGTTTTGTTGCAGCGGGCCTGGCAGTGGCCGGCCGCAGCTACCTAATTCCCGGTACGGGCCTCGACACTGACGTATGGAAGCCGCTGCTGGCGGATCGACAAGGTGATGTCCCAGTCGTTCTTTTCGCTGCACGGCTGTTCCGTGAAAAAGGAATCTACGAGTTTGTAGATTTGGCGCGATCGACTCCCGAGGCTCAGGCGAATTTTGTAGTAGTGGGTAAGCCCGATCATGGAGTGTCCTCAAGCGTTTCGCAGGAGGAGCTTTCGTCTTGGCAAGAGAATGGGTGGATTCAGTACTTGGGAGAATCCGATGACATGCTCAGTGTCTACAGAAATGCGGACATTTTTATACTGCCGTCGACTCATCCTGAGGGCACGCCTCGAACCTTGATTGAGGCGGCTGCCTGTGGTGTGGTTGCGATAGCCTCAGACCAAGAAGGGTGCCGTGCAGTGGTCGAACACGGCGAAACGGGGCTGATTGCAGATGTAAGCAAGCCTGGGGAATTTAGTTCCAGTCTGCACACGCTGTTGGTTGATCCCGGCTACAGGAATAAGTTGGCGAAGAACGCTCGAAGCGGAGCCATTAGGAACTTCTCACTGGAGACAACGTTGACCAAGGTCTATAGGCTCTCCGGGATAGTGCCGTAGAGATGGATAGCAGGCGCATCGAGCCGCAAATGGATGTTTTGGCCGTAATTCCCAGTATCGGCGGTCCGGACTTCGGTTCTGTAATTGACCTTCAATATAAGCTTCAGAGCATTGAGCGCATATCTTGTGTGGTTGTCTCTAATTCTCATAAGCTAACGAAAATCTTGAATGAGCAGTCCGTACCTTTCATTACCGATGAACGGAATGGCGGCTTCGGCCGGTCAATCGGAATAGGTGCTTCAACGCGTGATGACTGGCGATGGCTACTCATAGTGAATGATGACATTTCGATTACCGCAGAGTTTTTTTCTGATGCAATTGAACAGTACCTATCTCAGAATGCGGAACCGCTGGAAATCGTCTATTTCGACGAGGATAAGCCGAGGTCTGTACCTGCGAGGTTGGATGTTTTTCTGCAGGTATCCTTGCTTGGCAAGATTTTTTCGAAACTGCGAAAATCTCCTGACAAAGCGGGCTTATCGTATCGCTCGTTTAGCTGTGTTGCCATTTCTCGGGATCTTTATGACCTCTGCCAGGGTTTCGATGAAGAACTTCTATTTACGTACGAGGATGCGGACTTTGTGACTCGAGCCAGTCAACTAGGTGCTGTGCAGAGGGTGGCACACGCCAGTGGCGTACGTCACTATCACTCAGTGAGCAGCGGCAAACATGTCGACACGGTTTTGCCAGTCGCAACCTATTCTGCGGCGCGGTATCTGGACAAGATAGGGGGAGGGACGCTGTCAACTTCTGCCATAGTTCTGATGGCCCTCATCGTTCGGCTCCTCTTTGTTCCGGCGACGCGGGCAGCAAAGTGGAAACATGTTCGCGGTATTGGCCGATCCGCAGTGTCGGTCCTTCGAAGGTCAAGCGTTCGCCCGGATCTCCCAGCTTATGACACACTTTAGGAATTCAAATGGTTGATTTGGCATGCAGTGGCGTTGCACGTGGGAACACCGGAATTGGTGTTGTTCAAAGGAATCTGTATCCATATCTAGAAACGGAATTTGGCCCCCTGGCGTACTCGCCAGTTCGTGACCTTGGACGCTCTCCAACGCAACGCGTATTAGGTCTATGGAACGGTTTTTGTCGGCCGAATGGTTCTCATCAGGTGTACCTATCTGTAGTACCGCCATTGCCAATTGGCATTCGCAGTACGGTCGTTAGCATTATTCATGATCTCCGCTGGATGAGGACTCGTAGTGGTGTCAGCCGACAGTATCGCCTGTGGGACCTGAAGAGGACTGTTTCACATTCGGATACGTTGGTCTGTATTAGTCAACGGACATTCGATGATCTTGTTGCTCTGATTCCTTCTGCCGCCAGCAAAGCCGTCGTGGGGTGGCTGGGTCCTGGTCTCACGCCGCCCGACTCCTTTGAGACAAAATCCTCAGGGCGCCTTCTGCTGATTGGGGGAGCGCCTCACAAGCAGAATGAATCTGCTGCCCGAATACTTGCAGCGGAGAGGCCCAGCTGGTTACGCGGTATCACCGGCATTGGTGTATCCAACGAAGTTCGAACAATCATCGCCGACGCATTCGGAAGCACTTTCGGTACCTGGTTAGATAATGCTTCGGACGCCGATGTCATCGATGCGTACCAGAAATCTGAGTTCTTCATGCTCCTCAGTCAAGACGAGGGATTCGGACTGCCGTTCGTTGAGGCCCTCGCCTCCGGCTGTCAAGTTATTGCGTTCGATCAACCCCTTACTCGAGAGCTCTTTGGTTCGGCGTGCGTGTACTTGAGCGGTGACGAGGCGGAGAACGCGGCCATTTTGGCAATCAAGCCATCCGTTCCAGAGTCGGTCCGCAGAGACGTCGCCGGTCGCTTCAGCTGGGAAAGTTTCGCTAAGACGGTCATCGGCGCCGTTCGCGCCGAACTCAGGTAGTTCTAGGGCGAACGATGAAGATCAAAGGAATTGTTCCTCCCCACATCGTCAAGATGCTCCGACGGATGACGTCCGCTGCAACTGGTCCATTGGTGAGCTTTGTCGTCTTGCTGGCCTTGCCTTTGTGCGGGGCAGCCCTCCTGCCTGCAGATCAATTCGCCATATGGTCGATTCTCAGCACCATTACGACTGTTGCCCTTAGCCTGGACTTCGGCGGTGTGGCGCTGACCTCCGCAAGGTTCGGCACGATACCGGCGTCTAGGCTCATACTTCAGGCCAGCGCGCTATCCTCACTTGGCTCGCTGATCATAGGGATCGCAGCTGCGCTTTTGTGGATTCCATATTCGGCAACACCTGCAGCCAGTGCCTTCGGCTTTGTTGAGGGACTGGCGGCTATTGGATTGTGCACGGTGGCGTCCGTGTGCCGAAGCTCGCTGGCAGTGTTGGCGCAGGCATGCCTTCACCTAGAACAACCGCGCATTCGAATGTTCTTGACGGCTGGTCAAGCCTTCCTTTGTTTTGGAATAGCCCTAGCCGCTCTTCTGATTCATCCATCAGCTTGGGCGTTGCCTCTCGGGTGGGCGTTATCTGCTTCGCTCGTACTGGTAGTCGGGCTGATCTGGGTTGCCGCAAAGGGTGCCTTCCGCCACGCCTCAATCGCCAGCCGAAGCGGTGAGACTTCAACGTTCACCTTTGTTTGGTCCCGTACTTTGGCGAGTCTGCTGGGATCGGCCATTCTCCAGGGAGATCGCTGGGTAATTGGGGCTGTTGCGGGACCTGAGTTCCTTGCCGCCTACGAGATAGCGTGGCGGGTGGCTGTGCTGCCCAGATTCCTTGTTCAGAATTTGGCAATTGCCGTCAGCGGAGATGCGGGCCATATCTTCCGTAACACGCCCAGAAAAATAAGGCGCGTCCTGACTACCTCGACGGCAATATGTTCCGTGGTTGCGGCCGTAGGAGGCATTGCCTCGACTATTTTTTACTTCATCATCGTAGAACCATTAGGCGTGACGTCACTACCCATGGTCTACTTCTTGTTGCTTTTTGCCTGCACGTTGATAGGCATCACCGCACCTCTTTCGTTTTTGGCAGTCGCTATAGGCCTGCCGAGCTTGGACTTGCCGTACTTACTGCTCACGGCGGCGATTGCGCTGATAGCGGCTTTAGTATCACTGCTCAATAACTCGGCTGTCATCTTTATAGCAGGGAACGCACTTGCTATCGCGACCGGGGCGATTTGGTACTTGCAGTATGGGCGAAATGCTCTCATTAAAAAATGTAGGCAGGCTAGCCGCGCTGCTACTATGCGTATGCTCGAATCGGCCTAGTCGCAGCTTTTTTTGCGAGGCCGATGCCGTTGACAGACTCTAAGAAAGGAACGTTCATGAAAATCTGGAGCAAGAAACTAACGCCAACTCGAGTCTACAAAGCGCTAGAAAAGAGAGCGTCACCGTACTCTCGGCTGGTTCGGAGCGGTCGCGTGATCGTTGGAATGGGCAGCTACGGCACGCCTTCGGTAGTAACTTATGCCGGTGATGACTCGACGAGACTTATCATCGGGAATTACTGCAGCGTTGCATCTTCTGCAACGTTTCTCCTCGGGGGCAACCATCCGACGGATAGGGTCACCACGTTTCCTGTTCGGCTACGGCTCTTATTGGACGAGGGCGCTGGTGACGGATTTCCAGCGTCTAAGGGTGACATCTCAGTAGGTCACGGTGCATGGATCGGACACGGAGCCTTAGTGCTTAGTGGGGTCTCAATAGGGGCGGGTGCCGTTATAGCCGCTGGCGCTGTCGTAACCAAGGACGTGGCGCCGTACTCGATTGTAGGCGGAAACCCTGCTCGCGTCATTCGCGAAAGATTCGGCGCTGATAACATTGCACGAATTGAGGAATCACAGTGGTGGACCTGGAGCGCCGATCAGGTAGCTAACAACGCCGACTGGCTCAACGGAGAAATCTCCCACGCTCAGAGCTAGAAAATACGAACTAAAGACATGCACGAACGCGTGCTCTGGGGGTGCCGTGGGATTACTGGGTCCTCGCGGTTGATGGGGAATTGAATTCGTGTCATTGAAGACAAGAGGGTCCGTGGCCCTCGTGGAGTGAGTGTGTCTAGCATTCAACCTGGAACAGGACCACGAGCCTTTCATCGAGCCTACCGGGGTCGCAGCCGACGCTGCCACCATTTTCTTCAACCTGCACGACTACCGCGTCATTTCCACTACCATCAGTGCCGGCCGGCGGCAGGTCATAGTCGAGCCTGAGCTGCTACCGGGCTGCCCGAGCTGGGTGCATTGCTTCCCGGTGTAAGAGCGGCGCTTCCAACGGCTCCGTGATAGTCCTGTCCCCGGCACGGTGGAGGCGTTGTCGTCCAAGTACCGCTGGTACTGCGAGGGGCCAGCGTGTGACGGCCTCTCCTAATTTGAATCCATGCCCCAGGTCCCGCTCCGTGCCCGCTCCACCACCGGCTTCGGGGCCAGCTCGTGGACGCAGGCATCCGCTCCGGCGGGGCCCTATCTGATACAGCTGCCGGCTTCGCCGTGTCTTGGTGGATGGTTCGCGCGGCGGTGACCGAGGCCTATCTCCTGAAACTGCGCGACGTGGGCAAGAATGCTGGGCCACGACGAGCACCGGTTCCGGTCCGTGCGCTAGTTCCAGGACCCGGGAACGAAGGCTTGGACTCCGTTCGCGAACCGGGATGACAACGATCGTTGACTTGGACACCGATGAGGTCCTCGGTGTGGTCGACGGCCGCGATCACAAGGGCGTCGAGGACTGGTTGTTCGCCCGCTGGAGTGGCGGCTGACCGTGCAGGTCGTCGTGATCGACCTCTCCGCGGCATTCCGGGAGGCACTGCGGATGTGGCTTCCACGCACTGCTGTCGCGGTCGATCACTTCCATTTGATCTCACTGGCCAGCCAGGCCAAGACAGAGACCCGGCAGAACCTCTCCTAGCAGGTCAATGGGCCGCCGCGGCAGAGCCATCGACAAGACGTGGGCCCACCACATGCTCCTGCTGCGTGGGGGTCGATAACCTCAACTGCCGGGCCGCCCTCCGTCCCGAGGAAGTATTCACCTTGGACCATACAACAGGCACCTTCAGGCCGTCTGGAAGGTAAAGGTACAGCTTAGCCACCTTGTGTACCCCAGTTCCCTGGAAGCCAAGGAACTCCTCGAAGAACTCGTAAAGGCAGCAGCACGACCTGAGACGAACAGGCTCTACCGCACGGTCTGTCGATGGAAAGAGACTGAAGTGAACATCGTCACCGGCGCAACTACCGGCAAGGTCGAGGTCAACAACACCTCCACCAAATTCATTTCCCCACGATCCGCGAAGAGCCGCTTTGTCTGCTTTGAAACACGTCCGATGGGCGCGCGCCGATCCGCCTGACGGCCCGGGAGTTGGCCTTTGGCAGCCACCGGCCGAGTTAGTTCTCGAAGACCTCTGGAGAGGAGAAGATCCGGCCCCGCAGGAAGGGATTCTCCAGGTCCTAAGTGCGTAGGGGCTCGGAGGCTAGCGCTGCTTGACGGCTCTGGTTGGCCTGAGATGCGGCCCGGGAAAGTAGGTCCTCAAGTTCTTTGACGAATTTGGAGAGAGCTGAACTTCGTTAGCAAGGACCGGGTTCGCGCCAATTCGGCCGAGAGTGAGAAAAATTACAGACAGAACCAAAAGGTTGGCCACAGTACTTTCAAAAAAAGGGTCACTCATCGATATGGTGAATGCAGCGGCGACTGCTGGCGCAATAAGCCAGTTCCTGCGTATCGCAAGGACCATCAGTGTAAGAACAATAATGACAGAAGATAGTCCGAATACTACTCCACCAATTTGCAGAAAAGATAAAAATAGATTGTGAGCAAAGGACTGCTCTTCCACTGCAGAGGCTGAGATTTCGCGAAACGAAACCCAGCCATTTCCAATGATGGGCGAGCTTAAAAAGTCACGCCATGCAGCATCAAACAAGATAAATCGCGACTCGATGTTGGAGTTTGCATGAGATGACCCCTGATATCTGAGATCCTCAACCTGATTCAGGATGAAATAGGCCAGAAATGGCAAGACAACAGACGATAGCCTAAAAGCAGCCTTCTGCCACGCTTCTCTGCCGCCAGTCCAGAGAAGCACGGCGAGACCTACCGCCAGGGATATGGCTGCGCCTCGCGAAAGAGTCAATAGCGCGGCGATTACGGCAACCAGAACTGGTATCAGCAGTAGTAGGACCCTGCGAGTCTCGATACCTCTTGATAAAAGAACGAAAGATCCCACCACTAGGCAAGCCGCGGCGTAGTTGGAATTCCCCCACGGGGTCTGGGCATTTTGGTGGAGGGCGTTGACAGAAGAGGCAGAAAGATAACTCACTATGAGTTGTCCCCCACCTGCAACCAGAAAGACCACTAGACCCAAGTCTACGAGGCCCAGGCGATTTATTGATGCGCGGGACCACACGTAGCCAACTGCAATTCCGCCAATCACCCCCGTTGCATAATTGAAATAGGCCACTGCCGCTGGCGCCATATCAGTAGCCAGCACCAAGGGCGGGCCCATGGTTAATGACAACGCGGCGGTGATGCCGAACCCAGATTTCAGGTGGCCGAATGAAGCCAACTTTGAAAAAAGTAGATGAATTAGAAGGATCAGCGATAGTAATTGTGCAAGTGACACGTGTGCGCCACGCCCCGATATTCCGACGCTCAGAATCGGTCCCACGGGTATTGATGCGATAACAGCGAACGCAAGAACTCGCTCCATCGTGAAGGATCGCCGTTTGGCCAAGGAATTAGCCCGGATCAACGAAGACAAGCGAGGTCCTTCCAAGATTATCCTGCCGAGGCGGGATTGCGGTTATACGAAGGCTGCTAAAGGGCTTTAGCGAGCCGACCCTTTTCCTGCTGTCGATTTCCGCTTTATGTTGACGGGGGACTCCATGCCGTCGCTAGAGGAGTAGTAACCGTAGCCATAGCCGTAGGAGTCTGGGCCCTTGGCCGGAATGCGGTTCATGACAACACCGAGTAGCCGCGCGTTCACCATCTCAAGAGCTTGCAGTGCCTTCTCAAGCTCCTGCAGTTTAACTTTCTGGGTACCGACTACGACGGCAACGCCTCCTACGTGCTGGCTAAGGACAGCAGCGTCGGTTACTGGCAACAGCGGGGGAGCGTCTATGACCACGGTGTCGAAGACATCTTCCAACCGTTCTACCAGGGACTTCATTTCCTCGGATCCGAGCAGCTCACTCGGATTCGGCGGAATTCGCCCAGACGTTAGAACGAACAAATTGTTGTCACCCCATGGCTGGAGCAGGTCATTGACATCTGCAGCTCCAACCAGCGCAGTCGTGAGGCCTGCGTTGCGTTCGAGGCCAAGGTAATCGTCCACCATAGGTCGGCGTAGGTCCGCATCGATGAGGCAGACGGTTTGGCCGGCCTGTGCCAGTGAAATGGCCAAATTTGTGGCCGTAGTGCTTTTACCCTCACCGGGCAGGGAGGATGTAACCAGCATCGTCTTGGCGTTTCCTGAGATGTTTGCAAACTGCAGATTGGTACGCAGTTGCCGGAACGACTCCGCCCTTGGACTGTGAGCGGCAACCTGAGTCAATAGCGGCTGTTTGGCGGCATCCTGATCGAAAGTGATGCCACCAAGCAAAGGCGCTTCGGTTACCTTGCGGAGGTCGGATTCACTCCGGATTCGGTAATCCAGCAGCGTTCGCAGCACGGCAACGACGCAGCCGAGTAGCAGTCCAAGAATTAGCCCGAGTGTGAGGTTCAGCTTGGTGTTCGGGGCGGACGGTGACAGGGGAGCCTCTGCAGGCTTGACTATTGAGAGCTTGACCGGAGAAGCACCTCCTGTCTTAGGCCTTTCCAGGTTTTCAATCGCCTCAATCAAACTACTGGCCACAGCTTCGGCCGTAGCGGCTGCTCGGACTGCCGATGAATCGGAGACAGCGATGTTGATAATTACCGTGTCTAAATCGGTGCTTGCCTTGACGCGCGTTGCAAGTTCCGCCGGAGCAGTCTCCAAACCAAGGCGGTCAATTGCGGGTTGCAGGACCAACGGTGTAGATACAGTCCGAACATAGGACTGTACCCGCGCCTGACTAAAGGTGTTTCCCTGCTGCAGCTCCTGGACTGAACCCGAGTTCTGTATGGCGACAAACAGCTGGGTATCGGAGGTGTACGTCGGCTGCACAAGGACGGACGCTACGCCTCCGAAGAGAACACCAAGCAGTGAAAAAGTTGTTATCCAAATCCAATTGCGGCGCAGTATCCGAAAATAGTCGCGTAGATCCACGCTGGGTCCCCCTGGGTAAGTGTTTGGCATATGCCTCGTGGCGCGCCACCAGAAACTGCAAACTTATGCGGTGGTTCCAATTATACCGGCATGCGGAAGGGAGATCCCGCCGCCGTCACGGGGAGGGAAACTCGCGCGTAGCAGCTTCGGTCAGCTTGGGCAACATGATGGGGTGGAAGGGGCCAACGGGCTCGCTAGCATCGTCCGGAGTCGACTCGTCTGCACGTAGTCTCGCGGTTCCGATTCAGCGGGCTAAGTAGCCTTCGCCATAGAGCCTGATTCAGACACTACGGGAGGCGTGTTGCTTGCCCCTGCTTCCGAATTGAATGTACGTCCGAGTCTGTTTGTCTAGCTGCTAATAGTTCGGGCAGGCACGCCCACCGCTGTCGAGTGCTCGGGCACGCTTCTTAACACCACGGCGTTCGCACCAATGGTTGCTTCGCGTCCGATCACTATAGGACCGAGAAGCTTAGCGCCGCATCCAATTGTTACGCCGTCACCAATCTGCGGGTGACCATCGTCCTCGCCCCCTTTTCCTCCGATTGTCACGCCGTCTTGGATTTTGCAGTTGGTTCCGATTCTCGCAAATTTGCCGATTACCACCCCGGTCGGGTGAAGCAGATTTAGCCCCGCTCCTGCCTCGGCTTGCCAGGCGAGATCGGCGCCAGTGATGACGTGATTAATCTGCTTCACCATTACGCCAAGAACCGGATGTTTCGCCCCAGCGAACTGTGACAGCCTGAACAAGACCAATGAGATGCCTCGGACCGTGTAAAAGCGAGGCGTTGATGCGTCAGTTCCAGCCAGGCGGAAGTCCTGTGTTAAGTGGTTGGGGAGATTCATGGTCGCATACTACCGCCCCGGCACGCCTGCGGGCGTCGTGGAGTTGCCTCATGACGGACTGTTATCTTCGTCGCGATGCAACCAGCCGGGTGACAAACTTTGAATGTTCTGGTCAAACGTCCCACCTTCAGAAGCGAACTGGCGCCACTCCGAGGCTGGGATAGTTATGGCCTGGGCAATCCGTTCGTGGAGAAATCCGTCAACTTCCTCGACCATTACTGCTTGGACCAAGACCTTGAGTAACCTCATGTAAGTACTGTTCCTCTCCATGTGCCGTCGAAAACCCAGAGCTTATGGTTGGCTGTGTCGTAGAAAAGGGGCACATGTCCCGCCTGAGGCGTAGGTGTTCCGGTCGGGGATCCAAGACCGGCTGGTATGTATGGGAAGCCGTCTATGGCATTCAGGGCAAGCGTGGGTCCCAGAATGAGGGAGCCGCTGTTAGATAGGGTGAGGATCTGGCGCGTGAAGGCGTTATTCATCCACCGGGCACCGCCAGCTCCTATGGTGCATGAGAGGGTATTTCCCGCGGTCATTGTGAGATATGCGAATCCGGATCCGTTCGATGATGCAAAGTTTATAAGAGCTGTATTCGCAATCGTTGGCCCTGCGTCCTGAAAATAGAACAGCTTTGATCCGTCTGATCTTTGGAAAATATACTGGCTTGACGTAGATCTGTTCTTATAGACGAAATTCTGGTTCACTCCTTGATCGCCAACTAGGGTTGCGGCGAAGGCTATGGACTGGTTTGGGATTGTCGGTATTCCCTGGTCTCCCGATCTGGCATTTCCGCCCGATATGGTCATTAGTCGGTTGTTTGAGGAATCGCCAAATGAAACATCCAAATTTGTTCGCACGGGCATATCCAGTTGCACCACTCCATATGATCCTGCCTGGCGGGTGAGGACTATGTCATAGTCCCCTAGAGCATGATCGGGCGAGGTGTCGTAGGCGGCAACGAGAACAAGGTCATGGGGTCTGCTGTCGCTACCACTCGTTGCAATTATTTGGTTTGCGACTGTGAGTGCCCCGCCCCGCAAGTCGCTTTTCCCATACCATATGTCCTCTGCGTCTGGAACATAGGTATCTGCTCCTGTAATAGTGCAGCCTGTAAAAGATGAAGCTGTGACGCCGGTGTAACTGACCGATAAGTGCACGGGAGCGCCGTTGCCCCGGGGTTTGGCTGTTCCGATGATAACTTTCCCTGCAGTCGGGAAGTTGCGAGTATTCGTTACAGGCAATGTGAATGGTGTTCCGCTGCATAGGACTGGATTGCCGGCATTGCTGACTTGGGCGTATCGATCTCCGAAAGTCGTGGGCACCTGCCCAGTGAAGCCGGGATTTGCTGGATTCCAAACGCCTGGTGTACCGGATGTGACACATACCCAGTTTTGTGCATTAGAGTCACGGACTAGATCCCCGAAGTCATAAGTGCCTGTAGTTGGGGGACCTGCCACAGGATTAGCTCCGCGGTACTGGTAGCTGTTCAAGCCCTGATCGCCGACGACTTTTACGCCGCCAGTTGTGCTGGCTCTGGGTGCGTAGCTGGCGGACAAATCGGGAACCTGTGTGCTGAGGATCTTGGCGGATTCATCTAGAGTCGCCACCCCCGACGGTGCACCTTTTTCGGCTATGGGCACATATGAATTCGGCGTGCCCTTATCGCCGGTTGCTGCTTGAGCCGATTTGGCCCCGAGGACTGAGAGCGCCGAAGCGCCAGTCAGGGTGGAGACCAAGGTTCCAAATCGAAGGAGACCCCGGCGTCCCACAGGGGCCTCAATGCAGGACGGATCGCTGCGTCCATCCCTTGCTGTTCTGTCCATACCGAAAGTAAAGATTGTCATCCGTGCACAAGCCACAGTGGGCATTACTTCATTTGTGCCTTAATGAGTACCTATTTGGTATGACGAAGGTACTTGGTGCAGGAGTGTGGCACCTACTTCGATGACGGCGTTGATTCATGTCCGCGATGTGCGGCAGCCCCCAGTACTGGTGGATGTGAAACACAAATCCCTACGGCCGTCGTGCCTCCAGCATGGGTTGAGATATGTCCACTGAGGACATAGCAGGCCCGTGGTGATTCCGGAGTGGTTCCGTTGGACCCGGACCGTCATTGACGTGATTTGTCAATTTCCTTGACACGTGGTTATGTCTATGTGGATAACAGTAGCCGATGGAGGGTGCCGTGGCTTTTTTGGACTATGCAGTAGGGCTTTCCGTGCTATTAGGCAGCGTGTTGGTTCCGATCGCTGTTTCACACCAGATGCTCCGCCTTCGGCGCCGTGCGCTCCGCATCCCCGCCCGTCACCAACCTCGAGGTAACCAGCGCTGACATGCCGTATGTCGACATCAATCCACACAAAGGCCGTCCCAAGTGGGTCGGCTACACCATTCTCGCCATTCTGTCAGTACTTACCGTAGGTGTCGTCGCAGCCGCTTTGGCGCTCCATTGAATGGCCAGCCTGGCTGAGCATTCAGTTCACAGCACTTAGACTTACTCTCTGAACTAGTGCTGCATAACAGTTTGCCGAGCGTCCGGGGGGACAGACATGCCAACACCGGCGGATCAGAATGCAGGCGCCCCAGCAGAAGATGCAGGGCAGCCGCAGCTGCGCCGACGACGCGACATCCGTCGCGCCGATGGCTCGCTTGAGGATGCCTGGACAGGAACCATGCCAGCCGTAACCCCCAACACGCCTCGCAAGAACGACGCCGGAGGGCCGGCCACGCGCCGCTCGTCCTGGGCGGAAGCGGCAGCCGCGGCCGACGCAGCTAAGCCAGCCATGCCGGGCCCTGCAGCCCCGACACGACCACCGGTTTCCGCGAAGTCCCCAGCCCAGTTGGAGGCTCCCATATCCGCTGTGCCCAGTGGCGCGTCAGCCGCTGAAGCCGCTCAGGACGATTCCGTACCGACATCAGACGTTGCAGCTGAGACTCCGTCTTTCCGTCGAAGCCGGCCAACGGTGGCTGACGCCATCGCAGACATTCCTGCGCCTGACTTCATCAGCTCGCCTGGACTGTTTGTTAAGGAGCAGAAGCCGCGGCCCGTGGGCGGTTTCCGCGGCGCCATGTACAAGCTGACCGGGGGTTCCTGGAACATGGGGCCGGGGCCCAAGCAGCGCCAGGAAGATGAACTGGCCCGCCGTATTTCACGGCAGCTCCAAGGCAGCTACAACACCGCCATCCTGAGCCTCAAGGGGGGCATCGGCAAGACGTCCACCACCGTCGGCGTAGGCCTCACCCTTGCCGAATTCCGTGGCGATGCCCCATGTGCGATTGATGCCAATCCGGACTCTGGCGACCTCGTGGAGCGCGCCCTGGGCGAGGGAATTTACCAGCAGGCGAGCCCCCGGACCATCACAGACCTGCTCGAGAATATAGAGTCGATAGACTCTCTGACCGCGCTGGCCCGCTATATGCACCATGCCGGCCGGCTTCACCTGATCGCGGGTGAGCAGGACCCGGAAGTCTCGGACTCGCTCACCGCTGAGGAGTACCTGCGGATCCGCAAACTCATCTCCGGCTACTACTCCGTGGCGCTGACCGACTGCGGCACCGGTGTGACGCACAACGCGATGAGCGGGATCCTGCAGTCGGCGGACAATCTTGTCATCGCCGCCGGCTACGCGGTGTCAGGTGCGAAGCGTGCGCGCAGCACGCTGCAATGGCTGGCCGGCCACGGGTATGAGGACCTGGCCCGGAACGCCATCGTCGTGATTACCGACAAGGACGAGGTTTCGTCCCGCGTGGACAAGGACGCCATCGAGGAACACCTGTCGGGTATTTGCCGCCAGCTCATCGCGGTCCCCCACGACCGTGGCGTTGCAGACGGTGACCTGGTGACCCTAGACGTACTCAAGCCGGAAACGCGCCGGGCGTACAAGGAAATCGCCGCCGCCATCGTGGACGGGTATCTTTAGCAAAAGGCTCCCACCCCGCCTACGCTCCATAATTCAGGGGAAAGGGGCTTGTGAAGGGCTCGACCTTAGCCTTCCCGCGTGCACTGGGCAGCACTTAGTCACGGCGACTAGTCGGCGATAATTACTCGAATTTGATCTGGTGTTATCGGCAGTCTTCCTCCGGTTATGCGTCGATGGATGAGTTTGACGATGATCATTGCGTCTCCCCTGCCCGCACGGCCTATCGCATAAGCCGCGCCGTCGACGAAGGCTTTGTTTGACCGCAGTCTGCTTTGATTTCCAAGACACTAGCCCCGAAAGCGTGTCATGTACCTATGGTGCGTTCACGGATTTATTTGCCCATAGAACTAGCACTCATGGGGACCAATTCCAGCGCTGAAGCGCCCATCGATACTGCCGTAGACACAGAGGACCAGCTGGAGGTATTCCACCGACTGCCTTTCGTTCTTCCGGGCCTCGTCCTGGTCGACGGGATGGTCGGATTCCTGCTGTGACGCGGGCAGGCTGGCCTAAAGAGCACACCGCCGTATGGTTGGGTTTCTCACTGACTGGCGCTACCTGGGCTGTAAGCATCCGGTGGTCCGAGCTCTTTCGGAAGAACTAGCACGGACGGTTAGCTGAGCCCCGGTAGAATCGGGGGGCAATCACATTTACTCTTTGGGGGACTCTTGTCTAAACGGTCGCGCCGTCGTGTCAGCAAAGGCGCTTGGCTGGTAGCCGTGCTGGCCGTAGTCACTGCCGTGGCCGTGGGCCTCGTGATCAACCGGCAGCCGCCGGCCCCGGAACCTGGCATCGATGTGGCGAGGGCGGAAGCTGCGAACGCGGCAGCCGTGCAGGCGCGAGTAGATCGCGACCGGGCCGTGCTGGAAGCGGCAACCGTTCCGCTGATCTTCCCCGCAGACGGAAAGCCGCTGCGTGTGCTGTACTCCGGAGACTCGAACATAGCGGGGTTCTACAGCAGTACGGAAGACAAGGCATTCCGCCCGCTGGTCACTTCCGAGTTGCTTAAGTCCGGTGCGGTGGAGGAAGTCCACACGTACAAGCCCGGCGCCACCACGATGTACATTCGGGACAACTTCGATATGCCGAAGGACATTGGCCTCGCCGTCATTTCCCTGGGCACGAACTGGAGCCGGGAGGATGGCGGCGCCGTAGCGTTTGGTCAGCGCTACGACGCGTACCTGTCAGCTATAAAGGCAGCCAACCCCAGCGTGCAGATCCTGTGCCTAGGCATCTGGGCTAGGACTAATTCTGAGACTCAACCGTTCATCGAAGAACTCTCCCGGACCTGTGACGCCAACGGTGGCCGGTTCGTGGACCTCCAGGCGCTCTACGTCGCCGCTGCAAACCTCAGCGGCCCAGAGGGGCGCGACACGTGGGCGGGAAAGTCCGACGCATCGCACCCCAACGACTACGGCCACCAGGCCATCGCTGACGAGATTTTGAAGCGGATTCGCCGCTAGACCAGCGTCCCGTCTAAGGGCAGCGTAGGCACAGCACGCTAGGATGCTAGCGCCTGCGCCGGTGCAGTGCACCTCGAAGTACCAAACAAGTTCCGCGTGATCGTCGGCTGAGTGAAGGTCTTGGTAACGGCCGAGCCGTAGATGATGGTGTAGCCGAGGACGTTGCCCATAGAGTCCAAATTGTTCGCGCCAGCCCCTAGTTGACCTGGTGTTTTCGCCGCCTGGACAGACCTCAGATAGGTGTCATTAACTACCGGGTGGTACAACTGTTACCCGGTCCGAGTTGATCGTGACTACGCAAAAGATTTCAGCACTGCATCGCCGGGCATTCACACTACGTTCATGACCGCTGTGCCGGGCCCGTCGAGGGTCGGTTACAGGTGTATTTAAGCAGGGCTGATTCAGCCCACTGACCTATCCCACACAGCTTCTTGACCAAGTCTTGAGCGTAGGCGCCGCCCGCCCTTGAACTAGCCCGCAGAATCTTGGGGAATGCTCTCACGTCTCAGGGCAGGGAGCACCGTGCTCACCTGCGCCGCCATGCTCACCACCGGGTTCCTTCTCGCGGCCCCCGCCGCGAACGCCGCCACCCCCGCAACGGCCACAGCCAGCGTCCCGGCCCCGCACACCGACGGCACGGCAGCACCGGCGTCCACCGCCTCCGTCTCTGCCCTGCCCTGCCCGGCCAGACCGGGCAGCAGCTCACCCTGCACGTGGCAGATGGCCTAACTCCCGCCCGCGTCACCGGCACCATCGCCGTCGCCGGGCAGGCCGTCCAGGGCACCATCCGCGTCACCGCAAAGAGCCGTATACTCCTCAAAGCACCCGCCGGCGCGGCCCTCACCCTGGACGCCCCGTCACCGCCGCGGACCTCACGGACCACGAATTGATCCTGAATCTGAACTACCTCCCCGCCGTCCAGAACGTCTGCACCGCCGCCCAGTCCGCCGCCACCCTCAGCAAAGTTGCGCTCGCAACCAGCGGGACCGAGGTCGCCCCGGCCACCACGGCCGAATTCCTGGCCCCCTCCGTGCCCGCCGTGCTCATCCCGGTGCCGGCAATCCGTCGTCGTACGTTTCCGCCGCCATCCTGGCCGCCTCCGCCGCCATGGCCCACCGCTACCCGGACGCCGTCTTCACCCTCACCCTCGTCCCGGAACCGGACGCCGCCGCCCGGGCAGCAGCCCTGCCCGCCGGCTCCCGGATCATCACCATCGCCGCGGCGAAGCCGGACAAACGGGACGCCGTCAGCACCACCCTCACCACCCAGGCCGGCCGCCCCCGCCCTGGCCCTCACCGGCCACGGCGAGGAACTCCGCAACGCCGCCCAGGCACTCGCCAACACCAAATCCGCGCTGGCCGTTTCCACCACCGTCACCGGCATGACCTCCACCGTCCCCGCCGATTCCGAGCCCGAACAGACCCTCGCGGACCTCGGCGCCAACACCATCAAGCTGGCCGGCTACGGCACCCAGGAAACCTACCTGGGCGTCAGCCAGTCCCAGTTCGGCGGCCCCGTCTCCGCCGTCACCCTCCACCTCAGCGGCACCCACACCGCCGTGCCCGCCGGGGGACAGGCAGCCCTCTCCGTCTACTGGAACGACTACCTGCTCAGCTCCCACACCCTGGACGGCGACTCCTTCGACCTCACCGCACCCGGCTGACCCGACTGGTGGCGCGACCCGTGGAACGTGACGGAAGACGAGGATTGGGAGCTGCGCGGCGGTCGAAGGCTACGGCACGGTCGTCATCAACTCGGAGACGTGGGAGAAGGCCTGCTCGCAGGTGCTCGAGTGGACCGAGGGGGAGCTGGGCGCCTCCGCTGCGGCGGTGCGGGAGACGGGAGCCGCTGTGCTCAGCAGGCCTTCGGCGGGCCTCCCGGAGTAGTGGCCTCCGCGATGCGTCAGATGGTGTCGTCACACGTCATCCGGTAGCGGATGCCTGCTCCGTGCGGAGCACCGAGATCCGGTGGTAGCAGTATCAATACCAGCCTAGTGGGAGTACCCTCACCCCATGGATGGTCGAGTGACATCTGAGGCCCGCTCCACAGGAGCCAGGCCCCCAAAGATCATTCGAAAAGGGCTGGTCGGGCGACACTTCCTACTCTTCCTTTATCTACTGCCAACGCTGGCATCCGGCTTCGTCGTCATAGTACTGACGGTAGCTTCACTGGCCGGCAGGGGAATGCCGAATCTGGCAGATCCGAGTTCCACGCTCCTCATACTAGTAACGGCCGTATATTCGTATTTCATAGTGTCGGTCATTCTCTTAGTCTGGGCGTGGAAGATACGAAAGGCAGAAAAGGTTGTTTGGGTTAAAGGAACTGAGGTTCTTCGAGAAACGTCCGGACTATACTTGCTGGTCTTCTTGCTATATGTGGCAATTTCGCAGAATCTAGTACCCCCGGACTGGGCAAACGGCGTCGCGCAGATAGCTTTGGGAGCCACCATGTTCTTTGCAGTTCTGGTATGGACTCAGGCAGTCGGCCCTGGATGGACCAGCTACCTTGAGGCTCGTGAAGCCATGGTTGAAGGTTCAGTGCTCAGTGGACATTCAGGCTGGGCACGTCAGTACGGGCGGAATGTCCTAACATGGTTACTACTTATGTTCGCCCAAATCGAGAACGTTTTCATACTCTTAGTCGGTTATGTATTCGCAAACCACGGGCTGGAAAAACCCCGCGAATTCTGGCCCGTTTGGATGTTCCTTGTTATCAACGTCTATTTGATGATTCGTGCGCTGAGATTGTGGCCGGCAGCGGGGATCGTTTGGGCGAAGGGTACTCAGGCAACACGGCAGATTGCTACGGCAAACCTTGCGCTCATCGTTTTTAATTTTCTCCAATTGATTGTTTTTCAGGGTCAATCGCTAGCCTATGAAGAGGTCATTGCGGCAGTCACTGGTTTCCTCTTTCTAGGCGCGGTTGGAGTTCTATTCGGTCCGGGACGAAGCGCTCACATCGAAGCCCGAAAGGCTGTTTCGATAGCAAGGAATTTGCCCACATACCCAGTTGGCAGCATCGGAGCCACCCGCCCTACCAAGCGGCATCAGTACATCGTTACTGCTGCCTTCCTCGTATTGGCAGCAAGCGTTGCTATAGCAGCAAAGGTCGCTCCGCCCATATTTGGGTCTGGCTCTGGGCCGCTCAAGTCTCGTGCTAACCGGATCAACCATCCTCATTCACCGTAGTCAGGCCCCGTACTAGTCAACGTCCCCGCCCGGCTACCCCTAGTTGTCTGGGGACCAGGGCCAGGGGACGCTGAGCCAAGGGGTAGCAGTGGTGCGGGCCCCGAACCTGTTGCGCCGCCGTCGTACGTCCCTGCTCTTGTGAACGGCCGCCGGCCGCGGCTCCCGGGCAGGTATGGCGGCAGGCAAAAGTGAAGTATCGGTCCACTCATCACAGGCGCGGATTGAGCGCTTAGCCTTCAACCATGCTGAGAATCGTGAAGCAGATTCTGCGACCCAAGCCGACCTGCAGGTACTGCGGGCTGACGTTGCTTCCAACGCCGTCTGCAGTGTTCTGCTCCCGCGACTGCTATGACAGCTACCAGTACTGGGGCGGCGCGTCAGCGCACAGGCCGTAGTGGCGGTTCCACGCGCGGGGAATGCGGCTGTCCGCGTCTGTTGCGCCGCGACTGCAGGTCCGTTTCCGCTGCGCATGGTCGTTGTCGCGCACGCCATTTGGGCCGCGGTATCGATTTTTGTGCATCGAAAGGAGCTTCCCTTCGCAAAACTGCTAATCATGCTTAGTATTGTGGAGCGCGGGCTGCCCGCTGGGGGCAGAGCACCCGCGCTGCACCGGAGGTTTTTCAAGCATGGACAACCAGATGCGTCCCCTCACTGACGAAGAACTGCTGCAGGAGCAGGCCACCGCCCTGCCGGACAAGGAAGTGGCATCGGTCCTGGACCTGAACGCGGACCTGGATTTGGGCATCAACGCCGCCGCGCCCATCGACCTCGCCGTCGCCGCCAATGCCAACGTGGCCGCGCCCATCGACGCCGCAGCTTCGGCCAACATCCTTTCCTACGGTTCGGACGCGCAGGCCCTGTCCACCCAGGACGCCGCGATTGACCAGGGCATCACCGCTGACGCCACCGCCGAATCCCAGCAGGACAGCGTGATCGGGCAGGGCGACGGCGCCACTGACACGGCCGCCGGCACGGGTACCACGGAGGCCGGAACCACGGACGGAGCGGCAGATGCTGTCTCCGCGCTGCCCGGCACCGATGCCGTGACCGACCCCGTGACCGATGCCGCCGGTGCCCTCAACGGCAACCTGCTGAACGTGGATGTGAACCTGGACGCGGACGCCGCCATCGCCGCCCCGATCAACGGTGCCGTGGCCGCGAACGCCAACGTTGCCGCACCGATCGACGCCGCCGTGGCCGCGAACATCGGCTCCATCGACAGCCAGGCGTACGCCATCTCGGACCAGAGCGCCACCATCTCGCAGCACATCGACGGCGCCGCCGACGCCACCGCCGGCCAGCAGTCCGACCTGCAGCAGTAAGCCACCATGACCCAGACCCACGGCGGCCCGCCTCCCGAGGCGGGCATGCCGCCGTCGGGCGCCACCGTTGCCCAGGAACCGCCGGGCCGGACAACGACGGCGGGAGCCCACCTTCCCGCCCGCGCTGACGGCGTCCAGCTGCTGGGCACCGCAGAGGGGTCCGGCTACCGCGAACCGCCCGCCCTGGTGCGCCGCGCCGACGGCCAGACCCTCCAGCTGACCAGGCTCCTGTACCTGGTGCTGGAGGCCGCCGACGGGACGCAGGACCTCGAGGGCATCGCCCGGCACGTCAGCGAAGGCTCCGGACGGCTGGTCAGCGCGGACAACGTGCGGACCCTGATGGACTCCCAGCTGCTGCCGATGGGCGTGCTCCGGCTCGCGGACGGCAGCCAGCCGGAGGTCAGGAAGTCCAACCCGCTGCTGGGCCTGCGGTTCCGCTACATCGTGTCCGATCCCGGGCGCACCCGCAGGATCACCGCACCGTTCGCCGCGCTGTTCCACCCGCTGCTGGTGGTGGCCGTGACGGCTGCGTTCCTGGCCGCGTGCTGGTGGGTGCTCATGGTCAAGGGCCTCGGCTCGGCCACGCATGAGGCGTTCGAACAGCCAGCCCTTCTGCTGCTGATTCTCGCCGTCACCATCCTCTCCGCCGGCTTCCACGAATTCGGCCACGCCGCCGCCACCCGCAAGGGCGGTGCAACGCCGGGAGCCATGGGCGCCGGACTGTACCTGCTGTGGCCGGCGTTCTTCACCGACGTCACCGATTCCTACCGGCTGGGCCGCGGCGGCAGGATCCGCACGGACCTGGGCGGGCTGTACTTCAATGCCATCGTGGCGGTGGCCATCATGGGGGTGTGGTGGGCCACCGGCTTCGACGCGCTGCTGCTGGTGGTGGTCACGCAGATCCTGCAGATGGTCCGCCAACTGATCCCGCTGGTGAAGTACGACGGCTACCACATCCTGGCCGACGCCACCGGCGTCCCGGACCTCTTCCAGCGCATCAAACCCACGCTCCTGGGGATCCTGCCGTGGCGGTGGGGGAACCCTGAAAGCAAGGTGCTCAAGCCGTGGGCGCGGGCCGTGGTCACCGTGTGGGTGCTGGTGACCGTCCCGGTGCTGCTGTTCAGCATGGTGATGATGGTGCTGTCCCTGCCGCGGCTGCTGGCCACGGGCTGGGCGAGTGTGGGCAAGCAGCAGGAGATGCTGGCGGCATCGCTCGCCGAGGGGGATGTTCTGGGCGCCGCCGTCCGGGCGGTGGCCATTGTCATTGTGGCCATCCCGGTACTGGGTCTGCTGTACATCGTGGTGCGGCTGCTGCGGCAGCTGGTCACCGGGCTGTGGAAGAAGACCCGCGGCAAGGCGCTGCAGCGCACCGCCGCCATGACTTTGGTTGGTGCTTTGTTGGCCGGCCTCGCTTGGGCATGGTGGCCCGACGGCGGGACGTACCGTCCGGTGCAGGCGTACGAACGCGGGACGCTGGGGGACGCCACCCGCGCCATCCTTCCCGTCCGTGAGCGCGCGGAACTGCGGCAGGGCGGCACCGGGCAGACGGTGGCGTTGTGGCCTGCCGGCGCCACGAAGCCCACGCGCGACAACCCGCAGCTGAGCATGGTGCTGGTGCCGGTGGGGGAGCCTGATGGTGGCGCTGCTGGTGGCCCTGATGCTGCAGTAGCGCCGGCGGCGCCGTCCTGGGTGTTCCCGTTCGACCGGCCCGCCGCCCCGGAAGCCGACGCGAACCAGGCGCTCGCCGTCAACACCACGGACGGCTCCGTTGCCTACAGCGTGGCGTTCGCGCTGGTGTGGGCGGAGGACGGAGCACCCGTCACCACTGCCAACGAGGCCTACGCGTTTGCCAACTGCTCGGGCTGCGCGGCGGTGGCCGTTGGGTTCCAGGTGGTCCTGATAGTGGGGCAGACGGATGTGATCGTGCCGGAAAACCTCTCGGCGGCGGCCAACTACAACTGCCTGGACTGCCTCACGTACGCCCTGGCCAGCCAGCTGGTCCTGACGCTCGACGGGCCGCTGGACGGGGACAGCAAGCAGCAGCTTGAGGCGCTGTGGGCGCAGATTGCCGAATACGGCCGGAACATCCGCAACGTCCCGCTCTCGGAAATCCAGGCCACCCTCAACGGGTTCAAGGAGCAGATCACGGCCATCGTGAAGGGCTCTCCGGCTGCGGGTGGCACATCTGTTGCCACCACTCCGCCGACCGCGGGGCCGACCGCCGGGCCCAGTGGCGGGCCCACTGGCGGCCCTTCTTCGGCTCCAACGTCCTCGCCCGCCCCGGGCGGGGCCACAGCTCCGGCCGGTACACCTGCGGAAACGTTCGTCCCCGCCCCGGCCGCGACTCCCGTACCCACCGCTCCGGCGGGCCAGCCTGCGGGAGGCGGCCAGCCGACGTCGTCCGTAGACAACGCCACGCCGGCACCCACTGGAGGTTCCGGCACAGGGGAGACTGTAGCGCCGGCACCAACCTCCAGCGCAGGGTAACCCTGGCGGCTGCGGCTGGCGCTGCCGGGCTCCTAGCGGGTGTCCACGTCCTCGAACACCAGGAACGTCTGGGTGTCCAGCACCCCTGGCATGGACTGCAGCTGGTCGAAAATGACCCGGCGGAGGTCGATGTTGTCCACGGCCCGCACCAGGAGGATGACGTCGAAGTCGCCGCCCACCAGGGCGATGTGGTGCACCTCGGGGATGGCGCCGAGCTGGTCCCGCAGTTCCCGCCAGGAGTCCTGCTTCAGTTTGAGCGTCACGTAGGCGGAGGACTTCAGCCCGGCCTTGATGGGGTCCACCAACGCCGTGAACCGGGACAGCACGCCCTCGGAGGTGAGCCGGTTGATGCGGGTGTACGCGTGTGCCCGGGAGATGTGGACGTTCTCCGCCACCTGCGTCACGGACATCCGGCCGTCCCGGGTGAGCTCCGCGATGATGCTCCTGTCGATGTCGTCCAGCTCCGCCGGTTCTGCCCGGCCGTCCTTCGCTGCCATGCCCTCCACAACCCCTGCCGTAAGCCAGCTCACATTTACAAATCGTCTCCCAGTGTAGGCGTTGGCCAATCAGCTCTGCATGGTTGCCGGAGGCGCGGGATACGAAACCTGCCGAGGGGCCGCGGTTGGACGGAATAGTGATAGCGCGGGGCCGGCACCATCAGGCGCGTAACGTGCCGGGATACCGGGACGTGAGGCTGTGGACGGTCTCCCTGCTCCACCGGGTGATCGGTGTGAGGAACGTTGCTGCGAGCTGCGGCAGCGCAACGGCCAAGTCAACCGCCGCGGCGTCCCGGCGCAGTCCGGCTTCCACCTGCTGTGCCAGGGATACCAGCTGCTCCGCGCCCACCATCTGGCTGGACGTTTTGAGGCTGAGCACCGCGTCGAAGGAACCTGCAAGGTCGCCCGAGACCAGGGCCACGCGCAGCCGTTCCACCCTCTTGGGGAGGCCTTGGATGAAGTTGGCCACGAACACCGGGGTGTATCCGGCGTCGTCCTCCAGCTCTTCCTCCAACCGGTTGAGCACCGAGTGGTCCACCGCCGGCCGGGCACCGGCCACGTGGGCCGGAGCCTTCTGTGCGATCGGGGCCTTCAGGCCGGGGGACGGGGATTGTGTGGGGGTCATGCGTATGGCCTCGGGGTAGGTGTGGTTCCAGGAAAAAGTTCTCGAAGAAAGATCGAGAAACCCATGGGGAAACGGTGGTCTGCGGCTTTAGGATCAGTCCGAAGTACTGAGTTTGAAACGCCGCATTGGGAGTGGCGTCAGAAGTTCCTGGTCTCATTGATGTTTTTCACTGTGTGGTCTCATTTGGGTGCTTGTCACCGGGTCTCAGGGGGAATGCAATTGAATACTTTGGGGTACCGTTCGCGCGGAAAGGCTCAGGGCTGGCGGCTTTTTATCGCGGCTGCTGTCTCATGCCTGGTGGCTGCGGTGCTGTTGGTCATTCCTTCCAGATCAGCGGCTCCTCCGGCCGAAGCAGCGGATCCGGCGGGTGAGTGGGCTTCCCTGGCCGCCGGACCTGTCCCGGCGAGCAGTCCCCTGGCAGGTTTCGTTCCGTACGCCGGCAGTTACACCGGGGTGCCCCATTCCATGGAGTGGTTCTACGTGCCGGTCAGCTCCGTTGTGACCGGACCGGGCACGTATAACTGGTCAGGTTTTGAAGCGCAGCTGAACGCCATCGCCGCCCGCGGCCACCAGTCGGTCTTCAGGTTCTACCTTGACTATCCGGGAAAGCCTTCCGGGGTCCCCGCGTACCTCCTGAACTCCGGCCTCGCCACCCACACCTACTGGGACCACGGCAACGGCGGGATCAGCGTCTCCCCGAACTACGACGACCCCCGCCTCCTGGACGCCATGGACGGTTTCATCGCCGCCCTGGGGTCCCGCTACAACGGCGATCCACGGATCGGGTTCATCCAGATGGGCCTCTTGGGCTTCTGGGGCGAATGGCACACCTACCCGCACGACGGGTGGGCGTCCGCCGAGAACTGGCTCGCATCTCCTGCCTCCCAGCAGCGCGTGCTGCAGGCCTACACGAAGGCCTTCACCAAAACCAAGCTCCAGGTCAGGTACCCGGACGCCGCCAACAGCAGCCTGAACGTGGGCTACCACGACGACTCCTTCGCCGTGAGCACTTTGCCGGGGACCGGGTGGCACTTCATGGACAAAATGGCGCAGGCCGGCGCCACCCAGAAATGGCTCACCCAGCCGGTGGGCGGGGAACTCCGGCCCGAAATCCAGCACTGCATTTTCGACGCTCCCATGCTCTGCCCCGTGGTGGAAAGCGGTGCCGACAACAAGTTCACGGACAGCGTGCAAGCGACCCACGCCTCCTGGCTTCTCAACCAGCACGCCTTCAGCCCCGGTTACTCGGGACAGGCGTTCAGCAACGCCACCGCCGCGGCCCAGTCCCTGGGCTACCGGTTCCACGCGACCTCTTTCGCCGTCACCCGCGGAACCGTGACCGGCCAGAGCGATGTCAGTGTCATGGTCAGCAACGTGGGGGTGGCACCTTTCTATTACGACTGGCCGGTGCAGATCGCAGCCGTGGACAGCGCTGGAAACATAGCCAGGACGTGGGGAACGTCGTGGAAGCTGACCGCGGTGAAGCCCGGAATGACGGTGCAGTGGAAGGCGCCGGTCAGCGTCAGCGGACTGGTCCCCGGAACCTACACCCTCCTGGTGCGCCCCGTGAATCCGCTTCCCAACGGGACGCCCCTGCGCTTCGCCAACGCCTCGCAGGACCAGACCAAGCCCGGCTGGCTCACCTTGGGCCGGAAGTACCTCCCTGCTCCCTGAACGCCCGACGGCGGCAGGCAAGTTACGCCGTCGGGCGCGTCATGCAGGCAGGGCCTTCGCCCGGTAGCCGTCCGGGTTGTGCTGCTGCCAGCGCCACGCGTCCGAGCACATGCTCTCCAGCGTCTCCGACGCCTTCCACCCCAGATCCCGGAGGGCGCTGGAAGGATCGGCCAGGCTGACCGGTGCATCTCCCGGGCGCCGGTCCACCAGCTCGTAGGGCACGCTGGTGCCGGAGGCGGCCTCGAACGCGTGGATGATTTCCAGCACCGAATAGCCCCGCCCGGTCCCAAGGTTCCACGTGTGCAGCCCCTCGTGGTCGGACAGATAGTCCAGCGCGGCCGCGTGGCCCGCAGCGAGGTCCATGACGTGGATGTAGTCGCGGACGCCTGTCCCATCAGCCGTGGGGTAGTCATTGCCGAAGACGCTGACCTTGTCCCTGCGGCCCACCGCCACCTGGGTGACGAAGGGGAACAGGTTGTTGGGCGGGCCCTGCGGGTCTTCTCCGATGAGCCCGGAAGGGTGGGCGCCCACGGGGTTGAAGTAGCGCAGCAGCGCAATCCGCCACCGGCTGTCCGCTGCCTGCAGATCCACCAGGATCTCTTCAATGTGCTGCTTGGTCCGGCCGTACGGATTGGTGGCCCGCAGCGGGAAGTCTTCGCGCAGCGGCATCTGGGGGTTCGCGCCGTACACGGTGGCGGATGAACTGAACACCATGTTCCGGATGCCGTGAGCGTCCATGGTCTCCAGGAGCGTCAGTGTTCCGCTGACGTTGTTGCCGTAATAGCGCAGCGGCTGGTCAACGGACTCGCCCACGGCCTTGTACCCGGCGAAATGGATGACCGCCTCAATATCGTCCTGGCCAAAGATCCGCTCGAGGCATGACCTGTCCGCGATGTCCCCTTCAACGAAGGAAATGTCCTTGCCTGTCAGTTTCTCCACGCGCAGCAGTGACTCGGACAGGGAGTTGCTGAGGTTATCGATCACGGTGATGTCATGCCCGGCCTCGAGCAGCTGGAGGATGGTGTGCGATCCGATGTATCCGCAACCACCGGTGATGAGAATCTTAATTGTTCTTCCCTCGCTGATAAATGATGCCCCGCTGTGCCGGCAGGACAACTGATGATGGGGCCGGGTTCCCCGCAGCGTCCGCCAAGCCGGCAGGAACGCTGATCCGGCGCCGGCGGCGGCCGTCCTGGTTGAAGTTCACGGCCGCCCAGCCGCCGCTGAATTCCCGGGACCAGACGTGGTTGCGGCCCTTGGGTTCTTCCGCCGGATTGCCCAGGCTCCAGTCGAGCTCAGGGATGTGTTGGGTGCGGCTGTAATCGTCGTGGGCTGTTGCCGAATACGATCCGCGGCCGGCGCCGAAGATCCAGAAGGCGGCCAGCCCGTACGTGAAGTTGGGATGGGAGTCATCCCCGTCGGTGGGAACGCGCAGGATGGACAGGCCGGG
This sequence comes from Arthrobacter sp. Leaf137, assembly GCF_001423525.1. Lineage (GTDB taxonomy): Bacteria > Actinomycetota > Actinomycetes > Actinomycetales > Micrococcaceae > Arthrobacter. Next base: position 430,625 of record NZ_LMOI01000001.1, on the reverse strand, counting down.
ACCTTCCACCTGCGGCAGCTGGGCCTCGGCGGTCCGGGGATCAAAAAGGTCCTTCGGTCCGTAACCCAGCCATACTTCTTCGAAACCCCCGCCATAGGCGGCGTGCGAGGCCCAACGCCCGGGCCGCCGTCGTGATTCCGCAATGTTGGGGACGAGGATCCTGCCGACGCCGTTCAGGGATTGGCCGGCGGCGTGCACCAGCAGATCCAGCCCATCCCGGAGCTCGGCCATGGACGCGGCTTCCCGGATGGGAAGGTTCAGCTGGTAGTAGTCCTCGAAGACGTCGTTATCAGCCATCACCCCGTCGAAGGGCGAATCCGCAAGCTCAGCGGTGACATTCCGGACCCAGCGCTCGCGATACCCGGGGTCCAGGACGTTCATCTGCCAGTGCCCGCCGTACCTGTTCCACTGGATCCGGGAACCGTCCAGCCGGGTGGCGAACCAATTCCCGCCCTGGTCCTCGGCCTCCTGATGGCTGACACCAGAGCTGTACACCGGGCCGGGCTCGTAGTCCCGGGTGGAGGACAGGCATTTGTAGCACAGGACTGTCATATCCGGTCGGAGCCGCTTCAGCTCCGCTGCCGCGTCCGTCTCCCAGGGCTGCAGGATGGCCGCGCGGTAGTGTTCCGCCGCGAAAGCCAGCTGGTCCGGGGTGATCGGATCGCCGTATCTGATCCAGGCGCCGACGCCGCTCACAGTTCTGCCGGGACCTTTTCGTCGATGAACTCAGCCATGTCGTCGACGACCGGAAGATCGCCCAAAGCGCGGTAAATCTGGTTGTAGGAGGACATGACCTCGTGCATCTGGAAAAGTTCCTGGACGCGGGTGCGGGCGTTGGCTGCGTAGGCCGCGTACTCATCCAGGTTGCCGATCACTGCCTGGATTCCGTCAGCCATCTGGTGGACATCGCCCGGGGTGACGGTCTCGCCGCAGGGACCGATGGTGCGGCCGTCCGGGGTGATGAGGTTATCGGCGATCTGCTGGGCAACGCCTCCCACATCCGAGCCCACGGTGGGGATGCCGGCGGCCATTGCCTCGAGGATGACGATGGGCTGGCCCTCGTTGTAGCTGGGCAGGACCAGGAGATCGAACTGGTCCAGCATGTCCCGGACGTGGACCGTCCCGTGGATGGTCACGTGGTCGGTGAGGCCGAGGGCGTCGATTTTCGCCAGGCAGGCTTCGTAGTATTCGGGGACGTGCTCGGTGGGGCCCAGGACGTCCAGGTGGATATTGGGGTAGCCGCGGTCCCTGAGGATTTCGAGGCTGGAGAGCAGGTCAAGGAGTCCCTTGATGGGCACTACCCGAGCGATGTAGACGAGGTGCCAGACGTAGTCCGAGCCTTCCTTTTCCATCGTTGCCAGCGCCTGCTGCCGGGCACGGTACTTGTGGTCAAACTCTTCGATGACCATGCCGTTGGGCACCACCACGGATTTATCGATATCGGCACCCAGGCGGGCAGCCTCGGTAATGGCGCTGGGGTACAGGTAGGTGATCAGGCGGGCACTGGGGTAGCAGAAGCGGCCCATTTCGGTCCACCAGGCCATCCAGGCGCGCTGGTCCGGGGTCACGTCGAAGGTCCGGTAATCGTCCTCCGTGATGGACAGGGCCATGTTGCGGTCCAGAAGGGTGTTGACCGTGTCGCGGACGTAGAGGTTGTGCTCGGTCAGCAGGAACGAGGTGTCATGGTCGCGGGCGGCGGCCGCCCCGAGCAGTGACGCGTAGCCGGTGGTGTGAGCGTGGTAGACGCTGGCCCGGGGCATGGTTTCCCCAAGCACGGCATAGGCCAGGGAGAAGAAGTTGCGCAGGGTCCAGAACGAGTTGGCCAGGGACAGGTTCAGCTGGGGCATCCGGTCCTGCAGTGCCTGCATGAACTCCCGGGAGCCCAGGAGCGCCCAGAGCGGGTACTGCCGGGTTCGTTCGTTAAGGCCTTCATCAATGAGCTCCCACAGCCCGTCAACGTCACCGTATTCGGAGAGCGCATAGATGGAGTCGAAGAGCCGGTGGGAGAGCTGCTCGCGCTGCTGGGGGGTCATGCCCAGGTCCTTGGCAGACACCGCAAGGAAATCCTGCCGGTGCTCTTCCATGCTGAGGAACACGGTGCGGACCCACCGGACGTTTGCGGGCATGCCGTAGAGGTCTGTCAGCGGGGAGTTTGAGTCCCACGTGATGTGGATGATGCCGTAGCTCAGATCGGGGTTGTGGGTGACGATGTCGTGGACCACCGCGGACACCCCGCCTTTGAGGAACGGGTAGGTGGACTCCATGACGATGGCTACGTCAACGTCTTCGTACTCAGGCTTTGCGGCCGGTGCCGGTCCGGAGGTCCGCAGCGGCAAAACGTCCTTGGGCAGTGTTTTCGGGCTTTTCAGTGTCGAGTACAAAATGTTCCCCTTATGCATTCTGGTAATCAGGCGTTCGGTGGTGCTGCTGGGTGGTTGGTGCTGGTGTGGTGACCGCCGCGGCGGTCACCAGGTGGTGGCGTGGCGCCAAAAGAGCGTGTATTCCGGCTGGCTCCAGTGGTGCTTGTAGAACATCCAGGCGATGCCGATGAGGATGAAGTCCACGGCTCCCAGCAGCAGGTAGCTTCCGGCCGCCCCGGCCAGGGGGCCGAACAGCCCGCCGGCCACGAAGGCGAGGATGCACACGGCCAGGTGCGCCGCTCCGAGGATCTGGGGTGTGGTCTTTTCGCCGATGAAGTCCAGTTCGTAGCTCAGCAGGGTCAGGACCATGAATCCCCATGACGCCGCGGCGGCAGCAACGGCCAGCAGCGTGTGCAGCGGATCGAATCCGGCCATCAACAGGCTCACCGAGAGGGTCAGCAGCGCCGCGATGGCCCCCGTCAGCAGCACCGAGCGGTCCACCACACGGGTGAGCCGGCGGGAACTGCCCTTGAGGGAGCTGATGGGGGCTTCGGCAATGTCGCGGTGCAGGCTTCCCAGCGCCCTGTCCACGCCGGGAGCCAGGTGGACGAAGTAGAAGTTGTACGCCACCACTGCCGGGAGCATGGCTGCAAAGACGGCCACCACGTGGAAATCGCCCTTGGTCACCACGAACAGGGCGAACTTATCCGCCCACAGGACTGCACCCATGAGGAGCCCGCGGACCAGGTCCAGGCCAATGACGCGCATGTCCAGGCGCTGGGCGAAACCGAGGTGGCGGAGGCCCGAACGCATGGCCACGAGCTGGGTCAGGGTGCCTACCAGCGGCGGAAGCCACCAGATGGTGGGAGCTACGAAGAGCGCGGCTGCATAGCCTGACCAGGCGATGGCCCACAGGCCACGCCGGTTTGCCACGTTGGCCAGGACGAGCGACTGGACGAAGAGCAGGTGGAGAACACACAGGATGACGTAGTCCAGCATCACTGTTGCGGACCACCCTGTTGCCAGCCACATGGGCACTGCAAACACGGCAATCAGGGGCAGCGACTGGACAAAGATCATGGGCCAGAACTGGCAGAAACGCTGCGTAATGGCGCCCAGGTTCCGCTCGGCCATGAGATCACCCAGCACCCGGTAAATGGGAAGGCAGGCTGCCTGCGCCATCCACGGCACGGTGATGGAGGAGGCCAGTACCACCAGGGTCAGCGGCACCCCGTCTACGTCCACCGCCGCCATGGACGGGCTTACCAGCGGGTAGACGATGTTCAGCAGGAGTACCGGAGAGAGGTACAGGAGGAGTGCAGCCCCCAGCCGTTCAGCAGCCGGACGGTTTCCGTTGCGGTGCGGGCCGGCGATGCCGGGCCTGACGATGAGGGCGAGGGCCAGCAGGAGGGGCAGTGCAGCTGCCGCGAACACGGGAAGATCCAGGCCCGCGGGAAAGAGCTGGACGGCGAAGGGTACAAGTGCCGACAACACCAGTCCCAGGACGATGATCATGGACATCTGGCGGGCATACGAATCGTGCAGCAAAAACTTCAAGAGATGCGGGTCTTTCCTCTAGGGCAGGCGGGTGGAAGCCGGACGGCCGGGGCGGTGCTTCCCCACATGGTGGGTTTTCTGCGGGCATGGAAACGCCCGCCGGTCTCTCTTCGACGATGAGACGCGGCAGGCGCTGGTTTAGTAACTGAAATTTGGCAGGGATCTTGAGACGGGCAGGGCAAGGGAGTCGACGGCGGACTGGGGGAGCCAACCCGGTCTCAGGGAGCTGGCCACCGCCGCCGACTCCGGCTGGTGGGGCCTCCCGGAGAAGACCGAAATTGAACACTATAAGTAGAAACATTTATGGGATGACAGCGCACGGGTAGCGAGTACTCAATTCTCGCAATGGCACTACCTAGTTCCCTGAATACCCAGCAAACCAGTGACTTCTCAGCTTCTTCTCGCAAGCGGCTCAAGAATTGATAAATGTGTGGCCTACTTCTCAGGATTTCCTCAGCAATCTGACGAAAAGGCGCCTAGCGTGGCATCGTCGCAGGTCAGGCGGGTCTGACGCGCTCCAGTCCGGTCGCGGCTGCGCGCGGACTGTACGGCATCACTCCAATTTGGACGCATTCGTGTCCAAATTATCCGGCGTGATTAACATCTCTTAATATTCCATCCGACAGTGCGAGGCAGGTGTCTCCAAGGCGAAATAAGCCCTCCGACAAGGAAAAATCTATCGACTTTAGTAGCCGCTAAGCAGCAGTAGTGAGATTAAATGTGAAGTAGTTCATTTTCAGGCCATTGTTTGACTTTGCCGTCCCGCCGGGCCGGATTGGGAACTCGCTTCCTGCCCGCCACCAAGGCAATGCCGAAGGAAATGTTGCCGGTGGTTGACCGCCCGGCCATCCAGTACGTCGTCGAAGAAGCCATCAAATCCGGCCTGGACGACGTCCTGATGATCACGGGCCGCAGCAAGCGCGCCCTCGAGGACCACTTCGACCGGGCCCCGGGCCTGGAGCGCCTGCTGGAACAAAAGGGGGACAAAGACCGGCTGCAGTCCATCCAGGCTGCATCAGAACTCGGTCCCATCCACTACGTCCGTCAGGGCGAAGCCAAGGGCCTCGGCCATGCGGTGCTGTGCGCCAAGCAGCACGTTGGGAACGAGCCGTTTGCAGTGCTGCTCGGTGATGACCTCATTGATGAGGCTGAGGACCTGCTGAGCACCATGATCGAGGTGCAGCAGAAGACCGGCGGTTCGGTAATCGCCCTGATCGAGGTGGATCCGTCGCAGATCAGTGCCTATGGCTGTGCCGATATCACTGCTGTTGAGGGCGAGGACTATGTCCGCGTTAACAGCCTGGTGGAGAAGCCCGCGGTCGCCGAAGCTCCCTCCAACTTGGCTGTCATTGGCCGCTATGTCCTTCACCCGGCCGTATTTGGGGTCCTTGAGAACACGGCCCCGGGGCGAGGCAACGAAATCCAGCTGACGGATGCCCTCCAGACCCTGGCTGCTGGCGAAGGCGAAGGCTCCGGCGTGTACGGTGTGGTTTTCAAGGGCCGCCGCTTCGATACCGGCGACAAACTCAGTTACCTCAAGGCCGTCATCACCCTTGCATCTGAGCGGGTGGAGTTCGGTGAGGACCTGAAAGCCTGGATGAAGGATTTCATCAACTGAGACATCCGAAGCCGTAACCATCCGCAGGAAGCACAGCGCCGAATGCGTAGGGTAAGGCCGGCAGCGGGCTCCGCCCCTGCCGGCCTGGATTTTGAGGCGGCAGGGAAGGGCGCGTTTATCAGACCTGGGCCAGGGGCTTCATGACGTAGGGGGAATTTTGGGGGAGCGCGGCGTTGCGGTCGTGATCGAAGATGATGGTGCTATCCGGGCAGCGTTGACCGAGGTTCTGAGGCAGTCCGGTTTTTCCGTTCATCCAACGTCATCGGGGTCTGAAGGACTTGCGAGGGTTGTGGAACACAAGCCCGACATCGTCACGGTTGATATTGGCCTACCCGACTTTGATGGCATTGAGGTCTCCCGGCGCATCAGGACCTTCAGCGACGCCTATGTGATCATCATCAGCAGGCGCGCGGACGAAGCGGACGCGCTCATGGGGTTTGAGGCAGGGGCCGACGACTACCTCATCAAGCCCTTCCGAACGCGTGAGCTCAAAGCACGCGTCAGGGCGATGTTCCGCAGGCCGAGGATCATAGTCCCCCCAGCCAGCGCGGCCCGTCAGGCCCGCCACGGGGCCGCCCTCGTTCCGGAGATCTTGGGTTCGGTGGCCGCTTCCGACGGAGCGCGTGGTATCCAGCAGCCCGCCCAGCCCGCAAGCAAAATCGATTTCGCACACCGGGGACTGACCCTTCACGAGGGCACCCGGCAGGTTGCGGTTGACGGTGTTCCCGTCAGCCTGACGCGAAGCCAGTTCGACATCCTCCTGGTACTGATGGAGAACGGACGGACCATCCAGACCAAAGCCGATCTGGTGCGGCGACTCCGCAATGAGCCCTACACCACCGGCACGTTCGTCAGCGCCAAGGAGGAGCGCGCTGTGGAGGTGCAGGTCAGCAACCTCCGCAAACGGCTCGGTGAGAACACCCGGCGGCCCCGGTGGGTTGAGACGGTACACGGCGTGGGGTACAGGATGACGCCATAGGCGGGGCAGCCTGCCTGGTCCGCCGCCATTTCGTCCACAACCCAGCCCGTAAGCCAGCTCACATTTACAGTTCGTCTCCCAGTTCACCCCTTCAGAAGCATCTTCTCCACGATTTCCACAGCTGCTGGATACGAAACCTGCCACAGGTCAATACTTGGAAGGAATAGTGGCAACAGAAGGACGGACCAATGACGATCTCCGCGAACCACACGGCCCCGGACACCGCCGGCGCTGCCCCGGCACGGACGCAGCCGGACAACGCCCTCTCCGAGGCAGTCAAGAAGTTCGGCATCACCGCCGAGGACTACATGCTGCCCGCCCGGCATCAGATTCAGATGGTGGACCCGGACGGCCGGCTCAAGGACAAAGGTGAGCAGGGCACCGAACCCGGCCACGAATATCCCGTGCCCGGCGATACAGAACTGCTGGCAGCGTACGAAAAGCTCGTCGTCGGCCGCCGCGTCAACGACCAGAACTCCGCCCTGGTCCGGCAGGGCCGCATGGCCGTCTACCCGTCCAGCCACGGCCAGGAGGCGTGCCAGGTGGCCGCCGCCCTGTGCCTCGCGGACGACGACTGGATGTTCCCCACTTACCGCGACGCCGTGGCCGTGATGACCCGCGGCGTGGACCCCGTCCAGGTGATGACCATCTTCCGCGGCGACTGGCACGGCGGCTACGATCCGCTCCAGTACAAAGTGGGCATCCAGTCCACCCCGCTGACCACCCAGCTGCTCCACGCCGTCGGCGTCGCCCATGCCGCGAAGCTGCGCGGTGAGGACACCGTGGTGCTGGCCATGTGCGGCGACGGCGCCACCAGCGAAGGCGACTTCCACGAGGCCCTCAACTTCGCCGCCGTCTTCCACCTGCCCGTCATCTTCTTCGTCCAGAACAACAAGTACGCCATCTCGGTGCCGCTGGCGCACCAGTCCGTGGCGCCGTCGCTCGCGCACAAAGCCGTGGGCTACGGCATGGCCGGCGAACGCGTGGACGGCAACGACGTCGTGGCGCTCCTCGCCGTCCTGGACCGCGCAGTTGCGTTGTGCCGCGATGGCTCCGGCCCGCTGCTGGTGGAAGCGAACACCTACCGCATGCAGGCCCACACCAACGCCGACGACGACACCCGCTACCGGGAAAGCGCCGAGGTTGCCGAGTGGCGGGCCAAGGACCCGGTGAACCGGATGCGGACGTACCTCACCGGCCAGGGGATTTTGGACGACGACGGCGAGGCCCGGATCCGCGCGAAGGCCGAGGCGGTTGCCGCGCAGCTGCGCGAGGGCCTCAGCGAGGATGTGCCCGTGGACCCGCAGGAACTCTTCCGCCACGTGTTCGCCCGGCAGACGCCGCAGCTGAAGGAACAGTCCGAAATGCTCGCCGACGAACTCGCCCGCGACGCTGCATCCACAACTGACTCGAAGGAGGCCGGCAAGTGAGCCCCACCGTCACCACCTCGTCCGAGGCCAACGGCAACGTTTCCGCCGCCACGGCCCGGGCCGCCGCCTCCGCCGCGGCGACCGCCGAAGCAACGGGCCCGCAGCCGGTCACCATGGCCAAGGCCCTGAACACCGCCCTGGCCGACGCCATGCACGCCGATTCGTCGGTCCTGATGTTCGGCGAGGACGTGGGCATGCTTGGTGGGGTTTTCCGCATCACCGACGGCCTCACCGCCACGTTCGGCGAGCAGCGCTGCTTCGACACCCCGCTGGCCGAATCCGGCATCGTGGGCATGGCCGTGGGCATGGCCATCAACGGCATGCGCCCGGTGATCGAGATGCAGTTCGACGCGTTCGCCTACCCGGCGTTCGAGCAGATCGTCAGCCACGTGGCCAAAATGCACAACCGCACCCGCGGCACCGTGAAGCTGCCCCTGGTGATCCGCATTCCGTACGGCGGCGGCATCGGCGGCGTGGAGCACCACTGCGATTCGTCCGAGGCCTACTACGCCCACACCGCAGGCCTGAAGGTCTACACCCCCGCCACCGTGGCCGACGGCTACCGGATGCTCCGCGAAGCCATCGACTCGGACGATCCCGTAGTCTTCATGGAACCCAAGAAGATGTACTGGACCAAGGACTCCGTGGACCTCGGCGAGCTGCGCCGCCTTCATGAGCACGGCGCGACGGCGGGACTTGGCTCCGAGGGGAGGGCCGCCGTCGCGCGTCCCGGCACCGACGCGACGCTGATCGCGTACGGCCCGTCCGTGCCCACCGCCCTGGCCGCGGCAGAAGCCGCCGCGCTGGAGGGGCGCTCGCTGGAAGTGATCGACGTGCGGACCATCGTGCCGTTCGACGATGCGACGGTGTGTGAGTCGGTGCGGAAGACCGGCCGGGCCGTGGTGATCGCCGAGGCGCACGGGTTCGCGTCCGTAGCGTCCGAGATCGTGGCCCGGGTGCAGGAGCGCTGCTTCCACCACCTGGCAGCCCCCATCCGCCGCGTCACCGGGTTCGACGTGCCGTACCCGGCGCCGAAACTCGAGAAGTATTACCTGCCCGGCGTGGACCGTATCCTCGACGCCGTTGACGACCTGCAGTGGGAGAACTGATTTCTATGAGCGAGACGCGAGTGTTCCTACTGCCGGACCTGGGCGAAGGGCTGACCGAGGCCGAACTGGTGTCCTGGCATGTTGCCGTTGGCGATTCGATTGAGGTGGACCAGCCCATCGCCGAGGTGGAGACGGCCAAATCCGCCGTTGAGGTGCCGTCCCCCTACGCCGGGATCGTGGCCGAGCTGCACGGCAAGCCGGGGGAGACCCTGGATGTGGGGAAGCCGCTGATCTCGGTGACGCCTGTTTCCTCGGTTCCCACCGCAGATAATGCCGCCCCCGCCCCTTCGCCGGACGGCCATGCTGCAAGCAGCATGCCGTCCGGCTCCGACAGGCCCGATGCCACTCCCGGGGCGGCATCATCCGCGGCGTCTGCGGCCGAGGCGGCAGCCGAGACCTACCGGGAAGAAGAAAAGGCCGGATCCGGGAACGTCCTGATCGGCTACGGAACCCCGGGCGGCCACGCTGCTGCCAAGCGGACGCGGCTGCCGAAAGCTTCCGTCTCCGTTCTTGAGCCGGCCGAAACCCAGCCTGCGGACAAGGCCGCTGACGACCTCACGCTCCTGCGCACCCGAGTCCCCGGCAAGCTGGGGGCTGTCATTTCCCCGCTGGTCCGGCGGATGGCCCGCGAGCATGGCGTGGACCTGGGGGAGCTGCACGGTTCCGGGGAGAGCGGCCTCATCATGCGCCGCGACGTGGAGAAGGCCATCAGTGCTCCCGCGGCTGGGCCTGCCGAAACCACGCCTGCCGCGTTGGTAAAGCCTGTCGAAACCAAGCCCGCACCGGTGGTTGAGCCTGCCGAAACCAAAGAAACCCAGGGGCGTGACGCCCGCACGGGGCTCGCGATCTCCACCCGCACGCCGGTTCGGGGAGTCCGGAAGGTCGTGGCCGCCACCATGTCCCGCAGCCGGTCGGAGATCCCGGAAGCCACGGTGTGGGTGGACGTGGACGCCACCGGGCTGATGGAACTTCGGGAAGGCATGAAGGCTGGCGGGGCCGCGGTTCCGGGTCTGCTGGCGTTCATCGCGCGTTTTGTCACAGCCGGGCTAAAAAAGTACCCGGAGCTGAACACCCGGATTGAGTCTGCTGAGGACGGCTCGCAGGAGATCGTCGGGTTCGACGGCGTCAACCTGGGCATCGCCGCCCAGACGGAGCGGGGCCTGGTTGTTCCATCCGTGCGCTCGGCGGAGAAGCTGAGCGCCCGCGAGCTGGACGCGGAGATCCGCCGGCTGACCGACGTCGCACGCGAAGGCAAGGCGACCCCCACGGAACTGGGCAGCGGCACCTTTACGCTCAACAATTACGGTGTGTTCGGCGTGGACGGCTCGGCGGCGATCATCAACCACCCCGAGGTGGCGATCCTGGGCGTGGGCCGGATCATCGACAAGCCGTGGGTGGTGAACGGCGAGCTGGCCGTCCGCATGGTCACCGAGCTGACGCTGACCTTCGACCACCGGGTCTGCGACGGCGGCACGGCGGCCGGCTTCCTCCGTTTCGTGGCCGACGCCATCGAAAACCCCACCACCCTCCTCGCGGACATCTAACGCCCCACCGACGCGCGCTCACTTGTGGTGGTGTTTTCCCAAACGTCCGCTCACTCGTGGTGGTCTTCCCGTACGCACATATCCGCCGAATGAAATTTTTCCTGCCGACCCCTTTACGCCCGGGCGGCAACCGTTTTAGAGTCGGTTCTGTCATAGTCCGGATGGACGCCAGAGGCGTTCGGGAAGGGGGAGTGCATTACCGCTGACCATAATCTGAAGACAAATGATCACTACGTTGAAGGCCCCTCCTAGGAGGGGCCTTCCCCTTGTCCGGAGACTTCCTGATCCGGGCCACCCCCGGTAGGCCTGGGGCCCTGCGGGCGTGGCCCCGGGCTCAGCCAAGGACCCATGGGTACAATCGACGACTACACGAACGCACACTGCTTTGCCGGAGGTACGGAGAAACAATGTCGGAATGGCTTGAGGTCGGCGCGGACAACTACGTGCTGGTCACCGAGGGATCGCTGCTGAACACCGGACTGATCGTCGGGACCGAACGGGCCATGGTGATCGACACCGGCTGCGGCCCACGCCAGGGCAAGGAAATCCTGGACGCGGTCAGGGAAAAGACCCAGCTGCCCCTCGTCGTCGTCAACACCCACGCGCACTACGACCACTTCTTCGGCAACGCGGTGTTCGCCGAAGCCGGCGTCACGGAATTCTGGGGCCACGAGAACTGCGCCACCGAGATCGACCAGCGCGGTGACCTGCAGCGGCGCTTCGTCGGCACGCTGGAACCTGAGATGTCCACCGGCGAGGGCGAGAACGTGGAGCTCGTGGTGCCCAACGCCATAGTCCGCGACCAGCCGGTGCTGGTGGACCTCGGTGGCGTGACCGCCACGCTGTTCTACCTGGGCCGCGGCCACACCGACGGCGACCTGCTGGTGGGCACCCCCGCCACCCTGTACGTGGGCGACCTCGTGGAACAGGGCGCCCACCCGTCCTTCGAAGACTCGTTCCCCGAGGAGTGGGCCGACGCGCTCCGGCACATCTCGGCACTGCGCCACCGCTACGAGTACCTGATCCCCGGGCACGGGAAGCCGTGCAGCGACCAGTTCGTCAAGACCATGGCCAACACGCTGACCACCGCCGTCCGCCAGGCCCGCCAGTCCATCCGGGACACCCCGGACGACGCCACCAAGGCGATCCCCGTGCTGCCCTATGGGCCGGAACAGTCACGCTGGTTCATCAAACGCCTCCAGGAAACCCACCGGGAGTACTGACCGGGCGGGCACCCGTTGACGCGAGAAACCCCGCGGGGGATATCACTTTCCGCGGGGCTCTCTGCAGCCTCCGTACCCAGCGGGCGGCTTCCCTAACGGGCGTCGCCCTTGAGTTTCAACGGGTCCAACAACCGGCATGCCGGGCGGGGCACACAGGAAACATGCAGGGTCCTCCCAGCTCCGCCACCCTAGGATGGAGCTCATGAAGGCTGCCCGAGACGCCCGGTCCGTTGCCGTGGTGATCAACGCCGGCGCGCGCCTCGGGGCCGCGGCTCCTGACCAGGCGGTGGACATGCTGCGGAACGCGGGCCTGCCCGTCAATGCCGTGCACCGGATCCTGTCCGGCACGGACCTGGCCGGGACCCTTGACCGGGTGATGGCCGAGAACCACGACCTGGTGGTGGTGGGCGGCGGCGACGGTACCGTCTCCTTCGCTGCCGGACGGCTCGCCGGGACCGGAACCGTGCTGGGCGTCCTGCCGCTGGGAACAGCCAACGATCTCGCCCGCACCCTGGAGATTCCCAGTACCGTGCCCGCCGCCTGCGCCGCGCTCGCCGACGGAAAAGTGGTGGACATCGACCTTGGCCGGGTCAACGGCCAGCCCTTCCTCAACGTCGCCTCCGTGGGCCTCTCGGTGGGCGTCACCGAAACCCTCAGCCCCCGCCTGAAGCGCCGCCTCGGCCCGCTCGCCTACGCCGTCGCCGCCGTCCGCGCCTACGTCCGGCACCAGCCGTTCCGGGCACGCCTCGAATTCCCCGAGGGCAACCACCAGGCCATCGAGCTCGAGAACCTGCTGCAGGTGGCCGTGGGCAACGGCAAGCACTACGGGGGCGGGAACGCCGTCTCACCCACCGCCGGCATCGACGACCACACCCTCGACATCTACGCCATCCCGGGCGCACCGCTGCGCGAACACATGCGCATCGCCCGGCTCCTCAAGGACGGCAGCTTCGTGGAACGCAGCGACGTGCACCACGCGACCACCCAGCGCGTCCGGCTGGTCACCGACCCGCCCATGCCGGTCAACCTCGACGGCGAAATCGCCACGGTCACGCCCGCGGACTTCACGATCGAGCGCAACGCCATACACGTCGTGGTGCCGCAGGGCAGCAAGGCCGCGGTACTGGACGGGTAGCCCGCCCCGCGCCGCATTCTTGAGGCGGCCAGCGTCAAACGGAACCGTACGACGGCGGCCGCGCGCCGCCGTCGGACGTCTTCTCACGTGAAGGTGGGTCCGCCGTCCGCGGCCAGGAACGCGTCCAGCTCCGCCGACTGGTGCGCGGCGAACGCCTTGTCCGCGTTGGCCTTGGTGCTGGCAAGCACCGGTATCTCGAGGCGGGTGTGGCAGCCGCGGCAGCGGATCTCGTGCGTCCACACCCAGCTGTACGCGGAGTGGATTTTCCTGACCTGCTGCAGTGCGGACGTGATTGCTTCCGTTGTGGCCACAAAGTGTGCCGCGTCCTCGCTGCTGAGGCTGCTACCAATTCCGATGTCGATGCTCATCGTCGCCTCTTTTCCGTAATAGCCGGATGGTGCTGTTGACAGTAGTGGCTGTTTCCCGGCTTAGGAACTGCCCGGAGGTCACGGTTGCCTAACGCCCGGGCGCCGGGAGCCTGAACAGGGACGTTGCGTCTTGACGGCGGCCTGCTTCCATGGTTAGTTAGTCAAGTAAGTAACCAACTGGCCGGGAGGTCGCCTGATGGATGAAGGCAAACCACTCTTCGTGCAGATCGCCGAACAGGTCGAGGCGTCGATCCTGGACGGAAGCATCGACGAGGAGTCACAGGCGCCGTCGACAAACGAGCTCGCCGTGTTCCACCGCATCAATCCGGCAACTGCGGCCAAGGGCGTGAACATGCTCGTGGACAAAGGCGTGTTGTACAAGCGCCGGGGCATCGGCATGTTCGTTGCCCCGGGTGCCCGCGGACTCCTGCTCAAGGAGCGTCGCAGCGATTTTGCCGAGCGGTATGTGCAACCCCTGCTGGCCGAAGCCCGCAGGATCGGGCTGGGGCCCGAAGACGTCGCGGACCTGGTCCGCACCGGTGCCGGCGCTGAACCGGCAAAACCATAAACCTGCCAGATCGAAGGACGCGATGAACTCCGTAATACAGGTCAGGAACCTCACCAAGCGATACAAAGACGCGCTCGCCCTGGACGGTGTCAGCTTCGACATCGAGCAGGACGCCATCTACGGCCTGCTGGGACGCAACGGCGCCGGCAAGACCACCGCCATGTCCATCCTCACGGCCCAGAACCTGCCCACCAGCGGCGAGGTGCGCGTGTTCGGCGAAAACCCGTATGAGAACGCCCGGGTCCTCAGCCGCATGTGCTTCGTCCGGGAAAGCCAGAAATACCCGGACGACGCCACCCCGCGCCACGCCTTCGCGGCCGCCCGGCTGTTCTTTCCCCGGTGGGACCAGGGCCTGGCGGACGAACTCATTGACGATTTCCAGCTCCCGCTGAAACGGACCATCAAGAAGCTCTCCCGCGGGCAGCTCTCGGCCGTGGGGGTCATCATCGGCCTGGCGTCCCGGGCGGAGGTCACCTTCTTCGACGAGCCGTACCTGGGCCTCGACGCCGTGGCCCGGCAAATCTTCTACGACCGGCTGCTGGCAGACTACGCCGAAGTCCCGCGGACCATCCTGCTCTCCAGCCACCTCATCGACGAAGTATCCAACCTGATCGAACGGGTGCTCCTGATCGACGACGGCCGCATCATCATGGACGAATCGGCCGATGACGCCCGCGCCCTCGCCACCAACGTGGTGGGCGACGCCGCCGCTGTGGAGCGGGTGGTGAACGGCCGGGAAGTCATCCACCGCGAAGGCCTGGGCCGTGTGGCATCCGTGACCTTCCTGGGCCGCCTGGACGGCGCCGAACGCGCCGCGGTTGTTGCCGACGGCCTCGAACTGGCGCCGGTCTCACTGCAGCAACTCATTGTGCGCCTGACCCAGCACCGGTCAGCCGGCCGCCCGGGCGCGGACGGCTTCGGTTCCAACAACTCCGGCCCGGACAGCTCCGGCACGAAGAGCCCCAGCACGGACACCTCAGACGCGGATACCCAGGAAGGAAGCCTGCGATGACAACCCTCGATTCCGGCGCAGCCCTGCAACACCAGGTGCCGCGCAACCGCATGCTCAACGTTGTCCGGCTGCAGTTCGTCAACACCCAGACGTTCATCTGGGTGCCGGCGCTGGTGCTGGGCGGCTCCTGGGTGCTGTCCATGATGATCTTCTGGATCATCGGCGGCGCCGGCGTCACCGAGGTCAAAGCCGGCGGCGGTTCGCAGGCACCCCTGTGGTACTTCCTCGCCATCGGCATCCAGGCCATGACCATGACGTTCCCGTTCTCGCAGGCCATGAGCCTCACGCGGCGGGAGTTCTTCCTGGGCTCCCTCGCAGCAGCGTCGGTCAGCGGGCTGGGCATGTCCCTGGTGTTCGTACTGCTGGGCCTGTTCGAGCAGGCCACCGGCGGCTACGGGATCAACGGATACTTCGCCTACCTGGACTGGGTATGGGCGGCAGGGCCGTTCGCCGCCGGGCTGACCTACCTGACGGCCACCCTGTTCTTCTTCACCATCGGCTTCTGGTTCGCCACCATCTTCAAGCGGTTCGGGGCCCTGGGCCTCACCACCGCCCTGCTGGCGTTGGGCCTGGCGCTGATCGGCTTCATCGCGCTGGTGACGTTCCAGGAGGCGTGGCCGGCTGTGGTCAAGTGGTTCACAGACACCGGAGCCCTGGGCCTAACGCTGTGGGCCATCCCGGTCACCGGCCTGCTCGCCGCAGGTTCCTACTTCACCCTGCGCAGGATGCCCGCCTGAGTCCGGAGCGGCCTGGACCACCGCAAGGGAAGGACGTACGACGGCGGCGCGTGCCGCCGTCGTACGTCTTTCCTGTGCGGGGCGTCGTCTTAAGCGCTACGGCGGCGCGTGCCGGCAAGTAAGCTTTTGCGGGTGAGGGGAAACGGTCGGCGCCCGGGCGCGCCCGCGGGGGAGTGGATCAAGTACGCGGCACTTTTGGTGCTGGCGGTTGCGGCTTTCGGGGTCGCCGCGCTGGCCCTCATGGGCCCGCAGGACCCAGGTGGGACCGCCCCCGTAGTGGCGGCGGGCACCCCTGCGGCATCGGCCACCGGTTCGCCGGCGGCCTCCCCGGCTCCTGCTTCACCTGCTCCGGCCCCGACGTCCACCTCAACGGGCCGGCCGGCAAAGATCGAGCTGCCCGAGAACCCCGTCCTCCTCATCATGGGGGACTCCTACACGGCCGGCGACGGCGCCGACCAGCCGGACGGGAGCTGGGCGAACCTCGTTGCGGGGTCGCTGGGGTACCCCACCAACATCGACGGCCGCGGCGGGACCGGGTTCGCGTGGGGCGGCGGTGCCCGGGACGACCAGGGCGGCGAATACGAAGTCCGGCTGCGGCAGACCGCGGCCAGCAACCCGGCCTTCGTCCCCAACCTGCTGATTCTCCAGGGCGGACAGAACGACGCCCAGATCACAGATGCCGGTGAGATCACGGCCGCAACCCGGCAGACCATCGAGGCGGCCCGGCGGTTCTGGCCCGGGGTGCAGGTGGTGGTGCTCGGGCCGTCGGCGCCGCAGCCGCTGGGGGAGGACCTGCGGGATGTGAACACTGCGGTCCGCGCCGGTGCCGAGGCGGCGAACGCCCCGTTCATCGACGCCGTGGAGGGCCGCTGGTTCACGGCCGCGAACAGCCCGGGATTCGACGCCGACGGCGCGCACCCGAACGCCGCCGGGCACGCCTACATTGCGGACAAGTTCCTGGAGTCCTGGGCCGCGCTGGTGGAATAGGGCCGCCCTGGCGATTTACTGCCGCGCGGGCGGACTAAGAGCGTGGGGGCCGACAGCTATTTGCGGATCGACGCTGATCCGCCGCCTCCGCCGTCGGCCCCGGTCTTTATGTATTTGGGTTGGAGCGTTTGGCGGCGCCTTTGCTCAGCGCCGCCAAACCATTGAGACCATCGGGTTTTACGCCGACTGCAGGTATGGGCTGACTGGGCCTCAGATCCCAGGTGCACCCCCATGCATTCCCATCCTTTACTGAAGACTGTGCGGGAACCGGCTCAACATCTGCGCCAATTAGGGTCAAGAATTCCTCAAGACTGGTTTGCCGGGAACTTTCCCGGGAACTAATCCAGCATCTAGGGGCGGTTGGTTTCCGGGGCAAGCCACGACAGGGCCGCCACCACCTGGGCCTGGACTCCCATGGACAGGGTGGGGTCCAGCACCGGGGCGAAGAACGGCGAGTGGTTGCCCGGAATGTCGCGGCTGACGGTTCCCTGGCTCTCGGCGGCCTGGTACGTTGCCGGGTCCACGCCGCCCAACAGCCAAAAAGTGTAGGGCGCCCCGAAGGCATCCGGGATGTGGCTGAAGTCCTCAGATGCGGTCTGGGGCTGCGCCTGGCCCACCGCAGCGGCACCAAAATGGGCCAGGAACGCGGCGGTCACCTGTTCCGTCACGGCTGCATCATTGTCCGCCAGCGGGAACTGGTCGTAGAACTCGAAGTCCGGCTCGCGCGGAGACTCCGCTGACAGGCATTCACCTTTGACTATCCGCTCGATGGCCGCCAGCATCGTGGACCGCACCTGCGGATCATAGGTGCGGATGTTGAGGAGCAGCTCGGCCCGGTCCGGGATGATGTTGGACTTGGTCCCGGCGTTCAGCGCCCCAACGGTCAGGACGGCAAACTCGCCGGGCCGTATCTCCCGCGACACCACAGTCTGCAGCCGCAGCACGATGGATGCCGCCAGCACCACGGGGTCAACGGCCATGTGCGGCATGGACCCGTGGGCGCCTTTGCCGTACACAGTGATCCTGAGGGAGTCGCCGGCGGAGAGTACCGGCCCGGCCGTGGTGGAAACTGTTCCCGCCGGGGCGGGCATCACGTGCTGGGCAAGCGCGACGTCGGGCCGCGGCACCTTGGCGGCCAGGCCGTCGTCGACCATTGCCTTGGACCCGGCACCGACCTCCTCGGCTGGCTGGAAGAGGGCGATGTAGGTGCCGGACCAGGCGCCGCGGCCGTCCGCCATGAGTTTGGCGGCGCCCAGAAGGGCGCTGACGTGCACGTCGTGTCCGCAGGCATGCATGACGCCGGTGGCCTCCGACGCATAGGAAAGTCCGGTGGCCTCGGTGACCGGAAGCGCATCCATGTCTGCCCGCGCCAGCACGGTGGGCCCGCTGCCGTTCGCCAGGACACCCACGACGCCGGTGCCTCCGAGGCGGACCACGCGGTAACCGAACGCGGCAAGTTTGTCCTCCACCAGCCGGGCGGTGCGGTGCTCCTCCAGGCTCAACTCGGGATGGCGGTGCAGGTCCCGGTACGTGTCCCGGATCCAGCCGAGCTCCGCCTCGAGGCCCGCCAGTACTTTCTCCGCATTGCTCATCAGGCCAGTATGCCGTCCCATTGTCCGGCCAGATATGGGCCGCCGTCGTATCTTTTTTTGCGGGAGGCGCCGGAATAAGTCAAGTCTTGAACCGCCGCTGTCGATGCCGGATCCTGTGCCGATGGGCGTCAGCGAAGAGGTGCGGGCACTGTCCGCGGTAGTGGACCGGCTTGCCGAACGGCACCCGGGCCTGTCCCGGCACGTGATCGAGGACGTGGTCCAAGAGGAGCATCGGTCACTGGACCGGGGCAGGGTGCGGGACTTCGTGCCCATCCTTGTGGAGCACGCGGCGCGGGACCGCCTGCACACCCTGAGCCTCCAATCGTGTAACAAAAGGTCCAATTTCAGGGCCGCGCCGAACCCATCCGCCGCTTAGCCGAACGCTGCAAACGCTGTTCAGGGTTCTGGAGGCCGGCCAATCCTTATCGGCGCACGGGAATGCCTTGACAGCTTCGGCGCGATCCTACTTTCTTGGCTAGCATGGCTGACTTGCCCGTGTGACAACCGGTAGGTGTTTTCGCAGGTCAGCGTCAGGTGAAGTTTAGCTAAACGATTTACTAATTAACGGTTGCGATGGCCCCACTGGCCCGCGGAATTACGCCCCCGCCACTTTGGACGGGCCGGCTCCCCGCGATCGCCCTGCCACCTGCGGCTGACCCCTCCTTGTCGAGAGGCGTGACAGCATTTGTAAATTGCCGAGTCGAAAAACCCTCTTGACCTCACATGTCACTTGTGAAGTTCCGCGGCAATAAGTGGGAGGTGGCTATCCGAAAAGATGGGCGCTGGAATTGACTTGCTATTCCGGCCGCGCGGCATCCTCGTTTTGCGGCCAGCCTCCGGCTATGTAGTCTTTCAAGCGACATGCCGATTTGGGGGCGGGTCAAAACAAGCTTGTGGCCGGCGCCTTACTGGGTGCCGGCAGGTTGATCTGTAGAGCATGCGTAGGGGTGCATTCTTGATTCGCGTTGAAGGTCTCAGAAAGAAATTCCAGAACGTCACGGCAGTGGACGGGTTATCCATGGAGATACCCACGGGATCCGTGTTCGCGTTCCTTGGAACCAATGGAGCAGGAAAAAGCACCACCATCTCCTGCATGACAACCAGCCTTCCGTTTGATGAAGGCACGATTGTCATCAATGGCAACACCGTCGGAAAAGACGATGAGCGGATCCGGCGTGACATTGGCGTCGTCTTCCAGCAGTCGCTGCTCGACCCGCTGGCCACCCCGGTGGAGAACCTCAGGCTCCGCGCTGGGTTCTACGGACTAGGACGCAAAACCGATGCCCGGATCAAGGAACTCACTGAACTGGTGGACCTGGGAAGCTTTGCCAACCGCAGCTATGGCCCTCTTTCAGGCGGGCAAAAGCGGCGTGTCGACATTGCCCGCGCCCTGATCCACAGCCCGTCCGTCCTGTTCTTGGATGAACCCACGGCCGGCTTGGATCCGCAGAGCCGGGAACAGGTATGGGAAGCGATCAACACCCTGCGCGAGGAACAGGGCCTCACGGTGTTCCTGACGACCCACTACATGCAGGAGACCGAGAACGCCGACGAGGTGGTGATCATTGACAAGGGCAGGAAAATCGCAGCCGGTACGCCGGCGGAGCTCCGCTCCCAGCACAGCCGCAGCGTGCTGACAATCCAGTCGCTGGCCCATGCGAGCCTTGAACGCACCGTCACGGAACTCGGCCTGCCCTACGAGGCCCGGACCGACGTATTCGAGATCGGCGTCGAAACGACGCGGGACGCGCTGGCCGTCATCGATGCCCATCGTGAACATATTGGAAACTTCGAATTGCGGCACGGAACGATGGACGACGTCTTCCTTTCGCTGACTGGAAAGGCATAAAGATGCGAATTACCGCTCTCCTTATGGGCCGCAATTTGTCCTTGTTCTTCCGCGACAGGATGGGTGTATTTCTTTCCCTCCTTTCAGCCATCATCCTTTTCGCCCTTTACGCCTTGTTCCTGGGAAATCTCCAGGTGGAGAATGTCCAGGAAAAATTCCCTAATGCCAGTGCCGGGGATGTTCAGGGCTTTGTCAATTCCTGGGTGTTCGCTGGCATCGTCATGATCACTACGCTGACCACCAGCCTTTCGGCCCTCAACATCTTCGTTGAGGACAGGGCATCCGGACGCTTCAAGGATTTCATGGTCTCTCCGGTGCGGCGAGGTCACTTGGTGGGCGGCTACCTGCTGTCGAGTTTCGTGATTGCCGTGATGATGAGCACCGTGATCCTGGTGGTGGGGCAGGTGTACATGCTTGCCACCGGTCAGCCCATCACTTCGTGGACCGGCCTGGCGCAGACCTTCGCCTACATCTGCCTGCTGTCCGCAGCATTCTCGGCACTATCTTCCTTCATCGTGACGTTCATACGCAGCTCCAGCGCCTTCTCGTCACTTGGCACTATCGTCGGAACAATCATTGGTTTCCTCGCCGGTGCCTACATCCCCTTGGGAACCCTGCCGGACGGGGTCACCAACGTCATCAACGCCCTGCCGTTCTCGCAGGCGGCGATGCTGGTGCGCGGCCCACTCACCGAGGCAACCATCGACCAGCTTGCCGGAGGCCAGGATCAGGCCATCACCGCCCTGGACGAGTTCTACGGCGTTGACATCTTCGTGTCAGACCTTGCCGTCACAGTGCCCATGGCCATTGGCGTCATGGTCGCCGTCCTTGCGCTGTTCGCCGCGCTGGGCATGGTGCGGATCCGCACCCACATCCGCTAGGCCTCAACACCAATTTCCCCCACACCACCGTCCCCGACGGTGGTGTGGCTTGGTGCACCCTTTTTCGCTGGCAGGTGCACCCTTTTGCATTAGGAGCCATTGATATGAGTCAAACCATCGGGCTGTTTCCAGGGCAGGGCAGCCAGTACGTAGGTATGGGGAACCGCCTCGCCAAAGGGAACGCCGCCGCCGCTGCGGTGTTCGACCGGGCCGGGACCGCTACAGGTGTGGATGTGCGGCAGCTTTGTTGGGAAACCGACAGCGCCGAACTGGAACGCACCGAAAATGCGCAGCTGGCGCTGACAGTCTTCAGCCTCGCCGCACACAGCGCCTACGAATCAGGGGGTGGTGCCCCTATCGATGGCTGTGCCGGGCACAGCGTTGGCGCCATCGCGGCGGCCGCGGCCGCCGGCTATCTCTCCATTGAATCGGCGGCGGTCCTTGCCCAGACCAGGGGCCGCCTGATGGCCCGTGCACCCGGCAGCGGAGGGATGCTTGCGGTCGCAGTCCCTGCCCGGGACCTTGCAGAAGAAGGCCGCAAGGCCGGGCAGGACATGGCGCTCGCCTTCGGGCTGGATGTTGCCGCCCACAACGGGCCGCGGCAGATTGTGCTTTCCGGGGCAGCTCCCTCACTGGACATGGCGGCAGCAGCCCTCGGAGCCAAAGCCAAACGGCTCAGTGTCAGCCACGCTTTCCACTCCCGTCTTATGGGACCCGTGGAGGCGGAATGGCATGAGGTGCTGGACAGCGTAGGGATGGCCAAGGCCGCCGGGACCTATATCGGCTGCACGGACGCCAGGCCAACCCGCCGGGGTACCGACGTCCTGGCGGACCTTAAGCGAGGCCTGTGCCACCCCGTGATGTGGAGCTCGGTAATGGAGGAGAGCCGCGCATATGACCGGCTCTGCATCTTCGGCTCAGGCCGGGCTATTGCCCGCTTGGCCCGGCCGTATCAGCAGTCTCGGGAAGTGCTCATTGTTGAGGACAACGTCAAGCTCGCGGAAGGTGCTGGCCGTGCATAGCGTCGATGCCACCGGGCCCGGTGTTCCCGCCCGGCCCGTAGCCCTGATAACGGGTGCGTCCAGGGGCATTGGTCACGCCTCTGCTGTCGCACTGGCCCAGGCCGGATACGACGTCGTGGGCTTCTCGCGTTCCGGTGAATCGGACAGCTCCGAGACGGCAGAACTCGTCCGGCAGGCTGGTGGGACTTACAGTTCGCACAAGGTTGATGTCTCGGTGGAAGCAGACGTAAGGACGGCTTTCAGGTCCTTCCTGGCGGCTACCGGAAGGCGCCTGGATGCCGTGGTGGTTTCCGCCGGCATCACCTCTGATGGACTCGCCGCAACGATGTCTGCGGACCGCTTTGACTCAGTGATCGCCGTCAACCTGCGCGGCACCTTCCTGGTGTGCCGGGAAGCGGTCAAGGCCATGCGCAAGTCCGGGGGCTCGATTGTCCTTCTCAGTTCAACTTCCGGCGTGTCCGGCCAAGCAGGCCAGATCAACTACAGCGCCAGCAAGGGCGGCGTGAACGCCATGACGCAGTCTCTGGCCAAGGAAGTTGCGGGCATGGGGATTCGCGTTAACGCCGTGGCACCTGGGTTCACGGACACTGACATGTTCCGACGCATGGACGCTAAGGCCCGGCACGATCTCACCCGTCACATCCCGCTACAGCGCGTAGCGCACGCCGACGAGGTAGCACGCGCTATCCGGTTCCTGGCCACCCCGGAGTCCAGTTACATCACCGGCCAAATACTTCCCGTCGACGGCGGACTCACCGCCTGATTGCACCACCAAGCCGAAAGAAGGACACCATGCCTGAAAACACTGAGCAGTACCAACGCGCCCAGCGCCGCTTCGAACTCAACGCCGCAGTCCGGCGGAGCATTATTGGGGGTCTCGACCTCCCTGTGGACCCAGACCTGGTAGATGACGACCAGCCCCTGTTCGGGCGGGGACTGGAACTCGACTCGCTGGACACCCTCGAAATCGTCAGCCTGATGGAAGAGGATTTCGGGGTTTACATCACCGACGAACAGCGGTTTGTCTTCGGATCCGTCAACAAGCTGGTGGACTTCGCCGAAGCCGCCCAACTCGCTGACAACGGCGCCTGAGTTGGAACGGGCCCTTTCCGCTACGGAGCTGCTTCAGCGCCTGCCGCACCGGCACCCGTTCGTCCTGCTGGACGGCCTGCACTCAATTGATCCCGGCGTCAGCGGCGTGGGGATCAAGAACATCAGCATCAGTGACCCCGTTTTTGCCGGGCACTTTCCGGGCAGGCCGATCTATCCCGGCGTCATGATGATTGAGGCCGCTGCCCAGGCGTGCGGCGTCATCGGCACGTTCAAGGACGACGTTGACGGTGACCAGGCGTCCATCGGCTACCTGGCCACCGTGAAGCGCTTCGCGTTCAAGGAATTGGTGATTCCCGGCGACCAGTTGCAGATCCAATGCCGTCGGCACGTTTCCGTGGGATCGCTCATCGAGTTCAAATGCACGCTGACAGTAGGCAGGAAAACTGTGGCGGAGGGAAGCCTGGCAATCAGCGTGGGGCACGGAGACAAGCAATGACCCTGATCCGGGAATACCAACCCGCCGATGCTGCCGCGCTCGCCGCGCACTTTGTGCGGAGCGGGTACGGCCCGCACCACGGGGCTTCGTTGCTCGGGGCCAACACCATGGCCGCCGTGCTGTCCGAACGGGCACCTGAGCTGTTCATGGTGGCCATGGATGGTGACGATATTGTTGGCTGCATCGGGTTCATGCGCGGCTCCGGTAGGCGCGTCACCCGGGACGGTGAACTTTTCGCGGGCCTGTTCGTCCTCGACCCCCGGCACCGCAACTCCATGCTCGCCGGCAACATGTTCGTGAAGTCCTTCGAAAAACTGGTTGCCGGCGGAACCCGCGCCATGCGGATCGAAGCGAACCCCACGAACAAAAAAGCCTTTCCCCTGTATCTGCGGGTGGGCTTCCGCGCGCTTCCGGGTGCCAAGGCTGACGAAGACGGATACATCGAGTTGGTCAGCCACCTGCCGGGCGTCATTGGCGACCTTCTCCGCAGCAACATCGGCGACGAACTGAGCGATGTGCTGCCGCGTTTCACCTGGCGCAATGCCGCTGGTGGCCGGGACACAGCCCCCACGTCAGGCGTCACCGTAGACCCGGACGGATCTGCCGTGGTCAGCTACGACCTTAGCGCCGGTGACTTCAGCCTGCGTGCCAGCATTGCCATGGACTCCGGAGCCACCCTGGGGTACGACGTCGTCTCCGGATCCATTACGGAACTCCCGCTCCACGCCGGCATGGACCGGCACGGGGAAGCAGAGCCCAGAGCAGTTTGGGAGCTGGCCCCCGGCGTCGTTGCCCAGGCGGACACCTTCGGCACCGTATCCATCCTCGGCCCGGGCTTCCCGGGGCCCGTCTTGGTTGACCACTGGCCGGTGGTCCGGGGGAGTACCGCCTCCGGCTGGCGGCGTCCGCGGCTTTCCCCTGTGGCGTTCGAGGCCCGTGAGGACGGCTGGCGGATGAGCGCCGACGGCATTGACGGAACTGTGACGCGGGACGTCCGGTTCGGCGACGGCCAGATGAGCATTTCATCGGTTATTTCCACGGACGACGGCGGCAAAGAGTTGGTTGTCAGCCCATGGGTTTCGATGCGGGCCGCCGAAAAGTATCTGGTGGCGGCCGATGGAACAACGGTGGGAGGGCCCGTGGTCCGGGGCATCTGGCCGCGGGACTTCACCGACTTCGAAGCCTGCGCCGACGAGGTCCAGCCGGAGCTGCCTGCCCGGACAACGCTGTGGCGCAACCAGTCGCTGGTCCTTGAAGCCTCCTGGCCCAAAAACGTGACGGCTCGGCATGAAGGTAACCACCTACCGCAGCTCCGCGGGCCGGCAAACAGCACGGTGGCGTACATGGTGGCGGTGAACACAGCCGGCAGTACGCCCGCCCCCCGGATATTGTCGACGCCGGCCGGCATCACGGTGGAGAAGGTCCGCCGGGTCCAGCGGACGGCGAAACGGGCAGCCACGCAAACCCGGGCGGTCACCTGGCAAGCGTCAAAACGTTCCGGGCGGGACATCGTCGAACACCTCGGCGCCGTGATGGAGCTGCGCTACTCGGAAACGGCCGGCGGAGTGGTGGGCTGGTCCCACGACGGCAACCAGATTCTCTCAAGCCCCTACCCGGGCGTCCGGAGCTGGGGCTCACTCACGGACTGGGCCGCGGGCCTGTGGGTATCCCGCTGTGCACCCCGGGACAACCCCGAACAGGGCGTCGAATGGGTTGGAAGCGCCTTCGCCATCCCGCTGGCCGGTACTGTTCCGCGCTCCGGGCAAGACTCGTGGACGCTCGAGGCCGTGGATGGCCCGGTGCCGGCCATCGAAGTCGCCGCCGCGCTGGCGCCGGGGCAGGAGAACGGCGACATGGCTTTCTACCTCACGCCGGCCAGTCTCCCGGGAGCGTCCGTCCTGTTCGGCCACCCACAGGGTGAAAAGTGGGTAGTGGAGGCCACCGGCCACGCCTGGACTGTGGGTACCTCCACGATCGCCGTCGAGCTGCAAGGCGGAGGCTACCTGGTGGTCCGGCCCGTGCACGGACTGCACCAGGAACTGTTCGTCCGCTCGGAACGCAAGGGCCTGCACCTCTCGCTGCTCTCCAGGCCCGGCGAAGACGGCGCCGAAAGCCGGTGGAGGATCAGCGTCCTGCCACACAGGTCCGCCGCCCTCGCGGAAATGGACCGCTGATGGTGCGTCGTCCCCTGGTCTTCTTCTGTCCCGGAAAGTTCAGTTTCGGGGAACTGCAGAATGCCATTACCGTTGCCAGGCAGCTCTCCCCGGAAGATGCCGTCGAATTCCTTGTCGCGGAGCAGTACCTCGATATTGTCCGCCGGTCCGGCATCGATGCCCGCGCCGTTCCCCAGGGCCCGGGAAACCGGGAAGCCACCATGTCCCTTCTGCGGCAGTTGCGGCCCCTGGCCGTGGTGGTGGCCGACCACCACCTCCTCGCCCTGGAACGGGGCAACGTATCCGCGCAGCAGCTCCTGGACCTCGGCTGCCCCGTTATCGCCATGGATTCACTGTGTATGGGCCCGGCAGCCTCCACATTGACGATGGCCGTTGCCCGGCAGGCGGGCACCGCACCCATCCACCGCTGGTTTCCTCCCGAGACGACAATCCCGGCGCTTCCCGACGACGTCGCCCTCATGCGGGCTGTACCTGTGGCCGGCCTGGGCCGCCCCGCGGACTCCTTCAACCTCTACGGCGAAGAGCTCAGGCCTGCACGGACCAAAGCGGAGGTCTTCAGCTCCCTGGGGATAAGCAGCAAGCGGTCCCTGGTGGTTGCAGCCCAGTCAGGCTGGGCCACCTCGGCGTACGGCCTGCTGGGACGGGTATCCCGGAACGCAGGCACGGATACCTACCGCAGCCTCAAGGACCGGTGGGCGGCCGAGATGTTCAGCCGCACCGGGCGGCACGTCACCGTCCTGGAACTTTCATCGAGCGCCCGGAAGGCCACCGTCCACGGCAACGTGGAGTTCCTGTCCTGCCCGTACCTGCCCATGGATGACTTCGCCGACATTCTGGCTGCCGCTGACCTCTACGTCACGGACAACGTGACATCCGGTGCCATGGCCAAGGCCGCAACCCTCGGCACCCCGGTCCTGGCACTGGTAAACCAGCACAACGAACGCTCCGGAGACCCGTTCTCCGCCGGATGGCTGGCCGACATGGAGGCAAGCTTCCCGGGGTTCGGGGTCAGATTTCTGGTCAACCCCTTCGGCTGGGCCGAAGAGCTCGCTCCGCTCCTGTACAGGAACGGCTACATGGCCGCGCTGCCAAAGGCCGAAATCTACAACCTGGAAGCCTGCGTGGCAGCTGTCCAGGAACTCCTTGGTCGGCGTGACGGGCCCGCTACCCAGGCGCTCAGCCGCCAGGTGGCAGGCCTGCCGACGGCCGCCGCGCTCATCCGCGAACGCGTTAGCGCCTGATCTTCCCACGCCGTCCTCCCTTCGCTCGCTGTCCTTCCGTATACCCGTCGCAACAGCGGACCCGCAAGCCTTGCGGACTCCGCACCCACAAAGGAGAAACCATGCTCACCACCGAGGAAAGCTACGCAGCAATCCGCAACACCGCCGCCGTCTACAACCGGGGCGGCGAAGTCCTCCGGCTCACGGGAACCCATCGTGTTGAACTCCTGTCCTGGCTGCTCGCCAAGCAGACTGAATTCGCTGAACCCGGCACCGTCGTCGAATCCCTGATCCTTGGCGAGGCCGGGAACGTGGAGGGGTCAGCACTGGTGGTGCTGGATGACGAAGCCGCCGTGGTCATCGCGGACTCGCAGGCACCGCTGCTGCCGGTGGCCCTGGCCGCCATCGAAAGCCTTGGCCTGGAGGGCACCTTCGCCGAGGACGCAGAAGACCTGGCTGCCGTCCTCGCCGTTGAAGGCCCGCTGTCCTGGCAGGTCGCAGAGGACGTCACTGACGAGCCCATCTCCGAAATCCTCCTCAACGAATGGCGCCGTGGCACGCTCAACGGAACCGCCTGCATGCTCGTCCGCATCGGCACCACCGCCGAATACGGCTACCTGGTCATCACGTCCGCCGCCGGGTCTTCCGCGTTCGACCGGCTGGTGGAACGCGCCCAGGACATTGGTGGCGGCCGCATCGACAAGAAGGTCCTCCACCGCGCCCAGGCTGAAGTGAACCACCCGGTACTGCCCTCCCAGGCCCAGGGCCTGAACATTTTCGAAGCAGGCATCCAGTGGATGGCCACGCCAAACCGCGACGACGAATACCGGGGCAAAGCCGGCGTCCAGCTTGAAGCGCCGGGCCGGAAAGTTGTGGCAGCGGTGAGCGACAACGCAGACTTCCCGGAAGCCGGGACCGCCGTCACTGACGAGGGAGTCACTGTGGGCCAGGTCCAGACCGCCACGGCGCGGGCGGGCCTCGACTCCGGGTTCGGGCTCCTGCTCCTCGACGTCCCGTACTGCGTTCCCGGGCTGACGCTCGTTGCCGGGGGCCGGACCCTGTCCACAGTGGCCCGTCCCGCCGTTGACCCGCAGTCCTGGACCCAGCAGATCGGCGGATAAGACATGACAATCGTAGTTACCGGCATCGGGATGATGACCGCGGTGGGCGACACGGCGGACGAATGCTGGCAAAACATTGCTGACGGAAAGTCCGGACTCTCCACGGTCAGCGTGGTACCCCACCCCGGGCTGATCAGCACCCGGGCCGGTGAGGTGCGCTCCAAGCACGTGGATGCCGACGACGACGATGACCGCAGCATCATCCTCAGCCGCATCGCCCTCGAAGAAGCGCTGACAACAGCGGGTTTGGCCGTCGATAGTCCCTACCAAAACCATCGGGTGGGGCTGGCCATCGGCACATCGCTCGGCGGTGCGCGGAGGGGAGAGGAATTTCATCGCCAGTGGCTCGCCCGGGGCCTGCGGCAGGCAGACGCCGGGCTCCTGCGCCAGTACCCGCTGCACGCCACGGCCGACTACCTGGCCGCGCGTTTCAAGCTCTTCGGGCCACGGACGGTGCACTCAAATGCGTGTGCAGCAGGGTCGGTGGCCATCGCCAACGGCATGGAGTACCTCCGGACCGGGGCAGCGGACATGGTGGTGGCCGGCGGCGTGGACCCATTGGCCTATTTGTCGTTCGGCGGGTTCTCCTGCCTGGGTGCCCTATCACCGAAAGACTGCGCCCCGTACAGCAAAAGCGAAGGCCTCACCCTCGGGGAAGGTGCCGGATTCCTGATCCTGGAAAGGGCCGAATCCGCCCATGCCCGCAAAGCTCCCGTCCTGGCTGTCCTGTCCGGATACGGCCTGTCGGCGGACGCCCACCACCCCACCGCGCCCGATCCGCGCGGCCGTGGTGCCCTCTCTGCAATGATGTCTGCCCTGGAGATGGCCGACGCCACGGCAGAGCAGATCGATTACATCAACGGCCACGGCACGGGCACTCCTGCCAACGACGGTGGCGAGAAGAAGATTCTGCTCCACCTTGGCGAGAACAACATCCCCATGAGTTCCACCAAGTCCATGATCGGCCACACGCTGGGCGCCGCCGGAGCAGTTGAAGCCGTTACCACCGTCATGGCATTGCGTGAACAGGTCCTTCCGCCCACGGTGGTCCCGGACGATTTCGAAGAAACGCTCGATTTCGATGCCGTGCCGGGCTCCGGGCGCCCGGCAGCCATCTCCCTGGCCCTGTCCAACTCGTTTGCGTTCGGCGGCAACAACTCGACGCTGGTTTTCCGCAGCAAGGCCAACGCCGGCGAACGGGCAGCGCCCGCGGCACGGCAGGTGGGTATCACCGCTGTGGCATCCATGGTGGGTCCTGCCGGAAACTCCGAGGCCGTAGCCGAAGCACTGTTCTCCGGGACCCCGCTTTACGGCAACAGTTCGGTAGCCATCGACGAATACGGCCCCTTCCCCATCGGGGAAGTACCGGAATCCGTGCAGAAATCAGGCATCAACCCCACTGCGCTCCGACGCCTCGATGCCCTCAGCAAACGCTCGGCATCGGTGGTGGGGCAATTGCTCAAGGAAAGGCCGCTCAGCCGGACCGAGCTCCAAACAACCGGGCTCATCTTTGCCACTGCTTCGGGACCGATGTCTACGGTGGAGGCTTTCCAACGCGGCCTCATTACCGAGGGGGCAGGCAACACCAGGCTGTTCCCCAACACCGTGATGAACGCCTCCGCCGGCCATGTCGCCCTGCTTCACGGACTGAGGGGACCTACAGCGACGTTTTGTGCCGGAAGCACCAGCGCTGTCAGCGCCCTGCACTTCGGCCACCAGCTGATTGCCTCCGGCTCCTGCGATCGTGTGATTGTCCTGTCGGCGGATGAAGCGTCCACTGCCCTGTTGGCTGGCTACGCGCGCATTGACGGCTACCTCAGCAAGGACACGCTCCGGCCCTTTGGCAACAGCGGCCGCCTCTACAGCGGTGCAGCCGCGGCGATGCTGCTGGAATCCACGGACCACGTCCAGGCGGTGCCTCCGGCCCGGATACTGGGGTTTGGTTTCGCTGGAGACGACAGCGGCTGCGGCAACATCAAACAGGACCCCACAGCGTGGAGGCTGGCAATGTACCAAGCCATCCGGTCAGCCGGGCTGGAACCCTGCGACATCGATGTGGTCATTGCTGCTGCGCCGGGCAGGGACCAGATCGACCAGCTTGAGCGCCGGGCCATCAACAGCCTCC
The DNA here is from genome assembly GCF_001423525.1 of Arthrobacter sp. Leaf137. Taxonomy (GTDB): domain Bacteria; phylum Actinomycetota; class Actinomycetes; order Actinomycetales; family Micrococcaceae; genus Arthrobacter. The sequence continues at coordinate 400,465 of NZ_LMOI01000001.1, read as the reverse complement.
ACCTGACGCAGGCCGTGGTCAGCGCTCCAAAGGCGGTCCTGGGTGACACCCAGTCCTCAGCGGCGCTCCTTGGCGTGCAACAGGCACTGTGGATGAAGGCACGTGCACAGGTTCCAGGGACAAGTCATTTCGTATCCGGAGCAGACGGAGCAGCCGCCCTTGACGGCGCGCAACCATTCCGGGTTTTGGTGAATTCGATGGAGATCGGTGGCAGCTATCAGTCCGTGGTGGTCCAAGCCTAGGAAACACTCGTGGACATAGTGAAGCTTTCTGGGCTCGGCCGTCCGCCTGCCATGGATAGGCGGGGCGGATTGCAGGCGTGGCGGACCCGCGCCGGAGAAGAAGCGGGTCCGCCACGAATGGGCGAGGGGCGCAGGATGATCCGCCTGCTGCAGAAGAGCGGACAGTGCTGCTTGTCGCCCGCTCTGGATACGGAAGGGGAAACCGGTCAGAACTTCTGCAGCTCGTGCCTGGCGTGGTGGAGCGCCAGCCACACCCCGGGCTGCCTGGCGGTGGCGCGGTGCTCGCTGCCTGTGGGCATAGACGTGCAACGGCATGTCCACCGTCCAGCTGCGCTGCGCTGGCTGGCAAGGACCACCGAGGCGACCTTTCAGCCCTCCATTGGACACTGGGCCGTGGCCGAAGCCTATTGGAAGGCCAGCGGCAACGCCCGCCGGAGGCCGGCACCAGGTGAATTCGGGCTGCCCCGCGTCCCGGGGACCGGATGGGGCAAACACGCGTTCGACGGCACCACGGAATGTGATTACTGGCTTCAGGAAGTTGACGGAATATCCCTTGCGCTGGTCCTGGGCCCTGCGCCTGCTATTGAAGGACGGAGGAGGAGTCCGATTCACTGAACAGAAGCGTTAGTTTTAGTTCAACGGCCCTGACAGATCGACCCCGCTCTGTTCGCGACGAGTCTTTCCGCGGCCTCCCGACGGCTAAGAAACCAAAGTGCGGAAATCAACCGGTCATGAATTGCCGTGCCGATGACGACATGCTCCGCGGCATCGGTAGGATCCGCCGGAAGGTCGGTAAGTGTCGCCGCTGCCAGTTTGACCAGCAGCTCCCACGCGAGTGTGAGTGTGGCCGGGTCCACTGGTGTGCCCGCCTTTACAGCAGTATCCAAAGCCTGGGTCAGGGCGCAAATGTTCGGATCATCCATGCCGTGCCGGTTGCCGAGCTCAGATACTAATTCTGGTGGCGCGGACTCCTGTGGATTCTGGGGGCCGACGCGATCTGCTGACAGCGCCGCAACTCCCCGGCGAATTGATGCCGCCTCGTCGACGGCAGCCGTATTCACCGCCTCCAGCACTTTTCGGGTGCCCGCCACGGACAGCCCTTGGACGTCGATAAGTATTTTGACCAGTTCCAGCCGCCGCAAATGACTCGCGTCGTAAGCAGACGTACGTGGCGAGAGAGGCTGCCCACGGTGAAGCAGGCCTTCACGCAAGTAGAACTTGATTGATGGCACGGGTACTCGCGACTGGCGCGATAGTTCCGAAAGCTGCACTGGTGACCTCCTAGACGCGACCGTACCATCACATAAAGTCGCCAAGCCTGTCGTGGCAGGCAACCTCGTGCCAGGTGCTCCTTGCTGCGAGCGGCACACGGTTCTAACCGTTCAGTATCGGGGGACGTGGAAACGATGCCTTCGCTCGGGACTTTGTCGTTGTTCTAGGCTGTGTCCCCGAGTCCCACTCAAGAAGATGGAGTGAGCTGGGGCGGAAGTTGGACGGACGCCCCTGCGGGCGGACAGGGCATGTACTCTCGTAATGTCCTCCGAATAGTCAACTCGATGGTTATAATCAGGGCGGGGGTCAGCTGGTGATTCCCGGCTGTCCGCGCCAGGCCCCTTGTTCGTGGCCCGCGCCCGTCTCAAGGATGCCCGCCCATGTTCAACCCCCGGCCCTTCGCTGCCGCTGCCCTCACGCTGGTCACCGTACTCGCCGGTGCTGCCCTGACGGCCCTTCCCGCCCAAGCCACCGAGCCACCGCAGACCACCAAGCAGCCAACGGCTGCCGAGCTGCCCCTCCGGGACGCGCGTCCCCAGCCCACCTCAACCCAGGTCCCCACGGATCAGTTCATCGTGGGCCTCAAGAGCCGCGGCAACATTGCTTCCGAAGCCGCTGTAACTGCCCAAGCCGCACGGTCAGCCGCCGGCCGCGTGGGCACTGCCGCCCAGTACGTACGGGCCACCGCTACCGGTGCGCAGGTGGTGAAGACCGGCAAGTCACTTCAGGGTGCCGAGGCTGACACCTTCCTCGCGGCACTCCGCTCCAGCCCCGACGTGGCTTACGCCGAGCCGGACACTATCGTTCAGGCAACCGCTACTGCCCCCAACGACCCCGGATACCCGTCCCAGTGGGCCCTCTGGGACGAGACAGCCGGCATCCGGGCACTCGCCGCCTGGGACTACAACCGCGGTGAGGGTGCTGTGGTGGCCGTGGTGGACAGCGGTACCACCTATCACTCGGACATGGACAACAACGTACTCGCCGGCTACGACATGCTGTCCAACCCGGACTGGGCCCGGGACGGCGACGGGCGTGACCCCGTCCCGCTCGACCAGGGCGATTGGGCCAGTGACAACCAGTGCGAGCCAGGCTTCCCGGCGTCACGCTCCTCTTGGCATGGCACGCACGTGGCCGGGACCATTGCCGCCTTCGGAAATAACAGCGAAGGCATTACCGGCGTCGCGCCTGCTGCGAAGATCCTGCCCATCCGCGCCATCGGCCCCTGCGGAGGTTACATCTCGGACGTGGCGGACTCCATCATCTGGGCCGCTGGCGGCACGGTGGCCGGAGTACCCGCTAATCCTAGACGCGCGCATGTCGTCAACCTCAGCCTTGGAGGAGTCTCCGCCTGCTCCGTTACCGAACAGAACGCCATCAACTTTGCCCATAATGCCGGCACCGTGGTGGTGGCGGCCGCCGGAAACTCCGGCCGCCCGGCGTCTGAAATGAGCCCGGCCAACTGCCAGAACGTCATCACTGTGGCTGCCTCCGGACTCGACGGCGCCCGTGCCGACTACTCCAACTACGGGTCCGCCGTGGACATCACCGCCCCCGGCGGCAGCAACATGACCAGTGAGAACCCCTGGACCGGCATCGTCTCCACCTCGAACTTGGGCTCCACCGTGCCCGAGGGAGAGGCCTACGAGCTCCTGCAAGGCACTTCCATGGCCGCTCCGCACGTATCCGCCGTCGCGGCCATGCTCATGTCTGAAGTGGGCAGCACCTACACGCCGGACATGGTGGAAGCCCGGCTTAAAGCCACCGCTCGGGCGCTCCCAGTCGCCTGCACCGAAGGTTGCGGAGCGGGTCTGCTGGACGCCGGCACGGCGCTTGCCCTCACTGCATCGGATCTGCCCGCCAAAACCGTCATCCCGGCTGAAGTAACGTTCTCCGACAAGGATGGTGCTGACGATGACACGCTGACCGTCCCCTCGTTGCAGGGCGTGGAATACGTGCGTGACGGCAGTGTTCTGGCCGCCGGGGTCCATGCCGGTTCGGGAACCATTACCGTTTCAGCAAGGGCGGTCGCTGGCTACACCCTGATGGCCGGTGCCACAGCCGAGTGGACCCACAAGTTCGCCACCAGCATGGCGCCGGTTGCCGGATCTCTGATCACCGTCACGCCGTTCCGCGCCCTTGATACCCGTACCAGCTCCATCGTGGCCACAGATTCCGCCGTCTCCTTCCAGGTGGCAGGGCGCAACGGTATACCGGCCAAGGTGTCCGCAGTGGTCTTCAACCTCACCGTGGCCGAAGCCCGTTCCTTCGGGTTTGTCACTGCCTACGCTTCCGGGACCGCGCGTCCGGATGCTTCCAACGTGAACTTCGACAAGGGCCAGATCGTGGCCAACTCCGTCACCGTTCCTGTAGGCGCGGACGGGAAGGTGACACTCTTCAACAGGTCCGCCGGGGCCACGCACCTTTTGGCCGATATCTCCGGCTACTACCGCGAAGGTGAGGTGACGGCTGCGGGCGCTTTCAGGCCGATCGCACCCAAGCGATTCCTGGATACCCGGAACACCACCGCCGTCGCGCCCGATACTGCCCGGGCCTTCCAGGTGGCAGGAGCCAACGGATTGCCGGCCACCGTCTCCGCCGTTGTGCTGAACCTGACCGTTGCCGAATCGAAGTCCTTCGGCTTCGTCACCGCGTATCCCTCCGGAGTGGACCGGCCGGACGCTTCCAACGTCAACTTCGACACGGGGCAGATCATCCCCAATTCGGTCACCGTGCCCGTGGGGCCCGACGGCAAGGTGATGCTTTTCAACCGCTCCAAGGGTTCCACGCACCTGATCGCCGACGTGTCCGGCTACTACCTGTCGGGAACACCGACAGCGGGCGGCACCTTCCAGCCGCTGGCCGCTCCTACACGCTTCCTGGACACGCGACCCGGCAATCCGGCCCTGTCGGATTCTCAAGCGGCCATTCAGGCGAGCAGTGAACGCGGTATTCCCGAGGACGCCACGGCCATAGTCTTCAACCTGACTGTGGCCCAGGCCGGCTCCAACGGCTACATAACTGCGTATCCCTTGACGGCGTCGCGCCCGGACGTATCCAACCTGAACTTTGATAGGGGCCAGATTGTTGCGAACTCCGTAACTTCACCTGTGGGGTTGAACGGATATGTCATCCTGTTCAACCGGTCAGCGGGGTCCACGCACCTCATCGCGGACGTCTCCGGATACTTCCTACCGGGGTGATCCATGGAGGCTTTTCCCAGCCGCCATTTAGCCTAGTTACCGAAACGTTATATATGCTGGCTTGGTGGTTCTTAGGTCAAGCAGTGGAAATTTGTCGGTTGCGGAGGGCGCGTCCGCGCATAGAACAGCGCACGAAACAGGGTACGAAACAAGCATCATCTCAGGGCGGAAGCACTCCCTGGACGGCCTCCGTACGGTGGCCGTTGTGGGGGTGTTCTTCTTCCATACCCTCACCGCCCAGATGCCGGGCGGCTTCATCGGTGTGGATGTTTTCTTCACGCTCAGCGGCTTCGTGATCACGCTGCTGATCATGAAGGAGCGGCTCGCGACGGGCCGCGTCCGCATGGGGATCTTCTACGCCAAACGCCTGGCCCGGCTGTGGCCTGCGCTGCTGGCACTGTGCGCGGTGATCGCCGTCGTCGGCTTCGTCTTCCCCGCTTCCGGCTGGGGAGGCCAGGCAGGATTCATCCTTCCCGCCGCCGCCTACGTCATGAACTTCGCGCACGTGGGAGCGTTCGGCGACTCGATGGCGGGTGAGACGCTCGGCCCCACCTGGACGCTCGCCGTCGAGGAACAGTTCTACCTGGTGTGGCCGGTGCTCCTGCTGGTCATGCTCCGGTACTGCAAGCTGCGGACCGCCGCGTGGTCCACGGCCGGACTCGCCGCCGCCTTCGTGCTGGAACGCTTCGCCCTGGTGACGTCCGGCGCGCCGCTGAACCGGCTCTACAACGGGCCGGACACCCGGGCCGACGAACTGCTTATCGGCTGCGCCTTCGCGCTGCTGTTCACCGCCGTCCGCAACGGCTCCCGGGTGCACGCCGCCCTGGTCTCCGCCGCGCGCTGGGGTGCCCCGGCCGCGGGGACCGTGCTGGTGGCAGCGCTGTTCCTGCTCAAGGAACCGGACACGCCCGGCACCTGGTTCACCGTGTTCTGGACCGCGGGGCCCACCACGCTCTCGCTGCTGGCAGCGGTGCTGATCGGCTCACTGGTCCTGCAGCCGGCCGGCTTCCTGGGCCGGGTCCTCAGCCACCCCTGGCTCGCCTGGCCCGGCCGCGAACTCTCCTACGGCATGTACCTCTGGCACATTCCCGTCTACCTGCTGCTGCTGCCCCTCGTGCCGTCGCTGTCCCTCCGCGTCGGGTTCGCCGCCGTCCTCACCGTGGTGCTGGCGTTCGCCTCCTCGCGGCTGGTGGAGGCACCCATCCGCCGCTGGGCAAACCAAAGGCTTGAGCCCGCCGTCGTACGCCCTGCGCCCAAGCCTGCTGCCGGGAAGGCACGTGAACTGGTGACCGCCCGGTAGCCGGCAGATGAACTATGGCCCATCGGCCCTGCCCAGGCGGCGCTGCGGGGAATAGGCTGGCCACGACGGCACACGCCGGCGGCGGGCTGCCCGTGCCCGCAGACCTTCGAACAAGAGGAGATTGGCCATGACTCTTCCCCAGGAACTGACCCCCGGGACGTGGACCCTGGACATGTCCCACAGCGAGATCGGGTTCAGTGTCCGGCACGCAGGCATCAGCAAAGTCCGCGGCCGTTTCACCCAGGCCGAGGCCGAAGCCCGGGTTGGTGACTCCCTGCAGGACTCCAGCCTGCGCGCAACAGTGGCCACCGCCAGCTTCGACTCGGGCGACGCCAACCGCGACGGCCACGTCAAGGGCGAGGACTTCTTCGACGTCGAAAAGTACCCGGAGATGACCTTCCGCGGCACGTCCATCACGGGCGACGGCGAGGACTACACCCTCACCGGTGACCTCACCATCAAGGGCGTCACCCAGCCCGTGGAACTGGAGGTTGAATTCACCGGCGTGGCCGTGGACCCGTTCGGGGCCACGCGGGCCGGTTTCTCCGCCGAAACCGAGATCAGCCGCAAGGCCTTCGGCCTGACGTGGAACGCCGCGCTGGAAGCCGGGGGAGTGCTGGTCAGCGACAAGGTGAAGATCAACCTGGAGGCTGCCCTCGTTAAGCAGGGCTGACGCTGCAGCGCTGTTTCGGCTACAGGCCGGGTGCCGGGTTTTATTCCGGGTGCCCGGCCTCTCCCGTGCCTGGCCTTTGCTACCTCGTGCCGGCGGGGGATCCTTCCACCGCATGCGACTCGGGCAGAGTCAGTTTTGCCGTGGTCCCCTGGCCGTGGCGGCTGGCCAGCGTGACGCTGCCGCGGTGGTTCTCGATGATGGACCGGGTGATGGCGAGGCCGAGGCCCGCGCCCGGAATCGCTGACGAGTGGGCGCTGGCCGTCCGGAAGAAACGCGTGAACGCGTTCGCCAGGTCCTCGTCCGTCATGCCAACGCCGGTATCGGCCACCTCGCACACCAGGTAGCCGTCCTCCCTGCGCACGCGCACTGTCACCGTGCCGCCCTTGGGTGTGTATTTGATGGCATTCGAGACCAGGTTGTCGATGGCCTGGCCCAGCCGGTCCGGGTCGAAGCGACCCGCTGCGGGCCCCTCGGTTTCCAGGCTGAGCGTGACTCCGCCGGAGGTGGCCCGCGGCTGTGCGGCGTCCACACTCTGCGCGGCAACCTCCGCCAGATCCGCCGGCCGTGGCCGGACGGTGAGCGTGCCGGATGCGATGGTCAGCAGGTCCGCCACCAGGTTCAACAGGCGCTCGGCGTTGCGCTTGGCCACTTCCAGGCAGTGCTCCAGTTCCGGGTCCAGCCCCTCCTCGTCCATGGCGATGGACAGGTAGCCCAGGATCGAAGTCAGCGGCGTGCGCAGTTCGTGGGAGACGCTTGCCACGAACTGGTCCTTGGCCGAAAGGGCCTCCACCAGGGCGGTGACGTCCGTGAGGGCCAGGACAGCGCCCGACTGCCGGCCGTCGGAGCCCGGGATGAGGCGGCACGTGGCAGAGTAGGCACGCTGGCTGTTGCCCGTGCCGATCCATACGAGCTCGTCGGTGAAGGACTGCCCCTGCGCTGCGCGTGCTCGGGGGTGCTGTTCAGGCGGAAGGGGTTCGTTCCGGTCGATCCCGAAAACGGGCCGGTCCGCCTCCGCGGGGGCGGGCTCGTGCTGGACGGCCCCGCCGGACTGGCTGCCGTGGTGGCGGTTGGTGAGGATGGTCCGCCCCTTCCGGTCAAGCGCCCAGACGTCCACGCTGACGGTGTCCATCACGGTGCCCAGCAGCTGTTCCCGGTCCTCACTGGCCGCGAGGAGTTCCCTGACCTCTGCCTCCCGTTCTTCCAGCCGGTGCCGTTGCAGGCGCAGGGCGTTGGCCACGCCGAACGTGGTGAAGGCGATGGCGCCCAGGATGACCGGCAGCAGTACCGCGCGGATAAACGAAGCGCTGGTGAAGCCCGAACCGAGAATCATGGGCGGGAGGGCCACACTGAGGATGGCCGCGATTACCGCCAGAGTCACGCCGCCCCGGCGCGGGCCATAGGACAGCCAGACCACCGGGAAGACGAGCAGGAAGCTCAGCACGGACAAGTACTGGTCGCCGGCTTCCCGTGACAACCCGACGGCCAGGCAGTCCAGCACGGGGATGGCGAGGACCGCCCGCTCCGGCAGCCGGTCCCAGGGGATGGCGGCGCACGCGGCCAGCAGGACGGCGTGGAAAGCCAGGGAGGAAACGAATGCCGCGGACCACTTCAGGTCCGGGTGCAGGACCGATGCCAGGAGGATGACCAGCAGCATGGTGCCGGTCAGCGGCAACTGGAACAGGACCGTGCGGCCCCTCCTCCCGAGCGTGCGGAAGTAGCGGGCTCCCCAGTCGAATAGCATCGTGCCCCCAGCCATGCCCCGGTTACGTCAACGTTGTTGAAGCATACTGTCTGATTCGCGCTCCCGGCTGGATGTTTCAGCTGCGGGCACCCGGCATGACGGCGGCAGGCAGGTGCTAAATCGAGTAGTGGAATCGACCAAGACAAGTACGCACTTCTCGTGTGTAGGGGATTGCCGCACCGTACATTCGGTGCATGGCTGAAATAATTGTTAGGAAGCGTGGGCGCCGCCGGATGCCCGGTGCCGCCAAGGGAACCGCCCAGGGATTCGTGTTCCTCGGCATAGCCCTTCTGGTGGCTGTGGGCATCGCCATGTTCGCGGTTGCGGGTTAGGCGGTCCGCCATGCGTGTGAGGCTGCCGTCATCCGACGGCCAGGACCTGGATTGCCCGCACCAGTTTGTGGGCCGTTGCGAGGCATGCAGTGCGTCAGCGGGCAGCCAGGCCTTCTGGTCTGCACCAATCTTGACCCAACCCGCGGGCGATCCTTCGGGGAACCTTGACTGTTGACGCGTACGTTGGGCTCATCAGGCAGTTCGGAAAGGGAGTGGACGCGATGAGCATCACCGAATACGTTGCAGCACTTGGCGGCATGCTGGCCTCACTCGGCGCCGTGGGGCTTTTGGCCGCCGGAGTCATCCGGGCCAAAGCCCGGCACTAAATGTGACGTTCCGTCCCCCTACGCCAGCGCGGGCGGCTCGAACCGGGTGGCCGGCGACCCGTTGGGCAGCGCCTTGAGGACGTTCTCCGCGACGCTGCGCACCTTGAGGTTCCGCTGCCGCGAGACGCCGGCCAGCTTGCCGAACGCGTCCGTATAGGAACAGCGGTTCTGCGCCATGATCACGCCGCACGCAACATCAATGGAGGTCCGGCTCTCCAACACCGCCTTAAGGTTGTCACCGGCGGACCGCACACTGCGCACCTCGAGGGCCAGCTTCATGCTTTGCGACGCGACGGCGGCAAACCAGGTGACCTCGCCCACCAGCTCCGGCGTGAATTCGAACCCTGCGGGACCAAGGAACACCAGTGCGCAGGACGACCGGGGATCCAGGGCGAGCGGAACGGCAAGGGCCGTTCCATAACCGGCGCCAACCAGCCGGCGGCGGTACGCTTCCCACCGTTGCGATGAGTTGTCCCCCGTGACCTGGACCGGCGCGGCCGAGGCGGCGGCCTGCGCCATGGGCCCGTCGCTGTACCTGTCTTCGGACGACGCCACGTTGTAGGCAAGGGTGGCGCTGCCGGCCGTGGCAGGCAGGTTTCCTGCCCGCGTCAGGGTTGCGGCGGCGTCCACCGGCACCCCTGCCGATCCTGCGAGTGCCACAGCGGCGCTGTCCGCCAGCCGCTGGACGGACTCCAGGTCAGTGTCCGCGCCGCTGATCAGGTCCAGCAGGAACCCCGGCCGGTCCATGCGCCTGCTGCCAACTGCCGGTTGTACTGTCACCTGTTCCCCCAATACGCTCCGTGCCGCGCGGTGATGTGCGGCTTCCCTCGAATGTAGGCGGCGCCGGTAAAGGGAACACGAGTAGTGGGTACTCTACTTTCGCCGCGTTGCCGTCCCGCACCACCTGTTTGACGGGCAGGTTGCCGGGCCACCCCCTAGGATGGGGGTAAAACCGCAGGTCAGAAAGGCGGCCCACCCCTTCATGTCCGGTGAAGAAACCCCATCCAAGGACCCCGCCCGGCGCCGGTTCACGCCCTCATCGCTCAAGGACTTCGCCCTGCCCGTGGTGATTGCCGTGGCAGCGGCCGGCATCGGCATTGCCAGCATCGCCAACGGGCTCGCCTCCCGTGACCAGGCGGACCGGGACAACGCTGCCCAGGCCACCCCCTCCCTGCCGCGCTGCGAGGTGCCGGACCGCAAGAGCCAGGTGCCGGCGTCGGGCGCGCTCTTTGGCGTGAACCTGGACCTGAACGCCAAGCCCCTGTCCCGGTACGCCGCCGACCTCGGCCACAAACCCGCCGTCAGTGTGTCCTTCGCGGGGTTCCCGTACACGGCCGAGGAGAAGGCGCACCTGGACCAGGCGGTCAGCCAGATCCGCGCCGACGGCCAGACCATGCTGCTCACCCTTGAACCCATGCAGGGCCTGGGCGCCGTCACAGACGAGGCCGTCGCCGCGCTCGCGGCAGACCTGGCATCGTTCAACGACGACGGCGTTCCCGTGATGGTCCGGTTCGCCCATGAAATGAACGGCTCCTGGTACCCGTGGTCCCAGCAGCCCGCCGCGTACGTGGACGCGTTCACCCGGATGGCAAAGGCCATCCATGCGACGGCGCCCGGCTCCTCGATGATGTGGGCGCCGAACTACGGCGGCGGCTACCCGTTCGCCGGTGGCCAATACGAGGCCAAGCGGGACACCGCGGACTTCGCCGCCCTGGACACTGACGGCGACGGCACCGTCACCATGGCCGACGATTCCTACGCGCCGTATTACCCGGGCGACGACGCGGTGGACTGGGTGGGCATGTCCCTTTACCACTGGGGCGCAAAGTACCCGTGGGGCGAGAACGAACTGCCCGAGGCCAACAAGTTCACGGACCAGCTCACCGGCAACTACGTGGGCGCCAACGGTGACGACAGCCTCCTGACGGACTTCTACCACGTCTATGGGCAGGAGCACGGCAAACCCGTGGCCATCCCCGAATCCGCGGCACTGTTCGCTCCCGGCGCCGGCGGTGCGGCCGAGCTGGACATCAAGCGTGCCTGGTGGGAGCAGCTGTTCAGCCCGGACCTGGCCACCGAATTCCCGCAGCTGAAGATGATCAACTGGTTCGAATGGGACAAGAACGAAGTGGAGGTCAAGGGGCGCGTGGACTGGACTGTCACCAATACGCCGGCCGTCCGGGAGGCCTTCACCGCCGCCCTGCCGGACTGGTTCCGTTACGGGCCCGCCCAGTCCTGCCAGCCGGGCTGACCGGGCCTGGGCAGGTGCGCTGTCAGCGGGGCAGCCCGTCCAGCCACTCCTGGAACGTCTGGCGTCCGACGGCGGCGCCCGCCATCGGGATCAGCGCACCACTGCGCATCGCCTTGCCCATGGGGCCGGGAAAAGGAGCCTCCACCACCTTTTTGCGCTGGCCGGACTTTTGCAGGTAGCTCCGCACCAAGCCGGCGAGCTGCTCGGTGCGCGGGCCGCCGAGATCGGGGAGCCGCCCGCGCGGGCCGGCCTCAGCCGCGTCCACCAGAGCCTCGGCCACCTCGCGGGCGGCCACGGGCGCGGTGAACATCTTCGGGACCACGACAACCGGCCCTGCCGAGGCAACCTGCACCACCAGCGGCACGAACTCGTGGAACTGGGTGGAACGAAGGATGGTCCATGGCACGTCCCCATGCCGGACGGTGTCCTCCTGCACCAGCTTCCCGGCGTAGAGGCCGGAGCGTGCGTTGTCGATCCCCGCGATCGACAACACCACGTGGTGCTTCACTCCGGCTTTCTCTTCCGCGGCCAGCAGGTTCTGCGAGGCGTTCGTGAAGTAGTCCACGGCCTTCTTGGTGGCCGTGCTGTTGATGCCGGCAACGTCGATTACCGTGTCGATGCCGGCCAGGGCTTCATCCAGGCCGCGGCCGGTTGCCAAATCCACTCCGCCGGCGCGGCTCAGGCTCACCACCCCGTGCCCGCGCTGCTTGGCGGTGTCCATCACATGGCGTCCCACGGTCCCGGTCCCACCGGCAACGGCAATCCTCATGGCAGCATCCTATGTCTGATCTGTGGTGGAGAATCGGAAGGATATTGCCGATGGCACCTTGGGCCAGGTGCGTCCGCGGCGGCGAAGGCAGAAATCTGCAATATCTTGCGGAATCCATGCTATCGAGTCAGAATTTGTCTGGCAGGATTATTGATCTGCAATATATTTCCGAAGGGGTCCAGTGTGGAGGATGTGGCAGCCATAGGTGCCGGCATCCGGCGCGCCCGAAAAGAAGCGGGAATCACGCAGGGCACGCTGGCCGACCTGATCGGAACCTCACCCCGCACCATTCACGCCATCGAAACGGGGTCGGGCAATCCGTCCCTGACCACCGTCGTAGCAGCGGCCAACGCGGTGGGGCTGCACATCAGGACCGCCGATGACTGAGGACCTGGCGCGCCTCAAATTCATTGCCCAAGCGGACGTCTACAAAGCCGGGGTACTTGCGGGACAGCTGAACCGCGGCGGCAACGGCGGGATCGTCTTCACCTACACCCCCGCGTACCTGGCCGCGGGCGGGGCTGCCGTATCCCACTCACTGCCGCTGACGGACGCACCCGTTGAAGCGCCGAGCGGCGCTGTTCCCGCATTCTTCGCCGGCCTGCTGCCCGAAGGCCACCGCCTGACCGTACTCAAGGACGCCATCAAAACCAGCCTTGGGGACGAACTCAGCCTGCTCTTGGCGGTTGGTTCCGACACCCCGGGCGACGTCCAGGTGGTCGCCGCCGGCCAGGACCCGGTGGAACCTCCGGCGCTGGCGGAAGCGTCGCATCCGGAGGCACTCGACTTTGCCGCGCTCGCGGACGCCGTCGATCCGCACGGTCTCCCAGGGGTCCAGGCCAAGGCCAGCGCATCGATGCTGACCACCCCTCTTTCCCTCGCGGGCCGCCGCTACCTGCTCAAGCTGGACCCGCCCCGCCACCGGCACCTCGTAGCCAACGAGGCCGCACACCTTGCCGCGGCCAAGGCCCTGCGGATCCCCGTGGCAAAGGGCACCGTTGTCACGGACCGGAACGGATTACAGGGCCTGCTGGTGGAGCGTTTCGACCGGACCGGAAAGGATGGCCTGGCCCGCCTTGCACTCGAGGATGCTGCCCAGGTCCTCAACCTGCCGCCGTCGTCCAAGTATGCCGTCAGTGCCGAAGACGCCATCCTGGCGCTGACCGGCGTGTGCAAGGCCAGGGCTGTTGCCGTCCGGAACCTGTACCTGCAATGCGTCTTCGCCTGGCTGACCGGCAACGGCGACCTGCATGCCAAAAACATGTCAGTCCTCCAAGGGGAAACCGGAGCGTGGGCTGTGTCGCCCGTCTACGACGTTCCCTGCACCCTGGTGTACGGCGACGACACGCTGGCCCTGACCATCGGCGGCCGGGTCAAGAACCTCAAAGCCCGGCACTGGGAGCAGTTTGCAGCCGACATCGGACTCCCTGTACGCGCTGCGAAGTCCGCGAACCAGATGGCCCTCGGGGCGGCTGAAGGAATCAACCTGGAGGCGCTGCCCTTCTCCGGATCGCCACTGAACGGCGCCCTGCGTGAGCTGCGCTTCCGCCGCGGCGAACTGGCGGCCTGACCGGGCGCCGGTGCCTGGAGCAATGGAGCCCCGCAAAGGCAGGGGAGGGGCAGCCATGTCCGCGGCAGCGGGTTCTCAGTAGACTGGGACCCATGTCCGGGCAGGAAGCTGCAGTCGACACGTCCCTACGAACCCCTGCGGAGCGTTCGCGCACCTTCGCGGGCATCCTGATCAACACGGCACTGGCCAACATCACCACCAGTTACCTCTGGTTTGCCCTCACGTTCTGGGTCTATCTGGAAACCCGCAACGTGATCGCCACGGGCGTGGTGGGCGGCGCCTACATGCTGCTGATCGCCCTCTCCAGCATCAGCTTCGGCACCTTCGTGGACCGCTACCGGAAGCTGGCCATCATGCGGTTCGCCGCCGCGTTCACCCTGGTGATGTTCGTGCTGTCCGGCGTGATGTTCCTGCTGACGCCCGGCGCCGGCCTGCTGGACCTCGGGCAGCCCTGGTTCTGGGTCTTCACGCTGATCATCCTGGTGGGCGCGGTGGTGGAGAACATGCGCAACGTGGCCCTGTCCACCACCGTCACCATCCTCATCGAGCCGGACCGGCGCGCCAACGCCAACGGGATGGTGGGGATGGTCCAGGGACTTGCCTTCATCGTGACGTCGGTACTGTCCGGGCTGTCCGTGGGACTCCTGGGCATGGGCTGGACCATCGCCATCGCCGTGGTCCTTACCGCCCTGGCTTTCCTGCACCTGCTGACCCTGCGCCTGCCCGAGGAAACCAATGTGGCAGCCAGCGACGCCCAGGGCGGCTTCGACCTCCGCGGCTCCATCGCCGCCGTGCTGGCCGTTGCCGGATTGTTCGCACTGATCATCTTCTCCACGTTCAACAACTTCATCGGCGGCGTCTACATGGCCCTGATGGACCCGTACGGGCTCGAGATGTTCCCCGTGGAGCTGTGGGGCGTGTTCTTCGCCGTGGGCTCCACCGGATTCATTGTGGGTGGTGCCCTGATCGGCAAGTTCGGCCTCGGCGCCAATCCGCTGCGGACCCTGCTGATCGCCGTCGCCATCATGGGTGCGCTCGGGGCCCTGTTCACTATCCGGGAATGGGCCTGGCTGTACGTGGTGGGAATCTGGCTGTACCTGGCACTGGTGCCCTGCGTCGAGGCCGCCGAGCAGACCGTGATCCAACGGGTTGTTCCGCTCAACAAGCAGGGCCGGGTGTTCGGGTTCGCCATGGCCTTCGAATCCGCGGCGGCCCCCATCACAGCCTTCCTGATCGCACCGATCGCCCAGTTCTGGATCATCCCGTACGCACGGTCGGGTGAAGGGGCGGCACAGCTGGCGCCGCTGCTGGGCGAAGGGACGTCCCGGGGCATCGCCCTGGTGTTCCTGGTGGCCGGAATCGTCATGATCGTGGCCGCGCTGCTGGCCTTCCTCACTCCCGTATACCGGCGGGTGTCGGCGTCCTACGCCCAGGCCCCGGCCGAGGAGACGGCCGGGGCCTGAGGTCCGGCTCACGCCCTGTCGCCGGCCTTCGTGCCGCGGGCTGTCCCGCTGCCTGCAGTCCTGGCCTTGGAACGGGCGGAGTAGAACCGGAATGCCAGCAAGGCTGCGGCTGCCAGCAATCCGCCGATGACCAGGCCCAGGGTTGTGGCTCCTTCCCCGGTGGACAGATAGTGCCCCAGGGCGGTCAGGAGGACGGGCGCGACGGCGGCCAGGCCACCGAGCGGCAGGGTACCGGTGACCGCTGGCTGCTGCTCGGTCACCGGCTCCGCGGGGACCGGTGCCACGGCGCTGCCGCCGGCCTGGCTGCGGAGTCCGGCGGCCGGGCCGGGGACAACCGGTGCGCTCAGTGCCGAGAACGACGGCTCGCTGTCGCCTGTGGTGGGGGCTACCTGGAACCGGTACTCCTCCCCGTTCTCCAGGCCCCGGACCACCACCCGGGACGTGCCGGGCTCGGCCATGATGATCTCGCCCACCTGGGTGCCCGTGGCATCAACTGTCCTGACGGCCACGCCGACTGGCGCGGGTGCCGGGTTGGCTGGCGGGTCCGCGGGTGCCGGGTTGGCCGGTGGATCCGCGGGTGCCGGGTTGGCTGGCGGGTCCGCGGGTGCCGGGTTGGCTGGCGGGTCCGCCGGTGCCGGGTTGACTGGCGGGTCCGCGGGTGCCGGGTTGGCTGGCGGGTCCACCGGTGCCGGGTCCACGAGTGCGGGGTCAACAGGCGGAGTGCCGGGATCCGTCGCGGGGTCGGTAACGGGATCGATGACGACCACCACCTCGCCGTCGCCCGGGACGACCTCGCCGATGCCGTCACCTGCGCCCTCGTCGCCTTCGACGGGCTCGTCCTCCGGCGGTTCGGTAACGCCGTCGTCCGCGCCGTTTCCGCCGTTGCCGTTCCCGGTGCCGGTCCCATTGCCGAAGACGAGCAGTTCGACGTTACGCAGGGTGTCCGTGCCGTCACGGCCGCCGTTGTGCTGGACGGTGGTGACGGAGCCGGGGGAGCCAAGCGTGCCGTCGCCGCCGGTGGTGGTGACGGTGTAGTTGAACTCGAGGTCCGAGAACAGTGCGGTGTCGGTGCCCTCGGCCGAGTTGAGGATCTCCCGCACCGCCACGACGTCCGCCGGGTCAATGCTGCCGGCGAAGACTGCCTGCTGGAGCGTCGGACCGGTCAGCGTGCCGTCCGCGGCACGCTGGAACTGGGCCGTCATGGACGTGGCGCTGCCCACCTCGGTGTCCGGGTCTGCGGGATCCGTGCGGACGCTGAGCCGGACGCTGAGGTACCGGTCGCCGTCGATGATGTCATTCCCGCCGCGGCCTTCGATGGTGTCGTCGCCGCCGCCGCCAAGGAGGATGTTGCCCTCGCCCCACACCTGGGATCCGGTGAGGACAGGACATTCCTTCGAGGCCGAAGCGTTGATGACGTCCTCCACCGGCGTCGGCAGGGAAGGAATCAGCTGGTCGAGTCCCAGGATCCGGTCGATCCCGGCCTGGTCCAGGACGTCACAGCCGATGAAACCGCCGCCGCCCACCGTACGGGGGGTAAGGTCGTCGCCACGAAGGGTGTCGGCGAAGGGACCTCCGGAGAGTGCCTCCACCTCGTTGTACCGGTCCCGGACGCCCACCTGCAGGATGTCCAGCGGTGCGATGGGGAGGTTCAGGTCGGCGTCCTGGGGCTGGGGATCGTAGGCGCCGATCTCCCAGTCGAAGCCTGACGCCCCGGCCACCTTCTCGATGCCCGGCCCGGCCAGGCCGATGTCGTCGCCGCCTTCCATGTCGTAGTCGTCATCGCCGCCCTGGCCGATGAGGATGTCGTGGCCGGGCTTCTGGGAATCGTCGAGGAAGAACAGGTTGCTGGAGTCGCCGATCAGCAGGTCGGGGCTGTCGCCGCCCTCGGCCCAGTCGTCCCCGCCGCCGCCGAAGACGCCGTCCAGGCCTTCGCCGGCGATCACGAAGTCGTCGCCTTCGCCGGCGAAGGTTTCGTTCGAGTTCGCCCCGCCGTTGATGAAGTCCTTGCCGTCCCCGCCGAGCATCAGATCCAGGCCCGGGCCGCCGTCGAGCGCGTCATTGCCCGGGCCGCCCTTGAGGATGTCGTCGCCGGCTAGATCGGTGACGACGTCGTTGTCCTCGCCGCCGAGGACCGTGTCGGCGCCGTCGCCGCCTTCAATGACGTCGTTGCCCCGGCCGCCCCAGAAGGTGTCGTTGTCCAAGCCGCCGTGGACGCGGTCGGCGCGGTCCGTGCCGTTGTACACGGCCTGGCCGTTGATTCCCACGGGGTCCACGGAGTTCGAGGCCCGGTATTTGATGGTGCCGTCCGGCATCCGGAGCAGCAGTGCGGTTTCGCTGCACTCGGTTCCGGCATCGTCCGCCACGGTGTTGCCGGAGTGGGCAAACCCTTCGGCGGTTCCCGCCAGGTTCTTCAGCTCAAATTTGCAGTCGGCGGTGGCGAACGCGTCAGCCTTCAGGGCCTTCGCATTCGTGTTGCGCATGATCAGCTCCGCGAAGGAGTTTCCTTCAAGCTGCGCCATCAGGTTCATCCCGGGGGTGCGCGCCAGGTAGTAGAGCCGGTCACCGTTCTGCAGATCCGTCATCTGGCTTTCGAAGACGTAGTTGAAGGTGCTGCCCAGCAGGCCCCCGAACAGGTTGGTCCGTTCGGCGAGGCCGCCCATCCAGAGGTCGATGCCGTCCAGGCCGGTGGTCGATGCGGTGCCGTTGTTGGCCCACGCATCGGTGCTGTTCATGAACGCCACGGCATCATCCGGCGCCACCTCCCCGGCCAGGGCGTCCGGGCTGACAATCAGCCGGGCAGCTTTCCGCTTGGCCTCCAGGGTGGTGGCGGAAACGATGGAGGGGTGGGTGCCGTAGGCGGCGATGAAGTTGATCAGCGACGCGGGGTGCTTGATGTTCTCCCCGAAATCGATCCAGTTGGCGTACGGCTTGAGCTGGCTGTCGTTGGTGGCGCCGTGGAGCTGCCGGCGGAAGACGTTCAGCGAAGGGATACCCTCGGACCGGCCGCGGGCAAGGTTGATGGCAGCCAGGTCCATCGGCAGGCCCAGCAGCTTGCTGCGCAGGGTGTCCGTGACGAACTCATCAAGTTCGGCGCCCACCTGGTCCGACATCCCCATGACGATGCTGCCCGCGGCTTCCTCGGAGGTCAGCGGCCCCGCCGGGCCGCCGTCGGTGTAGGCTGGCGGGTTCAGGAATCCTCCCAGGAGCGGCAGGTCATTCTGCGAACCCGGCACGTCGTCCTGGTTGCCCCAGACGCCGTCGGGTCCGGGGCTGTCCTCGTTGCGCCGCGAGATGGTCTCGGTGAGCATCGAGTGCCCAAAACGGTAGACCGAGTGGGCGAACTCCGCGTTGATGGCCGGATTGACGTCGGTCTGGGAGAACGCGAAGGGTTCGAAGATGTTCAGCGCCGGCTGGATCTTCCTGGCAAATTCCTCGAAGACGAGGTGCTGGTACTCCATTTCCGCGATGAAGCGTGCGGCCTGGAAGAGGCGCTCGCCGTTCCAGCCGCCAGCGCCCGCCGTCGCCTGCCATTCGGTGAGGGCAGCAGCACCCCGGGTGGACTTGTCCGCGGTGAGGACGTTCTTGATGTCCCCCACCAGGCGGTCGTGCTCGGAGTGGAAGACCTGGTGGATTGCCGTGAGCCCGATGTTCTCGTTGACCCGTCCGTCGCCGGCGATGAAGTGCGCGTTGAGCATCTCGTCGTCGTACGTCCCGGGAGCCTGGGCCGCGAAGTCTGCGGATGCCGTGTTGTCCGCGTCCGGGGCAGGTGCGGCCGGCGGTGTTGCCGGGTTATGGTCGGTGTCCTGGGGCGAAGGATCTGCGTTGTGGGCGATGTCCGTCAGGAACGGTGTGTTGAAGTACAGCACATCCTGGGGCACCAGCGTTCCGTTGCCGCCGTTCGCGGACCGGTCCGCCTCCACCAGCCCGGACCGGGTGACGAACTGCGGAAGCCCGTCTTTGGGGCCCGGGATGAACTTGCCGTAGGCGTCGGCCGCCAGCAGGGGAACGTTGAGGGCGTCCTTGTCCAGGAGCTGGATGCCGAGCATCTCCCGGGCCTGCTTCTTGGTGTCGGCCCAGGAGGCCATGCCACCGGCCGCCGCCGTGCCCGCCGGGCCGCCCAGCAGGCCGCCGGTGGATACCGGACGGCCCTCGGAGTTGTTCGTGTATTCGCGCAGGAAGACCTGGTGCGAGGAGTGGGAGGCGTAAGTCTGGCTCTGGTCCACCCATGGCGAGTTGGTGTTCAGCGCGTCCTGGACGTCGTCGGCGGTGCCCGGGATGCCGTCTTCGCCGGGCTGGTTCTGCCCGCGGGTGAGGACCATGAAGCGCAGGTGGGGATCGAGGTCGTCCGCTGTGCCGAAGGCGTGGTCCGGCCCAGCGATGAGCGGATCGTCGGCCTTGAGCGGCACATACACGGTTCCGCCGCCCTTGACGGTCTGGTCGATGCCGTGGTCGAAGAACTGGCCAAACAAGGTGAAGAGCGAGTTGTAGGGCGGTGACAGGCCGACGTCGGTAGTGACGTTGGGGATGTCCAGCGTGTTGTGCGAGGGGACGCAGCCTTCGGGCGCCGCCGCGACCGGGGGAACGGCCTCAGGGTTCGGATCAGTGGTGCAGGGCACCACGCCCGTGTTGCCCTGGGAGCGCGCGGGGAAGCCGGCGGCAGCCACCGCGGCCGGGTTGGCGGACGTCTGGTCCGCGATCAGGTTGCTGATGGTCCGGGGCCGGGAATCGAAGACACTCCCCGATTTCTGCGTGTAGCTTGTGGCCACCGGCGGCCCGCCGAAGGAGCCGCTCTCGGCGGGTCCGAAGGACTTGGGTGCCAGCCGCGGGAACACCTGGTCCGAGGCGCCGTAGGTGTCCTGGCCCGGCTGCAGGTTGTTGCAGCTGCCGTCCACGGTCCGCAGGCCGTGGGACAGCAGGGGGCTGGCCAGCTGGTTGGGTCCGGTGCCGATCAGCGCCCCGCACGGGCCTGTGGCGGACGTCGTGTTCGCCACGTGCGCTTCGGCGATCTTGATCTGCTTGAGGATGTAGGACAGGTCGGCCGGGGTGACAGTGAACCCCGAGCCGACCGGGGCCTGGACGGCCTGGGCTGCCAGCGGAGGCAGGCCCATGGACGCCACCAGCGCCAGCGCCCCTGATGCGGCAAAGGCACGCAGCCCTGCTCCGGTGGTGGTGCGGTTTCGTTTGCGCGCTGAAACGCGACGTACTTTCCCCATGCCTTGACTGCTCCCCAGTAGCGCCGGCTTCCCAGTTGAGCCGGCTACGCAAGGCCATGGTGGAGGACCGTTCTAGGGAAAAGCTTGTGATTCCAGGGGACGCTAGCGGAGCCCGCCCTTATCGTCCTTCGAATCGTGGCCCTTGCCGTCGTCGGAAGCGTCCCGTTCGCGGAGTCCGCCCTTGTCATCGTTGGCGTCGTGGGTGGGGCCGTCGTCGGAAACGCCCGGTGCGCGGAGTCCGCCCTTGTCGTCGTTGAGGTCGTGGGTGGGGCCGTCGTCGGAGACTCCCGGTGCACGGAGTCCGCCCTTGTCATCCACCGGCCCGGGGGCGTGCGTGACCTGGACCGGAGGCAGGGTTACCGGTTCGGCCGGAACGATCTGGGTCTCCGGCGTGTGCTCAGGTACCGCCGTGATGCTGGCGGTCGGGGTGGGAGCGGCAGTGGCGAGGGCCGACGGCGAATCGTCGGGCTTGGGCGAGTCTTCGAAGGTAGCCGGCTTGCTGCCGGAATCAACGTTGGAAACCACGACGCCGGGGGAGACGGCCGGAGGCGGGCCGGCATTCGCCTGGGCCCAGACGGTCAGGCTGGCAGCGCCGAGGACGGCGGCGAGTGGGAGGTACCACAGCTTGGACATTGGTCTTCCTTTCATTTGCTGGTTCCACCACTCTTCCTCGCCGCTGTGAAAGGGAAATGAATTTTCCATGAGAGACCTCTCATCCATGGTTCAGGATTGTGATTCAGGGTGTTCATAGGGCCGGTTCAGGGCTCGCGGGGCCTGCCATGACAGGGGTGAAGCGGTAGCCGGCTCCCCGGACGGACTGGAAGTGCTCCGGCCCCAGCTTGGTGCGGAGGTACCCGACGTAGACGTCCACCACGTTCGAGGACCCGTCGAAGTCGTAGCCCCAGACCCGGCTGAGCAGCTGTTCCCGGCTCAGCAGCTTGCCGGCGTTCTCCACGAACACGCGTGCCATGGCGAACTCGCGGGCGGACAGCGACACTGTCCGGCCCCGGACGTTGGCGCAACGCAAGTCCACATCCAGGCTGACGTCGCCGCTTGCGGGGGCGGCGGACGCCGGCATTGCGGGAGCGTCCCGCAGCCTGAGCCGGATGCGCGAGAGCAGCTCCTCGAAACGGAACGGCTTGCTCATGTAATCGTCCGCGCCGCCGTCGAGCGCTGCCAGCGTATCCGGAAGCGAATCCCGTGCCGTCAGCACGATGACCGGAACGGTGCAGTTCATGGCGCGCAGGGCCGAGAGCACGCCGAAGCCGTCCATCCTCGGCATCCCGATGTCCAGGATCAGCAGGTCGAACTCCCCGGAACTGCCGTAGTCCAGCGCCCGGATGCCGTCCTCCACGGAAGAGGTGGTGTAGCCGGCCGCCGTGAGGCCCTTGGCGATGAAGGCGGCGATCCGTGGCTCGTCGTCGGCGATCAGAATGCGAGCCACGATGTTCCTGACGGAAGGGCGAGGACAAACCTGCTGCCCACGTTGACCCGTGATGAGAGCCGTACGGAGCCGCCATGCGCTTCGGCGATCGCTTTGACGATGGGCAGGCCCAGTCCCGAGCCCTCGGCGCCCCTGGAGACGCCGGCCCGGGCGAACCGGTCGAAGATCCGCTCCTGGTCCGCGGCGCTGATGCCGCACCCCGTGTCGGCAACCCAGATATCAATCGTGGGTTCGTGGGGCTTTTCGGTGGAAGCCTTGTCCCCGGCCGCGACCCATGCTGCACCGATGGAGATGATGTCCCCGGGCTCCGTGGAGTGCACGGCATTGGCCGCCAGCTGTTCAATGGCCTGGGTGAGGCGGTTGCGGTCTGCCCGGAACCAGCCGCCGGGCAGCTGTTCAATCTGCCAGTGCCGGTCTCCCAGGACGCGGATCCGCTCCAGGGCGGCTTCGAGGAAGGAGTCGGTATCGATCCAGTCGGGCCGGACAAAGTCGGGCCGGCCGCTTTTGGCCAGCACCAGGAGCTCGTTCACCAGGGACTGCATCCGGTCCACCTCCTCCAGGAGCAGCGCCCGGGTTTCAGCGACGTCCATGGCATCTGCAGGCTGCAGCAGCTGCAGGTGGCCGCCGATGATGGTCAGTGGCGTCCTCAGTTCGTGGCTGGCGTCATCCACGAACTGCCGCTGGTCCTCGATGCCCACTTCCAGCCGGTCCAGCATGCGGTTGAAATCGGTTGCAAGCTGCGAGACGTCATCGTCGCCGGGCGGGACCGGGACGCGGCTGCTCACGTCCTCGAAGGTGGTGGTTTCGGTGGCCTGGCGCAGCCGCCGGATGGGGACGAACAGGCGTCCGGTCACGGCATACCCCACCGCGCCGGCCAGCAGCAGGGTGGCCAGCGAGACCGTGGCAAAGGTTCCGAAGGACGCCACCATCTGCTCCCGCTGCTGCCCGATCTCGTTCCCCGCCACCAGCACGCCCTTCGGGGAGTCGCCGCCCAGTGAAACAGGAGTAATGGCCAGGCGCACCATGTGGCCGTCCAGGATGACGTCCCGCAGGGCCGTGTTGCCGTCCAGGGGTACGGCGAGAGCTGTTTCGAGCACCTGCGCCTGGCCGAGATTGCGTGCCTGGGCTCCGGCGGGCAGGAACGTGTCCCCTCCCGCCACGGTGGCCATCACGGACTCGTACCGGCCCAGGGTGCCGCCGCGCAGGAAGACGGTGAACAGGTCATCGAGCGTCGGGTAGGGCGTGCCGTCGGGAAGGCCCTGGTCCACGATGTCCTGGAGGCGTGCCGACTGGCGCAGGAGGTCTTCGCTGACCCGGCTGTTGAGGTCCCGCAGGTCCAACGCAAGGGTGGTGGTGCCGGCAACGAACAGTCCCGCCGCGAGGAACGCCAGGACCGTGGCGAGGACCCGGACCCGGACGGTCCGGAGTCCTGCCCGGGCGCTCCGAAGTGCTGCCGGGATTGCCCGCCACCAGCGGACCAGCGAACTTGCCCCCCACCTGTCGGAAGGGGCAGAGGCGGGGGTGCTACGCAGGTTCATGGGCGTCTCCAATCCTTTTCCGGCCGGCGTATGGGGAGGGCGGGTTTGTCATACCGCGCTGTCTTGCCGTCTTCCTGCCAAATTAGGGGGACCCGCTTGGGGATTCCTTTGACAGCGGCGGCACGTATGTCCGGGTGACCACCTAGGGTTTTCCCAACATTCACAGTGCCGACGCCGCACCGCTTTGACCTGCGGAAACGCGGTCCAGGCCGTCCCCGCAACCCGTTGCGGTACCGGCTGGCAGGGCGCTGGCGCCGAGTATCCGCCGGAAGCTGCCCAAGTAGTCGGCCGGAAAGCCCGAAAACGGATGCGAGTACTTACTACTGTTGTCTGACTTTTGCCTGGGAACTGGAATTGGCGCAGAAGGTTCGATCGCTTAGGGGGAATTCATGGTGGTTACGTTGGAAAAGAATGCAGGGCTGCTGGGCCAGGGATCCGGAGCGCCGTCGACGACGCCGGCGCTCCGGATCTCGGTTCTTGGCCCCCTGGCCATCCGGCGCGGGAACGTGGAACTCCGAGCCAACGACCTTGGCGGTCCCAAACCCCGCCAGGTCCTCGAGATCCTCCTCCTGAATCTCGGCTCGGCGGTCTCCAAGACCCGCATCATGGACCTGCTCTGGGGCGACAACCATCCCGCCGTTGCCCTTCCCACCTTGGAAAGCTATGTCAGCGTCCTGCGCCGGAACCTGCAGCCCGGTTCCGGCCGGACGGGACCCCTGCGGACAGTCACCGGGGGTTATGCGATGGACCGTTCCCTGGTGGAACTGGACCTGGACCGTTTCAATTGCCTGATCAAGCAAGCCAGCCATGCCGCCCCGGCAGCGGCGCTGGCACTGCTCAGTGAAGCCCTTGAGCTCGGTTCCGCCCCGCTCCTGGGGGATGAGCTCCTCCCTGCCTGGGCGGAGGAGGAGCGGGCGCTGCACACGGCACGCGTTGCACTGGCCCGGGTCCAGGCTGCAGAATGCGCCCTGGCTGTGGGGGAAGCAGACAAGGCCGTTGCGTGGGGCCTTGCCGCCACCAACGAAGATCCCCTCAACGAACGGGGATGGAACGTCCTGATCATGGGGCTTGAACGGAACGGGCAGGACAACGAAGCCCTGCGCGCCTTCGAACGCTGCCGCAGGATCATGGACTCCGAGCTGGGATGCACGCCGTCTCCCGCCCTGAGGCAGGCACAGGCCCGGCTCCTGGAGCGGACGGCTGCACCTGCCGCAGCTCCAAAGGCCAGCGCCGCTGTCCGCCCGGTGCGTGATGTTCATCCGGTGGCTGCACCCACAGCCGGGCCTGATGCGGCGGTTGCTGACCGGTTGCGCATCCTGATCGTTGACGACCACACCATCTTCTCCGACCTGCTTGCCGGTGCGCTGGACCGGGAACCGGACCTCAAAAGCCTGGGCGCCGCCAAGTCCGTGGACTCGGCGGTGACAATGTTCCGGGAACTGCATCCCGACGTCGTGATCATGGACCTGCACCTCGCCGACGGTTCCGGACTGCACGCGGCCGAACGCATCCTCTCCGAAGCCCCGCAAACCCGGGTGGTCATGCTGACCGGCAACCCCTCCCAGGAGGCCTTGCGGGAGGCTGCGCGCATGGGGATCTGCGGGTTCCTGCCGAAGGACGGCGCTTTGGGCGTCATCCTCGACGCGCTGCGGCACGCCTGCCCGGGCAACATGATCGTTCATCCATCCTTGGTGGCGCGGCTGGGGACAGGGCCGGGATCCGCGCCGCAATCTGCCGCCTGACCCAGGCCACTGACAGTGAACGCACTTCGCCGCAGGACGTGCGGCAGTTCCGGTGCTGCACCGGAGGTCATCCAGCGGCGCGAGGTACGGATGGCTGTGGCCCGGTTCCTCGCCGCAGGTTTCGCTGCACTGGTCCTGGTGGCCACGCCAGTGACTTTCTGGATCCGCGATGCTGCGGAACAGCACGCCCTTGCCAATGCCAGGGATTTCACCCAGCGCCTGGCCGACAACGTTGTTGGCCCACTGATTACCCCGCAGCTCCTGGCCCGGGAGCCCGCAGCCCTCGAGGAACTGGACCAGCGGGTGGCGCCGTGGCTGGCCAACGGAGGCGTCACCAGGATCAAGGTGTGGGATGAAAACGGCAGGGTGGTGTACTCGGACGTTCCGTCCCTGATCGGGCAGGACTTTGAGCAGGAGGAGTGGGCACACCTCCTCCTTGCCGGCGGGCCGGCCACAGCCACCGTCGAGTCACAGACTGCTGAAGAAAACGAGTTTGAGGCCTCGTCCGGGGAACTGGTGGAGGTTTACGTCCGCTCCGCCGCCAAGGACGGGGCGCCGATGATCTTCGAAACGTATTCCTCAGGGGCGGCCGTGCGCGCGGAACAGCAGGCGGTCCTGCTCAGCATGATCCCGCCCGTGCTGTTGTCACTGGCGGTACTGCAACTGGTCCTGCTGATTCCGGCGGTCCGCCTGGCCAAGCGGATCCAGTTCCACCAGGCGCAGCGAAACGCCCTGCTGCGCTGCGCCATCGAGGCCTCCGACCAGGAACGGCGCCAGATCGCCAGCGAACTGCACGATGACGTCATCCAGAACCTGTCCGGGCTGGCCTATGCCCTGGAGTCAGAAGAGCGCCGCGGCCAGCCCGGCCAGCGGCAGGTGTTTGCCGACGCGCGGACCATGCTCCAGGGCAACATCAGGGCCCTGCGCGCCATGACCAGCGAACTCTATCCGCCGGACCTCGAAGAATTGGGGCTGAAGGCGTCCATCTTGAGGCTGGAGGCACCCTTGGTGGAGCGCGGCATCGCCTTCACCGCCAGCATTCCGGAGCGGGTATCACTGGACCGGGACCGGGCGGTCCTGGCATACCGGGTGGCACGTGAAGCGCTGGTCAATGCCACCAAGCATTCCGGGGCCTCGGCCGTGGACATCCAGATCCGCCAATCCGGCGAGCTCACCCAGATCACTGTTTCGGATGACGGCCAGGGCTTCGATCCCTGCACCGCCTACCGGGAAGGCCACTTTGGCCTTCGAATCCTCAAGGACACTGTCCAGCAGGCCGGGGGAACCCTCCACATCCGTTCGGCCCCGGGCCAGGGAACATTCGTTACGGCCACGTTCCGGACTGCCGCTCCGGCGGTCCGGTGGGCCGGCCGGTACCCTTTCAGGTTCTACGGCAACCACGCCATGAAACCGGAAACCATCTAAGCCTTTCGCCGTTGGCAGCCGGGGGAGATCCCCGGCCGCCACAGATTCTGGACCACCTCAGATCCTGGAACGCTGCAGTCCCGTGCCACCACAAAGGTCCGGCGGCCCCCGCACTAAGCGGGAGCCGCCGGACCTTCGTTGGGCTACGCCGGTGCTACTTGTTCACCACCGTGATGGGTCCTGCCGTGCCACCCAGTGACGACTCGATCCAGATGTTGCCGGGGTTGGTTGCCGGTGCGTTGCCGTCCCGCAGGCGGAGGCTGAAGACGCCGCCGGTTGCCGGTGCCGCCGCAGCCGTTACGGGTGCTGTTCCGATGATGGTGCCACCGGGGCCGCCGACGCGGATGGTAACCGTCCCGCCCACGGCACTGCTGGTGCCATCGACCCGGAAGTCCCGGCTCTTCCACTGCCCCTGGCTCGCGGTCACCCGGTCAGGAACCGGAGTCACGGTGACCACGTCGGTCTTGGTGACGCCGCCTGCCGTGACCTTCAGCTCGAACGTGAGCGGCTTGTTGGTCATGGGGTACTTGTAGACGGGAAGGTTGAACGTGGGCCGCAGCGTGGTGCTGCCGCTCAGCGTGACCCCGTCAGGATCCGTGGGGCTGGCCAGCACCTGCCGCCACTGGTAGATGGCGCCGGCGGTGGTGGAGCCTGTGCCGTCCAGGGTTACTGCCGTTGCCGTGGTCCGGCGGGCTACGTTCTGGTCGGGTCCGGCGTTGGCCACTACATCGCCCTGGACAGTAACGGGAGCGCTCATGGCGGATTCAGGGCTGTCACCGTTGCTGTTACCTGCCTTCACCGTGAAGCGATACTGCGTGTCCCCGGCGAGCCCGTCGTAGACGAGGCTGGTCACGTCACCGGCCACCTTCTTCGCTGAGCCGAATGCTGTGCCGTCTGCTGTGTAGGCCTGGACGGTGTAGCCGGTGATGGTCAGTCCTTCCGCACCGGGATTGGGTGCCGTCCAGGACACCGTGGCCGTGCCCTTGCCTGCCACCGGGGCTCCGGCGAAGGCGGGTGCGGCCGGTACGGGGTCGTTGGTGATGGTGAACTCGACCGTGGCCTTGTCCGAGACGTTCCCGGAGGGGTCGATGGCCGCGTAGGTGAACTTGCTGGTTGCAGCCACCGGGACCGGGGCCTTGTACAGGATGGCGCCCTCGGCGGCGACGCCGCCGCTGCCGATGGGGTCGGTCCCGTCCAGCGTGTAGTAGATGTCGCTGCCCTGTTCGCTGGCGGTCAGCGTCAGCTCCTGCGCCGTCGGGAAGGTTCCGCCGTTTGGTGAGGCGGTCACCGTTGGTGGTGCGGAGTCAGTCTCCGGGATGAACGGAACAGCAGGGAAGGTCTCGCCAGCGCTGCTCACGGAGACCACGTAGACGTCGTAGTCCTCGCCGGAGTTGAGGCCCTTGATGGTGGTGCCGGCGGCCTTCGGGTCGCTGATGCGCACCCCGGATTCGGCCTGTTCGCGGCCCGTGACGGTATGGCCGACGGCGGTGACGCGGTACCCGGTGATGGCGGGCGTGCCGGGGACTGCTTGGGCCGGGGTCCAGTTGACCTTCAGGTCGCCGCCCGCCTTGGCCACCTTGACATTGCTGGGCCCGGCGGGGCCGGACTGCAAGGGCCCGTTGGGGCAGCCGCCCATTCCGGGACCGCCCAGCTCACCGAATTCGGCGATGGTGAGGCCCTGCCGGTTCGCGTCCGCGTCCTCGACTTCCCACGCCATGGCGCGCTCGCCGGAGGCGGCGGCCGCGATCTCGGCGGTGGCGGCGTCATTGAACACATAGGTGGCCGTGAACGTACCGTCGGTACCAAAGGCCAGGCTGGAGCTGTAACCATCTTCGGCGGTGAGCGGCCCGGGAACTGCCCGGACGTCCCGGCGGCCCACACTGGTGTCCTTGAGGGCCGGCTCCACGATCCGCTGTTCCATCTGGGCGGGGTTGACGCCGGCTCCTGCATGGCCCTTGACGGTCAGCGTGGTGCCGGACAGGGAAGAGTGCTCGGTGACGTAGGCGTCCTGGACCGTGGTGGCTCCTGCCTCGGCGCCGTTGAATTTGATGGAGACGACGTCGCCGGGCCGGATATCGGGGGTGACGTTCAGGCCGGTGCCGGCGCCCCAGCAGTATCCTCCGGGGTGGTTGATTTCGAACGCCACGTCCCCGGCGGTGACCACTCCCTGGGCCGACCCCACGACTCCGGCTCCCTTCCGGGTGACTTCCACCAGCGCGGTCTGGCCCACGCGGTCCTGGTAGCCCTCGATGGTGATGAAGTCCCGGTCCGGGAAAACCACCAGGTTATCCGGAAAGCTGGGGACGGCCGCATTGGCGGACGGGATGGCCAACAGGGAAGTGGCGCAGAGTACGGCGGATACGCCGGCAATGGTGCCGGCCCTGCCGTAACTGACGCGGAACCGCGGCCCTCCCGGTTCGTGCTGTGGTGATTTCATGAGAACCTCACTGATCCTGGGTGCTTGCGCAAGGTGTTCGCGCATGCCCTGACGGTAGGAACGAGACCTTGCGGAAACGCTGGCTTCCCGGCCCGTTATGGAAGGTCATGCCTGGCGACGCGCCGTCCGGCCGCAGGTCCTCGCCGGACTCCAAGGCTTTCCCTAGAAGGCCGGGCAACACTGTCCGGCATGGCATCAACAGCAACCATCAGGCGCATCAGGGTCCTTGTCCCGCTCATCCTCCTCACCCTGGTGGGGACCCTCGTGGCGGGCATCGTGACTGCTGCACCGCGGACGCCGCCGGCAATGCTGGGTGCCTCAGGAAGCCTCGACGGCGGGCTGGGACGAATCAATGGGGTCATACCACTCGAAGCCGACGGCTGGACGCCCCCATCAGCCCCGGCAACACTCGCCAGCCTGCCGGACGGGGAAATGCACCGCGTCCGCATCCTCGTCGAACTGACAGCCATGGAGAAGGACGGCATTTCCTTCGACCCGTCCCGGTACGCCGTCTCGGCTTTGGGAACGGGCAGCTGGAAACCGATCTGGGCCACGCCCGCCCCGGCCCTTGTCCGGCAGGGAGAAAGCATCAACGCCACGCTGGTGTTCGAGCTCCCCGACCGCGCCATCGACCTGACCTTGGAGCTGCCCGGCGGCCCGGGACTGTCCCTTGGTGCAGGGCACCACCGGGGCGCCAAGTGAACCGTCCCGCCAACTCCGGGACTTCCATGAATTTTCCAAGAACCAGGCAACCCGGGCAGGGAATCCCCAAGCTGGCCCCTGCACAGTCTGGGTATTGAGCAAAGGAGACACCCAATGTCCATTTCACGCCGCCAGGTCCTGTTGATCGGAGGACTGGGAGTCCTTGGAGCGGGAGCCGCCATGCTGCCTACGGGTTCGGTTGAAGCGAAGTCCGCCAGCCGGCTCAGTGACAGGGAGATGCCCCGTCCGTTCCAGTCCGCCTTTGTCCAGGCACCGTTCCTGGCGCCCTACGCCACCGGCATCGACCCCGCTGACGGTCTGCCGGTCAACTACTACAAGGTGACCGAGATGGCGGCCACAGCCAACATCCTGCCGCGCCTCACCACGCCGATCCTGGGCTACAACGGAATCTTTCCCGGGCCCACCATCAGCCTGGACCAGGGCACGAAGGCCGTGCTGCGGGTCCGCAACCAGCTCCCGGCCCAGCACGCGCTCGACGGGCATGCCCTGTCCACATCCACCCACCTGCACGGCTCGGCGTCGCTGCCGCAGTACGACGGCTACGCGTCAGACATCACGCACCCGGGCTTCTACAAGGATTACCACTACCCCAACTTCCAGCCGGCACGCACCCTCTGGTACCACGACCACGGCGTCCACTACACCGCACTGAACGCCTACTCGGGCCTCGCGGCGCAGTACCACATGCACGATCCGATCGAACGCCAGCTGCTCCCGCAGGGCCGCTACGATGTGGCGCTGACCGTTAACGATGTCATGTTCGCCTCCAACGGGGCCCTGGGCTATGACGACAACACCCATTCGGGCCTTTGGGGGGACGTGATCCTGGTTAACGGCAAGCCGTGGCCGGTGATGAAGGTCCAGAAACGCGTCTACCGGTTCAGGATCCTCAACGCCTCCATCTCCCGCTCCCTCCGTCCCACCCTCAGCACCGGAGATCCCCTGGTAGTGGTCGGAACAGACGGAGGCCTGGTGCCCACGGCGCAAAGCGTGACGAGCTACCGGCACGGCGGGGCGGAGCGTTACGAAGTCCTGATCGACTTCCGGAAGTACAAGACCGGGCAGCGGATCGAACTGCGGAACCTGTCCAACAAGAACAACGTGGATTATGACTACACCAACAAGATCATGGCCTTCGATGTCACCGACGAGCCAGTGGACACCACGGACCCCACCTGGAACCGGATCCCCACCACCCTGGCGGGAAGCGAGACGATGTCGCTGAAGGCGAGCCAGTCGGTGAAGACCAGGTCGTTCCGGGTCAAGCGGAACGACGCCACCAACATGTGGACCATCAACGATGACAGCTGGCAGGACGTCATTGCCAGTGGCTACAAGAAGGTCGCAGCGGACCCGGCGCTGAACTCTGTGGAGATCTGGGAGATCGAAAACAAATCGGGTGGCTGGTTCCATCCGGTCCACATCCACCTGGTGGACTTCCAGATCCTCAGCCGCAATGGCCAGGCGCCCATGCTGCACGAACGCGGGCCGAAGGACGTGGTCTACGTCGGTGAGGACGAAAAGGTCCGGCTGCTCATGAAGTTCACCCCCCAGCAGGGCCTCTACATGATGCACTGCCACAACCTGCCCCATGAGGACCACGACATGATGGTCCAGTTCCGGGTTGGCCTCAAGGAGTCGGATGTGGACGTCAACGATCCCATGACCGCCGCAAAAGCCGAGTGGGACGACGAAACGGATTGACCACACAACGTACGACGACGGGCGGCGGCGGGGGCGAAAACCCCGGCCGCCGCCCGTCGTCCCGTCAGCAGGGGACAGGCCGGCGCGTTCCGCGCCGCCTCATCCTGGCGTTGGTACCGGCGCTGGCACTGCTCGGCGCCCGGGCCTGGCTCGTGGAGCCCTTCACGGTTTCATCGGACAGCATGGAACCCGCCATCGCCCAGGGTTCGGTGGTGCTGATGTACAAGCCGGCGGCGTCAGGCACGGTGGGCCGCGGCGTGGTGGTGGCTTTCACCAGCCCGGAGGACGGCCATGTGGCCATCAAGCGGGTCATTGCCGTGGCGGGTCAAAGCGTGGCCATCCGGGACGCCGAACTCTTTGTGGACGGCTTGCACGTTGACGAACCGTTCATCGACCACAGCCGCATTGACGCCACCTACTTTGGCCCCGTAACGGTTCCTGCCGGCAGCATTTTCGTGCTGGGCGACAACAGGGGCGTGTCCATTGATTCCCGGGACTACGGCGCAGTGCCGCTCACCGCCGTCCAGGGAACCCTGCTGACCGGCCGGACATAGCAGCTCCCGCCCAAGGGGCCGGCACCTTGGAGGAACCTTTGGCCTCCTTGAAGCTCACCGGACGGGCCGTTCTGCCGCCAAGCTAACCCCAATCAGCAGTGGTTAGCCTGCTGGAAAGTGGTGGCACCGCAGCCCGGAAGGACGGACATGAGAATCCCCGCAACCCCTGAGCCTCCTGTCGTGGACAAGGCATTCCTCCTTGAACTGGGGCTGGAGCGTGAGCAGGGCGACGGCTGCCGGCAGGTCTTCGTGGCCGACTTCATTGCGGGCCTGCCGCGCAGGGTGGATCGGCTCCGGCTCGCCCTGTCCACTGCAGACCCGGCTGGCGCCCTTGAGGCGGCCGGGGCGTTGAAGGTCTCCAGCCAGATGGTGGGCGCGGAGCGCCTGGCGGGCCTGATGCTGGACCTGGAGGAGGAACTCCGGGGACCTGCTTACGAGGCGGAAACCATCAGGCTGCCCAAGCTGGCCGTGGATTTCTACACGCCGGTCACCCGGTGCGCGATGCGGACCATCGACCACCTGCAGGCGCTGCATACCGGTGCATTCGTGTAAACCCGTGAGGCTGCTAGAAGTCCCGGTCCAGCGCGCCCGTCTCTGTTGCGGGCGCCGTGGAGGAC
This sequence comes from Arthrobacter sp. Leaf137, assembly GCF_001423525.1. Taxonomy (GTDB): domain Bacteria; phylum Actinomycetota; class Actinomycetes; order Actinomycetales; family Micrococcaceae; genus Arthrobacter. The sequence continues at coordinate 367,926 of NZ_LMOI01000001.1, read as the reverse complement.
GCGACGCCGGCCGGTGAGGTGACGGCCGCCGTCGGGCTCCACACCATGGCGGCAGGCGTGGCGTAGGTGCGCAGCGAGGACGCGCCGCCGGCCACCGTGCCCAGCGTCACGGTTACCACGGTCCGGGGGACACCGCCCACAGTGACCGTTGTGGCGGCCATGGTGGCGTTGAACGTGGCGGTCTTGCGGTTCTTGATGAAATTGCCCTTGGTGTTCAGGGTCCCGAGGTTCACGGTTCCGCCGGTGCGCTGGATGTCCACGGTGTCCGCGCTGTTGCCCAGCCCCAGCAGGTTGCCGTCGCGGAGGCGGACGGTCACGGGGAGGGCGGAGCCGTTCCAACCTGCTGTGACCGAGCCCAGGGTGACCTGCTGGCTGTAGGTGAACGTGAGCACGTCACCGGCATCCAAGCGCCCCGCGGTGCCCGTGCCGTTGACTGCCTGGACGTCGGCGCCGCGCAGCGGGCTGTTGTCCACCCGGCGGGATGCCATGGTGGCGGAGGTGGCCTCCCTGCCGGAGGGCTCGAGCAGGATGGCGCGGAAATCGTACAGCCCGTCCGCCACCGCCGTGGTGTTCCACCCGCAGGTGTAGGGGCTGGCGGCGACGGTGCACCGGGTGGTCCAGGTGCCGGTTCCGGCCGGCGCCGACTGGATCCGCACACTGGTAATGCCGGCCGGCGAGCTGGCCGATGCCGTCAGGGGGACGGTCCCGGTGAGGTACTCGCCGGGGTCTTCCATGGACACGGACGCCACGGTATTGTCCACGGTCCGGTTGGAGGCGACAGCGGAAACGGTGCTGTTGCCGGCGGCGTCCGTGGCTACGGCCCTGAAGTTGTAGGTGCCGTTGGCCAGGGCGGTGGTATCGAACCGGCAGGAGAAGGGAATGTCAGTCACCGCGCACATCGCAACCCACGTGCTGGTGCCCGCGCGCTGGTACTGCCACTGCACCTGCGCCACACCCGAATCGGCGTCCGACGCCGTCGCCGCGAAGGTGGCGGTGCCGTGGATGGTGGCACCCGGGTCCGTCAGCGTAACGGACGGTGCCGCGTTGTCCACCAGGACGTCCGCCACCGTGGCGGAATACGTGGTGGTCAGGCCGGAGACGGCCACGGCGCGCAGATCGTAGGAGCCGTTGGCGAACATGGTGGTGGTCCAGGCGCAGTTGTACGGGGACAGGAGGTTCAGGCAGAGGGTGCTCCACTTGTTGGCCCCTGCCGCGGAGTATTCAAGGCGGACGGTGTACAGGCCGGCGCCCGGGTTGTTGACGGCGGCTGTGAGGGGCGTGGTTCCGCGGACCACCTCGCCGGGATCGTTGAGGACCACCGAGAAGGCGTTGGCTACGGCGGTGCTGATGGGTTGGGTGGCAGCGCTCAGGCCGGAGTTGTCCGTGGCCATGGCCCGCAGGCTGTACTGGCCGTCCGGCAGCGTGGCCGTGTTCCAGGCACAGGAGAAGGGCGCCGAGGCAGGGGTGCAGAGGGTGGTCCACGTGCTGCTGCCGGCGGCCGCGTACTGGATGGCGACGGTGCGGATGCCGGATTCGGGGTCCGCGGCGTCGGCCGTGAGGACCACGGTGCCGCGGACAGTGGGGCCGGGGTTCCCGAGGGTGACCGAGGGCGGCGACCAGTCCGCGGCGGTAGCGAACGAGTTGGCAGCGTTGGCCGTTGTGGCGGTGAACGCCGCTGACGAGAAGACGCTGGCGCCCAGCACCACCACTACGGAAAGGGCTGCGATGATCCCGACGGCGGTGCCGGCCTTCGCGGCGGGGGAGGGCCCGTCGTCGTCCGTTTCGGGCTGAGCGCCGTCGTCTCCGCCACCGGCGTCGCCGTCCCCGTCCGGTTCCGCGGGTCCGCCCGTGCCCCGGCCGGGATCCCGACCGCGGGTGCCGCCGCCGAAGACCGCGGCTACCACGGCCGCGAGCGTGATCACGGACCACAGCGCCAGCGGCGGGAAATTGCCGCTGCCCAGCCACAGGCCGGGAAGGCCGACGCCGGGCACCAGCAGGCGAGCCTGCCCGGTGATCTGTTCGCGGGTCAGGGGAGTGCTGTCCACATCCGCGTTGGCGTCGCCGGCCGTGACGTAGGTTCCGTCGTCATTTGCCGTGACGATGCGGTGCAGCCGGGTCTTCTCAACGCCGCTCGGTTCGGCCGAGGCCGGGCTGCGGAACTGCACCACGCGGCCCAGAGGCACCGGCTGTGCCGGGTCCAGGTCCGAGGCGAGCACCACGTCGCCGGGGGAGATGTGCGGTTCCATCGAACCGCTTTGCACCACGGTGCCATGCCAGCCGAACAGGGCCGGCAGCACCGCAAAAAGGGCAAGGCTCAGCAGGATGCCCAGATACAGCCGGGATGCCACTGAGGCCAGGAAGATCCCCCAGCCGTCCGCCGAAAACACTGCACTTGCCCGGGAGGGACCCGGGGAAGACCCGGGCCTCTCCCGCTTCACCGCGATGCTGTTGCCGGGCCCGGACTACGGGGTGGTGGGGGCGTTGTCAGACTGCAGCTCCCACACCAGGTCGATGCTGACCCGGGCACCCTGGAGGGCGTTGACCTCATCCTGGGACATGCCGGTGGTGTCGAAGCGCCACGTGCCGCGGTAGCTCTGGTTTTCGCCGGGCGTTCCGGACGTGTCCCAGGGGGCGCCGCCGGTGGCGAAGTCCCGGTTCACCGTTGCCAGCTGGGACAGCGGAAGTTCCGGCACCTGGTTGGCGGTGGGGGTAAAACCGGTGCAGTCGTTGAACGAGCCGCCGGTGCCCTGCTCCAGGTCGAAGTAGATGCGGTTTTCCAGGCCCTTGGAGGTGACCAGGTTCTGCGTGTAGGCGCGGACCTCGCCGGGGACGTTGGACCGGGAAGTCACTACGATGCACTTCTGGCCCGTCTGGCCGGGAACGATGTTTTCCACGGTGAATGCCGCGGCGCCGTTGTCATCGTCGGTGAGGGTGACGCTGCCGGTGCTCCACGAGCTGCCGGCGTTGCGGGTGGTGGCGTTGAAGGCCGCCTGGGAACCCTGCCACACCATGCCTCCTGCGATCAGGATGGCGACGGGGGCGGAGGCGAACATTACGAGTTTACGGACGCGTGCGGACGGAGTTTTCATGCGCTGGGACCTTGCCTTTGACCGAGTTTCCTGCCCGGTCCGCCCGGCAAATTCATCCCTGATTTTGCCGGCCCCCCAAGCACTGACAGGACCAGACTACAAAGGACCGAAGGATAAATCTACGCACTTATGACATAAACGCATCACGGCTTGTCATCTGTATGACAAAAATTCACAGGATAGTGGTTTCGGTTGCCCGTCCGCCCTCCAGCCGGATGACCCGGCCGGCCCGGCTGATGTCCGCCGCGTCATGGCTGGCCTCCAGGACCGTGGTGCCGCGCCGCAGCTCATCGCTGACGGCGGCCCTGATCAGCCGGTGCGCCTCGGCATCCAGTCCCGCCGTGGGTTCATCGAGCAGGAGGATGGGGGATTCCTGCGCCAGCCCTTGGGCAATCAGCGTGCGCTGCCGCTGTCCGCCGGAAAGCTCGCGCAACTGCCGTCCGGCAAGCTCCGCGATCCCCATCCGCTCCATGCTGTCCATCACCACCTGGCGGTCTGCGGCCCGGAGCGGGCGTCCCCGGTGGTGCGGCCAACGCCCCATTTCCACCGCCTGGCGCACCGTGCAGGGCATGGTGTCCGGCGCCTCGATGTGCTGGATGACGTACGCGGGCCGGGCCTGGGTGGTGACGGTGCCGCTGTCCGGAGCCAGGATCCCGGCAGCCATGGCCAGCAGTGTGGACTTTCCGGAGCCATTGCGCCCGGTCAGGACGGCATGTGTCCCCGGCGCGAACGCCAGGAAGACGCCCCACACCACCGGCCGGTCCGGATAGGCGTACCCCACGTTGCTGAACCTGATGGCATCCATACTGCTCCTTTATTGATAATGATTCTTATTAAGATACAGTGGCGGCGATGGAATGGATACTTGAACCCCTGGGCGCCTCCTTCGTGCAGCGCGCCGTCCTGGCCGGCAGCCTGGTGGCTGTGGTCTGCGCCGTGGTGGGCACGTGGGTGGTGGTGCGCGGCATGGCCTTCCTCGGCGACGCCATGTCCCACGGGCTGCTCCCCGGAATTGCCATTGCATCCCTGCTGGGCGGCAACCTCCTCCTGGGTGCCGCGCTCAGCGCTGCGGCCACGGCGGCCGGCGTCTCCGCGATCACCCGGAACCGGCGCGTCTCCCAGGACACCGCCATCGGACTACTCTTCGTGGCGATGCTCTCGCTGGGCGTGATCATCGTGTCCGCCTCCGGCTCGTTCGCCGTGGACCTTACCGCCACGCTCTTTGGGGATGTGCTGGCAGTGGGCATGGAGGACGTGGCGCTGCTCGCCGTCGTCGGCTGCCTGGTGCTGGGGGTGGCCGCCTTCTTTCACCGCGCGCTGGCGGCGGCCACGTTCCATCCGCAGAAGGCGGCAAGCCTGGGGCTGCGGCCCCGGCTCACGCATGCCGTACTGCTGGGCATGGTCACCGTTGCCGTGGCTGCCTCCTTCCAGGTGGTGGGGACGCTCCTGGTGTTCGGGCTGCTGATCGCCCCTCCCGCGGCGGCGCTGGTGTGGGCACGGTCGGTGGGGACGGTGATGGCCCTCGGTGCGCTCATCGGTGTCTCCAGCGTGGTGGCCGGACTCTGGATCTCCTGGTACGCGTCCACTGCCGCCGGCGCAACCATCGCCCTGGTCGCCGCCCTGTCCTACTTCGCCTCAGCCCTCTGCCACTCCGCCACCCGCGGCACCAAGCCGCGCCCCGGCGCGCTGGCCGCCGCCGCCGTCGTCGTCCCCGCCCCACTCCCGGAAAAGGAAACCCGTGCCCCGCACCACTACGCCTAGAACCGCCGCCCTCCTGCTCGGCCTGCCCCTGCTGCTGTCCGCCTGCGCCGCGCCCGGCCCGGACGCGGCCTCAGCGCCGGAAACCGCTGAACCGCACGGCTACATCGCCGGGGCGCAGGAGAACTCCGAACCACAAACCGGCCTGCTCACCGTCAACTCAGCCACGGGGAAGGGGCAGCTGCTTTCGCTCCTCACCGGCGCGACGTCCGCCGCCGGCACCGACGGTCCGGTCACCGCCGCCTACCGCGATGGCCGGTACGCCCTGATGGGCACGGGCGCCGGGGTGGAGGTTTTCGATACCGGCGCCTGGACCGTTGACCATGGCGAGCACAAGCATTACTACAGCGCCGAGCCCGGGTCCGTGGGCCTGCTCCAGGTTCCGGACGCGGGCGCAGTGGCCGGCGACGGCACGTCCATTGCAGTGTTTTCGGAGTCCGGCGGGTACGCGGCCGTGTACCGCCACAAGGATCTCGACGCCGGCAACCTGGCGGAGTCGGCCCGGATCACCACCTCCCCGCACACCGGCGTGGTGGTGCCTTACCGGGGCCACTTCCTGGCGTCCGTGGCAGCCGGTGCCGCTGCCGCCGATGGTGTTGAAGTGCGTGACGCCGGCGATTCGGCGGTGCTCGGCCGGCAGGACTGCCCGGGCCTGGCCGGACACGCCGCCACCCGGGCGGGCATCGTGTTCGGATGCTCGGACGGGGCGCTGCTGGTCACTGAGGATGCCGGCACCTTCAGCGCGGAGAAGATTCCGTATCCCGACGGCGCCGCGGGCCGCCCGCCGGCCGCACACCTGGACCACCGCCCCGGGTCCAATGAACTGGCCGGGCCGGCCGGCGACGCCGGGGTGTGGCACCTCGATGCCGCCAAGCGGAAGTGGACGTTCCTGCCCACACCGGCTCCGGTGGTTGCCGCTTCCGCGGTGGGCGACGGACGCCGGGTACTGGCCGTTGCTGCCGATGGAGCACTGTTGACCCTGAACCCTGCAACCGGGGCCGTTGATGCACAGGTTCCGCTGCTTGCGGCCTCCACCCCGGGAAGCGCTGCTCCGCGGATCCTGGTGGACACCTCGCGGGCCTACGTGAGCGACCCCGCAGGCTCCGCGGTTCACGAGATCGACTACGCGGACGGGCTGCGGGTGGCACGGAGCTTCGACGTTCCTGCTGCCGACATTGTGCTGGAGACCGGACTGTGAGGCGCGGCCTGGCCACGCGGCGGGACCGGGCTGCAGTGCGGAACCGTGCCGGGAAAGCAGGCTGGCCGGCCCGGCTGGGCGCGCTGCTGGTGCTGGGCCTAGGCCTGGGGTTTGCGCTGGGCGGATGCTCGGCCGCTGCCGCGGACCGCCCCACGGTGGTGGTAACCACCAACATCCTGGGCGACATCACCCGCAACGTGGTGGGGGAGCAGGCCGATGTGGTGGTCCTCATGGCTGCCAACGCCGACCCGCACTCGTTCGGCATCTCGGCCCGGCAGGCCGCCGGCATCGAAAACGCTGCCCTCATCATCCACAACGGCGGCGGCCTCGAAGAGAACGTCCTCAACCATGTGAAAGCAGCCGAGGCCGAAGGTGTGCCGGCGTTGCCGGTGCTGGACGCCGTCGGGCCCCTCTCCTTCACCCAGTCCGGACAGGGTGCTCCGGACCCGCACTTCTGGACCGACCCCTCCCGCGTGGCCACGGCCGCGGAGGCCATCGCCGCGGCAGTGAGTGAGCACGTGGGCGGCGCCGACGCCGGCGCCGTGCGCTCGCAGGCGGCCACCTACACCGGGCAACTGCAGGAACTGGAGGCGGCCATGGAGGCCGGGTTCGCCGGCATCGGCCCCGGCCAGCGGAAACTCATCACCAACCACCACGTGTTCGGCTACCTGGCCAACCGCTTCGGTTTCGAGGTGGTGGGTGCCGTGATCCCGAGTGGCACGACGCTCGCTTCGCCCAGCCCCACGGACCTGGCCGACCTCACCGGCAAGATCCGGTCCGCCGGGGTACGGGCCATCTTCGCCGACTCGTCGCAGCCCGCACGGCTGGCCGAGGTGCTGGCCGCCGAGGCCGGCGAGGACATCGCCGTGGTCCCGCTGTTCACCGAATCCCTGGGCCCTGAGGGGTCCGACGCCGGCACCTACCTGGGCATGATGCGCGCCAACGCCGAACGCATCACCCAGGCCCTGGGCTGATCCTGCGTCACCAGACATTCCTGGGCTCCGCTCCCGGAGCTCCCCACCCATAAAGAAGGAACCAACCATGTATCACCGCACCGCACCCGTCCGCCTGATGACGGTGCTGGCCGCCGCCGGCCTGCTGCTCTCAGGCTGCGGCACGCCCGCCTCAAGCCCCGCCAGCCCTGCGCCAACCCCGGCCGCCACCGTGGACTCGGCAGCGCCGCGCCTTGTCGCCACCTACGACGGCGGCATCCAGGTCCTCGACCCCGACACCTTCGAGGTGCTGGCCGACTTTCCCATGGAGGGGTTCAACCGCATCAACCCCGCCGGCGACGGCCGCCACGTGGTCATCTCCACCGCCAAGGGATTCGAGGTCCTGGACACCGGGGCGTGGACCGACGGCGGCAGGCACTACGCCCAAGACCCGGCCATGACGGACATCGTCTTCCCCACCACCAAGCCCGGCCACGTAGTCCGCCACGATGGAAAGACCATCCTCTTCAGCGACGGGACCGGCGAGGTGACCGTCTTCAACTCCGCGGACCTGGCCTCCGGACAGCCCCGGGTGGAAACCCACCGCGCCGAAGAAGCCCACCATGGCGTCGCCGTCGAACTCGCCAACGGTGAGCTTGTCCTCACCCTCGGGAACGACCAGGAACGGCCCGGAATAGTGGTGCTGGATGCGGACGGCAAGGAAATCGCCAGGAATGAGGACTGCCCGGGAGTGCACGGCGAGGCCACGGCAGCCGGGGAGGCAGTGGTCATCGGATGCCAGACCGGCGTCCTGATCTACGCCGATGGCGCCATCACCAAACTGGAGAGCCCCACTGAATACGGCAGGATCGGCAACCAGGCCGGCTCGGAGGAATCCCCGGTGACCCTGGGCGACTACAAGCAGGACAAGGACGCCGAACTGGAACGGCCGGAGACCGTGTCCCTGATCAACACCGAGACGAAATCCCTGGCCTTCGTGGACCTGGGCACCAGTTACAGCTTCCGTTCCCTGGGCCGCGGCCCGCACGGCGAGGCCCTGGTACTCGGCACGGACGGCGCGCTGCACGTCATTGACCCCGCAACGGCGGCTGTCAAAAATGTCTTCCCGGTGACCGTGCCGTGGGAGGAACCGCTGGACTGGCAGCAGCCCCGGCCCACCCTGTTCGTCAACGGGCACACCGCCTACGTGACGGACCCGGCGTCGAAGGCCATCCACGCCGTCGACATCGAAACCGGGAAGGTCGCCGGCACCGGCACGCTGGACGCTGCGCCGAACGAACTGAGCGGGGTCACCGGCTAAGCCTGTCCGGGCCTGCCCCTGGGAGCCGTGCGCGGGGCGTCCGCGGCTCCCGGGGGTCTTGCGCGAAATTTGTGTTGGTTCCTGGCCGGCCGCTACTAATATCTGAGAAAGAAGTCACCCTGCCTGCGACCTAGGGGATGGATCATGCTCGGAGCGCTCACAGCAGAGGCGGTTGCAAAGCGCAACAACGTCACAGTGCTGGGCCGCGCGGACGGTCCGGTGATGCTCTTCGCCCACGGCTACGGCTGCGACCAGGACATGTGGCGGCGGCTGGTGCCCTACTTCGCCGCTGACTACCGGGTGGTGCTCTTCGACCATGTGGGTGCCGGCCACTCCGACCTGGACGCCTACGACCGGGAGAAATACGGGACCCTGGACGGCTACGCCACCGACGTCCTGGAAATCTGTGCCGCCCTGGACCTGGCCGACGTGATCCTGGTGGGCCACAGCGTCAGCGCCATGATCGCGCTGATCGCTGCCGCCCGCGAACCGGAGCGGTTCGCCAGGCTGATCCTGGTGGCCCCGTCGCCGCGATATACGAACGATGCCGACGACGGCTACGTGGGCGGGTTCTCGCATGAGGACATCGAAGGGCTGCTCAAGTCCCTGGACAGCAACTATTTCGCCTGGGCCGAGGCGCTGGCGCCCATGGCCATGGGCAACCCCGATTCTCCGGAGTACGCGGAAGAGCTACGGTCCAGCTTCTGCCGGACCAACCCGTCCATTGCCCGCCATTTTGCCCGGGTCACGTTCCTCTCGGACAGCCGTTCAATCCTGGACCGGGTCCAGTGCGACAGCCTGATCCTGCAGTGCTCCGATGACCTCCTGGCTCCTCCGGAGGTGGGTACCTATGTCCACCAACACCTCGGACACAGCACCTTGGTGCACCTGCAGGCCACCGGCCACTGCCCCCACGTGAGCGCACCCGAAGCCACTGCAGGAGCGATCCTGCAGTACATCGGCCCGCGCCCGTGACGGACACCGCGGGCCGGCCCGTGGTCAACTTCGAGGCGCTCTTCCACCAGGCGCCGTGCGGATACCTGGTAACGGACGACGGCGGCCGGATCGCCGCCGTCAATGACACCTTCGTGCGGTGGACCGGTTACAGCAGGACAACCCTCCTGGGGACGAAGCTGCAGTTCCTGATGCCCGTGGGTGATCAGATCCTTTACGCCACGCACTGCATTCCCCAGCTGGGGATCACCGGTTCGGTCTCGGAAATCGCAGTGGACATCGTTGGTGCGGACCATATCCGGCGCCCGGCACTGCTCTCGGCCTCAAGGTTTGCGGCCGCTGGCCAGGAATCGGGCAGCATCCGTGTGATCATCTTCAGCGCCCACGAGCGACGGCTGTACGAGACGGAACTGGTTTCGGCGTTGCGGGCGGCTGAAGAATCGGACGCCAAGCGTGCCCTGGCGGAGCAGGAACTGCGGCGGCTGGCGCTGCACGACGCGCTCACCGGCCTGCCAAACCGGGCCGGCTTGAAGGCGCGGTTCGGCGCAGCACCGCACGGCGGAACGCGCGAGCGGAAATCGCTGGCGGCCCTTTTCATCGACCTTGACCATTTCAAGGCGGTGAACGACAGCCTGGGCCACAGCGCCGGGGACAACCTCCTGGTGTCCGTGGCGGGACGGCTGGCCGCCGCCGTCCAGGCGTCCGGTGCGGTGGCGCGGCTGTCCGGTGATGAGTTCGTGGTGGTGGACGAGGTGGCCGGGACAGACGATGCGACGGCACTGGCAGCGAGTCTGCTGGACGTCATGGCTGCACCGATGCATCTCGAGGGCTTGGAAATCGTCATCTCCGCAAGCATCGGCATCGCGGTTGCCCAGGGCGGGGGCGACACCGTTGAGGACCTGATCCGCCGTGCAGACATCGCCGTCTACCGTGCCAAGGAGCGTGGCAGGAACCGCTGGGAGCTGCACCGGCCGGCACCATCGGACCCGGCCGTGGACCGGCTTCGAGCCCTCGGCGAACTGCGCCGCGGCATCGGCGAAGGCGCCCTGCGGGTGCACTACCAGCCCCGGATCGACCTTCGTACGGGGCGGGCCAGCGGAGTGGAGGCCTTGGTCCGCTGGCAGCACCCCGCCCGAGGCCTGCTGCCGCCGTCGGAATTCATTGCCATGGCCGAGGAATCCGGGCTGGTCCGTCCGCTGGGTGCGTGGGTGCTCGACGAAACCCTGAAGCTCGCTGAAAGCCTGCGCCGGAATGACCACGGTGCCGGACTGGAATTTGCCGTCAACCTGTCCGCCCGGCAACTCAACGATCCCGGGCTGGTGGACATGGTGGAGGGCGCGCTGGAGCGGCGCAGCATGGACCCGGCGCTGCTGCTGCTTGAAATCACCGAAACGGCACTGATGTCCGATCCCGGCGCGGCCGTGGAATCACTGAACGCCCTCAAGAACCTGGGCGTGGGGCTCGCCGTCGACGACTTTGGCACGGGCTACTCAAGCCTTACGTACCTGAAGAAATTCCCTGTCAACGAACTGAAAATTGACCGGTCGTTCATCATGGGGTTGGGACTGGATACCGGGGACGGCGCGATCGTGGGCAGCTGCATCGACCTGGCGCACGCGGTGGGAATCCGGGCCGTGGCTGAGGGGGTTGAAACCTCCGGCCAGGCACAGGCGCTGCAGGACATGGGCTGCGACCTTGCGCAGGGCTACCTTTTCGCCCGTCCGCTTCCAGTGCCGCAGCTCAGGGAATGGTTGGCGTCGCACGCCTGAGTGCGCCCTTAACCGCACGTCGCCCCGTCCGGAGCCGCCACCCGTATGTGTGGGTTCAGCGGCAAGGGGACAGGGCGAGGGGCGGAACTTTCAGGAATGGCTGGCACGCGGGCCCGATGCATGGGCTCTGTGGTGCCAGGGTCTTCGCTATGCGGCCAGGCGGGTGGCGGCGGCGGGAACCTTGCGGCGTGGTGCCAGGACACTGATGGTGCAGGGTGCCTGGAGCGGATCGATCCTGGTGGGCAGATGTCGGGTTTCTGACGCGGTACGGAGCATCTCCAGTGCGGCTTCATCCACGAAGGCCTGCGAGATGTCCAGTTCCAGGTCAAGCCCTTCCCTCAAGGAGTTGGCCCGTTTAGCGACTACATAAAGGGCGTTGATGCTGTGGACGGTGATATGCCCCTTTGCAATCACCTTCGCACGTGCGTGGTCGAGATCAATACGGACAACAATGTGGAGCTTAGAGTTCAAGATGTAAAGCCTTCCCCGGCATTGGCTGCGACGCTGCAGCTTTTTGCGTGGCCGTTTTCATCAGCCTCATACAGAGTAGGGGTTGAATGTGATGCACGCAACACTTTGACGAATTTATTACCGGCGGCTTCGATGCTGATCCTGTGACCGCAGGTCAGCCCACTGCTTCTGGAACCCTGCCAGCCTGGTCCGGAAGCCTTCCGGTCAACACTGCCACGGGGGCTGCGGACCAGCGCTGCCGCTCAGGCTCGAAGGACACCACCACTGAGGCATCGTTCTCGCGGGCCTCATCCATGGCAAGCAGCAGGGCGTCCTCCATGTGCCGGGCATACTCCAGCCGATCACCAAGGGAGCCCTGCAGGTCCGCGTCGTCAATGAGCACATGGCCTTTGCCGTCCACGATGACCTTCAGCGAATACCCTTGGTCCTCGTGGAGGGATCCGCGGGTGGATGAAATTTCCGTGGCTCTGTCTGCCCGGACCAGCCCGTTGCCGAGCGTACGGATCCACACTTCACCCATGACGTTGACCTCCCCTTGGCTGGGGGCGCGGAACAGCACCCCTAAGGCGAAATGTACTCCTCCGCGGGCCGTTTGTGACCCCCGAATTTATTGCCCGGGAAGGCGGGTCCCGCGCTGCCGTTCAGCCCGCCCCGTGGGACCTTCGGCACTTCCGGACCAAGGCAGCCCGGAACGACGCTGGTGGCATGGCTACGACCAGCCGCGGCGGCGGCGTTGGCTCCGTCCTTGTCAATGCTGTCCTGCTGTGGGCCATTAATATGTGGCCCGGCTGGCGCACGGTGCCGTTCCTGACTTCGGACATGACGCGCGTCCTTGACGCCGTCAATGCCGCCCTCATTGCCGGCATCATCCTGAACCTCGCATTTGTGGTGGTCCGGTCGAGGGGCCTGCAGGCCCTGGGAAACCTGGTGGTTCTCGGCTTCGGAATGGCCGCGCTGCTCCGTCTCTGGGACGTTTTCCCGTTTGATTTCGGCGATGGCTGGTCCGGCTGGCCCATGGTGGTGCGGGTGTTCCTGGCTCTGGGAATGATGGGCTCGGTTATCGGTGCCGTGGTGGAGGCGGTGGCCTTGATCCGGTCACTGGCAGGGCTGGCACCCCGCCCCCGGCAGTAGTTTCTGTTGCGCGGGGCGACGTTGCGCGCCGGGGTGAGAGAGGGTGCAGCCCTAGGATAAATCTGATGACTTCCCCCGGTGGCTCCCAGCCCTTCAACCTGCGCAGCATTGCGGTGGCCGCCTTTGGACCCACCCTCCTGTTTGGCCTGGGGCAGGGGGCCATCCTTCCCGTGGTGGCCCTGACCGCCCGCGACCTCGGCGCCACCGTCGCCGTGGCAGCCCTCATCGTCACCCTGATGGGGCTCGGGTCCTGGTTCTTCAACCTGCCGGCGTCGCTGGTCACGCTGAAGTTCGGTGAACGCTGGTCCATCGTGGGCGCGTCCGTCGCCGCCGGCCTGGCGCTCGCCGCCGCCGGGTTGACCTCCCTTGCGCCCAACGGCCTGGTGCTGCTCGCCGTGGCGATGACCGTCGTCGGGATGTCAGGAAGCGTTTTTGGCCTGGCCCGGCAAAAGTACCTCACCGAGGCGGTGCCGGTGGATTTCCGGGCCAGGGCGCTGTCCACGCTGGGCGGCGTGAACAGGATCGGCGTGTTCATCGGACCGTTCTTGGGAGCTGCGGTGATGCAGTTTGGCGGCATCAACGGCGCCTACTGGGTGGGTGTGGTGGCCATGGCGGCCGCCGCGCTGCTGTCCCTGACCATCCCGGACCTGGCCGCTCCGCACGCGTCCGACGGCGGCAAACCAGGCCCGCAGCCCACGCTCCGGAGCGTTGCGGTGTCCCATGCGGGGGTCTTCCTCTCGGTGGGCATCGGCATCCTGCTGCTGTCCGCCCTCCGCTCCTCGCGGCAGGTGGTGATCCCGCTGTGGGCCGACCACCTGGGTATGGATGCCACGTCCGCTTCGCTCATTTACGGCCTGTCCGGGGCCATCGACATGCTGGTGTTCTATCCGGCCGGCAAGCTCATGGACCGCAAGGGCCGGCAGTTCGTGGCCGTACCGTCCACCCTGCTGATGGGCGCGGCGCTGGTGCTGATCCCGCTGACGGGCTCGTTCACGGGATTGCTGCTGGCCTCGCTGCTGATCGGGTTCGGCAACGGCATCAGCTCCGGGCTGGTGATGACGCTGGGGGCCGATTTCTCGCCGGACCGCGGCCGCGGCCAGTTCCTGGGCCTCTGGCGGTTCATGGCCGACGCCGGCTCCACGGGCGGGCCGCTGCTGCTCTCCGGGGTGACCGCCGTGGCATCGCTGGGCGCGGGGATCTCGGCCACCGGCATCCTGGGGTTCGCGGCGGCGGCCGTTTTCGCCGTCGTCATTCCCCGCCTGAAGCACCGCCGCAACTACTGACTTGCGCCACCACTTGGAGTCCCCAAAACCGCATCTTGGGGACTCCATCTGATAGGGCAGCGGGCTCTGGTGGGTGGACACTGTACGCATGAACACTCCCCGGAGCATCAAGCGGGACTGCGTCATCGCCGGGGGAGGGCCTGCCGGTATGGTGCTTGGCTACCTCCTCGCGCGGGCCGGCCTGCAGGTCACGGTCCTGGAAAAGCACGCCGACTTCCTCCGTGACTTCCGCGGTGACACCATCCACCCGTCCACCCTTACGCTCCTGCGCGAGCTGGGGCTGCTGGAGCGGTTCCTGGACCTGCCGCTGACCCGCATCACCACCATGGACGCGGTCTTCGACGGAGAGCGGTTCACGATCGCGGACTTTGGCACCCTGCCGGCGCCGGACAACTTCCTGGTGTTCGCCCCGCAATGGGATTTCCTGAACTTCCTCGCGGCCGAGGCCTCGGCGCTCCCGGGGTTCGAGCTCCGGATGAGCACACGGGCAGATGAAGTCCTTCACGACGGCGGCCGCGTGGCCGGTGTCCGGGCCGCGGATCCTGACGGCGCCCTGGAAATCCACGCGCCCCTGACCGTGGCCGCCGACGGGCGCGGATCGACGCTCCGGAACGACGCCGGGCTCTACCCAACAGGGTCGGGCGTGCCCATTGACGTGCTGTGGTTCCACCTGCCCAAACCCCGCGACCCGCTTCCGCCAACGCTCGGATACGTTTCGGGCAAGGGCCTGGTGCTGACCCTGGACCGGGGCAGCTACTATCAATCCGGCATGATCATCCGCAAAGACAGCTTCGAAAGCATCAAAGCCGAAGGGCTTGCGGCGTTCCGTGCCCGCATCGGTGCCGCGGCTTCCCACCTTGCCGTCCCTGCGGAGAGCCTCGTGGGCTGGAACCAGATCAAACTCCTGTCCGTGAAGATCAACCGGCTGGAGACGTGGCACCGGCCCGGATTCATCGCCATTGGGGACGCGGCCCACGCGATGTCGCCCATGTTCGGCGTCGGCGTCAATTACGCCATCCAGGATGCCGTGGCACTCGCCAACGCCGTCGCCCCCGGGCTCGCCTGTGGCGAGGTGCGCGACGACATGCTCGCAGCGGTGCAGAAACGGCGGGAGGTACCTGTCCGGAAAATGCAGCGCATCCAACGCCTGGGCCACCGGGCCATTGCCCGGCGCCCCGGCCGGCGCTCCTTCGTTCCCCGGCCGGCCAAGTGGGTTCTGCGCGCCTTCGCCCCGCGGATACACCGCGCGGCAGCCCGCTTCATCGGCATCGGGTTCCGTCCCGAACACCCACAGATTCTGTGACCCTCTCATTGCCTTATCGGATCGGGTCACCAAACGGCGGTTTTTGGAACGCGGTCTGATAGGGCAACGGGGGAGTTTGGCCGGCCGCATTGGTGGGTACCCGCCGGACCGCGGTTATCCTCGACACATGGGTGAAACGGGGACTCGGGTTCGGACCAGCCCGCTGCAGAAGGCGCTGTGGTGGGTGCAGGACTATGTGTATGCGGCCATGTGCCAGGTGGAGGGCGTCCTGTCCCGGGTGCAGCCCGGTTCTTTCCACCAGGGCACACGGAACCCCGTGGTGATCATCCCCGGGGTGTACGAAAACTGGCAGTTCATGCTGCCCCTGATCCAGCGGATCCACGACGCCGGCCACCCCGTCCACGTGGTCACGGTCCTGCAGCGGAACAAGCTGGAGATCCCGGCGGCGGCCCGGCTGGTGGCCCAGCACATCGAGGAGGCGGGGCTGCGTGACGCCGCCATCGTGGCGCACAGCAAAGGCGGGCTGATCGGCAAGTACGCGATGCTGATGATGGACCCGGAGCGCCGGATCAGCAAAATGATCACCGTATGCACCCCCTTTTCCGGCTCCAGCTACGCCAGGTACATGCTGCTGCCCAGCCTGCGGATGTTCTCGCCACGGAATGCCCTGACCCTCGAATTGGCCCGCGAAGAAGCCATCAACAGCAGAATCACCTCCATCTACGGCCCGTTCGATCCGCACATCCCCGAGGGGAGCGTCCTGCCGGGCGCCACCAATATCGCGCTTCCCACGGCCGGGCACTTCCGGATCCTGGGCGACCCGGAAACCGCCCGGATCATCACTGAGCAGCTGGCCCTCCCGGCGGCGGGGCCCTCGCTGTAAGCCCGCTGCGGGGCTGCAACCGATAAAAGCCCTGTTCAGGCTGTGGTTTAACTTTCAAATAACTTGAGCTTTCTTTGCCTTTTTTCGCGATATGTTCCTGCGTTTGGCTGTGCATTGTTGTTCCCAGCAAGACAACTTCCACCCAAGTAAGCAAAGTCTGAGGGGACACATCATGAAGAACAGCACTCTGATCAAGGGAACCGCAGCCATCGCCGTAGGCGCAGCACTGTTGCTGGGCGGCGGCGGCACCCTGGCCAACTGGAACGCCGCAGCCTCCGCAACTCCCGGCAACATCGTTGCCGGCGACCTGAACGTCGCAACTGCCGCCGGCGTCTGGACTGACCGCACCGGCGCCACCATCGACATCGCTACCTACAGGGTGGTTCCGGGTGACAAGCTCACCTACACGCAGGCCCTGACGGTGACGCTGGTCGGTGACAAGATGGCCGCCAGCGTGGTGCTCGCCAACGTTCCGGCCAACACCTTCACCGCTGACAACCTCGTCATTTCGCCCATGAAGCTCACCAACACCGCAGGTGACGTTACGGCCAACACAGTCCTGAAGCCTGTCAGCGGAAGCGCCACGCAGACCGTGACGGCATCGACCGTCTTCGAATTCAAGAGCACCACAACCGGCCGCAGCGATGTCGCCAAGAACTACGACCTCGGAAACGTGGGCTACACGCTGACCCAGCTGACCCAGACTGGTCTTTCCTAACCTGACACGGCCGGGTGGCCCTCGGGCCGCCCGGCCAGCAGAATAAGGAAACAGATCAGGAGGAGACACCATGCGCATCAAGCGCTCACTGCAGGCGGCGGCCCTGGTCGCCGCAGCAGTGCTCCTGGGCCTCCTCACCGTACAGGGCAGCTACGCCCTCTGGAATGCCACAGTTGTTGCGACTCCCGGGACAGTCAGCTCGGCATCGTTCGACATGGCGCTCAAAGCAGTCAACTCGGGCCAAACCACCAACATGACGTTAGCCAACGGAACGGCAGCCACCCTGACGCTGTCTCCGGCAGGCACGCTGGGGCCGGGAACCCCGGTGTACGGCGGGGTGCAGGTCACCAACAACACCAACGCCGGTGGCCAGTTCAACACCGTCATCACGGCGGGCCAGCCAAGCATCACCAATGTCAGCGGCGGGACCCTGGCCAGCTACATCAGTGTCACCGCCAAGCGGGCCACCTCCACCACGGAATGCAGCAACAGCGCCGGCTACCTGGCGATCGGCGCAGGCGGGCTTGACTCGCCCACTGTGGCCAAAAACGGTTCCACCATCTTTTGCTTCCAGGCCAGCCTCAGCTCGGCGGCCCCCAGCTCCGTGAAAGGACAAGCAGTGAACATCACCCTTCCGCTCACCGCCCGTCAGTGCGGGGTGTCCGGTGGCTGCTGACCTGACCGCCGGGCCGGCCTTCCCGGCCCGCGCATCGCGCAAGAAGTCCCGCTCCGCCAACCCGTCGCCGTCGGACGCTGACGCAAGCCGCCGCAAGGGCACCGGGGCATGGGCCGCCGTCGGACGCATCCTGAGCATGTCCGCCATGCTCGTGGCGCTGTTCGCGGCCGTGGTCCTGATCGTGATTCCGGTGGCAACCGGCTCGCAGTCCTACACCATCCTGACCAAGTCCATGGTGCAGAAGTTCCCGCCAGGTACGTTCATGGTGATGAAGCCGGTGGCGTTCGACGAACTCAAGTACGGCGATGTCATCACGTTCCAGATGTATTCCGGCCGGCCGGACGTGGACACGCACCGGATCGTCGGTTTCGGTTCCACCCAGGCGGGGGAGAAGACGCTGATCACCAAGGGCGACAACAACGGCGCCAACGATCCCGAGCCCGTCCGGGCCATCCAGGTCAAGGGCAAGCTGTTCTACGCGGTCCCGTACGTGGGCTTCGTGGCAAACGCCCTGGGCAACGCGGACCGGGGCACCTGGACTGTCCTGGCAGCCGTCGGCCTCATCGGTTACGGCGCCATCACCGTCTACAAGTCCGTCCGCAAACCCCGCGGCAGCAAGGGTCCGGCCGGAGGCGTGGCCTAGATGCGTACGTTCCGGAACCTGCCAGGGGCCGCGGTGGCCGTCGGTGCCTTCGTGCTGACAGTTATGCTGGGGCTCGGTGGAACTGCGGCGTCGGCCCTGTGGCAGCAAAGCGCCACCGCCACCATGACTGTCACAGCGGCTGGCTCCTGGGCTGGGCCTGCCTTCACACTTTCGTGTGCCGACCCATCGAAGAAAACCGTGGAACTTACGGTGGCGCCGAGTACAACTCTCTCGTCGAATCAGCTGCCGGCGACGCTCTCTGTCTCTGCGGTCAACTCCTCGGCAACCTATTCGGATTGGCAGATTACAGCGCCCAACACGAGCGGCAAGATCAGTCTCACCACAGGGCACCCCCTCGTCAGCGGCCAGAGCACCGGGCTGATCGACATCGTGGTGACCGTTACCTACAAGGACAATTCTTCAGCTTCGGTCCTCCGCTCTATCCGAAAGGGAAACGGCAACAGCGAGATCACCTGTTCGTAGGAATTGGCCTCCAGAAGTCCACGAGTTAGTCCGCCAGCTCGGCGGATGCAGGCGCCGCCACCACCCCCCCCCCGAGGGCGGCGCCAGCTTCTGCCGAGCTGGTGTGGTTTAAGAACCCGCGGATTTCCCTGCGGATCACCAGGGCAAGGCGCCGCCAGGGCAACAAGCCGTTAAAAGCGAAAGAACCGCTGCCCTGGCGGGAACGGTTCGTTTGACTGGAAGTGGGTTCCTGGCGGCGCCCACTTCAAGACGCCGCCAGGAGAATTGGAGCGCCTCCAACAGGAGCCGCGTTACCGGGTCCCAGCAACCCGGTAAAAGTTACTATCCGGTAGGCAGATCAAGGAAGGGCCGGATCTGCCGCAAGGAACACTCAAAATCCTGTCAGGTTTGAGTCGACGCGAGGTCTACAGATAGGCGTTGCGGGGACCTGCCTAATCGTCCTTTCAACTAAGTAGCAGTAGATGTCGTTCTGAGCCCTCAAAACGACATCTACTGCTACCTAGTTGGGGAGGGAAAAGGGGGAGGTGGTCAGGGTGACCCAGAGAGCCCCAGTCCTGGCGTCAGCGGCGCCGCGCCGCGAAGGCGAACAGGGACGTGGTGGCCACCGTGGCCAGGTAGCCGGCGATCACGATCAGCGAGATCCCGGCCCAGAAGTAGTTGGTGGTGCTGGTTTCCTGCCACGGGCTCGGCGCAATCCGGATCAGCGAATAGGCCGCCACGGCCGCGGAAGCCAGGCCAATCAGCACGGGAAGGACCAGCCAGATCCTGGCCGAGCCGATGTGCCGGTTGAAGCCCTCCCACGCAATCCAGGTTCCGCGCCGCAGGATCAGCCACCCGGCAGGAATCATGAACGCCCCCACCAGGAGGAACGCGGCCACAACATCGGCCGGGCGGTGCCACTGGTTGATCAGGGTGGACACCCCGGAGGCGATGGCGAACGTGCCGCCCACGAACCCGGCCATGGGCCGCCACCGGGGCGATGCCATCAGGAACACGGCAGCCGCAGCGGATGCCGCCAGGGTGGTGTGCCCGGACGGCAGCGAGTTCAGCTCCAGGGTTACCACGCCCTTGTCCGGGCGGGCCGGGAGCAGGTCCTTGAGCACCTGCGTGGCCACGTTCGCGCCGATGCACGCGGCCACGGCGATCCCGGCTTCGGTCCAGTGCTTCCGGATCACGGTGACGAACAGGATCACGACGGCGGCCATCACCAGGGAAATGGTGGGCAGCAGGTCCAGGAACCGGGTGGTTGCCTTGCCGGCCGGGCCGTGGATGTCCACTGCTTCCACCAGCGCGGACTCATCGATGAACTGCCCGGTGGTGGTCTGCACAAAGTAGTAGTACGTGGCCACGAGCCCGGCAACGCAGGCCAGGGTGGCCAGCACGAACAGGAAACCCGATCCCGGTGCGGGCCGGGCAGGCGTCCTGGGGTGCGTTTGCCGTGAGGAAGTCATCGTCGATAAGGGTGTCATAGAAAGCTGGGAGGCCTCTCCGCGTGTGCTGGGCGCGCCGTCGGTGTTCGCTACTCGGGCGGGCTGGGTGGGGGCAGCCTGGGGATGCTGGCCGCAGCCACCATCAGGGCAAGGGCGCCCAGCCCGAACGGCAGGGCCGTCAGCGTCGCCACGCCACCCACCAGGAGCGGACCACCGGCGTCGCCGAGTTCTCGGCCGAGCTCGGCCGAGCCCATGGTGCGGCCCATCCGTTCCGGCGGTGTGCTGTCCGCCAGGTGCGCAAAGCCCAGGGGAGTGGCAGCGCCGATGCCCACTCCGATCGCCGCCGCCGCAAGGAAGATGGTGACCGCGGCGGGGGCGGCCGCCAGCAGTGCGACGCCGGCGGCAATCAGGAGCAGCCCCGCCGTCGTGCCCCTGTTGTCCGCGACCCGGCCCTGGTCCCGCAGCCTGCCCATCCACGGCTGGGTCAGCACCGAGCCGAGCGCCAGGACGCTGACGGCGGCGGTACCGGCGAAAGCGTCCAGGCCGTGGCGGGTGGCGAGTGCCGGAAGGAAGCCGATGGCCGCGCCGAGCGCACCGGTGGAGGCAGCGAGGACCAGCGTGGGAACCCAGAACCTGCGCTCGCCCACCTGCCGGGCGAGGTCCATGACCGTGTAGCGCTGGCGGGGGAGCGGCTCAAGATGCGGTACCGCCGCCAGCACCCACACGGCGGTGGCCGCTGCCAGTACGGCCAGGGCGCCGAACAGCAGGGCGAAGCCGCCGGCCAGGATCAGCCCTGCCCCGAGCAGCGGGCCGATGATGTAGCCAAGGCTCTTCCAGGAGCCGTATTTGCCAAAGTAGGCGCCCGCCTTGCCGCCGCGTGCGAGCCTCGCCACCATGGCGGACGACGCCGGCGAGAAGGCTGAGGCGGCGGCGCCCTGGCCCAGCCGGGCCAGGGCGAGCATGAGCGGGTCCGCTGCCCACAGTCCGATGAGCGACAGGGCAGCGAAGGCCAGGAGCCCGCCCACGATGACCGGTTTGGGCCCCACCCGGTCGCTGAAGGCGCCGAAGACAGGTTTGAGGAAAACCTCGGCGACGTCGTACAGGGCCAGCAGGATGCCCAGGTTCAGCAGCGTCAGGCCGATGTTCCCGCTTTGCGCGCCCAGGCCGGCAGCGATGCTGTGGGCGCCGAAGGCCGTCACGAACCCGGCGGCGTACAGCGGGGCCGTGGTGGTGCGGGTGGCCACCCGCTGGCGGGAAGGGGTTCCGGACTCAGTCACACGATGGACTGTAACAACTGTTGCATCTCCTGGTGTGCTGCCCCCGCGTCAGGCGAGGGTAGCCGCGATTTCCCCGAGGATCTCGAACTGTTCGCGGACGCCGCCCTCCATGCCGGACTGCGCAATCATGTCCCGGACTTCCCTGCTGCCCGCATGGGTGCGGATGCTGACCCTGGTGCCGGCGCCGCCGTCGGCCGCTTCGAAGGTGACCGTGTTGACCACCGCGCCTTCTTCGCCGTCCTGTGCCGTGCCCGGGAACTCCATCACCTCCGTGTGCACGATCCGCTGGTCCGGCACGATCTCGCGGTAGGTGCCGTGGAAGGCCACCTCCGCTTCGCCGTGCGCCAGCATGACGTACCGCCACTTCCCGCCCACCCGGAAGTCCATCTCCGCCACCGTCATCTGGCCGCGCCGTCCCGGCCACCAGCGCCTGACGAGCTCCGGCGTGGTCCAGGCCCTGAAGACGAGGTGCGGCGGTGCATCCAGCGTCCGGGTGATGAGGATTTCCTGGTCGCTGGGGAAGGTCACGTCCATGGTCCTGCTGCCTGCCTGTGCCATTGTCCTGCTCCTTAGTGTCCGTCCTGTTTTTCCTGCTCCCGGATGTCATCCAGCACGCCGTCGAGGAGGCCGAAGCGCTCCGCCCAGAGGTCCGCGTAGCCGGAGACCCAGTCGTGGATGGGCTTCAGCGCCTTCGGCTGGAGCCGGTAGACCCGTTGCCGCCCGGCGTCGCGGACCTCCACGGCGCCCACCTCCCGCAACACCCGCAGATGCCGGGACACGTGCGGCTGCGCCAGGTCCAGCAGTTCCACCAGTTCGCTGACGGTCCGCTCGCCGCCGGCCAGGACGTCCAGGATTTCCCGACGGCGGGGCTCGGCCACGGCGTTAAACGCATCTGCGGTTGTCGCTGCCCGTGCCATGGCCTCATCGTATACCCATATGGATATGCAAAGAAGGGGCTGTTGGCGTGCTCGTCCCGAAGGTCTACCCTTCGTGCAAGGGGTCCGGCGCGGGCCCCGCGGTGGCTCCTGAAGGAGGCGAAGCCGTGACGATCGTCGACAACGCCGTCTACGTGAACGGAATGCGGACAGCGGACCCGGAAAGCCTGGACGAAACCTACTTTGCGCTGAGGCAGCGCGAGGGAATGGCCTGGATCGGCCTCTACCGCCCGGACGCCGAGGAGCTGCAGTCGGTGGGCGAGGAATTCGACCTGAACCCGCTCGCCGTCGAGGACGCCCTCGCAGGCCACCAGCGGGCCAAACTGGAACACTACGGCGAATGCCTGTTCCTGGTGCTGCGGCCGGCCAGGTACCGCGATGACGTGGAGAAGGTGGACTTCGGCGAGATCCACGTCTTTGCCGGTGACGAGTACGTGGTGACCGTCCGGCACGCAGAATCGCCGGACCTGGCCAAGGTCCGGCGGCGCATGGAGTCGATGCCGGAGTTCCTGGCCCTTGGCCCCGAGGCTGTGCTCTACGGCATCCTGGACCAGGTGGTGGACGAGTACGAGCCAGTGGCCGCCGGCCTGGAGAACGACATCGACGAAATCGAGGACGACCTCTTCGGCGCCGACCCCGAGGTCTCGCGGCGCATCTACGAACTCTCCCGCCAGGTCATCACATTCCAGCGCGCCACCAGCCCGCTGGCAGGGATCCTGCAGGCCCTGATGGCGGGAACCCCGCAACGCCCGGCTGATGCCGACCTCCAGGACCACCTCCGCGATGTGCTGGACCACGTCCTGCGGCTCAACGAACGCGTGGCGGCCTTCCGGGCACTGCTACAGAACGCGCTCGCGGTCAACGCAGCCCTGGTGGCGCAGCGGCAAAACGAGGAGATGCAGCGGATGACCGAATCCAGCTTCAGGCAGAATGAACAGGTCAAGCGCATCTCGTCCTGGGCCGCCATCCTGTTCGCCCCCACCCTCGTGGCGTCCATCTACGGCATGAACTTCACCGCGATGCCCGAGCTGACGTGGACTTATGGCTACCCCTACGCCATCGGCCTGATGCTTGCCATGGGTTTGGGACTGTACGTCACCTTCAAGCACAACAAGTGGATCTAGGCTTACCCACCCAGGCATTCTGCTGCCCGCGGCGGCCGCGCGCGGCTCGCCGGTACAGTGAACCCATGCATGCCCCCGACGCACAGATCCCCCCACTGGACGAACTGCTGGCAGGGGCACACGTTGTCAGCCTGCCCATGCGGGTGAAGTTCCGCGGGATCATGAAACGGGAATCGCTGCTGATCCAGGGCCCGGCCGGTTGGGGCGAATTCTGCCCGTTCCCGGAGTATGGCGATGCCGAGGCTTCGCGGTGGCTGGCCGCCGCCATCGAGGCCGCCTGGCAGGGGTTTCCCCAGCCGCTGCGCACGGCGATACCCGTCAACGCCACGGTCCCTGCCGTGGAAGCCTCCCGGGTGCCGGAGGTCCTGGCGCGTTTCGGCAGGGTGGATGCCGTCAAGGTCAAGGTTGCGGAGCGCGGCCAAACCCTGGAGGACGACGCCGCACGGGTGGAAGCCGTCCGCGCGGAGCTCCCCGGCGCCACGATCCGGGTGGACGCCAATGGCGGGTGGGACGTGCCCGCCGCGGTCAGGGCACTGACCCGGCTGTCCGCCGTCGGCCTCGAATACGCTGAGCAGCCCGTCCCGGACATCGGGGGCCTGGCCGAGGTGCGCTCGCGGCTGCGTGCGGCGGGAACGCCGGTGCTGGTGGCCGCGGATGAAAGCGTCCGCAAGGAGGACGATCCCCTGAAAGTGGCACGGGCCGGTGCGGCCGACCTGATTGTGGTCAAGGTGGCGCCGCTCGGGGGAGTGCGGCGTGCACTGGACATCGTGGCGCAGGCCGGGCTACCCGCCGTCGTCAGCTCCGCGCTGGACACCTCCGTGGGCATCCGCGCCGGGCTGGCCCTTGCGGCGGCTCTCCCCGAACTGCCCTACGCCTGCGGGCTGGGGACAGTATCCCTGTTCGAATCCGACATCACCCGGGACCCGCTGACGGCCGACGACGGCGCCATCACCCTCCGCGAAGCCGCCGCCGATCCCGGGCTGCTGGAGCAGTACGCGGCAACGCCCGAACGCCGGGACTGGTGGCTGGCACGGCTGCGCCGCGTCCACGCCCTCCTGGCCGGGTAGGCGCTGACGTTTCTGCAGGTCATGGCCGGTTAACCTCAACTTCACCTGCTGGATGGCTCCGCGTCGGAACCGGCTGGAAAGGTGATCGGGCACCCCAGAGAGATTCCTTGGAAGGTTCCCCATGTCTGAAACTGCCCGCAAATTTAACCTGCTGCCCATGCTCGGCCATACCAAGGGCAAGCGGAGCCCGGTAACCTGTGCCCTGAAGTGCGACAACGCGTGTGCAGGCGAAACCTGCAACACCAGCTCCAACAGCTACTTCCGTGATATCGCCTCCGCCACCATGTCCCGCCGCGCCGCACTGGGCCTTGGTGCTGCCGGTGCCCTCGCCGTGGCGCTCGGCTCCGCCGTCACATCGGCTGAACCGTCCTCCGCCGCCGGACTGTCCAAGGCTGCCAAGGAGGGCTTCGGTAAGTCCAAGCTTCAGTTCACCGCCATCAAGCCGGTGGACGCCGCCGTTGACGCGGTTACCGTCCCGGACGGCTTCACCTGGCAGCCGGTCATCCGCTGGGGCGACCCGTTGTTCAGTGACTCGCCGGACTTCGACATCAACAAGCAGACCGCCGCCGCCCAGGCCCGCCAGTTCGGTTACAACAATGACTACACGGACATCCTGGAAATCCCCAACACCAAGGGCCGCCGCGCAGTCCTGTTCACCAACCACGAGTACACGAACGAGAACATCATGGTTCCCGCCGGCTACGACGCCAAGGAAACCCGGGCCATAGGCCGCGCCGCCCATGGCCTGGCCGTCGTCGAACTCGAGCGCAAGAACACCACCAAGCCGTGGTCCTACGTCCAGGGCGCACCCCTTAACCGCCGCTTCCTCGACGACACCACCTATGAACTGACCGGCCCGGTTGCCGGCTCGGCCCTTGTGAAGACCGTCGCCGACCCCACCGGCAAGGCCATCAAGGGCACGTTCGGCAACTGCTCCGGCGGCACCACTCCCTGGGGCACCATCCTCTCTGGCGAGGAGAACTTCAACGGCTACTTCGTGGCAGGCGGCGCCTCGGCCAGCGACAAGCGCTACGGCCTGACCGCCAACGCCACCTCCCGCAAGTGGGAACTTGACGACCCCCGCTTCGACACCCGCAACGCCGGCTACGAAAACGAGGCCAACCGTTTCGGCTGGATCGTCGAGGTCGACCCTTTCGACCCCACTTCTACTCCGAAGAAGCACTCCGCCATGGGCCGCTTCAAGCACGAGGGCGCCAACGTTATTGTCGCCAAATCAGGCCACGTTGTGGCCTACATGGGCGACGACGAGCGGTTCGACTACCTGTACAAGTTCGTTTCCAAGCGCAAGTACATCGAAGGCAACCGCAAGAACAACATGGGCCTGCTGTCCGAGGGCAACCTCTTCGTGGCCCAGTTCACCGGCAACTCGCCCGCCGCGGAGATCACCGGCACCGGCGTGGTCCCCTCAGACGGTGCGTTTGACGGAATCGGTGAATGGCTGCCCTTGGTGGTTGACGGCAAGTCAGCCATCGCCGGCATGTCCGTCGAAGAAGTCCTGGTTCATACCCGCATCGCCGCTGATAAGGCGGCCAATGCCAAGGGCGGCCCTACGAAGATGGACCGCTGCGAGGACGTCCAGCCGAGCCTGCACACCGGCAAGGTTTACGTGGTCTGCACCAACAACTCCGACCGCGGCAAGGCCGGTAAGGAAGGTGCCACGGAGGTCAACCCGCGCACCCAGAACCGCGACGGCCACATCGTGGAAATCACCGAAACCGGCGACCAGACGTCCACCAGCTTCAGCTGGAACCTGCTGTTGGTCTGCGGCGATCCGGCCCAGGGCGACGTCACCTACTTCTCCGGCTACCCGGTGGACAAGGTTTCGCCCATCTCCTGCCCGGACAATGTTGCCTTCGACTCGGTGGGCAACCTCTGGATCTCCACCGATGGCGCCCCTTCCGGTATTGGCTACAACGACGGCCTGTTCAAGGTCACCCTGGACGGCGCGGAGCGTGGCAAGGTGGAACAGTTCCTGGCCGTCCCGCGCGACGCCGAGACCTGCGGCCCCATCATCCACGACGAGGAGCGGACCGTGTTCGTCGCAGTCCAACACCCGGGCGAGGAAGGCACCTTCGAAGCACCGCACTCCTACTTCCCGGACTACGTCGGTGCGGGTGCAAAGCCGGCCGCCGGCCAGGTGCGCGCACCGCGCCCGGCAGTGATCCAGGTGTTCCGCGGCTAATACCGACGCGCGCTCACTTGTGGCGCCTTCGGGGCAAACGCCCGCTCACCGGAGTTCCAGTCAGCTGGGGCAGGTGAGCGGGCGTTGTGTTTTAGGCGACCAGAGTGAGCGGGCGTTGTGTTTTAGGCGACCAGAGTGAGCGGGCGTTTTGTTTTAAACGACCGGAAGTGAGCGGGCGTTGGAGGGTGGCAGACTGGGTTGGTGACTTCGCTGAACGATCCCGCCCACGACGCCGCCACTTCTGCCGCCCACGACGCCGCCGCCTTCGACGCGCCCGCGCTGGGCGCCATTGCCGCGGCGCGCATCGCCGTCGGGCTCCTGCTCGACGGCGGCGTGCAGCACGTGGTGGTCTGCCCGGGATCGAGGTCGGCACCGATGGCCTACGCACTGGCCGAGGCGTCGGCGGCGGGCCGGGTGGAGCTGCTGGTCCGGATCGACGAGCGGGCCGCAGGCTTCACGGCCCTGGGACTAGCCCTGGCCACCGGCGCACCCGCCGCCGTGCTGACCACGTCCGGGACCGCCGTCGGGAACCTGATGCCGGCGGTGATGGAAGCCAACCACGCCGCCGTCCCGCTGGTTGTCCTCTCCGCGGACCGGCCGGACGAGCTCCGCGGTACCGGCGCGAACCAGACCACCATCCAGCCGGACCTGTTCGGCGACCACGTCCGGTTCGCCGCCGACGTTCCAGCGGGTGCCAGCCCCGAACGTGCCGTCAGCACCGCGCTGTCCGCCGCGACCGGTGCATTCGATGACATTCCGCCGGGCCCGGTCCAGCTCAATCTCGCCTTCCGGGATCCGTTGGTGCCGGCGGAAGGGGAGGGGCTTCCGGCCACCGCGGCGCGCCGGCGCTTCCGGATCGGTGCCGAGCCGCTGGTCATGAACCTGCCCCCGGCCTCCGGAGACCTGCCGGAGCGCCGCACCGCAGTGCTGGCAGGGCACGACGCCGGTCCGGTCGCCGAAGCGTTCGCCCGCGCCCACAACCTGCCGCTGCTCGCCGAGCCGTCCTCCAATGCCCGGTTCGGTCCAAACGCAGTAGGCCCCTACCGGCTGCTGCTGGAGCACTTCGGCCCCGACGCCGCGCAGCCCATCGAGCGCGTGGTGCTGTTCGGCCGGCCCACGCTGTCCCGGCCGGTGGCCGCGCTGCTGGCCCGTTCGGACGTCCAGTCCGCGCTGTACCAGCCAGTACCCGTGGCCTGGTACGAGCCCGGCCGCCGCACGGAACTGCCGCTGGCGGACCTGGCCGACCTCGCCGAATTTGCGGGAAGGGGATCAGCGGCCTGGCTGGACACCTGGCTTCTGGCGGGCTCGGCAGCCCAGCACGCCGTGGACCAGGTGGTGGCCGCGGAGGCAGCTGCCACGGGCCCATCGGTGGCATCTCTCGTGTGGAAGCACACCCGCGGCCAGCTGCTCCTGGGCTCCTCCAACGGCATCCGCGACGCCGACCTCGCAGCCCTCCCCGCCCCGGACCCCGCCGCCACCGTGTACGCCAACCGGGGTTT
This sequence comes from Arthrobacter sp. Leaf137, assembly GCF_001423525.1. Lineage (GTDB taxonomy): Bacteria > Actinomycetota > Actinomycetes > Actinomycetales > Micrococcaceae > Arthrobacter. Next base: position 339,818 of record NZ_LMOI01000001.1, on the reverse strand, counting down.
GGCGGGCATCGACGGCACCATCTCCACCGCCACCGGACTGGCCCTGGGCGGCCGCCAGGAAACCACCGTCCTGCTGGGCGACGTCACGTTCCTGCACGACGCCGGCGGGCTGCTCCTCGGCACCGGCGAGGAGGTGCCAGACCTGCGGATCGTGGTCCTCAACGATGCCGGCGGAGCGATCTTCGACCTGCTGGAGCACGGTGCCGTGCGCGACGGCGGCCGCTATGGAAACGCCGTCGAACGCCTCTTCGCCACCCCGCACTCAGCCGACATCGCGGCACTCGCCGCAGCCTACGGCGTCGGCCATTCACTGGTGACCACGACGGCGGGACTCACCGAAGCGCTCGGCCGGCCGGTCAAGGGGCGCAGCATTGTGGAGGTCCGCACCGACCGCAGCGCCCTGCGGCAGCTCCACGGGCGGATCAAGGATGCGGTGTCCGCGGCCGTGACTGGCGTGCTGGCGGGGCAGTAGGCGGGAAACCCGTGCCGTCAGCCACCCGGGGGAGTGAACTGGCTGGCGGAGAAGATGGCTCCCTGCGGGTCCCGGACGAGTGCCTCGCGTGTCCAGTCGGATTCGTCCCGGTGCAGTACCTCGGCACCCAGCCGCTCGGCGTCGGAAGCAGTCTGGTCCCGGTCCGCGACGGTGAACGTGACGTGCCAGTGCGGCGGCCTGTCCGGACCGGTGGTGACGATCCAGGCAACCGCGTCCTCGAACCCCATGGGCGCCGCTATCTGTGACTGACGTTTCCTGATGTCCGGGTCAACGGTGGCTTCCAGATGGTCTCCGTATCCGGGACGCCGGACCAGCATTCCGAAGCCGAGATCGTCCACCTTCCAGCCGAAGGCCTCCTGGTAGAAGCTGATGGCAGGGCCCGGGTCCGGCGTATGCAGGTCGCTGAAATTCCAGGTTCCCGGCACGTTCGCCACCTGGACACCCGGTCTCCGCCTGGCCTGCCAGACGTGGAATCCGGCCCCCTGCGGATCGGCCAGGGCCGCGTCCCGGCCGCCCTCGCCGGCGTCCTCCGGCTTGGAAAGAAGGGTGGCACCTCCGGCAACAAGCTCCTGGACGGCGGCATCGGCGTCGTCAACGGCAATGTACGTGCTCCAGGAGGCCTCCGCGGCGCCGCCGCTGCCCAGGCCGGCGACGTCCAGGCCATCGAGCTTCGCGATCAGGTACCGGCCGGGGGCACCGGGAGGCATGACGTCCTCGAACGTCCAGCCGAACAGCCCCGAGTAGAAGGCCGCAGCGGCGTCAACATCCGGCTGGGTGGTATCGATCCAGCACGGGACGCCCGCCGGATAGGTCCTGGGATTCATGCTTCACTCCTGTGCGTTGGGGAAAGTTGTCATGCAGGGCTTTCTTTCAGGGCCGCTTCGAAGACCGGCAGGCTGCGTTCAATCATGTCCTCGTTGGCGGTGAGGGAAATCCGGAAGAAGCCAGGGGTCTCGAAGAGCGCACCCGGAAGGACGAAGACGTCCCGGGCCGCGAGCCGCGCGGTGAACGCCTCGTCGTCCGGGATGGGGGAGGTGGCGTACAGATAAAAGGTGCCTTCCGGCGGGTGCACGCGGTAGCCCATGCCGCCGAGAGCGTCGACCAGGCGGTCCCGGCGGCGCTGCAACTGGCCTACGTCGATGGAGAACTTTTCGAGGTCCGGCAGCGCGTGCTGCAGCAGCGCGTTCGGGTATATCCAGCCCATTGCCACCTGCAGGCCGGAGATGGCCGGACGCAGGTCATCCCGGTGCGGCATTCCGGGCGGCAGGGCAAGATAGCCAACCCGCTGGCCGGGCGACAGATGGGTCTTGCCATACGAGTAGGCCAACAGAGTGTAAGGGTAGAACTCCACGGGACTGTGAAAGCGGATGCCGTCGAACACGATCCGGTTGTAGGGCTCGTCCGAAATGAGGTAGATCCGCCGGCCGATCCGTGCCGATGCCGTCTCCAGCAACTGCGCGAGCCGGGCCAGCAGTTCAGGCGGGTAGATGCGGCCGGTGGGGTTGTTGGGCGTGTTGGCGATGACACACCGGGTCCGGTCGGTGATGGCGGATTCAATAGCCCCCAGGTCCAGGTCGAACGTGGTGGTGTCCACCGTGACCTTCACCGGTACCAGGCCCGCCTCGAGGATCAGCGGCTCGTACAGGAACCACGGCGGCAGGCTGAAGACCACCTCATCCCCGGGGTCGGCAACGGTCTTCAGTGCCAGCGCAATCGCGGCGAAACCGCCGGTGGTGAGGTAGATGTCCTCCGGGCGGAAGGGGACGTCCAGTAACACCTCAAGCGACTCCGCGGCGGCCTCACAGGCGGCGCGGCCGTTGGCCTGGTAGGCGAACCACTGGTCATGCTGCGGGACCAGCGCATCCTGCAGCGCAGTGACGTAGCGGCCGGCGGGCATCTGGTGGGGATTGCCGAATGTGAAATCGCAGCCTCCCGCCACCCCGTCCCTCCGTGCGCCGAACTCCCGGATATATTCGTCAACCCGCAGGAAGGACGGGATCGACGCCAGCCGGGCTGCCCGGGCGGAGACCGGCGAGGCTGCCTGCGGGGCGGCTGTTGCATCGTTCATGGATCGGCGCTCCTCTGCTGGCCCGGGACCGGACGGCAGGCGGTCGGGCAGCGCGCTGCAGGGCGAGGGCTGTGGTGGGACCCATTCTCGGCTCCGCCTGCCCCCCGTGTAAAGGCTGGCGTGAATGCCCACGCCCGGTTCCGCCGTCGTTCTCGGCCCGACGTTCGCGGCGCGATGTCCCCGGCGCGTAAAGGTGCCCAGACGCACAAAATCCCTGGCGCTGCGGGGGTATCCGCAGCGCCAGGGATTCGAGTTGTCCGAAAACCGGGGGGAAGGCCTGGCCTAGTCCTCGATGTTGATGTGGGTGGGGTCGAGCACGCGGCGCAGGAACTCCTTGGTGCGCGGCTGGGCGGGGGAGCCGATGACCTGCTCGGCCACGCCTTCCTCCACCACAACGCCGCCGTCCATGAAGACCACGCGGTCTGCCACCTCGCGGGCGAAGGCCATCTCGTGGGTTACCACCAGCATGGTCATGCCTTCCTTGGCCAGGTTCCGCATGACCGAGAGGACATCACCAACGGTCTCCGGGTCCAGGGCGGAGGTGGGCTCGTCAAAGAGCATCAGCTCCGGGTTCATGCTCAGCGCGCGGGCAATGGCCACGCGCTGCTGCTGGCCGCCGGAGAGCTGGTCCGGGAAGCGGTCGGCGAGGTGCCCCAGGCCTACGCGCTCCAGGTTGTGCAGCGAGACCTTGTCCGCTTCGGCCTGGGAGCGCTTGAGGACCTTGGTCTGCGCGATGGAGCAGTTGCGCAGGGCGTTGAGGTGCGGGAACAGGTTGAACTGCTGGAACACCATGCCCACCTTGCGGCGCATCTTGTCGATGTCCACATCGGGATCGGTGGCCTCGAAACCGCCCACCTGGATGCTGCCCTGGTTGGGCTTTTCCAGCAGGTTGACGCAGCGCAGCAGGGTGGACTTGCCGGAGCCGGAGGGACCGATCAGGCACACCACCTCACCGGGCTTCACGTTCAGGCTGATGCCCTTGAGGACCTCGTTGGAACCGTAGGACTTGCGGAGGTCTGAGATGTCCACGCCGGCTGCGTGCACGGTGGTGGAATGTACGGCGTCGTTCATGGCTTCCCTGCCTATCGCTTGGTCCGCGCGGAGCGGCTTTCGAACTTCCGGGCCAGGAGGCTCAGGGGGATGGTGACCACCAGGTAGAAGGCGCCGGCCACCAGGAGCGGCGTGAGGCCGGCGCCCAGGCTGGAGATGCCGTCGCGGCCGAACTTGGTGAGCTCGTACTGCGAAGCTGTCAGGCCCAGGACGTAGATCAGCGATGAGTCCTTGGTGAGGAGGATGACCTCGTTGGTCAGCGGCGGAAGGACGATCTTGAAGGCCTGCGGAATGACGATGGTGACCATGGCCCGCCACTGCGGCATGCCCAGGGAACGGGCCGCCTCCAGCTGGCCCTTGGGGACCGCCTGCAGGCCGGCGCGCAGGGTTTCGGCGATGTACGCCGAGGCAACGATGCCCAGCGAGATCATCACGATGATGGTCACGTTCCACTGGACGCCGAAGGCCAGGGGGACGCCGTAGCCGAAGGCGATGAAGACCAGCAGTGCCGGGATGCCGCGGAAGAACTCGATGTAACCGGTGGCAATCCAGCGGTACAGCGGGAAGCTGGACAGTTTCATCAGGGCCAGCAGCAGGCCGCCGCTGAGCCCCACCACGAAGCCGAGGAACGTGTAGATCAGGGTGTTCTTCAGGCCCACCAGGAAGATGTCCGGGAACATCGGCCCGATCTTGCCGAAGTTGAAGACATTGGTGGCCATGGTCTTCCAGTCCGTGGCCAGGATCAGGGCGGCGATGGCCACCACAAAGATTCCGGCCTGGACATACAGGCTTACTCTGGCTCGCTGGCGTGCGGTCATTGCCATTGGGTGCTCACATTCGTTGTGCGTGGCTGAGGCCCCGGACGGCTGCCGTGCGTGCCGACCGGGGCCTCATTGCCTAAACTCTGCTCACCGGGGCCCGGGGTGGCCCCAAGCGGTGGCTACTTGGCGGTTTCGCCGAACCAGGTGGTCTTGAACTTTGCCAGGCTGCCGTCGTCCGTCAGGCGCTTGAGCGTGGTGTTGACCTGGTCCAGCATTGCGGTGTTGCCCTTCTTGATGGCAATGCCGAGCTTCTCGCCGGTGGCGTAGTCCTCTACGCGGGTGAACTGGGTGTTGTCCTTGATGGCGTAGCCGAGCACGGACTGGTTGCCCAGGGCGGCGTCGACGGTGCCGGCTTCGAGGGCCTGGACCAGGAGGCCGGAGTCCTCGAACTGCTGTGCCTCGATGCCCTTTTCCTGGGCGTACTTGGCGCCGGTGGTGGCCTGCTGCACGCCCACCTTCTTGCCCTTGGCGGAGTCGATGTTCTCCACGCCGGAGCCTTCCTTCGCCACGAGGGTCAGGTCGTCATCCATGTAGGGGTCGGAGAAGTCCATGACCTGCTTGCGGGTGTCCGTGATGGACACCGAGGAGATGGACACGTCGCAGCCGGTCAGCGCGGTACCGGTCTCGATGGCCTCAAAGGAGCTGTCCACGATGTTCAGCTCAGCCTTGAGGTCCTTGGCCACCTCGTTGGCGATGTCGATGTCGAAGCCCACCGTCTTGCCGTCCTTCTGGAATTCGAAGGGCTCGTAGGGGACGTCGGAGCAGACCGTGAGCTTGCCTGCGTTGATGAGCTGGATGCCGCCCTCGGATGCTGCGGGGGTGGAGCTGCCGCCGCACGCCGTGAGGGTGAGGGCACCGACGGCGAAGAGTGCTGCTGCCTTGGCGGTCAATTTGGCCGTGGCCAGGGACTTGAGCTGCATGTTTCTTACCTTTTGTTGCAGGGGTATGCGGTACTAAATCGGTTCATAGTGTAGCGCCGAATGTGAGATGTGCATCACAGGAAACTTAGTTTCACTATTGGATAACTAAATTACCCGCACTTTCAAGCCTAGGCGAAGGCCTGCTGTCTCGGATACCGGACGTTTGGGCTAACTGCGGATGCCGAGCGATTCAAGCATCGGCCTGAACTTGGCCCATGTCTCAGCCAATTCCGCCTCCGGTTGCGACCCGTCCACGATGCCGCAGCCGGCATACAGGCGTACGGTGTCCGCAGATTCGATCACTGCGCCGCGCAACGCGATGCCCCATTCGCCGTTGCCTGCAGCGTCCAGCCAGCCCACCGGTCCGGCGTAGGGGCCGCGGTCCAGGTGCTCCAGTTTGCGGATCAGGGCCCCGGCCACCTGGGTGGGGGTTCCGCAGACCGCGGCCGTGGGGTGCAGGGCGTTGATGAGGGCCAGGCAGGTGGGAACGTGGCCTTCCACCTCCGCAAGTTCGGCCTTGACGTCAGAGGCCAGGTGCCAGACATTGGGCAGCTCGAGGATGAAGGGTTCGTCGTGGGCGTTCATCGCCTCGGAGAACGGGGCCAGCTGGGAGGTCAGCGACTGGATGGCAATCTCATGCTCGTGCCGCTGCTTTTCAGAGCCTGCCAACACGCGTGTTGCGTAGTCCATGGGCAGGCCGTCCTCACCATGGGCGTCCCGGCGGTCCAGGGTCCCGGCCAGCACGCGCGCCTGGGCGGTCCGCCCCTCCACCTGGATCAGCATTTCCGGTGTGGCGCCCACCAGTCCGTCCACTCCATAGGTCCAGCATTCGCGGTAGCGGGCGGCCAGTTCGCGCAGCACCTGGGAGGCGTTGACGCCGCCGGGAACCGTGGCCACCACATCGCGCGCCAGCACCAGCTTCTCCAGGGCACCTGTCCGGATTTCCTCCACGCCTGCGGCCACGGCATCCATCCACGCTTCCTCGCTGAGCGAGCCCGTGTGCAGAGTGGCGCCGGCGGCCAGGGGGAGGGGACGTACGACGGCGCCGCCCTCCTTCGCGGGAACCGCACCCTGGCGGGCGTCCCCGGCTGAGTCCGCTTCCGCCGTCGTGGTTCCTGCCGCCGGGACTCCGGCCGTGGCAATTGCCGCCGGCGCAGCCGCGCTGAGCGGCTTCCCGCCGAGCCAGCGCTCCAACGCGGCGAGGGCGCCCGCTTCGGTGAGCGGGCCGTCGTCGAACGTCAACTGGGTGAGCCATGCGGAGTTGTCCCGCACTCCCACCACGATTTCCGGGACGATGAGCCGGGATTCGTGGGCGGAGGTTTTGGAGAAGGCGAAGGATCCGAAAGCCACGGGCCCGGTGCCGGGAAGTTCCACGGAGTCCGTGACGCGGGCTTCGAGGACCAGGTGGCGCCACCAGATATCTGCTTCGAGGAAGCGCTCCGGGCCGGTCGCGCTAAACCGGGCGATCTCGCCGAACCCCGCCAGGCCGGCCTCCCGCCGGGTCCAGCAAAGGACGTCGTCCCGCACCAGAAACGCAGGAAGCCCCCCGGGAAATTCTTTTCCATCCAGGGGGACTGTCAGGCTTTTCAGGAGTCCGGTGCCGATCGTGCTTGTCATGATGGATCAACACTACCCCCGACGGTAATTCACGCTACTTCGCGGTAGTTTTCCGCCCCGGGCCTCGGCGAAGCCGTACTGGTCCGGACCTGCTGGAACATTTGAGACAATGTCATGGTGAACCGAGCATCCTTGGATAAGCGTCCGGACGAAGTAGCCACGATGTTTGACGACGTCGCACCGAAATACGACGTCGTCAACGATGTCCTGTCCATGGGGCAGACCCGCCGCTGGCGGAAAATCGTGGTTGATGCGATGGAAGTTTCCAAGGGCCAGCGGGTCCTGGATCTCGCCGCGGGAACGGGCACGTCCAGTGAGCCATATGCCGATGCAGGCATAGACGTTGTGGCGTGTGATTTCTCCCTGGGGATGCTCAAGGTGGGCAAGCGCCGCCGCCCGGACATCGACTTTATTGCCGGTGACGCCACCAATTTGCCCTTCGCGGACAACACCTTTGACGCCACCACCATTTCCTTCGGCCTGCGCAACGTCAACGAGCCCAAGAAGGCCCTGGCGGAGATGCTTCGGGTCACCAAACCGGGCGGCCGGCTTGTCATTGCCGAGTTCTCGCAGCCTGTTGTTCCGCTCTGGCGCACCATGTACACCGAGTACCTGATGCGCGCCCTGCCCGCCATCGCAGTGAAGGTTGCCTCCAACCCGGACGCGTACGTGTACCTCGCCGAGTCCATCCGGGCCTGGCCGGACCAGGACCACCTGGCCGCGTGGCTGCAGGACGAGGGCTGGGAGAACGTCAACTACCGCAACCTCACCGGCGGCATCGTGGCGGTCCACCGCGCGTTCAAGCCGGCGGGCGCCCCGGACAGTGCTGCCGCCGCCATCGCCGCGCACAAAGGCCCGGTAGCCAAGCTGCGCCGCAACATCGCCCGCTGACCAGTGGAGGTACTGATTGTCGGCGCGGGTCCGGCCGGATCCACCGCCGCGTATTACCTGGCCAAAGCAGGCCTCTCGGTTACGGTACTGGAGAAGACCAGCTTCCCGCGCGAGAAGGTCTGCGGTGACGGGCTGACGCCCCGGGCGGTCCGCGAAATCCAGAAGCTCGGCCTGCCGCATCCTGAGGGCGAGGGCTGGCGCCGGAACAAGGGGCTCCGGCTGATTGCCGGCGGCCGCACCATCGAGCTTCCCTGGCCCGAGGTGTCCGACTTCCCGCAGTACGGGCTCATCCGCACGCGCCTGGGCTTCGACGAGGAACTGGCGCGGCATGCCGAGTCCGCCGGCGCCACCATCCTTGAGCGGCACAGCGTCACCGAAGCCATCCGGAACGACGCCGGCCGGGTAACCGGTGTCCGCGCAGCGCTCCTGGACGAGTCCGGACGCAAGACGGGGGAGACGCGCGGGTTCAGTGCCGACGTCGTCCTTGCTGCGGACGGAAACTCCACCCGCACGGCAGTCTCGCTCGGCATCCGTAAGCGTGACGACCGCCCACTGGGCGTCGCCGTCCGGACCTACTTCACCTCGCCCCGCACGGACGATGACTGGATGGAAGGCTGGCTGGAACTGCCCGGCCGCGACGGCAAGCTGCTGCCCGGGTACGGCTGGGTGTTCGGCGTGGGCGACGGCACCTCCAACGTGGGCCTGGGAATCCTGAACTCCTCCAGGGAATTCGGCAAGCTCGACTACAAGCAGGTCCTGCGCGAATGGACCGCCGGCATGCCCTCCGAATGGGGCTTCACGCCGGAAAACCAGGTGGGCGAAATCCGCGGCGCCGCCCTGCCCATGGGCTTCAACCGCACCCCGCACTACTCACCCGGGCTGCTGCTGCTCGGCGACTCCGGCGGCATGGTGTCCCCGTTCAACGGCGAGGGCATCTCCTACGCCATGGAGTCCGCACGGTTCGCCGCGGAGTTCATCATCGACGCCTCTGCGCGCTCCGTTTCCGCGGGGCCAACGTACGACGCCGACGCGCACCTCGCGGGGTACGCGGACTACGTGCGGGACCAGTGGGGTTCGCACTTCACCCTCGGCCGGGCGTTCGCCACGCTGATCGGCAAGCCCGCCGTCATGAAGCTCGCGCTGCGGACGGGCATGCCCATCCCGGTGCTGATGCGGTTCGTGGTGCGGCTGCTGGCCAACCTGACCGATCCATCCGCCAAGGGCATCGAGGACCGGATGATCCGGGTCCTCGAATCCCTGGTGCCTGCCACATCCAATGCCTCTCCGGTGACGAATCAGCGGTATCCGCAACAAAAAGTTAGGGTTAACCCGTGACCAACTCCGCAGACCACAGCTGGACGCATGCCGGGCACGGCCTGCCGGACTCCGAACCCAGTCTCAACACCACCGCCATTGCCACCGGCCTCCAGCTGCCGGCAGGCTTTGCCGCCATCGCCGGGGACCCCGAGCTGGGCCCGGCCATCACCAACAACCTGGCGCGCGTGGAAAAGAAGTTGCGCGAGGCCATCGCCAACTCGGATCCGCTGGCTGACGCGACGTCGCGCCACCTGGTGGAAGCCGGCGGAAAGCGCATCCGGCCGCTGCTGACCCTGCTCTGCGCCCACCTCGGGGACGCATCCTTGCCCGCTGTGGTGCAGGCCGCCGTCGTGGTTGAACTGACGCACCTTGCCACGCTGTACCACGACGACGTCATGGACTCCGCGCCCTTCCGCCGTGGCGCACCCACGGCCCACGAAGTATGGGGCAACTCGGTGGCCGTCCTTACCGGGGACCTGATCTTTGCCCGGGCATCCATCCTGGTGTCCGAGCTCGGCGGCCGCGCATTGGGCATCCAGGCCCGGACGTTTGAACGGCTGTGCCTGGGCCAGCTGCACGAGACGGTTGGCCCGCGGCCGGACGAAGACCCGGTGGAGCACTACCTGTCCGTCATTGCGGACAAGACCGGTTCCCTGGTGGCCGCCTCCGGCCAGTTCGGTGCCATCTTCTCGGGCGCCGACGAGGCTTACGAGGACGTCCTGGTGGAATACGGCGAGAAGGTGGGCGTGGCCTTCCAGCTGGCCGACGACGTCATCGATGTCACCGGCGTCAAGGTGAAGTCCGGCAAGTCCCCGGGAACCGACCTGCGCGAAGGCGTCCCCACCCTGCCGGTGCTGCTCCTGCGGAAGGCTGCCGCTGACGGCGACCAGTCCGCCGTCGAGCTCCTGACCCTGATTGACGGCGACCTTTCCTCCGATGAGGCACTGGCCGCAGCCGTGGCCGGGCTGCGTGAGCACGCCGTGACCGCTGAATCGTGGGTTGTTGCCCGCCGGTGGGCCGATGAGGCAATCGCTGCGCTGGCGCCCCTGCCTGAGGGTGTCGTCAAGGATTCGCTGTCCAACTTCGCCGTTGCCGTGGTGGACCGCGCCAGCTGAGCTGTTGCGCGTCGAAGCCCGGTGCCTTCCAACGGTGCCGGGCTTCTGCTTTTGTTGGGTGCTGCTTTTGTGGGCCTCTGCGCCGGCGGTCCTTGCCGGCCTGGCTGCAGGTTGCTGTTAACGGGATAGCCCCGGTGCCCAGCAACCGAAGCTGCTGTGAACCGGGGCTATCTCTCCGTTCGCATCAGATCCGCCGGAGGCGTTTAGCGGATCCGTGAACAGCTTATGACACATCTGTCACAGAATGCAAGTCCAAATTTACTGAGAGTGTCACAAGGTTTCCGCGCTGAGATTCCCCATCTTTCCGGCGGAAGGTGGCTACCACCCCGGCACGTCGCGACGCCACGCCGCGGTTGCCACCCAAACTCGGGGAATCCCAGCGGTGCCGGTTATGCACATAGGCACTCCGCTGCGTCCCACCGCCAACGCTTATCCGCTGTGCTGGCAGGGTGGACGTGATCCGCTTTCTCCGCCAGGCCGGCTCTGTAGCCCGCACCGCAACAATCCTGAAGGCCGGCTTCACCGACAGGGACATCCGCAAGTCAGTGGCAGCGGGTGAAGCCCGCCGGCTCAGGCACGGCGTAGTAGCCCTGCCGGGGGCATCACCGGATATCCTCGCTGCGGTCCTTGGCAACGGACTGCTCACCTGTGCCTCCGGTGCACCCCACCGAGGACTTTGGCTGTTACATCGGCCGGACAGGGTTCACCTGCTCTGCCGGCATGGCGGGCCGCCGGATACGGTGGTCCACCGCGAGTCCCTGAGCGGGCATGGCACGGCGGAGCCCGTTGCCAGCACCACCGACATCCTCATCCACGGCCTGCGCTGCCTCCCTCCAGTTGAAGCCGCAGTCATGGTGGAGAGCGCTGCCCGGCAAGGCGTCACCACCTTGCCCTACCTCCGGCAGTGGCTGCCGGGAAACCGTAACGGGGTCGCTCGCAAGGTGCTGGACCTAGTCGATGGCACTGCTGATTCAGCCATCGAAGTTGTGGCCCGGATCCTCTTTCGTGCCGAAGGAATCCACACGCAGACCCAAGTGGAACTGCCGGGGATCGGCATAGTCGACTTCCTGCTGGAGGGGTTTCTGATTGTGGAGATCGACGGCGGCAGCCACTTCGAGGCGCGACAAGTCAAGAAGGACCGGTGGCGCAACAACGCCAGCACCCTGAACGGCTTCGCGGTACTGAGGTATGGCTATGCCGAGGTTGTATACAACCCGCAAAAGGTGGTTGCCGAGGTTTGGCAGGTGCTCAAGGGCAGAGTCATCCGCTGATACTCCCCAGGTTTGGCCTGTGGGACTGAAGGCGCGCCGTCAAAACCGGGGAACACGCCGTCGGGCGTCCTCAAAAGTGGTGAATTCCAGCGGCCGCACGGGCATCCGGGCAAATCCGGACAACCCCAGCGAGCCCGGAGGGTGTTTAGTCTTCCTCGTCTCCGAAGGCCCACTCGAACATGTCGAACACGAACTCGGAAAAGGTTCCCTCTTCGGACTTCCACTGGCCGCGGGCATTGTTGCGGCGGTAGACGATGGGGTCCGGGACGCTGAGGTCGCCGGTGCGGAACCCCCAGGTGTATTCCTCTTCCTCATCCTCGAGGAACATCAGGAAACCCTCGTCATCGACTTCGAGCTCGTCCGGGTCCCAGAAGTAGTGGTAGGCCTCCATCAGGTCCTCGCAACCGCCCACGGCGAGGTAGAACTCGCGGAGGACCAGGGGGATCTGGAACTGGTGGTCGGCGAGGGCCTTGTCCAGTTCCTCGGCGGACAGGCCGTCCTCTTCCTGCCATTCGTCCTCGAGATACTTTGGAACAAGCGCGCGGAACTTCTCGAGGAACATGTCAGTCATGCTCATATCCTAGCCAATCCCGGGCCCCTCAAAGTGCCACGGACCAGCCTCTACAGCCCTGTCTCGCCAGTGCGCCGGTGCCACCCGCGTACGGCCAGCGGAGCCTGCCATGACCGGCGCCAGGCAAGGATCCGGAACGTGAAAACCACTGCCGCGATAGCCGCAGCCGTCAGTACGTTGAACACGCCCACCACCCACAGCACAGCAGTCAACGACGATCCCAGGAATGCCGGCAGCGCGTAAATGTCCTTGGGGTTGAACAACTCGGGTACCTCGTTGGCCGTGATGTCCCGCAGCAGGCCGCCGCCTACCGCGGTGGTAACACCCAGCAGCACTGACGCCACCGGATTCAGGCCCGTGGCCAGCGCCTTGAGGGTCCCCGTCATGCAGAACAGGGCCAGGCCGGCGGCGTCGAAGAGGATCAGCAGGGATGTGTAGCGCTGGACGCTGGAGAACAGGAAGTACACCAGTGCAGTGGCAAGCACCGGCGGGAAGAGGTAGGCCGGGTTGGTGAAAGCGGCCGGGACCACCGCAATGATGATGTCGCGGATCACCCCGCCGCCGAGGCCCACCAGCGAGGCCAGCAGGAGGGAGCCGACAATGTCGATCTGTTTTCGCGCCGCCAGCAGTGAACCCGAGACAGCGAAGAAGAACACACCCAGCAGGTCCAGCCATACCGGGGAGTTGTCAAAGGCGAATGTCATGGGACGTCCCGGTATTTCAAAGAGGGCGGACAGTGCGGCTCCAACGTTACGCTAGCCCCTATGAACAGCCCCATCATGATCGCCTGCGCCCATGGGACGTCCAGCACACAGGGCGCCGCGGAGGTTAACACCCTTCGCGCGGCCATCGCCGGACTCCGCCCCGGACTGGATGTCAGGGAGGCCTATGTGGATGTCCAGCAGCCGGACCTGGTGGACGTGGTGGCAGGCCTGCCTGAGGGGGAACCTGCTGTGGTGGTGCCACTGTTGCTGAGCGTGGGCTATCACGTGAAAGTGGACATTGCCCGCGCCGTGAAGAGCCGTCCAGGCAGTGCCGCCGCCGCGCCCCTGGGTCCGGACCCGCGGCTGGCCGGGCTGCTGGACCAGCGGCTGCGCGAGGCCGGCACCACGGACAACGACGTCATTGTCCTGGCGGCCGCCGGATCCTCCAACCCCAACGCCGCGGTCAGCGTCGAGGAGTTGCTCGGCCAGTTGCAGGCGCTGCGGTCCAACCGGATAGTGGCCGCCTACGGTGCCTCCGCCCAGCCATCCGTGCCCGACGCCGTCGCGATGCTTCGCGAGGAACTCGCCGGGGGTGCCGGGGCGGGGGAGTCCGCGGGAGCGGTCGGCGTCGGCGGACGCGTGGTGATTGCCTCGTACCTCCTGGCGCCGGGCTTCTTCCACGACCAGCTGGCCAAGGCAGGAGCCGACGTCGTAACCGAACCCCTTCTGCCGTCCCCGGTGCTCGCGGAGATTGCGCTGGACAGGTACGACGCCGCCGTCGCCGGGATGCACGAAGCCCCCTCCGGAACTGCCCGGGAAGCCGCGCCCGCGGAGCCGCAGACGGGAGCCTCGCAGGGGGCCGCCGATGCACAGGAGGGTGGCGTCTTCAAGGCAGTTCGGCGTTTCGTGACGAAATATTTCCCTAGGTGACTTCGCATTGCCGGACCTTTGTGACGTAAATCGGGGGCGACCTACAGTCGATGCATGACTGATACAGCTCTAGCCGGAGCGTCCGCGGACTCCGCTGCCCCCAAGCGCCCGTCCCGCCCCGCTGCAAAGCCGCACGGGCAGTGGAAGGTTGACGGCAAGACGCCCCTGAACGCCAACGAAACCTGGAAACAGGAAGACGATGGCTTGAACGTGCGCGAGCGTATCGAGACCATTTACGCCAAAGAGGGCTTCGACGCGATCCCCGGCCAGGACCTGCACGGCCGGTTCCGCTGGTGGGGCCTTTACACGCAGCGGAAGCCCGGGATTGACGGCGGCAAGACCGCAACACTGGAGCCGCACGAGCTCGAAGACAAGTACTTCATGCTGCGCGTGAGGATCGACGGCGGTGCGCTCACCACCGAGCAGCTGCGCGTCATCGGCCAGATCTCCGTGGACTTCGCCCGGGATTCCGCCGACCTTACCGACCGGCAGAACATCCAGCTGCACTGGATCCGCGTGGAGGACATCCCCGAGATCTGGAACCGCCTGGAAGGTGTTGGCCTGTCCACCACCGAGGCCTGCGGCGACGTTCCCCGCGTGATCCTGGGTTCGCCGGTTGCCGGCATCGCCAAGGACGAGATCATCGACCCCACTCCGCTGATCGCCGAGCTGGGGGAGCGGTTCATCGGGAACCCGCTGCTGTCCAACCTGCCCCGCAAGTACAAGACCGCCATCACCGGGCACCCCAGCCAGGACGTGGTCCACGAGATCAACGACTTTGCACTGGTGGGCGTGGAACACCCTGAACTGGGCATCGGCTACGACCTGTGGGCCGGCGGCGCATTGTCCACCAACCCGATGCTGGGGAAGCGCCTCGGCGCCTTCGTTAAGCCCGAAGAGGCTGCCGACGTGTGGCTCGGCGTCACCAGCATCTTCCGCGACTACGGCTACCGCCGCATGCGCACCAAGGCCCGCCTGAAGTTCCTGATGGCCGACTGGGGCCCGGAGAAGTTCCGCCGGATCCTGGAGGACGAATACCTGGGCTACAAGCTGGCCGACGGTCCTGCCGCGCCCAAGCCCACCACCCCCGGCGACCACATCGGCGTGCATGAGCAGAAGGACGGCAAGTACTTCATCGGCGCCACCCCGCTGGCCGGCCGGCTGTCCGGTTCGGCCCTGGTCGAGCTCGCTGACACCCTGGAGGCCCGCGGCTCCTTCCGCCTGCGCACCACCCCGCACCAGAAGCTTGTTGTCCTGGACGTCGAGAAGGACCAGGTGGAGCCGCTGGTGGCTGAACTGGACAAGCTCGGCCTGTCCGCCCGCCCGTCCGTGTTCCGCCGCGGCACCATCGCCTGCACCGGCATCGAATACTGCAAGCTGGCCATCGTGGAGACCAAGCACACCGCCGCCACTGCCGTGGCCGAGCTGGAACGCCGCCTGGCTGACCTGGCGACGTCCGGCGAACTGCCGCAGGCACTGTCGCTGCACATCAACGGCTGCCCCAACTCCTGCGCCCGCATCCAGACAGCGGACATCGGCTTGAAGGGCATGATGCTTCCCACGCCCGACGGCGCTCCCTCCCCGGGGTTCCAGGTCCACCTGGGCGGCGGGCTGGCATCCAACGAACGCGGCGAGGCCGGCCTGGGGCGTACGGTCCGCGGCCTCAAGGTGTACGTTGACGACCTGCCCGACTACGTGGAACGCGTGGTCCGCACCTTCGTGGCCCAGCGTGCCGAAGGCCAGACCTTCGCCGAGTGGGCCCACGCAGCAGACGAGGAGGCACTGCAGTAATGTCCAAGCACGCACTCGGAGTTGACCCCGTGGTTGCGCCGGCCGAGGCTTCGGCACACGTTGAGGCCACGGTGGCAACCGCCGTTTCGAAGAGCCCAACCACGAAACGCTCCAAGGAAGAACTGAAGGCCCTGGCCGAAGCCGGTGCTGCCGAGCTCGGCTGGGACGCCCCCGCCCGCGACGTGATCGCCTGGGTGGAGCGTAACTTCGACCTGCCCGCCGTATCCGTGGCCTGCTCCATGGCCGACGCCGTCCTGCCGGCGCTGGTCGCGGACCAGATGCCCGGCGTCGACGTCCTGTTCCTGGAGACCGGCTACCACTTCCCGGAAACCTACGCCACGCGTGACGAGGTGGCCGCAAACCTCCGCGTCAACGTGGTGGACGTCCTCCCGGAGACCACCGTGGAGCAGCAGGACCGGCTGCTGGGCAAGGACCTCTTCGCCCGTGATGCCGCCCAGTGCTGTGCCCTCCGCAAGGTGGCGCCGCTGCAGCGCACGCTGGCCGGCTACGAACTCTGGTTCACCGGTGTGCGCCGCGATGAAGCCCCCACCCGCACCAACACGCCGCTGGTCAGCTGGGATGACAAGAACGGCCTGGTCAAGGTCAACCCGATGGCTGCCTGGACCTTCGACCAGCTGGTCGAGTACTCCGAAGACAACCTCCTGCCCGTCAACCCGCTCCTCGCCCAGGGATACCCCTCCATCGGCTGCCAGCCCTGCACCCGCAAGGTGGCACCCGGCGAGGACCCCCGCGCCGGCCGCTGGGCGAACTCCGACAAGACAGAATGCGGACTACACGTATGAGCACATCACTAACCGAGGAGACCACCCAGGTGACTGACTCCGCCGTCTCAACGCGACTCTCCAGCCTGGACACCCTCGAGTCCGAGGCCATCCACATCATCCGCGAGGTGGTTGCCGAGTTCGAAAAGCCTGCCCTGCTGTTCTCCGGCGGCAAGGACTCCGTGGTGATGCTGCACCTGGCCACCAAGGCCTTCTGGCCCGGCAAGGTTCCGTTCCCCGTGCTGCACGTGGACACCGGCCACAACTTCCCCGAGGTCATTGACTTCCGCGACCGTACCGTGGAGCGCCTGGGCCTGAAGCTCGTCGTCGGATCCGTCCAGGAGTTCATCGACCGCGGCGAGCTTGCCGAGCGCGCCGACGGCACCCGGAACCCGCTGCAGACCGTCCCGCTGCTGGACGCCATCCAGCAGAACAAGTTCGACGCCGTCTTCGGCGGCGGCCGCCGTGACGAGGACAAGGCCCGCGCCAAGGAGCGGATCCTGAGCCTCCGCGACGAGTTCGGCCAGTGGGACCCGCGCAACCAGCGCCCCGAGCTGTGGAACCTGTACAACGGCCGGCACACGGTGGGCCAGCACGTCCGTGCCTTCCCCATCAGCAACTGGACCGAGCTGGACATCTGGCGCTACATCGAGCGCGAGAACATCGAGCTGCCCGGCCTGTACTACGCCCACGAACGCGAGGTCTTCGCCCGCGACGGCATGTGGCGCGCAGTGGGCGAAGTCTCCCAGCCGCGTGAGGGCGAGGACGTCATCACCAAGACCGTCCGCTACCGCACCGTGGGCGACATGTCCTGCACCGGCGCAGTCGAGTCCAACGCCTTCACCGTGGCCGACGTCGTGGTTGAAGTTGCCGCATCCACCCTGACCGAACGTGGCGCCACCCGAGCAGATGACCGCATCTCCGAGGCCGCCATGGAAGACCGCAAGAAGGACGGGTACTTCTAATGACCACCGAAACTGTTTTGTCCGGCGCTGCCGGTGGCCTGGAATCAGCCCTGCCCACCACCCTCTTCCGCTTCGCCACCGCAGGATCGGTCGACGACGGGAAGTCCACTTTGGTGGGCCGCCTCCTTCACGATTCCAAGGCCATCCTCGCTGACACGCTCGACGCCGTCGCACGTACGTCCGCGGACCGCGGCTTCGGCGGCGAAAAGGGCGGGATCGACCTCGCCCTGCTGACCGACGGCCTGCGTGCCGAGCGCGAACAGGGCATCACCATCGATGTGGCCTACCGCTACTTCGCCACCGACCGCCGCAGCTTCATCCTGGCGGACTGCCCCGGGCACGTTCAGTACACCAAGAACACGGTGACCGGCGCGTCCACCGCGGATGCCGTCGTCGTCCTCATCGACGCCCGCAAGGGCGTGCTGGAGCAGACCCGCCGGCACCTGTCCGTGCTGCAGCTGCTGCGCGTGGCCCACGTGATTGTGGCCGTCAACAAGATCGACCTGGTGGACTTCAGCGAGTCCGTGTTCCGCGACATCGAAGCCGACGTGCAGCAGGTGGGCCGCGAACTGGGCCTGGGTTCAGACGGAATCAGCGACCTGCTGGTCATCCCGGTGTCAGCCCTGGACGGCGACAACGTGGTGGAACGCTCGGAGCGCACACCCTGGTACACCGGCCCCGCGCTGCTGGAGGTCCTGGAGACCTTGCCTGCCGCCGATGAGCTGGAAAGCCACCTCGAGAGCTTCCGCTTCCCGGTTCAGCTGGTGGTCCGGCCGCAGGGTGCGCTGGCTCCCGACGCCGTGGCCGCCGGCTTGGACGTTGAGGCCTACCGCGACTACCGCGCCTACGCCGGGCAGATCACCGAAGGCTCCGTGAAGGTGGGGGACCAGGTATCCGTGCTGACGCCGGGCCAGGCCCCGCGCACCACCACCGTGGTGGGCATCGACTTCGCCGGAAAGTCCCTGGAGGAAGCCGCCGCGCCGCAGTCCGTGGCCGTCCGCCTGGCTGACGAATTCGACGTCGCCCGTGGTGACACCATCGCCGCCGCCGGCACCGTCCGCGAAGCCACCGCAGACCTCTACGCGGCGCTGTGCTGGCTGTCCCCGAAGCCCCTCCGTGAGGGCCAGAAGGTCCTGGTCAAGCACGGTACCCGCACCGTCCAGGCGCTGGTCCGCAGTGTTTCCGGGAAACTGGACCTGGCCTCCTTCAAGCTTGAGGGCGCCTCGAGCCTGGAGCTCAACGACATCGGCCACGCGCAGCTTCGGCTCGCCGCGCCGCTGCCGCTGGAGAACTACCTGCACCACCGCCGCACCGGTGCGTTCCTGGTGATCGACCCGCTGGACGGCAACACGCTGGCAGCCGGCCTGGTCAAGGACCACCCGGGCGACCACGAGGACGAGCGCTACAGCATCTAGTCCCGACGTGAAACCGCGGCTTGTTCGCAAAACCCGGCCTTCAAGGCGAGGTGTTGCGAACAAGCCGCGGTTTTGTCGTCTCTGCAGGGTTACTGCCGCCCCTCAAGGATCCGCTTGAGCTTCTGCAGGTCTTTCCGGGTCTGGCGGCGGATCATCGGGGCCATAACCAGCCCGGCCAGCCGCGGGAAACCCGAGGGGCTCCCGGTGTTGCCGAGCGTCATGAGCGTTCCGCCGTCGTCGTCCGTCCAGGTGTAGGTGGTCGGCATGGGGAACGGGCCCTGCGCGGTGCGCATCACCAGCTTCCCTCCCGGGACATACTCCACGAGCTCGTAGGTGTAGCTGAGCTCCCGGCCCATGAACGCGGCGTTGAAAGCCACTTTCGAACCAACCCCCAACGGCCCGCCGGTGAGCCGCTGCGAGCTGTGGATGTTCACGTACCACTGCGGGGCGTTGTCCGGGTTGGCAGCAAAGTCCGCCACCTCGGCACGGGGCCTGTCGATGTGGATCCGGGTCTGCACGTTCACCATGTTGCGTCTCCTTGCGGCCGCCGGGTGGGGTGTTGCGGCGGTTGCCGTGATGCCACGTTAGCCGCGGAGCCTGGGCGGCGGAACCATGGAGGCAGGGCGCGGCGGGGGCCGCGTCGCGGTGCGGCACAAGCTGCGCAGGCTGGTCAACGTTAAAGGCCGCTGAGGCGTCAAAACCCGGTGACTGTGCGGCTGAATATGACGCCGCATGAACCCGCGTGACCCTCCGTTGAGGCTTCATTGAACGGCTTTGGGCCACTCCCTATGGTGAAACAATGACTAGTTCCAAGCCCGGGATGACCCGCATCGTGGCAGGCGAAAGCGCGGTTCCCAGGCGCAAGCGTGCCATCGAGGCCGCCCTGGCCATCGGGCTGGTCCTGCTGATCGCCGTCGGCGCGGTGGTGGCTTCCTCCGTTGCCCGCAACACCGAGGCCCAGGCGGCCGAACCAACGCCGGCGGCCGCACTGAAGCTCGGCTACTTCGGCAATGTGACGCACGCTCCCGCGCTGGTGGGCATCAAGAAGGGGTTCCTTGCCGACGCCCTGGGCAGCACCCAGCTGAGCACCGAATCGTTCAACGCCGGCCCCGCCGCCATCGAGGCGCTCAACGCGGGCGCCATCGACGCTGCCTACATCGGCCCCAACCCGGCCATCAACTCCTTCGTCAAAAGCTCCGGCCAGTCCGTGAAAGTCATCGCCGGCGCAGCCGCGGGCGGGGCCCAACTGGTGGTTAAGCCGGGGATCAATTCCTCCGCGGACCTCCGGGGAAGGACCCTGGCCTCCCCGCAACTGGGCGGTACCCAGGATGTGGCCCTCCGCGCCTGGCTCGCCGGGCAGGGGTACAAGACCAACGTGGACGGCAGCGGCGACATCGCCATCAACCCCACGGACAACGCCCAGACGCTCAAGCTGTTCCAGGACGGAAAGCTCGACGGCGCGTGGTTGCCGGAGCCGTGGGCCTCACGCCTGGTGCTCCAGGCCGGCGCCAAGGTACTGGTGGATGAGAAGGACCTGTGGGACGGGACCGGCACGGGCAAGCCGGGCGAGTTCCCCACCACCGTCCTGATCGTGAACCAGAAGTACGCTGCCGACCACCCCGACACCGTCAAGGCGCTGCTGGCCGGCCACGCAAAGTCCGTGGCCTGGCTCAACGAAGCTCCGGAGCCTGAGAAGGCCAGTGTCATCAACGCGGGCCTGCAGGAGTCTGCCGGAGCCACGCTCGCCGACGACCTCCTGTCCCGCTCCCTCGCCAACATCACCTTCACCCTGGACCCGCTGGCCGGAAGCTACCCGCGGCTGCTGCAGGACGGCGTCGAAGCAGGGACCACCAAGCAGGCCAACCTCAACGGGCTGTTCGACCTCCGTGCCCTCAACGAAGTTGCCGCCGCCACCGGCACCAGCAAGATTTCAGCAGCCGGCCTCGGCCAGGACTGAACCACCCCCACTACCTAAGGACGGCACCATGCCAGTCGTACTGGAAAACCTGGGCAAGCGCTTCGGCGACGGCGCCCCGGTGCTGGACGACGTCAACGCCAACATCGGGAAAGGCGAATTCGTCGCCCTCCTCGGTGCGTCCGGCTGCGGCAAATCCACCCTGCTGAACATCATCGCCGGACTGGAAGCGCCGTCGTCGGGCGCCCTCGAAGTCCCCAGCGACGGTGCCGCCTTCATGTTCCAGGACGCCGCCCTGTTCCCCTGGCTGACGGCCCGGGAAAACATCGAGCTGGCCCTGAAGCTTCGCGGCGTGGGCAAAGCCGACCGGCGCACCAAGGCTCAGGAACTCCTGGAACTGGTCCACCTGGGCACGGCGGGGGACAAGCGGCCGCACGAGCTGTCCGGCGGCATGCGCCAGCGCGTCTCGCTGGCCCGATCCCTCGCCCAGGACCGGCAGCTGCTGCTCATGGACGAGCCGTTCGCCGCCCTGGACGCCATCACCCGCGACCTGCTGCACGACGAGCTGGAGCGCATCTGGAAGGAAACCGGACGCACGATCGTGTTCGTCACCCACAACGTCCGCGAGGCCGTCCGGCTGGGCCAGCGCGTGCTGCTGCTCTCCTCCCGTCCCGGCCGTGTGGTCCAGGAATGGGACGTCACCGAGGAACACCGAACAGACGCCGGGCTCGCCGGCCAGCTCACCGGGGTCATCACCGCCCGGCTGCGTGAGGAGATTCGCCGCCATGCCAAGTAACACCACACCCCTTGCGGAAACAGAGCCGGACGCCGCGCCGGGCCGGGCGGAGTATGTGCATGCCGCTTTGACGCGGACGTCCACCGGCAAGGAGGACCTCCGGGAGCTCGAGTCGGGGCTCGATTCGCTGCAGTCCGACGCCGAACGGAAGCACCGGATCGATTGGAGCCGCGTGCTCCTGCCGGTGGCCGCGCTGGTGGTCCTGGTGCTCGTCTGGCAGTTCTACGTCTCCCTGGGCGTCAAGCGCCGCGACCTGGTGCCCGGCCCGCTGGATGTGGCAGGGCAGATGGGAGTCCTGTGGACAGAAGGCAAGCTGCAGGAAGCCATGTGGACCTCGCTGCAGCGCGGCCTGGTGGGGTTCCTGATCTCGGTGGCCATCGCCACTCCGGTGGGGCTGCTGCTGGCCCAGGTTGCGCCGCTGCGCCGCGCGTTCGGGCCGCTGATTTCCGGCCTTCAGGTCCTGCCCTCCGTGGCCTGGGTGCCGGCCGCGATCATCTGGTTCGGACTCACTGACGCCACCGTCTACTTCGTGGTGTTCATGGGCGCCATCCCCTCCATCATCAACGGGCTGATCTCAGGTGTGGACCAGATTCCGCCACAGTTCCGCCGCGTGGGAACCGTCCTCGGCGCCAACCGGCTGCAGATGGCGCTGCAGGTGGTCCTGCCGGCCGCGCTGCCGGGTTACCTGGGCGGCCTCAAGCAGGGCTGGGCGTTCTCCTGGCGCTCCCTCATGGCCGCGGAAATCATCGCCGTGGGCGGCACCATCGGCTTCGGCCTCGGCTCGCTGCTCGACCAGGGCCGGGCGCTGTCCGACATGACAGTGGTGATGTCAGCGATCCTGCTCATCCTCGGCGTCGGCATCCTGATCGAACTGCTGGTGTTCGCGCCCATCGAGAAGCGCCTCCTGCGCCGCCGCGGCCTGCTGGCCGGCAGCACCCGCTGACCCAACACCTTCCCAACGCACCGCAGAGCCCGACGGCGACCTCCCGCCGTCGGGCTCGCTGTTTTCCTGCGTCCGGCGCTGACGGAACCGGGGCACTTCGACCCGGACACGCCGGCGAACGGGGCGGGCCCGCCCCGGAACCGCCGCAATGTGCCCCACCATGGCGGGTCCCGTGTCCATGGCAGACTGGCGCCATGACCCTCAGCTTCGAGTGCCGCACCGAGTCCCCGCTTCCGGTGGAGCAATTGTTCGACCGGGCCCGCAGCATCGACCTGCACGTCGATTCCCAACGGAACTCAGGGGAGCGGGCCACAGCTGGCGTCACCGGGGGACTGATCGGCAACGGCCAAGAGGTCACCTGGCGGGCACGGCACTTCGGCGTGCCCCTCACCATGACCAGCCGGATCACCCACCTGGACTTCCCCCACAGCTTCACCGACGAACAGGTGAAGGGTCCCTTTAAGGCCTTCCGGCACGTCCACGACTTCGAAGCCACGGCCACCGGCAGCTTGATGATGGACCGGGTGGAGTTCAGTGCCCCGTTTGGCGCCGCGGGCCGCGCCGTCGAACGCTTCGTCCTCAAGGGCTACCTGGAACGGCTCATCCGGGACCGCGGGAAGTTCCTGGCGGTTCGTCAGCCTTAAGGTTCCGGGAACGGAGGCGGGCCGATGATCTCAATTCCTCCGTTTAGCCGGCCGGATTCTCTGATCCTGCCGAAATCCACTTGCCGGCTGCCTCCGCCGGGGCCGCCAGCCCCAGCGTCAGGGCCCGGACCGACGGGCTCGCTCGCGCCATCGTAGAAAGCCTGGGCTACTCCGGGCGTCTGTAGGCACAAAATACGGGTGCCCTCCTGCGTGACCTTGAAGGCGTGCGGGACGCCGCGTGGGGCTATGGCCACGCCGCCTGCTGCGAGCCGATGCTCGGTCCCGTCCATGTTGAACAGGATCTCCCCGGACAGGACGTACAGCGTTTCATCGGACTCCGCATGGGTGTGCAGGGGAGTGACCTTATTGACGGACATCTCGTCTTCGAACAGCAGGAACGCCCCGGCGGTGTCTTCCTCCGTGGCCTTCCAGGTGTGTACGCCGCCGCCGAAGAACCAGCGCCTGGCACCTTCGCCGGGTTGCCGGACAATTGCGGATGCTGAATTCCTGGTCTCCATGGTGGCCGCCTCGACGCTGATGGGTTTATGGGACTGAAGTCCCATAACAAGACTGGAGTACCATGAAGTGCATGTCAAGACCCTACGCAGACGTCGGCCGCACGGGCCAGAAACGCCGCACCCTGGATGCCCTGGTCGCAGCGGCGGGTCAGCTTGTCGCAGACGGCGCCACGCCCACGGTGGACGAGGCTGCACTCGTCGCCGGCGTCGCCCGCAGCACCGCTTACCGGTATTTCCCGGGGCAGCGTGAATTGCTCGCCGCCGCCCATCCGGAAACTGCCCGGACGTCGATGCTGCCGGACGATCCGCCGGCCGACGTCGCCGAGCGCCTGGACGCCGTCGTCGTGGAGTTCACCCGGATGATCCTCGAAACGGAAGCGCAGCAGCGAACCATGCTGAGGCTGTCCCTTGAGCAGACCGCCGAGGAGCAAAAAGGCCTGCCCCTGCGGCAGGGCCGGGCGATCGCCTGGATCGCCGAAGCACTCTCCCCGCTTCAGGAAACGATGGCGGAAAAGGACATTCAGCGGCTGGTCCTGGCGATCCGCAGTGCCATCGGCATCGAGTCCCTGGTCTGGCTCACGGACATCGGCGGCCTGAGCCGGGACGACGCCGTCGCCTCCCAACGGTGGACGGCGGCCGCCCTGCTCAACGAGGCTCTCGCGCGCGGGCTGCCTGGTGCCGCGCAGTAGGTCGGCCAGCCGCCGTCGTGGGGCACTTCGACACGGGCACGCCGCGGATTGAGGCTGCGCCGGCCTTTATCGGCGTCAATCTGTCCCACGGTGGCGGGCACGACGGCGGCAGCCCGGCTATGTGACGCAGCGTTACCTTACGTGAACTGGTGTTGCTGAGCCTTTGTGGGCCATTGTGACGCAGCCCTACCGTTGATCCATGGCAATTCAGGATATTTACCCCACGGCGCTGCGGCTGCTCGGCCGCCCCGTGCTGGTGGTGGGCGGCGGGCCCGTGGCCACCCGCCGCGCCAAGGGGTTGCTCGACGCCGGGGCCCTGGTCACCGTCGTGGCACCCGTTGCCTCTCCCGCGCTGCAGGACATGGCCGGCGCCGGCCTCCTCACCTGGGCGGCCCGCCCCTACGAATCCACTGACGTCGACGGCGCGTGGTTCGTCCAGACAGCCACCGGCGATCCCGCCGTGGACGCCCTCGTGTCGGCCGACGCCGAGGCACAGCGCGTGTGGTGTGTCAACGCCTCCGACCACGAAGCATCCGCCGCCTGGACTCCCGCCGTCGCCGTGGTTGATGACGTCAAGATCGCCGTCAACGCCGGGGGAGACCCGCGCCGCGCCATGGCCGTCCGGGACGCCGTCGCCACCGCCCTCGAAACCGGGGACCTTCCGCTCCGCCGCCGCCGCGCCCACCGCGGCTCCGTGGCCCTTGTGGGCGGCGGCCCCGGCGACACCGGCCTCATCACCGTCCGTGGCCGCCGGCTCCTGGGTCAGGCCGACGTCGTGGTGGCCGACCGCCTGGGACCGCGCGAACTCCTCAACGAACTCGCCCCGGACGTCCGCGTCATCGAAGTGGGCAAGACCCCCGGCCACCACCCGGTACCGCAGGCCGAAATTAACCGCATCCTCGTCGAGGAAGCCCTGAAGGGCCACCGGGTGGTCCGGCTCAAGGGCGGCGACCCCTACGTCCTGGGCCGCGGCGGCGAGGAAGCCGAACACTGCCGCCGGCACGGCGTCGAAGTTGAAGTGGTTTCCGGCGTCACATCCGCCATCTCGGTACCCGCGGCCGCAGGCATCCCCGTGACGCACCGCGGCCTCGCCAAGGGCTTCAGCGTGGTCACCGGCCACGAGGAACTGTCCGAGCTTCCAGCCCGCGCCGACCACACGATCGTCCTGCTCATGGGCGTGGGCCAGCTCCGTGAGTCGGCATCCGCGCTGGGCGAAGCCGGACTGCCTGCCGGGACCCCTGTTGGTATCGTTGAAAACGGCTATTTGCCGGACCAGCGTGTCACCATCGGCACGCTCGGTTCCATTGCGGAGCAGGCCGAAGCCGCCGGCGTCGCGAATCCCGCAGTGATTGTCATCGGTGACGTGGTGCGCGTGAGCCCGTTCGCACCGTCGCACTTCAAAACCGCTGACTACAGCACCACCAGCCCTAACCAGCCCCGCAAGACCGTCGTCACCACCTAGCCCCACTCAACTAGGTAGCAGCAGATGTCGTTATGAGCCCTCAAAACGACATCAGCTGCTACCTAGATGGGACGGAACGAAGAAAAGGAACACAGCCGTGTCATCTAGCACCACCGTAGGCTCTGCCGAGCGTCCGCTGCGCGTCGCCGTCGTGGGTTCCGGCCCGGCCGGCGTCTACGCCGCAGACATCCTCACCAAGAGCGAGGCCGTCAAGAGCGGCGAGCTGACCGTGAGCATCGACCTTTTTGACCGCTACCCGGCACCCTACGGCCTGATCCGCTACGGCGTGGCCCCGGACCATCCCCGCATCAAGGGCATCGTCAACGCCCTGCACAAGGTGCTGGACCGAGGTGACATCCGCTTCTTCGGCAACGTGGACTACGGCACCGACCTCACCATCGAGGACCTCCGCACCCATTACGACGCCGTCATCTTCGCCACGGGCGCCATCAAGGATGCAGACCTGAACATCCCCGGCATCGAGTTGGACGGCTCGTACGGCGGCGCGGACTTCGTGTCCTGGTATGACGGCCACCCGGACGTCTCCCGTGAATGGCCGCTCGAGGCCAAGGAAATTGCCGTGCTCGGCAACGGCAACGTGGCCCTGGACGTGGCCCGTGTCCTGTCCAAGCACGCCGATGACCTCCTGGTCTCCGAGATTCCGGACAACGTCTACGCAGGCCTGAAGAACTCTCCGGTCACCGACGTCCACGTCTTCGGCCGCCGCGGCCCGGCCCAGGTGAAGTTCACCCCGCTGGAACTGCGCGAACTGTCCCACTCCAAGGACGTGGACATCATCCTTTACCCGGAGGACTTCGAGTTCGACGAGGAATCGGACCGCCAGATCCAGACGAACAACCAGACCAAGACGATGGTGGGCACGCTCACCAACTGGATCGCCGAGCAGCCCGAGGACCTCTCCGAGCTCAAGGCTTCCCGCCGCCTGCACCTGCACTTCCTGCACAGCCCGGTGGAAATCTACGACGACGCCGATACCCCCGGCAAGGTGGCCGGCATCAAGTTCGAGCGCACCGAGCTGGACGGCACGGGCAACGCCCGCGGCACCGGCGAGTTCGTGGACTACCCGGTCCAGGCCGTGTACCGCGCCATCGGCTACTTCGGTTCCGCCCTGCCGGACGTGGAGTTCGACCACAAGAAGGGCGTCGTGACGAACGACGGCGGCCGCGTCCTGGACGCCGACGGCAACCACGTGCCGGGCATCTACGCCACCGGCTGGATCAAGCGCGGACCCGTGGGCCTGATCGGCCACACCAAGGGCGACGCCCTTGAGACCGTGACCTACCTGCTCGAGGACCGCGCAAACCTGCCCGTTGCCGCGGCACCTGCCGAGGACGCCGTCGTCGAACTCCTGGACGCCCGCGGCGTGAAGTTCACCAGCTGGGAAGGCTGGCTGGCCCTGGACGCCCATGAGCTTGCGCTCGGTGCCGCAGCCACCGAGGCCGGCGGATCGCAC
The DNA here is from genome assembly GCF_001423525.1 of Arthrobacter sp. Leaf137. Classification (GTDB taxonomy): domain Bacteria; phylum Actinomycetota; class Actinomycetes; order Actinomycetales; family Micrococcaceae; genus Arthrobacter. The sequence goes on along the minus strand of NZ_LMOI01000001.1, from coordinate 312,656 downwards.
GGTGTCGAGGTCAAGCGCGAGCGCATCAAGGTGGTGCCGCGCGAGGACATGGTTGCCATCTCCCGCGACGGCGTCGCTGCACAGGTCTAAAGCCCGACCGCAGGCCCGCGGAACCTCCCGGTTCCGCGGGCCTTTGCCGTTAACCGGCCGCCGGGCTCTTAACCCTGCTGCGCTAACTGCCCGCCCCGCCGGCCGCCATCAGCTCCAGCCGGCGCAGCGTCTCCCGGTTGCGCGCGGAAATGGCAGCGTTCCGAAGGAACTTGGGTACCAGCTTGCCCGGACCGCGGATGGCGTCCTCGGCAATGGTCACGCGGCAGCCGTCCCCCATCTCCTCAAGGGTGATCTCCACCTTGGCCTCGCCCATTGGCCAGCCACGGGCCACCAGTTCCAGCGAACGGCCGGGCTCCACGGCCGACACCCGGGAGCTGTCATCGATCACCAGCGGCCAGGCGCCCACCGAGTGGTGTAGCCGGGATCCCACGTTCGGCCACTCGGCGTCCACATCCCGGATGCGTGACGCGCCAACCACCCAGCCGGAATACAGCCAGCCGTCGGCAATGACCCGCCAGACGTCGCCGGCCGGGGAGCTGAAGTGCTGCGAAACGGTGGACATGGCGTTCCTTCCGGTTGCGGGGGTGCTGGCGGTGCTTTGCTTGGGCCGTTCCGGCTGCCCGCCTGCGCGGTGTCCGACGGCGGGAGGTGCGGCCCGTTGGGCCGCGCGGTACGAGGGCTTCCGGAGGAGCCGGGTCCACGCGTAGGCCTGCGCCCCGGGCGGCTGGTTTCCCAGCGGATCGAACCGCAGGGGAGTGTCCGTTGGATGGGGTCCGGCGTGCAGCCGCAGCTCGCCGCACTCCCGCCACCGCCCGGACGGGGTGGCCCAGTGCAGTCCCAGGACCCACTCGCCCGACGCGAGGGATCCGGGTGGGAGGCTGCGGGTGCGCAGGCCCAGGAGGACAGCGCCCTGCCGGCCGCGGTAGGGCATCAGCGTGGTCATGGTGGCGCCGGCAACGTCCAGCCGCGGCCGCAGCAGGAATCTCCCGGGCACCCGCCATCCGGTGGAGGCGAACAGGACGTCCGCCGGGCCGGGAGGGGCGTCGCCGTCAGCGGAAGGGGTCACCCTCAACGCGAGCCCCAGGATGTCGGGCAGTGTCTGGGGAAGGCCCACTGAGCGGGAGAAGCGGGCTTCCACGGCATCCACTCCCGCCTCATCGAGCCAGTCGATCCCGCTCGGCGCCGCCGGGTTGCCGGTGCGGGTGAGCTCGCCGGACAGGCCGAGTCCGTGCGGATGGATGGGCCGCTCCGGCCGGGCAACCTTCAGGAGCCGGAACAGGGCGGCGAACGCCTGCCCGGCGCTGCGTGTGGCGGCGGGTGCGCCGCCCGGGTGCTGGGTCATGTTTACTCCCTACCCATAATCATGCGGGCTACATGTGTCCGAACCGGGCCCGGATCAGGGCGAAGATGCCGTAGGCGATGAAGCCGGCACCGATGGCCACCAGCAGGTAGGGGCCAAAGGGGTGGTCGCGCAGGGCCTGGAGGCTTCCGTCCAGGCCGGTGGACTCTTCCGGGCTGTGCTTCGCCGCGGCGATGATGAACAGCAGGCCGGTAAGGCCCAGGGCAATGCCTTTGGCGATATGCCCCACCACGCCCAGGCTGTCAACGATCCTGCCGCGCCTGGTCCCGTTGAAGTGGAAAAGTTCCTCTTTCTTGAAGCCGCGGGTGACTCCCTTGACCACAAAGTAGACGCCGATCCCGATGATGGTCAGCCCCAGGGCAACGAGCACCCACGGTCCCAGCGGGTGGCCCAGCAGTGCTGCACTGAAGTCCCGCGTGCTGTCCCCGGAGTCCCCACGGAGCCCCACGGCAAAGCCGGCAAAGCTTAGCCCCACGCTGCCGTAGGCGATGGCCAGGAATCCGGACGAAACCAGCTTTGCCACACGTTCCTTGCGTGGCTCGCCGCGCATCCGGAGGGTGGCCTCGCTGGCCTGCCACAGCGACAGTCCGGTGCAGGCCGCAACACAGGCCCACATGACCGCAGGGCCCCAGGGGTTGGCGGCCAGCTGTTCGATGGCTCCGGTGGCGTCCGCCTGGCCGGGCTGGCCGAAGGCAATGGCAACCGCGATGGCCCCCACGATCACATGCAGCAGGGCCATGACCGCAAAGCCCAGGCGGGCCATGACGTCCAGCACTTTGTGGTTCGACGCTTCCTCGACGGCATCTGCCGCCTGGCTGAGCGTGGATTCGCCATCGGACACAGGTCAGCCGTTCATGGGCCCTTCGGCGCGCAGCTTCTCCGCGCCGGGTCCTTCGACGTGGACGGTGCAGCGGACCACCAGGCGGCCCGGCGCGTTGTCCAGCTCCACCAGGGAATCGTTGCCGCTGAGGACTGTGAAGACCTCCGAGCCTGCCACCACGTCCACGTGCTTGGCCTGCGCGGTCTCGCGGGCGTTGCGGAGCGCCTCGTCCTGGAGCCCGCCAACGTACTTGCCATCACTTTCGCGGGCCGGGTCCCCGAAGGCCCAGCCGAACAAAGTCCCTGTATTTCCCATGGCCACGATATTACGCGTTCCCGCCGACAGGGACGGGCTTTCGTAACATTAGTAAGTGTGCTTACCATAGGCGGACAGTGGCCACGGTTGGGTCACGGAAAGCCAACGCCGCTCCGGCGGCAGCCCGGAACCGGTTCAACGTTAGGAATGTACAACATGGCAGGAAACCTCATTGCCCGGTCAGTCCACGATCTGACGGCAGCAGCATGGTTTGGCGGCTCACTGATGGGCGCCATCGGATTGAACGGCGCGGCAGCGGAAGCCAAGGATCCATCCGAACGCACCCGGCTTTCGAGCGCGGGCTGGATGCGGTGGGCTCCGGTCCAGACGGCAGCGTTCGCCACGCACCTGGCCGCCGACCTCGCCATAGCCTTCGAGAACAAGGGCCGCATTGCCAAGCAGGACGGCGTTGCCCGGGACACCGTCATCAAGACGGCCGTGACTGTGGCTGGCGCTGCTGTCACGCTCTATTCCGGCATCCTCGGCAAGAAGGTCCAGAAGCTGGCCAGTGAGGGGTCCGAAGGTGCCACCGAACCGCGGCCCGGCGCGTCCGATGAACTGAAGGCCGCGCAGCAGCAGCTTAAGGCCCTCCAGTGGGTCATCCCCGCCTTCGCGGGGGCAGTGGTGGTCCTGGGCGCCAAGCACGGCGAAATGCAGCGGCCCAAGAACGTCTTCGCAGGCCTCCGCCAGTAGCACGGCACAGAATACCCACAGCGTACGACGGCGGTCCGGCACCATTCATCCCGAAAGGTGCCGGACCGCCGTCGTGCGTTCTGGATTCGATGCGCGAATCCGGTCGCTACGCGCTCATTCCCTGGCGCGCCGGAGATAATTGGTGCGCCAGGGGAAACGTGCGTCGAAACTGAAGGACCGGCTCGAAAATCCCGGGGGTGTTAGGCCGCGTGGCTGGGGTCCTCAACCGTCCAGACCTTGATGATCGCCCAGGTAACGGCGGTTATGGGCACTGCCAGGACCGCGCCCACGATGCCGGCCAGCAGGGTGCCGGCCGTAAGGGCGAGCAGGATGACCAGTGCGTGCAGCTGTAGGGACTTGCCCATGACCACCGGCTGAAGGAGGTTGCCCTCGAGCTGGTTGACGGCCACCACCACTGCCACGACGATCAGCGCCACCACGGGGCCGTTGGCCACGAGGGCCACCAGCGCTGCGAGGATGCCGGCCATGGTGGCACCGACAATGGGGATGAACGCGCCGATGAAGACCACCATGGCCAGGGGCAATGCCAATGGAACCTGCAGGATCAACAGCGCGGCTCCGATGCCCACCGTGTCCACCAAGGCCACAATCGCTGTCCCGCGTACGTAACCGCCCAGCACTTCCTGGCTTCGGGTGCCAACGCGCCGCAGGCGGCTGGCGCGTTCGCCCTTGAAGGGGCTGATCAGGAAGTTCCAGATCCGCTGGCCGTCCTTGAGGAAGAAGAACAGGATGACCACCAGAAGCACGGCTCCGGTCAGGAATTCCGTCACTACAGACAGGCCGGTAATGGCGCCGGAGCGGGCCTGGCTGCTGGTAGCGAAGTCCACGATCGCGTTCCGGGCTGAGTCGATCTGTGATGCATCTACGTGCAGCGGTCCGTTCTGGAGGAAGTCCTGCAGCTGGTCCAGCCCGGAGCTGGCCTGCTGGACCAGGTCATCCCATTGGCTGCGGACCGAGAAATAGATCACGGTGAAAACCCCGCCCAGCACCGCCAGGAGCGACACAAAGGCGGTCACGGTGGAAAGTGCATCATTGAGCCCGAGCCGTTTAAGGACGTTCACGAACGGACTGATCGCAGCGGCCAGGATCAACGCGATCAGCACCGGAATCACCAGCAGCTTGACCTGCAGGAGCGCGAACACGGCCACTACCGACACCGCGAGGATGAGCAGGGTCTGGGCGGCCCGGATGCCCACGCGGCCGTAGCCGTCGCCCCACAGCTGCTGCGGGGTCTTGCTGCCCCCCTCGGGGATGGCGGCAGCTCCGTGTTCGGAGCACGTGCTGCGGTGGTGGCGGGTGAACAGGGCCATGGAGGCTCCTCAGAAGTCAACGGATTCCACCGGTGCGCGGCGGATGGGGGAGCTGGATCAGCTAGTAAGCCTACTGACCGGTTGCGCTCCGGCGAAACGGGCTGCCTAGGCAGTGAGCCATTCGGCGCAGGAGTTCAGGTTCCGGTTGACGGTGGCCACCGCGGCATCGGCGTCGCCGCGCTCGATCGCGTCCACCAGGATGCCGTGCCCCTCCATGGGAAGTCCGTCGAAGCCCGGTCTCTTCTGCTGCGCCAGGAGGTCCTGGTGCAGGGCCGGGCCAAAGCTGACGTACAGCTCATGCAGCAGGGGATTTCCCGATGCCTGGGCCACCCGAGCGTGGAAGCCCCAGTCTGCCGTTGCCCAGGCTTCGCAGTCACCGCTGCGCCAGGCCTGGTCCCGGGCGGTGAGGAGCGCCCGGAGTGCCGTGACGTCGTCGGCCGTGGCATGCTTGGCGGCGAGCCTGGCCGCCTGGGTGTCCAGGCCCAGCCGTACCTCAAGGATGTGTTCGGCGGTGTGGTCCTGGAACAGCCGGCGGGCGGCGCCGGAAATTTCGCTGGTGGCGCGCACGTAGGTGCCATCGCCCCGCCGGACCTCCAGCAGGCCGCTGTGTGCCAGGGCCTTGACCGCCTCGCGGAGCGTCCCGCGCGAAACGCCCAGTCGGGCTATGAGCTCGGACTCGGAGGGGATCCGCTGTTGGAGCGGCCATTCGCCGGAGTGGATCATGGTGCGCAGTTTGGCGGTGACCTCGTCGGCAAGCGGGGGCCGGACGGACGGGCTAAGGCTCATGGCTTGTTACTTTACTTTCCCGGACGTCAGCAGATGCGCCACCGCCATCTGCACCACGGCCAGCACCAGCAGCAGCGCCAGCGGCAGCGTCCAGCCGCCAGTGGCACTGTGCAGCATGCCCATGCCGAACGGGCCCGCTGTGGCCAGCAGGTAGCCGGTGGACTGGGCCAGGGTGGACAGCGCCGTGGTCTCGGCGGTGTCCCTGCCGCTGCGGCTGATCATCACCATGACCAGCGGGAAAATTCCCAGCCCGAATCCCAGGAGCACGGCCGGAATGATGGACAGGCTGACGGGCAGGAACAGCAGCAGCGCCACGCCCGCGGCCATGGTGGTGCTGACCAGGTAGAACGCGGGCCGCAGCATCCCGGGCCTGGAGCCAAGGGCAATCAGCAGCACGCCGGCGGGCACGGACACCAGCTGCATCACGCCGAACATCAGGCCGCTCTCGGAGGCGCTGAGCCCCAGCGTGGTGAGCATGTAGGGGAACCAGCTCAGGAGGGCGTAGGCGAGCAGGGCCTGCAGCGTGAAGATTGCGGTGAGGAGTGCGCCCTTGCGGGTCCGCAGCAGCGGCCACGGCAGGGTGCCGGCACCTGCGGGCCGTGCGCTGTGCCGGTGGGCGTGCAGCGCAACGGGCAGGAAACCCAGCAGCGCGGCCAGAGCCATGATGCCGATCGAGCCAACCGCCGCCGACGGCGAGCCCAGGGCCTGCGCCAGCGGCACCACGGCCACGGACGTCAGGGTGCCGCCGGTGGTCATGGTGACGGTGTACACCGCCGTCATCAGCGAAGTGCGGGCGGCGAAGTGTTCGCGGATGAAGGACGGCATGGCAACGTTGCAAACAGCCAGCCCGGACATGCCCACCACGGTTCCGGCCACGAGCATTCCTGTTGCGGGAATGCCCCGGAGGAGAAGGCCCCCGGCCAGCAGGGCCAGGGAGAGCAGGATGGCCTTCTCCACGCCTACCTTGCCCGTCAGCCACGACGTTGCCGCGCCCGCCAGTGCAAAGCACAACGTAGGGATGGACGGGATGATCGCCGCCACCAGGGGGCCGTAGCCGAGTACCAGCTGCAGGTCGTGCAGCAGCGCGGACGCCCCCGTGATGCCTGCGCGCAGGTTAAGCCCTATGAGCACCAGCGCGATGACGCTGAACACGACGGCGGTGCGCTTCTTGGGCGCTGCCAATACGTGCGCCGCATTGCCCGGCAGGGGGCCGGGCTGCGCTGTTTTGGGTTGCACAGGGCTGGGCTGTGCCGCTGTGCCCAGCCCCGGCGTTGTGTGGGGGGCGTCCTCAGCGGCGGCGACAGGTGCGGGCGGGTGGGATGCGCGTGCGGCGGCAGGGGGTGGCGAGGCGGACATTTTTCCAGACTAAAGGTTAGACGTTTGATGTCTAGGGTTTTGTGGGGAAGCTCTCCGTCTAGCAGGTGGGGGCAATAGAATGCGAGCGGGAGCCCGGCGGCCCGGCCGGTCCGGGCCATCGCCGGTACCGGACGCGTGGGAGGAGCGGTTGTGAAGGCTGTGCAGGCCGTGGAGGTCGAGAAGAAGTACGACGTCGGCGATGATGCCGTAGTGCCGCAGCTCCAGGAGCTTCCCGGAGTAGCGCGGGTTGGGGAGGCCCATACCGCTGAATTGGAAGCCGTCTACTTCGACACCGGCCAGCGGACCCTGCAGTCCCGCCGCATCACTCTGAGGCGGCGGACAGGAGGGACGGACGCCGGATGGCACCTGAAGCTGCCAGCGGAAGCGGCATCACCCGAGAAAACGCCGGCTGCCCAAGGCGCCGTTCCTGAAGGGGCGGCCCAGGCGAAGGCCGCACCCCCGCGGCGGCGCGAGCTGCACGCCCCACTGGGCCAGCCCGACGTCGTACCGGACAGCTTGCTGGCTTACGTGCAGGCCTTTGTGCGCGCGAACCCCCTCGTGCCCGTGGTGCGGCTGAAGACCGAGCGGACCACCTACCCGCTCTACGGACCTGACGGCGTGCACTTGGCCGACCTGGCCGACGACAGGGTGGACGCTCAACCCCTCGGCGGCGGCGCGGCCGCCGGCGGGAAGCACTGGCGCGAATGGGAACTGGAACTGGTCCATGGATCAACCAGCCTCTTTGAACCTGCCGGCCAGGTCCTCGCCACCGCCGGCGCCCGCCCGGCCGGCCATGCGTCCAAGCTGGCCAAAGCCCTGGGGGCGGGCAGAACCTCGAAGGCCGCAGGCGGCGAAGCGCGTGGCGGCACCGCCCTTCTGGCGGGGAAGAAAGCGCCGGCCGCCGCCGTCGTCACCGTCTTCCTTTCGGGCCAGCTCAATCAGCTTCTTGAACACGACGCCGGAGTGCGCCTGGAGGAGCCGGAGGCGATTCACGACATGCGCTCGGCCGCCCGCCGGATGCGGTCTGCGCTCGCCGCCTACCGCAAGCTCTACCGTGCCGTTCCCGTGCGGCGCCTCCGCGATGAGCTCTCATGGCTGGGCGGGGTGCTCGGTGCGCCCAGGGATGCCGAGGTGCTTCGCTCCCGTTTGCTGGGCCAGGTCGCTGAACTGCCGCCGGGTGAGGGGGCCGAGGCGGCCCGGGACTTCCTTGACCGCCGCGCGGGGGCAAAGTTCGACGCCGGGTACCGGCTCCTGCAGGAGGCGCTGGTGTCCAGGCGCTACTTCCGCCTCCTGGACAGCCTCGAGGATTTCCGGGACACCCCGCCGATTCGCGGCACCGCCGTGGAGCCGGGGCGGCGCGCGGTGGCGAAAGCGGTGGACAAGGCGGCCAAACGGATCCGGCGCTCCCATAAGGCGGCGCTGCACGCCCGCCGGGGAACCGAGCGTGAGACCGCCCTCCACCAGGTACGCAAGGATGCCAAGCGGCTGCGGCATGTAGCGGAATCTGCGGCGGCCGTCAGCGGCAAGCGTGCCCGGAAGGTGGCCAAGGCCGCGCACCGGCAGCAGAAGGTCCTCGGCGATTACCACGACGCCATCATTGCCCGGGACCTGCTGGCCGGGCTGGGCTCCGAAGCGCCGCCGGCGGCCACGGACTCCTTGGCGGCCCTGTTGGCCAGGCAGCATGAGCTGATCTCGGCGGCAGAGAAGAAATACCGCAAGGCGCGCAAGAAGTCACGGGACCTTTTGCGGGGCGGCGTCCTGTAGCCCCTCCTGTTGCGCTATCTCTCAGGGTCGCTAAAACCCTGTGTTAGGGACCCGATCCGACAGGGCACCGGGGGTTAGGGGCGCGTTCCCGTGGGCAGGGTGAGGATTTCAGCCCCGTCCTCGGTGATGGCGATGGTGTGTTCGGTGTGGGCCGTCCGGCAGCCCGTGGCGCTGCGGAGCGTCCAGCCGTCCGCGTCGGTGACGAGTTCGGCGGTATCCGCCATGATCCACGGTTCCAGGGCAAGCATCAGGCCGGGGCGGAGCTTGAAGCCGCGGCCGGGCCGGCCCATGTTGGGCACGTGCGGGTCCTGGTGCATGGTGGAGCCGATGCCGTGGCCGCCGAACTGCCTGTTGATGGGGTAGCCGGCGTCGGTGAGGACGCGGCCGATGGCGTAGGAAACGTCCCCGATCTTGGCATTCGGCCCGGCGGCGGCGATGCCTGCGGCCAGGGCGCGTTCGGTGGCGTCGATCATGGCCACGCTCCCGGCCGGCCCTGAACCGCCCACCAGGAAGCTGATGGCGGCGTCGGCGGCAATGCCGTCCTTGACGACGGCGAGGTCAAGTGTCAGCAGGTCGCCGTCCACCAACGCGTAGTCCCGGGGGAGCCCGTGCAGCACGGCGTCATTGACGCCGGTGCAGATGTAGTGCCCGAACGGCCCGCGCCCAAAGGACGGCGCATAGTCCACGTAGCAGGATTCCGCGCCCGCCGCGGTGATCATTTCCGCGGTCCAGCGGTCGATCTCCAGCAGGTTCGTGCCCACGGTGGCCCGGCTCTTCATGGCCTGCAGAATGTCGGCCACCAAGGCGCCCGTCACCCGGGCCTTGGCGATCTCGGCGGGGTTGAGGATCTCGATCATGCGGTGCCCTTTCCGGTGGCTGGCTCGTTCCAGGGTGTGTGCGCTGTGTTTCCAGCAGGGTTCACGGCCAATAACTATACCGGTCATATTATCCCGGTATTACTATTGGAACCATGGTCAGACTGCCGCTTACCCCCGAAGAAGTCGAGCGCGGGCAACGCCTCGGCGCGCTGCTGCGGCGTGCCCGGGGGGACCGCTCGATGCTGGAGACTGCGCTCGACGCCCTCGTGTCACCGGAGACCCTGCGGAAAATCGAGTCAGGCCGCGTGGCCACGCCTGCTTTCCCCACCATTGCGGCCATCGCCGACGTCCTGGGGCTGTCCCTCGACGCCGTGTGGGCAGAGATCAATGAACCGCCGTCAGCGGCCCGCGCTACTTCCCGAACGGCTCCACAGCGCCTCGCGTCCTAGGCTCCAGCACCTGGCCCGCTCCCGGTCATTGGGCGGCTATTTGCCCTGCCGCGCGGACAGGCGCGCCACGGCCAGGGCAAGCCATAGCTGCACCCGGTCCGGCGTGACCGAGGGGTCGTACCCGGTCAGTTCGGTGATCTGGGCCAGCCGGTACCGGACGGTGTTCCGGTGCAGCGTGAGCTGCTCCGCCACGGCCGCCACCGAACCGTTGTTGGTCAGGTAGCTCTCCAGGGTGGTCATCAGCTCGGCGCCGTGGGCGGCATCGAAGGCCCGCAGCGGGTTCAGCGATTCGTGGGCCATTTCCGCCAGGGGCACGTCCTCGCTGGCCAGCAGGAGCGAAGTCAGGCTCAACCTTTCAGGTTCGTTCACCGGCAGCCCGTGGCCTGCGGCATCGCGGGCCTCAAAGTAGCTCCAGCGCAGGCCGTTCGGCTTCGTGTAGGCGCCGCCGATGCCGATGGTTGCGTGGATGCCCGCCTCTGCCAGGTGGTCGCTGAGCTGGCGGGCCAGGGCCGGCGCCGCCCCGCCGTCGTCGTTGATCACCACCACCAGGTCCTTACCCACGACGGCGGCTACCGCGCCTTCCAGCGCGCGCGGAACAGACGTGCTCCCCAAGGCCTTGTGGTGGGCAGGGGAGACAGCCAGCAGCACGACGTTCTTGCGGGTGCTGTTGATGCCCACCCCGGCCAGCCTCCGCTGCGCCTCGCTGGTCTCCAGGGCGCCGTGGATGACGTCCTCGAGCACCTGGCCGCACAGGGCACGCTGCGCCTGCCGCTGCTTGACCATGTTGTTCAGCTCCACGCTGATGAGGTTCTGCGCATAGCCCACGATTCCCGTGTCCTCGAACGGCTGGCGGACCCAGAGCGTGCAGGCGTCGCGGCGGCCGGTGGGGATGGGAAAGGAGGACCAGGAATCGGCTGCGGGGGTGGCGGTGCTGCTGTTGTACAGCTGGGCCGTGAACTGTGTGAGCGCGATGTCCGTGCGCAGCATGCTGCCGAGCTGCTTCAGCAGTTCCGCGAGGCCGCCGCCGGTCAGCAGCGCACGGGCCAGGATCTGGTGCCCGGCGATCAGGCGTTCAAGCTTGGAGTAATGGTCCGCGGACTGCGCATCCGCCACCAGCTTGGTGATGGCGATGAAGGGGGTCTCGTACGGGACTTCCACCACAGGCAGGCCCCACCGGTTTGCCTCCGCCAGCAGCGCCGGCGGCACAGCATCGTGCGAGAGTCCCACCCCAAACCCGATCCCCACCGCGCCGGCCCGCTGGACTTGCCGGACAAAGCGGCGCTGCTCCGGCGCGGACTTCAACCTCAGCCCTGTGGTGAGGATCAGCTCGCCGCCGTTGAGGAACCGCTGCGGGTCCTCCAACTCCGTGACTGCAACCCAGTTAATGTCCTGGTGCCAGGTGGTCTCGGCAACCCCTGCCTTGGACAGCTTCAGGGAGTTCACGCCCAGCAGGGCGGCGAGGGAAATGGCCATGGAACAAGGATACGGGGATGCTGGACAACCGCACTAAGTCCTTGCGCGAAGGGTGTGCAGGTGGCTATTCACTCGGGTTGGGGGCTGGCATAGGCTCAAGGCAGTTCCATCCATCCGCCGTGGTCTCCGCCGGGCGCGTTGGCCCCTATGAAAGAGGTTGCACACCGTGGTCCAAACCTTGCAGAACTTCATCAACGGGAAGTTCGTCACTCCCGCCGGCACCGAGGTGCTGGACGTGGTCAACCCCACCAACGGGGACGTCGTGGCGCACTCGCCGATCTCTGTGCAGGCGGACGTGGACGCTGCCATGGCCGCGGCCGCGGAGGCGTTCAAGTCGTGGAAGCACGCAACCCCGGGCCAGCGCCAGCTGATGCTGCTCAAGCTCGCCGACGCCGTCGAGGCCAACAGCGACGAACTCGTCGAGGCCCAGCACCGCAACACCGGCCAGGTCCGCTCCCTGATTGCGTCCGAGGAAGTTGCCGCCGGCGCCGACCAGCTGCGGTTCTTCGCCGGTGCCGCCCGCATCCTTGAGGGTAAGTCCGCCGGTGAGTACTTCGAGGGCCACACCTCGTACGTCCGCCGCGAGCCCATTGGCGTCGTAGCCCAGGTGGCTCCGTGGAACTACCCGTTCCTGATGGCCATCTGGAAGATTGGTCCGGCCCTGGCCGCCGGCAACACCGTGGTCCTCAAGCCCTCGGACACCACTCCGGAGTCCACACTGGTCCTCGCCCGGCTGGCCGGAGAGATCCTGCCGGCGGGCGTCCTGAACGTTGTCCTCGGAACCGGCAAGACCGGCGCCATGATGGTGGACCACAAGGTCCCCGGCCTGGTGTCCATCACAGGCTCGGTCCGTGCCGGCATTGCCGTCGCTTCCGGTGCCGCCAAGGGCCTCAAGCGCGCCCACCTGGAACTTGGCGGCAAGGCACCGGCCATCGTCTTCAAGGACGCCGACATCAAGAAGAGCGCCGCGGCCATCGCCGAATTCGCCTTCTTCAACGCCGGCCAGGACTGCACGGCCATCACCCGCGTGCTGGTTGAGGATTCAGTCCACGACGACGTCGTCGCCGCCATGGTGGAGCACACCAGGACCCTGCACACCGGTTCGCAGAACGACGAAGACAACTACTTCGGGCCGCTGAACAACGTGAACCACTTCAACGCCGTCACGTCCGTGGTGGAAAACCTCCCGGCCAACTGCCGCATCGAAACCGGCGGCCACCGGGCGGGGGAGAAGGGCTACTTCTTCGAGCCCACCATCATCACCGGCGCCAAGCAGACCGACGACGTGGTGCAGCAGGAGACCTTCGGCCCTGTCATCACGGTCCAGAAATTCAGCACCGAGGAAGAAGCCGTGGAGCTGGCCAACGGGGTTGAATACGCCCTTGCCTCCAGCGTCTGGACCACCAACCACGGAACCGCCATGCGCCTGAGCCGGGACCTCGACTTCGGCGCTGTCTGGATCAACACCCACATCCTCCTCACCGCCGAAATGCCCCACGGCGGCTTCAAACAGTCCGGCTACGGCAAGGACCTCTCCATGTACGGCGTGGAGGACTACACGCGCATCAAGCACGTGATGTCCGCCCTCGACTCCTAGAAGGAAACCCCTCATGACCACCACTGCAGCAGACATCACCTACCGCCTGGAGCAGAAGCGCCGCGTCCAGGCCGACTTCCCCGGCCCCAAATCGGTGGCACTGACCGAACGCCGCAAGTCGGTCGTCGCGGCCGGCGTCGCCTCCAGCGTTCCCGTCTACGTGGCGGACGCCGACGGCGGCATCATCCAGGACGTCGACGGCAACTCCTTCATCGACCTCGGCTCAGGCATCGCGGTGACCAGCGTGGGAGCGTCCGATCCCGCCGTCGTCGGTGCCGTCAAGGAAGCCGTGGAGCACTTCACGCACACGTGCTTCATGGTCACGCCCTACGAGGGCTACGTGGCTGTTGCCGAGCAGCTGAACCGGCTCACCCCGGGTGACCACGAGAAGCGCACCGTGCTCTTCAACTCCGGCGCAGAGGCCGTGGAAAACGCGGTCAAGGTGGCCCGCCTGGCCACCGGGCGCGACGCCGTCGTGGCCTTCGACCACGCTTACCACGGCCGCACCAACCTCACCATGGCGCTCACCGCCAAGGCCATGCCGTACAAGACCAACTTCGGCCCCTTCGCCCCCGAGGTCTACCGGATGCCCATGAGCTACCCGTACCGCGAGGAAAACCCCTCGATCACCGGTGCCGAGGCAGCCAAGCGCGCCATCACCGCCATCGAGAAGCAGATCGGCGGCGACCAGGTGGCCGCGATCATCATCGAACCCATCCAGGGAGAAGGCGGCTTCATCGTCCCGGCCGAGGGCTTCCTGCCGGCACTGGCCGCCTGGGCCAAGGACAAGGGCATCGTCTTCATTGCCGACGAAGTCCAGTCCGGCTTCTGCCGCACCGGTGAATGGTTCGCCGTCAACCACGAAGGCGTCGTTCCTGACATCATCACCATGGCCAAGGGCATCGCCGGCGGCATGCCGCTGTCCGCCATCACCGGCCGGGCAGACCTGCTCGACGCCGTCCACCCGGGCGGCCTCGGCGGCACCTACGGCGGCAACCCCGTGGCCTGCGCCGCTGCGCTGGCCTCCATCGGCTCCATGGAAGAGTACGGCCTCAACGCCCGCGCCAAGCACATCGAGGAACTGGCCACCACCAGGCTCAGCGCCCTGCAGGAGGAACTGGCCGGTGCCGGCTCCGCAGTGATTGGTGACATCCGCGGCCGCGGTGCCATGCTCGCCATCGAACTGGTCCAGGCAGGCTCCAAGGAGCCCAACCCGGAACTGACCAAGGCCGTTGCCGCCGCCTGCCTGAAGGAAGGCGTCATCATCCTCACCTGCGGCACCTACGGCAACGTCATCCGGCTGCTCCCGCCGCTGGTCATCACCGACGAGTTGCTGAACGACGGCCTCGACGTCCTGGCCGCCGCCATCAAGGCCAACGCCTAAACAGCAGGCCGCCAAGAACCAAAGGCAGCACCCCCGCACTGCGGGGGTGCTGCCTTTTTGGTTAACAGGTTTTCCCGGTTTTCGGTGCCGTTTTCCCGGGCTAACTACCCACTCCCCGTCCCGGAGAAGGCGGACTACCTAATGCCCCCTACTTGCCCGCCCGGCAAACACCTAACCACCCGGTAGTTAAGGCAGGTTGCGGTAAGTATCCCCAAGAATTTTTTGGAGTACTTGGTACTCGTGTTAAGCATCCTCAGCTACTCGTAACTTGGACACACCGGGACCCGGAAAGCGGCCCCTGGAGTGCAACTTTGAGGAGTTTCCGGACGGCGAAGCCCCTCCACAATGACGAACGCCTCACAGCGAAGCGAGTAAGCGCCTACCAACATCCGGACGGCGGCACAGGGTTTGAGCGGCTGCAGCGGCATCACCCGAAGCCGGCGAAGGACATCCTGCACAACACAGAGGGGAAACGACGCGATGCAGTTGTCGTACACAGCAACGGAGGGCCTCCGATGAGGGGCATCGAAAGCTTTGCAGTGCCTGCACAGGCCACCTTCGGCCGGGACGGGGCCATGTTTGAAGGCCTGCTCGATTTCGTAGCCCAACTGAGCCTGGTGCTGTGGGGGCTGGTGGTCCTCACTGTGGTGATCCGGTTCGTTGGCGTGGGCTTGTATCGAAGGGGTGCCACCCGCAGGGCACTTGCCGCTGCGCTGGTGCAGCCTGTTCTGACGCCCGAGGTTTTGGCGCCGCCTGCACTGGCACCCGAGGCGCTGATGCCAGCAGTGTTCACTCCCGTTCCGGTGGCCGCCGCGGACACCCAGGCTGAACTTTCCGCGGGCGGACCCGTCGAGGTCATGGCGTCAGGCGCCTCCCCCAGGGAAGATTTGCAGCCCGCCCAGGCGCCGGCAACCGCAGCGGCATCCGCACAGGTACACCGCCGCATCTTCCGCAGCCGGCGCACCAGGCACATGCCTGCGCTTGCCAGCTCAACGGAGGGGTGAGGATGGACTTCGCTCTCGCCATCTTTTGGCTGTTCGCCGGCGTCAGCATCCTCTACGTCATCCACTTCGGCCTCTACCTTACGGGTGCCAACTTCTACGACATTTGGCAGCAGCGCCGGAAGGGGATGCGGGGTGTGCGGGCCCCCGGCGAGTTCCAGCCGGAATGCGCTGCGACGGCCACCTGGATCCGCCGGGCGCTCCCCGAAGTGCCGGGGCTGGTGTCGATCATCATTGCCGCCCACAACGAGGAATCCGTCATCGTCCGGACCCTCGACTCCATCGCCGGGAGCAGTTACCGCAACTTCGAAGTCTTCGTCGCCGATGACGCTTCGTCGGACCTGACCGGCCGGCTTGTCCGCGACTATCAGGTAAGGCATCCCACGATGGAGCTGCACCTTGTGCGGATGCGCCACAACATCGGCAAGGGCGCGGCGCTCAACGCGGTGCTTCGACGGCACGCCCGCGGACAGTTCGCCATGACGCTCGACGCCGATTCGATCATCGGTCCGGACACCATCACCAACGCTTTGTCCTACTTCGACGACCCCTGCGTCGCCGGTGTCGCCGCGAACGTGCAGATCCTGGACGAGACGACCGTGCTCGGCATCCTGCAACGGTTCGAGCACATGATCGGTTACCGCTCCAAGAAGCTCTACTCGCTGCTAAACGCCGAGTTCGTGGTGGGTGGCGTGGCTTCCACCTACCGGATGCGCGTCCTGCGGAAGGTCGATTTCTACGACACTGACACGGTCACCGAAGACATCGGGCTGAGCGCGAAAATCACCAACCTGGGCAACCGGCGTTTCCGCATGATCTACGGCGCCGACGTGGTTGCCAAGACCGAGGGCGTGCTCTCGCTCCGCGCCCTGGCGAAGCAGCGCTACCGCTGGAAGTACGGGAGTATCCAGAACCTCATCAAGTACCGCGGCATGATGCTCAACCCGAGCCGCAAGTACACGCCGGCGCTGACGTACTACCGGATGCCGATGGCCCTGCTGAGCGAATTCACGCTCCTGGTCTCGCCACTGGCCTGGACGTATGCGGTCTACTGGTCGCTGGCCACGCACACTCCGGCACTGATCCTCGGTGCCTACGCCACCATCACCGCCTACACACTGCTCACCGTGTGGATGGACGAGAACCTGACCGTGCGGGAGCGCGGCAGGCTGTCCGTCTACTCGCCCACGGCATACTTCCTGTTCTACATCATGGACCTGGTGCAGCTGACGGCGGCAATCCGCTGCATCCTGCGTTCCCGGGGCCTTTTCCGGCGTCCCGAAATCAACACCTGGAAGTCACCGCAGCGGGCCGGCAGCCTGGTGGTGGCCCGTGCCACGTAAGCGCCGGCGGCTCCTGCGGGTGCTGCTGAATCCGCTGGTGGTCATTCTGATGGTGGTGGCACTGATCACCGCCGGCTGGCTGCTGTACACGCGGGGGACCGGCAGCCTGGCCCAGGCCCGGCCCGGCGCCAACCTGCTTCCGGCCTTCGACCCGGCCGGCGGGATCACCCCCGCGGCATCCGGCCAGCCGGACCCGGCCGGGCAGGTGGGTGGCTGGACCGTCCGGCGCAGCGGGACCGCAGAGACCTCGCTCGACCTGGCCGCCGGAGAGCTGCAAAGCCAGGCGCTCCGACTGGACATCTCCGGCTACGCCGCGGGCGACGTCACGCTGACAACCCCCCGCGTCGACGTCAAGCCCCATCAGACCTACCTTTTCAAGGCCTTTGCATCCAGCGACACCGACTTCACCCTGCTGGCCCGCCGCTACCATGCCGATGGCAGCACCGTGCTGGAGCAACTCCGGAACCCGCTGGAGCGGCCGGGAAACACCCCTTATACGGTGAGCGATGCCTTCGACAGTGGGGAGGCGACAATCGCCGTCGAGTACGTCTTCCGGCTGGCATCGGACGGCGCACTCAAGATCGAAGGAGCCTACCTGGAGCCGGCCAACGACGTCGCGCTCCTGCCCTCACCGCCGCCTGGCCCGAACCTCATTCCGAACCCTGGCCTCACGGGGATCCAGCCTGCCGGACCTGATGCATGGTCCCCCTATTCTTCCGGGGCGCTGACGGCGGAGTCCGGCCGGAGCCAGGACGCAGGCGGCAGTTATCTCTGGAACCGGATCTCCAATTACAAGGCCGGCGAGGCAAAGTGGCAGTACCAGCCCATCCCGGTGACCGGTGACAGGTCTTTCGAATTCGGGGCAACTTACCGGTCGGACCGGGAGGTGGACGTGGTGGCCGAGTTCGAGCTCGCCAACGGAGGCCGCGCGTTCCAAAGCCTTGAGACCGTGCTGCCGGCTGGAGAGTGGACCACCGTCAGCGAGTCATTCCAGGCGCCCGCAGGAGCCACCTCAGCTATGGTCACCCTGGTGGCCCACGGGGACGGCACCAGCAGCGTCCGCAACTACTCGCTCACCGACACGACAAAGCCCGGCCCCCTCCGCTGGAGCCAGCCGATGGTCTCGATCACCTTCGACGACGGGTGGCAATCGGTGTACGACCGCGCACTTCCGCTGCTGGACCAGCACGGTTTCCGGTCCACCCAGTACATCAACGCCAGTTCCATCGAGACGCCCAACTTCATGACCGCAGCAGAGGTGCAGCAACTGCACCAGGCCGGGCACGAAATCGCCGCGCACAGCTACGAGCACGTGGACCTGACCTCCATCGGGACGGACCGCCTGGACGAACAGGTGCGCAGGAGCGAAGAGGCGCTGGCAGCGGCCGGTTTTGAAACCCGGGATTTGGCACCCCCGTACGGCCGCCACGACCCGCAGGTGGACTGGTACGCCAACAAGTACTTCGACATTGTCCGCGGCACGGACGATGGCATCAATACGCGGCAAAGCCTGGACCAGCAGGACCTGAAGGTCTTCTACGTGACCGACCAGACCACCATGGCCACCTTGTCCGAAGCGCTCGCCGAGACGGCCCGGATGAACGGATGGCTCATCCTCGTCTACCACCAGATAGCCACGCCGCAGTCCACCGGCACCCAGGAGCACAGCATCGCGGCGGACCGGAGCACCATCACCAGCGACGTCCTCGCCGCCCAGCTGCAGCTTGTCGATGACAGCAATATCGAAGTCCAGCCGGTCATACAGGCCTTCGAGAAGCTACAGGGACCCTGACCAGACTTCGGCGGTGTAACCCGGCGCCGCCGGCCCCAAATAGGAACGGAACAGCACATGACCGGAACCAGATCCAGCCTGGCGCCGTGGCGCGTCAAGCTCATGAGCACCGTGGTGGCGGTGGTGGCCATGGCCGCCGCGCTGCTGACGCCCTCGGCCGCCAACGCGGCTGTGGACAACCCCGCACCCGGACCCCTCGTGTCCTTCACTTTCGATGACGGCGCCCAAAGCGCGCTGACGCAGGCAGCGCCGACCCTCCAGAAATACGGGCTGACAGGCACGAACTACGTCGCCACCGGCTGCGTCGGCATGACGACGGTACCCAACACCTGCCGTGCCGACACGGACGTGCCCTACATGACGTGGAGCCAGATCCTGCAGCTGCAGAACACCTACGGTTGGGAAATCGGATCGCACACCGTCAACCACCAGTGCCTCGTCAGCGTTGGCGATGACTGCCAGGCGAACAAGCTCACCGCAGCCCAGGTGGAGGCCCAGCTGGCGAACAGCAAGTCGGCACTGGCCGCCCAAGGCATCAACGCCACGGCCTTTGCGCCGCCCTACGGCGACTACGACATGCCCACGATTGCGCGCGTAGCCAAGTACTACAGCTCCATGCGCGGCTTCGCCGACACGGGCAACAACATCTGGCCCCTGGGCGACTACCTGCTCCGCAACGTCCCGGTGCAGGAGGTCACCACGCCGGTGGCGGCGCTGAAGGCCCAGGTGGATGCGGCCATCGCCAACAAGCAATGGGTCGTCTTCACGTTCCATGACATCCGGCCCAACCCGAGCCAGGTCCCTGATGACTACCAGTACGGCACCGCGGAACTGGACCAGCTCGCCGCCTATGTGAAGACCAAGGTGGCGGCCGGGCAAATCCGCAACGTCAACGTCAGCAAGGGCCTCGTGACCGGTTCACCGAACCTGATGCCCAACCCGACGTTCAACACGGGAATCGCCGACGGATGGCGTACCGATGCACCTGCCGCGATCACGGCGGACGCCGCGACCAACGGCAGCTTCCCGGACGCAGCCAGGTCCATCAAGATGGTTTCCGGGACGGCCACGGGGCACCTGTTCTCCCCGGCCGTGGCGGTGTCACCGACCACGAACTACCTGTTCAAGTCCTACCTGAACGTTGCCGCCATCACCAGCGGCGAAGTGGGCTTCTACGTGGACGAGTACAACGCGGCCGGGCAGTGGATCTCCGGACAGTTCCGCAAGCGCGAGAACACCAGATGGGTGGAGGCCATGAACTTCACCTACACGCCCAGCTCCACCAATGTGGCCAAGGCGAGCCTTCAGGTGTGGGTGACCGGCACCGGCATCACGGCCTACCTGGACAACGTGCAGCTGCTCGCACTGACCGCAGGGACCACCCCGCCGCCGCCAACGTCCACCAACCTGGTGGCCAACGGCACCTTCGACGCCGGCATCGGCTCGGGCTGGACCACTGACTCCGCGCCCACCATCGTGGCGGACGCAGCCAACCACGGGAGCCCCGCCAACCCGGTCAACTCCGTCAAACTGACGGCCGCGACGGCGAACAAGCACCTGTTCTCACCCCAGGTGGCGGTGACTCCGGGGGCCTACAACATTGCCGGGTACCTGAATGTCGCGGCCCGCACCAGCGGTGAGGTGGGCTTCTACATCGACGAGTACAACGCGGTCGGACAATGGATCTCGGGGCAGTACAAACTCGGCGTGGCAGCTGCTGGAGTGACCAACGTGGACCTGACGTACTCACCGAGCACCACCGCTGTGGCGAAGGCAAGCCTGCAGGTCATCGTCCAGGCCAATTCCGGACTGCAGGCGTATTTCGACGACGTCCGCTGGACCAGGCCCTGACGTCCGGGCAGGGATTGAGGACACCATATGGGAGGAAACAGGATGGCCAGGCGCCCGCGCGTAGTGATCGTGCTGGCGTCCGGCGTCCTGCTCGCCCTTGCAGGCTGCACGCCGGACAATCCGGAGCCTGACGTGGTGCTCAACCTGATCCAGCAGGACTGGCGGCACACGCCCGGGGTGACGCCCGACGGCGGCGGGCTGCGGGTGGCGGCCACGTCGCGGAGCATCGTGGACCAGGACGGCGGGGGAGGGCAGCCGAACCCGCCGGTCAACCTGGCCGGAACCCACCTCGTGGCCACGGGCGACTTCACCCTCAGCGCAGCGTTCACGGATGTGACAGCCGATGCGTCCCTGACGGTCTATGACAGCCCTCCGGTGATTGCCGACGAATTCCGGATCGAACCCGCGGGCCTGCGGCTCACCCTGCGCGGCGATAACTTGGACATCGCGGTCTTTGACGGCTCACGCCAAAAGTCCGTGACCAATCCCCAGCCGGCACACGATGAGCACGTTCGGCTCCAGGGCCCCGGGGCCGAACTTACAGTGCACCGGTCAGGGGACAAGCTCGAGGTGGCCAGCGGAGGGGACACTGTGCTGTCGCAGTCCCTTCGCGGCATCTTCGGCTCCGGGCAGCTGTGGCTGGGACTCGCGAGCGACGGCGGCTCGTTCCAGGTCAGCTCTTTCACCGCCACCGCTCCCGGCGGCGCCTCACTGACCACGGCTGGCCCAGCCGTCGTCCAGGCAAGCCAGTTGCCCGATGGCCTGCAGGCCCTGGCGGCACGGATCCGTCCGGACTTCAGGATCGGGGCCGCGGTGGCACTCGGCCCGCTGGCCTCGGACGCCGAATATGCGCGGGTGCTCGTAGGAAATTTCGGCGCCATCACCCCGGAAAACGCCATGAAGGCGCAGAACCTCTCACCGCAGCAGGGCGTCTACACCTTCGAAGAGGCGGACGCGATCCTCGGGGTCGCCCAAAGCAAGGGCATGGCCGTGCACGGCCACACCATCGCCTTCACGGAGGCAATGCCCCGCTGGATGCAGGAACTTCCCGCGGGCACCGAAGCGGAACGCAGCGCCAGTGCGGGGGCCCTGCTCGACTACGTCACGGCCGTCGTATCGCACTTCGAAGGTCGGCTCGATTCGCTGGACGTCGTCAATGAACCCTTCGACGTCGACCAGGGCACGGACCTCCAGCAGAACATCTGGTACCGCGTCTTCGGACCGGCCTACCCGGCCGTCGTATCGCAGGCCGTTTACGCGGCCGATCCGCAGGTGAAGCAGTACATCAATGAGAACGGGGCCGACGTCCCGGGGCCACGCCAGGACGCGCTGCTCAAGCTCGCCCTGGACACGAATGCGGTGGGCGGCCACATATACGGCGTGGGCCTCCAGGCCCACGTCTACAACATCGAAACCGACGCCATCCCGGCCGGCGACCTCACCGAAACACTGCGGAACTTCCAGGACGCCGGGTTGCACGTGCGAATCTCGGAAAACGACGTGGCGGACGACGACGGCACAGACGTCCAGGCCGCGCAGTACGCCACGGTCCTTGACACCTGCCTGCGCTCGAGCGCCTGTGTCTCCTACACGACGTGGGGCGTGGACAACCGCTACGACTGGCTGATCGACGATGACGGCAGCCTGCAGCAGGGCCACGACTACCTGTTCGAAAACGGGAAGCCGACCCCACCCTACGACGCGATAAAGAAAGTGCTGGGCGGCTGACCCGGACCGCTCAGCCGGCGGCCTGCACCGGAGTCCGCCGCCTGGCCAGAGCGTTCTTCCGGGCGGTCCGAAGCATGTCCACCGTGAGCAGCAGCAACGCCACCCACACCACGCCGAAGCCGATCCAGCGCTCTGTGGTCATGGCTTCGCGGAACACCACGAGCGCCACGATGAACTGCAGGACCGGGGCGAAATACTGCAGCAGGCCGATGGTGGTCATCGGCAGCCGGCGAGCGGAGGCGCCGAAGAACACCAGGGGAACCGCGGTGATCACGCCGGAGGCCAGGAGCAGCCAGAAGTGGCCGGCGCCCTGGGTGGTCAGGGTGGCGGCACCCGAAACGCCGAGGGCCACCATGGCGGCGGCCGCGAACGGTGCCAGCACCACGGTTTCCACGCTGAGGCTGGTCACGGCGTCCACCCGGGGCCCCACGCGCTTCTTCACGAAGCCGTACAGGCCAAAACTGAACGCCAGCGTCAGGGCAATCCAAGGCAGCTTGCCGTAGGAGTAGGTCAGCACCCCCACCGCAATGAAACCGATGACGACGGCGGCCCACTGCAGCGGCCGCAGCTTCTCTTTGAGGACGAACACGCCGAGCAGCACGGACACCAGCGGGTTGATGAAGTAGCCCAGCGAGGTTTCCACCGCCTGGTTGGTGGTCACGCCGTACGTGTACGTCAGCCAGTTGACGGCGATCAGGAAGGCCGCCAGTGCCAGGGAACCGAAGACGGCCCGGGTGCGGAGCGCGGTGACCAGGGCGGGCCAGGCCCTCGTCACGGTGACCAGCAGGGCGCAGAACAGCAGGGACCACACCACGCGGTTGGCCACGATCTCGACGGCGCCGGCTGGCTTGAGCACGAAGAAGTACAGCGGGAGCAGCCCCCACAGCCCGTACGCTCCAATGCCGAAGAGGACGCCCGCCGTCGTATCCTTGTCCGCGGCCTTGGGGGCCGCCGCGTCCGGACGGGCCGGGGCGTGGGCGGAAGCAGGGGGAGGAGCTGCGGGGACGGAGGAATCGGGGTTCGGCACGGAACCCATAACATCAGCAGCCGGCCCGGTATTCCAAGCAGCGGGTCCGAAATCCGGCAATTAGTCAGTACGCTTGCTTTCATGGATTGTGCCTACCTGCCGGACGTGGCCCCTTGAGGCTCCGGCGCAGCAACGCCTCGGGCCGTGGCTACCGCCGGATTCCCGCCGGAAAGGGCTTCAGCTACCGGGACCTTGACGGCTCAACGCTGCCGTCCGGCCCGGTGCGGGAGCGGCTGGAAAGCATCGGTATCCCGCCGGCGTGGACTGACGTGTGGATAGCCCCGTTCGAAAACGGGCACATCCAGGCCACGGGCGTGGACGCTGTGGGCCGCCGGCAGTACATCTACCACCCGCAATGGCGGGAGCGGAAGGACCGGCTCAAGTTCGACCGGTCGCTGCAGCTCGCCGAGTCGCTGCCGGCAGCCCGTCGGCGGGTCACCATGGACCTGCGCAGCGAAGGGTTCACCCGGGAACGCGTGCTGGCCGGAGCCTTCCGGATGCTGGACAGCGGATCCCTGCGGGTGGGATCCGAGCGGTACACCAACGAGAACGGCAGCCGCGGACTGGCCACCCTGCTGTGCGCCCATGTCCAGGTGCGCAAGGACCGGATCCTGCTCAGCTTCCCGGCCAAAAGCGGCAAGGACTGGGAATCGGAAATCCGCGACGCCGACCTCGCCGCCCTGGTAAGGCTGCTCAAGCGGCGCGGTGGCAACGCCCGGCTGCTGGCCTACAAGGACGGCCGGAGCTGGCGGCCGGTCACCAGCGCGGACATCAACGCCTACGTCAAGGAACGCACCGGCTCCGATTTCACGGCGAAGGACTTCCGCACACTTCGCGGCACCCTGGCAGCGGCGGCCAGCCTGGCCCGGACCGGAACGCAACCTACCGTGGCCAAACGGAAGCGGGCCGTCAGCCGGGCCATGATGGATGCGGCCGAAGTGCTGGGAAACACGCCCTCGATTGCCCGGAAAAGCTATGTGGACCCGCGGGTCGTGGACCACTTCCATGACGGCGAAACCATCGACCCCCACCGGATCGAGTCCGCCGAAGCAGAGCTCCGGGCCCTGCTGTACCGCGAAGGTGACGTTGTACCGCTGGCGAAAAGCGGCTGAGGCCTAGAATGGGAAGCTGTTGCGCCACCCAACCCGGCGCGCTCCGCGAATCATGCATGTGATCAGGCCAGAAGGGCTCCCGGTGTCCACTCCCAGCGCTATCAGCTCCACCCGTCCCCTCCGCGTCGCCATCGTGGGCGCAGGACCGGCGGGCGTCTATGCTGCGGACATCCTCACCAAGTCCAGCGGTGTGAAGGACGGCGATTTCGAGGTCAGCATCGACCTGTTCGAGGCCTATCCCGCACCCTATGGCCTGATCCGCTACGGCGTGGCTCCGGACCACCCCCGCATCAAGGGCATCGTTAACGCCCTGCACAAGGTGTTGGACCGCGGCGACATCCGCTTCCTGGGCAACGTGACTTATGGCCGCGACCTCACCCTGCACGATTTCCGCGCGTTCTACGACGCGGTGATCTTCTCCACGGGCGCCATCAAGGATGCGGACCTGGACATCCCGGGCATCAGCCTGCAGGGATCCTTCGGCGGCGCGGACTTCGTCTCCTGGTACGACGGCCACCCTGATGTTCCGCGTGACTGGCCGCTGGAGGCCAAGGAAATCGCCGTCATCGGCAACGGCAACGTGGCCCTGGACGTGGCGCGCATGCTGGTCAAGCACCCGGAGGAACTCCTCACCACGGAAATCCCGGACAACGTGTACCGGGGACTGAAATCCTCCCCGGTCACGGACGTGCACGTCTTTGGCCGCCGCGGCCCGGCCCAGGTGAAGTTCACCCCGCTGGAACTGCGCGAACTCAGCCACATGAATGATGTGGACATTGTCCTGTACCCCGAGGACTTCGAGTTCGACGAAGCCTCGGACGAGGCCATCCGCAGCAACAACCAGATCAAGACCATGGTGAATACCCTCACCAACTGGCTGGTGGAGGAGCATGCGGAATCGGAGAATCCCTCCTCCCGCCGGCTGCACCTGCACTTCCTGCACAGCCCCGTAGAGATACTTCCGGGGGGCGGGGACGCTGCCGGCGGCAAGGTGGCCGGGATCAAATTCGAACGCATGCAGCTTGATGGCACCGGAAACGCCAAAGGCACGGGGGAGTACGTGGAGTATCCCGTCCAGGCCGTCTACCGTGCCATCGGCTACCACGGCTCGGCGCTGGATGAACTGGAATACGATGCCAAACGCGGCGTCATCCCCAACGAGGGCGGCCGCGTGCTGGACGCCGAAGGCAACCCCGTCCCGGGCATCTACGCCACCGGCTGGATCAAGCGCGGCCCGGTGGGGCTCATCGGCCACACCAAGGGCGACGCCCTGGAAACCATCGGCTTCCTGCTGGAAGACCGCCTCACCCTGCCGGCGGCCAGCAACCCTGATCCGCAGGCCATCATCGACCTGCTTGAGGAACGCGGCATCGAGTACACCACGTGGGAGGGCTGGAACAGGCTCGATGCGCACGAGGCGGGCCTCGGCGCCGCCTGGACCGGTCCGGAAGGCCTGGACCATGTGGTCCGCGAACGCATCAAGGTGGTTCCGCGCGAGGACATGATCCGCATTTCCCGCGGCTGACACCGGGCTCCCGCCGGGGACCGGTGCCCGCTACAATGGCGAGCATCCCCTGGCCGGCGTGCTGACGCCGTGTCCTCAGAACGCACAGCAGCACAGCAGCACAGGAGTTCGATGAAGAACCTCACCCAGCCGGAGCCGCTGCAGCGCAGTGCCCTGGCCGCCCACGAGAAACTCGACGGCGGCCCGTTTCCTGACGCCCCCGACGTTCCCGGCCTGCGCTCCCTGATCCGTGAGTCCTGGCTCCGCTCCGCCGGGTTCAAGGCCAACCCGGACAACCCTGCCGCGCCGCTGGCCATGGACCGCGACGAACTTGATGACTACCGGAGCCGGCATCCGCTGGCCACCATCATGCCGGTCATCAACAAACTCCTGGTCCAGCCCAGCCACGACACCGGGCTCCTGGTGGCGGTGGGCGACGAGGTGGGCCGGCTGCTGTGGGTGGACGGGGATCCCTCGCTGCAGCGCCGCGCGGAAGGCATGATGTTCGTTGCCGGCGCCGACTGGTCCGAAGCTACCGTGGGCACCAGCGCCCCGGGCACTGCCCTGGCGCTGGGCCGCGGGATCCAGATCGCCGGTGCTGAGCACTACCAGCGGGCTGTCCATCCCTGGAGCTGCACTGCCGTGCCCTTCCACGACCCCGATTCCGGCGCGCTGCTGGGGGTTGTGGACATCACCGGGACGGCGGCCGCAGTGGCCCCGCACACCCTGTCGCTGGTGGAGGCCACCGTGGCGGCGGCCCAGGCGCAGTTGCGGGTGGAGCGGCTCCAGGCCGCCGCGCACCTGGCGGGCACGTCCGTACGACGCCGGTCCACGGCATCCGCTGCCCGCACACCGGGCGGTGGTGCGCGGGAGGGCAGCCTGTACCGCAACAGCCTCCAGTTGCTGGGCCGCGACCAGGCACTGCTGAGCATCGAGGGCAAGACCGTTGCGCTGTCCGCCCGGCACAGCGAGATCCTGGCCCTGCTGAGCACGCACCCGGACGGGCTGAGCGCCGAGGAACTGTGCGTCCTGCTCTACCCGGCGGAGGGTTCCAGTATCACCCTGCGGGCTGAAATGGTGCGGTTGCGGAAGGTCCTGCAACAGCTCAACCCGGGCGCCGTGCCCGAATCCCGGCCCTACCGGCTCCCGCTGGACCTGGTGCCGGACAGTGGCCAGGTGCTGAGTTGCCTGCAGCGCGGCGCCCACCGCATTGCGCTGGAAATCTACCGGGGCGCGGTGCTGCCGCGGTCCGAGGCGCCGGGCATCGTCGACCTCCGAAACAAGGTCTCGTCACTCCTGCGCGAGGCTGTCCTCACGGACGGCAGCGCCGATTCGCTGCTGCGCTACGCCGCGCTCCCCGAGGCGAGGGACGACGTCGGGATCCGCCGTGCCGCGCTCCGCCTCCTGCCGCCGCGCTCACCCAAGCGGGCCGGCGTCGTCGCCGAACTGGAACGGCTGGAGGCCGAACTCAGCGCCTAAGGCCTGGCGCGCCGTCGTACGCGCCCTGCAAGGTTGCGGTGACCTGCATCACCTTGTTGCAACCTTGCTGCAACCCCCCTGCTCCTACGCTGGCTGCATCGGCTCATCCCGTACGGGAAAGCCTTCTGCACAGCAAAGGAGCTACGCAATGACCGTTTACGCACAGCCGGGTACCGAGGGCTCGAAGGTCACCTTCAAGGACCGTTACGAGAACTGGATCGGCGGCGAATGGGTGGCCCCGGTCAAGGGCCAGTACTTCGAAAACATCACGCCGGTAACGGGCAAGGCGTTCTGCGAAGTGGCCCGCGGCACCGCAGAGGACATCGAACTCGCGCTGGACGCCGCACACAAGGTCGCACCGTCGTGGGGCAAGACGTCCGTGGCTGAGCGCGCCGCCATCCTGAACAGGATCGCGGACCGCATCGACGAAAACCTCGAAATGCTCGCCGTCGCCGAATCCTGGGACAACGGCAAGCCCATCCGCGAAACCCTCAACGCCGACCTCCCGCTCGCCGCCGACCACTTCCGCTACTTCGCCTCGGCCGTCCGGGCCCAGGAAGGCTCCCTTTCACAGCTCGACGACGACACCACCGCCTACCACTTCCACGAGCCACTCGGTGTCGTAGGCCAGATCATCCCCTGGAACTTCCCCATCCTGATGGCCGTCTGGAAGCTGGCCCCGGCGCTGGCCGCCGGTAATGCCGTGGTGCTCAAGCCCGCCGAGCAGACGCCGTCGTCCATCCTGGTCCTCATGGAACTCATCGGTGACCTGCTGCCCGCCGGTGTGGTCAACGTGGTCAACGGCTTCGGCGTGGAGGCCGGCAAGCCCCTCGCCTCCAGCTCCCGGATCCGCAAGATCGCCTTCACCGGCGAAACCACTACCGGCCGCCTGATCAGCCAGTACGCCAGCCAGAACCTGATCCCGGTCACTCTGGAGCTCGGCGGCAAGAGCCCGAACATCTTCTTCGGCGATGTTGCCCAGGCAGACGACGCGTTCTACGACAAGGCCCAGGAAGGGTTCGCCCTGTTCGCCTTCAACCAGGGCGAAGTCTGCACCTGTCCGTCCCGAGCCCTGGTGCAGGAAGACATTTACGACTCCTTCATGGCCGACGCCGTGGCCCGGGTGGAGAGGATGGTGCAGGGAAACCCGCTGGACACCGAGACCCAGGTGGGCGCGCAGGCCTCGAACGACCAACTGGAGAAGATCCTCTCCTACATCGACATCGGAAAGCAGGAGGGCGCCAAGATCCTCACCGGCGGTGCCCGCGCCGAACTGCCCGGCGACCTGGCCGGTGGCTTCTACGTCCAGCCCACCGTCTTCGAAGGCCACAACCGGATGCGGATCTTCCAGGAGGAGATCTTCGGGCCCGTGGTGGCGGTGACAAAGTTCAGCGACTACAACGACGCCATGGGCATCGCCAACGACACCCTCTACGGGCTTGGCGCCGGCGTCTGGTCCCGCAACGGCAACATCGCCTACCGCGCAGGCCGCGAAATCCAGGCCGGCCGCGTCTGGGTCAACAACTACCACGCCTACCCGGCGGGTGCCGCGTTCGGCGGCTACAAGTCCTCAGGCATCGGCCGCGAGAACCACGCGATGATGCTGGACCACTACCAGCAGACCAAGAACCTGCTGGTCAGCTACAACGAGAACAAGCTGGGCTTCTTCTAGGCCCGGATCCACACCTCCATCAACGCAAGGATCGCCAATGACGACGACAATGCAAGCAGCAGTGGTCAACACCTTCGGCACCGACCTCCAGGTCCAGGAGCTGCCCATCCCCTCCCCCGGCCCGGGGGAGGCCCTGGTGAAGGTCCTCACCACCGGCGTCTGCCACACCGACCTCCATGCTGCGGAAGGCGACTGGCCCGTCAAGCCCACCCCGCCGTTCGTGCCCGGCCACGAAGGCGTCGGTGAAGTGGTGGCACTCGGCGAAGGCGTCACCGACCTCGCTGTCGGGGACATGGTGGGCAACGCCTGGCTGTGGTCCGCCTGCGGCGACTGCCA
This sequence comes from Arthrobacter sp. Leaf137, assembly GCF_001423525.1. Classification (GTDB taxonomy): domain Bacteria; phylum Actinomycetota; class Actinomycetes; order Actinomycetales; family Micrococcaceae; genus Arthrobacter. Next base: position 283,614 of record NZ_LMOI01000001.1, on the reverse strand, counting down.
GTACTGCCGCACCGGCTGGGAGACCCTGTGCGAGGCACAACAGAACGGCGGCTACAGCGTGGACGGGTCCTTTGGCGAGTACATGCTCGTCAACACCCGGTACGCCGCCCGCATACCGGCGGGATCCGACCCCGTCGAGGTGGCGCCGGTGCTCTGCGCCGGCGTCACCGTCTACAAGGGCCTGAAGATGACGGAGGCGCAGCCGGGGCAGTGGGTCACCATCTCCGGGATCGGCGGGCTGGGCCATATTGCCGTGCAGTACGCCGTTGCCATGGGCCTTCGGGTGGCCGCCGTGGACATCGCCGACGACAAGCTCGCCCTGGCGAAGGCCCACGGTGCTGCCCTGACGGTCAATGCCCTGCACGAAGACCCGGCAGAGGTGATCCAGCGCGAGACAGGAGGTTGCCATGGGGTGCTGGTTACCGCGGTGCACCCTTCAGCGTTCGGGCAGGCCATCGGCATGGCGCGCCGTGGCGGCACCATTGTGTTCAACGGGCTGCCGCCGGGCGACTTTCCGGCACCGATCTTCGAGATTGTGCTCAAGGGCCTGACCGTCCGCGGCTCCATCGTGGGTACCCGGCAGGACCTGGAAGAGGCCCTGGACTTCTACGCGCAGGGAAAGATCCACCCCACCGTCTCAGTCCGGGAACTGTCCGAGGTCAACGCGGTCTTCGATGAGATGAAGCACGCAAAGATCGACGGCCGCGTGGTCCTGAGGTTCTGATGTCCCCGGAGAGCCTGCAGGCCGCCGTGACGCTGCCCGGGGAAGACTTCTCCCGGGTGGCGCTCACGCCGGACGCTGCGGACCTGCTGCGCCTGTTGTGGCTGCAGCACGGGCCGCTGATGTTCCACCAGTCCGGCGGCTGCTGCGACGGATCCTCGCCGATGTGCTACCCGGCCGGCGACTTCCAGACCGGCGACGCGGACGTCCTGCTCGGGCTGTTCGACCTGTCCGACGGGCTGGAACCGCAGCCCCTCGAATTCTGGATGTCCCGGGAGCAGTTCAACTACTGGAGCCACACCCACCTGACCGTGGATGTGGTACCCGGCAGGGGCAGCGGCTTCTCAGTGGAGGCGCCGGAAGGCAAACGCTTCCTCATCCGCTCAACCCTGATGGACTGGCCGGCCTAAGCAGAAACCGGCGAATCCTTTGATTCGGTTCAAAAGCGCTTGGGCCCCTCATTTTGAGGGTCCCAAGCGCTTTTGGCAGAACAAAGTTCTGCATTTTCACTGTCTCATTATTCGGGACGATTGTGACCGTCCACTGGATGGACACTACGGTTGATAGGTCTGTTTCCTTCACAAATCAGGATTGTGATCCCTATGAACCTTCTCCGGACCAAGCCCATCGAGCAGTCGATCGCCGACGCCGATGAACCCGGACGCAAGCTCAAGCGTTCCCTCAGCACGTGGGACCTGATGATCATGGGCGTCGCTGTTGCCGTCGGCGCCGGCATTTTCTCCGTGGGTGCCAAAGCCGCCGCCAACTTCGCTGGCCCGGCCGTGACCGTGTCCTTCGCCATCGCTGCCGTTACCTGCGCGCTGGCCATCATGTGCTACGCCGAGTTCGCCACCGCCATTCCGGTGGCCGGCTCAGCCTACGTGTTCACCTACGCCACCATGGGTGAGCTCCTCGCCTGGATCATCGGCTGGAACCTGATCCTTGAGCTCTTCACGGCCGCGGCAGTGATCGCCAAATACTGGGGCATCTACCTCAGCAAGGTGTTCGCACTGATGGGCGCCGATGTTCCGCCGGCGCTGGCGATCGGCGGTGTGGATCTGTACTGGGGTGCCTTCCTGATCGTGGCCATCTTCACCGTACTGCTGGTGCTGGGAACCAAGCTCTCCGCCCGCGTGGGCAACATCTTCACCCTGATCAAGATCGGCGTCGTGCTCTTCGTGATCGTCGTGGGCTTCACCTACGTCAAGGTCGAAAACTACGCCCCCTTCGTCCCGGCAGCTGAGCCCACCGGCGGCACCGGCGCCGCAGACGTCCTGAAGCAGTCCTTCTTCGGCTTCCTGACCGGTGCAGCCCCGGCGCAGTACGGCACCCTCGGCATCTTCGCCGGAGCCGCGCTGGTGTTCTTCGCCTTCATTGGCTTCGACGTTGTTGCCACCTCCGCCGAGGAAGTCAAGAACCCGCAGAAGACCCTTCCCCGTGGCATCTTCGGCGGCCTGGCCGTGGTGACGCTCCTCTACATCCTTGTCTCCCTGGCCCTGACCGGCATGGTGTCCTACACCCAGCTGGCCGAAGCGGACAACCCCACCCTCACCACCGCCTTCGAGGCCGTGGGTGATACCTCTGCCGCCAAGGTCATCGCTTTCGGCTCGCTGATCGGCCTGACCACAGTGATCATGGTGCTCCTCATGGGGCTGTCCCGCGTGGTCCTGGCCATGAGCCGAGACGGCCTCCTGCCGCGCTCCCTGTCCAAAACCAGTGACAAGCGCTCCACCCCGGTGCGCCTGCAGATCATCTGCGGGGCGGCAGTTGCCCTGGTGGCCGGCCTGACGAACGTTGACCTGCTTGAGGAAATGATCAACATCGGCACCCTCTCCGCCTTCGTGGTGGTGAGCCTGGGCATCCTGGTGCTGCGCCGCAAGCGCCCCGACCTGAAGCCGGCCTTCCGGGTTCCGTTCGGCAAGGTCCTGCCGGTGGTTTCGGCCGTGCTGTGCCTCTACCTGATGACCAACCTGGCCGTGGAGACCTGGATCTTCTTCGCCATCTGGCTGGCCATCGGCCTGGCAATCTACTTCGCCTACGGCCAGCGGCACTCACGCCTGAACGAACGGTTCAGCGTCGCCAACGCCGCAGTCAACGGCAGCGCCGCCGGGTCCAAGTCCGGCGACGAGGACGAATTCACCCGCGCCTGACCTGCCCCTGCCAATGCCCGCCCGGCTGCCGTCCGGGCGGGCATTCGCATGTTCCGCTCCGGGATGGAGCCCGCTCTTAGGATGAATGAATGGCACGCCCCACACGACCCGAACGCAAAGCCGAACTGCTGGGCGCCATCCAGGACTATCTCATGGACAAGACCCTCACCCAGCTGACGTTCCGCAGCCTGGCCGAGGGGCTGGGCATGAGTTCCTACGTGCTGGTGTACCACTTCGGCAGCAGGGACCAGCTGATCAGCGACATTGTGGTGTCCATCGAGTCCAGGCTGGACCGGCTGCGCAGCACCGACGTGCGTGAGATCGACCGTGCAGCATGGCGTGCTTTCCTCCTCGATTCCTGGCAGTGGACCATGGCCCAGCGCAACCGGCACCTGACCCGCCTGGAGTTCGAGGCCGCAGCCCAGGACATCGTGGCGGCGGAACCACGCGGCACCTCCCGGGAGCATTTCCGCATGCTGCACCACCAGACGCGCGACTGGCTGATGGTGCAGGGCATCGAGGAAGAATTCGCGGATACCGACGCCCGGCTTTTCACGTCCACGTTCTACGGGCTGCAGTTCGACTTCGTGGTGATGAACGAGCCCGAGGCCGCCACCCGGGCCTTCGAACTGATGCTGACGGTGTTCTTCAACAACCTTGAGACCCGGCTGGCGGCCACCGGGCAGTAGGCGTCACGGGGCGGCGTACCGTCCCACCCACTCCACCAGGGGACGCAGCTCCCTCCACCTGCGGGCAATTTCTTCGCTGGCCGCCGTCGTGGATGCCCACCCGGGCTGCCCCAGCCCAACCCCGGCGGACAGCGACTTGTGCTTGAGCAGCTCCGCACGCGGATGGTCCTTGCCGAAACCCCGGGGGACTGTTTTGAGCTTCTCACCCTCAATGGCGAACCCGGCCCCGGCCAGTGAATCCACGATGTCCTGCAGCCCGGCCCCGCTGGCAGAGGCATCTGCTGAGGCCCGGAACCGGGCCAGTTGGGCAGGCGTGTGCGAGTGGTAGCCGCCGCCCACCAGCAGCCCGTCGGCGCTGACCTGAAGGTAGAAGCCCACCCCCTCCTGCCGGGTGGCGAAGGCGCCTTGGGCCGTTTTGTACGGGGATTTGTCCTGTGAGAAACGTACGTCCCGGTAGGGACGGAACAGTTTGGCCGGCCCGAATTCGGGCTCAAGCCCGGCCAGGAGCAGCTCCAGCGGCTCGCGGACCGCGGAATCGTAGGTGGACTTGTGCTCCAGCCACCACTCGCGGTTGTTGTTGTCTTCGAGTTCCCCATAGAAGCGGAAGGCTTCCGGCGGAATCCCTGCGAAAGTGTCCATGTACGGAGCCTAGGGCCGGCAGGCACCGGGGAACAGCGGACCGGCGGCCGTATGTGCACAACGCGGAAGGCGCCGGCGCATATGTTGATAAACGCGGAACACCCCGCCCGGAAGAGTCCGTGGCGGGGTGTTCCCTTCATGCATGAACCGGGGACCTGCCCCGATGCCGGCGTGTTAGCCGATCTTGTTGGCTGCTTCGGCGTCGGAAACCGGCGCGGCACCCAGGTTGGCGCGCAGCTTGGCGCCGAGCTCGGCGTCAACGTTGGTCCAGTACTGGATGGCGCGTTCCTTGATGTCGGAGCGCTTTACGCCGCCCACGGCACCGGTGATGGTTTCGAGGAAGCGGGCCTTGGTGGCTTCGTCGTAGACCTCGCGGTACAGCGCGCCGGCCTGGACGAAGTCGCCGTCCTCAGCGTGCAGGGAGTGCGCGGCGAGGGTCAGCTCGCCGTCGTTCTCCCAGCCGCCGGCCGTGTTCTGCGGCTCAACTGCAGCCGGGCCGCCGAAGGTGTTCGGGGCGTACACCGGAACGGAAGGTGCGTTGAACAGGAACCGCCCCTGGCCGTCCTGGCTGTAGTTGTTGACCTCGTTCTTCGGCTGGTTCACCGGGATCTGGGCGTGGTTGGTGCCAACGCGGTAGCGGTGGGCGTCAGCGTAGGAGAAGATGCGGGCCTGCAGCATCTTGTCCGGTGATGCGGCGATGCCCGGCACGAAGTTCGACGGCGCAAAGGTGGCCTGTTCGATCTGCGCGAAGTAGTTCTCCGGGTTCCGGTTCAGCTCCATGGTGCCCACCTTGATCAGCGGGTAGTCAGCGTGCGGCCAGACCTTGGTCAGGTCGAACGGGTTGAAGCGGTAGGTCTTGGCATCCTCGTACGGCATGACCTGGACGTGCAGGTCCCAGGAGGGCAGGTTGCCGGCCTCGATGTTTTCGTGCAGGTCGCGGATGTAGAAGTCCGCGTCCGAACCGGCCAGTGCTTCGGCTTCGTCGGAAGTCATGTTCTTCACGCCCTGGTTGGACTTGAAGTGGTACTTGACCCAGAAACGCTCGCCCTCGGCGTTGATCCACTGGTAGGTGTGCGAGCCGTAGCCCTGCATTTCACGCCAGGAGGCCGGCAGGCCGCGGTCACCCATCAGCCAGGTGACCTGGTGGGCGGACTCGGGGGACAGGGTCCAGAAGTCCCACTGCATGTCGGCGTCGCGCAGGTGGGTGCCCGGCAGGCGCTTCTGGGAGTGGATGAAGTCCGGGAACTTGATGCCGTCGCGGATGAAGAACACCGGGGTGTTGTTGCCCACGAGGTCGTAGTTGCCCTCGCTGGTGTAGAACTTCACGGCGAAGCCGCGCGGGTCGCGCCAGGTGTCGGGGGAGCCGTTCTCGCCGGCAACGGAGGAGAAGCGGATCAGCATCTCGGTCTCGGTGCCCGGCTGCAGGAACGCGGCCTTGGTGTACTTGGAGATGTCCTCGGTGGCCTTGAACGTACCGAATGCGCCGCCGCCCTTGGCGTGCACTACGCGCTCCGGAACCCGCTCGCGGTTGAACTGGGCGAGCTTTTCCACCAGGTAGTGGTCAGTCAGGATGATGGCACCGTCGGCACCAACTGACTTCGAGTGGGCGTCGGACGTAACCGGTGCACCTGACTGGGTGGTCGAAATGGCAGTCATTGTTCTCCTATTTCTCGTTGATCTGCAGGGGAGGATTGAAAGTTTGTTTCTGGGACTGCTGGCAGTCCTGGCAGATGCCCTGGTACATGACATCGGCGATCTGGATGGTCATCGGCTTGGACTTTTCGTCCCAGTGAGGGGTCAGGCACGGGGCGTGGCCCACGGCGCAGTCCACATCCTCCACCCGCCCGCAGCTGATGCAGATGGCGTGGTGGTGGTTGTCGTCCACCCGCGTTTCATAGAGGGCGGGGGAGTGGGGAGGCTCGAACCGGCGGAGCATGTGCAGGTCCGTCAGGTCTCCGAGCACCACGTAGACGGACTGTGCCGTCAGTTCCGGAAGCTCGGTGCGGGCTGCAGCCAGGATGCTTTCGGCGGGGGAGTGGGGGTGGCGTTCGACGGCGGCGAGTACAGCGAGCCGCTGCTTGGTCACCCTGCGGCCGTGGGCACGCAGGGCTGCAGCCCAAGCGTCCTGGCCGTCAAAGTGTTCCGTCATGGAACCCATTAGACCACTTATTTTGACTATCTCACAATAAGGCATGGCTTACTTTCAAAGCGTGGCGGACCTGCGGTTTTGCCGGCCGGGCGGGGGCAGCCCACTACTGTGGCAGGGTGGGAAAACTGCTGGCCGACATTACACCGCTGCGCGAAAGCCCGGAGTTCCGCCGGCTCTGGCTGGGTTCGGCGGTATCCGCCGTCGGCAGCCAGCTCACCCTGGTGGCGGTGAGCCTCGAGGTTTATCGGCTGACCCAGGACAGCTTCTACGTGGGCCTGCTGGGCGTCTTCGCGCTGGTTCCCCTGGTGATCGGCGGCCTCCTGGGCGGATCCATCGCGGATTCACATGACCGGCGCAAGGTGGCGTTGCTGGCCACCAGCGTGCTGTGGCTGACCACCGGGCTCATTGCGCTGCAGTCCTGGCTGCACGTGGGGAACGTCTGGGTGCTCTATTTGCTGGTGGCGCTGCAGAGCGGTGCGCAGGCCATCAACCAGCCCGCCCGGAGCGCCATCATCCCGATGCTGATCCGCAAGGAACTCCTGCCCGCTGCCAATGCCCTCAGCATGCTGGTGTTTGGCCTCGCCATGACCGCCGGCCCGCTGCTGGCCGGCGTCCTGGTGGCCTGGGTCGGCTTCGGCTGGACCTACACCATCGACTTCGCGAGCTTCGCCTTCGTCCTCTGGGCCGTGTACCGGCTCCCGCCCCTGGCCCCGGCAGGTGCCCGCAGCAAGCCGGGCGTCAGGTCGGTCATCGAGGGATTCCGCTTCCTTGGAACCCGGCCCAACCTACGGATGACCTTTGTGATCGACCTGGTGGCCATGATCCTGGCCCAGCCTCGCGCCCTGCTCCCCGCCGTCGCCGCGCTGATGATCGGCGGCGGCGAGGCGACAGTGGGCATCCTGCTCGCGTGCACCGCCGTCGGAGCCTTCCTCGCCGGCCTGTTCTCCGGGCCGCTGGGCACCGTGCGCGCCCAGGGCACCGCGGTGGTCTTCTCCGTGATGGGCTGGGGTGCGTCCATCGCAGGATTCGGCCTGGTGGTGCTCCTCGCCGGCAGGGCGGACGGCGAAACGGCCACGCCGTGGCTGCTGCCGGCAGCGCTGTGCTGCGTGCTGGCGGGCGTGGCCGACTCGGTCAGCAGCGTTTTCCGTAACACCATCCTCCAGGCCGCCACGCCGGACCACCTGCGCGGCCGGCTGCAGGGAGTGTTCATCGTGGTGGTGGCCGGCGGGCCGCGGGTTGGCGACCTCCTGGCCGGCGGCGCAACGAAGATCCTCAATGAGGGCTGGGTGCTGCTTTTCGGCGGGCTGCTCTGCATTGCAGGGGCCTGGACCGCGGCGAAGCTGCAGCCGGGTTTCCGCCGCTACGATGCGCGGAACCCGGCTCCGTAGCGGTCCGTTCCCTTAGTAAGGAGGAATCGTGCACAAACATCACAACGGGCTCAAGACCGCGGCACTGTTCGGCGTGCTCTGGGCAGTCCTGCTGGCTCTGGGCGCACTGATCGGGGCGGGGACGCGCAGCTCGGCGCCCATCTGGATCATGGCACTCGTGGGCGTCGGCACCACGTTCTACGGCTACTGGAACAGCGACAAGATCGCCATCCGTTCCATGCAGGCCTTCGAGGTCTCCGAAGCCCAGGCGCCGCAGCTGTACCAGGTAGTGCGGGAACTGTCCGCCCGGGCCAACCAGCCCATGCCGCGGATCTACGTCTCACCCACCATGAACCCCAACGCCTTCGCCACCGGCCGCAATCCGCAGAACGCCGCCGTCTGCTGCACCGAAGGCATCCTGCAGCTCCTGGACGCCCGCGAACTCCGCGGCGTTTTGGGCCACGAACTCATGCACGTCTACAACCGCGACATCCTCACCTCATCGGTGGCTGCCGCCGTCGCGGGCGTCATCACCTCGGTGGGCCAGATGCTGCTCTTCTTCGGCGGCGGCGACCGGCGCAACACCAACCCGTTGGCCATGATCGCCATGGCCCTGCTGGCGCCCTTTGCGGCGTCGCTGATCCAGATGGCCATCTCCCGCACCAGGGAGTACGACGCCGACGAGGACGGTTCGCAGCTCACCGGCGATCCGCTGGCGCTCGCCTCAGCCCTGGCAAAGATCGAGCGGGGCGTCACCATGGTTCCGCTGCCGCCGGACCAGCGGCTGGTCAATGCCTCCCACCTGATGATCGCCAACCCGTTCCGCGGCGGTGCCATGAACAAACTGTTCGCCACCCACCCGCCCATGCGGGACCGGATCGCGCGGCTGGAACGCATGGCCGGCCGGCCGCTGCAGTAGCCGGCGTCCCGCAGTCGGACGCCTGCCTGCCGCAGTTGACCGCCTGGTTGGCGACGCGCGAATCAGTCCATGACGCGCAAAAGGCCGGCGCCCCGGGAAAGGGGTGCGCCGGCCTTTGTGCGCAGCGGCAGGACATTCTGCGCGTCGATAACGGCGGCTACATGAGGCCGCTGGACGTTCAGCTGCGGAAGTTCACGAACTGCAGGTCGGCTTCGTCGAAATCCTTCAGCAGCGCCATGGTGGCCTGAAGATCGTCGCGGGACTTGGAAGTCACGCGCAGCTCGTCACCCTGGATCTGGGACTTGACGGACTTGGGCGCTTCGTCGCGGATGATCTTGTTGATCTTCTTGGCGAGGTCCTGCGCGATGCCCTCCTTGATGGTGGATTCCAGGCGGAACTCCTTGCCCGAGGGGTAGGGCTCGCCGGTGTCCAGGGACTTCAGCGAAATGCCGCGGCGGATCAGCTTGGACTGGAGGACGTCCAGCACGGCAAGGACGCGCTCTTCCGAGTTGGCTTTCATGAGGATCTTCTCGCCGCTGAAGTCCACCTCGGCCCCCACGCCCTTGAAGTCGTAGCGCTGGGCCAGTTCCTTCTGTGCCTGGTTCAGGGCGTTGGCCACTTCCTGCTTGTCCACTTTGCTTACGACGTCGAACGTTGACTCGCCTGCCATGACTCTCCTTATTCCGGCTGGAGCCCCGTCCGCGGACAGGGCACTATTCACTGCATTCCAGACTAGTACGGTTGCTTCCCGCCGGGGGGGCCGAAGATTCACAGTTCCCTCTCAGCGGACACCCTGAGGGAACGAAGGCGGGGTGGGAACAGTTGTATGTGTTGGAAAGTCGCGAAGGGAACCACCATGCACCGCAAGGCCGTCAGTTACGTCACCCGGACCACTTCGGCGGCTGCAGGAGCAGTGGCAACGGCAGCAACGTCCGTAGCGGCAGCAGCTGTCGCAGCGTCCATCGTCTTCAGCCCGGTGGCTGACGCATCCTCGCGGATGGCAGGAGTCAGCGAGGACCTGTTGCGGGCCGTGCAGCTGAACCAGATCACCGAGGAACAGGCCATCAAGTTTGAGGCCAGGCTGGCCGGAAGGATCGCGGGCGAGGCCTGAAGCGCCCCCGTTTTCCGCGCCGTTCCGGGCTTTCCGGGGCATCCGGCCACCCGATTCGATTCTTGGGCGGAAGTTCTGTAAAGTTGTCTTGCCCGCGGTTACTGGAAGCGGAACGGACCGGACTGGAAACAGAAAAGGTGTGTTTCGCAGACTGTAGCCTGGGTCTTCTTATGAAGTTCGGCAGATTACCCGAGCGGCCAAAGGGGGCTGACTGTAAATCAGCTGGCAACGCCTACGGGGGTTCGAATCCCTCATCTGCCACCCAAGGAGAAGCCTCCGGAACCAACAGGTTCCGGAGGCTTTTTCGTTCCCCGGGACACCTTCTCCCGCTTCAGCTGACGCCTGATCCGCCGCGGCAGCCCGCCGTCGACATCCGTGTTGGACCGGGCGTAGTCTGGCACCATCGGCGCACGTGCCCCGATGCCCTGCGTCGATATTCCATCGATGAAGGAGGATTCAATGAGTGCTGTACGCGAATTCATGACCACTGATGCGCGATGTATCAAGGAAAATGAGTCCCTCGTGGAAGCTGCCCGGACAATGCGGGACATGGATTGCGGCTCGCTGCCCATCTGTGGCGACGACGGCAAGCTGAAAGGCATGATCACCGACCGCGACATCGTGCTCAAGTGCGTCGCCGCCGGCCGGGACCCGGGGCAGGTGATGGCCCGCGAGCTCGCCTCCGGCACGCCGCACTGGATCGACGCCGACGCCAACGTGGATGCTGCCATCGACATGATGGAAAAGCACCAGATCCGCAGGCTTCCGGTAATCGCCGACCATAAACTCGTCGGCATCATCAGCCAGGGTGACATTGCCCGGAACTACTCCGAGCACCGTGTGGGCGAACTGGTGGAACACATTTCGGAGCGCCACGGGGTGTAGCCGGCTCACCATTTCATGGCCTTGTCCGCGGATCCCGACCCTCAAGGTCCGGGCCCGCGGACAAGCTTCTGAGAACCCGTCGGGTTCTAAGCCCCGTCAGTTCAGCGCAATCACCAGCATCTGGCTGGTTCCCGGAATGCAGGTCTGCAGGATGGCCCGGGGGAAGCCGCCGAAAACGGCGATGACGTCATTGGTGGTACCGGGGTTGGGAACCTGGCCCCGGCCCGTCACCTTGTACGTCCCGTAGCCCGGGATGCTCACGGTCTCGCCGACACCGATGCCGGAAAACCTGGCCCAGCCGCCGCAGAAGTCGTGCTCGGTGATGAAGAGCGAGTAGCCGTCGTTCGGGGTGTAGTGGATGGGGCCGATGCAGGCATCCACCATGGACTGCCCGCCGGCGCCGGCAACATAGATGGTGCGGACGGCAGGGGCGGCCGGCGCAACGGGCGCGGCAACCGGTGCTGCAACGGGTGCTGGTGCCGGTGCAGCGGCGACGGGTGCCGGCGCTGCTGCAGGGCTGGCCGCGGGAGCAGCCGCGGGCACAGCCACCGCGGGACCGGACAACACGAGGACCTGCCCGGGAACGATGATGCTGTAGGAACCCAGACCGTTGGCGGCCAGCATGGCGTTCATGTCGACGCCGTACCTGCCGGCAATGGCGCCGACGGTGTCGCCCGCCACCACTGTGTACCGATTGGAATCGGCCGCAGGTGCAGGTGCAGGTGCAGGTGCAGGTACGGGCTCGGGAGCCGGCGCGGGGACCGGATCGGGTGCGGAGGCGGGGGCCGCGTCAGCCCCGGCCGCCGCTGCCGGCGCGGCAGCCGGGGAAACCTGCCCCGACGGAGCGGCATGCGCCTCCCCGGCAGCGGCGGGTTGCGCTGCAGGTGCGGCGTTGGCAACCTGGCCGGCCGCCGTCGTGCCCTGGTTCGGCGAACTTGTGACAGGGGTGGACGGTCCTGCTAAGGCTCCTACCCCCACAGCCGCCACTACTGCCGCAGTTGCCATCCCGGCCCAGAGCCTGTTGCTGATAGCCGGGCGGCCTGGCGTGATGGTGTCGCGGGGTTCGTCGGTGGCGAAGCTTCTGCTGCTGGGATCGGTGGTGACATATGGCTGGTTCATGGTGGCCCATCCGGGTGCGCTCCCGCCGGCCGGGCGCAAAATGCCGGCGGCGGCAGCAAGGATTAAGATCTGACGCGCCGTGGCCGCCAGTAGCGGGGGCCGCGCGATGCGTGCGATGAGGCCGGCCGCATACCCAGAAAATGCGGGGGGCTCCTTGTGGCGGCGGAGGGCCCGGGGAGCAAACCCGGGGAACCGCCGGTGCGTGGTTCTTTCCTAGGAGTCCCGAGTCTAGGAACCCGGGGAACAGCCCGGCATCAGTAGGACTTACCCGACTTTTCCAGCCGGCTACTTGGCCGCCGCCGGCCCGCGTACTCAGGAACCGGCTGCCGCATACCTGCGGGCACCGTTTAGACGGTCCGGTTTTCCTTCAGCTCAGCGATTTCCCGGCGGAGTGCGGAGATCTCGGCCACCAGCTCCGCAACCTCGGCGCGGACGGGTTCCTCGACGGCCTCGGCCACTGACTCCGCCGTGTCCTCCACCCGCTGCACCAGCCATGAAGCAATCGATGCGGTGACCACGCCGAGCACCGCAATTCCGCTCATCATCAGCGCGGCCGCCACCAACCGGCCGATCGGTGTCACCGGGTAGAGGTCGCCGTAGCCCACGGTGGTGATGGTGGTGATGGCCCACCAGAGCGCGTCCCCGAAGGTGACAATCTTGGCGTCCGGTGCCGACTGCTCCACGTCCAGGACGGCGAGCGCACCCACAAATATGAGCATTCCCGCGGAACCGGCCACGTAAGTAACTACGCGGCCCCGCAGGGTCTCGCCCACCGTTCGGTGGAGCACGGACAGCAGCGTGACCAGCCGGAGCAGGCGCAGCGGCCGGAAGAACGGAAGGGCCACGATGAGCAGTTCGTGGAGGTTGCGGACGAACCAGTCCCACCGGCGGGGTGCCAGCCACAGGTTGGCAGCATAGTCGACGGCAAACACTATCCAGGTGGCCCACATGACGGCTTCCAGCCAGCTCGCGCCGCTGCCTTCAAGACGGCCGATCACCTGCCACGCGTAGGCTCCCAGGAAGATGAGCGCAGTGCCCATCAGCGGCCATTCCGCCAGGTCCCGGTAGCGTTGGTGCGTCATGCTGGAAATCCTACGTGCACCACCGGCGTCAGTGACCTACAGACCAGGCCGCTCCAGTAAAGTTACCAGCGGGTAACATCGAGTCATGCACCTTCTCCTGAGGACCCTGCTCCTGCTGTTCCGTTCAGCCCGCCGCCGTCCGCTCACCGTATGGGACAGTGCTTCGCTGCCGCTGCGGGTCCTGCCCACGGACATCGATATCGCGATGCACGTCAACAACGGCATGTACCTGTCCCTCATGGACCTGGGCCGGTTCGACCTGATGGTGCGCAGCGGCGTGTGGAAGCGGATGCGGGGACGTGGCTGGAGCCCCGTGGTGGCGGCCGAGACCATTGCCTTCAGGAAGTCGCTGCAGCTGTGGCAGCAGTACACCATCGAGACCCGGATCATCGGGCTGGACACCAAAGCCATCTTCTTCGAGCAGCGGATGGTGGCCGACGGCGAAATTTACGCGCGTGCCTACATCGCCACCCGGCTGGTCAGCAGGTCCGGTCCGGTCAGCCAGGAGGAGATCCTCCGCGAGTTCGGCCAGCCGCCCGCGGACCTGGTGCTGCCCGAATGGATCCACGAATGGCGCGAATCCAGCCAGTTGCCCGGCAGCCGCACGCCGGCTCCACACACCTGGGCATAACCACCGGCCCTGACGCCAGCCCGTAACGGGTCCTAATGAGCGGTGCCGGCTACGCGCCGACGTCGCGCTGTTCAAGGGCGACGGCGGCCAGCGCCACCAGTGCCGCGGAAATGCCCCAGAGCCACCCGGCCGATGCCCAGTCGGCCCCATTGACCATGGGGGAGTTGCCGTAGGCCCAGTGGTAGGGGCTGACCTTGAGCAACCACTCAACGTCCGGGCTTTGCCTGCCAACGGCGTTGAACACGTATCCGAGCACCGCCACCGCCGCTCCGGCCGCGAGTCCGTACGTGCGGCGTCCGGTCGCCGCACCGACGAACAGCGCCGAGGTCCCCGTGAGCAGGCCAAGCCCGGCGAACAGCACCACCGTACCGAAGAGGTTGGCAGGATCGATGTCCAGCTGCGAGGGGCCGTTCAGCAGGGAGACGATGACGAAAGCCAGGGCGGCCAGCACCAGCACCCGCAACAGCAGCGCGAGCGCGCGTTCCAGGACCACCTGCACCCTCCGCACGCCATGGGCCAGGGTCAGTTCGAGCTGTCCCGACTCCTCATCGCCGCCCACGGCAGCAGCGCCCCAGGCCACGGTGGCGATGCTCATGAGAAGGAAACCAATCAGCCCGAACAACGTGGCCTGCGCGTAACCGGGCCCGGAGGCGATCTGGTCGTAGTTCAGGGCGCGGGTCATCTCCGCCGGCAGGGCGTTGATCATTTCCTGCATTTGGTCACTGCCGCCGATGGAGGGGTAGAGCGGGAGGTACAGGAACGCCGCCGCAGCGAGCCCGGCGGCCCAGGCAAGGGTGGAGCGCCACGAGTCGACGAAGGCCCGCCGGAACAGTGGAAGCGTGGTACCCGCGGGATGCCTCACCGGACTTCCTTCCGTGGCATGGCGTACATCTTCAGCACGGACTCCTCAAGGTCGGGCTCCTCCAGCACAAGGTCGGTCAGCTCAAGCCGTCCCAGCGCATGGAGCAGCGGCTGGATGGCGCCTTCGAGGACCGCGGACAGGGTGACGCCGCCGTTGGACTCCAGCACCTCGATGTTCCCGATGCCTGGCACCGCCGTGAGCAGCGCAACGGCGTCGGGCGCCGCTGTGTGGGAGGCCGTGAAGCGGAGGTGCCGCACTGCGCTTTCCCGCAGCCCGGTCACGGATTCCACGGCGATGATGCGGCCGTCGCGGAGGATGGCCACCGTGTCAGCGGTCTGCTGGATCTCGCTGAGGACGTGGGAGCTGAGGAAAACGGTCTGGCCGTTGCGGCGGGCCTCGCGCAGCATGGCGTGGAACTCCTGCTGGATCAGGGGGTCCAGCCCGCTGGTGGGCTCGTCCAGCACCAGCAGTTCCGGCTGGTGCATGAAGGCCTGCACCAGCCCGAGTTTTTGCTTGTTGCCCTTGGACAGCTTGCGGGTGTGCCGGTCCAGGTCGAGGTCCAGCCGCTGCGCGAGTTCATTAATCCTGCCGGGCGGCACAGGTCCGCTGACCGCCTCGTAGTGGGACAGCAGCTTCCGCCCTGTCACCCTGCCTTCGAGGAAGAGCTCGCCCGGGAGGTAGCCGATGCGGCGGCGCAGGTCCGGCCCGCCCGCCCGGGGGTCCTGGCCCAGGACCCGCACTTCACCGCCGTTGGGCCGGATGATGTCCAGGAGGCAGCGCATGGTGGTGGTCTTGCCCGCGCCGTTGGGGCCGATCACACCGAAAACACTGCCCGCCTGCACCTCAAAGTCGACGCCGTGCAGGACTTCGCGGCGGCCGAAGCTCTTGGTCAGGGAATGCGCGGATACCGCGATGTCCATGGTGCCCTCCCGGGTGCCGCTGCGGGGCTGATGACCACAGGGTAGGCCCCCGGGGCGGCTGTGTACATGCGCAGGGCCGGGTTATTCCCGATGACGCGTCCAGCGAACAGCCCAGCACGGCGGCGGCATCACGCGTACCGTTGTTCCATGGCTACCCTTGACATCACAGGTGAACAGTTCGCATCGACGATCGAAGGCAACGACATTGTCCTGGTCGACTTCTGGGCAGAATGGTGCGGCCCCTGCAAGCAGTTCGGGCCCACGTACTCAGCTGTTTCCGAGAAGCACCCGGATGTCCTCTTCACCAAGGTGGACACCGAAGCCGAGCAGCAGCTCGCTGCGGAGGCAGGCATTTCCTCCATCCCCACCTTGATGGCTTTCCGCGAGAAGGTGCTGGTGTTCTCCCAGCCCGGCGCGCTGAACGCCCAGCAGCTGGAGCAGGTGGTGGACGCCGTGAAGGCCCTGGACATGGAGGAAGTCCATGCCCACGTGGCCAAGCAGCGCGAAGAGGCTTCAGCCGCAGCCAAGCCCTCGGGGCCCCAGGACGGCTCGCAGATCCCGGACCTGTAAAGAATCCTTAAACAAAAAGAGCGGGACCTCCCTGTGGGAGGTCCCGCTCTTTTGGTTTCAATGGCCTGCTAGATGCGTTCCACCTTGACGGGCTCGGCCAGCAGTGCGCTCAGCGATTCGTTGAGGTCCTGCACCGCGGTGCCCTTCGAATGCTTGTCCAGGTCCTCCTCCGAAGCCCACTGTTCGGTCAGCACCAGCTTTTCCTCAGTGGCTTCCGTCAGTTCGTAGCGGATGCAGCCCGGCTCGTTCACCACCTCTTCGATGGCGATTTCCAGGGCCAGCTTCACGCGGAAGAACTCGCCCTCGTTGGGGATGAACGTTGCCTGCAGGTCGATCGGTGCACTCATGGCTTTCACAATACCGGGCAGCGGCGCCGCTTCCCGCCGTGTTGCGGCGGACATGCGATCCGGATGCTGTCATTGCCGCCGCCCTGTTGGTAGCGTGCCTGCATGCGTGCTTACACAGCCGGGGACACTGACGTTCCGCTGCTCGAGGAGACCATCGGCTCGAACTTCGAGCGGGTGGCCGCCAGGTTCCCGTACCACGATGCCCTGATCGAGGCGGCTCCGGTACCGGGCGCCGACGCGCGCCGCTGGAGCTACAGCAAGATGAACGACGACGTCGACCGGCTGGCCCGAGCGCTCCTCGCCCTGGGCGTGGCCAAGGGGGAGCGGGTGGGCATCTGGAGTCCCAACTGCGCCGAATGGACGCTGCTGCAGTACGCCACCGCGAAAGTGGGAGCCATCCTGGTCAACGTGAACCCCGCGTACCGCAGCCACGAGCTTGAATTCGTGGTGAAACAGAACGGGATGCGGACGCTTGTGACCGCGCCTTCGGACACCAACAGCGATTATGTGGCCATGGCACGGAAGGCGCTCGCCGGCTCCCCGGAACTGCGGGAACTGGTGTTCCTGCCGGTTCCGGGCGGGGACGTGGACGACGCCGTGTCCCCGCTCAGCGACGCCGAGCTGACGTACGCCGAGCTGCTCAAGCGGGCTGACGCCGTCGGGCACTCCGCCCTGAAGGCGCGGATGGCGGAACTGGATCCGCACGATCCCATCAACCTGCAGTACACCTCCGGCACCACGGGGTTCCCCAAGGGAGCCACCCTCACGCACCACAACATCCTGAACAACGGCTTCGCCATCGGGGAACTGCTGGGCTACACCGAGCACGACCGTGTGGTGATCCCGGTGCCGTTCTACCACTGCTTCGGGATGGTGATCGGCAACCTCAACGCCCTGAGCCACGGTGCCGCCACCATCATCCCGGGCCGCGGGTTCTCGCCGGCCGCGGCGCTGGAAGCGGTACAGGATTTCGGCGGGACGTCCCTGTACGGGGTGCCTACCATGTTCATCGCCGAGCTCGCGCTGCCCGACTTCGCCTCCTACGACCTCTCTACCCTGCGCACCGGGGTGATGGCGGGTTCGCTGTGCCCCATCGAGGTGATGAACCACGTCATCGCGGACATGAACATGACGGACGTGGCCATCTGCTACGGCATGACCGAGACGTCGCCGGTGTCCACCATGACGCGAAAGGGCGACACCCTGCAGCACCGGACCGAAACGGTGGGCCGGACCATGCCGCACCTGGAGAGCAAAATCGTGGACCCCGTGTCCGGCGCGGTGGTGGAGCGCGGGGAGATCGGCGAACTCTGCACCCGCGGCTACGCGGTGATGGACGGGTACTGGAACCAGCCGGACAAGACCGCGGAGGCCATCGACGCCGAGGGCTGGATGCACACCGGAGACCTCGCCCGGATGGATGCCGACGGGTACGTGTTGGTGGAGGGCCGGATCAAGGACATGGTGATCCGCGGCGGCGAGAACATCTACCCCCGTGAAATCGAGGAGTTCCTCTATACCCACCCGGCGGTCCAGGACGTCCAGGTGATCGGTGTGCCGGACGAAAAATACGGTGAGGAACTGATGGCCTGCATCATCCTCAAGCCCGGCGCCGAACCGCTGGACGCCGCGGCGGTGGCCGACTTCTGCCGCGGGCAGCTGGCCCACTACAAGGTGCCCCGCTACGTCGAGATCCGCAGCAGCTTTCCCATGACGGTCTCGGGGAAGATCCGCAAGGTGGAGATGCGGCAGGAGGCGGTGGCCCGGCTGGGCCTGTAATCCTTCTGCCGTTCCTGCGGCGCAGCCCTACTTTGCCCCGCGGGCACCCCGGCGGGATGCCCGCGCGGCGGCAAACGCCAGGACGACGGCGGCGGCGAGCGTGGCTGCCACGAGCAGCGGGCGGAAGCCGGCGGCGCTCTTTTCCGTGCTGTTCGCGGGAGGCCCGCCTGGCGATGGGGCGGGTTCCGCTGTCGTGACTTCGTTCGGCGACAACTTCCATTCGGAGGCGGCGGGGAGGGTGCCCGGGGGCAGCTTTTCGTTCCGGAGTTCCCGCCGCAGTTCGAGCTGTTCCCTCACGTCCCCGGTGGGCGCGGGCACCGCATCATCGGCGGCCAGGGCGGAGGGGAGGTCGACGATGTATGGCTTCCCGTAGAACGCGGCGGACGCCACCGAGTCCAGCCAGGTGGCTGGCGGGGAGTGGACGCCACGGCGGGCGAATTCTGCCCGGAGCCTCTCTTTGATCTCCTCGAGGTCGTTGCCCTCCGCATCCCGGGTGACGTCGAAGATGGCCAGTTGAAGCTGGACATGGCTGTCCTCTTCGGGCTCGTTGGTACCGGGGGTCGCATTCGTTGCCGCATCCATCCGGAAACCTTACCCATCTGAGTGCCGCGTTAAGCGTTGAGTCCGGTGGCTAGTGCCCGCGGTGGTCCTGGATAGTCATCCGGGGGCCGAAGGTGGGCTTGCGGAAGCCGGTGCTCTGGATCATCCGTACTACCCGCTGCCGCTGCCCGTTCCAGGGTTCGAGCAGGCGGAGCATTCCGGCGTCGTCGGTCCGGCGTCCGGTCAGGGCTGCCCCTACGTAGGCCGCCAAATGGTAGTCACCCACGGCGATGGAGTCCGGGCAGCCATGGGTCCGCTGCACCACTTCAGCCGCCGTCCAGATTCCGATGCCCGGAATGGCCTGCATCTTCAGGCCTGCCTCGGCTGCAGGCAGCCCGGCCAGCCGTTCAAGCGCGACGGCGGAGCGCAGCGCCCGCATGACCGTGGCCGAACGCTGGGGTCCCACACCGGCCTTGTGCCACTCCCAGCTGGGAACCTGCAGCCATTGCGTGGCCGTGGGCGGCACCAGCAGACCCTTGGGTGTTGACGTGCCGGCCGGCGGAGCAGGCGTTCCGTATCGCTGCACCAGGTACCGGTACCCCCGCCGGGCCTCGATGACGGTGACCTTCTGCTCCAGGATGATGGGCACCAGTTGGTCGACCATCCGGCCACTGGCGGGAAGCCGCAGCGCCTGGCTCCGCCGCCGGGCTTCGCGGACCATCCGGGGCAGTGTGGCGTGGAAGTCCGGCTCGTCGAAGCCGGACCAGTCGTCCTCTGCGCCCATCAGCCGGGGAGCTGCCCGTGCCGCCAGTTCGGCGCCCGGTCCCCACGCCTGGACGTCCACCCGGGCAGGGACCCGGGGGCCGTCGTCGTGCGCCCCGGCGGCAGTACCTCCTACCGGGCTGAGCCGCAGCGTGGCCGGCCCGTCCGGCGTGGTGAACGCGCTCCAGATGACGTCTCCCTGGACGCTGAAGGAGGGGTCGCTGTGGCCGCGCAGCAGCGGGCCAAGGGTGCGGGCCAGGCTGTAGGAGCCCTCCGGGTACCAGCACAGGGACACGTCCGCGCCGGCGGCAAGCCGGGGAGGTGCTGCTGCGATGGTCATGCCTTAATCGTCCCACGGCCCTGCGACAAGGCGGCCCCTTACCAGTGGGGACGGGCCGGACTAGAATCCAGCGTGAGGCGCGGAGACGCCGCGCCCGGCCGGGAAAGGCAGGAAAATGCCATGGGCGGAGTAGTGCATTTCGAAATCCCCGCGGACGACCGCGGACGGGCGGCAGAGTTCTACCGGCAGGCCCTGGGCTGGACACTGGAACCGGTGCCGGGAATGGATTACTACACCAACGTGACCACCACGCCGATGGACTCCTCGGGCAGGCCAACGGAACCCGGAGCGATCAACGGCGGCATGATGGACCGGGAGGCGGACCTGGCCTCACCCGTCATCACCGTGGACGTCCCGGACATCGATGCCACCCTCAAGACCGTCGAATCGCTGGGTGGAGCGGTGGTGCGGGCCAAGGAAACCATCCCGGGCATGGGCCACTTCGCCTACTTCAAGGACACCGAAGGCAACGTGCTGGGGCTGTGGGAAAACCTTCCCGCCAACGAAACCGGCGAGGCCGGCCAGCCGGCAGGGGGCGCCTGAGGCTCAGTGCATCCCTGACACGGACCACAGTGCCAGGACGGCAAGGGGGAGTGTCAGCAGCACCGCCACGCTCCCGGCCAGCGCGAAACCGCCCCACCTGACGGGGACGTTCAGAACGCGGAGCCGCTCGTGCCACAGCAGTGTGGCCAGCGATGCCCACGGGCTGACCAGCGGCCCAAGGTTGACCCCGATCAGGAGCGCGGCAAGCCGGGCGGGGGAGTCCGCCACGGGCTCCAGGGCGAGGTAGGCCGGCAGGTTGTTGGCCACGTTTGCAGCGCCCGCCCCAACGCCGGCCAGCTGAAGGAGCGCGGGAAGGTCTTCCCCGGAACCTGCCACGCCGTCGAGCAGGGCGGTGAGGCCGTTGGCATGCAGGGCTTCCATCAGCATGAACAGCCCGGCCGTCAGCATCAGGGGCCGCCACGGCACCATGGACCACTTCAATGCCGCCGGCCGGCGGCATGCGAAGACAGCCATGAGGAAAGCCGCTGCGGCAAGGGCGGGGTACTGGACCGGCAGGCCGGACACCAGCGCCGGCAGCAGCACCAGCAGCGTGGCCGCGGCCATCGCCAGCAGGGTCCGGTCCCGGGCCGGGCGGACGGGCCGTGGCCGGTACTGCCCCCGGAGGTCGCGCCGGAACGCCAGCCACAGCAGGACAAGGGGGACCAGCAAACCCACCACTGCCGGTGCCCACACCAGCCCGGCGAACTCCACCGGGCTGAATCCCAGCCGCTCCTGGGCCAGCAGGTTGGTCAGGTTGGAGACGGGCAGCAGCAGCGAGGCCGTATTGGCCAGCCAGATGCTGGTCAGGGCGAACGGCAGCGGCGGAATTCCGGCATGCATGGCCAGGAGGACCACCACCGGCGTCACCAGCACCGCGGTGGTGTCCAGGGACAGGAACACCGTGGATACGGTGGCCAGCGCGATCACCAGCAGCCATAGGGTAAACACCCTGCCCCGGCCCAGGGCTGCGAGCCTTCCGGTCACGGCCCGGAACAGCCCGGCCTCGTCCACCAGTTCGGTGACCAGGGACATGGCCAGGACAAAGCCCAGGATGGGCACCGTGCGTCCGGCCAGCTCACTGAACGCCGGCAGCGGGAGTATGCCTGTGGCCAGGGCTGCCAGGCCTGCCGCCAGCGCGGCACCGGGCAGCAGGTAACTGCGGGCGGCCTTGGCCCATGCGAGCTGCTTCACCGCCTTATCGTCGCACCCCCGGCCGGGTGGCGCGTGCAGGAAGCGGTAGCTTTATACCTATGAAGTACGCCCAGTCCATCCTGGACCTCATCGGCAACACGCCGCTCATCAAACTCAACCACGTGACCGAGGGCATCAGGGCCACCGTCCTGGTGAAAGTTGAGTACCTGAACCCCGGCGGATCCATCAAAGACCGCATCGCGGCGCAGATGGTCGAGGACGCCGAACGCGAAGGCAAGCTGCAGCCCGGCGGCACCATCATCGAACCCACCTCCGGCAACACCGGCGTGGGCCTGGCACTCGTGGCACAGCAAAAGGGCTACAAGTGCATCTTCGTCGTCCCGGACAAGGTGGGCGAGGACAAACGGGCGGTCCTGCAGGCGTACGGCGCCGAAGTTGTGGTGACGCCCACCGCCGTGCCGCCGGACAGCCCGCAGAGCTACTACGGCGTCTCGGACCGGCTGGTCCGCGAAACGCCGGGCGCCTACAAACCGGACCAGTTCTCCAACCCGGCAGCGCCGGGCAGCCACTACAAGACCACCGGTCCGGAGATCTGGCAGGACACCGACGGCAAGGTCACCCATGTGGTCATCGGGGCAGGCACCGGCGGCACTATCACCGGCACCGGCCGCTACCTCAAGGAGGTTTCGGCCGGCCGTCCCGAGTCCGACGGCGGCGTGGTCCGGATCATCGGAGCGGATCCGTCGGGCTCGGTCTACTCGGGCGGTACCGGCCGGCCGTACTTCGTCGAGGGCGTGGGCGAGGACATGTGGCCGGCCAACTATGACAAGACCATCCCGGACCAGGTCATCGCCGTCACCGACGCAGACTCCTTCGCCATGACCCGGCGGCTGGCCCGCGAAGAAGGATTGCTGGTGGGCGGCTCGTCGGGAATGGCCGTGGTGGCCGCCCTGCAGGCGGCGAAGGACCTCCCCGAGTCAGCCGTCGTCGTCGTCATCCTGCCCGACTCCGGGCGCGGCTACCTGGCCAAGATCTTCAACGACCAATGGATGCGCTCGTACGGCTTCCTGGCCGGCGGCGAGGAAACCTCCGTGGGCGAGGTCATCAAGTCCAAGAACGGTGAACTGCCGGACCTGGTGCACATCCACCCCAACGAGTCGGTCCGCGACGTCATCAACATCATGAACGAGTTCGGCGTCAGCCATATCCCGGTGCTCTCGCAGGAACCCCCCGTGGTGATGGGCGAGGTCCTCGGCGCAGTGGACGAACGCACCCTGACGGCCAAGCTCTTCCGCGGCGAAGCCAAACTGACGGACAAGATCGCCGAACACATGGGCCCCAAGCTGCCCGTCATCGGATCGCTGGAGAGCATCTCGGCAGCCCGCGAGCTGCTCTCCGACGTGGACACCGTCATGGTCACGTTCGTGGGCGCCCCCATCGGCATCCTCACCCGGCACGACCTTCTGGCGTACCTCAGCAACTAATCCCGGCGGTTGGCCCGGCCGCCTGCGGTGGTTGGGCCTGTCGAAACCAGACACACGAAGGAGCACCATGTCCCTGCAGGAAAACCAAGGTTTCAACACCCGCGCGGTGCACGCCGGCCAGGCCTTCGAGCCGCGCACCGGCGCCGTGGTTCCGCCGTTGCACTTCAGTTCCACGTACGCGCAGGACGGCATCGGCAACCTTCGTGCCGGCTACGAGTACGGCCGCGGCGGCAACCCCACCCGGGACGCCCTGCAGGAACAGTTGGCGGCACTCGAACTGGGAACCCACGCCTACAGCTTCAGCTCAGGCCTGGCCGCGGAGGACGCCCTGATCCGGGCCCTCACCCGGCCCGGTGACCACATCGTGCTCGGCAACGATGCCTACGGCGGGACGTACCGGCTGATCAGCCGCGTGCTGGGTGACTGGGGCATCGGCAACACCCCGGTGGACATGGCCAACCTGGACACCGTCCGCAGCGCCGTCGCCGCCAACAAGACCCGCTTCGTGTGGGTGGAGACCCCGTCCAACCCCCTGATGAAGATCACGGACATCGCCGCGCTCGCGGAGATAGCGCACGACGCCGGTGCCCTCCTGGTGGTGGACAACACCTTCGCGTCTCCCTACCTGCAGAACCCGCTCGCCCTGGGTGCCGACGTCGTGGTCCACTCCACCACGAAGTACATCGGCGGCCACTCCGATGTGGTGGGCGGCGCCGTCGTGGTCAAGGACGCGGAACTGGCGGAGAAGATCGGTTTCGTGCAGTTCGCCGTGGGTGCGGTGTCCGGGCCGATGGACGCGTTCCTCACCACCCGCGGCCTGAAGACCCTGGGCGTGCGGATGGACCGCCACAGCGAGAATGGCCAGGCCGTGGCCGAATGGCTGCTGGAACGCCCCGAGGTGGAAGCCGTCCTGTACCCGGGCCTGCCGTCCCACCCCGGCCACGAGCTGGCCAGGAAGCAGATGCGGAGCTTCGGCGGCATGGTGTCGGTGCAGTTCAAGGGTGGCGAGGCGGCTGCCCGGAAGGTGGCCGAATCCACTTCGGTGTTCACCCTGGCCGAGTCCCTGGGCGGCATCGAATCGCTGATGAACTACCCATCCGAAATGACGCACGCTTCGGTCAAGGGCACTGAGCTCGCCGTGCCGGTGAACCTGCTGCGCCTGTCCTGCGGCATCGAGGACAAAGAGGACCTGGTGGCTGATTTGGAGCAGGCTTTCGCCTCGATCCCGTAGTCTGGCTTTCTTGAAAGAAGTCAGCTAGCCTTTCGGGCATGCCCCTTCGATCTGACTGGTCCCGCCGAAACTGCAGCATGGCCCGCGGCCTGGACGTCCTGGGCGACCCCTGGACCATCCTGGTCCTCCGCGAGGTCTTCTTCGGCAACGGCCGCTTCGATGCCATGAAGGCCCGCCTGGAGGCGGCGGACTCGGTGCTCACCAAGCGCCTTGCGGGCCTGGTCGACGCCGGGCTGCTGACCAAACAGGCCTACGACGACGGCGGCCGCACCCGCCAGGAGTACGTCCTCACCTCCAAGGGCGAGGACGTACTCCCGGTATTGAATGCCGTGACGATCTGGTCGGAGAAGCACCTGCCGGCGCCATCGGAGAAGGCCCACATGTTCGTTGTCCATTCGGACTGCGGGCAGCGCACCACGTCCGCCGACACCTGCACGGCCTGCGGCCAGCAGCTCACCGCCGCCAACACCAGCTGGCACAGCCAGACGCGGTCCGCCACGCCCCTGGCCCTTGCCACCGCCAGCCACAACGGAACCGCGGCATGAGCACCCTGCCCGACGAAGCGGCCGCCCCCGACGAGCAGGCGGCCGATGCCCCGGAACGCCCCAACGGCGCGGAGCAGGCACGTCCTCCCCGCCGGCTGCACCCCGCCTGGATCGTGGCGGCCGTGGCCTTCCTCGCCCTGGTGGGCGCAGCAGGTTTCCGGGCCGCCCCGGGTGTCCTCATGGTCCCGCTGCAGCAGGAATTCGGCTGGAGTACCACTGTCCTGTCCGCGGCGGTCAGCATCAACCTGGTCCTGTTCGGCCTGACGGCACCGTTCGCCGCGGCCCTGATGGAACGCTTCGGCGTCCGGGCCGTGACGGCGACGGCACTGGTGCTGATCGGCATGGGCAGCGCCCTCACCGTCCTGGTGAACCAGTCCTGGCAGATCCTGCTGACCTGGGGACTGCTGATCGGCCTGGGCACCGGCTCCATGGCACTGGTCTTCGCCGCCACCATCGCCAACACCTGGTTCGCCAGGAGCCGCGGCCTGGTGATCGGCATCCTGACGGCCGGCAGCGCGGCGGGCCAGCTGGTCTTCCTGCCGTTCATCGCCATGCTCGCACAGGACCCGGGCTGGCGGCAGGCCTCGCTGCTGATCGCCGCCGGTGCCCTGGCCGTGGTGCCGCTGGTGCTGAAGTTCCTCAAGAACTCGCCTGCTGAAGCCGGCGTGCTGCCCTTCGGCGCCGAACCTGCAGCAGCACAGCCACCAACAGCACCGCATGCACAGCCTGCGGCGGACGCCGGCAAGCGCGCCAACGCTGCCGTCCGCGCCCTGCAGGTGCTGCGCCGTGCCAGCAAGGTGCGTACGTTCTGGGCGCTGGCTGCCGGGTTCGCGATCTGCGGTGCCACCACCAACGGCCTGATCGGCACCCACTTCATCCCCTCTGCGCACGACCACGGCATGCCGGAAACCACCGCCGCGGGGCTGCTGGCCGTCGTCGGGATCTTCGACATCCTCGGAACCATCGCCTCAGGGTGGCTTACGGACCGGTTCAACCCGCGCATCCTGCTGGCCGTCTACTACCAGTTCCGCGGCATCGGCCTGCTGGTGCTCCCGCTGCTGCTCAGCGCCGAGGTTCAGCCCAGCATGATCGTGTTCGTGGTGATCTATGGCCTGGACTGGGTGGCTACCGTGCCGCCTACGGCCGCCATCTGCCGCGAAACCTTTGGTGCGGACGGCAGCGTGGTGTTCGGCTGGGTGTTCGCGGCGCACCAGTTGGGGGCCGCGGCTGCAGCGCTGGCCGCAGGTGCGCTCCGCGACGCCACCGGGCACTACACCTATGCGTGGCTGGGTGCCGCTGCCATGTGCACCATCGCCGCCGTCATCAGTGCCACCATCCGGAAGCACCGCGGCGCCGGACAAGCGCAGGCCGGCGCGGAACAAGTAGCGGCGTGAACGGGGTGCTGGCCCGGCGCGGTTAGGCTGGGACGCATGGAAACCACGGCTCCGGTCCCTGCCCGCAACGTCGCCCTGGTGACGGGTGCCGGCCGGCTGGCCGGCATCGGCGCCGGGATCGCCCGCCAGCTCGCGGCCGATGGCTGGGACCTGGTGCTGGCCGGCTGGCAGGACTACGACGGCCGGATGCCGTGGGGGAGTGATCCCGAGGACGAAGTCCGGCTGACCGCCGAGCTCGAGGCCATTGGCGCCCAGGTCCACGTCCTGTCAGCGGACCTGCAGGATGCGGCGGTGCCGGATCGCCTGGTCGCTGAGGCCGTCGAGCTCGCCGGCCCCCTGCAGGGCCTCGTGCTCAGCCACGCCGAGTCCGTGGACTCCGGCATCCTCGATACGAGCCTCGAATCCTTTGAACGGCATTTTGCCGTCAACACCCGGGCCAGCTGGCAGCTGATCGCCGCGTTCGCACGGCAGGCAACGGACGACGGCGGCGCGATCGTTGCGCTGACCAGCGACCACACAGCCTTCAACCTGCCCTACGGCGCGTCCAAGGGAGCACTGGACCGGATTGTGATTGCCGCTGCACGCGAGCTGGGACCCCAGGGCATTTCCGCGAATGTCCTCAATCCCGGCCCCGTGGATACCGGCTGGATGTCCGACGAGGTGCGCGAGTCAGGAATTGCGCGCCAGCCTACAGGACGGTTGGGAACCCCCGCCGATGTTGCCGGGACCGTGGCGTTCCTGCTGTCGCCAGCGGGCCGCTGGGTGTCGGGACAGCTGATCAAGGCCGACGGCGGCTTCTCGGCCTAACCCACCCTGCGTGCCCCCCGGCCCAACCCACCCTGCGTGCCCCCCGGCCCAACTAGGTAGCAGCAGATGCTGTCATGAGCCACCAAAACGACATCAACTGCTACCTAGTTGGGCTGGGGAGGCCAAGATCAGCGGAAGGCGGGCAGGCCGGTGATGTGCTGGCCCAGGATCAGGGTGTGGACCTCGTCGGTGCCCTCGTAGGTGCGCACCGACTCGAGGTTGGCGGCGTGCCGCAGCGGCGGGTAGTCCAGGGTGATGCCGTTGCCGCCCAGGATGGTGCGGGCTTCGCGGGCGATCCTGATGGCCTCGCGGACATTGTTCAGCTTACCCAGTGAGATCTGCTCGGGCCGGATGGTTCCGGCGTCCTTGAGCCGGCCCAGGTGCAGCGCCAGCAGGGTCCCCTTCTGGATCTCCACCAGCATGTTCACCAGTTTCTCCTGCGTGAGCTGGTAGCCAGCCAGCGGCCTGCCGAACTGCAGGCGGTCCTGCGAATAGGCCAACGCTGCTTCGTAGGAATCACGGGCCGCACCCATGGCGCCCCAGGCGATGCCGTACCGGGCCTCGTTCAGGCAGGTGAACGGGCCGCGCAGGCCAGACGCGCCGGGAAGCAGCGCCTCGGGACCCAGCCGGACGCCGTCGAACGTTAGGTCGCACTGGATCGACGCGCGCATCGACAGCTTCTGCCCGATGGGCGTGGCGGTGACGCCCGGGGTGCCTGCGGGGACCAGGAATCCGCGGACACCGTCTTCCGTCATGGCCCACACCACCATCACGCCGGCCACGGACGCGAGCCCGATCCAGCGTTTGGCACCGTTGAGTATCCACCCGCCGTTGTCGCCGCTGCCATCCCTCGTGGCGTACGTGGCCATGGAGGACGGGTCGGATCCGGCCGTCGGCTCGGTCAGCGCAAAACAGCCGATCACCTCGCCGGCGGCCATCCGCGGCAACCATTCCTGCTTCTGCTCCTCGGAGCCCCAGGTGTGGATCGCGGTCATCGCCAGTGAGCCCTGCACGGAAACTAACGTACGGATCCCGGAGTCGCCGGCTTCCAGTTCCATGGCTGCCAGCCCGTATTCGACGGCGGTCCGGCCCGGGCAGCCGTAGCCCTCCAGGTGCATGCCCAGCACGCCGAGCTCACCGAGTTCCGGCGCCAGTTCCACGGGGAAAACGCCGTCCTCGTACCACCGGGCGATGTCCGGTTTGATCCGCTGGGCCGTGAAGTCCCTGACTCGTTGCCGCAGC
Source organism: Arthrobacter sp. Leaf137 (assembly GCF_001423525.1). Lineage (GTDB taxonomy): Bacteria > Actinomycetota > Actinomycetes > Actinomycetales > Micrococcaceae > Arthrobacter. Next base: position 255,634 of record NZ_LMOI01000001.1, on the reverse strand, counting down.
GCCAGTTCCTCCCCGCTGAGCAGGGCGTCGAGGTCCAGGATGTCCGAGGGGCCCGCGGTCATGGGGTCACGGGTCATCGCTTCGCCAGGAAGTAGCCGCGGGTGGAGGGCAGGAACCGGCAGACGGCGGCGAGCACCACGCCCAGGGCCAGCAGCACCACGCCGCTGACGAACGCACCGCCGACGCCGAAGATCTGCGTATCGCCGTAGGCCGGGTCCCACATCTGGACGGCAGAGATGAAGAACGCCGCGGTGAGGAGCAGCGCGCCCAGCAGCGGGAGGATGCCACGGAACCACAGGTCGCGTGCCGATTCGCGGAGCGTTCCCCGGAAATACCAGAAGCAGGCGAACCCGGTCAGCGCGTAGTAGAAGGCGATGAACAGGCTGATGGCACTGATGGAATCGGCCAGCAGGTTCTCGCTGAGGAAGCTCATGGCCACGTAGTAGGCTGCGGCCGCCGCGCCCATCACCTTGGTGGAGAAGCCGGGCGTCTGGTTGCGGGGATGCACTTCGCCGAACCTGGGCGGCAGCGCCCCGTGCGTGCCCATGGACAGGGTGCCGCGGGCCGTGGGCAGGATGGTGGTCTGCGTGGAGGACAGCACCGAGGCAAGGACCGCGACGACGATCAGCCACCCCCACGGGCCCAGCACCACGTCCTTCATCGCCAGGAAGACGTCAGCCTGGTTGGCCTCGTTGCCCAGGCCAATGCCGTCGCTGCCAACGGTGGCGTACATCATCACCAGCAGCGCCACGGAGACGTAGATGGCCACCAGCACGAACGCCGAGATGACGGCGCCGCGGCCGGGTGTCTTGGAAGGGTTTTCGGTTTCCTCGTTCAGGGCCAGGCAGGTGTCCCAGCCCCAGTAGATGAACAGGGCCAGCAGGGATCCATGCACCACGGCGCCGGGATCCGCGAACGCGCCCACCGGGTTGAACCACTCAAAGTCGAAGGCCTGCCCCTCCGGCGGGCCGGCCGTGATCCTGATCACGATGGCCAGCGCAAAGATGCCTAAAGCTATGTACTGCACGTATGTCAGCACCCGCTGGACGTGCTCGCCCAGCCGGATGCCCCGGTAATTCACGAGGGTCATCAGCACGATGAAGAGCACGCCGGTGCCGGTAACCACCAGCTTGTTCTGGGCCAGGGATCCGTCACCGATGAGCAGCCAGAGGTACTGCCCCGCCACCTGGGCCAGGTTCGCCAGCACCACGATTCCGGCGAGGGCCACGCCCCAGCCACCCATCCAGCCAGCCCAGGGGCCGAAGGCCCGCCGCGACCAGGTGAAGGTGGTGCCGCAGTCCGGCATGGCACTGTTCAGTTCCCGGAAGGCATAGGCGATGAACAGGACCGGGATGAACCCGAGCAGCAGCACGAACGGTGTGTAGTTGCCGTTGACCGCCACGATCAGGCCCAGCGTCGCCGCCAGCGAGTACACCGGTGCCGTGGAGGCGAGGCCGAGCATGACGGAGTCGCCGAGGTCCAGGATGCCGGCGCGCAGCCCCTTGGCCTGGACGGTGGTGCCGGACGGGCCGCCCTGGCCTCCCGCCGTCGTCATGTCTGTGCTCATAGGGTGATACCTGCCTTGCTGGAGGAAGTTCCGGCGCCCAGCGGTGCGGGCGCGTCGATGGTGTTCGGTACGAAGCGGCAGAAGTAGTCCGTGATGGGTCCGTCCGATTCCCTGATGCCGCAGCCCACGGATTCGCCGTCCACCACCCACAGGCCCAGCACCGGATGGTTGCCGTCAAAGTCGGGCAGCTGCTGGTACTGCTGGTAGCACCAGCCTTCGCGGCCGTACCCGCCGGGCTGTTCCAGGTTGATCCCCGGTGCATGGATCCTGATGTTGTCACCCTCGCGGCCGTGCAGCGGTTTGGCCACCCATTCCTTCAGCGGGCCGGGATTGTCCAGGTAGGCCGGCAGCAGGTTGGGGTGGTTGGGGTAGAGGTGCCAGAGCGCGGCAAGGAGCGCCTTGTTGGAGAGCAGCATTTTCCACGCCGGTTCCACCCAGCGCGGGTTGTGGGCACGCTCCAGCAGACGGTGTCCGAAGGGTTCCTTCATCATCAGTTCCCACGGGTAGAGCTTGAAGATGGTGCTGATCATGAAGTTGTCCATGTCCACGAACCGGTTCAGGTTGGGGTCCCAGCCGATGTCGGACATATTGATGCCAATGGTGGTCCAGCCGGCCTGGCTGGCGGCGTCCCGCATGTAGGCGGCGGTCATCCAGTCCTCGCCGGATTCCTCCACCTCGGAGTGGGCCACGTGCAGGGTGGACATGCCGGTGCGGTACTGGAACTTCTTCCACTGCCGGATCAGCGCTTCATGGATGCCGTTCCACTGGTCCTTTTCCGGGAACACGTCCTGGAGCCAGAACCACTGGGCCACCGCCGCCTCTATCAGGCCGGTGGGGGTGTCCGCGTTGTATTCGAGCATCTTGGCCGGGCCGCCCTGCCCGTCGTAGATGAAGTCGAACCGGCCGTAGACGTCAACGTCGCCGGCCTGGAGCGATTCGGCGGCAAGCTCGAGGGCCTGCGGTCCGATGCCGATAGGGCCCATGGCGCCGGTGGCCAGGAATTTGGCAGCCTCGAGGCACATGCGGTGCATCTCCTCGGCCGTCTCCTCGAGCCGTTCCACCTCAGCTTCGGTGAACTCGTAGTAGGCGGACTCGTTCCAGTACTCGATCTTCCGGCCGTCATCCATGGTGGTGGTGGAGAAGACCAGGCCCTGCTCTTCAATTTTCTGTTTCCAGTCCGGGCGTGGGTTTGACAGCAACCGCTTCACGCTCAGCCCCCCGAACTCTTGCCGCCGCTGGTGCCGCTCTTGGCGCTGGTGCCGAAGCCTCCGCGGCTGACGGTGCCGCCCTTGCTGCTGTAGCCGGTGGAGGCTTTCGCGCCGCTGGGCATGGTCCGGGTGTAGTTCGGTGCCGTGGACCGGTTCTGGCCCACGGCGGGGACAGAGGCGCCGCGGGAGTAGAAGTACCAGGCGTAGATGCCGCCGCTGCGTCCGGCCGAGCTGTTGCAGGTGGCGTCCTCCACGCGTTCGCCGGTTTCGTCGTTGAAACACACCTGGGCGTATTCGGGATCGTCCTGGTTGCTCGCTATGACGGCGGTGATGGTGCCGGCGAGCAGGGCGGTCACGCCCAGGCCGACGACGACGGTGCGCCGCTGGGAGCGCTTCTTCCGGGCTGCTGCCTCGTTCTGCTGCTTCTCCCGGTCCCGGGCGAACGGGTCCACCGGAGTGACGGGTTCATTGAGGAGGTCGGGGCGCAGCTCCGGCTTGGGCACCTGCCACGGAGGAGGTTTGGGGGTATTCTCCCCACCTGGGGGAAGGGCGCCGTCGCCGGGCCGGCCGTTGCCGGCGTTGCTGCCCGGTTGGTTGTCCGGCTCGTTCTTTGGACCTTTGTCGTCTGGATCCATGGCGTCCCCCTCAGTCATCCACGTGAATTGGGCACAGCGCTGCACCCCAAGTTGTGATCTGCACATCAGCGTAGTCCCTGCCGGTGCCCGCTGCGAGCCTGAAACAGGGGAGAACTGCCCACACGATGGGCCAAAGGGCCGGACCCTAGACTGGAGCCATGGAAACCGCTTCGCTCCTTGCCGTCTGCCGCGTCCACCAGCTCCTGCCGGATGCCTCAAACGTGGGTGTGACTGCCATCGACAAGCGACCGGCGGAGGGGCCGGTCAAGGTTCACCGGCTGGGACTGACGGGGGACATTCAGGCCAACCGTGTCCACCACGGCGGCCCGGACCAGGCCATTTACGCGTACTCCCAGGCCGACGCCGATTACTGGGGCGGCGTGCTGCAGCGGGAGGTTCCGCCGGGGGAGTTTGGTGAAAACCTCCGCGTGGCCGGCATCGATGCCACCTCCGCCGTGATTGGTGAGCGGTGGAGGATCGGGCTGGACGTGGAGCTGGAAGTGACGTCGCCGCGGACCCCGTGTGCCACGTTCCAGCGGAAGCTGGGGGAGCGCCAGTGGGTCAAGCGCTTCACCGACGAAGGGCGGGTGGGAGCCTACCTGCGTGTCATCAGGACCGGCAGTATCCAGGCGGGAGACCACATCCACCGCACGTACGTTCCGCGGCACGGTGTCACCGTGGGCAAGTGGTTCAGCGACCCGGACCTGGAGTCCATGGAAGCGCTCCGGGACGCCGAGGCCGACGGCGAGATCAGGCTCCAGCAGCCCGAGTTCGGCAAGAAGTTCGACGCTTTGCTGCGCCGGCTGGGGCAGTAGCTCCGGGCGGCAGCACTGATCTGCGCCGGGGCCATGTGCGCAACCTCACCGCCGTCGTCGCCGGTTGAATTACCAACGCGGGGCTCGCATACCTTACACTTGAAACATCCCCCACTCCGGAAATCCCTTTTTCCTGCCCAATTGTTGAGGCAGGACTGGCAAGTGTTGGGGCCCGCATCTGACGGGCATTTTCATAGGGAGAGCCGGCTGAAGAAAACGCTGTACAGACTGCTGGGATAGCAGCCAAGAGATGCAGCGCGAAGTCCTGCCACGGGATTGCGAAAGCGCCGGACTTCTGTGACCGGCCGGTCAGCGTTTGCCCGGCACCCACGGCACGCGTACTGCGGCTCCGCTCACCCCGGGTAGTGCCGCCTGGCCACCTATGGATGAGGAATATCTCCCTATGCCCGAAAACCAGAACGAAACCGCCGAAGCCATCGACGAGGCAGCAACCCCCGCGATTGAGGAAGCAGCCCCGGCTGCCGCCCCCGCAGCTGACGCCGAGACCAGCACCGACGCCACAGCTGAAAACGACGCCAAGGCTGACGCCGACGAGGACGACAACAGCGTCAAGTTCGCCGATCTTGGCATTGACGGCCGCGTCCTGGCCGCCCTGCAGGATGTTGGATACGAGAAGCCCTCGCCCATCCAGGCCGCCACCATCCCGCTGCTGCTCGAAGGCCGCGACGTTGTTGGCCTGGCACAGACCGGTACCGGCAAGACTGCAGCATTCGCAGTGCCGGCATTGTCCCGCCTGGCTGAACTCCACGACCTCAACGGCCCGTCCCGCAAGACCCAGGCCCTGGTCCTCGCCCCCACCCGTGAGCTGGCGCTCCAGGTTGCCGAGGCGTTCACCTCCTACGCCAAGCACATTGACGACTTCACCGTCCTGCCCGTTTACGGCGGCTCCGCGTACGGCCCCCAGCTGGCCGGCCTGCGCCGCGGCGCCCAGGTTGTTGTGGGTACCCCCGGCCGTGTGATCGACCACATTTCCAAGGGTTCCCTGGACCTGTCTGAGCTGCAGTACCTGGTGCTGGACGAGGCCGACGAGATGCTGCGGATGGGCTTCGCCGAAGACGTGGAGCAGATCTTCCAGCAGACCCCCTCGGACCGCCAGGTGGCGCTGTTCTCGGCCACCATGCCGGGCCAGATCCGCCGGATGTCCAAGCAGTACCTGAACGATCCCGCCGAGGTCCAGGTCAAGTCCAAGACCACCACCGGTGCCAACACCCGCCAGCGCTACCTGCAGATCATGGGCCCGCAGAAGCTGGACGCCATGACCCGCATCCTCGAGGTTGAAGAGTTCGACGGCGTCATCGCCTTCGTGCGCACCAAGATGGCCACCGAGGACCTGGCTGACAAGCTGCGCTCCCGCGGATTCCAGGCTGCCGCCATCAACGGCGACATCCCGCAGCAGCAGCGCGAGCGCACCGTGGAGGCGCTGAAGGAAGGCCGGATCGACATCCTCGTGGCCACCGACGTCGCGGCCCGTGGCCTTGACGTTGAGCGCATCAGCCACGTGGTCAACTACGACATCCCGCACGACACGGAGTCCTACGTGCACCGGATCGGCCGCACCGGACGCGCAGGCCGTTCCGGCGAAGCCATCCTGTTCATGACGCCCCGCGAGAAGTACCTGCTGCGTTCCATCGAGAAGGCCACCCGCCAGCCGGTGGAACAGATGCACCTGCCCACTGCCGAGACGGTCAACACCCTGCGCCTGGGCAAGTTTGCCGAGAAAATCACCGAGACCCTTGCCTCGGAAGATATCTCCGCGTTCCGCGACCTCATCGCTTCCTACGAAGAAGAGCACAACGTTCCCGCTGCGGAGATTGCTGCTGCACTGGCCGTCATGGCCCAGGGCGGACAGCCGCTGCTGGTCAAGGAACTGGCTGCAGCTCCGGACTTCCAGAAGCGCGAGCGCTCCAAGGACGGCTTCGGCTCCCGCGGCCCCACCCGCCAGCTGACCGAAGGCAACGCCACGTACCGCATTGCGGTGGGCCGCCGCCAGCGCGTCATGCCCGGTTCGATCGTGGGCGCCATCGCCAACGAGGGTGGCATCTCCTCCGCGCAGATCGGCGGCATCGACATCCGCTCGGACCACTCCCTGGTGGAGCTGCCTGCGGACCTGAGCCCCGAGCAGCTGCGTGCACTGTCCCGCACCCGGATCGGCGGCGAGCTGATCCACCTCGAACTGGACAACGGCCGCAAGCCTTCCGGTGACCGTGGCGCCTACCAGGGCAACCGTGGCGGCGACCGCGGCGGCAACTTCAAGGGCAACGGCGGGTTCAAGAAGGAATTCCGGAAGAACGACGGCGAGCGTTCCTCAGCGGACCGCGGCGGCCGCTCCTACAGTGAGCGCTCCGAGCGCAGCTTCGGTGACCGCGGCCAGTCCAGCGACTCCCGCTTCGGCGGCCACGGCGACGGCTCCCGCAAGCCCCGCAGCGGCGGCGACAGCGGTCACCGCGACTTCAACCGCAAGGGCAAGTGGTAAACCCTCCGCAGGTTAGATCCATGCACGACGGCGATGGGCCGGCTTTCGAGCCGGCCCATCGCCGTTTAACCGCCCGGAACCTTCGCCCGCGTCGGCACGGTTCCGGGCCCGGCATGTCCGCATCCGTGGCCAGCACCTACAGCCGCATGTGGGGCTGGACACATTCGGATGCCCAGGCGGCGGCGGGGAGGCTCCCAAAGGCGCCTCCGGCCGTCATCCGGCCAGCACCCAGCATGCCCGGAAACCCCGGAATTGCGCGGAAATCGGAGGTCTTCCAGCGCAGAATCGCAACTGTTGCGGGCCGCCCGGACGGCCGTTCGGGCCGATTTGTTGGTGCGTAAATCTTCCGGTAGAGTATTTACTCGTTGCCCCCCTAGCTCAGTGGTAGAGCGCGTTCTTGGTAAGAACGAGGTCACCGGATCGATTCCGGTGGGGGGCTCTGAATGAGGGCCTGCGTCAAGGCGGTTTTGACCGGCTTGACGCAGGTTTTTCTCATTCGTGGCGGTGTAGCTCAGTTGGTTAGAGCGCACGACTCATAATCGTGAGGTCGGGAGATCGAGCCTCCCCACCGCTACAGGCTAAGCCCCCGGAATCCCCCGAGATTCCGGGGGCTTTCCTGTTTGTCCGAAGGGCAGTAGTTTTGCAGCAACTGTCGGACGGGGAATCGGTGGACGTTGTCGCGCAGGTCATGGAGCCGTTCAGGTGGCTGATGTCCGCCGTCCTGGTGGCCTTCCACAACGGATTGGCTGCCCTGGGACTGTCCGCGGACGGCGGATGGACCTGGACGCTGGCCATCATCGGATTGGTGCTGGTGGTCCGCGCCGCGCTGATCCCCGTGTTCCTGGCGCAGGTGCGGGCCCAGCGGCGCATGCGCCTCCTGCAGCCTGACCTCAAGGCCCTGCAGGAAAAATACACGGGCAGGACGGACCAGCAGTCCCGGCAGGCCATGGCCCAGGAACAGATGGCCCTGTACAGGAAGCACGGCACCAACCCGTTCTCCGCATGCCTGCCGCTGCTGATCCAGGCACCGTTCTTCCTGGGCCTCTTCCAGGTCCTCGCCGGCATCCCGGACGCGGTGGGGCGGGGGACAGGCATCGGCGCCATGGAGGCCGCCCAGGCGGAGCAGTTTAACGCGTCTACCATTCTAGGTGCGCCGCTGTCCGCCTCCCTGCTGCATGGCGGAGGCGACCCCGCCGCCGTCGCGGTGCTTGCCCTCGCCATGATCCTGGTGATGACCGCGTGCCAGTTCCTGACGCAGAAGCTCGTCACCGCACGCACCGCCCAGGGGGCTGACGTCCCCGCTCCGCTGCTCCGGCAGCAGCGGTTCATCCTCGTGGCACTGCCGCTGGTCTTTGCCGCCGGCGGGGCGTTCTTCCCCATCGGGGTCCTGGTCTACTGGACGGTGTCGAACCTCTGGACGCTCGGCCAGCAGTACCTGGTGAACCGCAAGGTCTGACGGGCTGTTTACAAAATCCCGGAGCCGGACAACAATGGGCGCGTCAGCCATCGCCCTGCCCCGAGGACCAGCCATGACCATGCTTCGCATGATCCCCGAAGCCGAATCTGACGGCCTGCAGGCCGCGCTGCTCCCGCCCCTTCCGTCCTCCGGTACAGGAGCGGCATAGGGCATGGCGCAGCTCATTTACTCCGGCCTCATTTCGCTGGACGGCTACCTGGCGGACCGGAACGGCAACTTCGACTGGAGCGCCCCGGACGAGGAAGTCCACGCATTCGTCAATGACCTTGAACGGGACGCCGGCACGTACCTGTACGGGCGGCGGATGTACGAGGTGATGTCCGCCTGGGAATCCTTTGGCGCGCCGCCCTCGGACGAGCCGCCGGTCATCCAGGACTACTCCCGCATCTGGCGCGCGGCAGAAAAAATCGTCTACTCCACCACGCTCGAACGGCCGGCCACCCCGCGGACCAGGATCGAACGCCGGTTCGACCCGGAAGCCGTGCAGAAGCTCAAGGACGGAGCCGATGGGACCATCGGCATCGGCGGTGCCACCATCGCGGTGGCGGCGCTCACAGCAGGGCTGGTGGACGAATGCCAGGTGTTCGTCAGCCCGGTCGTGGTGGGCGGCGGGCTGCGCTTCTTCCCGGAAGGCCTGCAGCTCAACCTGGAACTCCTCGAGGAGCGCCGGTTCGGCAACGGTGTGGTGTACCTCCGCTACCGCAGCCTCAGTGGGAACTCCGGCTAGGGGGCAGAATGGGTCCATGACCCGAATCGCAATCATTGGCGGCCACGGCAAAGTGGCCCTGCATTTGTCCACCCTCCTCACCGGGGAAGGCCACAGCGTCACCTCGTTCATCCGCAACCCGGACCACGCCGCCGACGTCACGGCAACCGGTGCCACGCCGTCGGTCCTTGACGTAGAAAACGCCCCGACGCCGGCAATCGCCGAAGCGCTGCGGGGCCACGACGCCGTGGTGTGGTCGGCCGGAGCCGGCGGCGGAAACCCGGACCGCACCTACGCTGTGGACCGGGATGCGGCCATCCGCTCCATGGATGCGGCAGCGCAGGCAGGCGTGAACCGGTACGTCATGGTGTCCTACCTGGGTGCCGGCAAAGACCACGGGGTGCCGGCGGACAACAGCTTCTACGCCTACGCCGAAGCCAAGGCGGATGCGGATGAGTACCTGCGCGGCACGGACCTGGCGTGGACCATCCTTGGCCCTGGCTCCCTGACGGAGAATCCGGGCTCAGGCCGCATCGACGTCAACCCGCCCAAGGAAGGCGGCGGGGAAACGTCCCGTGCCAATACGGCCATCGTCGCCGCAGCGGTGCTGGACCTGCCCGAAACAGCGGGCCGGACCATCGAATTCCGTGACGGGTCGCTTCCGGTGGCGGCAGCATTGGAGCCGCAGGCTTAGCACCGGGAAACTGCAGATGGACCAGCTGGCACTGATTATTGGGCTCCTCCTGGCCACCGTGGTAGCCGTTGGGCTGGGGGACAGGCTGCGGCTGCCGTACCCGGTCCTGATGCTGCTCCTTGCGGTGGCGCTGACGTTCATTCCGGGATTCCCGGACCTGGAAATCGAGCCGGAACTGATCCTGCCGATCTTCCTGCCGCCGCTGCTGTTCGCCACGGCCCAGCGGAGCTCCTGGGCCGTGTTCCGGGTCAGGTGGCGGACGCTGATAATGCTGGCCGTGGCGCTGGTGGTCATCACCACAGCAACGGTGGCAGGCGCCGCGTGGCTCATGATTCCCGGAATTGGCATCCCGGCTGCCATCGCACTGGGCGCCATGGTGGCACCCCCGGACCCTGTTGCCGTCGAATCGGTGGCGAGCCGTGTGCACATGCCGCGCAGGCTCACCACGGTCCTCCAAAGCGAAGGGCTGTTCAACGACGCCGCGGCCATCGTCATCTTCCAGGCGGCGGTCGCGGCAGCCGTGGGCGGCACCAAAGTGGAGGCCGACGTCGTCCTGAAGTTCGTGGTGGGCGCGGCACTTGCCGTGGTGGTCGGCGTCGCCATGGGCTGGCTCATTGCCCTCGCGTACCGGTTGGTGAACTCGATGGTGGCGCGCAGTGCCGTCACGCTGGTGGTGCCCTTCGCGGCGTACATCCTGGCCGAGGAGGTGCATGCTTCAGGCGTGATCGCGGTGGTGGTCACCGCCCTGGAGATGCAGCGGCACTCCCGGCCGCAGGACGCCGCCGAAAGGGTTACCCGCAACGCCTTCTGGGACGTGGTGGAGCTCCTGGTCACCGGGCTGGCCTTCGGGCTGGTGGGCTTGGAAATCCGGCACGTGATCCGGGACGAGGGAACGGCAATCTTCGGCATGATCGGCGTGGCCCTGGTGGTCTGCGTGCTGGTGTTCGCCGTGCGCTTCCTGTGGCTGGCGGTGCTGGCCCTCGGAGCCCGGAAACGGCGGAACCTGCTGCAGCCCACGTCCCTGAAGGAAGTGGTCATCCTCACCTGGTGCGGCATGCGCGGCCTGGCAACGCTGGCCCTCGCCCTGGCACTGCCGGTGACACTGGCAGACGGGAGCCCGTTCCCGGGGCGGGACTACCTGCTGGTCATCGCCTGCGCCGTCCTGCTCGCCACCCTGGTCCTGCCAGGGCTGACCCTGCCGTGGCTGATGCGGGTCCTGAAGGCCACCGGCGACGGGTCGGAGGAACGCGATGCCGCACGGCTGCTGGCCAAGCGCGCCCAGGGTGCCGCCGTCGCAGCACTCAAGGACCACGACCTCATGAAGGACCTGCCGCCCGAAAAAGTGGAACTGGTCAAGGAAAAAATGAAGCGGCTGCAGGCCGAACTCCTGGACGGCAGCCTCCGGAACGAGTCCCTGCCGGAGAAACGCCAGCGTGGCCGGGAACTGGCCATTGCGGTGCAGACCATCGCCCTGGACGCAGCCCGGCAGGAAGTGGTGGCCGCGCGGAGCGAACCTGACATGGACCCCGAAGTGGCGGACCGGGTGCTGCGCCAGCTGGACCTGCGGACCATGATCATGCCGGAGTGATCCGGACGGCAGCGCCGGAGCCACGTGCGGTCCCCGGCCAGCACTGTTGACCTCCCGGTGCAAAGCACCAGATAATACTTAGGCAAGTAAATTTAGATCCAATATAAAAACACCGCGACCAGCAGAAAAGGATCCTTCCTTGTCCACCACCGCCACCCTGGCAACCCTGTCCGACTCCGATCGCCTGTCCGATCCGAACTGGTGGCGGCAGGCCTCCGTCTACCAGATCTACCCCCGCAGCTTCGCCGATTCCAACGGCGACGGCATCGGCGACCTGAAGGGCATCACCGCCAAGGTTCCGTACCTGAAGACGCTGGGCATCGACGCCGTGTGGCTGAGCCCCTTCTACCCGTCGGCACTCGCAGACGGTGGCTACGACGTTGACGACTACCGCGACGTGGACCCCAAGCTGGGCACGCTCGAGGACTTCGACGCCATGGCCACGGCACTGCACGACGCCGGCATCAAGCTGATTGCCGATATCGTCCCCAACCACTCGTCCAACCGGCACGAGTGGTTCCGGGAGGCACTGGCCGCGCCCAAGGGATCCCCGGCCCGCGACCGCTATATCTTCCGCGATGGCAAGGGCCCCAACGGCGAGTTCCCGCCGTCGGACTGGGACTCGGTCTTCGGTGGCCCCGCGTGGGAACGGATCACCGAACCGGACGGTACGCCGGGGCAGTGGTACATGCACATCTTCGCCAAGGAACAGCCGGACCTGAACTGGGCCAACCGCGAAATCCGTGACGACTTCCTGAAGACCCTCCGCTTCTGGTCCGACCGCGGCGTGGACGGCTTCCGCGTCGACGTGGCGCATGCCCTCACCAAGGACCTCACCGAGCCGCTGCTGTCCAAGCTGGAGCTCAGCGCCGCCAACACGGGCGTGGACGGTTTCGACGACGGCACGCACCCGTTCTGGGACCGGGACGAAGTCCACGAGGTCTACACGGAATGGCGCGAGGTCTTCAACGAGTACAACCCGCCGCGCACGGCCGTTGCCGAAGCCTGGGTGCACGCCAGCCGCCGGGCACGTTACGCCAGCCCGCAAGGGTTGGGCCAGGCCTTCAACTTCGACCTGCTGCAGGCTGACTTTGACGCCGCCGAATACCAGGAAATCATCACCCGCAACCTCGCCGAAGCCGCCGCCACCGGGGCTTCCTCCACCTGGGTCTTCTCCAACCACGACGTCGTCCGGCATGCCACCCGCTACGGTCTGCCCCAGATGGCGAAGACCAAGGCCGGCGCGAAGGGCCAGGACGGCAAGGACTGGCTGCTGGCCGGCGCTCCGGCCGATCAGCTGGACGTTGGACTGGGCGAACGCCGAGCCCGGGCGGCGACGCTGCTGATGCTCGCCGTTCCCGGTTCCGCATACCTGTACCAGGGCGAGGAACTCGGCCTTCAGGAAGTGGCCGACATCCCCGAGTCGGAGCGCCAGGACCCGTCCTTCTTCCGCAACAAGGGCGTGGAAATCGGCCGTGACGGCTGCCGGGTACCGCTGCCGTGGAAGGTTGAGGGTACCTCGTTCGGGTTTGGCGAGGGCGGCTCCCACCTGCCCCAGCCTGACTGGTTCAGCAAGTACGCCGTGGAGGCGCAGGACGGTACTGACGGATCCACCCTGGAGCTCTACCGCAAGGCGCTGAAGCTGCGCCGGGAACTGCAGACCGGCGAGGAACTCGAGTGGGTGGACAGCGGCAACCCGGACATCCTGCACTTCAAGCGCCCCAACGGCTGGCAGTCCGTGACCAACTTCGGGAGCACGGCCGTGGCGCTTCCCGCCGGTGAGGTCCTGGTCAGCAGCGCCCCGCTGGAGGACGGAAAGCTGCCGGCGAACACCACCGCATGGCTCCGCTGATGGTGATTGACTGCCGGCCGGACGCGAATTCCTGATGCAGGAACTCATTTACGGGTGCATGGGCCTGGGCGGCAGCTGGACCGACGAACCGCATGGCCCCGGCCATGTGGACGAGGCCGCAGCTGCCATCCAGGCGGCCCTGGACGCGGGCATCACCCTGTTCGACCATGCCGACATATACCGCAACGGCAAGTCCGAGGCCGTCTTTGGCGAGGTGCTCGCCTCCACACCGCGCCTGCGGGGGCGGATCCGCCTCCAGACCAAGTGCGGCATCAGGCTGAACGAACGCGGCCTGCAGACGCACTACGACCTCAGCCGGGACGCCATCCTGGAACGCGTGAACGGCAGCCTGGAACGGCTCCGCACAGACTACGTGGACATCCTCCTGCTGCATCGGCCGGATCCGTTGGCGGACCCCGCTGAGGTGGCCTCCGCCGTCGGGCAGCTCATGTCCGAGGGAAAGGTGCGGCAGCTGGGGGTTTCGAACATGTCCGCGGCGCAGATTGAGGTGCTGCAGGACCGGCTGGAGGCACCGGTGGTGGCCAACCAGCTGGAGATGAGCCTGCTCAAGCGGGCTTGGCTTGAAAGCCAGGTACTGGTCAACCACGCCGAACACCTGGACTACAGCTTTCCGCACGGCACACTGGAGTACTGCACGCGCAACAACATCACCCTTCAGGCCTACGGGTCGCTGGCGCGGGGTCTCTATACCGGAGCTGGTCCGGAAAGTCCGGCTTCGTCCGAAGCCGCCACCGCGGAACTCGTCACCGAGCTGGCAGCCGAACACGGCACGTCCGGCGAGTCGATCCTGCTGGGCTGGCTGATGAAGCACCCTGCGGGCATCGCGCCCGTGATTGGCACCGTCAACCCCGGCCGCATCAGGGCGTGCGGGGACGCAGCCCGTGTTGCCAAAGCCCTGACCCGCGCCGACTGGTACCGGCTGTGGGTCACCGCGCGGGGGAGCAACATCCCCTGACCCGGCCCCAACTGGGTAGCAGTAAGAGTCGTTAAGGAGCCTCATAACGACACTTACTGCTACTTACATTTTCCCGAGGCATCGGTCACAACCCGTTTAGTTCGTATTGATCCTCACACCGGAGCCCGTTTCTTCCGCGTGCCGGTGGCGGGGCAGATACTGTAGAAGCCATGACGTCTACCACCGCCGCCGAGACCGTACGGCCTGAACGCAACATCCCCGCAGAGATCGCCCGCTCCTGGCTCCTCGTGAACGCCATGAAAACCGAGCTCTTCGACCAGTCCGCCGTCTCACGTGCAGATTCGATCATCCTTGACATCGAAGACGCCGTGGACCCGTCCCAGAAGGACACGGCGCGGGGCAACGTGGTGGACTGGCTGACCCGCGGCGGCCAGGCCTGGGTCCGCATCAACGACGCCACCAGCCCGTTCTGGGCCGATGACCTTGCCGGTCTCCGCGGCACCCCCGGCCTGCTGGGCGTCATGCTCGCCAAGACCGAATCCGCGGACCAGGTCACCGAAAGCTTCCACCGCATGGACGGCAAGACCCCGGTCATTCCCCTGGTGGAATCCGCCGTCGGCATCGAGGAAGCCAACAACATCGCCAAGGCCCAGGGCGCCTTCCGCCTGGCCTTCGGTTCCGGCGACTTCCGCCGCGACACCGGCATGGCCGCCACCCCCGAGGCCATGGCCTACCCGCGCGCCAAGCTGGTGGTCGCCAGCCGCGTCGGCAACCTGCCGGGCCCCATTGACGGACCCACCGTGGGCACCAACCACCCCATCCTGCGCGAGCAGACCGGCATCACCGTGATGATGGGCATGACCGGCAAGCTGTGCCTGGCCATCGACCAGACCCCCGTGATCAACGAGGTCATCAGCCCCACGCCGTCCGACGTCGCCTGGGCCACCGACTTCATGGCCGACTTCGAAGCCAACGGCCGTGTCATCCGCGACGGCTCGGACCTTCCCCGCCTGGGCCGCGCCGAAAAGATCATGAAGCTGGCTGTAGCCTTCGGGGTGCAGCCCGCGCTGTAGCGCCCGCCCCCAGCACTTCAGGAGACCCCGTGACCGATACCCGATATCTGGTCCACGGGGTCTTTTGGGATGGTCCGCCGGCTGCCACGGCAGCGGACGACGGCGGCGCCCCGGTCCTGCGCCTCCAGTCACCGTCCGGGGACTTCCGGGAGTTGGGCCTCCGTCCGGGCGCACGGCTCGGCTTTCGCGTGGCGGGGCCGGCCAAGTCCTGCCTGGGGCGCCTGGTGGTTCACTCGTCCACCCGGCGCGACCACATCCTCTGCAACGCAGCCGCCCCGGCCGCCAGGGGGCGGCAATGCGAACGC
Source organism: Arthrobacter sp. Leaf137 (assembly GCF_001423525.1). GTDB lineage: Bacteria > Actinomycetota > Actinomycetes > Actinomycetales > Micrococcaceae > Arthrobacter. The sequence goes on along the minus strand of NZ_LMOI01000001.1, from coordinate 240,283 downwards.
TGCTTCGTCCTGGACGAATCCCGGCTGATCCACGACTTCCACCGCGGCGGCCGGGTGACTCCCGGGCTCCGTGACTACCTGATGCAGGAGCACTGGCTCTACGTTGCCACCTTCGCCGGAGGCACCACGAAGGTGGGTACGGCCTCCGGCCCCCGCAAGTGGAACAGGCTGGCCGAGCAGGGTGCCACCGTGGCCCGCTACGTGGCGCGGGCGGACGACGGCCGGGTGGTCCGGGTCCTGGAGGACCTGGTCACGGCCGAACTGGGGCTGACCCAGCTGGTGCGCTCCAGGGCCAAAACCGAGGCCCTCCTGCAGCCTCTGCCCGCAAGAGACCTGGACGCCATCAGCAGCCGCCACGCAGGCGGGGTCCGGAACCTGCTGGCCCGCACCGCCGTCGGCGGCTTCACCGTGGTTGACGAAACGTGGGTGCGTCCCGCCCAGGCAGACGCCGTCCACGGTCCGGCGGCCCGCCACGCCTACCCCCATCCACTGGACGGCGGGGAGCACGGCTTTACTGTCGCAGCCATCAGCGGGGCCAATGTCCTGGCCCGGCTGGATGGCACCGAGTCGCTGTTCGTGGTGAACCTGGCGTACCTGACGGCACGGACCATTGACCCGGGGGACTTCGCCTCGGCAGTGCCTGCCGTGCAGGAAGCGCTGTTCCAGGACCTGCGCGAGAGTAGGCCCTGGCAGTCCGGGGCAGGGCAACCCCGGTAGACTTGGACGGTGCTGAACGAATTCTGGGCCACCGCGCCAACCTCCTACAAAGTCATGGTCTTCAGCGCCATGGGCCTGATCGCCGTCGGCATCATCCTGAACCTCGTGGGCAACACCAGCGGCAACCAGGGCCTGGCCATGGCCTCCCTGCCGCTGATCGGACTGGGCCTGGTCCTGCACGTGGTGGGCATGGTGGTCCGCGGCCAGTCGATCCGGAAGAACCTCCGCCGCTAGCAGCGCCGCCGGGTCGACCGCCGCGTTTTCGGCCCGCCGTGACGCGGACGATAGGCTTGAGGCCATGACTATCAATCCGGATCTGCAGGGCCGGAGCTACCCTGCCGCAGAGGTGTACGACGTCGGCCGCGAGAAGATCCGCGAGTTCGCCCGGGCGGTCAAGGCCACCCATCCCGCACACTTCGACGTCGATGCCGCCACGGCACTGGGCCACCGCGACCTCGTGGCACCGCCCACCTTCGCCATTATCATCGCCCAGCGCGCCGACGCCCAGCTCATCGAGGATCCGGAAGCCGGCATCGACTTCTCCCGCGTGGTCCACGCAGACCAACGCTTCACCCACCACCGGCCCATCTTCGCCGGCGACCGGCTCGTAGCCGAACTGCACGTGGACGGCGTCCGCGCCATGGGCGGCGGAGCCATGATCACCACCCGCTCCGAAATCTTCGCCCTTGGCGACGGTGGCGCCCGGGAGCAGGTCACCACCACCACGTCATCCATCCTGGTCCGCGGAGAGGGACAGTAACCATGAGCCCCAGCATCACCGACCTGGCTGCAGGCCAGGAAATCGGCAGCCGCACCGTCGAGGTCACCCGCACGGACCTGGTCAAGTACGCGGGAGCCTCCGGGGACTTCAACCCCATCCACTGGAACGAGGCCTTCGCCACCGGCGTCGAACTGCCCGGCGTCATCGCCCACGGCATGTTCACCATGGGCTCGGCCGTCCAGCTGGTGACCGACTGGGCAGGCGACCCGGCCGCCGTCGTCGATTTCCAGACCCGCTTCACCAAGCCCGTCCTGGTCACCGACACCACAGGCACCCCGGAACCCGGCGCCACCATTGAGGTCAGCGGAACCATCGGAAAGCTCGACGCCGAGGCGGGCACCGCCCGCGTGGACCTCACCGTCACCGCAGCCGGGCAAAAAGTCCTGATGAAGGCCCAGGCCGTCGTCAGGCTTTCCTAGCGGCGCCTCCTTGATCAAAACGGCAGCAGCCCAAGCCACCGCAGCCCACGTCACCCACTGGCGCAACGCCGTCGTAGTGGCCTACGGCGCCAGCGGCCTGGCTTTCGCCTCCTGGGTGTCCCGGCTCCCGGCAATTCGTGACGCCCTGGACCTGACCCCGGGCAACGTGGGCGTCCTGCTGCTTTGCCTGACGCTGGGCTCGTTTGCGTCGGTGTCTGCCTCGGGGCTGATCGTGCTCCGGCTGGGCTCGAAGCAGACCATCAGGACCGGCAGCATCATGGTGGGCTTCGGCCTGCTGCTCGCCGGCCTCGGCACCTCCCTGCTGGCCAGCCCCGTGGTGACCGCGGCGGGGCTTGCCGTCATCGGGCTGGGCACCGGAAGCTGGAACACCGCCTCGAACGTGGAGGGAGCGGCGGTGGAACGGGCCGTGGGCCGGCACATCATGCCCAGGCTGCACGGCGCCTTCAGCCTGGGGACCGTGGCGGGTGCGGGCCTGGGGGCTGCCGCTGCCGCGGTGTCCCTGCCCGTGGCCTGGCACCTCGGCGCGGCCGGCCTGGTGGTTGCCGTATCCGTGGCGACGGCCGCATCCTGGTTCCGGGCAGACATCACCCCGGTAGCGGGGGAGCGGACCTACACCCCTGACCACTTCGAGGACCCCACCACCGGGCCCATTCCCCTCATCACCGCCGGGGAGGGGGAAGCCCCCCTCGACAACAAGCGCAAGATTGCCCAGGCCTGGCGTGACCGAAGGACGCTCCTCCTGGGTGTCCTGGTGCTCGGCCTGGCGCTGGCAGAAGGTGCAGCGGGGGACTGGGTGGCCCTTGCCCTGGCGGACGGGCACGGGCAAAGCGATGCCGCGGGTGCCGCCGGGTACGGGCTGTTCGTCACGTTCATGACCATCGGCCGGTTCGCCGGAACCCTCGTCCTGGACCGCTACGGCAGGGTACCGGTGATGCGCTGGTGCGCTGCGCTGGCGGTCCTGGGGCTGGGCCTGTTCGTCTTCGCGCCGGCGCCGTGGCTTGCCTTTGTTGGCCTCACCATCTGGGGACTGGGGGCCTCGCTGGGATTCCCCGTGGGCATGTCCGCCGCGGCAGACGACCCCGCCAAGGCCGCCGCCAGGGTGTCCGTGGTCTCCACCATCGGCTACGGCGCGTTCCTGTGCGGGCCGCCGTTGCTGGGCCTGCTGGCCGAGCACGTGGGCATCCTGCACTCGCTGCTGGCCGTCATGGTGATGCTGGCCGTGAGCTTCTTCCTTTCGCCGGTGGCCCGGAAGCCCGCGGAGATTGCCTAGTAAGGTGTTCTGGTGACTTCCACCCTGCTTTCCTCCCTGACCACCTCCGCCGTCGGTGGTCCCGCCGGCAAATACATCGAGGCGCGGACCGAGGCTGAGATCATTGATGCCGTCCGCACCGCTGATGCTGCCGGGGAACAGGTGCTGATCATCGCCGGCGGCTCCAACCTCCTGATCTCCGACGACGGATACCCCGGGACGGTGGTGAAGATCGCCTCCGAGGGCTTCACGATTAACGCCGAAGACTCCTGCGGCGGTATGGCGGTGGTGGTCCAGGCCGGGCACAACTGGGACCAGCTGGTGGACTATGCTGTCCGGCACGCGTGGTCCGGGATCGAGGCGCTGTCCGGGATCCCGGGGTCAACGGGCGCGACGCCGGTCCAGAACGTTGGTGCCTATGGCGCCGACGTCTCGCAGACCATTGCCGCGGTCCGGACCTGGGACCGTGAGCGGAACGCCGTGCAGACCTTCACCAACTCCGAGCTGAAGTTCGGCTACCGGGACTCCATCCTGAAGCAGACCACCGTGAACGGATCGCCCCGGTACGTGGTGCTGACGGTCGAATTCCAGCTCCCGCTGGGCCGGATGAGCGCCCCCATCCGGTACGCCGAACTGGCGCGGTCCCTCGGCGTTGAAGCGGGTAAAAGGGCCTACTCGAACGATGTGCGCCGGGAAGTGCTGCGGCTGCGGGCCTCCAAGGGTATGGTCCTGGACCCTGCGGACCGGGACACCTATTCGACGGGTTCGTTCTTTACCAACCCGATCGTTCCCGAGTCGGAAGCGGCGTCGCTGCCGGAGAACGCGCCGCGGTACCCTGCCGGCCAGGACGGAATGGTGAAGCTGTCCGCTGCGTGGCTGATTGACCAGGCAGGCTTCGGCAAGGGCTTCGGTCTCGAACCGGACAGCGTGTCCGGGGGACGGGCTTCGCTGTCCACCAAGCACACGCTGGCCATCACCAACCGCGGCGGCGCAGGCGCCTCCGACGTGGTGGCCGTGGCACGCGAGGTGCGTGCCGGCGTCGAACGCCGGTTTGGTGTCCGGCTGCACCCCGAGCCGCTGCTTATCGGCCTGGAACTGTAACGTCCTCTTCGGCGTCCGCTGAAGTTCCTGCCGGGTCCTGTCGCAGGGATGCCGCCGCACCCATGACGGCCGAGGCCCACCCGGCCAGGACCAGGTAGATGCCCATGAAGATCCATACCAGCTGCCCGGGCGCCAGCGGGCTGACTGTCCCGGCCACGATGCAGGTGGCCAGGCCGGCGGTGGCGACCGCCAGGGACAGGACCCAGAGCACCCGTGCGGTCATCGGGTGGCGGCGCCAGTCCCTGCGGATCCGCACGCCCTGGCAGCCCGTGCGGAGGCCGGGAAAGAGGACCGCGTAACCTCCGCCCAGGCTCAGGGCCAGTGATGGAAGAAGGAACCGGGGTTCAGACTGTCCGCTGCCCAGGAACCTGGTGAGGGAAAGGCCTCCCAGCGCCGTTCCGGCCAGGACGCTGAGGGTCCCGCCGATCATCCACATCCTGGTTTTACGCGCAAGCAAAAGCCACAAACTCCCCAAAGTCATGGTTCCACCCTAACCGGCGTAGGCGCCCAGGGGTGCGGCACCTAGGATGAAGCAATGTCACCAACCGCCGTGCGGCTGAGCCGCAGTGTCATGGGCCGGCTCCGCCTGGCGTCCCAGGGGCTCACGGCTGCGGGGCCTGCGCCGGCTGCCGTGCCTGGCAGTGCTGTTCCCGGCTCCGCCGAGGACGTGGTGCGGTGGATGACGGCGATGCAGGGGCAGGACCTGCAGGCTGCGCTGTGGGCCGTGGGTGTACGGCACCCGGGCTGTGGCCTGAGCGATGTCCGCGCCGCCCTTGATGACGGCTCGATCGTGCGCTCCTGGCCCATGCGCGGAACCCTGCACCTGGTGGCCCCCGAGGACCTTGGGTGGATGCTGGACCTCACGGCCGAGCGGCTCACCCGGAGCATCGCTGCCAGGCACCGGGAACTGGCCATCAGCTGGGCCGATATCGAGGCAAGCCGGGACGTGGCGCTGGCCCGGATCGCTGCGGGCGGTCCTGTCAGCCGTGCAGACCTGTTCAAGGAGTTCGATGCCGCGGGCCAGGCAACTGCGGGCCAGCGGGGTATCCACATCCTGGGCACGCTGTGCCGGCACGGCTGGCTGGTGCAGGGGCCGCTGGCGGGAAACCAGCAGCTGCTGGTCGCGTTCGACGAATGGATTCCGGTGTCACGGCGCCTCGAACGGGCCGAAGCGGTGGCGGAGTTCCTGCTGCGCTACATCCGAAGCCACGGGCCGGCCACTGTACGGGACTTTGCCTGGTGGACGCAGATCCCGCTGACCGAGGCCAGGGCCGCGCTCGAAGCCATCCGCAGCCAGGTAGTGGAGGTTGAGTTCGGTGGCGTGGGCTATTGGATGTCGCCGGAGACGGCCGCACTGCTGGACAGCGGGGTCCCGGGAGCCAGGTCGGTCCTGCTGTTGCCCGGCTTCGACGAGTTCGTGCTTGGCTACCAGGACCGCAGCCTTGTGCTGGCCCCGGCGCACTTCGACAGCATTGTTCCCGGCGGCAACGGGGTCTTCAAGAAGACTGTGGTTGCGGCGGGGCAGGTGGTGGGCACCTGGGCGCGCGAAGGCACCGGCCGTGCTGCCGCCGTCGTACCTGAACTCTTCGACGGGATCCCGCCGCTGGGTCCGGCAGCGCAGGCAGCCCTGGCGAAGGCCGCCCGCCGGTACGAGGCCTTCCTGGCACGCTGACGCCACCGGAACACAGAAGCGGCCCCGCCCCGCATGACCGGTGCAGGGCAGCAACGGTTATGCGGGTCAGGGCCGCTTGTGAAGCAGCTGGGAGGCTTAGAGGTTGCCGGTGGCGATCTTCAGCATGCGGCGCAGCGGCTCGGCGGCGCCCCAGAGGAGCTGGTCGCCCACGGTGAACGCGCTGATGTAGTTGGGGCCCATCTCCATCTTGCGGATGCGTCCCACCGGGATGTCCAGGGTGCCTGAAGCAGCCACGGGCGTCAGGTCGGCCATGGAGGCTTCCTTGGTGTTGGGAACCACCTTGGCCCACTCGTTGTCCTCGGCCAGCAGCTTTTCAATCTCGGTTACGGAGAGGTCTTCGCGGAGCTTCAGCGTCAGCGCCTGCGAGTGGGAGCGCATGGCACCGATGCGGACGCAGAGGCCGTCCATGATCACGTGGTTGTCCTCGGCGGTGCCCAGGATCTTGTTGGTCTCAACCCCGGCCTTCCACTCTTCCTTGGACTGGCCATTGCCCAGGTCCGCGTCGATCCAGGGGATCAGCGAGCCGGCCAACGGGACGCCGAACTGGGTGGCGTCGATGTCACTGCGCTGGTGGGCCAGCACCTTGCGGTCGATCTCAAGGATGGCTGATGCGGGGTCGTCAAGTTCGGTGCTGACCTCGGCGTTGAGAGTGCCGAACTGGCTGAGGAGCTCGCGCATGTGGCGGGCGCCGCCGCCGGAGGCAGCCTGGTAGGTCATGGACGTGCCCCACTCGACGAGGCCGTTCTTGAACAGTCCGCCGAGGCCCATGAGCATGCAGGAGACCGTGCAGTTGCCGCCGATGAAGTCCTTGGTGCCGTTGACCAGGCCCTTGTCGATCACATCGCGGTTGATGGGGTCCAGGACGATGATCGAATCGTCATTCATGCGCAGCGTGGAGGCGGCGTCGATCCAGAGTCCGTCCCAGCCGCGGCCGCGCAGTTCGCCGTGGACCTGCTTGGTGTAGTCCCCGCCCTGGGCGGTGACAATAATGGGCAGCTTCGCCAGGGTGTCGAGGTCGAACGCGTTCTCGAGCTTGCCGGCGCTCCCTCCTGCTGAACCAGCAAGGGTGGGCGCGGCACCGCCCGCGTTGGACGTGGAGAAAAACACCGGGTTGATGTTGGCGAAGTCGCCCTCGTCCTGCATGCGCTGCATGAGGACGGAGCCCACCATGCCGCGCCATCCGACCAGGCCGACGGAAGGGGTAGCTGCTGTAGTCATTCGTACAGTTTAGACTTCGGCACCGTAAGGGCGCAGTCGGTTACGTCACTGCCGGCAGGGTCCTAGCCCTGGTCGGACTCTTCCAGCAGGGCGGTCTTCCGGGCGCGCAGGGCAAAGAACGCGCCAAAGGCAAACGCCTGGGTCACCACCACCAGCACGATGGCACCGGCGATCTTGTTGCCCCCCAGGATCATGGTGAGTCCAACGATCGCGGACAGCAGCGCGAGAAGGGGAAGGAGCATGTACCCCAGGACGAACAGGGTTTCGGGTTTCTTCAGCATCGTCCTAGCTTTCGGTCCGTGACCATTTGGTGAACCGGTAGCGCGTGCCGTTGGCGCCGGTCAGCCATCCGTCCGGCGGGAGGGAGGAGCTGGCCTCCCAACTGGTGCCGAGCTCCGGAGCGTACGTATCGCCGTCGGCCTCCACATCGATGGTGGTGACCACCGCAACGTTGGCAAGCTCTGTCGACTGGCGGAAGATCTCGCCGCCGCCAAGGATCCAGACGGTGTCGCCGCCGTCGACGAACTGGGACTCCAGCAGTGCGTCATCCAGCGAGGGGACCACGACGGCGCCCGCCGCCTCGGGCGTATCGGCCCAGCTTTTCTGCCGGGTGATGACGATGTTGGTGCGCCCGGGCAGGGGACGGTACTTCGCCGGAAAGGACAGCCAGGTTTTGCGGCCCATGATGACCGGGTGCCCGGTGGTCAGCCGGGTGAAGTGCCTGAGGTCTTCGGGCAGGTGCCAGGGCATGTCCCCGTCCTTGCCGATGACGCCGTTCGGTGTTTGGGCCCAGACCAGGCCAACGCCCGTGATGGAGGCGGCAAGTTCCTCGGTGAAGGACTGGGGATCGGTGGAGTTCTCGGTGCTCATACGGCAATCGGCGCCTTAATGGTGGGGTGGTGCTTGTAACCGACCACCTCGAAGTCTTCCAGCGTGTAGTCGAAGATCGAGGCGGGCTTCCTGTTGATCTTCAGCTGCGGGTACTCGTACGGCTCCCGTTCGAGCTGCTTGAGGACCTGGTCCATGTGGTTCTCGTAGATGTGGACGTCGCCACCGGTCCAGACAAATTCCCCCGGTTCGAGGCCCACCTGCTGCGCCAGCATGTACGTGAGCAAGGCGTAGGAGGCGATGTTGAAAGGGACGCCCAGGAACATGTCCGCCGAGCGCTGGTACAGCTGGCAGGAAAGCTTGCCGTCGGCAACGTAGAACTGGAAGAACGCATGGCACGGCGGCAGCGCCATGTCGTTGAGCTCGGAGACGTTCCAGGCCGAGACAATATGCCGGCGGGAGTCCGGGTTGGCCTTGAGGTTCTCCACGAGTTCGGCGATCTGGTCGATGTGGCCACCGTCCGGGGTGGGCCAGCTGCGCCACTGAACACCGTAAACCGGGCCAAGGTCGCCGTCCTCGTCAGCCCATTCGTTCCAGATGGTGACGCCCTGGTCCTGCATCCACTTCACGTTGGTTTCGCCGCGCAGGAACCACAACAGCTCCACTGCCACGGACTTGAAGTGGACCCGCTTGGTGGTGATGAGCGGGAAGCCTTCGGCGAGGTCGAAACGGATCTGGCGGCCGAAAACGCTGGTGGTTCCGGTGCCCGTACGGTCGGATTTGTGCGTGCCCTGGGCCAGGACGTCGCGCAGAAGGTCTTCATAAGGCGTGGGGATGCTCACCGTCCCAGTCTACCGGGGCGGAGCCGGCGGGACGGAGACCGCGCGGGTGGCGCGGACCACCAGCCACAGGGTGAAGCCCATCAGGAGGAGCATCGGCGGCCAGATGGTCCAGGGGCTTGCCAGTCCGAGCCAGCCCGTGGTGCACAGCCAACAGAAAAGAACGGCCAAGGCCGGCGCCAGCTTAGCCAGAACGTCCTTTCCCGCCCTGGCCTCAAGAGCCGCCCGGGCCGCGTCCTGCGCTCCTTTGGCTGCCATGGCGGGAAGGAACCGGTACAGCAGCCACAGGAACGCCACCACGCCGGTACCGATCAGCAGCGGCGAAAAGACGGCAAGAACTGACTTGCCGGCGAACCTGTCCGGGATGCCCGCCCCGTCCCAATGGACGGGGACAGGATCCGGCATCCCCGGGTACAGGTAGGCCCCGAGGACCGCAGCGGCCGCCAGGAGCAGTAGGGACGGCACAAACCAGGTCCGCTCAGGCGCCGGGCGCGGATCAGTGTTCATCGGTCCGCTCCGTTCCGAGCCTTGCGCGGACCAGGTCCAGCAGCAGCCCGTCGCTGAGTCCTGCCTTCCGGCCGGCCTCCACATAGCGTTCGACGGCGGCGGTCACCTCGGACGGTATGGCACCCGGACTGCCGTGCCCGGCACCGCCCGGAACGGAGGCGATGAAGGTGCCGCCCCGGCGTCGTGATTCAACAACCCCGGCCGCCTCCAACTCCTTGTATGCCCTGGCCACAGTGCCGGCAGCAATGCCTAAATCCGCGGCCAGGCTGCGGACGGTGGGCAGCCTGCTCTCAGGCGGCAATGCGCCTACGGCAACCAGGGAGCTGATCTGTGACCGGATTTGCTCATAGGGCGGGGTGGCGGACCGCAGGTCCACGGTGATTCCGGCGCTCACGGCACCGTTTCGGGTGCGGGCGCTGCTTTGGCGGCAGGTTTGGCGGTGATTCCGCGGACCGGGATCACCGCAATGACCACGCCGGCAGCGGCCAGGATCACTCCTGCTCCCGGTGCTATCTGCCACAGGACTGAAGTGGCGTCGGCGCCCGGCGGGGAAAAGCGCTGCAGCCCCGGTGCTGCGCTCATGAGCAGCGCCCCGGCCTGGGCGGCGAAGAGGGCAGCCAGGGTGCGGGCTACCCTGTGCAGCGTGATGGCACGAAGGGCGGCGTCGAGTCCGGGAACCGCCCCGGGGATGCTGCGGCGGCGCCGTGCCACGGCCACGGGCACGGCGGCGGTTCCGATTGCAGCAACGGTGGTCCAGGCAGTTGCCGGCCACGACGGCGGTACGCCAGTTTCCGCCTGCCGCACGGCGATGAGGACCAGGACGCTGAGCAGGATGGCCATGGCCGTAACGACCGTGGCGATAAGTGCGGGGGAGACCACCTGGCGGGGCCAGTGCCGGGGCTCGCCGTCCGTGCCGTGGTTGCGGTGCAGGAGGACCTCGCCGCCTGCCACTACCGCCAGGACAGCGATGGCCGCCAGTGCTACGAACAGCGCCGGCTGGCCGGTGAGGACGCCAGGCATCACCGCCGCTGCCACCAGCGGAAGCAGAGCGGCCAAGCCCATGGCCGGCCCGATCGAAACCGCCAGCTTCGTGGCCGGTTGCGGATCAAGGATCCGGCGGGCCCGGCGTTCCGTCAGTCCATGGGACAGTTTGGGCGGCGCCCACCACCACATGGCCAGCAGGACCACGAGGTTCAGGACTGCGGCCGGGCTGGCCCACGTTCCGGTGCTTTCGGCGGGGTTCGGCAGGGCAGTGTGGTTGCCGGCGATTGCGGCCAGGCCGGAGGCTACCGTGGCCACGGTACGGAGCAGCCGGTTCATGGCGATGGTCCGCAGCAGGCCGTTGTCCCCGGACGTGAGCGATTCCAGCCGCCGCCGGCGGGCGATCAGTGCCAGCACGGCGAAGGTTCCGGCCGCGAGGACCGCCAGTGCTCCACCCAGAGGGGCAGCGAGGTCCATGCCGGGTACCCGGCCGTCGCCGCCATAGTATGTGCTGCCGCCGGACGGTTCGGGCTGCGGGGCGTAGGGAACGGGATCAAAGCCCGGCAGGCTCGCCGTCCACGCGATCTGCCCGGCTGCCGTGACGAAGACGGCCAGCACGGTCCAGGCGAGTTTCCGGGGGAGGAAGTCGCGTATCCGCCGAACGTCGAGGCTCGCCCGCCGGCGGGGAAGCCGTGGACCGGGATAGCTGAGCTGGCCGATGGCGTGCACCGCAAGGCAGCCCAGGACGGGCCACGCCAGGACGGGGAGGAGGTCGACGCCGGACGGCGCCTGGTGCAGGCCGGAGACAGGGATGAGTCCCGCCTTCGCCGCCGGCTGGAGCGAGCTCACCAGCCAGCCGATGACCCCGATCCAGAGGGCGTGCTTGGCCGCGGTGCCGGCTGATCCGGGATTGCCCGGTTGCCAGATGACCCACCGGAGCAGCAGGTAGACACCTGCGGCCAGCAGGAACGGAAACAGGATCACCGTCGGCTGCATTGCATTGAACGCTAAGGCGTCGAGGCCTGGCACATCATCCCCCAAATTCGTGCGGCTATGTATCAAGTATTTGATACATAGCGGCGCAAGGTCAACCGGGCATGCCAGCCAGTACGGTCAGTCGTCGAAGGGTTTGAACCGCTCCACCGCTACAACGCTGCTCCCCTTGGCGAAGGCTACGTGGCACACCACCAGCTCTCCGGGGGACAAGTACGGGTCCGCGGACGGGAGCAGGCTGCCCAGCCTCGCCGGCATGTGCTTGGCCAGCTGGGCGAGGACCGTGGGCAGGGCCGGACGGTGCGTGCAGACTGCCACGGGACGCTGCTTGTCGAAAAGCGACTCGATAATGCCGGCCGTCTTTTTGGGGCTGCGCTCATGCCGGTGTTCCGTCAGTGCCTCCGCCATCTTGACCTTCGCACCGCTGGCCTTCGCGTAGGGAGCCACGGTGGCTACGCAGCGCAGCCAGGGGCTGGTGACCACCCGCGGCGGCTTCCAGGCCTGCAGCAACCTGCCGACGGCCTGCGCCTGCCGGATACCCGTGGCGGCCAGCGGCCGCTCACCTTCGGCCTTGGTCCAGGACGAACGGGGTTTTGCTTTCGCGTGGCGGACAACCAACAGCGGCCAGGTGTCCAGCCCGCCGCGGGCATGTGCCTCCCGCAGGTGCTGCAGCGGCACGGTATCCGAAGGATTGGAGAGCAGCGCGGCCGCCTTGTCCGGGCTGCACCACATGACGGAGTCCACCTCCTTACCATCCGGCACGAGGCGTGCGCCGTTGACCTTCACGGCCCAGTAGTAGACCACTTTCAATCCCGAGGCCACGTGGTAGTGGATGGGCGGCAGGGGAATGCCCAGCGGGGCATCAAGCCCAATCTCCTCCCGCACCTCCCGGACCGCGCACTCCGGTACCGTCTCGCCGTCGTCGATCTTGCCTTTTGGCCAGGACCAGTCGTCATAGCGTGGGCGGTGGATCAGGAGGACTTCAAGGCCTTCCCGGGTGGCCCGCCAGGGGATTGCTCCGGCAGCGGTGACCGCTACTGGTTCCCCGGGATGGTCTGTCTGGTCTTCTATGAGTGCATCGCTCGACAAAGCCGGGGCCCTATCGCCGGCTCAGGCTGCGCTGCCGGGGGCGCGAGGCGAGCAGCCAGGACTGGACGTCCTCAAGCGGCTTGCCGTCCTCCCCGAGGTGGTGGCGGTTCCAGTGGCCGTCATTGTCCAGATGCCAGCTGGAGGTTTCCGGTGCCAGGTAGCGCTGCAGCAGGTCGAGGACGTAGGCGATGTCATCGGCGCTGGCAAGCTGCACCAGGGCCTCCACCCGGCGGTCGAGGTTGCGGTGCATCATGTCGGCCGAGCCGATATAGACCACAGGGTCCCCGCCGTTGGCGAAGGCAAACACGCGGGAGTGCTCCAGGAACCGGCCCAGGATGGACCGGACGGTGATGTTCTCACTCAGGCCCGGAACGCCGGGGCGCAGCGAGCAGATGCCGCGAACCACCACGTCCACCTTCACACCGGCCTGGGACGCGCGGTAAAGGGAATCGATAATGGCTTCGTCGACCATCGAGTTGACCTTGATCTGCACCCGGCCCGGCTTGCCGGCCCGGGCGTTGCGGATCTCGGTTTCGATCCTGTCGATCAGCCCGGAGCGTACGGAACGGGGCGCCACCAGCAGCCGCTTGAAAGTGGACTTGGGAGCATACCCGGACAGTTGGTTGAACAGCTTGGACAGGTCCTGGCCCACCTGCTCGTTGGACGTCAGGAGGCCGAGGTCCTCGTAGTACCGCGCGGTGCGGGGGTGGTAGTTGCCGGTGCCGATGTGGCAGTAGCGGCGCAGGCCATCCACTTCCTGGCGGACCACCAGGGACAGCTTGCAGTGCGTTTTCAGGCCCACGATGCCGTACACCACGTGGACGCCGGCCTGTTCCAGCTTGCGGGCCCAGGAGATGTTGGCCTGCTCATCGAACCGGGCCTTGATTTCCACCAGGGCCAGGACCTGTTTGCCGGCCTCCGCGGCGTCGATAAGCGCATCGACGATGGGGGAGTCACCTGACGTGCGGTACAGGGTCTGCTTGATGGCCTGGACCTTGGGATCCGCTGCGGCCTGCTCGAGGAAGGCCTGCACGGAGGTGGAGAAGGAATCGTAAGGGTGGTGGAGGAGGATGTCGCGGCGGCGCATGGCCGCGAACACGTTGGCCGCCTTGGATGTTTCGGATTCGTTCAGGTACCGGGAGGTGTGCGGAACGTGCTTGGGGTAATGCAGGTCGGCGCGGTCGATGCCGCCAATGACGGCGAGGCCGCGGAGGTCCAGCGGAGCGGGTACCGAGTAGACCTCGGACTCCTCCACGCCGAGTTCGCGGATCAGCAGCGCCCGGATGTTGGGGTTGATGTCGTTCGTGACTTCCAGCCGGACCGGCGGGCCGAACCGGCGTCGCAGCAGTTCCTTCTCGAGGGCCTGGAGGAGGTTCTCGGCGTCGTCCTCCTCAACCTCCACGTCCTCGTTGCGGGTGACACGGAAGGTGTGGTGCTCCAGGACTTCCATGCCGGGGAAGAGCTTGTCCAAGTGGACGGCGATGACGTCTTCGAGGGCGATGAACCGTGCCACCCGTCCGGCCACGGCGCCTGCACGCGGGCCGTCGATGGAGATCAGGCGCGGAAGCTGGTCAGGCACCTTGACGCGGGCGAACAGTTCCTTGTCGCTCACCGGGTTCCTGACCACCACGGCCAGGTTGAGGGACAGTCCGGAGATGTAGGGGAAGGGGTGCGCCGGGTCCACCGCGAGGGGCGTGAGGATGGGGAACACCTTTTCGGCGAACATGACGCTCAGCTGCTGCTGGGCGGCGTCGTCGAGTTCGTCCCAGTGCATGAGGTGGATGTGCTCGTACGCCAGGGCCGGCCGGATCTGCTCGGCGTAAACCTGGGCGTGCCGCTGCTGCAGCCGGTGGGCTTCGGCGCTGATCTGTTCCAGCACTTCCACCGGGCTGAGGCCGGCCGGGGAGGGGACAGCCAGTCCGGTGGCGATCCGGCGTTTCAGGCCTGCCACCCGGACCATGAAGAACTCATCGAGGTTGGAGGCGAAGATGGAGAGGAAGTTGACCCGTTCCAGCAGGTGCAGGGTGGGGTCCTCAGCCAGTTCCAGCACCCGGGAGTTGAAGCTGAGCCAGCTGAGCTCGCGGTCCAGGAAACGGTCCGGGCTGATGTCCCCCTCCGGCTCGAGGTTCGGTGCGAACTCAGGGATGTCGATGCGGTCCTGCGTGGCTCGGGAGGCCGGGACCTCGGAGGAGCCGAAGCGGGCACGGACCGGAATTGCAGCATCCTGGGACGTGGCTGTTCCGGACGGTTCCGGGTTCATGGGATCTCCTTTTGCCTGGCGCTTGATGCTGGCGCTTCCGGCCTGCGCGGTTCTGTTTCAACCTTACAAGCATTCACCGCGGTAGAGCCCCTGATTTCCGCACCCCCGCCGGGTGGATCAGCCGATTGGACTAACCTTCCTTCACCGGCCCGTACATGACGTCCATGTCCCAACGGGTGAAGCCCAGCCTGCGGTACAGCGAGACGGCGGGTGTGTTGTCCGCGTCGGTGTACAGCATGACGGCGTGCAGGCCGAGGTCCTGCAGGTACTTTATGCCGGCGAGCGTCAGGGCCTTGCCCAGTCCGGAGCCTTGCGCTTCGGGCGCCACGCCCACTACGTAGACTTCGCCGATGGCGGGGTGCGAGCCATGGCGGGGATGGACCTTCGTCCAGTGGAAGCCCACAACGCGGCCGGCGGTGTCCACCGCGAGGAGGAACCCGGCGGGGTCGAACCAGTCTTCCTCCATCCGTGCCGCCAGGTCCGCCCGGGTGAGGCTGCCCTGTTCCGGGTGGTGCGAGAAGGCCGCCCGGTTGACGGCAAGCCAAGCGTCCTCGTCCTGGCCCGGTCTGAAGGGACGCAGCGACACGCCATCCGGAAGGACTGCCTCGGGAAGGTCCGCCTCCGCCGTCGTCATCCGCATCTTCCACAACTCCCGCACCGGAGCGTAGCCGTACCGTGCGGCGAGGTCGGCGGCGGCCTCGTGGTTGCCGTGGGACCAGGCCTTCAGCCCATCGAACCCCCGCCGGTCCTGCAATGCCCGCACCAGGCGGTCGGCCACGCCCTGGTTCCGGTACGAAGGGTGCACGGCAATTTCCAGCACGCCGCTGTGGTCCGGTTCCTCCACCACGACGGCGAACCCTGCCAGGTCCTGGCCGGTTGCCGGATCCGAGTCCTCGTCCGGGGCGTACAGCGCCAGGGTCAGCAGCGAGTGGTCTGCAGAATCGCCGGAGCGCATGGTCACCAGCGTCTGCTCGGAGATCGAGGGGTTGCCGTCGGACTCTTCGGCCGCAACCAGGAGGTCGCGGCAGTCCTTCAGGAGTTGCCGGTCAACCCCGCCTTGGACAACATGGACGGGCCATTTCTCGGGGTGCGCTGGAGTCATGAAGCTAGGCTACGGGATCGGGGCCGGCGGCTCAGGCCTCGGTCAGTTCGTCTTCCTGCTGGCGCACCAGGGTGAGCCGGTAGCCGACGTTCCGCACGGTGCTGATGAGGTTCTCGTGGTCGGCGCCGAGCTTGGCGCGCAGCCGCCGGACGTGGACGTCAACGGTGCGGGTGCCGCCGTAGTAGTCGTAGCCCCATACCTCGGTCAACAGCTGCTGCCGGGTGAAGACGCGGCCAGGGTGCTGGGCCAGGTACTTGAGGAGCTCGAATTCCTTGAACGTCAGGTTCAGGGGAGCGCCATTGACCCTGGCGGTGTAGCTGGCTTCGTCGATGACGACGCCGGCGGCGCGGATTTCGCTGGGGGCGTCGTCCTGCTCCGGGACGGCACGGGCCACCGAGAGCCTGATGCGGGCTTCAACCTCAGCGGGGCCTGCGGAATCCAGGACGATGTCATCCACGGCCCAGGCCGATGAAACAGCGGCCATGCCGCCTTCAGTCAGGATCAGGACCAGCGGTGCGCTGAGGCCGGTGGCCTTCAGGAGCTGGGTCAGGGAACGGGCGCCCACGAGGTCTTTGCGTGCGTCCAGCAGGACGATGTCGCAAGGGTCCGTTTCGAGGAGGGCGGTTGGCTCTGCGGGGAGGATGTGTACGCGGTGGTTCAGCAGTTCCAGGGCAGGCAGGATGTCTACCGACGAGCCGGTGCTGTTCGATAAGAGCAGGATGTGCGACATTGTTCCTCCATGGGCTGTCCGCGCATCATCGGGCGACTGAGCTGATGCTTGAGTATACCCGGCAGGTCCTCCCGAACCAGAGATTCCAGCACCCCAACAGTCCGTTTTGCGACATATCCCGTTCATATAGGGCAGGATTGAACGGGGCGGACATGCCCTTCGAAGGGGCGTTTCACGCCTAGTGCCAATGCCAGGACGGGATGACAGCGCAGTGAGTGCAGTAACGATTCACAGGCCGGTTTCCATATGACGGCTGACCTGCAGGCGCCTGCCCGCTCTCTTGGTTCCTGGGCCATCGGTGTAGTCGGCATCGCCGGCCTGGCCGCCATCATCGCCGGGGTTTACGTCTCCCGTGAAGCCCTGGCCGCCGTTGCCGTAGTAGTTGCCTTCGCGGTGGGTATCGGCTGGCCGCACTTCCTCCGGATTCCGGCCAAGAAGACCCTCGCAGCGGTCATTGCCCTGCCCGGCGCCGGGTCTGCCCTGGCCGCCTTGTGGGCGCCTGCTCCGGGCTACCTGGACTGGACCCCCGGTTTCGTGGCGATGGGCATGATGGCCGTCTTCGTAGTGCAGCTCATCCGCGGTACGGGACAGGCGCAGCGGCTGGAGTCCACTCTGGGCTGCTGCGTGGGCGTCCTGCTTTCCTGCCTGGGTGCGGGATGGGTTGCCGGCGCCCGGTTTAATGGCGTCCGCGAGATGCTGCTGGTGGCCGCCATCAGCGCGGCAGTGGCCCTGCTTGCCGGGCTGATCCGCTGGCCCGATAACGTCATCGCCCCGCTGTGCATCGTCCTTGCCGGTCTCGCGGGCCCGCTTGCCGGGCTGGTGCTCTCAGACATCGCCGTCCTGCCGGCTGCCATCTTCGGTGTGGTGGTGGGAGCAGTCCTTGCCAGCTTCCGGCGCCTGGTCACCCTGCGCGGTGCGCCGCTGAACCTTGCGGCGGCCCTTGGCATGGGCCTTGCGCCGGTCTCGGCCGTCGGCTCGCTCGCCTACTTCATAGACAAACTACTCATCTTCTGACGGGTTAGGATGGCATCATGTCCGTACTTGCTTTTGAAATTTTCTTCCTTGTCCTGCTCGGCATTGCGAGCCTGTCCATGGCCTGGTTCGCCGGCTTTGTGGTCTACCGCCTCTTCAAGGGCCAGAAGTAGACCAGCCTTCCGATCCCGCAGTTTCTCGAGGTAAATGCCGTGCCCATTGAGATTCCCACAGATCTGACTCCGGAACTTGTTCCCCTTTCCTGGCTCATTGGTGAGTGGGAGGGCCGTGGCCGCCTCGGCACCGGGGATGAGGATTCCGAGCACTTCCTGCAGCACGTCTCCTTCACCCATAACGGCCTGCCGTACCTGCAGTACCGGGCGGAGAGCTGGCTGACGGACGACGACGGCACGCGCCTGCGGCCCCTCACGGTTGAGACCGGCTTCTGGGCGCTGGAGCGCAAACAGCTTGACGCTGACGGTGGCCCCGGCCTGGTACCCGCGGACATCGTGCCTGCGCTCAAGAGCGCCGACGAAGTGGAAGCCCTGCGCAACAGCGAGGGCGGATTCGACATTTCGGTGTCCATCTCCCACCCCGGCGGCATCTCGGAGCTGTACTACGGCCAGATCAAGGGCCCGCAGATCCAGCTCACCACCGACATGGTGATGCGCGGCAGCCACTCCAAGGATTACAGCGCCGCCACCCGGATCTTCGGACTGGTGGACGGCAACCTGTTGTGGCGGTGGGACGTCGCAACAGGAGGGGAAGCGGGCAAGGGCCTCGAAGCCCACGCCTCGGCGTTCCTGGCAAGGGTTTCATAACCAGAAGGTCCACCAGCAGGGAGCGCCGCCGTGGCAAATGAAGATACCTCCGGAAACTACAGCGATCTCAAGGCTGTCTTCTTCAACGGCACGCTCAAGAGGTCGCCGCAGACGTCCAATACTGGCGGCCTGATCAACATCAGCCGGCGGATCATGGAGAAGCAGGGCGTCAGCACCAGGGTGATCCGCACGGTGGACCACGACATCGCCAGCGGGGTCTACCCGGACATGACCCAGTACGGCTGGGCCACCGACGAATGGCCGGAACTCTACCCCGCCGTCCAGGATGCCGACATCGTGGTGGTGGCCGGCCCCATCTGGCTGGGCGACAACTCATCGCAGACCAAGAAGCTGATTGAACGCCTCTATGCCCATTCCGGTGAGCTCAACAGCAAGGGCCAGTGGGCGTTTTATCCCAAAGTGGGCGGTTGCCTGATCACGGGCAACGAGGACGGCATCAAGCACTGCGCCATGAATGTCCTCTACAGCCTGCAGCACATCGGCTTCAGCATTCCACCCCAAGCCGACGCCGGGTGGATCGGGCCCGTTGGACCCGGCCCCAGCTACCTCGACGAAGGCTCAGGCGGACCGGAAAGCGACTTCACCAACCGGAACACCACCTTCATGACGTGGAACCTCCTGCACCTGGCCCGGACCCTCAAGGACGCCGGCGGCTACCCTGCGTACGGCAACCTGCCCAAGGAATGGACCGCCGGGACCCGGTTCGACTTCGAAAACCCCGAATACCGGTAAACACCCAACCGCTCCGCAATCCCCCCGGGCCTGGCCAAGGTTCAGACGCTCCGGGCCAGGGTTCCAAGTTCCGGCGACAAAGCGGAATACAGACTGACTGAAGGACGTTCTCCCCAATATGACTACTCCCAGCCCCCTTTTGTCGCGCCCCGGAGCTGTCGAGGCAGCCGGTGCGGATGCCGGCGTCGCAGCCCACTACGGTGAGCCACTCCGGGAGCAGCGTGCCCTGGCGGCCGGAACCGCCGTCGTCGACCTCTCCTCCCGCGGTGTTGTCACCGTCACCGGGCCGGACCGGCTGAGCTGGCTGAACACGCTGTCATCCCAGCAGGTGACGGCCCTTCAGCCGGGGGAGTCCAGCGAACTGCTCCTGCTGAGCGTCCAGGGGCGGATCGAATTCGATGCGCGCATCGTTGACGACGGCGGCACCGCCTGGCTGATCGTCGAAGGCGCCGAGGCCGCTCCGCTGGCTGAGTACCTCAACAGGATGAAGTTCATGCTGCGCGTGGACATCGCCGACGCCTCGGCTGGCTGGGCAGTGGTGGGCAGTACCGCCGCAGTTCCTGAGTGGGCCACGCTGGTGGCCTGGCAGGACCCGTGGCCGCATGTCTCTGCCGGCGGGTACTCCTACGCCACCGTTGCCGAAGAGAACCACCCCGGGCTGGAACGGCCGTGGTTCGAATACCTCGTCCCCGCCGCCGAACTGGAACGGATGGTGGCGGACCGGCCGCTCGCAGGCGTCATGGCATCCGAAGCGCTGCGCATCGCTGCCTGGCGTCCCCGGATCGGCGCCGAAACCGATGACAGGACGATTCCGCATGAACTGGACCTGCTCCGTACCGCAGTCCACCTGGCCAAAGGCTGCTACAAGGGCCAGGAAACCATCGCCCGCGTCCACAACCTGGGGCACCCGCCGCGGCGCCTCGTGTTCCTCCAGCTGGACGGTTCGCAGCACACCCTCCCGGCCGCCGGCAGTGTGGTCCTTGCCGGCGACCGCAAAGTAGGGGCCGTCACATCCGTGGCGCAGCACTACGAAATGGGGCCGGTGGCGCTGGCGGTCATAAAGCGGTCCGTCGCTCCGGATGAAATACTGACGGTCCTGGACGGGGACGAGCCGTACACCGCCGGACAGGAACTCATCGTCGCCCCTGACGCCGGCCAGGTGGTGGGGCGCCAGACCGGATTCCTCAGGGGGCCACGCGCATGACAGAACACGGAAACGCCACGCCGGCGCAGGACGCCGCGGCAGGATCAGGGTCGGACGACGACGCGGTCGCCCTGGCCCACAGCCTCTTCCAGGCAGCCCGGGACGGGAACACCGAACTGCTCCGCGCATACCTCGGCGCCGGGGCTCCGGCCACACTTACCAATGCCGCCGGAGATTCCCTCCTGATGCTGGCCGCCTACCACGGCCATGCCGACACGGTGCGCCTGGTGCTCGAACACGGCGCCGAGGCAAACACCGCCAATGACCGCGGCCAGACGCCGCTGGCCGGTGCGGCATTCAAGGGATACACGGATGTGGCCCGGGTCCTGCTGGATGCCGGCGCAGATCCCGACGCCGGAGCACCGTCGGCACGCGCGGCCGCGCAAATGTTTGCCCGCCAGGAGATCCTCGACCTCCTGGGCTGAGCCCCCGGGTCCGCCCGGCAACCACCAAATGACTCTGAAGGATGACCGGATGGAAAACGTAGAAAAGCCCTGGGCGGCGCTGTGGTCGCTGGTGATCGGGTTCTTCATGATCCTGATTGACAGCACCATCGTGTCCGTGGCCAACCCGCGGATCATGGAGGGCCTGGGCGCCGATATTAACTCCGTGATCTGGGTGACCAGTGCCTATCTGCTGGCCTACGCGGTACCCCTGCTGATCACCGGCAGGCTGGGCGACCGGTTCGGGCCCAAGAAGCTGTACCTGCTGGGCCTGGTGGTCTTTACCCTGGCCTCGCTGTGGTGCGGCCTGGCCCAGGACGTGGAGACCCTCATCGCCGCCCGCGTGCTGCAGGGCCTCGGTGCTGCAGTGATGACACCGCAGACCATGGCCGTCATCACCCGTATCTTCCCGCCGGACCGCCGGGGTGCCGCCATGGCCATCTGGGGCGCCACCGCGGGCATGGCCACGCTGGTGGGCCCAATCCTGGGCGGTGTCCTGGTGGACAGCCTCGGCTGGGAGTGGATCTTCTTCATCAACGTTCCCATCGGCGTCGTCGGGTTCATCCTCGCGGTGCGCAACGTGCCCGCACTCAGCACCCACCCGCACCGGTTCGACATTCCCGGTGTGCTGCTCAGCGCCGTCGGGCTCTTCCTGCTGGTCTTCGGCATCCAGGAAGGCGAGACGTACAACTGGGGAACCATCGCCGGACCCATCAGCGTCTGGTCCCTGATCATCGCCGGGATCATAATCCTCGCCGGATTCGTCGCCTGGCAGCGTTTCAACAAGGGCGAGCCGCTGCTGCCGCTGGGACTGTTCCATGACCGGAACTTTTCGCTGGCCAACCTTGGAATCACCATGGTGGGGTTCACGGTAACGTCCTTCGGGCTGCCGCTGATCTTCTACTACCAGATGGTCCGCGGCCTGACACCCACCCAGTCAGCGTTGCTGATGGTGCCCATGGCGCTGATCTCGGGTGGCATGGCTCCCGTGGTGGGAAAGATCGTGGACCGGGTCAACCCCAAATACCTGGCAGCCGCGGGCCTGACACTCATGGCCGTGGCCCTGGTGTGGAACGGATTGCTGATGCAGCCGGACACCCCCATCCTGCTGTTCCTGCTTCCCAGCGCTGTTCTCGGCTTCGCCAACGCCGGCATCTGGGCGCCCCTGAGCACCACCGCCACCAGGAACCTGCCGCCGCGGCAAGCGGGCGCCGGCTCCGGCGTCTACAACACCACCCGCCAGTTCGGAGCGGTCCTGGGCAGCGCTGCCATTGCGGTCCTGATTCAGTCGCGGCTGGCGGCTGAGCTCCCGGCCGGCCCCGGCGGCCAGGCCGGCGGGGCGGGCGAGGGCATGGCCATGGGCGGTTCCCTGCCGGACTTCCTGCACGCAGGATTCTCGACGGCGATGGCGCAGTCCATCCTGTTGCCCGCCGCTGTGGTGCTGGCCGGGGCAGTTGTGGTGCTGTTCTTCGCCAAACCCAAGCCGGTTCAGGGGTGGGGCGCCGCTGAAGGATCGGCTCCCTCAGCCAAGGTGGACGCTGGTCTGGATTCCGCCGGCTGACAAGCCGAGGCGGCGGGCCAGCGCCAGCGATCCCGTGTTGCTGACGTCCGCCCGCCATTGCAGCGTCAGCCCGGCGGCCAGGGCTTCGTGGGACGCGATGGAGGCGGCCAGTGTCCCCAGGCCCCGGCGCCGCCACTCCGGATCCACCAGGACCCCCAAGTGGGCCAGCAGTCCTTCCCACTCTGTGTAGGCGCCGCAGGCCCGGGGAACCCGCCTGCCGTCGAGCTCATGGACGATGGTGAAGCGGTTCTCAAGGTCGGAGAGCCCCACCTCGTTGACGTCGTCCGGCGGGCAGCGGCCCTCCAGTTCGATCGCTTCGGCGTTACCGTGTGACACCGTCATCTCTTCGGAGGGCTGCTGCAGCGGCAGGTCGTCGGCGAAGAACAGCGCCGCCGCGCCCAGGCCGTGCCCGCCACGGGCCCGGGTCAGCGTCAGCAGGGTGACGTGCTGGGCCATGTCCGTATCGGGGATGTCCGCGGCCGCGTCAATGACGTCCTGCGGCCCTACCAGCACGGAACTGCCGAACAACCTGACGAACTCCACCGTGCCGGCTGATTCATCGGCCCGGACGATGCGTTCGCCGGAGGCAAGCGCAGTGCTAAAAGCGTCGTCGTCGAGGCCCAGGCGGCGGGCCCAGGCCAGCTGGATGATGGCGGCAGAGCCGGGATCGAGTGTCATGGTCCCAGCCTAGGGCGCCGGCGGCTGTCCCGGCCGGACATCATGCCCGGCCGGGCAATGTGCTGTACTTAGCCGAACAGGACAGCGGCTTCGTCGTACCTGTTCTGCGGCACGGTCTTGAGCTGGCCCAAGGCTTCCTCGAAGGCGACATGCTGGATGTCGGTGCCCTTGAGCGCCACCATGGTGCCCCAGAAGCCCTCCACCACGGAGTCGATGGCGGCCATGCCCAGGCGGGTGGCGAGGACGCGGTCGAAGGCCGAGGGGACGCCGCCACGCTGGATGTGGCCCAGGATGGTGGCGCGGGTTTCGATGCCGGTGCGTGCTTCCAGTTCGGGCGCGAGCTGGTCGGCGATGCCGCCCAGGCGGGGACGGCCGAACGTGTCCAGGCCGCGCTCGGAGTGCGGGGATTCCATGTGCTCGGGCACGAACCCTTCAGCGACGACCACCAGCGGCGCACGGCCGCGGGCATGGGCCTCGTTCACCCATTCGGTGATCTGTTCGATGCTGACTTTCTGTTCCGGAATGAGGATGGCGTGGGCGCCTGCCGCCATGCCGGCGTGCAGGGCGATCCAGCCGACGTGCCGGCCCATGACCTCGGCGATCATGCAGCGGTGGTGCGATTCCCCGGTGGTCCGGAGCCGGTCGATGGCCTCGGTGGCGATCTGCACCGCGGTGTCGAAACCGAAGGTGTAGTCGGTGGCGTCGAGGTCGTTGTCCACGGTCTTGGGGACGCCGACGATCTTCAGGCCGGCGTCGGTCAGGCGCTTGGCCGCGGCAAGGGTTCCCTCACCGCCGATGGCGATGATCGCGTCGATGCCGAGCCGGTCCATGTGGGCTTTGATGACCTCGGGGCCGCCGCCGTTTTCGAACGGGTTGGTGCGGGATGTGCCCAGGATGGTGCCGCCCTGCTTGGCGATGCCGCGAACCATGGTGCGGGGGATGTCGATGATATCGCCCTCCACCACGCCGCGCCAGCCGTCGAGGAATCCGACGAACTCGTGGCCGTGGATGGCGATACCCTTCAGCACGGCGCCGCGGATAACCGCGTTCAGTCCGGGGCAGTCGCCACCGCTGGTGAGGATTCCAATTTTCATGTTTCGGCTCAAATCCTGGAAGAGGGTCTACTGGCAGAGCGCCACGCTGAGCTCACCTAGAAGTGTAGTGGGAGGTGTGGGGTACGACACAAACCTGTTACACGCGGTACGCCGCCCGCAAGCGCCGGCCTGCCGGGCACGGCAAAGGCCCCCGCCATAGTGAACGGCGGAGGCCTTCGGACGTCACCTGCAGGTCAGCTGAGGGACCGGCGCTCTAGGAATGCCTGCAGCGGAATCACGTTCCGCTGGTCGGGAAGGACGGCCCACGCCAGGAGGTAGAAAACCACTGCGGGCCCGGGGAGGAGGCAGAACACGAGGAACGCGATGCGGACGAAGGCCACGTCCACGTTCGTTTTTGCGGCGATGCCGCCCAGGACGCCACCCACCCAGCGCTGCGGGCCGCGTTGCAGGCCGAAGCCCCTGACGATGCTGAAAAACTTGTCCATGGTTCAAGACTTCCCTGTTGTCGGTTGGTTGTCACGTTTCCGGGCGGAGAGCAGGCCGCCCACCACCAGGGCGGCGCCCGCTCCGATCATGAGCCCGATCAGCACGTAGGTGGCGTTGAGGGTCACGATGCCCAGCTGGGCAACGATGATCAGGGCGGCGAGGGCCAGGACGATCAGTCCCCACACCACCGTCCCCACCCTTGTGGTAGAGGGGCCGGCAGGGTCTGTGCCCGCCGTCGTCGTGCTGTCCGGGTAGTAGCTGCCGCGGCCCGTGGGATCCGGTGCCTGGTTACTGGTGCTCATCTCAATTGCCTTCCTGGATGGTGACGTTACTGAAGGTGCCGTCGATCTGGACCACCAGATGGCTGCCGGGCCGGTCGGAGTTATAGGTGCTTTCCCGGGTGGTGGTTCCGCCGCGCTGGCCCGAGGCCTCGTTGAGGTTGCCCATGGTCATGTCCGCCTTGATGTCCACGGGGACGTCCTCCGGGATCACTACGGTCACGTTGCTCGCGGTGATGTCCAGGGGAATCAGGACGTCGGAGCGCAGCGGAGCGCCGCCGTCAAGGTTTGTCAGGTCCACGGTTCCGCGGCCCGCGGTGATGTCGAAGCCGCGGGTGGCCTCCGTGATGCTGGCCGGTGCCCAGTCCACCTGCTGGAACCGCATCCTGTCGCCGTTGCCCACCACGTTGTACACGCCGCCCGCTATCAGCGCCACCACGGCGAAGAAGCTCAGGATGCCAGCGGTCCTGCCGCGCAGGCCGGCGATGAGGATGCCGAGGCCGAGGACGGCTGCGGCGCTGGCCCAGACGATGGCGTTGGCGGAATCGCCCAGGTCGATGACGTTGGTGACATCGAGTGCCTTGAGTCCGCCGCCCACCAGCAGCGCCGACCCGGCGGCGACGGCCACTGCGGGAGCGCCGGGCCCGGCCGGGCGTGGTTTCGGGGTGCGCTGCGGTGCGGGGGAACCGCCGTAGGGGCCACCGCCCGGGAATCCGCCGCCGGAGCCTGAGCCACTGCCGGAGCCACCGCCGGAGTAGGAGCCGCTCCCGGAATAGCTGCCGTCGCCGTAGGAGGGCATGGAGGGGGAAGCGGGGCCCGCTCCATATGAGGTGCCCGTGGAGGAGAACGGTGCGGTCCCGGGATTTCCGGCTGTGTAGGCGGTTCCTGGGGTGCCGGCTGCGCCCGGCGTCCCGTAGGCGCCGGGCGTGCCGTAGCCGCCAGCGTGCGGAGCGGCCATCGCCGGCCGGCCTGCCTTGTTGCGCTGCGAGAGGTAGTAGATGAGGTAAATGGCGCCGCCCACCCAGAAGACCGTCCAGAGGAAGCCGCCGAAGCCGTTGTGCGACCAGCCCCAGAAGCCGCCGCCCAGTCCGGTCAGTCCCAGGATCGTGGCGATCAGGGATCCTGTCATCCCGGTGGTCCACCGGCCAGCTGCGGCCTCCTGGACGTGGATCCGTCCGTCGGGCTCCGGGAGCAGCGCCCACGCGAGGCCGTACACCAGCACGCCGATGCCGGCGAACAGGGACAGGACGATGAAGACGCCGCGGATGATCAACGGGTCCACGCCCAGCTTCTGAGCAATGCCGCTGGACACGCCGCCGATCCACCGGTCCCGGCCACGCTGGATGCCATGACCGCGGATCCAGGAGAAGAAATCGGCGTCGCCCGGGGCAGTGGGTGCGGTGCCGGGACGGCCTGTGTATGCCTGTCCGGTTTCGGGGAGATCAGCTCCGGGGGCTCCAGCGCGGGGCAGTTCAGCGCCGGGCTGGCCTGCAGCTGGCCGGCTGGATTCGGAGGCCCGTGGGCCCTCGGACGGGTCCGGCGTGGTCGGCGCGGACGGCAGGGGTTCGGTGGGCCGCGGTGCGCCGGGCAGAGGCTCGGTGGGCTGGCCGTCGTCGGGGAGGGGGGTCTGCGAGTTCATACCTCAATCCTTCCGCCCAGCCCCGTCTGCGCTCTACTGGGGAATACCCTGAGCGGTCCCTGAGTTGCCCCCGGTTCCGGCCGGATCCGGGTCCGGGGAACCCTGATCCATGCTTGGATTGACCCATGACAACCGTCCCGGCCAGGCCCCCTTTGGCCCGCAGCAGCGACCGCGTGATTGCCGGTGTCTGCTCGGGCCTGGCCGTTCATCTGGGCTGGCCGGTGAAGAACGTCAGGGTAGGCATGGCGCTTGCAACGCTCGCGGGCGGGGCCGGCCTCGTCTTCTACGCGTGGTTGTGGATCATGGTTCCCACCGCGGATGAGGCTGCCCGGCGCAATGCCCGGCGGCCCGCGTCGCCCATTGCCCCTGCGGTGAGCCAGGCACCTGCCGCCGCCGTGGCCGGCACACTGTCGGCGCTGCCTTCCGCTCCACCCGGCCCGGCGCCCTTTGGCCAGGCGCCCTTGAGCCAGGCACCCTCGAATCAGGCATCCCTGGGCCAGGCTGCCGACGGCGGCGCTCCCCAGGGCGAGGACGGCGCGGCACCGCCCGGCGCCCGCAAGCCGGGCGAACCGCCGTGGTTCCGCTGGCAGAGCATGAAGTACGGCAAGGAGATCCTGCTTGGCTGCGGGCTGCTGCTGGTGGCCGGGATCATGATCGCGCAGCTGCTGGGCGTCGACGTGCCGCTGGGAACCCTTATTCCCGCCGCCGCCGTCCTGGGCGGCGCGTCCATCGCGTGGATGCAGCTGGACGAAACGCGGCGGGCCGGGCTGGTGAACAAGACCAAGGCGGATCAGGCCGGCGGCTGGGCACGGCTCGCGGCCGGCCTGGCGCTGGTGGTGGCCGGCGTGTTGGTGATGGTGTCCGGTTCCGGCTCG
The DNA here is from genome assembly GCF_001423525.1 of Arthrobacter sp. Leaf137. Classification (GTDB taxonomy): domain Bacteria; phylum Actinomycetota; class Actinomycetes; order Actinomycetales; family Micrococcaceae; genus Arthrobacter. The sequence goes on along the minus strand of NZ_LMOI01000001.1, from coordinate 212,990 downwards.
TGGGAGCAGACCTGGCTCGCGCTGCTGGCCTCCGTGGCAGTGCTCGGTGGCGTAGTGCTGGTCCTGTTGCCCTGGGCGCTGAAGTTCTGGCGGGATTTGGAGACCGAGCGCGCCGGCAGGATCCGGGAAACCGAACGCGCCGAGATCGCCGCGCACCTGCACGATTCGGTGCTGCAGACGCTCGCCCTGATCCAGCGCCGGGCCAGCAGCGAGCACGACGTCGTCCGGCTGGCCCGGGCGCAGGAACGCGAGCTCCGCGGCTGGCTGTTCCAGGATCCCGGCAGGGAAGCGGGGCAGCTTTCGGACCGGATCAAGGCCGTGGCAGCCGAGGTGGAAGATCTCCTGGGCAACGCCGTGGAGGTGGTCAGCGTCGGCGATGCCGCCATGACCGAAGGCCACGAGGCCATGGTCCAGGCAAGCCGGGAAGCCATGCTGAACGCCTCCCGGCACGGTGGCGGCGCCGTTTCCGTGTACCTCGAAGCCTCGGACGGCCAGGCCGAAATTTTCATCAAGGACCGCGGGCCCGGGTTCGAGCTGGCCGACGTGCCGGAGGACCGCCTGGGCGTACGGGAGTCCATCATCGGCAGGATGAAGCGGCACGGCGGATCGGCTGCCATCCTCAGCACCGGGGACGGCACGGAGGTCCGCCTGCGGCTGCCGGCTGCGAGCACGGACAACGTGGAAGGAAAGTCATGAACGTCAACCAGGGGGCAGTCGCGCAGGCCGCCAGCTCCGTCCGCGTGGTCATCGTGGACGACCACGCCATCTTCCGTTCCGGGCTCAAAGCCGATCTCGATGCCAGCATCCACGTGGTGGGGGAAGCGGCCACAGTGGAGCAGGCCATTGCCGTCATCGCCGAACAGCGGCCCGATGTCGTATTGCTGGACGTGCACCTTCCCGGCGGGTTGGGCGGCGGCGGCCGTGAGGTTATCGCAGGGTCCGTTCCGCTGCTGGGCACCACCCGCTTCCTGGCCCTCAGCGTGTCCGATGCTGCGGAGGACGTCGTGGCAGTGATCCGGGCGGGGGCCAGGGGCTATGTCACCAAGACGATCTCCGGGGCCGAGATCACCGACGCCGTGTTCCGGGTTGCCGGCGGGGACGCTGTCTTCTCGCCGCGCCTGGCAGGGTTCGTTTTGGATGCTTTCGGCACCGCGCCGGCGGACATCGCCGATGACGAGCTGGACAAGCTCTCGGCCCGCGAGCTGGAGGTCATGCGCCTGATCGCCCGGGGGTACAGCTACAAGGAGGTGGCCAAGGAGCTCTTCATCAGCATCAAGACGGTGGAAACCCACGTTTCCGCGGTCCTTCGGAAGCTCCAGCTCTCCAGCCGCCACGAACTCACCAAATGGGCCGCGGAGCGCCGCCTCCTCTAACCGCAGCGCGCTCACATCCTGCGGCTATTTCTGCGACGCGGGCTCACATTCTGCGGGAAAAACGCAAACGCCCGCTCACTCTCCGTAGAAGAGTGAGCGGGCGTTTGTGCTTAAGGCGCCAAGAGTGAGCGGGCGCTACTGGGCCTTGCCGAGGAAATCCTGCAGGCGCTGCACGCCGGTGGCGAGGTCGTCGTCGCCCAGTGCGTAGGAGAGCCGCAGGAAGCCGGACGGGCCGAACGCCTCGCCCGGAACCACTGCCACTTCCACCTCGTCCAGGATCAGCGACGCCAGCTCAGCCGAGGTCTGCGGCGTGGCGGTGCCGGCGGCCGTGGGGAATTCCTTGCCCAGCAGCCCGCGGACGTCCGCGTACACGTAGAAGGCGCCCTTCGGCGTCGGGCATTCCACGCCTTCAATGGCGTTCAGGCCGGCCACGATCGCCTTCCGGCGGCGGTCGAAGGCCACCTTCATCTCGTCGACCGCTGTCAGCGGGCCGGAGACGGCGGCGAGGGCGGCGATCTGCATGATGTTGGAGACGTTGGAGGTGGCGTGCGACTGCAGGTTGGTGGCCGCCTTGATGACGTCCGCCGGGCCGATCATCCAGCCGATGCGCCATCCGGTCATGGCATAGGTCTTGGCCACACCGTTGAGGATGACCACCTTGTCGCCGAGTTCGGGAACGGCCGTGGCAATGGAAGTGAACGGAACGCCGTCGTAGGTCAGGTGCTCGTAGATCTCGTCGGTCACCACCCAGATGCCCTTCGACGCTGCCCACTTGCCGATCTCGGCCACCTGCTCGGGGGAGTAGACCGCGCCGGTGGGGTTCGACGGCGAGACGAACAGGAGGATCTTGGTCCGGTCCGTCACGGCTGCTTCAAGCTGCTCGACGGTCACCAGGTAGCCCTGCTCCGGCCCCGCAAAAACCTCGACGGGAACGCCGCCGGCCAGCCGGATCGCTTCAGGGTAGGTGGTCCAGAACGGTGCGGGGACAATGACCTCGTCGCCCGGATCCACCAGGGTGGCGAACGTGTTGTAGACGGCCTGCTTGCCGCCGTTGGTCACCAGGACCTGAGAAGGGTCGACGGCGTATCCGGAGTCCCGGAGCGTCTTCTCTGCGATGGCCTTCTTTAGTTCGGGAAGCCCGCCGGCGGGGGAGTAGCGGTGGTACTTCGGCTGCCCTGCGGCCTCGATGGCAGCCTGGACAATGTAGTCCGGGGTGGGAAAATCCGGCTCGCCTGCGCCGAAGCCAATAACCGGACGCCCAGCAGCCTTCAGCGCTTTCGCCTTGGCATCAACGGCCAGGGTGGCGGATTCGGCAATTGCGGATATGCGCTGGGAAACGCGGGCGGCAGACATGGCAGGTCCGTTCTACGCTTGCAGCCGGATGGCTGGAATGTGGGATTCGACGTTTTCTACTCTATGCTGTTCACCGGACCCTCCGGGGTGCCGGATGTGAAATGTGACTGGCCCGCCAGGCACGGACACACCGGCTTGCGGAGGGGCTGGAGCGGGTCGGTTTTACGAACGCGAAGATGTTGCCGTAGACTGATTCACCGGTGTTGAAACACAGATGATGGCGTGCGCCCCAGTGAAAGCTGGTGAATCGCCGTTGCTGTTTGGTTTCACTCCATAGGGTAGTGGCGCAATTGGTAGCGCAGCGGTCTCCAAAACCGCAGGTTGCAGGTTCGAGTCCTGTCTGCCCTGCGCAAGCTGCCCCGGGCAACAAATCCGGGGCAAGCGCAGCAACCATGGTTCTGATCAGGGCCGGGTAATCCACCATTGCAAAGATGAGCGAGGACCAGGTGACCGAAACAGCTGCCAGCAGCTCCAAGGGCCGCCCAGCTAAGAAGGATGCCAAGGCAAACATCTTCGCCCGTATTGCACTTTTCGTCCGCCAGATCATCGGCGAACTGAAGAAGGTCGTTGCCCCCACCCGCAAGGAACTGATCAACTACACGCTCGTGGTGCTGGTGTTCGTGGCCATCATGATGGTCATCGTCAGCCTGCTGGACATCGGTTTTGGAACCGCTGTCGGCTGGCTCTTCGGCGGGACAGGCCCCACGGACAACTAAGGCTGCAGGGTCCGCAGGCTGCGCGCTCCATCCGGGAAACCGGAGGGGAGCGCCGGTGTGCGGAATTGAGCCATTTAAATAGGCATGTTAGGCAATGAGGAAGCAGGAGACCAAGTGTCTGAGCAGGAGCTCGAGGTAACCGGGACTGAGCAGGAAGAGGCCGTGGACATCACCGCAGAAATCGGTGAAGAGTCTGAGGTTGAGTCCTCCGCGCCCGAATCCGATGACGCCGATGCCGACGCGGAGGCTGACAGCGAGGCAGAGTCCGGCGATGCCGACGCTGACGCCCTCGCCGCCGCGGCAGCCACCGCTGCCGTTGACCCGGCAGATGAATTCAAGGCCAAGCTGCGCCGCCAGGAAGGTGACTGGTACGTCATCCACTCCTACGCCGGTTACGAAAACCGCGTGAAGGCCAACCTTGAGACCCGCATCCAGACCCTGGACATGGAAGATTACATCTTCGAGATCCAGGTGCCCATGGAAGAGGTCGTCGAGATCAAGAATGCCCAGCGCAAGGTCATCAACCGCGTCCGCATTCCCGGCTACGTCCTGGTCCGCATGGACCTGACCGACGCCTCCTGGGGCGCCGTCCGCCACACTCCCGGCGTTACCGGCTTCGTGGGCAACGCCCACAACCCCGTGCCGCTGCGCCTCGACGAGGTCTTCTCCATGCTCGCGCCGGTCTTCGAAGAAGAGCAGGCCGAGAAGGGCAAGCCGGTCAACAAGCAGCACCAGGCGCCGGTGGACGTCGACTTCGAGGTCGGCGAGTCCGTCATCGTCAAGGAAGGCCCGTTCGAGACCCTTCCCGCCACGATCTCCGAGATCAAGGTCGAATCCCACACCCTCGTGGTGCTGGTCTCCATCTTCGAGCGCGAAACGCCCGTCACCCTGGCGTTCAACCAGGTCACCAAGATCTGATTACCCGAGAATTCGTTCCGGCGCCGCCCGCTTAGCGGCTCCGGAACGGCAGGCCGCCTTGCCATGGCGGCCAAAAACCTGGGCCACGCTCCTGTGCCCCAGGAAGTTATTGAGAGAAGGACCCTACATTGGCTCCCAAGAAGAAGGTCACCGGCCTCATCAAGCTGCAGATCCAGGCAGGTGCCGCTAACCCGGCCCCGCCGATCGGTCCCGCACTTGGCCAGCACGGCGTCAACATCATGGAATTCTGCAAGGCGTACAACGCTGCAACGGAAGCCCAGCGCGGCAACGTCATCCCCGTGGAAATCACCGTCTACGAGGACCGTTCCTTCACGTTCATCACCAAGACCCCGCCGGCTGCAGAACTCATCAAGAAGGCTGCAGGCGTTGCCAAGGGTTCGGCTACCCCGCACACCGTCAAGGTTGCCAAGCTGACCCAGGCACAGGTCAACGAGATCGCCTCCACCAAGATGGAAGACCTCAACGCCACCAGCCTCGAAGGCGCAGCGAAGATCATCGCCGGCACCGCCCGCTCCATGGGTATCACCGTCGAAGGCTAATCACCCTACCGCCGCCTGACGCCGCGCATCAGCATGGCGCCGAGTGGCACCGCCGGAATCCCGGCACCACCAACAATTGAAATGCCGGTTATCCGGGACGAATAACCGTCCGGATCACCGGCTGTGGCAGGGCCCAGCGCGGTCCGCAGACCACAACTGCACAAGGAGAAAGAGCAGCATGGCAAAGCGCAGCAAAGCATATGAGGCAGCAGCCGCCAAGATCGACGCGGAGAAGTCCTACGCGCCGTTCGAGGCAGTGACCCTCGCCAAGGACACCAACCCGTCCAAGTTCGACGCCACCATTGAGGTTGCTTTCCGCCTCGGCGTGGACCCCCGCAAGGCTGACCAGATGGTCCGCGGTACGGTCAACCTGCCCCACGGCACCGGTAAGACCGCCCGCGTCCTGGTCTTCGCCACGGGCGACAAGGCCGAGGCAGCTATCGCAGCCGGCGCCGACTTCGTTGGCTCCGACGACCTGATCGAAAAGATCGCCGGCGGCTGGACCGACTTCGACGCCGCTGTTGCCACCCCTGACCTCATGGGCAAGGTTGGCCGCCTCGGTAAGGTCCTCGGCCCGCGCAACCTGATGCCGAACCCGAAGACCGGTACGGTTACCCCGGACGTCACCAAGGCTGTCAATGACATCAAGGGCGGCAAGATCGACTTCCGCGTCGACAAGCACTCCAACCTGCACTTCATCATCGGCAAGGTGTCGTTCGACGCCGTCAAGCTGGCTGAGAACTATGCAGCAGCGCTGGAAGAGGTGCTTCGCTTGAAGCCTTCCGCTTCGAAGGGCCGCTACATCCAGAAGGCCACCGTTGCCACCACCTTCGGCCCCGGCATCTCCGTGGACCCGAACGTCACCAAGGTGCTCACCGAGGCCTAAGCCTTACAGAACATCTGCCCGGATCATTCCGGGGCATTGAAAACCGCCCGGCGCGCATGCGCCGGGCGGTTTTTGCTTAACTTGTTCACACGTTCTGCCTAAGCTGGGGAAATGCCCGGGACACCGCTTCCCTTCCCGCCGGACGCGGACGCCGCCGGCATCAACATCAGTCGCGTGGAGATCCCCTCGCGGGGGAACCGAACGCAACCGCCCGGCGTCGTACCTTCCGAAGACTTCCGTGCATGCCATTCCCTGCGCGAAACCCACGAACTCTCGCTGTGGGGCAACCTGGACCGGTGCCCGACGCTGGCCGAGTCGCTGGAATTCTGGCGGGGGAACCAGTACGAGGAGCGGCACCTGTTCCTGGCCCGCCGCGACGGCAGTCCTGCGGGGCTGTGTTCAGTCACCCTGCCCTTGCGGGAGAACACCGATACCGCGGGAATCGATGTGCTGGTCCACCCGGCCCAAAGGCGGCAAGGCGTTGGCCGCACGCTGCTGCAGTTTGCCGAAGCCGTGGCCCGCCGCCAGGGGCGCACCTCATTGGACGGTTACCACGAGATCCCGCTGGATCGCGTCGGCCCGGGTGCGGCCATGCTGCCTGCGAAGTCCGGATCAGGTGCGCTTTCCCTCGCCGATCCCGCCACTGCCTTTGCCTCGGCGGCCGGCTACTCGCTTGAACAGGTGGAACGGTCCAGCCGGCTGGACCTGCCCGTGCCTGCAGGGGTCATGACCCGGATTGAGGCTGAGGCCGCCGCCCGGGCCGCCGCCTACACGGTGGTCCGCTGGGACGATCACTGCCCTGACGAATTCGTTGCCGGCCTGGCCGCGCTTAAGGCGACCATGAGCACCGACGTCCCCATGGCCGCCCTGGGCTGGGAACGGGAGGACTGGGATCCTGCCCGGGTTCGTGACGAGGAGGCCGCCACGGTCCGCGGCGGTGTGCAGTCTGTGGTGGCAGCGGCCCGGCACCGCGGGACGGGTGAACTGGTTGCCTATACGGTCCTGAACTGGCGTCCGGAAGTACCGGGATCCGCCACCCAGCAGGACACGCTGGTGGCCGGGCCGCACCGCGGCCACCGGCTGGGCATGCTGGTCAAGGCCGCAAACCTGGGCCGGGCGCAGGCCAGGTGGCCTTCGGTCCGCTCGGTTTTGACGTGGAACGCCAGCGAAAACCAGCATATGCTTTCGATTAATATTGCGCTTGGATTCAGGCCTGCCGGCTATGAAGGGGAGTGGCAGAAACGGCTGGGATGATGCCCCGTATGGCAAAAGACGTGAAGATCGAGCAGCTCTGGATTCCCGACTCCCTTGAGGCCCCTGACGCTGCCGATTTCCTTGCCGCCCTCGAAGTGGGCAGGAAAGTTCGGATGGCCACCTGGGGGAGTGACGACCTCGCCTACGGTCCCCTCGAGAAGCTCCTTGAATTCGAGGATCCGTACGAGCGGCAACTGATCCTCGTCGCCAAAGTGGACGGCGAAATAGTCGGGACCGTGGACATCGCCCTGCCCCTGACCGATCACCTGGACCTGGCGGAATTCACCCTGGACATCCTGCCCGAATTCCAGCGGCAGGGCGTGGGGCGGCGGCTCCTGGAGGCCGCCGAGCAGCTTGCCCGCGGCGAGGGCCGCACCATGATCCTGGTGGACACCAATCATCCCGGCGCATCGCTGGATGAGTTCGAACAGGCCCTCCTGGTGCCGGGGACCGGGCCGGGCTTCGTCCCGCTGGACAGCCGCGAGGTGGAGTTCGCCCAGAAGACCGGGTACACCCTGCAACACATTGAGCAGTTCAGCGCCTGCATCCTGCCACTGGATTCGAAGCTTGTGGCGGACCTGCAGGCAGAGGCCGATGACGCCAACAACGGCCGCTACCGCCTGCACCACTGGACCGACCGCTGCCCGGACCGCTGGCTTGAGGCCGTCGCGGTACTCGAGAACCAGGCCGGTGCGGACGTTGACCCCGATCTTGACGTCCCTGTGGAGCAGGACTTGGTGTTCGACGGCGGCATCCTGCGCGAAGCCGAGGACGTCGCCATCGCGCAGGGCCGGCGGACGGTGGTCACCGCCGTCGAGCATCTCGCCTCGGGCACGCTGGTGGGGCTGACCACCATCACCGTGCTGGCACACCGGGCGGACGTGGTGTTCCAGGACGACACGCTGGTGCTGCAGGAGCACCGGGGCAACAAGCTGGGCCTGCTGATCAAGGTCTCCAACATGGAACGGCTCACCGAGCAGTTCCCTGACGCGCGCGTCATCTACACCTGGAACGCTCCGGACAACAGGTACCTCCTTACCGTTAACCAGCAGCTGGGCTTCCGCATTGCCGGGGTGACCGGGATCTGGCAGAAAGAGCTGCCGAAGCTCCATACCAGTACCAGCTGAGGCCCCGATTTGGCGTCCTGCCACGGGCTCCCGTAGACTTGGAGGACCAAAGACCGTCGGTTGTTGGAAATCCACTCTTTCGAGCATTGCTCAACTCTGCAGTTGTGCGCGGGAGATGAAGTGGTTTTCTGGACGAAGGACCCTGACATAGGGCGGCCGGCGCAGGTGAACGAAGCAACGCTCCATGGAAACATGTTGAGCCAAGCCCCGTGCATCTGCGCGGGGCGTTTTTAGTTTTAGCTCACCTGAGCGGGACCCTCGAATACCGGCACTATCCCCGGAAGGAGGGTTATGGCAACGCCTACCAAGGTTTCAGCAGTAGCTGAGATCACTAACGATTTCAAGGAATCGAACGCCGCTGTCCTGACCGAATACCGCGGGCTCACCGTTGCACAGCTCAAGCAGCTGCGTGTTTCTCTCGGCCAGGACACCAAGTTCGCGGTCGTCAAGAACACCCTGACCGCCATTGCAGCCAAGGAAGCCGGCGTCGAAGCATTCGACGGCCAGCTTGCCGGCCCCACTGCAATCGCGTTCATCAAGGGTGACGCAGTTGCCGCTGCCAAGAGCCTGACGGATTTTGCTAAAGCCAACAAGCAGCTGGTCATCAAGACCGGTTACTTCGAAGGCAAGGCACTGGACGCCAGCGAGGTCGCCGCACTGGCTGCCCTCGAGTCCCGTGAGCTGCAGCTCGCCAAGGTTGCAGGCATCCTCAAGGCTCCTGCTGCCGCAGCTGCACGCATCATCGATGCGCTGCGTCTCAAGCTTGAAGAAGAGAACGGTGCACCGGCAGCTGCCGAAGCGCCGGCCGCTGAAGAGTCTGCTGACTCTGCAGCTGAAGCAGCAGCCGAGGCACCCGCCGAGGCTCCCGCTGCCGAAGAGAACTAATTCTCTTTACCCCACCAGACTCCGGTGTCTGTCCGGCTCCGCGCCGTTCGGACACCACAACAGGAAGGACGCCTACCATGGCGAAGCTCAGCAACGAAGAGCTCATTGAAGCTTTCAAGGAACTGACCATCATCGAGCTCTCCGAGTTCGTCAAGCTCTTCGAAGAGACCTTCGAAGTAACCGCTGCTGCTGTAGCCGTTGCCGGCCCCGCCGCCGGTGGCGCTGCTGAAGAGGCTGAAGAGAAGACCGAATTCGACGTCGTTCTCGAGTCCGCTGGCGAAAAGAAGATCGCAGTGATCAAGGAAGTACGTGCCATCACTTCCCTGGGTCTGAAGGAAGCCAAGGACCTGGTTGACAGCGCACCCAAGGCTGTTCTCGAAGGCGCCACCAAGGAAGCTGCCGAGAAGGCCAAGGAGCAGCTCGAGGCTGCAGGCGCCAGCGTTACCGTCAAGTAACAACGGTTTCTCCACTAAAAACCCCGTCCCACTGCCTGGCAGTGGGGCGGGGTTTTTTGCGTCCGGACCCCAACTGAGTAGCAGCAGGTGTCGTTATGAGCCCTCATAACCACACCTGCTGCTACCTACATCGGGTTGGGGTCAGAAATATCCGCGACGACGGCGCCGAGGGCGGACGTGAGGGCGTCGGCGTCGACGAAGGCGCTGTAACCATGGGCGCCGGCACCCATCGATATCCGCCGCCCCGTGATGGTGGCGTCGGCATATACGGGCCACGGGCTGGTGCTCCCCAGCGGGGTAATGGTTCCGCGTTCGTAGCCCGTTGCCTCGAGGGCGATGTCCGCCGGCGGCAGGGAGAGCTTGTTGACGCCCACCAGCTGCCGCAGTTTGGGCCAGGAGATCTGCCGGTCGCCGGGGACCAGGGCGAACAGGAAGGTCCCGTTCTTGTGCTTCACCACCAGGGATTTGACGATGTCCGCCGGCGTGATGCCAAGGATTCCGGCGGCCTCTTCGAGGCTCCTCGCCGCTGGCCGTTCCACAACCTCCACGTGGAGGCCGCGGGTGGCAGCGTCGGCCAGGAACCGTTCGCGTCCGACGCCGTCCCTTCCGTTTGCCGCTTTGTCCGCCATCAGTCGCGGTAGAGCAGGAGCGCTTCGCCCTGCCCTCCTCCGCCGCACAGGGACACCGCTGCCTTGCCGGTTCCGCGCCGCTTCAGCTCGTGCGCGGCGTGCGCGGCCAGGCGTGCTCCCGACGCCCCGATGGGGTGGCCCAGGGCGATGGCGCCGCCGTGGATGTTGCACTTCTCCAGCGGATAGTCGAGGTCCTTCAACGACTGCACCGCCACCGACCCGAAGGCTTCGTTGATCTCGATGAAGTCGAGGTCAGCTGTGCTCCAGCCGGCCTTGCCCAGGGCGTTCATGATGGCGTTCGAGGGCTGGGAGTGCAGCGAGTTGTCAGGCCCGGCCACCTGGCCCGGCTTGCCCACCACCGCGAGGTATTCCAGTCCGTGCTCTTCGGCGTAAGCCCGCGATGACAGCACCAGGGCCGCGGCGCCATCGGAAAGGGGGGAGGAGTTGCCCGCCGTGATGGTGCCGTCGGTGACGAAGGCGGCGCGAAGCCCGCCGAGGGACTCCACGGACGAATTGGGCCGGACGCCCTCGTCCGTGCCCACCACCAGGGGGTCACCCTTCCGCTGCTTGACGCTGATGGCGACGATCTCGTCGTCGAACGTTCCGTTCTTGGCGGCCAGCGCCGCACGCTGGTGGGACTGGGCCGCAACGTTGTCCTGTGAAGGCCTGTCGATGCCGAGGGCGAGGTTGCCTGTCTCGGTGGACAGGCCCATCGACTGGCCGTCGAAGGCATCGGTGAGCCCGTCATGGGAGGCCACGTCGAGGGCCTGGATGGAACCGTAGGTCCAGCCCTGCCGCGACCCCGGCAGGATGTGGGGAGCCCGGGTCATCGACTCCTGGCCGCCGGCCACCACCACTGCGGCTTCGCCGGCGCGGATCATCCGGGCCGCGTCGATGACGGCGGTGAGCCCCGACAGGCATACCTTGTTGATCGTCACCGCGGGGACGTTCCAGCCGATCCCGGCGGCAATGGCGCTCTGGCGGGCCGGGTTCTGGCCCGCCCCCGCCTGCAGGACCTGGCCCATGATGACCGCTTCCACGTCACCCACCGCTGCGCCGCTGGCGTCCAGGGCGGCGCGGATGGCGTGCGCGCCAAGGTCTACGGCCGTGAAGCTGGCCAGTTGCCCGTTGATCCGCCCCTGCGGGGTGCGGACTGCTGAAAGGATGACAACGTCGCTGTTGCCGGGGGAGTTGCCCATGGTTATCTCTTCCGATCTCATCCGGTGTAAGCCACCAAGGTTATCGTGACCCTGGTCACCCATCTATTCAAACGCGGCGGCAGGCATGTGCATTCCGGGCCTGCGCCGCCTGGAGCCGCGTTAGCTGGAAGACGGCAGGGGAGAGGTCCCCATGGCCGGAATGTGCACGACGGCGGCAGCTTGCGTAGGGTGGACGGCGGAAACTCATGCAGGGGGCAGCCATGCCGCACCCGGGACGGATGGAGCAATGACAGTGAAGAAGATCCTCGCCCTGGCAGCAGTTGTTGGCGTAGCCGGGCTGACTGCCTGCTCGGTGTCGGCGCCCGCTCCGGCCGAAACCGCTGACGCTGGCCAGTCCGCGAGCCCGGCTGCCAGCAGTACCGGCTCCGCCAGTGACGGCCCGTCAGCGTCCTCCGGCACGTCCGGCGGCGCCAAGGAAGCCTGCGAACGCTTCAACTCGCTGTTTGCCGACTACGCCGCTGTGCCCTCCGGGGACGCCAACGGCTACGAGAACATCTACCTGCAGGCAGAGGACGCCAAGGACACCGTCACCGGCGACCTCCAGGGCCTGTTCGCGTCGCTCAGCCTCCTGGCCATTGACCATTCCAGTGCGGCCGAAAGCGGCGGCGAACCCGCGCAGGCTTCAAAGGACGCAGTGCGTGACGCGGTGTTCGCCAACTCGGGGACCTGCTCTGCCGAAGGCGTGACGCTGAAGCTCTAGCCCGCCGCCGGAAACCCGGATCCGGCCGGAAACGGGTGCTTGCAATCCTGCGCGAAGTGGGGTAGACACATAGGTTGTTTTGCCGTATCGTAGATATTTGCGTCTTCCCTGTTTACCTTCAGCCTTCATATAGCGGTGGGCTTTGCCTGGCAGCTGGCAATCAACGTGCCGTCGATACGTCACATCACAGCCAGCCGGGCCCCGGGTCATATAGCGGAACCGGATGGTAGCGCTGCGGAGTAACTTCTGCAGGGTGCACAGCGGGGGAGATCTGAAAACGCCTGAAGGTCTGTGGAAGGATCCCTCTTGGTCGCCTCGAGCACCTCTAATAACGAAACCGCTAACACCGCCGACAGCACTGATGGTGCCACTCGCCGGCTCTCATTCGCAAAGATTCACGAACCCCTTGATGTTCCGAATCTGCTTGCCCTGCAGACGGACAGCTTTGACTGGCTCGTCGGCAACGAACGCTGGCAGGCACGCGTAGCGAAGGCCGTCGAAGAAAACGATCTCAGCGTCGCTACGACGTCCGGCCTGTCGGACATCTTCGAAGAGATCTCCCCGATCGAGGATTTCCAGGGCACCATGTCCCTGAGCTTCTCCGATCCGGAGTTCGCTGACCCCAAGTACACCATGGCCGAATGCAAGGACCGGGACGCTACGTACTCGGCTCCGCTGTACGTCAAGGCCGAGTTCATGAACAACAACACGGGCGAAATCAAGCAGCAGACCGTGTTCATGGGCGACTTCCCGCTGATGACCGAGAAGGGTACCTTCGTGGTCAACGGCACCGAGCGTGTCGTCGTCTCCCAGCTGGTCCGTTCGCCGGGCGCCTACTTTGAGCGTGCCGCTGACAAGACCAGTGACAAGGACATCTTCACCGCCAAGATCATCCCGTCCCGCGGTGCATGGTTTGAGCTTGAGATCGACAAGCGCGACCAGGTCGGTGTCCGCCTCGACCGCAAGCGCAAGCAGTCCGTCACGGTCCTGCTGAAGGCCCTCGGCTGGACTGAAGGCCAGATCCTCGAAGAGTTCGGCCAGTACGACTCCATGCGCGCAACGCTGGAGAAGGACGCCACCGAAACCCGCGAAGACGCCCTGCTGGATATCTACCGCAAGCTGCGTCCGGGCGAGCCGCCCACCGTCGAGGCTGCCCAGTCCCTGCTGGACAACCTGTACTTCAACTCCAAGCGCTACGATCTGGCCAAGGTTGGCCGCTACAAGATCAACCGCAAGCTGGGCATCGACCGCTCCCTTGGCGACAAGGAAGCCTCGGTCCTGCACGTTGAAGACATCGTCGCCATGATCAAGTTCCTCGTTGCGCTGCACGCCGGCGAGAAGACCATCAAGGGCACCCGTGACGGCCAGGAAGTGGACCTGCGCGTCGAAATCGACGACATCGACCACTTCGGCAACCGCCGCATCCGCGCCGTCGGCGAGCTCATCGAGAACCAGGTCCGCACCGGCCTGTCCCGCATGGAGCGCGTTGTCCGCGAGCGTATGACGACCCAGGACGTCGAGGCCATCACGCCGCAGACCCTGATCAACATCCGTCCCGTCGTGGCAGCCATCAAGGAGTTCTTCGGAACGTCGCAGCTGTCGCAGTTCATGGACCAGAACAACCCGCTCTCGGGTCTGACCCACAAGCGCCGCCTGTCCGCGCTTGGCCCGGGTGGTCTGTCCCGTGACCGTGCCGGCATGGAAGTTCGTGACGTGCACCCGTCCCACTACGGACGTATGTGCCCCATCGAAACTCCTGAAGGCCCGAACATTGGTCTGATCGGTTCGCTGGCTTCCTATGGACGCATCAACCCGTTCGGTTTCATCGAGACGCCGTACCGCCTGGTCAAGGACGGAGTCGTTTCCGACGACGTCCAGTACCTGACGGCCGACGACGAAGCCGAGGTCCTGATCGCCCAGGCCAACGCACCGCTGGATGCTGACAAGAAGTTCTCGGAAGAGACCGTTCTTGTCCGTGCCCGTGGTGGTGGAGGCGAGCCTGTTCTGGTTCCCGCCGCCGACGTCGAGTTCATGGACGTTTCCCCGCGCCAGATGGTGTCCGTGGCTACGGCCCTGATCCCGTTCCTCGAGCATGACGATGCCAACCGTGCACTCATGGGTGCCAACATGCAGCGCCAGGCCGTGCCGCTGGTCCGTTCCGAGGCCCCGTTCGTGGGTACCGGCATGGAGCGCGCCGCAGCCGTCGACGCCGGTGACGTCACCATCGCCAAGAAGGCAGGTGTGGTTACCGAGGTCTCCGCTGAGCTGGTCATCATGCTCAACGACGACGGTACGGAAACCAACTACCGCATCAACAAGTTCGCACGCTCCAACCAGGGCAACTGCTACAACAACCGCGTCCTGGTAAACGAAGGCCAGCGCCTGGAGGTCGGCGGCATCATTGCTGACGGCCCGGCAACGGACCAGGGCGAGCTCGCCCTCGGTAAGAACCTGCTCGTGGCATTCATGTCATGGGAAGGCCACAACTTCGAGGACGCCATCATCCTCTCGCAGCGCATCGTTGCCGAGGACGTTCTTTCCTCCATCCACATCGAGGAGCACGAGATCGATGCCCGCGACACCAAGCTTGGTGCCGAGGAAATCACCCGTGACATCCCCAACGTGTCCGAGGAAGTCCTGGCAGGCCTGGACGAGCGTGGCATCATCCACATCGGTGCCGAGGTCGAAGCCGGCGACATCCTGGTCGGTAAGGTCACCCCCAAGGGCGAAACCGAACTGACCCCGGAAGAGCGCCTGCTGCGCGCCATCTTCGGTGAGAAGTCCCGCGAAGTGCGCGACACCTCCCTCAAGGTGCCGCACGGCGAGTCCGGCACCGTCATCGGTGTCCGCGTCTTCGACCGCGACAACGACGACGAGCTGCCCCCGGGCGTGAACCAGCTGGTCCGCGTCTACGTGGCCGCCAAGCGCAAGATCACCGACGGCGACAAGCTCGCCGGCCGCCACGGCAACAAGGGTGTTATCTCCAAGATCCTTCCGATCGAGGACATGCCCTTCCTTGCCGACGGCACCCCCGTTGACATCGTCCTGAACCCGCTGGGTGTCCCGGGCCGTATGAACGTGGGCCAGGTGCTCGAAACGCACCTCGGCTGGGTTGCCAAGACCGGTTGGAAGATTGAAGGCGAGCCCGAGTGGGTCAAGCAGCTGCCGAACCTGCCGCGCGAGAGTGGTCCCACCACTGTTGCAACGCCGGTGTTCGACGGCGCCCGCGAAGAGGAAATCACGGGCCTGCTCGACTCCACCAACGTGACCCGCGACGGTGACCGCCTGATCAACTCCTCCGGCAAGACCCGCCTGTTTGACGGCCGCTCCGGCGAGCCGTTCCCGGATCCGATCTCGGTCGGCTACATGTACATCCTGAAGCTCCACCACCTGGTGGACGACAAGATCCACGCCCGCTCCACCGGCCCCTACTCCATGATCACGCAGCAGCCGCTGGGTGGTAAGGCACAGTTCGGTGGCCAGCGCTTTGGTGAAATGGAAGTGTGGGCCCTCGAAGCCTATGGCGCCGCCTACACGCTCCAGGAACTCCTCACCATCAAGTCCGATGACATCCACGGCCGCGTCAAGGTCTACGAAGCCATCGTCAAGGGCGAGAACATCCCGGAGCCGGGCGTTCCCGAATCCTTCAAGGTCTTGATCAAGGAAATGCAGTCGCTGTGCCTGAACGTGGAAGTGCTTTCCACGGACGGAACCACAATTGAAATGCGTGACTCTGATGACGCAGTCTTCACGGCTGCGGAAGAACTGGGCATCGATCTGTCTCGTGCAGAGCCCAGCTCCGTAGAAGAGGTCTAGCAGGTCCGGTCCGACGGCGGGTGCCCACCCGCCGTCGGGCCTGACCTCCCTCATTCGTCAAGACTTCAGAATTTAGAGAACAAGAGAGAACAGGGACCATATGTCCAGCGAATCCTCCTTCGGCCTCATGCAGATCGGCCTCGCCACCGCGGAAGACATCCGCGGCTGGTCTTACGGCGAGGTTAAGAAGCCGGAAACCATCAACTACCGCACGCTCAAGCCCGAGAAGGACGGCCTCTTCTGCGAGAAGATCTTCGGCCCGTCCCGCGACTGGGAATGCTACTGCGGCAAGTACAAGCGCGTGCGCTTCAAGGGCATCATCTGTGAGCGCTGTGGCGTTGAGGTCACCCGCGCCAAGGTACGCCGTGAGCGCATGGGCCACATCGAGCTCGCCGCTCCCGTCACCCACATCTGGTACTTCAAGGGTGTTCCGTCCCGCCTGGGCTACCTCCTTGACCTGGCACCGAAGGACCTCGAAAAGGTCATCTACTTCGCTGCCTACATGATCACCAGCGTCGACGAGGCTGCCCGCCACGAGGAACTGCCCAACCTGCAGGTTGAGCACGACATCGAGAAGAAGCAGCTCATCGACAACCGCGACTCGGACATCGCGGCGATCGCCCGCGACCTCGAAGGCGAAATTGCCCGCCTTGAGGGCGAAGGCGCCAAGGCTGCCGACAAGAAGAAGGCCCGCGACTCCGCCGACCGCCAGATGGCCAACGTGCGCAAGCGCGCCGACGCCGACATCGAGCGCCTCGAGCAGGTCTGGGACCGCTTCAAGAACCTCAAGGTTGCCGACCTCGAAGGCGACGAGGGCCTGTACCGCGAACTGCGTGACCGTTACGGCATGTACTTCGAAGGCTCCATGGGTGCCGAGGCCATCAAGAAGCGCCTCGAGGGCTTCGACATGCAGGCCGAATCCGACCTGCTGCGCGACATCATTGCCAACGGCAAGGGCCAGCGCAAGACCCGCGCCCTCAAGCGCCTGAAGGTGGTCAACGCATTCCTGACCACCAACAACAGCCCGCTCGGCATGGTCCTCGACGCCGTCCCGGTGATCCCGCCGGAACTGCGCCCCATGGTCCAGCTGGACGGTGGCCGCTTTGCGACCTCCGACCTCAACGACCTGTACCGCCGTGTGATCAACCGCAACAACCGCCTCAAGCGCCTGCTTGACCTGGGTGCTCCGGAGATCATCGTCAACAACGAGAAGCGCATGCTTCAGGAAGCTGTTGACAGCCTCTTCGACAACGGCCGCCGCGGCCGTCCGGTCACCGGACCGGGCAACCGTCCGCTGAAGTCCCTGAGCGACATGCTCAAGGGCAAGCAGGGCCGTTTCCGCCAGAACCTCCTCGGCAAGCGCGTCGACTACTCGGGCCGTTCGGTCATCGTCGTCGGCCCGCAGCTGAAGCTGCACCAGTGCGGCCTGCCCAAGCAGATGGCCCTGGAGCTCTTCAAGCCGTTCGTGATGAAGCGCCTGGTTGACCTCAACCACGCACAGAACATCAAGTCGGCCAAGCGGATGGTTGAGCGTTACCGCCCGCAGGTGTGGGACGTGCTCGAAGAGATCATCACCGAACACCCGGTGCTGCTCAACCGTGCACCTACCCTGCACCGCCTGGGCATCCAAGCGTTCGAGCCGCAGCTTGTTGAAGGCAAGGCTATCCAGCTTCACCCGCTGGTTTGTGGCGCCTTCAACGCTGACTTCGACGGCGACCAGATGGCAGTGCACCTGCCGCTGAGCCCCGAGGCGCAGGCCGAGGCGCGCATCCTGATGCTGTCCTCGAACAACATCCTGAAGCCGTCCGACGGACGCCCGGTCACCCTGCCTTCGCAGGATATGATCATCGGCCTCTACCACCTGACCACCAAGCGGAAGGGTTCGGCCGGCGAAGGCCGCATCTTCGGTTCGGTATCCGAGGCCATCATGGCGTTCGATGCCCGCGACCTGCACCTGAACTCCCAGGTCAAGATTCGCCTCGAAGGCTTCGTGCCCTACGCCGGTTGGGAAGCCCCCGAAGGTTGGGAGCAGGGCCAGCCCGCAATCGTGGAAACCTCCCTGGGCCAGGTCCTCTTCAATGAGACCCTGCCCGAGGACTACCCCTGGGTTGAAGCTGTAGCGGATAAGGGCGAACTGTCCAGGATCGTCAACGACCTCGCTGAGCGCTACCCGAAGGTTGTTACCGCGGCCACGCTGGACAACCTGAAGGATGCCGGTTTCTACTGGGCCACCCGTTCGGGCGTCACGGTTGCCATCTCCGATATCGAGGTTCCGGCTGCCAAGCCGCAGATCCTTGCCGGTTACGAGGAACGCGCCGCCAAGATCCAGGGCCAGTACGACAAGGGCCTGATCGACGACGACGAGCGTCGCCAGGAGCTCATCGAGATCTGGAACAAGGCCACCAACGACATCGCTGCGGT
The DNA here is from genome assembly GCF_001423525.1 of Arthrobacter sp. Leaf137. Taxonomy (GTDB): domain Bacteria; phylum Actinomycetota; class Actinomycetes; order Actinomycetales; family Micrococcaceae; genus Arthrobacter. The sequence continues at coordinate 194,677 of NZ_LMOI01000001.1, read as the reverse complement.
GATGCGTGAGAGCCTGTCGCCGATGAACACCATCAACCGCATGGTGTCCTCCGGTGCCCGTGGTAACTGGATGCAGGTCCGTCAGATCGCGGGTATCCGTGGCCTGGTGGCCAACCCGAAGGGTGAGATCATCCCGCGCCCCATCAAGTCCTCCTACCGTGAGGGCCTGTCGGTGCTGGAGTACTTCATCGCCACGCACGGTGCCCGTAAGGGCCTCGCCGATACCGCTCTGCGTACCGCCAACTCGGGTTACCTGACCCGACGCCTGGTGGACGTCTCGCAGGATGTCATCGTCCGTGAAGAGGACTGCGGCACCGAGCGTGGGCTGGTCACGCCGATCGCCGTTGCCGACTCCAACGGTGAGCTGGTCCTGGACGAGAACGTCGAGAACAGCGCCTACGCACGTACGCTGGCAGTCGACGTCGTGGACTCCGAGGGCAACGTCCTTGCAGCCGCCGGCACCGACTGCGGCGACGTCGTCATCGACGAGCTCTTCAAGGCCGGCATCACCGAGGTCAAGGTCCGCTCCGTCCTTACCTGTGAGTCCAGCGTTGGCACCTGCGCCCTGTGCTACGGCCGTTCGCTGGCCACCGGCAAGACCGTGGACATCGGCGAGGCTGTCGGCATCATCGCCGCCCAGTCCATCGGTGAGCCCGGTACCCAGCTGACCATGCGTACGTTCCACACCGGTGGTGCAGTGTCCGCCGGCGGTGGCGACGACATCACCCAGGGTCTGCCCCGTATCCAGGAGCTCTTCGAAGCCCGTACTCCGAAGGGTGTTGCGCCGATTGCCGAGGCAGCCGGCCGCATCGCCATCGAAGAGTCCGAGCGCCAGATGCGCCTGGTCATCACCCCGGATGACGGAACGGAAGAGATCGCTTACCCGGTCCTGCGCCGTTCACGCCTGCTGATCGAAGACGGCGACCACGTCACCGTTGGCCAGAAACTGATCAACGGTCCGGTGGACCCCAAGCAGGTCCTGCGCATCATGGGTCCGCGTGCGGCACAGAAGTTCCTGGTGGACGAAGTGCAGGGCGTGTACCGCAGCCAGGGCATCGGTATCCACGACAAGCACGTCGAGGTTATCGTCCGCCAGATGCTGCGCCGCGTCACGGTCATCGAGTCCGGCGAATCGGACCTGCTGCCCGGCGAGCTCGCCGAGCGCAGCCGCTTCGAGGATGCCAACCGCCGCGTTGTGTCCGAGGGCAAGACGCCGGCATCCGGACGTCCGGAGCTCATGGGCATCACCAAGGCGTCCCTGGCCACCGAGTCCTGGCTGTCCGCAGCTTCCTTCCAGGAGACCACCCGCGTCCTGACGCAGGCGGCCATGGAAGGCAAGAGCGATCCGCTGCTGGGCCTCAAGGAGAACGTCATCATCGGTAAGCTGATCCCGGCCGGCACGGGTCTCCCGCGCTACACCGAGGTCACCGTGGAGCCCACTGAAGAAGCGAAGGCCAACCTGTTCACCGGCCCCAGCGCATTCAGCGACTTCTCGTACGACACCCTGGGCGGTGACGGAGCCCCCGAGTTCCACGCCATCCCGCTGGATGACTACGATCTCGGCAACGACTTCCGCTAAAAACGGCTGTCAGCCCTTTCAAGGCCGGGCCCCGCACTTTCGAGTGCGGGGCCTGGCCCGTTAACCGGACCTTTTGCGCACGGGCACCCGGGGCGGTGGAGGACGACGGCGGCGGGCGGTTGCCGCCGTCGTGCGCCCTACACCTGATTAAGGCTCAGGATCAAGCCGTGCTAGACTTTTCTGTAATTGTTCTGTGTGGCAGTGGATGAAGGCCGCCGCAGCATCATTTTGGTTTTGTTCTCATGATGCTGGGTGTGAGCTTGTTTCCGGGTTGCGGGTAAGGTGCGCAACGAATGCCACCATTTTGCACGCCTAGGCAAGATTCAAGCCACCAAGGCTGCAGGGACAACGCCAAAACCGGAGCAGAGACGGCTGACGCCTGAATGTGCCGGTAGAGATCAAACCAACGGAGAACACGAGAGTGCCTACGATTAACCAGCTGGTCCGCAAGGGCCGCACGCCGAAGGTCAAAAAGACCAAGGCTCCTGCCCTGAACGGCAGCCCGATGCGCCGCGGTGTTTGCACCCGCGTTTACACCACCACCCCCAAGAAGCCGAACTCGGCTCTGCGTAAGGTTGCACGTGTGCGCCTTAACGGTGGCGTTGAAGTTACCGCTTACATCCCCGGTGTTGGCCACAACCTGCAGGAGCACTCCATTGTGCTCGTTCGCGGTGGTCGTGTGAAGGACCTCCCGGGTGTCCGCTACAAGATCGTCCGTGGCGCCCTCGATACCCAGGGTGTGAAGAACCGTAAGCAGGCCCGCAGCCGCTACGGCGCAAAGATGGAGAAGAAGTAATATGCCTCGCAAGGGTCCGGCCCCCAAGCGGCCGCTCGTACAGGATCCCGTTTACGGCTCCCCGCTGGTAACCCAGCTCATCAACAAGGTGCTCGTTGACGGCAAGAAGTCCACGGCAGAGCGCATTGTCTACGGTGCCCTCGAAGGCGCACGAGCCAAGTCCGGCGGCGACCCCGTGGCAGCACTGAAGAAGGCCATGGACAACGTCAAGCCTTCGCTTGAGGTCCGCTCACGCCGCGTCGGCGGCGCCACCTACCAGGTTCCGGTTGAGGTCAAGCCGGGCCGCTCCACCGCACTTGCCCTGCGGTGGCTGGTTGGCTACTCCAAGGCCCGCCGCGAAAAGACGATGACCGAGCGTCTCCAGAACGAAATCCTGGATGCGTCCAACGGTCTCGGTGCCGCTGTGAAGCGTCGCGAAGACACCCACAAGATGGCCGAGTCCAACAAGGCCTTCGCACACTACCGCTGGTAATACTCCCCGGACGCCGCCGGCTCAACCGAGCCGGCGGCGAACGTGTAGTCCATCCCAAAAGGAGACCCCGTGGCACAGGACGTGCTTACCGACCTTAGTAAGGTCCGCAACATCGGCATCATGGCCCATATTGATGCCGGCAAGACCACCACCACCGAGCGCATCCTGTTCTACACGGGTGTGAACCACAAGATTGGCGAAACGCACGACGGCGCTTCGACCACTGACTGGATGGAACAGGAAAAGGAACGCGGCATCACGATCACGTCGGCCGCCGTGACCTGCTTCTGGGAAAACAACCAGATCAACATCATCGACACCCCCGGCCACGTGGACTTCACTGTTGAGGTTGAGCGCTCCCTGCGCGTCCTCGACGGTGCCGTTGCTGTCTTCGACGGCAAGGAAGGCGTTGAGCCCCAGTCCGAGACCGTGTGGCGCCAGGCTGACAAGTACAACGTCCCGCGTATCTGCTTCGTCAACAAGATGGACAAGCTCGGCGCTGATTTCTACTTCACCGTAGACACCATCGTCAGCCGCCTCGGCGCCAAGCCGCTGGTCATGCAGCTGCCCATCGGTGCCGAGAACGACTTCATCGGCGTCGTGGACCTGCTGTACATGCGCTCCCTGGTGTGGCCCGGCGATGCCAAGGGTGACGTCACCATGGGTGCCAAGTACGAGATCCGCGAGATCCCGGCTGACCTCCAGGAAAAGGCCGAAGAGTACCGCGCAGCGCTCGTTGAGACTGTTGCAGAGTCCTCTGAGGAACTCATGGAGAAGTACCTTGAAGGCGAAGAACTCACCGTAGACGAGCTCAAGGCCGGCATCCGCAAGATGACGATCAACTCCGAGCTCTACCCGATCTTCTGTGGCTCCGCGTTCAAGAACCGTGGCGTCCAGCCGATGCTCGATGCGGTTGTCGACTACCTGCCGAACCCGCTCGACGTCCCGCCGATGGTCGGTCACGACCCCCGCGACGAAGAGAAGGAACTGACCCGCGCACCTTCCGCTGATGAGCCTTTCTCCGCACTGGCCTTCAAGATTGCAGCGCACCCGTTCTTCGGCCAGCTCACCTTCATCCGCGTGTACTCCGGTCACGTGGAAGCAGGCGCCCAGGTGGTCAACTCCACCAAGGGTAAGAAAGAGCGCATCGGCAAGCTGTTCCAGATGCACGCCAACAAGGAGATGCCCGTTGAGGGCGCCACCGCCGGCCACATCTACGCTGCCATCGGCCTCAAGGACACCACCACGGGCGACACCCTGTGCGACTCTGCGAACCAGATCGTGCTTGAGTCCATGAGCTTCCCGGAGCCCGTGATCTCGGTCGCCATCGAGCCGAACACCAAGGGTGACCAGGAGAAGCTCTCCACGGCCATCCAGAAGCTCTCCGCTGAGGACCCCACCTTCCAGGTGTCCCTCAACGAAGACACCGGCCAGACCATCATCGCCGGCATGGGCGAGCTGCACCTGGACATCCTGGTGGACCGCATGCGCCGCGAGTTCAAGGTCGAGGCAAACGTGGGCAAGCCCCAGGTTGCCTACCGCGAAACCATCAAGCGCGCCGTCGAACGCCACGACTACACGCACAAGAAGCAGACCGGTGGTTCGGGCCAGTTCGCAAAGATCCAGATTGCGATCGAACCGCTGGACACTGCCGACGGCGAGCTGTACGAGTTCGAGAACAAGGTCACCGGTGGCCGCGTTCCGCGCGAATACATCCCGTCTGTCGACGCTGGTATCCAGGATGCACTGAACGACGGCGTCCTGGCCGGTTACCCGGTAGTGGGCATCAAGGCCACGCTGGTTGACGGCGCGTACCACGATGTTGACTCCTCGGAAATGGCGTTCAAGATCGCCGGCCGTATGGCTTTCAAGGAAGCCGCACGCAAGGCGAACCCTGTCCTGCTCGAACCGCTGATGGATGTCGAAGTCCGCACCCCTGAGGAATACATGGGTGAAGTCATCGGTGACATCAACTCCCGCCGTGGCCAGATGCAGTCCATGGAAGATGCACAGGGCGTCAAGGTTATCCGTGCGCACGTTCCGCTGTCCGGCATGTTCGGCTACATCGGTGACCTGCGTTCGAAGACCCAGGGCCGTGCTGTGTACTCCATGACGTTCAACAGCTACGCGGAGGTCCCGAAGGCTGTTGCCGACGAGATCATCCAGAAGAGCCGCGGCGAGTAGTCCGTACAGGGCACTTAAAGCGAATACCTCGGCTGCGCAGCCGGAGACGGACAGCGCAGCCGGTGCAGGTGGCCGGGGCCGGCGGGGCCCATCCCGGTCAAGCCGGCTCCAGGCCATCTGCACGAACAGGCTCAGGGGATTAGTATTAGTTCCTGAATCTGCAATTTCACCAATCCAAAGCCCCCAAGTAGACTTGCCTGAGTTTCTGCCGCGAAAAGCGCGGTTGAAGGGCAAGCCATTTGAAATCGTTCTAGGAGGAACCTGTGGCAAAGGCAAAGTTCGAGCGGACTAAGCCGCACGTCAACATCGGCACCATCGGTCACGTTGACCACGGTAAGACGACGCTGACGGCCGCCATTTCCAAGGTGCTGTACGACAAGTACCCGGATCTTAACGAGAAGCGCGACTTCGCGTCTATCGACTCTGCTCCCGAAGAGCGTCAGCGCGGTATTACCATCAACATCTCCCACGTGGAGTACCAGACCGAAAAGCGTCACTACGCACACGTAGACGCCCCGGGTCACGCTGACTACATCAAGAACATGATCACCGGTGCTGCCCAGATGGACGGCGCAATCCTCGTGGTTGCTGCTACCGATGGCCCCATGGCTCAGACCCGCGAGCACGTTCTGCTTGCCCGCCAGGTTGGTGTTCCCTACCTGCTGGTCGCGCTGAACAAGTCCGACATGGTCGATGACGAAGAGCTCCTCGACCTCGTCGAAATGGAAGTTCGTGAGCTGCTCAGCTCGCAGGGCTTCGATGGCGATGAGGCTCCGGTTGTTCGCGTTTCCGGCCTCAAGGCACTGGAAGGCGACCCGGTTTGGGTCAAGTCCGTTGAGGACCTGATGGCAGCTGTCGACGAGTCCGTTCCGGACCCCGTGCGTGACCGCGACAAGCCGTTCCTGATGCCGATTGAAGACGTCTTCACCATCACCGGCCGTGGCACCGTTGTTACGGGCCGCGCCGAGCGTGGCACCCTCGCCATCAACTCCGAGGTCGAGATCGTTGGCATCCGCCCGGTCCAGAAGACCACGGTTACCGGTATCGAGATGTTCCACAAGCAGCTCGATGAAGCATGGGCCGGCGAGAACTGTGGCCTGCTGCTCCGTGGCCTGAAGCGCGACGATGTCGAGCGTGGCCAGGTTGTCGTCAAGCCGGGTTCCATCACCCCGCACACCGACTTCGAGGCAAACGTCTACATCCTGTCCAAGGACGAAGGCGGACGCCACAACCCGTTCTACTCGAACTACCGCCCGCAGTTCTACTTCCGTACGACGGACGTTACCGGCGTTATCACCCTGCCCGAGGGCACGGAAATGGTTATGCCCGGCGACAACACTGAGATGACCGTTGCGCTCATCCAGCCGATCGCTATGGAAGACGGCCTCGGCTTCGCTATCCGCGAAGGCGGCCGCACCGTTGGTTCGGGACGCGTCACCAAGATCATCAAGTAACTCTTGCTGATCACCGGATAGCCGAGATTATGTCCCGGTAATCCACAGAAGGCCCCGCTGCTGTGTGCAGCGGGGCCTTCTTTTGCTACCGTTAATCCAGTCACTGGATAAATCGCAGGACTAATGCCACGCCCTCCCTGAAAGGCCATCTCATGCCGGACGATTCGTACGAGGCAGGCTACCGGGCCGGTCACTTGCAGGGCTGGCTGGATGCCATGGCCAAAGTGGCTGAGGGCCAGGCGACGAAATCCACCACCTCGCCGCCGGAACGGGTGCAGGCCCAGGTCCAGGCACCCGCCCCGGCACCGGCTTCGGCAGTGCCGCCGACGTTCGCCCCGCCGGTGGTCACGGCTTCTGCACCTCAGCCTGCTCCCGGACTGCCAAGCCGCCCCGCGGCACGCGCGCAGCCAGTGCCCGTGGGGGCCGTTGCCACACCGCGGCCAAAGCCCACCACCCAGCCAGTTCCATACCGCGGATACGCGGCTGCTCCGCCCCGGCCGGCAGAATCAGCCGAAGAGCTGGCAGCACGGCGGGAACGGCGTGACCGCCAGAACATCAACGTCACGCTGTATGTGGCGAGCCTCCTGCTCGTTGCCGCAGCGGCCCTGTTTGTGGGAACGGCGCTGCCGGCCATGATGAAGTTCGCCGGCGTCTGCTCCGTGGCTGCCCTGTTCTACGGCTCGGGATTCATCCTGCACCACCGTGTACCGCGCCTGAAGCCTGCTGCCGTGGCCTTCACTGGCACCGGGCTGGCGCTCGTTCCAGTCATCGGCCTGGCCCTTTACAGCTTTGTCTGGCAAAACGGGCCCGCGGCGTGGCTCGCCACTTCGCTCATTGGAACCCTTGCCTACATTGCGGCCGCCCTCCGGCTCGAAAGCCGCGTGCTGGCGTATCTGTCGCTGACTTTCCTTGTTTCCACCGCTTGGTCGGGTATGGCAGTCCTCGGTGCCGCCCTTGTCTGGTACTTCGTGATGCTCATCGCCGTGGCAGTCCTGTTCACCCTGCTGAGCCTGGCCAGGCCGGGCTGGCTTCCCCCGCTATTCCTGCGGCCCCTGGTCACCGTCCACCCTGTCGTGGTACCGGCCGTTGCCGTGGCTGCAACGTTCCTCGTGCGCACCAGCCTTGCCGAGTACGCACTGATCCTCGGGCTCAGCGGTGCATACTTCGCCACGATGGCCGCCGTACCGGGAGCAAGCTTCAGGCTCCGCAATTTCTATGCGGCCCGTGTTGCGCTGACAGTTGCCGGCGCCGTGGCTGTCCTGGAGCTCACCGACACTGCGAGGGGCGCCCTGCTGGCCGCCGCCGTCCTGCTTGCCGTGCAGGCCATCGGCGTTACCGTAGGCGGCGGCCGTCTGGAAGCCTGGTTCCCTTCCAGGCGCCTTGACGGGGAAAAGGAACCCCTGCCTTCGGACGTGGCCAATCCTGCCCCGAGCGACGCATTGGCGCCGCGCTGGCGTGCCGACGTCATGGTGACCCACGTAGTGCACTGGGCGTTGACGGCAGCCTTTGCGGGCAGCACTGTGCTGCGCAGTATTGCCGGTGCATGGGTGCCTGACGACGGTGCAGTTCCGCTGTGGGTCCCGGTACTGCTGCTTCTCCTGACGAGCTTTGTCCTGGCGGCCCGGCTGCGCCGGGCCGCTGAGTTCCTTCCGTTCGCGGGCATTGCCCTGGCGGGGGTTGTCAGCAGGGTGATGGGGGAGTGGGAATTCGCCCTTATGGTGCTCCTCACCGCGTTCTTCTGGCTAGTGCGGGGGCTCCGTGAAAGCGGTATGCAACGGCAGATCCTCCTCTTCAACACCAGGATCGCAGGCACAGTTGCCGTTCCCGCCGTGACGGCCGCCTTGACGGAGGGGCGCATGCAGGGGCAGGCGGTCTGGTTCAGTGTTGTCGCAGCAACCGTGGTACAGCAGTTGTTGTCTGCGTGGCTGCAGCGGGGGAGTCGCAAGGAATTGGCATCCCAAGCCACCCTGATTGGCTTCTCCATTCTTGGGACGGTGGGAGTCGCTGTTCTCGCCGCCGTGGACTCTTCGCCGGGACACTCGCTGACGTTGAGCGGGATTCTGCTGCAGCTCGCTGCAGCGGTTGCCATGGGTCTGCTCCTGGTACCCCGGCCGGGCGGGGAGCGCCCCTGGAGTCCCCGTGCAGGGGAAGTGGTGCCGCTGGTGCTGGCAAGCGTGATGGTGGAGTTCGCCTTCAGATGGATTACACCGGATGCCGGGAACATCGCACTGGCTGTAGTGGTGGCATACCTCGCCGTCACAGGGGGTCGGCTGCGGTCCCGGCTGCACCGTTGGGGATATTGGTGGCTTTGCCGCATCGCCGCCACATTGTTGGCGCTGACGCTGTTCGACAGGCTGGTCGGCTCCGCGGGCGCGCCAGTTGTAGGCGGCGAAGCTGTCGACCCCGCCACGCTGCTGGTTGCGGTGTTGGCCCTCCAGATGGCCGTGGTGCTGGTGTCTTTCCGGCTTGGGCGTTCCCCGCGTGGCGCGGCCGTGGATGCGGGTGTGGTTCTGGCGGTTCAGCTCATTGGGTGCACGATGCTGTGGCCGTTATCGGAGGGGAGCTGGCAGCATCTGGTCATCCCGGGCGCCACGGCGCTGTCGTCAGCTGCTGCCGGGCTGTTGCTGCGCGGTCAACGGGGCTCCGGGTGGTTCGCACCGGCGTCATTCGTGGTCCTGGTAGGGCTGTCCGCCGGTAACCTCACCCTGATCGAGGTGTTGCTGGGCATCTTTGCTGCCTTCGCCGCGGTGATGGTGGCGGCAGCTGCCCGGGCTGTGGAGAAGGGAGGGTACTTTATTGCGGCGAGGGTACTGACGGCGGCCCTGGCCGTGGTTCTCAGTTACGACGTATCGGCCTCCCCGGATCTTGTGTCGCTGACCCTTGCCGGCGTTCTTGCCGCGCAGCACGTCGTCAGGTGGCTGATGCGCTTCCGTCTTCAGGTGGTTCCTTTCCAGCAGGCGGCGGTGTGGGTCACCCTCGCAGGCCAGGCCGCCCTTCCGCTGGCCTACTTCAGCCGATTCGGAGCAGCCGGCACCGGTGGCGAACGCTGGATCCTCCTGGTGGAGTTCGGGCTGGTTCTTGTGTCGGCCGTCGTCGCCAGGGCCCTGTTCGCGGCGCGCGGTGCACTCTACTTCGCGGTCTTTGCCGTGCTGGGCGGGGTGCTGGCACTGAGCCCGCTCGTGGCGCCTGCAGCGTCCCCGGTGCTGGGCTACACCGGAGTGGCACTTCTCCTGCTGGCGCTGGCGCTTGCGGCGGCGGTGGCCGGCGTATCGTGGTTCCGGCGGATGCCGGTCCCCTCCGGAACTGAGCGTTGGCTGTGGCTCGCAGCCGCACTGGGATACACCCTCAGCGCGCTGGTCCTCGCTCCGCAGGCCGATGATTGGATCGCCGGGTTCGCCGTCCTGGTGCTCGCCGCTGTCCTCTTCTGCGCCTCCCACGTTGAGCGGGCCGCGGTGCTGTACGCGCCGGCGTCGGCCGCTGTCCTGGTCGGTACCTTCATGGTGGTCCGGGAGGCGGCAGGCGGAAACCCGGACGTCTGGGCCGCCTATGCGCCCTGGCTCGGTGCCGGCGCGGCCGGTGCCGCACTATATGGTGTGCGAGTGGCAAGGTCCGCCCGGCTGGCAGCTGACCCCTTGCGCCGCTGGTCCCTGGCCGGCGCCGCGTTGGCCGGGTTCGCCCTGGCCACAGTTGCGGGTCTCCCGGCAGACACCACGGCCTGGGTTGCCGCCGCGGCACTGGCGGGCGCGGCAGCTGTCGGCATCGCGGAAGCCCCGGCAGGACTGCGCCGTGTGGCCTTCGAGGCGGGTGCTGTGGTGGTGATGGCCGGAGTTCAACGCGCGGCGATCTTCGAACTGGACGGCCGCCGGAGTTTTGGGACCGGCTTCCCGGATCCCTTCTGGGCGGCGCAGTGGTATGTGGTGCTTGGGGCCGCCCTTGCGTTCCTTCGGTACCGCTCCGGACAGTCCAAAGCCGGGCGCGGTATCGCTGTGGCGGCAGCCGTCCTGCTCTCCCTGACCGGGGCAGGAACCGTTTTTGGCGGCACTGCAGGGCAGCAGCTGTGGCTTTTGGTGCTGCTCGCTGTGCTGCTGGTCGGCGGACTCCTGGCTGGCGAGAAGATCTTCGTCAGGTGGGGCGCAGCCGGTGTTGCCGCCTGCATTCTTTGGGCGATGCGCGGCTACACGTTCGTACTCCTGGCGCTCATCGCCGTCGGCCTGATTGCTTTTGCCGTATGGCGGCTGAACCGGAGCGCCGGCCCGGAGGCCGCGGAACCTGTGCGGCCTTCAGCGCCTTCAGCGCCTTCAGCACCATCAGATGCCGGCAGCGACGCTCCGGCCGGGAAAGTGCCCTGATACTGTTGCAGCATTGAGAGGAGCTCATCATGGGATGGCTTATTTTCCTGATCGTTGCCGCTGCCGTGGTGGCCGGGGTCATCTGGGCGAAGAAACACTTCCGCCACGAGATCGACCGGGCAAAGCGGATTAACAGGGCCAACAAAAACCAGTAAACGGCACCGGCAGATGCTCCACGCCCTGCGGGGTGACTCTGCCAAGGCCACGGCTGCTTACCCGGCGGACTGCCCCCTGCGGGCCCGGGAGAGGGCCTGATACCAGTAGAACGATTGTTTCGGCGTACGCTCCTGGCTGCTGAAGTCGACGTGGACCAGGCCGAACCGCTGCGAGTACCCGGCGGCCCACTCGAAATTATCCATGAGGGTCCAGACGAAGTAGCCGCGCAGGTCCACTCCGGAGGCGATCCCGCCCGGGGCCGTCGCTTCCAGGGCGGCTCCCAGGTGCGAGGCCAGATAGCTGACGCGCTCACCGTCCTGCAGGGTTCCGGATACTGTGTCCGGTTCGGGGAAGCTGGCACCGCCTTCTGTGATGTAGACCGGCGGGAGCGCCGCACCGTACCGGTCCCTCAGTTCCTGCAGCAGGACACCCAGGTGCCCGGGGGCCACAGGCCAGCCGAAGCCCGTGTTGCTGAACTCCGGGTAGCCCACCTCGTGGAAGGGCAGCCGTGCCACGGCCTTGTGCATGTCCGCAGGGATGGGGGCGACGCCCCGCCCCAGGGCCACCTTGACCGGGAAGTAGTAGTTCAGTCCGTAGAAATCGAGTGGCTGGTGGATGGTGCGCAGGTCGGAATCAGAGATGCGCCCGATCGAGCGCAGCCACGGCCGGGCATATACCGGAAGGTTGGGATAGCGGCCCAGCAGCACCGGGTCTGCATAGATCCTGTTCATCAACAGGTCGTACAGGTGGGCCACCAGCCGGTCTCCGATCTTGCGGGATGCCGGACGGATGGGGGCGTGCAGGTTCGTGACTCCAATCCCGCCCTGGACGCCTGCTGCGCGGAGTGCCTGGGCGCCCAGTCCGTGGGCCAGGAGCTGGTGGTGGATGGAGGGGAGCGCGTCGAACATCAGGGCCCTGCCAGGGGCATGGACGCCGAGGGCGTAGCCGTTGAGCGTCACGGAGACTGGTTCGTTGAGCGTGACCCACTGCGAGACGCGGTCGCCGTACCGTTCCCCGGCGGCAGCAGCGTACTCGCCAAAGCGTTCCGCGGTTTCCCTGTTGAGCCAGCCGCCGCGGTGTTCCAGCGGCAGCGGAGTGTCCCAGTGGTACAAGGTGGCCATGGGGGCGATGCCGGCTTCCAGCAGCTGGTCGATCAGCCGGTCGTAGAAGTCGAGGCCCTCCGGGTTGAGCCTGCCGCGGCCATCGGGTTGGATGCGGGGCCAGGCGAGGGAGAACCGGTAGGAGTCGACGCCGAGCTCCTTCAGTAGCGCGACGTCCTCTGGCAGCCGGTTGTAGTGGTCGCACGCGATGGCGGGTGAGTGGCCGTCGATGATGGCGCCGGGCTTTTGGGCAAACGCGTCCCACCCGGACGGGCCGCGGCCGCCGTCGGCCAGCGCGCCTTCGATCTGGAATGCCGCCGCAGCCACGCCGAGGGTGAACGACGGCGGCATGCGGGTGGCCAGTTCGGTGACGGATTCGGTGCTCTCCAGCGTCATGTCCCCATCATCCATTCGCCGGGCAGCCGGGGCAATGGGTGGGCTTGCAGGAGTATCGAAGAGTGCCCGCCAGGCGATGCGCCAGGGCCGATTCAGGCGATTGGCTTCTGCCGCAGATATCCGGCATACTAGATGAGTTGTTCAAGCGCTTCTTCGTGTCCCGATCCGGATAATGCCGGGTGTCAGGGTCCAAGTGGAAGCCCAAACATAACCCACCCCAATGGAAAATGCGGATTTGTTTGCGTGTACAGCGCGACACGCCCGACCGCGGGGGTCGGTTGCGCCGGCAAGGTGAGGAACCCGGATTCATCCGGATTCAGTTTGTGCGGCGGATGGTGGTTACGACCTCAATTGCTTCGGCAGCCATACAACAGGTAAGTGAACAGGGCAGCCCTAACCCGGGGAAGCACAGACTGAAAGAGAGTCAGGCGACATGGCGGGACAAAAAATCCGCATCCGGCTGAAGTCATACGACCACGAGGTCATTGACGTTTCAGCACGGAAGATCGTTGAGACGGTCACGCGCGCAGGCGCAACGGTAGTTGGCCCCGTGCCGCTGCCCACGGAGAAGAACGTTTACTGCGTTATCCGCTCTCCGCACAAGTACAAAGACAGCCGCGAGCACTTTGAAATGCGCACGCACAAGCGTCTTATCGACATCATCGATCCCACGCCCAAGGCTGTCGACTCGCTCATGCGCCTCGACCTGCCGGCCGACGTGAACATCGAAATCAAGCTGTAGGGAGGTGCTGAGAAACTATGACCGCAACCCGTAACGTAAAGGGCCTGCTGGGCACGAAGCTCGGCATGACCCAGGTCTGGGACGAGAACAACAAGCTCATCCCCGTCACTGTGGTCCAGGCAGACTCGAACGTCATCACCCAGCTGCGCAACGCAGAGGTAGATGGCTACGTCGCCGTTCAGATCGGCTACGGCCAGATCGATCCCCGCAAGGTCACCAAGCCGCTGGCTGGTCACTTTGAAAAGGCAGGCGTCACGCCTCGCCGCCACGTCGTCGAACTCCGTACCGCAGATGCTGCCGAGTACGAGCTGGGCCAGGAGCTGTCCGTTGAGCTCTTCGCTGCCGGCCAGAAGATCGACGTCATCGGCACCACCAAGGGTAAGGGCTTCGCCGGTGTTATGAAGCGTCACGGCTTCCACGGTGTTGGAGCTTCCCACGGTGCCCACAAGAACCACCGTAAGCCCGGTTCAATCGGTGGCGCATCCACCCCGAGCCGCGTCTTCAAGGGCATGAAAATGGCCGGCCGCATGGGCGCCGTGCGTCACACCACGCTGAACCTCACGGTCCACGCGGTTGACGCCGAGAAGTCGCTGCTCCTGATCAAGGGTGCCGTCCCCGGCGCCCGCGGCCAGGTCGTCTTCGTACGTACCGCCGTGAAGGGAGCCTAGTTCAATGGCTAACACTGTCCAGGTTGACCTGCCTGCCGAGATCTTCGACGTCCAGACCAACGTGCCGCTGCTGCACCAGGTTGTCGTTGCCCAGCTCGCTGCTGCTCGCCAGGGTACCCACAAGACCAAGACCCGCGCTGAAGTTTCCGGTGCAGGACGCAAGCCGTTCAAGCAGAAGGGCACCGGCCGCGCCCGTCAGGGTTCAATCCGTGCTCCGCACATGACCGGCGGTGGCGTTGTCCACGGTCCCACCCCGCGTGACTACAGCCAGCGGACCCCCAAGAAGATGATTGCTGCTGCACTGCGCGGCGCACTGTCTGACCGGGCCCGCAACGGTCGTATCCACGTTGTCGCTGACCTGGTTGAAGGCACCAAGCCCTCCGCCAAGACCGCACTGGCAACGCTGCGCGGCGTTTCCGACCGCAAGAACCTGCTGGTCGTCATCGAGCGCGCCAACGATGTTGCTGCACTGTCCGTGCGCAACCTCACCGGTGTCCACGTTCTGTACGCAGACCAGCTGAACACCTACGACGTTCTCGTCTCTGATGACGTTGTCTTCACCAAGGCTGCTTACGAAGCATTCGTTGCCGCTAAGGCAGCTAAGAACGAGGAGGATGCCAAGTGAGTGCAGCCACCATCAAGGATCCCCGCGACGTCGTGCTTGCACCCGTCGTGTCGGAAAAGAGCTATGGCCTGATCGACGAGGGCAAGTACACCTTCCTGGTGGACCCCCGCTCGAACAAGGCTGAGATCAAGCTGGCCGTGGAGAAGATTTTCTCCGTCAAGGTCGAATCGATCAACACCATCAACCGTGCCGGTAAGCGCAAGCGCACCAAATTCGGATGGGGCACCCGCAAGAGCACCAAGCGTGCAATTGTGAGCCTCAAAGAAGGCACCATCGACATCTTCGGCGGTCCGCTCGCGTAGCGGAGACCACTTTAACGAGGAAATAAATTATGGGAATCCGTAAATACAAGCCGACTACCCCGGGCCGTCGTGGCTCGAGCGTAGCGGACTTCACCGAAATCACGCGGTCAACGCCGGAAAAGTCGTTGGTACGTCCGCTGCCCAAAAAGGGCGGCCGTAACAACACCGGTAAGATCACCACCCGTCACAAGGGTGGCGGACACAAGCGCCAGTACCGTCTGATCGACTTCCGTCGCCACGACAAGGACGGCGTTGACGCCCGCGTTGCCGAAATCGAGTACGATCCGAACCGTACGGCTCGCATCGCCCTCCTGCACTACGTTGATGGCACCAAGCGTTACATCATCGCCCCGAACAAGCTGTCCCAGGGCGACTTCGTAGAGGCCGGCCCCAACGCTGACATCAAGCCGGGCAACAACCTGCCCCTGCGCAACATCCCCGTGGGTACCGTTGTGCACGCAGTGGAGCTGCGTCCGGGCGGCGGTGCCAAGATGGGCCGTTCTGCCGGTGCATCCATCCAGCTCGTTGCCAGGGAAGGCCGTTTCGCCCAGCTGCGACTGCCCTCCGGCGAAATCCGCAACGTTGACGTGCGCTGCCGCGCAACCGTCGGCGAGGTCGGCAACGCCGAGCAGTCGAACATCAACTGGGGCAAGGCCGGCCGCATGCGCTGGAAGGGCGTCCGCCCGACCGTCCGTGGTGTAGCCATGAACCCGGTTGACCACCCGCACGGTGGTGGCGAGGGTAAGACGTCCGGTGGACGTAACCCCGTCAACCCGAACGGTCAGCGTGAAGGCCGCACGCGCCGCCCCAACAAAGAGAGCGACAAGCTTATTGTTCGTCGCCGTCGTACTGGCAAGAACAAGCGATAGGAGCCTGGACACATGCCACGCAGCCTGAAAAAAGGTCCTTTCGTTGACCAGCACCTCTTTGTGAAGGTAGCCAGGGAAAACGAAAAGGGCACCAAGAACGTCATCAAGACCTGGTCCCGCCGTTCGATGATCATCCCCGACATGCTCGGACACACGATCGCCGTACACGACGGACGCAAGCACATTCCGGTGTTTGTCACCGAGTCGATGGTCGGGCACAAGCTCGGCGAATTCGCTCCCACGCGGACATTCCGCGGCCATGTCAAGGACGACCGTAAGGGCAAGCGCCGCTAGGCGCCTGCACTTACGTCAAAGACGAGAGAAGGAAAGCAATGGAAGCCAAGGCAATTGCGCGCCACATCCGCGTAACGCCTATGAAGGCCCGGCGCGTCGTCAACCTTGTTCGTGGTTTGCAAGCGAATGAGGCTCTGGCAATTCTGAAGTTTGCCCCCCAGGCAGCTTCGGAGCCGGTATTCAAGGTAGTTCAGTCGGCAATCTCCAACGCCCGGGTCCTCGCGGACCGCGACGGCGTTGCGTTTGACGAAGGCGACCTCATCATCAGCGAAGCGTTTGTTGATGAAGGCCCGACCATGAAGCGGTTCCAGCCGCGTGCCCAGGGTCGTGCATTTCAGATCAAGAAGCGCACCAGCCACATCACCGTGGTAGTCGCT
This sequence comes from Arthrobacter sp. Leaf137, assembly GCF_001423525.1. GTDB lineage: Bacteria > Actinomycetota > Actinomycetes > Actinomycetales > Micrococcaceae > Arthrobacter. The sequence goes on along the minus strand of NZ_LMOI01000001.1, from coordinate 178,314 downwards.
ACCCCGGAGAAAGAGGAGGCTCGCTAAGTGGGACAGAAAGTAAACCCGCACGGGTTCCGACTCGGCATCACCACCGATCACGTATCGCACTGGTTCGCTGACAGCACCAAGGCCGGACAGCGGTACAAGGACTTCGTTCGCGAAGACATCCGCATCCGCCAGCTCATGTCCACGGGCATGGAGCGCGCCGGCATCGCCAAGGTCGAAATCGAGCGCACTCGTGACCGTGTCCGCGTGGACATCCACACGGCCCGCCCGGGTATCGTCATCGGCCGCCGTGGAGCAGAAGCAGACCGCATCCGCGGCGAGCTCGAAAAGCTCACCGGCAAGCAGGTCCAGCTGAACATCCTCGAGGTCAAGAACCCCGAGATGGAAGCACAGCTGGTTGCCCAGGGTGTTGCAGAGCAGCTGACCTCACGTGTGGCTTTCCGCCGCGCGATGAAGAAGGCCATGCAGTCCGCACAGCGTGCCGGTGCCAAGGGTATCCGTATCGCTTGCTCGGGCCGCCTGGGTGGCGCTGAAATGTCCCGCTCGGAGTTCTACCGCGAAGGCCGTGTGCCCCTGCACACCCTCCGCGCGAACATCGACTACGGCTTCTACGAAGCCAAGACCACCTTCGGCCGCATCGGCGTGAAGGTCTGGATCTACAAGGGCGACGTCACCGCCAAGGAACTGGCCGCACAGGCTGCTTCGGCACCGTCCCGCGGACCCCGCTCCGACCGTGGCGGACGCCCGGGTGGCGCTGACCGTGGTGACCGCCGTCGTCGCAACGACCGCCCGGCCGCTGACGCAGCTCCTGCTGCAGAGGCTCCGGCAGTTGAGGCTGCACCTGCAGCAGCAGAAGGAGGACAGGCTTAAATGCTTATCCCACGTCGAGTCAAGCACCGTAAGCAGCACCACCCGGGTCGTTCCGGCGCTGCTACGGGCGGCACCGAGGTCTCGTTCGGCGAGTGGGGTATCCAGGCTCTCAGCCCGGCATACGTCACCAACCGTCAGATCGAATCTGCCCGTATTGCGATGACCCGCCACATCAAGCGTGGCGGTAAGGTCTGGATCAACATCTACCCGGACCGTCCCCTGACCAAGAAGCCTGCCGAAACCCGCATGGGTTCCGGTAAGGGTTCACCGGAATGGTGGGTCGCCAACGTCAAGCCGGGACGGGTTCTCTTCGAACTCTCCGGTGTCAATGAAGAGGTAGCTCGCGAGGCCCTGCGCCTGGCAATCCACAAGCTGCCGTTGAAGGCACGCATTGTGCGTCGCGAAGGTGGTGAGTAGAAATGGCAGTAGGATCCAAGGATCTGGCTCCCGCGCAGCTGGACGGTTTCGACAACGAGCGTCTCGTAGAAGAACTCCGTAAGGCTAAGGAAGAGCTGTTCAACCTGCGTTTCCAGTCCGCCACCGGTCAGCTGGAGAACCACGGTCGCCTGCGTGCAGTAAAGAAGGACATTGCACGCATCTACACCGTTCTCCGCGAACGCGAGCTGGGCATTCGTGCCGAGGTTGCCGCACCGGTTGTGGAAGCCAAGGAAGAAAAGAAGTCCAAGAAGGCTGCAACCAAGAAGGCCGAGAAGGCTGAAACGGCTGAGTCCGAGGAGGACGCCAAGTGAGTGAAAAGGACCAGAACGTGACCGAATCTGCTACTGCAGCCACGGCTGAGCAGCGCGGTTACCGCAAGACCCGTCGCGGCTACGTGGTCTCCGACAAGATGGAAAAGACCATCGTCGTCGAGGTTGAAGACCGCGTGAAGCACGCACTGTACGGCAAGGTCATCCGCCGCACTTCCAAGGTCAAGGCACACGACGAAGAGAACACCGCCGGCATCGGCGACCTCGTTGTCATCGCCGAGACCCGTCCGCTGTCCGCCACCAAGAACTGGCGGCTCGTGGAAATTCTCGAAAAGGCCAAGTAGCACCTGCTGCTTCGCTGGAAGCCCCTGTTCCCTTTGCGGGAGCGGGGGCTTCCTCGTTTAACCACCGGGGTGGGGGACGACGACGGCGGGCCGGCGGCGCGGGGGAGCGGCACCCCGGGTGGGGCGAACGGCTGCCGTGCGTGGCGTCGTCGTACGTCCTGCGCTGCTTGCGGGGCGGTGCTTCCTGGTGATATGGGAACTGGCGAAAAGCATGCTAGGATATTGAGTTTGTATGGCGCCTTCTGTGCGCCGTCATCAACCTCGTAAACAAGCGTGCCACAGCACAGTGCCCCTGTGCGCCCGGGATCCGTCCCGGACCGGATGGGAGCAACTGCTTCTGGCACAGGCGTTTAGGCCTGGTCTGGCAAAATCCAGGCGGGTCAAGAGACACCCCGATCAACCGTTCCGCAAGGCTCATTCCGTAGCAAGACCACGGCCTGAGAACCGGCGCGACGCAAGGAGTAAATAGTGATTCAGCAGGAGTCGCGACTCAAGGTCGCCGACAACACGGGTGCTAAGGAAATCCTTACCATTCGCGTTCTCGGTGGATCCGGCCGTCGCTACGCAGGCATCGGTGACGTCATCGTCGCCACCGTCAAGGATGCAATCCCGGGCGGCAACGTAAAGAAGGGCGATGTTGTCAAGGCAGTCATCGTCCGTACCAAGAAGGAACGCCGCCGTGCGGATGGTTCCTACATCAAGTTTGACGAGAACGCAGCTGTGATCCTGAAGAACGACGGTGACCCCCGCGGTACCCGTATCTTCGGACCGGTTGGTCGTGAACTCCGTGACAAGAAGTTCATGAAGATCGTTTCTCTGGCTCCGGAGGTGCTCTAGTCCATGGCTGCAAAGATCAAGAAGGGTGACCTGGTTCAGGTCATCACTGGCGCCAAGGCTGAGCGCGGCGGCGACCGCGGCAAGCAGGGCAAGGTTCTGCGCGTCTTCACCGACACCAACCGCGTGCTGGTTGAAGGTATCAACCGCGTCACCAAGCACACCCGTGTTGGACAGTCGCAGCGCGGCACCAAGACCGGCGGCATCGAGGTCGTAGAGGCCCCGATCCACATTTCCAACGTGGCCCTGGTTGACCCGTCGACCAAGAAGCCGACCCGTGTGGGCTTCCGCCTCGACACTGTGGAGAAGAACGGTGTCAAGAAGACCGTCCGTATCCGCGTGTCCAAGAGCTCCGGGAAGGACATCTAATGACTGAGACTCTCGAGACTCCGGCAACGAAGATCGTTCCTCGTCTGAAGACCAAGTACGCCGAATCCATCAAGGCAACGCTCCAGGATGAATTCAAGTACGAGAACGTGAACCAGGTACCCCGCCTGGTGAAGGTTGTTGTGAACATGGGTGTTGGAGATGCCGCCAAGGACTCCAAGCTGATCGACGGCGCTGTCCGCGACCTCACCCAGATCACCGGCCAGAAGCCGCAGGTTACCAAGGCCCGCAAGTCGATCGCACAGTTCAAGCTGCGCGAAGGCATGCCCATCGGTGCACACGCTACCCTGCGTGGCGACCGTATGTGGGAATTCGTGGACCGCCTCGTTTCGCTGGCCCTGCCCCGTATCCGCGACTTCCGCGGCCTCAGTGGCAAGCAGTTCGACGGCAACGGCAACTACACCTTCGGTCTGACCGAGCAGGTTATGTTCCACGAAATCGACCAGGACAAGATCGACCGCGTTCGCGGTATGGATATCACGGTCGTTACCACCGCCAAAACCGATGACGAAGGCCGCGCGCTGCTCAAGGCGCTTGGTTTCCCGTTCAAGACCGAAGCTTAATTAGCTACGTAAAAGGTCCGGCCGCACAGCTTCCTGAAGCTTGCGGCGGAAACCGTTACGAGGAAGGGCAAGAGCCCAAATGACAATGACAGATCCTGTCGCAGACATGCTTACGCGCCTGCGTAACGCAAACTCGGCATACCACGACTCCGTGTCTATGCCTTACAGCAAGCTGAAGGCACGCGTTGCTGACATCCTCAAGGCCGAAGGTTTCATCGCCGGCTGGAAGGAAGAAGACGCAGAGGTTGGCAAGAAGCTGACTCTCGACCTGAAGTTCGGTCCGAACCGCGAGCGTTCCATCGCTGGCGTCCGTCGTATCTCCAAGCCGGGTCTTCGCGTTTACGCGAAGTCCACCAACCTGCCGCACGTGCTGGGTGGCCTGGGTATCGCAATCCTGTCCACCTCTTCCGGGCTCCTGACTGATAAGCAGGCCGGCAAGAAGGGCGTGGGCGGCGAAGTCCTCGCCTACGTCTGGTAACGGGAAAGGAAGAGAATAATGTCACGTATTGGACGTCTCCCCATCACCGTTCCTGCCGGCGTTGAGGTCAAGGTTGACGGCTCTGTCGTCAGCGTTAAGGGTTCCAAGGGCGAGCTGAGCCACACTGTGGCCAGCCCGATCGAGGTTGCACTTGACGACACCACCCTGACCGTCAGCCGCCCGAACGACGAGCGCGCCTCCCGTTCACTCCACGGCCTGACCCGCACCCTGATCGCCAACATGATCCAGGGTGTCACCGCAGGCTACGAGAAGAAGCTCGAAATCGTTGGCACCGGTTACCGCGTGCAGGCCAAGGGCTCTGACCTTGAGTTTGCCCTCGGCTACAGCCACCCGGTCAACGTTTCGGCTCCGGACGGCATCACCTTTGCAGTAGAGGGTCCGACCAAGCTCTCTGTCTCAGGCATCAATAAGCAGCAGGTCGGCGAGGTTGCTGCCAACATTCGCAAGCTGCGGAAGCCTGACCCGTACAAGGGCAAGGGCATCCGTTACGCCGGCGAAGTCATCCGCCGCAAGGTCGGAAAGGCTGGTAAGTAACCATGGCCATCGCCATTAACAAGAAGCGTACGAACAAGAGCAAGGCTGCTGGTCGCAGCCGCCGCCAGCTTCGTATCCGCAAGCGCATTTCCGGTACGGCTGTCCGCCCCCGCTTGGTGGTCAACCGCTCCGCACGCCACGTATTTGTCCAGGTTGTCGATGACACCATTGGCCAGACCGTAGCAAGCGCGTCCACCCTGGAAGCCGACCTCCGTGCATTCGACGGTGACAAGACTGCCAAGGCCAAGCGCGTTGGCGAGCTCGTTGCCGAACGTGCCAAGGCTGCCGGCGTCGAGGCTGTTGTGTTCGACCGTGGTGGTAACAAGTACCACGGCCGCATTGCAGCCGTCGCTGACGGCGCCCGCGAAGGTGGGCTGTCACTGTGACCGAAGCAAACAACGAAAAGGACACTGTGTCTGCAGATCAGAAGGCACCCGAGGCCGCAGCTGCTGAGACCACTGCCCCCGCCACCGACGATCGCCGTGGTGGCGCCCGTCGCGGTGAGCGTGGCGACCGTGGCCAGGGCCGTGGCGACCGCGGTGGCCGTGGCGGCCGCGATGGCGGCCGTGACGCCGAAAAGAACCAGTTCGTAGAGCGCGTTGTCACCATCAACCGCGTTTCCAAGGTCGTCAAGGGTGGTCGTCGCTTCAGCTTCACCGCACTCGTCGTCGTTGGTGACGGTAACGGCATGGTTGGCGTCGGCTACGGCAAGGCCAAGGAAGTTCCCGCAGCTATCGCCAAGGGCGTTGAAGAAGCCAAGAAGTCCTTCTTCCGCGTTCCGCGCGTTGGCAACACCATCCCGCACCGCGTGCAGGGTGAAGCTGCTGCGGGCGTCGTTATGCTGCGTCCGGCTTCCGCCGGTACCGGTGTTATCGCCGGTGGCCCGGTCCGTGCAGTACTGGAGTGCGTGGGCATCCACGACATCCTCTCCAAGTCGCTCGGTTCCTCCAACGCCATCAACATCGTTCACGCGACCGTTGATGCCCTGAAGCGCCTCGAAGAGCCGGCAGCTGTGGCAGCACGCCGCGGCCTGCCGCTGGACGAAGTTGCTCCGGCGGCACTGGTGAAGGCCCTCCTGGCTCCGAAGGCAGGTGTGTAGTCATGGCTAAGAACCTGGTTCCCTCCGACGCAAAGTTGGAAATCACCCAGATCAAGGGCGTCATTGGCGTCAAGCAGAACCAGCGCGAGACCCTGCGGTCCCTCGGCCTGAAGCGCATCGGACACAGCGTTGTCCGTTCCGCCGACGCCGTGACCGTGGGCATGCTCAACACGGTTCCGCACCTCGTGAACGTTGAGGAGGCGAAGTAAATGGCAGAGAAGACTGCTGAACAGGGTCAGGCTGCTGAGAAGCAGAACGCCCTGAAGGTTCACCACCTGCGTCCCGCCCAGGGTGCCAAGACCGCCAAGACCCGTGTGGGTCGTGGCGAGGCATCCAAGGGTAAGACCGCCGGTCGCGGTACCAAGGGTACGAAGGCCCGCTACCAGGTAAAGGCTGGCTTTGCCGGCGGCCAGCTGCCGCTGCACATGCGCCTGCCCAAGCTGCGCGGCTTCAAGAACCCGTTCCGCGTTGAGTTCCAGGTTGTAAACCTGGACAAGCTCAACGAGCTGTTCCCCGAAGGTGGCGCAGTCACCGTGGAGAACCTGGTCGAAAAGGGCGCCGTTCGCAAGAACCAGCCCGTCAAGGTGCTGGGCACCGGCGACATCACCGTCAAGGTTGACGTCACCGCCCACGCATTCTCGGCCAGCGCCGCAGAAAAGATCGCTGCTGCAGGCGGAAGCACCACCTCCCTCTAGGGCGGTGGGGCGCGAGCCCGTAGCTGAACTCCCGGTGACCGGGGCCCCAGGCCCTGGTCACCGGGAGTTTTTTCATCCCCACAGCCGTTCCGTTAATCGCTTGGGCGGTGCCATCCGGCGCAGTTGCGCTGCCCCGGATTGTTCGCATGGCGCATACAACCGTTAGACTCGGTTGTTGGGATTCATAGATCCCCATCACATCACTCTTCTTCACACCACAGGAGGACGCTTGCTTAGCGCATTTGGCCGGGCCTTTCGCACGCCTGATCTGCGACGCAAGTTGTTGTTCACGCTGGGAATCATCACCATCTTCCGCTTGGGTGCCTTCATTCCCTCGCCTGGTGTGAACTACCAGAATGTCCAGCAATGCTTGCAGAACGGACAGACGGCGGGTGGGCTGTACCAGCTCGTGAACCTGTTCAGCGGCGGTGCTCTGCTGCAGGTGTCCGTCTTCGCCCTCGGCATCATGCCGTACATTACGGCCAGCATCATCGTGCAGCTGCTCCGGGTGGTCATTCCCCGGTTCCAGCAGCTCTACGAAGAGGGCGCTTCGGGCCAGTCCAAGCTGACCCAGTACACCCGGTACCTCACCATCGCCCTGGGCCTGCTCAACGCCACCACCCTGGTGTCCCTGGCCCGTTCCGGCCAGCTCCTGCCCGGGTGTGCGCTGCCGATCATCCCGGATGAAAGCATCATCACCACCATCCTGATCATCATCACGCTCACGGCCGGTACCGGCCTGATCATGTGGATGGGCGAGCTCGTTACGGAGAAGGGCGTCGGCAACGGCATGTCCCTGCTGATCTTCACGTCGATCGCTGCACAGTTCCCCACGTCCCTGGGTGCCATCTGGACCTCGCAGGGCCCCGGAACGTTCTTCATCGTGCTGGTGGTCGGCCTGCTGACCGTGGCCCTGGTGGTCTTCGTTGAGCAGTCCCAGCGCCGGGTCCCCGTGCAGTACGCCAAGCGGATGATCGGACGGCGGACCGTTGGCGGAACCAGCACCTACATCCCCATCAAGGTGAACATGGCCGGTGTTATCCCGGTGATCTTCGCTTCTTCCATGCTCTACCTGCCCGGCCTGATCTCACAGTTCAACCAGCCGAAGCAGGGCGAGCAGCTCCAGCCATGGGTTGAATGGATCAACAACAACCTGACCCGCGGCGACCACCCGATCTACATGGCGCTTTACTTCGCCCTGATCGTGTTCTTTACCTACTTCTACGTAGCCATCACCTTCAACCCTGAAGAAGTGTCGGACAACATGAAGAAGTACGGCGGCTTCATTCCCGGTATCCGTGCCGGTAAACCGACCGCGGATTACCTGCAGTACGTGCTCTCACGGATCACGCTGCCCGGCGCCCTCTACCTGGGCTTCGTGGCACTGATCCCGCTGGTGGCACTGGTACTGATCAACGCGAACCAGAACTTCCCGTTCGGTGGCACCTCGATCCTGATCATGGTGGGCGTTGGGTTGGAGACCGTTAAGCAGATTGATGCGCAGCTACAACAACGTCACTACGAAGGGCTTTTGCGATGACGAGAATGCTGATTATTGGACCTCCCGGTTCCGGAAAAGGAACGCAGGCGGAGCGGATTTCGGAGCGCCTCGGCGTTGTGGCAATCTCCACCGGCGACATCTTCCGTGCCAATGTAAAAGGCGAAACGCCGCTTGGCATCGAGGCCAAGAAGTACATGGACAACGGAGACTTCGTTCCGGACAGCGTGACCAACAAGATGGTCCGCGACCGCCTCAGCGAGTCCGACGTCGAATCCGGCTTCCTGCTGGACGGCTACCCCCGTACCACCGCCCAGGTGGACTACCTTGACGAGATCCTCGCCAAGAACGAGGAGAAGCTCGACGTCGTCCTGCAGCTCACCGCGGACGATGAGGAACTGGTGCACCGCCTCCTGGGCCGGGCCAAGGAAACGGGCCGGAGCGACGACAACGAAGCCGTCATCCGCCACCGCCTCGACCTGTACCACGAGCAGACCGAAGCCGTGGTGGCGAAGTACGCGGAACGCGGCATCCTCACCCAGGTGGACGGCATCGGCCCCATCGACGAAGTGACCGACCGCGTCATGCAGGCCATCAAGGCCGCACAGGCGGCCTGATTCCAGGCCACTGGTTATTCGAGGCTCCTCCCGGCATCCCGGGAGGGGCCTCAGCCATTTGAAAGGACACACCATGGCCTTCGGCCAGCCCCGCATCGAATTCAAGAACAACGCCCAGATGCGCACCATGCACGAGGCAGGCCTCGTCCTGAGCCAGGCCCTGGACGCCGCCGCGGCTGCGGCCGCCCCCGGCGTGACCACCAAGCACCTGGACGACGTCTTCGCCGCGGTCCTCAGCGACGCGGGCGCGAAGTCCAACTTCCTTGGCTACCACGGCTTCCCGGCCACCATCTGCACGTCCGTGAACGACGAAGTGGTGCACGGCATCCCCGGCGGCAGGGTCCTGCAGGACGGCGACATCATCTCCATCGACGGCGGCGCGATCGTTAACGGGTGGCACTCGGATTCGGCGCGGACCGTCATCGTGGGCACCGCAGACCCAGAGGACCAGCGACTCTCCGACGTCACGCAGGCGGCGATGTGGCGCGGGATCGCGGCGTTGGCCACAGGCACCCACGTGGGGGACATCGGCGCTGCCATTGACGACTACGTTTCGTCCGTGCCCGGGAAGCCGCTGGGCATCCTGGAGGACTACGTGGGGCACGGCATCGGCTCCGAGATGCACATGGCGCCGGACGTGCTGAACTACCGCACCAACCACCGCGGGCCCAAGATCAAGCCCGGCCTGTGCCTTGCCATCGAGCCCATGCTGGTCCGCGGCGGCATTGAGACCGCCGTGCTCGAGGATGACTGGACCGTTGTGACCACGGACGGCAAGCGGTCCTGCCAGTGGGAGCATTCCGTTGCGGTCCACGACAAGGGAATCTGGGTGCTTTCGGCTCCCGACGGCGGTGCGGAGCACCTCGTGCCGCTCGGCGTCACCCCGGTACCCATCCCGTAGCCCAACGTGAGTAGCAGCAGATGTCGTTTTGACACTCCAGAAGGACATCTGCTGCCACTCAGTTGGGGGTGTGGGGGACCGGCCTACGTGCACCGGCGGGCCCATCGTCGGAGTCAGCGTCGGCGGGGCCGTCCCCGGGCACCCAGCGCAGCAGGTCGCCGGGCTGGCACTCCAGGACTTCGCAGAGTGCTTCCAGTGTGGTGAACCGGACTGCCTTTGCCCGGCCGTTCTTGAGTACGGCCAGGTTTGCCGGCGTGATGCCCACACGTTCGGCCAAGGCCCCTACTGACATCTTGCGCCGGGCCAGGACCACATCGATGTCCACGATGATGGGCATCAGATGACCTCGTCGAGTTCGGTGCGCAGGTGCGTGGCCTCTGCGTCCCGTGCCACTGCCTGGGCCAGCAGCGTCCGCAGCACCAGGACGATGAGTGCCACGCCGGCCACCATCAGGGCCGCACCGCAGACCAGCAGGACGACGCCGGGCGCAACGTCCCCGGGTGCCAGCAGGACTGCCACCCCGAACACCAGTGCAGAGGCGGCGGAGATGGCGCCGAAGATCACGTCCACGTACCGGAAGGCCCCCTGCGAGAAGACCGTCCCGCGGCGCACCATGGTCAGCAGCCGCCAGACACACACGGCGGTGACCTGCACGCAGGCAATGCCCAGCACCACAATCGCCAGAAAGCCCAAACGCGCGCCGTTCGGTGCGCCGGCCTCTTGCAAATCGGCGGACAACAGCGGCACCATCCGCACCTGAACGAACAGTGAACCTGCCAGGACCATCGCGATGACCACGCGCAGGGCAAGGACCGTCATTTTTCCCATTACATCTCCCATATCGAATAACAATGGAAGACTATCGATAATCGATAGCTTAAGCAACGGCCCTGCCCTGCGCCCGATGAACCCCGCTGAGCAGGTGCGCTATGCCTTCAACTTGGGCTTCACGTCCTTGGTGTAGAGGCCCTCAAGGGTCGACTTCAGTTCTGTCATGGTGGCCTTGACGTCGGCCTGCTGGGTGAGGATCTTCGCGGCGGCTTTTGCCATCTCCTGGTCGGCGCCGGGGAGGAACGCGCGGGCGTTGTCCTGGACGCGGGTGACGGACAGCTGGTCCGTGGCGGTCTTGATCTGCGGGGTTTTGGCCAGCACTGCAGTCATGTCCGCTGACGTGCGCGTGGGCATATAGCCGGTGGCGGCGGAGAACTCTGCGGTGTTTTCGGGTTCGGTGACGAACTGGAGGAACATCGCGGCTGCGAGCTGTTCTTCGCGGGTCACGCCGCTGGGGATGCCCAGGCCCGCCCCGCCGGTGGGGCAGACTCCGGTCTTGGCCCGGGAGCCGCCGGGCAGGAATCCGACGCCCACGTTGAAAGAGGCCGATTTCAGGATGCCGATCAGCGAGCCCGTGGAGGACAGGGTGGCCGAGGCCAGCCCCGCGGCGAAGTCGTCAGCCGATTCCTTCGAAGACACTCCGGCCCAGCTGTCCTTGTAGACGGAGTCCTGTACCGCCTGGAGCGCCGCCACCGATTCGGGCGAGTCGCACGTGATGTCCCAGCCCTTGGACCAGCCGCCGCCTTCCCCCCACAGATTGTTCTGCAGCGTCCACCCCGCGTATCCGGCAAGGGCCGGATGCATGAATGCGTACTGTGCCCCGGCGGCTGCCTTGAGCTTCGGTGCCCACTCGGCGAATTCCTGCCAGGTGGCTGGCGCACGGTCCGGAAGGCCGGCGGCGGCGAAGTGGTCCTTGTTGTAGTAGAACAGCGGGGTGGAACGGCCGTAGGGGAGCGCCCACTGCTGGCCGTCGTACTTGTAGTCGTCCACCAGCGAGGTGCGGAAATCGTCCAGCTTGACGTCCAGCTGCTTGATGAGGGCGTCCAGCGGGATGATGCTTTCGTTCAGGTAGTAGCGGAACCACCACACGTCGGAGAGGACCACCAGCGCGGGAAGGCCCGACTTGGCGGCCTGCGCGGTCTGGAACTTCTGGGCAATCTCCTCATAGTTTGCACCGGCCGTGACCAGGTTGACTTTGATGTCCGGGTGCTTGGCCTGGAACTTCGCGATGATGCTTTTCTCCACCTCCTGCGACTTGCCGGGGTGGTTGGACCAGAAGTCGAATGACGCTGCGGGCTTCACGCCGTCGAAATCCAGCGTCGCGGTGGCCGGCCCGGGGCCAGCCGAGGTGGAGGGACCGCCGCAAGCGGTGAGGGCCGCCGCGCCCGCCCCGGCGCCTGCCAGGGAGAGGAAGAGCCGCCGGTCCACCGGAGAGGTGAAGATGTTTCGTGCCAAGGTGGTGCCTTTCTGTGGTGCCGGTGGGGTGCTGCGGGCGCAGCCCATCAACCGGCTTGATGCGGAGGAGGAAAGAGCAGAGGCCGACGCCGGGTGGCCGGCCGGGTCAGCCGGTGACGCTTCCCTGCGTCAGGCCGGCGACGATGTAGCGCTGCAGCATGGCGAACACCACGAGGATGGGCAGGATGACCAGCACCGCGCCGGCCATCATGATGCCCCAGCCCGCGCCGTTGCCTTCTGAGTTCTGCAGCAGGGTGAGGCCCACGGGCAGGGTCATGCTTTCGGGCTTGTCGGTGATGATCAGCGGCCAGATGTATTCATTCCACTCACTGACCACAGTCACCAGGGCCACGGTGGCAATCGAGGGCAGGGACACCGGGGCCACCACCTGCCACAACCGCCGCCAGTGTCCGGCACCGTCGATCTCGGCCGCCTCGAGGATGGACGCGGGCAGCGTGAGGAAGTGCTGGCGCAGCAGGAAGGTCCCGAACGCTGTGCCGAGGCCGGGAAGGATAATGCCCCACAGGGTGTTCTTCCCACCCATCCCGGCGATCAGGATGTAGTTGGGCAGAATGGACACCTGCGCGGGAACCATGAGGGCCACCAGGATCAGCACGAAGATCAGCTTCTTGAACGGAAACCGGACAAACACCAGCGCATAGGCCGTGAGGATAGCCAGCAGTACCTTGATGCCGGAGCCCGCCACGGTGACCACCGTGCTGTTGAGGAAGAACTGTCCGAACGGGACGGTGGTCATGGCTACCGCGTAGTTCTCCAGGTTGAGTCCTTCAGGCAGCACCTTGAGGTCCAGGGTGACAATCTCCCCGGGCTGCTTGAACGAGCTGAGGACCATCCACAGCAGCGGCAGGAACACCACCAGGACGGCGGCCGCGAGCGGCAGGTATCCGGTGAGCAGGGTGGCCGCGAGGTTTTGCCGGCTGAAGGCACGCGCCCGGGGCGGGGTCCCGCCGTCGCGCGCCTGGCTTGTCTCGCGGGCGGCAGGTGCCGTGGGCGCTGTCATGAGTAGTGCACCTTCTTTTCGACAAAGCGGAGCTGCAGCACGGTGATGACCAGGAGGATCACGAACAGCACCACGGAGACTGCCGCCGAGTAGCCCGCGCGGTTGTAGGCGCCGAACGCCTGCAGGTACGCCTCGTAGATCAGGGTGCTGGTGCCGGAACCCAGTGGGGTCATGATCCGGATCAGGTCAAAGGCCTGCAGGGAGCTGAGCATGGTGGTGATCAGCAGGAAGAACGTGGTGGGTGAAAGCAGCGGTACGGAGATGCTCAGGAAGCGGCGGAAGCTTCCCGCCCCGTCCAGGGCGGCGGCCTCCATGACGTCCTTGGGCAGCGACTGCAACCCCGCAAGGAACACCACCGCGCAATAGCCCAGGTTCTTCCACACGTAGACCAGGATCACCATGGCCAGGGAGAGCTGGGGATCGTTGATCCACTGCGGGCTCTGCTGGCCCAGCCCGCGGAGGATCCAGGACAGGACACCATAGCCGGGGTCGAAAATGAACAGCCACACCAGGCCCACTCCCACGCCGGAGAGCACGTACGGGGCGAAGACCGCTGCGCGGGCGAACGTGGTGCCGCGCACCTTGCTGTTCAGCGCCAGGGCCACCAGCAGCCCCAGGACCATCGATCCGCCCACGGTGGTGGCGGTAAAGACCGCGGTGGTGCCGAGCACCTTACCGGCGTCCGCGCTGGTGAAGAACGTCAGGTAGTTGTCCAGGCCGACGACGGTGGCGGACGCAGAACCCAGCGTCCAGTCCAACGTGGAGTAGTAGATGTTGTTAATCAGCGGCAGGTACGTGAAAGTGCCGATCAGCAGCAGGTTGGGAAATGCGAGGGCCAGGAAAACGAAGAAGTCCCGGCGGGACCTGGCGGACCAGCGGCGGCGGGGAACGGGTCCGGAAAGGCCGGCCGGCGGTCCGGCGGGCAGGTCTGTCCTGGACCCGGCGAGGGAAGCAGTCATGGGTCTCTTCTGGAAAGGGGGCCTGGAGGCAGGCGCGCGGTCAGGAAGTCGACTCTCACTCCACCACACGGCCACGGGCGGGAAGCCCGAAAAGCGGCCCGGGCACTAACTGTTGGCCGAGCCTTCCGTTGCCGTTTCCATACTGTTTGCGTAGGTGAAGGAGCAGAATTGGGCGCATGGGATCTTTGACGGATGTGCCCGGTATCCGGGTAGGCCATGTCCAGAAAGCCGGCGACGGCTGGCTGACGGGAGTGACGGTGGTCCTGCCGCCCCGCGGGACCGTGGGCTCAGTGGAGGTCCAGGGCGGCGGCCCGGCAACCCACGAGACCGACGCTTTGGACCCCACCACCCTGGTCCAGCAGGTGGATGCGGTGGTGCTGACCGGAGGCAGCGCCTACGGCTTGGCTTCCGCCGCCGGGGCGCAGCGGTGGTGCGAGGAGGATGGCCGGGGCTTCGCCGTTCCCGGGGGAGTGGTGCCCATCGTCCCGGCCGCGGCGATCTTCGACCTGGGCAGGGGAGGCGACTTTTCGGCGCGTCCGACGCCGGACATGGGCTACGCGGCCACGGCGGCGGCTGCGGCACGTCCGGAGGGGCACGTCGTCGAACGCGGCAACGTCGGAGCCGGCACCGGAGCGCTCATCGGCAGGGGGCAGTTCAAGGGCGGAGTCGGCACGGCATCGGTCACGCTGGAGAACGGAGTGGTTGTCGGAGCACTGGCCATAGTGAATGCACTGGGACTTCCTTTCGGCACAACGACCCAGCTGGCGGAGCCCGGCAGCGTGCGTCTAAGCGGGGGCCACGACGGCGGGGTTCCCTGGCCGAGCTTGCGAGGCGAGGGAGCCGGTGGGGAGGAACGAGCGAGCACGCCGAGGGCTTCGGCTGGTGGGGCGGAAGCCAGCCAGGGACCGCTGAACACCACCCTCATCGTGGTCGCCACCAATGCCGTGCTCGATGTGGCGGAGTGCAAGCGCACCGCTGCCGCGTCCCATGCCGGGATCGCACGGGCCCTCAATCCATCGCACACCCTGGCGGACGGGGACACGGTGTTTTGCCTCGCAACCGGAGCCTCGGCCCTGGACCGCTCGGACGAAGCCGCCCGCCAGCTGAGCCTCGTCACCCTCCAAAGTGTCGCAGCCGACGTCGTGCGCCTGGCCATCCTGGACGGTGTGGCACGCGCGGAACCGGTCAGGACCCCGGCGGGTGACTATGGTGCGTACGGCGGGCAGATGCGCTAGCATGGCTGGATTTAACTTTCGCTGCCAAATGGCGTAGTGTTGCTTGTTGGTTGTCTGGACTGCCACGCCCTTTTGGGCCCGCTGATGACAATCGATCCAACAAAAACGTTCGTGGCCATGCCCGGTGCAATCCGGCAGGGCTGCGGCAACAACAGTTAGCGGAGGGTATGGCCAAGAAGGACGGGGTCATTGAGATCGAAGGCGTTGTGACCGAGGCGCTGCCTAACGCGATGTTTCGCGTTGAGCTCACCAACAAGCACATCGTTCTGGCACACATCTCTGGAAAGATGCGCCAGCACTACATCAGGATCCTCCCGGAGGACCGCGTAGTGGTGGAGCTGAGCCCGTACGACCTCACCCGTGGTCGTATCGTCTACCGCTACAAGTAAATTGCTGGGCGGCTTCAGTGCGAATTGAATGCCGCTCCAGTTGACCACTGCCACACGCAAAGGAACGCCATGAAGGTCAAGCCGAGCGTCAAGCAGATCTGCGAAAAGTGCAAAGTGATCCGCCGTAACGGCCGGGTCATGGTGATCTGCGAGAACCCGCGCCACAAGCAGCGCCAGGGCTAATTTCCTTCCCTGAAGGAAACCCTGGGTTGCTAACCCACGCAAGTAAATAAAGGCAGCACAAGCTGATCTGGAACATTGAGCTCTAACGAGTCCGGACAGCTAACCCCCGGTCGGAGGCTGGGGCCGTACGTAACGTGCGGGTGTACTGCCTACGACCTCCGGTTTATTCAAGGAGTACCGCCACTATGGCTCGTCTCGCTGGCGTAGACATTCCCCGCGAAAAGCGGCTGGAAATTGCGCTTACTTACATCTACGGCGTGGGCAAGACCCGTGCACACGAAACCCTGGCCGCCACTGGCATCAGCGCTGACGTCCGCGTCAAGGACCTGACCGATGCCCAGCTGGTTGAGCTGCGTGACTACATCGAAGGCAACTACAAGGTTGAGGGTGACCTTCGCCGCGAAGTAGCAGCTGACATCCGCCGCAAGGTTGAAATCGGCAGCTACGAAGGCCTGCGCCACCGCAAGGGCCTGCCCGTACGCGGTCAGCGTACGAAGACCAACGCCCGTACCCGCAAGGGCCCGAAGCGTACCGTCGCCGGCAAGAAGAAGGCCCGTTAAAATCCCCGTCGGGATTAACGGAGCTTTCCCCAATAACTTTCTGTAGGAGAAGAAATGCCCCCAAAGACTCGTGGCGCCGTCCGTAAGCCGCGTAAGAAGGACAAGAAGAATATCGCGCTCGGCCAGGCGCACATCAAGAGCACCTTTAACAACACCATCGTTTCCATCACGGATCCGACCGGCGCTGTTATTTCCTGGGCTTCCTCTGGTGAGGTCGGCTTCAAGGGCTCGCGTAAGTCCACCCCGTTCGCTGCCCAGATGGCTGCCGAAGCCGCCGCAAAGCGTGCGCAGGAGCACGGCATGCGCAAGGTAGACGTTTTCGTCAAGGGACCGGGTTCCGGACGCGAAACCGCAATCCGTTCGCTGCAGGCCGCAGGCCTCGAGGTTGGCTCCATCCAGGACGTCACCCCCGCAGCGCACAACGGCTGCCGCCCGCCGAAGCGCCGCCGCGTCTAAGTCTTTCTGCCGCAGAGCTTGCCCGGACCAGCAATGGGCCGGGCAAGCCCAGCGCGTTAAGTCTCAGACCGAATTTCCACCACCTGTGTTGCGTCATATAGCGGATGCTCGCCGAAAGGAAACCTAAGTGCTCATTGCACAGCGCCCCACCCTCTCCGAAGAGGTAGTCTCCGAAAACCGTTCGCGTTTCATCATCGAACCGCTGGAACCGGGCTTCGGCTACACCCTCGGCAACTCCCTCCGCCGTACCCTGCTCTCCTCCATCCCCGGTGCCGCTGTAACCAGCATCCGGATCGATGGCGTGCTGCACGAGTTCACCACGGTTCCGGGTGTCAAGGAAGATGTCACTGAGATCATCCTGAACATCAAGAGCCTCTCGGTTTCCTCCGAGCACGACGAGCCTGTTGTGGCTTACCTGCGCAAGCAGGGACCCGGAGTCGTCACCGCCGCGGACATCGCTCCGCCGGCCGGCGTCGAATTCCACAACCCGGATCTGCACATTGCCACGCTGAACTCGAAGGGCAAGTTCGAACTCGAACTGACCATCGAGCGCGGCCGCGGCTACGTTTCGGCAGCTCAGAACAAGTCCGGCGACGCAGAGATCGGCCGTATCCCGGTCGACTCCATCTACTCGCCGGTGCTGAAGGTTACTTTCCGCGTGGAAGCAACCCGTGTTGAGCAGCGCACCGACTTCGACAAGCTGATTGTCGACGTCGAGACCAAGCAGGCCATCGCCCCGCGCGATGCTGTTGCTTCCGCAGGTACCACCCTGGTGGAACTGTTCGGTCTGGCCCGTGAGCTGAACACCGCAGCTGAAGGTATCGAGATCGGCCCGTCGCCCACTGACGCTGCCCTGGCAGCCGATATGGCACTGCCGATCGAGGATCTGGACCTCACCGTCCGTTCCTACAACTGCCTCAAGCGTGAGGGCATCCACACCGTGGGTGAACTCGTTGCACGCTCCGAGGCCGACCTGATGGACATCCGCAACTTCGGTGCCAAGTCCATTGACGAGGTCAAGGCAAAGCTGGTTGAACTGGGCCTGTCCCTCAAGGACTCGCCTCCCGGTTTTGACCTCGCAGCACGCGCCGCAGCAATCGAAGAGGACGACGCCGCCTTCGGCGACGACGAACTCTAAACCAGACCTTGGCCGGCGGGCAGCACCACGGTGTGCCGCCCAACGGCTTCCACATGAGGAGAAACAATTATGCCTACCCCCACTAAGGGTCCGCGCCTCGGCGGCGGCCCGGCTCACGAGCGCCTCATGCTCGCGAACCTGGCAGCAGCACTGTTCGAGCACAAGCGGATCACCACCACGGTGACCAAGGCCAAGCGCCTTAAGCCGTACGCAGAGCGTCTGGTGACCTTCGCCAAGCGCGGCGACCTCGCTTCCCGCCGCCGCGTTCTCGGCCTGATCAGCAACAAGGGCGTCGTCCACGAGCTGTTCACCGACATCGCCCAGGCAGTGGAGAACCGCGACGGCGGCTACACCCGCATCACCAAGATCGGCAACCGCAAGGGCGACAACGCTCCCATGGCTGTCATCGAACTGGTTCTCGAGCCGGTTTCGGCCAAGCAGGCCGTAGTTGCTGAAGCTACTGCTGCTGCCAAGCGCGATGCTGACAAGGCTGCTCCGGCCGCCGAAGAAGCACCGGTTGCTGAGGAAGCTGCCGAGGCTCCTGCTGCTGAGGAAGCTGCGGCAACCGAAGAGGCTCCGGCCGCTGAGGAAGCTGCCGCAACCGAAGAGGCTCCGGCCGCTGAGGAAGCTCCTGCTGAAGAGAAGGACGCGAAGTAATTCGCTGATTTTCTTCGCATAGACTTGAGTCTATGAACCACCAAAAACCCGCGGCCCCCGTATTGGGGGGCGGCGGGTTTTTGCGTATCCGGTTAGACCTGTCGTACGACGGCGGCCCCTTCAGTGGGTGGGCGCTCCAGCCGGGACGCCGCACGGTCCAGGGCGCACTCGAAGAGGCCCTTGAGCTGCTGGTCCGGCGACCTCTTCGGGTGACCGTCGCCGGCCGCACCGATGCCGGTGTGCACGCCCGGGGCCAGGTGGTGCACCTGGACCTCGTGGAAAGCGAGTGGCACGGGATGGCGCGGGGGCAGGAACTCGATCCCGCTGTTGCGATGACGCGCAGGCTGCGCGGGGCACTGAACCGCGTGCTGGGCGACCTGACCGGCGCCGTGCAGGTCCGCAGGATCACCCCGGCACCGCCAGGTTTCGATGCGCGTTTCTCGGCCCTGTGGCGCCGCTACAGCTACCGGATCGCCGACGGCCCGGCGCTGTGGGATCCGCTGGAGCGCGCTTTCACGCTGTGGCACAAGAGCCCGCTGGACGTTTCCCTGTTGAATGAGGGAGCGTCCAAGCTGCTGGGCCTGCAGAACTTCCTGTCCTTCTGTAAGCCCCGTGAAGGTGCCACCACCATCAGGGAACTGCAGCGCTTCGAATTTGCCCGCGTTGAAGACGGCGCCATCGTGGCCACCGTGCAGGCCGACGCCTTCTGCCACAACATGGTCCGCGCCCTGATTGGTTCGGCCCTGTACGTGGGGGAGGGCGCCGTGGAACCCGGGTGGCTGTACGAGCGCCTGCTGGCACAAAAGCGCGATGCCAAGTCCGTCCTGGCGGCCCCGCATCCATTGGTGTTCGAGGAAGTGGCGTACCCGTCCGACAGTGACTTGCTGGCCCGGGCCGAACTCACCCGGGCACGGCGGGAACACTAATCCCCACCCGCCCCCTAACCTCGCAAGCTCGGCCAGGGAACCCCGCGGGCGTGCGCCCAGCCATCCACAACTAGAACGCCGCCGTTGGTCCATCCGCCGGCAAGGTGAGCGTGAACGTACTTCCCTCGCCCTTGACGCTCTCGCAGGAGATGGTGCCGCCGTGTCCTTCGACGATCATCTTCGTGATGGACAGGCCAAGCCCGGCGCCAGCGATGGATGCGCTGCGGGCGGCCTCGGTGCGAAAGAATCGCTGGAAGACCCGGGCCGAGTCCAGTGCGCCCAGGCCCATCCCGGTATCGCTGACGCTGAGCTGCACCCAGCGGCCGCCGGTCTGTGCGCGGATACTGATCCTGCCGCCGTCGGGCGAATATTTGATGGCGTTCGACACGAGGTTGTCCAGTGCCTGGCCGATGCGCAGGGGGTCGGCGTAGGCCCACAGCGGTGCCGGTACGTCAGCAGCGAGCTCGATGCCGGACCGTTTGGCCAGGGCCTGGGCGGAGCCGATGCTGGTTTCCACCACGCTGGCCAGGTCCGTCCGTTTCGGGTGGACGTTCAGCGCGGTCGAAGCGGTGGCGGAAAGGTCCGAAACGAGGGCGAGCAGCCGCTCGGAGTTCCTCTGCACCACTTCGAGCCGTTTGACCAGGTGGGGCGGAAGGGCAGCGACGTCGTCCAGGACCAGGTCAACGTTGCCGATGATGGAGTTCAGCGGTGTCTTGAACTCGTGCGAGACATTTGACACCAACTCCTGGTTCGCGGCCAGGGCCTCAACCCAGCCCGTCACGTCGTTGTACACCACTACGGCACCGGTGAGCCGGCCGTCCTCGGAGACCAGCGGCCGGGCAGCGGTGGACACCGCCCGCTGCTCCGGACCCTCCCCGGCCCACACGAGGTAGTCGGAGAAGGATTCGCCGGCGATGGCCCTGCTGATGGGACGCCTGTCTGCTGGCAACAGCGTGGTCTTGTCCTGCCCGAAGACCAGCTGGTTGCCCTGCCCGGCAACCGCGTCGTCGGCGCCAGTTGCCCGGCGGAACGTCCGTTGCCGGTTGTTGGAGACCAGGAAGTTCCCGGAACGGTCGACGGCGGCAATTCCGACGTCCGTGGCGTCCAGTACCGTTTGGAGCAGCTCCTCCCGTTCCCGGCTCTGGTGCAGCAGTGACCGCAGCTCAGCGTCCTTCCTGGCCAGCTCACGTTGCTGGACCCGCAGCCCGGAACTGGCGAACCGGATGGCCAGGGACACGGCCAACATCATCAGCGGGAAGAGGAACACCGTGGTGATGTCCGCCGCCGTCCAGTGCGGCAGCCTTTCCAGGGCAGAGGGAAGCATGATGAACAGCGGCCCGGCAAAGCTCAGGATCAGCCCGCTGCGGGCCAGCATGCCGGAGGCGGACAGCCAGATCACCGGGAACACCACCAGGACCGCCAGGCCCGGCAGCAGTGGTGCGGCTCCATTGCGCAGCAACCCGACGGCGGCAAAGTCCAAGACCGGAATCAGCAGGTACGGGCGGTGCTCGAGCCGCTCCCACGGCACCAGGAAGCAGGCAAGGAAAAGAAGCGCGTGCAGGACAATGCCTGCCATGTAGAGCGTGCTGTGCAGCAGTACCGGCCAGGCGAACGGTGTGGCAACTGCGAGTGCCGCCACCAACAGCGTCAGCGGCAACTGGCACAGCGCCACCTGTGAACGGGTCCCCAATCCGCGGAAGAAGCGCGCAGGTCCGCGCTGGAAAAGGGAATCAGCCATAAAGGGTGTTCAGGCTCCCTTCGATTCCCGTCCCGGCGAGGGCACGATGCGCCGCCGAATTCCTTCTGTCCACTGTTACCCACACCCTTCCATCCGGTAATGCACAAGCCCTGTCATAATAATTGACTTTCGAATACCAGTATTGAAGAGGATGTCATCAGCCGGACTTACTAGTAGCGTATAAATGGTTGGAGCGGGTGTGGCATTGGCGCTGGGCCGATGAGGGGGGCCATCTCCGCCTGGCTCAGGGACAGTAATGGACGACGAACTAGGTGTGGCTGTAGTAATCGAAGATGATGCGGATGTGCGGAACCTCTTGGAGGGGGTTCTCAGCCAGGCCGGCTTCGAAGTGCACACGGCAAATGACGGGCGTGCCGGGGTGGAGGTGGTCCGCAGCAGGCAGGCCAGCGTGGTCACCCTGGACATCGGCTTGCCGGATATCGACGGGTTTGAAGTTCTCCGGCGCATCCGGCATTTCAGCAACGCATACGTGGTCATGCTGACCGGCAGGACTGAGGAACCGGACCTGCTCTCCGCCCTGAATGCCGGGGCTGATGACTACATCGCCAAGCCGTTCAGGCCCAGGGAACTGCGGGCCCGGGTTTCGGCCATGATGCGCAGGCCGCGGCACGAGATCGGTTCGCACAACTCCGCCCCCACTGTGTGGGCACCCCCTTCCGCCGTTCCAGTGGTGCACCAGCAGAACTCCGCGGTCCTGCAGCACAACGGGCTGATACTGAACACGCGCACCCGCACCGTGGAGGTTGACGGTGGACAACTGGCCCTCACCCGCAGTGAATTCGACCTGCTGCACGTGCTGCTGAAGGGCGGCGGTGCCGTGTGCACGCGGCCGGACCTGGTCCGGGCGGTCCGCGGAGAGTACTACGACGAGGACGCCTACATCAGCGAATCGGACGAGCGCGCCGTCGAGGTCCACATCGGCAACCTGCGCCGGAAGCTGAAGGAGGACCAGGTGGCGCCCCGGTGGCTGCAGACAGTCCGCGGGGTTGGCTACCGGCTGGCGCCGGCCAGGCAGCCCGGGGAATCCTAGCCGGTTTCCAGGATGTAGGTGCTGCGGAGTTCCGTGACGGTCAGGCTGCCGTCCTGGGCAACCCGTTCCATCAGCACCTGGCCCTGGCCGAAGTCACCGCTGCGGATCATGGCCTCCAGCAGCTCAGCCAGCCTGGCAAGGCGCAGCCCGCCCACCATGGCCGAGCTGATCTTCAGGCTGATGGCGGCGTCCAGTGCGGAGTCGCCGTCGTGCTGTTGAACTGCGGCTGCAAGGCGGGAGTAGCGCTGGTCCCACAGGGCGGCATAATCCCTGGCGAAGCGCTGGGCCATGCCGGTACCCGCGAGTTCTTCCTCCAGTTCCTCCAGAACGGCAGCGTCAACGAGCGGCAAGAGTCCCACTGCTTCCTGGCCGGGCGATGGCTGTCCTGGAGGGGATATATCGGGGGAGGGGCGTCCGCCGGAGGTGACCCGGTCCGCGGGGATCCCGGCGGGCAGCGGACCCGGACCCGGCCCTCCTGCGCTGGAGCCGGAATCGTGACTGTGCATTGTTCAAGGCTACTTCCTGGAATTCTTGCGGTGTTCTATTTCAGCTGATCCTGTGTAAACCTTGCGTGATCCTTCAGCAGTTCCCAAGGCGCCTATTGCCCGGCGAAAGTGACCACAGTATTAATGAC
This sequence comes from Arthrobacter sp. Leaf137, assembly GCF_001423525.1. Taxonomy (GTDB): domain Bacteria; phylum Actinomycetota; class Actinomycetes; order Actinomycetales; family Micrococcaceae; genus Arthrobacter. Next base: position 155,545 of record NZ_LMOI01000001.1, on the reverse strand, counting down.
GGCCGGACCCAGGATGGCGATGAAAAGGACCGGGAATATGAAGAAGAGCAGCGGAAACAGGATCATGACGGGCAGTTTCATCGCTTTTTCCTCGGCACGCTGGCGCCTTTTGACCCGCATGACCTTGGCCTGCACGCGCAAAACCCTGCTGATGGCAATGCCGTAGGTGTCCGCCTGCACCACTGCCTGCACGAAACTGCGGAGCTCGGGAATGTTGGTCCGCGCTGCCAGCGCCGTGTAAGACTCGCGGCGGCTTCGTCCCACCTGCATGTCCTGCAGCGTCCGGACCAGCTCCTCGGCCAACGGTCCCTTGCCGTTATCGCCTGCCCTGGCCATGGCCCCCTCAAAACCGAGGCCCGCCTCCACCGAGATGAGCATCTGGTCCAGCGTGTTGGCCAGTTCCAGCTGCATGGTCTTCTGGCGTTCCTGGCCTTTGCTGTAGAGGAGGAGGTCCGGGATGAAGTAGCCCAGGAACAGGACAAAGAGACCGGCCAGCTTCATCAGGGGAGTGCTGCCACTGGCTGTCAGGTAGAGGCCGAGGCCCACGCCAGCCAGTCCCAGTGCGAGTTTGGAACCAAGGACCTTGCCCAGCGGCATGGACGCCGGGCGGCCGGCCAGTGCGAGCAGCCGGTCCAGGACGGCCACGTACGTGGGGGGAGTCAGGCGCCTGCCGATCACTTCCAGGAGGCCGGGTTTGTAATCCGCGGCAGGTGCGGTGGGCGCCGCTCCGCGGGCCAGAAGGTTGGTGACGGCGGCTCGGCCCTGCCGGTCGGCCGTGAGGACGGACCAGGCGACGAAACCGAGTGGGACGCAGACCAGGAGTAGGGAGAGGATGACTATCAGGTTCATGGCTTTCTCAGAACTTCAGGTCGATGATCTTGCGCATCCACAGGGCGCCGACGGTCATCAGTACGAAGGAGGCGACGATCATGGCCCACCCGAGCGGGTGCGTGAACATGGAGTTCATGTACGTGGGGCTGACGGCGAGCAGCATGGCCACGATCCCGAACGGCATGGCGATCAGGATGTAGGCGGAGAACTTGCCTTCAGCGGCCAGCGCTTTAATGTGGCCCTTGATCTCGGCGCGCTCGCGGATCGTTTCGTTGACCTGGTCCAGGACGTCCGCCAGGTTGCCGCCCACCTCCCGGTTGATCTGGATGGCCTGCGAGATCCAGACGAAGTCCTCGTTCTTCATCCGGTCGGCGGTGTCGTTGAGGGCTGCCAGCAGGTCCCGGCCCAGGCTGGTTTCGGTGATGACCCGCCGCATTTCCTCCGACGTGGGCTTCTGCGATTCCGCGGCGGCGGCGTCGATGGCGCGCAGGATGCTGTGCCCGGCCCGCAGGCCGCCGGAGAGGAGTTGGAGGGTGTCGCCCAGCTGCCCGTCGAAGGCCGCTCGGCGCTTGCCGGCGAGGACACCGAGCACCAGCTTGCCCACCAACGGGGAGAGAAGAGCAAGAAGGAATCCCACCAGGGGGTTGACGGTCACCGTCCCCACCAGCATGCCGACGCCGGCACCGATGCCCACCAGCAGGAAGAACTCGGCCTGGCTCAGGCGCAGGCCCGCGTTCTCGAGCTGGGGGCGGGAGAACAAGGTGATGTTCCGTCCGGCAAGGAGGCGTTCAAAGGAACGGACGGCGGAAAGTGCGAACCGGGTCAGTGAGGACGGCGGCTCGGGTTCGAACGGACGACGGCGGTCCAGCGGCACAGTAGGGGCGCTCGGCAGGAGCACGGCGACACCTAGCAGGCAGATGGCTGCCAGCAGGATGATGGCACCAATGGCGAGGATCATCAGTGCAGCCCAGGCTTTTCAGCACCCGTGAGCGGCCCGGCGAAAACCGCGGGGGATACGTAAATGCCGAGGTCCTCGAACCGGTCGATGAAACGTGGCCGGATTCCGGTGGCGACAGGCTTTCCCAGGAAGCGTCCATGCGCATCGACGCCGGCGGAGTAGTCGAAGACGAAGGCGTCCTGGAGGGTGACGATGTCCCCTTCCATGCCCTGCACCTCCGTGACATGGGTGATGCGGCGGGACCCGTCACGCATGCGGGAGATCTGGACGATCAGGTTCACGGCGGAGGCAATCTGTTCCCGGATGGCGCGCAGCGGCAGGTCCATCCCGGCCATCAGCACCAGGGTTTCCAGGCGGGCCACTGCGTCGCGGGGAGAGTTGGAGTGCACGGTGGAGAGGGACCCGTCGTGGCCGGTGTTCATGGCCTGGAGCATATCCAGCGATTCGCCGCCGCGGACCTCGCCCACCACAATCCGGTCCGGGCGCATGCGCAGAGAGTTGCGGAGCAGTTCGCGGATGGTGACCTCACCCTTGCCCTCGGTATTCGGCGGCCGGCTTTCGAGGCGGACCACATGCTGCTGCTGGATCTGCAGTTCCACCGCGTCCTCGATGGTGACGATGCGCTCGTCGGCGGGCAGGAAAGAGGACAGGACATTGAGGAGGGTGGTCTTGCCGGTGCCGGTACCGCCGGAGACGATGATGTTCAGCTTCGCCTTCACGCAGGCGTTGAGCAGTTCGGCCATTTCCGGGGTGAGGGTGCCGAAGTCGATGAGGTTGCGGACCGTCAGCGGTACCTTGCTGAACTTTCGGATCGTCAGCGAGGAGCCGCCCACGGCGAGCGGTGGGATGACGGCGTTCACGCGGGAGCCGTCCTCCAGGCGGGCGTCCACCAGCGGGGACGACTCATCGATGCGGCGGCCCACCCTGGACACGATCCGTTCGATGACTTTGCGCAGGTGGTCTTCGGAGCTGAACCGGTAGTCCGTGAGCGTCAGCCGGCCGCCGCGTTCCACGTAGATTTGGTCCATGCGGTTGACCATGATTTCGGTGACCGCGGGATCGTCCAAGAGGCGCTGGAGGGGGCCATAGCCGAGGACGTCGTCCGCCACGTCACGGACCAGGCGCGTGCGTTCCTCGGGTGTCAGTGGCACCTGCTCGGCGTCGACGATGCGGGTCAGCTCTTCCTTGGCGGTGCTGCGGAGCTCCTGCTCGGTGACGGCGGCGTCGTTGAACCGCGTGCCCATCCGTTCGAAAAGGGCGGTGGCCGCCCGGAGCTTCATGGCTGCGAAGACGTCCACGCCCGGTGCCTTAGGCACCTGCTGCGCGTCGGCGTCGTGCATTGAAGGCACGACGGCGGGGTGCGCGGGAAGGTGCGCATCCGCCGTCGGGCCGGCGGGGCGGGTGGGCTCGACGGCGGCGGGGCGGTCAAGCACGGCAGTGCCCGCACCCGGAGCCTGGCTGCGGTTCTGGACCGCGCTGATGCGTTCGGAGAGTTTCATCAGATGACCACCCTTCGGTGAAGCTTGCGCTGGGTCTGCGTGCGCCAGGCCGGGTTGAACCGCTCCACCAGCTGGCGGAGGCTTTTCACGGCCGGGTCTTTCCTGGATTCCTGCAGGACTGGGATGCCGCGGTTGGTGGACAGCGCGATGGCGCGGGAACGGGGGACGCTGACATCCACGGGCGCGCCGATGGTGGATTCCACGTCCTGGACGTTGAGGCCGGCTTTGGCGTCGGCCATGTTCAGCACGACGTGGCGGGATTCGGGCATGATCTCGAGCTGGCGGAGGACTTCCAGGCCGGAGCGCAGGCCGCGGAGGCTGGGGATGTCCATGGCGCTGACCCAAACCACATCGGTGCACTGTTCCATGGCGGCAAGGCCGATCTCGGGCAGGCCGGGGGCGGTGTCCAGGATGACGTACTGGAACTCCTGGGCCAGCTGTTCGAGCAGCCGGCTGATGTGATCCGGCGTGATGTGGTCCGCGTCCACGGGGTTCGGCGGAGCGCACAGGGCGTAAATGCCGGCGGGATGCACGGTGAGGAAGGCTTTCAGGACCAGGGAGTCCTGGGCAGCGGCGGGGGTGACGGCATCCGTGACGGTGTGCTCCGGGTTGAGGTACAGGCCGGAGGCGACGTCGCCGAATTGAAGGTCCAAGTCCACGATCACCACGCTCATGGGCGCGATCTGGCCCAGGCCGATGGCGATGTTGGTGGCCAGGGTGGTCTTTCCCACACCGCCTTTGGGCGAGAATACGCCGATGACCAGGCCTTTGCCGTTCCCTGCCGGTTGCGGTTCAGGGCCGCGGTGGCGGGTGGCGAACGACTGGCAGGCACGTTCCAACAGCACCCGGATCTCGGCGGGGTCCGCCTGCGGGCTGATGATGTCGCGGATGCCGGCGCGCATGGCCTGCAGCAGTTCGGCAGGCTCGACATCGCTGACCAGCACCAGGCTGAGGCCGGGGAACTGGACGTCGAAGACCTTGGCGAACCGGAGTGCTTCGTCGTAGGGGACGTCCGGGCCGATGATGAGGACCTCGGGCTGCTCCTGGTTGAGGAGGGCGAACAGTTCCGCCGGGCCCGCGGGGAGGATGTCGCTCGCGATGGTCTGCACGGTGCCGCGGAGGCCGTGCGCGACGGCGGCGCGCAGCTTTGCGTCGAAGTCGCCGCTGGGGGAGAGAAGGACGAAGCGGCTCACTTGTACACCGTGTCCAGATGTTCGATGCGGGGACCGTTATCTTGGGCGTCCATTGGTTCCTTCGTAAGCCATATCGTCCCGAATTCGGAGGTGAAGACGATTTTGTTGGCGTCGATGTCGTTGACCGCAAGCGTGATGATCAGGGCACCTTCGGGGATGGCAGTTTCCTGAGCTGTGTTGGCATCGCCGCTTGCTGTTGCCTGCGGGGCGCGCTGGATGCTTGTGACCAAGACTTTGCGGAGGGTCAACTGAGTGGATGCCCCGGCAGGCTTCCCCCTGTCCACGCCGTCCTTGAAGCTCATGGCAACGCCGACATGGTCACCCGCGGCAATACGTCCGCCAACGACGCGTTGGGGTTCGAGCTGAAAAGAAACCTCTTGGAAGCCTGCCGGCACCTTGACGGCTCCGTCATCCTCGGCTTCCACGGGTGGGATAAGTCGCTGGTCGAGGAGTTGTTCGCCGGGGACCAGGTCTACGGCGGCCACGGTGCCTGCCTTAGTGTCCAGCGTTGTCAGTGCGCTCGCTGAGACAGCCTTGGCTGGCACCTTCTCGACCGTAAGTGATGCCGCAAGGTCATTGACCGCAGTTCCGGCAGGAACAGCTTTTGTTACCACGAGGACTTCTCTGACCTCCATATTGGCCATGGCCCGTGCGTCGGCGCCGTTGGCGTAGACAATGATGAGGAGGGCGCCTACGAGCGCCAGTGCGACGGCGGCCGTTCCGGCGAGCAGGCGAGACTTCACAGTGTTTCTCCGTGGCGTTTGTGGTCAGAGGGTGAGACGGGCGATGGTGGCGCCGTAGTTGGGCGTACTGCCGAGTTCAAATCCTTGGGACAGGGATACGAACTTCACGAAGTAGCCCCTGATGGTCTTGTTGGCCACCTTGGGGCCCGCCGTCCATCCGATATTGGCGAATTGGTAGCCGGTCACGTGGAACGCGGCGAAGCCTTTGATGTAGAACTTGCCGCTGGAGCCGGTTCCTGTTGCTACGTCGTACATGGGCAGGAGGACGGTTTGGTTGTTCATCTGGTTGAAGTCTGCGGCGCTGCAGACGGAGGGGGCGCTGGCGCCGGTGTCGCTGGCGAACCAGATTCCCGCGTTGGTTGACGCACCCGCCGTAGCGGAGATGGCACATTTGGACGAGCCGGTTTGCATCCAGCCGAACCCGCCAGGGATGCCGCCGCAGCCGTTGACTGACTGTTCCAGCACCTGTTCGGCGCCCTGTGCCCCGCCGGCGGGAATGTTCAACTTGCAGTAGGCAATGGCCAGCGGCAGGATGACCGGTCCTTTCGATGGCGTTCCCCATGTGGCGGAGGCTTTGGCGCCTACCTCCTTGCTGGGAATTCCGATTGCCTTGGCGAAAAAGAGCGAGACGGAGTTGTCCGGGCCGCCGGTTTCCTTCGCGCTGGTGGTCACGGAGACGGTCCGGGCGGTTTTGTCGAGCTGGATGCTGTACACGTTGCTCATGCCGTCCAGGGCGTTCTGGTTGGCGAGGCTGCCGGCGAGTGCAGCCGTCGTCGAGCATTGCGTGTCCGCAGCGTCCTTGGCGCACTTCTGTGCCACCGCCATGGCGGAGGCGTCCGCCCCGTTCTGCAGCTGGGCGCGTTCGGAGTAGATGGCCCCCACATCGACGGCGATTGCCACGAAGCCGAGCAACGTCACCAGGAGAATGGCGACGATGACTGAGACGGCGCCTTTCTCGTTGTTGTCATCGCCTAGCCGCCGCACAGCATCACCCCCTTGCCCGTCATGGGAAAGGGGCCGGCGATGCCGGTGATGGTGGAGAGGTTGTAGCTGATGGTGACGGTTACCTGCTTGTCGGTGCTGCAGGTGGCGGGGCTGATGGTGATGTTCGAATCCGGGATGGTGTTGCTGACGGCGGCGGCCGCGTTTCTTGTGGCTACCTTGGCGCCTGCTGGGTCGTTGGCGATCGCCATGACCCGGACACCATCGCGGGCCGCGTTGGTGAGCGTGATTTGGGCGTTGTAGGCGCGCCCGAACTCGATGGTTCCCAGCACCAGCATCAGGAGGAGGGGCAGCAGGATCGCGAATTCGACGGCGGCTGCACCGCGCTCCGATTCTTTTGACACCTGCTGCACCTCCTCCTGACTGCGTCCATGAACTGCTGTGGGACGGTTCCGATATGGGGTCCGGAACCGACGTCGACCGACCTGTTAGCCGTTGGCCGGAGCAGCAGGGGCGGCGGGTGCAGGGAACTTGCCCGTAACCGTGTCGAATAGATCGCTGAGTGTTCCGCCGAGGGCAGTGACAGCAATGATGATGGCCACGGCGATGAGAGCGACCATGATGCCGTATTCCACGGCAGTTGCGCCCTTCTCGTCGCTGCGAAGGCGGATCATGAGGTTGGTGTAGAGAGCAAGCATTTTGACTCCTGTGCGAGACGGATGGCTGGCCCTTCACCAGCACTGATACGAAGTTAGCAACGGGATTTGGTACCAGATCCGGATCTTGGAACATCCTGCGGAAAGGCTTCGTGAGCTGCGCAGATGCTGTGCGTTCGCTGGTCCTGTCCTGCGCTCGCAGTGGGCTTAGCCGTCGTTCAGGCACGCAAAAGGACCCCCTCGGTTCTGGGTGCCGAGGGGGTCCGGTCTTTGAGGCGCCGCTGGCGCGATTGGATACGGGGAGCTCGCCTGACCTTGGCTGAGCGGCTAGGAAAATGCCGCGACGATGTTCATAACAGCCGGCCCGAGCAGGATGATAAAGAGGGTCGGAAAGATGAAGAAGATCAGCGGAAAGAGGATCTTGACCGGAATCTTCATGGCGTGTTCTTCGGCCCGTTGGCGTCGTTTGAGCCGCATCTCGTGCGCCTGTACCTTGAGTACTTTGGCGATGGCGATGCCGTACGCGTCAGCCTGCACGATGGCCCGAATGAAGGAGCGAAGGTCCGGGACGTCGACCCGGTCAGACATGGCAAGGTAGGCCTCTTTCCGGGAGCGTCCCACCTGCATGTCCTGAAGGGTTCTCGTCATTTCATCAGCCAGTGGGCCGGTGCCGTTTTGGGCTGTCCGCGCCATAGCCGCCTCGAAACCGAGTCCCGCCTGGACCGAAATCAGCATCTGGTCCAACGTATTCGGCAGTTCCTGGCGGATTTTTGCGCGCCTCTTCTCGGCAGTGCTCCGCACCAGCAGGTCAGGAGCGAAGTAGCCGAACGCCACAGCGGCCAGGAAGATGGCGAAACGGGAGGGTTCCGGGTTAGCAAGGAAGTTGAAGAGTCCGAGCAGGGCGCCGCCGAGGGCGAGGATCGGTTTCACTACCAAAAGGCGTTCCAGCGGCCATTCCTTGGGGCGGCCCATGGCGGCGAGCTGCTTGTCCAGCCAGGCTACGTAGCCCGCGGGTGTGATCCTGCGGGCCGTGGAACTGAACTGTGCGGACAGATTCTGTGGGGCCGCATTCCTGGCCCGCTGTCCCAAGTTCGTCTGGATATTGCGGATTGCTACCCTGTCCGTTGCTGCAACAGACCACACCAGGTAGGTGACCGGCAGGATGATGGCGAGGATCGCCCCTAAAGCCAATGGTGACATGTCCGGCCTCCTAGAACTTCGGTTTGATGAGCCGGCTGAGCCAGAAGCCGCCGGCCGTGAGCATGATTGCTGCGGCCCCGAGCATCAGGAACCCGGGGACCGTGCTGGTGAAGGTCTTCGCATACTGGCCGTTGATGAAGATCAGGGCGAAGAAGAGTACGACGGGAAGTGCCATGAGGACTCCGGCGGACATTTTTCCTTCGGCGCTGAGGGCCTTGACCTGGCGCCGTATCTGGTTTCGGTCGCGGATGGTCTCGCCCACGTGATCGAGGACTTCCGCAAGGTCGCCGCCGACTTCCCGGTGGATTTCGATAGCTTGGGAGATCCAGGCGAAGTCTTCGCTCTTGGTGCGGACAGCAACGTCAGTCATGGATGCGTTGAGGTCACGGCCAATCCGGGTTTCATTGACGATCCTTGCGAGTTCCTCAGACATCGGGGCGTCCGACTCGCGGGCGGATGCGTCAATGGCCCGGAGCAGCGAGTGCCCCGCACGCATGCTGCCGGTGAGCATTTGAAGTGTGTCCGGGAGTTGCTCATCGAACTTGCTCCTCCGCTTGGACTCAAGGACAGAAAGGCTGGCGAGGAATCCGGCCGGCACCACGGCGAGCATCAGGATCGCAAAGAAGAAGCCGCCCAGAAGGAAACCAAAGACGCTGCCGGCCAGAGTGCTGGCACCCATCATGAGCAGGAAGTTGGCCGGCTGGGTCTTGAGGCCCGCCCGCTCCAGCTTCTCCCGGCTGATGATGAAATCGTCCTTCCCCTTGAGCTGCTTGTTGATGGCACCGACCGCGGAGTCGGTCAGCACCGTCAGCCTGGAAGAGGCAACTGGAACGTCTGGCCGTCGGCGGGACAGGGGAATGACGTTGCCCGGCTTGAGGACGACAGCAAAGAGCAGGATGACTGCTGCGAAGATGGCAGCAACACCCAGAACGGCGATTGTCGCGGGTACTTCTGGCTCCATTACCTGCCCCTGACTGTGTGTGCACCGAATACGGCAGGGGAGATCCTGATGCCAAGCTCTTCGAACCGGTCGGTAAACCGTGGCCTGACGCCAGTGGGTACTGGCTTGCCGAGGAATCTGCCGTTGGCGTCGATTCCCGCCGAGTAGTCGAAGACAAAAGCATCCTGGAGGGTCACAATGTCCCCCTCCATACCCTGGACCTCCGTTATGTGTGTAACCCTGCGGGTTCCGTCCCGGAGCCTTGAGATATGCACGATGAGGTTCACGGCCGACGCAATCTGCTCGCGAATTGCGCGCAAAGGCAGGTCCATGCCCGCCATCAGGACAAGCGTTTCCAGGCGGGCCACTGCATCTCGAGGCGAATTGGCATGCACGGTAGAAATCGAGCCGTCGTGGCCGGTGTTCATGGCTTGCAGCATGTCCAGGGATTCTCCGCCTCGGACCTCACCCACCACGATGCGGTCTGGCCGCATTCGCAGGGAGTTGCGGACCAGATCACGGATGGAGACTTCGCCCTTCCCTTCGATGTTGGCGGGTCGGCTCTCCAACCGGACCACATGATCCTGCTGAAGCTGCAGTTCCACCGCGTCCTCAATGGTCACGATGCGGTCAGTGGTGGGGATGAATGAGGACAGCACGTTCAGCATGGTCGTCTTACCGGTTCCTGTGCCCCCGGAGACAATGATGTTCATGCGGGCAAGGACGCAGGCTTGAAGCAGTTCCGCCATTTCGGGGGACAGGCTGCCGAACTCAATCAGCTTCTGGACTGTCAGCGCCTCACGGCCAAACTTGCGAATGGTGAGGGATGCACCGTTGACTGCCAATGGAGGGATGATAGCGTTGACACGTGACCCGTCCGCCAACCGGGCGTCCACCAGGGGCGATGACTCGTCAATCCGGCGGCCGATCCGGGTGACGATCCTTTCGATCACCTTCCGGAGTGCCTCTTCGCTGGCGAACTTGGTGTCAGTGAGATAGAGGTGGCCGCCGCGTTCCACGTAGATCTGATCGGCCCGGTTCACCATGATTTCTGTGACCGTCGGGTCATCGAGATAGCGTTGCATGGGGCCGTGCCCCAGGACGTCGTCGATGATCTCCCGGGTCAGGCGCTGTCGCTCGCCCTGGGAAAGTGGGACCTGTTCGTCGTCTACAACTGCCTTGAGTTCATCCTTGACGAACTGGTGCAGCTCGGCTTCGTCGAGGGAAGAATCGGTGATCCGTGAACCGAGACGCTCGTAGAGTGCCTGGCTTGCCCGTTCCTTCAATCCGTTGAGTGCTTCGCTGGCGCTGCCGGCAGTGACATCAACTATGGCCGGCGTCTGGGCCTGTTCGGCTGCCTGCGCCTGTTGGATAGCTCCCAGCGTGGCGGGCGCCTGTGCGGACTCGGTTGCATCGGGAGCAGGCCAACCATCCGGCTCCTCGCCGCGCAACTTTGCGAATCGATTTGAGAGAGTCACTGTACAACCGCCCTTCTGTGGAGCTTCTTGCGGGGGCCTTCCCAATTGGGTTTGAATCGCTCTACGAGCTGCCGCAGCCCTTTTGCGGCCGCGTCGCGGCTGCCGTCCTGCAGAAGGGGAACGCCCTTGTTGGTTGAAAACGGCACGGCCCTGGAGCGTGGCAGAACAACGTCCACCGGGGCGCCAATGGTGGCTTCGACGTCCTGCACCGTCAGCCCGGTCCGCCGGTCGGCCATATTCAGCAGCACATGGCGGTTGTCCGGCAGCAGGTCGAGTTCCGAAAGGATTTGGAACCCGGTGCGCAGCCCGCGGATGCTCGGCACGTCCATGCCGCAGACCCACACTGCGTCTGTTGCATGTTCCAGCGTTGCCAGAACGTGCTCGCCCAACCCGGGCGCCGTGTCCACCACCACGTACTGAAACTCAGTGCGCAGTTGACGGAGGAGGTGGCTGATGTGCTCTCCGGAGATCCTGTCCATTTCGATGGGGTTGCGGGGAGCGCACAGGACATAGATGTTGCCGGGGTGCAGTGACAGGTATGTTTTCAGGACCATTGAGTCCTGGCTGGCCGCCCCAACCACTGCATCGGTGATCGTGAATTCGGGCTCGATCATCAGTCCGCTCGCAATGTCACCAAACTGCAGGTCCAGGTCCACCAGGACCACGCTCATGGGAGCAAGCTGGCCCAGGCCGATGGCAAGGTTGGTGGCGACGGTTGTCTTGCCGACTCCTCCTTTGGGCGACATGACTGCTATGACCCTGCCGCCTTCCGCTGCCGGCCGTTCCGCGGTGTTGGGCGATAGCCCCCGCCGGCGACCCGCCGCTGCCAGGCTGGCCCGTTCCACGAGGGCCCGGATCTGTTCCATATCGGCAGTGGGGGCGAGGATGTCCCGTACACCGGAACGCATCGCGTGCAGTGCCAGCTCGCCGTCATCCTCCGCAACCAGGACGATGCTGACTTCCGGGTACTGGAGATCCATGACGGCGGCGAACTTCAGCGCGTCCTCCCGAGGCAGCCCTGGTCCGAGGATGAGTACCTCAGGGGGTTCGCCCGCTTGCTGCCGAAGGATGTCTTCGGGGGATTCAGGCAGGTAGTTGGCCTGGAAGGACTGCACGGACCCGCTCAGCGGAGCCAGCGATGACCGGACTGAGCGTTCGAAGTCGGCTGAGGACGTGATGAGAACGAAGCGGCTCATCGGAACACCTTGGTCTGGTTCACTACGCCGCTGGTGCCCTCAGTGGCTCCGTCAGGCTCCTTGGACAGGTAGATTTTTCCGAATTCCGCCGCGTACACGAGCTTTTCCGCGTCAACAGAATTCCTCGCGAGAGTGATCAGGTAAGAATCGCTGGAGGCCTGCTTGCTGCCTTCGGACTTCAGGGCACCTGTAGAGCTGGCCTGGGCGGCTTCGCCTTGAGTCTGGACGGCTTGTCCTGAGCTGAACTGCACTGCGGTGACCAGGACTTTGTGGAATGTCAGTTGGGTCCCGTTGCCTTCGCCGGCGGTGTCTCCGAGGGAGAGGAACACTCCGACGGTGTCGCCGGCTTGTACTGTCCCGCCAACCACCCGGTCGATCCCGAGCTGGACAGTGATTTCCTGGAGGCCTTCGGGGACCTCAACCCGAGCCGGGCCGATGAAGGTGCTTGACTCGACGAGGCGGCTGCTGAGGAGTTGCTCGCCGGGTACCAAGCCAACTGATGTCACCTTCGATCCGACTGAGGTGAGATCCTCGAGGGCGTCCGACGCCACTGCGGTCTTGGGGACGGCTTTTGTGGTGACGTACTGGTTGAGTTGGCTAGCCGGCGTGCCGGCCGGAACGTTCTGCCTGACGATCAGGACGTCTTCCGTTTCCGTGTTGGCAAGTGCGCGACGGTCCGCGCCCTGAACGTAATTGAAGAGGAGGACTGTACCTATGACCGCTACAACCAGCGCGGCAATGCCTCCCAGTAGGCGTGCTTTCATTGCTATCCCCTTGTAGTGACTACTTGATGAGTTGAGGTGGAAGCGTGGCCCCGCCTTCGGTGTAGCCACCCCCCGTGTATTGACCGGAATCAGCTACCCACTTTTGGAAGTGCCCTTGAATGCCGTTTTCTGACCCGCCGCATTTGGCGGCAATCAGCGAGTAGTCGCCGGCACAATCGCTGCCACCGATCTTGAACCCCTCCAGGAAGAAGGCAGCGAAACCTTTGATGTAGTAAATGGCCTTATCTCCAGTGCCGCTGGTGCCGCTGAAGACGGGGATCAGGACTACTTGACCCACGTACGAGGCCATCGCACCTTTGCTGCATTCGGATGGCATGCTGGCTCCGGTGCCCGAATTGACGAACGGCAATGTGGGGTCGGCATTAGCAGGGCTTGGCGGGTAGACCTGAGAGGTGCACTTACCGCCAATTGTCTTGATGAATTCAAAGCCACCTGGAATCACTTTCCCCGATGAAGAAGAATCCCCAGCACAGTTGACGTCCTTGCCCTTGCTGAACATGGCGATGGTCTTACCTGAGAAATCGAACTGGCACGGTGCGAAAGTCATCGGGAGAGTGGCCGGCCCGGTCAGGGGAGCGCCGCCCCAGCTTGCTGTCGCCGTCGCACCTACGGCGACCGGCGGAGCGTCCGTGAGTGCGGATGCGAACAGCTTCGATAGGAAGCCCGCGCCCGACGTGCCGTCCTTTGTTGAGGTTGCAACGGTGACCTGGTTGGCGACAGAGGTGTCAATACTCTTTACGGTCGATGCGCTGTCATTGGAGTTGGCGTTCGCCAGTTGCCCCGCTAATGATGAAGCACCGCTCAGGGCGGTGTTGCAACTGCCCTTGGCGCAGCTTGCCGCAACAGCTAACGCGGATGAATCAGCGGCGTTCTGCAGTTGTGCGCGTTCGGCGTAGATTTGGCCGGTATCAACCGCCAGCGCTCCAGCTCCTATGAGGACCAGGAGCATCAGGGCTACGGTAACGCCAGCAGCGCCGCGCTCCGCGGATTCACGCGCGATCGTAGGTTTGAGTTCTAGCCGCCGCATTGCATGGCTCCCTTTCCAGTGAGAGAAAGAGTTGACCCAAAGAAGCCGGTGAGCGTCGGTCCGTTGTACGTAACCGTCACAAGCGCATTCGCCGTAGATGCGGGACAGGCTGCCGCCGAATAGTCAAAGTTCAACAGCGATGAGTTGATAGACGGTGCTCCAGCCCTGCCGGCGGCGGTTGCCTTGGAGGTGTCTTTGGTGACGGCCACCGTCCTGGCTGCTTCGCGCGAGGCCTGGGTTACGGAGACCTGGACGTTGTAGACGTTGGCGAACTCGACCACGGCGATGATCAGGGCGATCAAGATCGGCGCAACGAGAGCAAATTCGACGGCGACTGCGCCCTGTTCGCTTTGGCGTTTCATTGGTACCTCTCAACCAGGGTTATGGTGGCTGCTACCGGTCAGGGGTGTGCTATGCGGAATTGCGCAGCACACCCCTGGAATGCCTAGTTGAATCCGCGCTAGGGAGTGGTCGGGGCCTTGAAGTTGTTCTTCACTGAGTCACCGAGAGTGTCAAACCAATCGTTCAGAGCGCCGCCGAAGGCGCCGACGCCCACCACTATGACAAGTGCAATGAGTCCGACCAGCAGGGAGTACTCCGTGGCCGTGGCGCCCTTTTCGGAGGAGAAGCGATCCTTGACGCCGGCGACAAATGCCATCATCGAGACCATGAGAGAAGTCATTGTATTTCCTTAATTCGGTGAAATGGATTGAATAGATTTCAACGAATTTCCAGCTGCCCCCATAATTCCTTAGCGGCTGGACTTCGCTAGGAAGAGATTGTCATTGGGGGGTTGGCGGCAACAATGCGTAGTGGTACTCGAGTTTTTTCAGCGTGGCCAAATATGCGTACCTGAAAAGACACCGTAGTACGCAGGATCTGGTGTGAGTACTGGGCGGACTACTTGGATTCGGCATGTGGCGCCGCGCCGCAAGCCCCGGCTGCGGCGGTCGTGTGGTGGCTAGTGCAGGAGCAGGGCGACGATGGCCGTAGCGCCGAGCATGGAAGGTCCGTGAGGCACTTCTGAGGCCCTGCTCCGGGTTTTTTGCTTCAGCAGGATGACGGTGACCAGGCCGTTGAGGACGAACCCGAGGAGTCCGCCATAGAGGAGCTGGCTCCAACCTAGGTACCCGAGGTAAAGGCCAACCGGTGCCGCGAGTTTGACGTCGCCCATTCCGATGGCTCCCGGGGAAATCAGCCCCAGAATTAGATACCCAGCGAACAAAATGACCATGCCCAGGAGTGCGCGAAGCATATTGTCAGCATGCTGATTAAATGCTGATGGCGCCAGGAGGAGGGCAATTCCCCCGGCCAAGAGCATTAATACAAGAGGATTCGGCAGTAGGTGAAGTGAGAAATCAATCCTGGCCAACTGAACTCCGAGCACGGCGAGGAAAAGAAATGCCGGCAGGGTCCAGGAAACTCCAAAGCGGAACGCAAAGGCAGCGCACGCAACTCCCGTAAGTGCGGCCGTCGTAATCCTTGCCGAGGGCAACGGCATTCCGCCCAGCCGGGGAAGGAACCTGGCAATCAGAACCTCCGCGGCCGGGGAGAGTGCTGCGCCCAGCACGAAAGCCCATCCGGCGCCGACGCCAGCACCCTCTGTAAACACCGCGTCCCCCTGCGCTCATCCTGCCGGCGGCGCTGTGGTGGCCTGCGGCTACCCCATTTTGACCCTGAACCCCCTGGCACGCTAATCTTGTAAGTCGTTGTGCGTGTCCTATTCCGATGGTGCGTGCCCGCTTGAGAATCCGGTTGCAGGATAACTACTCAACGTGCACATTCGGAACCTCAGGATGACTGGTTACATAGAGCCCTCACCTCTGTTCCGGTAGCGCGCAGAAAGTAGGTGCTCACCCCTGAGTGGCGCCTAAACAAAGAACGCCAGAACAAGAACGAGGCAAACACCGTGCGTACGTACACCCCGAAGCCCGGCGATATCAACCGCCAGTGGCACGTCATTGACGCCACCGACGTTGTCCTTGGTCGTCTTGCCAGCCAGACCGCAATCCTGCTGCGCGGCAAGCACAAGGCCACCTTCGCGTCCCACATGGACATGGGCGACTTCGTCATCATCATCAACGCTGAGAAGGTTGCCCTGACCGGCGCCAAGCTGGAGCAGAAGCGCGCATACCGCCACTCCGGCTACCCGGGCGGCCTGACCTCCGTCAACTACGCGGAACTGCTGGAATCCAACCCGGTCCGCGCCGTTGAGAAGGCCATCAAGGGCATGCTCCCCAAGAACTCCCTCGCTGCACAGCAGCTGGGCAAGCTGAAGGTGTACCGCGGTGCTGAGCACCCCCACGCCGCACAGCAGCCCAAGACTTTCGAAATCACCCAGGTCGCCCAGTAGTCCTGGCCACCAAACAACTTACTTAACACAAGGAGAATCGTGGCTCAGAACGAAGAACTGACCACCGAAGCCGTTGAGGCTGAGGAAATCCCCACCAGCTACACCTCTGAGAGCTCAGCTGCTGAAGCCGCTCCCAAGAAGGAGCGCCCGGCACTGACCGTTGCAGGCGCAGCAGTTGGCCGCCGCAAGGAAGCCGTTGCGCGCGTTCGCGTTGTTCCGGGCTCCGGCAAGTGGACCATCAACGGCCGCGCGCTGGACAACTACTTCCCGAACAAGCTGCACCAGCAGGACGTCAACGAGCCCTTCAAGATCCTTGATCTCGAAGGCGCCTACGACGTCATCGCCCGCATCCACGGCGGCGGCATCTCCGGCCAGGCCGGTGCCCTGCGCCTCGGCATCGCCCGTTCCCTGAACGAGATCGACGTCGAGAATAACCGCGCCACCCTGAAGAAGGCCGGTTACCTGTCCCGCGACGCCCGTGTCATCGAGCGTAAGAAGGCCGGTCTCAAGAAGGCCCGCAAGGCTCAGCAGTACTCCAAGCGCTAAATCCGCTTGCACAGAAGCCCGTCCCGCCGTTGGCGGGGCGGGCTTCTTGCGTTTAGCCATATCCACAGGGTGGGCGGCCGTATCCGGCTGGCCAGCCGTTTCAAATTGAAGGACCGCCATCCCATACACTTGACCGGTGTCTAGATTATTTGGAACTGATGGTGTCCGGGGGCTGGCCAACGGCCTGCTGACAGCGGAGCTGGCCCTGCAGCTGGCCCAGGCGGCCGCCGTCGTACTTGGCCACGACCGCAACTCCAACGGCTCCCGGCCCCGCGCCGTGGTGGCCCGTGATCCGCGTGCCAGCGGAGAATTCATCGCCGCCGCGGTGGAGGCCGGGCTGTCCAGCTCGGGAATCGACGTCTACGACGCCGGCGTCCTCCCCACCCCGGCCGCCGCGTACCTGGTGGCAGACCTGGAAGCCGATTTCGGCGTCATGATCTCCGCCTCCCACAACCCGGCACCGGACAACGGCATCAAGTTCTTCGCCCGCGGCGGCCAGAAACTCCCCGACGACGTGGAAGACGCCATCGAGGCCCAGATGCACAACGAAGCCGTCCGGCCCATAGGCCCCGACGTCGGACGCATCCAGCGCTTCTCCGACGCAGAGGACCGCTACGTCGTCCACCTCCTCAGCACCCTCCCGCACCGCCTCGAGGGCCTCACAGTGGTCCTGGACTGCGCCCACGGCGCCGCCAGCGGCTGCTCACCGCAGGTTTTCAAGGACGCCGGCGCGGACGTCATTGTCATCGGCGCCGACCCGGATGGGCTCAACATCAACGACGGCGTGGGCTCCACCCACCTGGGCCCGCTCAAGGAAGCCGTCCTTCAGTACGGCGCGGACCTTGGCATCGCCCACGACGGCGACGCGGACCGCTGCCTGGCCGTGGACCACGAAGGCAACGAAGTGGACGGCGACCAGATCATGGCGATCCTCGCCGTCGCCCTCAAAAAGGCCGGCAAGCTCAACGACGACGTCCTGGTGGCCACCGTCATGAGCAACCTCGGCCTCAAGATCGCCCTCCGCAACGCCGGCATCAGCATCCGCGAAACAGCCGTGGGGGACCGCTACGTCCTGGAAAACATGCGCGAAGGCGGCTTCAACCTCGGCGGGGAACAGTCCGGCCACGTCATCTTCTCGGACCACGCCACCACCGGCGACGGCCTGCTCACCGGCCTGCAGCTCGCCGCCCAGGTGGCCCTGACCGGGACGTCCCTCAAGGACCTGGCCGCCGTCATGACCAAGCTCCCGCAGGTCCTCATCAACGTCAAGGGCGTGGACCGCACCAAGGTCAACAGCAATGACGTCCTGGCCCAGGCCGTCAAAGCCGCCGAGGCCGCCCTGGGAGAAACGGGCCGCGTCCTCCTCCGCCCCTCGGGCACCGAACCCGTGGTCCGGGTCATGGTGGAGGCTGCCGACGAGGAAACCGCCCAGTCCATCGCCGAACACCTCGCACAGGTTGTCCGCACGGAGCTCGCGCTGGAACTCATCAGCGAATAGCTGCACAAACACGTGAGGCCCGCTTCCACGAATGGAAGCGGGCCTCATGTGCATATCGGCTAGGACGAGCGGCTTCGCAACTCGTCGCGGATCTCGGTGAGCAGGGCGATCTGCGGATCCTCTGCAGATTCTTCCTTGACGTCAGGGTTGATGCCGAGCCGGCGGTTGCGCCGCTCAATCATGTGGTTCATGGGCATGACCACAACAAAGTAGATGGCGGCGGCAATCAGCACGAACGAGATGACGGCGGAGATGACGCGGCCGTAGAGGAAGCCTTCCCACTGCATCTCCTCGATTCCCTTCGCCTGGAACAGAAGGCCGATCAGCGGTGTGAGCAGTCCTTCCACGATCGATGTGACGACGGCGCCGAATGCGGCACCCATCACGACAGCGACGGCAAGGTCTACGACGTTGCCCTTCATGATGAAATTCTTGAATCCGGTCAACATGAGTTCCAAGCTAGCCCACGTCTGTTAACCCTGTGTGAACCCCGGCCCCTATTTTCAACCGTGTTGGGAACCTAACGGCCGCGTTGTCCGTTAGTGATACCCCGGTGCCGCCCCCACGCCGAAGTACTCCTCGAGCGTGGCAACCCCGCGTGCAGACATGTCGGTTGCCGCCTCCACGCCGATGTACCGCAGGTGCCACGGCTCGTAGTAATACCCGGTGGTCTCATGGAACATCCACGGATACCGCACCACAAACCCGAACCGGTGGGCGTTGGCTTTCGCCCAGACCGCGGCTGGCTGCTCCGCGAAGCACGGCTGGAAGGCGCACGCCCCGCCGCCGTCGGCAATGTCGAAGGACCAGCCTGTCTGGTGCTCCGAGTAGCCGGGCCGGGCGCTGGCGGTGTCCGCGTCCGCCTGCCCGCGCGCGGCCACGTACCCGTTGTACGTGGACACTTGCGTGGCATAGGAGCGGTACCCGCTGGCCAGGACCATGACCACGCCGTCCCGCGACGCAGCCGCGAACATCGCCTCGGCCGCTGCCGCCGTCGTACTGTTCAGCAGCGCGGACTCACCCGACGCGGAGATCCCGACGGCGGGACTCACCAGGTCCGCCGGCGCATAGTCAGCAGGCGCCAGCGGCCGGTGCTTGTTGACGACCACCCACGGGCTGGCCGGATCCGTCAGGGAAAACTGGCGGGGAAGCGCCGCGGACGGGGAGGGGGTTGCAGCAGCCGCGGGAGGCGTCTCCCCTGCGGGAGCGGCCTCAGGAACGGCAGCGGGTGCCGTGGACACAGTGGGGGACGGCGCAGGGGCAGCCGGCAGCGGGGCCGACGACGGCGGCGCGGCCTCGGGTGCCACAGGGGTGCAGGCAGTGAGAACGGTCAGCCCGGCCCCCACGGCGAGGAAGCGGGCGAAGCTCCGGCGGCTGGCCGTTACGGCTGAAACGGCGCAGTTATGGCACACCTGTGCTAGACCTTCCTCAGGAGCATCCGGCGGATGGTGTGGTCGGCGTCCTTGGTGAGAACCAGCTGCGCCCGGCCCCTGGTGGGAAGGACGTTCTCCTCCAGGTTGGGCTCGTTGATCCGCTTCCAGATGTCCCTGGCGGTGCTCTCCGCCTCGTCATCGGACAGGCTGGCGTACCGGTGGAAGTAGGACTCCGGCTGCGCGAACGCCGTGGTCCGCAGCTTCCGGAACCGGTCCACGTACCACTCCTCGATATAGGAGGTCTTGGCGTCCACGTAAATGGAGAAGTCGAAGAAGTCGCTCAGCGCCAGTCCCTGCCGGCCGTCATGCCGCGGGCGCGCCGGCGCCAGCACGTTCAGGCCTTCCACAATGAGGACATCCGGCCGCCGGACCACCACTTCCTTTTCGGGAACGATGTCGTACGTGACATGCGAGTACCAGGGTGCGTGGACTTCCTCGGCTCCGCCTTTGATCTCGCTGACGAACCGCAGCAGCGCCCGCCGGTCGTAGGACTCCGGGAAGCCCTTCCGGTCCAGCAGCTGCCGCCGCTTGAGTTCGGCCAGGGGATACAGGAAGCCGTCCGTGGTGATGAGCTCCACGTTGGGGGTGCCGGGCCAGCGACGCAGCATCTCCCGCAGCACACGCGCAATGGTGGACTTGCCCACGGCAACCGACCCGGCAACACCGATGACGAACGGGGTGCGCTGTGTCTGTTCGCCCAGGAAGGTGGTGGTGGCCGCGTGCAGTTGCCCTGCCGCTTCGACGTACAGGTGCAGGAGCCTTGACAGCGGAAGGTAGACCTCGCGGATTTCCTTCATATCCAGGGGATCGCCAAGGCCGCGCAGGCGGACAATATCCTCTTCATTGAGGGGTTGTTCCATCTGGGCTGCCAGCCTGGACCAGGTCTGCCGGTCCAGTTCCACGAACGGGGAGGCACCCTCCCCGTTCGCCTCGTTGCGTTGCAAAGTCACGTTAGAGATTCTGCCCCGCACTCCGCGCATAGCGAAATGAATCGGCTCCGGGGCGCGGCGGGACGTGCAAGAAGGGCTCAAGAATCCGGGTCCGGTTACAGGCAACGCACCGGAACCCGATATTCTTAGCCTTATGTGTGGAATCGTGGGGTATGTAGGCCGTTCTGTTGACGGCGCCGTTAGTGGTCACAGCGCTTTGGATGTGGTCCTTGAGGGGCTTCGCCGGCTGGAGTACCGCGGTTATGACTCTGCGGGCATCGCCGTCGTCTCCGATGGCGTGATTGAGTCGCGGAAGAAGTCCGGGAAGCTGAGCAACCTGATTGCCGAGCTGGAGGAGCACCCGCTGCCGGAGACCCTGACCGGTATTGGCCACACCCGCTGGGCCACGCACGGCGGCCCCACGGACCGGAACGCTCATCCGCATCTGGCCGATGACGGCAGGCTGGCCCTGATCCACAACGGCATTATCGAGAACTTTGCAGAGCTCAAGCTTGAACTGATCGACAAGGGCGTGAAGTTCCTGTCCGAGACCGACACCGAGGTTGCTGCCGCGCTGGTGGCGGATATTTTCCGGAACCAGCTGGGCGGGGACGTCTCCGACGGCGGCCTGACGAAGGCCATGGAGCTGGCCTGCCAGCGCCTCGAGGGCGCCTTCACGCTGCTGGCTGTCCACGCGGACCAGCCCGACGTCGTGGTTGCTGCCCGCCGCAACTCGCCGCTGGTGGTGGGCCTGGGTGATGGGGAGAACTTCCTGGGCTCGGACGTGTCCGGGTTCATCGACTACACCCGCCGCGCGGTGGAGCTGGGCCAGGACCAGATTGTCACCATCACCGCGGACACTGTGGTGATCACGGATTTCTTCGGCAACCCGGCCGAGGGCAAGGAATACCACGTGGACTGGGACCCGGCTTCGGCGAAGAAGGGCGGTTTCTCCTCGTTCATGGAGAAGGAAATCCATGACCAGCCCGATGCCGTGGCGCAGACCCTGTTGGGCCGGTCTGACCTGGAGGGCAAGCTGACCCTGAACGAGCTGCGGATCGACCCGGAGCTGTTGAAGCAGGTCAACAAGATTGTGGTGCTGGCCTGCGGCACCGCCGCGTACGCCGGAATGGTGGCCAAGTACGCCATTGAGAACTGGTGCCGGATCCCCACCGAGGTGGAGCTCGCGCACGAGTTCCGGTACCGGGACCCGATCCTGGACGAGAACACCCTGGTGGTGTCCATCTCCCAGTCCGGCGAGACCATGGACACCCTGATGGCTGTCCGGTACGCCCGCGAGCAGGGCGCGAAGACCATCTCGATCTGCAACACCAACGGGTCCACCATCCCGCGTGAGTCCGACGCCGTGCTGTACACGCACGCCGGCCCGGAGATCGCTGTGGCGTCCACCAAGGCGTTCCTGGCCCAGATCACGGCCGCGTACCTGCTGGGCCTGTACCTGGCGCAGCTGCGCGGGAACATCTTCTCCGGCCAGATCAAGGACGTCCTCGCGGACCTGGCCAAGATCCCCGAGAAGATCCAGACCATCCTGGACAACGCCGGCCCGCTGCGGGAACTCGCCCGGTCCATGGCCGACGAGAAGTCGGTGCTGTTCCTGGGCCGGCACGTGGGCTACCCGGTGGCCCTGGAAGGTGCGCTGAAGCTCAAGGAGATCGCGTACATCCACGCCGAAGGGTTCGCCGCCGGCGAGCTCAAGCACGGCCCGATCGCCCTGATCGATGAGGGCCAGCCGGTGTTCGTGGTGGTCCCGTCCCCACGCGGCCGCGATTCGCTGCACGCCAAGGTGGTCTCCAACATCCAGGAAATCCGTGCCCGCGGCGCCCGGACCCTGGTGATCGCCGAGGAAGGCGACGAAGCCGTGAAGGCCTACGCCGAGCACGTCTTCTACGTCCCGGAAACCCCCTCGCTGCTGATGCCGCTGCTGACCACCGTCCCGCTGCAGATCTTCGCCGCCGAACTCGCCGCCGCGAAGGGCTACGACGTGGACCAGCCACGCAACCTCGCCAAGAGCGTCACCGTAGAGTAGTTCCATGATCGTTGGCATTGGGGTAGACGTAGTAGACATTGAGCGGTTCGGCCGCCAACTGGAACGGACACCGGGCCTTCGGGACCGGCTGTTCGTGCCTGCGGAGCGCGAGCTCAACACCCGGTCCCTGGCGGCCAGGTTCGCGGCCAAGGAAGCCGTGGCCAAGGTCCTCGGCGCGCCGGCCGGCATGAACTGGCAGGACTGCTGGATCGGCCTGGACCACAACGGGCCCACCGTGCAGGTCAAGGGCACGGTGCTGGCAGTCGCGGAGGCCAAGGGCGTCAAGCGCTGGCACCTGTCCATCAGCCACGACGGCGGCATCGCCACGGCAACGGTCCTGGCCGAGGGCTGACCCGGCCCCGCCCGCTGGGACCTCAGTCAATGATCAACGCCTACAGCGGAACACAGGTCCGTGCAGCCGAGGAGCCGCTCCTCGCCGCCGGGCTCGGTGATGTCCTGATGCAGCGCGCCGCCCACGGCCTCGCTAACGCGGTCATCACCGAGCTTCGTTCGCGTGGGGACCGCATCTACGGCACGCGAGTGGTGGTGCTTGCCGGCAAAGGCAACAACGGCGGCGACGGCCTGTACGCCGCCGCCTTCCTCGCCTCCCGCGGGATGCGTACGACGGCGGTCCTCACCGGCGGCGCAACGCACCCGGCGGCGCTGGCTGCCTTCAGGCGTGCCGGCGGCCGTGCGGAGGAACTGACCGAAGAGGCACTCAAGCCGCTGGCCGCGGAGACCCGGCGTGCCGGCGTCGTCATTGACGCCATCCTGGGCACGGGCGCCGAAGGTGGACTGCGGGGGAGTGCTGCCGCGTTGGTTGAGGCCGTCCTTGAGGATCGCGACGCTGCCGGCAGTAACGGTTTTGTGGTGGCCTGCGACCTGCCCAGCGGCGTCAACGCAGACACGGGCGAGGCGGCTGGGCCGGTGCTGCCCGCCGACCTGACGGTGACGTTCGGCGGAGCCAAGGCGGGCCTGCTGGCTGACCCCGGCGCGGACCGTGCCGGCAGGGTGCACGTGGTTCCCATCGGCATCGAAGAACACCTTCCCGCTCCGGTCCTCCGCCGGCTCGGGGACGCGGAGCTCTCCGGCCTATTGCCCCATCCCGCCCGGCGGGCGCACAAATACTCGCGCGGGGTCCTGGGCATCGTGGCCGGCTCCGTGCAGTATCCGGGCGCCGCCGTGCTGGCCTGCCGCGGGGCACTTGCCGCCGGCGTGGGCATGGTCCGGTACCTTGGCCCGCCCGAGGTGGCGGACCTGGTGCGGCACTCCTGCCCCGAAGTGGTGTGCAGCGACGGATCCGTGGCGGACAACCGGGTGCAGGCCTGGCTGGTGGGCCCGGGCATGGGGCCGGAGGACCACGAACAACTGGCACGGGCCCGCGCTGCGATCGAGTCCGGCCTGCCCGTTGTAGCCGACGCCGGCGCGCTGCCGGCGTTGCCCCAAAAGCTCGCTCCGCATGTGGTGCTGACCCCGCACGCCGGCGAGCTCGCGGCGCTGCTGAAGCGTTTGGAGGGTGAAGCCGACGCCAGGTTTGGCGACCGCGAGGCCGTGGAAGCCGCCACCTTTGAAGCCGTCCGTAAAGCAGCGGACCTGACCGGGGCAACCGTCCTGCTCAAAGGTCCCGCCACATTGGTGGCCGCGCCCGGCGGCGGAGCCTTCAGCCAGGCTGACGGCACGCCCTGGCTAGCCACTGCCGGAAGCGGCGACGTCCTGGCCGGCGTCATCGGCGCCCTGCTCGCCCAGGTGGGTCCCGCCGTCGACCGTTTCCGCCCCATGGGCATCGACGACGACGGCCGCTGGGCTGCGCTGGCCGCGCTGGGAGCTGCGCTGCACGGCACCGCCGGGAGGGCGGCGTCGGACGCGCGCTCGGGCGGTCCGATCACCGCGGGTGCGGTCGCGGACGCCATACCCGAAATCTGGGGTAAAGTCAGCATGCTTAGTAACTCTGGAGCCTTGAAACGTAATAGTCACAGCCAACCATTACGGTAGGCATTAGTTCGCACCGGCAGTAGGGGCGTTCCGATGTCCTCTGCTGCTGACCAACAAATGAGGAGCACGATGGAAGTCTGGCCTGGAACCGCCTACCCGCTGGGAGCGACCTTTGACGGCACCGGCACCAATTTCGCACTGTTCAGCGAACAGGCCGAACGGGTGGAACTCTGCCTCCTGGCTGACGACCTGACCGAAACGCGGATCGAACTGACCGAAGTGGACGGCTACGTCTGGCACTGCTACCTGCCGCACATCCAGCCCGGCCAGAAATACGGGTACCGCGTCCACGGACCGTACGAGCCCGCCAACGGCAGCCGTTTCAACCCGAACAAGCTCCTGATGGACCCCTACGCGAAGGCCATCCAGGGCGAAATCGACTGGGACCCGGCTCTGTTCTCCTACGAGTTCGGTGACCCGGATTCGCGCAACGACGCCGACTCGGCCGCCCACACCATGCACGGCGTGGTCATTAACCCGTTCTTCGAATGGGACGGCGACCGGCAGCTGCGCGTCCCGTACCACCAGTCCGTCATCTACGAAGCGCACGTCAAGGGCCTCACCGAGCTGCACCCGGAGATCCCCGAAGAGCAGCGCGGCACCTACGCAGGCGTGGCCCACCCCGCCGTCATCGAGCACCTCAAGAAGCTCGGCGTTACGGCAATAGAGCTCATGCCGGTGCACCAGTTCGTCAACGACGGCACACTGCAGGAGAAGGGCCTCAACAACTACTGGGGCTACAACACCATCGGCTTCTTCGCGCCCCAGAACACCTACAGCTCCACCGGCGACGTGGGACACCAGGTCCAGGAATTCAAAGCCATGGTCCGCGACCTGCACCGTGCGGGCATCGAGGTCATCCTCGACGTTGTGTACAACCACACGGCCGAAGGCAACCACCTGGGCCCCACCCTGTCCTTCAAGGGCATCGACAACCAGGCGTACTACCGGCTGGTGGACAACGACCTCAAGCACTACATGGACTACACCGGCACCGGCAACTCGCTCAACGTGCGCCACCCGCACTCCCTGCAGCTGCTGATGGACTCCCTGCGCTACTGGGTCACCGAAATGCACGTTGACGGCTTCCGCTTCGACCTTGCCTCCACCCTGGCCCGCGAGTTCTACGACGTTGACAAGCTCTCCACGTTCTTCGAACTCATCCAGCAGGACCCCATCGTTTCCCAGGTCAAGCTGATCGCCGAGCCCTGGGACGTTGGCCCCGGCGGCTACCAGGTGGGCAACTTCCCGCCGCAGTGGACGGAATGGAACGGAAAGTACCGCGACACCGTCCGCGACTTCTGGCGCGGCGAACCGTCCACCCTGGGTGAATTCGCTTCCCGCCTCACCGGCTCCGCCGACCTCTACGAGAGTTCCGCGCGCCGCCCGGTCGCATCCATCAACTTCGTCACCGCCCACGACGGCTTCACCATGCGGGACCTGGTCTCCTACAACGAGAAGCACAACGAGGCCAACGGCGAAGGCAACAACGACGGCGAATCGCACAACCGGTCCTGGAACTGCGGCGAGGAGGGTGACACCGACGACGAGAAGGTGCTGACCCTCCGCGCCCGCCAGCAGCGGAACTTCATCGCCACGCTGCTGCTCTCCCAGGGCGTGCCCATGCTGCTGCACGGCGACGAACTGGGCCGTACCCAGCAGGGCAACAACAACACCTACTGCCAGGACTCCGAGCTGAGCTGGATCCACTGGGAAGCGATGGATCAGCCCCTGGTGGAGTTCACAGCCTTCGTGAACAAGCTCCGGCACGACCACCCCACCTTCCGCCGCAGCCGCTTCTTCGATGGCCGCCCAGTCCGCCGCGGCGAGGGCGAAAAGCTGCCCGACATCGTCTGGCTGAAGACCGACGGCACCGAAATGCTGCCCGAGGACTGGGGCAGCGGCTTCGGCCGGACCATCGGCGTCTTCTACAACGGCGACGGAATCCAGGAGCAGGACTCCCGGGGCCGCCGCATCACCGACGACAGCTTCCTGATGGCCTTCAACGCCCACGACGACGATGTGGACTTCCTGTTGCCGTCTGACGAGTACTCGCAGTACTGGGAGGTCCTGATCGACACCGCAGCCCAGGCAGACGCCTACGAACCCCTCAAAGCCGGTGCAACACTGACGCTGGACGCCAAGTCCATGGTGGTGCTGCGCGCCTACTCCGGCCCGGAAGCCGAAGTGGACCTGTCCGCGGCAGCCTCCCTGGCTTCCATGGCCGATCATGAAGAGGCCCAGGAGGAGATGGTGGAAGCCCAGACCAAGGCAGCTGAAGCAAGCGAGGCAAGGGCAACGGGCGCCGATAAGGAAACCACGGCATGAGGACGCCGGCCTCCACCTACCGGCTGCAGATCCGCAGCAGCTTCACGCTGTTCGATGCCGCGGAGAAGGTTCCGTACCTGAAGTCGCTCGGGGTGGACTGGGTTTACCTGTCGCCGATCCTGACGGCGGAGCAGGGCTCGGACCACGGCTACGACGTGACCGATCCCTCCGCCGTCGACCCCGAACGCGGCGGCCCGGAAGGGCTGCTGGCCCTTTCCCGCGCCGCCCGCGAGCACGGCATGGGTGTCCTGGTGGACATCGTGCCGAACCATGTGGGCGTCGCCACCCCGGCGCAGAACCCCTGGTGGTGGTCACTGCTGAAGGAGGGCCGCGGGTCACGGTACGCGGAAGCGTTCGACGTCGACTGGGACCTGGGCGGCGGCAAAGTCCGGCTCCCGATGCTGGGCTCCGATGCGGACCTGGACAAGCTGGAAATCAAGGACGGGGAACTCCGGTACTACGACCACCGGTTCCCCCTCGCCGAAGGAACGTACTCCGAAGGGGACTCCCCTCAGGAGGTCCACGGCCGACAGCATTACCAGCTGATGGACTGGCGCCGGGCCGACGCCGAGCTCAACTACCGCCGCTTCTTCGCGGTGACCACGCTGGCCGGCATCCGGGTGGAAACTCCCGCCGTCTTCGAAGAAGCCCACGCCGAGGTTGGCCGCTGGTTCACCGAAGGCCTGGTGGACGGCCTGCGCGTCGACCACCCGGACGGGCTGGCCGACCCCGCAGGCTACCTGCGGTGGCTGAAGGAGCTCACCGGCGGCGCCTACGTCCTGGTGGAGAAGATCCTGGAACCCGGCGAGGTGCTGCCGGGGGACTTCGCCTGTGAGGGCACCACCGGCTATGACGCGCTTGCAGACGTGGACCGGGTGTTCGTGGATCCTGCCGGAGAGCAGTCCCTGGATGCGCTGGACGCTGCGTTGCGTGGCACTCCCGAGGCCGCCGACTACGCGGAGATGATCCGCGGCACCAAGCGGATGATCGCCGACGGCATCCTCCGCTCCGAGGTGCTGCGCCTGGCCCGGCTGGTCCCGGAATCCCACGGAGTGGCACTGGAGGAAGCGGCCGACGCCCTGGCAGAGGTCATCGCCTCCTTCCCGGTGTACCGGAGCTACCTGCCCACCGGGGCCGAGGTTCTCAAGGAAGCCTGCGAATCTGCCGCCGAACACCGTCCGGACCTCGCGGTTGCAATCGGTACGCTCCTTCCGCTGCTGCTGGACCCGGCCAACCCCATCGCCGTCCGGTTCCAGCAGACCTCCGGCATGGTAATGGCCAAGGGCGTGGAGGACACCGCGTTCTACCGCTACACCCGCTTGGGCACGCTGACCGAGGTGGGCGCAGAACCCACCGAGTTCGCCGTGTCCCCGGAGGAGTTCCATCACCGGATGCGCCGGCGGCAGGACGAGTTGCCGCTGTCCATGACCACCATGTCCACGCACGACACCAAGCGCAGCGAGGACGCCCGGGCACGGATCTCCGTGATCGCCGAGTTGCCGGGAGAGTGGGCCGCCACACTGGACACCCTCCGGAAGCTGGCTCCCATCCCGGACGGCCCCTACGAGAACCTGCTGTGGCAGGCCATCGTCGGCGCCTGGCCCGCCAGCCGGGAACGGCTCCAGGGGTACGCCGAGAAGGCAGCCCGCGAGGCCGGCAACTCCACGAAGTGGACTGACCCGGACGAGGACTTCGAGTCCCGGGTGAAGGCCGCCGTGGACGCAGTGTTCGACGACGCCGGCGTAACGAGGGTAGTGGAGGACTTCGTGGCACGCATTGATGCCTTCGCAGCATCCAACTCCCTCTCCGCCAAGCTGGTCCAGCTGACCATGCCCGGCGTTCCCGATGTCTACCAGGGCAGCGAATTCTGGGAACGGTCCCTGACCGATCCTGATAACCGCCGACCGGTGGACTTCGCGCTCCGGGTAGCCGAGCTGGCCAAGATCGACGCCGGCACGTTGCCTGAAGCGGGCACGGAGGCAAGCAAGCTCCTGGCCACCACGCGGGCACTCCGCCTCAAGCGGGACCGGCCGGAGCTCTTCGGGGGCTATGTCCCGGTGACGGCAAGCGGTGCCGCCGCCGGACACCTGCTCGGGTTCTCCCGCGGCGCGGCCGCTGGAACACCCGGGGCGGTGACCCTGGCAACGCGGCTGCCTGCGGGCCTTGCAGCCGGCGGCGGCTGGCGCGATACCGCCGTCGAACTTCCCGCTCCCATGCGTGACGAACTGACGGGCGCCGAATTTGGTGCGGGCAGCGTGTTGGTGGCTGACGTGCTGGGTACCTACCCGGTGGCCCTGCTGGTCCCTGTGGATGGAGGAAACGCATGACCCTGGTCAATCAAGGACCCGAACGCTTCGACGTGTGGGCCCCGGACGCCTCCTCGGTGACCCTCGTGGCGGCCGGCCGGGAGTACCCCATGGTGAAGAAGGACACCGCACCCGGCACGGAGGGCTGGTGGACCGCGCCGGGCGCGCCCGCCGACGGCGAGGTGGACTATGGCTACCAGCTCGATGGCGACAGCCACCCTCTGCCGGACCCCCGGTCCCGGCGGGTACCTGCAGGAGTCCACGAACTGTCCCGGACCTTCGATCCCGCCGCGTACGCGTGGCAGGACTCCGGCTGGAAAGGCAGGGAACTCACCGGCTCGGTGATCTACGAGCTCCACGTGGGCACCTTTACCCCGGAGGGGACCCTGGACGCCGCCGCCGGGAAGCTCGACTACCTCGCGGACCTGGGCGTCGACTTCGTGGAGCTGCTGCCCGTCAACGGGTTCAACGGCACCCACAACTGGGGCTACGACGGCGTGCAGTGGTACGCCGTCCACGAAGGCTACGGCGGACCCGCCGCGTACCAGCGGTTCGTCGACGCCGCCCATGAGGCCGGGCTCGGCGTCATCCAGGACGTGGTGTACAACCACCTCGGCCCCAGCGGCAACTATCTGCCCAAGTTCGGCCCGTACCTGAAACAGGGCGACGCCAACACCTGGGGCGACTCCGTCAACCTCGACGGACCCGGCTCCGATGTTGTCCGCGAGTACATCCTGGACAACCTCGCGCTGTGGCTCCGGGACTACCACGTGGACGGGCTGCGGCTCGACGCCGTGCACGCCCTGCGCGACGAACGGGCTGTGCACATCCTCGAGGAGTTCGGAGCCCTGGGTGACGCTGTCTCGGCCGAAACCGGACTCCCCAAAACCCTGATCGCGGAGTCCGACCTGAACAACCCCCGCCTGATCTACCCGCGGGACGCCAACGGATACGGCCTGGCCGGGCAGTGGAGCGACGACTTCCACCACGCGGTCCATGTCAACGTCAGCGGCGAAACCACCGGGTACTACTCCGACTTCGAGTCCCTGGCCGTGCTGGCCAAGGTCCTCAAGGACGGCTTCCTGCACGACGGCAGCTACTCCAGCTTCCGCGGCCGGCACCACGGCAGGCCAATCAACGCCTCGCTGGTGACCCCGGCGGCACTGGTGGTCTGCAACCAGAACCACGACCAGATCGGCAACCGGGCCATCGGCGACAGGCTCTCGCAGTCACTGTCCTACGGGCAATTGGCCGTGGCCGCGGTGCTCACGCTGACCTCGCCGTTCACGCCCATGCTGTTCATGGGGGAGGAATACGGGGCCACCACGCCGTGGCAGTTCTTCACCTCCCACCCGGAACCGGAGCTCGGCAAGGCCACCGCGGAAGGGCGCATCAAGGAATTCGAGCGCATGGGGTGGGATCCCGCCGTCGTGCCCGATCCCCAGGACCCGGAAACCTTCCGCCGGTCCAAGCTGGACTGGGACGAAGCAGCCACGGGCGACCACGCCCGGCTGCTGGAACTCTACAAATCGCTGACTGCACTGCGGCGCAGTCATCCCGAACTGACCGGACTCGGCTTCGGCGAGACCGAGGTGGCGTTCGACGACGACTCCGGCTGGCTGCGGTTCCGCCGCGGCAGCGTGGAGGTGCTGGTGAACTTCGCCGACGCGAAAGTCCGGCTGGACGGCGTCAGCGGGTCCCTCCTGCTCTCCACCGACGACGGGACAAGCCAGGATGGCGACGCCCTCGCCCTGGCTCCGTGGAGCGCCGCCATCGTCAAGTCCTGACGATTCCGTTCCTTGCCGCGTGCGCGGGTTGCGCCGCGGGCTGGCATTATCAGCCCGCGGCGTAACTTTTCCGGTCCTGCCTGTTGCGCCGGTCACAGCTGGCAGGATGGAACCCATGACTTATTCCGCGGCGGAAGACCGCTACGAATCCATGCCCTACCGCCGGGTAGGCCGCAGCGGCCTGAAGCTCCCGGCCATCTCGCTGGGCCTGTGGCACAACTTCGGCGACGACAAGCGTTTCGACGAACAGCGCGCCATCCTGCGCCGCGCGTTCGATCTTGGCGTGAACCACTTCGACCTCGCCAACAACTACGGCCCGCCGGACGGATCCGCCGAGACCAACTTCGGCCGGCACCTCAAGGACGACTTCAAGCCGTACCGCGATGAGCTGGTCATCTCCACCAAAGCCGGCTACTACATGTGGCCGGGCCCCTACGGAGAGTGGGGCTCACGGAAGTACCTGCTTTCCAGCCTGGACCAGTCGCTCGAGCGTATGGGCCTGGACTACGTGGACATCTTCTACAGCCACCGGCCGGACCCGGAAACGCCACTGGAAGAAACCATGGGCGCCCTGGACTACGCCGTCCGCTCGGGAAAGGCTCTGTACGCGGGCATCTCCTCCTACACTCCGGAGCAGACCATCGAAGCCGCCCGCATCCTCAAGGAGCTCGGCACGCCGCTGCTCATCCACCAGCCCAGCTACTCCATGTTCAACCGCTGGACCGAGAACGGCAGCCCCAACCTCTACGAGGCGCTCGACCAGGTGGGGGCAGGGTCCATCGCCTTCTCACCGCTGGCACAGGGCATGCTCACCGACCGCTACCTCAACGGCATCCCGGACGATTCCCGCGCAGCCAAGGCCAGGTTCCTGTCCGAGGACGCCATCACGGATGAGAAGCTCGACCGTATCCGCGGCCTGAAAGCCATCGCCGAAGGCCGCGGCCAGACGCTCGCGCAGATGGCCATCGCCTGGATCCTCCGGGACCAGCCCAAGGGCTCCCCGGTGACATCAGCCCTGGTGGGGGCCTCCAGTGTCCGCCAGCTCGAGGACACGCTCTCCGCCATCAACAACCTCGGATTCAGCGCTGACGAACTGACCGCCATTGATGAATTCGCGGTCGAATCGGACATCAACCTGTGGAAGCAGGCCGTCTGACGAAAACCCCCTTTCTTACGCAGCGGGACCGGTGGAACAAGAGCCGGTCCCGCTGTGTTGGGTACTATGAATAAGCGCCGCGCGGCGCTGTCCCAGCCGGCCGCCGTCGCAATTTCCCCGACGCATTATCAGGCCGGCTGACGTTTGTCCTAAGGAGTTCCGTGTCTTCACATCCGATCCGTGTCGCAATCGTCGGCGTAGGCAACTGCGCCGCGTCGCTGGTGCAGGGCGTCCAGTACTACAAGGACGCCGACGCCACGGCGACCATCCCGGGCCTCATGCACGTTGAGTTCGGCCAGTACCACGTGGGCGATGTCCAGTTCGTGGCCGCGTTCGACGTCGACGGCAAGAAGGTGGGCAACGACCTCGCCGATGCCATCCTCGCCAGCGAAAACAACACCATCAAGATTGCCGACGTCCCACCCACCGGCGTAACCGTCCAGCGCGGCCACACCCTGGACGGCCTCGGCAAGTACTACCTCGAGACCATCGAGGAATCCACCGAAGAGCCCGTTGACGTGGTTCAGGCCCTCAAGGACGCCGATGTTGACGTCATGGTCTGCTACCTGCCCGTCGGCTCCCAGGCGGCTGCTGAGTTCTACGCCCAGGCCGCCATCGACGCCGGTGTTGCCTTCGTCAACGCGCTTCCGGTGTTCATCGCCGGCACTAAGGCGTGGGCGGACAAGTTCACCGCCGCCGGTGTTCCGATCGTGGGCGACGACATCAAGAGCCAGATCGGTGCCACCATCACGCACCGCGTCATGGCCAAGCTGTTCGAGGACCGCGGCGTCACCCTGGACCGCACGTACCAGCTGAACGTCGGCGGCAACATGGACTTCAAGAACATGCTGGAACGCGACCGCCTTGAGTCCAAGAAGATCTCCAAGACCCAGGCAGTCACCTCCAACGTCGAGGCCGAGCTCGCCGCCAAGGACGTCCACATTGGCCCGTCCGACTACGTCCAGTGGCTCGATGACCGCAAGTGGGCCTTCGTCCGCCTGGAAGGCCGCAACTTCGGTGACGCCCCCGTGTCGCTCGAGTACAAGCTGGAAGTCTGGGACTCGCCCAACTCCGCCGGTGTGATCATCGATGCCATCCGCGCCGCCAAGATCGGCCTGGACCGTGGCATCGGCGGCCCGCTGCTCTCCGCCTCCAGCTACTTCATGAAGTCCCCGCCGGAGCAGTTCAACGACGACCTCGCCCGTGAAAAGGTCGAGGCCTTCATCCGCGGCGACCTGGAGCGCTAACCCCCCCCGGCGTTGCCCTATCACTTGGAGTTCCCAAAACCCTGTTAGGAACTCCAAGTGGTAGGGCAACCCGCGTTTAAGGGGCCGTCAGCCACCTTCAAGGGTGCGGATGGCATGGCTCGCCTGGGCAACGGCGAGGAGCTTGAGCATGAGTTGGGAATGCATGTGCATCCCGACGGCGGCAGTCAGGATGACGTCATTGACGTCTTCACCCGCCGTGGTCAGTTCCAGGTCCAGGCCGGCGATCGCGTCAACTGCGCTGCTGTACCGGTCAAGGAGCTCAAGCGGCAGGTTGATGCCGAGGTCCTGCATGGCCGCAACGTGCCGGTCCAGTGCATCCCTTGCATCGCTGGGCACATCGGGCCAGCTTCGCATGCGTACGACGGCGTCTGCCGCCGCCGTGCGCTCAACGTCGCCCGCAGCAGGTTCGAGGTTGAGGACCACGCGCTGGACGTGCGCCAGCAGCGACAGGCGCGGAACGCCGTCGTCCGCCATTTTCACGATGCTGCGGATCTGTCCGATGTTGAGGCCCACGATCTGACGGAGTGAGCGGATCAGCTCGAGGCGTTTGATGTGGTCCGCGGTGTAGCTGGCGCGCGTGGGGTGGACAGTATGGCCAGCCGGCAGAAGCCCCTCCCGCAGGTAGAACTTGATGCTGGCCGTGCTGGTGCCCGTTGCGCTGCTTAGTTCCTTGAGCTGCATTGAGTTCCTTCGGCCGGATAGTGGTCCGGGTGACAACTATGCTGATGTACATAAGCTGGATAGTGGCACTATCTTAGACGTATGGAGCACTGGAATGTACTGCTTGTCAGCCACGTGGTGGCTGCCCTGTATGTCCTCGCGATCGGACCGGTTCAGATACTTCGACGGCGGCGGGACCGCATCCACCGCACTATGGGGTACCTGTGGGTGGCGACGATGTATTACGTGTGCGCCAGCAGCTTCTGGATCGTCTCCGAGGGCCACTTCACCTGGCTGCACGGCCTGTCTGCTTTCACGGTCCTTACGGTAACCCTGGGCCTGGTCAGCGCAATTCGCCGAAACATCCCTGCCCACCGCGGCAACATGGTGGGGAGCTACCTGGGCATTGCCATCGCATTCGGGTTCGCGGTGGTTGTCCCCGGGCGCAGCATCCCGCGGCTTCTTTCGGCGGACCCGGCCACCGCCGTGTTTGTGGTTGCCTTGGTGCTGCTCAGCGTTGGAGCCGTGTACCTGTCCCTTCTTCGCGGCGCCGAACGGCATTCCAACCACCCGTTGCCCCATCAGATAACGTCCCCAACACCCAGGGTTGGCAGCCCTAAGTGATAGGGCGAGTGCGGTTCAGGAGTCTCGGAGGGTGGCCCGGACCCGGCGCACTGCCAGCCGGAAACCCTGTGCAGGTCGTACGAGCGCAGCCTTCCCTTGCGCAGGCTCGCCGCACGCGCTGCGTGAACCGTGAACGGGACTGATTCGAGGTGGGCCGGAGGGTTAGGTGAGGCCTACCGGGTTGCCGTCGGGGTCCACGTCCATGCGGAGCGCGGCTGGCACAGCGGGGAG
Source organism: Arthrobacter sp. Leaf137 (assembly GCF_001423525.1). GTDB lineage: Bacteria > Actinomycetota > Actinomycetes > Actinomycetales > Micrococcaceae > Arthrobacter. The sequence continues at coordinate 120,939 of NZ_LMOI01000001.1, read as the reverse complement.
CCCGGGCATGGTCATCACGGCGCCGGTCAGCGCCACGATGAAGCCGGCGCCGGTCTTGGGCAGCAGGTCGCGGACGTGGATGGTGAATCCTTTGGGGGCGCCAAGCCGGGAGGCGTCGTCGGTAAAGGAGTACTGGGTCTTGGCCATGCACACCGGAAGCCCGCCCCAGCCGTTGCGCTCAATATCAGCCAGCCGTTTCAGTGCGGGGACGGAGAAGTCCACGCCGTCGGCCCCGTAGATCTCCTGGGCGATGGTGCGGATCTTGTCCTCCACGGAGAGCTCCAGCGGGTACAGGTGACGGAACTTGTTGGGGGCTTCCAGGGCCCGCAGCACCAGCGCGGCGAGTTCATCCCCGCCGTCACCGCCGCCGCCCCGGCCCCATACGTCGGCCACGGCAGCCGCAACACCTTCCGCGGCGCACCACGCCAGCAGCCAGTCCAGTTCCTCCGCCGCATCCGTGGCGAACCTGTTGATGGCTACCACCGGCGTCACCCCGAACTTTTCCACGTTGTGGACGTGCCGGCGCAGGTTCTCGACGCCGGCCTCCAGCGCTGCCACGTCCGGCCGGGTCAGCTGGTCCTTGGCTACGCCGCCCTGCATCTTCAGTGCCCGCACGGTGGCCACCACCACGACGGCGGACGGGGCCAGTCCGCCGATCCGCGCCTTGATGTCCATGAACTTTTCGGCACCCAGGTCGGCCCCGAAACCGGCCTCCGTGACCACGATGTCCGCCAGCCGCCGTGCGGTCTGGGTGGCGATGAGGGAGTTGCAGCCGTGGGCGATGTTGGCGAACGGGCCGCCATGGACCAGGGCCGGGGTGCCCGCGATGGTCTGCACCAGGTTGGGTTTGACTGCTTCCTTAAGCAGGAGGGCCAGCGCTCCCTGCACCCCCAGTTCTGCCACTGTCACCGGGACGCGCTCGTAGGTGTACCCGAACGTGATCCTGCCCAGGCGTTCCCGGAGGTCGGCCAGGTCCGTGGCGAGGCAGAATACGGCCATGATCTCGGAAGCGACGGTGATGTCGAACCCGTCCTGCCGCGGCACGCCCTGCGCCGGCCCGCCGAGGCCGATCACCACTTCCCGCAGGGCCCGGTCGTTCATGTCCAGGACACGCTTGAACGTCATCCGCCGCGGATCGATGTTCAAGGCGTTGCCCTGGTAGATGTGGTTGTCCACCAGTGCCATCAGGGCGTTGTTGGCGGAGGTGATGGCGTGGAAATCACCGGTGAAATGCAGGTTGATCTCATCCATCGGCAGCACCTGCGAGTAGCCTCCGCCGGTGGCACCGCCCTTCATCCCCAGGACCGGGCCCAGCGAGGGCTCACGCAGGGCGATCATCACGTTGTGGCCGGCCCGCGCCAGGGAGTCCGCCAGCCCCACGGTGGTGGTGGACTTTCCTTCGCCGGCCGGCGTGGGGGACATGGCCGAGACCAGCACCAGCTTGCCGTGCGGCGGCGGTGCGTCCAGCCGGGCGGGATCGATTTTGGCTTTGTAACGCCCGTACTGTTCCAGCGCTGCGGCATTCACCCCTGCGGCAGCGGCAATGTCTTCGATGGGCCTGATGCGTGCTGCCCGTGCTATCTCGAGGTCGCTGGGAACGCCGGTCATGGCGTCAGGTTACAGGAACGGCCGGGACAAGGTGGCCCACGTGCCGGTCGACGGCGGCGTGGTAGCTTTCGAGCGTGATGGCGGCGGTGCGGGACCAGCCGGAGTTCTGGGCGCGGATGGCGGCGGCCCGGCCCATGTCCACCCGGGTAGCGGGATCGTCGTAGAGCGCCTCAAAGGCGTCCGCCCAGTCGGCCGCGTGGTGGCCGTCCACCAGCAGCCCGGTCCGGCCGTGGAAGATGGCCCGGGACAGTCCGCCCACCCGGGTTGCCACCACCGGGGTCCCGCAGGCCTGGGCTTCCAGGGCCACCAGGCCGAAGGATTCGCTGAAGGATGGCATCACCACGACGTCGGCCGCGCGGAACCAGGCCGCCAGCTCAGGCGCCGTGACGGGTGGAAGCTGCGTGACGACGTCGTCCATCTCCGCGTCTGCCACGAGCTTGCGGAGGTTGAATTCCTTGTTGCCGCTGAGCTCGCCCAGGATGGTGAGCCGCAGGTCGATGTCCGGACGCCGCTGCCGCAGCAGGGCGGCCGCCTTGACCAGCACCTGCGGGCCTTTGAGCCGCTGGATGCGGCCGGCGAACAGGAGGTGGAACGCTCCCGCGTCCACGCCGTGGTCCTTCCGCGCTTTGGTCCGGAAGGCCGGGGTGAACGTGGCCAGGTCCACGCCCGGGGGAGCGATGTCTATCCGGTCGTAGTCCGCGCCGTAGTGCGACACGAGCTCGGCGGCCTCGGAGCTGGTGTTGGCGATGAGGCGTGCCGCCCCGTCCACGATCTGGTGTTCGCCCACCTCCCGCCGCCGCGGCTCGGGCTGTTCGCCGGATTCGAGCAGGAGGTTCTTCACCTTGGCCATGGTGTGCATGGTGTGCACCAGCGGCACACCCCACAGTTCGGACAGTTCCAGCCCGGCGATGCCGGACACCCAGTAGTGCGAATGGATGACGTCGTAGCGGCCGTGCGGCTGCCGGCGGCGGATCTGTTCGATCTCTTCAACCATGCTGTGCAGCAGGCCCGGCAGTTCTTCCTTGGGGATCTTCTTCGGCGGTCCGGCCAGGACGTTGTGGACACAGACGCCGGGATCCGGATGTTCGACGGCGGGCTGGCCGGCCGACGTGGCCCGCGTGAAGATCTCCACTTCAACGCCGGCTTCGGCCAGGGCCGAGGCCAGTTCACGGATGTAGACGTTCATGCCGCCGGCATCGCCGGAACCCGGCTGTTCCATGGGCGAGGTGTGGAGTGACAGCAAGGCCACCCTGCGGATCAATGCCAAGGGACCTCCTTCCGGCCGCCGGCGCGTATTACGGGCGCACCTGCCCCGGGTACCCGTTCAGTGCGCACTCGGTAAAACACTACTCCTTCAGCCAACCGGGGCCGCAGCCGCCCCGTTACCACGCCACAGCGCCCGCAGCTCCGGGAATGCTTCCTCATAACCGGACAGGAGTCCGCCTGCCAGTTCCTCCGAATCCACCAGCGGATGCCGCGCGAAGGCCGCAAGGGCGGCGGCACGGTCGCCGGTGGTGGCTGCCCGGACGGTGAGCCGTTCCACGTCCTTGACCTGCCGCAGCAACCGGAGCTGCGGCCCGGGTGGAGCCTGCTGGGGAAGCGGCAGCGCGCCGTCGGCCGTCACCATGCAGGGAAGTTCGACGACGGCGTCCGCGGGCAGTCCCGGAATGGCGGGTTCCTGAGCGCCCGGGTTCAGTGAGTTGCGGGTGTTCAGGATCAGCTGCGTCCCGCCTGCCCCGGAGAGCGCCCGCATGGCGGCGAGCGCCACGCGTTCGTAGCCGCCGCCGGCGAGGTCGTCTTCGTCCCGCTGCGTGCCTTCCGGGCGTGCCTCGGCCAGGTAGCCTTCCTCGCGGTACCGGCGGGCGCCATCCCACAACCGGAAGGCATCCGTACCGGCGCCGGCGAGGCGTGGGTAGAGGTCCTCCTGCTGCGCGTGGATGCTCTCGCCGCGCGTCTGCTGCATCGCCTGCATGGCACGCCGGGCGGCGTCGCGCCGGTAGTAGTAATACAGGTACTCGTTGGGCAGCATGCCGAGCCCTGCCAGGAACGGCTGGTCGAACAGCCGGCCCTCCTCGAAGGACGCCAGGGCGGCGGGATCGGCGAGCAGACCCGGCAGCAGGTCGCGGCCGCCGGACTCCAGCCGGTACAGCCAGCCCAGGTGGTTCAGCCCGAAGTAGCCCACGCCGTCGAGCCTTCCCGCCGGCAGGTCCGCTCCCGCAGCGTGTGCGGCGCGCTGCACCAGGGCACCCGCCGAGTCGCAGATGCCCACCACCCGGTTCCCCAGCACCGGGATGAGGGCCTCGGTGACCATGCCTGCCGGGTTGGTGAAGTTGATCAGCCGGGCCCCCGGGCAGTGCCGGTCCATGAGGCGCGCCAGGTGGACCATGTGCGGAATGGTCCGCAGCGCATAGGAGATGCCGCCCGCCCCCGTGGTTTCCTGCCCCAGCAGCCCCAGGTCCTGGGCCACCTTCTCGTCCGCGATCCGCCCGGCGGTCCCGCCCGGACGCATCGCGGCGAACACCATGTCCGTCCCGGGCAGGGCGCGGGCAAGATCGGTGGTGGAACGGACCGGCAGCCGCGGGCCGGGGCCTGCCGGCATGCTGTGCAGCACGGCGGTGACGGCTCTAAGGCGGGCGGGATCGACGTCGTACAGCACCAGTTCGGTGACCAGCCCGGCAAAGCGGCCCGAAACCAGCGCCCGGTAGATGAGCGGCACCCGGAAACCCCCGCCGCCGGCAATCAGAAGCCGCATACCCAGCAGTCTAGGGCGGGCCCGGGCGCTCCTCTACCGGATGTCGTTGGCAGGGCGTAGTGTGCCGGACATGGACGCGATGCCGGCACGCCCTTTTGATCCGCTGGCCTCGGTCCGGAAACACTCCGGGCCAGGGTTCGATCTCCTGCTGGCCGGAACCGTCTACCAGGACATCATTTTCACCGGACTGCCGCACGGCCCTGAACCGGGCACCGAAATCTGGAGCGACGGCATGGGCAGCTGCCCCGGCGGGGTGGCGAACCAGGCCATCGCGGCGGCCCGGCTGGGGCTCCGGACCGGCCTGGCCGCAGTGTTCGGTGATGACGGCTATGGCGACTTCAACTGGAAGATCCTCTCCGGCCAGGAGCGGGTGGACCTGAGCCTGTCCCGCCGGGTGGAGGGGTGGCACTCGCCGGTGACGGTGTCACTGTGCGTCGAGAAGGACCGGTCCATGGTCACCCATGGACATGCCGCCCCGGTCACGTCCTCCGAGCTCATCGGGGAGCCGCCGCCCACCCTGGCCGGCATCGCGGAGGTGGGCCTGGAAGTGGAACCCTGGGCACGCGCCGCCCACGCGGCCGGCGTAAAACTCTTCGGTGACGTGGGCTGGGACCCCACCGGGGAGTGGGCTCCGGTCCGGCTGGAAAACCTGCAGTACTTCCATGCGTTCCTGCCCAACCAGCGCGAAGCCATGGCGCTGACCGGGAAGGACAATGCCTGGTCTGCCCTGTATGCGCTCGCGGACCGGGTCCCCGTGGCTGTGGTGACACTCGGCCCGCAGGGGGCGCTCGCCGTCGATTCGGAAACCGGGGAGGAGGAGTGGGTTCCGTCCCTGCCGGTCAAGGCACTTGACCCCACCGGAGCAGGTGACTGTTTCGACGCCGCGTTCATTGTGGGCTCACTGGCCGGCTGGCCGCTGGGCAACAGGCTCAGGTTCGCCAACCTGTGCGCCTCCCTGGCCGTGCAGGAAGTGGGCGGGTCGCTGGCCGCTCCCGGTTGGGGAGACATCGCCGACTGGTGGAAGCGCGCCAACGCCCGGCCCGAACGCCAGATGAGCCAGTGGCTGCGCCGCTTCGGGTTCCTGGCCGAGATCATCCAGGACGTCCCGCAGGCAGCCCAGCGGAGGGCCGCCGCCACCATCGCCCACCTCTCGGACGCCTGAGCAGCCGCTGCCGCTTGAATATTCCCTGCCGCCCGAACACTGCCATCCCGGCAGCGCCGGGAGTCCGATTATCCGGCCGCAGGCACCCCTACTAGAATCGCTACCGTGACTTACCCCGCCCCAACCGGTGAAATCAGCGCTGCTTCAGTGCACGATCCCCACTACGAGCGTTCCGCCGTGATCGACCTTGACGCCATCCGGCACAACGTCCGCCGGCTCGCTGCGGCTGCCTCGCCGGCCAAGGTCATGGCCGTGGTCAAGGCCGACGCCTACGGGCACGGTGCCGTCCCCGTTGCCCGTGCCGCACTGGAGGCCGGCGCTGCCTGGCTTGGGGTGGCGCACATCTCCGAGGCGCTCGCCCTGCGCGCTGCCGGGATCGACGCACCGCTGCTCGCCTGGCTGCACACCACGGACAGCAACTTCGGCGCGGCGGTGGCGGCCGGCGTCGACATTGGCTGTTCAGGGTGGGAACTCGAACGGATTGTTGCCGCGGCCCGCGAGCAGGAGCGCCCGGCCAGGATCCACCTCAAGGTGGACACCGGGCTGGGCCGCAACGGCGCCACCCTGGAGTACTGGGACACGCTGGTGGGCGAAGCCATGGAGTACCAGGACCAGGGCGTGCTCCGGGTGGTGGGCATCTTCTCCCACCTCGCCGTCGCTGACGAACCCGAACGCCCCGAAACCGACCACCAGCTGGCGGCCTTCCGCGACGCGCTCGCAGTGGCCGAGGACGCCGGGGTGGACGCCGAAGTCCGGCACCTGGCCAACACTCCCGCCACCCTGTCCCGGCCGGACACCCACTTCGACCTGGTGCGCGTGGGACTGGGCATCTACGGGCTTTCGCCTTTTGACGGCCAGACTTCCGCGGAACTTGGCCTGCGGCCGGCCATGGCGCTGCGGACCAAGGTGTCCCAGTGCAAGGCCGTCCCGGCAGGGCAGGGCGTTTCCTACGGGCTCCATTACCGGACTGCCGGCGCCAGCACACTGGGCCTGATCCCGTTGGGCTACGCAGACGGTATCCCGCGGGTCGCCACCGGCGGGCCGGTCCGGGTGGCCGGCACCACCTACCCGGTGGTGGGCCGCATCGCCATGGACCAGATGGTCATCGACCTCGGCCCGGGAGTCCGCGGGGCCGCGCTGCTGGGCGCCGAGGCGGAGCTTTTCGGCAGCGGAGCCGACGGCGGTCCCACGGCTGATGACTGGGCGCACGCCGCCGGGACCATCAACTATGAGATCGTCACGCGGATCAGTCCGCGCGTGCCGCGCCGCTTCATCAACGAACAGGACACGTCCGGCGGCGGGAACGCTTCTGCCTCCGGCAGGGAAGGGGCCCTGTGAGCGCCGCGAACCTGCCCGGCCACACGGCCGAGGCGAACTGGGAAAGAACCTATAGGGCCACGACGGCGGACCAGACCCATGCGCTCGGCGCGGGGCTGGCCCGGGTCCTGGACGCCGGCGACCTGGTGGTGCTCTCCGGCGAGCTGGGTGCCGGGAAGACCACTCTGACCCAGGGGCTGGGGGAGGGACTGGGAGTGCGCTCCGGCATCATTTCCCCCACCTTCGTGCTGGTGCGGATCCACCCCAATCTCCTTGACGGGCCCCGCCCCGGCGGACCGGACCTCGTCCACGTGGATGCCTACCGGCTCGGTTCGGCCGCCGAAGTGGACGACATTGACCTCGAGAACACCATGGACACGTCCGTGACAGTGGTGGAGTGGGGCCACGACCGGGTGGAACACCTGAGCGAGAACCGGCTGGAGATCGACCTGCACCGCGCCATCGGCCTCGGCGGAGGCTTCGGCCACAGGTCCGTTGCCGACGGGACCACTGAAACCGCGAACGCCGGACCGGACGGGGCACGCGAAAGCCTGGACTTTGATACGGACGACACGGACGAACCACGCACCATCGTCATGCGTGGGTATGGCCCCCGTTGGGCCGACGCTCCGGAGCTGGACGTTGCCGGGGGGGCCAACTGATGCTGATCCTCGCAATCGACACCTCGGCCGTGGCCAGCGCAGCCCTGGTCTCTGACGATGCCCTGGAAGGCGTCGTTGCCAACTTCTCCACCGAGGACACCCGCAGCCACGCCGAAGTGCTGGCCCCGGGCATCGCAGGAATGCTGGCGGACGCCGGCCTCGCTGGAGGAGACATCGACGCCCTGGTGGTGGGTGTGGGACCCGGCCCGTTCACCGGGCTGCGGTCCGGCATCGCCACGGCACGCACCCTGGCCTTCGTATGGGGCAAGCCCCTGCACGGCCTGATGAGCCTCGACGCAATTGCACTGGAGGTGGCCGAGTCGACGGCGGCCGCCCCCGAGTTCCTGGTGGTCACCGACGCGCGCCGCAAGGAGGTCTACTGGGCCCGCTACAGCCTGGCCGAAGGTCAGTTGCCGGTGCTCGAAGACGGGCCGCATGTCGGCTTCGCCGCGGACCTGCCGGACCTGCCCGCGTACGGTGCGGGCGCCGGCCTGTACGCGGACGCACTCCGGGCGGACCCGGACTTTGCCGGTGAGCAGCCGGACGCCCTGTACCTGGGGCAGTTCGCCCTGGCCAGGCTGGCCTCCGGCGCGGGGCTCCTGGACTCCACGCCCCTGTACCTTCGGGAATCCGACGCCCAGGTCCCGGGGCCGCGGAAGAGGGCCCTGTGAGTGCCGCCGGGCCGGAAGGAATTCCGGAGCCCCGTTCCGCCGCTCTGGAAAGCGTCGCCATCCGGGACATGACGGAGGCCGATATCCCCGCCGTCAGCGCCCTCGAACAGGAACTGTTTCCGGTGGACGCCTGGCCGGTGCAGATGTTCTTCGACGAACTGGCGCAGCCGGAAACCCGCCGCTACCTGGTGGCCGAAGGAACGGACGGCATCGTCGGCTATGCCGGGCTCATGTGCATTGAACCCATCGCGGATGTCCAGACGATCGCCGTCGTGCCCCACCGTGAGGGCCGCGGCATCGGCAGCACGCTCCTCACCGAACTGATCGACGAGGCCCGCCGGCGGCGCGCCGCGGACGTCCTGCTGGAAGTGCGTGCCGACAACCCCCGCGCCCAGCGGCTGTACCTCCGTTTCGGCTTCCAACAGATCCATATCCGCCCCCGGTACTACCGCGACGGCGTGGATGCCCTGATCATGCGGCTGGCGCTGGTGCCGGAGACTGAAACAGAATCCCCAAGCAAAGGAATCCGGCCATGAACCGCACGCAGCCGCTGGTGCTGGGCATCGAATCCTCCTGCGACGAGACCGGCGTCGGCGTCGTCCGGGGAACCACACTCCTGGCCAACACGGTGTCCTCATCGATGGACGAGCATGTCCGGTTCGGCGGCGTCATCCCGGAGATCGCCTCGCGCGCGCACCTCGATGCTTTTGTACCCACCCTGGAACAGGCCCTCGCGGAAGCCGGCGCCACCCTGGACGACGTCGATGCCATCGCGGTGACCTCAGGCCCGGGGCTGGCCGGTGCCCTGATGGTCGGAGTCTGCGCCGCGAAGGCACTGGCCGTAGCCACCGGCAAGCCGCTCTACGCCATCAACCACCTGGTGGCCCATGTGGGCGTGGGGCTCCTGGATGACCGGGCAACCGGAAAGCAGCAGGCCCTCCCCGAGAGCCTCGGCGCCCTGCTGGTCTCCGGCGGCCACACTGAAATCCTCCGGATCAACAGCATCACCAGCGACGTGGAACTCCTGGGCTCCACCATCGATGACGCCGCCGGCGAGGCCTACGACAAGGTGGCCCGCATCCTGGGGCTCGGCTATCCGGGCGGTCCCGCCATCGACAGGGTGGCCCGCACCGGCAACCCGAAGGCGATCCGTTTCCCGCGCGGCCTCAGCCAGCCCAAGTACATGGGAACGTCGGACGAGCCGGGCAAGCACCGCTACGACTGGTCCTTCAGCGGACTGAAGACCGCCGTGGCCAGGTGCGTGGAACAGTTTGAAGCCCGCGGGGAAGACATCCCGGTGGCTGACATCGCCGCCGCATTCCAGGAAGCCGTGGTGGACGTGATCTCCTCAAAGGCCGTGCTTGCCTGCAGGGAACACGGGATCAAGGACGTGCTGCTGGGTGGCGGCGTGGCCGCAAACTCGAGGCTGCGGGAGCTCACGGGACAGCGCTGCGCGTCGGCCGGAATCCGGCTTCACGTTCCGCCGCTGGACCTGTGCACGGACAACGGGGCCATGGTGGCCGCCCTAGGGGCGCAGCTGGTCATGGCGGGCGCCGAACCCAGCGGGATCGGTTTCGCACCGGACTCCTCGATGCCCGTCACCTCGGTCTCCCTTCAGGCCTGAACACCCCCGTACGTCAGGCGGTGGGGCCGTTGCGCATCTGCTTGACCAGGTCCAGGACCACGGCCTGCAGGTTGCCGCCGTTGTCCTCCGCCACGCGCCGCTGGCGCTGGTAGCCGGCACCGCGGCGGATGATCTTCTCGACGTCGGCCAGCTCATCCTGGCAGCCCAGTTTCGCCGCTACGGGCTCCAGCCGGTTCAGCGTTTCCATCAGGTGGTCCGTCACCAGCTGCTCCTTGCCGGCGGCGTCCAGGATGATGATGGCATCCATGCCGTAGCGGGCGGCACGCCACTTGTTTTCCTGGACGTGCCACGGCGGCATGGTGGGAATGGTGCCGCCGTTGTCCAGGGTGGTGGAGAACTCGTCCACCAGGCACTGGGTGAGGGCCGCGATGGCGCCGACTTCCTCCAGGGTGGCCAGGCCGTCGCAGATGCGCATTTCAATGGTTCCCAGGGCCGGCACCGGCCGGATGTCCCAGCGGATCTCTGAGATGGTGTCGATCACACCGGTGGTGAACATGTCCTGGACATAGGACTCGTATTCAGACCAGGACGGGAACTGGAACGGCAGACCCGCGGTGGGCAGCTGCTGGAACATCAGGGCACGGTGCGAGGCGTAGCCGGTGTCCTCGCCGCCCCAGAACGGGCTGGACGCGGACAACGCCTGGAAATGCGGGAAATAGTTGACCAGTCCGTCGAGCACGGGGAGGGCCTTCTCGCGGCGGTCCAGGCCCACGTGGACGTGCACGCCGTAGATGACCATCTGCCGGCCCCACCACTGGGTACGGTCAATGAGCTTGGCGTAGCGGGCCTTGTCCGTCACGGGCTGCAGCTGCGGCGGGCTGAACGGGTGGCTGCCGGCGCAGAAGAGCTCCACGCCCATGGGATCGGTGATTTCCCGGACGGCAGCCACGGAGCGGCTGAGGTCTTCCTTCGCCTCGGCAGCGGTCTCGCAGATTCCCGTGACCAGTTCCACCGTGTTCAGCAGCAGTTCCTGCTTGATGTGGGGGTGTTCGTCATCCTCGTTCAGCTCGGGATGGCGGGAGGCGACACCGCGGAGCACCTCATTGGCGACAGACGCGAGTTCGCCGGTGCGGCCGTCCACCAGCGCCAGTTCCCACTCAACACCAAGGGTTGATTGCCTCGATGGTGCGAAGTCGATCTTCACGCATTTCCTCACTGTCCGGGATGCCGCTGGCTGGTGCCGCTTCCGGGACGTGCCGGCAAACGAACGGGTGTTTCAAGTCTATAGCGCAGGGGTAGCATCATAATGATGTCCCCGTTCCAACGCCTGCGTGACAGTACCCACAAAACCCTTCCCCTGATCGCGGCTTTGTCCGTTGCTGCCCTGGCCGCGTGCACGGCAGGGCCGCCCACTCCTGCGCCCTCAACGCCGGCGTCGTCTCCGTCAGCTTCCGCATCGGCGTCGCCCGGCACGTCCTCGGCGGCGCCGCGTACGACGCCGGCCCCCACCACGGCGTCCCCGTCACCTGATCCGGGTTCCCGGCCCCTGGGCTGGGGCCCCCAGCAGCGCGACCAGGACGCGGCAGCAGCCGCCGTGGCGGCCATGGCGCCAGAGCAAAAGGCCGGCCAGGTCCTGCTTCCTTTCTACGGCGGGCAGCAGGTGGAAGCGCAGGCAGCCGCCATCGAACGGTTGCACCTGGCCGGCAGCATCATCATGGGCGACAACGTTCCCCGCGACCCGCAGGGAAAAGTGGACGTCGCCGCCATGACGGCGGCCAACCAGCGGCTCTCCCGGGCGACCACCGCTGACGGTGACCCGTGGCCGGGCATCGTCGGCGTGGACCAGGAAGGCGGGATCGTGGCCAGGCTGGGAGCGCCGCTGACCGAATGGCCAACACCCATGAGCTACGGTGCCGCTGGAAACGCGGCCCTCACGCGGGACGCTGGGCAGGTTGTGGCAGGTGAGCTGGCACCGCTGGGCTTCAACCTGGACTTCGCGCCGGACGCGGATGTCACCATCGGCCCCAAAGACCCCACCATCGGCGCCCGGTCCATGTCCGGGGACCCGGCAGCTGCGGCGACGCAGAGCGTGTCATTCGCCCAGGGCATGCTGGCCGCCGGGGTGCTGCCCACTGTCAAGCACTTTCCCGGCCACGGTTCGGTCACCGCCGACTCGCACCTTAGCCTCCCGCTCCAGAACGCCGGCGTGGAGGAGTTGCGCGGCCGGGACTGGAAGCCCTTCCAGTCAGCCGTCGACTCAGGCTTGCCGATAGTGATGACCGGGCACATCGCCGTGCCCGCGCTGGAACCCGGCGTGCCGGCGTCGCTCTCGTCCAGGACCTACGCCGCGCTGCGTGGCCTCGGTTTCAAGGGCGTGGCGGTGACCGATGCCCTGAACATGGGCGCCGTCACCAAGCAGTACCCGGCCGGTTCCGCCGCCGTTTCCGCCCTGGCCGCCGGGGCCGACCTGCTCCTGATGCCGGCCGATGCAGCGCAGGCGCACGCCGCAATAGTCCAGGCTGTGGCCTCCGGTGCCCTGCCGAAGGAACGGCTGGACGAAGCCGCCACCCGGGTGGCCACCATGATGATCTGGCAGGGGCGGAGGGGGTCCGCGCCCGCCCCCGCAGGCAGTGGCGCGGCACTGTCCGCCAAGGTCTCCGGGTCCGCCATCACCATCCTGGCCGGCAACTGCAGCGGACCGCTGGTCCCCGGAGCTGTCCGGGTAACCGGCGGGGGACCGGGCGACAAGGAACGGTTTGAAGCCGCGGCCGCCCGCGCAGGCCTGGCCGTCGGCTCGGGACCACTGGTCAGCCTCATCGGGTACGGCGGCGCGCCCGCCGGCGGCGACATCGCCGTCACTTTGGATGCCCCCTGGCCGCTGCAGGGTTCCCCCGCTCCGGTCAAGATCGCACTGTACGGCCGGACCGACGCCGCCTTCGATGCCCTGGCCGCCGTGCTGGCCGGAAAGGCGGCGGCCCCCGGAAAGCTGCCGGCCGCCGTCGGGCCCTATCCTGCCGGCAGCGGCTGCGCCTAACCTCCCCGGGCCGCGTTTAATGGACAGGTGCCTATCCTCAATAAAGACATGACCCTCTGCATCTCCCTCTCGGCCCGGCCCAGCAACAACGGGACGCGCTTCCACAACCACCTGTACGGGCAGCTGGACCTGAACTGGATCTACAAGGCCTTCGCGCCCACCAACCTGGAGCAGGCCATTGCCGGCGTCCGGGGCCTCGGTATCCGCGGCTGCGCCGTGTCCATGCCGTACAAGGAGGATGTGATCGCGCTGGTGGACGAGATGGACCCCTCGGCCAAAGCCATCGATTCCGTCAACACCATCGTGAACACAAACGGGCACCTCAAGGCCTACAACACCGACTACACGGCTATAGAGCAGCTGCTGGCCACCAACTCGGTGCCCACCGACTACTCGGTCCTGGTCCAGGGCGCTGGCGGCATGGCGAAAGCAACCGTGGCGGCGCTGCGCGACGCAGGCTTCACGGACGTCACCGTCATCGCCCGGAATGAGGCGGCGGGCCGGGCGCTCGCCGAACAGTACGGCTTTAGTTGGCGTGCAGCGCTCGACGGCGGTATGGCGGACATGATCGTCAACGTGACACCCATTGGTATGGCAGGCGGTGCGGGCGCCGATGCGCTGTCCTTCCCGCCAGAAGCCATAGACGCCGCGAAACTCGTCTTCGACGTGGTGGCGCTGCCGGCCGAGACACCGCTGATCCGGGCGGCCCGGGCGGCGGGCAAGCCGGTGATCACCGGTGCTGACGTGGCCACCATCCAGGCGCTGGAGCAGTTTGTGCTGTACACCGGTGTGCGTCCCACGGCGGACCAGGTACGGGCCGCCGAGGAATTTACCCGCGCGCAGTAACGCCTACGCCGGCTTGACCGGCTCCACCTCGATGGCCACCCGGTCCTCGCCGATGCGGGTGAGGACCAAGGTGGCGGTCCGGCCGCCCTTCCTGTTGCCCGCGCCCTTGCCGCCCAGCAGTTGCTTGCGGAGTTCCTCCGGCGTGACGGCGGTGCCGCGCTTCTTGATGTCCAGCACGGTGATGCCTTCCTGCTTCACCCAGGACTTCAGCGCCTTGACGTTGTACGGCATCACCCGCAGGACCTTATAGGCGCGGGCGAACGGGGTATCTGCGAGGGCGGGCGAGCAGATGTAGGCGATGTGCTCGTCCAGCAGGTGCCCGCGCAGTTTGAGCGCGAGGTCGGCCACGAGGCCTGCCCGGATGACCGCTCCGTCCGGCTCATACAGGTACCCTTCAGCCGGGCCCACCGGAGCCTCGGGGCCCTCCCCGAAATCCTCCCCGCTGGTCAGCTCGGCCGCTCCCTGCGGTCCCAGCAGCAGGGCCGCGCGGCGTATCCCCGGCCGGCTGACCGAGTTGAACCACAGGGCCACTTCGGTGACGTCCCCACCAACGGACACCCACTGCGCTTCGCAGCCCTGCGGAACCGAATCGTGGGGCATGCCCGGGCCCATCTTGACGCCCACGGCCTTCCCGGACGCGGCAAGGGACTCCACGAAGGACAACGGGGGAGAGAACGCCTCGGGGTCCCAGATGCGCCTGGTGCCGGAGGTGGAGGTGACCCTGCGCGCCGGGTCCAGCCAGACGCCGTCCACCCCGTCCAGGGGGACCGAGGTGGCGTCGGCGTGCACAACCGCCGCATTGGGAAAAGGGATGAGGTTCACCGTGGCGCACGCGGCCGTGGTTTCATCGAGCTCCACTGCCGTCACGGCGATGTCCAGGGAGGCGAGGGCCAGCGAATCGGCGCCGAGCCCGCAGCCCAGGTCCGCCACGTGGCTAACGCCGGCGGCGGCGAACCGCTGGGCGTGCCGGGCGGCAACATTCAGGCGGGTGGCTTGTTCCAGCCCCGCCTGGGTGAAGAGCATTTGCCGGGCGAACTCGCCGAACTTCGCTCCGGCCTTCGTGCGGAGCCGGGACTGGGTGAGCACGGCAGACACCAGTTCGGGGCTGTGGCCGGCCTTCCGGAGTTCACCGTTCAGGGCGAAGGACCCGTCCTCGGTGTAGGGGCCCAGCGACGCCAGCAACTCCCATCCTTCGGGGGTCAGCAGTGGTGCAATCTGGTCCTGGGGAGCGTGAGCCATGCGTTCCAGCCTAGTGCCCCGGGCTGCGGCGGGATGCCGATAGTGTTGAACCCATGGTTGACAGCGCAGGTCCCGAACAGTCCGGAGAACAGCCGCCCCCGGTCCAGGGTCCGGCTAGGTACGCGCGGCCCGCGTTGATCGCCGGTGCGGTGCTGGCAGTGGTGTGCCTGGCGCTGCTGGTCATCATCTTCTTCCTGGACACGTTCAACGCCACTGTCTATTCCGTGGGCGGTAACAACATCCAGGACAACACGCAGGAAGCGCAGGACATCCGCGGCCTGTATTCCGGTGCGCGGGCGGGAGGAATCGCCCTCCTGGTGGCGTCGCTACTGGTGGTCCTCGCCTCCTCTGTGGTCCTCTACCGGGCCCGTAACCGGGGCAACGCCTCCGATGGCGGCGAGGACGTCGGTTTCGACGACCTCGGCCGCTGAGGGCGCTGGCCCGCACCCGTCAGCAGGACCCCCGAAATCACCAGGACGCCGCCTGCAATCTGGGCCGCTGTGATGGGCTGGCCCAGCAGTACGGTGATGATCGCCGTGAAGACCGCGATGAGGTTGAGGTAGTTTCCGGCATTGGCCGCGCTGGTGCGCTTCAGCGCCAGGTTCCACAGCAGGTAGGAGCCCAGCGAGGGGAAGATGGCGATGAACGCCAGGGACCAGGCTCCGGACTGGCTGGACGGGAATCCTGCGCCGGTCACGGCGGCCACAGGAGCCAGGGCAACGGCCGCTATGGCCGCCTGCAGGGCTGTGGAGGTGACGGCGGGTACGCCTACGCGACGGGCCAGGACCGTGTAGAGGCCCCAGACGGTGATGGCCGCCAGGATCAGCAGTTCGCCGGCGCCCAGCGAGAAGGTCAGGAGCCGCTGCAGCTGCCCGCCGGTGAGGACCAGCAGGACACCCGCCAGGCCAAATACCAGGCCGATCCAGCCCAAGGGCCGCGGTCTGTCCTTCAGCAGCACCGCGGCAAGCACCATGATCAGCACCGGGTTTGCGGCCGTCACCAGGGATGCGTTCAGTGCTGACGTGTGCTGGAGGGCGCTGTAGAGCAGCAGCGTGTAGGCGGTCATGCCGAGCGCGCTGAGCATGAGCAGCGTGGGCCAGTGGCGGAGGACTGCCCGCCAGTTGGGGCGGTCCACCACGTGCGCGAGGAACAGCAGCGGCAGGGCGGCCAGTGTCCAGCGCCAGAACGTCAACTGCAGCGGGGCCATGGACTGAACGGCGGCCTGGCCCACCACGAAGTTTCCGGCCCAGAAGAGGGTGGCAAGGATCAGGAAGAAGGCGGCTCGCACCGGTTCAATGTACAGGCTAAGTGTTCTCCGATGACGAAATGGCTGGCACTCGCCTTGACCGAGTGCTAACCCCGGCCTAGAGTCTTCATTAGCACTCTCCCTAGGAGGGTGCTAACACATGAAGAGCTGCCAGCCTGGCTGCTGCCGGCACCGCGACGACGGTTGCCAGCCACGGCAAACGGCTTTCAAGTCCACGAATTTGCTGACGAAAAGGAGAGGTCCGAGTGTCGGTCTCTATTAAGCCTCTTGAGGATCGTATTGTTGTCCGCCCGCTCGAAGCCGAGCAGACCACGGCTTCCGGCCTGGTAATCCCGGACTCCGCGCAGGAGAAGCCGCAGGAAGGCGAAGTTGTCGCAGTTGGCCCCGGCCGCTTCGAAGACGGCAACCGCGTCCCGGTCGACGTAGCTGTCGGCGACGTAGTCATCTACTCCAAGTACGGCGGAACCGAAGTCAAGACCGGTGGCACCGAATACCTCGTGCTGTCCGCCCGCGACGTCCTGGCGATCGTCGTAAAGTAAATCTTCCGGATCCCCGCGCCGCTGGTCATGCCTTGATGCTGGTCAGCTGCGCGGGGTTTCTGTCTTGAAAGGACACAACCATGGCAAAGCAGCTTGCGTTTAACGACGCTGCCCGCCGGTCCCTCGAAGCCGGCATTGACAAGCTCGCCAACACTGTCAAGGTGACGCTCGGCCCCCGCGGCCGCAACGTCGTCCTGGACAAGAAGTGGGGCGCACCCACCATCACGAACGACGGCGTCACCATCGCCCGCGAAGTCGAGCTGGACGACCCCTACGAAAACCTTGGCGCACAGCTCGCCAAGGAAGTTGCCACCAAGACCAACGATGTTGCCGGTGACGGCACCACCACCGCAACGGTCCTGGCCCAGGCACTGGTCAAGGAAGGCCTCCGCAACGTGGCCGCAGGCGCCGCTCCCGGCCAGATCAAGCGGGGCATCGAGGTTTCGGTTGAGGCCGTGGCTGCCCGCCTGCTCGAGAACGCCCGTCCGGTCGAAGGCACCCAGGTTGCCAACGTGGCCTCCATCTCCGCCCAGAGCGACGAGGTGGGCGAACTGCTCGCCGAGGCCTTCGGCAAGGTGGGCAAGGATGGTGTGATCACCATCGAGGAATCCTCCACCACGCAGACCGAGCTGGTCCTCACCGAAGGCATGCAGTTCGACAAGGGCTACCTGTCCCCGTACTTCGTCACCGACGCAGAGCGCCAGGAAGCAGTCCTCGAGGACGCCCTCATCCTGATCAACCAGGGCAAGATCTCCGCCGTGCAGGAATTCCTGCCGCTGCTGGAGAAGGCGCTGCAGAGCTCCAAGCCCCTGTTCATCATCGCCGAGGACATCGATGGCGAGGCCCTGTCCACGCTGATCGTCAACCGCATCCGTGGCACCCTCAACGTGGTGGCAGTCAAGGCTCCCGGCTTTGGCGACCGCCGCAAGGCCATGCTGCAGGACATCGCCACCCTCACCGGTGCGCAGGTTGTTTCCCCTGAGCTGGGCCTGAGCCTGGACACCGTTGGCCTCGAGGTGCTCGGTACTGCCCGCCGCATCACCGTCACCAAGGACAACACCACCATCGTTGACGGCGCCGGTTCGGCTGAGGACGTCTCCGCCCGCGTTGCCCAGCTCCGCGCTGAGCTGACCCGCACCGACTCCGATTGGGACAAGGAAAAGCTCCAGGAACGCCTGGCCAAGCTGGCCGGCGGCATCGGCGTGATCAAGGTCGGCGCTGCCACCGAGGTTGAGCTGAAGGAAAAGAAGCACCGCATCGAAGATGCGGTGTCTTCCACCCGCGCCGCCTTGGAAGAAGGCATCGTGGCCGGCGGCGGTTCCGCGCTGATCCACGCCCTGAAGGCACTGGATGAGGACCCGGCCGTCAAGGCGCTCGAAGGCGACGCTGCAGCTGCTGTCGGCATCGTCCGCCGGGCCCTGGTCCAGCCGCTGCGCTGGATCGCCCAGAACGCCGGTTTCGACGGCTACGTCATCACCGCCAAGGTGGCCGAACTCGACACCAACAACGGCTTCAACGCCAAGTCGGGCGAGTACGAGGACCTGATCGCTGCAGGCGTCATCGACCCCGTCAAGGTCACCCGCGCTGCCCTCCGTAACGCTGCCTCCATCGCAGCCCTGGTTCTCACCACCGAGACCCTTGTTGTGGAGAAGCCGGCTGACGAGGACGAGCACGCAGGCCACAGCCACTAAGGCTGTTGTCCCGCGGGTAAAGCCGCGAATACAGAAAACCGGTCCGGCATCCGCCGGGCCGGTTTTTCTGTGCCGTCAGTGGCTGGGCCCACGCCGCCAGGGGGCGCCGGCCGGGCGAAGCGAGGTTAGTGGCGGCCTAAGTGGCATCCATCTCCCGGGTTTCAACGACTCCGGCACGCTCATAGACCAGCGACACCGCACCTTTTGGAAAGGAACGGACCGGCTCGGCGAGGCGGAACGTGGAAGGGACGGTCCCGGCGTCGAACAACCGCTTTCCTTGCCCGAGTGCCACAGGATAGAGCCACAGGTGGAGGCGGTCCAGCACGTCGGCGGCCAACAGTGAACGGATGAGCTCGCCGCTGCCGAACATCTGCACTTCGTCATACTGCCGGCGGAGCTCTCCCGCCGCCGCCGGGTCCGGGAGCACCGTGGTGCCTTCCCATCCGGGATCGGTGAGGGACCCGGACACCACGAACTTCGGGACCCGGTTGAGCACGCCGGCGATCTCGTCTGACTGGTGCGGCCAATATGAGGCAAAGATGTCGTAGGTTTTCCGGCCCAGGAGCAGGGCATCCATGCGGTCGATGGCCGCGGCGATGTCCGCCCCTGCTTCATCATCGGAGACCGGCGCCTGCCAGCCGCCGAAGGCGAAGCCGTCCGTGGGGTCCTCCTCCCGGCCACCGGGCGCCTGGTACACGCCGTCAAGGGTGATGAACAGGTTCGCAACGATGATGCCCATCCGTCCATTCTGGAACCGGCCGTCCGTACCTGTCGAGGGTCCGGCGGCGTGGCAGACTGTTGCCATGCTGCTGGACGAGCTTGTGAGGACCACTGACGCCGTCGCGTCCACCCGCTCCAGGCTGGCGAAGGTGGACGCCCTGGCCCAGCTGCTGAAGCGGCTCGACCCCGCGGACATTCCTGCCGCCGTCGGCCTCCTCACCGCCAAACCCCGCCAAGGGCGGGTGGGCGTCGGGTGGCGCGGCATGTCAGCGGCCATGGGAGTGCCTGCCGCGGAACCCGGCCTCACCCTCGCCGCCCTCGACGCCGCGCTGGACCGGCTCCAGGCCCTCGCCGGGGCGGGCTCGGCAGCCGAACGCGCGGCCACCCTCCGCGAGCTCACCGCAGCGGCAACCGAACGGGAACAGGCGTTCATCGGCGGCGTGCTCCTGGGCGAACTGCGAACGGGGGCGCTGGAAGGTGTCCTGACCGATGCAGTGGCCCGCGCAGCGGAGCGCTCCGTCGAGTCCGTCCGCAGGGCCGCGATGCTGTCCGGTGACCTCGGCTCGACGGCCCGGCTGGCGCTGACGGGCACAGCGGCGGAGCTGGACGAGGTTGGCCTGCAGGTGGGCCGGCCCGTGCAGCCCATGCTCGCAGGGACCGGCGCAAGCGTCACGGCCGCGTTGGAGACCACGGGCGAAGCGTCCGTGGAATACAAGCTCGACGGCGCCCGCATCCAGGTGCACCGGTCCGGCGACGACGTCCGCATTTTCACGCGCACCCTGGCCGAGGTGACGCACCGGCTCCCCGAGGTGGTGGAGGTGGTGCGCGGGTTTCCGGTGCACGATGTGATCCTCGACGGCGAGACCCTGGCCCTGGGAGAGGACGGCGCCCCGCGGCCGTTCCAGGAGACCATGTCCCGGTTCGGTGCCGACGCCGCACGCACCACGGTGCTGCATCCCTGGTTTTTTGACGTGCTGCACATTGATGGCCGGGACCTGCTCGATGAACCCCTGTCCGAGCGGATTAAGGTGCTCGAATCCATTGCCCCCGCCCACCGGATCCCGGGGGAGATTACCGCGGACCCGGAGGTTGCCGGGCGGATATCGCGTGACGCGCTCTCGGCGGGACATGAGGGCGTCATGCTGAAATCGGTGGGGTCCGTGTACTCGGCCGGGCGCCGTGGGTCCAACTGGATCAAGGTCAAGCCGGTGCTCACCTACGACCTTGTGGTGCTCGCATGCGAGTGGGGCTCGGGGCGGCGCACCGGGATGCTGTCCAACCTGCACCTTGGTGCCCTCGACCCTGCCGGCGAGTTCGGTGAGCCCGGCGGGTACGTGATGGTGGGCAAGACCTTCAAGGGCCTCACTGATGCCCTGTTGCAGTGGCAGACCGAACGGTTCCAGGAGATCGAGGTGCGGCGCACCGCCGGCACCGTCTGGGTGGAGCCGGTCACCGTCGTCGAGATTGCCATCGACGGCGTGCAGCAGTCCCCGCGTTACCCGGGCCGCATCGCCCTCCGCTTCGCACGGGTCAAGGGCTACCGCGAGGACAAGACCGCCGCTGAGGCCGACACCATCCAGGCCCTTCGAGCGCTGCTGCGCCCCTGATCCGGCAGCCGGCCTGCTGCTTGTCTGGCGCGGGTGCCCGGCGTACGGTGACGCTTAGGCACCGCTGCGGCCAGCGCACGATGGCGGCGGGCCGGCTCGGCGGGTATCCGGAAGGAGGCCAGGTGTCGGCTGAAACAGGACTGGATGACGGCCTGGACCGCGGCCGCGCGGCATTCCGCGAGCAGCGTTGGACCGATGCCTTCCAAACGCTGCGGGAAGCAGACCAATCGGGCGGACTTCCCGCGGCGGACCTCGAACGCCTTGCCACCGCCGAAATCCTGACCGGCAGCGCCGCTGCCGGGTTTGCGTCGCTGACCCGGGCCCATGAGGAATACCTGGTGGTAGGCGACCTTGCCGGGGCCGCCCGCTGTGCGGGCTGGATGGCAATCCACCTCATGCACTTTGGCGAGGGAGAACGTGCGGGCGGGTGGCTGGCCCGGGGGCAGCGGCTGGTGGCGGAGATCCCGCGGCCGGACGCCGTCGAGGGGTTCCTGATGATCCCGATGTCCCTGGCACGCCTGCACCAGGGTGACCCCGGGGGAGCCCTTGAGCTGCTCGCCCGGGCCGCCGGCA
The DNA here is from genome assembly GCF_001423525.1 of Arthrobacter sp. Leaf137. Taxonomy (GTDB): domain Bacteria; phylum Actinomycetota; class Actinomycetes; order Actinomycetales; family Micrococcaceae; genus Arthrobacter. Next base: position 99,666 of record NZ_LMOI01000001.1, on the reverse strand, counting down.
TTGGCCAGGCCTTCCAGGACCGGGACCTCATCGTGCTCGCCCTGCTCGGTACCGGCCTGGCAGCGGTGGGACAGGGCCGGGTGGAGGAGGGCCTGCAGATCTTCGACGAGGTCATGGTTGCGGTCACCGCCGGTGAAGTTTCGGCCATACCGTCGGGGATTGCCTACTGCGCCGTCATTGCATCCTGCCAGCTGGCCTTCGACCTCGGCCGGGCACTGGAATGGACGGCAGCACTTGACCGCTGGTGTGCCGGGCAGCCGGACATGGCGGCATTCAGCGGCCAGTGCCAGGCCCACCGGGCAGAGCTCTTCCGCTGGCACGGAGCCTGGGAAGAGGCGCTGGCCGCGGCCACCACGGCGGATGCACGCACTGCGGGCAACGACCCCGAGGTGCTGTTCGGAGCCAACTACCAGCGGGGCGAGGTGCAGCGGCTTCGCGGCCAGCTGGACGCGGCAGGCCTTTCCTTCAGCAGTGCTGCCAACAGCGGGTTTGAGCCGCAGCCGGGCCTGGCCCTCCTGGTACTCCAGCGCGGAGACATACAGCAGGCACAGTCGATGATCCGCAGGGCAGCCGGAACCGCGGACGCCGCCATCCGACGGCACCTGTTGCCTGCACTGGTGGAGATCGAACTGGCAGTTCCGGATGTGGCGGCGGCACGGCAGGGAGCCGATGAACTGGGCCGCTTCGCCGCAGGGTCTGCCACGCCCATGGTGCGCGCCGTCGCGGCCCAGGCTGACGGCGCTGTCCGGCTGGCGGAGGCAGACCCACTGGGGGCCTGCGCAGCACTGCGGCGGGCATGGCGCCTCTGGTTCGACCTCGGCGTGCCCTATGAGGCCGCGCGGTGCAGGGTGCTCATCGGGCAGGCCTGCCTGGGGCTTGGCGACGAAACTTCGGCCGACATGGAGCTCGCTGCCGCCCACGAGGCGCTGGCCGGACTCGGTGCAGCGCCTGCTGCTGCGTGGGCGGCCTCGCTGATGCCGCGTGGCCGTGGCAAGGTGGCCGGGCCGCTCACCCCGCGCGAGGAGCAGGTCCTGCGGCTGGTGGCGTCCGGGCAGGGAAACCGTGCCATCGCCGTCGGGCTCTTCCTTAGTGAAAAGACGGTGGCACGCCACGTCAGCAACATCTTCCTCAAGCTGGGCCTCACGTCGCGGGCAGCCGCCACGCGTTATGCCTTCGAACACGGGCTCGCCGGCTGATCGCTGCTGGGTAGAAATACCCATTGGAGGGCACCGCGGATTTGCACACTTTTGCCGACGCACGCCGGGCGGGCCCGGGCATAGCCTCAGAGCATGAACGAGAACACCACCGGTACTGCAGGTACCAACAGCGCTCCGGAAGTGCTGGACACCCTGGTGATCGGCTGCGGGCAGGCAGGGCTGGCGATCGGCCACCATCTGTCCCGCCAGGGCCGGCAATTCCTGATTCTCGATGCCAACCCGAGGATCGGTGACGGCTGGAGGTTGCGCTGGGATTCCCTGCGCCTCTTCACCCCGGCAAAATACAACGGACTTCCCGGAGTTCCCTTCCCGGCGGATCCGCTGTCCTTTCCCGGCAAGGACGACATGGCCGACTACCTGGAACGCTACGCGGCCGGCCTGGAGCTTCCGGTGCTGACGGGAGTCAGGGTGGAACGCCTCTGGCGTGAAGGCGGCCGCTTTGTGGCCGCCGCGAATGGGCAGCGATGGGAGGCCCGCAACGTGGTCCTGGCCACGGGCGCGGAACGGCATCCCAAGGTTCCGCCGTTTGCCGCGGAACTGACGGACTCAATAGTGCAGTTCCACTCCAGCGCCTACAAGAACCCCTCACAACTCCAGGACGGCCCCGTCCTGGTGGTGGGACTGGGCAACTCCGGAGCCGAAATCGCCAAAGAGGTGGCCCGCACCCACGCAACACTTGTTGCCGCGAACGCGCCCAAGGAAATGCCGTTCAAGCACGGCCGGACAACAGCCCGCTTCATCCTGCCCCTGGTCCGGTTCGCCGGCCTGCACGTCCTGAGCCTGGGCACCCCGGTGGGACGGAAGATTGCGCCGGAGTTCACAGCCCACGGGGCGCCACTGATCAGGACCAAGCGCCGCGACCTCGCTGCCGCCGGTGTCCAGTTCGTCCCCAGGGTCAGCGGCGTGGAGGGCGGGCTGCCCGTCCTCGCCAACGGGACGCGCGCCGACGTCGCAAACGTCATCTGGTGCACGGGATACCAGGAGGACCTGGACTGGGTTGACCCGGCCCTGGCGGGCGCCGGGGGAGGGCAGCGGCAGTACCGCGGGGAAGCTCTGGACACTCCCGGCCTCTACTTCCTCGGCCGGAATTTCCAGTACGCCGCGGCGTCCGCCACAGTGACCGGAAGCGTCCGCGATGCCCGGTATCTGGCCGGCAGGCTGCCGGAACGACACGCTGTAGATTCGGGAAGGAGCGCCGCCTTCCGCTAAACTCGACGGTTGATTACGCGCTCCGAAGGGTTTGATTGTGCCAACACTGTGGACCAAGGGAGCGACGGCGCCTGCCGCTGACCGCCGGCAGGCGTCCCGAAAGTCGTCATATCGCCCCGAAATCCAGGGCCTTCGATCCCTCGCTGTCCTCATGGTGGTGACCTACCACGTGTGGTTCGGAAGGGTGTCAGGGGGCGTGGACGTCTTCCTCCTGATCTCCGCGTTCCTGATGACCTTCCAGTTCGTCGGGCGCCACGAGCGCAGGGAGCCTTTCGCCCTGCGCAAGCACTGGCTGCACCTGTTCCGGAGGCTCCTTCCCGCCGCCGTCACCGTCATTGTTGCCACCCTGGCCGTCTCCTACCTGGTCCTGCCGCGGACCCGGTGGCTGGACCTCATCGACCAGGGCTGGGCTTCGCTGTTCTACTCGGAGAACCGGCTTCTGCAGGCGCAGGCCGTGGACTACTACGCGAACGACCACAGCCTTGCCAGCCCCCTGCAGCACTTCTGGTCGCTGTCCATCCAGGGCCAGGTGTTCATCCTGTGGCCGCTGATCTTCCTCGCCGCCGCCTGGGCGGCCCGCCGGTTCAGGCTTTCCTACCGGCCGCTGCTGGCCTACGTGTTCTTCCTCGTATTCCTCGTCTCGCTGGCGTATTCGATCTACTTCACGGCCACCAACCAGGTCCAGGCGTACTTCGACACGGGCGCCCGGCTCTGGGAATTCGCATTGGGCACGCTGGTGGCCCTCGTCCTTCCCGGGCTGCGGCTCTCCCGAGCCGTGCGCATCGCCATGGGCTGGGTGGGTGTCATCGCCATGCTCGCCTGCGGCATCCTGCTCAACGTCCAGGCAGCTTTTCCCGGCGTGGCAGCACTGTGGCCAACCGTCGCGGCCGCATTCGTCATTGTGGCCGGCCAGACGCAAAGCCCGGCCGGCGTGGACCGGATCCTCAGCTCCAAACCCCTGGTCAAGCTGGGAGACATCTCCTACGGGCTGTACCTCTGGCACTGGCCGGTGCTGGTGCTCGCGCTGGCATGGACCGGAAAGGAACATGCGGGCTGGCTGTCCGGCACGGTCATCATCGTCTCGGCGCTCGCCCTCGCGTACCTGACCACCCGCTTTATTGAAAAGCCCTGGCGGGAATGGAAGTGGCCCGAGGCCAGGAAACGCCGTGCCGTGCTGGCCATCATGCTGGCCGTTTCCGTGGCGGCGGCGCCCCTGGCGCTGTGGCGCAACCAGCTGGACACAGAGCGCCGGGTGGCCCAGGAACAGAAAGTAGCGAACAACCCGGGCTCGCGGGCGCTCGACCCGGCCTTTACCGGTACAGTGCCGGCCGGCGACGTCACCCTGCTGCCGACTGCCACCGACCTGCCCCAGAACTGGGTTTCACTCGACGGGCCCTGCACGGGCGACATCACTCCGCAGGACCAGGCGGTGAAGGACACCTGCTTTGAACAGAAGCCATCCGGTAATCCGTCGCGTCGCGTCCTGGTGCTGGGGGACAGCCATGCGCAGCAGTGGTCAGGAGCCGTCAAACCCATCGCCGCGCAAAACAACTGGCTCCTGTACTCCATGCTGAAGGGCGCCTGCAAAGTCGCGCCGGCCGGGAAGGCGGCCAGCGACGATTGCGAAACCTACAACGCTTCCGTCCAGAAAGAGATCGAGCGGCAGCAGCCGGATGCCATCATCCTGCTGGGCACCGCAGCGGCGCCTTCCAGTTCCGCAGAGGAACTGACGCCGGGCTTCGCGGACCTTGTGGGGCCGTGGATGGACAAGGGCATCGACGTGGTGGCACTCAGGGACAATCCCCGGTTTACATTCAACATGGCCGAATGTGTGGTGACGGACGGCCCGGACGCCCAGTCATGCCGCCCGGCCGTGCGGGACGCCCTGGCGCCGGAGAATCCCCTGGCCGCCCTCAAGGACAGCCTGCCGGACCTGGCAATCCTGGACCTCACAGACCGTATCTGCACGGCAACAGAATGTCCGGGAGTGGTCGGGAACATCTTCGTGTACCTGGACGACAACCACCTCACCGCCGAATACACCGAAAGCATGGCTGACGAGTTTGGCAGGCGCTTCTTCGAAGCAACGGGGTGGAAATGACAGGCAGCGATAAGGTGCAGCCGGCGGCAGGTGCCAAGACCCGGACGGCCTCCTTCAGGCCAGAGGTCCAGGGACTGCGGGCCCTCGCCGTCCTGATGGTCGTGGCCTACCACGTCTGGCTGGGGAGGGTCTCCGGCGGCGTGGACATCTTCCTGCTGATTTCGGCCTTCCTCCTCACGCTGTCCTTCGTCCGGAAAGCCGAAACGGGCCGCCCCTTCGGGTTGCTGGGACACTGGCTGCACCTCTTTAAGCGCCTGCTGCCCGCCGCCGTCGTGGTCATCCTCGGCGTGCTGGCCGGCACCTGGCTGATCCTGCCGCAGGGCCGCTGGCCGCAGATCCTGGACCAGGCCTGGGCCTCCCTGCTGTACCGGCAGAACTGGCTGCTTGCCGACACCGCCGTGGACTACTACGCCCAGGACCACGCCGGAGCCAGCCCGCTGCAACACTTCTGGTCGCTGTCCATCCAAGGCCAGGTATTCATCCTCTGGCCGCTCATCTTCGCGGCCGCCGCCGGCATCCTCGCTGTGCTGCGCCGCCTCCCGGCCTGCGCAGGACTGACCTACCGGGGCCTCCTGGGTATCGGCTTCGGCGCCGTGTTCGCAGTGTCGCTGGCCTACTCCATTGAACAAACGGCAGGCAACCAGGCCTACGCCTACTTCGACACCCGGGCCAGGCTTTGGGAGTTCGCACTGGGCTCCCTGCTGGCGCTCGCACTGCCGTACCTCAAACCCGGCAAGGCGCTGCGTGTTGTTCTGGGCTGGGCCGGCCTGGTCGGAATGGTGTCGTGCGGCCTCCTCCTGACGGTGGACAGGTCCTTCCCCGGTTTCGTGGCGCTGTGGCCCACCCTGTCCGCCGCCGCGATCATCGTGGCAGGACAGACCGGGAGCCGGTACGGCGTGGACCGTGTGCTTAGCAGCAAGCCGGCCGTGGCGCTGGGCGACAACTCCTACGCCCTGTACCTGTGGCACTGGCCGGTACTGGTCCTCGCGCTCGCGGCCACCGGCGTCGAAGCCCCGAACCTCATGCAGGGGCTGGGCATCGTCGGTGCGTCCGTCCTGCTGGCCGTCCTCACCACCCGGTTCGTGGAGAAACCGCTGCGGGACTGGCACTGGCCCAAGCTGCGGGCCTGGCGCACCGCCGTCGTGATTGCCGCCTGTGGTGCCATCCTCGCGGGACCCGTTTCCGTCTGGCAGACCTTCCTCACCGCGGAGGAAACCGCGACGGCGGCCCAGCCGAGGGAGCTGACGCCCGGCGCCGCGGTGCTCACCCCGGGGATTGAAGCGGACCCCGCGCCCGCCGCGAGGATCATCCCCGGGCCCTCAGCCCTGGACAATGACTGGGCCGGTATCCAGACCCCCTGCAGCGGGTCCAACGCCACGGACGATCCCATCCTCGAAGGGTGCCGCCAGGAAATCCCCGAAGGCGGCGGCACCAAGCGCATCGTCGTCCTGGGCGATTCCCACTCGCAGCAGTACCTCGGTGCGCTGGCCCCCATCGCGGCGGCCAAAGGCTGGGAACTGGTCACGCTGCTGATGCCTGCCTGCAGGTTCGGTGCGGAGTCGGACACCAGGACCGCCGAATGCAACGCCTACAACAGGGCAAGCGCTGGCTACGTGCTGGAACACCGGCCCGACGCCGTCTTCACCGTGGCATCCCTGACGCACGAGGAAGCCCCGTTCGAAACGGAGGTCCCCGGCTACCTGGACGGCATCCGCCCGTTTGCTGACGCGGGGATCGAAATCCTGGGCATCCGCGACAACCCCAGGTTCACGTTCAACATGCCCGAGTGCGTCCAGCGCAACGGTGCGGACGCTCCGGAATGCAACCCGCCCGTCGCCGAGTCCCTGGTGGAGCCTTCGCCGCTGGAAAATTACCGCGGCAAGGTGGATGGCCTGCACCTGATGGACATGAGCGACTTCATCTGCGCCCGCGGCGTCTGCCCCGCGGTGGTGGGCAATGTCTATGTGTACAAGGACGACAACCACCTGAGCAGGACCTACGCCGAATCCATGATTCCCATGTTCGAGCAACGGCTGCTGGCCGCCACCGGCTGGACGTGAGCCAGGTCCTTGCGGGCCGCACGCCGAGGCGTGGGGCCGGGGGAGTGCCGTTGCTCACATCGTCCGGCTGGAATAGGGGGATTGGCGCGAAGGTTCTAATATTTACTCAACACTTTCTGCTCCGGATGGCCGGCCGACGCTAGCGGCGTTTCCGGAGTGTGTCCTGCACAGGCCAGTTCCGTAATGACGGGCTGGTCATCGGCTGCAACCCCTACCCGCCCCAGCAACCAAGGTAAGAGGCGCACTCATGACCGAGCCCGAACACAACCCCTTTGGCCTCATCGGCCTGACCTACGACGACGTCCTGCTCCTGCCGGGGCACACGGACGTCATCCCGTCGGACGCCGACACTTCCTCCCGGATCTCCAAGCGGATCACCGTGCAGACCCCGCTGCTGTCAGCTGCAATGGACACCGTTACGGAGTCCCGCATGGCCATCGCCATGGCCCGCCAGGGCGGCCTGGGCGTGGTGCACCGCAACCTGTCCATCGCCGACCAGGCCGACCAGGTTGACCGCGTCAAGCGCAGCGAGTCGGGCATGATCACCAATCCGCTGACCATCCGCCCGGAAGCCACCCTCCGCGAGCTTGATGACCTCTGCGCGCAGTACCGCGTCTCGGGCCTGCCGGTGGTGGATGAGGCGAACCGCCTGCTGGGCATCGTCACCAACCGCGACACCCGCTTCGTGCCGGAGTCCGACTTTCCGCTGCGGCTCGTCAGCGACGTCATGACCAAAATGCCCCTGATCACCGGGCATGTGGGGATCAGCCGCGATGAAGCTTCGCACAAGCTGGCCACCAACAAGATCGAGAAGCTGCCCCTGGTTGACGAGCAGGGCCGGCTCAAGGGCCTGATCACCACCAAGGACTTCACCAAGGCCGAGCAGTACCCCCTGGCCACCAAGGATGACGAAGGCCGCCTCCGCGTCGGCGCAGCCATCGGCTTCTTCGGGGACGGCTGGGAGCGTGCCATGACGCTGATCGACGCCGGCGTTGACGCCCTGTTCGTGGACACCGCCAACGGCCACTCGCAGGGTGTCCTGGACATGATCAGGCGGCTCAAGTCGGACCCCGTGGCTGCCCACGTGGACGTCATCGGCGGCCAGGCAGCCACCCGCGAAGGCGCGCAGGCGCTGATCGACGCGGGCGCTGACGGCATCAAGGTTGGCGTCGGTCCCGGCTCCATCTGCACCACCCGCGTGGTGGCCGGCGTCGGCGTTCCTCAGATCACTGCCATCTACGAATCCGCCAAGGCCGCCATTCCTGCCGGCGTCCCGCTGATTGCCGACGGCGGCCTGCAGTACTCCGGCGACATCGGAAAGGCCCTGGTGGCCGGTGCTGACACGGTCATGCTCGGATCGCTCCTGGCAGGCTGTGACGAATCCCCGGGTGACCTGATTTTCGTCAACGGCAAGCAGTACAAGTCTTACCGCGGCATGGGCTCCCTGGGCGCCATGCAGTCCCGGGGCAAAAACACGTCCTACTCCAAGGACCGTTACTTCCAGGCCGACGTTTCCGGCGATGACAAGCTGATCCCCGAGGGCATCGAGGGACGCGTGGCCTACCGCGGCCCGTTGTCCTCCGTGGCGTACCAGCTCGTCGGCGGCCTGCGCCAGACCATGTTCTACACCGGCGCGCCGACCATTCCCGAGCTCAAGGCCCGCGGCAAGTTTGTCCGGATCACCCCGGCGGGGCTCAAGGAATCGCACCCGCACGACATCCAAATGACGGTGGAGGCGCCGAACTACGGTTCACGCTGACGCTGGCACTGACGATGGGATGGGCAGCCTGCCCATCCCATCTTTTTTGCTGCGAAAATCCGTCCCGCCGGCGGTAATAGGCTGATGGCATGTCCCAACCGCGCCATCCGGCCGAACTAAGTCCCAAACGCGAGCCCGCACGCAGGCTGGCCCTGCGGCCCTATGCCCGCGCTGTGGCCCAGGTCCTGCGGGTGAGCTTCCGGGCGTCCCCGGGGGCCGTGGCCATGAAGGTGCTCGGCTCACTCATCTCCGCCGTCCTGCCGCTCGTCACCACCTATTTCGCGGCCCTCACCACCACTGCCCTCGCGGCGGCGTATGCCGGCGACTCCGGGGCGGGACAACGGGCTATCGTCTACGTCGTCATCACCGCAGTGCTCGGCCTTTTCTGGGGAGCCTTCACCAGCGTGGACCGCTACATCCAGCAGCTCATGAGCTTCAAGGTGGGCGCCATCGTCGGGGACCAGATGTACGAACGGTTCCTGGCACTGGAATTTTGGCGCTACGACGACAAGGAGACGGTCGATCTTTACGACCGGGCCAAGCGCTTCTCGGATTCCTATGCCCGGGTCCTGGACCGCATCGCGGCGATCTTCACGCAACTGGTCTCCGTCATCCTGGCGGTGGGGGCACTGCTGCTGGTCAGCTGGTGGATAGCGGTGATCGTCCTGGTGGCGATCATCCCCAGCGTTTACCTGCAGTTCAAGCTGTCCCGTGAACAGATAGCCCACTGGAACACCCAGGTGGACTCCCGGCGGCAGCGGCGGATGATCGAAACCAACCTGCTCCGCCCCCAGCACATCGCCGAGATGCGGCTCTACGGCGTGGTCGGTTTCCTGATGGGCCTCAGGTCCCGCCTGCGGGACGCGGACGAACGGCGCCGGCTCGATTACCAGCGGCGCTACATTCCCCGCCAGCTGGCCGCCGACGCCCTCCAGTACGGTGCTGAGGTGGTTTCGCTGATCTGGGTGGTGGGCCAGATCATTGCGCACGCCCAGCCTGTGGGCCAGTTCCTCTACGTCCAGCAGATCGTCAGCCGGGCCCTGTCCACGGCGAACAACCTCGTCTCCTCGCTCAGCTCCATCGACGAGGACCTTGCCAACCTGAAGGATTACGAACTGTTCATGGACCTGCCCGTCCACTCCGGGCACGCCCCGCCGCTGCCGGCCGTTCCGCGCCAAGTGGACCTCCGGGACATCCGCTTCACCTACACGGGCAGCGACGTGGAGGTGATCCGCGGCATCAGCATGACCATCCGGGAGGGCCAGCACATCGCCATCGTGGGGGAGAACGGTGCCGGCAAATCGACGCTGATCCGCATCCTCGCCGGCCTCTACCGTCCGGATTCCGGGCAGGTGATGCTCGACGGCGTCGACCTCGCCGCGGTGGACGTCACCTCCTGGCACCGGCACCTGGCGGTGCTCAGCCAGGAGTTCCTCAAGTACGAGTTCGCCACCGCGGCAGAGAACATCTACTTCGGGGATGTGCAAAGCCCCCGGGACGAGGCCAGGATCCGCCGCTCGGCGGCAGACGCGGAGGCGCTGGACTTCATCAACAAGCTCCCCAACGGCCTGGAGAACCACGTCAGCAACTGGATGGAGGACCCGCGCGGCCGCAAGGGAAGCGGCCTGTCCGGAGGCCAATGGCAGCGGCTGGCCATGGCCCGCAACTTCTACCGGGACGCAGCGTTCATGGTGATGGACGAACCCACATCAGCCATCGATGCCCTTGCCGAGCACCGGATCTTCACCAGGCTTTTCGCGGACCGCAGCAGCACCATCATCGCCATCAGCCACCGGCTCGCCACCATCGAGAAGGCGGACGTGGTCTACATGCTGGAGGACGGACAAGTGGTGGAGCAGGGAACACACAAAGAACTGGTGGCCCTCCGCGGCCGCTACTTCCGGATGTTCGAATCCCAGCTCACCGTGGATGAAGCCGGCCAGCCCTGAATCAACGCCGGACTGGATCCTGCCCTTCCACCACGGTGGTACGCACCCGGGCGAGGCTGGGGCGGGGCGGCACGCTGCTGAACCCGAAGGTCACCGGCGGCAGGACCTGAGCGAGCGCCCCGGCATCGGCACCATCCCAGCTGACGACGGCGGACCTGACATGGTGGAGGTCGCTCACCCCGTAGTACTCCAGCCTGCCGCTGCCGGCGGTCCCGAACGTCCGGGCACCCGGAGCCACCAGTGACGCGAGGGGGCTGACGGCGCCCAACCAGCGTGGATGCACGGCCAGCCGGTGCGGAAGCACTCTCAGCGCCGAACCCAGTAACGTCCTGCGTCCGGTCGCCGCCCGGATTGCCAGCGGGCCGGCATCGACCCGCAGGGCCCGGTCCGCCAGGACTGCGCGGACGTCGACCACCTGCACATCGTCAAACCTGTAGGTGGCGGAGATGAACTCCGCAATGGCTTGCGTGGGTGCTAACAGCAGCCTGTGCCCTGAGGGCTGCTGGACCATGACATCCGCAAAAGAGCCAAAGGGGGAACTCTGCCACATGCCCACCACAGCACGCAGGCCGGATGAGGTGCCGATCCCGGCAATGTGCCCGTCGAAGATCCAGCGATTGTGCATCGGGCTGCCCCAGCTACCGGCTCACAGCGGGCCGTAGCCGGCGTTGCCGTGGGGGTCCCGCCAAACCGCCAGATCTGCTTCCACAGCCCTCCGGAGCCCGGGGTTGGCCTGAACCCGCAGCCTGAATGACTGCCGGGCACGGCCCATGACCGTGGACGGGACCACGATGCATGCGACCAGGAGGGCCAAAAGCAGCACGAAGGCGCCCACCAGGGTGATGGCCGAGCCGTCACCCTTGGCAGCGGCGGAGGGCAGGTACAGCGCCAGGATCCCCGCCAAGGCAACTGCCAGGACTGACACCATGGCGATGCCGCCGCGGGCCGATCCGGGGCCACGGCTGATGAGGAGCCTGCCGGTATCCGGAAGTGACGCTCGCACCCGTTTCCAGGACCACACGCCCAGCAGCGTCAGTGCCGCCCCCAGCGGGACCAACACCAGTACCGGGGCCGGATGTCCGTACATGGCTGAAAAGAATGCACCAGCAAGGGCCAGGACGGGTCCACCCGCGATCGCGCTGCTCCAGCCGGCAGCGATGGTGCCCTGGGCATCGGCCAACTGCCGCAGCCGGGACGGCGCGTTGGGCGGGCTGATGCGGGCCAGCTCGGGCGAGAGCCAGTGGTCGAGCGAATGCGCGGGCGCGCCGGCAGGGAAGGGAATGTGGTGTGTCATGCCGGGAGCAGGCCCAGTCCCCGGCGGAGCTGGTCCTCAAGGTCCTCCGATGGCAGCGGCGCGGGGGAGGGTTTGGCGTCGTCACCGGTGACGATCTCCAGGGAACCGTCGGCCTCAGTCTTGACGTGGACGGAGTGGAAGGTGCCGTCCGCGAGGTGCCGGCGGACCGTGCCGGCCGCCGGGCGTCCGTCCGGTGCGGTCCCAAGGTAGAACGTGACCATCTCGACGGCGGTGGTGAACATGCCGTCGGCATCGGTCAGCGGGCGCAGTTCGTGCACACCGAACTTGCTGAGGCTGAGGACCAGGGCGCCGTTTTCCGAACCGAACAGGAAGTACACATGCTCCGCCTTGGGCGTTACCAGGGCGACCTCCAGCCAGGCGTCGGAGTCCGCGAGGACCCCTGCCACGCTTGCGGCCGGGCCTGCCGGCACGAGGCTTTCCCCTTCAACGGTCATCAGTCCACGTTCCAGGAGGGTAGCCACCCCCGCCTGTTCGAGCGGCGCCCCGGCAGCGTGGTCAAGCCTGAAGAGACTCTGGCACTTCAGTGCGCCCGGCGTTCCGGCCAGGGCAACCAGTGCGATGAGTTCGTGTTCGGTAATGGGCAGGGGTGCGTCTTCTTGGATAGTCACAACAGCCTTAGGGTCGACAAGTCTCGGGTCTTATTCTAGGGAAGCCGGCCCTCAGGTGAGCCAGCCCCACACCTTCTTGGCGCCGTCGGCTACGGCATCGACGGTATTCTTCGCGACGTCGGCCACGGCATCCGCCGTCTTCTTGGCGGCGTCCGCCACCATTTCGGAGGCCGATCCGTAGCCGAGGTTGGAGGCAAGCAGTCCCATGCCGCCCCAGGCGATCCCGGCCACAGCGAAGAAAGGTCCTGCGCCCGGGATGAAGCTTCCGGCCGCAAGGACCGCGGAGACGCCTCCGTCGATCGCCATTCCGGTATTGCCGGTCTCCATGCCCTGTGCCACCTGGAGCGCACCGGTGACGATGCCCAGGCCACCGGAAAGCCTGCCCAGCATGGACGTGCCATTGAGGAGCTGGGTTCCGCGCACATAGCCGACCCCCGGCACCTGCGCGTACTGCGCGCTGAGCCAAGGCCAGTTCGTGAGCTTCGTAAGGAGTCCGCCCTTGGCCATGGTGGCCAGCAGGTTGTCCGCGTACAGCCCCGCGCCGGTCACGGCGGCGTTGGCGCCCCACCAGCCAGGACTCGCGGCGACGCCGAGCACACTGTCCAGAGGGTTCGTCCCGTTAGTGCCCGGGGCAGTACTGCCCGGGGCCGCCGTACCGGGAGCGCCGGACGAACCGCCCGTGCTGGCGTTCTCCTGCTCATCAGCCTGCGTGAGCAGGGTCTTGGAGGCTTCAAGGAGGGATTGCGACGTCTGTTTCATCATGGGACGCCACGTGTCGCTCCACTCACGGCGGAAGCGGCCCCCGTCGTTTCCCTTCCAGTCGATGGCCGACACCAGGCTGGTGATCTGGCGTTCGGTATCCATCAGGCGTGATCCGGAACGGTCCATGGATTTGGACAAGGACCGCAATTGTTCAATGTCGGCGCCGTAAAGGCCAGGGGCCATGGTGGTTCTCCTCGGAAGCTGGGCACGGGAGCGTTCACCGAAGCCCCCGCCCTAGGCTACGTGCCCGGTCCACGCCGCCGCCATGGGCAGCCCTGCCCATCCGGGCGCCTGCTTGTCCGCGCCAGGGGCAGGCCAGGCGAAGCCACCGAACCTGCTGGGATAACCTAGAGCAGTGACTTACGAGATCGAGATTGGCCGTGGCAAGCGTGGGCGTCGTGCCTACTCCCTGGATGACATAGCTGTCGTCCCCAACCGTCGCACCCGTGACCCCAAGGACGTCTCGGTCTCGTGGCAGATCGACGCCTACCAGTTCAACATGCCGGTCATCGCCGCCCCCATGGATTCGGCCATGTCCCCCAAGACGGCCATTGCGCTTGGACGCCTCGGCGGACTGGGCGTCCTCGACCTCGAGGGCCTCTGGACCCGGTACGAGGACCCGCAGGCAGTCCTGGATGAAATCAGTGCCCTGGAGGACGAGACCAACAGTCCCGCCGTCACCGGCCGGATGCAGGAGCTCTACAAGGCCCCCATCCAGCCCGAGCTGATCACGTCCCGCCTGGCCGAAATCCGTGAAGCCGGCGTCACCGTTGCCGGCTCCCTCACGCCGCAGCGCACCCAGGAGCACTACAAGACCGTCCTGGCCGCCGGCGTCGACATCTTCGTCATCCGCGGCACCACCGTGTCCGCCGAGCACGTCTCCAAGGACCACGAACCGCTGAACCTGAAGCAGTTCATCTATGAGCTCGACGTTCCCGTGATCGTCGGCGGGGCCGCCGGCTACACGCCCGCCCTGCACCTCATGCGCACCGGCGCCGCAGGCGTCCTGGTCGGCTTCGGCGGCGGGGCAACCACCACCACCCGCCGCGCGCTGGGCATCCACGCGCCGATGGCATCGGCGATTTCCGACGTCGCCGCCGCCCGCCGCGACTACATGGACGAGTCCGGCGGCCGGTACGTCCATGTCATTGCCGACGGCGGCATGGGCACCTCAGGCGATATCGTCAAGGCGATCGCCATGGGCGCCGACGCCGTCATGCTCGGCAGTGCGCTGGCACGCGCCGAAGAAGCGCCCGGCAAGGGCTGGCATTGGGGCCAGGAAGCCCACCACCTGGAACTCCCGCGGGGGGACCGGGCCAACGTGGGGACCGTCGGGCCCATGGAGGAAGTCCTCTTCGGGCCCGGCCACCACACGAACGGAACGTCCAACCTCATCGGTGCGCTGCGCCGCTCCATGGCGACCACCGGCTACTCGGACCTGAAGGAATTCCAGCGGGTCGACGTCGTGGTTTCCCCCTACGAAGGAAACTGACGCCCACGCACTCCGGCAGGGCGCCCGAAAGGGCGCCCTGCCAAAGCGTGCCCCAAGCAAGTAGGGTGGTTCTACTACCGGCACTTGAGGCACTGGAGGCGTTCAATGAAGACTGATCCTGCAGGCGGCGGGGCCCTGGGCCCGGAAGCCAGGGAAGCATCCATCCAGCGGCTGCGCGCCACGACGGAACCCGGCCAGGAGTTGGACATCCTGATTGTTGGCGGCGGGATCGTGGGAACCGGAGCGGCGCTGGACGCCGTCACCCGCGGCCTGAGCGTAGGCATTGTCGAGGCCAGTGACTGGGCAGCCGGAACGTCCTCCCGGTCATCCAAGCTCATCCACGGCGGGCTCCGCTACCTGGAGATGCTGGACTTCGCCCTGGTCAAGGAGGCGCTGCAGGAACGCGGGCTGCTGCTTTCTGAACTGGCGCCCCACCTGGCCCGGCCCGTTCCCTTCCTCTACCCGCTGACCAAGCCCTTTGTGGAACGGCCCTATGTGGGAGCGGGCATCGCCCTCTATGACGCCATGTCCGTCTCCAGCGGCCACAGCCGCGGTGTGCCCTTCCACAAGCACCTGTCCAGGCGCGGCACCCTGCGGGCGGCGCCGAGCCTGAAGAACGATGCGTTCGTGGGCTCCATCCGCTATTACGACGGGCAGGTGGATGACGCCAAGTACGTCGCCAACCTGGTCCGTACTGCCGCGCATTACGGGGCCCATGCCGTCAATCAGATGGCGGTGGTGGACTTCCTCCGCGAAGGCGAGCGGGTGGTAGGCGCCAAGGTGGAAAACCGCGAGGACGGCTCCCGGTTCAACGTCCGTGCCAAGCAGGTCATCAACGCCACGGGTGTCTGGACCGACGAAACCCAGGCCATGGTCACGGACCGCGGGCAACTGAAGGTCCGCGCGTCCAAGGGCATCCACCTGGTGGTGCCGAGGGACCGCTTCCAGTCAACCGTCGGGCTGATCCTGCGCACAGAGAAATCCGTGCTGTTCGTCATCCCGTGGGGCAGGCACTGGATCATCGGCACCACGGACACGGACTGGCACCTGGACAAGGCCCACCCTGCCGCAACCAGCAAGGACATCGACTACATCCTCGAGCACGTCAACAAGGTCCTCAAGCGGCCGCTGACCCGCGAAGACGTCGAAGGAGTCTACGCCGGGCTCCGGCCCCTGCTGGCCGGCGAGAACGACTCCACCGCGAAGCTCTCCCGCGAGCACGTCGTGGCCCACCCCGTGCCCGGCCTGGTGGTGGTGGCCGGCGGCAAATGGACCACCTACCGCGTGATGGCCAAGGACGCCGTGGACGAGGCCACCCGCACCATGGACGAGCGGGTGCCGCCCAGCTGCACCGAAACCATCCCGCTGCTGGGAGCCAGCGGGTTCCGGGCAGCCTGGAACCGCCGCAACCGGACGGCCGAGGAAACAGGCGTCCACGTGGCCCGCATCGAGCACCTGTTGAACCGCTACGGCTCCATGACCCCGGAAGTACTGGCCCTCATCGCAGAGAATCCGGAACTGGCCGAGCCCCTGCCGGGAGCGGATGACTACCTGCAGGCCGAAGCGGTCTACGCAGCCACCCACGAAGGCGCCCGGCACGTCCACGACGTCCTGACCCGGCGGACCCGCATTTCCATCGAGGCCTGGGACCGCGGCGTGTCCGCTGTTCCGGTTGTCGCTAAACTGATGGGTGACGTCCTCGGCTGGAGCGACGCTCAGCGCGAAAATGAGGTCCGGCACTACATTGCCCGGGTTGAGGCAGAACGGCTCAGCCAGCAACAGCCGGATGACGAATCCGCAGACGCCGCCCGCCTGGGCGTGGAAGACATCGTGCCCTTGCGCTGAGGGGCGGATGGCCGGCGCTGCTGACTGAAGGGACACGCCTTGGCGGAACCGCTTGACCCGTACGACGCCGAACTCACCACCCCGGAAATGGTCATCCTGGAGTTGGAGGCCACGGACAAGGACGACGCCGCCACGCAGCTGTCCGAGCGGTTGTTCGCCGCCGGCCGGGTGTCCGACCTTGACGGGTTCCTCAGGCACGTCAATGCCAGGGAGCACCAGCTCGCCACCGGCCTCCCGGGCGGCATCGGCCTGCCTCATGCCCGCAGTGAGTTCGTCGCCCGTACCTCCATTGCCGTGGGCATCACCAAGTACGGCCATGCCCTGGACTTCGGCGCCGCCGACGGCCCGGCCACAGTGATCCTGCTCATCGCCACCCCCGCCAGTTCCTTCTCGGACCACCTTGAGGTCCTGGCCACGCTGGCGCGGTCGCTGTCCAAGGAATCGTTCCGCGAATCGCTGCGCCGGGCCTACGACGCCGAAGTGATCGCCGAACTCATCAACTCCAGCCTGGTGTTCTTCGACCACTGACCGGGGCCTGCGGGCGTGCCCGCAGCTCCGGCGTTTAGTTGTTCTACAGAACTACGAAGTACGGTTAAGACGTGTGGAAAACAGCCCTTAAGCCCCGATGGATTGCGGGATTCATCTTTGCGATCGCCGTGTCCGGGGTCTTCGTGCTGCTGAGCCAATGGCAGTTCGGCCGCTCCACCAGCCCGGAAATGCCGGTAAACCCGGACACCGAGAAAGTCCAGCCGCTGACGGACACCCTCCAGCCGGGCGGGTTCTTCCCCGGGTCCGACGCCGACCAGATGGTCAGCGCCACCGGAACCTATGATCCCGCCAAACAGGTCCTGGTCCCCGGCCGCCTGCACGACGGGAAGACCGGCTACTGGGTGGTCTCCGCTTTCGCCGTGGACGGAGCGCCCACCCTGACCGGTTCCGCTGCATCACCCCGGACCTGGATCCCGGTGGCCCGCGGATGGGTGGCCGACGCCGCTGAGGCGACAGCGCCGCCGTCGGGCGCCGTGCAGGTGACCGGACGGCTCCTGCCCTCCGAAGCGCCCGTGGCCGGTAAAGCCGCCAACCCAGGAGAGGCCACAGCGGTCTCCGTGGCGGAACTCATCAACGACTGGGAAATCAGCAGCTACCAGGGCTTCGTGGCGGCCACCGCCGAGGTTGCCGGGGGAGCGGACGTCAGCGCCGCCGCCGTCCCGGGGAACCTCCTGCCGCTGGAGATCGGCCCCCAGCCGCCCGCGCAGCAGATCAACTGGCTCAACCTCTTCTACTCCCTGGAGTGGGTGGTCTTCGCCGGGTTCGCGTTCTTCATCTGGTGGCGCCTGGTCAAGGACGACTACCACCGGGACCTCGAAGACGCCCTCGACGGCCACGCCGAAGCGCATGAACCAGAACAGCAGCCAGGGACCACCCGGCAGCCTGAACACACCGACCAAAAGGTACAGCCATGATTGATCCGAAGCCCGCCACCGGAAGCGAAACGGCCGGGAAGGCCGCCACCAGGAAGCGCCGGTTCGGCGGCACCGAGGCACAGATCCGGTCGGCCCTGAAGTTCTACAAGGTGCTGGCCTACCTGACCGGCGCCATGCTGCTGCTCCTGTGCGCGGAGCTCGTGGCGCGGTACGGCTTCGGGCAGTACCTCTTCGCCGGGGGCACCAATGCCGCCACCGGGCAGCCCTTCGGCTTCGGTTTTGCCGACGCCGAGCCGCCGGGAGTCCTCAACGGCGTGAACCTGTCCATCACGGTGCTGATCGTCCACGGCTGGATGTACGTGGTGTACCTGATTTCAAACTTCCGGCTTTGGTCGCTCATGCGCTGGCCGTTCCTCAAGCTGATCCTGCTGGCCCTGGGCGGTGTGGTCCCGTTCCTTTCCTTCATCGTCGAGAAGAAGTTCCATGCCGACGTGGAAGCCGAGCTCGCCGCGAACCCGCAGGCCCCGCAGCGGTACTGAACCCGGCGGTACCGAAGGCTAGCGGAACTGGACGCCGGCGCTGCCCGCGTCCGCAGCCGTGCCGCCCACCGCCGCCGGACGTTTGCTCCGTCACAGGGCGGCGTCTCAAGGTGCGCCGGTGCAACGCCGCAACGTAGGCTATTACGGTGACTACTCCCACTGCATCCCAGACTTCCCAGAAGCCGGTGCTGGTTGTTGACTATGGAGCCCAGTACGCGCAGCTGATTGCCCGCCGCGTCCGGGAAGCGAATGTGTATTCGGAAGTGGTTCCGCATACCTACACCACCGAACAGCTCCTCGCCAAGAACCCCGCCGCGATCATCCTTTCCGGCGGACCTTCCAGTGTTTACGCCGACGGCGCCCCCAGCGTGGGTGCCGATCTCTTCGAAGCCGGCGTACCCGTCTTTGGCATCTGCTACGGCTTCCAGGCCATGGCCAACGCGCTGGGCGGCAAGGTGGACAAGACCGGCCTCCGGGAATACGGCTCAACCCAGACCACCATCCTGGGTGAGGGGCGCTCCGTGCTCGAGGGCATGCCCCAGCACCAGAACACCTGGATGAGCCACGGCGATTCCGTCCACGCGGCCCCGGACGGCTTCGAGGTGCTGGCCACGACGGCGGGCGCCGAGGTTGCAGCCTTCGCCAACGAAGAAAAGTGCCTCTACGGCGTGCAGTGGCACCCCGAGGTCAAGCACTCGGCCTACGGCCAGCAGGTGCTGGAGAACTTCCTCTTCAAGGGCGCCAAGATCGAGCCCAACTGGACCACGGGGAACATCCTCGAAGAGCAGGTTGAGCGCATCCGCAACCAGATCGGCGATGCCCGGGTCATCTGCGGCCTCTCCGGCGGCGTCGATTCCGCCGTCGCAGCGGCCCTGGTCCAGCGCGCCGTGGGTGACCAGCTGACCTGTGTGTTCGTTGACCACGGACTGCTCCGCGAAGGCGAAGCGGAGCAGGTGGAACGCGACTTTGTTGCTGCCACCGGCGTCAAGCTCTACATCGCGAACGAGCAGGAGCGCTTCCTTTCCGCCCTGGCCGGCGTGAGTGATCCCGAAACCAAGCGCAAGATCATCGGCCGCGAGTTCATCCGCGCCTTCGAAGAAGCCGAACTGGCTATCATCGCCGAGGCCGCGGCTCACGGTGAGAAGATCAAGTTCCTGGTCCAGGGCACCCTGTACCCGGACGTCGTCGAATCCGGCGGCGGCGAAGGTGCAGCAAACATCAAGAGCCACCACAACGTGGGCGGCCTCCCCGAGGACCTGCAGTTTGAGCTCGTGGAGCCGCTGCGGGCCCTGTTCAAGGACGAGGTCCGCGCCGTGGGCGCCCAGCTGGGACTGCCCCAGGAGATCGTGGGACGCCAGCCGTTCCCGGGCCCCGGCCTGGGCATCCGGATCGTTGGCGACGTCACCAAGGAACGCCTGGACCTGCTCCGCAAGGCTGACGCCATCGCCCGTGCCGAGCTGACCGCCGCAGGCCTGGACAACGAGGTGTGGCAGATGCCCGTCGTGCTGCTGGCAGATGTCCGCAGCGTCGGCGTCATGGGCGACGGCCGCACCTACGGCCACCCCATCGTTTTGCGCCCGGTCTCGTCCGAGGACGCCATGACGGCTGACTGGTCACGCCTGCCCTATGACCTCCTGGCCCGGATCTCCAACCGGATCACCAACGAGGTGGACGGCGTTAACCGCGTCGTGCTGGACGTCACCAGCAAGCCGCCGGGAACCATCGAGTGGGAATAGCATCCTGAAGTGGCCGGCCTCCGTTGACGGAGACCGGCCACTTCTGTCTTGCCGCTGTCTTCGGCAACGGTGGCAAATCTTCCGGGGACTGCCTGTGAAATCTCCCCTATTTCGCGGCTCCAGTGTTGCGGTCTCTCAGTCCGGGCACGGAAGCGGCTACTCTCGAACCTATGCCGGTATGGTCCAGGGCGTCACGTGCAAACGCAGAAAAGAAGGCAGAAGTGTCAGTTGGTCAAGGCCACCCGGAAGGCTCGGAAGAGCTTCGTAAATGGCTGTCCGGGCTCAAACCCGTCACCGGGGCAGACACGATGCTGCGCTTCACCAAGACACCCGAAGGTTCCATAGACCTCACCTCTGCCCACCCCTCAGGGCTGGCCCAGCTCATGGCGGGGCGCCGCACCCGCTTGTCCACACTGATCCGTGACCAGCAGCAGTATGTGGTGGCTGCCCGGGCATCCCGCAACATCCGGTCCAAGATCTTCGAACTGTCCAATGACCGCGGCATCGACGCCGGGTACCTCTCCGCGGGCACCGTGGTGTGGACATCCGCTGTCGGAGGCACACCGCAACGGGTTTCTGCGCCCGTCATGCTCACGGCGATCTCCCTCACCGTCCGGCCCGGGGAAGATGACTACGAGCTGCAGCTGACAGAGCAGGCACACATC
The DNA here is from genome assembly GCF_001423525.1 of Arthrobacter sp. Leaf137. Classification (GTDB taxonomy): domain Bacteria; phylum Actinomycetota; class Actinomycetes; order Actinomycetales; family Micrococcaceae; genus Arthrobacter. The sequence continues at coordinate 78,985 of NZ_LMOI01000001.1, read as the reverse complement.
AACCCCGCGTTGGTCCGCCATCTGAAGTCCGTCCACGGCATTGTCTTCGACGTCAACGCCGTCACCCGCCTCGCGTACAGCACGGCGCGTTTCGATCCCCAGCCCGTCCTGGACCGGCTTGGCACCCTCATCCGGCCCATCCACGGCGCCGAGGCGCAGCACAACCTGCTGGTGTCCACGTTTGCGGATCTCTCCGGCAATCTTGACGACCCCTGGATCAATGACTCCAACCCGATCGTCTCCGCCCTCGCCACGGCCGGTGGTGGCGAAGTGGTGGATGTCGAAACCCCGGACCCTGCCCGCTTCCCTTCGCTGGACAGCCGGCATCCCCAGGACGAACTGCTCCTCCTGGACGCGGATACGGACCAGCAGTACGTAGTGGACGCCGCCCGCGCCGGTGACTCGCTGGTGGTCAGCAGCCCGCCCGGCACCGGGCAGACGCAGACAGCCATCAACACCATCGGCGCCCTGGTGGACGCCGGCCGGACCGTCCTGGTGGTGGGGGACCGGCGCGCCAGCCTGAACGAGGTTTCCGGCCAGCTCGAAGCCCTGGGCCTCGAATCGATCCTGTTCCAGTTATCCGGGAACGTCACGGCGCAGCAGCTGAAGTCCCAGTTGGTCCGCGCCATTGTCCGGAACGAAAAGTCCCTCAAGCCACAGTTGGGGAACCTGCACAGCACACTGACCGAACACCGTCACGCGCTGATGGACCATGTGGCGTCCCTGCACAATGTCCGCGACCGGTGGGGCTGCTCGCCGTACCAGGCCATGCAGTCGCTGGCAGAGCTGACATCCATCCATCCCGCACCAGCCACCACCGTGCGGCTGAAGCGGAGCGTCCTGGACAACATCCGCGACCGCGAGGAGCTGGCTGGCCGGCTGCAGCGCGCAGCGGAGCTGGGCAGCTTCAGCAAGGCGTCCACCACCAGTCCGTGGCATGGCGCCCGGCTCCTGACGCGCAAGGAAACGGAAGAGGCCCAGGACCTGGTGCGGGCCGTTGCAAAGAGTCTTCCCGTACTGCGGGAGCGGATGAATGCCGTGGCCGAGCACGCGGAAATCCGCCTCGGTGAATCCTTCGCCGAATGGGGCGAGCAGCTTGAGCTGCTGGTTGCCGTGCGTGGAAGCCTGGACAAGTTCACGCCGGATATCTTCGACCGGCCCGTCACGGACCTCATTTCGGCTACCGCACCCTCGGCGTGGCGGCGGGAACGCGGGATCGAGATGACCTCCATGCAGCGGTCGCGGCTCCGCCGTGTGGCCAAGGAGTACGTCCGGCCTGGCGTCCACATCGCAGACCTGCACACGTCCCTGGTCCTGGTCCAGGAACAGCGTGCGCGCTGGGCAAGCTACGCCACCACCCAGCGGCACCCTGCCGTCCCGTCCGGACTGGTCGAGATGAACGCCCTGTACCGCGAGTTGGACCAGGAGCTTGCGGGCCTTGGTGAATGCCTGAAGCACACAGCCGGGGGCGGGGCACTGTCCACCGTCCGCTACGAAGACCTCCTGGAGCGGCTGGAACGGCTCGTCGCGGACACTGACACGCTTAAAACGCTCCCGGAGCGGACGCTCCTGGTGGAGAACATGCGCGAGCACGGCCTGGGCGAGCTCCTGGCCGACCTCGCCGAACGTGAAGTTCCCGCCGGATCGGTGGCTGCCGAACTTGAACTGGCCTGGTGGCAGTCAGCCCTCGAGGCAATGATCAGCGGCGATGACTACCTCGCCATGTCCGACGGCGATGCCCTGCGCCAGCTCGAAGCCGAGTACCGGCTCGCGGACAACGCCCACATCGCCAGCGGGGCAGCACGCCTGCGCTGGGACCTTGCCGAGCGTTGGCGGGCAGCCATCGGGGAACAGCCCCGGCAGGCCGGCCTCCTCCGCAGCCTGCTCAAGGACGGCCGGGTTTCACTGCCCGCCCTGACCGCCCAGGCACCGGACCTGATCGGCACACTGGTTCCCGTCTGGTCGGTGAGTCCCTACCTCATGAGCGGGCTGCTGCCCGCGGAACAGCACTTCGACGCCGTGGTAATCCTTGACGCCGAAGCCACGAGCCTGCAGGCCGTCCTGCCCTCCATCGCGAGGGCCCGGCAGGTCATAGCCTTCGGCGATGCCAGGATCGCCAGTCCGCGCAGCTTCACCGTAGGGGTGGAGCGGCTCGCGCCCGGAGAGTCCGCGCACCAGCGGGTCGAGAGTGCCTTCAAAGCCCTCTCCGCCGTGCTGCCGGTGTGGCAGCTCACCAATGTCTACCGCGGTGTGGACGAGGACCTGGTGCTGCAGCTGAGCAGGAATTTCTACGACGGCGGACTCCGCCGCCTTCCCGAGGGACAGTCAGCCACAGGGCTGGACCGGTCTTTGCTCGTGGAGTACTTGCCGGACGGAACCGGCCTGCCCAGCGCCGATCACGAGGGCGTGGAGTCCGTGGTGGCCGAGGTCAACCGCGTGGTGGAGCTGGTGTTCGAGCACGCACGGCTGCGGCCCAGGACTTCCCTGGCGGTTGTCACCGCAAGCTTGCGGCATGCCGCGAGGATCGGCGAGTCCATCCGGCTCCAGTTGCCCAACTACCCCGGGCTGGCCAGCTTCTTCGGAGCGGGGCCGGAGTCTTTCCGGGTTGTTGACCTTGAACGGGCACAAGGCCTGGTGCGCGACCATGTCATTTTCTCTCCCGGTTACGGGCGCACACCCCACGGGCGTGCCCTTCACAACTTCGGCCCGTTGTCCGCCGAGGGCGGCAGGGAGAAGTTTGCGCTGGCCATGACCCGTGCCCGCCGTTCCATCCACGTTCTGACGTGCTTCCGCCCGGAGGACCTGGACCACACCAGGTTGTCGTACGGTGCCTTGGACCTGTACGCGCTGCTTGACCGGGAGATTTCGGGAAACACCGACCTCGGCACTCCGGCCTCCCGGGCCGCTGCCAGCGAGCAGGCGCTCGGGGCCGACCCGCTAGTTGCCGACCTCGGCGACAGGCTTCGTGCACGCGGCGCCCGGGTGTGGCACCAATACGACGGCGTCATCGACGTGGTGGCGGCCGCAGACCCGCTGGGCACCATGGGCCAGGATGAGGCAGACCTTCCCTGGCCGGTGGCGATTGAGTCCGATGGCACCGAGCAGTACCGCACCATGAGCGTCCGTGAGCGCAGCAGGCTGCGGCCGCAGATGCTGGAGCGGCTGGGGTGGCGGTACATGCCGCTGTGGACCATTGAGGTGTTCACCGATCCTTCGGCCTGCGCGGACCGGATAGCAGGGTACCTGGGGCTGGAACGGGTGGTTCTTCCGGGCCGCTCGGCAGAGTCCGCCGGTTTCCTTGACGACGACGTCCATCAGGCGCTGAACGGAATCGACGCCGCGCAGCCTGCTTCAGTTTCATACCCGGCCACCAACGGGTCAGGGTTCCGGCGTGACGCCCAGGGAGGCGGGGAACGCCGTGAATCCTGGGACGGTCCGGATTCAAACGGCGCCGGCGACGCCGCTGCAGGACCAGACAGTGAGGAGGCGGGCACCGTGACCCCGAAGGATGCTGAGACGCCACAGGATGACGTGAACCCCGAGGACGCTGACGGCGCCGTGGATGCGGCCGATACCGAAAGCACCGAAGGTTCCGGTGATGCCGTGGACACGGAAGAGGCCGGCTCATCCGCAGCGCGCAGCCTAGTGGAGGGCGTATTGCCCAAAACTGCCGCGGAAGATGACCCGCGGGCGTGGGGCGATCGCGACGAGGACCATGACGCATGGTTGAAGGAGCAGAAGCCCCCGCACTGGGGCTGAAGGCCCATAGCCCTGTCGACGTTATGACAGGCCCTGCCGGGCTCGGCAGGGCCTGTCACGACGGCGGTCCCACCAGGACGAAGAACAATTTGCCCTGCGTGGACGCCCCTGCCAGCCGCGCTGACTGTTCAGCCGTGGCTGCTACCACGATCAGCCCGTCGGTTTCGGCGGTGCCCAGCCATTGTCCGCCCTGCCCACCTTTGGCTGCGGTCCAGAGGACGGGGACTCCCGCGGCCAGGACTTCCGAGGGTCCCTGCTGGTCGAACCCGTTTCCGGATGTCAGGACGACGTTCACCAGTTGCCCCGGCGAAACCAATTGGATGGATGAAGCATCGGCCATCCGCAATGGAACGGCCGCCGATCCCGGGGGAGTGCCGGTGAGCAGCCCGGGACCGAGGAGCTGGACATCGGTGACCAGCTGCCCTTTTCGCAGCGGGGTTGCCAACTGCTTGCCTGCCGCATCAGCCTGCCCGCTCAGCACGCCTTCGGACAGCAGGCCGGGCGGTACCCGCACCGGAACGAGGTCTGCGGCAGTTACAGCTGTTCCGGCGGGCAGGTCCCTGGCTGCGGACAGGGCTGTGACAGTGTCGGCCGGCGCAGGGGTGAGCTGGTGGACCGTGATGGACGCCGCTGCGCAGAGAAGAAGGGCAACAGCGAGGCGCCGGTTGCGGTTGAGCAACCCGACCACACGGGTCAGCGGGCTGCCGCGCCGGGACGCGGCAGCACCCTTTTTAGCTTGGAAGACGGACGGTCTGCGGTGGGCACCGGGGGGATGTGCAGGCATGCCTTCACGCTAGGTGGGCAGGCATGGCCGACGACAGCGGCCCCGGCCCTATGTGGACAACATGGTGGTGCCGTCTTTAGGTCCGGGGCCGCTGGCAGTCCGGGTGTGTTGGACGGGTGCGGACCGGTGTCAGCTGGCGGCAGCCGCCGGGGCGGGCGCCGGAGCGGGGGCTGCCGGAGCCGCGGGTGCTGCGGAAACGGTGCTGCCCTTGGAATCGCGGGAGTCGGTGCGGTAGAAGCCCGATCCCTTGAAGACGACGCCCACGCTGTTGAATTTCTTGCGCAGCGTGCCTTCACATTCCGGGCAGGACGTCAGTGTGCTGTCCGAGAATGACTGGACGATGTCAAAAGCATGGCCGCAATCCTTGCAGGCGTAAGCATATGTTGGCACTGGTGCTCCTCCTCTTGGGCAAACGAGAGGTCCCGTGCTGCCACCCGTTCCACTGATGGTCCGTTAGCAGTCGCAGGGCCTGAGTGCTAATTCTATCATCCCCGTCCACCGGCTGTCCGGGTTCAGGGTGCTCCCGCCAGGACCCGAAGTCCGCCCGGTGTCAGGACGGCCGGAACGGGACGGTCGAACTCCTCGGCGGGGATCCGACCGGCAGGCAGGAGTTCTTCGTCGTAGATAACAGCGGCGAGCGGAATTTGCTTCCCGGCAGTGTCCAAATGGCCCAGGAACTTGTCGTAATAGCCTCCGCCCTGGCCAATCCGGTTACCGGAAAGATCAACGGCAGTGGCCGGAATGAACAGCCCGGACGCCCCGCCGGCCACATCCGGCCCGTGCCGCGGCCCGTCAGGTTCCATAACGGGTGCGTAGCGGCTGCGTGCAAACGGGATGCCCGGAGACCAAAATACCCAGCTCAGCTCGCGCGCGGGTTCGCAAACCGGCAGGAGGACGTGGTGTCCGCGGGCGTGGAGGGCCTGGATCAGCGGGAGGGTGGGGGGTTCGACGCCGACGCCCAGATAGACGCAGAAGGTTGCGGTCGCGCCGTCCACAAGGGAGCCGGCCCAGGCTGTGCCATGTTCCGCCAGGGCGTTGCCGGCCTCCTCCAGGGCCGCCGGCGAGAGTTCCGCGCGGCGGGCACGGTGGGCAGTCCGGATGCCGTCCTTGGCACCGGTCTGATATTCAGTCATGGGTTTTCCCTCCATCGCCGCGGGCGGCTGGTTCATGTGCAGGTCCGCGCCGGGACCGGACGGCTGATTACTTAATGCTTGCCGCTGACGCTAGATTAGTCCGGTGACTACCAGTAACCCGAGAGTTCGCAAAGCCGTCATCCCCGCTGCTGGGCTGGGCACCCGGTTCCTTCCCGCCACCAAGGCCATGCCCAAGGAAATGCTTCCGGTGGTGGATAAGCCTGCCATCCAGTACGTCGTGGAGGAAGCCGTTGGCGTCGGGCTCAACGATGTCCTGATGATTACGGGCCGCAACAAGCGGGCGCTCGAGGACCACTTTGACCGTGTCCCGTCGCTCGAGTCCGCCCTCTCGGACAAGGGTGACACCAAGAAGCTGGAGTCCATCCAGGCCGCCAGCAACCTCGGCGACATCCACTACGTCCGCCAGGGCGACCCCAACGGCCTCGGCCACGCAGTGCTGCGTGCCCGCCAGCACGTGGGCAACGAGCCCTTTGCCGTGCTCCTCGGTGATGACCTGATTGATGCCCGGGACGAGCTCCTGGGAACCATGATTGACGTGCAGGCCAAGACCGGCGGTTCGGTGGTTGCGCTGATCGAAGTGGATCCGTCCCAGATCAGCGCCTACGGCTGCGCGGACATCGAGTACATCGACGGCGAAGGCTACGTCCGGATCAACAGGCTCGTCGAGAAGCCTGCGGCGGACGAGGCGCCGTCCAACCTGGCAGTCATCGGCCGTTATGTGCTGCACCCGGCCGTCTTCGACGTGCTGGAGGAAACCGGCCCCGGCCGTGGTGGCGAGATCCAGCTGACCGACGCCCTGCAGGAACTTGCCACCGGCGAGGGTGAAGGCTACGGCGTCTACGGTGTGGTGTTCCGCGGCCGCCGCTACGACACCGGCGACAAACTGAGCTACCTGAAGGCCTGCGTGCAGCTGGCCGTCGACAGTGATGACCTGGGCCCAGGCCTGCGGGAGTGGTTGCCGGGCTTCGCCGCCCAACTCTCCAAGTAGCATCGTGCGCTTCGGTCCCATCTGGCCGGCCACGCTTGAATGCGGTGACCTGGTCCTGCGGCCCATCCGCTACCGCGACCGGAAAGAATGGACCGAAGTGCGGTCACGGAACAGCCAGTGGCTTGCGCCGTGGGAGGCATCCAACCCGGATCCGCGCGGAGGGTTGCCGGACTACCGGCAGATGGTGCGATCGCTAAATTCGCAAGCCGCCCAGTCCACGGCGTTGCCGTTCCTCATTACGGAGCGGATGGCCGGCAGCCGGACCCCGCCCATCGTGGGCCAGCTGACGGTGTCATCCATCCTCTGGGGCTCAGCAATGATGGCCACGCTTGGCTACTGGGTGGACCAGGCACGGGCTGGCCAGGGAATTGCCCCCACAGCGGTGGCCCTGGTGACGGACCACTGCTTCCAGACCCTTGGGCTGCACCGGATGGAAATCAACATCCGGCCCGAAAACGGACCCAGCCTGCGGGTGGTGGAGAAGCTGGGCTTCCGCGACGAGGGGTACCGGCCCCGGTATCTTCACATCAACGGTGAGTGGGCTGACCACAGGTCCTTCGCGCTGACCTCCGAGGAGGTCCCGGACGGCCTGTTGCCGCGATGGATGTCGTCCCGGAAGTCTTAATTCCACTCATTTGGCAACCGCCCTGCGACACACCGCAGCCAATGCCAGTGTGGCAGTGGTGATGCTCATACGGTTTTGAGTGTGGACTTCCCCCTTAGCAGTTCTGTGATCCTTGTGGTTGCTGTCGTGCTCTGGATTGTGTGGGTTGGCCCCTACGTCCTCCGGAACCGCAGGCACCAGTTCCAGCCCGCCGGCGATTTCGTGGCGGACACACCCACAGAGGAGAAACCGGAACGGCCGCAAGGCATGGTTCTGAACGTCGCCGCTAAGCAGGAGAAAACGATGGATACGAGGAAGAGCGCCGCACCCGCTGCCAAGCCTGCGGCCGCTGCCGGGCCGGCCAGCGCAGCCAACGGGCGGCTGCGCATCCACTACGGGCGCACATCCATCGCACTCGTTGGGCTTATCTCGCTTGTCACGGCATTCGTCTCCGGCGTCCTGCTGCCCTTCGGCCTGGGTTCTGCGGTCCTGCCGCTGTCCTGCGTGGCGCTCACGGCGGCCTGCGTCGTTCTTCTGCGCAGCCTCGCTGTCCGGGGCCGCAAGGCGAAGGTCAACGCAGCGTTCCGCTCGGCCATGAGCGCGCCGGCCCGGACGGCCGCGCCCCTTGACCGGATTCCGCCCAAGCCGCAAACCGCGCCGGTGCCTGCCCGGCCGGAAAGCCCCGTTTTCGACGCCGAGGCCCACAAGCCCCAGGCCAAGCCGCTGACCGCCGTCGAACTGCGTGAAGCAGCCATCGCCGTAGCCGTGGCCGCGGGCGATACCAGCGCGGCAGCACCGGCGTCGGACGCTCCCTCCAGCACCCCCTGGGAGCCTGTTGAGGTCCCCAAGCCTGTGTATGTGGAGGCTGCCAAGGCCGAGCGGCCAGAGCCCAGGCCGCTTGAGCTTCCGGAAGCACCGAAAGCAGTTGGCAAGCCGTCTCTGAAGCAGGGCGCTGCCGGAAACGCAGCGGGAGCGGCCGGTGGGGCACCCGTTGACGCCCAGCAGCTCACGAAAGCGCAGAGCGCGCTCAGCAACCTCGACGACGTCCTGCAGCGCCGCAGGGCATAGACCCTAGCCAGGCCCGACGCCGGCCGTCCGGGCGGGCATCGACGGAACCGGGAGCGCCGGTTGGCATTGGGGCAGGAAAAATGTGTAGCCTAGGGTCACCGGTTCAGATCCCGTAAAAGGCCGCACCGTTCCGGGGCTATAGCTCAGTTGGTAGAGCGCTTCGTTCGCATCGAAGAGGTCAGGAGTTCGAATCTCCTTAGCTCCACAGTTTTCGTTTCATCAAAGGCCATCCTTCCGGGATGGCCTTTGTCGTGTCCTGGCAACATCGGGCATGGCGGGAGTGGCAGCCGCGGCTGTTCGACACGCTAGTTGTCAGTTTGATAATTAACCGCTAGGTTGTAATTATCGGATTGATAATTACGGAAGGAACCGGCGATGACGGCCCTACTTGACTGGATGAACTCCGCTGCAGTGCCAGATCTTCTCGGCTCTCCTGTGAGCTGGATCGAGGTCATCGGCTTCGTCACCGGCGCGGCGTGCGTCTACGGCGTCGCGAAGCAGAAGCTGTGGAACTGGCCGGTGGGGATCCTGAACAACCTTGCGTTCATTATCCTGTTCCTGGGTGCCGGCCTCTACGGCGAAACTATCCTTCAGGTCATCTTCGCTGCCGTGGCCGTCTATGGCTGGTTCAACTGGGTCCGCGGCAGCTCCGCCACCGAGGCCAGCAATGATCTGCCCATCCGGGACGCCGCCGGCAAGGAAGTCCTCCTCGGCGCCGGTGCCACCCTGGCCGGCACTGCGGCCGTGGCCATGATCCTGACACACGGCACCGACTCCCAGGTGCCATGGCCGGATGCCTTTGTCCTGACAGCCTCGCTGGTTGCGACCTACTGGCAGGCGAAAAAGATCTTCCAGCACTGGTACGTCTGGATCCTCATCGATGTGGTTTCCATTCCGCTGTACTTCAGCCGGGGGCTGGCGCTGACAGCCATCCTGTACATCGGATTCCTCGCCCTCTGCGTTTACGGGCTCAGCGGCTGGAAGCGCACCCGGGCCGCCGGGAGGGCCCCCATGATCACCGTCCCGGCGGGAGCCTGACAATGTTTACCCAGTCCTTGGTCATCGGCAAGTTCTACCCGCCGCACGCCGGCCACGCCCACCTCATTGCCACGGCCGCCTCGCAGTCCGAAAAGGTGGTGGTCCTCGTCCTGGGAACGCGCTTTGAGTCCATCACCGTCGCCGATCGCGCCAGATGGCTGGCCGCCGAATTTGAAGACACCAACGTCCAGGTCATCGGCATGCCGAACGACTGCCCGGAGGACTACCACTCCGACGCCATCTGGAAAGCCCAGAACGAGCTCATGCGCCTGGCCCTGAAGACCCATGGGATCACCGCCGTCGACGCCGTCTTCAGTTCCGAAGCCTATGGCACCCGGCTGGCGGGCTACTTCGGCGCCGACCACGTGCTCGTCGACCAGTCCCGCGCCACCTACCCGATCAGCGGCACCATCTGCCGTGACAGCCCCGCCGCAGCCTGGCCGTACGTGGTGGCCCCGGCCCGGCAGGAACTGGCCACCCGGATCATTGTTGTCGGCGCGGAGTCCACCGGCACCACCACCCTCACCCGGGCCCTGATGGATCACTACCGGGCGCGGTTCCCGCTGATCGCCGATGTACCCGAATACGGCCGCGCCTACACCTATGAAAAGTTCGACGCCCTGCGGGCCGGGAAGCCGGACGCGGCATTGGCCGATATGGTGTGGACTGCGCGGGACTTCAGCGTCATCGGCGCGCGCCAAAACGAGCTGGAGAACGCGGCGGCCGATACCTGCCCGCTGGTCATCGCCGACACCGATGCCTTGGCCACCACCTTGTGGGAACGGTATTACCTGGGGGAGCGCAGCTATGGCTCCTATCACGCCATGGATACCCTGCCGCGCCGGGATCTGTACCTGGTCACCGACGATGAAGGCGTGCCGTTCGAAGACGACGGCTGGCGGGAAGGTGAACACCGCCGTGCCGATATGACCGAATGGTTCAAGGAGACCCTGACAGCGGAAGGACACTCCTGGATCCTGGTTACCGGCAGCCACGAACGGCGCATGAAAACCGCCACTGACGTTATAGACCTGGTCCTCGCCCAGCGGAACGCCTACACGTCCCCGCCCTGGGCCACCCGGACCGTCCTGGAAGGGGCGCCGGCATGAGTGACTCCAACGCCGAGCGGGACTACCTTGATTCCTACCGGCCCGGTGACTACCCGTCCGTGGCCCTGACCGCAGACCTGGTGGTCTTCGCCGTCACCGGCGGCGTCCTCCGCGCCGCCCTGGTCCGCCGCGGCGCCCACCCCTTCAAGGGCCGGCTGGCCCTGCCGGGTGGATTCGTCGGACCCCGGGAATCAGCGGAGGCAGCCGCCGGACGCGAGCTTTCCGAGGAAACCGGGCTGGACCTGGGAACACTGCCGGTCCACCTCGAACAGCTGGCAACATACAGCGCCCCTGGGCGCGACCCCCGGATGCGGGTCGTTTCCGTTGCCCATCTGGTCCTGCTGGCGACGGACGGCGCAACCCTTCCCGCCGTCTCGGCCGGGACCGATGCCGCCGGTGCCGACTGGTACCCGGTCCACGAAATGCTCGCCGGCAGCATTGGCGAATCCCTGGCTTTTGACCATTTGCAGATCCTCACGGAGGGCCTGCAGCGGCTCGCCGGCAAGATGGAATACACCACCGTCGCAGCGAGGCTCCTCCCCGAAGAGTTCACGCTCACCCAGCTGCGCACCGTTTACGAGGCGGTGTGGAATGCCCCGCTGGCGGCAGGAAACTTCACCCGCAAGATGACACCCCAGTTGGAAGACACCGGAAGGAAGGCCCGCGCGTCGACCGGCGGAGCGCCCGCTGCGCTGTTTACGGCAACGGACAGGTACGTCCACCCGCCGCTGTCACGGCCCAGGCAGGAGTGACGCCCGCGTCCCGCAGGATGCTGTTGGGGCACCGCCCTGCTAAAGCCAGCCCTTGCGTTTGAAGATTCCGTACATCAGTCCCGCGGCGGCCACCATCAGGACCAGCGCCATGGGGTAGCCGAAACCCCAGTGCAGTTCGGGCATATGGTCAAAGTTCATGCCGTAGACGCCTGCCACAAAGGACGGCGCGAACAGAATCGCTGCCCAGGACGAAATCTTTTTCACCTGTTCGTTCTGTTCGGCGCTCGCCTCGTTCTGCCGGTTGGCGGTGAGGGTCCCGTCCAGTGTCAGGGCGTTCTGCAGCAGGTCCCGGAACGAATCGGCCCGGGAAATGACCCGCTCGGCGTGGTCCTCCACGTCCCGCAAGCTGTGCTGGAGTTCGGTATCCACTCCGTACTTCGCAAACCCACGCTTGAGCTGGTGCATCATGTCCGGCAGCGGGTGGATCGCGCGCTGGAACTGGATGACCTCACGGGCCAGTTCGTAGATCCGGCGCGAAACGTTGCTGTCGCCGCTGAACAACTGGTCCTCGATCTCATCGATGTCGTTTTCCAGGCCGGCCACTACGGGGGCATAGTCGTCGACCACGCGGTCCAGCAAGGCATAAAGCACCGCTTCGGGCCCATGCCGCAGGAGTTCAGGACGGGCCTCGAGCCGCTGCCGAACCCGGGCCACGCCGGCCATCTCCGCGTGCCGGACGGTAACCACGAAGTTCTTTCCGGTGAAGATGTGGAGTTCGCCGAACTCCACCGTCTCGCTCGCATCGAGGTAGCGCGCCGGCCGCAGCACGGTGAAGAGGTTGTCGTCGTAGCGTTCCATCTTGGGGCGCTGGTGCGCCGAAATGGCGTCCTCAACGGCCAGTTCATGGAGCCCGAACTCGGCAGCTACGGCAGCCATCTCCTCCGCGGTGGGCCTGTACAAACCGATCCACGCCATGCCGCCGTGCCGGGCCAGGGTTTCGAACGTCTGTTCAAGGCTTTCCGGCTCCGCATGGCGGGCGCCGTCCACGTACACGGCGTTATCGATGATGGTCATTCAGGAAATCCTAGCGGCCGGCGGCTGCCGAACTGCTCAGGCCGCTGATTAGGGGTTCGGTCCGGTACGGGATGTGGGTGTGCAGGGCCAACACTGTTTCGGTACGGATGACGCCTTTGATCCTCAGTACCTGGCGCAGCGATGACTGGAGGTTGTGCGTATCCGTTGCCACCACCCGGCACCAGACATCGCCGCGCCCGGAAATTTCGTGCACTTCCAGTACCTGCGGAATCAGCCTAAGGGCTCCCACAACGCCGTCCAGTTCCCGGTGTGACACTTCGATGGTTACGAAGGCCACGACGTCGTAGCCCACGGCTTCCAGGTCCACTTCCCGCCCGCCGGGCCGAAGGACGCCGGTCCTGATCAGGCGCCGCACCCGCGTCTGTGCCGTATTCCGGGCAATACCCACGGCATCGCTGAGTTCACCCACCTGGATCCGGGGGTCCCGGATGAGGGCCAGCAGGATCTTCAGGTCGGTGGCATCCAGATTGTTCAAATGCTCATTCTCCGTCACTCACTCGCGGCATCTTTGATGATTGTGCTCAATTCTCGCACTTGTTTCCGATCAAAGGGGCAGCAGTGCCGCACTCTGGAGCCACACCTGAATTTCCCCCGCGCGGCACCCCACAAGGACCACCCGTGCGGCCAACCCCGGAGGCAGCACTATGACGGTCTTCAGCGAACTGCGGATGCGCCCCGCGACGGCGTCCGGCTGGAACGCCTCGACCACTGCCCGGCTGGTGATCTCCGGCGCGGTGATTTTCGCCTTGCTGGTGGGGGCCAACCTCGCCACACCGCTGTACCCGCTGCTGCAGGCATCGTTGGGCCTTTCCGCGCTGGACGTCACTGCGGCGTTCGCCAGCTACGTCCTGGCCCTGGTGGCCACCCTGATGCTGGCCGGGCACTGGTCGGACCACATCGGCCGCAGGGCCGCGCTGCTCCTGGCTGTGCTGGGCGGCCTTGCCGGCAACCTTGTCTTCGCCGAAGCCCACACCCTGGCAGGATTGTGCGCAGGCCGTGCCCTGCAGGGGATCGCTGTTGCGCTGGCAACGGGCGCCAGCGCGGCCGCCCTGCGCGAGCTGCTGCCCTCCCGCCCGGAGTGGGCATCGCGCTTCACGCTGCTGGCTTCTTCCGGGGGAGTCGCTGCGGGCCCAGCCATCGGCGGTTTGCTGTCCCTGCTGCCGGGCGCCACCACGGCACCCTACGGCGTGCACTCCGTGGTCCTCGCCGGTTTGCTGGTTCCGCTCTTCCTCATCCGGGCACGTCCGGCCATTGCCCTCCCGGCCGTATCCCGGCCGCTCCAGGCCCTCGCCCCGCGCCGCCCGGCGGTGTCCCGGAATGCGCGGGGAGCCTTCTGGCTTGCTTCCGGCGTGGGCTTCCTGAGTTTCGCCGTGTTCGGGTTTTCCCTTTCCCTCGCTCCCGGGTACTTTGCCCGGGTCCTGGAGACTGACTCCCGGCCCCTGATCGGTGTCCTCGCCGGTTTGCCGCTGGCGGCATCGGCCTTCAGCCAGTTGCTCACCGTGCGGGGCCGGCTTGTTGTTCCGGCGGGCCTTGCCGTCCTGGGAGCATCGGTGGTCCTGCTGGGGACTGCCGGGGCCCTGCACAGCCCGCTGCTGCTGGTGGCCGCCTGCGTGGCCGCGGGGATGGGGCAGGGGCTGGCTTTCCGCACGGTCTTCAATGACGTTGCAGGCAAGGTGGAGCCCGCCCGCCATGCCCAGGTGATCAGCACGGTTTACGTCATCACATACCTGGGCAGCGCCGTCCCGGTCCTGGGCCTGGGATGGGCGTCGGGCATGGTGGGACAGCCTGCGGCGGTGCTCGGCTTCGTTGTGGTGTGCGGCGCAGCAGCGCTGGTCCTGGCCGGCCTTACGCTGGCGCGGGCGTTGCGCGGCCGCCACTCCTGACGGCAGTAACCCGTCAGTTGGGCAGTGGCCCGTGGTTGCCCTGGATGTGCTCGAAAACCAGTGTGGTTTCGGTATGGCCCACCACGGGATCGGTGGCCAGGTTGTCGAGCACCCAGTCACGCAGGTCCTCGGTGCTGCCGACGGCGATGTGCAGCAGGTAATCCACCGAACCTGAGGTGTGGAAGGTGGACAGCACCGCCGGCAGGTGCGGGACCCGTGCGGTGAAACGGTCGATCTGGTCACGGTCGTGGGCGCGCAACCGGACAGCCACCAGTGCCTGCACGGACCTGCCGATGGCCGAAAGGCTCAGCTTGGCTTCATAGCCCTTGACGATCCCGCGTTCGGAGAGCGCCCGGGTACGCATCAGGGCAGTGGACGGCGCGATGCCCACCATTTCGGCGAGCTGCTTGTTCGAGATCCGCGCGTCGGCCACCAGCGCGGCAAGGAGGCGCTCGTCGATGGCATCCAGCGGTTCCAGGGGTGCTCCGGGCCTGGGGTGCCGGGGATTCATGCTCACTGCGGGTTCCTTCCAACGGTCCTGCATTCATCCTAGACCGCCGGATCGGCCCTCCCGGGCCCTGCAAGGCCACTCACACCGAATTTCTGCGTTCCCATCAGTTCCTGCGAAGGACTTAATTCGTTGCACAGGGAGGCGCCGGGGAGCGTTCAGGCCACCGCGGGCTCGCGCCGGGGATGGACGACGGCGACAATCGCCGCCGTGAGGCAGGCCAGCAGCATGACCGCTGCTGCAAGTGCGTTCCAGCCCAGGGACTGAAACAACAGGCCACCTGCCCAGCCGAGCACGCTGGAGCCCAGGTAGTAGGCCAGGTTGTACAGCGATGCCGCCTGGGCCCGGCCGGACGTGGCGATGGCTCCCGTCCACCCGGCCCCGATGCTGTGGGCCGCGAAGAAGCCGCCGGTGAAGACCACCAGGCCGGCAAGGATCAGGGCCAGGGACTGCGTCAGGGTCAGGGCAAGCCCGCCCACTGCCAGCGCAAGGCCCGCCAGGAGGACGGACCGGCGGCCGAAGCGCGTGGTCAGCCCGGCAGCCCAGCGGGAGGTGACGGTCCCGGACAGGTAGGCAAGGAAAATCAGGCTGATCAGGGTGGCGGGCAGGGTGAATGGCCCGCCGGACAGCCGGAACCCCAGGTAGTTGTACACAGCCACGAAGCCACCCATCATGAGGAAGGCCTGGAGATAGAGCGCCAGCAGCCGGCCATGGCGCACGTGCCCGGCAAGCGTCCTGAAGGCCCCGCGCAGGCCAGTACCCCCGGATGCCACGAAACCCCGCGCTTTGGGGACCAGCAGCAGGAAGGCCACAGCTGCCAGCGTGGCCAGGACGGACACCGCCAGGGCTGCTGCGCGCCAGCCCCACAATTCACCCGCCGGTCCTGCCACCAGCCTTCCGGCCAGGCCGCCAAGGGTGGTGCCTGCCACGTAGCTTCCGGCAGCGACGGCGGCGTGCGCCTTTGTTACTTCCTCGTTCAGGTAGGCGATGGCAATGGCCGGGATACCGCCCAGCGCCATTCCTTCCAGCAGGCGCAGGGCCAGCAGGATCTGGAAACTGCCGGCCAGGGGAACCAGGAGGCCCAGGACTGTGGCAACGCTGATTCCCCACGTCATGGCACGGACCCTGCCGATCCTGTCGGCGAGGAAAGACCAGGGGATGACAGTCACGGCAAGTCCCACGGTGGCCAGCGAGATGGTCAGCGCCGCTTCTGCGGCGCTGATTCGAAGGTCGGAGGCGAGCAGGGGCAGCACCGCCTGCGTGGAGTAGAGCTGGGCGAAGGTGGCAACACCGGCGAAGGACAGGCCGGCGAGGATCCTCCCGTAGGCGGCGGACCCCTTCGGGTGCCCGGTCCAGCGCGGCGGCGAGGCGTGGGTGCCTGCAAGGCTGGTGTCTGGTGGCATGGGGTAAGCGTAGCCCCGGGCTAATAGATGCTTCCAATGCATTATTCATGTAAGACTCATAGCAACATTGGATGAGTTTGAGAGGGCAGGGCTGATGGAACCGGACCGGAAACAACTGGTGCAGCTGCTTGCGCTTCTCCCCGTACTGTCCGAGCTGGGCCGCACGGAGCACATCACCGGGACGGCGGAAGTCCTGGGAGTACCCCAGTCCACGGTGAGCCGGGCCATCGCCCGGGCAAGCGCCGTCGTCGGAACCGAACTCCTGGTCCGCGACGGAAGGGGAGTCCGCCTGACCCCCGCCGCCCGGACCCTCCTGCCCTACATCGAGAACGCCCTGGAAGAATTCCGGACGGGGCTGGACGTGGTGCGCAACGAATCGGATGTGGCCAGGGGCAGGATCGCGGTGTCGTTCCAGCACACGTTCGGCGAGGGGACACTGCCCCTGCTCATCAGCGCCTTCCGCAGCAGGCACCCGGGAGCGGCCTTCACGCTGAGCCAGGGCGCCCGGAACGCCTGCCTCGAAGAACTGGCATCCGGTGAGTCCGACCTCGCCCTCACCGCCCCGGCAGCACCTGCCGGCCGCCACCTGGAATCGGCGCCGCTCTACCGGGAGCCGCTGCGCCTGGTGGTGCACCATACCCACCGCCTCGCGGGCAGGCCGACGGCGGAGCTTGCCGACATCATGACGGAACCATTCGTGGCCCTCGGCTCCGGATACGGGCTGCGGTCCCTGACTGACGCGCTGTTCAAAGAGGCCGGCTACCGGCCCCGGATAGCATTCGAAAGCCAGGACTCCCACACGGTCCGCGGGCTCGTCTCGGCCGGACTCGGCGTCAGCATCCTGCCTCCAGGCGGTGACGCGCCCGGCCGCACCGTGAGCCCGGAAACCGGCAACCTCGGGTGGGTGGAAGTACCGCTGGGCTCGGCGCTCGCCGTTCGCGAAGTGGGCCTGTCCTGGCGCCGGGCCAAGGCCGACGCCGAACCTGCGTCCGTGCGCCTGTTCCGGGAGATGGTGGTGACCGAGGGTCCCCGGCTTCTGGCCGGCCTGGTAAGGCACCACACCGAACACTGAGAGCATCGGCAGTGACATTCACGGCATGCCGCAGCTGCCTCGCTGCCCGTTCCGGACAGTAGTCTTGTGACGTGCAAAACAGCGAACAAACCCCTGCCGCTCCCGCCCAGAAGTCCGGAGTGCCCGGCGCCGGCCCGCTGGCCGGCATCATTATCGGCCTCGACATCGGCGGCACCAAGACCCGCGGAATCCGGTTCGAAGACGGGACGCCGGCGGCTGACGAATCCGTGGGAAGCTCCAACGTCCAGAACGTCAGCCGCGACGAGGCCGCACGCAACATTGCCGAGCTGTTTGCCCGGATCGGTAAGGGGCCGGTGTCCCGCGTCTACGCCGGCTCCGGCGGCATCGATACCGCCGAGGACGCCGAAGCCCTGGCCGCCCTGATCAGGCCGCACGTTCCCGGCGCCGTGGTCACGGTGGTGCACGATTCCCGCCTGCTGCTGGCAGCCGGACGGGCCCGAACCGGAGTGGCGGTTATCGCCGGCACCGGCTCGGCAGCGTGGGGGAAGAACGCCGACGGCGCCGAAGCCCGGGCCGGAGGGTGGGGTTACCTGCTCGGCGACGAAGGCAGCGGATACTGGCTGGGCCGGGAGGCGGTCCGCCACAGCCTCCGCCGGATGGACCAGGGACTGGCTGTCGATGCGCTCACTGCAGCCCTGCTGGAGTCATGCGGAGTGGACCACCCCAACCGGCTCATTGCCATGTTCCACTCACCGGACACCGGCCGCAGGTTTTGGGCCCAGCAGGCACGGCATGTGGTGGAGGCAGCCGCCCGGGGGCACCAGGAAAGCCGGGACATGCTGGACCAGGCCGGCAAGGACCTTGCAGGCCTGGCCCTTCAGGTCCTTCGCCAGCTGGGAATCAACGGTCCCGTTATCCTCGGCAGCGGCCTGGGCATGAACGTGGTACCCCTCCAGGAGGCGTTCCGGCGCCACCTCGCTGAAGGGGGCGCGGCCGACGTCAGGGTGCTGGACCAGGAACCTGTTTTCGGGGTGCTCCAGCTGGTGGCCGAGCCCGCCTGACGGCCACGGCCGCCCGGCATCAGTCCCGGGCGGTCCGCTTGCGCGGCGTCAGCCGGACGCCTGGAAGCGGCGGAGCCGGTATCCGGCCGGCTTCAGCGCCGGCGTCCGGACCGTGGCCGGGAACCAACCCGTAGCGTGCGGCTGCCGCGTGGTCACCCGCCAGGCCTGCTTGCGCTTCCCAGTCCCCGCGTGCCTGTTCCACTTCATCATGGGTGCGGCCCACGAAGTTCCACCACATCAGCAGTTCCTCCCGGAATGGCTCCCCGCCGATGAGCAGGAACCGGGTACCGGGATCAGCCTGCAGCCGAAGCTCCTTTCGGCCCGTACCCAAGTAGCCCAGCGGCCCCGGCGGAAGCTCCTGCCCGTCCAGGCGCAGCCCGCCGTCGAGCACCAGGATGCCGTGTTCAAACTCCGGCTCCAGCGGCAGGACGGCATCGCCGCCGCAGGAGACGTCAGCCCCAACGATGGGTGAGAACATCGTGGCAGGCGAGGACACGCCGTCGAATGTTCCCACCATGACGGTCGCGGTGAAACCGGCGCCGGTGGCCCGCGGCAACTCCCGGTGCTGTTCAAACGCCGGCGCGCAGTGCCGGTCCGCGTCAGGAAGCGCCACCCACAACTGGAGGCCGCGCTGTACAGGCAGGACGCCGTCCTGCGGCAGGACCGCGAACTCCGAGTGGGAAACGCCGTGGCCCGCCGTCATGATGTTCAGTTCACCGGGCCGGACCACCACGTCGCTGCCCACGCTGTCGCGGTGCCGGATGTTCCCCGCCAGCGGCCAGGTCACCGTCTGCAGCCCGATGTGCGGGTGCGGCAGGACCGACATGGCCGTCCGGTCCGGGCCGAAGCTGTCCAGGAAGCACCAGGCACCTATGGTCGGCAGGCCGCGCTGCGGGAGGGTCCGCCGGACGTTCATGGCGCGCACCCCGCCGAGCGGCACTTCCCGCTCAGGCCACAGCTGCAGGCACGGGCCGGACGGACCCTCTGCGGCGGCCGGGGGACAGACTTCCTGCTGCGGCGATACTTCCAAGTTGGTCACCCTCCCACTTTAGGGCCGTGGTGTGTTGCCGTGCGGCAGCGGTGTCCCATCCGAACCGCGTCCGGCTGCGAATGGTCACAGTAGGGATTCCTTTGTCCGGATCCGTGCCGCAAACTGCTGTGCGCCGGGCCGGCTTGGGCTACCGTAACTATCAGCGTGCTGATGACCATGTCACGTCGCTTTCAGTGGCATCCGAGCAGAACAGGTAAGTCCGCACCATGGACACATCGATGATCGAATTCCAGAACGTGACCAAGAAGTACCAGGGCGGACAGCCTGCCGTGGACGGCTTGACCATGTCCATCCGCAAAGGCTCCATCACGGTCTTCGTGGGGCCATCCGGCTGCGGAAAAACCACGTCGCTGCGCATGATCAACCGGATGGTGGAGCCCAGCTCCGGAGTGATCACGGTGGACGGCAAAGACGTGACTTCGGCGCCCGCCGCCGAACTGCGGCGTTCCATGGGCTACGTGATGCAGTCCGCGGGGTTGTTGCCGCACCGTTCGGTGCTGGACAACATTGCCACCGTTCCGCGGCTGAACGGCGTCTCGAAAGCCGACGCCCGCAAGCGTGCTGAAGAACTTCTGGACGTCGTAGGCCTTGCCCGGTCCCTCGGGAAGAGGTACCCCGCCCAGCTGTCCGGCGGCCAGCAGCAGCGCGTGGGGGTGGCGCGCGCCCTGGCGGCCGACCCGCCGGTCCTGCTCATGGACGAGCCGTTCAGTGCCGTGGACCCCGTGGTCCGGGAAGAGCTGCAGCAGGAGCTCCTCCGCCTCCAGAAGGACCTGGCCAAGACTATCGTCTTCGTCACCCACGACATCGACGAGGCCACAGTGCTGGGCGATATGGTTGCTGTCTTCGCTGTCGGCGGGAAACTGGCGCAGTACGCCACCCCGGAAGAGATCCTCCGCGCACCGGCCAATGACTTCGTCGCGTCCTTCGTGGGCAGGGACCGCGGGTTCCGCCACCTCGGGTTCACCCCGTCCGACGGCGTCGCCATCCATCCGGTGCCCACGATCATCCGGGGGGCGGCCGGCACCGAGTCCGATCCCGGTGCCGCAGGCGGCTGGCAGCTGGTGGTGGATGCGGACATGCGCCCTCTGGGTTGGGCGGCGCCCGGCACAGACACCGGCCTCATTCCCGGCGGGTCGCTGTTCCGGCCGGGAGAAAGCCTGCGCCGTGCCCTGGACTCGGCCCTGTCCTCGCCTTCCGGCCTGGGCGTAGCCGTTGACGCCTCCGGCAAGGTGCTCGGTGCCGTCCGGGGCGGTGAGGTCCTGGCCCTGATCGAAGAGGCCCGCCAGGTCAGGCAGGCAGCGCTCTGATGGAATGGTTCCTGTCGAACAGCGGCATGGTCTTCGAAAGGGCCGGGCAACACCTGGTCCTCGCCCTCGTCCCCATGGTGCTGGGTCTGATGCTGTCCATCCCGCTGGCGCAGCTCGCACGCAGGAACGCCGCACTGCGGTCCGTGGTGCTGACCTCGAGCTCCCTGCTCTACACCATCCCGTCGCTGGCACTGTTCATCATCCTGCCCACCATCCTGGGCACCCGCGTCCTGGACCCCCTGAACGTGGTGGTGGCCCTGACCATCTACGCGGTGGCACTGCTCGTGCGGGCCGCGCTGGACGCATTCGACTCCGTGGACCAGGAAGTGAGCCAGGCCGCCGTCGCCATGGGATACCGGCCACTCGCGAGGTTCCTGCAGGTTGACCTGCCGCTGTCCCTGCCCGTCATGTTTGCGGGATTGCGGGTGGTGTCCGTCAGCAACATCTCCCTGGTCAGCGTTGCTGCGCTCCTGGGCATCGGTAACCTGGGCATGCTTTTCACCTCCGGCCTGCAACGGGACTTCGTCACCGAAATCGTGGTAGGCATCGTCGCCATCCTGGTGCTGGCGCTGCTGATGGATGCCGTCCTGGTTCTCCTCGAAAGAATCCTCACGCCCTGGGAACGGGCCGGAAAACACACCCGGCCGGGCCCGGATGCTGCCGGTGAACCGGCCGATGCCGCCCGGCGCCTTTCCCAGCCGCAGGCCGGAGGGGGCAACGCATGAGCAACGTCTTCACAGATACCTTCGCCTGGCTCGCCGACCCCCTGCACTGGTCCGGAAGCATGGGGATCCCCGTCCGGCTGGCCGAGCACCTGCAATACACAGGCCTGGTGATGCTGATCGCCACAGCGATTGCTGTCCCCGTCGGCCTGTTCGTGGGCCACACCGGAAAAGGGCGGGTGGCGGTGGTGGCCCTGGCAGGCGCCCTGCGGGCGCTGCCCACGCTGGGCCTCCTGACACTCTTCGTCCTGCTGGCCGGCATCGGCCTCATGCCGCCCGTCTGGGCGTTGGTAATCCTCACCGTTCCGCCACTCCTGGCCGGAACCTATGCCGGAATCTCCAGCGTGGACCGCAACGTCGTGGACGCCGCCCGCGCCATGGGCATGACGGAACTGCAGGTCCTGTTCCGGGCGGAGCTGCCCAACGCCCTGACCGTCATGTTCGGAGGGTTCCGCACGGGCGTGCTCCAGGTGGTGGCCACCGTCTCCGTGGTGGCCTACATCAACCTGGGCGGCCTGGGACGGTACCTCTTCGACGGACTGGTCCTCAGCGACTTCCCCCAGATGCTGGGAGGCTCGTTGCTCATCGCTGGGCTCGCCATCGCCGTCGACCTTGTCCTCGCCCTGTTCCAGAGGCTCTTCCTCACACGCGGGGCCCCGCACAAGCCACGCCGCAGCCAGCAGGCCGCGGCAGATCGTACAGACCCCGTCCCTGCGGAGACTGTCCTACAAGGAGGTAAGTCATGAAAGAAAACCGTCCACTCGGCCTGGGCCGGAGGAGCTTCGGCGGCCTCGCGGCAGGGCTTGGCCTTGCCGTTGCGCTGTCTGCCTGCGGCGGCTCATCTGATCCGCTCAGCAACGCCCCGTCCAGCAACGCCGGTTCCTCCGGTGGCGCAACGTCCCTGACGGTGGGCTCGGCCGACTTCCCCGAGAGCCAGATCATTGCGGAGCTGTATGCCGGTGCGCTGAACGCGGCCGGCGTCACCGCCACCACCAAGCCCAACATCGGTTCGCGCGAGGTCTACTTCAAGGCCGTCCAGGACGGTTCCGTTGACGTGGTTCCGGACTACACCGGCAACCTGCTGCTGTATGTGGACAAGGCAGCCACGGAGGTTTCCGCCGACGACATCTACAAAGCCCTGCCGGACAAGCTGGCCGACGGCCTCGCCGTAGCCGATGCGTCCAAGGCTGAGGACAAGGACGCCATGGTGGTCACCAAGGCCACCGCCGAGAAGTACCAGCTAAAGTCCATCGAGGACCTCGCCAAGGTCTGCAGCGAGATTGTGGTGGGTGCCCCTGCAACGTTCGCCGAACGCGCGTACGGACTGCCCGGGCTCAAGAAGAATTACAACTGCGAGCCCAAGAAGCTGGAACCCTTCAGCGACGGCGGTGGTCCCGTGACCCTGAAGGCGCTCCTCGAAGACCAGGTCCAGGTTGCGGACATCTACACCACCACGCCGTCCATCGCGGACAACGACCTGGTGGTGCTGGAGGATCCGAAGAACAACTTCATTGCCCAGCAGGTGGTACCGCTGTACAACGAAAAAAACATGACGGACAAGGCCAAGGAAGCGTTGAACTCGGTTTCCCGCATCCTGACCACCGATGACCTCATCAACCTTAACCGCGCAGTCAGCGGCAGCCAGAAGCAGAACGCCAAAGACGCTGCGGCCGCCTGGTTGAAGGACAAGGGCATCGTCAAGTAGTTCCCCCGCCCTCAGGGAAGGCTTCGCCATGGCGACGGCGGCTGCCGGACTTCCAAAAGTCCGGCAGCCGCCGTCGTCCGTATGTGGGCGAGGTCTCAGCGGCTGTCCATCCTTCCTGTGGCATATTTGAGGAATGGCAGAATTCAGGCAGTCCACGAAGCTCAACAACGTCCTTTATGACATCCGTGGACCCATCCTGCAGGCCGCCCAGCAAATGGAAGCGGAAGGCCACCGCATCCTCAAGCTGAACATCGGCAATCCCGCCCCGTTCGGCTTCGAGGCCCCCGACGCCATCCTGGTGGACATGATCCGCCACCTCCCGCACGCCCAGGGCTACAGCGATTCCCGTGGCATCTTCTCGGCGCGCACCGCCGTCTCGCAGTACTACCAGACCCGCGGTATCCAGAACATCCACGTGGATGACATCTACCTGGGAAACGGCGTCAGCGAACTGATCACCATGTCGCTGATGGCCCTCCTGGATTCGGGCGACGAAGTCCTCATCCCCACTCCGGACTACCCGCTGTGGACAGCGTCCGTGGCCCTGGCCGGCGGCAAGCCCGTGCACTACCTCTGCGACGAGGAATCCGGCTGGCAGCCCGACCTTGAGGACATGGAAGCGAAGATCACGCCCCGCACCAAGGGCATCGTGGTGATCAACCCCAACAACCCCACCGGCGCCGTTTACCCGGAAAAGACGCTGAAGCGGATCGTTGCCCTGGCCGAAAAGCACGGCCTGGTGCTTTTCGCGGATGAAATCTACGAAAAGATCCTCTACGAGGATGCCGTCCACGTGAACATGGCCGGACTGACCGGCGACGACGTGCTCTGCCTGACCTTCAGCGGACTGTCCAAGGCCTACCGGGTGTGCGGGTACCGGGCCGGGTGGATGGCAATCTCCGGCCCTAAGAAGGACGCCGCGGACTACCTCGAGGGCATCAGCCTCCTGGCCAACATGCGCCTGTGCGCCAATGTTCCCGCCCAGCACGCCATCCAGACGGCCCTGGGCGGATATCAAAGCATCAACGACCTTATCCTTCCCGGCGGCCGGCTGCTTGAACAGCGCAACAAGGCCTATGAGATGCTCAACGCCATTCCCGGTGTCAGTACCCAGCAGGCCAAGGGAGCCCTGTACCTGTTCCCGCGGCTCGACCCCGAGGTTTATCACATCCGCGACGACGAGAAGTTTGTCCTGGACCTTCTGCGTGAGCAGAAGATCCTGGTATCGCATGGCCGCGCCTTCAACTGGGTGCGGCCGGACCACTTCCGGATGGTCACCCTGCCCAACGTCAAGGACATCGAAGAAGCTGTCGGCCGGATGGGGGACTTCCTCAGCAGGTACCAGGGGAACTAGCCTGTGCTCACGGGCTCAGCGCCCGTGAGCACAGCGCGAAAGGAAACCCATGGCCGGCCCCGAGACATTCGATGAGCATCCGTCCGAGACGCTTCGGGCGGGGAAGGGGTTCGTCCTCGCCGACGTCGACCCCGATTCCACCCCTGGTTACACCGGAACCAAGGAAGACGGCCGGGCGCTTCTGGCCGGGATGGACAGCACGCTCACCGAACTTCAGGAAAAGCTGTTCGCCGCCTCCCGTTTTGGGAGCCGCAAGAGGGTCCTGCTGATCCTCCAGGCCATGGACACTGCCGGCAAGGGCGGGATCGTCAACCACGTGATGGCGGCCATGGACCCGCAGGGTGTCCAGTTCAAGGCGTTCAAGGCGCCCACGGCTGAGGAGAAGTCCTACGATTTCCTCTGGCGCATCGAGAAGGAAGTGCCGGCAGTGGGCATGGTGGGGGTTTTTGACCGTTCGCACTACGAAGACGTGCTCATCCACCGGGTCCACCGCTGGGCCAGCCCGGATGAAATCAAGCGCCGCTACGTCGCCATCAACGAGTTCGAAGCACGGCTGACGGACTCGGGGACCACCGTGGTGAAGGTCATGCTCCACATCAGCGCGGACGAGCAGAAATCCCGGCTGCTGGCAAGGCTGGACGACCCCTCAAAGCACTGGAAGTACAACAGCGGGGACCTTACCGAGCGGGCGTTCTGGGAAGACTACATGGCGGCTTACCAGGCGGCCATCGATGCGACAAGCACGCCCGAGTCACCGTGGCACGTGGTGCCGGCGAACAAGAAGTGGTACGCCCGGATAGCGGTCCAGCAGCTGCTGCTGGGCGCGATGGCCGGGTTGAACCTGGATTGGCCGAAGGCAGAATTCGACGTCGCCATGGAACGCGAGCTGGTGGTCCGTTCCTAGGCGTTCCGCCGGGAGACTTTGGAGCCTACAGCGGCTGGTCCCGGGCAGCGGCGAGCCGCTTGCGGGCGCCTTCCAGCCATTCCTCGCAGCGCGCCGCCAGGGCTTCGCCGCGTTCCCACAGGGCCAGGGACTCCTCGAGGCTGGCGCCGCCTGCCTCAAGGCGGCCAACGACGGCGATGAGCTGTTCGCGTGCTTCCTCGTAGCTCAGTGCGGCGGTGCCGGTTTCCGACGTCTGCTCGGTCATGTTGTTTCTCCCGTATCCGGATGGTGCTGGTCAGGTGCTGGTGGATTTTCTTCAGGACTGCCGGTGCCTGTGGACGTGGCGCCGAAGCGGCCTTCGGCGACGCGGATGGCCAGTGGCTGCCCCGCGGGGGCATCGGCCGGACGCCGCACCACTGCGTGGCCGGAGCCTGGGGACGCCGCGTGTGCCCCGGCGAGCTCCACCACCGCGTACCCGCGGTCCAGCGTTTTCTGGGGGGACAGGGCACGTACCTGGGTCCTTAGGTGCTCCAGCCGGTCACCGGCACGGACCACCGTGGAGTTCACGGCCGTGGACGACCGCCGGAGCAGCCGTTCGATTTCCTCGCTGCGGACAGTGACCAGGCCCTCCGGTGACGCCAGGACAGGACGGGAATGGAGGGAGGCCAGCCGGTCGGATTCCCGGTCCACCAGCCGTTCGATGCAGCGGCGCAGCTGTTCCCGGGCCTGCCGGACACCGGCCAGCTCCTCGGAGACCTCCGGAACGATCCGCTTGGCGGCATCCGTGGGAGTGGACGCCCGAAGGTCGGCGACGTCGTCGAGCAGCGGCCGGTCGGCTTCATGCCCGATGGCGCTCACTACGGGCGTCGTTGCCGCCGCCACCGCCCGCACCAGCTCTTCGCTGTTGAACGGCAGCAGGTCCTCCAGCGCCCCGCCGCCCCGGGCGATGACAATGACGTCGACTTCCGGGAGACCGTCCAGTTCCCGGAGGGCGCGCACCACCTGCGAAACGGCGTTGGTGCCCTGCACCGCCACTTCGCGGATCTCAAATTCGACGGCCGGCCAGCGCAGGGCCGCGTTGCGCACCACGTCCTTCTTGGCGTCCGAGTCCCTGCCGGTGATGAGGCCGATGCGGTGCGGCAGCAGGGGGAGGGGTCTCTTCCTCGAATCAGCAAACAGGCCCTCCGCTGCGAGGGCCTGCCGGAGCCGTTCGATGCGAGCGAGCAAGTCCCCCAGGCCTACGGGGCGGATATCCCGGACCTGCATGTTCAACCGGCCGGTCTTCAACCAAAACTCTGGCTTGAGCAGGGCCACCACCCGTGATCCGCGCTCCAAGGGAAGATTCTTGCGTTCCAGGACCTTGGCCCACACAGACGCCGGCAGCGACACCTCGGCATCGACGTCGCGCAGGGTCAGGTAGGCGTTGCCTCCCCGGCGGTTCATCTCGATAACCTGGCCCTCCACCCAGGCAGACGGCGTGCGGTCGATGTGGACCTTCAGCTTCTGCGAGAGCAACTGCAGGGGCCACGGGTTCTCCGGCGTGGTTTCAGCGGCCGTAGCCGGCAGGGTGGTCGGCGCGGTGTCCGGCAGGGGAGACTGCTCAGACATGCGGGTGCCCCTGCGGGACTGGAACTGCGGGCATGGGGTCCTTTGGTGGCTGTGAAAATCAGGCTGTCAGAAAGTACTGCGTCAGAAAAAGCTGAATCAGAAAAAGCTGCGGGTACCGGTTCTTCAACCTTATCCATAAGCAATAGCACGCGGGACTGACAGCGCCCGGTCAGGTTACCTGCCTAGGATGGGGTTACCGCCATCAACCTGAAGGACCTGCTGTGCGCACTTTCGTTTCCGCCCTGGCTGCCGTGCTGGGCGTCCTGCTGGCCGCCATGGCGGTTCCTGCCATCTGGCTGGACCGCAACATCGTCGGTGAAGACGGGTTCGTGAGCCTTGCGGCGCCTATGGGGCAGGACCCGGAATTCCGGCAGCAGCTGGCGACGGCCGCCGTCGGGACCATCGACGCCAGCGCCGTTCCCGGATTCCTGAACGACCTCGTGCAGCCGGTCCTGGAGAACGCCGCAACAACCCTGACCGGCCTTCCCCGCTACCCGGCGGCGTGGGACGAGACACTGCGCAAGAGCCACCGCCTGAGTTTCGCCTCCACGGCCGGCGATGCCGGCGCCGCTGGGCAGGCATCATCCCTGACGCTCGACGTCGCGCCGCTGGTGGCCCTGGGGGTGGAGGAAATTTCCAGGACCAGCGGGATTCCCCTCGATGCGCCCCAGGAGACGCTGATCAACGTCGGCCAGCCGGAACACCGGGAGTGGGTGGAACGCCTCGCCACCTACGCGCCCATGGGGTACCTGCTGGCCATCGGTTCAGGTGTCGCCTTCCTCCTCGCCCTGGTGGCGGCCCGCCGCCGCTGGACAGTGGCGGCTGCTGCCGGTCTTGGTGCGCTCCTGATGGCCGGCGCGTGGAAGCTGGCCACGGATGCCGGAACGGCCAGGGCCCTCGCAACAGACACGGGCAATGACGTGGCCAACCTGTTCAGTGACGGGTTCGTGCCTGCTGCCGCATCCAACTTTGGGGCCTGGACACTGGGCACCGCCGTGGCCGGCGGGGTGCTGCTGGTGCTGGCGCTCGCTGGCGGAGCCGTATCGCGAAGGCGGCCCCGGTCAACCCGGTAGCATGGAGAGATGACCTCCACAGCTGTTTCCCTCTCGATGCCAACCGTCCCGCGTAGGCGCCGCTCGCCCGAGGAAGTAGCAGCTGCAGCGCCCGTCACCGGGGCCAAAAAGGTACTGCTCGCGGCCCCCCGAGGCTACTGCGCGGGAGTGGACCGGGCCGTGATCGCCGTCGAAAAGGCCCTGGAGCACTACGGACCCCCTGTCTACGTCCGCAAGCAGATCGTGCACAACGTCCATGTGGTCAGCTCCCTCGAAGAGAAGGGTGCTGTGTTCGTTGACGAGACGGACGAGGTTCCCGAAGGTGCGCTGGTCATCTTCTCCGCGCACGGAGTGTCACCTGCCGTCGTCGAGTCGGCCGGCCAACGCGGACTGCGCACCATCGACGCCACGTGCCCCCTGGTGACGAAGGTGCACAAGGAAGCCGTCCGGTTTGCCAAGGACGATTTCGACATCCTCCTGATCGGCCACGACGGGCACGAGGAAGTGGAAGGGACCGCGGGCGAAGCGCCCGACCACATCCAGATCATCAACGGCCCCCACGAGGTGGACAAGGTGACAGTCCGTGACCCGGAAAAGGTTATTTGGCTCTCGCAGACCACCCTCAGCGTCGACGAAACCATGGAAACGGTCCGGCTGCTGAAAGCGCGGTTTCCCACCCTGCAGGACCCGCCCAGCGATGACATCTGCTACGCCACCACTAACCGGCAGGTGGCCATCAAGAAGATTTCTCCCCAGGCGGACCTGGTGATTGTGGTGGGGTCCGCAAACTCCTCGAACTCCGTGCGGCTGGTGGAAGTGGCACTGGAATACGGCGCCAAGGCGTCCTACCGCGTCGACTTCGCCAACCAGGTGGACGAAGCATGGTTTGAAGGCGTGGCGACCGTCGGCGTGACCTCGGGGGCCTCCGTTCCCGAGGTGCTGGTCCAGGACGTGCTCCGGCTGCTCGCTGAGTACGGCTACGGAAGCGTGGAAGAAGTGGTCACCGCCGAGGAAGACCTCCTGTTTTCGCTGCCCAAGGAACTCCGCGCAACCCTGAAGCAGGCCGGCGACGTCAGCCGCGCCCTCGGCGGACGCCGGCCGCGCGACTGACGTCCGGCGTCCTACGCGGCGGCCCCGTCCTGTTGGAGCTCGGGGGCTGCAAGGGCGCGGGGTGTGACCTCGACCGGCGCGGGGGAGGCCAGGCCCGCTTCGTCCAGGCTGTTCAGCTTGCGGGCCGTGGGCAGCACCCGGGCCTCCAGCGTTCCCACTAGGGAGTTGTAGCGGTCAACGGACGTCTTCAGCGATGACCCCAGCTTCGTGACGTTCTCTCCCAGCGTTCCCATCCGGTCATAGAGCTGCCTGGCGAGGTCGAACAGTTCCCGCGCATTGTCCGTCAGGACGTCCTGCCGCCACGTGAACGCCACCGACTTCAGCACAGCTAGCAGAGTCCCCGGAGAGGCCAGGACAACGCTCTTGGACAGCGCGTGGTCCAGGAGCGACGCATCGGCTTCAAGGGCAGCCGCAAGAATTGATTCGGCAGGGATGAAGCAGACCACCAGTTCGGGGGAGTTCCCCGGAATGTCCCAGTACCTCTTGTTGCCCAGCGCATCCACGTGGGCCCTGAGCGCCTTTGCGTGGGCAGCCAGGAGCGCCTGCTGTGAACGGCGTTCGGAGACCGACTGGGGTGCCGGCCGCGCGTCGGCGGGATGCGCAAAGTGTGCCGCGGAGGCGCCCATCTCCTGTGCCTCAAGGTAGGCGGACAACGGGACCTTGGCGTCCACCACCAGGATCTTCTCGCCGGGAAGTTGAACCACAAGGTCGGGACGGACTGCGGAGTCGCCGCCGGCGCTGTGCACCTGCTCCACGAAGTCAACGTGGCGCAGCATGCCGGCGGCCTCGACCACCCGCCGCAGCTGTACTTCACCCCACTGGCCCCTTGCGCTGTTGGACCGCAGGGCCGATTCCAGTGCATGCGTGGAGCGCATCAGCTGTTCGTCCGAGAGGCGCGCTTCCTGGAGCTGCTGGGCAAGCTGGCCATACTGTTCCACGCGGTCCCGTTCCAGCAGGGCCACCTGCTGCTGGACTGCCGTGAGCTTCTCCGCCACCGGGGCAAGGGCGCGCAGCACGCTGCCGTCCTGGGACCTGGCCTCACCCAGCTCGCGGTTCTGTGCCGCCAAAAGCCGGCGTTCGGCGTCGGCCGCTGCAAACTGTGCGCTTACCTCCGACAGCCGGGCGGACACAGCGTCAAAGTCAGCTTCAACGCCGTTGGTGTTCTTCCGCAGCACAAAGTAGGTGGCGGCCGCACCGGCCAAGGCACCGACAAGAAGCATGAAGAGGGCAAGAATCAAGGCAAATCCATCCATGGGTTCACTGTTGCACGGGGCACTGACAATCAATGGGAGTGACATCCACCGGTACGGCCGGACGGGACGCTGCGGGTAGAATCAGTGCTCGTGGCTCTTACTATTGGCATCGTCGGACTGCCCAACGTCGGCAAATCAACCCTCTTCAACGCGCTGACCCGAAACCAGGTTCTGGCGGCGAACTATCCGTTCGCCACTATCGAACCGAACGTCGGCGTCGTGAACCTGCCGGATCCCCGGCTGCAGCAGCTTGCCGGGATCTTCAACTCGCAGCGCGTCCTGCCCGCCGCGGTGTCCTTCGTGGACATCGCCGGCATCGTCAAGGGTGCCTCGGAGGGCGAAGGGCTGGGCAACCAGTTCCTGGCGAACATCCGCGAGGCGGAGGCCATCGCCCAGGTGGTGCGCGTGTTCGACGACCCCGATGTCATCCACGTGGACGGCAAAGTTGATCCGCGCTCGGACATGGAGACCATCAACACCGAGCTGATCCTCGCAGACCTGCAGACCATCGAGAAGGCCATTCCCCGGATCGAAAAAGAGGTCAAGATCAAGAAGCGGGAGGCCGCCGAACTGGC
Organism: Arthrobacter sp. Leaf137; assembly: GCF_001423525.1. Taxonomy (GTDB): domain Bacteria; phylum Actinomycetota; class Actinomycetes; order Actinomycetales; family Micrococcaceae; genus Arthrobacter. The sequence goes on along the minus strand of NZ_LMOI01000001.1, from coordinate 48,165 downwards.
TGCCATCAAGGCCGCCCAGACCGTCCTTGAGCGCGGCGACACTATTTTCTCCTCGGTCAAGAGCGACAAGCTTGAGATGGAGCACCTCAAGGAGCTCGGGCTCCTGACGGCCAAGCCGTTCATCTACGTCTTCAACGCGGACGAGGCCATCCTGGGCAGCCAGGAAAAGCAGGACGAACTGCGGGCCCTCGTAGCCCCCGCAGACTGCATCTTCCTCGACGCCAAGCTCGAAGCAGACCTCGTCGAGCTGGACGAGGAAGAAGCCCGCGAAATGCTGGAGATGAACGGTCAGGAAGAGTCCGGCCTGGACCAGCTGGCCCGCGTCGGTTTCCACACCCTCGGGCTGCAGACCTACCTGACGGCGGGTCCCAAGGAAGCGCGCGCCTGGACCATCCGCCAGGGTGACACCGCCCCTCAGGCCGCAGGAGTGATCCACTCGGACTTCCAGCGCGGCTTTATCAAGGCTGAAGTGGTCTCCTTCGCCGACCTCGTCGAGGCCGGTTCCATGGCCGAGGCGAAGTCCCGCGGCAAGGTCCGCATCGAAGGCAAGGAGTACGTCATGTCCGACGGCGACGTGGTGGAGTTCCGCTTCAACGTCTAAGCCCAGAGAATTTCGGGACGGGCCCATCTGCTTCCGCAGATGGGCCCGTCCCTGATGGCTCGCTTGATCCCGGAGGAGCGGGCGAAGCCTGCTTCTTTGCCTGCGCGGTACCGCAGCCGTCCAGCCCCAGGGAACCGACGCGCGCTCGTTACCTGCAGCACGTGGCCTAGGATCTATCCATGACGACTCTTCAGGGAGCGGTTGTTCTGGTAGTCGGCGCCAGCGGCGGACTCGGTTCGCGCATCGCCGATCAGCTGGCGGGAAACGGCGCCATCGTCGCCCGGTCGTCAAAGTCAATGGGGCACGATCTGCGCACGCCCTCCGCGATCCAGGCGGTGCTGGATGCCACGAATGCGCGGTACGGGCGTCTCGACGGGCTAGTGGTTGCATCAGGGGTCGTTGCCTTCGGCGCCGCATCAGAACTTGAAGCCGCCACAGTGGACGAACTCTTCGCGGTGAACACGACCGGTCCGATCGACCTCATCACCCAGAGCCAGCCCTACCTCGCGGCCTCCGCACGTGAAGGCCGGGAACCCTTCGTTGTCACACTGAGCGGCGTTGTCGCCGAGGCACCCGTCGCCGGCCTGGCGGCCTACTCAGCGTCGAAGGCCGGGCTCGCGGCCTTCGTTGTCGCAGCGGCCCGTGAGTATCGCCGGGCGGGCATCCGAATCCTGGACGCACGCCCAGGCCACACCGGCACCGCCCTGTCTGAGCATCCGATCGCCGGGACAGCGCCGCGATTCGGCGCGGCGCTGGATCCCGACCTGGTTGCAGCGCGGATTGTTACTGCCATTGCCGACGGCGAGAAGGACCTGCCCAGCACCGCTTTCTAGGCTCGTCAGGCTCCGGCCGGCGCCCAGCCAAGGGCCGGACCCAGCCGGGTGGCGATGTCGGTGAGGATCTGGACGTAGTCCTCGTGCTCAAAGCTGAAGGGCAAGGCGAAGGCCACTTCGTCAACTTCCTGGAAACCTACGTGCGCGTACAGCTTCTCCGCGATTTGCCCACTCGTGCCGATGAGGTCCCTGGCGAACAGCATCCTCTTCGGACCCTGCGGGGCGGCCGTGCGGGGCGTGCGTTCGTCAACGTACTGCTGGTACTTCTTCCGCTGTGCCGCAGAGGCCGAATCGGTGGGAATGACCACCAGCCCCTGCGATACCCGGGTCCGTTCCTGCGGCTGTCCTGACGCGGCGGCCGCGTCCCGGTAGGCGCGGATCTGGGACTGCTGGATCCGGGCGAAGTCGGGTTCATCGCCTGCGTCAGGGAAAATCACGCTGCTGGAGAGCAGGTTGAAGCCGTTCCCGCCTGCCCAGACCGCCGACTTCCGGCTGGCGGCGCCGTACCAGAGACGATCCCGCAATCCCGGGGAATGCGGTTCCACGCGGTTGGAAAACTCCTCCACCACGCCCTGCTTGCCGGAGAAATCGCGGACAGGTTCGCCCGCAACCAGCCGGGCAAACCGCTCCACGCGGACGTAGCTGAAATCCTCCACCGCTGCGGAATCGGGGTAAAGGTCATGCTTCACCGTGTCCCAGTGCATCGGCTCGCCCACGCTGAGGCCGGAATTGATCCGGCCGCCAGCCAGCACGTCCGTGGTGGCCAGGTCCTCGGCCAGGCGCAGGGGGTTCTCCCAGCCCAGCGGCGTAACAGCGGTGCCAAGCTCGATCCGGGACGTACGCTGGCTGGCCGCTGCCATGACGGCCACCGGTGAGGAAATGCCAAACTGCAGGTGGCGGTGCCGCAGCCACGCGCTGTCGAAACCAAGCCGCTCACCCAGCTCGATGACCTGCAACGTGGATTCGTGACCGGCGGCCGGGTTGGCCGGATCGAAGAGGCCGATGGTGAGGAAACCAAGCTTTCGCAGGGGACGGTTCTGATCTGGCATGGGCTTCCTTTGCTTGGGCCTGGTGGTTGACCCCAGAATATGCTCGCCTTGCCCGCCACCCGTGGACAGGGCAGGTGGAGGTTACCGTTTGCGACAGCGGGGCCGGGTGTCCGCTCGGCAACGTCCGGAAAGCATTCCAACTATCGTTGGGGCATGCAATCCGGCCAGCACCTGCGCCTCGTCCTGCCGCATCAGCTCTTCGGGCAGCAGCTTGAACTGCCGGCTGACGGAACGGCGTTTGTGCTGATCGAGCACGACCTCATGTTCCGTCAGTACGCCTTCCACTCGCACAAACTGGTCCTGCACCGGGCATCGATGGCACGCTTTGCACGGCGGCTCCGCAGCCATGGCCATGAGGTTGCCGTTCTGGCCAGCCACCCCTCCCACACGTCGCGAAGCCAGCTGGGGCAACTCATTCGCAGCAGCCGCCCGCGGCAGGTGACCTGGTTCGACGTCGTGGACGACTGGCTTGGGCAGGACCTGTTCGCCGGCCTCGCTGACGGCGGCTACCGCATGCAGGCCGGCGACGTCCTGGAGACTCCCAATTTCCTGACAGACCGCCGTCGGATTGATGAGTGGTTCGCCGGAAATCCCGCCCGGATGCACGACTTCTACGTGTGGCAACGCCGCCGGCTCAACGTCCTGGTGGACGGCGGCGGCCCCGTTGGTGGCAAGTGGTCCTTTGACGCCGAGAACAGGAAAAGGCTTCCCCGCGGGTACGTTCCGGCCGCCCTGAGCAGGTTCAACAGCGGAATCAACGCCGGGCAAGCGATGTTCGACCTTGACGCACTGATGAAAGACGGCGGTGGAGCGGATACCACCCCTGAGATCGAATCAAGCGACGTAGAGGCCGCCGTCGCATGGGTAGCGGAGGAGTTTCCGGACGCCCCGGGAGACCCTGCCTCCTTTGCCTGGCCCACCGACGCGGCGGAAGCCCGGCGGCACCTGCACGAGTTTGTCCGCGACCGGCTTGCCGGATTTGGTGCCTACGAAGACGCCATCTCCACCGCGCATCCCTTCATCAACCACGGGCTGCTCACGCCGGCACTCAACATCGGGCTGCTGGACCCCCGCGAGGTCCTGGACGCAATTCTGGACGGCGCCGGGCAAAACACGCCGTTGGCTTCCCTCGAGGGTTTTTTGCGGCAGCTGATCGGATGGCGGGAGTACATGCGGGCCACCTACCGTCTCCGGGGCCGGCAAATGCGCAGCGCAAACCTGCTCAACCACGGGAACGGACTTGGCGCAGGGTGGTGGGACGCCACCACCGGGCTGGCCCCCGTGGATATGGTGATCTCCCGCGTGCTAGCCACCGGGTACAGCCACCACATCGAACGGCTGATGATCCTGGGCAACGCCATGTCCCTCCTGCGCATCCGCCCGAATGACGTCTATGAATGGTTCATGGCCATGTATGTGGACGCCTACGACTGGGTCATGGTTCCCAACGTCTACGCGATGAGCCAGTTCGCGTCAGGTGCCGGAATCACCACGAAGCCATACATCTCCGGCAGCAACTACCTGCGGAAAATGTCCGATCTGCCGCCGGGGGAGTGGATCCCCGACTGGGATGCCCTGTACTGGACCTTCATCGATGACCACCGCCCTGTCATTGAGCGCAACCCCCGGTCCCGGATGGCAGTTTCCCTGCTGGACTCGATGGATCCGGACACCCGGAACGGCCACCGGCGCCGCGCGGAGGCACTGCTCAACGCGAACGACGGCGGCGCGCGCCTGCTGCGGCCGGACCGCGAACCCGGGGCGTAGGGTTCCTCCTCCCCGCCCAGCCGGCGACACCAAAGTATCCTGACTGTGTAGGGCGCGTTCCTGGCGACTCCAGGCCCCCTTCCCCGGATGGAATACACAAGGAGGCTCAAGGCATGCCAGTCAGGCGCCTGATGCAGTACATCACCGCAGCGGCAGTGGCCGCAGTGGCCCTTTCAGGCTGCTCAGGCGGCGGCAACGCGCCAGTGGTGGTGGGGGAAGCCAAACGCGGAGGCAGCGCCACCGTGGCTGAGGCCAACGCCTTTTCCTCCTTCAACCCGTTCAGCACCGACGGCAACACGGACATCAACTCCAAGATCGGCTCAGCCACACACTCCGGCTTCTACTACCTGGACGACAAATCCGTGGTGGTCCGGAACGATAAGTTCGGCCGCTACGAAAAAGTCTCCGATGACCCGCTCAAGGTGCGGTACACAGTCAACGAAGGCGTCAAATGGTCCGACGGCGCGCCGATCGACGCCGGCGACCTCCTCCTGAGCTGGGCCGCAGGTTCGGGTTACTTCGACGACGCCGATCCCGCTGCCGGGACGGGCACCAGGTACTTTTCGGCCGCGTCAGCCGCCGGCGGCCTGGCGGGCACGGCGTTCCCCGAACTCGGCGACGACGGCCGGTCCATCACGCTGCAGTACGCCGCGCCTTACGCGGACTGGCAGACCGCGTTCGACGTCGGCCTGCCGGCCCACGTAGTCGCCGCCAAGGCCGGGCTGAGCGACGAGGAAGACCTCGTTGACCTGATCAAGGACGCCCCCAAGGGAAATCCCGGGAAGCCGTCAGTAAATTCGGCGTTGAAAACCGTGGGAGATTTCTGGAACAACGGATTCGACACGAAATCCCTGCCCGACGACCCCGCGCTGTATCTTTCCAGCGGCCCCTACATCGTGCGGGACATCGTTCCAGAAGTTTCCATGAAACTCGTCCGGAACCGCGACTACGTCTGGGGGACGGAGCCGTGGCTTGACGAGATCAACGTCAGGTTCACCGGTGCCCTTCCCACTGCTGTTGACGCGCTCCGCAGCGGGCAGGCGGACATCATCTCGCCACAGCCTTCTGCCGACACGGCCAAGCTCTTTGCCGGCCTGGCAGACCAGGGAAACACGGTGGAGCAGTACAGCCAGTCGGGGTACGACCACCTTGACCTCAACTTCTCCGGGCCCTTCGCAGACGAAGACGTCCGAAAGGCCTTCCTGAAAGCCGTGCCCCGGCAGGCCATCGTGGACGCGGTCGTGGGGGACCTGGTTGCGGACGCCAAGCCGCTCGATTCCCAGGTCTTCCTTCCGGGGCAGCCCAAGTACGCGGATACCCTGAAAAACAACGGCTCGGCCGACTACGCCAAGGTGGACATCGACGCAGCCAAGGAACTTCTCGACGGAGCCACCCCTACGGTCCGGATCCTGTACAACCGGGACAACCCCAACCGGGCCAAGGCATTCACCCTGATCCGCGATTCGGCGCAGCAGGCCGGTTTCCGCGTGGTCGACGCCGGCCAGGGAAACGCGGACTGGGCAAAGTCGCTTGGGGGCGCAGGGTACGACGCCGCGTTGCTGGGGTGGATCGGAACGGGCGCCGGAGTGGGCCGCATCCCCCAGATCTTCCGCACCGGGGCCGGCAGCAACTTCAACGGATTCTCCGACGGCGACGCGGACAAGGCGATGGAACAGCTGGCCACCACCACTGACCTCGGGAAACAGGACGAACTGCTGGCCGGGATCGATAAACGCGTTTGGGAAATGGCGTACGGACTGCCGCTGTACCAGACGGTCGGCGCCATAGCCTTCAACGCCCGGGTGGCCGGTGTGAAACCCAGCCCGGGTCCCCTCGGCGTGTGGTGGAACGTCTCCGATTGGCGCCTGGCCCAGCAGGGAACCAAGAACTGATTCCCACCGGGCGATGGTGATGCAGGCCACGCTTCGATTTCGCCGTGGCGCTACCGCCGAGTAGCATGTGACTTGCACAACTTCCGTTAACCGGTTAACGCGTCTAAAACGCCCCGGTCACGGTTTGGCAACGGAGTACCAGTATCTGGACTTCGTGCGGTTAGGCTACTCGTACATGTAGGCCCCGTCACAGTTCACAGCTGTGCCTCGGCCTGCGGGGAAACACCAGATTTCCCCTCGTTATCTCCCACAACTCATAGGAGGCGGAATGCGTTTCACGCGCACTTCCAAAGCACTGGGCATCGTGGCAATCGCTGCGCTTGCCCTGACCGGGTGCGGCGCTGGAGGCGGCACCACGGAGGGGTCCAGCGACGCCACGGGCGATCCCAACAAGGTCATCACGGCCTACAGCAACGAACCACAGAACCCGCTGCTGCCGGCCAACACCAATGAGGTCTACGGCGGCCGCGTCGTCGAACTCCTCTTCGAAGGCCTGCGGACCTACGACGCCGACGGCAAGCCGGTCAACGCGTTGGCAGAATCCATTGATTCCTCCGATGCCCAGAACTGGACCATCAAGGTCAAGCAGGGCCAGAAGTTCACCAACGGTGAGGCCATCACGGCCAAGACGTTCGTTGACTCCTGGAACTTCGCCGCCAACTCGAAGAACCTGCAGAACAACGGCTTCTTCTTTGAGTCCATCGCCGGCTACGAAGAGGTATCGGCGGTCAACAGCGAGAAGACGGCCGACGGCAAGACCAAGACCACCCCTGCCCCCACGGCCGAGACCATGTCCGGCCTGGCAGCTACCGATGACTCCACGATCACCGTGAAGCTGGCACAGCCTGAAGCAGACTGGTCGCTGCGCCTGGGCTACTCCGCTTTCTTCCCGCTTCCTTCCGCTGCCCTGGCGGACCCGAAGACCTTCGGCGAGAACCCGGTGGGTAACGGCCCGTACAAGTTCGAGAAGGAAGGCGCCTGGGTACACGACCAGTCGATTGCCCTCGTCAAGAACGCTGACTACAGCGGCCCGCGCGAGTCCAAGAACGGCGGCGTGACCTTCAAGTTCTACACCGATCCGGGCCCCGCATACACGGATCTCCAGTCGGACAACCTGGACATCACCGATGTCCTGCCGTCCAACGCCCTGAAGACCTATGAGACGGACTTCCAGGACCGCAACGCCACCAAGGCAGTTGCCACCAACTCGACGCTGAACATCCCGCCGTACAACCCGAACTTCCAGGGTGAAGCCGGCAAGCTGCGCCGCGAGGCCCTCTCCTACGCCATCAACCGCGAGGAAATCGCCAAGGTTGTCTTCAACGGCACCCGCACCCCTGCGAAGGCCTTCGTCCCGCCGGTCATCGACGGGTTCAAGGAAGACCTCAAGGGCAGCGAAATCCTGAAGTTCGACGCCGCCAAGGCCAAGGACCTTTGGGAGCAGGCCAACAAGATCCAGCCGTACGACGACTCCAAGCCGCTCCAGATTGCTTCCAACACCGATGGCGGCAACAAGGAATGGATCGACGCCGTGGCCAACGGCTTCAAGAACAACCTCGGCATCCAGGCTGAAATCCAGCCCTTCGCCAAGTTCGCTGAAGTCCTGAACCTGCGCAAGTCCCAGCAGCTGCCCGGCCTGACCCGTGCAGGCTGGCAGGGTGACTACCCGTCGCTGTACAACTTCCTCGGCCCGGTCTGGGGCACCAACGCTTCCTCCAACTACGAGAAGTACACGAACCCCGAGTTCGACAAGCTCCTCAAGGAGGGTCTGGCCGCCACATCCACCGAGGATGCAAACGCCAAGTTCAACCAGGCACAGGAAGTGCTGTTCGAGGATCTGCCCGGCCTGCCCCTGTGGGACCAGGCACGTCCGATCGTGTGGAGCAACAACGTCGTGAAGGCCGAGACCGGCTGGAACGGCAGCATCCTCTACTACAACATCACGGCTAAGTAGTCCTTGATTTAACTTGCCGCCAAGGCTAAATGGGGGTCCGGTTACGGCCGGGCCCCCATTGGCTTGCACGGCAGGAAGGTATGCATGAACCTGTTCACTTCCTCCCCGGAAGGCTGGTGATACCGTGGTCCGCTTTATCCTTCGCCGGCTCCTCCAGGTGATCCCTGTCTTCATCGGCACCACCCTCCTCGTGTACTACATGGTGTTCGCCCTGCCCGGCGATCCCATCGCGGCACTCTTCGGCGACCGCCAGCCACCCCAGGCAGTCATCGACACCCTTCGCAGCCAGTACCACCTTGATGAACCCTTCATTGTCCAGTACGGCCTGTTCCTGAAGAACCTCTTCACGTTCAACCTCGGCAACGACTTCACTGGCCAGCCCATTGCGGCAAGCCTCGCCCGCGTCTTCCCGGTAACGGCGATGCTGGCCGTCGAAGCGCTGGCCATCCAGGCCATCTTCGGTGTGGCCTTCGGCGTATTCGCCGGCCTCCGCCGCGGCGGCTGGTTTGACTCAACCGTCCTGGTGGCTTCCCTGGTGGTCATCGCAGTTCCCACCTTCGTGCTGGGCTTCGTGTTCCAGCTGGTCTTTGGCGTTCAACTCGGCTGGGCGAAACCCACCGTGGGCGCCAACGCCGACTGGGGCAGCCTGCTGCTGCCCGCCGTCGTGCTGGGCCTTGTCTCCTTCGCGTACGTCCTCAGGCTGACCCGTGCGTCGGTCAGCGAGAACATGAACGCGGACTACGTCCGGACCGCCACCGCCAAGGGCCTGTCCCGGCCCCGGGTAGTCCTGGCACACATCCTGCGCAACTCGCTGATCCCCGTGGTGACCTACCTGGGCGCCAACCTTGGCGGCCTGATGGGCGGCGCCATCGTTACCGAAGGCATCTTCAACGTCCCGGGCGTCGGCAACAAGCTGTACCAGGCAGTCCTGCGCACTGAGGGCCCCACCATCGTGTCCATCGTCAGCGTGCTGGTGCTGGTGTTCGTGGTGTCCAACCTGCTCGTTGATCTCCTGTACGCCTGGCTTGACCCGAGGATTCGCTATGACCAGTAACAACAGCCACTTCGTGGCGCCCATCGATGAAACCCCGCTGCAGGCCACGGACGCGGTCAAGACTGACCAGGCCCCGCTCAGCCTGTGGGCAGACGCGTGGCGCAAGCTCCGCCGTCGTCCGCTTTTTATCATCTCGTCGCTGCTGATCCTCGCCCTGATCGTGATTGCGCTGTTCCCCGGCCTCTTCACGTCCACCCCGCCGAACGACGGCTGCGAACTCGGGAACTCGGAAGGCGGGCCCACTGCCGGCCACCCGTTCGGGTTTACGTTCCAGGGTTGCGACATCTACTCGCGCGTCATCCACGGCACACAGGCGTCACTGTCCGTTGGCATCCTTTCGGTGCTCTGCGTATTGGTAATCGGTGTAACCCTCGGCGCATTGGCTGGCTACTACGGCGGCTGGGTCGATGCCGTACTGGCCCGCCTTGGCGACATCTTCTTCGCGCTGCCGCTGATCCTCGGCGCCCTGGTGATCACCCAGCTGCCGCTGTTCCGCGAGAACAAGAGCGTGTGGACAGTAGTATTCGTCATATCGCTCCTGGCCTGGCCGCAGATGGCACGTATTACCCGTGGCGCCGTCATAGAAGTACGCAACGCAGACTTCGTCACCGCGGCGCAGGCACTCGGCGTGTCAAAGTTCAAGGCGCTGGTCCGGCACGTCCTGCCCAACGCCCTGGCACCGATCATCGTGCTGGCAACGCTGGAACTGGGCGTGTTCATCGTGGCAGAAGCCACGCTGTCCTTCCTGGGCATCGGACTGCCGCAAAGCATCATGTCGTGGGGCAATGACATTGCAGGTGCCCAGGCCTCCATCCGGACCCGGCCCGAAATCCTGCTGTTCCCCGCTGCAGCCCTGTCCATCACCGTGCTGAGCTTCATCATGCTGGGCGACGCCGTTCGCGACGCCCTCGACCCGAAGAGCCGCCAGCGATGAGAGATAAAGAGATGACAACTCCAGACGTCAGCATCGGCGAGGCCCGCGCCAACGGCAACAAGCCGCTCCTGGAAATCCGCGACCTTGCGATCACCTTCAAGACCGGCAGCGGTGAAGTCCAGGCCGTGCGCAACGCACACCTGACCATCATGCCCGGTGAGACGGTAGCCATTGTGGGGGAGTCCGGCTCGGGCAAGTCCACCACGGCACTGGCGGCCATTGGCCTCCTGCCGAATAACGGCAGCGTCTCCGGCGGCCAGATCCTGCTTGACGGCGAGGACATTGCCCACGCCAGCGAGCAGCGGATGATCGAGCTGCGCGGAAACACCATTGGAATGGTTCCGCAGGACCCGATGTCCAACCTCAACCCGGTGTGGAAGATCGGCTACCAGGTCAGGGAAACACTGAAGGCAAACGGCCGTCCAAGCGGCCCGGAGGACATCGCCAAGGTGCTGTCCGAAGCCGGCCTGCCGGACGCCAAGCGCCGCGCGAACCAGTATCCGCATGAGTTCTCCGGCGGTATGCGCCAGCGTGCACTGATTGCCATTGGCCTTTCATGCCAGCCGCGCCTGCTCATTGCCGATGAGCCCACGTCCGCGTTGGATGTGACGGTGCAGCGGCAGATCCTGGACCACCTGGACACCATGACGACGGAACTTGGCACCTCGGTGCTGCTGATCACCCACGACCTGGGCCTGGCAGCAGAACGTGCCAACAAAGTGGTGGTCATGTACCAGGGACGCGTCGTGGAGGCAGGACCGTCACTGGAACTGCTCCGTAACCCCCAGCACCCCTACACCAAGCGCCTGGTTGAGTCGGCGCCATCCCTTGCCAGCCGGCGGATCCAGGCAGCCAAGGAACAGGGCGTCGAAACGGCCGACCTCCTGGCACCGGCAGCGGAAGCAGCCGCGGCTGACAACGTCCTGCAGATCCAGGACCTGCGGAAGGTGTACAAGCTCCGCCAGGGCCTGGGTAAAACCACGGACTTCGCGGCAGTGGACGGCGTGAGCTTCGACGTCAAACGGGGAACAACGACGGCGATCGTGGGGGAGTCCGGTTCGGGCAAATCCACGGTGGCCAAGATGGTGCTCCAGCTTGAGAAGCCTACCGACGGCAAGATCCTCTTCGACGGCGTGGATACCTCGCTGCTGAAGGCCGGGGACCTGTTCAAGTTCCGCCGGCGGGTGCAGCCGATCTTCCAGGACCCGTACGGATCCCTGGACCCGATGTACAACATCTACCGCACCATCGAGGAGCCGTTGCGGGTCCACAAGATCGGTGATGCCGCCAGCCGCGAGAAGAAGGTGCGGGAACTGCTGGACCAGGTGGCACTGCCCCAGTCCGCCATGCAGCGGTACCCGAACGAGCTCTCGGGAGGCCAGCGTCAGCGCGTTGCCATTGCACGCGCCCTGGCGCTGGACCCCGAGGTCATCATCTGTGACGAGGCGGTGTCCGCACTGGACGTCCTGGTCCAGGCGCAGGTCCTGAACCTGCTGGCTGACCTGCAGTCGAACCTGGGCCTGACCTATCTCTTCATCACCCACGACCTGGCAGTCGTCCGGCAGATTGCCGACCATGTTTGCGTCATGGAGAAGGGCCGCCTGGTGGAAACCGGAACCACCGACGAGGTCTTCGAAGCGCCGCAACAGGAGTACACCAGGGCACTCCTGAACGCCATCCCGGGTGCGAAGCTGATGCTGCCGCCGGAAGTGGCATAACGCCGCGATCCGTCGCAGTACAGCTGAAGGGCTGGGGCGCCACTCCGAAAGGAGCGGGGCCTCAGCCCTTCTTGCTGCCGGCTCCGGCCTGTGCGGTGGCCGCGGCAGTGGCCGTGATGTCCGGAATTCCCAGTTCCCGGAGGCGGCGTTCCAGCACCGTCCCCAGCGCCTTCCGGCCTTCGCTGTCCATGTGGACGGGGTCCGCAAGGTGCTGCGTGAGGTTGTACTTGGTCAGCCAGTCTCCCGCGCTGACAAACGTGATGCCCTGCTTGGCTGCGATGCTCGAGAGCAGGTTATCCACCAGGCTCCGGCGGCCGCCACCATTATTGGCGCCCTTCGCAAGCGTGCCCACCATGACCATCTTGGTAGTGGGGTAGCGGGCTTTCATGGCCTGGACAAGGCGGTTGGCGTTGGCGGTGATCTGGGCATCCGAGGCGCCGCGGGCAGCATCGTTGCCGCCGCCTTCAATCACCACCAGTCCGGGGGTTCCCACCGGCAGCATCCAGTCGCCCCGCTCCAGGGCGTCAATGTAGTTGCCCACCTTGCCGTTGGCTGCCGTGAAGCCCGTACCGCCGTAACCGCAGAAGTGGACGTTGTAGCCAAGGGAGGCCAAGGCGCGGCGGGGCCAGCTGTCATCCGGAACCGACTGGGAGTCGCCGATCAGGACAGCGGTGTTCCGGACGTTCGGCACTACCACCTCGTTCCGGCCAAAGACAGGGTTCCGGTAGACCTCGCCTGGACGCATGGCGGGGCGGGAGAGGACCTCGGACAGGTCGACGCCCGGAGTGTATCGGGGCGCGTCCGCCGGGTCCGTGGCAGCGGCCCTGAGCAGTGAAGGCGGAACCTGGTCCGGGCTGGCAGAGGCTGCCGGTGCATCCGACGCCGGAAGTTGTGCCGGTTGGCCCGGAGCCGCCAGGACAATGCCGGCGGCGATAGCAAATACCGCGATCCGCGTTAAAGCGGATGCAGGACGCATGCTGGTTTCTCGTGGTATTCGCTGCTCATCAACAGCAATAATGGGGCATAAATCCGTATTTATCCAGTGAGTGTGACACCTCTCAATTTCTGTCCCGAGGGGGATGGGCACGGCGCCGGATTCCTGCCGGTTCCGGACCGGTTTTAGGCCATCACTTGCCACTGCGGTTAGACTTGTTGAAGGAGCCCTGTGTTATGGGCCTGATCTGTCGTGCGTTTCGGTCGGAAATGTCGCGATGACTACAGCTGACCACGGAATCGAGTCTTTACGCATGTCTGAAACCACCACCAACACCGCGGTAGCCACTGCCTCGCGCAGTGACCTCCGCAACGTCGCGATTGTGGCCCACGTTGACCACGGCAAGACCACGCTGGTTGACGCCATGCTCAAGCAGACCAACTCCTTTGCCGAGCACAACCACCTCGAAGACCGCGTGATGGACTCCGGTGACCTTGAGCGCGAAAAGGGCATCACCATCCTGGCCAAGAACACCACTGTGGCTTACAACGGACCGTCGTCCAATGGTGAAACCATCACCATCAACGTCATCGACACCCCCGGCCACGCCGACTTCGGTGGCGAGGTGGAGCGCGGCCTGTCCATGGTCGACGGCGTCGTCCTCCTCGTGGACGCGTCCGAAGGTCCGCTGCCGCAGACCCGCTTCGTCCTCCGTAAGGCCCTCGCCGCGCACCTGCCGGTGATCCTGCTGGTCAACAAGACCGACCGTCCCGACGCCCGCATCGAGGAGGTCGTCCACGAGTCCATGGACCTCCTGCTGGGCCTCGCCTCTGACCTCGCGGACGAAGTTCCGGACCTTGACCTGGACAAGATCCTCGAAGTTCCCGTTGTTTACGCTGCCGCCAAGGTTGGCCGCGCCTCCCTGGACCAGCCCGCCGATGGCGCCGCCCCGGACAACGAGGACCTTGAGCCGCTGTTCAAGACCATCATCGAGCACATCCCCGCTCCGACGTACAACCCCGAGGGTGTCCTGCAGGCGCACGTCACCAACCTTGACGCGTCCCCGTTCCTGGGCCGCCTCGCCCTGCTCCGTATCTACAACGGCACCCTGCGCAAGGGCCAGACCGTCGCTTGGGCACGCGCCAACGGTGAACTCAAGAACGTCAAGATCACCGAACTGCTGGCCACCAAGGCCCTGGACCGTGTCCCGGCCGAGTCCGCAGGCCCCGGCGAGATCGTCGCCGTTGCAGGTATCGAGGAAATCACCATCGGTGAGACCCTGACCGACGCCGAGAACCCGCAGCCGCTGCCGCTGATCACCGTGGACGATCCCGCGATCTCCATGACCATCGGTATCAACACCTCGCCGCTGGCCGGCAAGGTCAAGGGCGCCAAGGTCACCGCGCGCCAGGTGAAGGACCGCCTGGACAAGGAACTGATCGGTAACGTCTCCATCAAGGTTCTGCCCACCGAGCGTCCCGACGCCTGGGAAGTCCAGGGCCGTGGCGAGCTGGCCCTGGCCATCCTCGTTGAGCAGATGCGCCGCGAAGGCTTCGAACTGACCGTGGGCAAGCCGCAGGTGGTCACCAAGACCATCGACGGCAAGATCCACGAGCCGATGGAGCACATGACCATCGACGTCCCCGAAGAGTACCTGGGCGCCGTCACGCAGCTGATGGCTGCCCGCAAGGGCCGCATGACCAACATGGCCAACCACGGCACCGGCTGGTGCCGGATGGAATTCATCGTTCCCGCCCGTGGCCTGATCGGTTTCCGCACCAAGTTCCTCACGGACACCCGTGGCGCCGGCATCGCAGCGTCCATCTCCGAAGGCTACGAGCCGTGGGCCGGCCCCATCGAATACCGCACCAACGGTTCCATGGTTGCTGACCGGGCCGGTGTGGTCACCCCGTTCGCCATGATCAACCTGCAGGAACGTGGCTCCTTCTTCGTGAAGCCCACCTCCGAGGTCTACGAGGGCATGATCGTCGGCGAGAACTCCCGTGCAGACGACATGGACGTCAACATCACCAAGGAAAAGAAGCTCACCAACATGCGTGCGGCTTCCTCCGACACCTTCGAGAACCTGACGCCCCCGCGCGACCTGACCCTCGAGGAGTCCCTCGAATTCGCCCGCGAAGACGAGTGCGTTGAGGTGACCCCGGATGCCATCCGCATCCGCAAGGTCATCCTGGACACCAACGAGCGTGCCAAGGCCGCCCGCGCCCGCGCCAAGTCGTAACACACCGCAACACCGCAGAATGCCGCCGGCTCCCACGCCGGCGGCATTCCGCGTTTAACGAGGCTTGCGGCTCAGGGCACGACGCCACTGGATGGGCAGGGCAGCCCCTTCGCCACGGTGCGCCACGGGCGGCTGCTCAGGAGCGCGGCCGGCGCCGCTCCGGCGCCGGAGGTACCTCTTTCGCCGCCACAACGGCGGCGAGGGGGATCACGACGTCGGCCTGCCGCGTCCGGACGGTGCACGCACCGCCGTCGCACGAGACAAGGTGGCCCAGGGCGTCAGTCAGGCCTCCCTCGATCCGGTACCGCACCACGACGCGGATTCCGGGGACGGCAGCGGACAGGAAACCGGCGGGAGCGGGGGTGGGCAGCGTCACCACTTCATACTAGGAGGCCCGGCTAGGTTCGCGGGAACGGCGTGGGAGATAATAGGCTCAGATGTCAATAGTCCGGCCGCGCCGGGCGAAAGAGCCGGCGGGATGCCGGGACCAACGTGGAGAGGCCAGGGACGTGACGTACGTAATCGCGCAGCCGTGTGTAGATGTCAAGGACAAGGCATGCATCGAGGAATGCCCGGTCGACTGCATCTATGAGGGCGAGCGTTCGCTGTACATCCATCCGGACGAATGCGTCGACTGCGGCGCATGCGAGCCGGTGTGCCCCGTGGAAGCCATCTACTACGAGGATGACACCCCGGACGAGTGGGCTGACTACTACAAAGCAAACGTCGAGTTCTTCGACGACCTCGGTTCGCCCGGCGGCGCCGCGAAGATCGGCAACACGGGCAAGGACCACCCGATGATCGCCGCGCTGCCCCCGCAGAACCAAGACCACTGATACGGGCGTAACGGTGACCGCTGCAGTGCGCACATTCGGCCTGGACCTGCCCGACTACCCGTGGGAGGCCATGGCACCGTACTTGGCGAAGGCTTCCGAACACCCGGGCGGGGCAGTCAACCTGTCCATCGGAACACCGGTGGACCCCACGCCTGCCATCATCCAGGACGCGCTGAAGGCTGCAGCCAACGCCCCGGGCTATCCCACGGTTCACGGAACACCCGCGCTCCGCGAAGCCATTGCAGGCTGGTTCGAGCGCCGCCGCGGAGTATCCGGGCTCGACCCCCGCAACATCATGCCTACGGTGGGTTCGAAGGAACTTGTCGCGTGGCTCCCGCTGCTGCTGGGCCTGAAGCCGGGAGACGTCGTCGTACGTCCCAAGGTGGCCTACCCCACGTACGACATCGGCGCGACGTTCGCCGGCGTCACCTCCGTGGCCACGGACAACTTGGACGAGCTCGACGAGGCGGTCCGCTCCCGCGTGCGCCTCATCTGGGTCAACTCCCCGGGAAATCCCACCGGCAGCGTGCGGGACGTCGAGTCCCTGAAGGCGCTGGTGGTCCAGGCGCGGGAGCTCGGCGCCGTGGTTGCTTCGGACGAGTGCTACGCAGAACTCGGCTGGGGGGATTGGGACGTCCAGCGCGGCGGCCAGCCGGTCCCCAGCATCTTGGATCCGCGCGTGGCCGGCGGATCCCATGAAGGTCTCCTGGCGGTGTACTCGCTGAGCAAGCAGTCGAACGTGGCCGGCTACCGGGCGGCGTTCGTTGCCGGTGACCCGGCGCTGATGCCCAACCTCGTCAACAGCCGCAAGCATGCCGGAATGATTGTTCCCTTCCCGGTCCAGGAGGCCATGCGGGTGGCGCTCGGTGACGATGCGCACGTCGAGGCCCAGAAGGACCTCTACCGCGGTCGCCGGGAGCAGCTGGTACCCGCCCTGCGCGGTTTCGGCCTCGAGATCAAGGATTCCGACGCCGGGCTCTACCTCTGGAGCTCCGCGGGGGAGAGCACCTGGGACACCGTTGCGCGCCTTGCCGGTCGCGGCATCGTTGTGGGGCCCGGGGTCTTCTACGGCGAAGCCGGCAACGGCTTCGTCCGCGTCGCACTGACCGGCTCCGACGAACGGATCGGCGCGGCTGTGGAGCGGTTGGCCTGATCACGTGTGTGATCCCGTAACAATCATGTGACTCGCAACACACTGCCGGTATTTTAGGGGTCCCAGCGCCGACCCGGATTAGCGACACGTGCCCAACTGGCGGTAGTTTTTAAGTGACTATCAATGGTGGCTTTCTACAAGAAGGCAGTCCGGGTGTTGGATCCTGTCTTCTCAGGCTCAAGTGCGCGGCTCACCTGATGTTGGATCAAGCTTTCGACAGAGGCCGAGAAGCCTCATGAAGGGGACTCCATGACTGAGACCAACAACGCGGCCACCCTGCTCCACGCAGGCGGAGAGCTCAAGCTGCCGCGCATCCAGGTTATTGAAGGAAACGAAGGCTACGACGTTTCCAAGCTCCTGAAGCAGACGGGCGCAGTCACCTTCGACCCCGGCTTCATGAACACCGCGGCAACCACGTCCGCGATCACCTACATCGATGGCGATGCGGGCATCCTGCGCTACCGCGGGTACCCCATCGAGCAGCTGGCACAGCACTCCAGCTTCCTTGAGGTGTCCTACCTCCTGATCTACGGCAACCTGCCCACTCCCACGGAACTGGACGAGTTCGACCAGAAGATCCGGCGCCACACCCTCCTGCACGAGGAGCTGAAGGGCTTCTTTGGCGGGTTCCCCCGCGACGCGCACCCCATGCCGGTGCTGTCGTCCGCAGTGTCCGCGCTGTCCACGTTCTACCAGGACTCGCTGGACCCGTTCAACGCCGAGCAGGTGGAGGTCTCCACCATCCGCCTCATGGCCAAGCTGCCGGTCATCGCTGCGTACGCGCACAAGAAGTCCATCGGCCAGCCCATGCTCTACCCGGACAACTCCCACAACCTGGTGGAGAACTTCCTCCGCCTGAGCTTCGGGCTTCCGGCCGAGCAGTACGAGGTTGACCCGGTGGTCGCCAAAGCCCTCGACCTGCTCCTCATCCTGCACGCGGACCACGAGCAGAACTGCTCCACGTCAACGGTGCGCCTGGTGGGCTCGTCCAACGCCAACCTGTTCGCCTCCGTTTCTGCCGGCATCAACGCCCTGTTCGGCCCCGCCCACGGCGGCGCCAACGAGGCTGTGCTCAAGATGCTGCGCCAGATCCAGGCCGAGGGCCTCAAGCCCGAGGACTACATGGAAAAGGTCAAGAACAAGGAAGACGGAGTCCGCCTCATGGGCTTCGGGCACCGCGTCTACAAGAACTACGATCCGCGCGCCAAGATCGTCAAGGCCACTGCACACGAGATCCTCACCAAGCTCGGCGGCAACGACGAACTGCTGGACATCGCCCTCCGCCTCGAAGAGAAGGCGCTCAGCGATGACTACTTCATCCAGCGCAAGCTCTACCCGAACGTGGACTTCTACACCGGCCTCATCTACAAGGCCATGGGCTTCCCCGAGAAGATGTTCACCGTGCTGTTCGCCATCGGCCGCCTCCCCGGCTGGATCGCCCAGTGGCGTGAAATGATCAGCGACCCGAACACCAAGATCGGCCGCCCGCGCCAGCTGTACATCGGCGAACCGGAGCGCGACTACCCGGTCCGCTAATCTGCACCGCACAGGATAATTACGACGGCGGCCGCGCACCTTCCAAAGGTGGGCGGCCGCCGTCGGTCGTACCGGTAGTTGAAAAGCGTCAGGAAGCGTAGCCCTGTGGGTTGTTCTTCTGCCAGCGCCAGTGGTCCTCGCACATCTGGTCCACGGTCTTGGTGGTGGACCAGCCCAGGTCCGCCAGTGCGGAGGCGGCGTCCGCCCAGAAGGCCGGGAGGTCGCCCGCGCGGCGCTCCGTGATCTCATAGGGAATGGACTCGCCCACTGCCTTTTCGAAGGAGCGGAGGACCTCCAGTACCGATGAACCCCGGCCGGAACCGAGGTTCCAACGGAACACGCCCGCACGGCCGGCCACGTAGTTCAGTGCCGCGACGTGGCCTTCGGCGAGGTCTTCCACGTGGATGTAGTCGCGGAGGCACGTGCCGTCCGGGGTGTCGTAGTCGCCGCCGAAGACCATCAGCTTCTCGCGGCGGCCCACCGCCACCTGGGCGATGAACGGCACAAGGTTATTCGGGATGCCCTGGGGATCCTCGCCGATCCTGCCGGAGGGGTGGGCGCCCACCGGATTAAAGTAGCGCAGCAGTGCGATGTGCCAGCGCGGGTCGGCATCGCCCAGGTCCGAGAGGATGTCCTCGATCTGTTCCTTGGTGCGGCCGTAGGGGTTGTTCGCGCCGATCTCCATCTTTTCCACGTAGGGGATGGGGTTGTGCTCGCCGTAAACCGTGGCCGACGAGCTGAACACGAAGGACCGGACGTCATGGCGGTCCATGACGCGGATCAGGTTCAGCGTGCCCACCAGGTTGTTGTAGTAGTACTTCAGCGGTTCCCGGACGGATTCACCCACGGCCTTCAGGCCGGCAAAGTGGATGACGGCGTCGATGCCGGCACCGGCGAACACCTGCTCCACTGCGGCTTCATCCACCAGGTCCACGTTGTGGAACTCCGCTTCCTTTCCACTGAGTTCGGCAACGCGCCGCAGGGACTCTTCGCTGGAATTGACCAGGTTGTCGATGACGACCACGTCGTGGCCGGCTTCCTGCAGCGAAAGGACAGTGTGGGAACCGATGTAGCCGGTGCCCCCCGTAACCAGAATTTTCATGCCTCAACCCTATCCAACGCCGCCCCCGCCTGCCGCCGCGTTCCGGATGCCGGGCAGGGGTGGCTGGTCCCGCGTTTGGGGCACAAGTGTGCTAAATAATAGGGGTGCCCAAAATTGTTGACCCGGACGCCCGGCGCCGGGATGTAGTAGACGCCGTCCTGCGCATTATTGCCGTTGACGGACTGGAACGGGCGTCACTGCGGGAGGTGGCAGACGAAGCCGGGCTCGCCGTCGGGTCCGTCCGCCACTACTTCGCCGGCAGCGACGAGCTTCTTGCGTTCTCCTTTGCCAGCGTTGTGGACCGGGTGGTGGGGCGGCTCCAGGCCATGCTCCCCGCCACGGATGCTGCACTTCCCGGCAGCGCTGCCCACCGCCAGGCCGTATTAACACTGCTGGGCGGGATGCTGCCGCTCGACGAAGAGCGCGCCGTGGAAATCTGTGCCTTGATGGCCTTCAGGAGTGCCGCCCGGATCAGAGCCTTCCTGGCGCCTGAGGCGGACCGCAGCCACCGGCAGGTCGCAGCCATCGCCGGCCGCGTCGTAGCCGGACTGATGCCCGCGGACGAGCCCCAGGAGAATCTGGTGATCGAGGCCGAGCGGCTGCTGGCGACTCTTGACGGCCTGGGCATGCACGCACTGCTGCAGCCCGCGTGGATGACCGCGGAAATGTGCACCGGCGTGCTGGAACGCCATCTTGACGGACTGGGGCGCCGAGGACATTAACGTGGGGTGGAACCGGGAATAGACTGGGAACCGGGGCTGCTGGCGGATGGTGCAGGCGGCCCGGGCAGGGAAGTACTCCAGGAAGGACTTCGGATGCAGCAGGCAAGCGGTTCCAGGTGGCAGATCACCACGGACACCTCGGGGCCCATGATGATTGCGCTCTTTCTCCGCGACACTGCAGGACTGAACGGAGCCGGGCACCCTGCGCTCTCGCACGCCAAGCCCAAGGTCCGCCCTGCCGACCACAGCCACCTCACCGCCGATGTCGGCGGTCTGGGTGCCTTGAAAACAGAGTGGGAAGCCTGGTGGGAACAACTGCTCAAGGCCTACCCGCACACCTCGCCGGACCTCTCGCCGCCGGACTTCGAGGCGTTCGGCAACTCTCCGGCCCTCCAGCGGGTCCTGCAGGCACACTTCGGTTCCGCCCTGACCTGGGCCAGGGAACGGCGGAGCGAGTACGCAGAGCTGGAAGCGGAACGGGAGGCCAACGGTGCTGATCACCTGCTCACCGACATGGTGGATGACCGGCTCATGGAGGTGGGCCGCGATTCGCGTGACTTCAAGCTGTCCATCATCGAGTTGCCGCTCAACGAACACCGGGCGTGGTACCTGGAGCCGGACAAAATCATTATGAGCCAGCAGCTGATGGGCGAGCCGGAGCTGTTCCGCAGTTACGTGCAGCCGGTGGTGGAAATCCTCGTCTGATCCGCAGCCGGTGCTCAGGCACCGGAGGAGGCCTGGGACACGGTTATGCGTACCTGGCCTTCGGCCGCGTCCGAGTCCTGCCACCCGGCGCGGTCGTCGCGGTCCCAGCTCCTGCCGGCGACGTCCACCCGGACAACGTTAAGGCCCTTGGCGTTGGCTACGGCCCATTGGGCGACGGACCACGCCGCGCTGCCGCTGGCCTCCACCACCAGTGCCTGCCCTTCGTCCGTGGCCGGCAGGGTTCCGTAAGCGCGGCCAAGTTCGGCCAGGACCGCGCCCGTGTCACCCGCAGTGCCAGCGGATCGGAGTGTGCACTGCACAGCCCCGGGGGTCTGGCCGGACAGTCCGGACGCGAAGGAGCGGCCCATGTCCTCGTGTTCGGCGTAGGCGGTGGGGAAGGCAGAGCGCTGCACCCGCTGGGCCGCGTCCGTAATCTCGAGCGTTTCGTAGCCCGGCACCTTCACCAGGGCGTCGTAGAACGCGTTGACGGCGTAGTAGGGGTCCATGACCTGGGCTTCGGTTCCCCACCCCTGTGACGGCCTCTGCTGGAACAGGCCGCGCGAGTCGGGTCCGGCCTGGTCGCCGTGGCCGATGTTGCGCAGCTTCGATTCCTGCATGGCAGTGGCCAGCGCGATGCTGGCAGCCCGGGGAGGCAGTCCGCGCTGCACCGCGACGGCGGTGATCAACGATGCGTAGACGGCTTGGTCCGGAGCCAGTTCGGCCTTCCTGTCGCCCACCACAGCCGTGCAGCGCTCAGAAACGAGGGTTTCGGAGCGCTGCACGAAAAACACTGCGGAGTAGATGCCGCCGGCTACCAGGACCAGGACGAGCAACAGGACAGCGAGTCGGCGGAGGCCGCGTCTGCGTGCCACCGTGGAATCAGTTGGCGTGGAGCGCGTCGTTCAGTTCCACCGTCTGGCCCTGGCGGGGGAGGACCTCCACGGCGCCGGTGGTGGAATTGCGGCGGAAGAGCAGGTTGGGCACACCGGAAAGGTCGGCGGCCTTGACGATCTTTGTGGTGTCTTCGCCCACCTCGTCCTTGGGGCCGGGGACGCGAACGCGGGTACCGGCCGTCACGTACAGTCCGGCTTCAACGACGGAGTCGTCGCCGATGCTGATGCCGACGCCGGAGTTGGCTCCGAGCAGGACCCGCTCGCCGATGGTGATCTTTTCCTTGCCGCCGCCCGAGAGGGTGCCCATGATCGAAGCACCGCCGCCGACGTCGCTGCCGTCCCCGGTGACCACGCCGGCGGAGATGCGGCCCTCAACCATGGACGTGCCCAGGGTTCCGGCGTTGAAGTTCACGAAGCCTTCGTGCATGACGGTGGTGCCGGCGGCCAGGTGGGCACCGAGGCGGACGCGGTCGGCGTCGGCAATCCGGACCCCGGCGGGCACCACGTAATCCACCATGCGCGGGAACTTGTCGACGCCGTAGACGGTGACGGCGCCGCGGCGGCGGAGGCGGGCGCGCGTGAGTTCGAAGCCTTCGACGGCGGCGGGACCAAAGTTGGTCCACACCACGTTGGGGAGCTTGCCGAAGATTCCGTCCAGGTTGATGGTGTTGGGCCGGACCAGGCGGTGCGAGAGCAGGTGCAGGCGGAGGTAGGCGTCCGCCGTGTCCGCCGGTGCCTCGTCGAGGTGGATCTGGACGAAGACCACTTTTTGCTCGGTGCCACGGTCCTCGTCGGCACCGTTGGCCGCGATCTGGGCCAGCGTCGGATCGGCGTTTTCCACCGCGCGGAGGTTCTCCGCGGCAATACCCAGCGACGGTGCCGGGAACCACACGTCCAGGACAGTTGCTTCAGCCGAACCATCGCCGCTGGCGCTAGCTATGGTGGCAACGCCAAAGCCATAGGCGGAGCGGCTGTCAGTGGTGTCGTTCAGGGTTTCGGGCACGGCGGAGGAAGCGGTCTCAGTCATGTGGTCCAGTCTATCGAGGGGTGGCCCCAGGGTTCGAACTAGACTGGCTTCGTGACTGCCGAACCCACCCCCCACGCATCCGTACCCGCACTGGACCTCCGTCAGGACGTCGCGCTGCTGACCGCAGCCGTGATGGACATCAACAGTGTCTCGGGCAACGAGAAGGAACTTGCCGACGCCGTGGAAGCAGCATTGGCGGACATTTCCCAGCTGACGATTGTTCGGGACGGCGATTCCATCATCGCCCGCACAGAGTTGGGGAAGGCCGAACGCGTCATCCTCGCCGGGCACCTCGATACCGTTCCGTTGCCGCTGACGGAGGGGTCGAAGGGAACCGTGCCGTCCACCTGGGAATCCGGTGTACCGGGGGAAGGCGTGCTGTACGGACGCGGTGCCACGGACATGAAGGGCGGCGTCGCGGTCCAGCTGGCCCTCGCTGCCACCATGTTCGACGACGGCGCCCAGCCACAGCGCGATGTCACCTTCGTCTTTTACGACCATGAGGAAGTCGAGGCCGTCAAGAGCGGCTTGGGGCGCCTGGTCCGTAACCACGGCCACCTGTTGGACGGCGACTTCGCCATCCTGCTGGAACCGACCCACGGAACGGTGGAGGGCGGCTGCAACGGCACCAGCCGGTTCGAGGCCACCACCGTCGGGGAGGCTGCACATTCGGCCCGGGCGTGGATGGGCAGCAACGCCATCCACGCGGCGGCCCCGATCCTCGCCCGGCTGGCCGCCTACGAACCACAGACCGTCAACGTTGACGGCCTCGACTACCGCGAGAGCCTCAACGCGGTGAAGATCAACGGCGGAACGGCCGGCAACGTTATTCCGGACCGGTGCGTGGTGGAGATCAACTACCGCTTCGCGCCGGACAAGTCGCCGGATGAGGCCGAGGCCGTTGTCCGGAACCTTCTTGAAGGCTTCGAGGTGGTCCGTACCGATGCGGCCGCGGGTGCCCGGCCCGGCCTGAACCACCCGGCTGCGGCATCCTTCGTAGCCGCTGTGGGAGCCGAGCCGAAGCCCAAATACGGCTGGACCGACGTCGCGCGGTTCAGCGAACTGGGGATCCCCGCCGTGAACTTTGGCCCAGGTGATCCGCTGTTGGCCCACAAGGACAACGAACACGTGGATGCGGAAGCCATCCGTGAGTGCCTTTGGGCCTTGCGGG
This sequence comes from Arthrobacter sp. Leaf137, assembly GCF_001423525.1. GTDB lineage: Bacteria > Actinomycetota > Actinomycetes > Actinomycetales > Micrococcaceae > Arthrobacter. The sequence goes on along the minus strand of NZ_LMOI01000001.1, from coordinate 24,042 downwards.
ACTGGCTACAGGGCTGACCGCCAACTGCCGCACAGGCACCGTGGCCCTTAAACAGTTGTGGCCCGGATCACCAGATCCGGGCCACAACTGTTTAGAGGCAACGCGCGGGGGCTAGGGAGCCCCGGCTTCCGCCACAGCCGGGTCGGCCTTGGCTGTGCCACCGGCCGCCTTCTTGGAACCGCGCCGTTCGATCCACACAGCGAGCCGCGAGATGGCGATGTTAATGGCGATGTACATTCCGGCGGCCACGAAGAACACCGGGAAGAGGAACGCGGGTCCCAGGACGTCAGCCATGAGCTGGACCGCCCGCAGAAGTTCTCCGTAAGCGACGATGTAGCCCAGCGAGGTGTCCTTCAGGAGCACCACCAGCTGCGCCACCAGGGACGGCATCATCCGGCGGACAGCCTGGGGAAGTTCGATCAGCATCCGCGACTTGAAGCTGGTCAGGCCAATGGCCAGGCCTGCCTCGCGTTGGCCCTTGGGGAGGGACTGGATGCCGGCGCGGATGATTTCCGCAAAGACTGCTGCGTTGTAGACCACCAGGCCCGCAACGACGGCAATAAATTGCGACGTGCCAAAGCCGAGGAGGATGAACAGCATCATCAGCACCACCGGCATGCCCCGGAGGAACTCCAGGACCACTCGGGTGGGGACCCGGATCAGCTTGACGTCCGAGATCCGGAGCAGGCACAGCAGCAGGCCCAAGGGGAAGGCGATGACGGCGGCCAACGCCGCGGCAGACAACGTTGCCCCCAGACCATTGCCCAGCAGCCGCCACACGTCCGCCCGGGTGAAGATTTGCCAACGGCGGCCTTCAAAGATTCCCTGCTGGCCCAGGGTAAAGATGATCCAGGCGAGCAGGCCGAGGATGGCCAGGCCGCCCACCACCGAACCGATCAGGGAAATCCGGCGGGCCTTGGGGCCGGGAACGTCGTAAAGTACCGAGCTCATCGGGCAATCGCCACCTTTCGCTCCACCGTGCTGGCAAGGATGCCCAGCGGAACGGTGAGAAGGAGATAGAAGAACGCGGTGCCCAGCAGGACCGTGATGACCTGGTCACCGTTGGCGTTGGCCAGCTGGCGGCCGTAGCCGAACAATTCAAGGACAAAGAAGGCGCCGGCCACTGACGAGTTCTTGACCAAAGCAATCAGGATGTTGATCAACGGCGGGATCACCGTCCGGAGGGCCTGCGGCAGGATGATGAGGTTCAGGACCTGGCCGAAGTTCATGCCGATGCTGCGGGCGGCTTCGGCCTGGCCCACGGGCACGCTGTTGACACCGGAGCGGACAGCTTCAGCGATGAACGCCGCGGTGTAGGTGCTGAGTGCAATGATGGCTGCCACTTCGAACTGGGCGAACTGGACGCCCAGGCGTGGCAGCACAATGGCTGCGAAGAAGAAGGCAATGGTCAGGGGGGTGTTGCGGAGGATTTCAACGTAGGCAGTGCTGAAACCGCGAAGCGCTGCCACCGGCGAGACCCTGGCGGCTGCCAGGAGCGTGCCCAGTACAAGCGCGATAACCCCGGAAACAACTGACAGGAAAAGGGTGCGGAGAAAACCTTCCCAGTACAGCGGGAGGTTTTCAATGATGACGTCCATGGGTTCCTTCGGCTCAAGAAGCGGAGGGTAGGGGAACAGTGCAGTGCCGGGGCTGCCGAAGCGCGCCCCGGCACTGCCGTTGAGCCTTAGTAGCGGTTGATCTCAGGCAGTTCGGGCGCGGTCTTGATGACCGAACCGGCGGTGGCCTCCCAGGCCTTCTTGTAGTCGCCGTCCTTGTCGAAGGACTCAAGCTGGTCGTTGATCCAGTTGCGGAACTCGGTGTCGTCCTTCTTCAGGCCGATGCCGTAGGGCTCCTTGGTGAAGGTCTCGTCCGAGGCGAGCTTGAAGGCATCGGGTTCCTTGTCCACAAAGCCGGCCAGGATCACGTTGTCCGTGGTGACTGCTTCAACCTGCTTGTTGCGCAGCGGCTCCAGGCAGGCGGAGTAGGTGGCAGCGGGAACCAGTTCCGCGCCGTACTTGTCCACGATGGTGGCGGCGGGGGTGGAGCCGGTCACGGAGCAGACCTTCTTGCCCTTGACGTCTTCGGGCTTCTTGATGGAGTCGTTGTCCTTGTTCACCATCAGGGCCTGGCCGGCTTCGTAGTACGGTCCGGCGAAGCTGACAACCTGCTTGCGCTTGTCGTTGATGGTGTAGGTGGCGATTACCAGGTCAACCTTGCCCTGCTCGATGAAGGGTTCGCGGTTGGCGGAGACGGTCTCGGACCATTCGATCTTGTCCGCAGCGATGCCCAGCTTGGCGGCGATCAGCTTGCCGATTTCAACGTCGAAACCGACGGGCTTGCCGTCCAGGCCCACCTGGCCGAAGAGCGGCTGGTCGAACTTGGTGCCGATCTTGATGGTGCCTGCCGAGGCGATCTTTTCCATGGTGGTGCCGGCAGCAAACGTCGGCTTTTCCACGGGAGCCGGGTTGCTTCCGCCGCCGGCGTCGCCTCCGCCGCAGGCGCTCAGGGACAGGGCAAGGGCAGCGGTCGCCGCCACAACAAATGATTTCCGCCGGGTCAAAAATGCCTTCATGACATTCCTTTCATTGATGGCCGCGGATCACGGCCTGGGTGCGAACTTGGAGTGTTTGTTCGAAGGGGAATCAGTGGGTGAGGAGCTTGGAGAGGAAGTCCTTGGCGCGGTCGCTCTTGGGGTTCGTGAAGAACTCCTCGGGGGTGGCGTCCTCGACGATCTGGCCATCGGCCATGAAGACGACCCGGTCCGCGGCTTTGCGGGCGAATCCCATCTCATGGGTGACCACGATCATGGTCATGCCTTCCTTGGCCAGCTGGACCATGACGTCCAGGACCTCGTTGATCATTTCGGGGTCAAGCGCTGAGGTGGGCTCGTCGAAGAGCATGACCTTCGGTTTCATGGCGAGGGCGCGGGCAATGGCCACACGCTGCTGCTGGCCGCCGGAGAGCTGGGCGGGAAGCTTCGGAGCCTGGTGTCCGACGCCCACCCGCTCGAGCAGGGCCATGGCGTCCTTGTCAGCAGCAGCCTTGGCGACGCCCTTGACCTTGATGGGGCCAAGGGTCACGTTCTCGAGAATGGTCTTGTGCGCGAAGAGGTTGAAGGACTGGAACACCATTCCGACGTCGGCGCGCAGCTGTGCCAGCGCCTTGCCTTCTTCGGGAAGGACCTTCCCGTCAATGCTGATGGTGCCGTCCTCGATGGTCTCGAGGCGGTTGATGGCGCGGCAGAGGGTGGACTTACCGGAGCCCGACGGCCCGATGACCACGACAACCTCGCCCTTGCGGACCTGCAGGTTGATGTCCTTCAAAACGTGCAGCTGGCCGTAATGCTTATTAACGGCGTTCAGGGAGACGAGGGCATCGCCGGGCACATGAGTAGTCATAGGAAGAATCTAGCGAAGAACGGCGGGTTATGACGCGAATCACGGCATGTTCCTGCACATCGTGATTCAAGAGATACCTGCCGTGGCTGCGGCGGGAGTCGCGTTAGCCTTGGGGAATGAGCATCAGTGCAGATCCGGCCAAGAACATCCAACCCCGCCGTAAGGGCCCCCTTGAACTCCGCCGCAAACAGGCGGCGGTGGAAATGTCGGACCAACATTTGCTTGATACCAAAGGCCCGGGCCAGTTCGTCCACACCGACCCCTGGCGCGTCCTGCGGATCCAAAGCGAATTTGTTGAGGGTTTCGGGGCCCTGGCGGACGTCGGCAAGGCAGTCAGCGTCTTTGGTTCAGCACGCACGAAACCCGGCAGCAAATACTACGAAATGGGTGTCGAAGTGGGGCGCAAGCTGGCCGAGGCCGGCGTTGCGGTGATCACAGGCGGCGGACCGGGCTCCATGGAAGCGGCCAACCGGGGCACCGTGGAAGGCAACGGAGTCTCAGTGGGCCTCGGCATCGAACTGCCGTTCGAGCAGGGCCTGAACCAGTGGGTGGACCTCGGCATCAACTTCCGCTATTTCTTTGCCCGCAAGACCATGTTCGTCAAGTACGCCCAGGGATTCATCGTCCTGCCCGGCGGCCTGGGCACCCTCGACGAACTGTTCGAAGCCATGGTGCTGGTGCAGACCCGCAAAGTGACGTCATTCCCCATCGTCCTTCTCGGTGTTGAGTTCTGGGGCCCCATGATCGACTGGATCAGGGGGACCCTGGTTGCTGAGGGCATGGTCTCGGAGAAGGACCTGGACCTGATCCAGGTGGTGGACGATCCTGCGGAGGCCGTCCAGCGCGTGCTCCACGGCGGCCCCATCCCGCCAATGAACGGGGAGCAGCGGCCGGAGTAGTGCGCTTCCCGCCCGGCAGGGTTCTGGCACGATGGGACGGTGAGCTTCTTTCTCGTTTTCCTGGCCATCGTGCTGGTTGGGGCAGTCCTGTGGACCGGCGTCGGGCTGCGCTCGCGGAAGACCGGCCGGCAGCCGTTGCCCGCGCTGCTGGACGGCGGGTTTGAGCAGCCGCCGGCCAACCTTCCGCCGGTCCTGCTCCCCGCCGACGCTGCGCCCCGCGATGTGGACGGGGTGCGTTTCGCGCTCGGCCTGCGGGGTTACCGCATGGACCAGGTGGACCAGGTCCTCGACGAGTTGCGGGACCAGCTCGCGGCGGCCCGGAAGGAGTCCGACGAGCTGCGGTCACGCCTCTTGGCCCTGGAGGCCAAGGCCAGGCGCGGGGACAGCGAAGGCGCGGTGTCCGCCGTCGAGCCCGGAAAGACGTCCGACGGCGGTACCGCGCCATCCGCTGCGGACGTCCAGTGAGCACCGTGGACAGTCGCCGCGCGAACCTTGGTTCTGCGCAGGCTGCGGCCGCCAAGGCGGGTGACATGCTCCGCCGCTGGTCGTGGTGGGCGCAGGTCTCCGCCATCTACGTGGTTTCCCGGCTCGTCAGCGCCTGCATCTTCATGGCTGCCGCCCTGCACCAGGGCCCCAATCCGTGGTTCCCGGCCAAGCCCGATTACTGGAATTTCATCAATATCTGGGATGCCCGGTGGTACGGCGAAGTTATCGCCAACGGTTATCCGTCCCGGCTGCCCACTGACGCCCTGGGCAACGTTCAGGAAAATGCCTGGGCTTTCTACCCGCTCTTTCCGGCGCTGGCCCGCGGCCTGAGCGGCCTGACCGGGCTGAACCCCGCGGCCTCGCTGACCATCGTCGCGATGCTGTCCGGCTGGGCGGCCGCGCTGGTGGTCTACGTCCTTTTCCGCCACAAAGCAGCCCACGCAGAGGCGTTGTGGGGGGTGGCGTTCTTCGCCACGTTCCCGGTATCGGCCGTCCTTCAGGTGCCCTATGCCGAGCCACTAACGCTCCTGCTGCTGGCGGCCGCGTTGCTGCTGGTGGTCCGCCGGCAGTACCTGTGGGCGATGCCCGTCGTGGTGCTGATGTGCCTGTCCCGCCCGGTGGGTGTCCCCTTCGCAGCGATGCTCGGGATACTCTTCCTCGCCCGGCTGGTATCCCGGTTCCGGCCCGGACAAGCGAGCACACCGCATTCCGCCGGGCACTCGGCCGGAGACCTGGTCCGGCTGGGGACACTGACCGGCGTCGCGGGCCTGTCCGCCCTTGCCTGGCCGGCCGCGGCGTGGGCTGCCACGGGCGACATCGAGGCGTACACCAAGACCGAGACGGTGTGGCGCGGACACGACCTGGTGCCATTCAGGCCCTGGTTCGATGCCGGCGTCGACCTTTTCGGACCCGTGCTGGGCGTCCTGGCCCCGTTCGTTTTCGTGGCGCTGTTCGGCGCCATGCTGTTTCTTCCGCCGGTGGTGCGTCTCGGCGTTGAAATGCGCATATGGTGCGCCTGCTACATGGGTTACCTGGTGGTTTTCCTGCACCCGCAGACCAGCACCTTTCGGATGCTGTTGCCCCTTTTCCCGCTGGCACTGGGCGCCGTCCTGCTGAGCCGTTCGAGGGCTTACCGGGGGACTGCCGTAACAATGTTCCTGCTGCTGCAGATGGTGTGGATCGTCTGGCTGTGGGCCTGGGCGCAGTTGCCCGGCGGCGGCGATTACCCGCCCTGATTAATTGCGCTTCCGTGCAGGTCAACGCCGGAATTAAGGCGTGCCGAAAATGTCCATCGATTAGCTACGTACGGGTAATTCCGGGATAATAGTCAGTAAGCAAGGACAAAAAGCATTCAGAATACGCGCAGCCTTGGCGGTGGAGAGCACCTCCGTCATAGCGGCCTGATTGACATGCGGACACAGCCCGACCGGGCTGAACAGTCCTGGGACTAAATGGAGGGGAATTCCTCATGGCTGCTATGAAACCACGCACCGGCGACGGCCCAATGGAAGTCACGAAGGAGGGCCGCAGCCTGATCATGCGCGTCCCGCTCGAAGGCGGCGGGCGTCTTGTGGTTGAGCTGAACGCCGCAGAGGCGGCAAACCTCAAGGAATGCCTGGTAGGCGTTACCGAATAATCGTGCCGGACAGGGTCCGCGGCCTTTCGCTGCGGGCCCTGTTCCGTCCCTGCTGCGTTTACGCGCAGCATTTCCCCAGCGGGCACGACGCCGTGGCGGAAAACCCGGCAGCGTTACCTCTTGACGGCTACCAGCAATCCGTCCCCGGTGGGGAGCATGGCGGTGGCCAGCCTCTCGTCCTCGCGGATTGCCTTGCCTACCTGCCGAAGGATGACCGTAGTCGGTTCGCGTCCCGCCGGATTGGCAACCTTGTCCTTGTCCAGTGCGTCATTGATGATCAGCAGCCCGGAACGCTTCAGGAGGCGGATGGCCTGCTCCACGTAGCCGGGCAGGCCGGGCTTGTCAGCGTCAATGAATACGATGTCGTAGGCGTTGTCCGTGAGACGGGGCAGGACATCGCCGGCGCGGCCTGAAATGGTGCGGGTCCGGTTTGCAGGGCTGCCGGCCTCCGCGTAGGCCTCGCGGGCGGCTTTCAGGTGCTCAACATCCACGTCGATGGTGGTCAATACGGCCTGGGGGCCGAGACCGCGGAGCAGGCAAACGCCGGATACGCCCGCACCCGTGCCAATTTCGACGGCGGTCTGTGCCTTGGAGGCGGCCGCCAGGACGGTAAGGACGGCCCCTACCCCCGGGCCGACGGGGGTTACGCCGAGTTCAAAGGAACGCTCCCGGGCCCGAAGCATGACGTCATCCTCAGCGGGCAGATCTTCTGCAAAGGACCAGCTGATGGACTTGTCGGCGCTCATTAATGTTCGCTTTCTGGGCGTTGAGGGGGTTGTCTTCTACAGCCTAATGGGTCGGGGCGAAACAGCATGGCAGGCGGGCGGTTGCGCCCACGGCATAACTTTCCGGCAGTCAGGAAATTCCCAGCCAAGTTTGAAATGATTATTATCCGCTCATCCAAGAGATGACCGGCGCCGAATCAGAGATGTCAACAGTATCCGGGCGTTAGCATTCCACGAGGGGAGTGGACGATGTCATCTTCAGTTGTGGCACCTGTCCCTGCAGTACAACATCCCGAAGCCGATTGGGTCCGGCCCACCTGGGAAGAAGTGGTCACCAACCATTCGGCCAAAGTTTACCGGCTGGCCTACCGCCTGACCGGCAACAGGTTCGACGCCGAAGACCTCACCCAGGAGGTGTTTGTCCGCGTCTTCCGCTCGCTGGAAAACTTCAAGCCCGGAACGCTGGATGGCTGGCTGCACCGCATCACCACCAACCTCTTCCTGGACCAGGCGCGCCGCAAGACCCGCATCCGGTTTGACGCCCTGGCCGAGGATGCGGAGTCCCGCCTTCCCGGACGCGAGCCGGGTCCGGAGCAGAGCTTCGAACTGAACAACCTTGACCTGGACGTCCAGGCCGCCCTGGAAGAACTGCCGCCGGACTTCCGCGCCGCCGTCGTGCTGTGCGACCTTGAGGGCCTGTCCTATGACGAGGTGGCAGCGGCCCTGGGCGTCAAGCTGGGGACGGTCCGCTCCCGGATCCACCGCGGCAGGACCATGCTGCGGGAGAAGCTCGCGCACAGGGATCCCCGGCCGCAGCACGCCCGGCGCAAACTGTCCATGCCGCGCATTGCCGGCATCCTCTGATCGGCTCATGAGGCCCCCCTTCAATTCCGGCGGCAGGCACGCGCGCACCTCCAGCCACGTGGCGTCCTGTCCGGAATGCGCCTTGGCCATGCGCCGGGAACGCCAGTATTTGGAGCGGCTCCGTGAGGCTCCCATCCCGCCGGCAAGCAATGACCTGACGGCGCGGCTCCTGGAACGGACGTCGCTGCTGGCAGCCCAGCCGGTTCCATCCACGCCTTCCGGCACTGCCCCCCGCACGGCCGCACGTGTCCTGGCCATGGCCGCGGGCGGTACCGTGGCCGCCGCAGGTGTCCTCGGCGTCGGCGCCCTCGCTGCGGCCGGAGAGCCGTTCCCCGGAAATGCCCCGGCGCCGGCGACGCTTGCCCAGGTCTCGGCACACACTCCCGCTGACGGCAGGGCCCTCACCGCGGACCAGCTCAGCAGCCTGCGCCAGGAGGGCTGGGCCTGCCCGGTGCTCGAAGCCATGGGATTCCGCCTGGAGTCCGCCAAAGCCGTTGTCAGGGGCGGACAGCCAGCGGTGGAGCTGCGGCTTAGCGACGGATCGCATTACGCCACCGTGACAGAGCAGCACGCAGGCAACGTGCCGACGCCGGTGGAGGCGGTGGGCCGCCAGGGCAGTCCAGTCCAGGTCCTGGGAACCTCGCCGTGGTCAGCCACCTACACGTCCGGGGGACGGACTTTCACCATCGAGTCGAACCTGCCCGCCGACCAGGCGGATGATGCAGGGCCCATTCTGGAGCGGGTCGGCGGCGTGGCCGCGGAGGGGCTCACGGCGGGGGTCGATGGCAATGCCCAAGACGCCGCCGGGGAGCCTCTGGAAAACCGGTTACAGCGCGGGATCAACAGGATCGTGGCCGTCTTTACCCAGTAATGCAGGCTGTTTCCGTCCCCGCCGGGCGCGAATCGTCTCTGGCAGCCCGGAGAGGGTAATCTTCCTAAAGTGTTTGGTATCAACGGCCCGGAGTTCTTCCTCCTGCTGATCATCGGTGTCCTGGTGATCGGCCCCCAGAGGCTGCCCGAATATACCCAGAAGCTCGCCAACCTGGTGAAGGAAGTCCGGCGCATGGCGTCCGGTGCCCGCGAGCAGATCAAGGAAGAAGTGGGCATCGACATCGACGATGTCGACTGGAAGAAGTACGATCCCCGGCAGTACGACCCGCGGCGCATCATCAAGGAAGCGCTGCTGGATGACGACACCAAGCCCGTCAGCTCCGGCGCCCCGGCCGCAGTGGCAGCCGTTGCGGGCGCAGCAGCTGCAGGGGCGGCGGATGAGTCCGCCCCGTCACGGCCGGAACGCGTAGTGCAGAGCCTGCCACCCGGCGAGGCCGCACCGTTCGACACCGAAGCCACCTGAGGCGTTCCGCCATGCGGGGGTGGCTAGCGGGGCTGCAGGCCCAGCTTCATCCCGGCCAGGCCCCGCGGCTTTGAAGCCAGGTTCGCGGCAATTCCCGTCAACGCCGCAGCCGCCGCCGTGTCCGGCTGGCCAATCACGATGGGCGCCCCAGTGTCGCCGCCTTCGCGCAGTTTGATGTCCAGCGGGATCTGGCCCAGCAGGGGGACATCGGCACCCACGGCGGCAGTCAGCCTCTCGGCGAGTACGGCTCCGCCGCCGCTTCCGAACAGTTCCATCCTCCCGCCGTCGGGCATCTCAAGGTAGGACATGTTCTCGATGACGCCCGCAACCTTTTGCCCCGTCTGGGTGGCGATGGCGCCGGCGCGTTCGGCGACGTCCGCGGCGGCAGCCTGCGGAGTGGTGACCACCAGGATCTCGGCCTTGGGCAGCAGTTGGGCCACGGAAATGGCTATGTCTCCGGTGCCCGGCGGAAGGTCGAGGAAGAGGGCGTCCAGGTCCCCGAAGTAGACGTCCGTGAGGAACTGTTCCAGTGCCCGGTGCAGCATTGGCCCGCGCCAGGCCACGGGCTGGTTGCCGGTGACGAACATCCCGATGGAGATGACCTTCACGCCGTAGGCCACCGGCGGCAGGATCATGTCGTCCACGCGTGTGGGGGCCTGGGTGATGCCCATGAGCGCTGGAACAGAGAAACCGTAGACATCCGCGTCCACGATCCCCACCCGGAGCCCCTGCGCGGCCAGTGCCGTGGCGAGGTTTACGGTGACGGAGGACTTGCCCACCCCGCCCTTGCCGCTGGCAACCGCATAGACCTTCGTCAGGGAACCGGGCTGGTTGAAGGGGATGCCGCGCTGGCCGCCGGGCCCGCGGAGCTTCTCCTTCAGGGCATCCCGCTGGGCCTGGTCCATGACCTTGAGTTCGACGTCGACGCCGGTCACCCCCGGGACTGCGGCCAGAGCCGACTCGGCGTCGGACGTGATGGTGCCCTTCAGCGGGCAGCCGGCGATGGTGAGCAGGACCGTGAGGCTGATCTTGCCGTCTCCGGACACGTGGACGGCGTCCACCATGCCGAGTTCGGTGATGGGACGCCGCAGTTCAGGGTCAATGACGGTGGCGAGGGCGTCGTTGACGTCCTGGAGCAGCTGGGAATTGCTGGGTGTTGCTGTTTCCATGAAGGGTGTTTACCGGTCCTGGGTGGAATGGCCGGGCTTGACCCGGGGGATCTGCTGCGTGCGGGGATTGCGCTGCCGGTCGCGTTGTTCGCGGAGCTTTTCCTTGACTTTGTCCTTGGGTGACTCGTGGCTGCCTTGGCCGGTGGAGTCGTGCGTGCGCAGTTCTTCCTGGGCCTCCAGCATGTCCTCGAGGAGGGAGCGCAGTTCGGCCCGGACGTAGTCGCGCGTGGCTACCTCGCGCAGGGCGATCCGCAGCGAGGCAAGTTCCCGGGTGAGGTACTCGGTGTCGGACAGGTTCCGCTCGGCACGCTGGCGGTCCTGCTGAAGGGACACGCGGTCGCGGTCATCCTGCCGGTTTTGGGCCAGCAGCAGCAGCGGTGCCGCGTAGGACGCCTGGAGGGACAGCATCAGCGTCAGCAGGGTGAAGCCAAGGTCGCGGGAGTCGAACTGCCAGTCAACCGGCGCCCAAGTGTTCCAGCACAGCCAGAAGATACAGAAAATGGTCATGTAGACCAGGAACTGCGGTGTGCCCATGAAGCGGGCAAAGCCTTCCGTGGCGTGGCCGAAAGCGTCGGGGTCAGGGGAGAACTTGGGCAGGATCCGCTGCCTGCCACTCAGCGGCGTGTCCAGGCTGCCCTTGTTGTTCTTGGCGGCGGCGTTGCCGGTATTCCGCTGGTTGGGGTTCTTCGGAGCGCTGTTGTCAGCCAATACGGCCACCGAGCCTTCTTATCGGGGCCTCGCCATCATGGGCGCGCCAATCATCCGGCAACAGATGATCCAAAACGTCATCAACAGTCACCGCCCCCACAAGCCGGCCGGCGTCGTTGACCACCGGAAGGGAGTTCAGGTTATAGGTCGCCAGGGTCCGCGCCACTTCGCTGATGTGGGCCTGGTCGGACAACGGCTCAAGGTTCTTGTCCACCAGGTTGCCCAGCGGCTCGAACGGCGGGAACCGGAGCAGTTGCTGGATGTGCACCACGCCCAGGAACCGGCCGGTGGGAGTCTCCATGGGTGGCCTGGCAATGAAGATGGACGAGGCCAGGGCGGGGGAGAGTTCCTCGCGCCGGACGTGTGCCAGCGCCTCAGCCACGGTGGCTTCGGGGGGCAGGATGACGGGTACCGGGGTCATGAGGCCGCCCGCGGTGTCCTCGTCGTATTCCAGGAGCCGGCGGACGTCCTCGGCCCCCTCGGGCTCCATCAGTTGAAGGAGTTCCTCGGCCTGCGCCGAGGGGAGCTCACCAAGGAGGTCGGCGGCGTCGTCCGGGTCCATTTCCTCGAGCACGTCGGCGGCCCGCTGGATGTCCAGGGCGGAGAGGATCTCCACCTGGTCGTCCTCGGGCAGCTCCTGGAGGACATCTGCCAGGCGCTCATCCTGCAGTTCGCTGGCCACTTCGAAACGCCGCTTATCGCTCATCTCCTGGAGCGCCTCGGCGAAGTCTGCCGGTTTGAGGTCCTCGTGGTTGGCAACGAACTGGGTTGCTGCCTGCGGCTCGGTGCGCGCGCCCTGCTGGGCGTCGGCCCAGTCGATGATGAGCGTTTCGTTGCGGCGCAGGCGGCTGAGCGGGGACAGGGAATGACCGCGCCGGACGAAGAGCTTGCTGACGAACCAGTCGCGGGACCTGTGCTGGTCCATGGCGATGTCCTCGATGGTGGCGTCGCCGCTGCCGTCCCGGAGGGTCACGCGGCGGTCGAACATCTCGGCCACCACCAGCGTTTCCGCGCCGCGCTGTTCGAACCTGCGCAGGTTGACCAGGCCGGTGCAGATCACCTGCGTCTGGTCGATGGAGGTGATACGCGTCATCGGCACGAACACGCGCTTCTTCCCGGGCACTTCGACGACGATACCCACCACATGGGGGGCGCCCTGGGAGCCGCGGGAGAGCACCACAACATCGCGTAACCGGCCCAGCCGGTCACCCAGGGGGTCGAAGACGTCGAGTCCCAGGAGGCGCGCCACGAAGACACGGGTAGGTGTTGTGCTCACTTGTACAGGCTACCGAGTCTGCTCACTTTTAGCTGAATTTACAGGCAGCACACAACCTCATGGGCAAGAATGGGGGTATGGCAAACATTTTTGGTGCTCCCCGGACAGGTGGCCCCAACGGCCTTGACCAAGCCAGGGCCGTCCCGACCGGCGACACCGTGGGTTCCTACACCTCCTACCTGGATGCCCAGAAGGCGGTGGACTACCTCGCCGACCAGCAGTTCCCGGTGCAGATGGTGTCCATCGTGGGCAATGAACTGAAGATGGTGGAACGGGTCACCGGACGCCTCAGCTACCCCCGTGTTGCCCTGTCCGGAGCCCTCAGCGGCATGTGGTTCGGCCTGTTCGTGGGGGTGATGCTTTCCTTCTTCGCGCCCTCGCCCGGGTACTTCTCCATCCTCACCTCCGTATTGATGGGTGCCGCGTTCTTCATGCTGTTCGGCATCGTTACCTACGCAATGCAGCGTGGGAAGCGGGACTTCACGTCCACCAGTCAGGTGGTGGCCACCAGCTATGACGTGATCGTGGCTCCGGAGGCGGCGCAGGAAGCCCGCCGCCTGCTGCAGCAGCTCCCCATGACCCGCTCGGACGCCGCAGGCGGCAACGCCCACCAGCCGCGGCACGGCTACCAGAACCAGCCTTACGACCAGCAGAACCAGCCTTACAACCCACCGAATCAGCCGTACAACCAGCCAAACAACCAGCAGGGCCCGGCGCGTCCCACGGGCTGGAACGATCCCTACGGCCAGCAGGGACATTCGCAGGACTCCGGCCAACCCACGCAGGGTCAGCAGGGTCAGCCCGCGCCGCAGCCGGACGCGCAGCAGCACCCGGGGCAGCAGTACGACGGCGGCCGGCACCAGCAGCCCGCGGCCGCACCGGCCCGCGCGGTCCGGTACCCCGACCTTCCCGACGGGCGGCCGCAGTACGGCGTCAGGCTGCCGCAGGGCCAGGACGGCGGAACACCGCAGCCCGCCGCGCCCGCGCAGCCGGAGGCCGGCCCGCAGCACCACGGCGATGCACCTGCCGGCGAAGGCCAGGACGCCGGCAACGCAGAGCGGCCCGCCGACCCGCGCCACTAGGAACAGCAGAAAAAGCGGTGCCGCCGGAGAAATCCGGCGGCACCGCTTTTTTGTGCCTGTTGCGTGGCTGGTCAGCCCGGTGTCAGCCCTGGGGTGCCTGCCGGGATTCGCCTGCCTCACGGTAGATGCCGGCCATCCACGTCTCCACGTCCTCCGGCGTGCGGGGCAATGCCGCGCTGAGGTTGACCGGCCCGTCGGCGGTCATCAGGATGTCGTCTTCGATGCGGACACCGATGCCACGGTATTCCTCGGGGATGGCCAAGTCCTCGTCCTTGAAGTAGAGGCCCGGCTCGATGGTGAATACCATGCCTTCGGCCAGGATGCCGTCGAGGTACAGCTCCCGCTTGGCCTGGGCGCAGTCGTGGACGTCGAGGCCGAGGTGGTGGCTGGTGCCATGCGGCATCCACCGCCGGTGCTGCTGGCCTTCAGGGCTGATGGCCTCGTCCACGCTGACGGGGAGGAGTCCCCATTCGGCGAGGCGTTCTGCCAGCACGGTGGTGGCGGCGGTGTGGATGTCGCGGAACTTCGTGCCAGGTTGAGCTGCCGCGAACCCGGCGTCGGCCGCGTCCAGGACTGCCTGGTAGACCTTGCGCTGGACATCGCTGAACTTGCCACTCGCAGGGAGGGTGCGGGTGATGTCTGCGGTGTAGAGGGAGTCCGCCTCGACCCCGGCGTCCAGGAGCAGGAGCTCACCGGCGTGGATCTTGCCGGTATTGCGCGTCCAGTGGAGCACTGTGGCGTTGTTGCCGGACGCGGCGATGGTGTCGTAGCCCAGCTCGTTGCCCACCTCGCGGGCGCGGGCGAAGAAGGCGCCTTCCACTACCCGCTCGCCGCGGGCATGGGTCAGTGCGCGCGGCAGGACCTTGACCACTTCTTCGAAGCCTTCCACCGTGGCGGCCACGGCGAGCTCCATCTGCCCGATTTCCCACTCGTCCTTGATGAGGCGAAGCTCTGAGAGGGCTTCGCTCAGCTTCTCGTCAAGGGCATCGAGGACGCCCATGTCGAGGTTTTCGGGATCTTTGGCGGTGTTGTAGCGGGCAGTATCCACCAGGGCGTCAATGTTTTCGTCCACCTTGCGGACCAGGCGGATGGAGATGCCGCCGATCTCCGGCGCGCCAACGTTCTTGGTGATCGCCGTTTCCAGCTGGTCGATGTGGCCGGTGGCCAGGCCAAGGCGGGCTTCGAACTCGGCCAGGGTGGGCCGGGCGCCGATCCAGAATTCGCCGGAGCGGGAGTCGGCATAGAACTGTTCCGTGTCCCGGCCGGCCAACGGACGGAAGTAGAGCGTGGCGCGGTGGTTCCCGCCGTCGTCGCCCTTTCCTTCATCAACGGGCTCCAGCACCAGGACGGCGTCCGGCTCGTGGTCGAGGCCCAGGCCTGTCAGGTGGGCAAAGCCTGAATGCGGCCGGAACCGGTAGTCGCAGTCGTTGGAGCGGACCTTGGGCGGACCCGCCGGAAGGACCAGGCGTTCACCTTTGAACCGGGCGGAGATGGCCTTGCGCCGGGTCGCGGCGTGGCCTGCGACGTCGTCGCGGCCGGGAAGGTCCTGGCTGGACGGCGCCCAGTTACTGGCCATGAAGGCCTTGAAGGCGTCGGAACTGGGCCGCTGCGAGCGGTTGTTGACGCGCTCCTCCAGCGGCTGGTTAGCAGAGGTGGGGGTGTTTTCGGCATCGTTCACGGGACCATCGTCTCACCAGCGTCCCGCCTGCGCGAACAGCCTCCGGTGCCGGAGGCGCAGGGTCAACTAGTCTGTACAGGTGAGGATCGACCTGCATGCCCACTCCAATGTCTCCGACGGCACGGAGAAACCTGCCGACGTCATGGCCTCTGCCGCCCGCGCGGGCCTGGACGTGGTGGCGTTGACCGACCATGACACCACAGACGGGTGGGCGGAAGCATCTGCTGCCGCGATTGACGTGGGGGTGGCGCTGGTCCCCGGCATGGAGGTTTCCTGCCGGACGGCCGAGGGCATCAGCGTCCACCTGCTCAGCTACCTTCACGACCCCCAGCACCCAGGGCTGCTCGAGGAAATCAGCAAGGCCAAGCAAGCCCGCCATACCCGCGCGGAGCGGATGGTCACGCTCCTGGCCGAGGACTATCCCCTCACATGGGACGACGTGATCCACCATGTAGCGCCGGGGGCCACGTTGGGCCGCCCGCACATCGCCGATGCCTTGGTGGCGGCAGGCGTGGTGGAAGACCGCTCTGAAGCCTTCGCCTCGATCCTGACCTCGCGCTCGCGCTACTTCATCCCGCACTACGCACCCAACCCGGCGGTCGCCGTCGAGCTGGTCTGCGCTGCCGGCGGTGTTCCCGTGTTCGCCCATCCGGTGGCGTCCTCCCGCGGCAGGATCGTGGGGGAGCGGGTCTACCGGGACATGATCGATGCCGGCCTGGCGGGATTGGAGGTCGATCACCGTGACAACCCTGAGGAAGGCCGCAGCTTCCTGCGCCGCCTGGCCGCGGAGAATAGCCTGCTCATCACCGGGTCATCGGACTACCACGGCACGGGCAAGCCGAACCTGCTCGGTGAAAACCTGACCGCACCGGACGTGCTGGCGCGGATCGAGGAACTGGCTTCGGGAACCGCCGTCGTCCGGCCCTGATCCCTGCGCCTTCCCAACTGGGTAGCAGCAGATGTCGTTTTGAGCCGTCAAAACGACATCTGCTGCTACCTACTTGGGTGGGAAGGACGTAAAGGTTGCCTGCGCACCCAGCCGCTTGGCCATGATGTCCACGGCCGGGTGGTTCTGGTCCACGCACACGAACTTGCGGCCCAGCTTGGCCGCCACCGCACCAAGGGTTCCGGAACCGGCGAAGAAATCCAGGCACCAGTCGCCCGGCCGGCTGGACGCTGAGACGACACGGCGGATCAGACCCTCAGGCTTCTGCGTGGGGTATCCCGTCTTCTCCTTGCCGGTGGGCGAAACGATGGTGTGCCACCAGACGTCCGTGGGCAGTTTCCCCAGCTCCCGCTTGGCCGGCGTGACAAGGCCCGGCGCCATGTACGGCTCCCGGTCCACCTCGGCGTTGTCGAAGTGGTACTTGGACGGGTTCTTGACGTACACGAGGATGTTGTCGTGCTTCGTGGGCCAGCGGTTCCTGGCGCGGGCGCCGTAGTCGTAGGCCCAGATGATCTCGTTCAGGAAGCACTCGCGGCCGAAGATGGCGTCCAGCATCACCTTGGCATAGTGCACCTCGCGGTAGTCCAGGTGCAGGTACAGGGTGCCGTCGTCGGCCAGCAGCCGCCAGGCTTCCACCAGGCGCGGTTCCAGGAAGGACCAATAGTCGCTGAAGGCGTCGTCGTAGCGGTGCAACGCGCCCTTGATGGTGTCATAGGAGCGGCCCTTGAAGCCCACGCGGTCACCGCTGCCGCCGGCGTTGGCAACCATGCGGGTTTCCTGCCGGCTCTGCGCCCGGCCCGTGTTGAAGGGCGGGTCCACGTAGATCAGCGTGAAGGCGCCGTCCGGCAGCGTTGGGAGGTACTGCGCGTTATCCGCGTGCACCACCAGGCTGCCGCCGTCCGGCGCCCAAACAGTGTTCGTCATTCCCTCAGGTCAGCCCTCGGTGCTGCCGGGCTGGGTGCCCTTGTCTGCACCGGCAACTACCTCGCCGTTGCGGCGCCGGGTACGCGTGCGGGGGCGGCGCGTACGTGAAGACTTTTCAGCGTCGGAGGCCGCTGCCGCTTCCGGTCCGGCAGCCGGGGTTTCGGCAGCGTCCGGGGAAGTACGACGACGGCGCTCACCTGAGCGGCCTGCTTCCGGGCTGCGTCCGTCTCGTCCGCCCGAACGCGACCGGCCGCGGCCTTCACGGTCCCGGCCATCGTTTCCGCGGCTTTCCCGGCTGTTCTTCTTGCCCGTTTCACCCAGGTCCTCGAGGACCTCGGCGTCGACGCCCGCGAGGGTGCGCTTGTTGCGGGGCAGGCGGCCCTTGGTTCCCTCGGGGATGTCCAGCTCTTCATAGAGGTGCGGTGAGGAGGAGTACGTCTCCACCGGTTCGGGCACGCTCAGGCCGAGGGCCTTGTTGATCAGGCCCCAGCGCGGCATGTCGTCCCAGTCCACGAAGGTCACGGCCGTGCCCTTGTTGCCGGCGCGGCCGGTACGGCCCACCCGGTGCAGGTAGATCTTCTCGTCCTCGACGCACTGGTAGTTGATCACGTGCGTGACGTCATCAACGTCGATGCCACGGGCGGCAACGTCCGTTGCCACCAGGACGTCCACCTTGTTGTTGCGGAACGCGCGCAGGGCCTGCTCGCGGGCACCCTGGCCCAGGTCGCCGTGGATTGCTGCGGCCGCAAAGCCGCGGTCCACCAGTTCCTCTGCCACCTTGGCCGCGGTGCGTTTGGTCTTGGTGAAGATGATGGTCCGGCCGCGGCCGCGGGCCTGCAGGATGCGGGCAACCACTTCGGTCTTGTCCATGGCGTGGGCGCGGTAGATCAGCTGGCGGATGTCCCGCTTGGTCAGGCCCTCGTCATCGGGATCTGCGGCGCGGATGTGGGTGGGTTGGGTCATGTAGCGTCGCGCCATGGCGATGACCGGGCCGGGCATGGTGGCCGAGAACAGCAGCGTCTGGCGGACAGCGGGCGTGCCGGCGATGAGGGTTTCAACGTCCGGCAGGAAGCCAAGGTCCAGCATTTCGTCAGCTTCGTCCAGGATCACGATGCGGACGTTCTTCAGGCTCAGGTGCTTCTGCTTGTAAAGGTCGATCAGGCGGCCGGGGGTGCCCACCACAATTTCGACACCCTTCTGCAGGGCATCAACCTGGGGCTCGTAGGCGCGGCCGCCGTAGATGGTGGCGATACGTGCGTTGCGTTTGCGGGATGCGGTCTCGAGATCGCTGGCCACCTGCACTGCGAGCTCGCGCGTGGGCACGATCACCAGGGCCTGCGGGGCTCCGGGGACGGGCAACTTGTCGAAGCCTGCGTCATCGCGGCCCACCACACGCTGGAGCGCGGGAATGCCGAAGCCCAGGGTTTTGCCGGTGCCGGTCTTGGCCTGGCCAATGATGTCATGGCCTGACAGTGCCACCGGCAGGGTCATAGCCTGGATCGGGAAGGGGTGGGTGATCCCGGCGTCGGCCAGGGACTCCACGATATCTGCCCGGACGTTGTAGTCGGCGAACGACTTTTCCTCAATTTCGTGCGGCTTTTCGTCCGAAATGATGGTTTCTTCGGGCTCGATGGTCTCGGTGCCGGACTCATCGGTCAAAAGCTGGTGCGTATGCAATTCACTCACAGGGAGTTTCCTTATTCATTTGGGCAATCGCGCAGCGTGCTCAACAGGCCGGCCGGTGGGGCCGATCCGGAGCACGAACGAAGCGCGCAAGCAATTCCAGTGGAAGCCGATCGCGGGCTATCTAACGCTGGCACTGGCGACCAGCGGGCAAATCTCAAGATCGCGTAGGGGCGGGCTTGTTGGTTTCAGTTCAAGGAAATCAACGACCGGGCATCCATTTCTACCCCTTCAGTCTAGCCGCATCAGCCCGGAAACCCTGTTTCCGCGCCGTGGGGAACGCCGGGACCGGACGGTCCGGGCTCACTGAACCAGTTCGAAGTGCACTTCCCGGGTAGCGATATCCGACGACACCAGGCGGACCCGGACCTTGGTGCCGGACTCCAGCTCACCGGCGCAGCGGGCCGTCACGGCAGGGTCGGCGATCTGGATGATCCCTGAGGACCCGTTTCCGTTGCCGTTCCCGTTTTTGCCGTTTCCGTTTTTACCGTTCCCGTTGTTGCCGTTCTCTTTCTGCGGCTTCGATCCTGAAATCACAATCGCATCGAACTCCTGGCCGATGTGGTTGACCAGCAGGGCAGCCTCCACCGTATCCAGGGCCATGCGCTCCATGCGGGATGCCAGCTGGTCCGAGCCCGCCATAATCTCCGGGAGGGACGGAAGCGCATCCCGCACCCAGCCGGGGACGGTACCCCCGTTGCTCAGCGCCTCGCAGGTCACCAGCACAAAGCGGTCCACCAGGCGTCGCAGCGGCGCAGTGGTGTGGGCATAGGCATCGCCGATGGCCGCCTGGATCGGGGCAGCCGGAACGTTGCCGTCAAAGGCGGTGTATCCGGCGCCGCGGAAGAGCATGCCGGCCGAGTGCATGATGGCCAGCTGTCGGGGGTCCGTCGGGTCAAGGGTCCGCAGGTATTCGCCGTATCCCACCTCGCCGTCCCAGGCTTTGCCCAGCGCCTCCGTCTGCAGCCGGAAGTGGCGCAGGGAGCGCTCGTCCGGTGGCGGCATGGTGCGCAGGATCCCCACCTTGGCGTCGAGCATGATCTTGGCGGCGGCCATCCCTGTCATCAGGGAAATCTGGGCGTTCCAGTCCTCCACGGGCAGCTGGGGTGCAGCAGCAATGCGGTAGCCGCCATCGGGCAGTTGGACGATCTCCTGGTCCGGCATGTTCAGGCTGGCACCGTTCCGGGCACGTTCCAGGCGGACACGCTTGAGCCCCACTTCCTTCAGCAGGGCAAGCAGGGGAGAGGCAGTACCGGCGTCCAGGTCAGCCTGTGCACCCTTGTAGCTGAGTTTCGCGCGGCTTCGGACACGGGCCCGGCGGACACCGACGGACGTGACCTCGGCATTGCCGTCGAGCCGGAAATCCCAGACGAAAGCCGAGCAGTCCTGGTCCGGCAGGAGGCTGCCGGCGCCCTCGCTGATGACTTCCGGGTGCAGCGGAATGCGCCCGTCCGGGGCGTAGAAGGTCTGGCCCCGGCGCCGGGTTTCGGCATCCAGGGGTCCGCCGGGCGCCACGAACGCGGGGACATCGGCGATGGCGTACAGGACGTGGTACCCGCCGTCGTCGTCCGTTTCGATGAAGAGGGCCTGGTCCAGGTCCGTGGACGACGCCGGATCGATGGTGACGAACTCCACCGCGGTCAGGTCGTACTCCGGCAGGCGCAGCGCGGCCACCGCGGCCTCGGCGTCCTTGACCGCCTCACCCGGGTATGGGCCCGGAAGTTCCAGCTCCGTCCGCAGCGCGGCCAAGGCCTCTTCCAGGGCATTGGTGCGCTCATGGACGTTGGGAGCCAGCCGATGATGTGACACGAAAATCAGCCTAACCCCAAGTCATCCGATTACGCAGGGAATCGGTCAGCTTCAGGACGCCGCGGCGTCCAGGGCGGAACGAAGCGAGGCAGCGGCGGCAGCAGGATCGGCAGCATCGGTGATGGCGCGGACCACCACGATCCTTGAGGCCCCGGCCGCGACCACCTGGTCCACGTTGGAGTGGTCGATGCCGCCGATGGCGAACCACGGCACATCACTGGGGGCCTTCGCGGCCGCATGCTTCACCAGGTCCAGGCCGACGGCGGCCCGGCCGGGTTTGGTGGGGGTGGCCCAGAGCGGGCCCACGCAGAAGTAGTCGAGGCCGGCAGGTCCTGCGGCGTCGGCCAGGGCGGCATCCACCTGTTCCGGCGTGTGGCTGGACAGGCCGATGGCGGCGTTGCCGTTGAGCAGCGTCCTCGCGGCTGCTACCGGAAGGTCCTTCTGGCCCACGTGGAAGACCGGGGCACCGGAAAGGACCGCAATGTCCGCCCGGTCGTTGACGGCCCACAGCCGCCCGTGCCGCTGGGCCGACTCCTTGAGGACCGCCAGCAGGTCCAGCTCCTCGGCCGCCTCGATGGACTTGTCCCGCAGCTGGATAATGTCCACGCCGCCTTCGAACGCCGCGTCCACGAACCCGGCGAAGTCGCCCCGGCCGCGGCGCGCATCCGTGCAGAGGTAGAGGCGTGCGGCTTTCAGTGCGCCGTTACCGGCCGCAGTGGTGAAGGCATCGGTGCCGGGCGCCGCGGCGGGGGCAGGGGAGTGGGACACATTCATGGCTGCAAGCCTAGTTCCTCTACACTTGCCTCGTACTGCGGGAGCCCGCGGCAGCTGTCACAAAGCGCCGGGCTGAGAGGGCGTCAGAGCCGACCGCTTGACCTGATCCGGTTAATACCGGCGTAGGGAAGGAGACACCATGGGCATCCCCGAAAGCCCTCCGGACACCATCGCAGGGTCCTCCATCGTTCCAACAATTTCTGCCCACGTAGCAGTGATCGGCGGGGGCGTCATTGGCCACGGCATAGCCTGGGAGGCCAGGCGCTCAGGCCGGTCAGTGGTGCTGATAGACGATGCACCGGGCTCCGGAGCCAGCTGGGCGGCGGCAGGCATGCTGGCCCCCGTCAGCGAGCTGCATTACCAGGAGGAAGAGCTCCTGGGCCTCATGCTGGATGCATCGGAGCGCTGGCCGCAGTTCGCCGCGGACCTTACCCGCGTGTCAGGCCGCGGTTCCGGATACCTGGCGACGCCCACGCTCGCCATTGGCGCCGACGCCGGCGACCGGCAGGCACTGATGGACCTGCGCGGCGTGCAGCAGGCCAACGGACTCGCCGTGGAACCCTTGACGGTCCGCGAGGCCCGGCGCCGGGAACCGCTGCTCAGCCCCGCCATCGCCTGCGCACTGGACACTCCTGCGGACCACCAGGTGGATCCCCGGCGACTCGTAGAGTGCTTCCGGGCCGCCCTGGCCAGCCACCTCCCGGCAAGCAGCGGCATTGCAGACACTGCCGTTGCCGGCGCGCTGGATGGATTCGCGGTGGCGGACAGGGCTGTGTCGCTGGAGTGGGCAGATGGCGCCGTGGCCGGTGTCCGGCTTGCCGGAGGCGGATTGGTGCTCGCCGGCGAAACGGTGGTGGCCAACGGCATGGCGGCGGCATCCCTCGAGAACCTGCCGGCGGGACTCCGGTTACCGTTGCGCCCCGTGCATGGCGACATCCTGCGGCTGGCGGTCCCCCAGCACCTTCAGCCCTTGCTGACGTCCACAGTCCGCGGACTGGTGCGCGGTGTCCCCGTCTACCTGGTTCCACGCGAGGACGGAACCGTGGTCATAGGCGCCACCCAGCGGGAGGATGCTCCGGCGGGGGCCGGCACTGCGTCCGGAGCTGTGCCGCCGAGTACCGGGTCCAGCGCGGTGTCCGCTGGCGGCGTGTACCAGCTGCTTCGCGACGCCCAGGTGCTGGTGCCCGCGGTCGCAGAGTTGGAGTTGCTCGAATGCACCGCGCGGGCCCGCCCGGCCACCCCGGACAATGCCCCGCTACTGGGCAGGGTACCCGCGGATGGGGGAGACGCCAGCGCAGCCCATATTCCCGGACTGATCGTGGCCACAGGATTCTTCCGCCACGGCGTCCTCCTCACGCCGGCCGCGGCCGCCATTTGCCGCGACCTGATGGAGGGAAAGGCAGACCCCCGGTGGCAGCCGTTCCGTCCGGACCGCTTTTCCGGCCGGATCCCGGCCCCCAGCTTCAACATCAAGGAGACAGCATGAACATCACCCTGAACGGGGCACCACGCACCGTGGCGGACGGTGCGTCCATCACGGCATTGGTGAGCGAAGTAACCGGACGCGCGCTTGCGGCCGACGGCCAGGCAACCGACGGACAAAGGCTGGGCGTGGCCGTGGCGCACAATTCCGAAGTGGTGCCCCGCAGCCAATGGCACGGCACCGCGCTCGCGGACGGCGACGACGTCGAACTCGTCACCGCAGTACAGGGAGGCTGACACGATGACCAAATCGACCACCCTTACCCCAGCGGCACCCAGCAGGCCTGACTCCCTCGTTATTGACGGCGTCGCCCTGGAGTCGAGGCTCATCATGGGGACGGGGGGCGCGCCCAGCCTGGACGGCCTGGGCGCAGCTCTGGTGGCCTCCGGAACGTCCCTTACCACGGTGGCCATGCGGCGCTACTCACCCGCAGAATCGGGCTCCCTGTTCCAACTGCTGGTGGACCACGGGATCCGGGTCCTGCCCAACACAGCAGGCTGTTTTACTGCGCGGGACGCCGTCCTGACCGCCGAACTGGCCCGGGAAGCGCTGGAAACCGACTGGGTGAAGCTGGAGGTCATCGCCGACGAGCACACGCTCCTGCCGGACGCCGTTGAGTTGGTGGACGCCACCGAACAGCTGGTCAACCGCGGCTTTAAAGTCTTTGCCTACACCAATGACGACCCCGTCCTGGCCCTCCGGCTGGAAAACCTGGGCGCCACCGCAGTGATGCCGCTGGGATCTCCGATCGGGACCGGACTCGGAATCCTCAACCCGCACAACATCGAACTCATCGTGTCCCGTGCCAACGTGCCCGTGGTCCTGGACGCCGGGATCGGCACGGCATCTGACGCGGCGCTGGCCATGGAACTTGGGTGCGACGCCGTCCTGCTGGCCACTGCGGTGACCCGTGCCCAGAACCCGGCCCGGATGGGTGAGGCATTCAAGCACGCCGTTATCGCCGGCCGGCTGGCGAAGGAGGCCGGGCGGATTCCCCGCCGCGAGCACGCGCTGGCGTCGTCCGCCATGGAGGGCCGGGCCGAGTTCCTTTAGCCAGTGATGCTTCAGGGACTGTGACGCTTTAGGACTGAACCGCCTGGGGGATTGCCCCTATTAAACGGCTGTGGCCGCCACCGTCGAAGGTGGCC